>NZ_OZ183799.1:0-3689843 GCF_964265005.1 Burkholderia crassaminum | reverse complement strand
AGTGTTGGAGGGGCAGGCGCGAGCCGAAGCGGCGTGCGGGATTCTTGGAGATAAGGCGAGATTCTACCGCCAAACGCGGCCACAGCGGGACTTATCCACAGGCTGTGATTGTGGGTCGCGGGGCCGGATCGGCCGGGGCGGGCACAGGCGAGCGACTCCTAAAGTATTGACCGTCAAGAGAAAAACGGTTTAAATAGCGGGTTCCGCGAAAACCAATCCTGTATTCCCGGCGATTGCGTTCGCCCGAATGCCTACGGTTAAGGGCACGCGGTCCCCTGAATTTCGACATTCTCGAACAAGTGAGAACATCATGAAACGTACTTACCAACCGTCCGTGACGCGCCGCAAGCGCACCCATGGCTTCCGTGTCCGTATGAAGACGGCAGGTGGCCGCAAGGTCATCAACGCTCGCCGCGCGAAGGGCCGCAAGCGCCTCGCCATCTAAGGCAGGTTGCGCGCTGTGTCCGCCGTCCGCAGTCCTGCGGAAGGTGCCGTCGAGCCGGGTGCGAATCCGTCGCAGACGAAAGCCGCCTTCCCGAAAGCTGCGCGACTTCTGAAAACGGATGAATTTTCATCCGTTTTTCGTTTGCGCCCGTGGCGGCGCTCCGCGCACTTCGTGATCTACGGCAAGCCGACCGGTCAGCCCGCGCGTCTGGGGCTTGTCGTCGGCAAGAAGTTTGCGCCGCGTGCAGTAACACGTAACCTCGTGAAGCGGCTGGCGCGCGATGCGTTTCGCTTGCGCCGGGCCGAATTCGCCGGTTACGACCTGCTGCTGCGGCAGCACACGCGCTTCGACAAGAAAGCGCTGCCGAGCGCGGCTTCCGCCCCGCTCGCGGCGATGTGCGCGGCCGAGATCCGCGAACTGCTCGACAGGGCAGTCCGGGAAATCGCCCGCCGGGCGTCGAAGCCCGCGTCCGAGTGACGCATCCGTGTCCGGTGCGGCGTTCGCGCCTGCCCGGCCGGTTTTGACGCGGCGTCTTACGGCGCTGCCCAAGGTATGGAAACGGTATTGATCGCCTTGCTGCGCTTCTACAAGGTTGCCGTGAGCCCGATGCTCGGCAACCGTTGCCGTTTTTATCCTTCCTGTTCGGATTACGCGCGCGAGGCAATCCAGTATCATGGCGCCGCGCGCGGCACGTATCTCGCCGTCAGGCGCGTGTGCCGATGCCATCCGTTTTCCGCGGGCGGCATCGACCTCGTCCCGCCGCCCAACTCCGACACTCGCGCTAGCGGCGAAGCCGACGCGCGGTCCCATCGACTCTGAGACAACGCATGGATATCAAACGCACCGTCCTATGGGTGATCTTCTTCATGTCAGCTGTCATGCTGTACGACAACTGGCAGCGGTCCCATGGACGCCCGTCGATGTTCTTCCCGAGCGCCACGCAGACGGCCCCCGCGGCCGCTGCCGGCGGTGCATCGGGCACGGGCGCGACGACGACCGCAGGTGAAGTGCCTGCCGCCGCAGCCGGCGCCGCTCCGTCGACCACTGCTCCGGCCGCCCAGGCGCAGCTCGTGAAGTTCTCGACCGACGTGTATGACGGCGAAATCGACACGCGCGGCGGCACGCTCGCGAAGCTGACGCTGAAGAAGCAGGGCGACGGCAAGCAGCCGGACCTGTACATCACGCTGTTCGACCACACGGCCGGCCACACGTATCTCGCGCGCACGGGCCTGCTCGGCGGCGATTTCCCGAACCACAACGACGTCTACACGCAGCTGAACGCGGGCTCGACGTCGATGACGGGTGACCAGAACGCGCTGAAGCTGTCGTTCGAATCGCCGGTGAAGGGCGGCGTGAAGGTCGTGAAGACCTACACGTTCACGCGCGGCAGCTACGTGATCGGCGTCGACACCAAGATCGACAACGTCGGCACGGCGCCTGTCACGCCGACGGTCTACATGGAACTGGTGCGCGACAACACGGCCGTCGAAACGCCGATGTTCTCGCACACGTTCCTCGGGCCGGCGGTCTACACGGATGCGAAGCACTTCCAGAAGATCAACTTCAGCGACCTCGACAAGAACAAGGCCGACTACGTGACCTCCGCCGACAACGGCTGGGTCGCGATGGTGCAGCACTACTTCGCGTCGGCCTGGATTCCGCAGCAGGGCGTGAAGCGCGACATCTACGCTGAAAAGATCGATCCGACGCTGTACCGTGTCGGCGTGAAGCAGCCGGTCGCCGCGATCGCGCCGGGCCAGTCGGCCGACGTGCAGGCGCGCCTGTTCGCCGGTCCGGAAGAAGAGCGCATGCTCGAAGGCATCGCGCCGGGCCTGGAACTCGTGAAGGACTACGGCTGGGTGACGATCATCGCGAAGCCGCTGTTCTGGCTGCTCGAGAAGATCCATGGCTTCATCGGCAACTGGGGCTGGTCGATCGTGTTGCTCACGATCCTGATCAAGGCCGTGTTCTTCCCGCTGTCGGCTGCGAGCTACAAGTCGATGGCGCGCATGAAGGAAATCACGCCGCGTATGCAGGCGCTGCGCGAACGCTTCAAGAGCGATCCGCAGAAGATGAACGCCGCGCTGATGGAGCTGTACAAGACCGAGAAGGTCAATCCGTTCGGCGGCTGCCTGCCGGTCGTGATCCAGATCCCGGTGTTCATCTCGCTGTACTGGGTGCTGCTCGCGTCGGTCGAAATGCGCGGCGCGCCGTGGGTTCTGTGGATTCACGACCTGTCGCAGCGCGATCCGTTCTTCATCCTGCCGGTGCTGATGGCCGTGTCGATGTACGTGCAGACGAGCCTGAACCCGACCCCGCCGGACCCCGTCCAGGCGAAGATGATGAAGTTCATGCCGATCGCGTTCTCGGTGATGTTCTTCTTCTTCCCGGCCGGCCTCGTGCTGTACTACGTCGTGAACAACGTGCTGTCGATCGCGCAGCAGTACTACATCACGCGCAAGCTCGGCGGGGCCAAGAAGAAACCGGCCTGACGCCCGTTGCACACGCGGGTGGCGAGCCGCCCGCGATGCACGCAAAAAAAGCCGCATGGTTCGCTCCATGCGGCTTTTTGCTTTTGCGGGTCCGGTGCGGGTTCAGCCCTTCTTCGATTCGCCCGAGTCGCCGTAGAACTGTTCGACCAGTTCCTGCACGAGGTAGCGATGATGCGGCGACAACGCTTCGATCTTCGACGCGAGTTCAATCGTCTCGGGCGTCGGCGGATAGCGCTCGTCGCGCGGCAGCGGTTGCGGCGTCGGGTGTTCGATCACGCTCGGCGACGGGCCGTAATGCAGCCAGTGGAGTTCGACGCGCAACCATTCGGCGAGCGTGGCGAGTTTGTCCGACGTCGGAATCGTGCGGCCCGTCAGCCACTTGTGCGCGGTTTGCGGCGAAACGGGTTGCGCTCCGCGGTGGCGCAAATTGAATCGGTTCGCCAGCTCAGTCGCACCGGTGACCTTCTCCGGGCTGCGCCGCAGGGCGAATTTCAGGCGTTCCGAGAACGCGGCTTTTTCTTCGGATGTCGGCATGGGGGAGATTGTGCAATTCCACCGCCATGTTTCAGACAACCATTCGGGCTAAACGTATCTCGTTCAGACGAATCCCAATCTCGATCAGAGTGGGGAACAAAATTGAGGGACACAGCGTTGGGCCGCTCCAGCAGGCATACTCGTCAGAAACGACTGATGTGACATTGCGCTGGACTGATACTTGGCTTATCCCCGGCGGGATAAATTCGGGCGCGTCCGAATCCTGCGTGGCGACCGATGGTGTATGAGCCGGCACGCTACAATGCCGGCGTTCCGATGCCCGAACTGTTGCGCGGGCGCACCATATTCACTGATCACCCGATTCATCCGATTCCCATGCTCGCTACCGATTCCGATCCGATCGTCGCCATTGCCACTGCTGCCGGCCGGGGGGGCATCGGGGTCGTCCGCGTGTCGTTCGGGCGCGGCGGCGAGGCGGCCGCGTTGCCGCTGATCGACGCGTTGTGCGGGCAGAAGCTCGCGCCGCGCCATGCGAGCTACGTGCCGTTCCTCGACGAGCACGGCGCGCCGCTCGACCGCGGGATCGCGCTGTATTTCCCGGCGCCTCATTCGTACACCGGCGAGCACGTGCTCGAGCTGCAGGGGCACGGCGGGCCGATCGTGATGCAGTTGCTGCTGCAACGCTGCCTGGATGCGGGGCGCGGCTTCGGGCTGCGGCTCGCGGAGCCCGGCGAATTCACGCGACGCGCGTTCCTGAACGACAAGCTCGACCTCGCGCAGGCCGAGGCCGTTGCCGACCTGATCGAGGCGAGCACCGAAGCCGCGGCGCGTTCGGCCGGGCGCTCGCTCGACGGCGCGTTCTCGCGACAGATCCATACGCTCGTCGATGACGTGATCACGCTGCGGATGCTGGTCGAGGCGACGCTCGATTTTCCCGAGGAAGAGATCGATTTCCTGGAGGCGGCCGACGCGCGCGGCAAGCTCGCGAAGATCCGCGCGCAGCTCGCGCACGTGCTCGGCGACGCGCGGCAGGGTGCGCTGCTGCGCGAAGGGTTGTCGGTCGTGCTCGCGGGGCAGCCGAACGTCGGCAAGTCGTCGCTGCTGAACGCGCTGGCCGGCGCGGAGCTGGCGATCGTCACGCCGATCGCCGGGACGACGCGCGACAAGGTCGCGCAGACGATCCAGGTCGAAGGGATTCCGCTTCACATCATCGATACGGCCGGGCTGCGTGAGACCGAGGACGAGGTCGAGCGGATCGGTATTGCTCGCACGTGGAGCGAGATCGAGCGTGCGGACGTCGTGCTGCATCTGCTGGATTCGCGTAACGGGATGACGGCGGATGACGAGACGATCGCGGCGCGGTTTCCGGGCGGCGTGCCGGTGGTGCGCGTGCTGAACAAGACGGATCTGACCGGTGTGGCTGCGTGCGTCGAGCATCCGGCGGCGGAAGGTGATCTGACCGAGGTGCATCTGTCGGCGAAGCGCGGCGACGGGATCGATATGTTGCGCGCGGAGCTGCTGCGGATCGCCGGGTGGCAGGCGGGGGCGGAAGGTGTGTATCTCGCGCGCGAGCGCCATCTGATCGCGCTGCGGGCCGCGCAGGAGCATCTCGCGCAGGCGGCGGATCATGCGGAGCAACGCGCGCAGTCGCTCGATCTGTTTGCCGAGGAACTGCGGCTCGCGCAGGAGCAACTCAATGCGATTACCGGGGAGTTCACGTCGGACGATCTGCTGGGGGTGATTTTCAGCAGGTTTTGTATCGGGAAATAAGGGGGCGCAAAACGTTGCTTGCCGAGAATGGTTCGGCTATGACAAGAACAGCAGAACACTTCGGCGTCCGCGCGGCGATTGCGAAATAGTCTGTGCAGACTAGCTTACAGCTGCGGGCGTGTCGCTAATAGTCTATCGATGAGAGACGGGGGGAGGGATATATATACAGAGTTATCCTCACTGTCACCCCTCTAAAATGCCACATATATGTCGTTATAGCTATTCCAGGAAATTTCAGGGGTGGGAGTGCTAAAAGTGTGCTGCGCAAGCAACTTTCCGGTGCTCGCACTGTATACGCGACCAACGTACTCGGAGTTTCCGCCCGGAATCCAAGTCAGAAGACATAGATTCGCAATATATACTCCATCCGGCGATGTTGAATTTGTGCATTCTTCTCCATGTGGGGTTCGGTCGATGGCTAAAAAGACGATAAGAAAAATGGCGAGTAGTGAGCGGGAAATTATGAAAGGCATAAAGGTGCTTTGAGGTGATTTGGCGATCGATTTATTTTGCATATTGCTCGTGGAAGATTGATTCGTAGCGGTGCCGGGAGCATATCGCTTGTCGGAGTAGATGGCAAAACCCCCGCAACCTTGCGCTGCAAGCCGCAACCGGCCGTGACAATTCGCAAGCATTCTCCATGTACGTGGAATCGCCACTCGACGCGCCATTGTGCTTGATATGTTGGCATGTAGCGGCTTATCTCACCGTGTCGCGCAAGCGATTCTCTTTGCGAATTCAGTTCGACCTCTGCCATATTAATGATGGATTTTCAGAGTTATTGGAAATCGATCGGTATTCGCGGGCGCGATGATTGACTGACCAGTTTGATTCCGTCGAGGTCGCCGCAGCCTGTTTCAGTGAGGCCGGGAAACCCGATATGCGCGCAGATTGAGGCTGGCACTCGACAAGCGCTCGTATGGAATTCTTTGATAATCTGGATGAAAGTCGATGACTAACGAAAAAATTCCGTACTACATAGCAAGCAAATTGCTTTGGCAGTGGAAGCTTCGCGACGGCGCGGACGGCTGCAAGATTGTTCCAAATATAGCGCTGTCGATGGATATGGATCCGCCGCCGTTGCCAAGACAACCGACGTCGGAAACTGCTCCGGTCAATCCTGCTCCGAAACGCCCGAAGCCCGATACGCTAGATACGATGGTCGACGACATTGTGCGGGTAGTTGATGCACTTTCACGCTTCAAGACCTGGTTGAACACGCCCGACCCGCCGAAAATTCCTACTTCTGGCCCACCTTTAAAAAAGAAGGAAGCTGTACCACCGTTTGACATTCAAGAAATTCCGCGTGCGATGCGTAAGCTCTGGATGCCTATCTCGGCAAAATTGATGGAGCGGTGGTTTGCCGGCCCGCTAAACTATTCGCCAACCGATGGTGATGAGATGGCATATATCAATCAGGATGGCGAGCCATACCCGCCCGAAATGTACGATAAAAAGACCATCAAACTTGACTGGGTGCTCAAATATGAGCGAGCAAAGGTGCAGTATGATGCCTTGCAACAGATCGAATACTTGCTTACTCGGAACTCGATGAGCGCGATTGGGAATGCGCTGTCGTCGCTCCGGGCTTCGTATAGAGAGATCGACGCTCTCGGCCTTTGTAATGGAGATTTGAAGGAGCTGCACAGGCGATTTCAGTTTCAGCGCGCAGGAGTGGAAAGTTCGTTCAGTCAAAAAATTGATACGTTTATTGCTCAGCGAGTGCGTAGTGGCGGAATACCAGATGATTTGACTGGCGCACTTGGTTCATTTAATTTTTACGCTGCCGTCGGTTATGCGCACTTCAATCAAGATGGTAGCCATGTGACGATCACCTCTATTATCATTTACATCAAGGATAATTACACATTTACCACAGTAGAGGGACAGGCGTCGCAGTATCTCGGACACTGGAACCGAAACGGCGCCGCCATCGTGCCAGCTTCATTGGCTGCTGGGGCGGCGGGCATCTCATGGATAGACTATCCCATTGCGATTGGTGACATGCGAGTGCCAGGGAACGTTTATTACCCTGTTCGGAACAGCTCCTTTCGTCAATGGCAGCAGCGCTATCGTCGTGGCGGTGATTTCGTTATTTTTTCCGACCACCGGTACATCAGGTTGCGGGAACCTATTCAACTTCGATTCGCATGAGCGCGACCATCAACGAAGCCGGTATTGCCCTAACTGTAATTCTTCTGGTCGCGATATTGCCAGTCGTCGCACTGGCTTTTTTGGTGCGATTGCTGAATTCGATCTTATCCAAACCAGGCGATTGGGCGGGCGCTATTGTCGAGGGGGTTGGAGTTTTAATTCGACACACCTTCGCGGTAATTTCTATCGTTGTTGCCCTTGGCATCACGTGGAGTTACTGGAAAGATGCGCAACTGCGTGCGAATTGCTATCCGAGTGAGCGAAACAGCGAGCGCTCTCTGCATGGTAGTTATTGGGCTCGATACTGCTATTTTGGACATACGATCGTTCTCAGGCTTTACGACGATGGAGGCGAGCGCCTCATCGCTGAGCGAACGTACCGGGACACGTCTGGCGTACCGGTTAAGCTCCATTGGGGAAAGGAGGCATTGATGTACCGCGAAGAGGGCGATCTCGGTGAAATCAGTTTGCCGCCGACCTTTCTTGACCAGATGCTTGCGCGACTCCCGTAGCAGATTACGTCGATGTCGATGATTCATGAATTACTGGGCAACCCGTACCAACTGGACGCCGACGACAATCTGATCGAAGACGCTGCAAAGGATGCGCGCCTCGAGCGTCTCCACTACGAAACGCTCGCCGCGCTACAGGTATTTCTGATGCATGCCGAGCTGACCAAGCCGGCTTGATGGCGCGAAGGTCCGGATCGATGCAGCCGGACCCTCACCCGCGTCAATCCCAATGATGGTGATGGTAATACCCGCCACCACCGTAGTACCCGCCGTCAGGCACCACGATACAGCCGCTCAACAGCACGGCGACGCTGGCAATCAGCAAAAGGGTCTTCTTCATCGCGTTCACCTGCTCGGGTTCAATATGAAACCCAGCATAGCGAGCGCGCGCAACACCGGCTGTAAGCGATCGTATCCCTGTTCCGCAATCCGTAACGGCGGATTATTCCGGTCACAATGACCGTAACAAATACCCAAACAGCAGACGTTTTCAGGCGGTGACGACCCTGTTTCGCCCCGTATCCTTCGCACGATACAGCGCGGCATCGGCGGCTTCGATCAACGCATCGGGTGTCGAGAGATCGTCGGCCGCCACGGTCGCGCAGCCGACGCTCACGCTCACGCGCCCGGCGGGTGATGCCGGCATCGCGAGATCGAGCCGCAATACCGCCTCGCGCGCTTCCTCGGCGACCACCCGCGCGCCGCGCGCGCCCGTGTTCGGCAGCACGATCGCGAACTCCTCGCCGCCGTAACGCGCAACCATGTCCGCAGGCCGCCTCACCGCGCCGGCCAACGCATTCGCGACCGCGATCAGGCACGCGTCGCCCTTCACGTGACCGAACGCGTCGTTGTATGCCTTGAAGCGATCGACGTCGACCATCAGCAGCGACAGCGGCTCGCCTTGCCGTCGCGACTGCAGGAACAGCGTGTGGAAATGATCGTTGAAATGCATGCGGTTGAACGCGCCCGTCAGACCGTCGCGCGCAGACGAACGGATCAGCGTCGCGTGTGCCTCGAACAGCCGCTGGTACAGCATCGTCACTTCCCACGCGAGCACGCACACGAGCACGCCCGGCGTGAACATGCTGAACACGCGCGCGAGATACCAGCCGACCGTGAAGCGATTGGTGCTCATCAGGTTCAGCGTCGTGTCGGTGAGGCAAGCGAGCACCGCGATCGCGAGCCACAGGTCGAGCGTCGTGCGCAGCCGGCCGGTGGCCAGCACGGCAACGAGCGCCAGCGCGTTGAGCAGCCACACGATCAGCGCGACGCCGTTGACGGGCAGCACGGCCGCGTCGCCCGGCGGATGAAACGCGGGCGGTAGCGACACGTTCAGCGCGAACAGGCACAGCAGCCCGGCGACGACAGCCGGCCCGCCGATCAGCGCGAGCGTCCACCAGCGTGTCTGCTGCGCGCCGACCGGTGCACGCGCCAGCCGCGCGCGCGCGAGCAGCGCGACCATCACGAAACTCGGGAAGCCGGCATGCCAGAAGATCCACATCCACGCGGCGCTTTGCGGTTGCGCACCGAACAGCCCGTGCGGCGCAAATACGCCGGGAAAAGTGAGCAGCTGCAGCGCGACGGCGAGCGCGGTGAACGCGTAGGCGCCGCCGAGCGCGCCGAGCACCGGCTGGCGTGTCACGGTGAACTGCGCGCCGAGAAAGAACGCCGCGATGCTCGCGGTGGTGAACACGGTGAGCGCGCACATCGGCATGAACGGCTCGACGGCCGGCAGCGAGACGTTCGCGTGCGGCGCGGCGATCCCGAGCGCGAGCACGATGACGAGCGCCGTCAGTGCGCCGAACCAGAGCTGACGGCGGGTCGTGTGCTGGATCAGGATGCCTTCCATGGAGTTCCCCGGGCACGTAGGCGGAAACGCCCGGTCTTGCGCCGGGCGACAGGCAACCGGCCGCTGCGCGACCGGTGCGGCCTGATCCTATCGCGTTATGGGTGCGCGCTCAAACCCCGAGGCCGGGACCGAAGTTGCCGGCGACCCAGTGCGTGACGGCGTTGACGTCCGCGTAGTCCTGTTCGGGCAGGCCGTCGAGCATCGACAGCACTTCGTTGCTGGCGCCTGCGTCGCGCGCGGCATCGACGATCGCATCCTTGTTGGCCGGGTAGCGGACGGCTGCCAGCACGTCGGCGATCTGCAGGTCGATCGTTTCGCCGGGAATGTCGTGCGGAGGCTGGGCGGGCTGGTCGTTCACGGCGGTGTCTCGCGGAGTGAGCAGAGTGAGCGGGTTGAGCGGGAATCGGATCGAGGCTGAATTCGGGGGCGTTACAGGGTGCGTAACGGAGTGCAGAACGGGGGCGCGTCACGCGTTCACATTCCAGGGCGGCCCGGCCGGCGCGCCCCGCGGATGAACGCCAACCGACTCAATGCCCGCGTCGCACGCGGCGCCACGGATGCTTCCAGTCGATGTGCGGGGCGTTTTCGTCGCGCGGATGCTGGCGCCGATGTTCCTGCCAAAGTTCGTCGGAAAACAGCGCCGCTACGATCACGAGCGGCAGCACGAGAAAAATTCCGAGTATGACTTGCTCGATCACGATAGCCTCCTTGCGGTGGCAGGAACCCTAGCTCCCATTCTAGGCTCTGAACTTCGCCCGCGTTCAATTTCTTACAGTGCGTGACAGGCCCGGATGCGGCCTTGCCGCACGTGCGCCGGCATCAAAAAAGGATATGAACATGCAACTCCAGAACGATACCAACACGCTCGCGCTGCGGCCGCTGGAGCGCCAGGACCTGCGCTTCGTCCACGAGCTGAACAACGACGCGAAGATCATGCGCTACTGGTTCGAGGAGCCGTATGAAACCTTCTCGGAACTGTCACAACTGTACGACCGTCACGTGCACGACCAGCGCGAGCGCCGTTTCGTCGCAGTCGACGCGCAAGGCGAACTGGTCGGCCTCGTCGAGCTGATCGAGCTCGACTACATCCATCGCCGCGGCGAGTTCCAGATCATCATCGCGCCGCAATGCCAGGGGCGCGGCTATGCGGGCCAGGCGACGCGCCTCGCGATCGAGTACGCGTTCAAGGTGCTGAACATGCGCAAGCTGTACCTGATCGTCGATACGTCGAATGCGGCGGCGATTCACGTGTACGAGAAATGCGGATTCCAGCACGAGGCCGAACTGAAGGAAGAATTTTTCGGAAACGGCGCGTATCACAACGCTTATCGCATGTGCATCTTTCAACGTGATTATTTCGATCGCCAGCAATCCAGTCCGAATAAAGCAGGGTAAACGCGCTGGTGAAAGGCGCTTGCCGCGGGTTTTTCGCGGGCACCGAATACATTCGGGGAACTACGGATAAATACGGATTCGCTTATACCTGGCATTTTTCTTGTATCAGGTATTTGCGATTCCGCGTTGCGGTAAAGTTGATTCGTTTCGAATGACTTTATGTGCGGTGCATCAAAATGATCCGGATAGCGAAATGGATTATCCAAACCGTTCAATCGCCGCGATGTAATTCGGATGAAAGTCTTGCCAGATAACGCTTTCCGCCCGGCGTGACGGGCCTGTCCGCCACGCAACAGGTGTTGCCCGCCGCGCGCGCCGCGCGAAAAACGGGCTGCGCACAGGGTGCGACAATCCGCCGCTATTGCGGTCGCACAACAAATGTGCTTGCTATCGCTTGCCGGTCTTCTAAAGTGAAAAACGCGGGTTCACGATCACCTTTAAACACATAGCTAACCCAAGCCTGGTGCCTGCAAGCCTGGAGACAGAACATGATGAAGCGTACCGGTATCCTTTTTGCCCTCGTCGGCGCATTTTGCGCGGTGTCGATTGCCCAGGCAGGCGGTGATTCGGCCGTCAAGCCGACGCAGGAAATCCAGTTGACGAAGAATGCATGGGGCTGCCTGTCGAAGGACAATCTGGACTCCGTACTGAGTCACGAGCGTGACGGCAAGTCGCAGGCGAAGCAGCAATACTTCGACGACTACCGTTGCCTGTCGGTGCCGGAAGGCCAGCGTTTCCGCGTCGTGTCGGTCGACCAGGGCGACGTGCAGTTCGTCAGCGCCGACAACAGCGACCAGCAGGGTCTCTGGACCGATTCGCGCTTCGTCAAGCAGTAACCGTTCATCCACCGCGCAGTCACACGACGCGCGAGCGCGCCGGCCCGATGAGCCGGCGGCGCGAACCGAACACGGCCCGGCCCATGCCGGGCCGTTGCGCTGTGAGTGGCGCATGACACGCGCCGGACGGCGCGCATTCGGTATCATCACGGCCCGACCGAACCGAATGCCCGCCCGGGCCGCATCCGCATGGCGCTGAAATCCACGATCTACAAAGCAGAACTGCAAATCGCCGACATGGATCGGCATTACTACGCCGATCACGCGCTGACGGTGGCGCGCCACCCGTCGGAAACCGACGACCGGATGATGGTGCGCATCGTCGCGTTCGCGCTGTTCGCGCACGAACGGCTCGAATTCTGCAAGGGGCTATCGGACGTCGACGAGCCCGATCTGTGGCAGAAGGACCTGACCGGCGCGATCGACGTCTGGATCGAAGCCGGCCAGCCCGACGAGCGGCGCATCTCGAAGGCGGCCGGCCGCGCGGGGCAAGTCACCGTGATCGCGTACGGCGGCAAGACGTCGGACATCTGGTGGCAGGGCGTGCGTAGCAAGGTCGAGCGGCTGCGCAACGTGCAGGTGCTGTCGCTGGCCGACGGCGTCGCGGCCGCGCTCGGGCAGCTCGCGGAGCGCTCGATGCGCCTGCAGTGCACCGTGCAGGACGGTACCGCGTGGATCTCGAGCGCCGACCACGATCCGGTTGCGGTCGAATGGACCGTGCTGAAGGCGCGCGCGGACGCGTGACGGCCCGCGCGCCGGCCGCGTTCAGCCGATCGCGGCCGGCGGCCCCTTGAATTCGAGCATGTTGCCTTCCGGATCGAACAGGTAGATCGACGGCCCGTAGCCGCCGGCGCCGTAGCGTTCCGCGGGCGCGCCCGGCCGTGCGCCATGTGCGGCGAAATGGGTGATCAATGCATCGGGATCGAACGGCTCGACGCGCAGGCACAGGTGATCGAGGTTGCGCCCCGTGCCGGGCGGGCCGCTGTCAGGGCGATCGATCGGGCCGCCGACGGACAGCAGGTCGATCAGCGCGTCGCCGGCGCGTAGCTGCACGAGGCCCAGATCGGGCTGTTCCTTTTCCACATGGCAGCCGACGGCGTCGCAGTAAAAGCGCGTCATCGCGGCCATGTCGGTCACGCGCAGCACGATGTGATCGATGCCGCGGATGGTCGGTTTCATGGGCAGGCACTCCTTCACAGTCGACGAGCATCGAGTGTAGACGCATCGCGCCTGCGCCGCCCGCCGGAGCGCGGCACAATCGACGGACGAAAAAAAGCCCGTTCACGCAGAGCGGAACGGGCTTAATCCATATCAGGAGGAGACATGGAGGAGACAGTTCCAACTATACACACGGCGATGGTGCGACGCAATATTTCGAATGCAAAAAAACGTCAGGACGGCGATTTGTCGCATCCGCAGTGCAGCAAAATGGTGACGGGACGATGACGAAAACCGCGCTGTAACAGCCGGCGCGCGCGTTTTGTCGGATTTATCTTCAATCGATGTGTCCCCGGTTCGCCGGTGCGAATCACAGAGCAAGATTCGGGGCGCGACGGCACATGCCGATGTCTAGAGTAGGCACCATCTACACTAGGGAGTGCGAGGTTCAGATGAAAGCCGCCTATCCGACCGATGATGCCCGCTGGGGCGCCGTGACCGAGCGCGATCCGCATGCGGACGGCGCGTTCTTCTACGCCGTGAGCACGACCGGCGTGTTCTGCCGTCCGACCTGTGCGTCGCGGCTGCCGCGTCGCGAACATGTGTCCTTCTTCGCCGATCCGGCCGCCGCACGCGCGGCCGGCTTCCGGCCCTGCAAGCGCTGCCAGCCGGAAGGGCTGCCGCGCGAGCTCGAGATCGTCAACCGCGCGTGCGCGGTGCTCGACGCGCATGCCGAGCGGCTCACGCTGCAGCAATTGAGCGATGCCGTGCACGTGAGCCCGTTTCATCTTCAGCGGCTTTTCAAGCGCGTGGTCGGCGTGTCGCCGCGGCAGTACCAGGCCGCGCAGCGCGGCGCCGCGCTGCGGCAGGCGCTGCAAAGCGGGCAGCCGGTCACGCAGGCGGCTGTCGACGCGGGCTTCAACTCGCCGTCGCGGCTCTATGCGTCGGTGCCGCGCGAGCTGGGGATGGCGCCGTCGGCGTTCCGCCGCCAGGGTGCCGGCCTGCGGATCGACTATGCGACCGCCTCGACGTCGCTCGGCACGGTGCTTGTCGCGGCGACGGGGCAGGGCATTTGTCGGATCGCGTTCGGCGACGAACCGGCCGCGCTCGTCGGCGAGCTGAAGGACGCGTTCGCACGCGCCGAGCTGGTCGAGGCGTCGGCACGGCTCGCGCCGTTCGTCACGCAGATCCGCGCGTACCTGGACGGCACGCGGCACGCGTTCGACCTGCCGCTCGACATCGCGCCGACCGCATTCCAGCAGCGCGTGTGGGAGGCGCTGACGCATATTCCGTACGGCGAAACACGCAGCTACTCGGAGATCGCCGAGGCGCTGGGTGCGCCGCGCGCGGTGCGCGCCGTCGCATCCGCGTGCGCGTCGAATCCGGTCGCGCTCGCGATCCCGTGCCACCGCGTCGTACAAAAGGGCGGCGCGCTTTCCGGGTATCGTTGGGGCGTGCGCCGCAAGGCGACGCTGCTCGCGTCCGAGGCGCGTCATGTGCGCGACGATGAAACCGAATCCGTTGCGGAGGGCAACGCAGTTTGAGCATCGCAAGAACCACGATTACGTCCATCGTGAACGGCGGCCATGTGCCGCCGTCCGCACAAATGGAACTGCGCTTCAATGCGCCTTACGACTGGGCGCGGGTACTGCGCTTCTTCAGCGGGCGCGCGATTCCGGGCGTCGAGCAGGTGGCGGACGGCGTGTATTGCCGCATCGTCGACGTGCACGGCGACGCTGGCCGGCTCACGGTCGCGAAACATCCGCGCAAGCATTGCCTGGTCGCGACAGTCGAAGGCGCGGTCGCGCGTCATGTCGATGACGTGTTCGCCGCGCGCGTCGCGACGATGTTCGACCTCGGCGCCGATCCGGCCGCAATCGGCAGCGGGCTCGCGCGCGATCCGTGGTTCGTGCCGCTTGTCGACGCTGCGCCGGGGTTGCGCGTGCCCGGCGCGTGGTCGGGATTCGAGCTGGCCGTACGCGCGATCGTCGGCCAGCAGGTGAGCGTGAAGGCCGCGACGACGATCGTCGGCCGGCTCGTCGAGCGGGCCGGAGAGCGGGTGGTGCACGAAGACGACGGTGCGCCCGCATGGCGTTTTCCGACGCCTGACGCGCTGGCCGCCTGCGATCTCGACAAGATCGGGATGCCCGGCAAGCGGGTGGCGGCACTGACGGGCACGGCGCGCGCGGTGGCGGCCGGCGACGTGCCGGTCGATCGCGAGCACGCCGATCTCGCGACGCTGCGCAGTGCGTGGCTCGATCTGCCCGGCATCGGCCCGTGGACCGTCGAATACATCGCGATGCGCGCGTGGCGCGATCCGGACGCATGGCCGGCCTCCGATCTCGTGCTGATGCAGTCGATCGCCGCGCGCGATCCGGCGCTCGACCGGCTCGCGACCCAGAAGCGTCGCACCGAAGGCTGGCGGCCGTGGCGCGCGTACGCGGCGCTGCATTTGTGGAACGAAGTGGCCGACCGGGCGGGCGGCGCGCGCGGCGGGTGAGGGTGGCCGGTGATCGCTGAGGCTCGCGGCCGGGTGCGACCCGACGAAGCCGTGATGCAACCCGTTGCGCAGGTCGTGCCGGTATTCGCAGGCTACCCGCCGGACACCGGTCATCACGGCCATTCCGCGAATCCGTCGTCCGCCGCATGCCGGGCGCACGCCCCATACTTTTCCTTCTTTTCGCCGCCGGTTCGGCGGCACGGTTGCACCTGCCGCCACCCGTGTACGCGTCACGTTCCGTCGGACGAATTCGCGTAACCGGCGTGCCCGTTGCCGCCGCCTGGAACCGGTGGCAGATGCGGCGATCGCCGCGACCGGCCCGTCCGGCGGCCCGCTCCGGCCCGTGCGCCCTGCCCGGGGCCACCTCAAGCGCGTGTTTCGGCGAGATGTTAAAGTGCCCGCTACCAACGAAGCGACCAACAATCCAGCCGGCCGCGCGCGGCGTTCTGCGCGCGGCCGTCACGCACTTGCGTCTCCATGTCGAACACCATGACTCACCGCCAGTCCGAACTGCTGCTGAATCGCCTCGAAGCGCTGAGCTCGGGCCCGACGCGGCAGCATCTGCCCGACGGCCTGCGCGGCATCGAAAAGGAAAGCCTGCGCGTGACGCGCGACGGGATGATCGCGTTCACGCCGCATCCGCGCGCGCTCGGTTCGGCGCTCACGCATCCGTCGCTGACGACCGACTATTCCGAAGCGCTGATCGAACTGATCACGCCTGCGGAACGCGACGCCGCGATCACGCTCGAACGTCTCGACGATCTGCATCGCTACGTGTATGCGTCGCTCGGCGACGAGATGCTGTGGAACGACTCGATGCCCGGCCTGCTGCCGGCCGACGACCAGATTCCGATCGCCGACTACGGCACGTCGAACATCGGCCGCCTGAAGACGGTGTACCGGCGCGGCCTCGCGTATCGCTACGGCCGCACGATGCAGTGCATCGCCGGCATCCACTACAACTACTCGCTGCACGAGGAAGTGTGGCGGCGCCTGCATGCGGAAGAAGGCTCGACGGCCACGCTCGTCGATTACCAGTCGGAGCGCTATCTCGCGCAGATCCGCAACTTCCGCCGCCGCAGCTGGCTGCTGATGTACCTGTTCGGCGCGTCGCCCGCGCTCGATACGAAGTTCCTGCGCGGCAAGCCGCACAAGCTGGACACGTTCGATGCCGACACGCTGTACCTGCCGTATGCGACGAGCCTGCGGATGAGCGATCTCGGCTACTCGAACACGACCGCCCAGGCCGCGCTGCACGTCGACTACAACACGCTGCCCGCCTATCTCGACGCGCTGTCGAAGGCCGTGAGCGAGCCGTATCCGGCGTACGAGGCGATCGGCACGCATCGCGATGGCGAGTGGATCCAGATCAACACGAACGTGCTGCAGATCGAAAACGAGTTCTACTCGACGATCCGGCCGAAGCGCATCACGTATTCGGGCGAGCGGCCGCTGCATGCACTCGCGTCGCGCGGTGTGCAGTACATCGAGGTGCGCTGTCTCGACATCGATCCGTTCGAGCCGACCGGTATCGCACTGGAAACCGCGCGCTTCATCGACGCATTCCTGCTCGCGTGCGCGCTCGACGAGAGCCCGGCGCTCGACTGTCCCGCGTACCAGGAAGCGAACGCGAACTTCGGCAGCGTGACGATGGAAGGGCGCAAGCCGGGGCTGACGCTGCAGCGCGACGGCCAGCCGATCACGCTGCAGGCGTGGGCGGACGAACTGATGACCGATATCGAAACCGTCGGCCGCCGTCTCGACGAAATCCGCGGCGGCGACGAGCATGCGCGCGCGATCGCCGCGCAACGCGAGAAGCTCGCCGATCCAGAGCGCACGGCGTCCGCGCGCGTGCTGCGCACGATGCGTGAGAACGGGCAGTCGTTCCTCGGGTTCGCGCTGGCGCAGAGCGAAGCGCATGCCGCGCAATTCCGCGCGCGCCCGCCGTCGGCGGATACGCTGCGCACCGAGCAGGCGCTCGCCGCGAAGTCGCTGGCCGAGCAGGCCGAGCTCGAAGCGAAGGAGGCCGGATCGTTCGACGCGTTCGTCGCGGCCTATCGCGCCTATACGCTGAACCGCTTCAGCGTGTGATGCCTGGCGCACGTGCACCGCGTCGCTCGGCGCGGTGCGCGATGCGCGTCTCCGCCTCCGTCGCCGGTCGGCGTGCGCCGTTGTGCACCCGATCCGGTTCGATCCGCTTTCAGTGGTGTGCGTACGTGCCGCGATCGATCGCGTGCGGCAGCGCCGGCTTGCCCGATTCCATGTTTACCCCGCCGTCGCCGCCGTAGCCGGTGTCCTCGCCGCGCGCCTGCGCGGCACGGTGCATGATCGCCTGCATGTTTTCCGGAAAGTCGGGACTGCTTGCCAGGCTCGTCCGGTAGCCGGCGGCCTGCAGCTCCACGAGTTCCTGGCGGACCTCGGCGCGCGTCAGCGTCGACGCGGCCTGCGCGTGCGCGGCGACGGCCGCGCCGAGCAGCACGAATGCACATGCTGCCTGTTTCATCGTCTTCATCGTGTTCACTCCGTGAGGTTCCGGCGCCGTGCCGTGGCCGGCGCGGGTGGAATCGATGCGGCCAGTCTAGGCTTCGGACGCCAAACGAAACATCCCGCCTGCCGTCAGGCACCTTTGCCGCACGTGCAACATTGCGCGGGTGACGCTGCCGCGCCGAGCCGGTGAGCCGCGCGTGACGGGCGTCCTGTCGAACGCGACAGCGGAGCGCCCGCTGCCGGTCAGCATGCGGCGGCGGGTTCGGATCGGTTCGGCATGCATCGGGCTTGTCCCCCCTTGTACAAGCGCCGCTCGCCTCCTAACCTCATTTAAGCGACCGATCGGTTGGCCGTGCGACGTCGTTGCGTGCGCAAGCGCCTGATCGCCGTCGCGACTGCAGAAGGACCGCTTTGCACCGAATCCGGGGGCGCCGCCGTGCCAACCCGGGTCGACTTTGGAGACGCGATGAATCCCACCGACGCCCTACCGCCCGGCATCGTCTTCGCGCAGCCGTTGACGCCGGTCGCCAACTCGCTGCTGCTGTCGTTCCTCGTCGCCGCGATCCCGATCGCGGTCGCGCTGATCGCGCTGGGCGTGCTGCGCCGCCCCGCGTGGCAGGCGTCGCTCGCCGGGCTGGTCGCCGGCCTCGCGGTCGCGATCGGTGCGTGGGGGATGCCGGCCGGGCTCGCGTTCAACGCGGTCGGCGCGGGCATGGCGCTCGCGGTCGTGCCGGTGATGTGGATCGTCTTCAACGCGCTGCTGCTGTACAACATCGCGGTGAAGTCGGGCCGCTTCGACCAGTTCCGGCAGTGGATGCTCGACAACCTGCCCGACGATCGCCGCCTCGTGCTGCTCGTCGTCGCGTTCTCGTTCGGCTGCCTGCTCGAAGGGATCTCCGGATTCGGCACGCCGGTCGCGATCACGAGCGCACTGCTGATCGCGCTCGGCTTCCCTGCGCTCGAAGCGCTCACCTATACGCTGCTGTTCAACACGGCGCCGGTTGCGTTCGGCGCGCTCGGCGTGCCGATCACCGTGCTCGGCGCGGTGACGTCGCTGCCGCCCGCGACACTCGCGCAGATGGTCGGCCGCCAGTTGCCGTTCTTCGCGCTGCTGTTGCCGTTCTACGTGGTCGGCGCGTACGGCGGGCTGCGCTCGATCTCGAAGCTGTGGCCCGCGCTGCTCGTGTCGGGCGCCAGTTTCGCGATCGCGCAGTTCGTCACGTCGAACTTCCTCGGCTACCAGCTCACCGACGTGCTGTCGTCGCTCACGTCGCTGATCGTGACGATCGGTTTCCTGCAGGTGTGGAAGCCGCAGCCCGATCCGCAATACGCGCTCGCGCGCAGCGTGCCTGCAACGGCCGGCGCCGCGCGCGCGGGCTTCGGCGGCTGGCTGCCGTGGCTCGTCGTATCGGTGGTCGTGATCGTGTGGGTGCACGCGAACATCGCGGCGATCGGCGACGTGAAGATCAAGTGGCCGGGCCTGCACAACGCGGTGTTCGTGTCGCTGTATCACAAGCCGTATGCGGCGATCTGGGACTTCCAGCCGCTCGGCACGGGCACCGCGATCCTCTTGTCGGCGATCATCACGGCCGCGCTGACGCGCACCGGCGCCGGCGCGTTCCTCGAATGCGTGGTGAAGACGTGGCGGCAGACGTGGATCGCGATCGTCACGGTGATGATGATCGTCGGGCTCGCGTACCTGCTGAACTACTCGGGGATCAGCTACACGCTCGGCACCGGCGTCGCGTCGACGGGCGCGCTGTTCCCGCTGGTGTCCGCGTCGCTCGGCTGGATCGCCGTGTTCCTGTCCGGCAGCGACACGTCGGGCAACGCGCTGTTCGGCAACCTGCAGGTCGTCGCTGCGCGGCAGCTCGGGCTCGATCCGGTGCTGATGGCCGCGACCAACTCGTCGGGCGGCGTGATGGGCAAGATGATCTCGCCGCAGAACATCGCGACGGGTGTGTCGACGACGGACCTGAAAGGGCAGGAAGGTGTCGTGTTTGCGCGCACCTTCTGGCACAGCGTGATCCTCACGCTGCTGCTCGGCGTGCTGGTGTTCCTGCAGCAGCACGTGCTGACGTGGATGATTCCGGCACTGCCGAAATGATGTGAGCGCAACGACAGAAGGAAGGCACGAGGAAAAACGAGGGAAGGCGCGGGAAAAGCGCCGATAACGTGCGGAACCGGCGAACGCGCGGCAGTTCAGCGCGCGTTCGCCCGCCGCGCCGTTCGTCCTGCGTCGGCTGGCCCGGCTGCTTCGGCGCCGGCCGGCAGGATGCACGCAAGGAACGCGTCGATCGCGGGGCTCTGGCGGCGCGCCTTCAGGTAGTACACGTATTCGTCGATCGTCGTGTCGACGCCACGCAGCGCGATCACGCGCAGGTCCGGATGGCGCTCGGCTTCGCCGAGCGGAAACAGGCTGCCGCCCACGCCGTGCAGGATCGCCTCGCGGATCGCTTCGCGGCTGCCGATCTCGGCCACCGATACAGCTGCGACACCGGCCGCCGCGAGGATCGTCTCCGTGCAGCGGCGCGTGACCGAGCCTTCCTCGCGAATCAGCAGCCGCACGTCGGCGAGCTGCGCCGGATCGATCGCGTCGAAGCGCGCGAGCGGATGTGTGCGATGCACGACGAGCACGAGCGGGTCGGTCGAGATCACCTTGCGTTCGAGGCCTTCGGCATCGTTGCGCTGCGACGAGACGGCGAGATCGATGCGGAATTCCTGCAGCGCCTGCAGGATTTCCTCGGAGTTGCCGATCCGGCACGTGAGCGCGATCGACGGATGCGCGTTCGAGAAGCGGCCGACCGCATCCATGATGTAGTACGGCCCCGTCGCACCGATCCGCAGGTGGCCTTCGAACAGGCCGCCGACGTTGCGCAGCATGATGTCGGCCTGCGCCTCGAGCGCGATCATCTTCTCGACGAGCGGCAGCAGCTCGATACCCGTCTCGGTGACCTCGAGCTTGCGGCCGCTGCGGTAGAACAGCTCGACGCCGTACAGCTGCTCGACCTGCCGGATCTGCGCGGCGATCGTCGGCTGGCTCACGCCCAGGTGGCGCGCGGCGCGCGTGATGCTGCCCTGCCGGACGGTCGCGTGGAACGCCTTCAGCTGATCGAACACGACTCGGCTTCTCCCCTCTTCATCGCGCGTCAGCGTAGCGCACACGTGTGTCGGCCGCATGAAAGGCGCGTCGTGCGTTGCTTCGAAAAATTCTTGTGGGTAACCAAAAGAAACCTGCTGGAACCGGTCACGGCCGGGACATGCCGGTGCGGGGTAATAGCGCGTAACACACCGACTGCCGGCCCCGCTCGACCGGCACCCCATTCCTACCGACAACAGGGTTCCCTTCATGTCTTCGAACAATCGACGCGATTTCCTGCGCCTCGCCGCGCAGTCGGCCGGCGCGATGGCCGCCTACGCGGGCTTCCCGCCCGCGATCCGCAACGCGCTGGCGATGCCGGCCGCCTATCGCACGGGCACGATCCGCGACGTCGAACACGTCGTGATCTTCATGCAGGAAAACCGTTCGTTCGACCATTACTTCGGCGGGCTGCGCGGCGTGCGCGGCTTCAACGACCCGCGCCCGCACCTGCTGCCGAGCGGCGCACCGGTGTGGCAGCAGCCGCCGGCGTCGGTGTTCACGAAGAACTACCATTCGCGCGGCCTCGACCCGTCGGCGCCGTACGTGCTGCCGTTCTACCTCGACCCGAAGCAGACGACCGAATTCCAGCCGGGCACCAACCACGGCTGGAGCAGCGGCCACCTGTCCTGGAACAACGGCCAGTGGGACCAGTGGGTGAACCAGAAGCAGGACGTGCTGACGATGGGCTACCTGAAGCGCCAGGATCTCACGTACCACTACGCGTTGGCCGACGCGTTCACGATCTGCGATTCGTACTTCTGCTCCGCGCACGCCGACACCGCGCCGAACCGCATCTACCTGTGGACCGGCACGGTCGACCCGCGCAACATCTACGGCACCCCGCCGAACGGCCCGGGCATCGGCGAGCGTGACGACGTGAACGGCTACACGTGGACGACTTACGCCGAGCGCCTCGAGAACGCGAAGGTCAGCTGGAAGGTGTACCAGGGCGGCACCGGCATCCCGGGCGACCCGACCGACAACTACACCGACAACTCGCTGATGTTCTTCAAGAAGTTCCAGGTGAAGGAAGGCGCGAGCGGCCCGCTGGTCGACAAGGGCGCGTCGGACCACACGCTCGCCGAGCTGAAGGCCGACGTGCAGGCCAACCGGTTGCCGCAGGTGTCGTGGATCGTCGCGCCGTACAAGTACAGCGAGCACCCGCAGGCGTCGCCGACCGACGGCGCGTTCTACATCAACATGGTGCTCGAGGCGCTGACGTCGAACCCGGAGGTGTGGGCGAAGACGGTGTTCATCCTCAACTACGACGAGAACGACGGGCTGTTCGACCACGTCGTTCCGCCGGTGCCGCCGGTGACGAGCGGCGTGGGCGGCCAGGGCATCGTGTCGTCGAACCTGCTGTCGAACCTCGGCGACGAGCTGCTCGACCTGAACAAGTACCCGGGCGAAATGAGCCCGCTCGTGCCGGGTGCCGACCCGGGCGGCATCCAGCCGATCGGCCTCGGGCCGCGCGTGCCGCTGATCATCATCTCGCCGTGGACGAAGGGCGGCTGGGTCTGCTCGGAGACGTTCGACCATACGTCGGTGCTGCGTTTCCTCGAAGCGCGCTTCGGCGTGAAGGAGCCGAACATCAGCGCATGGCGCCGCTCGATCTGCGGCGACCTCACGTCGGCATTCGACTTCTCGGCACGGCCGGACACGCGCACGGTGAGCTTCACCGTGCCGCAGCACATCGCGACGGCCGGCCAGGCGTACCAGGTGCCCGCGCAGCAGGCGATGCCGGCGCAGGAGCCCGGCACGCGGCCCGCGCGTGCGCTGCCGTACGAGCTGTTCGTGCACAGCCGCGTGAGCGGCCATGACGACAGCGTGTCGCTCGACTTCGCGAACACCGGTGATGCAGGCGCGGCGTTCTACGTGTACGACCGCCGCAACCCGACGACGGCGCCGCGTCGTTATGCGGTGTCCGCGCACGACCGCTTCGTCGACACGTGGAACACGTCGGCCGCGCGCGGCGATTACCATCTCGCGGCATATGGCCCGAACGGCTATCTGTGCGAGTTCCAGGGCAACACGCGGCTCGCGGCGGACGGCCGCCACGCGAACCCCGAAGCGCGGATCGGCTACGACGTGCGCAACCGCCACGTGTACCTGCAACTGCGCAACAGCGGGCGCGCGACGTGCCGCGTGACGGTCGACAACGCATACAGCCACAAGCATGCGCGCACCTACACGCTGGAGCCGGGTGAGCGCGTCGAGGATCACTTCGAGCTGTCGTCGAGCCACGGCTGGTACGATCTGACGATCACCGCGACGACGCTGCGCGGCGGCGACGACAAGGTCGTGCGCCGCTTCGCGGGCCACGTCGAGACGGGCCGGCCGAGCCACAGCGATCCGGGGCCGGTGAAGCACACGACGGCCTGACGGCCGGCACGCGTCGCGCGATGCGGGCGAGGTCGGCTCGCCGCGCGACCGCCGCCTGCCGGCGGTGTTTCGACTGCATCCCGGTTGCATCCCGGCAGGCGGAATTGGCTTTTGGAAACTGAAGACTGTTGACAATGTGCCGGGCCGAGGGTATATAAGGATCATTCGCCGATATGGCGCCCTCGTTCTCTACCGCAGCCTTGCTGCCTGCCCGACCATGACAGCCCCGAACGCGCTCAGCGCCATCGAACTCCTGCAAAGCCAGTCGCTCGCGATGATCGTCCAGGACATGCTCGAGCGCGCGATCGTCTCCGGTGAATACGCCCCCGGCGAGAAGCTCAACGAAGTCGAGATCGCGACCAGGCTGAACGTGTCGCGCGGCCCCGTGCGCGAAGCGTTCCGGGCGCTCGAACAGGCCGGCCTGCTGCGTAACGAGAAGAACCGCGGCGTGACGGTGCGCGTCGTGCCGCTGCGCGAGGCCGAGGAGATCTACGAAGTGCGGGCGATGCTCGACGAGTCGGTCGCGCGCGCGCTCGCGAAGCGCATCTCGCCCGACACGCTGAAGGTGTTGAAGGGCATCATCCAGTCGATGAAGGACGCCGCGAAGACGCACGACGTCACGCGCTATACAGAGCTGAACGTGCAGTTCCACGACGCGATGGTCGTCGGCGTCGGCAATACACACCTCACCGATACCTACCGCCGTCTCGTGCGCCAGCTCGGGCTGCTGCGCCAGGCCGCGATCGAAGCCGAGGAAGACGCGATCGCGGTGTCCGCTGCCGAGCACGACAAGATCGTGCAGGCGCTCGCGGGCGGCGACGAGGAGCAGGCGGTCGCGCTGGTGCGCGAGCACGTCTCGCATGGCCTCGCGCGCATGCGCCGCACGCACGAGCAGGGGCTGCCCGCGACGGGCAAGGCGGCGCGGGAGAAAACCGTGCGCGCGTAAGCGCCCGGCAAGGCCCGCGCGGGTTGCCGCGCCACATCAAGGGGACGCTTCGCAGCGTCCCTTTTTCATTGCGTCTTCAGGTTCTGCAGGTCAATACATCGTCACGCCTTGTCGGCCTTCCCGGCTGCGCTCGCAAATTTCGCGAGCCACGTATCGACGGCCGCCGGCGGCCGGCTCTCGTCCTCCGCACGCTCCTTGCGGCGGATCGCATTGCGCACGACGTGCGCGCCGACATAGCGGATCGGCTCCGGCGGGAAATGGCCGAGCGGGCCGCGCACGATCGGGCTGCGCGTCCATGCGTTGTCGAGGCCGAGCACGAGCGACGACAAAATCTGCCCGCCCATGTAGGTCGGCCCGACGCCGTTGCCCGAATAGCCGAAGCCGTAGAACACGTTCGGCGCATCGTCGAGGCGGCCGAAGAACGGGAAGCCGGTGACCGAGCGATCGGACGGCCCGTTCCAGCTTGCCGTGACCGGCACGCCCGCGAGCGACGGGAAGAATTCGCGCAGGCTTTGCGTGAGCTGCGCCTCGTAGGGCGAGCGCCGGTCGAACACCGGCGCGATGCGGCTGCGCCACGAGAACGTGTTGCCGCCCTTGCCGAGCATCAGCCGCCCGTCGGCGGTGGTGCGGTAGTAGTAGACGAAGATCCGCGAATCGAGCACCGACACGCCGTCCACGAGCCCGGTCTTCTCGAGCAGTTCCGGGCATTTCTCGGTGATGACCATGTCGCTCGACACGACCGCGATCGTGCGCTCGAACTGCGGGAAGCGGCTCGCCATCCACGCGTTGATCGCGAACACGAGCTTGCCGGCGCTCACGCTGCCCGACGGCGTGCGCACGACGGCCGGCTGCCCGGGCGTGAAGTCGAGCATCGGCGTGCGTTCGTAGATCCGGATGCCCATCGCGAGCGCGACGCGGCGCAGCCCGCGCACGAGCTTGCCGGGATGCACGGTCGCGGCGATCGGCGAGTAGACGCCGTCGAGGTTGCGCGCGGAACCCGAGCGGCGCGCGACTTCGGTGGCCGGCAGCGGCTCGTAGCTGTGGATGCCGCACGCGGCGAGCGCGTCGAGTACCGGCGCGAGCGTGCCGACCTGCGCGCGCGACGTCGCGGTGTACAGCGTGCCGTCGAGCCGCAGTTCGGCATCGATGTCGTGCGCGCGGCAGAAATCGGCGATGTGCTGCACGGCTGCTTCGGACGCCTTGACGAGCCGGATCGCCTCGGCTTCGCCGAACAGGCGCCGCAGCGTCAGGAATTTCGCGGACCATGTGAGCAGGCAGCCGCCGTTGCGGCCGCTCGCGCCGGCGCCGCACAGGTCGGCCTCGACGATCGCGATGTCGAGCGCGGGGTTCTGCTGTTTGGCCTGGATCGCGGTCCAGAGCCCGGTGAAGCCGCCGCCGACGATGCAGACGTCGGCCCGCGTCGCACCTTGCAGCGCGGGGGCGAGATCGCCGTCGTTGAACAGCGCTTGTTCGATCCAGAAGGGTCGCATTGGAGGGTTCGCCGAAAGGGGGCCGTGCCGCGCACCGCCCGAAAAAAACTGGCCGCCGCATGCGCACATGCACGCGGCGGGGTCCATCACATCACGTCGTATTGCGTCACGTCAGGCGGCCGCTTCGGCCGATACGCGGCGCACGCCCATCGCCCGCAACGTGTCGGCGATCGCGGCGACGGCACCCGGGATGCCGGCTTCGCCGAAGTGACCGATGCAGCCGACCCGGAACGTCTCGACCTCGGTCAGCTTGCCCGGATACAGGATGTAGCCGCGCTTCTTGACCTCCTGGTAGAACCGCTTGAAGTCGTAATTCGGATCGTCCGGCGCATGGAACGTGACGATGATCGGCGCCTGGATCGCCGGATCGAGGAACGGCCGGAAGCCGAGCGCGAGCATCCCGTCGATCAGCGCGCGATAGTTGCGCTGGTAGCGGCCGCCGCGCGCGGCGAGCCCGCCTTCGTCGACGTATTGCGCGACGGCCGCGTCGAGCGCCGCGACTACGTGGGTCGGCGGCGTGAAGCGCCACTGCGTCGTGCGCTGCATGTAGACCCACTGGTCGTACAGGTCCATCGCGAGCGAATGGCTGTTGCCTTCGCAGCGTTCGAGCGTGCTGCGTTTCGCGATCACGAAGCCGAGCCCCGGCACGCCTTCGAGGCATTTGCCGGATGCGGCGATCACCGCGTCGAACGGCGTCGCGCGCGCGTCGATGTCGATCGCGCCGAAGGAACTCATCGCATCGACGATCAAGGCGCGGCCGTGCTTCGCGACCACCTGTGCAATGTCGTGCAGCGGATTCAGCACGCCCGCGCCCGTCTCGCAGTGCACGAGCGCGACGTGCGTGATGGACGGATCGCCAGCGAGCGCGCGTTCGACGTCGGCCGGATCGACGCGGCGATCCTCGCGGTAGTCGATCGTCGTCAGCTTGCGGCCGAGCACTCGGCAGATCTTCGCGATGCGCTGGCAATACGCGCCGTTGTTCGGCACGAGCACGTGGCCGTCGCGCGGCACGAGCGTGCCGAGGGCCGCTTCGACCGAGAACGTGCCGCTGCCTTGCAGCGGTACGCATTCGTGCGTGCCTTCGCCGTGCACGATCTGCAGCAGGCGTTCGCGCAGCCGCGCGGTGATCGCGTTGAAGTCGCTGTCCCACGATCCCCAGTCGCGCAGCATCGCGTCGCGCGTGCGCTCGGAGGTCGTCAGGGGGCCGGGGGTGAGCAGGATGGGCTGGGCGGCGAGCGTCATGGTGTCTCCTTGATGAAGTCGGGACGTCACGTGAATGCGGCGAAAAATCAGTGGCGATGCGGGGTGCGCCAGGCCTGCGTACGGCGCAACAGACGATGCGAGATGCACGCGAACAGCACGCAGGCGCACGACGACGTCGCGAGCACGAGCGTAGCCATCGCGGCGGCCGGGCCCATCTGGCCCGCGTCGTCGAGGTTCAGGATCGCGACCGACGCAGGTTGCGTGTCGGGCGAGTAGAGGAACGCGACGGCCGAGACGGTCGTCATCCCGTTCACGAACAGGTAGCGCGCGATCAGCAGGATCGCAGGCAGGCACACGGGTACGGTCACGCGCAGGAAGGTCTTGTAGAACGGCACCTTCAGCGACGCGGACACCGCCTCGAACTCGCTGTCGATCTGTCTGAGCGCGGTGACGGCAGTGAGATGGCTCGATGCGTAGTAGTGCACCACCGTGACGATCGCGAGCAGCCACAGCGAGCCGTACAGCCCGTTCAGCGGATTGCCGGGCGCGTTGAACAGGAAGATGTAGCTGATCCCCAGCACGAGCCCCGGCACGCCCATCGGCAGGATCGCGCACAGCGCGATGAAGCCGCGCAGCCAGCGCGCGCCACGCGTCTTCTCGATCAGGTACGCCCCGCCGAACACGACGATCGTGCCGCCGATCGCCACCGTCGCGGCCATCCGCAGGCTGTTCTTGTACGCGTCGAAGATGCCGGCGCCGATCAGCCCCATCTTGTAGTGCTGCACCCCGAGGCTCATCTGGTACGGCCAGAACTTCACGAACGACGCGAACACCGAGATGCCGACCACCGCGATGAAGAACGCGCACACCAGCGTGCAGTACGCGAGCATCGCGGCGTCGAAGCCGCGCGACGGTTTCGGCTGGTACGGCGTCGAGCGCGCGCCGAGCTGCGACTGCTGGCGGCGGCGGATGAAGAAGTCGACGCCGAACGCGACCAGTGCCGGACACAGCAGCATCAGGCTCACGACCGCGCTGCGGTTGAAGTCCTGCAGCCCGATGATCAGCTTGTAGATGTCGGTCGACAGTACGTTGTACGAACCGCCGATCACCACCGGCACGCCGAAGTCGTTGATGCACATCGTGAACGCCACCATCGTCGCGCTGATCAGCCCGTACTTCGCGCCCGGCAGCGTGATCGTGAAGAACTTGCGCAGGCGGCCCGTACCCATCGCGTCGGCTGCCTCGTAGAGCCGGCCGTCCGCGAGCGACAGCGCGGTGACGAGGATCATCAGCACGTGCGGGAACGACGCGTACACCATGCTCAGCACGATGCCCGGCAGCCCGTAGATCGAATGGCCGTGCAGCAGCGGCTTCAGCAGCCCCGCGTTGCCGAACCAGTAGATGAACGACACGGCCGACAGCAGTGTCGGGGCGAGCAGCGGCAGCAGCGCGATCGTGCGCGCGGCGTTCTTCAGCGGCATGCACGAGCGCGTCAGCGCGTACGCGAACGTGAACGCCATCGGCACGACGATCATCGTGACGAGTGCGCCGACCGTCAGCGAATGCAGCATCGAGCGCAGCACGCCGCTGTCCTCGAGATAGTCGACGAAGTTGTGCGCGCCGACGAATCGCCCGTCCGCGTCGACGAAGCATTTCTGCACGACGAGCGCGAGCGGCAGCAGCAGGAACAGCGACATCAGCGCGGCCATCGCGACGAGCGCGAGCTGCGCGATGCGGTCGTGCCAGTGCGTGATCTGCCGCACGTCGGCGGGGGCGGAGGCGCCGCGGCGGCGCTCGGTCAGGACGGTGCTCATTGCAGTCGCTCCTTCGCGCGCGGGAACACGCGGACATGTTCGCGATCGAGCGCGAGGTCGATGCGCGCGCCGGCCTCTACGCCGGTGCGGTCGACGTCGTGATACGACAGGTCGGCGACGATTTCCTGACCGTCGAGCCCGTCGATGCGGAAGCTCACCCGGCAGAACGCACCGAGGAATTCGAGCTTCTCGACGCGGCCGGCCAGCACGTTGTCGGCCGTTTCGCCCGGCACGCGGATGCGCAGGTCTTCCGGCCGCACGTAGACCGACACCGCCGCGCCATGCGCGGGGCGGGTAGTGCCATGGCGGCAGTCGAGGCCGACGCCGCCCGCGCGCAGCGAGCCGTCGGGTGCGACTTCGGCGGGAATCGTGTTGACGCGGCCGATGAAGTCTGCGACGAACGGCGAAGCCGGCTGCCGGTAGATTTCGAGCGGCGTGCCGATCTGCTCGATCACGCCGTGGTTCATCACGACGATGCGATCGGCCATCGACAACGCTTCTTCCTGGTCGTGCGTGACCATGATCGTCGTCACGCCGAGCCGCTGCTGCAGCGCGCGGATTTCCTGGCGCAGCCGCACGCGTACGCGTGCGTCGAGCGCCGACAGCGGCTCGTCGAGCAGCAGCAGGCCGGGGGAAGTCGCGAGCGCACGCGCCAGCGCGATGCGCTGCTGCTGGCCGCCGGACAGCTGGCCCGGGTGCTTGCGATGGCTGTCGGGCAGGCCGACCAGCGCGAGCAGCGTGTGCACACGCTCGTGGATTGCGTCGCGCTTCATCTTCCGGTTCACGAGCCCGTACGCGACGTTGTCGTACACGGTGAGGTTCGGGAACAGCGCGTACGACTGGAACACGATCCCGTAGTCGCGCAGTTGCGGCGGTAGCCGCGAGATGTCGCGGCCGTCCTGCATGATGTGGCCGGCGTTTTGCGTTTCGAGCCCCGCGATGATCCGCAGCAGCGTGGTCTTCCCGCAGCCGGACGGCCCGAGGAAACAGATCATCTCGCCCTTCATCACGCTCAGGTTGATGTCGGTGAGGACCTGCGTGTCGTTGTACCGCTTCTCGATGCGTTCTACGCTCAGATAAGGTGCCATGCGCGCCTCCATGCTGGGGCGGCCCGGGGGCCGGATTCGACGAGGGGAAGGGTGACGCGGGGCGGCGCGCGGCGCGGCCCCGCTGCCGGTCGCGGTGTTACTGCTGCGTCTTTGCCCCGTAGCGTTTTTGCCAGGTGTCGAGGATCGACTGGCGGTTCTTCGCCGACCACACGAAGTCGTTCTTCACGAGGAGGTCCGAGTAGTTGTCGGGGATGCCGGCCAGCTTTCGCGCGACGCCCGGGTACGCGACGATCGCCCACCAGCGCGCGGTGATCTCGTTGGCGTCCTTGCTCGCCATGAAGTCGGCGAGCTTCTTCGCGGCGTCGGGCTGCTTCGTCGTCTTCATGATCGCCGTGCCTTCCATGTCCCAGCCGAGCCCTTCCTTCGGGAACACGAGATCGATCGGCGCGCCCTGCGACTGCAGTTCGTGGCCGCGGAACTCGAACGAGATGCCGATCGGGAATTCACCGGTGCCGGCGAGCGTGCAGGGCTTCGAGCCCGAGTGCACGTACTGCGCGACGTTCTTGTCGAGCGCGTCCATGAATTTCCAGCCTTTGTCGTCGCCGAAGGTCTGCAGCCACGCGGTCACGTCGAGGTAGCCGGTGCCGGATGAAACCGGGCTCGGCATCACGATCGCGCCTTTATAGACCGGCTTCGTCAGGTCTTCCCACGACGTCGGCCTCGGGATGTTCTTCGCCTGCGCGGCGATGCGGTTGTAGCAGATCGTCGCGCCCCACACGTCCATGCCGACCCAGTGCGGCGGCGTGTTCGCGTCGCTGTACTTGCGCGTGAGCTGGTCGAAGCCCTTCGGCGTGTACGGCATCAGCATGCCCTGCAGGTCGAGCAGCGTGAGGCTCGACGCGGCGAGGCCGAGCACGACGTCCGCGCGCGGATTGTTCTTCTCCGCGAGCAGCTTCGCGGTGACCGAGCCGGTCGAGTCGCGCACCCAGCGGATCTCGATATCGGGGTTCGCTTTCTCGAACGCGTCCTTGTAGGGCTTCATCGCCTCGTCTTCCAGCGCGGTGTAGACGAGCAGCGACGTCTTCGCGTGCGCTGCCTGCGCGGCGCCGAGCGCGACCGCCGCGGCCAGCGCGAAACGGGCCGCGCTCGCCGCCCATGCATTCAAACGCTTGTTTACCGGCACTTCGTTCATCTTCAGACCCCTTGACTGTGGCGCCGCGGCACACGGCGGATGAGTGGAGACCAGCCCTCTTGCTGCACCATTGTTTTGCTTTCTGTTCTCTGCATGTTGTTGACAATCTACAAATCATCAATTTTAATGTCAAGCATGGAAAACACCTCCCTTCGGCGCGACGCGGGCGCCGACGGCTCTACCCTTCGAACTGAAAGGAATGAACGTCATGATTGAAACGCCTGTATCCGTGGAAGTGAACGGCCGCCGCTACAACTGGATGAGCCGGCCCGTGGTGGTCGTCTGCGTCGATGGCTGCGCATACGAATATCTGGAAGAAGCCGCCGAGGCCGGCGTCGCGCCGTTCCTGCGCACGCTGCTGAAGCCGGGCACGGCGCTCAAGGGCGAGTGCGTGGTGCCGAGCTTCACGAACCCGAACAACCTGTCGATCGTGACGGGCGTGCCGCCGGCGGTGCATGGGATAAGCGGCAACTACTTCTACGATCGCGACACCGGCGCCGAGGTGCTGATGAACGATCCGAAGTACCTGGTCGCGCCCACCGTGCTCGCGACCTTCGCCGAACAGGGCGCGCGCGTCGCGGTCGTCACCGCGAAGGACAAGCTGCGCCGCCTGCTCGGCAAGGGGCTGAAGGGCATCTGCTTCTCGTCGGAAAAGGCCGACGAGGCGAGCGTCGAGGAAAACGGCATCGACAACGTGCTCGAGCTGGTCGGCAAGCCGGTGCCGAGCGTGTACAGCGCGGACCTGTCGGAATTCGTGTTCGCGGCCGGCGTGCGCCTGCTCGAGACGCGCCCGATCGACCTGATGTACCTGTCGACCACCGACTACGTGCAGCACAAGTGCGCGCCCGGCACGGAAGGCGCAAACGCGTTCTACGCGATGATGGACAAGTACCTGCAGCGTCTCGATGAGCTCGGCGCGATCGTCGCGATCACGGCCGACCACGGGATGAACGCGAAGCACGATGATGAAACCGGCGAACCGAACGTGATCTACCTGCAGGAGCTGTTCGACGAGTGGCTCGGCCACGACGCGGCGCGCGTGATCCTGCCGATCACCGACCCGTACGTCGTGCACCACGGCGCGCTCGGCTCGTTCGCGACCGTCTACGTGCCGGCGACGGCCGATGCCGAGGCGCTGCGCGCGCGGCTCGCCGCGGTCGACGGCATCGAGGTCGTGCTGACGGGCGCGGAAGGCTGCGCGCGTTTCGAGCTGCCGCCGGCGCGGATGGGCGACCTGATCGTGATCTCGAAGCAGGACGTCGTGCTCGGCACGCGCCGCATCAAGCACGACCTGTCGGGCCTCGACGTGCCGCTGCGTTCGCATGGCGGCATCTCCGAGCAGATCGTGCCGCTGATCTTCAGCAAGCCGGTCGCCAGCGACGTCACGGGCCGCGCGCGGCTGCGCAACTTCGACATCATCGACATCGCGCTCAACCATCTGCAGTGATGCGCACGCATCCGTAAGGGGACACACTCATGAACGCCATTGCAGCATCGACGGACGTCCGCGAGATTCGTCGCGAAGCACTGCGAATCGACGGCGAAAGGATTCATCGGGACGCGGTAATCGAAGTGCGCAACCCGTACGATGGCGCGCTGGTCGGCACCGTGCCGAAGGCGACGCTGGACGACGTGCAGCGTGCGTTCGCGGCCGCGCGTGCATACCGGCCGACGCTCACGCGCCACGATCGCGCGGCGATCCTGCGCCGTGCGGCCGACATCGTGCGCGCGCGCACCGCCGAGATCGCGGCGCTGATCACGGCCGAGGCCGGGTTGTGCATCAAGGATTCGACGTACGAAGCGGGCCGCGTGGCCGACGTGCTGACGTTCGGCGCCGGCGAAGTGCTGAAGGACGACGGGCAGATCTTCTCGTGCGACCTGACCCCGCACGGCAAGAAGCGCCGCGTGTACACGCAGCGCGACCCGCTGCTCGGCGTGATTTCCGCGATCACGCCGTTCAACCACCCGATGAACCAGGTCGCGCACAAGATCGTGCCGTCGGTCGCGACCAACAACCGGATCGTCGTGAAGCCGTCTGAGAAGGTGCCGCTGTCGTGCTACCTGTTCGCGGACATCCTGTACGAAGCCGGCCTGCCGCCGCAGATGCTGCAGGTGATCACCGGCGACCCGAAGGAGATCGCCGACGAGCTGATCACGAACCCGGCGATCGACCTCATCACGTTCACGGGCGGCGTTTCGATCGGGAAGTCGATCGCGTCGCGGATGGGCTACCGGCGCGCGGTGCTCGAACTCGGCGGCAACGATCCGATCATCGTGATGGAGGACGCCGATCTCGACGAAGCGAGCACGCTCGCGGTGTCGGGTTCATACAAGAACTCGGGGCAACGCTGCACGGCGATCAAGCGGATGCTCGTGCACGAGTCGGTGGCCGATCGCTTCACCGAGCTGGTTGTCGAAAAAACGCGCGCGTGGTCGTACGGCAATCCGTCCGATCCGTCGGTCGACATGGGCACCGTGATCGACGAGGCCGCCGCGAAGTTCTGCGAGCAGCAGGTGAACGATGCGATTTCGCGCGGTGCTCGGCTGCTGGTCGGCAACGTACGTAACGGCGCACTGTATTCGCCGACGGTGATCGATCGCGTGACGCCCGACATGCCGCTCGTGAAGTACGAGACGTTCGGCCCCGTGTCGCCGATCATGCGTTTCAGCGACATCGACGAAGCGATCCGGATGTCGAACAGCACAGACTATGCGCTGTCGTCGTCGGTCTGCACGAACCGCTTCGACAACATCACGCGTTTCATCACCGAGCTGGAAGTCGGCAGCGTGAACGTGCGCGAAGTGCCGGGCTACCGGCTCGAGCTGACGCCGTTCGGCGGCGTGAAGGATTCGGGGCTCGGATACAAGGAAGGCGTGCAGGAAGCGATGAAGAGCTTCACGAATACGAAGACGTATTCGTTGCCGTGGTAAGCGGCGCGTGATGCGGGCGCGCCGGCTCGAAGGCCGGCGCGCGGAATGTCTGGCGGGATGCAGCCGCAGCGGCTGTCAGGCGACGGTCAATCGTCGTCGCCGTGGTGATGTCGCCAGCCGCGATGCCAGCCGTTGTCGTGCCGGTAGCGGCGATAGCGATAGTCGCCGTAGTACGGGCCGTAATAGACGGGCGCCGGCTCGTACACGACGGGCGGCGGCGCGTAGTAGACAGGCGGTGGCGCCTCGATCACCGGCCCCGGCACGCCGAAGTACACGCCGATGTCGGTGTGCGCGAATGCGCTTGCCGACAGGCAGGCGGTCGCGATGCCGACGGCGCAGGACAACAGGATGCGTTTCATTTGCCGTTCACTCCGTTCGTGGGTGCGAAGGCCCGCGAGCAATCGGTTCACCTGTCTTCATGGTACGTAGCGCGTGCCGAATGGGTGATACCGCGGTGTCGCTTCTGTAACTGCCGGTAACGAGCCGTCGGCCGGGTCGACGCGCGGGGTTGCGACGGATTTCGTCAGCGGAATGAGTGGTTGATCGGTGCGTTATTCGATCGGCTCATATCGTTAGCCGATTTGCGTTTTTGCCGGGCCTCGACGCGTCGGTAGAATTCGCGGACCTCTCGAACGGCACGCGCGTGCCGCGGGATCATTCCCTCCAATCATTCGGGGTCCGCACCATGAAATTCCTTCGCTCCATCCTGGTCGTCGCCATGCTGCAGGCCGTTTCGGTCACGAGCGCACTGGCTGCCGACGACCTGTCGCAGATCAAGTCCTCCGGCGTGTTCCGGGTCGGTACCGAAGGGACGTACGCGCCGTTCACGTACCACGACGAGACCGGCAAGCTGACCGGCTTCGACGTCGACATCGCGACCGCGATCGCGCAGCGTCTCGGTGTGAAGCCGCAGTTCGTCGAAGGCAAGTGGGACGGGTTGATCGCGGGCCTCGACGTGAACCGCTACGACGCGGTCGTCAACGAAGTGTCGATCACTGACGCGCGCAAGGCGAAATACGATTTCTCCACGCCGTACATCACGTCGCGCGCGGTGCTGATCGTGCGCGCGGACAACACGACGATCCGCTCGTTCGACGACCTCAAGGGCAAGAAATCCGCGAACACGCTGACCAGCAATTTCGGCAAGCTCGCGGCCGCGCACGGTGCGGATGTCGTGCCCGTGCAGGGCTTCAACGAATCGATCGACCTGCTGAGCTCGGGGCGCGTCGACGCGACGATCAACGATTCGCTGTCGTACCTCGATTTCCGCAAGCACAAGCCGGACGCGAAACTGAAGATCGCGGCGACCGACACGGGTGGCGCCAGCGACGCATCGGGCGTGCTGCTGCGCAAGGGCAGCCCCGCGCTGGTGGCCGCGATCGACAAGGTGCTCGCGGACATCAAGGCCGACGGCACCTACGCGAAGATCTCGCAGAAGTATTTCGGCCGCGACGTGTCGCAGCCGTGACGCGAGGCTGAACGATGCCGGCCTGGCTTCACCTGATGGCGGAATCGCTGCGGCCCCTGCTCGTCGCGGGGCTCGTGTTCACGGTTCCGCTCACGCTCGCGTCGTTCGCGATCGGCCTGCTGCTCGCGTTCGGCGCGGCGCTCGTGCGGCTGTTCGGGCCGCGCTGGGCGCAGGTCGCCGTGCGCTTCTATATCTGGCTGTTTCGCGGTTCGCCGCTGCTCGTGCAACTGTTCGTGATCTTCTACGGCCTGCCGAGCGTCGGCATCGTGCTCGATCCGCTGACGGCTGCCGTGATCGGCTTCTCGCTGAACGTCGGCGCCTACAACGCGGAGGTGATTCGCGGCGTGATCGAATCGATCCCGAAGGGACAGTGGGAGGCTGCGTACTCGATGGCGATGACGCGCCCGCAGGCACTGCGCCGCGCGATCTTGCCGCAGGCCGCGCGCGTCGCGCTGCCGGCGCTGTCGAATTCGTTCATTTCGCTCGTGAAGGACACGTCGCTCGCGGCCGTGCTGACCGTGCCGGAGATCTTCCAGGCCGCGCAGCGGATCGCGGCCGTGACCTACGAGCCGATGATTCTCTATACGGAAGCCGCGCTGATTTACCTGCTGCTCAGTTCGGTGCTGTCCACGCTGCAGCGCCGCCTCGAAACCCGCTTCGGCCGTCATGCGCTGTTCCAGGCGGAGTGGCGATGATCCGGCTCGAACGCATCGACAAGTCGTTCGGCACGCATCGTGTGTTGCACGGGATCGATCTCGCGTTGCAGCCCGGCAGCGTGACGGCATTGATCGGACCGTCCGGCAGCGGCAAGAGCACGCTGCTGCGTTGCGTGAACCTGCTCGAAGTGCCCGAGACAGGTGCGCTGACGGTCGGCGACGCACGCATCGACTTCTCGCCGGCGCACCGGCCGGCGCGCGACGCCGTATTCGCGGTGCGCCGCCAGACCGGCATGGTATTCCAGAATTTTCAGTTGTTTCCGCACCTGAGCGTCGTGCAGAACGTGATGGAAGGGCTCGTCACGGTGCAGCGCTGGCCGCGCGAACGGGCCCGCGAACGCGCGCTCGCGCTGCTCGAGAAGGTCGGCATCGCGGACAAGGCCGACGCGTGGCCCGGCACGTTGTCGGGTGGCCAGCAGCAACGCGTCGCGATCGCACGTGCGCTTGCGCCGTCGCCGCAGGTGCTGTTGTGCGACGAGCCGACGTCGGCACTCGATCCGGAGCTGTCCGTCGAAGTCGTCGAGGTGTTGCGCCAGCTAGCGCGCGAAGGCACGACGATGCTGATGGCGACGCACGACCTGCGCCTGGCCGCGTCGATCGCGCACGACGCTGTGTTTCTCGCGGAAGGCCGCATCATCGAGGCCGGTGCATCGCGCGACCTGTTCGGCGACCCGCGCGATCCGCGCACCGCGAAGTTCGTGTCGACGCTAGCGCAGGGCGTGCCGGTGTTCTGACGCGACACGCGACACGCGTCAAGCGACAAGCGACAAGCGACAAGCGACAAGCGGCGTCAACCTTGCCCTAGCCCGTCGAGCACCGCCGCGACGATCGCTTCCGGCGCATCTTCCTGCACCAGGTGGCCCGCGCGCGGCACCCTGATCAGCTGGCCGCCGGCGATGCGATCGGCCAGCGCCTGCCCCTGGTCGAGCGGAATCCACGCGTCGTCTTCGCCCCACACGATGCGCACCGGAAAATCCGGCGGCGCGTAACGGGCCTCGGCTTCCTCGATGTAGCGCTGGCGCATCTGCGCGATCTGCCGATAGAACGCGGGCTGACCGGCTGGCGTGAGCCACGGCGCGCGGTAGATCGACAGCGCCTCGTCGCTCAGCGGCCGGGCGACCGCATTGCCGAGATAGGCCGACACGAGCGCGTGATGCGCATACGCGGGCAATCCGGTGAAGGCGGCTTCGTGCTGCGCGACGTGGCGCACGAACGACGAACCCTGCGGCGCAATCGCGACCGGATTCACGAGCGTGAGATCCGCATAGGCGACGCCGTCGAGGAAGTGCGCGCGCAGCACGGTTGCGCCGCCGTAGTCATGCGCGAGCACGCGCGGTCGCGAAATTTTCCACGCGTCGAGCATCGCGCCGAACAGCATGTTCTGGCGGCCGAGCGACACGTCCGCATCCGGCATGTCGGATTGACCGTAGCCGAGCAGGTCGTAGAAGAACACGCGATGACGCCGCGCGAGCCACGGCGCGATCCGGCGCCACACCTGCGACGAGAACGGCGTGCCGTGCACGAGCACGAGCGGCGGGCCTTCGCCGAGCGTTCCCCAGGCAATCCGGTGGCCTTCGAAATTGAAGCGGTTGGCGAGTTCGAGCATCGGCCTCTCCGTGCTAACCTGTTTTGGTTGTTAACAGGTTACTCCGGATTGTCCGGGTATGAAACCAATAGGTGCAAATAAATGGTTACTCGACACGAGCCCGCGCGACACGCGCCTGAATGGAGCGCAGCCGATTTCGTCGGCGGCCATCCGGCGCTCGACTTCCTCAACACGGTGGCCGACACGGGCAAGACGCGCGACGCGGACAAGCTCGTCGACTGGCCGGCCGTGCATGCGTGGGCGGAACGATCGGGGTTGCTGGCGCCGGCCGATCTGGCGCGGCTTCTGCGTCATGCGCGGCAGGACGACGCTGACGCGCTGGCGGCGCTGCATCGTTTTCGCGAGGATGCTTACACGGCGATCGCGCACCTGACGGCCGGAGGTGGCGGCACGGCCGGCGCGCGCGCGGCGGACCGGCTCGCCGTCGCGATTCGCGAGGCGATCGGGCGCGGCGCGTTCGACGCGGTCGGCGGCCGGTTCGCGTGGCGGCCCGACGCGCGCGCCGCGTCGCGCTGGGTCGACGCGGCCGCACTCGGCTTCGAGCAACTGCTGCGCAGCGACGATTTCGCGCGGGTGCGGCAGTGTGGCCGGTGCACGTGGTTCTTCGTCGATCGCGGCCGCGGCGTCGGGCGCCGCTGGTGCGACATGCGCACCTGCGGAAACCGCGCGAAGGTGGAAGCGTTCAGGGAGCGGTGACGCGCGCGCCGAGCCGGTTGGCGTGCCGCGCGGTGGTCAGCCGGCGCGCGAACGTCATTGTGCGATTTCGTGCGGCGGGTGTTCCGGCCACAGCGTCGCGGCGATGAACAGCCCGGCCGCGAGGAACGGCGCGCCGATCGCGAACAGGATGGCCGTGAGGCCCCAGTGATCCCAGAAGCGGTCGACGACCGCGCGCTCGGGGGTGACGGGGTCGTACAGCACGTTGACCGCGTCGCCTTCGTGCAGCCCCGGATGCGACGACGCCGAGCCCTGGGCGAACGTGATCTGGCGTCCGCTGTCGGTCGTGAACGCGACGATCGCCGAATACAGCGACGTGCGTGCGCGGGGCGAGCGCGCGTTTTTCGCGATCTCGACGACATGGCCGGTGGAACGCGCATAGTGGTGGATGATCTGCCACTGGCGCAGGCCGGCCGCGCCGGCGCCGGCGACGAAGCCCGTGCCGATCGCGATCGGAATCAGGACGATCGCGATATTCCAGCGGCTGCGTGCGTGCTTGCGGGCGGGGTGGGCCGGTGGTGGCTCGGATGACCGGCGGCGCTCGCCGGCGATCAGCAGGCCGCCGATCGCGAACGATGCGATGGCGAGCAGCGCCGGCACGATCGCCGGAAACCAGCGTTGCGCGAAATCGTCGATCAGCGCGGGGCGTTCGGGGTGGCTGGGGTCGAGCCAGATCTCGACGTTCTCGCCGATGTCGTAGGCGGGGACGGTCGATGCGGTATTGCCGGCGATTTCGCGGCGTTGGCCATCGTTCGCGAGGTACGCGACGATCGGCCGGTACGCGCGCATTGCGTCGCTGTCCTGCACGATGCGCACGACCGTGCCCGGCGCGCGGACCAGCTGGCCGGTCGCCTGGCCGGCCGTCACGGCGAGCATGCCGGACAGCACGAGCAGCACGACGCCGAGCGCCATGGCGACGAGCGCGTCCTTACCCGGCATGACCGGATCCGGTTCGTGCTTCGCACTGCGGATTCCGGCTTGATCGGGGGCGTGGCGTGTCCCGACGGACTGGCCGATATCGGCGCAACCTGGCTCTCTGAATGGTCGCGTCCCGTTCACATGCTTCCATGTCTGACGTCCCATGCTCTCTCAGTGCCGGCGGGCAAGCGGCAGTGCTTGCGCCGGTCGTGTGATATTTGTCGGACGATTCTAGCGGAAACGATGCGGAAGATGCGTGCGGTCGCGTACCGGGGGGAGGCGCGCACCCCGGAGCGAGGCGACGTAAATGGAAAGCAGCAGGAAAACGGCGTAAACGGAAAAGGCCGGTCAGCTTGCGCTGACCGGCCTTTGAATTCCTGGTGGGGCGTGAGTGACTCGAACACTCGACCTACGGATTAAGAGTCCGCTGCTCTACCAACTGAGCTAACGCCCCCAACAGAAGAAAGATTATGCACGAGCATTTCAGGCTTAGCAAGCCCTTTCTGCAAATCTCCTGAAAATATTTCGTCACGACGACGGCAGCTGTCGGTCAGATAACGAGCGATCGTACTTCCCGTGCTCCCGGTATGATGACGCCACACGTGTTGCGCGGCGGTCGCGCAACGCTTTCTGGGCTTTCGAAGATGGACGAAAACGCAGTCCGCGAATTGCTGGATCGCCTGCTGGCCCCCTGGGTCCGCTCGCTCGGTCTGGTTCCCGTGTCGATCGGCGACGACAGCGTCACGCTGCGCCTGCCGTTTTCCGGCGAATTCCGCCATTCGGGCGGCGTGATCTGCGGCCAGGTGTTCACGGCGGCCGCCGACACCGCGATGGTGGTCGCGATCTCGGCCGCGCTCGGCGAGTTCCGGCCGATGACGACCGTGTCGTTGAACACGAACTTCATGCGTCCCGTGCGCAAGGGCGACGTGCTCGTCACCGCGCGCGTGCTGCGGATGGGCCGCAACCTCGTATTCGGCGAAGTCGAGCTGTTCGACGAAGACGGCAAGATGGCCGTGCACGCGACGTCGACCTACGCGCTCGTCAGCTGAGCGGCGCGATGTTCGACCAGATCGTCTTTGCGGGCGGCGGCAATCGCTGCTGGTGGCAGGCCGGCTTCTGGGACGTCGCGCAGCCGGCGCTCGGCTTGCGCCCGCGCGTGATTACCGGTATCTCGGCCGGCGCGGCGACCGCGTGCATGCTGTATACACGCGACGCCGCATGGGTGATGGGCTATTACGAAGAGGCGCTGCGCCACAACCGGAAGAATGCGTACTGGGGCAACCTGTTCGGGCGCGAGCCCGTGTTTCCGCACTACCGGATTTACCGTCAGGCGCTGCTCGACATCTACGGCGAACCGTTCGCGAAGCTTGCCGCGGCGCCGGAGATCCGCATCGGCGTGTCGCACGTGCCGCGCTGGCTCGGTGCGCGCAGTGCAGTCGCCGCCGGTCTCGTCGCGTACAACATCGAGAAGTACGTGCGCAAGACGCTGCACCCGACGCTCGGGCGCACGCTCGGCTTTCGGCCCGAATTCGTGCGTGCGCAGGCCTGCACGCAAGTCGACGAACTCGCCGACCTGATCCTGCAGTCGTCCTGCACGCCGCCGTTTACGCCGGTGCTGCGCCGCGGCGGCCGGCCCGTGCTCGACGGCGGAATGGTCGACAACGTACCGGTCGATGCGCTCGACCCGACACCGGGCGACGTGCTGGTGCTCGTCACGCGGCTGTATCCGCGCCCGCAGATGTTCACGGTTGCGCATGGTGAGCAGCGTCGGCTGTACGTCCAGCCGTCGAGCAAGGTGCCGATTTCGAGTTGGGATTACACGAGCCCGTCGCAGATGCGGCATGCGTACGACCTCGGGCGGCGCGACGGCGAGCATTTCCTCACGCGCGTCGGCGCGATGACGGGCGGCCGCGTGGCGGCCTGACGATCGGGAATGGAGGAGCGGGCCGCGCGGGGCGCGCAGCCCGTGCGGGTCAGCGCTTGCGGATCGGCGTCAGCGCTTCCGGGTTGGCAACGCTCGACATGTCGCCGTCGTCGAACGCGAGGATGTTGCGGAACGCCGCGCTGAAGTAGAGCTCGTAGCTTTCGCGCTCGACGTAGCCGATGTGCGGCGTGCAGATCACGTTTTCCATCCGCAGCAGGCTGTAGCCCTGCAGGATCGGCTCGCTCTCGAACACGTCGATCGCGACCATCCCCGGACGGTTGTGCGAGAGCGCGTTGACCAGTGCATTTTCCTCGAGCAGTTCGGCGCGGCTCGTGTTGACGAGCAGCGACGTCGGCTTCATCCGCATCAGGTCTTCCTGCTTCACGATCCCGCGCGTGTCGTCATGCATGCGCAGGTGCAGCGACAGCACGTCGCTCTGCTCGAACAGCGCTTCGCGGCTTTCGGCGGCCGTATAGCCGTCGGCGCGCGCGGCCTCGAGCGAGTGCTCGCGGCCCCAGATCAGCACGTTCATCCCGAACGCCTTGCCGTAGCCGGCAACCAGCCGGCCGATCTTGCCGTAGCCCCAGATGCCGAGCGTCTGGCCGCGCAGCACCTGGCCGAGGCCGAAGTTCGGCGGCATGGCCGACGTCTTCAGGCCCGACTGCTGCCAGGCACCCTGCTTCAGGTTTGCGACGTACTGCGGAATGCGGCGCTGGGCGGCCATCACGAGCGCCCAGGTCAGCTCGGCGGGGGCAACCGGCGAGCCCGTGCCTTCGAGCACCGCGATGCCGCGGTCGGTACAGGCCTCGAGATCGATGTGGCTCGACACGCGGCCGGTCTGGCTGATCATGCGCAGGTTCGGCAGCTTGGCGAGCAGTTGCGACGAAATCGGGGTTCGTTCGCGAATCAGCACGAGCGCCTCGACTTCCGCCAGACGGCTGGCGAGCTGTCCCAATCCGCGCACCGTATTGTTGAAGACCTTCACGTCGTGGTCGGCAAGCATCTCGAAGCAGTTCAGCTTGCGGACGGCGTCCTGGTAGTCGTCGAGGATGGCAATTTTCATGGTGAGCGGGTGTCGCGCGTTGAAAGCGGCGGTGGCGGCGGCGCACATCGCGCACCCGTCCCGCCCGGCCGGGGCCGACATGATGCTACGCCGGCCGCCTTCATGGTGTCTTTTTAACAGGTTGTTACGCTCCGCCGCAATTGGCGGCAGCCTGACCCGGAGCCGCTTGCGCGACGGGCGGCAGGGTGCGCTGTTGTGTCGCATCAAATACGTCCTTCCTGATTCGGCCGCTTACTCGACGAGGTTCACCCAATTGTTGCTTCAATCAGAATAATTGGATCAACTATCCGCAGAGGGCGAGGATTTTTGACTATTTTTATCGCCAACCGGGGCCTTGTTGAGCAACTCTGCATCATTTCCGCTGTCGTAGGAGAATTACGCATTTGCTTCATCTTTTTGAAGTTGTAACAGCGGCAGGAGTCGTTTATGGATCATTTGCAGTCGATGCGCGTGTTCGTCAAGGTTGCAGATCTCGGCAGTTTTGCGCGGGCCGCGAGTGCAATGGATATCTCCAACGCGGTCGCGACGCGTCACGTCGCCGACCTGGAAGGCAGGCTTGGCACGCGCTTGCTTAATCGCACCACGCGCAGCCTCTCCCTGACGGAGTCAGGCCAGGTCTATCTGGAGCGCGCCCGCCAGATCCTCGATGAGCTGGAGGACGTCGAGCAGATGGTCGTCGCGCGCAATCACGAGCCGGTCGGCACGCTGCGCATCGTCGCGCCGGTCGTGTTCGGCCTGCACAACCTCGCGCCCGTGTTGCAGTCGTACACGGAGAATTTCCCGAAAGTGGTGCCCGATCTCACGCTGGTCGACCGGCAGGTCGATCTGGTCGAGGAAGGTTTCGATGTGGGCATCGTCGTCACGCGCCAGATGCGCAGCGCGAGCATCGTCACGCGGCGCCTGACCACCGGCTGCATGACCGTGTGCGCGACGCCGAGCTATCTGGAGAAGCACGGCGTGCCGACCCATCCGGAGCATCTCGCCGAGCATCCGAGCCTGAGCCTGCCGACCGAATACTGGGGCGACGAGCGTGTGTTCACGGGGCCGGACGGCGAAGTGCGCGTGCGCCCGACCAACGTGATCGTCGCGAACAACACCGCGATGCTGCGCCAGTTCGCGCTGCTCGGGATGGGTGTCGCGATCCTGCCGAGCTACCTGATCGGCGGCGACATCGCGCGCGGCGCGCTCGTGCGGCTGCTGCCGGATTTCCGGCTGCCGCAGGTCGAGATCAACATCGCTTACCCGAGCCGGCGCCATCTGCCCGCGAAGGTGCGCACGTTCATCGACCACCTCGTCGAGCATTTCAGCCACTCGACCGACGCGACGATGGGCGAACAGTGGGCTGCGCAGAGTTCCGTGCTCGCGCCGATCGGTGTCGAGACGCGTGCCGAGCAACCGGAGTCGGCCGACCCGAACCTGTCGCCGCGCCTGCCGCGTTCGCCGCGCACGCGCGTCGCGGTGCCGTCGCCGCTGTAACGGCGCGACGATCGGGCGTAAGTTACCGCCGGCACAAAGAAAAAACGCGGATCGAGCAGTCGATCCGCGTTTTTTTATGGCTGGCTCGCTGCCGAAGCCGGATACGCCGGGGGAAAGCCAGCCCCGGCGGCCAGGCGATTACGAACCCGTCTTGCGCGCCGTCGTCTTGCGGGCGGCCGTCTTGGTGGCTGCGGTCTTCGCGGCGGTCTTGCGGGCCGGTGCCGGTTTCTCTTCGGCGCCTTCCGTCACGGTTTCGGCATCCTTCGTCGCCGATTTTGCCGTCTTCTTCGCGGCGGCGGCCTTCGGTTCCTTCTTCTCGAACTCGAAGCCGATCTTGCCGTCCGGCTGCTTCACGAGGAACGCCTTGAAGTTGCGGCCCGTGCGCGACGACTTGAAGTTCGGCAGCAGATCCGTGCGGCCGTCGGCCAGCAGCTTGCCCATCTGTTCGCGCGTGATTTCCTGCTGCAGGATCACCTTGCCCGAGCGGAAGTCGCACGTCTTCGGGTTGGCCACCGAGTGCTCGCACACGTAGCTCATCCCGTGCTCGAACACGCGGCCCTTGCACTTCGGGCACGCGCCGACCGGCTCCTGCGCGGAGAAGTCGGGTGCTTCGCCTTCCTCGCCGCCCGTATCCTGGCCGAAGTCGAATTCGAGCTTGTAGTTCTTCGTCTCGTCGTCGAACGAGAGCTTCAGGATCGCCGAGAACGGGCGGCCCATCTTGCTGCGGAACCCGGACAGCGGACCGATCGTCTTCTCCCGCAGCAGCTCCTCGACTTCCGGGATCTCGAATTGCCGGCTGCCCGGGATCTTCGAGATCGAGAACTCGCACTTCGTGCACGCGAAGCGGCGGTAGTTTTCCTTCACCTGGCCGCCGCAGTTCGGGCACGGCGTCTCGAGTGTCGCGTAGTCGCCGGGGATCGTGTCGGAATCGTATTCCTTCGCGCGCTTGACGATTTGCTGCGTCATGCGGGCGATTTCCTGCATGAACGCGTCGCGCCCGAGGTTGCCGCGCTCCATCTGCGACAGCTTGTATTCCCATTCGCCGGTGAGCTCGGGCGCGGTCAGTTCCTTCACGCCGAGCCCGCGCAGCAGCGTCATCAGCTGGAATGCCTTCGCGGTCGGGATCATTTCGCGACCCTCGCGCAGCAGGTATTTCTCGCCGAGCAGGCCTTCGATGATCGCCGCGCGCGTGGCCGGCGTGCCCAGCCCCTTCGCGGCCATCGCCTCGCGCAGCTCGTCGTCCTCGACCAGCTTGCCCGCGCCTTCCATCGCGGACAGCAGCGTCGCTTCCGAGTAGCGGGCGGGCGGTTTCGTCACGAGTGCGACCGCGGCGATCTCGTCCGTCTTCACCTTCTCGTCCTTCTGCACCGGCACGAGATTCGCGTCCGCGCCTTCGGCGTCGCGGCCGTACACCTGCAGCCAGCCCGGCTCGACGAGCACCTTGCCTTCGGTCTTGAAGTGGTGGCCGGCGACTTCGGTGATCCGCGTCGTGACGCGGAATTCTGCGGCCGGGAAGAACACCGCGAGGAAGCGCTTCACGACCAGGTCGTACAGCTTCTGCTCGGGCTCGGACAGCGCCTTCGGCGCCTGCAGCGTCGGGATGATTGCAAAGTGGTCGCTGATCTTCGAGTTGTCGAAGATCCGCTTGTTCGGCTTCACCCAGCCCTTGTCGAGCACCTGCTTCGCATGCGGCAGGTAGTTGTTGCTCTCCTTGAGCATCTCGAGTGTGGACTGGACCGTCGAAATGTAGTCTTCCGGCAGTGCGCGCGCATCGGTACGCGGGTAGGTCAGCACCTTGTGCTTTTCATACAGCGCCTGCGCGAGACCGAGCGTGTTCTTCGCGGAGAAGCCGAAGCGGCCGTTCGCCTCGCGCTGCAGGCTCGTCAGGTCGAACAGCAGCGGCGACAGTTGCGTCGACGGCTTCGATTCCTCGGAGACCGTGCCGACCTGGTCACGGCATGCGGCGACGATCGTTTCGGCGGCAGGCAGGCTCCACAGGCGGGAGTCGCGTCGCTCCGGATCGAATTCGTCGCGCTTGAATTTCGGGTCGTACCACTTGCCTTCGTAGAAACCGCCCGCGCACGCGAATTCGGCCTTCACTTCCCAGTAGTCGCGCGGGACGAAACGGCGGATTTTCTCTTCGCGTTCGACGACGATCGACAACGTTGGCGTTTGAACGCGGCCGACTGTCGTCAGGAAGAAGCCGCCGCCCTTGCTGTTGAACGCCGTCATCGCGCGGGTGCCGTTGATCCCGACGAGCCAGTCGGCTTCCGAGCGGCAGCGTGCGGCGTCGGCGAGCGGCTGCATGTCGGAGTCGCTGCGCAGGTTCGCGAAGCCGTCGCGGATCGCCTGCGGGGTCATCGACTGCAGCCACAGGCGCTGGACCGGCTGCTTGGCTTTCGCGTGCTGCGCGATCAGGCGGAAAATCAGCTCGCCCTCGCGCCCCGCGTCACATGCGTTGATCAGGCGGTCGACGTCCTTGCGCTTCATCAGCTTGGTGAGCACCTTGAGGCGCGACTCGCTTTTTGCGATCGGGTTCAGGTCGAAATGCGGGGGGATGACGGGCAGATGCGCGAAGCTCCATTTCCCGCGCTTGACCTCGTACTCTTCCGGGGCGGCGATTTCCAGCAAGTGGCCGACAGCGGACGAAAGGACGAAATCGTCGCTCTCGTAATACTCGTCATGCTTGGTAAAGCCGCCCAAAGCGCGTGCGATGTCGTTCGCGACAGAAGGCTTTTCCGCAATGATCAGTGCTTTGGACATGACAGGTGTGTGTTGGTAGACCGGGTTCGCCGGTTGTGGGTCCCTTTTACGACCGCTTTATAGCACACGCCGCAGCGACGGCGGCTCAGCGTGTAAAAAGCGGCCCATCATAGAGGGGGGCCGCAACGGCGGCAAGCGCCCGGCGCGGAGGCGCGCGTAAACGCGGACAAAACCACCGGGCCGGCTCGTGAATTCAGGCTTCGACGGTGAGGACGTTGCGCAATTTCGGTGCGTGCGGCGCACCGGGTACTGCGCTCAGGTCGGACAGCATCCGCTCGACGATCGCCGCATGCGGCAGCACCGTGCCGAAGAAGCGTGCGGTGTGGGTATCTTCGATCAGGATCGTCGGGAAGTTCTCGACGTCGAGATCGTCGAGCTGGTCGGCATGCGTTTCGATGTCGATCCAGGCAAAGCAGGCGTCCGGATGCGCGTCGGCGAGCTGGTCGAAGGCCACCCGGTAGTCGCGGCACGTGCCGCACCACTCGGCGCACAGGCAGGCGACGAGCAACGTGCCGGGATCGGCGAGGCGCTCGGCGATCCGATCCGCATCGGTGTCGAGGTTCAGCGCGGGCATGGATTTCCTTGGGTATCGTCGGCGGCATGGCCGCCCCTATGCGGGGGAATGTAGCATGCCGCGCACCGGCGGGGTGCGCGCCGCGTCAAGCCGCGCGAAGCGTCCGCCGGGGAGGCTGGCGACGCGGCCGGCCAGTTCCAGCGCGAGCAGCGCGCGATGCAGCACGTCGTCGGACAGGCCGCTGTGATCGGCGAGCCATTCGTAGGTGACGGGGCCGTATCCCAATGCGGCAAGCACGGCCTGTTCGGACGGGATGTCGGGTAGCGGTGGTGGCGCTTCGATTCGGGCTGGCGGCGCGGCCGCAACGACCGGATCGGCTGGCGCGACGCCGGCGGCCTCGGTTCCGCGGCGGTCGGTCGCGCTGGCAAGCCGATTTCCGGGGCGCGATGCGTCACCCGCCGCGCAAGCCGTTGGTTCGCCCAGCCCGTATTCCTCGAGCACGTCGAGCGGTGCCGCCGTCAGCTTCGCGCCGTCGCGGATCAGTGCGTGGCAGCCCTGCGCGAGCGGTGCGTGGATCGAGCCCGGCATCGCGAACACATCGCGCCCCAGTTCGTTCGCGAGCCGCGCGGTGATCAGCGAGCCGGAGCGCGGGGCGGCCTCGACGACGAGCGCGCCGATCGCGAGCGCGGCGATCAGCCGGTTGCGCTGCGGGAAATGCGCCGCGCGGGCCGGCGTGCCGAGCGGCCATTCCGACACGATCGCGCCGTGCGCGGCGATCTCGTGGGCGAGCGCACGGTGTCGCGCCGGATAGACGAGATCGGCGCCGGTCGCGATCACCGCGACCGTGCCTGACCGCCCGTCGAGCCCGCCGCGATGCGCGGCGCCGTCGATCCCGAGCGCGAGGCCCGACACGATCGGCAGCCCGGCGTCGGACAGTTCGCGTGCGAAGCGCGTCGCGTCGGCGAGCCCCTGCGGCGTCGCGTGACGGCTGCCGACCACGGCGAGACCGCGCGCGTGCAGCAGGTCGAGCCGGCCCTTTACATATAGCAGCGGCGGCGGATCGTGCAGGTCGCGCAGCCGCGGCGGGTAGGCCGGATCGTTGAGCGTGACGAGCGCGTTGCCCGGCGCGTCGAGCCAGGCGAGCGCGGCGTCGGTGCGCGCGTCGAGATCGCCGCGCTCGCTCGCGCTCACGGCCTGGGCGGCGGCGGGGCTGGTGATGGCGGCGATCGCCTGGCCGGATGCACGCAGCAGCGCGTCCGGCGAGCCGAATGCGTCGAGCAGTGCCTGCAGCGCGGCGGGGGTGAGGCCGGGTGCATGCGCGAGCTGCAGCCAGGCGCGCAGCGCGGAAGTGGTCAGCGCTTGCGGCGACATGAGGCGCCCCTCGAATGTGGTGGCCAGCGGACCGCGTGGCGCCATGATAAAATTTTCATCATCCGAAATACTCGACAGGGCCGCGCGCGCAGGCGCCCGGCCAATTGCAGGAGGCGTGATCCGCGGCATTGAATGGCCACGCGTCCGCCTCATCTTCATTGCATACCGGCGGCAGCGCCAGCCGGCCGGATGGCCGATGCGGCACGCCACTCCACCGAATACCGAACGCCATGGCATTACTCAATATTCTTCATTACCCCGACAAGCGGCTGCACAAGGTCGCGAAGCCCGTCGACAAGGTCGACGACCGGATCCGCAAGCTCGTCGCCGACATGGCCGAGACCATGTACGCGGCGCCCGGCATCGGCCTTGCAGCCACGCAGGTCGACGTGCACGAACGCGTGATCGTGATCGACATCTCCGAGGAGAAGAACGAGCTGCGCGCGTTCATCAACCCCGAGATCGTGTGGTCGAGCGACGAGAAGCAGATCTATGAAGAGGGCTGCCTGTCGGTGCCGGGCATCTACGACGAAGTCGAGCGTCCCGATCATGTGCGCGTGCGCGCGCTCAACGAGCAGGGCGAGACCTTCGAGCTCGACTGCGAGGGCCTGCTGGCCGTGTGCGTCCAGCACGAGATGGATCACCTGATGGGGCGCGTGTTCGTCGAATACCTGTCGCCGCTCAAGCAGACGCGTATCAAGACGAAGATGAAGAAACTCGAACGCGCGATGTGACGCGCGTTCGCCCTGCCCGCCCCCGAAAGCTGTCATGACCCATACGTTGCGCGTGATTTTTGCCGGCACGCCGGAATTCGCCGCGGCTGCCCTCGCCGCGATCCACGAGGCCGGTTTTCCGGTGCCGCTCGTGCTTACCCAGCCCGATCGCCCTGCCGGGCGCGGGATGAAGCTGCAGGCAAGCGCGGTGAAGCGCTACGCCGTCGAGCACGGGATGCCCGTCGCGCAGCCGCCGTCGCTGCGCCGCGCAGGCAAGTACCCGGCGGAGGCGGCCGACGCGATCGAGCTGCTGCGCTCGACCCCGCATGACGTGATGGTGGTCGCCGCATACGGCCTGCTGTTGCCGCAGGAGGTGCTCGACATTCCGCGCGGCGGCTGCATCAACATTCATGCGTCGCTGCTGCCGCGCTGGCGCGGCGCTGCCCCGATCCACCGCGCGATCGAGGCCGGCGACGCCGAGACGGGCGTCACGCTGATGCAGATGGACATCGGCCTCGATACCGGCGCGATGATCGAGGACGCGCGCATCGCGATCGCGCCCGACGACACGACCGCGACGCTGCACGACCGCCTCGCCGCCGACGGCGCACGGCTGATCGTCGACGCGCTCGTGCAGCTCGAGCGCGACGGCGTGCTGCCGGCGACGCCGCAACCGGCCGACGGCGTGACCTATGCGGAAAAGATCGGCAAGCACGAAGCGGCGCTCGACTGGCGCAAGCCTGCCGACGTGCTCGCGCGCCAGGTGCGTGCGTTCGATCCGTTCCCGGGCGGCGTCGCGACGCTCGATGGCGCGGCGATCAAGCTGTGGGCGGCCGAGCCCGTGGCGGCGCGCGGCGACGCGCTGCCCGGCACGATCGTCGAAGCCGCGCCGGAAGGCGTGGTCGTTGCGTGCGGCAGCGGTGCGCTGCGCGTCACGCAGTTGCAGAAACCGGGCGGCAAGCGCCTGCCTGCCCGCGAATTCCTGGCCGGCTCGCCGCTCGCCGCAGGCCAGCGTTTCGCGCTGACTGACGTTGCCTGAAGCGGCCTGACCGCCATTCGACACGGCCTGCCGGGCGTGCGCAATCGGCCGGATGGCCGAGTCGCGCGGCGCGGCAGGCGCGCGTAGAATTTCCCTGCGCTCTCCGGTTTCGAGGTTTTCATGTTCGGCATCACCCATTTCGGCTTCTTCGTGCTGGCAGTCTTCCTGCTGAACGTCACGCCCGGCCCCGATACGGCCTATATCGTCGGCCGCAGCGTCGCGCAGGGCCGCGGCGCGGGGCTGATGTCGGCGTTCGGCATTTCGGCCGGTTGCTGCGTTCACGCGCTCGCCTGCGCATTCGGCCTGACCGCGCTGCTCGCGGCGTCGGCTGCCGCGTTCACGGTGATCAAGCTGGTTGGCGCCGCCTACCTGATCTACCTCGGCGTGCGGATGATCATCGCGAAGCAGGCGGTCGAGCCGTCGGGCGCGGCGGCCACGCAAGCCGCGAAGCCGCTGCGCCAGCTGTTCATGCAGGGCTTCTGGACCAACGTGCTGAACCCGAAGGTGGTGCTGTTCTTCGTGTCATTCTTCCCGCAGTTCGTGTCGGCCGACAGCCCGCACAAGGCATTGGCGTTCCTGACCCTCGGCGGTGTGTTCGTCGCGATGAGCACGGTGTGGACCAGCCTCGTCGCCTGGGTCGCGGGCAGTGTCACGGAGCGCTTTTCCGGCAAGCCGGGTGTCAAGAAGTGGCTCGACCGCACGATCGGCAGCGCTTTCGTCGGCCTGGGCCTTCGTCTTGCAGCATCGCAACGCTGAGATTGAATTTTTCCGGCAAGACCTTATCTAACAAATCGCTTACAATTTTCCGTCGCACCCTGTGATGCGCGGCGGGTCCCCTGACGGATAAGGAGTGGGTATGTTCAATTGGGTCAAAACGGCGATGCTGATGGCCGGGATCACGGCCCTGTTCATCGTGATCGGCGGGATGATCGGCGGCTCGCGCGGCATGACGATCGCGCTGCTGTTCGCGCTCGGCATGAATTTCTTCTCGTACTGGTTCTCCGACAAGATGGTGCTGCGCATGTACAACGCGCAGGAAGTCGACGAGAACACGGCGCCGCAGTTCTACCGGATGGTGCGCGAGCTGGCCACGCGCGCGAACCTGCCGATGCCGCGCGTCTACCTGATCAACGAGGATGCGCCGAACGCGTTCGCGACGGGCCGCAACCCCGAGCACGCGGCGGTTGCCGCGACGACGGGGATCCTGCGCGTGCTGTCGGAGCGCGAGATGCGCGGCGTGATGGCGCACGAACTCGCACACGTGAAGCACCGCGACATCCTGATCTCGACGATCACCGCGACGATGGCGGGCGCGATCTCGGCGCTCGCGAACTTCGCGATGTTCTTCGGCGGGCGCGACGAGAACGGCCGGCCGGCCAACCCGATCGCGGGTATCGCGGTCGCGCTGCTCGCACCGATCGCCGGCGCGCTGATCCAGATGGCGATCTCGCGGGCACGCGAGTTCGAGGCCGACCGCGGCGGCGCGCAGATTTCCGGCGATCCGCAGTCGCTCGCGACCGCGCTCGACAAGATCCATCGCTATGCGGCAGGCATTCCGTTCCAGGCGGCCGAAGCGCATCCGGCCACCGCGCAGATGATGATCATGAACCCGCTGCATGGTGGCGGATTGCAGAACCTGTTCTCGACGCACCCGGCCACCGAGGAGCGCATCGCGCGCCTGATGGAGATGGCGCGTACCGGCCGCTTCGATTAAGCCACGGCGCCTCGCGCGGCAGTTGCCGCGCGGGGGCCGCCACGACACCCCGCACGCTTTGCGCTGCGGGGTGTTTCATTTGTGCGTGCCGTAAAGGGGCCAAAGGGGCTGCAGCGTCGCACGCTACAATGCCCGGTTTGGGATCGCAGGGCCATGCGAGCACCGTGATCCCGCCGTTTGCCGTATTTGTTTGCCGCGCTTGTTTGCCGAATTTGCTCCGATGACACGAACCCGTTCTACCGCTCCGTCTTCTTCCGGCCGCCCGGCGCGCCTGTCCGCGCTGCATCTCGCGCCCGATTCGCTCGGTTTCGCACTCGACGCGGCCGCGCAGGCGGTCGATGCGGTACGACGCGGCACCGCGCTGCCGGCGGCACTCTCGGCGGTATTCGCGCATATGGCGCCCGATACGCAGGCACTCGCGCGCGGGGCGACGCAGGACGTCGCGTACCGGACGATGCGCCGCCTCGGCAGCGCGGACTGGCTGATCGGCCGGCTCGTCAGCAAGGCGCCGCCCGCGCACGTGCAGGCAGTACTTGCCGGTGCGTTTGCGCTGCTGCTCGACCCGGCGGACGAGGCCGCATATCCGGCGTTCACGGTGGTCGACCAGGCCGTGACCGTGATCGGCGCCCGCCGCGAATGCGCGTTCGCGAAGGGGATGGTCAACGCGGTGCTGCGCCGGTTCCTGCGCGAGCGCGACGCGCTCGTCGCGGCGCTGCAGGACGATGTCGTCGCACGCTGGAATTACCGTGCGTGGTGGGTCGATTCGGTGAAGCGCGCATGGCCCGACGCATGGCAGGGGATCCTCGCGGCCGGCGAGCGCCAGGGGCCGCTGACGCTGCGCGTGAATGCGCGTCGTTCGAGCGTCGACGCGTATCTCGATACGCTGCGCGCGAGCGGCATCGAAGCGACCGCGATCGGCCGGCATGCAGTGCGGCTCGCGTCGGCGTTGCCGGTTGATCGCATCCCGGGGTTTGCCGACGGCGTCGTGTCGGTGCAGGATGCCGGTGCGCAGCTCGCCGCCGAATGGCTTGGCGCGCGCGACGGCATGCGCGTGCTCGACGCGTGCGCGGCGCCCGGCGGCAAGACCGGCCATATTCTCGAACTCGCCGACGCGGAAGTCGTCGCGCTGGAAAGCGACGCCGCCCGCGCGGCGCGGATCGGCGAGAACCTCGTGCGGCTGTCGCTCGAAGCGGACGTGTGCGTCGGCGATGCGGGTGCGCCCGGCGCGTGGTACGACGGGCGCCCGTTCGATCGTATCCTGGCCGACGTGCCGTGCTCGGCGTCCGGCATCGTGCGTCGGCACCCCGACATTCGCTGGCTGCGCCGCGAGGCCGACATCCCGGCGCTCGTCGCGGAACAGCGCCGCATCCTGTCGGCGTTGTGGCCGCTCGTGAAACCGGGCGGCGAACTGCTTTACGTGACCTGTTCGGTCTTCCCCGAAGAAGGCGAATTGCAGGCCCGCTGGTTTGAAGCGGCCTGTGAAGATGCGGTACGATTGGACGCCCCCGGCCAGCTGCTGCCGGGCGGAGTGCAGGGAGGGGCTGCCGTCGGCGCACTCGACCAGAACACCGATCACGACGGATTTTTCTACGCGCGGTTTCAGAAACGGTGACGATCAAACACCTTTTTCCACTTCGGCTCGCGGCCGTCCTGATGGTCGCGTTGACGCTGTGCCTGGCCGTCGTCCGGCCGGCGCATGCCCAGTCGATCGCTGTGCAGCGCGCGTCGCTCCAGGCCGACGGAAGCGGCTGGAGTCTCGACGCCCGTTTCGATTTCGAGCTGAACCCGAACCTCGAGGATGCCGTGAACAAGGGCATTCCGGTGTATTTCACGACGGATTTCGAGTTGAGCCGCGCGCGCTGGTACTGGCTCGACGAACAGCCGGTATCGGTGTCGCAGACGATCCGCCTGTCGTTCCAGCCGCTCACGCGCGAGTACCGCGTGTCGACGGGCGGCCTGCAGCTCGGCTTCCCGTCGCTGAAGGATGCGCTCGCAGTCATCAGGCACATCACGTCGTGGCACGTGATCGATCGTAACCAGGTGCGCGCGGGCGAAACCTACACGGCATCGGTGCGGATGCAGCTCGATACGGCGCTGATGCCGAAGCCGTTCCAGGTCGATGCCGTGAACAATCGCGACTGGACGCTCGGGTCCGACTGGAAGCGTTTCAACTTCACGGTGACCGAACGTGCTAAATAAAGTGCGCCGCGCGGCCAGCGGGAAGAGCCTCCTCGTTCGCGTGATCGTCTCGACCGTCGCGCTCACCGCGCTGCTGCTGCTCGTGCTGCTCGCGGCCGCGAGCGCGAACACCGAATTCTTCGATCGCTACTACTCGTGGCTGTACGCGACCAACATCGTCGTCGCGCTCGTGTTCCTGCTCGTGGTGCTCGGGCTGATCGGGATGATCGTCGTGCGCCTGAGGAGGGGCAAGTTCGGCACGCGGCTGCTCGCGAAGCTCGCGGTGTTCTTCGCGCTCGTCGGCGTGGTGCCCGGCGGGATCATCTACATCGTGTCGTACCAGTTCGTGTCGCGCAGCATCGAGTCGTGGTTCGACGTGAACGTCGAGACGGCACTGACGGCCGGCCTGAACCTCGGCCGCGGGATGCTCGATGCATCGCTGTCCGATCTGCAGACGAAGGCGCGGCTGATGTCCGACCAGCTCGCGAGCGCCGATGCGAACACGAACGGCACGACGCTCACGCTGCTGCGGCTGCGCGACCAGTTCGGCGTGCAGGACGCGACGATCGTCGAGCCGGGCCGCGGCGGCTCGGGTGCGGCACCCGAGCTGCACATCGTCGCGCAGGCGTCGGGCAATTTCGCGGCGCTGATTCCGGACGACCTGCCGACGTCTCTGATGTTGAGCCAGGCGCGCGAGCACGGCGCGTACGCAGCGATCGAAGGCGAAGTCGACGGCGATCCGCGCGCGCACGGCGCGAAGGGGGCGCTGCGATTGCGTGTCGTGCGGCCGATTCCCGATGCAACGACATCGCTGCTGCAGCCGGCGGAACGCTTCCTGCAGCTCACGCAGCCGGTGCCGCCCACGCTCGCCCACAACGCGGACGCCGTACAGCGCGCGTATCGCGAGTATCAGGAAAAGGCGCTCGGCCGCACCGGGCTGCGCAAGATGTACATCGGCACGCTGACGCTCGCGCTGTTTCTCGCGACCTTCATCGCGATGATGCTCGCGCTCGCGCTCGGCCAGCAGCTCGCGAGGCCGCTGTTCCTGCTCGCGCAGGGCACGAAGGAGGTCACGGAAGGCGACTACACGCCGAAGCGCGAGATCAAGACGCGCGACGAGCTCGGCTTCCTCACGCAGTCGTTCAACGCGATGACGCGCCAGTTGTCCGAGGCGCGGCTCGCGGTCGAGAAGAACCGCGTCGCGCTCGAGCATTCGAAGACGTATCTCGAGAGCATCCTCGCGAACCTGACGGCCGGCGTGTTCGTGCTCGACCGCCAGTTCCGGCTGACGACGGCCAATCGCGGCGCCGAGCGGATCTTCCGGCAGCCGTTCAACGCGCTGATCGGCGCGACGCTCGACCGGATCGGCGTGGCCGCCGGGTTCGGCGCGATGGTGCGCAAGGCGTTCGCCGATCGCGAGGCAGCGTCCGATGGCGGCAGCGGCGATCGCGGCCACTGGCAGCAGCAGTTCGCGATCGAGGTGCCGGGCGAAGCCGATCCGCTGACGCTGCTCGTGCGCGGCACGCGCCTCGTGTCGACGATCGAGGGGCAGGCCGACGATCCACAGACGTCCGGTTACGTCGTCGTGTTCGACGATATTTCCGACGTGATCTCCGCGCAGCGTTCGGTCGCGTGGGGCGAGGTCGCGCGCCGGCTCGCGCACGAGATCAAGAATCCGCTGACGCCGATTCAGCTGTCGGCGGAGCGGTTGCAGATGAAGCTGTCCGACAAGCTCGCACCGCCCGACGCCGATGTGCTCAAGCGCGGCGCGACGATGATCGTCAACCAGGTGGCCGCGATGAAGCGCATGGTCGACGATTTCCGCGAATACGCGCGCACGCCGCCGGCGGTGCTCGCGAACCTGCAGTTGAACGAACTGGCGAGCGAGGTGCTCGGGCTGTACGGCGTGGGCGAAGGCAAGAGCCCGATCGTCGCCGAGCTCGCGCCGTCGCTGCCGGTGATTCGCGGTGACGCGACGCAACTGCGCCAGGTGATTCACAACCTGCTGCAGAATGCGCAGGATTCGGTCTCGGAGTCAGCGCATCCACGTGTGTTGATCGAAACCAAGACAGTAGAATATGGCGATCCCGACGCCGAGGGCAAAACGCGCGTCGCGGTACGTCTCACCGTGTCCGATAACGGGCCCGGTTTTCCGGCGCGCATCCTGACCCGCGCGTTCGAGCCTTATGTGACGACGAAGGCGAAGGGCACGGGGCTGGGGTTGGCCACGGTCAAGAAAATCGTCGATGAGCACGGTGCGCGGATCGATCTGCGCAATCGCATGCACGGCGAGACCGTCGAGGGTGCGCAAGTGTCGATTCTGTTCCTGCAGATGGCGAGCGATGCGCCAGGCGCCGAATCGGGCGTGCAGGACGGGACGGCCCCCGCCAAGACAAAAGCAAGTGAGCAGACAAAGGCAGCGTAAATGGCAACCATCCTGGTGGTAGATGATGAAATGGGCATCCGGGAATTGCTCTCGGAGATCCTCAGCGATGAAGGACATGTCGTCGAGGCGGCGGAGAACGCGCAGGCCGCGCGGGAATACCGGTTGAATCAGGCGCCCGATCTCGTGCTGCTCGATATCTGGATGCCCGATACCGACGGCGTGACGTTGCTCAAGGAGTGGGCGGCGCAGGGGCTGCTGACGATGCCCGTGATCATGATGTCCGGGCACGCGACGATCGACACGGCCGTCGAGGCGACGAAGATCGGCGCGCTCGATTTCCTCGAGAAGCCGATCGCGCTGCAGAAGCTGCTGAAGTCCGTCGAGCACGGTCTCGCACGCGGTGCGGCGCCGGTGTCCGCGAACGCGGCGGCGAAGGCCGGTGCAGGGCAGGCGGCGGGGCCCGCGGCGGTCGCGTCCGCGGCCGCGCTGCCGACGCTTGGCGACGACATGGCCTCGGCACTCGGCCTCGCGGGCCAGACGGCCGCGATTCCGTTCGACATCCCGTTGCGTGAAGCGCGCGATGCGTTCGAGCGCGCGTACTTCGAATATCACCTCGCGCGCGAAAACGGCAGCATGACGCGCGTCGCGGAGAAGACGGGCCTCGAGCGCACGCACCTGTATCGCAAGCTCAAGCAGCTCGGTGTCGAGCTCGGCAAGAAGCCGTCCGAAGGCGCCGTATAAAATATTTTGCGAAAGCGCTTGCTCAGGTACGAATAGCTCGATATACTTTCATTCTTCGTTGGCCCGGTAGCTCAGTTGGTAGAGCAGCGGATTGAAAATCCGCGTGTCGATGGTTCGATTCCGTCCCAGGCCACCAGAATTAAAACCCCAAGAATCGGAAGGTTCTTGGGGTTTTTCGTTTGTGGTGGGGTTTGCGTGATGAGCGCGTGGGGCGGCATGCCCGGCAGTATTCGTGAGGGCATGATAAAATCCGTGTCCGCTCAATAACTTAGCGCATCGCTTCATGCGCACGGCAGGCTGCCAGCGTGGCGCCGCCGTGGCGCGCGGCAACGATGCCGCGCGATGGGCGGTATAAGCGCCTGGCCGCGTTCGCGGCCGACTGCGCTGCCTATACTGGTCGAGCCGGCCCAGGCCGGCACGCGTCGGGCCGCCCGGCGGCAGCCGGCCCCGGGGCGAAGCGCGACGCGAGCCTACACATTCACGGAGTATCACGGTGATTCGGACAGACGCTAAAGACGGCGCGCTCGTGTTGTTTTCCGGCGGGCAGGACTCGGCCACGTGCGTGGCATGGGCACTCGAACGCTACCAGACAGTCGAGACGCTCGGCTTCGATTACGGCCAGCGCCACCGCGTCGAGCTCGAATGTCGCGAAGGCGTGCGCGAAGCGCTGAAGAGCCGGTTTCCCGCGTGGTCGGACCGGCTCGGCGACGATCACATGATCGACCTGTCGGTGCTCGGCGCGATCAGCGATACCGCGATGACGCGCACGATCGAGATCGAGACGGCGGCGAACGGCTTGCCGAACACGTTCGTGCCGGGCCGCAACCTGATGTTCATGACGATCGCCGCGGCGATCGCCTATCGCCGCGGGCTGCGCGTGCTGGTCGGCGGGATGTGCGAAACCGACTTTTCGGGCTACCCCGACTGCCGCGACGACACGATGAAGGCGCTGCAGGTCGCGCTGAACCTCGGGATGGACACGCGCGTCGTGCTCGAGACACCGCTGATGTGGCTCGACAAGGCGCAGACCTGGCAGCTTGCCGAGCAGCTCGGCGGCGAGGCGCTCGTCGAACTGATCCGCGTCGAGACGCACACGTGCTACGTGGGCGAGCGCGCGGAATTGCACGACTGGGGCTTCGGTTGCGGCGAATGCCCGGCCTGCAAGCTGCGCAAGCGCGGCTACGAGGCGTACCTGAAGGGCGAGCGGGTGACCGAAGCGCCGCTGTGACGCGGGTGCGCCGGCAGCGCTGGATGGATGACGGATTCTGATCGATTACGAGCGGCGCGAGCCGGACGAAGGACGATGACTTACGCGGTCAAGGAAATTTTCTACACGTTGCAGGGCGAGGGCGCGAACGCGGGCCGGCCGGCCGTGTTCTGCCGGTTCGCCGGCTGCAACCTGTGGTCGGGCCGTGAAGAGGATCGTGCGGAGGCCGTGTGTCGCTTCTGCGATACCGACTTCGTCGGCACCGACGGCGAGAACGGCGGCAAGTTCAAGGACGCCGAGGCACTCGTCGCGACGATCGCCGGCCTGTGGCCGGAGGGCGAGGCGCACCGCTTCGTCGTCTGCACGGGCGGCGAGCCGATGCTGCAACTCGACCAGCCGCTCGTCGACGCGCTGCACGCGGCCGGCTTCGAGATCGCGATCGAGACCAACGGCTCGCTGCCGGTGCTCGAATCGATCGACTGGATCTGCGTGAGCCCGAAGGCCGATGCGCCGCTCGTCGTCACGAAGGGCAACGAGCTGAAGGTCGTGATCCCGCAGGACAACCAGCGGCTGGCTGACTACGCGAAGCTCGACTTCGAGTATTTCCTCGTGCAGCCCATGGACGGCCCGTCGCGCGACCTCAATACGAAGCTCGCGATCGACTGGTGCAAGCGTCATCCGCAGTGGCGGCTGTCGATGCAGACCCACAAATATCTGAACATTCCCTGAGCCACGGCTTTTGACATCGTGCTGATTACCCGAAAACTCGAATTCGACGCGGGCCACCGCATTCCCGATCACCGCAGCCAGTGCCGGAACCTGCATGGTCATCGCTACGTGCTCGAAGTCACGCTGCGCGGCGATCTCGTCGATACCGAGGGGGCGCCCGACCGCGGCATGGTGATGGATTTCGCCGACGTGAAGGCGCTCGCGATGGAGCACCTGGTCGGCAAGTGGGACCACGCGTTCCTCGTCTACGCTCGCGACGATGTCGTGCGCTCGTTCCTCGAGCAGATGGCCGACCACAAGACGGTCGTGATCGACCGGATCCCGACCGTCGAGAATCTCGCGGCGATCGCGTTCGACATCCTCGCGAGCGTGTACGACGCGCACTACGGCGTGAACCTGCGGCTCGAGCGCGTGCGCCTGTACGAAACGCCGAACTGCTGGGCCGACGTCGAGCGCCAGCCCGGCCGCTGATCCCGCCATTCCGGCAGCCCCGCCAGCCGGCGCGGGCTGCCTGAAGCTGCACCTCGCGGCTTCGTCCCGCCTCGCTCCCCGCCGTTCCCACATTCCGCGTAACGCCGCGCTATGATCGTTGCGTGGCGCCGAAAAACGCAGCCGTGCGCCGTCGCGCGGCCGGCGCTGTCAGATCGGCCGCCCACGGCCGACCAAGGTTCCAGGGCCCGGTCCTGGCGCCGCCGCGCTTCGCTGCCCGGCATGCCGCGCTCCGCCTTGCCCGTTGCTTGTCCCGTTCGATTGCCGTTCCGTCCAGGAGGCCGTATCGATGAGCACGCTCACCAATTCCCTCAAACAACGTCTGCGCGACGGCGACGAGCCGCTGTACGGCCTGTGGCTGTCGCTCGGCAGCGACTCGGCCGCGGAAGCACTCGCGCATGCCGGCTACGACTGGCTCTGCATCGACATGGAGCACGCGCCGAACGACAGCCGCGATGTTGCATCGCAGTTGCGCGCGATCGCAGCCGCCCATCTGCCGAGCGAACCGGTCGTGCGCGTGCCGGCGCGCGAGCCGTGGCTCGTCAAGCGCGCGCTCGACGCGGGCGCGCGCACGCTGATGTTTCCGTGCATCGAGACGCCCGACGATGCCGCGCACGCGGTGCGGCTGACGCGCTATCCGTCGCCCGAATCGCCGGATGGGCTGCGCGGTGTCGCGGGCATGGTGCGCGCGGCGGCGTTCGGGATGCGCCGCGATTACGTGCAGACGGCGAACGCGCAGGTCGCGGTGATCGTGCAGATCGAATCGGCGCGTGGCGTCGACGAAGTCGAGCGGATTGCGGTGCTGCCCGGCATCGACTGCCTGTTCGTTGGCCCGGCCGATCTCGCGGCGAGCCTCGGGCATCTCGGCGACATCCGCCACCCGGATGTCGAAACCGCGATGGCGCGCGTGCTCGCGGCCGGCCGGCAGGCCGGCGTCGCGGTCGGCATCTTCGCGGGCGATACGACGGCCGCGCGCCAGTATCGCGAGGCCGGCTACCGGATGATCTCGCTGTCGGCCGACGTCGGCTGGCTGTTGCGCGCAACGCGGCAGGCGCTGCAGGAGGTACGGTCATGAACGGTGGCGAAGGCGCGCGCCGTGGGCGCGCGCAGGGTGGGATCGGGGTGCGCGGGCGGATCGGCGCGATGTTCGGCCTGTGGTGCGTGTGTAGCGTGGGTATTGCGGCCGGCGCGCAGGACGCGCCGCAAGCGAAGCCCGATCCGTCGCACGAGACACAATCGGCGGTCGCCGACTACAACGCCGGCGACTATCGTGCGGCGCTGGTGCAGTTCCACGACGCGGCGGAGCGTGGCGACCGTCTCGCGCAATTCAACTACGCGATGATGCTGCTGACGGGTGAAGGCGTGACGGCGAACGTAGACGAAGGGCTGCGCTGGCTGAAGCGCGCGGCCGACGCGAACATGTCGCATGCGCAGTACGTGTACGGCCGGATGCTCGACGACGGCGAGTTCGTCGCGCGCAATCCGGCCGAAGCGCATCGCTGGTTCCTGCGGGCGGCGAAGCAGGGGCACGTACAGGCGGCGCTGTCGCTCGCGAACCAGTTCCTCGACGGGCGCGGCACGCCGCGCGACAACCGGCAGGCGTTCACCTGGTACAAGCAGGCCGCCGACGCGGGCGAGCCGACCGCGCAGTACGTGACCGCATCGTTCTACGAGCGCGGTGGCGACGGCGTCGCGCAGAACCTGAACATCGCACGGGCGTATTACGCGGCGGCGGCCGCGCAGGGCGACGAAACGGCCGGGCTGAAATTCAAGGAGCTGAGCGCGCGGCTGAAGGCGCAGGGGCCGGCATCGGGGGCTGGCGCGGAGCCGGGAGGGTCGCACGCGCCGGCGCCGTGAACGGGGGCCGCGCCACTCCACACCGCACGATGCGGCCGTGTGCGCCATGCGCAGTCGAAAAAAAACGGCGCCGGGGCGCCGTTTTTCTTTCTGCGTTGCGTGCCGCGCGGTCAGCTCTTCATCAGCCGCCGCTGCCGCCCGACGCTCATGATCATCCCGATCGCGATGCCGAGCGTCGTGAGCGCCGTGCCGCCATAACTCATGAACGGTAGCGGCACGCCGACGACCGGCAGCACGCCGCTCACCATCCCGATGTTGACGAACGCATAGACGAAGAACGCGAGCGTGAGCGAGCCCGCGAGCAGGCGGCCGAACAGCGTCGCGCCCTGCGCGGCGATATAGAGCCCGCGCGCGATCAGCGCCATGTACAGCGTCAGCAGCACGAGCCCGCCGACGAGCCCCCATTCCTCGGAGAACACCGCGAAGATGAAGTCGGTGTGCTTCTCCGGAATGAACTCGAGGTGCGCCTGCGTGCCTTTCAGGTAGCCCTTGCCGAGCACGCCGCCCGAGCCGATCGCGATCACGGCCTGGATCGTGTGGAAGCCCTTGCCGAGCGGGTCGGAGGTCGGGTCGAGCAGCGTGCACACACGGTGCTTCTGGTAATCGTGCATCAGCGGCCACTGCACTTCGGGCTGGCAGATGCGCTCTTCGAACACGGCGATCGAGCCGACCGCGATCACGCCTGCGACGAGCACCGGCACGATCAACTTGAACGACAGGCCGGCGAGGTAGATCACGAAGAAGCCAGCTGCGAATACGAGCAGGCCGGTGCCGAGGTCGGGCTGCTTTGCGATCAGCCCGACCGGTACCAGCAGGATCCCGAACGCGGCGATGAAGTCGTACCAGCGCAGCCCGCCTTCGCGGCGCTGGTAGTACCACGCGAGCATCAGCGGTGTCGCGATCTTGAGGATTTCCGACGGCTGGATCACGACGCCGACGTTCAGCCAGCGCTTCGCGCCTTTCTTGGTCATCCCGAACAGTGCGACCGCGACCAATAGCGCGACCCCGAACGTGTAGAGCGGGACCGCGAAGCGCATCAGCGTCGTGGGCGGGATGTTGGCGATCACCCACATCAGCACGAACGTCAGCAGGATGTTGCGCAACTGGTCCTCGACGCGGCCCGGCATGTCGATCGCCGCGCTGTACAGCGTGACGATGCCGACGCACAGCAGCAGGAACACGATGAGGGCGAGCGGGCGGTCGAAGCCCGCGAACATCTGCTTGATCTTGTCGAGCCAGGCGCGCTTGTCGAATTGCATGCCTTTCTCCGTTAATGAGCGGTGCCGGCGTCCGCCGCCTTCGCGGGGGCGGTCGCACGGTGGTTGTCGTCGCGCGGCGTGGCGACGAGCGGCTGCGCGTCGCTGGCGGGCCGGCGTGGCCGGTGCGGGCGCCGGATCGGAGGCAGGCTCGCGGCCCTCGGCGCGGCGGCGCTGGCCGACGGGGCGGCGCCCGCGACGGCGGCGGCCGACGCTTCGGAGGCCGCCGCGGCCGAAGCCGCTTCCGCCGCGCTGGCCGGGGTCGGCACGACCGGTTGCGGCAGCGCCGTGAAACCGGCCGCGACGGCAGCAGGCCTGTTCGCGTCGCCGATCACCGGCGCGTTGACGGGTTCGGTTGCCGACGCCGCGGCAGCCACGGCCGCAGCCTCGTTCTGCGGGTTCTGGCGGTCGACGAGGTAGAAGTCGAGCACGCGGCGCGCGATCGGGCCGGCGGCCTGCGCACCCCAGCCGCCGTTTTCGACGACCAGCGCGACGGCGATCTGCGGATGGTCGACCGGCGCGTACGCGATGAACAGCGCGTGGTCGCGCAGGTGCTCGGCAAGCAGGTGGCCCTTGTAGTTGGAGCCTTGCAGCGAAAACACCTGCGCGGTGCCGGTCTTGCCGGCAGCGAGGTACGGCGCGCCGCGGAACACCTTGTACGCGGTGCCGGACGGGTTCTCGATCACGTTCTCCATCCCGCGCTTCACGACGTCGATGTCGGCCTGCTTGAGCGGGATCACTTCGCTTTCCTTCGGCACGGTCAGGCGGCGCCCGCGCGAAATCGGATCCTCGATTTCCTTCACGAGGTGGGGTTTCATCACGACGCCGTTGTTCGCGAGCGTCGCGGTTGCGTGCGCGAGCTGCAGGATCGTGAACGAGTTGTAGCCCTGGCCGATCCCGAGGCTGATCGTCTCGCCGTCGAACCACTTCTGCTGCGCGGCCTTCTTGAACGCCTTCTTCTTCCAGTCGGTCGACGGCAGGATCCCGCGCGCCTCGCCCTGGATGTCGATCCCGGTGATCTGGCCGAAGCCGAACGGCTTCATGAAGTTCGCGATCGAGTTCACGCCGAGGTCGCGCGCGAGCATGTAGAAGTAGGTGTCGTTCGACACCATGATCGCCTTGTTCATGTCGACCCAGCCCTGGCCCGAGCGCACGTCGTTGCGGAACGTGTGGCCGCCGAACGTGAAGTAGCCGGGATCCTGGAAGCCCCAGCCCGGCGTGCGCTTGCCGAGCGTCAGGCCGGCGAGGGCCATGAACGGCTTGTACGTCGAGCCGGGCGGGTAGGTGCCGTGCAGCGGGCGGTTCAGGAGTGGCTTGTCGGTCGAGCTGTTCAGCTCGTCCCAGGTCTGCTGGTCGATGCCGTCGACGAACGAGTTCGGGTCGAAGCTCGGCGACGACACGAACGCGAGCACGTCGCCCGTCTTCGGCTCGATCGCGACCAGCGCGCCACGCTTGCCGGCGAACGCCTGCTCGGCGACCTGCTGCAGCCCGATGTCGAGCGACAACACGAGGTTGTTGCCGGGCGTCGCCTGCGTGCGCGACAGCGTGCGCACGGGCCGGCCACCGGCCGTCACCTCGACTTCCTCGAAGCCCGTCAGCCCGTGCAACTCGGTCTCGTAGCTCTGCTCGACGCCGATCTTGCCGATGTAGTCGGTGCCCTTGTAGTTGTTCGCGTCGCGGCGCGGATCGTAGTTTTCCTGGTCGCTGTCGTTGTCGTCGCTCATCGCGTCGATGCGATCCTGGTCGCGCTTCGAGATCCGGCCGATGTAGCCGATCACGTGCGCGGCCGTGGTGCCGAGCGGATATTGGCGGAACAGCCGCGCGCGCACGTCGACGCCGGGGAAGCGGAAGCGCTGCGCGGTGAAGCGCGCGACTTCCGCGTCGGTGAGCCGCGTGCGGATCGGCAGGCTCTCGAAGTTCTTCGAGTCTTCCTGCAGCTTCTTGAAGCGGCGGCGGTCGCGTGCGTCGATCGGGATGATCTCGGACAGCTTGTCGATCGTGTTGTCGAGCGTGTCGTCGAGCTTCGACGGCGTGATCTCGAGCGTATAGGCCGAGTAGTTCTTCGCGAGGATCACGCCGTTGCGGTCGGTGATGATCCCGCGGTTCGGCACGATCGGCGCGACCGAGATGCGGTTTTCCTCGGCCTGCAGCGCGTATTTGCCATGCTGCATCAACTGCAGGTAGAAGAAGCGGCTCGCGAGCAGCCCGAAGCAGACGAACACGAAGATGCCCGCTGCCGCGACGCGCAAGCGGAACTTCGAGAGCTGCTGTTGGGTGTCGTTGAATTCGGTCATGCGGTTACGATCGATCTGGCCCGCGCACGGCGTGCGGGTGCGGGCGAGGTGCCGCCCCGGAGCGCGGCGCGCAGGCGTGGGGGCGGCGGGTATTCAAGGCGGGCCCTGGGCTCAGATGGGGCGCGTATCGTCCGGATCGACCGGGCGGCGTTGCGGCATCAACAGCAGGTGGCTCGCGATCGGCCACAGCGCGGCCTCGACGAAGCCGTCGACCAGGTAGCGCCAGCCCGGGAACGCGGCGCCCATCACGAGGCGGATCACGAACGGGACGAGCTGCGCGACGACCAGCAGCGGCGTGACGTACAGCACCTGCACGCCGATCGGCATCCACAGCACGCGACGGTGGATCGTGATCGCGCCGTACGACAGCAGCGTATACGCGAGCGCATGCTCGCCGAGCAGCCCCGCGTCATGCACGTCCATCAGGATGCCGAGCGCGAACGCGACGCCCATCCCGACCTTGCGCGGCTGGTGGATGTTCCAGAACAGCACCACGAGCGCGACGAAGTCGGGAACGCCGGGCAGGCGGCCCCACGGCATCAGGTTCAGCAGGAACGCGGCGGCGAGGCTGAAGACGATGAAGTACGGATTGACCGGCTGCAGGATGTATTGCGGGCGATTCATCGCTGGGCTCCTGGTTGCCCGGCCGCGGGCTTCGCGGGCGCGGCGGCGGGCTTGGCCGGAGCGGCAGGCGCCGGCTTGGCGCCGGGCTGGGCCGCGGCGGCCGGCTTCGCACTTGCGTCAGCCTTGTCGGCCTTCTCGCCCTTCGCGGCGGCTTTCGCGCCTTTCTTGCCCTTCGCGTTCTTGTCGGCGGCCGGATCGGGCTCGGCCGGGCGCGGCGGGATGTCGTTCTGGTAATGCAGCACGAGCATCTGGCGCGCGCCGCGCACGGCGGCGATCGGCGCGCAAGTCACGCGCGCGAACGCCGTATCGGCGAGCTTGTCGACCCGTGCGACCTTCGCGACCGGCAGGCCGGGCGGATAGACGCCGTCGAGGCCGCTCGTGACGAGCTCGTCGCCGACGACGAGATCCGCGCTCGTCGGCACGAAGCGCAGGTCGAGCGAATCGCCCTTCGGCGTGCCGTAGATCACGCTGCGCAGGCCGGTGCGCAGCACCTGCACGGGAATCGCGAGATCGCGGTCGGTGATCAGCGTGACTTCGGCCTGCAGCGGGAACACGCGCGTGACCTGGCCGATCACGCCGTCCTCGCTGACGACGGGCGAGCCGCCCTGGATGCCCTGCTGCGAACCTTGCCCGATCACGATCTTCTGCGTGAACGGATCGCTCGTGTCGTACTGGATCTCGACCGGCGTCGATTGCGTCGCGATGTGCTGGCGCAGCTCGAGCACCGCACGCAGATGCGCGTTTTCCTGCGAGAGCACGGCGGCCTGGTTGGCCTGCGTGGACAGCTGCAGGTTGCGCTTGCGGAGATCGTCGTTCTCGTGGCGCAGCGACGCGCCGGTGACGGCGATGTCGGCCGCGCCCATGAACAGGTCGCGCGGCACGAGCGCGGCGCGCTGCAGCGGATAGAGCACGGTGCCGAGCACGCCGCGAACGATTTCGAGCGTGCTGAAGCGCGCGTCCGACACGAGGAGCGCGATGGCGAGGGCAACGAAGAAGATGAGCCGCGCGAGCGCGGGCGGACCTTGCTTGAAGAGGGGCGGCGGACTGTATTCCATGGTCGGCGCCGGGCGCGTGTGATCGGTTAAATGATGCTCAGACGCGCAAACGGCGCGGCGGTTCGTTCTAAACGAGCGATCCGGCCACGCCGCGGGTGCGTCATATCAACGAAACAGCTTAGACGATCACTCGTACGAGAAGATGCTGCCCAGCTTGTCCATGCGCTCGAGCGCCATGCCCGAACCGCGTACGACGCAGGTGAGCGGATCTTCCGCGACGAGCACCGGCAGGCCGGTTTCTTCCGCCAGCAGGCGATCGAGGTCGCGCAGCAGCGCACCGCCGCCCGTCAGCATCATCCCGCGTTCGGCGATGTCGGCGCCGAGTTCCGGCGGCGTCTGTTCGAGCGCGATCTTCACCGACGACACGATCTGGTTCAGCGGATCGGTCAGCGCTTCGAGGATTTCGTTGCTGGAGATCGTGAAGCTGCGCGGAATGCCTTCCGACAGGTTGCGGCCCTTCACTTCCATTTCCTTGACTTCGGAACCCGGGAACGCGGAGCCGATTTCCTTCTTGATCGCCTCGGCGGTTTGCTCGCCGATCAGCATCCCGTAGTTGCGGCGGATGTAGTTGACGATCGCCTCGTCGAACTTGTCGCCGCCGACGCGGACCGAACCCTTGTACACGATGCCGCCGAGCGAGATCACGCCGACTTCGGTCGTGCCGCCGCCGATGTCGACGACCATCGAGCCGGTGGCTTCCGACACCGGCAGGCCCGCGCCGATCGCGGCCGCCATCGGCTCCTCGATCAGGTAGACCTGCGACGCGCCGGCACCGTGCGCGGCTTCCTTGATCGCGCGGCGCTCGACCTGGGTCGAGCCGCACGGCACGCAGATGATGATGCGCGGCGACGGCGAGAACATGCGCGACTCGTGGGCCGTCTTGATGAACTGCTTGATCATCTGCTCGGTGACGGTGAAGTCGGCGATCACGCCGTCCTTCATCGGGCGGATCGCCTCGATGTTGCCCGGCACCTTGCCGAGCATCTGCTTGGCTTCCTTGCCGACCGCCTGGATCGTCTTCTTGCCGTTGGGGCCGCCTTCCTGGCGGATCGACACGACGGACGGCTCATCGAGCACGATGCCCTTGCCGCGCATGTAGATCAGGGTGTTTGCGGTGCCGAGGTCGATCGCGAGATCGTTGGAGAAGTAGCTGCGCAAAAAACCGAACATTCAGAATCCTGTTTCGCTCTGGGCCGGCCCTGCATAGCGAGCGCTGAGGGCGGCAGCGGAAAAAATAACAGCCTCGGGAAGCGTGGCGGAAGCGGCCGCCGCGGCGCACGAAGCTGCGAGTGATGTCTACCGGGGATCGCACGATGCACGCACGGCTTGCCGAAGCGAGGCGAAACGGTGCGGGAAAAGGCTGCCGGGTTTGGGTCGAACGCGTAATGATACCTTATAATTTCACGGTATTTGAATCGAAACGGGCGGTATTTTTGCCGCTTCGGTCCCGATTTTTGAGGGTGGGATCGCACCCTCCAACCCCCCGCCGCAGTGCTGCTTTTGATGCGCTGCGCAGCCTTGTTTTTCCGGTGATCGCATGGCCCTGACCCTGACCGATGTGAAACGCATCGCGCACCTGGCGCGACTCGAAATGGCCGACGCCGACGCCGAGCACATGCTCGGCCAGCTCAATGAACTCTTCGGCCTCGTCGAGCAGATGCAGGCGGTCGACACCGCCGGCATCGCGCCGCTCGCCCACCCGATCGAACAGATCCAGGAAGTCGCGCAGCGCCTGCGCGACGACGCCGTGACGGAAGTCGTCAATCGCGACGACAACCAGCGTCCGGCGCCGGCCGTCCAGGACGGCCTCTATCTCGTGCCGAAGGTGATCGAGTAAGCATTCGATGACAAGCGCGCCGCCGCGTTCGCGCCGCGCGCCACCCAGAATTCCCAGGAAAACCACTCAATGCACGCAAAAAGCCTGACCGAACTGCGCGCCGCGCTCGCCGCCAAGGAATGCTCGGCCGTCGAGCTCGCGCAGCACTACCTGAAACGGATCGATGCCGCGCGCGACCTGAACGCGTTCGTCCACGTCGATGCCGATCTGACCCTCGCGCAGGCGAAAGCTGCCGACGCGGAGCTCGCGCGCGGCGCGGGCGGCGCGCTCACCGGCCTGCCGATCGCGCACAAGGATGTGTTCGTCACGCGCGGCTGGCACTCGACCGCCGGCTCGAAGATGCTCGCGAATTACGAGAGCCCGTTCGACGCGACCGTCGTCGCCCGCCTGCAGGCGGCCGGCATGGTCACGCTCGGCAAGACCAACATGGACGAGTTCGCGATGGGCTCGTCGAACGAGAATTCGGCGTTCGGCGCGGTAAAGAACCCGTGGGACACGAACGCGGTGCCGGGCGGCAGCTCGGGCGGCAGCTCGGCCGCCGTCGCCGCGCGCCTCGCGCCGGCCGCGACCGGCACCGACACCGGCGGCTCGATCCGCCAGCCTGCGTCGTTTGCGGGCGTGACGGGCATCAAGCCGACCTACGGCCGCGTGTCGCGCTACGGGATGATCGCGTTCGCGTCGTCGCTCGACCAGGGCGGCCCGATGGCGCAGAGCGCGTCCGACTGCGCGCTGCTGCTGAATGCGATGGCCGGCTTCGACGAGCGCGACTCGACGAGCCTCGAGCGCGACGATGAAGATTTCACGCGCCACCTCGGCCAGCCGTGGGCAGCCGGCAACGACGCGGGCAAGCCGCTCGCGGGCCTGCGCATCGGCTTGCCGAACGAGTATTTCGGCGACGGCCTCGCCGACGACGTGCGCGCGACGATCGACGCGGCACTCAAGCAGTATGAAGCGCTCGGCGCGACGCTCGTGCCGGTGTCGCTGCCGAAGACGGAACTGTCGATCCCCGTGTACTACGTGATCGCGCCGGCGGAAGCATCGTCGAACCTGTCGCGTTTCGACGGCGTGCGCTTCGGCCACCGCGCCGCGCAGTACGGCGACCTGCTCGACATGTACAAGAAGTCGCGCGCGGAAGGCTTTGGCCCCGAGGTGAAGCGCCGGATTCTGGTCGGCGCGTACGTGCTGTCGCACGGCTACTACGACGCGTACTACCTGCAGGCGCAGAAGATCCGCCGCATCATCGCGAACGATTTCCAGGAAGCGTTCAAGTCCTGCGACGTGATCATGGGCCCGGCGTCGCCGACGGTCGCATGGGATCTCGGTTCGAAGGGCGACGATCCGGTGCAGATGTATCTCGCGGATATCTACACGCTGTCGGTGAGCCTCGCCGGCCTGCCCGGCATGAGCGTGCCGTGCGGTTTCGGCGCGGGTGCGAACGCGAAGCGCCCGGTCGGCCTGCAGATCATCGGCAACTATTTCAACGAAGCCCGGATGCTGCAGGTCGCCGACGCGTTCCAGCGCGCGACCGACTGGCACAAGCAAGTTCCGGCGGGGGTGGAGAATGAGCCCCCACGCTCACTTTGTTCGCTGCCCCCCGAGGGGGCGCATGCCTCCCTTGAGGCGGCTCGGCGGGAGGCATGAATATGGCTACTCAATGGGAAGTCGTTATCGGTCTCGAGACGCACGCGCAACTGTCGACCGTCTCGAAGATTTTCTCGGGCGCGCCGACGCAGTTCGGCGCCGAGCCGAACACGCAGGCGTGCCCGGTCGACCTGGCGCTGCCGGGCGTGCTGCCGGTGCTGAACCGTGGCGCGGTCGAGCGGGCGATCCGCTTCGGCCTTGCGATCGGCTCGACCATCGCGCCGCGCAGCATCTTCGCGCGCAAGAATTATTTCTACCCCGATCTGCCGAAGGGCTATCAGATCAGCCAGTACGAGATTCCGGTCGTCCAGGGCGGCCAGATCACGATCCAGGTGCCCGCCAACGAAAAGGCCGGCAAGGCAGCGTACGAGAAGACGGTCAACCTGACCCGCGCGCACCTCGAGGAAGACGCCGGCAAGTCGCTGCATGAAGACTTCGCCGGAATGACGGGGATCGACCTGAACCGCGCAGGCACGCCGCTGCTCGAGATCGTCACCGAGCCGGAAATGCGCAGTGCGGCCGAGGCGGTTGCCTACGCGAAGGCGCTGCACGGGCTCGTCGTGTGGCTCGGCATCTGCGACGGCAACATGCAGGAAGGCTCGTTCCGCTGCGACGCGAACGTGTCGGTGCGCCCGGTCGGCCAGGAGAAGTTCGGCACGCGCGCGGAAATCAAGAACCTGAACTCGTTCCGGTTCCTCGAGGAAGCGATCAATTTCGAAGTGCGTCGCCAGATCGAGCTGATCGAGGACGGCGGCGAAGTCGTGCAGGAAACCCGCCTCTACGATCCGGACAAGCGCGAGACGCGTTCGATGCGCAGCAAGGAAGACGCGCACGACTACCGCTACTTCCCCGACCCCGACCTGATGCCGCTCGTGATCGGCCAGGACTGGATCGAGCGCGTGCAGTCCGGCATGCCCGAGCTGCCGGCCGCGATCCAGCAGCGCTTCGTCGACGAGTACGGCGTGTCCGCGTATGACGCGGGCGTGCTGACGTCGAGCAAGGCGATGGCCGCGTACTTCGAAGCCGTGGTCGCGAAGGCCGGCGCGGCGAACGCGAAGATCGCCGCGAACTGGCTGATGGGCGACGTATCGTCGCAGCTGAACCGCGACGGCATCGAGATCGACGCGATCCCGGTGTCGGCCGCGCAGCTCGCGCTGTTGCTGCAGCGCATCGCCGACGGCACGATCTCGAACAAGATCGCGAAGGAAATCTTCGCGACGATCTGGGACGAGAAGGCCGACGACGAAGGCGCGGCCGACCGCATCATCGACGCGAAAGGCCTGAAGCAGATCTCCGACACCGGCGCGCTGGAAGCGATCATCGACGAGGTGCTCGCGGCGAACGCGAAGTCGGTCGAGGAATTCCGCGCGGGCAAGGAGAAGGCCTTCAACGCGCTGATCGGCCAGGCGATGAAGGCAACGAAGGGCAAGGCCAATCCGCAGCAGGTCAACGAACTGCTGAAGAAGAAGCTCGGCTGAGCATGAGCGCGCGTTTGAACCGCGCTTGACGACGGGCCGCCCCGAACCAGTTCGGCGCGGCCCGTTGTGTTTGGTGGATGCGTTATCGTATGCATCACAGCGTCCAACGGAGGAACGAATGGCGAAACAACCCGCGCTCGACGATTTCCGCGTGCCTTACAGCACGCGTGAGAAGGAAGCCGCAGCATTCAAGCTCGATGCGTTCGACCCGGCCGCGAAGCCGTTCTCGTCCGGTTCGAAGGACGACGACCGCGAACGGCTGTCGGCCGTGTCGACCGAGCTCGACGTGCAGCAGGAGCGCCTGCACACGCAGCAGAAGAAGCGCGTACTGCTCGTGCTGCAGGGGATGGATACCAGCGGCAAGGACGGCACCGTGCGCGCGGTGTTCCGCGAGGTCGATCCGCTCGGCCTGCGCGTCGTGCCGTTCAAGGCGCCGACGCCGATCGAGGCCGCGCACGACTTCCTGTGGCGCGTGCATGCGCAGGTGCCGGCCGCGGGCGAGCTCGCGATCTTCAACCGCAGCCACTACGAAGACGTGCTCGTGCCGCGCGTGCTCGACCTGATCGACGCGAAGGAATGCGAGCGCCGCTACCGGCAGATCCGCGATTTCGAGACGATGCTGGTCGAGAACGGCACGACGATCATCAAGTGCTTCCTGCACATCTCGAAGGACGAGCAGCGCGAGCGGCTGCAGGCGCGCATCGACGATCCGACCAAGCACTGGAAGTTCGACATCTCCGACCTCGACGCGCGCAAGCACTGGGACGCATACCAGTCCGCCTATCGCGACGCGCTCGCCGCAACGTCCGCCGAGCATGCGCCGTGGTACGTGATCCCGGCAAACTCGAAGACGCACCGCAACGTGATGATCGCCGAGCTGCTGCTGCGCACGATGACCGACATGAAGCTGGAATTCCCGCCGCCGAAGCCCGAGCTCGAAGGCGTGAAGATCCGTTAAGCTGCCCCCCTGTAAAACATCGAACTGAACGGAATCCGACATGATGCGAGTGATTACCGCCAACCTGAACGGCATCCGCTCCGCCGCGAAGAAGGGCTTCTTCGAATGGCTCGGCGAACAGAACGCCGATTGCGTGTGCGTGCAGGAAATCAAGGTCTCGGCCGACGACCTGCCGGCCGAATTCGTCGAGCCGCACGGCTTCAAGAGCTATTTCCACCACGCCGAGAAGAAGGGCTACAGTGGCGCGGGCGTGTACAGTCGCCGCGAGCCCGATGACGTGATCATCGGTTTCGGCAGCAGCGAATTCGATACCGAAGGTCGCTATGTCGAGGCGCGCTACGGCAAGCTGTCGGTCGTGTCGGTGTACGTGCCGTCCGGCTCGAGCGGCGAAGAACGTCAGCAGGCGAAGTACCGTTTCATGGACGAGTTCATGCCGCACCTCGCTCAGCTCAAGAAGAAGCGCGAGGTGATCCTGTGCGGCGACGTGAACATCGTCCACAAGGAAATCGACATCAAGAACTGGAAGAGCAACCAGAAGAACTCGGGCTGCCTGCCGGAGGAGCGCGAGTGGCTCACGAAGCTGTTCGACGATGTCGGCTATGTCGACGTGTTCCGCACGCTCGACCCGCGCGCCGAGCAGTACACGTGGTGGAGCAACCGCGGCCAGGCGTATGCGAAGAACGTCGGGTGGCGGATCGACTACCAGATCGCGACGCCGGGCGTGGCCGGCACCGCGAAAAGCACGTCGATCTTCAAGGACATCAAGTTCAGCGATCACGCGCCGTTGACGATCGATTACGACTACAAGAAGTGACCGCCTGCGCGACGCCGCGCGCGTAGCAGTCGAACCCTCCGGTCGCCGGATGCAGAACGGGCCGCATGTCGAACATGCGGCCCGTTCCGTTTGGGGCGGCGAGCGTGCGAGCCGCCCGGCGGCGCTTACTGCTTGATCGAGGCCATGTCGATCACGAACCGGTACTTCACGTCGCTCTTCAGCATCCGCTCGTAAGCGGCATTGATCTGCTGCATCGGGATCGTCTCGATATCCGACGTGATCCCGTGCTCCGCGCAGAAATCGAGCATTTCTTGCGTTTCCGCGATCCCGCCGATTAGCGAGCCCGCGAGGCGGCGGCGCTTGAAGATCAGGTTGAACACCTGCGGCGACGGATGGTCGTGCTCCGGCGCGCCGACGAGCGTCATCGTGCCGTCGCGCTTCAGCAGGTGCAGGAACGGGTTCAGGTCGTGCTGCGCGGCGACCGTGTTCAGGATGAAGTCGAAGCTGTTCAGGTGCGCGTTCATCTGCGCCTCGTCCTTCGAGATCACCACTTCGTGCGCGCCGACGCGCTTGCCGTCCTCGATCTTCGACGGCGACGTCGTGAACAGCACGACGTGCGCACCCATCGCGCGCGCCAGCTTCACGCCCATGTGGCCGAGGCCGCCGAGGCCGACGATGCCGACCTTCTTGCCGGGGCCGACGTTCCACTGCCGCAGCGGCGAGTAGGTCGTGATCCCCGCGCACAGGAGCGGCGCGGCGCCGGCCGGGTCGAGCGTCTCGGGCACGCGCAGCACGAATGCCTCGTCGACGACGAGCTGCGTCGAGTAGCCGCCGAACGTGACGTCGCCCGTCACGCGATCCTGGCCGTTGTAGGTGCCGACGAAGCCGTTCTCGCAATACTGCTCGAGGCCGTCGGCGCAGCTCGGGCAGGTGCGGCACGAATCGACGAGGCAGCCGACGCCGACCAGCTCGCCGACCTTGAAGCGCGAGACCTGCGGGCCGGTCGCGGTCACGCGGCCGACGATTTCATGGCCCGGCACGACCGGGTAGATCGTGTTGCGCCATTCGTTGCGCGCCTGGTGCAGGTCCGAGTGGCAGACGCCGCAGTAGAGGACGTCGATCTGGACGTCGAGATCGCGCAGCGCGCGACGCTGGAATTCGAACGGGGCGAGCGGCGACTGCGAATCGGTTGCCGCGTAAGCGTAGGTGGTGCTCATGCAGGGGGGCTCCTTGTCCGGGAAAAACTTCCGGCGAAACGAACTGCCGTCGCACCATGTGGCGATGCGGCGAGGCAGGACGTCATCGTAAGGAGCACGGCGCCGCAGCGAAATACACGAAGGTCTGGAAGATTTGCCTATTCCTCTTGAACTGCACGCGAACAACCGTCAAAACGCACGCAAGGTGCTACATTGCGAGCCAGATTCTCTTGCCGGACAGGAACACGCCGATGAGCTTCGAGCCCCTTTTCGCCGACACGGGCGACCGCGTGCAGCGCCGCATGATCGAGCTGCACACGCGCCTCGCGCCGAACGATGGCGAGACGCTCGCGGCGCTCGACGGCGTGCGCTTCATCCGTGTAACCCGTCCCGCGCCGCGCCTGCCCGTGCTGTACGAACCGAGCATCATCGTCGTGTGCCAGGGGCGCAAGCTCGGCTATCTCGGCGACCGCTCGTTCGTGTACGACGCGCAGCAGTACCTGGTGTTGTCGGTACCGCTGCCGTTCGAGTGCGAGACCTTCGCGAGCATGGACGAGCCGTTTCTCGCGATCTCGATCCGCGTCGATCTCGCGGTGATCGCCGAGCTCGCGATCCTGCTCGACGAGACGCTCGGCGCGGCCGCGAGCGAGCCGCTCGGTGTCTATTCGACGCCGCTCGACGCGCCGCTGGCCGACGCGGTCGTGCGGTTGCTCGAAGCGCTGGCTTCGCCGCACGACACGCGCGTGCTGGGGCCGGCGATCATGCGCGAGATCGCGTATCGCGTGCTGACGGGCACGCAGGGTGACGCGATCCGCGCGGCGCTCGTGCAGCAGCATCACTTCGGCCGCATCGCGAAGGCGCTGCGGCGCATCCATGCGGAGTTGGCGGCCGACCTCGACGTCGAGACGCTCGCGCGCGAAGCCGGGATGAGCCTCGCGGTGTTCCACGCGCAGTTCAAGCACGTGACGGCAACGTCGCCGATGCAGTACGTGAAGGCCGCGCGGCTACACCAGGCGCGGCTGATGATGGTGCAGGACGGGGTTGGCGCCGGCACGGCGGCCGCGCGCGTCGGCTACGCGAGCGCGTCGCAGTTCAGCCGCGAGTTCAAGCGGCTGTTCGGTCGCAGCCCGGGTGACGAGGTGCGCTGGATGCGCGAAAGCGGGGTCCGGCCGGTCGCGGCGGGCGTGAATGCGTAGGGCGGTGTAGCGATCGGCGGCGCTCAGCGGTTAGCGCTCAGCGCCGCACGACTTTGCGCCGCTGCGCGTGGATCTCCGCGTAGTCGGGCAGCGTGTCGACGCGCTTGTACGGACGCGTAGCGTCCGGCGTCAACCGGCGCGCCGCACGACCTTGCGCCGCTGCGCGCTGATGCCCGCGTAGTCGGGCAGCGTATCGACGTGCTTGCCGATCGCCTTCGCGTACAGCGGCATCAGGTCCGGCAGCCGGTTCAACAGATCCTGGCGCCGCGCGGTGCTGTACGGGTGCGTGTAGATGAAGCCCGTTGCCTTGTTCGCGCGTGTCGCGACCGCGAGCTTGTCCCACAGCGTGATCGCCGCGCGCGGATCGAAGCCCGCGCGTGCGGCGATGTCGCCGCCGATGACGTCGGCTTCGGTCTCGTCGGTCGGGTCGTAGTGGAGCGACTGCAGGCGCTCGCCGAGGTTCAGCGCCTGCGGCAGCGGATCGCCGACGCCGAACAGCGGCGGCAGCGCGGCGGCGCGCAGCGAAGTTTGCGATGCCGCGCTGAAGTTGCTGCGCGCATGTTCGCGCAGCGCGTGCGCGATGCCGTGCGCGACCAGCACGCCGAGCTCGTCGTCGTTCAGCCGGATGCGGTCGAGCAGGCCGCCGTACACGAGCACCTTGCCGCCCGGCAGGCAGGTCAGCCGGATGTCGCGCGAGCGAATCACGTTCACGTCCCACGCCCAGTTCTTCACGCGATCGTTCCACTTCACCGAATACGGCGCGAGCTTCGCGACGATCGCGCGCAGGCGCTTCACGCGCGGCTGGTTCGCGGGCAGCAGGCGGTTGCTGTCGGCGGCCGCCTGTACGATCTGCGCGTATTCGTTCGCGGTGAGCTGCTCGAGCAGCGGCGACGGCAACAGCGTGCGGAATGCGATCGCATTGCCGTAGCGGACCTGTGGCGTCGTCGGCGCATAAGCCTTCGTCGACGCGGCGGCGCCGGTCGGCTGCGCGGGTTCGGCGGCGGCCGGTTGGGCGGGGACGGCGGAGGTCGACGTTGCAGGCGGTGAAGCCGGTGCAGCGGCCGGCGCGGAGCCCGCGGCGGTTGCTGCGGTTGCTGCGGGCGCACCGGTGTCGGCCGCATGGGCGAACCCCGCGGCGAGCGCTGCAGCACCGACGCTCCACGAAGCCGCAACGCGTGCGAGGCGGTGCAGGCGCTCACTGCGCACGGCTGGCCTCGCCGTTGCGTGCGGTGCCGTTCCACGGCGCGATCTTGAACAGCAGCAGCATGCCGGGAATCGCGAGCGCGGTGCACGCGATGAAGTAGTCGAACCAGCCGATCTTCGCGACGATGAAGCCGCTCGCGGCCGACGCGAGCGTGCGCGGCACCGACGCGAGGCTCGTGAACAGCGCGAACTGCGTGGCCGTATAGCGCGGGTCGGTCGTGCTGGCGATGTACGCGACAAACGCGGCCATCGTCAGGCCGGTCGTGAAGGTTTCGAAACCGTAGACGAGTGCGAGCGCGACGGTCATCGGGCTCAGATGCGGCGTGACCTCGAAGCCGAAGATCGACAGGAACGACGCGAGCGCGTGGCTTGCCGTGACCGTGAATTCGTAGAGTACCGCGAGCACCGGCGAGCTGGGGCCGACCTGCGCAAGCCACGCGAAGCCGAGCGTCGACACCATCTGCAGCGCGCCGAAGACCCACAGCCCGCGGCCGATGCCGATCTTCACGAGCCAGATGCCGCCGATGATGCCGCCGGCGACGCTCGCGACGAGTGCGGTGGTTTTCGCGACGATGCCGATCTCGGTGCGCGAGAAGCCGATGTCGAGGAAGAACGACGTCGACAGCGTGGTGGCCATCGTGTCGCCGATCTTGAACAGGAAGATGAACGCGATGACGAGCAGCGCGCCGGCCCAGCCGTCGCGCTGGATGAATTCGCGGAACGGCAGCACGATCGCGTCGCGCAGGTTGCGCGGCGGTGCGCCGACCACTTCGGGCTCGCGCACCAGCAGCGTCATCAGGATGCCCGGCAGCATGAACGCGCCGGTGAGCGCGAACACGGCGTCCCACGGCATGTGGTCGGACAGGATCAGTGCGAGCGAGCCGGGAATCAGCGCGGCGAGCTTGTACGCGTTCACGTGCACCGCGTTGCCGAGGCCCTGCTCGGTGTCGCGCAGCAGCTCGCGGCGATACGCGTCGATCACGATATCGGAGCTCGCGCCGAAGAATGCGACGAGCGTGGTGAGCGCGGCAACCGTCCAGATCGAGTCGCGCGGCGACACGAAGCCGAGCGCGGCGATCGCGCCCGCGACCAGCACCTGCGTGAGCAGCATCCAGCCGCGCCGGCGGCCCGGCCGCCAGCCGGGCAGGCGCGGGATGTAGCGGTCCATCAGCGGCGCCCACAGGAACTTCCACGTATACGGGAACTGGATCAGCGCGAACAGGCCGATTTCCTTCAGGTTCACGCCTTCCGAGCGCAGCCATGCCTGCACGAGGTAGACGAGCGTGAACAGGGGCAGGCCCGACGTGAAGCCCAGGAACACGCAGATCAGCATGTGCGTGTTCAGATAGGCTCGCCAGCCGGGGTGCTCCTCGTGAGCGGTGAGTGCGGGCGCCTCGTGTGGCGTTTTCGACATGGACAGAAACTGGGTAGCGTTGACTGATTGCGGCGGCAGCGCAGGCGGTGGCGCGGGTAGCACAGGAGCGCGGCCGCGCGTGCGTGCGGGCCGTCGGCGTTCGTCAACGGCCTCCCGGCTCAGCTGCGCTTGACGCGATAGACAGCAAGACTACCACGCCAGTTCGCTCCCCATCGAATCGGCTGGCCTTCGTGCAGCACGACGCGGTCGAGGATCGTGACGCCGACTTCGGGCGCGAGCGCCTCGAAATCCTCGATCGTCAGCACCCGCACGTTCGGCGTGTTGTGCCACTGGTACGGCAGCGATTTCGACACGGGCATCCGGCCGTGCAGCACCGACAGCCGGTGCGACCAATAGCCGAAGTTCGGGAACGACACGATGCACTCGCGGCCGACGCGCGCCGTTTCGCGCAGGATCGCGGCCGTCTGGTGAATCGTCTGCAAGGTTTGCGACAGGATCGCGATGTCGAAGCTGTGGTCTTCGAACAGCCGCAGGCCGTCCTCGAGATTCTGCTGAATCACGTTGATGCCGTTCTTCGCGCTCGCGAGCACGCCCGCATCGTTCAGTTCGATGCCGTAACCGGTGACATCCAGTTCTTCCATCAGCAGCGCGAGCAGCGAGCCGTCGCCGCAGCCGAGGTCGAGCACGGTCGAGCGCGGCTCGACCCAGCGCGCGATCGTGCGGAAGTCCGCGCGCGCGGACAGGGAATTCAGCGCTTGCTGGTTCATGCACCCACCTCGTTGGCGATTCGTTCGTAATACGCGCGGATCAGGTTGTGATAGCGCGCGTCGTCGAGCAGGAACGCGTCGTGACCGTGCGGTGCGTCGATTTCCGCGTAGCTGACCGTGCGCTTGTTGTCGAGCAGCGCCTTCACGATCTCGCGCGAGCGTGCCGGCGCGAAACGCCAGTCGGTCGAGAAGCTCGCGATCAGGTATTTCGCCTGCGTCTGTGCGAGCGCGGCCGTCAGGTTGCCGTCGAATGCCTTCGCCGGGTCGAAGTAGTCGAGCGCGCGCGTGATCAGCAGGTAGGTGTTCGCATCGAAGTAGTCGGCGAACTTGTCGCCCTGGTAGCGCAGGTACGACTCGACTTCGAACTCGACGTCGAAGCTGAAGTTGTACGCGTCGAGCGCGCCGTCGGCGCGGCGCAGCGCACGGCCGAATTTCTCGGCCATGTCGTCGTCGGACAGGTACGTGATGTGGCCGATCATCCGCGCGACGCGCAGGCCGCGCTTCGGTTTCACGTCGTGCGCGTAGTAGTCGCCGCCGTGGAAATCGGGATCGGACAGGATCGCCGAGCGCGCGACCTCGTTGAACGCGATGTTCTGCGCGGACAGCTTCGGCGTCGACGCGATGTCGATGCAGTGCGCGACGCGCTCCGGATACATCAGGCTCCATGCGAGCGCCTGCATCCCGCCGAGGCTGCCGCCCATCACCGCGGCGAAGCGCTCGATGCCGAACGCGTCGGCGACGCGCGCCTGCGCGTGCACCCAGTCCTCGACGGTGACGACCGGGTAGCGTGCGCCGTACGGCTTGCCGGTCGACGGATCGATGCTCATCGGGCCGGTCGAGCCGAAACACGAGCCGAGGTTGTTCACGCCGATCACGAAGAAGCGGTTGGTGTCGAGCGGCTTGCCGGGGCCGACCATGTTGTCCCACCAGCCGGTGCTGCGCGGATCGTCCGCGTAGACGCCGGCGACGTGATGCGACGCGTTGAGCGCGTGGCAGACGAGCACCGCGTTCGAGCGCGCGGCGTTGAGCTCGCCGTACGTCTCGACGACGAGCTGATAGTTGCCGATCACGCTGCCGCTTTGCAAGCGCAGCGGTTCGGCGAAGTGCATGGTCTGTGGAGCGACGATGCCGATCGATTCCATTCGTTCCGCCTTATGCCTTGTGACTGGGCGGCTAAATGGTGTCGGCGAGGCGCGGAGTCGGAGATGCGCGGCTGACGACCTCTTTAGCCGCATTTGTAGTGAACCGCCGGGGCAAGACGAATCAAGGCCCGGCCGGTTCGCGCGCCCGCAATCGAGTCAGCAAATCGGCGCGCTTCCGGCCTGCCGCCAAGGGGGCGGCAAGTCGGCAAAGTATAGCGGAAATTGCGGAGGGCGGATTCGGGGGCGCTCGGGGAGGCGTCGGATCGGCCCCGCGGACGTGCAGGAGACCGGTCGGCCCTTCCGCACGGAGCAGGAGGCGCCGGCCGTGCGACGTCACCAGCGGTACTTCGCCGCCAGCTCGCCCTTGACGACCGCATAGTCGGACAGGTTCGCCTCCAGCCCTAAGCCGGCCGATATCACGAAGCGCTTCGACAATTGCCCCGTCGCACCGACCCGGAACGCCGCGCGATCGCGCGGCACGCTGAACGAGAACGCGTTGCGGTCGAGCGTCAGCGACCGCGATCCGGGGCCGTGCCACCAGTTCGCCTCGATGAACGGCCGCAGCTCGCGCCCGGACGGCATCGCGGTTACGCCATGCACGCGCACGCCGAGACGGGTCAGCACGTCGGTCGAGCCTTGCCCGTCGAGGCGGCCGCCCGGTGCATCGTGCGCCGCCGCGCGATAGTCGGACACGACGAGTTGCGCCTCGGGTTCGATGAAGAACCGCGTATCGCCGCGCTCATAGAAGCGGATCGAATAGCCGGTCTCGACCGATCCCGTCACGGTGCGCGAGCGGTACGAATCGCCGGCGAGGCTGCCGCCGACGCTGTTCGCGTACGCACCGTACATGAACCACGCATCGACGTAGGGCCCGGACAGGAGGTCGCGATTGCCGTACCAGGTGCCGTACAGCCCGACGTTGTAACCCGCGACGCTGCCGCGCGCGGTGGCATCCGACATGCGCTGTTCGACCGCGTTCCATAGCGGGCGGGTCGACCAGCTCGTCTGGCTGCCGTACATGCCCATTGCGCCGATCCGGAAGCGGCCGCCGCGGCCGTCGTCGAAACGGAACAGGTCGGCGCCCGCGTGGATCAGGCGGCCGTTGCCCGACACGCTGCGGTTGCCGCCTGACATCGACGTGAACTGGCCTTCGGCGCGCAGCCAGACGGCGCCGTTGAGCGAAGGCGTCGCGCCGGGAGCCTCGCGCAGCGAACGGTCCTCGCGCTGATGCAGCGTATGGATCGCCATTGTCACGGCCGCATCGGCGTTGGCCAGGTACGCATCGGGTTCGGGCGCGGCAGCGCGCGGCGGGACCGGTGGGACGGTTTCCGGACTGACGGGCGGGTCGGGATCGGTGGGACCGGGCGCGGGTGCCGGCGGCGCGGGTTTGGCGGCCGAGACGAGGTACCAGTTCTCCTCGTGGCCGCCGGTGCCGCCGCGCTTGAGCATGTAGTCGTATCCGCCCGCCGACAGCGTGCCGAAGCCGTTCCGGTAGCCGTCCGATGCGGTGTCGAGCGCGAATGCCGACGCGTCGGTCGTCCCGCCGTGACGTGTCTCGACGATCGGGATGCCGAGTGTCGTCTGCGCGCCGTTGCCGCCCGCGCGCTTCACGACGATTCCCGTGTTGCCCGACGCATGACCGCCGTCGATCACGAGCCGGTCGGTGGGCGACGCGTCGTCCTGCAGCATCGTATGGATGACGAGCCGGCCATTGCGGGCCGCGTAGTCGCCGTTGACGACGAGTGTGCGCGGCGCGGGCGGTGTGCCGGTGTCCGGCGCGGCGAATGCGATCGTCGAGTCGTTCAATGCGATGGAGCCGGCCGACGAATCGGCGGTGACGGTCCAGCGGCTGCCCGTGTCGAGCGACAGCGTGCGCACCGCGTCCGTTGCGCCGGTCCAGACGGACGCGCCGGACAGTGCGACATCGGTTACGGCGGATGTCGCGCTGCCGTCGTCGGTCGGCTGGTTCACGATGTCGCCCGCCGCTTGCGCGCCGGTGTCGAGCGTCAGGCGCACGGGCGCGCCCGACTGGGCACCGACCGACAGCAGCGTGCCGGTGCCGCTGGCGGCGCGGGCGCCGTTCTGCAGCGTGATGTCGGCGTCGGACGCGTCGATGGCCGCATGCCGTTCGCTGAAGAGCGAACCGCCGTCGGCCGTCAGCCTGCCGCCGTGGACGCTCGCGGCAGGCGCGGCGTCGCCGGTCGCGCGGGCGTCGGTGCGCAGCAGGTCGATGCTGCCGCCGGCGCTTGCATAGAGCGCTGCGGCCTCGTTGCCGCGCGTCTCGACGGTTGCGTCGACGAGCGACACAACCGACCCCGCGCCGGCGGACATTGCACCGCGCGCGCGCTCGCCGGTCGTGACGATGCCGCCGCGTGTCATCGTGACCCGGCCGCCGAGCCGGGCCAGTACGCCGATCGAACGGGCGCCGGTGGTGGCCACCTGCGTATCGATCGCGTCGATGGTCGGTATGTCGGTGTATTCCTTCGACGCATACAGCCCGTGTGCGCTGCGGCCGTGCGTGACGACTTGCGTGCGAGCGAGCTCGACGCGCCCTTCGCGGGTGTCCACGCCGAGAGCGTAATCGCCACCGGTTTCGAGGCGGCTGTCGGCGAACGAGACAGCCGATGCGCCGGGCAGGTACAGCGCCGACGCGTAGTCCCCGTCCGTCCGGATATCCGAGCGATTCAACGTCGCACGGACGCCCTCGTAACTGATGCCCAGGCCATAGGCAAACAGGCCGCTGGTGCGAATCAGCGTATCGGCGACGTCGATGACGCCGCCCGGCACGTAGTTCACCGAAATGCCATACGCTTCCTTGCCCCGCGTGACGATGACGCTGTCGGCGATGCGAAGCCGGCTGCCGGCGCTGTCGACGGACACGCCGTGCGCATAGTCGCCGTCGGTATCGATCGAGATGCGTTCTGCGGTCGCGCTGCCGCCGTATCGGAGGTCGATGCCGGCACTGGAGTCGCCGCGGGTGCGGATTTCCGTATCGCTCAGCCTGACGCTCGAGCCGGGGCCTAGGGCAGTCGCGCCCGCCGCGAGATTGGCGGTGGAGAACACGCGTGTCTTGCCGGTCGTCACCAGCGTGCCGCCGTTGACGGCGGAAAGCACGGCCTCGCCCAATTGCGTCGTCGAGTATTCGCCCGGCGCGATTTCAAGCACGACGCCGTCCGCCTGTTGCGGCCCGCCGTTGGTCACTTGCGCGGCCGACGGCCATGGCACTGCCGCCCCCGCAAGCAATGCCGAATGGGCCAGACGTCGGGCGGCCCTCATCTGGGAATGTCGGAATCTGCGATTCACCATCTCACCTGAATTTATCTGCGACAGATAAATTTAACTTGTAAGGTGGGGGCGGGAAATTGGACGAGTTCGAATTTGCGTGTGGTCTTCGCCACCGGCAGAAGGAGGCGGGAAGGTGCGAATCGACGCAGCGCCTTGATGGGGCGACCGCACCATCCGTCGTCGAATACGCGAAACCAGTGTGCGTGTGTTGCCGGATGCGGCCCGGCGCAGTGCTATTGCAGGATCAGCAGCAAATGCGCATCGGCCTGCTCGCCGGGCGACTTCTGGAACCCGCCCTTTGCGAAGCGATGCCATCTGCCGATCACATAGCTGACGAGCAGGCTGGCGCGCGCCGCGGGATCGTAGTCGGCGGGCAGCGCGAACGGCGCCGCGCCGCCGGGTGCATGCGCCTCCGTGCGCGCGACCCGCAGGCACTGCTTGACCGTCGCCTCGATACGATCGAGCAACTGGTTCACGCGCTCGGTGAGGCGCTCGTCCTCGCCGACGAGCGCCTCACCGGTCAGCACGCGCGTCATCCCGGGGTTCTTCGCAGCGAAATTGAGCATCGTCAGCGCGATCGTGCGGGCCTGCAGCACGCCGTTCGGCTCCTTCGCGACGATCTGGTTGACGAGGCCGAACAGCGCCTCCTCGATGAACTCGATCAGGCCTTCGTACATCTTCGCCTTGCTCGGGAAATGGCGGTACAGCGCGGCTTCCGACACGTCGAGCCGGGCCGCCAGCGAGGCCGTCGTGATCTTCTCGCGCTTCGGCGCCTCGAGCATCGTCGCGAGCGTCTGCAGGATGTGCACGCGGCGCTCGCCCGGTTTCGGACGCGTACGGGTGCGGGTGGGTGATGCCTGATCGTCCGTTACGGCTTGGTCCTGCGGGTGAGTCGGCTGCATTTCTGTCGCCCCGATCGAGTGCCCAGTCGAAGCGATTTTAACGAACGAATCCGCTGGTCGACATAAAGCGGGCGGCCGGTACCCGGCAGGTCGCCGGGAAGATGGCCGGTAATCCAGACCGTGCCGATGCCGAGGCGCTTGTAGCGCTTCAGGTGGCCGCGCGTGTCCTCGACGAGGATCGCGTCGGCCATCCGCACATGCGCGGCACGCAGCGTCCGGCGCAGCATCGTGTGGTCGGGCTTCGCGCGCCAGGTGCGGCGGTCGCGCATGTGCTCGATCGCGATCACGCGCTCGAACAGCCGTTCGATGCGCAGTTCGCGCAGCACCGCGCGCGCGTAGTTCTCCGGCGCGTTGGTCAGCACCAGCTTGCGGCCCGGCAGCGCGGCGAGGATGCGCGCGAGGCCGCGCTCGGCGCGCAGCATCCCGGGCAGGTCGGAAAACGTGTGAACGGCCCGCAGGAAGTCGTGCGGATCGATCGGATGATGGCGCGTGAGGCCGAGGAGCGCCGCGCCGTAGCGCTGCGTGTAGCCGGTGCGCAGCCGGTCGGCTTCGACGCGCTCGACCTTGAGCGCGTCGATGATGTACTGCGTCATCGCACGGTTGATCTCGGGAAAGATCGCGTGCGACGCGTGATGAAGCGTGTTGTCGAGATCGAACAGCCAGACCGGCGCGCCGGCGCGCGGCCGGCTGCGCGAGATGCGCCGGCGCCGCAGCGGGGCCGGCAGGTCGGGACTGACGATCTTGCGGCGCGCGCTCAATGCGAGCGGATCATCGTGCCGAACGGCTGCTCGGTCAGGATTTCCAGCAGCACCGAGTGCTCGATCCGGCCGTCGACGATGTGCACCGACTTCACGCCGCTCTTCGCGGCGTCGAGCGCCGACGAGATCTTCGGCAGCATGCCGCCCGAGATCGTGCCGTCCTCGAACAGCGCGTCGATCTCGCGCGCGGACAGATCGGTCAGCAGGTTGCCGTCCTTGTCCATCACGCCGGGGATGTTGGTCATCATCAGCAGCTTCTCGGCGTTGAGCACGGTGGCGAGCTTGCCCGCGACGAGGTCGGCGTTGATGTTGTACGACAGGCCGTCTTCGCCGAAGCCGATCGGCGAGATCACCGGGATGAACGCGTCGTCCTGCAGCGCCTTCACGACCGCCGGGTTGATCGCCTCGACTTCGCCGACCTGGCCGATGTCGATGTACTGGCCCGGGTTGTCGCGGTCCGGCATCAGCAGCTTGCGCGCGTGGATCAGGCCGCCGTCCTTGCCCGTCAGGCCCACCGCGTGGCCGCCGAAGTGGTTGATCAGCGTCACGATGTCCTGCTGCACTTCGCCGCCCAGCACCCATTCGACGACTTCCATCGTCTCTTCGTCGGTCACGCGCATGCCCTGGATGAAGGTGCCGGCCTTGCCGATCTTCTTCAGCGCCTGGTCGATCTGCGGGCCGCCGCCGTGGACGATCACCGGATTGATGCCGACCAGTTTCAGCAGGATCACGTCGCGCGCGAAGCCCTGCTTGAGCCGTTCTTCCGTCATCGCATTGCCGCCGTATTTGATGACCACGGTCTTGCCGTGGTAGCGGCGGATGTACGGCAGCGCTTCGGCGAGGATTTCTGCTTTCAGAGTAGGGGCGATCTGCGAGAGGTCGATGGGCTCGGACATGGCGGCAGCTCTGGCTGGGAACGGTTGAAACAGGGCGAATTGTACAGGAGTGGCGCAGCGCAGCATCGGGTTTTTGGGCTGGCCGGAAGGCGATCGGCGGGGGGCTGACACCTTGCGCGGCGGCCCGCCGGCTATGGCGCTGCGCGATGCGGGCGGCGGTGCGCGGGCAGCGCCGCCGGGTTCGTTCGGAGCGCACTTCGGCTGGGCGACCGGCGTGCAAGATCCGTGCGCCGCGCTATGCTTGTCGCGTGGGGCGATTTCACGCCCGCTTCCGCGATTCCGCCATGACCGATTCCGCCGCCGCCCGTTCCGCCCCGCACCGCGCGCGCTGCCCGCGCTGCGGGCGCGGCTTCGACTGCGGCGCGCGCACGCAACCGTTCGACTGCTGGTGCGCGTCGATGCCGGTGCTGCCCGGTGGCGGCACCCAGCCTGCGGCCGGCGCGCGCTGCCGGTGCCCCGAGTGCCTGGCCGACGAGATCGCGCAGCGCATGACCGGCGCGGCCGGCTGACGGCGCTGGCCGTGCATGCGGTGCGCGCCGTTCGCCGGTTCCGATCCGGCCCCGCTAGGGGCGCCGCCCGCTAAACGGGTAAACTGCCCGGATGCAACGAATCACCACCACCGGGCGCGTCAACCTCAGTCACCTGTTCTGGCTCCGCAATCTCGCGATCATCGGCCAGCTCGTGACGATCGGCGTCGTGCAGACCTATTTCGGCGTGCATCTGCCGTTGCCGGCGATGCTGATGGTCATCGCGCTCGAAATCGTTTTCAACGCGCTGACCTGGGTGCGCGTGCTGCGCGCACGGCCCGAGACCAATTTCGAGCTGCTCGGCCAGCTGTGGGTCGACCTCGGTGCGCTGTCCGCGCTGCTGTTCCTGTCGGGCGGCACGACCAACCCGTTCGTGTCGCTGTACCTGCCGTCGCTCGCGATCGCGGCGGCCGTGCTGCCGTGGCACCTGATGATCTGGCTCGCGGCGTTCGCGGTCGCCTGCTACGCGTCGCTCGGCTTCGATTCGGTGCCGCTCAACATGGACAATCCCGCGAACCTGTTCGACTACTACCGCACCGGGATGTGGGCGAACTTCATGGTCAGCGTCGGGTTGATCGCATGGTTCGTCGCGCGCATGTCGAAGGCGCTGCGCCAGCGCGATTCGGCGCTCGGCGAAGCGCAGCAGCACCTGCTGCGCGACGAGCGTGCGGTCGCGCTCGGCGTGCAGGCCGCCACCGTCGCGCACGAGATGGGCACGCCGCTGTCGACGATCGCGATGCTCGCCGAGGAACTGCGCGACGCGGCGCGCGCCGATCCGGGGCTGGCCCGCTACGAGGCCGACCTGAAGGTGCTCGAGGAACAGATGACGCTCTGCACGTCGGCGCTCGCGCGCCTGCGCAGCCGCGCGAGCGCACCGGCGAGCCGCCAGCCGGTGGACGACTGGCTCGATACGTTCGTCGAGCACTGGCGCCTGCGGCATCCGCATGTGCGGTTCGAGCTGCTCGGCGCGCGTCCGGCGGGCGTCGCGCTCGACGACACGGTCGCGGCCGGCCAGATCCTGACGATCCTGCTCGACAACGCCGCGCGGGCGAGCCCGCAGCGTGTGACGCTGGCCGCGAAGGTCGCGCACGACCGCGCGGCCGACGAGATCGAATTCGAGGTATGCGACGACGGGCCCGGCATTCCGGCCGCGCTGCGCGAATCGCTCGGCGCGATGCCGGTCGACAGCACGCAGGGCGGGCACGGGGTCGGCCTGTACCTCGCGTTCAGTGCGGCCGCGCGGCTCGGCGGCGAAATCGAACTGTCCGATGTCACGCCGCGCGCGGCGGGCGGCAACGGGCGGGCCGGCGGTGCGGCGAATGGTCACGCCGCTGCTGCATCGGGTCATCGCGCGGGCGAACGCGTGGCCGAACGAACGGCCGGCACGCCGGACGGCCGCCCGGCCGGCGCAACCGCCGCGCGCGGCACGCGGGCCGTGCTGCGCCTGCCGGTCGTGCGCGTCGCGGCGCCGGCCGCCTCAACCAACACGTAGACGGAGAAACCACATGAGCGAGAACAATTTCCTGGTGATCGACGACAACGAGGTGTTCGCGGGCACGCTCGCGCGCGGCCTCGAGCGCCGCGGTTATGCGGTCCAGCAGGCGCACGACAAGGAGGCGGCGCTCCGGCTCGCCGCGGGCGGCAAGTTCCAGTTCATCACCGTCGACCTGCATCTCGGCGAGGATTCGGGCCTGAGCCTGATCGCGCCGCTGTGCGACCTGCAGCCCGACGCGCGGATTCTGGTGCTGACCGGCTACGCGAGCATCGCGACCGCCGTGCAGGCGGTGAAGGAAGGCGCCGACAACTACCTCGCGAAGCCCGCGAACGTCGAGTCGATCCTGGCCGCGCTGCAGACCAACGCGACCGAAGTGCAGGCCGACGAGGCGCTCGAGAATCCGGTCGTGCTGTCGGTCGACCGGCTCGAATGGGAGCACATCCAGCGCGTGCTGGCCGAGAACAACAACAACATCTCGGCGACCGCGCGCGCGCTGAACATGCACCGCCGCACGCTGCAGCGCAAGCTCGCGAAGAAGCCGGTGCGGCAGTAAGCGGCGCGACGCGCACAGCGGTCGGCGCGGCGAGCGTCGATTCCGTATGACTTGCGGCGCACCAACGAAAAACGGGCGACCCCGCGAAGGGGCCGCCCGTTTTTCATCGGATACCGCGCGCGTTACAGCACGTAGCGCGACAGATCCTCGTCCTGCGACACTTCGCCGAGCGCCCGGTCGACATACTTCGCGTCGATCGTCACGCGTTCGCCGGCATGGTTGCCCGCCGAGAACGACACTTCCTCGAGCAGTTTCTCGATCACCGTGTACAGCCGGCGCGCGCCGATGTTCTCGGTTTTCTCGTTGACCGCATACGCGATCTCCGCGAGGCGGCGGATACCGTCGTCGGCGAAGTCGAGCTGCACGTCCTCGGTCGCGAGCAGCGCCTGGTACTGCTTGACGAGGCTCGCGTCGGTCGCGTCGAGGATCGCCTCGAAGTCTTCCACCGACAGCGAATCGAGCTCGACGCGGATCGGGAAGCGGCCCTGCAGCTCCGGAATCAGGTCGCTCGGCTTCGCGAGGTGGAACGCGCCGCTCGCGATGAACAGGATGTGATCGGTCTTCACCATCCCGTACTTCGTGTTGATCGTCGTGCCCTCGACGAGCGGCAGCAGGTCGCGCTGCACGCCCTGGCGCGACACTTCGCCGCCGCTGCCTTCGTTGTTGCGCGACGTGATCTTGTCGATCTCGTCGAGGAACACGATGCCGTTCTGCTCGACGTTCTGCACGGCCTTCGTCTTCACTTCCTCTTCGTTCAGCATCTTCGCCGCTTCCTCGTCGGTCAGCAGCTTCAGCGCTTCCTTGATCTTCACCTTGCGGCGCTGCTTCTTGCCGCTGCCGAGGTTCGAGAACATCGAGCGGATCTGCTCGGTCATCTCTTCCATCCCGGGCGGCGCCATGATGTCCATGCCGGCCGACGGCTGCTCGAGGTCGAGCTCGACTTCCTTGTCGTCGAGCTGGCCTTCGCGCAGGCGCTTGCGGAACGTCTGGCGCGTTGCGTTGTTGTCGTCGTTCGCGTGTTCGGCATTGCCGCCGAAGCCCACCGCGCGCGGTTGCGGCAGCAGGATGTCGAGAATGCGGTCTTCGGCCTGGTCGGTTGCCTTGCTGCGCACCTTGCGCATTTCGGTTTCGCGCGTCTGCTTGACCGAGGTCTCCATGAGGTCGCGCACGATGCTGTCGACGTCGCGGCCGACGTAGCCGACTTCGGTGAACTTGGTCGCTTCGATCTTGATGAACGGCGCATCGGCGAGCTTCGCGAGGCGGCGCGCGATTTCGGTCTTGCCGACGCCCGTCGGCCCGATCATCAGGATGTTCTTCGGCGTGATTTCCGTGCGCAGCGGGTCGGCGACCTGCTGGCGGCGCCAGCGGTTGCGCAGCGCGACCGCGACGGCCTTCTTCGCCTTGTTCTGGCCGATGATGTGCTTGTCGAGTTCCGAGACGATCTCGGCAGGGGTCATGGTGCTCATGGTGCGGTCCTTACTCGATCGTTTCGATGATGCGGTTGTGGTTCGTGTAGATGCACATGTCGCCCGCGATCCCGAGCGACTTCTCGACGATCTCGCGCGGCGACAGCTCGGTGTTCTCGACGAGCGCGCGGGCCGCGGCCTGCGCGTAGGCGCCGCCCGAGCCGATCGCGCAGATGCCGCCTTCCGGGTCGAGCACGTCGCCGTTGCCGGTGATCACGAGCGTGGTGGTCGCATCGGCCGTGATCAGCATCGCCTCGAGGCGCCGCAGCATCCGGTCGGTGCGCCAGTCCTTCGCGAGCTCGACGGCCGCACGGGTGAGGTTGCCCTGGTGCTTCTCGAGCTTCGCCTCGAAGCGGTCGAGCAGCGAGAACGCATCGGCGGTGCCGCCCGCGAATCCGACCAGTACCTGATTGTTGTAGATCCGCCGCACTTTCCGCGCGCCACCCTTCATGACGATGTTGCCGAGGGTTACCTGGCCGTCGCCGCCGAGCGCGACCTTGTCGCCGCGCCGGACCGAAACGATGGTCGTGCCGTGAAATTGCTCCATCTGCGTTCCTTGAGAAAAACGGGGAAGAGTCGGGCGGCGCGAGGCGCCGCCGCGTGAATCGCAGTGCGCCGGGGAGCGGCCCGGCGCGCGTCCGTTTCATTTTAGGGCGGGCGCCGGGATATCAAGGGGCGGGAGGCAAATCGGCGGGCCGGCGCAAGCCCGTTATGAGCGGGAGCCGGCCCGGGAACCGGTGCCGGAAAAACAGAAAGCGCGCGGCAGGCCGCGCGCTTTCGGGAAGCAGCGTGTCGGAGCGGAACGCCGCTCGATCAGTCGCCGAACAGCTTCTGGCGCAGCTCGCGGCGCTCTTGCGCCTCGAGCGACAGCGTGGCCGTCGGGCGCGCGAGCAGTCGCGGGATGCCGATCGGCTCGCCGGTTTCCTCGCACCAGCCGTAATCGCCGGAATCGATGCGGGCGAGCGACTGCTGAACCTTCTTGAGGAGCTTGCGTTCGCGATCGCGCGTACGCAGCTCGAGCGCGTGCTCTTCCTCGATCGTCGCGCGATCGGCGGGATCGGGCACGATCACCGTCTCGCGGAGGTTCTCGGTCGTCTGGCCTGCATTCTTGAGGATGTCCGCCTGCAACTGTTCGAGCCGATTTTTGAAGAAGGCGAGCTGATCCTCATTCATGTAATCCTTGTCGCTCATCTTCAGGATTTCGGCTTCGGTCAAGAGTTTCTTCGTCATCTGCTTGCTTCTTCAATGTGCGGCAAATCAAGAGATATTGCCTGCACTTTGGGATTACCCGCAACCGCGCTTGCAATCATTTGCGATTTGCCGCCGCGGGGCCGAAAGCCTCTGGAAAACCGGTTCTCAAATACCAGGATAGGCCTGGCGCGGAGTTGCGCGCGCTGCGAACCGGTGTGCTGCGCGGCACATCGCATCGGCCGCGGCCGGGAGGCGGATTGGCGATCCGGCGCGGTTGCGATGCCCGGAAAACTGGTTCAGCAAGAACCGGGCCTGTTTGTTGCCGTACTCCAGCGGGCACGTATTGTAACTGAATCGCAAGCGGGCGCCGTATCGGGTCGATCCCCGTCGGCTGCGCCAATATCTAGAAAATATAACGCGCAAATCGCGAAAAAGCGATGACGGCGAAACCCTGCCCGAAAAGGCCGCTCCGCGGCCGCCGCAGCCGCCTGCGAGGCGGCCGCGCGGCGGCGTGTGCGGCGGTTGCCCGCGCGCGTCAGGCGAGGCAGGCGTCGAGGCCGTCGGTGATCAGGTCCTGCGGCAGATCGACGCCGATGAACACCATCTTGTTCGTCTTCTTCTCGACCGGCAGCCACTTCGCGGCGAGGTCGCTGCCCATCATCTGGTGCACGCCCTGGAACACGACCTTGCGGTCGACGCCCTTCATGTACAGCACGCCCTTGTAGCGCAGCATCCGCTCGCCGTAGATCTGCAGGATGCCGCCGAGGAAGTCTTCCAGCTTGTTCGGGTCGAACGGGCGGTCGTTGCGATACACGAACGACTTGATCTTGTCGTCGTGGTGCGCGTGGTGATGGTGGTGGCCGTGGTCGTGATCGTGCGCGCATTGACCGTGATCGTGGTCGCAATTGGCGTGATCATGGCCATGGCCATGGCCATGGCCATGGTCGTGATCGTGGTGGTGATGCGCGTGATCGTCTTCGGCGAGGAAGTCGGGGTCGATCTCGAGCTTCGCGTTCAGGTTGAAGCCGCGCAGGTCGAAGATTTCCTTGATGTCGGCTTCACCGAAGTTCACGACCTTGATCGCGGCCTTCGGGTTCATGTGCATCAGGCGGTGCTTCAGGCCGGCCACCGTCTGGTCGTCGACCAGATCCGACTTCGTGACGAACAGCCGATCGGCGAAGCCGACCTGGCGCTGCACGACTTCGTGCTCGTCGAGCTGCGCGTTCGCGTGCTTCGCGTCGACCAGCGTGATGACCGCGTCGAGCAGGAAGTCGTCGGCGATTTCGCTGTCGATGAAGAAGGTTTGCGCGACGGGGCCCGGATTTGCGAGGCCGGTGGTTTCGATCACGATGCGGTCGAAGTCGAGCTTGCCTTCGCGCTTCTTCGCGGCCAGATCGCCGAGCGCGCGGGCCAGATCGCCGCGGATCGTGCAGCAGATGCAGCCGTTGCTCATCTGGATGATCTGCTCGTTCGAATCCTGTACGAGGATTTCGTTATCGATGTTCTCTTCGCCGAACTCGTTCTCGATCACGGCGATCTTCATGCCGTGCTGTTCGTTCAGGATGCGCTTGAGCAGCGTCGTCTTGCCGCTGCCGAGGAAGCCGGTGAGGATGGTGACGGGAGTGGCCATGTCAATCGCCTGTGGTTCGTGAATCGGGGTCAAAACCAGGATGTGCGTCGCGCCCGGGCGTTGCCAGCTGGGGCGCACAACCATCCATTGAAACATACCTGTCAAGCCCCCGCCCGTCGTCCGGACGACAGGGGGGAGAGCGCGAATCCGCCGGGCGCCAGGCCGCGGCCGGCGGACGGTTACGCGCGTAGATCGGGGCGATCAGACGATTTGCAACAGCAGGCCCTTCAGATATTCGCCTTCCGGGAATGCCGCGAGCAGCGGGTGATCGACGCCCGCGCCGAGGCGCTTCAGGATGCGCGCGTCGACCTTCGCGTCCGCTGCCGCGCCCGCGACGATCTTCTGGAACAGGTCCATGTCGATCGCGCCCGAGCACGAGTACGTGAACAGCAGGCCGCCCGGGCGCAGCAGCTTGAAGCCGCTCAGGTTGATGTCCTTGTACGCGCGCGCTGCGCGATCGACGCTGTCGCGGGTCGGCGCGAACTTCGGCGGATCGAGCACGATCAGGTCGAAACGCTCGCCTTCGTCGACGAGGCGGCGCAGCGTCTTGAATGCGTCGGCGTCGAGCCAGGTCGCGCGTTCGGCGTCGAAGCCGTTGGCGACGACGTTCTGCTGCGCGAGCGCGAGTGCATCGCCCGACGAGTCGATCGACACCACACGCTTCGCGCCGCCCTTGAGCGCCGCGAGCGAGAAGCCGCCCGTGTAACAGAAACAGTTCAGCACGTCGCGGTCGGCCGCGTACTGCGCGACCAGCGCGCGGTTGTCGCGCTGGTCGACGTAGAAGCCCGTCTTGTGGCCGTTCGGCACGTCGACGTGATAGCGCACGCCGTTTTCGTTCGAGATCAGCGTCGCGGGCGGCGCATCGCCGGCCAGCACGCCGGTCGTCTGTTCGAGCCCTTCCTTGTCGCGGATCGACACGTCCGAGCGCTCGTAGACGTTCGGGCAGCCGGTCGCGCCGGTGAGCGCCACGACGATCGCGTCCTTCCACGCTTCGACGCCCGCGGCCATGAACTGGCAGACGAGCTGGCCGCGCGGCGCGGCGCCGGCTTCGGCGGTGTCCGCGACGTAGTAGTCGACGATCAGCCCCGGCAGCCCGTCGGCTTCGCCGAACACGAGCCGCACCGCGCCCGTGCCCGACACCATCGTCGTGCGGTGCGCGACCGCGCGCTGCACGCGGCGCTTGAAAAACGCGTGGTCGATCGGCTCGTTCTCGTCGAAGCTCCACACGCGCACGCGGATCTGCGACTGCGGGCTGTACGCGCCGCGCGCGAGGAAGCGGCCGTCGTGCGCGCGCACGAGCACGGTCGCGCCGGGCGCGGGCTTGCCGTCGACGCGGTCGATCGCATTGGCGTAGACCCACGGATGGCGGCGCAGCAGCGATTTTTCCTTGGACGGCTTGAGGGTGACGGTTTGCATGATGAGATCGAAATGGGCCGCGACGGAAGCCGACCGTGGCCGGTCGCCGCGCGCGGCGGGTAACACGGGAAGCGCGTCAGTCGCGCTTCTTCGCGCGCGGATGCGCGCTGTCGTAAATCTTCGCGAGGTGCTGGAAGTCGAGCGACGTATAGACCTGCGTGGCGGACACGCTCGCGTGGCCGAGCAGTTCCTGCACCGCGCGCAGGTCGCCGCTCGACTGCAGCACGTGCGTCGCGAACGAGTGGCGCAGGACGTGCGGATGGACGTTGGCGGGGATGCCCGCGGCAAGCGCCGCGCGCTTCACGCGCTCGCGCACGACACCCGGCGACATCCGGTTGCCGCGCACGGACACGAACAGCGGATGCGGATCGTGCTTCACGAATTCGCCGCGCACCGCGAGCCATGCGTTCAGCGCATCGATGGCCTTGCGGCCGACCGGCACCTTGCGCTCCTTGTTGCCCTTGCCGCGCACGGTGACTTCGGCTTCGGCGAGATCGAGCCAGCCGGCCGAGCGGTAGCCGTCGGCCTGCGTGTACATGACGTCGAGCCCGATCAGCTCGGCGAGGCGCAGCCCCGACGAATAGAACAGCTCGAGGATCGCGTGATCGCGGATGCCTTCGGTCGTGCCGGCGAGCGGTGCGTCCATCAGTGCCGATGCATCGTCGACGGACAGCGCCTTCGGCAAGGTCTTCGGGCGTTTCGGCGCGCGCACCGCGGCGACCGGGTTCGCGGGCATCTCGATGCGCTGCGCGAGCCAGCGGTAGAACGCGCGCCACGCGGACAGCCGGTGCGAGATCGACCGGGCGGACAGCCCGCCCGAATGTGCGCGCGCGACCGCGCCGCGCATGTCGGCGGCCGTCAGCGCTTCGAGCGGCCGGCCGTTCGCGAGCTTCTTCAGTTCGTCGAGTTCGTGCGTGTATCCGCGCAGCGTGTGTTCCGACAGCTGCCTGACGTGCTTCAGGTTCGACAGGTAGGCGGCGATCGGATCGTCTGTCATCGCGTGCGGACGGGTCAGTGCGGCAGCAGGCGCGTGAGCGCCGCGCTCGCGAGCGTCGCGATCTGCGCGAGGAAGTCGGTGGCCATTCCGTCGTGGAAGCGGCGCGGGTCGGGCGAGCCCAGCACGAGCAGGCCGAACGCGGGCGCATCGGTGCCGGCGAGCGGCGCGCGCAGCGCGAGCAGCGCGACCGATGCGGCCGAGCCGTCGCCGGCCGGCGACGCGGCTTCCGCGCCTTCCGCCGCATTCGCGGCCGATGCGGCGACCGCGGGTGCGAGCCACTGCGCGGCCTCGAAGCCCGTGTTCGCGCCGCAGTACGGCGTCGACAGGCCGTTCGTGAACAGGCGCACTTCTTCGCCGACCTGGCGGGCGAAGTCGGCCTGCGAGTAGGTGTCGGCGACGTCCCACACGCGCAGTGCCGTCTGCGGCACGTCGAATACGTCGGCGATGCCGTCGGCGATCGTGCGCGGCAGTGCGTACGGATCGCGTTCCGCGATCACGCGCGCGGTCCAGCGGCTGAACTTCGCAGACAGGCTGTCGTTCTCGTGGCCGTAGCGCACGAGTTCGGCGAGCCGGCGCTCGAGATGCTTGTTCTTGTCGCGCAGCATCTCCATCTGCCGCTCCTGCAGCGAGATCGCGGCCTTGCCGTGCGGGTTCGCGAGACGGATCGTCGCGAGCAGTTCGGCGTGCTGCGCGAAGAATTCGGGATTGGCGAGCAGGTAGTCGGCGACTTCGCGATCGTTCATGTGGCTGGAGCGTTCAGTTATCAAGGACGTTGCAGGGTCAGGCGTGCAGCTCGATCTCGCCTTCGAACACGGTCGCGGCGGGCCCGGCCATCATCAGTGCGGCCGCTTCGTCGCGCGCGCCGTCCCAGCTGATCGTCAGCGTGCCGCCGTGCGTGTGCACGGTCACGGGCGAATCGAGCAGGCCGCGCCGGATGCCGGCCGCGACCGCCGCGCACGCGCCGGTGCCGCACGCGAGCGTCTCGCCCGCCGCGCGTTCGTACACGCGCAGTTGCACTTCGCTGCGCGACACGATCTGCATGAAGCCGGCGTTCACGCGCTCCGGGAAGCGCGCGTGGTGCTCGATCAGCGGCCCTTCTTCGAGCACCGGATACGCTTCGGCGTCGTCGACGATCTGTACCGCGTGCGGGTTGCCCATCGACACCGTCGAGATCCAGCGCGTCGCACCGCCGACGTCGAGCGGCCACAGCGTGTCGCGGCCCTGGGCGCGGCCGTCGAGGCCCGCTGCATCGAACGGCACCAGCGCCGGCGCGAACACGGGCGCACCCATGTCGACGACGACTTCGCCGTTGTCCTGCATCGTCAGCGTGATCAGGCCCTTCATCACCTGCACGCGCACGCTGCGCTTGTCGGTCAGGCCGCGGTCGCTGACGAACTTCACGAAGCAGCGCGCGCCGTTGCCGCAGTGTTCGACCTCGCCGCCGTCGCAATTGAAGATCCGGTACTTGAAATCGGCGCCGTCGACGGTCGGTTTTTCGACGAGCAGCAGCTGATCGGCGCCGATGCCGAAGTGGCGGTTGGCGAGCGCACGCACCTGCGCTTCGGTGAGCGGCGGCAACGCGCGCGAATAGCCGTCGAGCACGACGAAGTCGTTGCCCGCGCCGTGCATCTTGGTGAACGAGAGTTTCACTGGGTCCGGATTTCCATGGCGAACAAGGCGGTCGGCACGGTGCGAACGGCCGGTCGCCATGCCGGGCGTCGTCGTTCGTCGTGCTGATCTCAACCGCAAATGATACATGCAGCCGACAGGGGCGTCCTGCGCGGGCGTTCCGGGTGTTTTCGTACTCGTTCAATTGATGAGGCCACCCGGAGATGCGTATTGTTTCGCTATACGCCGTGTAGCTATCCAGCGAGGGGATTCAAGCCATGACCCGCATCTTCAATCCGCCCCATCCGGGCGAAACGCTGCGCGACGACGTGCTGCCGGCGCTTGGCCTGACCGTCACCGAAGCCGCGTCGCAGCTGGGCGTGACGCGTGCCGCATTGTCGCGGATCCTGCATGGCCACGCCGGCATCTCGCCGGAAATGGCGCTGCGCCTCGAAGCGTGGCTCGGCGAGGAAAATGGGGGGAGGGCCGATCTGTGGCTCGCGCAGCAGTCGGCCCACGATCTGTGGCGGGCGCGCGCGAAGGTGGCACGAGCGCAGGCGCGCGCATGACTGCACGCCTGCGAACGTCTTCCGGCAGGGTCAGTACAGGCTCGGCTCGCCGGGCGGGCGCGTCTTGAAGCGCTTGTGGACCCAGTAGTACTGCTCGGGCATCAGCGGGATCTGTTCCTCGAGGAATTCGTTCATCCGCCGCGCGTCGAGATCGTCGTCGCCGGTCGGGTAGTTGGCCCACGGCTTGAAGACCTTCAGCCGGTAGCCCTTGTAGTTCGGCAGCACTTCGCCGATAAAGGGCAGAACCTGCGCGTGGCCGGTCTTGGCGAACCGGCCCACGGCCGTCAGCGTGCAGGCGGGTATGCCGAAGAAGGGCACGAACGTCGAGTTGCGCAGCCCATAGTCCATGTCGGCGCCGAGCATCACCGGCTTGCGGTCGCGCAGCCAGCGCAGCACGGTACGCGCGCTGTCGGCCCGGCTTGCGAGTTCCGCACCGAAGCGGCTGCGGCCTGCTTTGGCCGCAGCTTCTATTTCCGGGCTCTTCATCGGCGTATAGAGCGAGCCGCACGTCCGGCCGAGTGCGAGATTGATCGCCATCGAGCCGGCCTCGATGCCGACGAAATGGAACCCGAGCAAGAGGGTCGGCGGCATGTCCGGATCGGTGAGGTCGACCTCGCTCTCTACCGTGAACAGCTTGCGATAGATCGCTTCCGACGCGAACCACTGGTAGCTGCGCTCCACGTAGCTGCGGATCGCATGGCGGAAATGCTGCCCCGCCACTTCCTCGCGCCGCGCGTCGCTCCAGTCCGGGAAGCAGAGTTTCAGATTGGTGTGTACGATGCGCTTTCGCCGGCTGGGGATCTTGTAGAGCAGCCAGCCGAGACCATCGCCGAACCGTGCGGTCAGGCCGTACGGCAACAGGGCGAGCAGTTTCAGCAAGCCAATGGCGAGGTGCGTGCCTAGACGACCTAGCATGCGAAACCTCCGTGGGACCGGCTGGCCGGCGCGTTGCGAACAGGGTGGTAAGACAGCGGAAGATGCAGCACGGGCGGCGCTCTGTGACAATTCAGGAAAGCCGCTATAATACGGGCTTCGCCGAGTTAACTGACAACTTGCGGGGCGAAGCCGGTTGGCGTCATACGCGCTGCCCGGTCCTGGTAATCCGCTAAAGCGTCGCCGCTTCAGGCCCAAACGAAGCTGGCTACGTGAAACCAACCGTAACCACACAGGAGCCTGAAAAAGTGGCAAACGATTATCTCTTCACGTCCGAATCCGTCTCCGAAGGCCATCCGGACAAAGTCGCGGACCAAATCTCGGACGCGATCCTCGACGCCATCCTCGAGCAGGACAAATATTCGCGCGTTGCGGCGGAAACGCTGTGCAACACGGGTCTCGTCGTCCTGGCCGGTGAAATCACCACGACGGCCAACATCGACTACATCCAGATCGCGCGCGACACGATCAAGCGCATCGGCTACGACAACACCGAATACGGCATCGACTACAAGGGTTGCGCGGTGCTCGTCGCGTACGACAAGCAGTCGCCGGACATCGCCCAGGGCGTCGATCGTGCACACGACGACAACCTCGATCAAGGTGCGGGCGACCAGGGTCTGATGTTCGGTTACGCGTGCGATGAAACGCCGGAACTGATGCCGCTGCCGATCTATCTGTCGCACCGTCTCGTCGAGCGCCAGGCCAGCCTGCGCCGCGACGGCCGCCTGCAATGGCTGCGCCCGGACGCGAAGTCGCAGGTGACGGTCCGCTACGTCGACGGCAAGCCGCATTCGATCGACACCGTCGTGCTGTCGACGCAGCACGCACCGGACATCGAACTGCCCGCGCTGCGCGAAGCCGTGATCGAGGAAATCATCAAGCCGACGCTGCCGGCCGACCTGATCAAGGGCGACATCAAGTTCCTCGTGAACCCGACCGGCCGGTTCGTGATCGGCGGCCCGCAGGGCGACTGCGGCCTGACCGGCCGCAAGATCATCGTCGACACGTACGGCGGTGCCGCACCGCACGGCGGCGGCGCATTCTCGGGCAAGGATCCGTCGAAGGTCGACCGTTCGGCTGCGTATGCAGGCCGCTACGTCGCGAAGAACATCGTCGCCGCCGGCCTCGCGTCGCGCGCGCTGATCCAGGTGTCGTACGCAATCGGCGTCGCCGAGCCGACCTCGGTGATGGTCAACACGTTCGGCACGGGCCGCGTGTCGGATGCGGTGATCACGAAGCTCGTGCGCGAGCATTTCGACCTGCGCCCGAAGGGCATCATCAAGATGCTCGACCTGCTGCGCCCGATCTACGAGAAGACGGCTGCTTACGGCCACTTCGGCCGCGAAGAGCCGGAATTCTCGTGGGAAGCGACCGACAAGGCGCTCGCACTGGCTGAAGCGGCTGGCGTCGAGCCGACGGCACGCGTCGCGTAAGCGTCGTTCGCCTGAAATGAAAAACCCCGGCTAGCCGGGGTTTTTTTATGGGTTCCGATCACCGGGGCAATCGGACAACGGCGCGACGGCGATCGTCGCGCGCGGTGCCCGCCGGCGCGCGCTCAGCGTGCGCCGAACCCGAACCAGCCGTCGCTGGCCGCGAGGCGGCGCGGGCGGTTGACGCGGCGCTGGGGCCCGAGCGTGCGGCGCAGCGCGAGCGCGCGCAGCGATGACGGTTTCTGCAGCAGCGAGCGCAGGCCGGCACGGCGCGAGAATGCCTGCGCGCTCATCATCGAGAAAAATGCGTGGAACCACGCACGGATACCGTCCAGCCGGCTGTGTGCGGGCGTACGCTCGGCCAGCGCCTGCGTGCGTGCGCGGTGATGGCGCAGCGGGCGGGCAGGAGCGGGCGGCACAACGCGCTTTGCAGCGCGGCTGAGACGGGAAGTCAGACGGAATGGCATGTGAACGATGCTTCGCTTGTATGGGTGGCGCCCTTGAGAGCGCACTGGTATGAACGGCCTCGGATGGCGCAACGGATCCTACCGAAACTCGTTGCGCGCCGCGCCCGCCAGAATTGACAGGCCGCGACAGGCTACAGGGGATTCATGACGGGCAAAAGTCGCGATAAACCCTTGTGCCAAAAGGCGTGTGCCGCATACCGCCTGTCGGTGAGGCCAGCGCCGCGCCGCACAGTTCCCTTGAGCCTGATCAAATCCGCGATTGGCATGCCCCTGCGCACGACAATGGTGCTGTTCGCGGCATCCGGCGCCGATTTACAATCGTCACATTCACACAATAAACGTCTGGCATCCCATGTCGTCTCCATTGCAGTCGGAATCGATCCGCGAGCAAGTCGCGGAATTGCGTGAGCGCGGCTTCGTCGTCGCGCGTGGCCTCGTCGGCGGCGAGCAGTGCGCGGCGCTCAGGCAGATCGCGGAGCGCCAGTTGCGGGAGGCGGCCGAGCCGATCGAGTTCGAGGCGGATCTGCGCTACCCGGGCGCGCCCGAATCCAAGCATGCGCCGGGCGGGCATACGGTGCGGCGGCTGCTCGATGCGTACTCGCGCGATCCGGCGTTCGCCGAGCGCGCGATCGCACCCGAAATCGGTGCGTGGATGCGCGAGTATTTCGGCGAAGAACCCGTGCTGTCGCGCGCGCATCACAACTGCATGATGACGAAGCATCCCGCGTACGGCAGCCTGACCGGCTGGCATCGCGATTTCCGCTACTGGTCGTTCGAGCGCCCGGACATGGTGTCGGTGTGGCTCGCGCTCGGGCCGGAAACGAACGAGAACGGCGCACTGTGGCTCGTGCCGGGGTCGCATACGGCCGAATTCGGGCCTGAAGCGTTCGACGATGCGAAGTTCTTCCGCAGCGACCTGCCGGCGAACAGGAAGATGATCGATGCGGCCACGTGCCCGTCGCTGCAGACGGGCGACGTCGTGTTCTTCCACAGCAACACGCTGCATTCGGCCGGGCAGAATCGATCGGACCAGGTGAAGTTCTCGCTCGTGTACACGTATCACGGCGCGAGCAACCGGCCGCTGCCCGGCACCCGCTCGGCGGCAAAATCGGAAGTGCAGTTCTAGGTTCAGATCGAATGGGCGGTGATACCGCCGCGGTCACGCGATGCGGTGCATCGCGGGCGTTTGAAGCAACGGGCGGCCTGGCCGCCCGTTTCGTTTGGCGCGGCCCGATCGGGCCGTACGTGCAGCGCGCGGCTGCGCGATCAGCGCTTGCCGCCCGGCATCGCGAGGCCGATCAGGCCGACGAACGATGCGACGGCACCGCCCGCGATCAGCAGGATCGTCTTCGTCGCGGGCGAACCGGTGAAGAAGCGCGACACGTTGTCGTTGATCGAATGGAACGACTGGCCGCCGAAATACAGCAGCACGACGCCGCCGACGAGCAGCGCAACCGAGATGACCCGGGACATACCTACCTCGCTGAAACGGTGATTCGAGACGCCGCAGTGTAGGGGACGACCGCGCCCGCGTCCATCGCCTTGCCCGCCGTGCGCGCGCCGGCCGCTTTCGTTACCATAGTCGTCGTATGACTCCTTCGCCGTCGCCGCGCCGTGTGCGCGGCAGGCGCGTCCCTTCCCCGATGTCCTGACGGAACAGACTCATGGCCTACGAAGCAGCTTCCGAACGTTATGCCGACATGCAATACCGCACCTGCGGCCGATCCGGGCTCAAACTGCCCGCACTGTCGCTCGGCCTGTGGCACAACTTCGGCGACTCGACGCCGATCTCGACGCAGCGCGACATCTTGCGCACCGCGTTCGACCTCGGCATCAACCACTTCGATCTCGCGAACAACTACGGGCCGCCGTACGGCAGCGCCGAAACCAACTTCGGCCGGCTGCTGAAGGAGGATTTCCGGCCGTACCGCGACGAGTTGCTGATCTCGACGAAGGCCGGCTGGGACATGTGGCCGGGGCCGTACGGCAGCGGCGGCGGGTCGCGCAAGTACGTGCTCGCGAGCCTCGACCAGAGCCTGCAGCGGATGGGGCTCGACTACGTCGACATCTTCTATTCGCACCGCTTCGACGCGCACACGCCGCTCGAGGAAACGGCGGGCGCGCTCGCGTCGGCCGTGCAGCAGGGCAAGGCGCTCTATATCGGCATTTCGTCGTATTCGGCAGCGAAGACGCGCGAGATGGCCGAGCTGCTCGCGCAGTACAAGGTGCCGCTGCTGATCCACCAGCCGTCGTACAACCTGCTGAATCGCTGGGTCGAAACCGAACTGCTCGGTACGCTCGACGAGATCGGCACCGGCAGCATTGCGTTCACGCCGCTCGCGCAGGGGCTGCTCACGTCGAAGTACCTGAACGGCGTGCCGGCCGATGCGCGTGTGAACAAGCCGGGCGGCGGCTCGCTGAAGCAGGATCACCTGAGCGCGGACAACCTCGACCATGTGCGCAAGCTCAACGCGATCGCCGAACGGCGCGGGCAGAGCCTTGCGCAGATGGCGCTCGCATGGGTGCTGCGCAACGGCCGCGTGACGTCCGCGCTGATCGGCGCGAGCCGTGCGGAGCAGGTACGCGAAAACGTCGGCGCGTTGAAGAACCTCGAATTCTCGGCGGAGGAACTCGCGGAGATCGATCGTTACGCGACCGAAGGTGGCATCAATCTGTGGGAAAAGCCGTCCACCGATCAGGCGATCTGACCGGAAGTCGATACGGCATGCGAAACAACATCGCGTGCCGTATCGCGGGCTAGCGGGCAGCACATCGCATCGCTGCGGTGCAGCGATGCGCGTGATACGCCGAGAGTCGCGCTAGATCAGCGCAGGCAGCCCTTCAACGAGCAACACCGCGACGCCGACGCCGAGGATGACGCCGAGCACGCGCAGCAGGTTGTGACGGAATTCGGTTGCGCACGGTACCGCGCCGAGAAATAGCGCTCCGGCCAGCGCCATCGGAATCAACAGGATGAAGTCGCCGATCGTGAAATAGGTCGTCATGCGTGTCTCCAGTGTCGGCCGGAGTTAGCGCTTCAGCGCTTACTTCGGCCCCATCCCCTTGTGGGACGTCGGTCGGAGTTTGCGCTTTAGCGCTTACTCCGGCCCCATCCCTGTGGGATCTCGGCCTGAGTTGGCGCTTTAGCACTTACTCCGGCCCCATGCCGGGTGTTTCTAGTGTGGGTCCGACCCATTTGCGAGCGGGGCGGTCAATTCGAGTATAGGCAACCGGCAGCGCTTTTCGCTATCCGAACCATTAAAAATCAGCGGAAAGCCCGGCGAATCACGCATTTTTCCCGCAAGTTCAACGAACGCCTTGCACACATCTTTCCTGTTCCTTTCGATTTTCGCGGAATGGTCGTATGTGTCGATGCGGGCCGCCGCACCCGCAGGCGCGGCGGCCCGTCCACTTACGCGCGCTCGGGTTGCGCGCGGGTGGCCGACGCCCGGAACACGAGCGCGAGCCCTGCGATGATCGCCCCCATGCCGGCGAGCGCGAGCGGTTCCGGCCGGTTGCCGAGCCACACGGCGTCCATCAGCGTGGTGACGACGGGCACGAGATAGAACAGGCTCGTCACGTTGACGAGATCGCCGCGCTGCATCAACCGATAGAACAGCAGTTGCGCGATCACCGAAATCACGATGCCGAGCCACAACAGCGGTACGACGAATGCCCAGCTCATCTCGAACGACACCGGCCGGAACGGCACGATCGCGACGCACAGCGCGAGGCCGATCGCATTCTGCAGCGGCAGCACGTCGGCGGGCGCCGCGCGTACGCGCTTTTGCAGCAACGAGCCTGCGGTCAGCGCGACGAGTGCGGTGAGCGCACACGCGATGCCTGCAGCCGACAGGCCGCCCGTACCACCGCTCGCGCCGCGGCACACGACGAGCGCGAGGCCGGCCAGCGACAGCGCGAGCCCCGCGATGCGCACGGGCTGCCAACGCCGCTCGACGATCGCTAGCGTGAGGATCGGCTGCACACCGAGGATCGTGGCGAGTACGCCCGGCGCGATCCCGCGTTCGAGCGCGAGCAGGTAGAAGATCGAATAGCCGCCCACCATCAGCAAGCCGGTCAGCGCGGCCATGCGCCGCTCGCCACGCGGCGGCAGCCAGCGTTTGCGCACGAACGCCAGCCCGAGCAGCACGAGCGATGCAAGGGCGAAACGTGCGGTGAGAAAGACGAACGCGGATGCGTGACGCAGACCGAGTTCAGCGAAGATCGCGCCGCTGCTCCACAGCAGTACGAAGAGCGACGTCGCTCCATGCGCGGTGAGCGCGCGTTTGAACGAAACCATGTGAATCCACCTGTCGAACGGATCGGAACGTTCCATCCGCGCGCGCAGCAGCGAGCCGTGCGTCATGACGCACGAATGCAAGCCTGCGGGCGAATGAAAGACGAAACGGAAGCCGGCTGGTCAGCCGGCGCGTGCCGCCGGAGGGGGCGGCGCGGCGCCGACGAGCGGCGGTGCGACAGGAGGAGGAAGAACCGACGGATGCGCGCACGCCTGCGGCCGCGAGTCGAACTGCGGCCGGGATTTTGCAAGGGCGGACGTGAGCGGATGCATCGTGTCGGAATGCGCTTGAACGCGAATGAGCGTCAAAGGTACCGCAAGGCCGGCATCGGACGCAACCACTGTCGGTGGCGTCGCATGACGAAGGGCGGCGTGCGGTGAGGCGGGCGGTGCGTGCGCGCACGTCGTTGTGCGGGGCGCGTTCAAGGCAGGGGGAAGGCGATGACGGGGTAGCGTGGTTCGGTCACTGCAGTCGAACGAAAGATCCTGGTGACCCGGCACCGGGCCCACGATGCGCGCGTGGCCTCCTTCACGTGCGCGCCGCGGTGCCAAGGCGGATTCGGCGGGCGGTCACATTCGACAGGGTATGATGGGGGGAACCGGGCCGGCAAGCGCTCGTCCGGTGCAGTGGTTGATTGGAGACATTCGACGAATTCGCGGCACTTCGCCTGCTTCTTCTTCTTTTCGCGCTTCGATAAACCGTGAACAATGGGATTACGCGCAACGCTCCGACGAGAGCGCGCGGATCGTGCATTTGCCGGCTCGCCAGCGAGCCGGGTTTCAAGATTCAAGAGTGGGGAACCATCATGCATGTCGGGTCGATTGTCTGCACTACCCATATCGCGGTGCCGAAGGGCGCGCGCGGCATCGTCCAGCGCGTCCTGGGCGACATGGCTATGGTGACCTGGTACGCGGGCGTACCGGGCGAGTCGAAGGAACTCAACACCGAGCCGTTCTTTCTCGAGGACCTGATCGACACCGGCGAATCCGTGCTGCCGGCCGGCGCGGCGCTCCACTAAGCGCACACGTCGCACCGGGCGCTCGTCTTTCAGCCCGGCTGGCGGCACAATGCGGGGCATGACAGACGCTACTTCCGCTCCCGCTTCTCCCGCCAGCCCGCCGTTCGCCGGACTCACGCCCGAGTGCGTGCTCGACGCGCTCGACAGCGTGCTGATGCCGGCCGGCCTGCGCACCGACGGGCGCCTGCTCGCGCTCAACAGCTACGAAAACCGCGTGTATCAGGTGGGCATCGAAGACGGCCCGCCGGTCGTCGCGAAGTTCTACCGTCCGGCACGCTGGTCGGACGAAGCGATTCTCGAAGAGCATGCGTTCGTCGCCGAGCTCGCCGCACGCGAGATTCCGGCGGTGCCTGCGCGCGTATTCGACGGCCTCACGCTGCACGCGTTCGACGGCTTCCGCTTCTCGATCTTCGAGCGGCGCGGCGGCCGCGCGCCCGATCTCGATCGCAGCGACACGCTCGAATGGCTCGGCCGCTTCATCGGCCGGATCCATGCGGTCGGCGCGACCGAGCCGTATGTCGCGCGTCCCGTGCTCGACATCAAAACGTTCGGCTATGAGCCGCGCGACTACCTGCTCGCGCGCGATTTCATTCCGGATGACGTACGACCGGCCTACGAGACGGCCGTCAGGCTCGCCCTCGAAGGCGTCGAGGCTGCGTTCGAGCGCGCGGGCGAGATCCGCCTGCTGCGCACGCACGGCGACTGTCATCCGAGCAACGTGCTGTGGACCGATGCCGGCCCGCACTTCGTCGACTTCGACGACAGCCGGATGGCGCCGGCGGTCCAGGATCTCTGGCTGCTGCTGCCGGGCGATCGCGAAGGCGCGTCGCGTGCGCTGGCGGACCTGCTGGCCGGCTACGAGGATTTCTGCGAATTCGAGCCGCGCGAGTTGCATCTCGTCGAAGCGCTGCGCACGCTGCGGCTGATTCACTACGCGGCATGGCTCGCGCGACGCTGGGACGATCCCGCCTTTCCCGCCGCGTTCCCGTGGTTCAACACGCATCGTTACTGGGAAGCGCGCGTGCTCGAGTTGCGCGAGCAGATCGGCGCGATGCAGGAAGGGCCGCTGTGGCCCGTGTGACGGCACGCGCGGCAGTTGCGCCGCGCGGCATGCCGAAGCGGGCCGTGGCGCGATGCGCGCGGCCCGTTCGATCCTTTCCGTTCAGAACTTCAGCATCAGCTTGATCAGCGCGGCGAAGCGCTTGCCGTACGGCGGCGCGAGCAGGTTGCGTGCATTCAGGCGTGCCTGCGTGAGCACCGGTTTCATCTTCGAGAACGTGACGAAACCGTCGTAGCCGTGATACGCGCCCATGCCGCTCGCACCGACCCCGCCGAACGGCAGGCTGCCGCATGCGATGTGCATCAGCGTTTCGTTGATCGACACGCCGCCCGAGATCGTTTCGCGCATCACGCGGTCGATCGTGCCGCCGTCCTCGTCGAACAGGTAGAGCGCGAGCGGACGCGGGCGCGCATTCACGTATGCGATCGCTTCGTCGAGCCGCTCGTATGGCACGAGCGGCAGCAGCGGCCCGAAGATTTCCTCCTGCATCAGTTGCGACGCGGCCGGCACTTGCGTGACCGCGCATGGCACGAAGCGACGCGATGCGGGATCGGATTGCGCGTCGGACAGCGGATGCAGCTGTGCGCCGGCTGCCTGCGCGTCGCTCGCGAGTTGCTGTAGGCGCGCGTAGTGACGCGGCGACACGATCGTCGTGTAGTCGCCGTTCGCCGACAGGTCCGGATACATCTTCGCGAACCGTGCCCGCGCGCGCTCGATAAACGCGGCTTCCATCCCGCGCGGCAGCAGCACGTAGTCGGGCGCGATGCAGGTCTGGCCCGCATTCAGCGTCTTGCCCGCGACGATCGCGTCGACGGCCGCATCGAAGCGCGCGTTCGGCCCGACGATTGCCGGCGACTTGCCGCCGAGTTCGAGCGTGACGGGCGTGAGGTTGTCGGCGGCCGCGCGCATCACGTGGCGGCCGACGTGCGTCGAGCCGGTGAACAGCAGATGATCGAACGGCAAGCCGCTGAACGCGGCGCCCACTTCCGCATCGCCGTTCACGACCGCGACGTGGTCGCGCGTGAAGGTCTTCGCAATGAGCTGCTCGAACAGCGCCGACGTACGCGGCGTCAGTTCGGACATCTTGATGATCGCGCGGTTGCCGGCCGCGAGCGCGCAGATCAGCGGGCCGGCCGCGAGCAGCACCGGGTAGTTCCACGGCACGACGATGCCGACCACGCCGAGCGGCTGCGGAATCACCTTCGCGCGCGCCGGGCGCAGCCACTTGTTCATCGGCTTGCGGATCGGTTTCATCCAGCGCTTGCCGTGCTTGAGCGCGTCGTCGATCTCTTCCTTCGCCATCCAGATTTCCGACAGCAGCACTTCCTGCTTCGCGCGATGGCCGAAATCGGCGCTGATCGCTTCGGCGAGTGCGTCCGCATGGTCGATCAGCATCGTGCGCAACGCGCGCAAGTGCTGCACGCGCGTTTCCCATGCCGGGTACGGCGCGCGCAGATAGGCCGCGCGCTGGTCGCGTAGCAGCGACGTCAGTGCATCGACCGACGGCAGTGCTTGCGGGGCCAGTTCGGGCAGGTCGTTCTTCATGTCGTCTCCTCCAGTTGGGCCAGGCTGGTCGGCCGGCCGTCACGCCGCACGCGCACGCTCGGCGAGCGCGGCGACGCGGATCGGGGTGGTGCGTGTCGCGCGGCGCGGGGCCGGATGCGACGTGTGCTCGAAAACCGGTTGAAGCGTGCAGCGGGCGTCGCATCCACGCGACGGTGTGCGCATCCGGAAACCGTGTTGCGGCGCATGGACATGCAGCGCGATGCGATTGTTGCCGGGCGCGCGACGGTGCGGCGCGACTACCCGCCGTTGCACCGAAGCGGCGCAGCACGACAGGTCCGTCAAATCATGCCGCAGCGCATCGTGCTGCCGCGGCGACAAACCGTCCAAACGGTCGGCGACGACGTGTGCCGTTCGATTTCGATCGACTGTGCGCATGACGCGGGGCATCTCCGCGCGGGCAGCCGTTTGAAATGAAATGCGGGCTGCGCGCATCGCATCCGGGCAACCCGGTCGGCACGCAGCCTGCAGAACCTGGCGCTGCATCGTCGTCTCTCCCGTTTCGCGACGGATCGGCTTCTCGTGGCCGGCGCGTCGCGCAAAGCGAATCGATACATCTTAAATTTAGTTCACGCGGGCGTTTAGAGGAATCGCTCTTGAATCCGCGCGCCGCGCGCGCGACGGCCATTCCTACAATGCCCGAACAAGAGGGGACGCGGTCGCGCGGCGGTGCCGGGCGCCTTCCATGACACGACGGAGACGTGACATGCAATACGACTACATCATCGTCGGCGGCGGTTCGGGCGGGTCGAGCCTGGCAGGCCGTCTTGCCGATGCCTGCCCCGATGCGACGATCGCGCTGATCGAAGCCGGCTCGCATACGGAGCGCAACCTGCTCGTCAACATGCCGGTCGGCATCGCGGCGCTGGTACCGTTCAAGCTCGGCACGAACTACGGCTACGAGACGGTGCCGCAGCCGGGCCTCGGCGGGCGGCGCGGTTACCAGCCGCGCGGTCGCGGGATGGGCGGCTCGAGCGCGATCAACGCGATGATCTACACGCGCGGCCACCCCGGCGACTACGACGAATGGGCGCAACTCGGCGCGACGGGCTGGGGCTGGCAGGACGTGCTGCCGTATTTCCGCCGCGCGGAAGGCAACGAACGTGGCGCCGATGCGTGGCACGGCGCGGACGGCCCGCTGTCGGTGTCGGATCTGCGCTTTCGCAATCCGTTCTCCGAACGATTCATCCAGGCCGCGCATGCGGCCGGCTATCCGCTGAACGACGATTTCAACGGCGCGACGCAGGAAGGCGTCGGCTTCTATCAGGTCACGCATCGCGACGGTTCGCGCTGCAGCGTCGCGCGCGCGTATATCTACGGCCGCGACCGGCCGAACCTGCACGTGATCACCGATGCGACGGTGCTGCGGGTCACGTTCGACGGCAAGCGTGCGGCCGGTGTCGCGGTCGCGCGCAACGGGCGCGTCGAGACGCTCGAAGCGCGCGCGGAAGTGATCCTGTCGGCCGGCGCGTTCAATTCGCCGCAACTGCTGATGTGCTCGGGGATCGGCCCGGCCGAGCAACTGCGCCGGCACGGGATCGCCGTCGTGCAGGATGCGCCGGATGTCGGCACGAACCTGATCGACCATATCGACTTCATCATCAACACGCGCGTGAATTCATCGGAGCTGGTCGGCGTGTGCTTGCGCGGGATCGCGAAGATGACGCCCGCGCTCGCGCGCTATTTCTCGAGCCGCACGGGGATGATGACGAGCAACGTCGCGGAGGCCGGTGGTTTCATCAAGAGCGATCCGTCGCTCGAGCGTCCCGACCTGCAGCTGCATTTCTGCACGGCGCTCGTGGACGACCACAATCGCAAGATGCACTGGGGCTTCGGCTATTCGCTGCACGTGTGCGCATTGCGGCCGTTCAGCCGCGGCACGGTGGCGCTCGCGAGCGGCGATGCGCGCGACGCACCGCTGATCGATCCGCGCTTCTTCAACGATTCGCGCGATCTCGACCTGCTCGTGCGCGGCACGCAGGCAATGCGCAGGATTCTGTCGCAGGCGCCGCTCGCGTCGCAGGGCGGGCGCGAGCTGTATACGCGGGCGGACCAGAGCGAAGCGGAGCTGCGCAAGACGATCGTCGAGCATGCCGACACGATCTATCACCCGGTCGGCACCTGCCGGATGGGTTCGGACGCGCGCGCGGTCGTCGATCCGCAACTGCGCGTGCGCGGCGTCGAAGGGTTGCGCGTGGTGGATGCGTCGGTGATGCCGACGCTGGTCGGCGGGAACACGAATGCGCCGTCGGTGATGATCGGCGAGCGCGCGGCGGACTTCATCGTCGCGGCGCGCAAGGGCGGGGTGCCGCGCGGTGAGGCGGCTGCCGCGGTGCACGGCCGCTGAACGCGGCGCGCGCACTCGGGCAGCCATGCTCAGGCAAACGTATCGACGAGGCCGGCGCGGCTCACGCTCGCGGCGGCCGGTGCGGATTGCGCAACGTCGGCCGGTGCATCGACGGCTGACGATCCGCCGCTCCCGCGCCGCGACGACTGGCCGCCGGCGAAGGATTGCTGCGGGTTCTGCTGCTGCGAAGCGAAGCCGCCGTCGCTGACGGTCGCGCTGCCGAGCCCGAGCCCGCCCGCTTCCATGGCCTCGCGCAGCTTCGGCAGCGCGGCTTCGACGGCTTCGCGCACCTGCGCGTGCTGCGACACGAACAGCGCGTGCGCGTTGTTGTCCGCGACGCGCAGCACGACCTGCAGCGGCCCGAGATCGGCCGGATTGAGCGTCAGTTCGGCGCTCTGCTGGTGCGCATTCGACAGGAACACGACCTTCTGGCTCAGCGCGTCCGTCCAGTCCGGGGTGCCGACGTGCGGCGCGAGCACGTGCGCGTTCGCGGCGGCGATCGCGCCCGCGGCCGGCGACAGCTGCAGGTTCGCCTGGGCCGCGGCCGCAGCCGTGGCGCCCGCCGCGAGCGTCGCGCTGGCGGCCGGATCCGTCGCTTCGCTGGCGGCCGCGAGTGCGTGCTGCTCGCCCGACTGCGCGTTCGCGTTGGCCTGCAGCGCCTGCGCGGTGGCTTGCGTCGGCGTTTGCTGGGTGCCGAGCGCACCCTTCGCGTCGGCGAGCGTGCGGTCGAAGGTCGGCACCTTCGGTGTCAGCGGCGCGGTGGCGCCGGTCGATGCGGTCGATGCCGGCGCCGACGCTGTCGCGCCGGCCGCGGGTATCGCGATCGCGCCCGAGCCGCCCGTCAGCCTGTCGAGCGCGGTTTGCAGCGCATCGCGGACCGACGCCGGCGTGGCCGGCTGGGCGGCCGCGCCGGCGTCCTTGGCTGCGTGATCCGCCAGCGTGGCCGTGGCATCGGGCTGGCCGGACACGGCCGTCTTTTGTGCAGCGGCAGCGGCGGCAGCAGCAGCGGGATCGGCCGGCGTCGCGTTGTCCGTGCGCGCCTGCAGTTGCGCCTGCACGGCCGCGGCTGCCGCGAGCGCGGCGGCGTCGGGGTTGGTGGCGGCGTTCGTGGTCGTATCGTCGGTCGCGTCGTCGTCATCGGTCGCGGACGGCTTCGTGCCGGCGGCCGGCTTCGACGAAGCCTGTTTCGTCGAAGCATCCGGCACGCCGGCATTCGACGAATCGCGACGCGCGACGACGCTTTGCTTCAGCGTCTGCGCGAACGGCACGGCGCTCGTGGCGGTCGCGGCATCGTTGCCGGCGGCGGTGCCGGACGAACCGGAGCCGCGGGCGGCCTTGAGTGCGGCGCCGGCGGTGTCGATCAGCGCGCCGAGCAGGGGCAGGGGAGGCATGGCGTTCTCTCGTTCGAATGCGGTGGTCGGTTACGACGAGCGGGCCGCGTCGGCCCGCATGCGCAGGATCTTTGCGGCGTGTTCGTCGGAGTCGCGTTGTTCGCGCCGGGCGTCGCGCTGCGCTTCCTGCGCGACGCCGCGCGCCTGCAGGATTTCAAACGAGCCGACGGTGCGTTTCTTCTGTTGCCAGTTCGGGCGTGCTTCGTCGATGCGGACTTCGGCCGCGGCGAGCACGTTGCGCTGCTGCGTGATCGCGGCGTCGAGGGTGTCGATGAACGCCTGGAAATTGCGCCAGTTGCCGGCCGGCATCCCGTGCTGCGCAGATTGCGAGAAGCGCGCGTGGTATTCGTCGCGGTAGCGCAGCAGCGCGTCGAGCTGCTCGGCCGCCGCGGTGCGGTCGCGCTGCGCGGTGCCGAGCTGCCTGGCGGCCGAGTCGAGGTCGTCCTGCGCGCGGTCGAGCAGCAACTGAAGGGGAAAGCCGTGAGCCATCTGGATCAGCCTCCGTAAGCGTCGAACAGTGCATCGAGCCCGGCGAGGCTCGACGCGAAAGGTGCGCATTCGCGAAAGCCCTGCTGCAGGAACGCCTCGATGCGCGGATAGAGCGCGATCGCGCGGTCGAGCTGCGCGTCGCGGCCGGGCGCGTACGCGCCGACCGCGATCAGGTCGCGATTGCGCTGGTAGCGCGACAGCATCTGCTTGAACTGGCGGACGTGGTCGAGATGCGTTTCGTCGATCAGCGCGGTCATCGCGCGGCTGATCGACGCCTCGATGTCGATCGCCGGATAGTGGCCGGCCTCGGCAAGCGCACGCGACAGCACGACGTGGCCGTCGAGGATCGCGCGCGCCGAATCGGCGATCGGGTCCTGCTGGTCGTCGCCTTCGGTCAGCACCGTGTAGAACGCGGTGATCGAGCCGCCGCCCTCCGGCCCGTTGCCGGTGCGCTCGACGAGCGCGGGCAACTTCGCGAACACCGACGGCGGGTAGCCCTTCGTCGCGGGCGGCTCGCCGATCGCCAGCGCGATCTCGCGCTGCGCCATCGCGTAGCGGGTCAGCGAATCCATCAGCAGCAGCACGTGCTTGCCCTGGTCGCGGAAATACTCGGCGAGCGACGTCGCGTAGGCCGCGCCCTGCATCCGCAGCAGCGGCGACACGTCGGCCGGCGCCGCGACGACGACCGAGCGCGCGAGCCCGTCCTCGCCGAGAATCTGTTCGATGAATTCCTTCACTTCGCGGCCGCGTTCGCCGATCAGCCCGATCACGATCACTTCCGCGCTCGTGTAGCGCGCCATCGTGCCGAGCAGCACCGACTTGCCGACGCCGGAGCCCGCGAACAGGCCCATCCGCTGCCCGCGGCCGACGGTGAGCAACGCGTTGATCGCGCGCACGCCGACGTCGAGCACATGGTGGATCGGTTCGCGCTCGAGCGGGTTGATCGACGGCGCCGACAGCGGCGCGTCGACCTTCGACGCGAGCGGGCCGAGGCCGTCGAGCGGGCGGCCCGACGCGTCGACGACGCGCCCGAGCATCTCCCAGCCCACCGGCAGCCGCTTCGCGCCCGCGAGCGGATCGGCGACGGGCGCGCTTTCGCGTGGCCACACGCGTGCGCCGGGCAGGACGCCGGCGACGTCGGTGGTCGGCATCAGGAACAGGCGATCGCCGGCGAAGCCGACGACTTCGGCTTCCGCGTGCGGCAGCGTGCTGCCGGGCGGCAGTTCGATCGTGCATTCGGCGCCGACCGACAGGCGCAGCCCGATCGCCTCGAGCACGAGGCCGGCCGCGCGCGTCAGGCGCCCGCACGGCCGCAGCGGCAGCGCACGGTGGCTGCGCGCGGCGAGCCCGTTCAGGTGGGAGCGCCAGTGCGCGAGATGCGGGTTGTGCGGCGCGCGCGGCGCGTGTGGCGCGCGCGGCGCGGCGCCGGAGGCGTCGGCCGCTGCAGCGGCGCCGTGTGCGTGTGCGTCAGGTGCGGCGTCGGGCGCGGTGTCGGGGCCGAACGATGCGAGCGCGAGTTCGCGTTCGAGCGGCGTCATGCCGTCGTGTGCCAGCGCTTCGGGCGGCCGCGTCACCACGTGCTCACCTTGCCGATCGCGGCGGCGACGCGCTGCCAGCGCGTGGGCAGCGTCGCGTCGACCTCGCCGGTCGCGGCGTGCGCGCGGCAGCCGCCGCGATCGATCGACGCGTCGGTGCGCACGTTCCAGCCGAGCGTATCGAGATCGTCCTGCAGATAGGCTTCGACGACGGGCAGATCGGCCGGATTCACCGCGAGATGCGGCGCGCCGGCGAGCGCGGGTTCGGCCGCGAGCACGTCGCGCACGGCCGCGACGAGCGCGGCCGGGTCGTGCTTCACGTGCTGGCGCACGACCTGCTGCGCGATGTCGAGCGCGAGCTGCGCGATGTCGGCGGCAAGATCGTGCTCGACGCTCGACACGGCCTCGCGGAACGACGCGGCGAGCGCCGCGAGCTGCGCGGCCTGTTCGCGCGCATCGGCCTGGCCGACTTCGAATCCTTGTTCGCGGCCCTGTTCGAAACCGGCCTGGTAGCCGAGCGCCTGGCCTTCGACGTGGCCGGCCGCATGGCCTTCGGCGTGCGCTGCGTCGCGCACGCGCTGCAGGTCCTCGGCGAGCGCGGCGGCGGCCGCTGCCGCGTCGTCGGGCGGCGGCGGGGGCGGCGGCGGGTCGAACGACGCCATCTCCCACCGCTGGTAGGCGGTGAGGGTGCCCGCGCGATCGCTCGCCGAATCAGACATACGCGTCTTCCGCCTTGCCGCCGATCGCGATCGCGCCGCTCTCGGCCAGGTTGCGCACGATCTGCAGGATGCGGCGCTGCTGCGCCTCGACGTCGGACACGCGCACCGGGCCGCGCGCGTCGAGATCCTCGGCGAGCAGTTCGGCCGCGCGCTGCGACATGTTCGCGAGGAACTTCTGGCGCAGTGCCGGCGGCGCGCCCTTCAGCGCGATGATCAGCGTTTCCGACTCGACTTCCTTGAGCACCATCTGGATCGCGCGGTCCTCGAGGTCGAGCAGGTTCTCGAACACGAACATCTGGTCGATGATCTTCTGCGCGAGTTCGGCGTCGTACTGGCGCACGCTTTCGAGCACGCCTTCCTCATGCACGCTCGTCATGAAGTTCAGGATCTCGGCCGCGGTGCGGATGCCGCCCATCGGGCTGCGCTTCAGGTTGTCGCTGCCGGACAGCAGGCCCGTCAGCACGTCGTCGAGCTCGCGCAGCGCGGCCGGCTGGATGCCGTCGAGCGTCGCGATCCGCAGGATCACGTCGTTGCGCAGCCGCTCGGTGAAGCACGACGCGATTTCCGACGCCTGGTCGCGGTCGAGGTGCACGAGGATCGTCGCGATGATCTGCGGATGCTCGTTCTTGATCAGTTCGGCCACCGCACCCGAGTCCATCCACTTCAGGCCCTCGATGCCGCTCGTGTCGCTGCCCTGCAGGATGCGGTCGATCAGTACGCCGGCCTTGTCCTCGCCGAGCGCCTTGGTCAGCACCGAGCGGATGTAGTCGCTCGAATCGAGCGACAGCGCGGTGTGCTGCTCCGCTTCCTTCGCGAATTCCTGCAGCACGTCCTCGACCTGCTCGCGCGTGACATTTTTCAGCGCGGCCATCGCGGCGCCGATCTTCTGGACCTCGCGCGGCGCGAGGAACTTGAATACCTGCGCGGCTTCTTCCTCGCCGATCGACATCAGCAGCAGCGCGCTCTTGGTCAAGCCTTCAGCGTTCATCGGACACCCAGTTCTTCACGACGGTGGCGACGATCTTCGGATCCTGGCGGGCGATCGTGCGCGCGTAGTCGAGGTTGCGTTCGTAGCGGTTCTTCTCGTTTTCGAAGCCGAGCAGCAGCGAGTCGGGTTCCTCGGCCTTGACCGGTGCCGGCAGGCCGTCGAGCAAGACCGGATCTTCCGGCGCGGCGAGCGCCGCCGCGACCGGCTCGGGCGGCGGGAACGCGCGGCGCATCGCCGGGCGCACGAACATGAAGTAGAGCGCCGCCGCGGCCGCCGCGATGCCGAGCCACTTCGCGGCTTCCTTCGCCATCGCGATCATGTCGGGCTGGCGCCACCACGGCAGGTCGGCGTACGGGTCGCTCGCGGTCGAGAACGCGCTGTTCACGACGTTCACCGAGTCGCCGCGCTTCTCGTCGTAGCCCATCGCATCCTTCACGAGCTGTTCGACCTGCGCGAGCTTCGCGGGCGGCAGCGGCTGCATTGTCACGTGGCCCTTCGCGTCGGCGACCGGCTGGTAGTTGACGACGACCGCGACCGACAGCCGCTTCACGCTGCCCATCGGCTGCTCGAGATGGCGGATCGTCTTGTCGACTTCGTAGTTGGTCGTCTGGTCCTTGCGGTCGCTCACGGGCGTCGTCTGCGGCCCGTTCTGGCCGTTGCCGGCGACGATCGGTGCGGACGCCGGCTGCGGCGGCGTGTTCGACAACGCCCCCGGCACGCCCGACGCGCCACCCTGCGCGAGTTCGGTCGCGCTGCTGGTCTGCTGGCTGCGGATCGCGGATTGCTGCGGATTGCCGTTCGGGCCGTAGCTTTCCGACGTCTGCTCGATCTTCGAGAAATCGAGGTCCGCGCTGACCTGCGAGCGCGCGTTGCCCGCGCCGAAGATCGGCGCGAGGATCGCGTCGATGCGTTTCTGCGTGTTGTGTTCGACCTGCTGCACGTACTTGAGCTGGCTGGCGTCGAGGCCGGATGCCGATGCGGTCTGGGTCAGCAGGTTGCCGTCCTGGTCGACGATCGTCACGTTCTTCGCGGGCATGTCGGGCACGCCGGACGACACCATCCGCGTGATCGCCTGCACCTGGCCCTCGTCGAGCACGCGGCCCGGGTAAAGGTCGACGAACACCGACGCGCTCGGCGATTCCTTGTCGCGCACGAACACCGACGGCTTCGGGATCGCGAGATGCACGCGTGCGCCGCGCACGGCGTTGATCGATTCGATGGTGCGCTGCAGCTCGCCTTCGAGCGCGCGCTGGTAGTTGATCTGTTCGGCGAACTGGCTGATGCCGAATTTCTGGTTGTCCATCAGCTCGAAGCCGACCGAGCCGCCTTTCGGCAGCCCCATCGCGGCGAGCTTCAGGCGCGTTTCATGCACCTGGTTCGACGGCACGAGGATCGCGCCGCCGGCATCGGCGAACTTGTAGGGAACGTTTGCCTGCTGGAGCGCGGCAATGATCGCGCCGCCGTCGCGGTCCGACAGGTTGCTGTACAGCACGCGGTAGTCGGGCGCGCGGCTCCACAGCACGAGCGCGGTGATCACGGCGACCGCGAACGCGACGGCGATCAGGAACGGCAGCTTCGGGTTGCCCTTCATCCGCGAGATGCCGGGAATGCGTTCCGCGAAGCCGCCGAGGCCGAAGTCCGCGCCGGCGCCACCCACGCCCGGCATCGCGGCGGCCGCGGCGGCGCCGGGCGCCGGGCTGGCGAGGCCCGCGCGGGCGTCGGGATTGATCAGCGAGTTGGCCTGCGAATCCATGCGTCGAGTTTCTCCGGAGCGGGACGACTGAGCTCGCTCGGACGAGCGGGCGGACAATGACACGATGCGATTATCGTGACCCGGGCCCTACTCCGATCGACCGAAAAGAGCGGGGTTTCCCCCGTACTTTCTCGGCTTTGACGCGCGTCACGCTGCTATCCTTTTTCGCGATCCGGCATGGTGCGCGTGGTGCGGCGCCGGCGGAAACACCCGGTGCTCCGGGGCACTTCTCTCAGTTTTGGGGACAGCATGACTGCGAACGTCAGCGGAATCGGTTCGGTGTTGCAACAGATGCAGTCGATGGCCGCGCAGGCGTCCGGCGGCGTCGCGAGCCCGACGGCAGCGCTGGCCGGCTCGGGCGCGGCGACGGCCGGCACGTTCGCGAGCGCGATGAAGGCGTCGCTCGACAAGATCAGCGGCGACCAGCAGCACGCGCTCGGCGAGGCGCAGGCATTCGAGGTCGGGGCGCCGAACGTGTCGCTGAACGACGTGATGGTCGACATGCAGAAAGCCAACATCGGCTTCCAGTTCGGGCTCCAGGTCCGCAACAAGTTGGTGAGCGCTTACAACGAAATCTCGCAGATGTCGGTCTGACGCGACGGGCATCCGGCAACGGGCATCCGGGGACGGCCATCCGGACAGGGTTATTCAGGGAAGGGCTCCGCGCTGGCCGGCGCCTTCGGCGCCTGGCGGCAGGCCCGGCTTGCCTAAAGCTTTCCAAATCCCTTCCGATAACTCCGGTGAAGGCCGCGTCGTGCGATGCACGACGGCGGTTCCCGTATAGCCAAGGCATAACAAGGAGATGCGCATGTTTTCCCCAGGACACGCTGGAGCCAATGCCTACGCGCGTGTCGGCGTCGAGACGGGGGTGATGGGCGCCTCCCCGCACCGGTTGATCGCGATGCTGTACCAGGGCGCGCGGCAGGCGGTTGCGCTGGCACGCCTGCATTTGCAGCAGGGCAATGTGTCCGCGCGCGGCGATGCGATCGGCAAGGCGATCCGGATCGTCGAGAGCGGGCTGAAGGCGTCGCTGAACCGCGACGCGGGCGGCGAGATCGCGGAGCGGCTGGACGCGCTGTATGCGTATATCGGCCGGCGTCTGCTGGAAGCGAACGCACAGGCGAGCGACGCGATGCTGGTCGAGGTCGACGGGCTGCTCGCGACGCTCGAGGAAGCATGGACGGGGATCGCCCCGGAGGTCGCGCGGATGGCCGCGCAACAGGCAGTGGAAGCATCACGATGAATCGCAAGGCCGAATACTTCGCACGTTACGAGGCGCTCGCCGCCGTGTCGGGCCGGATGCTGGGCGCCGCCCGCAGCGCCGACTGGAGCGCGTTGCCGGGGTTGCAGGCCGAATTCATGCAGCTTGTCGACGGGCTGAAGGAGGCCGATCCGGGCGTCGTGCTCGACGAATCGGATCTCGGCCGCAAGCTCGACCTGATCCGCCGCATCCTGGCCGACGACGCCGCGATCCGCGATCTCGCGAGCCCGGACGTCGCGCGGCTGTCCGCGCTGTTCGAGGCGCGGCGCTCGACCAAGGTATTGACCGATCTCTACCGCGCGCGCGGGTAGGGTCCGTTTCCGGGGAAACGGGCGCGGGGGCGCACGAGCCCGTTGCGGCAGGCGCGCAGTTCCCGCGAGCGGCACCGGTGTGCCGTTCCCGGATTCGCAACGATGTGGCTGAGGTGAGCAGGCTCCGATCATGACCGGTATCGACTCCGTTGCGGCCGCGCTGCTGGCGAGCCGCCTCGACAGCTTGCTGACCGGCACCGTGTCGGCGCCCGCCGGCGGCGGCGCGACCTCGCAGGTCGGCACGCCGGGCACCGGCGCGCCATCTTCGCCTTCGGCCGGCAGCCCGCCCGCCGCGCCGCCAGCCTCCACACAGACCGCACTGTCCGACGTCGGGCGCGTGCTCGACGCGATCTCGCGGGCCGGCGGCGACTCGACGCCGGCCATTGCCGGGCGCGTGCCGCTGCTGGCCGATCCCACCGTGCTGTTGACCGACACGGCCGTGCCGGCCCGCGCGCCGGCCGCCTCCGATCCGGCGGCGTCTTCCACGTCTGCCTCCACCGCGGCGTCGTCCGCAGCGGCGACGCGTGACGCGGCCGCGGCCCTGCCGGTCGCGGCGCTGCGCGCAGCGCTCGCGCAGGCCGTGAGCGAAAGCGGTCTTTTCTACGAATCCCATCTGGCGCAATGGCTGGCCGGCCAGCGCCCGCTCGCGGCACTGATGCGCGAGCCGCAGGCGCGCCTCGCGGCCGCGCTCGCGCCGGCCGACCCGGATGCCGCGCAGCACGGCTCGACCGACGTGCTCGACGAGCTGCTCGCGCAACGGCCACCGCTGCCCGCGCCCGCGCGGGCGACGGCGCAGCCGGGCACGCCGGCCCAGGGCGGCGCGTCGGCTCGCGATCCCGCGCAGGCCTTGCCGGCGGGCGCGCGGCAAGGTGCGACGCTGCCTCCCGATACGTTCGACCTGCTCGGCGAGCGCCCCGATGCGCGCGGGACGCCCGCGCGGGCCGAACTGGCCGCCGCCTCGTCCGACTCCCAGGCGCAGACGCTGGCGCCCGTGCATCCGGCCGCCGTACCGCTCGTCAGGCAGCAGCTCGACGCGCTCGCGACCGACCAGTTCCGCTGGACGGGCGAGGCGTGGCCCGGCGCGCGGCTCGACTGGACGATCGAGCCGGACGATCCGGGCAGCCGCGCGCCGCGCGGCGATGACGGCGTGGGCGACGGCATCGCATGGCGCACGCGCCTGACGCTGACGTTGCCGTCGCTCGGCACGGTCGACGCGGAATTGGTGCTGAACGGCACGCAACTGGTCGCGCGGCTGCGTGCGAACCAGACGGGCGCCGACCGTCTCACACGGCACGAGGCTGCGCTGCGACAGCGGCTCGAGGTGTCGGGGCTGCGGGTGGGCGGGCTGTCGATCCGCGCGGTCGACGACGGCCCGGACGGCTTCGACCTGTTTGCAGCCCAGGCGGCGGCCGCCGCGTATGCGCGCGGTTCGGCCGGCGGCCCGGCGACGCGTGCGCCGGATGTCGACGACGAGGCGCTGCAATGAGCATGACGTCCCGCAAGCGCGCGGCCGCGCTCGTCTACGACCCGAAGGGCGGCGATGCGGCGCCGCGCGTGGTCGCGAAGGGCTACGGCGTGCTCGCCGAGATGATCGTCGCGCGCGCGCACGATGCGGGGTTGTACGTGCATACGGCACCGGAGATGGTGTCGCTGTTGATGCAGGTCGACCTCGACGACCGGATTCCGCCGCAGCTCTACCAGGCGGTCGCGGATCTGCTCGCATGGCTGTACGCGCTCGACCGAACCGAGCCCGCGCCTGACGACACCGCACCGCGCTTTCCGCTGCCGCCGCTGCGCTGAATCGCCCGGCGTCACGCGACTTCTTACGAAATGCTGTCCTGGCCTTGCAAGGTCATTTCGTAGACATTCTTCGTCTATCGGCCGGCATCGTGGCGCAACACGCGCGCTTCGTCCGCAATTCCGCTTTTGTCAGGCTTGTCGCTGCGTACCCGGGCGGATTGAGTCGGCAATTAATTTGTGTAATGATATCCATTCTCATTTTCATGTTGCTCGGGCGGCGCGCACTCTCTGCGCGCCGCCCGTTGTTTTGAACGAATGGAACCTTTCGCGTGAACGCGCCCGAAACGATCAATCCGCCCAGGACGGGTACTTCCCGCGCGGGCGTCACCGTGCTGCACCCGGCGGCCCGCCCGCTGAGCGACGACGAACTGGCTGCGCGCCGCCAGCGCTCGCGCCGCGCGACCTTCATCAAGTGGCTGCGCAAGGTGCACGGCTGGGTCGGGCTGTGGGGCGCGGTGCTCGGGTTGCTGTTCGGCGTGACGGGCGTGCTGCTTAACCACCGCGCGCCGCCGCTGAAGATTTCGACGGGCGAGCCGCAGGTCGAGGAGATGCAGATCGCGCTGCCTGATCCGGCACCGAAGACGCCCGCCGCGATGACGAAATGGCTGCAGCACGAACTGCATTTCGACGGCAAGCCGGGCCGCATGCGCAAGGAGGCCGCACAGCCCGTTGCGTGGGGCGACAAGCGCGTGATGCAGCCGGAGCACTGGCAGATGGGCCTGTTCGGCCCGCATCAGAACCTGCAGGCCGAATACTGGGTCGGCAACGGCTACGTATCGGTGAAGCGCACGGGCAACACGTTCCTGACGACGCTGAACAACCTGCATCGCGGTGTCGGGATGAATCTCGGCTGGGTGCTGCTGATGGACACGATCGCGGGCTCGCTGATCCTGCTGTCGCTGACCGGCGTGCTGCTGTGGACCGAGCTGAACAAGCGCCGCACGGTCGGCGTCGTGCTGGTGGTCGGTTCGGTCGCTGCGGCGCTTGCCGCCGGCCTGACCTGATCGGCGACCGCGCCGGCCTGGTGCCGGCGCGTGCCCTTTCGTCAACTTCGTCGGCTTCGTCCGCTTCGTTCGTTGCGGCCGCGTATCCGGTGCGACCGCGCGCCGATCAGAGGCCGCAGGCCGCGCCGCTGTTCGCCGCGATCTCGCGCGCGGCCTTCGCGCCCTCGACCTGCAGGATCGTCGGCAGCGACACGTGGTTCTTCGCGGCGGTGATCTCGGCGAGGATCGAGATCGCGATTTCCGGCGGCGTCCGGCTGCCGATGTAGATGCCGGCCGGCCCGTGCAGCCGGCCCAGCTCCGCTTCGTTCAGGTCGAATTCGCGCAACCGTTCGCGCCGTGCCGCGTTGTTGCGCCGCGAACCGAGCGCGCCCACGTAGAAGGCGGGTGTTTTCAGCGCCTCCATCAGCGCGAGATCGTCGAGCTTCGGATCGTGCGTGAGCGCGATCACGGCCGAACGCGCGTCGAGGTTCATGTCGAGCACCGTATCGTCGGGCATCGTGCGCACGACGCGCGTGCCCGGCACGTCCCACGCATCCGTGTATTCCTCGCGCGGATCGCACACCGTCACCTGGTAGTCGAGCCCGACCGCGATCTGGCACAGATAGCGCGACAACTGGCCGGCGCCGATCACGAGCATCCGGTAGCGCGGCCCGTGGATCGTGACGAGCCGCTCGCCGTCGAACGCGAGCCCGTCGGCTGCCTGCGCGGGCGACAGCGATGCGCGGCCCGTCGCGAGCGTCATCGTGCGCGTGACGAGGCGCCCGGCCTCGACTTCCGCGCACAGCGCGGCAATCCCGCTGTCGCGCGTGAGCGGTTCGAGCACGAGCTGGATCGTGCCGCCGCAAGGCAGCCCGAAGCGATGCGCTTCCTCGGCCGTCACGCCGTACTTGAGCGCTTCCGGGCGCGCGTCGGCCGCGATTCCGCTCGCATGCACGCGGGCGATCAGGTCGTCCTCGATACACCCGCCGGACACGGAGCCGACCACGAGCCCGTCCTCGCGTACCGCGAGCATCGCGCCTTCGGGGCGGGGCGACGAGCCCCACGTCTTCACGACCGTCACGAGCAGCACACGGCGCCCTTCTTCGAGCCAGCGCGCGCTGGATTTCAATACATCGAGATCGACGCTTTCCATCATCTTCTTCCTGTTGCCGGGCGCGCCCGCCGATGCGGGCCGCCGTTCGATGGCGCGATTATGAACCGGCCGCGGCAAGCGTGCAGTCAGTGGGGAAGGCGCAAAAACGGGGAAGGGAGACGCGGTGCGGCGGGGAAGGCTGGCAGGACGGCCCGTACCGGGCCGTCGGCAGGTTGCCGGGCGGATGCACCCGCCCGGCGGGGCGATGCGTCAGAGTGAGCCCAGGTACTGCGTCAGGTTGCGGATGTTGTTGTCATACGCGCTCGACGTGCCAAGCTCGACGCCGCCGCTGCGCACGTAGTACTCGAACGGCACGGAGCGGGTGCCGAAGAACGGCAGGAAATTGTCCGGCTGCAGCGTCGTGCCGTTCAGGCCGATCGCCCAGTTCCGCGACTTGTACAGCTCGAGCTCGCGGATCGTCGCCTGGACCTGGTTCGTCTCCGACGCGCGAATCGCGGCGATGTGCTGCGTCAGCGTCTCGATGTTGGCCTGGTACGCGCTCGGCTCGCCGACCGAGACGCCACGCGCGCGGACGTAGTAGCTGAACGGCAGGTTGCGTTCGGTGAAGAACGTCAGGAAACCGTCCGGCGCGAGCGTATCCCCGTTCAGCCCGATCGCCCAGTTCTTGCTCTGATAATCCCTGAGCCCCGCAATCGTCTGGTTGGCCGCGCTGATTTCGACTTTCGCCGTGACGTTGACCAATGTATTGCTCATAACAGACCTCTCTGGTTCTTGTTGAACTTCGGACAGGTGCAGCGACATGCCTCCGGGCGGAGGCAATTCAATACCAGCGACCGGGTTACCCGGTTTTAATTTTTTTAATTAAAAAGATGCTGAAAATTCGTTTGTGAATTGGCAATGAATTTCTGTTTAATTAAAATGCTATTCGATGAAATCGATTGCATCGCGCCGCGCTCACGCTGCGGCGTCTTCCCCGTCTGATCTGGGCTGGGCGGGTGTGTTCGCTCGGCCGACCTGAATACTAGTTTGGCGAATGCAAGAGTTCAACATCGATCGCGAGATTATTTTGTTCTATTCATATTCAATTCAATCGAATTACATTTTTAATCGATTAATATGCTGATCGGAATCGAATATATCGGTATTCGAAAAACGATCGGTGAGAATGGGAATTGCCGCGCGCATCGTTGCGGGAAACGCAACGCGGCGGCGTGACGGGCGATGGAAGGGAGGGGGAGGAGGCGGGGCCGGTATCCGGCCCCGCAGGTGCGCACCGTGCCGCGTGCGGCACGGTGGCGCTCAGTGCGCGTCGTGGTGACCGTGCGCGAGCTTCGAGCGGTGACGCGAGTACAGGAAGTAGATCACGAGGCCGATCACGAGCCAGATGCCGAACGCGGCCCACGTGACGGGCTGCAGGTTCAGCATCAGGAACAGGCACGATGCGACCGCGAGGATCGGCACGACCGGTACGCCAGGGCAGCGGAACGCGCGCGGCAGGTCGGGGTGCGTGCGGCGCAGCACGAGCACCGCGATCGACACCATCGAGAACGCCGCGAGCGTGCCGATGTTGATCAGCTCGGCGAGCACGTTGAGCGGCACGAGCGCGGCGATCAGCCCGAAGAACAGGCCGACGAGCCAGGTCGTCAGGAACGGCGTCGCGTAGCGCGGGTGCACGCGCGACAGCATCGCCGGCAGCAGCCCGTCGCGCGACATCGCGAAGATCACGCGCGTCTGGCCGTAGCTCATCACGAGGATCACGGTCAGCATGCCGAGCACGGCGCCGAGATCGATGAAGCCTGCCACCCAGTTCTCGCCGGCAACCTGCAGCGCGTACGAGATCGGGTGCGAGATGTTCGCGTACTGGGCCGACGGCACGATGCCGGTCGCGACCGCGGCGACCGTCACGTACAGCACCGCGCACACCGCGAGCGACGCGATGATGCCGATCGGCAGGTCGCGTTTCGGATTCTTGACTTCCTCGGCGGCCGACGACACCGCGTCGAAGCCGATGAACGCGAAGAACATCACGGCCGCAGCGCCGAATACGCCGTTCCAGCCGTGCGGCATGAACGGCTTCCAGTTCGCGGGCGTCACGTGGAACACGCCGACCGCGATCACGAGCAGCACGACCGACACCTTGATGAACACCATGATGTTGTTGATGCGGGTCGATTCGCGGATGCCGATCGACAGCAGCGTCGTGATCACGATCATCACGAGGAACGCGGGCAGGTTGAACCACGTGACGACACCCGGCACCGCGCCGGGCGCGGCCGTCAGCACCGTGGGCAGCGTCAGCCCGAAACCCTGGAGCAGCGACTGCAGGTAGCCCGACCAGCCGACCGACACGGCCGACGACGCGAGGCCGTATTCGAGCATCAGGTCCCAGCCGATGATCCACGCGACGAGCTCGCCGAGCGTCGCGTACGAGTACGTGTAGATCGAGCCGGCGACGGGGATCGTCGACGCGAATTCCGCGTACGACAGCGCGGCGAGGCCGCACGCGATCGCGGCGATCACGAACGACAGCATCAGCGCGGGGCCGGCCTGCACGGCGCCGGTACCGGTCAGCACGAAGATGCCGGTGCCGATGATCGCGCCGATGCCGAGGAAGGTGAGGTCGATCGCGCCGAGCGCTTTCTTGAGCCCGGCGGCATGCGCGCCGGCGATCATGCGATCGACGTTTTTCTTGCGGAAGAGAGACATTGCGGATGAATCGCCAGCGCGCGCGGGCGCGGTAGCGCTGACTGAGTGAAAACCCGCAATTTTAGCCGATTTGGCGCGCAAGACCCGCTGCGGTGCAGCGATGTGCCGCGAAATAGTCCGATAAAACAAGTGCTTGCGCACCAAAAGGAGGGGCGGCGGGGCGGCAGTGGACAGCGGCGCGGCATGCGCCGCGTCGCTGGATCGGACGCATCGGGTCGGGCGGGGAAATCAGGCGCCGGCCGAAGGCGCCATGTCGACGAGCCGGTTGCTCATCACGTAGAACGTGAGTTCCGCGTTGTTCGACAGCCGCATCTTCTCGAGCAGCCGCGACCGGTACACGCTCACCGTCTTCACGGACAGCGACAGCGTGTTCGCGATGTCGGTAAGCCGCTTGCCCGACGCGAGCATGCAGAGCGTCTGGTATTCGCGGTCGGACAGCTTCTCGTGCGGCAGCGGCTCGTTCTCGAACGACACGTATTCGGCGAGCGCCTCGGCCATCGCGGGGCTCACGTACTTGCGGCCGGCCGCGACCTGCTGGATCGCGCCGATCATTTGCGCAGCGTTGACCGTCTTCGACAGGTAGCCGGCGGCGCCGGCCTTCAGCGCGCGTACTGCGTACTGATCCTCGCGGTACATCGAGAACATCAGCACCGGCGTGCGCGGCAGCTTGCGCTTGAGGCGCTTGAGCACTTCGATGCCGTTCGTGTCCGGCAGCGAGATGTCGAGCAGGATCGCGTCGAATTCCTGTTTGTCGACGGCGGCCATCGCGTCGCCGCCGTTCTCGGCCTCGGTGACGTCGCGTGCGACGCCGCGGTCGATCAGCAACTGGCGGATCCCTTGCCGGACGATCGCGTGATCGTCCACGAGCAGGATGTTCAGGCTCATGACGACCTCACGAAAGCGACGCGCGGCGGGCCGCGACGGGCACCGCGAGCAGCGAGTCCCAAGCGAAGCGCGCGGTGACGCGCGTGCCATGGCCGGTTTCCGGTGCGGCCGTCTCGAAGCTGCCGCCGAACGCCTCGCAGCGGGCGCGCATGCCGGCGAGACCATAGCCGGTGCGGCGGCTCCGGGAGAAACCGGTACCATCGTCGGAGACAATCAGTGACAGATGCGTGCCGTCGGTGGCGATCCGCACGTCGACCGAACTCGCGCGTGCGTGCTTCGCGACGTTCGACAGCGCTTCCTGCGCGACGCGGAACACCGCGAGCGCGCTGGCGCCGGAGATCTGCGTCAGGCGCGCGTCGGCTGCGCATACGAAGCTGGTGCGCAGGCCCGTGCGTGCCGCATGGGTATCGACCCACGACGACAACGTGCCGACCACGCCCGCGTCGAGCGCCGGCGTGTCGCGCTCGTCGATCAGCCGGCGATTCGCGTCGGTCGCGGCGTCGAGCGCCTGCTGCGCCAGCTCCAGCGCGCGCAGGCAACCGTCCGGCGCATCGGCCGGCAGCCACGTTTGAACGTTTGCGAGCGCGAAACGCGCAGCGGTGAGTTCGGCGCCGAGCCCGTCGTGCAACTCGCCGGCCAGGTGGCGGCGGGCTGCTTCGTCGGCGGCGAGCAATTGGGCAGACAGTGCTGCGATCCGCGCGGCGGAGGCGTCGCGTTTCGACGCGGCGTCGGCAATGGGCGGAGTCGCGGCGCAGCCCGGCACGAGCTGTTGCGACGGGAACGGGGCGTGGGCGCCCAAAGGCGCGTTAAGCGACGTATCCATGACTCTCCCTGCTGTCAGAAAGCGGTTCAGACACCGGCTGGCTGCGTGGATCGGCTGCCGTTTCGAAGACGGTCGCCGCCAGAGAATCGCCCCCTGCCGAGGTAACAAAAGTTACGTCTTGTAACACTTGCATCCGACCCTTCCACTCTCATCCGAACGGCAACCACGCGCGCCGAATAATATCTCAAAATTTCTGAAAAGGTCATGTCGGGCGGACATTTAAGGGTAAATGTGAATAATCGGAATGAACGTGTTGTAGGAAAAACACTGACACCCGAGCACCGGACGATGACGTATCCAAATGTAACTAATTGAGATGGGATGATCCCAATTTGTTACGAATTCGCCAAGTAGGGACGAAAAAAAACCGGAGCTTTCGCTCCGGTTCTTGATGACGCGCAAATTCGGGGATCGATCAGTCCACGAATGCGCGCTCGATCACGTAGTGGCCCGGTGCGCTGTTCTTGCCTTCGACGAGGCCGGCCTGCTTCAGCAGGTCGGTCGTGTCCTTCAGCATCGCGGTGCTGCCGCACAGCATCACGCGGTCGTTTTCCGGCGAGAACGGCGGGACGTCGAGATCCGTGAACAGCTTTCCCGTCGCGATCAGGTCGGTGATCCGGCCTTCGTTGTCGAACGCTTCGCGCGTGACCGTCGGGTAGTAGACGAGCTTTTCCTTGATGATGTCGCCAAGGTACTCGTGGCCCGGCAGGTCGTGCTTGATGAAGTCCATGTACGCGAGTTCGCCCTTCAGGCGGCATGTATGCGTCAGGATCACCTTGTCGAAGCGTTCGTAGATGTCCGGATCGCGGATGATCGACATGAACGGCGCGAGGCCCGTGCCCGTCGACAGCATCCACAGCGTCTTGCCCGGCAGCAGGTTGTCGGCGACCAGCGTGCCCGTCGGCTTCTTGCCGATCAGCACCGTGTCGCCCACCTTCAGGTGCTGCAGGCGCGACGTCAGCGGGCCGTTCTGCACCTTGATGCTGAAGAATTCGAGATGCTCTTCGTAGTTCGGGCTGACGATCGAGTAGGCGCGCGCGAGCGGCTTGCCGTCGACTTCGAGGCCGACCATCGTGAATTCGCCGTTGTTGAAGCGCAGGCTCGCCTCACGGGTGCAGGTGAAGCTGAACAGCGTGTCGGTCCAGTGATGGACGGATTGGACGGTGGCGGTGTCGTATTTGCTCATGGCTTTGAAAACGGACGCGCGTGGCGAACGCGAGTAACGGGCCCAAAAACGGGCAAAAAAACCGAGTGCGGCGGCCCGATCGCGGATCGGCCGGCTGGCGCGTCGGACACGCGCCTTCTCGATGACAGGCGATTGAGGAACTCGTTATTTTACCCTGTTGGCGCGGATCGCGGGCTTGACCCCCGCGCCTGCGCGGATTTGGCGCAACGAATCATTTCAATTTGCTTTCGTTTTTTTCAGCGCTCGGCCGCGAGCTTCGCGCCGAGGCCGACGAGTGCCACGCCGCACAGCGCGTCGAGCGGGCGCCGCACGCGCCGGTAGCCGCGTTGCGCGCGCGGGCTCGCGAACAGGTATGCGACGCACGAATACCAGCCGGCCGACAGCACGCCGATCGTCACCAGCACCGCGCCGTTGAACCACAGCGGCACGTGCGCGGGCAGCATCGCCGCGAACACGCTGGTCCAGAACGCGCACGATTTCGGGTTCGTCAGGCACGTGAACAGGCCGCTGCGATACGCGCGCAGGTAGTCGCGCGCGTGCGGCGCGGCCAGCGGCACGCGTTCGTCGGGCGCGTCAGCCGGCGCCGCGTCGCGGCGCACGCCCGAGCGCAGCAGCTTGAAGCCGAAATACACGAGGTACACGGCGCCGCCGATCCGGATCGCCTCGTACAGCCATTCGACCTGGTGCAACAGGGCCGCGAGGCCGAGCATCGCGAGCGTCGCCCAGGCGACCGACGCGGTGCCGACGCCGAGCGCCGACGCGGCGCCGAGGCTGCGTCGCCCAGCGAGCGACAGTTGCGAAATCATGAAGAAATTCGGGCCGGGGGTGATCGCCGCGACGAGATAGACGACGGCGATTTGCAGCAGGATCGGCAGGTAGGTCATGGCGGCGCGGCCCGGCGGCGGGCGCGGGAGGAATGGGCAAGCCGTTAATGTAGCGCGCGCCGCACGGCCGCGCTTTGGCCGCGTGGGACCGCGGCCGTGATCGACTCGCGATCGCGGTCGATATCGCGGCCGTTACGGTGGTCGTATCGCGGTCGTTATTGCGGATCGAGGCGCAGGCGCGCGATGTACGGCAGGTGGTCCGACAGCCACGCGGCCTCGCCGGACGGTGCGCGCCATTCGAGTGGGGTCAGCCCGCGCACGAACATCTTGTCGAGCGCGAGCGCCGGCGAGAACGCGGGGAACGTGCGGCCCGATTCGCCGAGCAGTGTCGCGACCTCGGACAACCCGATCTCGCCGAACAGCGCGACCGAATCGTTGCGCCAGTCGTTGAAGTCGCCGGCGAGCATCAGCGGGCCGTCGCCTGCATTGCGCACGATCCAGTGCGCGATCCAGTGCATCTGGCGCAGCCGCGCGGCGCGCGTGAGCGCGAGGTGCGCGCACAGCAGCGTGACCGGTCGCGCGCCCGCGAGCGTCGCGCGCGCGACCAGCAGCCCGCGCCGCTCGAAGCGGTGCGCCGAGATGTCCCAGCGGCCGCCGAGGTCGAGCGGATGCGGCGACAGGATCGCATTGCCATGCCGCCACGACGGCTTGAACACGTTCGGCCCGAGCGCGATCTGCCAGTCGAGTGCATGCGCGATCTCGGTGGCCTGGCAGTGCCATACGTCGTCGACCGCGTCGTCCATCGGCGCGCCGAAGCCGGGCGCGAGCACGGGGCGCGGCATGCGGCGCGCCATCGCTTCCTGCAGGAAATAGACGTCGGCGTGCGTCGACTGCATCCAGTTGCGCATCGCGTTCCACGCGGTGAAGCCGAGCGGTGAGCGGCCCTTGTGCAGGTTCCAGCTCACCGCGGTGATTTCGTCGGGTGCGGCGTGCGGTTCGGCGAACGGCAGGGACAGGGCGTCGGCGGACATGACGCTCAATCCTTCGCGACGTGCGCACGCACGCGGTACACGAGGTGCGGACGCTGTTCGACGAGCGTCCAGTCGGTCCACGCGTCGCTGCCGACCGTCAGGCCGGGGTGGCTCGCGACGATTTGCCGCGGCGACGCGGGCACGCACGGATCGCTGCGCGTGGCGTTTTCGTCGTCGAGCGTTTCCTGCACGTCGAGCGCGAGCGACACCGTGTTCGCGCCGGCATCGACGGTGAGCGGCGCGACCGTCACCGAGCGCGAGCGCTCGGTCGGCACGACGCGCGCGGCGTTGCCGCAGCCGACCGGCACGGCGGAAGGGTAGCGATGGGTATCGGTACGGGTCTGACCCACGGTGGTGCGCTGCTGGAACGTGTCGATGGTCTGACCGTCGCGTACCACCTGGATCTCCCACGCGACGGAGGCCGGCGCGGGGCTCTGCGCATGGGCCGCGAGCGCGACGCTCGCGAGCAGGACGGCCAGGCCGTGTTTCAGCATGAAACGTCTCCGGAAACGCGCAATAGCGGGGAACGGACGCACATCTTACGCCCGATCGATTTCGATCGCGATGTGACAGGACGCGCGGCGACAGGGGCGCCGCACGATGCGGTCCTGTTCGAAAGGTAGGGCCGCGTCATGCGTTTTCAAGCGAAAAAACGCGCGAACTCGGCGACGGGCGCACGCTCGGTGACGAGGCGGTTCTCTATCGCGTCCGGGTCCGCATGGCCGAGCGACATGCCGCAGACCAACTGTTCGTTGGCGGGAATGCCGAGGTGTTCGGTGACGATCCGGTGAAACGGCACGAACGCGGCCTGTGGGCAGGTATCGAGCCCGCGTGCGCGCGCGGCCGTCATCACGCCCTGCAGGAACATCCCGCAGTCGAGCCATGCACCGTGGGTCATCACGCGGTCGAGCGTGAAGAACAGCGCGACCGGCGCATCGAAGAAACGGAAGTTGCGCGCGTGCTGCGCATGCATGCGCGCCTTCTCGTCGCGGCCGATGTTCAACAGGCCGTACAGGTCCCAGCCGACCTTGCGGCGCCGGTCGATATACGGCGACACCCATTCGCGCGGATAGTAGTCGTACTCGGCGACGTATTTCTCGTCGCGCGCGGGATCGTCGTGCGCCGCGGTGAGCGCGGCGGCGAGCGCATCGCGCGTGGCGCCCGTCGCGACGTACACGCGCCACGGCTGGATGTTGGTGCCCGACGGCGCGCGGCTCGCGGCTTCGAGGATCGCCTCGAGCGTGTCGTGCGGCACCGGTGTCGGCAGGAACGCGCGGATCGCGCGGCGCGACGTGAGCGCCGCGTCGACGGCGCCGATCGCATCGGCATCGGCGCACGGGGAAGCAGTGGGGACGGACATCGGCATACCTTCGGGACGGGGGCCGACGCGCCGCGCGGGCGCCGTCGGCCAAGGCCGGAGCGGCGGATGGGTGAACCGACGATCATACGCCGCGGTGCGCCGGCGTGCAGCGCGCGCGGGTGTTAGCAGCAGACGCGCGTGGCTGCTTGCTTGCGCAGGGATGCGGGATCGCTACACTGAAATCGTAAGGGTCTGATGGTCGTGTGACGGCAAGCGGCAGCGAGGTTGGTATGACGACGGCGATGGTGAAACAGGAACTGGCGGTGGCGTCCTTCAGCACGGTGTACGACCTCGAGCAGGTCGAGACGGCGCTGAGTGACCTGAACGAGAGCGCGAGCGACGCACTGCGCGCCACCTACGAGAGGATGCTCAAGACGGGCAACCTGCGCTTCTGCGTGAAGCCGAACCGGATGCCGTCGTTCGACGCGCTCGGCGAGGCATTGCCCAATTTCGCCGAGCCGCTCGACGACGTGCGCAAGCAGGTCGCGCTGTGCCTCGAAACGGACGACCGGCTCGAACTGATGCCGATCCTGCTGCTCGGGCCCCCGGGCATCGGCAAGACGCATTTTGCGAAGGCGCTCGCGCAACTGCTCGGCACCGCGTACCACTACGTGCCGATGAGTTCGCTGACGGCCGGCTGGATCCTGTCGGGTGCGTCGTCGCAATGGAAGAACGCGAAGCCCGGCAAGGTTTTCGAGGCGCTCGTGAACGGCAGCTACGCGAATCCGGTGATCGCGGTCGACGAGATCGACAAGGCCGGCAGCGATGCGCAATACGATCCGCTCGGCGCGCTGTACGCGTTGCTCGAGCACGACACCGCGCGCGCGTTCATCGACGAATTCGCGGAAGTGCCGATCGATGCGGGCAACGTGATCTGGATCGCGACCGCGAACGAGGCGCACGCGATTCCGGAGCCGCTGCTCAACCGGATGAACGTGTACGAGATCGAACCGCCCGATGCGGCCGGCGCGCGCCGGATTGCGCAGACGATCTACGACGAGATCCGCACGTCGCATGCGTGGGGGCGGCGCTTCCCGGATACCCTTGGCGACGACGCGCTCGACGTGCTGGCCGCGACCCCGCCGCGCACGATGCGCCGCGCGCTGCTGCACGCATTCGGCGCTGCGCGGCTCGACGGGCGCGACGCGATCGGGCCGCGCGACATCCGGGCCGACGAGGGCGCCGCGAAGCGCCGGCCGATCGGCTTCTGAACGAGCGGCGCGCGCACGGCCGCGGCGGCGTGCGCGCCGTGCAGTGCCGTGTGTCATGCCGTGCGTCGTACGTCATGCACGGCGTCGTCGCGATACGCTGCACGACCTTCGGCAAGCGGGAGAACCGGGACGTACAATTCTATTCTCTCCCCTCGACGCGCGAGCGGCGCGAAACGTCATGGAGCAGATGGATTGTGTCGTGATCGGCGCGGGCGTCGTCGGTCTTGCGATTGCGCGCGAACTGGCCGCGCGCGGGCGTGAAACGCTCGTGCTCGAGGCCGCCGATGCGATCGGCACGGGGACGAGTTCGCGCAACAGCGAAGTGATCCATGCGGGGCTCTACTATCCGCGCGGGTCGCTGAAGGCGATGTCGTGCGTGCGCGGGCGCGACCTGCTGTACGAATTCTGCGAGACGCATCACGTGCCGCACCGGCGCACCGGCAAGCTGCTCGTCGCCACGAGCCCGGCGCAGGTGAAGCAGCTGAAAGCGATTGCCGCGCGCGCGACCGAAAACGGCGTGCTCGACCTGATGCCGCTCACGCGTGTCGAGGCGCAGACGCTCGAGCCTGCGCTCGAATGCGTCGAGGCGCTGTTCTCGCCGTCCACCGGCATCGTCGACAGTCACCAGCTGATGCTCGCCCTGCTCGGCGATGCGGAGCGCGACGGCGCCGTGTGCGCGCTGAAAGCCCCGGTCGAATCGATCGACGTGCTGCGCGGCGGGCGCTTCGTCGTGCGCACGGGCGGCGACGCGCCCGCCGAGATCGAGGCCGCCTGCGTGATCAACAGCGCGGGCCTCGGTGCGCAGGCGCTGGCGCGCCGCACGCGCGGCCTCGACCCGCGCTGGGTGCCGCCGCTCTATCTCGCGCGCGGCAACTATTTCAGCCTGTCGGGCCGTGCACCGTTCTCGCACCTGATCTACCCGATGCCCGACCGCGCGGGGCTCGGCGTGCACCTGACGCTCGATCTCGGCGGGCAGGCGCGCTTCGGCCCCGACGTTGAATGGGTCGATGCGCTGCGCTACGAAGTCGATCCCGCACGCGCGAGCGCGTTCTACGCGTCGATTCGCGCCTTCTGGCCGGGCTTGCCCGACGACGCGCTGCAGCCGGCCTACGCGGGCATCCGGCCGAAGGTCGCGGGCCCCGGCGAGCCGCCGGCCGATTTCATGGTGCAGGGCGCCGCGCAGCATGGCGTGCGCGGGCTCGTGAACCTGTTCGGCATCGAGTCGCCGGGGCTCACCGCGTCGCTTGCGCTCGCGCAGCGCGTGGGCGACATGGCGGCGTACCGCTGACGTGGCGGGCGTGTAGCGGGCGTGTGTCGGCCAGGTTGCGGCCACGTGGCGGCCGTGTGAATTTCCTTATCTCCGGAATTTCGGCGCGCACATTTATTCGCTTGAGCGTTATTCTGTCGATCGGCTGTACAGGGTCTGTCTACCGATGGAACACGCATGCGTTGCCCCGAGAAGGGCCGCTCGCGAGGCGCGCGACGCCGCGAATACTGGACGTATTCGCAAGGAGCGCACCGCGGCGAGCGGCCCTTCTCGGGGCAACCCCTAATCGGTATCGTTTCCACGGGAAGGCCCGAAATCGCCCGCATGGCGGCGTCGGTCGTCGCTTGTTTGGCTCGGCCAAACGGCGCTCCTCCCTCCTTGCCCTGCGCCCCGCAAGGAAGTCCCCTTGGGGGACGAGCGATTTCGGGCCTTCGCATGCGTGTTCCATCGGTAGACAGACCCTGGAACAGCTTTCAAACCAATAACGTTGGAGCGAGTCCCCCATGAAAACATCCCGTCGGAGTTTCCTGATTACGAGCATTGGTGCCGTGTCCGCGCTGGCGCTGTCGCGCGAAGCGCTGGCTGATGCGCCGATGCTGTCGGAAACCGATCCGACCGCAGTGGCGCTCGGCTACAAGGCCGATGCCACGAAGGTCGACAAGACGAAGTACCCGAAATACGCAGCGGGCCAGGATTGCGCGGCCTGCATGCTGTACCAGGGCAAGAAGGGCTCGGCCTCCGGCCCGTGCGGCGCCTTTCCCGGCAAGCAGGTGTCGGCGAAGGGCTGGTGCAGCGCCTTCTCGAAGATGGGTTGAGCCCCGTGCGGCATCGTGCGATGCCGCATTGTGGCGAAAACCGCAAAACGCCCGCCATCGAAAGATGGCGGGCGTTTTTTAATGCTTGAAAACGGTTCCGTCGCTTTCTACACTCGCTGCAAACCAGCGCGCCGCGGGCACCCGTGTGCCGCACCGCCCGACACGGCGAACTGACGAGGACGAGGCACGCATGGCGACGATTGCGAATTCAACGAAAACGATCCGGCCCGAGCGTGCGCTGAACCGGCGCGCGGTGGCGGCCGCCGTGATCGGCAACGCGCTCGAGTGGTACGACTTCACGGTGTTCGGCTTCATGACGGTCGTGATCGCCGAGCTGTTCTTCCCGACCTCCAGCGAATATTCGTCGCTGCTGCTGACGACCGCGACGTTCGGCGTCGCGTTCTTCATGCGCCCGATCGGCGGCATCGTGTTCGGGCTGTACGCCGATCGCGCCGGCCGCAAGGCCGCGCTGTCGCTCGTGATCCTGTTGATGACGGCCGGCATCTTCCTGCTCGCGGTCGCGCCGCCCTATGCGGCGATCGGCATCGGCGGCCCGATCCTGATCGTGCTGGGCCGGCTGCTGCAGGGCTTCTCCGCGGGCGGCGAATTCGGCAGTGCGACGGCGCTGCTGATCGAGGCCGCGCCGTTCTCGAAACGGGGCTTCTACGGCAGCTGGCAGATGGCGAGCCAGGCGGCCGCGCTGCTGATCGGCGCGCTCGTCGGCGCGGCCGTCACGCGCGGGCTGTCGCACGATGCACTGCGCAGCTGGGGCTGGCGCGTGCCGTTCATCCTCGGGCTCGTGATCGGCCCGATCGGCTTCTACATCCGCCGCCATCTCGCCGATTCCGAAGCGTTCCTGCATGCGCAGCAGAGCGCGCGCCGCGCGACGCTCGGCGACGTGTTCACGCGCCACCCGCGCGAGGTGCTGTGCGGGCTCGGCTCGGTGATCGCGCTGACGGTGACGATCTACGTGCTGATCAGCTATCTGCCGACCTTCGCGGTGAAGCAGCTGAAGCTGCCCTATGCGGAATCGTTCTACGCGGTGATCGTCGGCAACCTGCTGCTGATGGTGCTGTCGCCGGTCGCCGGTGCCTGGTCGGACCGCATCGGCCGCAAGGGGCTGTCGCTGTGGTCGCTGGTGCTGACGCTCGTGCTGATGTACCCGCTGTTCGCGTGGCTCGACGCGGCGCCGAGCATCGCGCGGCTGATCGCGGTGCAGGCCGTGCTGTCGGTCACGCTCGCAGGCTACTACGGGCCGTTCGGCGCGATGATCGCCGAGCTGTTCCCGGCCAACGTGCGCTCGACCGGGCTGTCGATCGCGTACAACGTCGCGGTGATGTTGTTCGGCGGCTTCGGGCAGTTCATCGTCACGTGGCTGATCAAGGTCACGGGCACGCCGCTCGCACCGACCTACTATGTGATGGCCGGGATCGCGCTGTCGATCGTCGCGGTCGCGTTCGTGCCCGCGCGCAGTGCCGACCTCGACGCGCCTGCGTGACGAAATGACGACATGACGATTTGAAGACGGTCATCGGATCGTTTCGCAAAACGCAATGATGTGCTGCAGAACGCGCGGAAACCGTGTGTCGAACCTTCGTGTTCGCGCCCGAATTGTTTAGTCGTCGAACGAAACTAGCGCGAGATGAACGGAATTGTCGCTCGCGCGCGTTGTCGCATTTTTTACCCACACTAAAAATCGGCAAAAACCCGCGCGGGCATATAGAAGAGTTTTTTCTCCAGCTTGTTGCCACATCGTTAGCTCAAGTAATATCCGCGTACACCGGCCCCGGGCGGGCCGGTTCCGATCTGGAGACCTGGAGGAAACATGGAATACAACCGTCTGTTGCACACCCTGCGTGTTACCGCCATTGCAGGCGTGGCAGCGGCATCGCTCGGCGTCGCGGGTTCTGCATTCGCACAGATCCCGAACAAGACTCTCGTCTACTGCTCAGAAGGCAGCCCGGCGGGTTTCGATTCCGCGCAATTTACGACCGGCGTCGATTTCACCGCCGCCACGTTCACCGTCTACAACCGCCTCGTCGAATTCGAGCGCGGCGGCACGAAGGTCGAGCCGGGCCTCGCCGAGAAGTGGGACGTGTCGTCCGACGGCAAGGTGTACACGTTCCACCTGCGCCACGGCGTGAAGTTCCACACGACCGACTTCTTCAAGCCGACGCGTGAATTCAACGCGGACGACGTGCTGTTCACGTTCCAGCGCATGCTCGACCCGAACCAGGCGTTCCGCAAGGCATACCCGGTGTCGTTCCCGTACTTCACCGACATGGGCCTCGACAAGCTGATCACGAAGGTCGAGAAGGTCGATCCGTACACCGTGAAGTTCACGCTCGCCGAGCCGAACGCGCCGTTCATCCAGAACATGGCGATGGAATTCGCGTCGATCCTGTCGGCCGAATACGGCGACCAGCTGATGAAGGCAGGCAAGGCCGCCGACATCAACCAGAAGCCGGTCGGCACGGGTCCGTTCATCTTCCGCAGCTACACGAAGGATGCGACGATCCGATTCGACGGCAATCCTGATTACTGGAAGAAGGGCGAAGTGAAGATCTCGAAGCTGATCTTCTCGATCACGCCCGACCCGGGCGTGCGAGTGCAGAAGATCAAGCGCAACGAATGCCAGGTGATGAGCTATCCGCGTCCGGCCGACATCGCGACGCTGAAGGCCGATTCGGGCGTCGACATGCCGTCGCAGGCAGGCTTCAACCTCGGCTACCTCGCGTACAACGTCGAGCACAAGCCGGTCGACAAGCTCGAAGTGCGTCAGGCGCTCGACATGGCGATCAACAAGAAGGCGATCCTCGAATCCGTCTACCAGGGTGCCGGTCAAGCCGCTACCGCGCCGATGCCGCCGACCCAATGGTCGTACGACAAGAACCTGAAGATGGCGCCGAACGACACCGCGAAGGCGAAGGCGCTGCTCACGAAGGCAGGCTTCCCGAACGGTTTCGAGATCACGCTGTGGGCGATGCCGGTGCAGCGCGCGTACAACCCGAACGCCCGCCTGATGGCCGAGATGATCCAGGCCGACTGGGCGAAGATCGGCGTGAAGGCGAAGATCGTCACGTACGAGTGGGGCGAGTACATCAAGCGCGCGCACGCGGGCGAGCAGGACACGATGCTGATCGGCTGGACGGGCGACAACGGCGATCCGGACAACTGGCTCGGTACGCTGCTCGGCTGCGACGCGATCAAGGGCAACAACTTCTCGCACTGGTGCTACAAGCCGTTCGACGACCTGGTCCAGAAGGGCCGCACGACGACGGGCCAGGACGCGCGTACGAAGCTCTACACGCAGGCTCAGCAGATCTTCGCGCAACAGCTGCCGTTCTCGCCGGTCGCGAACTCGACGGTGTACCAGCCGGTGCGCAAGAACGTGGTCGACATGCGTATCGAGCCGCTCGGTTATGTCCGCTTCGATGGTGTTGGCGTGAAGTAATACGCCTGTCGTAAGCTGTCGCGAAGACCGGCTAATTCATCCGGCGGCGGGAGGCCAAAAGCTTCCCGTCGCCGGTCGCACATTTCCCACAAGAAAATACGAGACGCATCATGTTCACATTCGTGTTGCGCCGCGTGGGCATGGTGATTCCGACTTTCATCGGCATCACCATCCTGGCGTTTGCGCTGATTCACCTGATACCGGGCGACCCCATCGAAGTGATGATGGGCGAGCGCGGCGTCGATCCCGCGATGCACGCAGAGGCGATGAAACGCCTCGGGCTCGACCAGCCGCTGCCCATGCAGTACCTCCACTACATCGGCCGGGCGCTGCATGGCGACCTCGGCACGTCGATCATCACCAACACGAGCGTTGGCGGCGAGTTCTTCGCGCGCTTCCCGGCGACCGTCGAGCTGTCGCTGTGCGCGCTCGTGTTCGCGCTCGCGGTCGGGCTGCCGGCCGGCGTGATCGCCGCGCTGCGGCGCGGCTCGATCGTCGACCACGGCGTGATGGGCACCGCGCTCACCGGCTACTCGATGCCGATCTTCTGGTGGGGGCTGATCCTCATCATGGTGTTTTCGTCGTACCTCGGCTGGACGCCCGTGTCGGGGCGCATCGCCGTCGAATACGACTTCCCGCACCCGACGGGCTTCATGCTGATCGACGCGCTGCTCGCGCCGGATGAAGGCTCGTTCAAGTCGGCGGTCAGCCACCTGATCCTGCCCGCGATCGTGCTCGGCACGATCCCGCTCGCGGTGATCGCGCGGATGACGCGCTCGTCGATGCTCGAAGTGCTGCGCGAGGACTACATCCGCACCGCACGCGCGAAGGGGCTGTCGCCCGCGCGCGTGGTCGTCGTGCATGCGCTGCGCAATGCGCTGATCCCGGTCGTCACCGTGATCGGCCTGCAGATCGGCACGCTGCTCGCGGGCGCCGTGCTGACCGAGACGCTCTTTTCGTGGCCCGGTGTCGGCAAGTGGCTGATCGATGCGATCGGCCGTCGTGACTATCCGGTCGTCCAGGGCGGCATCCTGCTGATCGCGACGCTCGTGATCGTCGTGAACCTGGTCGTCGACCTGCTGTACGGCGTGCTGAATCCGCGCATCCGCCACACGAGGTAATCCCATGAGCAATCTGCAAAACACCTTGCCGACCGAATCCGCGCCGGCCGGCGGCCGTGCGCTCGCGCTGCGCGAGTTCTGGGCCAACTTCTCGCGCAACCGCGGCGCCGTCGGCGCCGGCGTCGTCGTGATCGTGCTGATCCTGGTCGCGCTGCTCGCACCGCTGCTCGCGCCGCACAGCCCGGTCGAGCAATACCGCGACTTCGTGAAGATCCCGCCCGCATGGCTCGATGGCGGCAACTGGAAATTCATCCTCGGCACCGACGAAGCGGGCCGCGACATCCTCTCGCGCCTGATGTACGGCGCACGGATGTCGTTCTGGATCGGCTTCGTGTCGGTCGTGCTCGCGCTGATCCCCGGCATCGTGCTCGGGCTCGTGGCGGCGTTCTTCCAGAAGTGGGCCGACACGCCCGTGATGCGCATCATGGACGTGCTGCTCGCGCTGCCGTCGCTGCTGCTCGCGGTCGCGGTCGTCGCGATCATCGGCCCGGGCCTCACCAACACGATGTTCGCGATCGCGATCGTCGCGCTGCCGGCCTATGTGCGTCTCACGCGCGCGTCGGCGCTCGGCGAGCTGCAGAAAGAGTACGTGACGGCGTCGCGCGTGGCCGGTGCCGGCACGCTGCGCCTGATGTTCTCGCAGGTGCTGCCGAACTGCACGGCGCCGCTGATCGTGCAGGCGACGCTCGGCTTCTCGTCGGCCATCCTCGACGCGGCCGCGCTCGGCTTCCTCGGCCTCGGCGTGCAACCGCCGACCGCCGAGTGGGGCGCGATGCTGGCGTCCGCGCGCGACTACATCGACAACGCGTGGTGGATCGTGACGATGCCGGGCCTGTCGATCCTGATTTCGGTGCTTGCGATCAACCTGCTCGGCGACGGGCTGCGCGACGCGCTCGATCCCAAACTGAAACGGATGGCCTGACATGACCCAGAATCTTCTGACCATCCGCAATCTCGCGGTGAATTTCAACGGCCTGCCCGCCGTCGACCGGATCAACCTGTCGATCGCGCCGGGCGAGGTGGTGGGCGTCGTCGGCGAGTCGGGTTCCGGCAAGAGCGTGACGATGATGGCGCTGATGGGCCTGATCGACGCGCCGGGCAAGGTGACGGCCGACGAGGTCACGTTCAACGGCGTGGATCTCCTGAAGGCGTCGCCGAAGGCGCGCCGCAAGATCGTCGGCAAGGACATCGCGATGGTGTTCCAGGACGCGCTGACGAGCCTGAACCCGAGCTACACGGTCGGCTACCAGATCAAGGAAGTGCTGAAGCTGCACGAAGGGCTGCGCGGCGACGCGCTGCACCGGCGCGCGCTCGAACTGCTCGACCAGGTCGGCATTCCCGATGCGAAGAACCGCATCACGTCGTTCCCGCACCAGATGTCGGGCGGGATGAACCAGCGCGTGATGATCGCGATGGCCGTCGCGTGCAACCCGAAGCTCCTGATCGCCGACGAGCCGACCACCGCGCTCGACGTGACGATCCAGGCGCAGATCATGGATCTGCTCGTGAAGCTGCAGAAGGAACGCGGGATGGCGCTCGTGCTGATCTCGCACGACCTGGCCGTGGTGTCGGAGGTCGCGCAGCGCGTCGCGGTGATGTACGCGGGCGAGGTGATCGAGACCAACAGCGTGCCCGACATCTTCCGTGCGCCGCATCATCCGTACACCGAAGCGCTGCTCGCGGCGATTCCCGAGCACAATAAAGGGGCGCGTCGCCTTGCCGCATTGCCCGGCATGGTGCCGGGCCGCGATGATCGCCCGTCCGGGTGCCTGTTCGCGCCGCGCTGCAAGTACGTCGTCGACGACTGCCGCAAGGCACGGCCGGCGCTCGACACGCTGGTGTCCGGCAACGATGCGATGCGCGCACGCTGCATCAAGCCGCTCAACGTTTCCAACCTCGACCTGACGGGAGGTGCACGATGAATGCAGTCAATCAAACGCGTGCCGAGCCGCACGACGAGGAAGCCGTGCTGGTGGCCGACGGCCTCGCGAAACACTATTCGGTGAAGCGCGGGATGTTCGGGCAGGGCACGGTGAAGGCGCTGAACGGCGTGTCGTTCTCGCTGAAGCGCGGCAAGACGCTCGCGGTCGTCGGTGAATCGGGCTGCGGGAAGTCGACGCTCGCGCGCCAGCTCACGATGATCGAGACGCCGACGTCGGGCAGCCTGACGATCGACGGCAAGAACGTGGCCGGTGCAAGCCGCGAGACGGTCGCCGACCTGCGCCGCCGCGTGCAGATGGTGTTCCAGAACCCGTTCGCGTCGCTGAACCCGCGCAAGACCGTCGAGCAGACGCTTTCCGAGCCGCTCGAGATCAACGCGAACCTGACGGCCGCCGAGCGCGCGCAGCGCATCGCGCAGATCATGCGCACGGTCGGCCTGCGGCCCGAGCACGCGAAGCGCTATCCGCACATGTTCTCGGGCGGCCAGCGCCAGCGTGTCGCGATCGCGCGCGCGATGATCCTCGATCCGCGCATCGTCGTGGCCGACGAGCCGGTGTCCGCGCTCGACGTGTCGATCCAGGCGCAGATCCTGAACCTGTTCATGGATCTGCAGGAGCAGTTCAAGACGAGCTACGTGTTCATCTCGCACAACCTGTCGGTGGTCGAGCACGTCGCGGACGACGTGATGGTGATGTACTTCGGCAGCGTCGCCGAGCTCGGCGACAAGGCGACGATCTACGCACGGCCGCGCCATCCGTACACGCGCGCGCTGATGTCGGCGACGCCGGCGATCTTCGAGGAAGACCGCCGCGTGCAGATCAAGCTGCAGGGCGAACTGCCGTCGCCGCTCAATCCGCCGTCGGGCTGCGCGTTTCACCAGCGCTGCCCGTATGCGGTCGAGCGCTGCCGTGCGGAGGAGCCGCAACTGCGCGAGGTCGACGGCCGGCACGTGGCCTGCCATCGGGCCGAGGAGGTAGGGGAGGCGAATGCCTGAAGCGTTGGCGGCGCGCGCGTCCGGCGTGCGCCGTGCGGGGGCAAGCAGCGCGCGCGTGATGCGCGCGTACCGCTACGCGCGGCGCTGGAGCGTGCGTACCGTCACGGGCGCGGCGCTGGCCGGCGCGTGCGTGGCGGCCAGCCTCGTGGTTCCCGTCGAATCCGCGCGCGCCGAAGGGCGCGCGCCGGCCACTTCACCGATCCATCCGTCGCAAGTCCCGCCGCCGGGCATGAGCCTGCCGGGCTTTCACGCCCCCGCCGTGTCGAACGGCACGGTCGCGAGCGGCGCGGTGCGCGTGCAGCCCGCGCGCATGCCGTTCTACGTCGCGACCAAGGGCAAGGTGACGCTCTACGTGCTCGGCACGCTGCACACGGGCGATCCGTCCGATTACCCGAGCGCGCAGCCGTTCCGGCCGCGCATTCTCGCGGCGCTCGCCGCGTCGCCGACGCTCGCGCTCGAGCTGTCGCCCGACGACCTGCTCGAATCGCAGGACGACGTGTCGAAGTACGGCGTATGCCGCTACCCGTGCCTGCAGCGCCTGCTGCCGGAGCCGCTGTGGCAGCGGCTCGCGGCGCGCCTGCACGGCAACCCGGCCGCGCTCGCCGAGATTCGCAAGATGCGGCCGTGGCTCGCGGCGCTCGTCGTCGAGACCTACGATTCGCTGTCGGCCGGCCTGCAGACCGAGTACGGCACCGAGGCGCAGTTGCAGAACGTGTTCCTGAAGAAGAAGGGCGGCCGCGTGATCGGGCTCGAGACGCTCGCCGAACAGATGCGCGCGTTCACCGGGCTGACGCTCGCCGAGCAGCGCGAGATGCTCGCGCAGGACATGGTGCAGACGCCCGCGCAGAACGCCGACGACATCAAGGCGCTGCACCGGCTGTGGCGAATTGGCGACGCCGATGCGATCTCGGCATGGGCCGTCGCGAAGAGCGAACGGCTCGCGCGTTCGAAGGTGTTGTCGGCGTCGATCGACGACAAGATCCTGTACGAGCGCAACCGCCGCTTCGTTGCACGGATGACGGCAATCGCCGCACCGAACCGGCCGCTGTTCGTCGCGATCGGCGCGCTGCACCTGGGCGGCCCGCGCGGCGTGCTCGAATTGTTGCGTCAACAAGGTTACAGGGTCGACGCGAACTGATCGCCGTCAACGCGCCCGAACCGATCCTCCCCTGTTTGATCGACGTTGTGCGAGCGGCTTGAACGCCTGTATGGACACGCAATCCGATAAGGAAAACCCTCGAATCGTCAGAAAATAGCGTTTCAAACGATTGACATCCCGATCTGCCAATATCTATCCTTCGATCCACAAGTTGAAAAAATGAAAAGAATAGAAAAAGTTCTACGGGGTAGCAGAAAATAAAGCGCGGGGTTAGCGCGTTGCCGGCACGTGATGCACGTGCCGGCCGCGGAAGTGTCTGCATGTACGGCGGGGCCAATCATCGTCGGACAACAACAAGGCATGCAGGCCGACTTGCGGGATAAGCAGCGTTCCGTCGTCCCACCGGGGAATGCAGTGATCGGGCGGCGGCGGACGTTTTTTAATCCGGAAGATTTTTCCGGTCACCGTCGAAAGACGGTTTCGGGGGGCGAATCGACAGACGGCGAAGCCGCAGCGATTGCGCCAACGGAAAAGCGCCACGAGGGCGCTTTTTTCTTTTGTGCGACGGATAACGCGACCAGCTGGGTCACGCGCGTTCGTCGGCCTGCAGCATGCCGGGCGCGACCACGTCGACGCCCACCGCCTCGAGCGCGGCGCGAATCCGTTTCGCGAATACCAGCGCATGCGGCCCGTCGCCGTGCAGGCAGACGGTCTGCGCATTGAGCATCACCCATTCGCCGCCGATCGCGCGCACCTGACGGCTGCGCACCATGTCCAGCGTGCGCGCGATCATCGTGTCCTCGTCGTCGATCAGCGCGCCGGGCTGGTTGCGCGGCACGAGCGAGCCGTCCGCGCGGTAGCCGCGATCGGCGAACACTTCCTCCACCGCGGCGAGCCCCGCGTGCCGCGCGGCCGCGACGAACACGCTGTTGGCGAGCCCGAATACCGCGAGCGACGGATCGAAATCGCGGATCGCGGACACCACCGCATCGGCGATCATCGGGTCGCGTGCGGCCTGGTTGTACAGCGCGCCGTGCGGCTTCACGTGCGCGATGCGCCCGCCCTCGGCCTGTGCGATCGCCGACAGCGCGCCGAGCTGGTACAGCACGCCCGCATAGATGTCGCCGGCCGGCAGCTGCATTTCCTTGCGGCCGAAATTCTCCGGATCGTGAAAGCTCGGATGGGCGCCGATCGCCACGCCTTTCTGCACGGCCCAGCGCACGCAGTCGCGCATCGCGTTCGCACCGCCCGCATGCCACCCGCATGCGATGTTCGCGGACGTGACGAGGTCGAGCAGCGCCTCGTCCGAACCGCATCCTTCGCCGAGATCGGCATTCAGATCGATTTCCATGATGTTCCTCGTCCACTGATTGCGTGGCCCGTCTTTGCTACTGCCTTCGGTACTGCTACCGCCATTGTCATGCCGCGCGCGACTGGGCGCGGCGGCGCGCTTCCTCGCGCAGGTCGATCGCAACGTCGATCTGCCGCAGATAGGCACGTTCTGCGGTCAGGGCGGCGCGCGCGGCGTCGGGTGTCGTGCGCACGAAGCGGATCGGCAGGTTGAGCCGCGCCTGCGCGAGTTTCCACAGATCCGCACGGATCACCGTGCCGATCTTCGGGTAGCCGCCGGTGGTCTGCGCATCGTGCATCAGCACGATCGGCTGGCCGTTCGGCGGCACCTGGATCGTGCCGGGCAGCACCGCATGCGACAGCAGCTCGGCCGGCCGCTCGCGCATGAGTTCGACGCCGGCCAGCCGATAGCCCATGCGGTTGCTGTTCGCCGTGACGAGCCATTCCTCGTCCCAGAACGCCTGCTGCGAATCGGCGGCGAACGACGCGTAGTCGGGGCCCGGCAGCACGCGCACGGGCATCGCCCACGGCGCATGCGCGGGGCGGTGGCGACGCGGCGGCTCGTCGACCCGCACGAACGCGCACCACGCCGGCGCCTTTACCCCGAATTCCTGCGCATCGGCCGCGAGGCAGCCCATTCCGGCCGGAAGCACACCGACCGGGAGGCGATCGCCGTCGCGCAGCGCGCGGCCGCCGAGGCCGCCGAAGCGCGACGCGAGATCGGTGCTGCGCGAGCCGAGCATCGGCAGCACGTCGATGCCGCCGGCGATGCACAGGTAGCCGCGCATCCCGCGTTTCGCAGCCGGCAGCACGAGCGTCTGCCCGGCCTCGACCGGCAGGCTCCACCACGAATATACGCGCCGGCCGTCGAGCGTGGCGCCGAACTCGGTGCCGGTGATCGCGATGCGGGTCGCGCGCGTGAAGCGGAACGCGGCCGGGCCGATCGTGATTTCGACGGCCGCCGCGTCGGGACGGTTGCCGACCAGCCGGTTGCCGACCTCGAGCGCGAGGCCGTCGAGCGCGCCACCCTGCGCGACGCCGAGATGGCGCGCGCCGCGGCGCCCGAGATCCTGCACGGTGGACAGCGGGCCGGCCCGCACCACCTCGATGGTGCCCGGTGCGTTGCTCTGGGTCATCGTGCGTCGACTCCCGCAATGGTGAAGCGCACGCGGTCGCCGGGCAGCAGCAGCGTCGGCTGCGGCCGCGCCGGATCGAACAGCACCTGCGACGTGCGGCCGATCAGTTGCCAGCCGCCGGGTGACTTGGCCGGGTAGACGCCGGTTTGCGCGCCGCCGATGCCGACCGAGCCGGCCGGCACCTCGAGGCGCGGCGCCGCGCGGCGCGGCGTGTGCAGCGCGGCATCGAGCCCGCCGAGATACGCGAAGCCCGGCTGGAAGCCGACGAAGAACACGACGTAGGCGCCGGCTGCGTGGCGCGCGACGACCTCGTCGGCCGACAGGCCGGTATGGGCGGCGACGGCCGGCAGGTCGGGGCCGGCTGTGCCGCCGTACTCGACCGGGATCTCGACTTCGCGACCGTCCGCATGCTCGACGTCGGCCGTCTCCCACGCGTCGCGCAGCGCCGGCGTGAGCGACTCGGCCGTCGTGGCGAGCGCGTCGAATACGATCGTCAGGTTGTTCATGCCGGGCACGACGTCGACCACGTCGGGCCACGCGCGCGCGGCCTCGGCAACGGCCCAGACGCGGCGCTGGCAATCGAGCGTGGCGGGTGGCGGCACCTCGCAGACGAGGGCGGCATCGCCGAGCGGATAAATGCGGGGTTGCGTCATCGGACTGGCACGGTTCGGACGGCAATGTTAGCGCACATTGTCAATAAAATATCGACATCTTCCCAATAAGCGTTTTCGCCTAGCCCGTATGTCCGGGCTTGTGGCGTACACTCGGCACACCCTGTCATCCGGCTTGCTCCGCCTTTCCATGAAGCGTCCTGCGACCAAGATCGTGTCATCCGAACACCTCGTTTCCGATTCGAGCGCGGAGCTGTCGGAGCTCGAATACGGGCTCATCATGGCAGGCAATGCATTCAACCGGTGGATGGTGCGCTGCATGTCGGCGGCAGGCGCGAAGGACATGACGGCGGTCGAGGTGTCGCTGCTGCATCACGTCAGCCATCGTGAACGCAAGAAGAAGCTCGCCGACATCTGCTTCGTGCTCAATATCGAGGATACGCACGTCGCGACCTATGCGCTGAAAAAACTGATCGCCCGCGGCTATGTGAAGAGCGAGAAGAACGGCAAGGAAGTGTTCTTCTTCGCGACCGACGCGGGCCGCGACCTGTGCCTGAAGTATCGCGAGGTGCGCGAGCACTGCCTGATCGAGACGCTGAAGGACAGTGGGCTCACCAACGAGCAGATCGGCGATGCGGCGCAGTTGCTGCGCAACGCATCGGGCCTGTACGACACGGCCGCGCGCGCGGCGGCGTCGCTGTAAACGGTTGCGCCGAGGGTGGCGCACGGCCATGCGCTGACGGGCGTGCGACGCCGGACGCGGCGGCGCACGCCGCATCACCCGGCGGCCGGGTAGAGCGCGCCGTCGGTCACGATCCAGCGCAGCGCGAGATCGTGCGCTTCGGCCGGCAGGGCGTCGACGCGGCACGCTTCATAGGCGATGCCGACCGTCACGGGCGGCTGGCTGCCCGGCCACGCGGCGAGCGTGCGGTCGTAATAGCCGCCGCCGTAGCCGAGCCGGTAGCGCTGCAGATCGAATCCCACACAGGGAATCAGCAACAGGTCGGGCACGACGACGATTCCCGACGCCGGTTCCGGAATCCGGTGATGACCTTCGCGCATCGGCGTGTGCGTGTCCCATGCGTGAAACTCGAGCGGCGTGTGCCGCTCACCGATCACGGGCAGCGCGGCGCGCCGGCCGGCACCGGCCGCGCACCAGGCGAGCACCGCATCGCGCGCATCGAATTCGCCCGGCAGCGGCCAGTAGAACCCGACCGTGCGCGGCGCGAGCCGTTCGAGCAGCGTGCGCAGCCGCGCGTCGAGCGCGGCGTTCGCGGCGGGTTGCGACGCGGCGTCGCGCCGCGCGCCGGACAGCGTTTTGCGTAGCGCAACCTTCGGGTTTGGCACAGGGTTGCGTGCTATGCTTTCGCTCACTTCGCGCTCCATTCAAAACGATGTCGAACAGCCTTTTCCGAGTATATCGCGCGGTCGCGCTGACGCTTTCGGCCACCGCGCTCGTCGCGGGCACTGCCGCGTGCGCCGCACCGAACGACGATACGGTCTCCGGGGACGACCAGACCTTCGTGCAGCTTCGTGAAGCCGCGCGCCGCAACGACGCCGCGAAAGCCGCCCAGCTCGCGTCGATGATTCCGAACTATCCGGTACCGTCCTACGTCGAGTATTTCCAGATCAAGCCGCAGCTGTTCGATGCGACGGGCCGCGCGCGCGTGGACGCGCCGGACGCGCCCGTGCAGTCGTTCCTGCAGCGCTACGACGGCCAGGCGATCGCCGACCGCCTGCGCAACGACTACCTGCTCGTGCTCGGCGCGCGCCACGACTGGCGCAACTTCGACGATCAATACAAGCGCTTCGTGCTCGACGACGACACGCAGGTCAAGTGCTATGCGCTGGAATCGCGCGCGGCGCGCGGCGAGAACGTCGCCGATGCGGCGCGCGCGCTGCTCGTCGAGCCGAAGAATTACGGTGACGCGTGCGTCGACCTGATCACCGCGCTGACGGTCAACCAGCAGTTCACGAGCGACGACGTGTGGCAGCAGGCGCGCCTCGCGTACGAGCAGAACTACACGACGCTCGGCGGCAAGATCGTCGACGCGCTCGGCCCGCGCCCGGTCGGCTTCGACCAGGCGACGAGCGCGCCGCCGCTGTACCTCGCGCGCGGCGTCGGCCCCGACGCGACGTCGCACCAGCTCGCGCTGATCGCGCTCGGCCGCATGGCGCGCAACGATCCGGACGCGGCAGCCGGGATGCTGACGTCGGTCGCCGCATCGCTGAACAAGCAGGAACAGGCGATCGCGTGGGGTGCGATCGGCTACCAGGGCGCGATCAAGCGCTCGCCGCTCGCATCGGTCTGGTACGCGAAATCCGCGAACGCGCCGCTGTCGAACCCGGGCTACGAATGGCGCACGCGCGCCGCGCTGCTCGCCGGCAACTGGCCGATGGTGCGCTGGTCGATCGAGCAGATGCCGCCGTCGCTGCGCGACGATCCGGCCTGGATTTACTGGCATGCGCGCGCGCTCAAGCAGAGCGGCGACACGCTGCAGGCGAACCAGGAATTCGAGCAGGTCGCCGGCCAGTTCAACTTCTACGGACAGCTTGCCGGTGAAGAGCTCGGCCAGCGCACGACGATCCCGCCGCGCACGAAGGTGAGCGACGGCGAGATCGACGCGATGAGCAAGATTCCGGGCTTCGCGCTCGCGCAGCGTTTCTACGCGCTGAACCTGCGCCTCGAAGGCAACCGCGAATGGAACTGGCCGCTGCGCGGGATGACCGATCGCCAGCTGCTCGCGGCCGCCGAATACGGCAAGCGTGTCGACCTGCTCGACCGCACGGTCAACACGGCCGACCGCACGAAAGCCGAGCACGACTTCACGCTGCGCTACCCGTCGCCGTACCGCAACATCGTCGAGCGCTATGCGCAGTCGACGGGCCTCGACACCGAATGGGCGTACGGGCTGATCCGCCAGGAGTCGCGCTTCATCACGAGCGCGCGTTCGTCGGTAGGCGCGGGCGGCCTGATGCAGCTGATGCCGGCCACCGCGCAGATGGTCGCGAAGAAGCTCGGCATGGGCACGATCTCGCGCACGCAGATGCACGACATCGATACCAACATCCAGCTCGGCACCTGGTATCTGGCGGACATCTACAACAACTTCGACAGCTCGCCGGTGCTCGCCACGGCCGGCTACAACGCGGGCCCGGGCCGGCCGCGCCAGTGGCGCCAGGTGTTGACGCAGCCGGTCGAAGGCGCGATCTTCGCAGAAACGATTCCGTTCAACGAGACGCGCGACTACGTGAAGAACGTGCTGTCGAACACCGTCTATTACGCGGCGCTCTTCGAGGGCAAACCGCAGTCGTTGAAGAAACGTCTAGGCATGATCTCGCCCTGATCCGCAATCTTCACACTGCCGCGCGAGACGCGGCAGTGTTCTTTTGAGGTTCCTGACATGGACCGCCAGACCGTCGCGCTGCTGGGCGGCACCGGCTTCATCGGCAGCCGGCTCGTCAATGCGCTGATCGACGCCGGCAAGCAGGTACGGATCGGCACGCGCCGGCGCGACCACGCGCGTCACCTGCAGATGCTGCCGGTCGAAATCGTCGAACTCGAAGGGCTCGACACCCGCACGCTCGCGCGCTTCGTCGCCGGTGCGCACGCGGCGATCAACCTCGTCGGCGTGCTGCACGGCGGCCGCGGTACGCCGTACGGGCCCGGCTTCGAGCGTGCGCACGTCACGCTGCCCGCCGCGCTCGCGACCGCCTGCACCGAGGTGGGCGTGCAGCGCGTGCTGCACATGAGCGCGCTCGGCGCCGATTCGCACGGCGCGAGCATGTACCAGCGCTCGAAGGGCGACGGCGAGGCCGCGCTGCATGCGATCGCGGCGACCGATTCGCTCGCGCTGACGATCTTCCGCCCGTCGGTCGTGTTCGGCCCCGGCGATGCGTTCCTCAACACGTTCGCGAACCTGCAGCGCACGGTGCCCGTGCTGCCGCTCGCGATGCCCGATGCGCGCTTCCAGCCCGTGTTCGTCGGCGATGTCGTGCGCGCGTTCGTCAACACGCTCGATCTCGCGGCCGCACACGGCAAGACCTACGAGCTCGGCGGCCCGACCGTCTACACGCTCGAGCAGCTGGTGCGCTATTGCGGCACGCTGGTCGGCCGTCAGGCACGCATCGTGCGGCTGCCCGACGCACTCGCGCGGCTGCAGGCGAGCGTGTTCGAATGCCTGCCCGGCGAGCCCGTGCTCACGCGCGACAATCTCGCGACGATGTCGGTGCCGAACGTGCTGTCGGGGCCGCTCGCGCCGGAGCTCGGGATCTCGCCCGCGAGTCTCGAAAGCATCGCGCCCGCGTATCTCGGCAATGCCGCGCAGCGGTCCCGGTTCGACTGGTTCCGCTCGCGCCGCTAGGCCGGCCCGGGGTGCCGTCGTTCCGCTTCTTTCTTTTCACTTTCGCGCTTTCCGGAACACCGTCATGAAACTCGTCATTGGAGACAAGAACTACTCGTCGTGGTCGATGCGTCCGTGGCTGCTGCTCGCGCATTTCGGCATCCCGTTCGACGAGGTCGCGATCGAGCTGCGCCACGACGACACGGCCGCACGCATCCTCGAGTATTCGCCGTCCGGCAAGGTGCCGTGCCTGATCGACGACCACGGCGTCGCGATCTGGGATTCGCTCGCGATCGCCGAGACGCTCGCCGAACGCTATCCGCAGTTTCCGATGTGGCCGGCCGATCCGCTCGAGCGCGTGCATGCGCGCTGCGTCGCGGCCGAGATGCATGCGGGCTTCGCGGCGCTGCGCACGCAGATGGGCATGAACGTGCGCGCGTCGATGCCGGGACGCGGCGCGACGCCCGAGGCGCTCGCCGACGTCGCGCGTATCGATGCGCTGTGGAGCGCTTGCCTCGAGGCGTCGGGCGGGCCGTTCCTGTTCGGTGAATTCGGGATCGCCGATGCGATGTACGCGCCGGTCGTGATGCGCTTCAATACGTACGCGCCGGGCCTGTCGCCGGAAGCGGCCGGCTATGCGGCCCGCGTGACGGCGCTGCCGGCCGTCCAGCGCTGGATCGACGCCGCGCGGCGCGAAACGAACGTGATCGCCGAATACGAGCCCCGGCCATGAACATCTACGCAGTAGGCGGCGCCATCCGCGACGAATTGCTCGGCGTGCCCGTGCAGGACCGCGACTACGTGGTGGTGGGCGCGACCCCCGAGCAGATGGCCGCGCAGGGGTTCCGGCCGGTGGGCAAGGACTTCCCGGTCTTCCTGCATCCGCGGACGCAGGAGGAGTACGCGCTGGCGCGCACCGAGCGCAAGACGGCGGCCGGCTATCACGGCTTCCAGTTCCATTACGCGCCGGACGTCACGCTCGACGAGGATCTCGCGCGGCGTGACCTGACGATCAACGCGATGGCGCGCGAGGTGAGCCCGGAGGGCGAACTGGTCGGGCCCGTAATCGATCCGTTCGACGGGCAGGCCGACCTGCGCGCACGCGTGTTCCGCCATGTGAGCGATGCGTTCGTCGAGGATCCGGTGCGGATCCTGCGCATCGCGCGCTTCGCCGCGCGGTTCGCGGATTTCACGGTCGCGGACGAAACGCTCGCGCTGATGCGGCGGATGGTCGACGCGGGCGAGGTCGACGCGCTCGTGCCCGAACGCGTCTGGCAGGAAATCGCGCGCGGGCTGATGGAGGCGAAGCCGTCGCGGATGTTCGCGGTGCTGCGCGAGTGCGGCGCGCTCGCGCGCATCCTGCCCGAAGTCGATGCGCTGTGGGGCGTGCCGCAGCGCGCCGACTACCACCCGGAGGTTGACACGGGCGTGCACGTGATGATGGTCGTCGACTATGCGGCGAAGCAGGGTTATTCGCTGCCGGTGCGCTTCGCGGCGCTCACGCACGATCTCGGCAAGGCGACGACGCCTGCCGACGTGCTGCCGCGCCATATCGGCCACGAGGGTCGCAGCGTCGACCTGCTCAAGCCGTTGTGCGAGCGGCTGCGCGTGCCGAACGAATGCCGCGATCTCGCGCTCGTGGTCGCGCGCGAGCACGGCAACCTGCATCGCGTGATGGAGATGGGCGCGGCCGCGCTGGTGCGGCTGTTCGAGCGCAGCGACGCGCTGCGCAAGCCGGCGCGTTTCGCCGAGATGCTGCAGGCGTGTGAATCGGATGCGCGCGGGCGGCTCGGGCTCGATGCGCAGCCGTATCCGCAGGCCGAGCGGCTGCGCGTCGCGCTCGCGGCCGCGCGCAGCGTCGATGCCGGCGCGATCGCGCGCGGCATCGGTAACGATACGGAGAAGATCCGGGAAGCCGTGCATCGCGCGCGGGTCGAGGCCGTCGCGCAGGCGCTCGAGATCGGCGAATAGGGCGTCGGGAAGGGCGCGCGTCGCGCGCCTGGAAAGCCGTTACGCCTTCTTCTTGCGCGCCGGCTTGGCGGCCGCCGGGCGTTTGCCGGCGGAAGCGCGCGGCTTGGCCGCAGCCTTCTTTTCTTTTTCTGCCGCGCCGGCGTCACGCTCGCGATCCGCCCGTTTGGGCGCCGACCCGCGGCGGCTCGTACGCGGCTCGCCCGGTGTGGCGCGCACGACGGGGGCCGGTTTCCTGGCGTCCATCGTCGCGGACACGAATCCGGCGCCATGGTCGTCGAACAGCGGCAGCGTGCCGACCGCGATCACCTCGGCCGGCCCGTCACCCACGTTGGCGACCCGATGCCGCTTGCGCGCGTCGAAGTGCAGCGAGTCGCCGGGCGACAGCGGGTAATCCTTCTTGCCGACCGTGTAGCAGATCCGGCCGGCCAGCACGTACACGAATTCGTCGCCGCCGTGCGCCACCCATTCCGAGCGGTAGCCTTCCATCATCTGCACCTTGAGCGCGTTGATCTGGCTGCCGTCGAACGTGGTGGAGAGGCGTTCGTACCACTGCGACGTGGCGTCGAGCGCGTACGGCTTGCGGCGGCCCTCGTGCGAATCGGGCTGCGCCTGGCGCGGCTGTTCGATCAGCGCGCCGAGCGGCACGCCGAGTGCCTTCGCGACGTTGACGAGCGACGACAGCGAGATGCCCGTGAGATGGCGCTCGACCTGGGACAGGAACCCGACCGACAGTTTCGCTTCAGTCGCGACTTCCAGCAGCGTCTTCTTCGCTTCCCGGCGCAGGCGGCGAATGCGCTGGCCGATACGCATGATGTCTGAATCCATGAATCTCTTTCGTGGCAACGAGTCGGGAGGCGAGCGGACGGGCGGTGCAGTCGCCGGACAGGGATTTCCGCGCATCGCACGAAGCACGGCCGTCGGGACGGCGATGCCGGCGCATTGTACCGCGCGGTGTTGCCGGGTGAATTCACGCTGTGCCGGAATGCGCAAGCGTCGCGCCGATTTTAGCCCTACGAAAATTTTGGCTTGACCTCAATTTCAGCGTGCTCTAGATTCTGTCGCGCGCATCAAAAAAAGTTAAGTGAGACGAAATTTTTTCAAGGGCCTGCCGCCGGGACGGTACGGCGGCCCGGCGCCATGCCGCGCCGGGTCGAGCGTCGACCGTGCGGCGGCGCCGAGCCGCGTCAGCCCTGCCTCGGGCCTGCACCCCCGCCGCGTCACCGCCGGCCGCCGACAACAATGCATAACGGGCTTCCGATGATCGATCGACTGAAATACAGCTTCTCCGGCCTTCCCCCGTACGACGCGTCCGTCGCCGACACGCAGGCCGGTTTGTCGCGCCTGCTCGATGCCGCGCGGCTCGACGCGGTGCTGGTCACGTCGCAGGACGAATACGTGACCGAGTACCTGCCGCTCGCCAACAATCCGCGCTACGCGGTATCGGGTTTCGACGGCTCGGCCGGCTGCGGGATCTTCCTGAGCGCGGCGACCGCGCAGGCGCTCGGGCTGCCGCCGTTCGTGCTGTTCGTCGACGGCCGCTATCACCTGCAGGCCGAGCAGCAGTGCGATCCGGCGCGGGTGCGCATCGAGAAGCTCGCGATGGACGTGACGATCTGGCGGGCGATGGCCGACTGGCTGGTCGCACACGGGAGCCGGCTCGCACGGGTCGGCTACGACGCGCGGCGGATCAGCGTCGGGCAGCGCGATCGCCTGTTCGAGCAGACACAGGCCGCGTCGCTCGACTGGACGAGTCTCGCCGAGCGCGAGATCGATCGCGCGATCGCGTTGCCGGGCTGGGTCGTCGAGCGGCCGATCTTCGAGGTGCCGGAAGCGATGACCGGCCTGAGCGTCGCGCAGAACTTCGACGCGCTGAACCGCAAGCTCGCCGCGCATACCGGCGCGCCGGACGGCAAGACCGCCTTCTTCACCTGCGCATCGGATGACCTCGCGTATCTGCTGAACAGCCGCGGTTATCACATCCCGAATGCGTCGTCGCACCTCGGCTTCCTGTTCGCGGTGGGCGGGCAGGTTGTGTTGTTCCTGCCGGAAGGCTGCGACCGCTGCGAAGTCACGCTCGAGTCGTATCCGGCGCTGCATGTGATCCGGCGCGATGTCGCGGCGCTCGAGCGCTTTCTCGCGCCGTTCGCGGTCGATCACGTGTGCTACGGCTTCGAATCGGTGAACTGCGCGCTCGTCGACGCGGTGAAGCGGGTGTGGCCGCAGGCGCGGCATGCCGACTTCAACCCGGTCGAGGCGATGCGGGCCGGCAAGACGCCGGCGGTGCTCGACCGGTTCCGCGACGCGTTTGCGCGCAGTTCCGCGGCGATCGCCGAGACGATGCGCTGGGCGAAAGCCGGCGAGCCGGGCAAGCGCCACACCGAATACGACCTGGCGCGCGCGATCAACGACGCGTACGGCGCGCGCTCGGCGGTCGCGCTGACGTTTCCGTCGATCGCGGCGAACGGTGCGAACAGCGCGTTCGCGCATTACACGGCGGCGAGCGCCGACGTCGAGCTGACGGAAGGCGAACTTGTGCTGCTCGACAGCGGCGCGTATTACGAAGCAGGCTTCGCGACGGATTGCACGCGCGTGGTGCTGCGCCGGACGCACCCGGAGACGGTCGCGCAGCCGTGGCAGCGCGAGATCTATACGGTCGCGCTGAAGGCTTGCATCAAGGGGCTCGTCACGCGCTTCCCGAGCACGGCCAAGGGCGGCGACGTCGATGCGCTCGTGCGGCAGGTGTGCCGCGATCACGGCCACGATTTCGGCCATGGCACCGGGCACGGCGTCGGGATTCACGTGCACGAGGGCGGCGTGCGGTTCGCGCCGGGCGCGCAGTACGGGCTCGTGCCGAATGCGGTGATTTCGGTCGAGCCGGGCATCTACTTGCCGGGCAAGGGCGGCGTGCGGATCGAGAACATCGTGATCATCCGTCAGGACGACGCCGAGCCGGATACCGTGACGTTCGAGAACATCGTGACGGTCGGCTACGACTGGGACCTGATCGATCTCGACCTGCTGGACGACGACGAGCGCGCGTACCTGCGCGACTACGAGCGGCAGTGTGTGGCGCGCGGCACGCAGGTCACCGCGTGTCCGCTGCTGTAGGCACCGCCGCCCGCGCCGGTCAGTTCAGCAGGCGCGCCCGCACGAACGGCGCGATCCGCTCGGCGAGCCACGCGTGCGTGCGTGTCGTCGGGTGCAGCGTGTCCCAGAACACGAAGCGCGCCGGGTCGCGGCAGTCCGCACGCGGCGTCTGCGCGCTCAGGTAGGTGAGCGACGACGGTTTCGGGATGTCGAGGCATGAGCGCTTCGCGTCGTCGAAGCCGTATTGGGCCGGGTGGTTCAGCAGGTCGTCGAACAGCGCGTACGCATCGAACACCTCGAGCCGCAACGTCGCGCCGTAACGGGCGCGCAGCGCGGCGGCCGCGTCGGCGAGGCGCTGGTTGTAGTCCTTGACCTGCGCGGCGACGCTCGCCGTGTCGGTGCGTGTCGCGAACACCGGGGCGCGCGACACGTCCGGCAGCGTGACGAGCATGATCCGCGTCGCGCCGGCCGCGGCGAGCCGCTCGAGGCTGTCGCGCACCGCATTCGCCGCCTGCTCGGGCGAGCGCCCGTAGTTCACCAGGTCGTTGCCGCCCGCGAACACCGCGAACAGCGTGTTGGCGGGCCGGTAGTCCGGCGCGCGATCCATGTATTCGCGCCACGAGTCGATCTGCTGCACGAGCCCCGGCACGACGAGGTACTGGTCGGTCGCCGCACCGCCGATTGCCCAGTTGTAGAACGGCAGCCGCAGCGCGTTCGCGAGATATTCCGCCCACACCGGGCCGTTGCTGAAGCGTCCCGCCTGCCAGCTCGTGGCGTTCGGCAGCTTCCACTGGCTCGCGTTGAACATGTTCTGCGTGTCGGACAGGCTGTCGCCGAATACGATCAGCTTGTTGACGCGCGCGTCCTGCTGTGCGGCGTCGACGGTCCACACCGTGTAGTTGAACGACAGCGCGTTGTTCGCCGCGACCGCCTGCACGAGGTCGGACTTGATGCCCTTCGCGGCCAGCGTCTTGCGGCATACGTCGGCGAGCGTGTCCTGCGCCGTCGTGCTGTAGAACATGTTCTTCCACTGCGTGATGCCGTCCGCCCACCAGTAGCCGGACACGCGATACCAGTCGCCGCCGGCCGGGTCGCGCGCCCATTCGTAGGTCGCGGCCGGCTTCAGCGGATCGGCGTCGATCCGGTACCAGCAGCGCAGGTAGGTGTAGGTGTCGGAGCCGCGGCGCGACGCGCGCGGCGTCGCGCCGGGTGTGCTCGATGCGGCCGGCGGCACGATGTCGGGGCCGGCCGGCGACAGTGACATGTCGCCCGTCGGCGTGGGCAGCGGCGCGGAGCCGGCGGCCTGCGCGGCGGGGAGCGTCAATGCGGCGCCCAGCGCCGCGACGGCGGAAACGGCGGCGACGCGGTATGGCAACGGAATGCGGAAATATGGCATGCGGCCCTCTTCTGATTGTTGTGACGGAACGGCGGCGCGGCTGCGCAGCCGTGTATCGGAAGGGACCGTGGTTGCCGGGTTCGAGCCCGGTCTGTCGAAACTTGAGATGCCGCGAACGGCGGCGAGGTGCTACGAGGTGCGGCAGGGACGGTAGCGGCGGCGCCGCCGCCGGTCAGTCAGTGTTTCAGCGCGTGAGTGCCGATACGCGCCCGTCGGGGCCATAGACGCCGGCCGGCGCGGGCGCCGAGCGCAGTACCGCGAGCGCGCGCTCGTTGTAGTCCATCCGGATCCGGATCAGCATCCCGTTGTTCGCATTGGCCTGGCGCGCGCGTTCGGCGGACTGTTGCAGCAGCTGCCAGCGGCCGGCGAGGCGTGCATCGCGCTCGGCGGCCTGGTCCATCCCCTTCTTGCCGGACGGAAAGCCGAGTGCGGAAAGCTGGGTGTCGCGCGTGCGTTCGAGCTGCGCGAGCCGGTCGATCAGCTCGCTCTTCTTCTCGACGATCCCGGGCAGCATCTCGAGCGGCTGGGCCATCGTGAGCGCCTTTTCCTCGTAGGCGAGCAGGGACGCGAACGCCTCGACCGTCGCGTGTTCGTCGTTGACCGTGGCCAGCAGCTCTTCTCTCATCGCGTCATGCTCGTCGTGCCGGCGCGGGTTGGGCGCCGGCAAACCGGGGGACCGGCCTCGCGAGGCCGGCTTCAGCTGCCCGGGCGCTGCTGCTGCAGCAGCTCGCGGGCGGTATTCAATACGCCGTCGGCAATCTTGTTCGCGTCGATCGTCAGCGTGCCGTTGTTCAGCGCGTCCTTGATCGACTGGACCAGGCCCGTGTCGATGTCGCCGTTGCCGGACGCGGATACCGAACGCAGCTGGCCGGACAGACCCGACAGGTTCACGGTCGTGTCGCCGCCGGTCGACCCTGCATCGCCCGCTTGCGCGGACGAAGACGAGGCCGTGCCGGATTGCGCACGGTTCGCGCCGTTGCCGGTCGGCGCCAGAGGGCTCGGGTTCGGAGTGGAATCGATCTTCACGATGGGTTTCCTGTTCGGTTTGACCCAGATAACGGCCGGGTCGGCCCGAACTTTAGCATCGCGAGCCCGAAATGCTCCGAATAAACAATTCTTTACACTCTTGCGGCGAGATCCGTCCCTATAACGGAATTTCCACGGTGCCGGCGTCCTTGACGATCGCCGTGACGATCTGGCCCGCCGCCATTCGCACCCGTACCGACTGGCCGGGCGCGGCATTCGCCAGCGCGCTGCCCTCGGCCGAAATCGTGAACCCGGGCCCGGCCGCGACGACCCGCACCGTCTGGCCGGCCGACACCGACGCCGCGCTCTTCAGCAGGTCCTGCCGCAGCGGCAGCCCGGCCGAGATGCGCGCGAGCGCGGTCGAGCCGATCGCCTGCGCCGGATCGGTGATCACCGCGAGCGGCAGCACCGTCAGGTCGCCGTCGCGGGCGACCAGGTCGGCCGCGGAGAGCGGCTCGCCGGGCGCGATCTGGCGCGCGGCGACGTAATAAGTGGCCTGCACGGTGACCTTCGCCTGCAGGTAGACGGTCCACGGCCGCTCGCCCGCGCAGCGCACGCCGACCGTCGTGCGGCCCCACAGGCGCGCGCCGGTCGGCAGGAACGGTTCGAGCGTCGTGCACGCGGCGAGCCCGCGCGGAAACGCGGTCGTGACCGTCGCGGAGGGCTTGCCGGGCAAGCCCGCGATCTGTTGCTGCAGGAACGCGAGGGCCGCGCGGCGGATCGACTCGGGATCCTGCTGGCCGGGCGGTGTCACGGGCTGGGCCGCATTGGCCGCCGGGGCCGGGTTGGCGGAACCTGCCGTCGTGCGCGGCGCCGGTAAGGCCGACGCGGCGCGGGCCGCCGCCACGCGCGCGGCGATCGCCGGCTGCGGGGCGGGCCGTGCGGGATTCGACGCGGGCTCGGCCGTGCCGGCGACGACCGTCGCGATCGCATTCGGATCGGCGGCGCGCGGCGTGCCGTATCCGGCGTTCGTGCGGGCGGCTGCGTAGACGGGGCGAGGCGCAGCGGCCGGCGCAGGAGCCGGCGGCGGGACGGTCGTCACGACCATCGTGCCGGCCGGTTGCGGCGCGTAGCCGGCAGCGCCGGCACCCGCGCCGCTCGCCGCGCGACCCGCGTCCGGCGCCAGGACTGAACCCGTCGCCGCATTCCCGCCGAACGGCCCGCCGCTCGCCGCATTGGCGTGCGCGAGCGCGGTTTCGGCCGTCTCGCCGCGTCCGGGAATCACGATCATCCCGTCGTCCGCGTGCGCGGCCGGGGCGGCGATCCACAGCGCCGCAGCGAGCGCAAATGCACGCGCAAACGCACGCGCAAACGCACGCCGGACGTGCGTGAGCCGCCCGTTCCTGCCGCGAAGTGCGCTGCCAGTCATCGCCGTATCCCCGATCCGTTGCTCCGCTTCGCATTCTAGGGAGCGGGGCCGTCGCGCAAACGATGAATAGAGGGGGCCTTTGCCGCGTTATTCGCCCGATTGCCGGTTGCGTCCGGCGCCTACCATCGCTGTCATGGAAAAAAGCCTCTCGGGTCGCCATCCGGCGCGAGGGGCGTGCAGCGCTTCATACGGAGAGACGCACACATGCTGGACAAACTCGATGCGGAATTCGCGTTCGGCCGACAGGCGCTCGACGTGCGCGCCTACCGGCAGGAACTGCTGTCGTCGAACATCGCGAACTCCGACACGCCCGGCTATCAGGCCCGCGACGTCGATTTCGCGTCGACGCTCGCGCGCTCGTTGAAGCAGGCGGGCGGCGGCCTCGCGCCGAGCAACGCCGGGCAACTGCCGATGACGCGGCCGGCCGGCGTGACGAGCGGCATGTCGATGGTGTCGACGGCGGCGGGCCACATGGCCGGCACCGCGAAGCTGATCCCGACGGGCGGCCCGGCGGACGACTACGGCCGCGCGCAGTACCGGATGCCGCTGCAGCCGTCGCTCGACGGCAACACGGTCGATCTCGACGTCGAGCGCGTGCAGTTCGCGAACAACGCGCTGCACTACCAGACCGGGATGACCGTGATGACCCAGCAGATCAAGGCGATGATCGCCGCGATCTCGACGAACCAGTGACGGCGCGCACCGCCTCCGAATCCGAGCAAAAGGAGCTTCCATGCCTTCGTTGATGAACATCTTCGGCGTCGCCGGCTCGGCGCTGTCCGCGCAGTCGCAGCGCCTGAACGTCACCGCGTCGAACCTCGCGAACGCCGACAGCGCGACCGGCCCCGACGGCAAGCCGTACAAGGCCAAGCAGGTCGTGTTCGCGACCGACCCGATCGGCGGTGCGCGCACCGCGTCCGGCCAGGGCGTGGGCGGCGTGCGCGTGACGAAGGTGATGGACGACCCGTCGCCGATGAAGTCGACCTACGACCCGTCGAACCCGGCCGCCGACGCGAACGGCTACGTGCAGATGCCGAACGTCGATCCGGTGCAGGAGATGGTGAACATGATCTCGGCGTCGCGCTCGTACCAGGCCAACGTCGAGACGCTGAACACCGCGAAGACGCTGATGCTCAAGACGCTGACGATCGGCTCGTAAGCCGCGCGCCAACCGACCTTACAGACCCGACAGTTCCGAAAGTTCAGACAGAAGGTTACCCACGATGGCTTCCTCCAGCACGACGATCGGCAGCAACGGCACGAGCGTGTCGAACCTGCCGACCGACACGATGAACACCAACAACGTGTCGTCGACCAACGGCACGTCGGCGAGCGACCTGCAGGCGACGTTCCTGAAGCTGCTCGTCACGCAATTGCAGAACCAGGATCCGACCAGCCCGGTCGACAGCTCGCAGATGACCTCGCAGCTCGCGCAGATCAACACGGTGAGCGGCATCGCGCAGCTGAACACGTCGCTCACGTCGCTGTCGACGCAGCTCACGGCCGGCCAGCAGACGCAGGCCGCGATGCTGATCGGCACGAACGTGCTCGCGCCGGGCAACGCGGTTGCGGTGAAGAGCGGCGCGGCGTCGCCGTTCGGCGTGTCGCTGGCGAGTTCGGTGTCGAACCTGACGATCACCGTGAAGAACGCGGCGGGCACCGTGGTGAACACGATCAACGCGGGCGCGCAGTCGGCCGGCACCGTGCCGTTCAACTGGAAGCCGACCGACTCGGCGGGCAACGCACTGCCGGACGGCAAGTACACCGTCACCGCGTCGTACACCGACAGCAACGGCACGCCGCAGCCGGCCACGACGCTCGCGGCCTCGACCGTGCAGAGCGTGATCAAGCAGGCGGACGGCACGGCGGGGCTCGTGCTGTCGAACGGCACGACGGTGGGGCTGTCCCAGGTCGCGTCGATCTTCCCGAACACCACGTCGTCCGCGTCGTCTTCGTCCTCGTCCGGCGGCACCACCACCAACTGATACTGATCGAGCATTCTCGAAACGGAGACCGAAATGGGTTATCAACAGGGTCTGAGCGGCCTCTCGGGTGCATCGAACGCGCTCGACGTGATCGGCAACAACATCGCGAACGCGAACACGGTCGGCTTCAAGTCGAGCACCGCGCAGTTCGCCGACATGTACGCGAACTCGGTCGCGACGTCGACCAACACGCAGATCGGCATCGGCACGGCGCTGAACTCGGTCGAGCAGAACTTCAGCCAGGGCGGGGTCACCACGACGAACTCGTCGCTCGACGTCGCGATCAACGGCAACGGCTTCTTCCAGATGTCGAACAACGGCGTGACGACGTATTCGCGCGACGGCACGTTCCAGCGTGACAAGAACGGCTACATCATCGACTCGCAAGGCCGCAACCTGATGGGCTACATGGCCAACGCGGGCGGCGTGATCAACACCGCGCAGACCGTGCCGCTGCAGGCGCCGACGACCAACATCGCGCCGACCGCGACGACCAAGATCTCCGCCCAGTTCAACCTGAACTCGCAGGACACGGTGCCGGCCAAGACGCCGTTCAGCGCGACCGACAACACGACGTACAACTACTCGACGTCGATCCAGGTATACGACTCGCTCGGCGGCTCGCAAGCGGTCAACATGTATTTCGTGAAGTCGGCGGCCGGCACGTGGGAAGCGTACGCGGGCGTGCAGGGTGGCGCGACGACCGACCTCGGTACGGTCACGTTCAACTCGTCGGGCGCGATCCAGAGCACGACGACGGGCACGCCGGCCACGCCGACCACGTCGCTCGGCCAGTTCCAGTTCACCGTGCCGAACACCGACGGCTCGGCGACGCCGCAGAACCTCACGCTCGACCTGACCGGCACGACGCAGTACGGCGGCAAGGACGGCGTGAACAACCTCGCGCAGGACGGCTACGCGAGCGGCACGCTGACGACCTACACGATCGGCACCGACGGCAAGCTGACCGGCAACTACTCGAACGGCCAGACCGCCGTGCTTGGCCAGATCGTGCTCGCGAACTTCAACAACCCGAACGGGCTGGTGAACCTCGGCGGCAACCAGTACGCGGAGAGCTCCGCGTCGGGCGTGCCGCAGGTCTCGGCGCCGGGCAGCACGAACCACGGCACGCTGCAGGGCAGCGCGCTCGAGAGCTCGAACGTCGATCTCACGTCGCAGCTCGTCAACCTGATCACCGCGCAGCGCAACTACCAGGCGAACGCGCAGACGATCAAGACGCAGCAGACCGTCGACCAGACGCTCATCAACCTGTAAGCGCGGATAACGCTCAGCCATGGACCGACTGATCTACACGGCGATGACAGGTGCGTCGCAGTCGCTCGACCAGCAGGCGATCGTCGCGAACAACCTCGCGAACGCGTCGACGACGGGCTTTCGCGCGCAGCTCGCGACATATCGCGCGGTGCCGATGAATTTCGGCGACGGCAGCACGATCGACCCGACGACGACGCGCACCTACGTGCTCGCGTCGACGCCCGGCGCCGATTACGCACCGGGTCCGATCACGCGCACCGGCAACCCGCTCGACGTCGCCGTGCAGGGCGCCGGCTGGCTGTCGGTGCAGGCGGCCGACGGCAGCGAGGCGTACACGCGCGCGGGCAACCTGCACGTCGACGAGAACGGCCAGCTCGTCAACGCGAGCAACCTGCCGGTGGTCGGCAACGGCGGCCCGATCTCGGTGCCGCCGAACGCGGAAGTGACGATCGGCAAGGACGGCACGGTGTCCGCGCTGATGCCGGGCGACCCGCCGACGGCGGTCGCGATCGTCGACCAGATGAAGCTCGTGAATCCCGATCCGGCCACGCTCACGCGCGGCAACGACGGGTTGTTCCGCACCGCCGACGGCAATCCGGCCGACGCCGACCCGAACGTGGTCGTCACGCCGAATTCGCTCGAAGGCAGCAACGTCAACCCGGTGACCGCGATGGTCGCGATGATCGACAACGCACGCGCGTTCCAGCTTCAGTCGAAGCTGATCCAGACGGCCGACCAGAACGAGCAGTCGGCGAACCAGCTGCTCAATTTCAGCTGAGCGCCCGCGCCAGCTTACGCAGGAGAATCGACAAGTGAACCGTTCGCTCTACATCGCCGCCACCGGCATGAATGCGCAGCAGGCGCAGATGGACGTGATTTCGAACAACCTCGCGAACACCAGCACGAACGGCTTCAAGGCGTCGCGCGCGGTGTTCGAGGATCTGCTGTACCAGACCATCCGCCAGCCGGGCGCGAACTCGACGCAGCAGACCGAGCTGCCGTCGGGCCTGCAGCTCGGCACCGGCGTGCAGCAGGTCGCGACCGAGCGCCTGTACACGCAGGGCGGCCTCACGCAGACCGGCAACTCGAAGGACGTCGCGATCAACGGCGCGGGCTTCTTCCAGGTGGTGATGCCGGACGGCACGAACGCGTACACGCGCGACGGCTCGTTCCAGACCAACGCGCAGGGCCAGCTCGTCACGTCGAGCGGCTACCAGATCCTGCCGGCGATCACGATCCCGCAGAACGCGACGTCGCTGACGATCGGCAAGGACGGCGTGGTGACGGTCACGCAGGCGGGCTCGACCAATTCGGTGCAGATCGGCGCGCTGCAGATCGCGACCTTCATCAACCCGGCCGGCCTCGAGGCGCGCGGCGAGAACCTGTTCTCCGAGACGACGTCGTCGGGCGCGCCGAACGTGTCGCAGCCGGGCCTGAACGGCGCGGGCGTGCTCAACCAGAACTACGTCGAAGCGTCGAACGTGAACGTCGTGCAGGAGCTCGTCAACATGATCCAGACGCAGCGTGCCTACGAGATCAACAGCAAGGCCGTGACGACGTCCGACCAGATGCTGCAGACCGTCACGCAGATGAAGAGCTAACCGGAAAGTCCCGTCGTCGCCATGAAGCAGGTTCGCCTCCTCCCGTCAGCCACCGTCCGCGCCGCATGCGCGGTCGCGGTGGCGGCGCTCGCCGCCGGTTGCGCGCAGATCCCGCACGACCCGATCATCCAGCAGCCGATGACGGCGCAGCCGCCGAGGCCGATGTCGATGCAGGCGCCCGGCTCGATCTACAACCCCGGCTACGCGGGGCGGCCGCTCTTCGAGGATCAGCGGCCGCGCAACGTCGGCGACATCCTGACGATCATGATCGCGGAGAACATCAACGCGACCAAGTCGTCGGGCGCGAACACGAACCGGCAGGGCAACACCGACTTCAACGTGCCGACGGCCGGCTTCCTCGGCGGGCTGTTCGCGAAGGCGAACCTGTCCGCGTCGGGCGACAACAAGTTCGCGGCGACCGGCGGCGCGAGCGCGGCGAACACGTTCAACGGCACGATCACGGTGACCGTCACCGGCGTGCTGCCGAACGGCAACCTGGTGGTCAGCGGCGAGAAGCAGATGCTGATCAACCAGGGCAACGAATTCGTACGCTTCTCGGGCGTCGTGAACCCGAACACGATCTCGGGTGCGAACTCGGTCTACTCGACGCAGGTCGCCGACGCGAAGATCGAATATTCGGCGAAGGGCTACATCAACGAAGCCGAGACGATGGGCTGGCTGCAGCGCTTCTTTCTCAACATCGCGCCGTGGTGATGACGATGCAGAAGACGCTTCTCGACCGCCTGTCGGCCCGCGCGCATACCGCCGCGCGGCTCGCCGCCGTGTTCGCGGCGGTGGCCGCGGCCTGCCTGTTCGGCGCGGCGCCCGTGCACGCGGAACGCCTGAAGGATCTCGCGCAGATCCAGGGCGTGCGTGACAACCCGCTAATCGGCTATGGCCTCGTCGTCGGTCTCGACGGCACGGGCGACCAGACGATGCAGACGCCGTTCACGACGCAGACGCTCGCGAACATGCTCGCGAACCTCGGCATCTCGATCAACAACGGCTCGGCCAACGGCGGCGCGTCGCAACTGAGCAACATGCAGCTGAAGAACGTCGCGGCCGTGATGGTGACCGCCACGCTGCCGCCGTTCGCGCGGCCCGGCGAGGCGCTCGACGTGACGGTATCGTCGCTCGGCAATGCCAAGAGCCTGCGCGGCGGCACGCTGCTGCTCACGCCGCTGAAAGGCGCGGACGGCCAGGTGTATGCGCTGTCGCAGGGCAACATGGCGGTCGGCGGCGCGGGCGCCAGCGCGAACGGCAGCCGCGTGCAGGTGAACCAGCTCGCGGCCGGCCGGATCGTCGGCGGCGCGATCGTCGAGCGCGCGGTGCCGAACGCGATCGCACAGATGAACGGCGTGCTGCAGCTGCAGCTGAACGACATGGACTACGGCACCGCGCAGCGGATCGTGTCGGCAGTCAATTCGAGCTTCGGCCCGGGCACCGCGACCGCACTCGACGGCCGCACGATCCAGCTGGCGGCGCCGGCCGATTCGGCGCAGCAGGTCGCGTTCATGGCACGGCTGCAGAACCTCGACGTCAGCCCGGACAAGGCCGCGGCGAAGGTGATCCTGAACGCGCGCACCGGCTCGATCGTGATGAACCAGATGGTCACGCTGCAGAGCTGCGCGGTCGCGCACGGCAACCTGTCGGTCGTCGTCAACACGCAGCCGGTGGTGTCGCAGCCGGGGCCGTTCTCGAACGGGCAGACGGTGGTGGCGCAGCAGTCGCAGATCCAGCTCAAGCAGGACAACGGCGCGCTGAAGATGGTGACGGCCGGCGCGAATCTCGCCGACGTCGTGAAGGCGCTGAACACGCTCGGCGCGACGCCCGCGGACCTGATGTCGATCCTGCAGGCGATGAAGGCCGCCGGCGCGCTGCGCGCCGACCTGGAGATCATCTAAATGGCAGCCTCTCTCCCGAACGCGAACGACCTCACGCAGCGCTTTGCGCTCGACGTGCAGGGTTTCGACGCACTGCGCGCGCAGGCGAAGCAGTCGCCGCAGGCCGGCGCGAAGGCGGTCGCCGGCCAGTTCGACGCGATGTTCACGCAGATGATGCTCAAGAGCATGCGCGACGCGTCGCCTGACGGCGGGCTGTTCGATTCGCATACGTCGAAGCTGTACACGTCGATGCTCGACCAGCAGCTCGCGCAGCAGATGTCGACGCGCGGGATCGGCGTCGCCGACGCGCTGATGAAGCAGCTGCTGCGCAATGCGGGGCAGGGCGCGGGCAGCGACACGGCGGCCGACGTCGGCGCGGGCGGCCTCGGCACGTCCGGTAACGAAGGCGGCCTCGCCGCGATGAACGCGATGGCGAAGGCCTACGCGAACGCGGCGAACAACGGCGGGCTCGCCGGCACGCGCGGCTACTCGGCCGGCAGCGCGCTGACGCCGCCGCTGAAGGGCGCGAGCGGCGTGCAGGACGCCGACGCGTTCGTCGACCGGCTCGCGGGCCCCGCGCAGGCGGCCAGCGCGTCGACCGGCATCCCGGCGCGTTTCATCGTCGGCCAGGCCGCGCTCGAATCGGGCTGGGGCAAGCGCGAGATCCGCGCGAACGACGGCTCGACGAGCTACAACGTGTTCGGCATCAAGGCGACCAAGGGCTGGACCGGCCGCACGGTGTCGGCGCTGACGACGGAATACGTGAACGGCACGCCGCGCCGCGTGGTCGCGAAGTTCCGCGCGTACGATTCGTACGAGCACGCGATGACCGATTACGCGAGCCTGCTGAAGAACAATCCACGCTACTCGGGCGTGCTGAGCGCGAGCCGCAGCGTCGAAGGCTTCGCGCACGGAATGCAGAAGGCCGGCTACGCGACCGACCCGAACTACGCGAAGAAGCTGATTTCGATCATGCAGCAGATCGGCTGACGGCCCCGTCGGCTACCGCTGTCATCCCCTCTGGACCGCGCCCGGCAGCCCGCCGCGCGCGGTTTCAACGTTTGCGCGAAAAAAATCCCCGTTTCGATCTAAACTTTCGGTCAGCACTGCCGCTAAGTGTGAGAGACCTGCGACCGGGCCCCCGTTCTGGCCCGGTTTTATTGCGCACCGGTTGCCCGGGCGCCCATGACAAGAAAGACCGGCTAGCCATGAATATCGAAACGTCGACGGACCCCAGCCTGGATGCAGGCCACTCCGGGCCCGACTATGCCCGCCGCAATCCGCTGGAAATCGGCGTGCAGCTGCGCAACCTCGTGAACCGCGGCGATTTCCTGACCGTCCAGTATCCGGGCGGCCAGCTCGTCACGCGCCTGCTCGAGGTGGATGTCGGCGCGCGGACGTTCACGTTCGACTGGGGTGCGCTGTCGGAGCAGAACGCCGGCATCCTGGGCGCGTCGCACTGCACGTTCGCGGCCGCGCCGGAGGGCGTGCGCGTCGAATTCTCCACGGGCACGCCGCGCGAGACGCGCTACGAGGGGCTGCCCGCGTTCGTCGCCGATTTCCCCGACGTCCTGATGTGCATCCAGCGCCGCGAGTATTTCCGCGTCGATGCGCCGGTCGTCGATCCGTACGTGTGCCGCGGCAAGCTGCCGGACGGCGAGAGCTTCCTGTTCGAAGTGCATAACCTGTCGCTCGGCGGCGTGGGGCTGCGCACGGCCGACGAACGCGTCGAGGCGCTCGAGGTCGGCACGCTGCTGCCCGACGTCGAGCTCGAGCTGACCGGCCACGGCAAGCTGTCGCTCGACCTGCAACTCGTGTCGCAGCGCTCGACGCAGATGCCGAACGGGTCGCGCCGCTACCAGCTCGGCTTCCGTTACATGTCGCTGCCGGGCAGCGCGGAGAACACGCTGCAGCGGCTGATCACGCAGCTCGAGATGAAGCGCCGCTCGCTCGCGCGGGCCTGACGCGCAAGCGGCGGCCGGCCCCGCCCGGGGCCGCTCGCGCAACGTGTGCGGCACTGCCGGCGCACGCTTTCACCGGCCGCGCGCGAGCGCGCGTCGCGCGTGCATTTTTTCCTCAATTTTTTCCAGAAGCGGCCGTTATACCGGGAGTCACGCAACCCGGCGGCCGCAGTGCGGCCGGCTTATCAGGATCGCGCATGTCCAACTCACTCATGAACCTCGGTGTCAGCGGCCTGAATGCCGCGCTCTGGGGCCTCACGACGACCGGCCAGAACATCAGCAACGCGGCGACGCCGGGCTATTCGGTCGAACGCCCCGTCTATGCCGAGGCAAGCGGCCAGTACACGAGCAGCGGCTACATGCCGCAGGGCGTGAACACCGTCACCGTGCAGCGGCAGTACAGCCAATACCTGAGCGATCAGTTGAACGGCGCGCAGACGCAGAGCGGCGCGCTGTCGACGTGGTATTCGCTCGTCACGCAGCTGAACAACTACGTCGGCAACCCGACGTCCGGCATCTCGTCCTCGATCACGAGCTACTTCACCGGGCTGCAGAACGTCGCGAACAGCGCATCCGACTCGTCGGTGCGGCAGACCGCGATGAGCAATGCGCAGACGCTCGCGAACCAGATCACCGCGGCCGGCCAGCAGTACGACGCGCTGCGCCAGAGCGTCAATACGCAGATCTCGAGCACCGTCACACAGATCAACGCGTACACCGCGCAGATCGCCCAGCTGAACCAGCAGATCGCGTCCGCGAGCAGCCAGGGCCAGCCGCCGAACCAGCTGATGGACCAGCGCGACCTCGCGGTGTCGAACCTGTCGAACCTCGCGGGCGTGCAGGTCGTGCGCAACAGCGACGGCTACAGCGTGTTTCTCGCGGGCGGCACGCCGCTGGTCGTCTCGAACACGAGCTACCAGCTCGCGGCCGTTACGTCGCCGTCCGATCCGAGCGAGCTGACCGTCGTGTCGCAGGGCATCGCCGGCGCGAACCCGCAGGGGCCGAACCAGGCCCTGTCCAGCACGTCGCTGTCGGGCGGCACGCTCGGCGGCCTGCTCGCGTTCCGCAGCCAGACGCTCGATCCGGCCGAAGCGCAGCTCGGCGCGATCGCGACCAGCTTCGCCGCGCAGGTCAACGCGCAGAACGCACTCGGCCTCGACCAGTCGGGCAACGTCGGCGGCAACCTGTTCACGACCGGCACGCCGGCCACGTACGCGAACCAGGGCAACACCGGCACCGCGACGCTGTCCGTGTCGTTCGCGAATTCGGCGCAGCCGACCACGAGCGATTACACGCTGTCGTACGACGGTACCAATTACACGCTGACCGATCGCGCGACCGGCACGGTGGTCGACCAGCAGAAGGGGCCGATGCCGGTTACGCTCGGCGGGGCGAGCGGCCTGAACTTTTCGATCGCATCCGGCAAGATGCAGCCCGGCGACCAGTTCACCGTGCTGCCGACGCGCGGCGCGCTTAACGGCTTCGGCCTCGCGACGTCGAACGGCTCGGCGATCGCGGCGGCGGCGCCGTTCGTGCCGTCAGCCACCACGACGAACACGGGTACCGGGACGATCGGCGGGCTGTCGGTCACCAGCGCGACGGCCGCGGCCAACCCGCACAACTACACGATCACGATGGGCGGCACGACTGCTAGCCCGACCTACACGGTCACCGACAACACGGCCGTACCGCCGACGACCACGGCCGCGCAGCCGTTCCAGTCCGGCTCGCCGATCACGCTGACGGCCGGTGTCACGGTCACGGTGTCGGGCACGCCCACGGCCGGCGACACGTTCAAGGTCGCACCGAACACGGGCGGCACGAACGACGGCAGCAACGCGCTCGCGCTGTCGAAGCTTGTCAACTCGAAGGCGTTCGGCAACGGCTCGACCACGCTGACGGGTGCGTACGCGAACTACGTGAACAGCATCGGCAACACGACGAGCCAGCTGAAGTCGTCGAGCGCCGCGCAGACTTCGCTGATCGGCCAGATCACCCAAGCGCAGCAGTCGGTGTCGGGCGTGAACCAGAACGAGGAAGCGGCCAACCTGATGCAGTACCAGCAGCTCTACCAGGCGAACGCGAAGGTGATTCAGACCGCGTCGACGCTGTTCCAGACCGTGCTCGGCCTGTTCAACTGATTTCGGGGATCAAAGCGATGCGGATTTCCACCACGCAGTTCTACCAGATGAACGTCGCGCAGATGAACGATCAGCAGGCGCAGCTCTCGCAGCTGTACCAGCAGATCTCGAGCGGCGTGAGCCTCTCGACGCCTGCCGACAACCCGCTCGGCGCCGCGCAGGCGGTGCAGCTGTCGATGACGTCGGCGACGCTGTCGCAGTATTCGTCGAACCAGAACACCGCGCTGTCGTCGCTGCAGGCGGAAGACCAGACGCTCTACAGCGTCAACAACCTGCTGAACAGCATTCATACGGTCGTGATCCAGGCCGGCGACGGCTCGCTGTCCGACAGCGATCGCTCGGCACTGTCGACGCAGCTGCAGGGCTATCGCAACCAGTTGCTGACGCTCGCAAACTCGACGGACGGCTCGGGCAACTACCTGTTCGCGGGCTTCCAGTCGACCACCGCGCCGTTCGCGAATGCGCCGGGCGGCGGCGTGACGTACAGCGGCGACGGCGGTTCGCGCCAGGTGCAGATCGCCGACTCGACCACGGTCGCACAGGGCGACACGGGCGCGAGCGTGTTCCAGTCGGTGCCGATGCTCGGCAGCCAGCCGGTGCCGGTCGCCGGTGCCGGCAACACGGGGACGGGCACGATCGGCGCGGTGTCGATCACCAGCCCGTCGGCCGCGACCAATACGCACCAGTTCACGATCGCGTTCGGCGGCACGGCCGCCGCGCCGACCTATACGGTCACCGACAACACCGTCGCGCCGCCGACCACGACTGCCGCGCAGCCGTATTCGGCCGGCGCCGCGATCACGCTCGGCAACGGCCTGTCGGTGCCCGTGTCGGGTAGCCCGGCCCCCGGCGACACGTTCACGGTCACGCCGGCGCCGAAGGCCGGCACCGACGTGTTCGCGGCGCTCGACTCGATGATCGCCGCGCTGAAGGTGCCGGTCAGCAGCAACACCGCTGCCGCGGCCGCGCTCCAGAACGCGATGACCACCGGCACGACGAAGCTGAACAACATGATGACGAACGTCCTCACCGTGCAGGCGTCGGTCGGCGGCCGCGTGCAGCAAGTGAAGGCGATGCAGACGGTGAACCAGACCAACACGCTGCAGGTCACCAGCAACCTGGCCGACCTGACGAGCACCAACATGGTGTCGACGATCAGCCAGTTCCTGCAGATGCAGAACGCGCTGACGGGCTCGCAGAAGGCTTACGCGCAGCTGCAGAACCTGTCGCTGTTCCAGTACATCAATCCCTGATGTATGACGCGCCGGCTGCGATGTGAGCGCACGCTTGCGTTGCGGCCGGTAGTGGGTCCCAACGGACCGGAACCGGGGCGAGGCGCCGACTTCGGTTTGTCACGAATGGGCGCTTGCTCAGTCATCCGGGATATTTCCCGGTGCACACAGTTTCATCGACTTCATCGGCACCGCGCCTCGAATATTCTCTTCGGGAATGAGGGAAAACGCCGGCCAGTCTGCTTCATTGACATAGACCTCCCCGGTCTTGCACCGCATGTGCGCCTGGCGTGGCTGCGTATCGCACCACGCGCCGTCTATGGCACATCGCTGCCAGCGCGGAATCGTGCCTGATACCGCGACGGAACCGCGCGATGCCTTGCTGTACGTCGGTACCTCGCGCGTCACGATGGCCATGTACATGAAATCGAAATCCGTCTGGACGGGCCGGGCCGCTTCGGCTTCCCGGTAGTGTCGGTGAAGTTCTGCGACGTAGCAGCAGCCTGCTGCGAGCAGTACGGCGGCGGACAGGCACAGGGCCGTCAGCGAGAATCGCTTGACGGTGACGTGCGCGCGTCGCGTGGCAAGGTGACCAACCAGAACAAAACCGAGCAGGCAGGTGCCGACCGTCGAGATGAATATGCCGGCGGACCGGTTCTCGCAGTCGTAACCACACATCGGGGCAAAGGCGAGCATCAGCCCGGCTGCGGCGTATCCGGATGCGATGCCGGTAAAGGCAAATGCGAGAAGGGAGACTGCGCGATTCATTTGATTTCCCGGAAGGGCGTTTTCGTCGATTGTCCGAGGTCGGAGAATCCGAACGCGTAGTCGCAAGCGAACGAATTGAATCCGGCCATGCGGCTGAAGGCAGCAATTGCGTTGAGCGGCCCGCTGATGGTCAGACTGGCGCCATTTCATCAATCGATGTGCCCGCGACGTGCATTGTCGGCGGATTTACCGTCGCGCCTCCAGTGCCGTGAGACGGAGACGATACCCGTCCGCCCCTATTTTTCGGTCGATGCAATACGCAGCGTCCCGTCGGCCCGTCCGGGCTTGCCGCGCTTGCCAGCCCCATTTCCGCTCCGTAAACTCGCGCCAGATTCCAGACCGGCGCATCCTCCGCAGCCGGCGACCGAACGACAGGAGCCCTTTTCCCCATGTCCGATTCCTACTTCCCGCGCTGGCGGGTGCAATCGACCGGCGCGGCATCGCGCGTGGTCGGCCCCGACGAGCGCCTCGCGTGGCCGCAGATGGTCGCGATGGGCGTGCAGCACGTCGTCGCGATGTTCGGCTCGACCGTGCTCGCGCCGCTGCTGATGGGCTTCGACCCGAACCTGTGCATCTTCATGTCCGGCATCGGCACGCTGCTGTTCTTCGTGCTGGTCGGCGGCCGCGTGCCGAGCTACCTCGGCTCGAGCTTCGCGTTCATCGGCCTCGTGATCGCGGTGACCGGCTACGGCGGCAGCGGCCCGAACCCGAACATCCCGGTCGCGCTCGGCGGGATCATCGCGTGTGGTGTGGTGTACGTCGCGATCGGCGCGCTGGTGCAGGTGATCGGCACGAACTGGATCGAGACGCTGATGCCGCCGGTCGTGACCGGCGCGGTGGTCGCGGTGATCGGGCTGAACCTCGCGCCGATCGCGGTCAAGGGCGTGTCCGCGTCGACCTTCGAATCGGTGATGGCGCTCGTCACGGTGCTGTGCGTCGGCGGCGTCGCGGTGTTCTCGCGCGGCATGGTGCAGCGCCTGCTGATCCTCGTCGGGCTGGTGATCGCCTACGCGATCTATGCGGTCGCGACCAACGGGATGGGGCTCGGCAAGCCGATCGATTTCTCCATCGTCGGGCAGGCGGCCTGGTTCGGGGTGCCGAGCTTCCGCGCGCCGGTGTTCGATCCGCACGCGATGCTGATGCTGGCGCCGATCGCGGTGATCCTGGTCGCCGAGAACCTCGGCCACATCAAGGCCGTCAGCGCGATGACGGGCGCGAACCTCGATCGCTACGTGGGCCGCGCGTTCATCGGCGACGGGCTCGCGACGATCGTGTCGGGCAGCGTCGGCGGCACGGGCGTGACGACCTACGCGGAGAACATCGGCGTGATGGCCGTCACGCGGATCTACTCGACGCTCGTGTTCGCGGTCGCCGCGCTGATCGCGATCGTGCTCGGCTTCTCGCCGAAGTTCGGCGCGGTGATCCAGACGATCCCGGGCCCCGTGCTCGGCGGCGTGTCGATCGTCGTGTTCGGGCTGATCGCGGTGACGGGCGCGCGGATCTGGGTCGTCAACAAGGTCGACTTCTCCGACAACCGCAACCTGATCGTCGCGGCCGTCACCCTCGTGCTCGGCGCCGGCGACTTCTCGCTGAAGATCGGCGGCTTCGGGCTCGGCGGGATCGGCACCGCGACCTTCGGCGCGATCATCCTGTACGCGATCCTGCGCAAGGAAAAGGAACCGGGCCCGGTGGTCTGAACCGCCGGCGGGCGGTGTCCTGCCGCCCGCGTCATCTTCCGCGTCGAACGTCGATGCGCTACGCGCCGACGTTCGACTGCGTCTGCAGCCACGCGCAGAACTGCGCGACGAGCGGATCGTCGGCCGGCGCGCGCGGCGCGATCCACCAGTAGCTGCGGGTCGCGATGCGCGGCCCCTCCAGCGGCATCACCAGCCGGCCGCTCGCGAGCTCGTCGTCGATCAGCGGCAACGGGCCGAGCGCAACGCCGAGCCCGTCGACGGCCGCCTGCAGCGCCAGGTAGAAGTGGTCGAACGACTGCCGCTTGCGCCCCTTCATCGTCACGCCGGCCGCCGCGAACCAGTCGCGCCAGCCTTCCGGCCGGGTATCCGAATGCAGCAGCACGTGGCGCGCGAGATCGTCCGCGCGCGCGATCGGCGCGCGTTTGAGCAGCGCGGGGCTGCAGACCGGAATCACGCTTTCGTCGAGGAAGTGGCCGCTCGTGCAGTTCGGCCAGTGGCCGGGGCCGCGGCGGATCGCGACGTCGAAGCCGTTCAGCGTGTCGAGCGGCGCATTCGACGTCGACAGCTTCAGCTCGACGTTCGGCACGTCGCGCTGGAACCGCGACAGGCGCGGCAGCAGCCATTTCATCGCGAAGGTCGGCAGCGCGTTGATGCGCAGCACGCGCGCCGCGCCGGTGTTGCGCAGCTGTTCGGTCGCGTGCGCGATGCTGTCGAATGCCGCGCGTACGGTGTCCAGGTAGCGGCGGCCTTCGTCGGTGAGCTTCACGCGCTTGCCGTAGCGGTGGAACACCGGCTTGCCGAGCCATGCCTCGAACCCGGCGATCTGCCGGCTGATGGCACCGTGAGTCACATGCAGCTCGTCGCCGGCGGCGCTGAAGCTTTCATGTCGTGCCGCGGCTTCAAAGGCCCGAAGCGCGGAAAAGGGCGGGAGATCGCGTGCCATGCTTGTGATTCTAGATCACAAGGGCGCGCCGATAAAATCGTTTTGCCACGATCCGGAACGGCGGTAACCTCGGTTCACCGTTTAGTGAGGAGCACCATGCAATCCGCTTTTCCACCCGCCGCCCCGCCGCCTGCCGCGGCGCCCCGCAGCGTCGGCCTCGCCGAGCTGTTCACCGGTTTCCTGTCGCTTGGCCTGATGTCGTTCGGCGGCGCGCTGCCGTTCGCGCGGCGCACCATCGTCGACGAGCGCAAGTGGCTCTCCGCCGACGAATTCACCGATCTGCTCGGGCTGTGCCAGTTCCTGCCGGGCGGCAACGTGATCAACCTGTCGGTGGCCGTCGGCATGCGCTTTCGCGGCGTGGCCGGCGCGTTCGCCGGCATCCTCGGGCTGATCGCGGGCCCGACGCTCGTCGTCGTCGCGCTCGGCGTGCTGTACGCGAAGACGCAGAACGATCCGCACGTGCAGCACCTGTTCTCGGGGCTCGCGGCCGCGGCCGCCGGGCTGCTCGTCGCGATGGCCGTCAAGGTCGCGAAGCCGCTGCGGCACGCACCTGCGGCGGCCGGCATCGCGGTGCTCGCGTTCGTCGCGATCGCGGTGCTGCGCATCCCGCTCTTGACCACGATGCTCGTGCTGACGCCCGTCAGCATCTGGCTCGCGTCGCGCCGCCGCGACGCAGGCACGCCGCAGCCGGTGCCGGCCGCGGCGCGCGACCCGCAGCAAGGAGGGCGGCCATGAGCGACACGCTGATCGCCATCGCGACGATCTTCAGTCAGCTGTCGCTGCTCGCGTTCGGCGGCGGCAACACGATCCTGCCGGAGATGCAGCGGCAGGTCGTCGATGTCCATCACTGGATGAGCGCGCACGAGTTCACCGCGCTGTTCGCGCTGGCCCAGGCGGCGCCCGGGCCGAACATGATGATCGTGTCGCTGGTGGGCTGGCACGTGGCCGGCTGGAGCGGGTTGCTGGTCGCGTCGCTCGCGAAGTTCGGGCCGTCGTCGCTCGTCACCGTGCTCGCGCTGCATGCGTGGGAGCGCTTTCGCGATCGGCCGTGGCGCCGCTACGTGCAGCAGGGGATGATGCCCGTCACCGCCGGGCTCGTCGCGGCGAGCGCGGTGCTGATCTCCGAGGCGTCGAACCGCACGGCGATCCAGTGGGGCATCACGGCCGCGTGCGCGGTGCTCGCGTGGCGCACGCGCATCCATCCGCTGTGGCTGCTCGCGGGCGGCGCGCTGATCGGGCTCACGGGCATCGGGCAGTGACCGGCTCAAACTGGCTGCCCGTGCGCCATACTGGCGCGAATCTACACGGGAGGCTCGATGGATCTCGACGGCGCCAGCCGCAATCTCACTGTCGCCGCGTTGCTGACGCTGTCCGGCGGCTACCTCGACGCGTACACGTATGTGGGCCACGGCCACGTGTTCGCGAACACGATGACCGGCAACGTCGCGCTGCTCGGCATCAACGTGTCGGCCGGCGAATGGGCGGCCGCGCTGCACCACGTGCCGCCGCTCGGCGGTTTCGTGGTGGCGGTGTTCGTCGCGCACCTGCTCGGCCTCGCCGCGCAGCGCGGCTGGATGCGGCATACCGCATTCGCGAGCCTGCTCGTCGAGATCGCCTTTCTCGGCGTCGCCGCGAGCGGCCTCGTCGGCGCGTCGAGCGCATGGCTGATTCCGGGCATTTCGTTCGTCGCGACGCTGCAGACGCTGTCGTTCACCCATCTCGAGGAACTGTCGTACACGTCGGTGATGACGACCGGCAACCTGCGCCGCGCCGCGCAGAAGCTGTTCGTCGGGCTGATCCCGCGCTACGACGCGGGTGCGCTGCACGACTCGGCGCTGCTCGCGACGATCAGCTTCTGTTTCCTGGCCGGCGCGGTGGCCGGCGGCCTCGTCACGCGGCTCGTGCCGGCGCTCGCGCTGTGGGGCGCCGTGCTGCTGCTCGCCGGTGCGTTCGCGGAGATCCTCCGGCGTGCGTGGCGGCGGCGCGCGACGCACGGCGAGCCGACGGCGGAGGCGTGACGGGGCATCCCGCCGGCGACCCCGGCCGCCTGCCGGTTCCTCTGCGCCCGCAGGGTGATGCTTACAGATCCGACATTCCGTAAGCCGCGTAGCCGGAGGATGCCGTGCGGCATCCGATGCCCGCCGGGCGCGCCTCGCACGCGCAGCGTTGTGCGCGGGCGACAGTTCCGCCGTTACCGCGCATTTCAATTTCTTTCAACGATTGCACTCGTCATATGATTCAGCCCACATCGCGCGCGCCATGAACGTGAGCGATCGCCACCCGGCTGCGCACGCGGCCGGCCATGAATGGAGACACCTACAAAAAGGAAAGCTCATGAAGCAGACCACCCGACTCGCAGCCATCGCAGGGGGCGCCGCGCTCGCATTTGCCAGCCAGTACGCGGCCGCACAAAGCTCGGTCACGCTCTGGGGCGTCGCCGACGCCAGCATCCGTTACCTGACCAACGCCAACGCCAAGAACGACGGCCTGCTGTCGATGACCAACGGCGCGATCACGAACAGCCGTTTCGGCATTTACGGCACGGAAGACCTCGGCGGCGGCCTGAAGGCCGTGTTCAACCTCGAAAGCGGCGTGAACCTGCAGAACGGCGCATTCGCCGACAGCGGCCGCCTGTTCAACCGCGCAGCGTACGTCGGCCTGCAGAGCCCGTACGGCACGGTGACCCTCGGCCGCCAGAAGACGCCGCTGTTCGACCTGCTGTCGGATACCTACGATCCGCTGACGGTCGGCAACTACCTTGAAAACGCGTGGCTGCCGGTCGCACTCGGCGGCGGCCTGTATGCGGACAACCAGATCAAGTACACGGGCAAGTTCGAAGGCCTGACCGCGAAGGCGATGTACTCGACCGGTACCAACTACGAATCGACCGGCACCGGCGGCTTCTCAGGCCAGATCCCGGGCTCGCTCGGCAAGGGCAATGCGTGGGGCGTGTCGCTGTCGTACGTGATGGGTCCGCTCAGCATCGCGGCCGGCGCGCAGCAGAACAGCGACAACTCGGCGCGCAAGCAGACGATCTACCACGCGAACGTCGTGTACGCGTTCAGCAAGGCGAAGATCTACGCGGGCTACCTGCGCTCGAAGGACGACACCGGCTTCGTCGACAGCCTGCTCGCGCAGAAGACGATTCCGGTCGCGAAGGGCACCGGCCGGATCGACGACGGTCCGTTCGCGGGCGTGAGCTGGCAAGTCAGCGCGCCGCTGACGCTGACGGGCGCGTTCTACTACGACCACATGCGCAATGCGATGACCGAGAACGGCACGCTCGCGAGCGGCAACCGCTACGCGGTCGTCGGCATCGCCGAGTACGCGCTCAGCAAGCGCACGGAAGTCTACGGCACCGTCGACTTCAACAAGACGACCGGCGCGGCGAACGTCGAGCTGCCGGGTCGCAACAACCAGACCGGCATCGCGATCGGCCTGCGCAATATCTTCTGACGAACGTCGGAACACATGTGCCGGCAGTCGTCCGGCATGCATCGAAGGGGCGCCGCGAGGTGCCTCTTTTTTTTCGTCACGCGACCTTCATACGCGCGCACGACTATTCGGCGAATGCTCCATCAGGAGACCCCCGCGCCGTAAGGGATCCGTCGGCAATCCAGAACATACTTTTACAGTACGCGCGAAGGCTTTCCGCTACGCTGCGTGCATCGCCCGCTGCGTGCCGTCAGGCCCGCGCGTGCGTCGTTCCGGTGGCGCTCGGCGAGCGCGGCCGGCCAGGTGCGTAACTTGTGTATCCGGTGATGACAATCGCGGTCTGCCGGTTTTTTTCGTGGGACGATGCGCTCACGATTTTCTTGAAAGGGGATGACGATGGGTATCCTGGACACCGTGGGTGAAATCGCTGGCGCAGTCGCAGCCGTTGAAGGCGCGGAAAAGCTGGATCCGGATGCGGGCCTGCTGACCAAGGCGGCGGCTGCCGTCGCCGGCTTCAAGGGCGCCGAGGCAGTCGAAGGTCTGCTCGAGAAGAAAAAGGAAGAGCAGCCCGAGCAGCAGGCGGACGACACGCAGGCGACGGACGGCAGCGACACGTCGCAGGCCTGAGCATGGCGGCTGGTCCGGCCGCGGGCGCGCCCTTCGCGCGCCGGGCGGACCGGTGCCGCGCAGCCGGCAGGTCGGGCATGCGGTCGATCGGTGACGCATGACACACCCGGCAGCTGGTTTGACCGGCGAGAGGCCACGTCTCTCGCCGTTTTTTATTGGGCGCGCGCCCGGCCGCGCCGTGCCCCGCACGAATCCCCGAATCTTGCTATCGTGCCTCCATCCGAACTGCGATGAGGCAATGCGATGGATTTCGACTACGACCTGTTCGTCATCGGCGCCGGCTCCGGCGGCGTGAGGCTCGCGCGGATGTCCGCGTCATACGGCGCACGCGTCGGCATAGCGGAAGAAGAGCAGATCGGCGGCACCTGCGTGCTGCGCGGCTGCATCCCGAAGAAACTGCTCGTCTACGCATCGCACTACCCGCACGAAGTCGAGGACGCGAGGGGCTTCGGCTGGACCTTCGGCGCCGGCACGCTCGACTGGCCCGCGCTGATCGCCGCGAAGGATCGCGAGATCAACCGGCTCAGCGACATCTACATCAACCTGCTGCGGCAATCGGGCGTCGAGATGCACGCGGGCCGCGCGACGCTCGTCGATGCGCACACCGTCGCAATCGGCGAACGCAGCATCCGCGCGCGGCATATCGCGATCGCGACCGGCTCGCGCCCGTCGTCGCCGGCGCGGCCCGGCATCGAGCACACGATCACGTCGCGCGAGGCGCTGTCGCTCGCGACGTGCCCCAAGCGCATCGCGGTGGTCGGCGGCGGCTATATCGCGGTCGAGTTCGCGGGCATCTTCAACGGCTTCGGCAGCCACGTCGACCTGTTCTATCGCGGCGAGAAGATCCTGCGCGGCTTCGACGACGACGTGCGCCAGTTCCTGACCGACGAAATGACGAAGCAGGGCGTCGCGATCCACGCGCGTGCGGTGGTCGAGTCGATCGAACGCGCGGACGACGGCACGCTGAGCGTGCGCGTCGGCGATGCGCGGCACGGGCCGTACGACCAGGTGCTCTATGCGACCGGCCGCGTGCCGAACGTCGACGGGCTCGGACTCGAACAGGCGGGCGTGATGCTCGACGCGCGTGGCGCAATTGCGGTCGACGCGTATTCGGCGACATCGGTGCCGTCGATCCACGCGATCGGCGACGTCACGTCGCGGCCGCAGCTCACGCCGGTGGCGACGCGCGACGGCGGGCTGCTCGCACGCACGCTGTTCGGCGGGTCGCGGGTCGCGGCCGATCATGCCTACGTGCCGTCGGCCGTGTTCAGCCAGCCCGAGGTCGCGACGGTCGGCCTGACCGAAGCCGACGCGCGTCACGCGCATGGCGAGGTCGACATCTACCGTACGTCGTTCAAGGCGCTGCGCCATACGTTGTCGGGTCGCGACGAGCGCACGCTGATGAAGCTCGTCGTCGCGCGCGACAGCCAGCGCGTGGTCGGCGCGCACATGGTCGGCCGCGATGCGGGCGAGATCATCCAGGGGATTGCAATCGCGATTCGCGCGGGCGCGACGAAGGCGCAGTTCGACGACACGATCGGTATTCATCCGACCGCCGCCGAGGAATTCGTGACGATGCGGCAGAAGGTGGCCGACTAGCGGTGACGCACCGCACGGGCCGCTGAAGGTACGGCCGCGCTTCGACGCGGCCGTTTTTCATGGGTGCGCCGCGCCGCTCAATGCACGCCAAACGCATCCAGCATCCGATACCAGCTCATCGCGAGCACCAGTGCCGGCGTACGCAGCGCCTCGCCGCCCGGGAAGTCGCGATGCCGGATCTTGTCGAACAGGTCGAAGCGGCTCGCCTGTCCGTTGATCGCTTCGGCGATCAGCTTGCCCGCAAGCGCGGTCGTGTTCACGCCGTGCCCCGAAAACCCCTGCGCGAAGTACATCGTCGGCGCGATCCGGCCGAAGTGCGGCGCGCGGTTCATCGTGATGTCGACGAAGCCGCCCCATGCATAGTCGACCTTCACGTCCGCCAGTTGCGGGAACGTCTTCAGCATGTCCGCGCGCATCGCCGCGGCGAGGTCGCGCGGCTCCCGCGTCGAATAGCTGACCTTGCCGCCCCACACGAGCCGGGTGTCGGGCGCCGGCCGGAAATAGTCGAGCACGAAGCGGCTGTCGCAGATCGCCGCGCGTGCGGGCATCAGCGCGGCGGCGCGCGCTTCACCGAGCGGCTCGGTCGCGATCACGTAGGTGCCGACCGGCATGATCTTCTTCGACAGCGCGGGCGCGAGCGTGCCGACATAGGTGTTGCACGCGAGCACGACGAAGCGCGCGCGCACGTTGCCGCCGCTCGTCTCGACGACATGGCCGCCCGCGACGTCGCGCACGCGCGTCACGCAGCTGTCCTCGTGGATGCGTACGCCCGCATCGGTCGCCGCACGCGCGAGGCCGAGCGTGTAGTTGAGCGGATGGAGGTGGCCGCTGTCCGGGTCGTACAGGCCGCCGCAATAGCGCTCGGACTGCACGTAGTCGCCGAGTTCCTCGGCTTCGACGAAATGAAAGCGGTCGTAGCCGAAGCGTTTCGCGGCTCCGTCGCGCCAGCGCTTCAGCGAATCGGCGTCGCGCTCGGTGTTCGCGGCGGTCAGGTAGCCGGGCACCAGCGCGCAGTCGATGTCGTGCTGCGCGATGCGCGACTTCACGAGCGACAGCGTTTCGAGCCCCATGTCCCAGATGCGCTTCACGTCGCCTTCCGGCATGAACTGCCCGAACGTGTCGATGTCGCACGCAAAGCCGCCGATCAGCTGGCCGCCGTTGCGGCCGCTTGCCGCCCATCCGACCCGCGACGCTTCGAGCACGGTCACCGAATGGCCGCGCTCGGCGAGGTTGAGCGCGGCGGACAGGCCCGTGAGGCCCGCGCCGATCACGCACACGTCGGCATCGATCGTGCCGGCGAGCGGCGCGTGGCGGGTCGTATCGTTGGCGGTCGCCGCGTAGTAGGACGCGACGTGCGGCTGGTTGGCGAATGTCTGCATGGTCAGGAGAACGGAGAAAGTAGGCTCAGAACAGCTCGCGTACGCGGTGGTACAGCATCCCGAGTTCGAGCGCGGGCTGCCGCCAGGCGTCGCCGCCGGGGAAGCGCCGGTGGCGCATGCTTGCGAACAGGTCGAACGCATGCGTGTCGCCCGCGATCGCGCCGGCGACCGCGCGTCCGGCGATGCCGGTGAGCGCGACGCCGTGCCCGCTGAAGCCCTGGACGTAGAAGAAGTTCGGATCGAGCGCGCCGAAATCCGGCGCGCGGTTGCGCGTGACGTCGACGAAGCCGCCCCATGCGTGGTCGACGCGCACGTCGCCGAGCTGCGGGAACACGCCGACCATGCGCCGCCGGATCGTTTCGGCGAGCGTGGCGGGCGACGCGCCGGCCGAATTCGCGCGGCCGCCGAACAGCATCCGGTGGTCGGCGGACAGCCGGAAATAGTCGAGGAAGAAGTTGTTGTCGCACACGGCTTCGCGCTGTGCGATCAGCGCGTCGGCGCGTGCCTGGCCGAGCGGCTCGGTCGCGATGATGTACGACGCGATCGGCGCGATGCGGGCAGCCGTCGCGGCCGGCAGCACGCCACCGGGGCCCGCGTTGCAGCACGATACGACGAAGCGGCAGCGCACGTCGCCCGATGGCGTGCGCACGACGGGCCGCGCGCCGCGCACGATGTCGAGCGCGGGCGTGTGCGCGTACAGCGCGACGCCTTCGCGGCGCGCGGCCTCGGCGAGGCCGAGGCAGTACTTGAGCGGATGCAGGTGACCGGACAGCGGATCGTGCACGCCGGCCAGGTAACGCGTCGATGCGATGCGTGCGTGGATCGCGCCGGTGTCGAGCCAGGCGAGCGATGGATGGCCCCAGCGTGACGTCGCGGCGTCCATCCACGCGCGCAGGTCGTCAATGCGGCGCGGCTTCGTCGCGACCGTCAGGTAGCCGCGCGTGAAGTCGCAGTCGATCCCGTAACGCGTGATCCGCTCGGCGATCAGCGCGACGCCGTCGAGCGACAGCGACCACGCGGCGCGTGCACCGTCGGCGCCGAGCTGCCGCTCGATCTCCTCGTCCTTCGCGAAGCCGGTGATCGCCTGGCCGCCGTTGCGGCCCGACGCGCCCCAGCCGGGCCGGTGCGCATCGATCACGGCGACCGACAACCCGCGCGCGCGGCAGTCGAGCGCCGTCGACAGGCCCGCGAAGCCGGCGCCGATCACGCACACGTCCACATCGATCGTGTCGTCGAGCACGGGATCGTCCACGGCGGGGCGCACGGCCGTCGCCTCGTAGTACGAGTCGCGCGCGAGCGCATCGGCGCGGCGGGTGAAAGACTGCGTCATCAGACCGACTCCCTCGTTGCGGCTGGAACACGATGCGCGCTGCATCGCGTTCCAGCCGGTAAAAACGGCGCGGGACGCCGTGCGCGCGGCACGGCGCCCCGCGTGTGCTGCATCAGAACGAATAGATGAACTGCGTCGCGAGCAGGTCGTTGGACTTGCTGTACGAACCGTCGTTGCGCAGGAACACCTTGTTGTTCGCCCAGTCGTGCCGGTATTCGACCTTCACGGTGATCTGCTGGGTCGGATAGAACAGCAGGTCGAGCGCAACGTCCTGACGGATCGCGCCCTTGCACTCGAAGCCGAGGCCACCGCCGGCCTTCGACGTCGCGAGGCAATCCGAATCGACGCCGAAGCCGTTGTTCGGATCCATCCCGTTGCCGTTCAGCGAGATGCCGCCGCCGCCGCCGCCGTTCTTGCTGTTCACGAGTGCATCGTAGCGCAGCGTGACGCCCATGCGGCCGACCACCGGCGCGTTGAACTTGCGGTGCGCGAGCAGCGACAGGCCGTACCACTGCGCGAGTCCGCCGTTGTACGCCGCATGCTGCTGCTGGCCGTAGTCGAGTTCGGCGTTGTACTGGATGTCGGCGAGCGTGTAGGTCGCGTCGGCTTCCGCGAAGAAGAACGTGCCGTATCCGCTCGGCGATGCGCCGCCGGGGCCGTAGTGGACGACGCCGTTGCTGTCGATCGCGCTCGACAGCGTCTGGCGGCCGATGTTGAACGAACCGCCGAGGTCGAGCGCGCTCGACCACGTGTAGTCCGCACGGGCGGTGAAGGTCGGCACCTTGTTGCTGGTCGTGATCGGGTCGCCGAGCGCATTGGTGCCGGTCTGCGTGACCGAGCCGTACGTGCGGTACTGCTCGTTGCCGACGAAGAACTTCCACGCCCAGTTGCCCTTCGTGTAGTTCGCACCGGCACCGATGTAGCTGCCCGGATCGGAGAAGTCGTACAGCAGGTTGTGCGTGAGCGTGAGCATCTGGTTCGACTGCTGCACCTCGTAGCCGCCGAAGCTCGGGATCAGGCCGGCCACGAGCGTCGTCTCGGCCGTGATCGGCACGTTGACGACCGCCGTGTTCAGGATGTTGTTGCCGATGTTGCCGCGCGAGTTCTGCAGCAGCGTGATGCCGTTCCCGCGGTTCGGCATCAGCGTGATTTCCGCCGACGGCGCCATCGGGCCGACGCCGAACGTCTTCTTGATGTCGAGGTAGAGATCGCCGAACGTGCTGTTGAAGTAGTTGTACGCGCTCTCGTGGTTCGCGAACAGGAACGACGACGTGCCGGCCGCGCGGTTGTAGATGTAGGTCGGGTCGATGTAACCCGTCACCGACAGGCCGGCGAGCGGGCCCGTGTTGGCCGCGTCCGTCAGCGAGTCGACCTTCAGCTGCTGGTTCGCGATCTGCTGCTTCATTTCGCCGACTTCGTCGTTGGTCAGCGTCGCCTGCGCCTTGCCGTAATCCGGCGAGCTCGGGTCGACGGCCACCGCGACCGGCGCTGCTCCGGCCTTCGTGCCGGCCGTCGCTACCGTGGCGCCGCCCGGCTTCGCCGAGAGCTGCGCCTGCATCGCCTTCATCTGTTTCTGCAGCGCCGCGACCTGCGCCTGCAGCGCCTTGATCTCGGCGGATGTCGAGTCGGCCAGCGCGATGCCCGGCAACGCGCCGGCCACCAGCAGGCAGATCAGTTTCTTCTTCATTGCGGATTCTCCTTGTCGTGCGCCTGTCGATACGGAATCGAATCGCGCGCCCCCCCTGGGGCAGCGCGCCTTGCTTGTCTGCAGTGCTTGTTATCGATGAAACGGAAAGGGAAGGGTCACGCCACCGCGAACGCCGCCTTCATGTCGGCCACGCGGCGCCGCTCACGCGCGATCATCATCCGGTTCACGACGATCACGCCGATCGTCACGGCCGTGATGAACAGCGTCGCCAGCGCGTTCATCTCCGGGTTCAGCCCCAGCCGCACGCGCGAGAACACCACCAGCGGCAGCGTCGTCGACCCCGGCCCCGACAGGAACGCCGACAGCACCAGGTCGTCGATCGACAGCGTGAACGACAGCAGCCACCCCGACAGCAGCGCCTGCGAGATCAGCGGCAGCGTCACCACGAAGAACACCTTCAGCGGCGTCGCGCCCAGATCCAGCGCCGCTTCCTCCAGCGACTTGTTCATCTCCTTCACGCGCGACTGCACGATGATCGCCACGTACGACACGCACAGCATCACGTGGCCGATCCAGATCGTCAGCATCCCGCGGCCCTTCGGCCAGCCGAACATCTGCTCCAGCGCAACGAACAGCAGCAAGAGCGAGATACCCTGGATCACTTCCGGAATCACCAGCGGCGCGTTGATCATCCCCGTGTACAGCGTGAAGCCCTTGAAGCGGCCGAAGCGCGCGAGCACGAAGCCCGCCCACGTGCCGATCACGACCGAAGCGGTCGCCGTCAGCAGGCCGATCTTCAGCGACAGCCACGCGGCGGTCAGCAGCTCGTCGTCGTCCAGCAGCGCGCTGTACCATTTCAGCGAGAAGCCCGACCACACCGTCACCAGCTTCGACTCGTTGAACGAGTACACGATCAGGCTGATGATCGGGATGTACAGGAACAGGAAGCCGAAGGCGAGAACGCCCGTCGACAGCGGTTTGCTCGGCTTGATCATTTCGCGTCCTCCAGTTCCTTGACCTGGTAGTACTGGAACAGCGCCATCGGCACCAGCAGCAGCATCACCATCGCGACCGTCACCGCGGACGCCATCGGCCAGTCCATGTTGTTGAAGAATTCATCCCACATCACGCGGCCGATCATCAGCGTGTCGGCACCGCCCAGCAGTTCCGGAATCACGTACTCGCCCACCGCCGGGATGAACACCAGCAGGCTGCCGGCGATGATCCCGTTCTTCGACAACGGCAGCGTGATGCGCGTGAACGCGACCCACGGCTTCGCGCCGAGGTCATACGCGGCTTCGAGCAGCGTGAGGTCCATCTTCACGAGGTGCGCGTACAGCGGCATCACCATGAACGGCAGGTACGAATAGACCATCCCGATGTAGACGCCCGCGTCGCTGTGATAGAGGCGCAGCGGCGTGTGGATGATGCCGAGCGCGATCAGCGTGTGGTTCAACAGGCCGTCATCCTTCAGGATGCCGATCCATGCGTATACGCGGATCAGGAACGACGTCCAGAACGGCAGCATCACGGCCATCATCAGCACGTTGCGGCGGTTCGGCTCCGAGCGTGCGATGTAGTACGCCATCGGGTAACCGATCAGCAGGCACAGCACCGTCGACACGGCGGCCATCTTCAGCGAGCTGAGGTAGGTCGCGATGTACAGGTCGTCCTGCAGCAGGAACGCGTAGTGCGACAGCTGCAGTGCGAAGTGCACGACGCCGTCCTTGAACTCGACGAGCGACGTGTACGGCGGGATGCCCATCACCTGGTCGGCGAAGCTGATCTTCAGCACCAGCACGAACGGCAGCGCGAAGAACACGGCAAGCCACACGAACGGCACGCCGATCGCGACGCTGCGGCCCGACGGCAGGAAGCGCGACAGCGCGGCGAAGCGGCTCGGGCGGGCGCGGCCGGCGCCGGCGCTCGCGGCGCCGGACGACACCGGCGCGGACGGAGTGGAAGCAGAGGTTCTCATCGTGGCGTCCTCATTGCGTCAGCACGACGCCGCTCGCCGGCGACCACGACACGAACACGTCGTCGTTCCACGCCGGAGCCGTATCGCTCATCAGGTGCGAGCTCGACAGGTTCGACACGACCGTCTTGCCGCTCGGCAAGCGCACGTGGTACAGCGAGTAGCTACCCATGTACGCGATGTCGGTCACGACGCCGCGCGCCCAGTTGTGCTTCGAGCCCGGCTTCTCGCGCGACACGTGGATGCGTTCCGGACGCACCGAGATGCCGACAGGCATCCCGAGCGGGCCCGTGATGCCGTGGCTCACGTACATGCGCGCTTCGAGGTCGTCGCTCTCGACGAAGATGTGATCGGGTTCGTCCTCGACCACACGGCCTTCGAACAGGTTGGTCGAGCCGATGAATTCGGCCGAGAAGCGGCTGTTCGGGAATTCGTAGACTTCCCCCGGCGCGCCGATCTGCACGATCTTGCCTTCGCTCATCACCGCGAGGCGACTGGCCATCGTCATCGCCTCTTCCTGATCGTGCGTGACCATCACGCAGGTCACGTCGACCTTCTCGATGATGTTCACGAGTTCGAGCTGGGTTTTCTGGCGGATCTTCTTGTCGAGCGCGGACATCGGCTCGTCGAGCAGCAGGAGCTTCGGGCGCTTGACCAGCGAACGCGCCAGCGCGACGCGCTGCTGCTGGCCGCCTGAAAGTTGATGCGGCTTGCGCTGCGCGTACTTGCTCATCTGCACGAGCGCGAGCGCGTCGGCCACGCGTTCCTTGATCTCGTTCTTGGGCGTGCCTTCCTGCTTCAGGCCGAATGCGACGTTCGATTCGACCGTCATGTGCGGGAACAGCGCGTACGACTGGAACATCATGTTCACCGGGCGGCGGTACGGCGGCAGCGACGCGAGGTCCTCGCCGTCGACGAAGATCTTGCCGGAGGTCGCCGTCTCGAGCCCGGCGAGCATGCGCAGCAGCGTGGACTTGCCGCAGCCCGAGCTGCCGAGCAGCGCGAACAGCTCGTTCTTCGCGATCGTCAGGTTCACGTTGTCGACGGCCGTGCTGTCGCCGAATTTCTTCACGACGTTTTCGATGCGCACGAAGGCGTCGTTTTGCGTACGGGCCGCGGTGGCCGGTTGGGTCTGTCGTGCAGCAGCGGAAGAGGGTATCGATTGCATGGGATTCACCATTCGTTCTTCACGGATTGCAGGCGTGAGCGCTCCCGCGCGAGGCGCGCAATGCGACTCACGGACAACGGCTCGGGCCGGATGGAACAGTGCGCGCGGCGCGCGCGGGCGGACGGAGGTCCGCGGATCTCAGGCGGGCAGGCGTGAAGCGATACCTGCGCCGCCGGAATGCTTGGCGATCAGTGGCCGGTCTTCAGTTGGGCCCACAGGCGGTTCTGGAGGCGCAGGATGTCGGCCGGCATCGGCTTCATCAGCACCATCTTCTTCAGCACGTCTTCGGGCGGGTAGACGGTCGGATCCTGCGCGACGCCCGGCGTGACGAACTGGTGCGCGGCCTTGTTCGCGGTCGGGTAGAACACCGTGTTGGTGATCGCCGCGTTGACCTTCGGATCGGATACGTAGTTGATCCACTTCAGTGCGGCCTCGGGGTGCGGCGCATCCTTCGGGATCACCATCACGTCGAACCACAGCAGGCCGCCTTCCTTCGGGTTCGAGAACTTGATGTCGTACGAACGCTTCGCTTCGGCCGAGCGGCGATGCGCGATGCCGACGTCGCCCGACCAGCCGAGCGCGACGCACACGTCGTTGTTCGCGAGGTCGTTGATGTAGCCGGACGAGTTGAACTGGGTGATGTACGGGCGGACTTTCTTCAGGACTTCGAAGGCAGCCTGGTAGTCGCCGGGGTTCTTGCTGTTCGGATCCTTGCCCATGTACTGCAGCGTCGCGGCGAACACGTCGACGGCCTGGTCGAGGAACGACACGCCGCAGCCCTTCAGCTTTTCCATGTTGGCCGGGTCGAACACCAGCGCCCAGCTGTCGACCGGCGCCTTGTCGCCGAGTGCCTTCTTCACCGCCTGCGCGTTGTAGCCGATGCCGTCCGTACCGTAGGCCCAGGGCACGCCGTACTGGTTGCCCGGATCGGCATCCGAGATCATCTTCATCAGCAGCGGGTCGAGGTTCGCAAGGTTCGGCAGCTTCGACTTGTCGAGCTTCTGGTACACGCCGGCCTGGATCTGCTTGGCCATGTAGTTCGACGTCGGCACGACGATGTCGTAGCCCGAACTGCCGGCAAGCAGCTTCGCCTGAAGCGTGTCGTCACTGTCGTAGTTGTCGTACTTGACGTGGATACCCGTCTGCTTCTGGAAGTTCGGGATCGTGTCCGGTGCGATGTAGTCGGACCAGTTGTAGACGTTCAGGTCCTCGGCATGCGCCGACGGACTGGCGACTGACGTGAACGCTGCCGCGGCGGCAAGGGCGGCAACAGAACAGGCTTGGCGAAGAAAGCAGGCACGCATGGTGGAATTCCCCTGGTTATGGCAGCGTGCGGCGCCCGCCGCACGCCTGTAGGCAAAGCCGTTACGAAATACCCAGTTGCTGGGCGGTTGCATCGACGGCCTTCTTTGCCTTCGACACGAGTTCATCGATTTCCTGGCGTGTGATCACGAGCGGCGGCGACAGCAGCATCCGGTCGCCGGTCGCACGCATGATCAGGTTGCCGTTGAAGCAGAAGTCGCGGCAGATCGTGCCGACGTCGCCGCCGTTCGCGAAGCGGCGGCGATCGGCCGGCGATTCGGCGAGCTGCAGGCTCGCGACGAGGCCGTGGCCATGCACCTCGCCGACGATGGGGTGACGCGTGAAGGTCTCGCGCATCAGCGCCTGGAAGTACGGGCCCGTGTCGTTCTTCACGCGTTCGACGATCCCTTCGTCGCGCAGCAGCTTCAGGTTCGCGACCGCGACGGCCGCGGCCACCGGGTGCCCCGAATACGTGAGGCCGTGGTTGAATTCGCCGTTGTCGATGATCGGCCGCGCCACGCGTTCGTGAATGCCGACCGCACCCATCGGCACGTAGCCCGACGTGAGGCCCTTCGCCATCGTGATCAGGTCCGGCTCGAAGCCGAAGTGCTGGTGTGCGAACCATTCGCCGGTGCGCCCGAAGCCGCCGATCACTTCGTCGGCGACGAGCAGGATGTCGTACTTGCGGCAGATCCGCTGGATTTCCGGCCAGTACGTCGACGGCGGGAAGATCACGCCGCCCGCGCCCTGGAACGGCTCGCCGATGAATGCCGCGACGTTCTCCGCGCCGAGTTCGAGGATCTTCGCTTCGAGTTGCTGCGCGCGGGCAAGGCCGAACGCCTCGGGCGTTTCGCCGGCCGCCGCTTCGCCGAAGAAATACGGCTGGTCGATGTGCACGATGTTCTCGACCTTTGACGGCATCTGCTCGTGCATGTAGCCCATCCCGCCGAGCGTGCCGCCGGCGATCGTCGAGCCGTGGTAGCCGTTCTTGCGCGAGATCACGAACTTCTTCTGCGGCTGGCCCTGCACGCGCCAGTACTGGTGCACGAGGCGCAGTACGGTGTCGTTGCCTTCCGAGCCGCTGTTGCAATAGAAGAAGTGGTTGAAGCCGGCCGGCGTCACTTCCGCGAGCATCGCGGAGAGTTCGATCACCGGCGGGTGCGTGGTCTTGAAGAACGTGTTGTAGAACGGCAGTTCCTGCAGCTGGCGATACGCGGCGTCGGCGAGTTCCTTGCGGCTGTAGCCGACGTTCACGCACCAGAGGCCGGCCATCCCGTCGATGACCTTGTTGCCGTCCGAGTCCCACAGGTAGACGCCGTCGGCCTTCACGATCACGCGGCTGCCCGCACGGTTCAGCGCGCCCATGTCCGAGAACGGGTGGATGTGGTGCGCGGCGTCGAGCGCGCGGTATTCGGCGGTCGTGCGCGCCTGCGTCGCGCGTGGTGCGGCGGCCGTGGCGCTCGGCGCGGCCGGCTGGATCCAGGCAGATTCGTTGCGATAAGTCATGTTTCCTCCGTGTTTCCGTATTCGGTCGTGTGCACGCTCAGACGTGCAGCAGCAGATGGCGGCGTTCCCACGAGCTGATCACGCGGAAGAACGCTTCGTATTCGGTTTCCTTCAGCGCGAAATACGCCTTCAGGAACTTGTGGCCGAGGATCTCGCCGAGCGGCTCGCACGCGGCCATCAGCGTCAGCCCTTCCTCGAGGTTGCGCGGCAGCTGGTACGGCAGGTCGTAGCCGTCGCTGACGAGCGGCTCGGTCGGCTCCAGGCGCTGCGTCATGCCGAGGTAGCCGGCCGCAAGCGTCGCGGCGAGCGCGAGGTACGGGTTGCAGTCGACGCCCGGGATACGGTTCTCGATGCGGCGTGCCGACGGGCCCGAGTGCGGGATGCGGAACCCGACCGTGCGGTTGTCGTAGCCCCACTGCACGTTGATCGGCGCGGCCATGAAGCGCGACAGCCGGCGATACGAGTTGATGTACGGCGCGAAGATCGGCATCAGCGCCGGCGTGTACTTCTGCAGCCCGGCGAGGTAGTTGTAGAACATCGACGTCGCGCCGCCGGTTTCCTGCGATGTGAACAGGTTCTGGCTCGTCTCCTCGTCGACGATGCTCTGGTGCACGTGCATCGCCGAACCCGGTTCGTCTTCCATCGGCTTGGCCATGAACGTCGCGTACATGTTGTGACGCAGCGCGGCCTCGCGCACCGTGCGCTTGAACAGGAACACCTGGTCGGCCAGCGACAGCGCGTCGCCGTGCATGAAGTTGATCTCCATCTGCGCGGCGCCGACTTCGTGGATCAGCGTGTCGATGTCGAGGTTCTGCGCTTCGCAGTACTCGTAGATGTCCTCGAACAGCGGATCGAACTCGTTGACGGCCTCGATCGAATACGACTGGCGGCCCGTTTCGGGGCGGCCCGTACGGCCGACCGGCGGACGCAGCGGCAGGTCCGGGTCCTTGTTCATGTCGACGAGGTAGAACTCGAGCTCCGGCGCGACGACGGGCTTCCAGCCCTTCGCCTTGTACAGGTCGAGCACGCGGCGCAGCACGTAGCGCGGCGAGATCTCGACCGGCGAGCCGTCGAAGTGCACGCAGTCGTGGATTACCTGCGCGGTCGGGTCGATGGCCCACGGGATCAGGCGGATCGTCGATTCGTCGGGCACGCACACCATGTCGGGGTCGGTCACGCCGGTAAGCGAGCCGTCTTCCGGATATTCGCCGGTGACGGTCTGCACCATCACGGCTTGCGGCAGCCGCATCGATTCGCCGGAGGTGAACTTGTTGCGCGGCGTGATCTTGCCGCGCGCGATGCCGGCCATGTCGGGAATGATCGCCTCGACTTCGGTGATCCGGTGTTGCTTCAGAAAACTTTCGATGTCTTGCATGTCTGTTCTCGTTGGTTGGGTCGGCGCGCTCAGGCGAGCGCGGCGGCGGCCGTGGCGTGCGTGCGGGCGTCGCGACGGGCGCGGCAGGCGTCGCCGAAGGCGCGGAAGATCGCGCTCGACAGCGGGTCCTGCGCATGCCGCCATTCCGGATGCCATTGCACGGCGAGGGCGAAAGCCGGTGCATCGACGACGCTCACGGCTTCGATCAGGCCGTCCGGCGCGACGGCCTCGACGGCGAGGCCGGAGCCGAGCTGCGCGATGCCCTGCTTGTGCAGCGAGTTCACGTGCACTTCGTCGCGGCCGCCGGCGAGCGCGTGCAGCTTGCCGCCGGGCGTCAGGCGCACGACGTGCGCGGGGCCGTATTGCGTGTCCATCGGCGCGTTGTCGTCCTCGCGGTGATCGGCGAAGCCCGGCACTTCATGCACGCGCTGGTGCAGCGTGCCGCCGCAGACGACGTTCAGCTCCTGGAAGCCGCGGCAGACGGCGAGCACGGGCACACCCGCGGCGATTGCCGCGCGCAGCAGCGGCAGCGTGGTCGCGTCGCGGGCCGGGTCGTGTTTCGTGCCGGGCGCGCTCGGTTCGCCGCCGTACAGGTGCGGCTCGACGTTCGAGTAGCTGCCGGTAAACAGCAGGCCGTCGACCGTGTCGAGGATGTCGTCGGTCGACTGGCGCTCGCCGAGCGCGGGCAGCACCATCGCGAACGCTTGCGCGCCGTCGACGATCGCGGCGACGTATTTGTCGCCGACCGTATGCGACGCGTGTGCGCCGATTTGCGTGTGGTCGGCGGTGATGCCGACGAGGGGTTTCCTTCTTTCCATGACGTCAATCAGTTATCCGGAAGGTTGTTGCGTACGTCTTGCCGGATGTGGCGAAACGCCGGCGTGCAACAACCCCGCAGCCTTGCGTGGGACGCAGGGCCGCTGGTGAATGGGCGCAACGGGATGGCGTGGCGATCCGCGCTGCGCGCGACGATCAGGCCGTCGTTCGTTTCATTGCGATACGCGACGCCGCAACGAATGCGCGAACGCGTTCCGTCACCGCACGGACGATGCGGTTGGCGAATCAGCGGATGAAACGAACGACGTAAAGAAAGGAGAGGCGCTACGGCAGCAGCGACGCCACTTCGTCGGTATCGACGGCGACGAATGCGCGTGCGGATACGGCGTTGTGACGCCGAACGGAACGACGGGACAGGATGGTGTAGATCGACAGATGCTGCAGGCGAGGACTATGCCAGCCGCAACTGCCATCGGAAGGGGACGCCGCGCTGCGCGAACTTCGCGCCACGCTTCGATCCCACCTCACCAGAGGGCCACGGACTCTCACGATTACACTCGACTGGGTTGTTGAAAGTATTGAACACCTGACCGTTTCGACGCGCTGGGCGTTTAAAATAATCAAGGCGCCGGTTACGCGTCATTTACATTGATGGGCATCAATTTTTGCGTTGCAATAACGTTTTTTGATGTCGATGAAAGCTTGATGACGCTAACCTGAGAGCCAGCATATACGAGCCAAAAACGGCGTCAAATGTTTTTTAACGGTGTTGCATCAGGGCTTTCCCGAGCAGTGCGAACAAAAGATTCGCAAACGGAATAATCGACAAGGTGTTCATTATTTCGAACGCCTTTCAGGGTTTTCCCCGCTGATGTACGGCATAAAGTGATTAGAATATTCAACGGCTGTCCACCGCGTCGTTTCACTTTGTCACCGCACCTATCGTGTCCGAAACCGAATCGATGTCCACCGAAGTCGCCGAGCGCCTGCGTTTCGTGCGCAACAAGCATGGCCTGTCGCAGCGCGAACTCGCGAAGCGGGCCGGCGTGACCAACGGCACGATCTCGCTGATCGAACAGGGCCGAGTGAGCCCGTCGGTCGGCTCGCTGAAGAAGCTGCTCGAATGCATCCCGATGAGCCTTGCGGAGTTCTTCACGTTCGAGCTCGCCGAATCGCGTTCGGTCGTGTCGCGTCGCGACGAGATGCCGAACCTCGGCAACGATACGCTCGCGTTTCACCTGGTCGGCGCGAGCATGAAGGACCGCAACATGTGCATCCTGCGCGAGATCTACCAGCCGCAGGCCGACACAGGCCCCGAGATGCTCGTGCACGCAGGGCACGAAGGCGGTGTCGTCGTGTCGGGCAAGCTCGAGCTGACCGTCGACGGCGCGACGTGGCTGCTCGACCCCGGAGACGGCTACTACTTCGAAAGCCGTTTGCCGCACCGTTTTCGCAATCCCAGCGCGGACCTGATCTGTGAGGTCGTCTCGGCCAATTCGCCGGCGACCTTCTGACCTTCCGGTCGCGCATCACCGCATTCGCTGCCGGCCGGCTGCGCGTCACGCGCAGCGGCGTGCCGCATCGCGAATGCCAAAAAACTGAGGCATCCTGATGAACAAGTTGACTTTGGCTGACTGGCAGGACAAGGCGGCGTCGCTCGAGATCGAAGGGCGCGCATTCATCGACGGCGCGTCGCGCGACGCGCATGGCGGCAAGACATTCGACTGCGTGAGCCCGATCGACGGCCGCGTGCTCGCGAAGGTCGCCGATTGCGGCGAAGCCGACGTGAACGCGGCCGTTGCCGCGGCGCGTCGCGCGTTCGACGCGGACGTGTGGGCCGGGCTGAACCCGCGTGTGCGCAAGGCCGTGCTGCTGCGCTGGGCCGCGCTGATGCGCGAGCATCTCGACGAGCTGTCGCTGCTCGAAACGCTCGACGCCGGCAAGCCGATCGGCGACACGACGACGGTCGACGTGCCGGGCGCCGCCTATTGTGTCGAATGGTTTGCGGAAGCGATCGACAAGGTGGGCGGCGAAGTCGCGCCGGCCGATCATCATCTCGTCGGTCTCGTCACGCGCGAGCCGGTCGGCGTGGTGGCCGCCGTCGTGCCGTGGAATTTCCCGATCCTGATGGCCGCGTGGAAATTCGGCCCCGCGCTCGCCGCCGGCAACAGCGTCGTGCTGAAGCCGTCGGAGAAATCGCCGCTGACCGCGATCCGGGTCGCGCAGCTCGCGTACGAGGCCGGCATGCCGGCGGGCGTGTTCAACGTCGTGCCGGGGGCGGGCGAGCCCGGCAAGCTGCTGGCGCTGCATCGCGACGTCGACTGCATTGCATTCACGGGCTCGACGGCAGTCGGCAAGCTGATCATGCAGTACGCCGCGCAGTCGAACCTGAAGCGCGCGTGGCTCGAACTCGGCGGCAAGTCGCCGAACATCGTGCTGCCCGATTGTCCCGATCTCGACCGCGCGGCGCAGGCGGCCGCCGGCGCGATCTTCTACAACATGGGCGAGATGTGCACGGCGGGTTCGAGGCTGCTCGTGCATCGCGACATCAAGGATGTGTTCATCGAGAAGCTCGTCGCGGCCGCGCGTGCGTACGTGCCCGGCAATCCGCTCGATCCGTCGGTGTCGATGGGCGCGATCGTCGACGGCATCCAGCTCGAGCGTGTGCTCGGCTATATCGAGGCCGGGCGCAGCGAAGGCAGGCTCGTCACCGGCGGTGCGCGCGTGAAGGAGGAGACGGGCGGCTTCTACGTGGAGCCGACGGTGTTCGAGGTGAAACCGGATGCGAAGATCGCGCGCGAGGAGATCTTCGGGCCCGTGCTGTCGGTGATCGTGTTCGACGACGTCGACGAGGCCGTGCGGATCGCGAACGACACCGAATACGGGCTGGCCGCGGCCGTGTGGACGTCGAACCTGACGACCGCGCACGACGTGTCGCGTCGGCTGCGCGCGGGCACCGTCTGGGTGAACTGCTACGACGAGGGCGGCGACATGAACTTCCCGTTCGGCGGCTACAAGCAGTCGGGCAACGGCCGCGACAAGTCGCTGCACGCGCTCGAGAAGTACACCGAGCTGAAGTCGACGCTGATCCGGCTGCGCTGACGGGAAATCGGGCGCGGGCACGGCGCCGTATGGCGGTGTGCCCGCGCCCGTGGCGTGCGGGCGTTATGCGGCACGCAGTGCGGGGTGGAAGCCGGCGGCTTCGATGATCGACTGCACGCGCTCGGCGCCTTGCGCCGATTCGACCTTGACGATCTTCGCCGCGACGTCGATGTCGAGCTTCGCAGCGGGATCGGCAGCCGTCACCGCACGCGTGATTGCATTGGCACAGCCGCCGCAGGTCATGTCCTGGACTTCGAATTCCATCGTGTTCTCCTGAGTTGACGATTGACAAGCATCGACAGCATGAAGCTTGCCACCGTGGGAAGGTCAAGCGTACGCGTGTCGCCGAAAATCAGTGTCGCGGCCTCGGTGTGACGACAGTAGTGCGGCGACAGTATGTCGTAAAGGTGAGTCTGATGAATGGCGAGCGGGCCTGCGCCGTCATTCCGAACTTGTCCGGATTGACGGCGAAGCGTTCCAGGCAAAGTCAGGCGGATGCCTTGCCGGGCAACGCGCGAAGGTGATCCATGAAGCACGATCACCATGCTGCTAGTAAGGGTACGCGAGATGAAAATGCGAATCGATCTTAGTATCGGCTCCCTTCGATATTTCAATTCGTTACCCCCATGAACCGTTTTGCTTTCGGCTTTGCGCTGGCGCTGCTGGGCGCATCGGCAACGTCCGCATTCGCGGCCGACGATGTCGTCAACCTGACCCTGAAGGATCACAAGTTTTCGCCGGACGGCGTGACGATCCCGGCCGGCAAGAAGGTGAAGTTCGTCGTGAAGAACCTCGACGCGACGCCCGCCGAATTCGAGAGCGACGACTTCAAGGCGGAGAAGGTCGTGCCCGCGGGCAAGTCGGTGGAGATCCTGGTCGGGCCGCTGAAGGCCGGCACGTACGAATTCCACGACGAGTATCACGAAGCGCAGTCGAAGACGCACCTGAGCGTCAAGTAAGCCCATATCGCCATGTTGTCTACTGCCCTGATCGTTTTTCGTGAAGTGCTCGAGGCCGCGCTGGTGGTCTCGATCGTGATGGCCGCCACGAAGGGCGTGCCGCGGCGCGGCTGGTGGGTCGGCGGCGGGCTGGTTGGCGGCGTGATCGGCGCCGGCCTGATCGCGGCGTTCGCCGACGTGATTTCGCAATGGGCGTCCGGCATGGGGCAGGAGGTCTTCAACGCGGGCGTGATGTTCGTCGCGACGCTGATGCTCGCGTGGCACAGCATCTGGATGAGCCGGCACGGCCGCGAGATGGCGCTGCAGATGACCGAGGTCGGGCGTGCCGTCGCGGCCGGCAGCAAGCCGCTGACGGGGCTGGCGATCGTGGTCGGCGTCGCGGTGCTGCGCGAAGGCTCCGAAGCCGTGCTGTTCCTGTACGGCATCGCCGCGGGCGATCCGGGGCAGACGCCGCAGATGATCGCCGGCGGGCTGCTCGGCGTGCTCGGCGGTGCAGGGCTTGGCTACGGGATGTATGCGGGCCTGCTGCAGATTCCGCTGAAGCGTTTGTTCTCCGTCACCAACTGGCTGATCGTGCTGCTCGCGGCGGGCATGGCGAGCCAATGCGTCGGCTTCCTGCTCGCGGCGGGCCTCGTGCCGTCGTGGGGCGATGCAGTCTGGGATACGTCGTGGCTGCTCAAGGAGTCGAGCATCGTCGGCAAGGCGCTGCATACGCTGATCGGCTATACCGCGCGCCCGGCGGGCATCCAGATCGTCGCGTACCTCGCGACGCTGGCCGCGATTGTCGGGCTGGCACGGTTCGTCGGCCGGCCGCAGGCGGCGGTGCGGCCGCCACGGCCTGCGGCCTGAGTGGTCCGGTTCGAACAGAAAAGGGGCGTCCATGACGCCCCTTTTTTCATGTGCGGTTCGCGGCCGGCCTGTGCGCGGCGTCGACGATAGTGCGCAGGCTGCGCACGCCGAGCCCGCTCAGCGGTGGCTGTCGATCCATGCGCGGGCCCATTCGAGGCCCGCTTCGCGCGCGTCGTCCTCGGTGTCGAACACGCCGAGCACGCCGGATGCCTCGACGAGCTTGTTGTTCTGCGTGATCGTGCCGCTCGCCGCGAAACGTTCGGGCTGCAGGATCTCGTCCTGCTGCAGGATCGCGTGGCCCCAGATCTGGTAGCCAAGGTAGGTTTGCGCTTCCATTATCGAGTCACCTCCGCGGAGCGGTTGTGCGTGCCGACCTGCAGCACGTTGCCATCCGGCGTGTATTGCCGGGGGATGTCGGAGAACTTGAGCGTGTGCGTCGCGTCGGGGTCGGCAGGCTGCATCACCGTGAGGCGGCCCGGCGCGGGCTGTGCGACGGGGCGCGGTGCGGCGGGCGCCACGGCCGTGGCCGCGGGACGATGCGAACCGGCTTTCACGGCTTGCGCGACGCGGCGCTTGTGCGGCTTCACGGCGGCTTTCGGCGTTGCGCTCGCATGCTTCTCCGCGCTCTTGCCGGCGTGCACGTCGGCGCCCGCATGCGCGGCCGGCGTACGTGCTGCCGGCTGCCGCGCCTCGGGCGGATTCCAGACTTCGACGTAGTGCTCGGCGGCCCAGCCGGTCGACGCGAACGTCAGCGCCAGCAAACCGCATCCAAACAGTCTTACTACCATTGTGTCTCCGTCTGTCTGGCCGGCGCGCACGTTGTGGGCGCGCCGACCGGCTTCCCGCCTTACTCCACCGTCACCGATTTCGCGAGGTTCCGCGGCTTGTCGACGTCGGTGCCGCGAGCGCACGCGGTGTGATACGCGAGCAGCTGCAGCGGCACGACGTGCAGGATCGGCGACAGTTGCCCGTAGTGCTCCGGCATCCGGATCACGTGCAGGCCGTCGTCATTGACGATCTGCGTGTCGGCATCGGCGAACACGTACAGCTCGCCGCCGCGCGCGCGCACTTCCTGCATGTTCGACTTCAGCTTCTCGAGCAGCGTGTCGTTCGGCGCGACCGTGACGACCGGCATCGCTTCCGTGACGAGCGCGAGCGGCCCGTGCTTCAGTTCGCCGGCCGGATAGGCCTCGGCGTGGATGTACGAGATTTCCTTCAGCTTCAGCGCGCCTTCCAGCGCGATCGGGTAGTGCAGCCCGCGGCCGAGGAACAGCGCGTTTTCCTTGCGCGCGAATTCCTCCGACCACGCGATGATCTGCGGCTCCAGCGCGAGCACGCTGTTCAGTGCGGCCGGCAGGTGGCGCAACTGCTTCAGGAATTCCGCTTCCTGCGCGGCATCGACGTGCCCGCGCAGCTTGCCGAGCGTCGCGGCCAGCACGAACAGCGCGACGAGCTGGGTCGTGAACGCCTTCGTCGACGCAACGCCGATCTCGGTGCCCGCGTGCGTCAGGAACTGCATTTCGGTGAGGCGCACCATCGCGCTCGTCGCGACGTTGCAGACCGCGAGCGTGTGCGTGTGACCGAGCGACTGCGCGTGCTTGAGTGCCGCGAGCGTATCGGCCGTTTCGCCAGACTGCGAGATCACCAGCACGAGCTGGCGCGGGTTCGGCACCGATTCGCGGTAGCGGTATTCGCTCGCGATCTCGACCTGGGTCGGGATCTTCGCGATCGATTCGAGCCAGTACTTCGCGGTGAGGCCCGAGTAGTAGCTCGTGCCGCATGCGAGGATCAGCAGGCTGTCGATCTCCGCGAACGCGGCGGGTGCGGCGTCGCCGAACAGCGTCGCGTCGAACGCGTCCGTTTGCGGCACCGTGTCGCTGATCGCGCGCGGCTGCTCGAAGATTTCCTTCTGCATGAAGTGGCGATACGGCCCGAGTTCGACCGCGCCGCCGTATGCGCTGACCACGCGGATCTCGCGCTGCGCGGTGGCGCCGTGGCGATCGACGATCTTCACGCCGTCGAGCGACAGCTCGCACACGTCGCCTTCTTCGAGGAACGTGAAGTGGTCGGTGCTGCCCGCGAGCGCGAGCGCGTCGGACGCGAGGAAGTTCTCGCCGTCGCCGTGGCCGACCACGAGCGGCGAACCCTGGCGCGCGCCGACGACGGTGTGCGGCTGGTCCTTGTGGATCACGGCGATTGCATACGCGCCATGCAGCTGGCCCACCGCTTCGCGCACCGCGTCGAACAGGTTGCCGCGATACAGGCTGTGCACGAGGTGGGCAATCACCTCGGTGTCGGTCTGCGACACGAATTCGTAGCCCTTCGCGCGCAGCGCTTCGCGCAGCGTCTCGAAGTTCTCGATGATGCCGTTGTGGACGAGCGCGAGCGCGTCCGACGAGAAGATCGGGTGCGCGTTGTGCGTGACCGGCGCGCCGTGCGTGGCCCAGCGCGTATGCGCGACGCCCGTCGTGCCTTCGAGGTGCGATTCGCGCACCTGCGTGTCGAGATCGGCGACGCGTGCGACGCTGCGCGCGCGCTTCGGTGCGCCCGGCTCGAGCACGGCGACGCCGCACGAGTCGTAGCCACGGTATTCGAGGCGCCGCAAACCTTCGATCAGCACCGGAACGATATTACGTTGCGCAACTGCGCCGACAATGCCACACATGAGTGATCAATCCTGTAAGTCGATGCGGGCGCCGCCCGGGCGCTCGCAAAAGGTTCAGCTCTTCTTCTTGACCGGGCGGACGTAGCCGCTCTTCGCGGTCTGGGTCTTCTCGTTCAGCGCGAGCAGGCCGTCGGCCACGTCCTTCCAGATCGTCGTGCCGGCGGCGATCGTCACGCCGCGGCCGACGCGCACGGGCGCGACGAGCTGCGTGTCGGAGCCGACGAACACGTCGTCCTCGATCACGGTGCGGAACTTGTTCGCGCCGTCGTAGTTGCAGGTGATCGTGCCCGCGCCGATGTTCACGCGCGCGCCGATGTCGGCGTCGCCGATGTACGTGAGGTGGTTCGCCTTCGAGCCGCGGCCGATCACCGCATTCTTCACCTCGACGAAGTTGCCGACGTGGGCTTCGTCCGCGAGCTGCGCGCCGGGGCGCAGCCGCGCGTACGGGCCGATCACGGTGTTGGCGCCGAGCTCGGCGCCGTCGATGTGCGAGAACGCGTCGATGCGCGTGCCCGCGCCGACCGACGCGTTGCGGATCACGCAGTTCGCGCCGATCGTCACGTTGTCGGCGAGCGTCACGTTGCCTTCGAACACGCAGTTCACGTCGATCGACACGTCGCGGCCGCAGCGCAGCGTGCCGCGCACGTCGAGGCGCGCCGGATCGGCGAGCGTGACGCCGTCGACGAGCAGCGCGTCGGCGATATTGCGCTGGTGGATGCGTTCGAGCTCGGCGAGCTGCGCCTTGCTGTTCACGCCGAGCGTTTCCCATTCTTCGTCGGGCTGCGCGGTGACGACCTCGAAACCGGCCTCGATCGCGAGTTCGACGACGTCGGTCAGGTAGTACTCGCCCTGCGCGTTCTCGTTCTTCAGCGCGCCGAGCCACATCGACAGCTGGGCCGTGGGCGTGACGATGATGCCCGTGTTGATCTCGGCGATCTTCAGCTGTTCCGGCGATGCATCCTTCTGCTCGACGATGCGCGTGACGAAGCCGGACACGTCGCGCACGATGCGGCCATAGCCGGTCGGATCGTCGAGCGTGACGGTCAGAATCCCGTAGCGGCCTTCGCGTGCGGCGTCGACGAGGCGCTGCAGCGTCGACGTGCGCGTGAGCGGCACGTCGCCGTACAGCACGAGCGTCGGTTGCGCGGGATCGAGGAGCGGCAGCGCCTGGCGGACCGCGTGGCCGGTGCCGAGCTGCTCGGCCTGCACCGCGAACTGGACGTCGGGCGCGGCGACGGCGGCCTGGACCTGCTCGGCGCCGTGACCGACGACGACGACCAGCCGGGACGGCTGCAGCGTGCGCGCGGTGTCGATGACGTGGGAGAGGAGCGGCCTGCCGGCCAGGGGGTGAAGCACTTTCGGCAGCGCGGAACGCATGCGCTTGCCGGTGCCTGCCGCCAAAATCACGATATTCATGGCGCCAGCTTGTCAGAGGAGTTCGAAGCCGTCCATTTTAGCATGCGGCCCCCGCCGTTCCGGGGCTGTCGCGGCGGGGCGACAGCCCCGGAAAAGGGCCGCGCGGCCCCGTTCCGACGGGTGTTCGGACCCCGCTTACAGGTCGTCGAACTGGACGATCGAGATCGGTTTGGCGGCGCCCGGCGCGGCCGTGTCGTCGCCCGACGCGCACGGTTCCTCGTCGAACGCGATGTCGCCTTGCGGATCGGCAACGCCAGTCGCGCGCAGCGACTGGAACGGGTACAGCGTGGTGTCCATCAGGTGCGACGGCACGACCTTCGCGAGCGCGTTGAACATGTTCTCGACGCGGCCCGGGAAGCGCTTGTCCCATTCGCGGATCAGCGCCTTCATTTCCGCGCGCTTCAGGTTCGGCTGGCTGCCGCACAGGTTGCACGGGATGATCGGGAATTCGCGCAGTTCCGCGTATTTCTCGAGATCGGTTTCCTTCACGTACGCGAGCGGGCGGATCACGATGTTCTTGCCGTCGTCCGACTGCAGCTTCGGCGGCATCCCCTTCAGCTTGCCGCCGTAGAACATGTTGAGCAGCAGGGTCTGCACGATGTCGTCGCGGTGGTGGCCGAGTGCGATCTTGGTCGCGCCGAGCTCGCCGGCCACGCGGTACAGGATCCCGCGGCGCAGCCGCGAGCACAGCGAGCAGGTCGTCTTGCCTTCGGGCACGAGCCGCTTGACGATGCTGTAGGTGTCCTGGTTCTCGATGTGGAACGGCACGCCGACCTGCTTCAGGTATTCGGGCAGCACGTGCTCGGGGAAGCCCGGCTGCTTCTGGTCGAGGTTCACCGCGACGATGTCGAAGTCGATCGGCGCGCGCTCGCGCAGGCGCAGCAGCACGTCGAGCATCGCGTAGCTGTCCTTGCCGCCCGACAGGCACACCATCACCTTGTCGCCTTGCTCGATCATGTTGTAGTCGCCGATGGCCTGGCCGACCTGGCGCACGATCCGCTTGAACAGCTTGTTGTTCTCGTACGCTTCCTTCTGTTCACGGCGCGTCAGCACCTGGCGGCCCGCCGGGGCGTCGGTTGCGTCGAGGGTGGCGGCATCGGCCGCCGTGTCATTCATGTGGGGGGCGTTCATGCGCGCTCCTCGTCCTTGATGCGAAAGACTTCGACGCCGACGGCGTCGCAGTCCGGATAAGCGTCCGGTTTCTCGGTACAGACGCGTACCGCGCGCACGGCAGCGTGCGCCAGCAGGTGCGTGGCGATCGCGTCGCACAGCGTTTCCTGCAGGTGGATGTGGCCGCGCGCCACGCATTGCGCGACGCTCTGCTTCATCAGGTCGTAGTCGACGACTTCATGCAGCCGGTCGTCGACGGGGGTGGACAGCGCGAGCGGCACGAACAGGTCGACGTTGATGACGACGCGCTGCTCGCCGCGCTTCTCGTGTTCGAAGGCACCGATGTTGATGTGCACTTCGTAGTCGCGCAGGTAGAGCCTGCGGCAGTCCGCGAGGCGGGGGTGCAGGAGAGCGGAAAACATGGTCGTCCCAGTCAAATTGGCGTGCGCACACGCAAAGCGGCGCGGGCGGCGGCAGTCAGGCCGCGCGATCCGCGCAGTTCATTCATTCGGGCCGGCGGCGGGCGGCACGAGGTGCTCGCCGCCGTCGACGGTCAGCGTCGCACCCGTGACGCCGGGCGCGCTCGCGAGATAGCAGGCCGCCGCCGCGATGTCGTCCGCGTGCGGCGCGTGGCCGCGCACCAGCGCCGCGACCCGCACCTTCGGCGCGAGCGCGAGCGCCAGCGCCGCCGTCGCGCGGTTCAGCGCGGCCTGCATCAGCGCGTGCGACAACTGCGCCGGCGCAGGGCGAAACAGCGCCTGGTCCAGCACGTGGATCGCGCATGCGCGCAGCGCCTCATGCTCGCGCGCGGCGTCGGGCGTCGCGTCGGCGAGCGCACGGGCCAGCGCGAGCGGCGCCGTCACGTTGCGCGCGAGTGCGCCGGCGAGCGACGCGCCGTCCACCGAGTGCGCGTCGTCGGCGCCCGCGCTGGCGCTCACGAACACCGCGCACGCAGGCCGGCCGAGCGCCGCGCCGCATGCGGCGACGAGCGCGGCGGCGTCGGCTTCCAGGGCCAGATCGGCGTCGAGCACGACCGCGCGGCGGCCGAGCGCCGCGACTTCGGCGACGAGCGCGTCGGCGGCCGCGCGCGGCGTACCGGGGCTGCGCTGCAGCGCGACGTCCCAGCCGCGCCGTGCGAATCCCGTCGCGAGCGCACGACCGATCGACGCGGCGTCGGCCGCGCTGCCCAGGGCACCGGTGACGAGCGCCACGCGCTGGGTCGACGTATCGGCTGAAACGGTCATTTACAATGCCGGGATGAACCCGAAAGCTCACGAACCCGCTAGTTTACCTGCTCCCGGCCCTGACGCGCTCGCGCAGTCCGAAACCCTTGCCGCACAACTGCGCGACGAGATCGCGGCGGCCGGTGGCTGGCTGCCGTTCGACCGCTTCATGGAGCGCGCGCTGTATGCGCCCGGCCTCGGCTATTACAGCGGCGGCGCGCGCAAGTTCGGGCGCCGCGCCGACGACGGCAGCGACTTCGTCACCGCGCCCGAGCTGTCGCCGCTGTTCGCGCAGACGCTCGCGCAACCGGTCGCGGACGCGCTCGCGGCGAGCGATACGCGCCGCGTGATGGAATTCGGCGCCGGCACGGGCAAGCTCGCGGCCGGGCTGCTCGCCGCGCTCGACGCGCAGGGCGTCGAACTCGACGAATACCTGATCGTCGACCTGTCCGGCGAACTGCGCGGACGGCAGCGCGACACGATCGAGGCCGCCGCGCCGGCGCTGGCCACGAAGGTGCGCTGGCTCGACGCGCTGCCCGAACGGTTCGACGGCGTCGTGGTCGGCAACGAAGTGCTCGACGCGATGCCGGTGCGGCTGTTCGCGAAGGCGGGCGGCGTGTGGCACGAGCGCGGCGTCGCGCTCGACGCGCGGCAGGCGTTCGTGTTCGACGACCGCCCCACCGACGCAGCCGGCCTGCCGCCGGTGCTCGCGGGTCTTGACGATGCGCACGACGGCTACGTGACCGAGACGCACGAGGCCGCGCTGGCGTTCACGCGCACCGTCTGCACGATGCTCGGGCGCGGCGCGGTGCTGCTGGTCGACTACGGCTTTCCCGCTCACGAGTACTACCACCCGCAGCGCGACAGCGGCACGCTGATGTGCCACTACCGGCACCATGCGCACGACGATCCGTTCCTGTACCCGGGGCTGCAGGACATCACCGCGCACGTCGAATTCACCGGCATCTACGACGCGGCTGTCGCGACCGGCGCCGACCTGCTCGGCTACACGTCGCAGGCGCGCTTCCTGCTGAACGCGGGCATCACCGACGCGCTGGCCGCGATCGATCCGTCGGACATCCGTGAATTCCTGCCGGCCGCGAACGCGGTGCAGAAGCTGATCTCCGAGGCCGAGATGGGCGAGCTGTTCAAGGTGATCGCGTTCTCGCGCGGCATCGACGGCACGCTCGACGCGTTCGCGCGCGGCGACCGCTCGCACGCACTCTGACGGGAGCCCGGCATGCTGCGCTGGCTGTTGACGACGTTCGTCGCGGTGATGATCCTGACGCGCTGCTGGCCGTGGCTCGGCAAGCTCGGCATCGGGCGGATGCCGGGCGACGTCACGCTGACGCTCGGCGGGCGGCGCTACCCGTTCCCGTTCATGTCGACGCTGGTGCTGACGATGCTGCTATCGATGGTGGCGCGGCTGCTGTGAGCCGCGCCTGAAGAGCGGTACGCGTTACAGCTCGATCTCGCCGAGAATCCGGTGCGCGAGCGCTTTCGCCTCGTCGAACGCTTCTTCCTCGCTGGGGCTCGTCGAGTGGACGTCGTAACGCGTGTTCTCGGTGTCGTCCCCGTCGTCGCGCGCGAGGATCACGTAACCCTGGAACTGCCCGTTGCCCGCATGCTGGGTATGCGCCTTGGCCGTGTAGATGCCTTTCGTGAACGTGTTCGTGTCCATCGTGCTCTCCCGCAAAAGGACACTTCATCGTAGCACTGCGGCGCAGCATGTACAGCGTCGCTTATCGGTGACCGAACAGCGTCCGGTCACCGTCTTTCCCTCAGCGTTCGATCAGCGCGACGACCTCGTCGAGCGTCGGCGCGTGCGCGCCCGTATGCCGGCACGCCGCGGCGCCGGCCGCCAGCGCGAACACGAGATGCTCGCGCCACGTGCGCTGCGGCGCGGCCATCAGGCTGAACAGCATGCCGCCGATCGATGCATCGCCCGCGCCGACGGTGTCGGCCACCTCGACGCGCGGCGGGCTGGCCTCGTGCACGTCGCCGTCCGCGTAGAGCGTCGCGGCCTGCGCGCCGCGCGTGACGAGCACGGCCGCGCGCGGGTTCAGCGCACGCACCGCCGCGATCGCGTCGGGGCCGTCGCCGCCGAACAGGTGCCGCAGGTCTTCGTCGGACACCTTGATCAGGTCGGCGAGCGTCGCCATTTTCTCCAGTGTCGGCCGGTACGCGGCCGTCATCAGGTTCCGCACGTTCGGATCGAAGCTGATCTTCACGCCGCGCGCGTGCAGGTCGGCCGCGAGCGCGGCCAGCGTGCCCGCGAGCGGTTCGCGCACGAGGCTGATGCAGCCGAAATGCGCCCATTTCACGTGGTCGGTCCAGCCGGCCGGCAGCCGCGCGGGATCGAACGCGAGATCGGCGCTCGCTTCGCCGATGAAGAAGTACGCGGGCGGGCGCGTCTCGTGGACGATCGCGAGCAGCGGCGGCCGTGCGACGCGCTGCAGGAAGCGCAGGTCGAGCCCGGCCGCTTCGCTCGTGCGCCACAGGTCGTCGGAGAAGCAGTCTTCGCCGATCGAACCCGCGAGCGCGCTCGGCACGCCGAGCCGCGCGACTGCGCGCGCGACGTTCCAGCCGGCGCCGCCCGGCACCGAGGTCCATTGCGCATCGCCCGCGCGCACCATGTCGGTCAGGATGTCGCCCGCCGACACGAAAGCCGGAAACGTGCCGCCGCTCATTGCGTTGCCTCGCTGCGCTGCGCGCGCGCGAGGGTCGCGAGCACGTCGTAGCACGCGCCCATCGTGTGATAGTCGGTCTTGCCGGCCGGGCTCTTCTCGTCGCTGTACTTGCGGTTGTCGCAGGTGAGGATGCGGTACCACGCGCCGTAGCGGTGATCGACGAAGTGCGCCCAGCTGTAGCGCCAGATCTCGTCGTACCAGTCCCAGAAGCGCTCGCTGCCGGTGCGCGCGCCGAGCATTGCGGCCGCCGCGAAGGTTTCAGCCTGCACCCAGAAGTACTTGTTGTGGTCGCAGATCGTGAAGTCGGGGCCGAAGCCGTAGTACAGGCCGCCGTGATCGGCATCCCACGCGTGCGTGAGCGCCGCGTCGAACAGCTCGGCCGCGCGCGGCACGAGCCAGTCGAGCGGGCGGTGCCGCTCGAGGATCAGCAGCAGCTTCGCCCATTCGGTCTGGTGCCCGGGCTGGAAGCCCCACGGACGGAAGATGTTCGAGCTGTCTTCCTTGTTGTAGTCCCAGTCGATCGACCAGTCCGCATGGTAGTGCTCCCACACGAGCCCGCCCGACAGCGCGGCCTGGCGCTGCGTGATGTGGGACGCGAGCTTTTCCGCGCGATCGAGGTACGTGAGGTGGCCGGTCGCCTCGTAGGCCGCGAGCAGCGCCTCCGTCATGTGCATGTTCGCGTTCTGGCCGCGGTACGACGACACGATCCAGTTCGGCGTCGCGTCGTCCGCATAGAGGCCCGCGGCTGCATCCCAGAAGCGGTGCTCGGCCAGCTCGTAGGTCGCCGCGATCAGCGGACGCGCCTCGTCGATGCCGGCCATCGTCGCGTGCGAGGCCGCGAGCAGCACGAACGCGAGCCCGTAGCAGTGGCGTGTGCCGTCGAGGGTCTCGCGCTTCGCGCCGTCGCGCCAGTCGAGTTCCCAGTCGTAGCCCTGCAGCTCGTCGTCCCAGTGCGCATCGCGCAGGAAGCGCAGCCCGTGGCGCGCGTATTCCAGGTGGCGCGGATCGCCGAAATGCCGGTACGCCATCGCGTAGTTGAAGACGAACCGGCAGCTGCTGACGAGGTGGCGCGACGTGCGGTTGTAGATGCTGCCGTCGTCGCGGAAGTAGTGGTAGAAGCCGCCCGTCGGATCGAACGCGTTGGTTGCGTAGAAGCGCAGCGTGTCCTCGATGTGCGACAGCAGGAACGACGGATCGCGGAAGCTCGCGACGAACGGCGCGGCTTGCGTGTGGGCGGCCGGTGCGGCCGTGCAGGGTTGGACCGGGGGCATGTTCATGATTCGGTAGCCGTTGCGATATCGAGTGCCGGGGAGCCGGCGGGCTGGCTGCTGGCCCGCACGATCAGCTCGACGGGCAGGGAGATCTCGGTGCGCTCGGGTGAGTCGGCGAGCAGCAGCTCGACGCCGCGGCGGCCGAGCGCCTCCTTGTCGACCGCGAGCGTCGTGAGCGGCGGGCTCGCGTGCGCGGCGGCCGGGATGTTGTCGAAGCCGACGATCGCGATGTCGTCCGGAATGCGCAGCCCGCGCGCGGTGCACACGCGCTGCGCGGCGAGCGCGGCCGCGTCGTTGTATGCGAAGACGGCTTCCGGGCGCGGGCCCGGCGCGTCGAGCAACTGCTCCATCGCACGCGCGGCGCCCGTGTCGGGATCGAGCCCCGCGTCGATCGTCACTTCATAGGCGGGATCGAACAGTCGCCCGGCCTCGAAGAACGCGCGCCGGTAGCCGATCGCGCGCTGCGCGATGCTGTAGTGCGCGGGCGAGCCGCCGATGAACGCGATCCGCGAGCGGCCGGTGGCGAGCAGGTGGCGCATCGCGAGCGCCGCGCCCGTCGCGTTGTCGATGTTCACCGAGCGCAGGCCGGGCGCCCACAGGTCGATCAGCACGAGCGGCCGGCCGGTCGCGGCGAGCGCCTCGATCGTCTCCGGCTCGATGAAGCCGGCCACCGCGATCGCGTCGGGCGCGTGCGGGCGCATCTGGCGCAGCACGTCATCGTTCGGCCCGACCGTGAGCAGCGTCGGCACGATGCCGCGCTCGCGGCATGCGTCCTCGACGCCGTGAAGCACGTGCGAGAAGAACGGGCTGGCCGGAAAGCGGTTGTGTTGGCGGTGCAGCAGGAAGGTGAGCCGGCGGATGCGCGGCCGCAACTGCGCTGGATCGTAGCCGAGCCGCTGCGCGATCTCGACGATGCGCGCACGCGTTGCTTCGGACAGGCCCGGCTGGTTTTTCAGCGCGCGGGAGACGGTGCCGATCGAGACCTCTGCCGCCCGCGCCACATCGCGAATGGTGGTTCCCATCGTTCGGGGTCCGGTTTGTTTAGGGTGAAAGCGATTGTATAGTAAAACATATCGCGGAATTCGGGCCGGATAGCCGGGGAATACCCGCGAATAACGGGTTTTTAAGCGCTAATCTGCGAAAACGCCGTTACTAAAAATACTAAACAAAACGCGAAAAAGGCAAGGTGGGCGTGCGGGTGTCCGGCGAGCGGGGCGCGGCGGCCAGCGGGCCGGTTTCAGGCCAGCGCGCACGCGTGCCTGGCGGCCTGCTCAGGTCGGCGGGAACGCGGTGCGCAACGAAGGGCCGGGCCGCGTGACGGGGCGGGGCGGACGAACTGGCGAACTGGCGAACGGACGAACGGACGAACGGACGAACGGACGAACGGACGAACCGGCGAACCGGCGAACCGGCGAACCGGCGAACCGGCGAACCGGCGCCACCGCCGTATCGGGCGCCGCCGTGCCCGCGAACGATGGACGCCGGCCGCCCACCGTTCAACGGATGGCCGCGGCCGGCGGTTCGCTGCGATGGCGCAGCGCGGCGCGGCCCGCATCGAGATCGACGACCGCGAGCCCGTCCGGCTGCTGTTTAGCGCGCCGCTTTGCGAGCGCGGCGACCGATGCGATCTCGTCGCTGCCGTAGCGCTTCGCGCCGTGCGCGCCGGCCGGCACGCCGACCGCGCCGATCGCCATCGTCACGAAGCCGAAGAACGCCGGGTTGCCGTGGCGGTCCTCGCCGTGCAGCCCGCCCGCCTGCCGGTCGGCCTGCGTGTAGAAGAGCTGCGCGCCGTCGTTGAAGTGTGCGATCGCGTCGGCGGCGCGTTCGCGCCAGTCGTCGCGCTGGAACAGCACGAGGAAATCGTCGCCGCCGACGTGCCCGAGAAAGTCGCGCTGCGGATCGCACACGCCGGCCAGCACCGTCGCGGCGAACTTCAGCACCTCGTCGCCTTGCCAGTAGCCGTACTGGTCGTTGAACGGCTTGAACTGGTTCAGGTCGACGTAGCACGCATGAAAGCCGGCGTCGCGCTGGAGCAGGCGGTCGATGTGCGCGCTGATCGGGATGTTGCCGGGCAGGAACGTCAGCGGATTCGCATAGCGCGCGGCCTCGATGCGCATCTCGGTCACCGCACGCACGAGGCTCTCGCCGGTGCCGAGCCCGATGTAGCGGCCGTGTTCGGTGATTACGAAGCCGTCCGCGAGATAGCGCTGGTCGTGGCTCGCGAGCAGCATCGCGAGCTGCTCGAACGTCGTCGCGTTGTCGATCATCAGCGGGGCGTCGTTCGCGAACTGCAGGCACGGCTTCTTTCCGAACACCTCGCGGTGGTACGGCAGCGCGAAGCGGTCGATGAAGCCGCGGCGATTCACGAGCGCGACGGGCCGCCCGCGTTCGACGAGGGCGACCGCGTGCAGGTCGGGCATCCGGTTGAACAGGTCGAGCACGTCGTTGCTGGTCGCGTCGCGCGGCAGCGCCGGCGCCGGAACCAGCATCTTCCCGGCGATCGTGCCGGCCGGGCGCACCGAACGCGTCGCGCCGGGAAACACCGCGATGTGCGGCGCGCGGATCGCGTCGCGCGCGGCCGGCGCGACGACCCGCGACGGCTGCGCGTTCGGCCGGCCGAGCAGGAAGCCCTGCACGCAGCAGATACCCATGTCGCGCACGACGATCAGGTCGCATTCGTTCTCGATGCCTTCCGCGATCAGTTGCGCGCCGCTCGCCTGCGCGAAGTGCTGCATCGCCCTCACGGCCTCGAACTTCAGCGGGTCGCGCGCGATGTCGTGGATGAAGAAGCGATCGATCTTCACGACGTCCGGATGCAGGCGCAGCCACAGGTTCATGCTCGCGTTCGCGGTGCCGTAGTCGTCGAGCGCGAACTGGATGCCGGCGTCGCGCAGCGATGCGACCGCCGGTCCGATATGGGCGACGTCCGTCGTCGCGTTCTGCTCGGTCAGCTCGATCACGATGCGCTCGGCGTCGATCCGCGCGCGGCCGAGCAGCAGGCGGGCGCGCTCGCGTTCGCGCGCGAGCTGCAGGATCGTGCCCGCGCTGAAATTGAGGAACAGCTTGCCGTCGCAGCCGAGCGCCGCGAACGCGTCGAGGCAGGTGAGTGCGGCGGCCTGTTCGAGCGCGATGGTCTCGCCTTCGCGCGCGGCCTGCGCGAACAGCGCGGCGGGCGGCTCGAGGTCGGTGCCGCGCGGGCCGCGTATCAGGCCCTCGTAGCCGACGACCGTCCCCGACCCGAGATCGACGATCGGCTGGAAGACGGCGGCGAGCGCGCGATCCGCGATCAGGCGCGTGGTGCTGGCGGCAGCGGAGTCGGAGTGGGGCGCGGGCATGGGCGAGGGCAGCCGAATCGACAGGACGCCCGACTTAACGGCACCGCCCGCGGAGAATTGAATGAAGATTTCGTGACGCGATGGGCATTGCTGGTGCATCGCGCCCGCGGGCGCGTTGGTGCGCAGTTGGGAGGGCGGTGGTGCGGCGGCGCACTACGAAGCGCTCGCTGCTTAGCCCTAATCGGTGTCCAAGCTTACTTGACCACTTCAAAGCGGGAAGCGGGAAGCGGGAAGCGGGAAGCGGGAAGCGGGAAGCGGGAAGCGGGAAGCGGGAAGCGGAAAGCGGAAAGCGGAAAGCGGAAAGCGGAAAGCGGAAAGCCGAAAGCCGAAACGCCGAAACGCCGAAACGCCGAAACGCCGAAACGCCGAAACGCCGAAACGCCGAAACGCCGAAACGCCGGGACGGCACCACCCAATGGCCGTCCCGCCGCCCCGATCGTCAGCGTTTCCCGGCGCTCAGCGCGCCGGGCGCCGCGTCGCCCTCGTCGTGCTCGCCGCTCATGTCGCGCGCCCCCCAGCGCTGCGCGAGCGCCGCGCACGCCATCAGCTGGATCTGGTGGAACAGCATCAGCGGCAGCACGATCGCACCGACCGCGTTCGCCGAGAAGATCACCTTCGCCATCGGCACGCCGGCCGCGAGGCTCTTCTTCGATCCGCAGAAGATGATCGTGATCTGGTCGGCGCGGTTGAAGCCGAGCCGCTTGCTGACGAACGCGGTCAGCAACAGCGCGATCGCGAGCAGCACGAGGTTGACGACGAGCAGGCCGCCGAGCGCGCGCGGCGGGATCTGGTGCCACAGGCCTTCGTTGACGGCCTCGCTGAATGCGACGTAGACGACGAGCAGGATCGAGCCCTGGTCGACGAAGCGCAGCACGCCGCGGTTGCGGTCGATCCAGCCGCCGATCACGGGCCGCAGCAACTGGCCGGCGATGAACGGCACAAGCAGCTGCATCACGATGCTGCCGACGGTGCTCCACGGCGACGCGGCGGCGGCCGACTGCGACGTGATCATCAGCCCGACGAGCGCAGGCGTGACGAAGATCCCGAGCAGGCTCGACGCGGATGCCGCGCACACGGCGGCCGGCACGTTGCCTTTCGCGATCGACGTGAACGCGATCGACGACTGGACCGTCGACGGCAGCGTGCACAGGAACAGCACGCCCGCATACAGCGTCGGCGTGACGAGCGGCTGCAGCACGGGTTTCAGCGCGAGGCCGAGCAGCGGGAACAGCGCGAACGTGCTGAGCAGCACGACCGCGTGCAGCCGCCAGTGGGTCGCGCCCGCGACGACGGCTTCGCGCGACAGCTTCGCGCCGTGCAGGAAGAACAGCAGGCCGACGGCGATGTTGGTCGCCCAGTTGAACGCGTGGGCGGCCGGGCCGCGGCAGGGCAGGAGGCTCGCGAGCACGACGGTGCCGACGAGCGCGAGCGTGAAGTTGTCGGGAAGAAAACGGGGACGGGCCATCGGGAACTCGATTCGGAAACGACTCAGGCGCGCGTCGCGCGCGCGGATGGCGCCATTGTCCCGGTTGGTGATTCACTACACAAATTCATTGTGTGAATCGATTGATGAATCAATCTCATGCGGCGGCGCTCACGGTACCGGCCCGGCCATGCGTAAAACGGCAGAAGAATGTTCTGTCCCGGTCGCATGCTGAAGTGAAAAAACCTAGCAGTAACATGGTGTTACACCGATGCCGGCGACATAACACTTTTTGGCTCGACACGCTTTCGGACCGCCCATAAATTACTGCTGAAAGCCTTGGGTCGGCCGAAAGGAACCGGCGGCGGGCATGGACAGGCACTGAACGATGACGGAACGGGTGAAACGGAAGATCGGACGATGGGTGGCAGGCGTGCTCGGCGCGCTGCTGATGCCGCTCGCGCTCGCGCAGCCGCCCCACGGAGGTCATGCGTTCGGCGGCCACGGCTTCGGTGGCGGCGACATGCGCGCGTACGGTCAGCCGGCTGGCGGTGTACCTGTCTGGCGCCGCGTTGCGCCCCCCGCCGGTGCACGCGCCGGCGGCGTGAGCGGCTACGGCTCCCGCTGGGGGCTGCGGCCGACGCCGTCGTACGGCCACTACGCCGCGCAGAACCCGTATCGGCCGATCAGCGCCGACGTGCGCCAGGTGCCGCGCCCGCCGGGCGGCGGCAACGTGCCGCTGCGCGCCGGTTCGATCCGCGCCGACGTCGCGCGCTACAACGAGGAGCGCGGTGGCCGTCCGATGCCGCCGCCCCGTTCGCAGGAAGAGCCTGCGCATTCGCCGTTTTTCTCCCCGTTCTACCGAAACTGAGCGCCCGCGCGCTCGTCCCCCCGCCGGCTGATGCGAATTCGCCACAGTCGCGCACAGATTTCCGCTGATTTTCCCGCCGCATTGCGCTATCTTTCGCGCCCGGTTCGCGTGTGCCACGCCGCCGCCCGGCCGTGCGACCGCGTTCACGCCGGGCCGCCGGCGGGTACCCGGCCATGTATCAATTCCGCGAAGTTAATGCCGCCGCTATACCAGCAATAAGTGTGCGCAATTTTGACCGGACGAATGATCCGTAAAGATGGCTGCGCCCCATACGACGCAAGCACTCGGCTCCAAAAAACAACGCTCGCGCCACTTATCGACAATTCGACAAAATCTGGAGATCCAATGAAAGCATTCGCTCGCCGTGCGTCGCGCACGTCCGTCAAGCTGATCGCCGCGGCTGCCTGCGTGGCGGCTACCGCTCCCGTCCATGCACAGTCGAGCGTGTCGCTCTACGGTCAGGTCGACGAATGGGTCGGCGCAACCAAGTTCCCGGGCGGCGACCGCGCGTGGAACGTGAGCGGCGGCGGGATGTCGACGTCGTACTGGGGCCTGCACGGCACCGAGGATCTGGGCAACGGCTACAAGGCGATCTTCACGCTGGAAAGCTTCTTCCGTGCGCAGAACGGCCAGTTCGGCCGCTTCCAGGGCGACACGTTCTTCGCACGCAACGCGTACGTCGGCATCGATTCGCCGTACGGCACGGTGACGGCCGGCCGCCTGACGACGCACCTGTTCCTGTCGACGATCCTGTTCAACCCGTTCTACGATTCGTACACCTTCTCGCCGATGGTGTACCACGTGTTCCTCGGCCTCGGCACGTTCCCGACCTACCCGAGCGACCAGGGTGCCGTCGGCGATTCGGGCTGGAACAACGCGCTGTCGTACACGTCGCCTTCGTTCGGTGGCCTGAATTTCGGCGCGATGTACGCGCTCGGCAACCAGGCCGGCGACAACCGTTCGAAGAAGTGGAGCGCGCAGTTCAACTATGCGAACGGCCCGTTCGCGGCGACCGCCACGTACCAGTACGTGAACTTCAACAACGGCCCGCAGGACCTGAGCGCGCTGGTGGCCGGCATGAAGAGCCAGGGCATCGCGCTCGTCGGCGCGACCTACGACCTGAAGCTCGTGAAGCTGTTCGGCCAGTACATGTATACGAAGAATGACCAGGTCGCGGGCAGCTGGCACGTGAACACCGCGCAAGGCGGCGTGTCGGTGCCGCTCGGCGTGGGCAGCGCGATGGCGTCGTACGCGTACTCGCGCGACGCGGGCGGCCTCGACCAGACGCGCCAGACCTGGGCCGTCGGCTACGACTACCCGCTGTCCAAGCGCACGGACGTCTACGCGGCGTACATGAACGATCACATCAGCGGCCTGTCGAGCGGCAACACGTTCGGCGCCGGTATCCGCGCGAAGTTCTGACGCGCACGCGCGGCCGGCTCGCCGGTCGCACGCGAAAAACGCGTCCCGACTGCATGTTTTCCCGCCAGAACGGCGCCGCCACCCGCGGCGCCGTTTTGCCTTTCTTGACCTTTCTGTTTCCTCGCCTTTGTTACCCTATCTCGTAATTGGACCATTCCCCCGTCATTACGAGCTAGTTCGATGGATACCCTCGTCAGCATGAATGTGTTTCGCTACGTCGTCGAAGTGGGCAGCTTCGTCGGCGCGGCCGAGCGCATGCAGATGTCGGCTGCGATGGCGAGCAAGCACGTGATGCATCTCGAGCAGCAGCTCGGCGCACGGCTGCTGCATCGCACGACACGACGCGTCGCGCCTACCGAGGCCGGACGCGAATATTACGAGCGCCTCGTGCAGGCGCTGTCTGAACTCGACGAAGCCGGGCAGGCCGTCGGCGCCGCGAGCGTGGTGCCGCAAGGCAGGCTGCGCGTCACGTCGCTGTCCGCGTTCGGGCTGCGGCACGTGATGCAGGCCGTCACCGATTATGCGGGCCGGTTCCCGGACGTGACCGTCGACATGACGCTGTCCGATCGCGTGGTCGACCTGATCGAGGAAGGCTACGACGTCGCGGTGCGCGCGGCGCCGAACGGATTGAAATCGTCGTCGCTGGTCGCGCGGCAGATCGCGACCGCGCACATCCTGCTGGTCGCGTCGCCCGAGTATCTCGAGAAGCACGGCACGCCACAGACGATCGCCGATCTCGCACACCACAACTACCTGCGGCGCGACTCGAATTCGACGATGCTCGACTCGCTGGTGATCGACGCGGCCGCCGCGTCGCGCGTGAGCCTCAACGGCAACCTGATCGTGAATCACCTCGAAGGGCTGCGTGCGGCCGTGCTCGCGGGCGCGGGCATCGCGCTGCTCGGCACCGAGGTGGTCGGCGACGACATCGAGTCCGGCCGGCTCGTGCCGGTGCTGCTCGATGCGGTGCCGCCGCACGAGGCGCCGATCTATGCGGTCTACGCGAGCCGTCGCCACGTGTCCGCGAAGGTGCGTTCGTTCGTCGACTTCCTGGCGGCGCGTTTCGAAGGGCAGTCGCTGTGCCCGTCGATCGAATCGCACCTGCGTGTGCTGCCGATTACGCGGATGAAGCGCGCGGTGTGAACCGTGCATCCCGCCGCGGCGGGGCGATGAAAAAACAAAAAGCGCGAACCGCTGCGGCTCGCGCTTTTTGTTTTGTCCGACGGTATGCGCACCGGTGGCGGCCGTGATGGCCGCCGCATCCGTCAGCGCGGGATGCCGAGCCGCGCCTTCGCGTCGTCGTACTCGCGCTTCAGGCGCTCGACGAGCGCGCCCACGCTCGGCAGGTCGTCCATCAGGCCGACGCCCTGGCCGGCACCCCAGATGTCCTTCCACGCCTTCGTCTTGTCGCCGCCGAAATTCATCTTGGTCTTGTCCGATTCCGGCAGCGCGTCCGGATCGAGGCCGGCCTTCTCGATGCTCTCGCGGATGTAGTTGCCGTGCACGCCCGTGAAGAGGTTCGTGTAGACGATGTCGGACGATTTCGCGTTCACGATCGCGTGCTTGTAGTCGTCGATCGCGTGCGCTTCCTGCGTCGCGATGAAGCGCGTGCCCATGTAGGCGAAGTCGGCGCCCATCGCCTGCGCGGCGAGGATCGAGCCGCCGTTCGCGATCGCGCCGGACAGCACGATCGGGCCGTCGAAGATCTTGCGGACTTCACCGACGAGCGCGAACGGCGACGTGGTGCCCGCGTGGCCGCCCGCGCCGGCCGCGACGAGGATCAGCCCGTCGACACCGGCTTCGAGCGCCTTCTGCGCGTGACGCAGGTTGATCACGTCGTGCAGCACGATGCCGCCGTAGCTGTGCACCGCGTCGACGATCTCGCGCGCCGGTGCGCGCAGGCTTGTGATGAAGATCGGCACCTTGTGCTCGACGCAGACGCGCACGTCGTGCTCGAGCCGTGCGTTCGACTGGTGGACGATCTGGTTGACCGCGATCGGGCCGATCACCGCGTCGGGGTGTTTCGCCTTGTGGTCGGCGAGCTCGGACTGGATCTGCGTGAGCCACTCGTCGAGCAGTTCGGCCGGCCGGGCGTTGAGCGCGGGGAACGAACCGACGATGCCCGCCTTGCATTGCGCGAGCACGAGTTCGGGGTAGCTGACGATGAACATCGGCGACGCGATGACGGGCAGCGTCAGGTTCTGCAGGACGGTGGGCAATGCCATGTGATGTCTCCAGTCTCCAGGGGGCGGCCGCACGGTCGCGCCGCCGCCATGCTTTGCGGTCGAACGGCAATTCGAGTGTAGCTGCGAAACGAGGTCGTCCTTATTAATACGAACGATCGTGCGATTCTACGCGAGCTTAACAAATCGCGCGGTGTGGCGGCAATCGAGTGAGTGTTCTCTTTCTACGGATTCTGGTGTTTACCGCGCTGTGAAGACGCGCCGGCGCTCCTAAAATAGTCGCCATAACAAACCAACGAGAAACAAACCATGTCGTTTGAGGCGTTTGCACCGTTTCGCGTGACGGTGCAGGACACCGACATCTTCGGTGTCAAAGGAGGCGCGGGTCCGCCGCTCCTGTTGCTGCACGGACATCCGCAAACCCACATGATCTGGCATCGCGTTGCCGCGACGCTCGCGGATCATTTCACGGTGATCGCCACCGACCTGCGCGGTTACGGCGCGTCGGGCAAGCCGCCGAGCGATGCGCAGCACGCGCCGTATTCGAAACGTGCGATGGCGGCCGACCAGGTCGCGGTGATGCGGCATTTCGGTTTCGAGCATTTCCATGTGTGCGCGCACGACCGCGGCGCGCGGGTCGCGCACCGGCTCGCGCTCGATCACGCGGACGCCGTCGAGCGGATGATGCTGCTCGACATCGCGCCGACGCTTGCGATGTACGAGAAAACCGATCGCGCGTTCGCGACCGCGTATTTCCACTGGTTCTTCCTGATCCAGCCGGAGCCGCTGCCCGAGATGCTGGTCGGCGCGCATACCGATGCGTACATCGAGCGCGTGATGGGCAACCGGTCCGCCGGGCTCGCGCCGTTCGCGCCCGAGGCGCTCGCCGCGTACCGGGCGGCGCTCGCGCAGCCTGGCGCCGTGCATGCGATGTGCGAGGACTACCGCGCGTCCGCGACGATCGATCTCGAGCACGACCGTGCGGATCTCGAGCGCGGCAACAAGGTCGCGTGCCCGCTGCGCGTGCTGTGGGGCGAGAACGGGATCGTCGGCCGCTGCTTCGATCCGCTCGACGAATGGCGTCGCGTCGCGCGCGACGTCAGCGGCCGCGCACTCGAATGCGGGCATTACATTCCGGAAGAGGCGCCGGTCGCGCTGATCGACGAACTGCTCGCGTTCTTCGAGGCGCGCGACGCGGCCGCCTGACGGCACGCAGGCGGGCGCGTGCCGGCTTGCTCAGCGGTGCGCGCCGTCGTCCTCGACGAGCGGCGGCAGCCGGCGCGGCACCGGCGTCGATTTCACGATCGCGGTGCTCGTCTCCGCGCGCTCCGTCACCTTCGACAGGATGTCGTCGAGGTGCTCGATCGTGCGCAGGTAGAGCCGGCAGATGAAACAGTCCTCGCCGGTCACCTTGTCGCACTCCACGAATTCGGGAATCCGCCGCAGCAACTCTTCGACGAGATGCAACTGGCCGGGCAGCGGCTTCACGCGAACGATCGCCTGCAGCGTGTAGCCCAGCGCGCGCGGGTCGAGCTCGACGGTGAACGCGGCGATCACGCCTTGCGCCTCGAGCCGCCGCACGCGATCGGCGGTCGCGGGTGCCGACAGCCCGATCTGCCGTGCGAGTTCGCTGGTTGCGATGCGCGCGTCGTCGGCCAGCGCCGCGAGGATCGCGCGATCGGTCGCGTCGAGCGACGTGACGGCAGGCGGGGAAAGGCGTTTCGGCATGATCGCTTTGCTTTCGAAGGTGAATCGTTTGTTTCACTTCAGTTTAGCCATGGCTGCCGCGAAAGCAAGTTTCTAGAATCGAAGTCATCCACTCTTCCGAACGGAGTTCACGATGGCTTCGAATGAAATGCGCCGCGGCGCCGCCGAGATGGTCGTCGCGATGATGATGTCCGGCACGATCGGCTGGCTCGTGATGTCGTCGCAGCAGCCGCTGACGAACGTCGTGTTCTTCCGCTGCCTGTTCGGCGCCGCGACGCTCGCGATCGTCTGCGCGGCGTTCGGCTTCCTGCGCCGCGCGCTGTTCTCGCCGAGGATGCTCGCGCTTGCAGCGCTCGGCAGCGTCGCGATCGTCGCGAACTGGCTGCTGCTGTTCGCCGCCTATTCGCGTGCATCGATCTCGATGGCGACCGCCGTCTACAACACGCAGCCGTTCATGCTCGTCGCACTCGGCGCCATCGTGTTCCGCGAGCGGATTACCGCGTCGACGGTTGCGTGGCTCGCGCTCGCCTTCGTCGGACTCGTCGCGGTGGTGCGCGTCGAGCCGGCCGTGCTCGCGGTGCCGGGAGAGTATCTGGAAGGTGTCGCGCTGTCGCTCGGTGCGGCGTTCCTGTATGCGATCTCGTCGATCGTCACGAAGCACCTGAAGGGCACACCGCCGCATCTGCTCGCGCTGCTGCAGGCCGGCCTCGGCGTCCTGCTGCTCGCGCCGTTCGCGCACTTCGGCACGTTGCCGGCGACCGCCGCGCAATGGTTCGACCTCGTCGTGCTCGGCGTCGTGAATACGGGCCTGATGTACGTGCTGCTGTACGGCGCGATCCAGAAGCTGCCGACCGCGATGACGGGGGCGCTGTCGTTCGTCTATCCGGTCGTCGCGATCGTCGTCGACCACGTTGCGTTCGGGCAGACGCTCGCGTGGACGCAGGTGTTCGGCGCGCTGCTGATCCTGCTCGCGGCGGCCGGCGTGAATCTTGGCTGGCGCATCGTGCCCGCGCGTCGCGCGGCAGTCGGCAGCTGAAACGGTCGTGCGATTCGGCGCCGCTGCGGGCATCGTAGCGGCGCGCCGAATGCGAATTTCAGGAGCGAGTATCGCGGGCGGATGGCGCGTGCATGGCGAGCGAAAGCGGTGCACGCGCACGCGTGAAAGACGCTGTAAGAAGTTGTAGGGAAACACCCGATGCGAGCGGTGCGCGTCGCTCGTATGATGCGGGCTGTGACGTTGATCACGTTCACAGGATTCCGATCTCATGCCGTTCGCCTGTCAGGTTGAACGGCTTTTTTTTATGCGCGACCGTCGCAACGGCGTTGAACGTCCCGTTCGATACCGGTTTGTTCTATGCGAGAGAGTCGTGATCGATCCGACCACCCTCGATCACGAAGTGCGGGCCGTCGACGCCCGGTGCAAAGAGCCGCCAGTCTTCTTCGTGGGCCATGCCCGTCGGCGTGATGACAAGGCTCAGCCCGGCGGACAACGTGATCCGGGCTTGCCCCGATTCGCCGCCAAGTGCACGTTGAACGGTCATTGGGCCATGCCCGATCAATAACGCTTCAAGACGCTCCACCGTTCGGCGCGCTTTGTCGTCGGATACGGAAAGATCGTCCTGAGTTGCGACGATGTCGTTTTCTCGCTGGAATTGCCAATCGCATTGAATGTGCAGCGCCCATGCGCCTACCCACTTCACCGTACCTTTTCGCGTGGTGGTTTGGCGCATCGGGCCGAACTGTATCGTCAGCAAGTCGGCTGCACGGTTGATGCCGCCGATGTCGAGACCTTCGAGAACGGCGAGGTGCCGGGTAATCTGTTCGTGAATGCTGGTCATGAGCTGCCCCCAAACATGTCTCGTGCACGCTCGAGAATTTCATGATATCCGAGCCCTTCTCCACTTATCTCTTCGTGAAGCAAACGTGCCTGACGCTTATTCAGATCCAATATTTTGACAACGGTTTTGAATTGCTTGTTTTGTGCTTGATTGTTGCCGGGCAGGCCGTCGCTGCCCGCGAGTTGAAGGGCATCATTGGCGATCGGAGCGTCGGATCGATACTCAAACGGCGGCGTGCTACCGAGTGCGCTTGCAATGGTGCCGTCTGGCAGCCTGTCTCCCGGGTTCGCTCGCCATATTGCAATTCCATCGTCGGCGGGAAGTCTGAGTCGCGTTCGGCCGGGCATGCCAAAACTGGCTGCCATACGGGCCGGGCGCTTGAATAACTGAGATGGCGTAAACGTGATCGAGTACGGCCGCGGCTCGTCATTCGTGCGCCTTGGCGTTCCGGATGAGCGCACCTGCTCGACGACCGCGATGACATCGCCGTTGCTGACAGCGCGCTGTAGCGCCTGCGACAGTCGCTGCGGATCGGTACGGTCGACATAATGGTCGACGCGGCAATTCTGAAGAAACCTGCGAAGCCCCTCCAATTGCGTGGTATCACGCGCCAAATGTCCCGCGCTGATCAACTGGACGCGTTCCTTCCCCGCCTTTTCACCCGGTGAGCCGGTAGGGAAGCGCGAACGATATTCGCTGCGGCTGTAGAGCAAGCAGTGTTGGCCAACTCCCACTGAAAGTTCAAAGGACACGGACCCTCTCTTCGAAGAGGGTTCAAGCAACATGTGACGCTCGTTGTCCGCCCTCGTCGCAACTTACTGAGAGGGGGCATCGTAAAGCCACCGCCGCGTCACCGGCATTCTCGGTGTCGAGCGTGGCGGCCGGGATTCGTTGTCGGGCTCACGGAACACGGGCGCAGCGTGGCTGCACACGATCTTGCCGGTTCAATACGGGGCGGGGACAAGGTTAGCGAGTGTCATGGCTGCCATGTTGTGTGACAGCGGCAAGGACGGTTCCGACCTTGGCGAGACACGTGTGCCCGGCGATCTTTATGCACCGCTCCTCGCAATCAGCCGCCGCCGCGCATCGAGCCGCGCGAGCAACGCGCGCCTCGCGTCGTCATCCGACGTACGCCACCCCTTGATCTCGTCGCGCGTGCGCAGGCAACCCGCGCACCAGTCGGTGCGCGGATCGATCCGGCATACGTCGGTGCACGGCGAGGCCACCGTGCCGATCGGCACCACGACGTCGCTCATGCGGGTTCCCGCAACGCGACGTCCGCGACCGGCGCGCCCGTCAGCGACACGAGTTCGTTCGGCGACAGGTTGAACACCGCATGCGGATGGCCGGCGGCTGCCCACAGGCTGTCGAGTTCGAGGAGATCGGCGTCGATCAGCGTGACGGGGTCGACGAGATGGCCGATCGGGCAGACGCCGCCGATCGCATAGCCGGTGTTGTCGCGCACGAACTTCGCGTCCGCGCGGCCGACCGCGCCGACCTGCGCGGCGACCTTCTTCTCGTCGACGCGATTGACGCCGCTCGCGACCACGAGCACGGGCGCGCCGTCCGACTGCCGGCGAAACAGGATCGACTTCGCGATCTGCGCAACCGAGCAGCCGAGCCCGGCCGCGGCCTCGGCCGACGTCTTGCCGGTTTCGGCGAGCATCACGATGTCTTTCGCATGGCCGCGCTCGCGCAGCAGCAGCGCGACGCGTCGCGCGGAATCGGGAAGTGAATCGAATGCAGCAGGTGTCGTCATGTTGAAGAATCCATCGAATACCGGGGTCATGCGCAGTTCGCAGCGTCGGCCGCGCTCTGCGCCTTGGCGAGCAGTGCGCGACCGGCGCGCGACACGTTCGCGCGGCCGATCGCGTTCGAGATGAAGTCGCCGGCGGCGACCACCTGCGCGAGGTCGACGCCGGTGTCGATGCCGAGGCCCTGCATCAGGTACAGCACGTCCTCGGTCGCGACGTTGCCGGTCGCGCCTTTTGCGTACGGGCAGCCGCCGAGGCCCGCGACCGACGCGTGGAAGATCTCGATCCCTTCGAACAGCGCCGCGTAGATGTTCGCGAGTGCCTGGCCGTAGGTGTCGTGGAAGTGGCCCGACAGGCGTTCGCGCGGGAACACGCGCGTGACGGCCGAGAGCACTTCGCGCGTGCGCTTCGGCGTGCCGACGCCGATCGTGTCGGCGATGTCGATCTCGTCGCAGCCGAGCGCCGCGAAGCGCTCGACGACGTCGACGACCGAGGCGACCGGCACTTCGCCCTGGTACGGGCAGCCGAGCGTGCACGACACGCTGCCGCGCAGCCGCAGGCCCGCATCCTTCGCCGCCTTCGCGACGGGCTCGAAGCGCGCGATGCTCTCGGCGATGCTGCAGTTGATGTTCCGCTGCGAGAACGCCTCGCTTGCCGCGCCGAAGATCACGACTTCGTCGGCGCGCGCGGCGAGCGCATTTTCGAAGCCCTTCAGGTTCGGCGTGAGCACCGAGTACACGGTGCCCGCGCGGCGTTCGATGCCGGCCATGACTTCGGCGCCGTCGGCCATCTGCGGCACCCATTTCGGCGACACGAACGACGCGGCTTCGATGTTGCGGAAGCCGGCCTGCGACAGCCGGTCGACGAGCGCGATCTTCACGTCGGTCGGCACGAAGGTCTTCTCGTTCTGCAGCCCGTCGCGCGGGCCGACTTCGACGATCTTGACGGCGGTGGGGAACGTCATGGTTGTCTCCTGGTTTTCATGTAAGGCTGAATTCAATAGCCGCGCGCGTAGTCGACGATGCCGCCGACGCGCTCGCCACGCTCGAACGCGCGGATCTTGCCGGCGATCTGCTCGACGGCCTCCGCGCGCAGCGTTTCGGCCGAGCTGTGCGGCGTGATCGTGATGCGCGGCGCGCGCCAGAACGGGTGATCCTCGGGCAGCGGCTCCTGGTGGAACACGTCGAGCGTCGCGGCGGCGACGCGGCCGCTCGCGAGCGCGTCGAGCAGGTCGGCTTCGACGAGATGCGCACCGCGCGCGACGTTGACCACGTATGCGCCCGGCGCGAGCCGCGCGAAGGCACGCGACGACAGGACGCCGTCGGTGTCGGGCGTGCTCGGCAGCAGGTTGACGAGTACCTTCGCGCCGTCGATGCATGCGTCGAACGCACCGTCGCCGGCGAAGGTTTCGACGCCGTCGAGCTGCTTCGCGCTGCGGCTGTAGCCGCGCACCGGAAACCCGAGGGCGGCGAGCGCGCACGCAACCTGTGCGCCGAGCACGCCGAGGCCGAGCACGGCGACGGTGAAGCTTGCGCGGGCATGCGGTTCGAGCGGGCGCCAGCGGCGCTCGCGCTGCTGGAGTTCGTATTCGTCGAAGCGGCGCAGGTAGCGCAGCACCGCGTGCGTCACGTATTCGACCATCTGCTGCGCCATGCCAGAATCCTCGAGCCGCACGAGCGGCACGTGCGGCGGCAGCGTGCCCGGATGCGCGCGGTCGAGCGCAAGCAGCGCATCGACGCCCGCGCCGAGATTGAAGATTGCGCGCAGCCCGTCGCGCGGGGCGAAGAACTCGCGCGGCGCGCGCCAGACGAGCGCGTAGTCGGCGGCAGCCGTATCGCCCGGCTGCCACGCGCGCAGGTGGGCTTCCGGCAGCGCGTGCGCGATCTCGTCGCGCCACGCGGCGGCTTCCTGGTGCGGGGAATAGAACAGGATCTTCATGCCGTCACTTCGCGAACGATTGGCCGATATTCGTGTGGACGCAATCGCAATCGGCCCGGTGAACCGCATTGCGGCCCGTGCCGCGGCCGGGCAAGCCGGCGTGAACCACGCCGGCGCGGCGCGTCACGGGAAAAGCGGGATCGAACGGGCGCAGCGCGCCGGCGGGCGTAGCGGACATCGGGCATCTCCTGACCACAGCGCCCGGCGCGTCGGCGCCCGGCCCTGTTTCGCGTGAAGCTGACGGGAAGCCCACATTCTACGGTTTCGCGGCGCATCGCGCGCCGGTGCTCGGGGCGGGCGACCGGTGTGGGTGACCGCCCCGGGGCGCCGTTCGGCGGATGGCCGCCCCGCGGACGGCCGCCCCCCCGGAGGGCCGGCCCCCGCAAAAGCAAAGCACAAAATATTGGTTCGGCCGCCGGGGACGCCGCGCCACAATCGAAGCCCGTCTTCAAGCAAGCGAGGGCAATCATGCGCGCATGCAGCAAATCGGCGTGGCCGCCGCGGCTCGTCACCGTTCCGGGCCTGCACGGCAGCGAAGGCGCTCACTGGCAGACCTGGCTCGAACGGCAGTTCCCGCGCTCGCTGCGCGTCGAGCAGGACGACTGGGACGCGCCCGATCTCGCGCGCTGGGCGCAATCGGTGCGCGCCTTGCTCGACCGCGAACGCGGCCCGTTCGTGCTGGCCGCGCACAGCTTCGGCTGCCTCGCGACCGCGCATGCGCTCGCGCAGTGGCCGCAGGTGGGCGACGTCGCGGGCGTGCTGCTCGTCGCGCCCGCCAGTCCGAAGAAATTCACGTTTGCCGGGCCGTTCGACGCGCGCCGGCTCGCCGTGCCGTCGATCGTGATCGGCAGCGAGACCGATCCGTGGATGCCGCTTGCCGATGCGCGCACGCTCGCGCAGCACCTGGGCAGCGCGTTCGTGAACCTCGGCGACGCCGGGCACATCAACACCGCGGCCGGCTTCGGGCCGTGGCCGCGTGCGAAGTACTTCGTCGACACGCTCGTCCACTGCGCGGCACCGCTGCGCTTTCGCGACGCGGACGACGCCTTCGAAGCCGCGCTCGTCGACCGCGCGCTCGCGTACGCGGTCTGACTCTGACGGACCGGGCGGGTGACGCGCGGCACGGCGGGTGCCGTGCCACGCCGCGCCGTTGCGCTTACGCCGCGGCGACGGGCCGCACCGCGGCCGGATCCGAATAGCTCGGCCGGCCGTTCTCGACGTGGCCCGCGAAACGGCGCGAGAAGGTGCCGGCCGCGCCGTCGCTCACCGTCACGTCATACCATTGGTGGCTTGCCGCGAGTGCCCATTGCTCGACGCGCTCGTCACCCCCATGCAGCGTCACTTGCCGCGACGGCGCGCCGTACGCGTTGTCGGTCAGCGTCAGCGTGACGTGAGCCCCACCAGGGTTGCGCAGGTTCAGGTACAGGTTCCCGTTCGAGACGTCGTAGCCGGCCTTTACTTCCGGCTGCGCAGGGTTGCGGTGCTGCACGGCCGGGGCCGACACATTGCCCGAGAACACGCGCACGAAGCCGTTCGGCCCGTACACCGAGAACGTGTACGCGCCGTTCGTCGCCGTCAGGTCGAAGTCCGCATGCAGCACGCGGCGTGCGCCGACCGTGTAGCGCCACGGGCCGTCGGTGCGGTTCGTCGCATACACATGGAAGTGCGCGCCCTGGTTGCCGCGGTTCGCGAATTCGATGCGCAGCTTCGTCCCGCCGTAGATGCTCGCATTCACATGCAGCTCGTACGGCAGCGCACGTGCCGGCCGCACGCCGGGCTCCTGCGGGTCGACCGGCGACGGCGTCGCGGGCACGGTCGGCGCGGGCTGCGACGTGCACTGCTGGTCGGCGATCGAACGGTACTGGCTCGTGTCGGGCAGCGGCGGGAACGACGCGTCGGACGAGCGGAAGTCGAATGCCGTGGTGAGGTCGCCGCACACCGTGCGGCGCCATGGCGTGATGTTGGGTTCGTCGATGCCGAAACGTTCGCCGATGAAGCGGATCACCGACGTGTGGTCGAACACCTGCGAGCACACGAAGCCGCCCTTCGTCCACGGCGACACGACCGTCATCGGCACGCGCGGCCCGAGGCCGTACGGCAGGCCGTCGGCCGTATAGCTGCCGCCACGGCCGGGGTTCACGACCGTATGCAGCTCGCCGTCGGTCGTCACGGTCGACGCGCCTTGCGCGGCCGACGTCGGCGGCTGCGGCGGCACGATGTGGTCGAAGAAGCCGTCGTTCTCGTCGTACATGATGAACAGCACGGTCTTGCGCCATACGTCCGGGTTCGACGTGAGCGCGTCGAGGATCTGCGACGTGTAGTTCGCGCCGTACGCGGGCGTGTATTTCGGATGCTCGGAGAACGCGGCGGGCGGGCACAGCCACGACACCTGCGGCAGCCGGTCGTTGATCACGTCGTTCTTCAGGTCGTCGAGCGTGCGCACCGTCTGCGCGCGCTGGTACAGCGACGAGCCGGGCTTCGCGTTGATGAAGTTCGCGAAGTTCTGCAGCACGTTCGTGCCGTAGTTGCCGTTGTACGGATCGTTGCCCGTCGTGCCCTGCTGGTAGATCTGCCACGATATGCCGCGTGCTTCGAGGCGCTCGGGAAAGGTCGTCCATGACAGCAGCTGGTACGCGGGCGGCCCGTCGCCGTCGACGTAGTCGCTGTTGTCGAGCAGCGGGCCGCCGAACTTGCCGGTCGGGTCGACGGTGCCCGTCATCAGGTACGAGCGGTTCGGGTGCGTCGGCCCCGGCAGCGAGCAGAAATAGTTGTCGCACACGGTGAACGCATCGGCGAGCGCGTAGTGGAACGGGATGTCCTCACGCACGTGATAGCCCATCGTCATGTCGGTCTTGTTCGCGGGCCACTGGTCATAGCGGCCGCCGTCGATCGCCGCGTGCGTCTTGTACCACGAGTGGTCGAGGTCGCCGACGCACTGCGCGCTGGTCGTCAGCGTGTTCAGCCGGAACGGCAGCACGGGCTTGGTCGGGTCGGCCTTCGACGGCTGGTACCACACCGGCTTGCCGTTCGGCAGCGGGATCGGGAAGCGGTCGTTGTAGCCGCGCACGCCGCGCAGGTGTCCGAAGTAATGATCGAAGGAGCGGTTTTCCTGCATGAACACGACGATGTGCTCGACATCGCGGATCGTGCCGGTGCCGCGCGCGGCGGGAATCGCGAGCGCGCGGCGGATCGATTCGGGGAATGCGTTGAGCGCGACGGCGGCGCCCGCGGATTGTGCGACGGTATGCAGGAAACGGCGGCGGCTCGATGACGTCATGTTATTTCACCTCGGTTCTGCGGTCGGGGGACGAAAGCGGCGGGATCAGCCTGGCGACGACGCGGCGGCGCTCGACGCGGTCGCATTTGCCGTGGGCTTCGCGTCGTCGTCATCATCGGGCGGGTAGTGCACGACGGGCGGTGCGAGCGGCGCAGCATCGGACGCGGCGGCGTTTGCGGTTGCGTCGTTGTTGAATGCGCTGGCGGAGCTGGCCGATGCGCCGGCCTGCTGCGACGCGTCGGCCGTGGGTGCGTCGTGCGGCGCGTCGTCGCTGCAGGCGGCGACGAAAGCAGCGGCACAAAGAACGACGACGACGGCAACGCGATGCATGACTTCTCTCCTGGCAGGCTGATCGGGAAACGTTTTCGAGTATGCCGATGCGATGCGACGTTTCGGTGAATCGTTTGCGACCGGCGCGTGATCGCAGAATGCTTTCGATATCCTGACCATTCACTTGCACAACGTGGCGGGCGTGCAATATTTCCCGGCGGACGATGCGAGTCGGGCACTTTTACCCGGGCACGCGATGCGATGCATGAGCGCGTCCACGGCAGCCTGACCGTTCATTGATGGACGCGTGCCGCCGATCGCGTTGCGTCAGCGTCGCGGTGTGCGTCGCCGCACCTCGCTGCGCAACCAGTCGAGCCAGGTGCGGATCGCCGTTTCATGCGGATGGCCGGGGCGCCACACGACGTAGTGCGCATACACGTCGGTCACGCGCACCGTCGATACGCGCACGAGGGTGCCGTCGGCGAGTTCGGGTTCGATCAGCGAGCGGCGCGCGAGTGCGACGCCGCGTCCTTTCAGCGTCGCGTCGATCAGCGCGTTCGCATCGGTAAAACGTGGCGCGCGCGCGGATTCGGTAAGGTCGAGCCGGGCGGCCTGGAGCCACGGTTCCCAGGGCTGCGCGGGATGGCGCAGCAGCGTCGCGCGCACGAGATCGGCCGGCGCGCGCGGCGCGATGCCGTCGCGATTGCGGTACGCGGGGCTCGCGACCGGAAAGATCGTCTCGTTCATCAGCTTCTCGGCGACGACGCCCGGCCACGTGCCGGGCCCGTAGCGCAGCGCGACGTCGATGCGGTCGCGCTTGCGCAGCGGTGCGAGCGCCACGTCCGGGTGCAGCGCGATCGCGATGTGCGGATGCGCGGCGGAGAAGCGCGGCAGGCGCGGCGCGAGCCAGCGCTCGGCGACGCTCGGCAGCACGCTGACGTTCAGCGTGACGTCGCAGGTGCGCGGCCGGCTGCGTACCGTGAGGGCCGGCTCGAACGCGCGCTCGAGCACGCTGAGGCCCTGGCGCACCTGCAGCGCGAGCGCGTGCGCGGCGTGCGTCGGCGTCGCGCCGTTGCGTTCGCGCGTGAAGAGCGGGTAGCCGAGCTGCGCCTCGAGCGCGCGGATGTGCTGGCTGACCGCGCCTTGCGTGAGCGCGAGCTCATCGGCCGCGCGCGTGAAGCTCTGCAGCCGCACGGCGGTCTCGAACGCGCGCAGCGTCTGCAGCGGAGGAAGGTGGATGCGTCGCATGCGGGTATTAGTAACACTAATGTCCGAGCACGACAATTCATCGTTTGCGGCGGGCATGCACGCGTTCCTACACTCGGTTCCGTCTTCCACTGCCCCGTCGGGCCACACCACCATGAACGCATATCGTCTTTATCTTTCGCCGGGCGCCTGCTCGCTCGCCGCTCACATCGCGCTGGAGGAAACCGGCGCGCCGTTCGACGTCGAGATCGTCTCGGTGCAGAAGCAGCAGAACCTCGACGCGCGCTATCTCGCGATCAACGCGAAGGCGCGCGTGCCCGTGCTCGCGATTCCGGGCGAGCCGCGCGTGCTGACCGAAACGCCGGCGATCCTCACGTATCTCGCGCGCCGTTATCCCGATGCGCAATTGTTGCCGCTCGGCGACCCGCTGCGCGAGGCGCGGTGCCACGAATGGCTCGCCTGGCTGGTCGGCTGGGTGCATGGCGTCGGTTACGGCGCGCTGTGGCGGCCGGGCCGCTTCATCGGCGATCCGGCGCTGCACGGCGCGGTCAGCACGCACGGGCGCGGCACGATCGAAGCTGCGAACGAGACGATCGAAGCCGCGCTCGCCGACGGTCGGACGTGGGCCGAGCCGGGCGCGCATTCGATCGTCGATCCGTTCCTGTTCGTGCTGTATCGCTGGGGTGTCGCGATCGGATTCGACATGACGCAGTACCCCGCGTGGACGGCCCATGCGCAGCGCGAGGCCGAACGGCCGGCCACGCGACGCGCGCTGGCGCGCGAGGCGGGCTGACGCAGGCGTGGGCGTTCGTGGTGCAGGCCACGCGCCCGAGTGCAATGCGCTCGCGTCAGCGCGTGGCGAACAGCGGATAGGTCGCGCCGGCGACCAGCGCGGCCGCGAGCCAGACCACGCTCCACGAACTGACGGCGAGCAGCGGCGGAATCGCGAGCGGCGTCGCGAACAGCCCGAGGTAGACGACCGTGTTCGCCATCCCGAGCGCGGTGCCCGCGTGGTTCGCACCCGCGAGCGTCGCGAGCTCCGTGTACGCGACGCCATGCCACGCCGATACGCAGACGCCTGCGAACACCAGAATCGCGACGATCGCGGCGAGCGGCACGTGCGGGCTGCCGGCCGTCGCGGCTGCGAGCAGCGTGAACGAGCCGGCCGCGACGAGCACCGAGCCGCGCAGGTACGCGCGCCGGTTGCCGTGCCGGTCGGTATGGCGGCCGCTCCAGACGCGCATCACCATCGCGCCGAGCTGCAGCACGACCATCGCCGAGCTGATGCCGGCGAGGCCGAGCCGGCCGAAGTCGTGCAGGAACACCGTCGCGAACGTGAGCACCGCGAACTGCGGCGCGCACAGCAGGCCGATGCCGAGCACGATGCGCCACACGCGGGCGCTCGCGAGCGGACCGTGCGCGAGCCGTGCGGGTTGCACGGGTTGCGGACGTGCGGCTGGTCGATGCGCGACGCCGGGTGTGGCGGCCGGTTCGGCGGGCGGTTCGTGCAGCCAGCGCCAGGTCAGCACGGCCGACCCGGCGCACAGCAGCATCAGCGTACCGAATACCGCGGCGAACCCCAGATGCGACGCGAGCGACGGCAGGAGCGCCGCGCCGATGCCGCCGCCGAGCGGCACGGCCGTCTGGCGGATGCTCATCGCGAGCCCGCGTTCGCGCTCGCCGAACCAGCGCATCACCGCGCGCCCGCTCGACCCGTTCACGCTGCCGCCGAGCAGGCCGACGCAGCACATCGCCGCGACGACGCGCGCAAGCGGCGGCACCGCGTGCGCGCTCGGGACGAGCGTGCACACCATCAGCGCGAGCATGGCGGCCGTCGCGACGAGCCCGGTCAGCAGTACGCGGCGATCGCCGAAACGGTCGGCGGCGATTCCCCACGGCAGCTCGGACAGCGCGACGCCGAAGCCGAGCGCGCCGAGCACGAGGCCGAGCGCGCCGTTGTCGAGGTGGTAGGCCGTGCGCATCCACACGGCGGTGGTCGGAATGCCTGCCGCCGCGGCCGAAAAGCTCATGTTCGCGGCCACGCCGGCGGCCAGCACGCGCCAGCGATGGGCCGGGCCGCGTGCGTCGCGGGCGGGCGAGGAGGGAGTGGCGATGCAGGTGGTATCCATGGCGGCAGGCCCGGTTGGAAATTGACATCGACAGTCTGGCCGCCTACATTCATCCTGAAAATCGGAAAGTTTTTGATTAATCGTTCGATAAAACGGGATGGTTGATATGTCCGGACACGACATTCCGCGCGACGGTGGCGCTGCGCTCGCGCTGGCCGATGCCGCGCTGGCCCGGCCCAACTTCGACGTGGCGGCGCTGCGCAGCCTCGTCGCGGGCGTGGATCTCGGCAGTTTTGCGAAGGCGGCCGACCGCGTCGCGCGCTCGTCGTCGGCGGTGAGCGCGCAGATCCGCAAGCTCGAGGAGCAGGCAGGCACGCCGTTGTTCGTGAAGGCCGGACGCGGGCTCGCGCTGACCGATGCCGGCGACGCGATGCTGCGTTATGCGCGGCGGATGATCGAGCTGAACGACGAGGCCGCCGCGGCCGTGCGCGGCGTGAATCTCGACGGCTGGGTGCGCGTCGGGTTGCAGGAGGATTTCGGCGAGGCGATCCTGCCTGACGTGCTCGGGCGGTTCGCGCGTGCGCATCCGAAGGTGAGGATCGAGGCGCGTGTGGCGCGCAATGCCGACCTGCTCGACCGGCTCGACGCGAACCAGCTCGATCTCGCGCTCGTGTGGGGCGATCCGGCGTCGGCGGCGCTCGTGTCGCGGGCCGGGATCGACAGCGAGGTGATCGCGCAGGTGCCGATGCAGTGGGTCGGGGCGGCGGGGGCGGGCGGGTTCGGCATGCCGGGTGGGGCCGACGAGGGTGCGGAAGGCGGGGCGGATGCCGCGCACGCCGTAGCGGGCGGCCGTGCCGCGGGCGAGGCGCTGCCGCTCGTCGTGTTCGACCGGCCGTGCCGCTTCTTCGGCGCCGCGACCGATGCGCTCGATCGCGCGGGCGTGCCGTGGCGCATCGCGTTCACGACGCCGAGTCTCGCCGGGTTATGGGCGGCGGCGGCGGCCGGCCTCGGGCTGACGGTGCGTTCGCACTACGGGCTGCCCGCGTCGGTGCGCGTGCTCGATGCGGCGTCGTGCGGATTGCCGGCGCTGCCGAGCCTGCCGCTGATCCTGCTGCGGCGCACGTCGTCGGCAACCCCGACGGTCGATCGGCTCGCGCGGATCGTGACGCAGGCGGTAAGGGATGCGACGGAGGGGGCGGTGGCGTTGGCGGCGTGATGCCGAGCGACGTACGTGAGTCTGGCTGGACGTTCGGCCTATTGGAGCAATGGGGCGAATGTCGTGAGAATGGTGGGTCACTCAATGGAGCCCATCATGCAAGTTGCCACTGTCCCCGAAGCCACGATCGATCTCCAACGGCTGCTCGATGCCGCGATCGCAGGCGAACGCGTTGTGATCATGCAGGACGGCAAGCAGTCGGTCCGGCTTGTGCCGCTCAGGCCGATTCACCCATTCGGTGCCCTCGAGGGGCAGATGTGGATTGCGGATGACTTCGATGCGCCGCTTTCCGTCGAAGAACTGGCCGCATTCATGGGGAAGTAATGCGGCTGCTGTTCGATACGCACATCTTTCTCTGGGCAGTGGCGAACGATCCGAAGCTGAGCGCTCGCGCGCGCAGCCTGATTACCGCTGCAGATGAAGTGTTCGTCAGCAGCGCGAGCATTTGGGAAGTGGCGATCAAGGCCGGGAAGGGAAAGCTGGATGTCGATGTGGATCGTCTGGTCGACAAGATCAACACGAGCGAGTACCGCGAACTGCCGGTTCGCGTCGCGCACAGCGCTGCCGTGCGCCATCTGCCCCACTATCATCTCGATCCGTTCGACCGGCTGCTCGTCGCGCAGGTGTGGTGTGAACCGCTGCTGCTTGTCACCGCGGACGGCCATCTTTCGCAGTATGGCGCGTCCCGGATTCTGACGGTCTGAAACAGTTTTCGGCTCGAAATCCTACGCCGCTGCGGCAGCTTGCGTCGACGCTTCGAGCGCCGCACAGATCGTTGCCAGTCGCTCCCTCAACCCGTCACTCGCGGGCACGAACGGCAGCCGCAACCCGTCCTCGCACCACCCTTGCGCGGCCAGCACGGCCTTCACGGGTGCCGGGTTCGGCTCCGCGAACAGCGCCGCGACGAGCGGCTGCAGCGCGACCGACAGGCGCCGCGCATCGGCGAGCCGGCCGTCGCGCAGCAGCGCATGGATGCGCACATGCCATTCGGGCAGCACGTGCGCGCTGCTCGCGATCGCGCCGTGCGCACCGGCGCACATCGCCGCGAAGTTCTGGTTGTCGTCGCCGGACAGGATCGCGAGCGGCGTGTCGTGCACGAGCCGGCTCATCCGGTCGAGCGTACCGCCGCATTCCTTGATGCCCGCGACGCGCGGGTCGCGCGCAAGCGCCTGCAGCGTGTCCAGTTCGACGTTCACGCCGGTGCGGTACGGGATGTTGTAGACGAGCACCGGCAGGTCGGCCGCGTCGACGATCGCCTCGACGTGGCGGCGGATACCGTCCTGCGTCGGCCGCACGTAGACGGGCGGCGTGACGAGCAGCCCGTCCGGCCGTAGTGCCGCGAGTTCGCGTGCACGAGCGGCCGCGAAATGCGTCGCGCTCGCGGTCAGCCCGACAATGATCGGCCGTCCGGGCGCCGCGTCGCGCAGCGTCGCGAACACGGCGTCCTGTTCGCGCGCGTCGAGCAGCACGCCTTCACCGGTCGTCGCGCCCGCGACGAACCCCGCGATGCCCGCGCCCGCATAGTGGCGCGCGAGTCGCGCGAGCGCGGCATGGTCGACTTCGCCGTGGTGGAACGGCGTGATGATCGGCAGCCAGATACCTTCGAAACGTGTGTTCATGCAAAGCCTCATGGTGGAAACGGAGTGGGAAGGAACCGTTCCGCCGGCGGAGGGCCGGAGCGAGGCATGCGTGCAAGGAGAATGAAACGACCTGCGGGCATCCCGTCCGGCATTCGCCTGACGGGACGCGACGTCCCCGTCAGTCGAGGAGTCGTTTTTTCAGTTTCAGCCCGGCCGCGCGCGTACCTGCCGCGATGGCGCCGAGGATCGGAAGCGAGCGCTGGGTAGCGGACATGGATGAACCGTAAGTGGGCTGAGCGGCGATCTTAACACCGGATTCGATGCGCGCGCGAGCGTCCACCGCCGTTTAGCAGGATTCGAGATTTGCTTTCCACGACTGATTGGAAAGCGCGCCGCGCCCGGCCGCTAGAATGCCCGCTTACGTTTCGATGACAGCGCGTACGCGTGCCGTCACGCACATTCACCACCACTGGAAACGGGGCATATCACGATGGCAAGCATGAAGGGGATCGGCCGCTGGCTGCATACGGGCGCGGCGGCGGCGCTGGTCGTGGCGGCGACGGCGGCGCACGCGGATACGTCGATCCTGAACGTGTCGTACGACGTGACGCGCGAGCTTTACAAGGACATCAACACGGGCTTTGCCGCCGCCTACAAGCAGAAGACCGGCGAGACGGTCGCGATCAAGCAGTCGCACGGCGCGTCGAGCGCGCAGGCGCTGTCGGTGCTGCAGGGGCTGCAGGCCGACGTCGTGACGATGAACCAGCCGAACGACATCGACCTGCTCGCCGAGCGCGGTCAGTTGCTGCCGAAGGACTGGCGCGCACGCTTCCCGGACAACAGCTCGCCGTATTCGACCACGATGGTGTTCCTGGTGCGCAAGGGCAACCCGAAGGCGATCAAGGACTGGAGCGATCTGGCGAAGCCGGGCGTCCAGGTGATCATCGCGAACCCGAAGACGTCGGGCAACGGCCGCTACGCGTATCTCGCCGCGTGGGGCTTCCAGAAACAGAAGGGCGCGACCGACCAGCAGGCGATCGACTTCGAGAAGGCGATCTTCCGCAACGTGCCGGTGCTCGACTCGGGCGGCCGCGGTGCGACGACCACGTTCACGCAGCGCGGCATCGGCGACGTGCTGGTCACGTTCGAGAACGAAGTCGCGCTGATGGACACCGGTGCATCGGGCGCGCAGTTCGACGCCGTGTATCCGTCGGCGAGCATTCTGGCGGAGCCGCCTGTCGCCGTCGTCGACAAGGTCGTCGACAAGAAGGGCACGCGCAAGGTCGCGCAGGCGTATCTCGACTACCTGTACACGCCGGAAGCGCAGGAGATCATCGCGCAGCACCATCTGCGCCCGCGCGACGCGAATGTGCTGAAGAAGCATGCCGCCGAGTTCAAGGCGCTGAAGACCTTCAGCGTCGAGCAGGTTTTCGGCAGCTGGGCGAACGCGCAGAAGACGCATTTCGCGGACGGCGGCACGTTCGACCAGGTGATCGTCGACCGGAAGTGAGCGCCGCACACATCGCGCGCTTGTCCGCACGCTGACGACGCAGCCGGCCGCTTCCGCGGCCGGCTTTTTTTTGTGCCGCGCGGCCGGCGGCGCGGCGGAGGTCCATTCCGAACCGGCCCGCATTCCCGGCCGCTGCCGCGCGTGCTACGCTCGTCGCCTCCCTGCTTCCGGCGCCGCGCGATGAATGTCGATTCGTCCTCCCCAGCCTCCCGCGGCCGTGGCCGCAAGATCTGGTCGGGCACGCGCCCGGTCATTGCGTACGGGATGCCGCCGCTCGGCTGGCGCGACCTCTATCACCGCGCGCTGACGGTGAGCTGGCCCGTATTCTTCCTGTCGCTCGCCGTGCTGTTCCTGCTGCTCAACGGCGGCTTTGCAACGCTCTACCTGCTCGGCCGCGAGCCGATCGCGAACCAGTCGCCGGCCGGATTCGGCGGCGCGTTCTTCTTCAGCGTCGAGACGCTCGCGACCGTCGGCTATGGCGACATGCATCCGCAGACCCTCTATGCGCACCTGGTCGCGACGTTCGAGATCTTCATCGGGATGTCGGGCATTGCGCTGGCCACGGGGCTCGTGTTCGCGCGGTTTTCGCGGCCGCAGGCGAAGATCCTGTTCGCGCGCAACGCGATCGTCCGGCCGCTGAACGGCAGGATGACGCTGATGGTGCGGGCCGCGAACGCGCGCCAGAACGTGATTGCCGAGGCGCAGGCGAAACTGCGGCTGATGCGTATCGAAGGCACGCACGAGGGCTACACGCTGCGCAAGATTCACGACCTGCCGCTCGTGCGCAGCGAGCATCCGATTTTCCTGCTCGGCTGGAACCTGATGCACGTGATCGACGAATCGAGCGCGCTGTTCGGCGAGACGCCCGAATCGCTCGCGGCGCGCGACGCGTCGTTGCTGATCACGATCGAAGGCTCGGACGAGACGACCGCGCAGGTGATGCAGGCGCGTCACACGTGGGTGCACGGCGAGATCCGCTGGCGTCACCGCTATGTCGACCTGATGCACGACGAAGACGGCATCACGCACATCGACTACACGCATTTTCATGAAGTCGTGCCGATCGACGTCGACACCGACGAGCGCGGCTCGCCGGGCGTGGTGGTCGAAGCGGGCGCCGCGGCGTCGGGCCCCGCCGCGTAGGTGCGCTCGCGGGCGGCTGGCGCCGCCGCCCACGCGCTACAAGTCACGCATGCAGCAGGCGCGCTGCTTCGCGCTGTTCGATCGCGACCGCGCGGCGGAAGGCGTCACGGTCCTCCGCACGCGCGACATAGTCGCCGAGCACGCCTTCGTGCGGCAGCAGATGCGCGTCGAATGCGATCTTCAGCGTGCTGGCGAGCAGCAGGTCGGCCGCGGTGAAGCGGTCGCCGACGAGCCACGGGCTATGGGCAAGCGCCTGGGCGAGTGCGCGCTGCACGCGTGTGATGTTGCCCCAGCCGAACGCGACGGGATTGCCCGACGCGCCGGTGAATTTCTCGGCCATCGCCGGTTCGAGGCAGGTCGGTGTGAAGAACATCCATTGGAGAAAGCGGCCGCGCAGCGGATCGTCGGGTGCGATGCCGAGCCCGGCACCCGGACAGCGGTCGGCAAGATAGAGCAGGACGGCGCCCGATTCGGCGAACGGCACGCTGCCGTCGTCGAGCGCGGGCAGCTTGGCCATCGGGTTGACCTGCACGAACGCGTCGCTGCCTTGCTCGTGCGAGCGCAGGTCGATCGGCACGAGTTCGTACACCACGCCGAGTTCCTCGAGCATCCACAACGCCCGGAATGCCCGGGTCTTCGGCCAGTAGTAGAGCTTCATCGTGCCTCCGCGTTTGGGTGCAGCTGTCGGTCCGGTGGATGCTCAAGCGTATCCGAGCGCCGGAGGTTCGGACAGGGGCGCCCGGCGAGGGGTGTCCATCTGCGGGTGACGGCCGGATGCGTTGTGTGTCGGGCGGAAAACCGGGCAACGCCTGATCTCATAAGGGAGTTGGTGAGTAACTAGTAATGCTAAAACTAGTTATATATAAGGCGAAAAATCCCGGAATTGGCCGGCGTCACTTGCACGGCATTGCCGCTCCCGCAGCGCCCGCAACACCGGCAGCGCTCGCGGCACCGTCAGCACCGACAGCACCGACAGCACCGACAGCACCGACAGCACCGACAGCACCGACAGCACCGACAGCACCGACAGCACCGACAGCACCGACAGCACCGACAGCACCGACAGCACCGACAGCACCGACAGCACCGACAGCACCGACAGCACCGACAGCACCGACAGCACCGAAAGCACCGAAAGCACCGAAAGCACCGAAAGCACCGAAAGCACCGAAAGCACCGAAAGCACCGAAAGCACCGAAAGCACCGAAAGCACCGAAAGCACCGAAAGCACCGAAAGCACCGTCAGCACCGAAAGGACCGTCAGCACCGTCAGCACCGTCAGCACCGAAAGGACCGTCAGCACCGAAAGCACCGAAAGCACCGAAAGCACCGAAAGCACCGAAAGCACCGAAAGCACCGAAAGCACCCGCAGCGCTTGCAGCGTCCGCGCACAAGCCAACACTGGCATCCGGCCGCGCTCACCGACGCAACGCGAAACACGGAAATCATGGGAGACAACTCGCGCATGGCAAACGACGACCGCACCACGATCATTCCGAGAAGAACGCCGGAATCGGCGGCGATGGTGGCCGAGGTCAAGCGGGCGATGGCGATCGCCGCGCGGATCAACCGCCTGACATTCGACGATGCCGCTGAAGTCCGCGCATTGTTCGGCGAACTGATCGGCACGCCGGTGGACGACGGCTTCGTGCTGATCCCGCCGTTCCATGCGACGGGCGGCACCGGCATGAAGCTCGGGCGCAACGTGTTCGTCAACCAGAACTGCACGTTCTACGATCTCGGCGGGCTCGAGATCGGCGACGACGTGATGATCGGGCCGAACGTCAGCCTCATCACGTCGGGCCACCCCGTCGAACCTTCGCGGCGGCGCGACTTCGTCATTGCGCAGCCGATCGTGATCGGACGGAACGTATGGATCGGCGCCGGCGCGACGATCATCGGCGGTGTGACGGTGGGCGAGAACTCGGTGGTTGCGGCCGGCGCGGTCGTCACGCGGGATGTCGCGCCGAATGTGCTGGTCGGCGGTAATCCGGCCGCTGTCCTCCGGTCGATTGCCGAATGACGCTGCGAGCGGGCGCGCGCCTGTTCGAAGCAGTCTGGCCGGCCGGATGTGGATAACCCGCCCGCGAGGCGACTCGAAACGCTGTGCATTTGAATGGTGAGGGTGCGGCCGAGGCCGTCCGGGCGGGGCTTTCCGGTGACTGTTCGATAGCTGCCGGCGGGTGCGCGAGCCGCGCCTGCCGATGTTCAGGCGAAGGTCGCGCGGTGCGATCGGATGTGGATATCCCCACGCCGAAACGACTCGGCGCCCTGTGCATTTCACAGGTGAGGGTCACCGGATGATGCGAAGTGGATGAAGCGGGTTGTGGACAACTCACCCACGAAACGACGCGAAATGCTGTGGAATTCAACGGTGAGGGTCGGCGCCCGATCCCGTGGCGCGCCTTTTCCGGCGCGGTTTCCTGACTTTTGCCGAGGTTCAGCGCGCCGCGCATTCTAGCCGAACGCGCGCGTGCGTGGCCGAACCGCGCATGCGCCCCGACGTGGATATCCCGGCATCGGCTGCCACCCGAAGGGCCGTGCATTCTAACGGCGAGCGCGGTGGAGTGGTCTGCAATGCGCGGATTTTGCCGCGCATCGCCGCGTTCGCGAGCGACTCGACGTGCCCGGCGATGCAAAGGTGCGCATCAACACACGACAGAGGGCAGCGCACCAGAATGTGATCATCCGGCCGCCCAAGCCCAAGCCGGCACCCAAGCCGGCACCCAAGCCGAAACCCAAGCCGAAACCCAAGCCGACACCCAAGCCGACACCCAAGCCGACGTCGACGCCGCATGAAGCGTCTTGCACGTCCGGTTCGCACGCGAGCATGAGAGCATGAGAGCGAGGGCAGCACGTGCTCCCGTGTGGATATCCGGCTGCCGAAACGACTCGCGGCACTGTGCATTTCGACGGTGAGTGTCAGCGTCCGATCGGCCGATGAGCCGCTTCCGGCATGGATTGCCGGCCGGTGGCGCGTTGCCGGACGCGCATCCTCGATTGCGCGGCGGATGCGCGGCCCATGTGGATATCCTGCGTCCCGGATCACTCGAAGCGCTGTGGTTTTCAACGGTGAGGGTGCCCGCGCGGCAGGACGGCAACCCCGGATCGCGCGTGGATAACCGCCATTGCAGCAACTCGAAGCCCGGTGAATTTCAACGGTGAGCGTGAGCCCGCGATTGTGCAGCATGCGGGCTCCGGCGTGGCTATCCGGGCGAGATACAGGCCGACAAACCCACTCGCGATCCTGTGTATTCGAACGGTGAGGGTGAACGGCGGATCGACGCAATGTGTCGGTTCCGGTGTGGATATCCATCGCCGAAACCCACTCGCCGTGCTGTGAATTTCAACGGTGAGCGCCGGCACTCGAGCGTGCCTCATGGCGATAACGGTGTGGATATCCCGGCCCCCACGCCACTCCAAACGCTGTGCAATCGAACGGTGAGCGAGCCCGACCGGGGGAGCGGCATTGTGGACATCCCGCGCGGCCGACCAATCGCAACGCTGTGCATTTCAAGGGTGAGGGTGACCGCCTCCAGCCGCCGAAACCCTTGTCGCACGGGGCGCGAGCTTCAGTTGCCGCATTCCCGGGCCGTCGCCGGGCAATCGCGCGCTTTCCCGGCAGGCGGCCCGCCTGCCCCGACACGCCGCCCATCCCGCCCGATTGCCGTGCGCGAAAACTCACTCAAATTCCGGCAAAAAGCTGCGCAGTTTTTCTCGCCGCGGGCCCGGCCGAGCAAGATGAGAAAAAACATTCTCGGCTGCGCGCGAAAAAATAGAGCCATTCGCTGCCGGCCCCCACGCGTCGTCCGACGCCCCGCCACGCAGCCCAGAACAGCACAATCCGGAGACATCCCCCATGACCGCCCGCTTGCCCGTCGACGGCCCGCCCGTCCTGTCCGACTACCGCCTGACCGACAACCTGACCGCGACGCGCGGCCGGATCTTCCTCACCGGCACGCAGGCGCTGGTGCGCCTGCTGCTGATGCAGCGCACGGTCGACGCCGAACAGGGGCTCAACACGGCCGGCTTCGTCAGCGGCTATCGCGGTTCGCCGCTCGGCATGGTCGACCAGCAGCTGTGGAAGGCGAAGAAACTGCTCGACGCCGGCGGCGTGCGCTTCCTGCCCGCGATCAACGAGGAACTCGGCGGCACGGCCGTGCTCGGCACGCAGCGCGTCGAGGCCGATCCCGAGCGCACGGTCGAGGGCGTGTATGCGATGTGGTACGGCAAGGGCCCGGGCGTCGACCGCGCGGGCGATGCGCTGAAGCACGGCAACGCGTACGGTTCGTCGCCGCATGGCGGCGTGCTGGTGGTGGCGGGCGACGACCACGGCTGCGTGTCGTCGTCGATGCCGCACCAGAGCGACTTCGCGATGATCGCGTGGCACATGCCGGTCGTGAACCCGGCGAACATCGCCGACATGCTCGAATTCGGCCTGTACGGCTGGGCGCTGTCGCGCTACTCGGGCGCGTGGGTCGGTTTCAAGGCGATCTCCGAAACGGTCGAGTCGGGCTCGACCGTCGACCTCGACGCGTTGCAGACGCAGTGGCCGGCGCCTGAAGGTTTCACGCCGCCGGCAGGCGGCCTGCACAACCGCTGGCCGGACCTGCCGAGCCTCACGATCGAAGCGCGCCTCGCCGCAAAGCTCGACGCGGTGCGCCATTTCGCGCGCACCCACAGCATCGACAAGTGGATCGCGCCGAGCGCGCAGGCGAACGTCGGCATCGTGACCTGCGGCAAGGCGCATCTCGACCTGATGGAGGCACTGCGCCGCCTCGACCTGACGGTGGCCGACCTCGACGCGGCGGGCGTGCGGATCTACAAGGTCGGCCTGTCGTATCCGCTCGAGATGACGCGCATCGAAACCTTCGTCGACGGGCTCGCCGAAGTGCTCGTGATCGAGGAGAAGGGCCCGGTCATCGAGCAGCAGATCAAGGACTACCTGTACAACCGCACGGAAGGTGCGCGCCCGCGTGTGCTCGGCAAGCACGACGCCGCCGGCGCCTGCCTGCTGTCCGAGCTCGGTGAACTGCGCCCGTCGCGCATCCTGCCCGTGTTCGCCGACTGGCTCGCGCGCCACAAGCCGGCGCTCGATCGCCGCGAACGCGTCGTCGATCTCGTCGCGCCGCAGATCCTGTCGAACGAGGCGGACGCCGTGAAGCGCACGCCGTACTTCTGCTCGGGCTGCCCGCACAACACGTCGACGAAGGTGCCGGAAGGCTCGATCGCGCAGGCCGGCATCGGCTGCCACTTCATGGCGTCGTGGATGGAGCGCGACACGACAGGGCTGATCCAGATGGGTGGCGAGGGTGTCGACTGGGCCGCGCACGCGATGTTCACCAACACGAAGCACGTGTTCCAGAACCTCGGCGACGGCACCTACTTCCACTCGGGCATCCTCGCGATCCGCCAGGCGGTCGCCGCGAAAGCGAACATCACGTACAAGATCCTCTACAACGACGCGGTCGCGATGACGGGCGGCCAGCCGGTCGACGGCAGCATCTCGGTGCCGCAGATCGCGCGGCAGGTCGAGGCGGAAGGCGTGTCGCGCTTCGTCGTCGTGTCCGACGAACCGGAGAAGTACGACGGCCATCACGGGCAGTTCCCGACGGGCACGACGTTCCATCACCGCAGCGAACTCGACACGGTGCAGCGCGAACTGCGCGAGACGCCGGGCGTCACCGTGCTGATCTACGACCAGACCTGCGCGGCCGAGAAGCGCCGCCGCCGCAAGAAAGGCGAATTCCCCGACCCGGACAAGCGGCTGTTCATCAACGACGCGGTGTGCGAAGGCTGCGGCGACTGCGGCGTGCAGTCGAACTGCCTGTCGGTCGAGCCGCTCGAGACGCCGCTTGGCCGCAAGCGCCGCATCGACCAGTCGTCGTGCAACAAGGACTATTCGTGCGTGAACGGCTTCTGCCCGAGCTTCGTGACGGTCGAAGGCGCGGCGCTGAAGAAGGCCGCCGGTGCCGCGTTCGACGAAGCCGCGCTCGCCGCGCGCGTCGATGCGCTGCCGGTGCCGGCGACGCATCTCGACGCGGCACCGTTCGACATGCTCGTGACGGGTGTCGGCGGCACGGGCGTCGTGACGGTCGGCGCACTGATCAGCATGGCCGCGCACCTCGAAGGCAAGAGCGCATCGGTGCTCGACTTCATGGGCTTCGCGCAGAAGGGTGGCTCGGTGCTGTCGTTCGTGCGGATCGCATCGAGCGACAGGTGGCTCAACCAGGTGCGCATCGACACGCAGCAGGCCGACGTGCTGCTCGCGTGCGACATGGTCGTCGGCGCGAGCGCCGAGGCGCTGCAGACGGTGCGCCACGAGCGTTCGCGGATCGTCGTCAACACGCACCGGATCCCGAATGCATCCTTCGTGCAGAACCCCGACGCGAACCTGCATGCGGACGCGCTGCTCGAGAAGATGCACCACGCGGCCGGCGACGGCTACCTGTCGAGCTGCGACGCGCAGGCGCTCGCCGCGAAGTTTCTCGGCGACTCGATCGGCGCGAACATCCTGATGCTCGGCTATGCATGGCAGCTCGGCCTCGTGCCGGTGTCGCTCGCCGCGATGATGCGCGCGATCGAGCTGAACAACGTCGCGGTGCCGATGAACAAGCTCGCGTTCTCGATCGGCCGGATGGCGGCGGGCGACGCGGCGGGCCTCGATGCGTTGTGGAACGCGCGTCACACGGTGGCCGCGCATGCCGCGCCGGAGACGCTCGCCGAGCTGATCGCCGATCGTGAAGCGCGTCTCGACACGTACGGCGGCGCTCGTTATGTCGAGCGCTACCGTGCGCTCGTGAGCGCGGCGCGCGCGAAGGGCGACGACGCACTGACGCGCGCGGTCGCGACGACGTTCTACCGGCTGCTCGCGGTGAAGGACGAATACGAGGTCGCGCGGCTGTACACGGACGACGCCTTCCGCACGGCGCTCGAAGCGCAGTTCGAAGGCGTGCCGGGGCAGACCTATCGCGTGAAGTTCAACCTGGCGCCGCCAACGGTCGCGAAGGCCGGCAGTGACGGCAGCACGCCGAAGAAGCGTGTGTTTGGCCAGTGGATGTGGCCGGTGTTCGGCGTGCTGGCGCGCGTGCGCAGCCTGCGCGGCACGTGGCTCGATCCGTTCGGCCGCACCGTCGAGCGCAGGATGGAGCGCGCGCTCGCCGACGACTACGAGACGACGCTCGCGCGAGCGTTCGCCGTGACGACGGCCGGCAATGCGGCGCAAGTCACGCAGCTGGCCGACCTGCATGCCCGCGTGCGCGGCTTCGGTCACGTGAAGGTGCGCAACCTCGCCGGCGTGAAGCGCGCGGAGCGCGAGCTCGCGCTGCAACTCGGTATCGATGCGGCAACGAGCGCGGCCGTGCAGCACGCGCTCGACGAGATGAAGGGTGCGGGCATGCTGAAGGGGATTCCGGTCGTCGTCGCGAAGTAACGCGAGGCGCGGCGGCGCGTGCCGGCACGCCGCGCGAAGCACTTCCCGCGGCCCCGGCCGGCCTCCGCGCGCTGCCCGCCGGGTTCGCGTTACGCGACCGAATTGCCGGCGATGCAGCGCGAGTAGTACGCGAGGCTGCGCTTCGGTACGCGTTGCTGGGTGTTCGGATCGACGTGAATCAGGCCGAATTTCTTCGCGAACCCGCTGCCCCATTCCCAACTGTCCAGGCCGGCCCAATAAAACACCCCGCCAAGCCGCACACCTTGCCGGTACGCGTCGTGAGCCGACTTCAGGTAGTGGGCGAGATAGTCGATTCGCGGTCCGTCGTCGACCACGCCGCCGGCCGGTGCCGGCTCCTTGATCGCGAAGCCCGTCTCGGTGACGATGATCCGCGGAGCGCCATAGTCGTTGTGCACGCGCAGCAGCATTTCCGACATCCCGTACGGCTCGACCGGATATCCGGCGGTCTGGATTTCGTCGGCCGGGCTGTCGGCGATGGCGAAGCCGGAGCCTGCGGCCGCTTTCACGTAGAAGCAGTTGTAGTACTGCACGCCGAGGAAATCCGGCTTTGCGGCGATCGTTGCCAGGTCGCCGGGCTGGACGAGCGGCGCCAGTGCCGGCTGCAACGCGGCCGGATAACCCTTGCCGTAGAGTGGGTCGAGAAACGCGCGATGCCAGAGCGCGTCGAATTGCGCGGCGGCCGCCACGTCCGCGGCGGCGTTCGTCGCCGCGTGCACCGGGCGTCCGCTGATGGTCGTGCCGACCCGGGCCGCTCCCTGCACGTTCGCCCGGACCGCGTCGAACATCAAGCCTTGTGCGAGGTTCTGGTGATGGATGGCGGCGAACATCGCGCCGTTCGATTGCACGCCGGGCGGCATTGCGCCGAAGCCATAGCCGGCGAGCGCCACACCGTTGGGTTCGTTGAGCATCATCCAGTGCTTGACCCGATCGCCGAGGCGACGCGCGACGACCTGCGCGTAATCGGCCAGCCGGTACGCGATGTCGCGATTGCGGAAGTCGCCGGCCCAGACCGGGATGTCCCAGTGGAACAGCGTCAGGTACGGTACGAGCCGGTTCTCGAGCATCGTGTCGACCATCCGGTCGTACATCGACAGCCCCGCTTCGCTGACCGCGCCGGCGCGGTCCGGTTGCACGCGTGGCCACGCGACCGAGAAGCGGAACGCCTGGATGCCGGCTTGCCCGAGCAGCGCCAGGTCGCCTGGGTAGCGCGTGTCGAATTCGATGCAGCGCGCGTTCGTGGAGCCGTCGGCGATCTTGCCGGGTTGGTCGGCGAACCGATCCCAGTTGCTCGGTCCGCGGCCGTCCCGGCTTTCGATTTGCGGCGCGGCGGTGGCGACACCCCACACGAAATCATCGGCGAAGCGTGCGGAGGAGTCGATGGAATCGCCGCCGCAGGCGGACAGCATCCCGCTGCCGAGCACGGCGGTGCCTTGCGTCAGAAATCGTCTGCGACCTTGAAGCGATACGGGTTCGATCATGTGTTCACCGGTTCTCGGGGCGATGGGTTTCTGATGAAACGACGCATTCCTTTGGAACGCGACGTGTCCGGGTGGTTTGGAGTGCGATGTAAATAGTCGATGGCCGGCAAGCTGTGTCGCGAGCGAATCACCGATGTCGGTCGTGACCCCGCCGACGTTGGCTTCAGGGAATCCGCGTCGCGGCGGCGTGCGGGAAAAGAGGGATGGTAGTTGCGCTTTGTTTAAGTTTCTTTAAAACAACTTACAAAGCCGAGGATTTGCTTACTGGTGCCGCCGGCGATGTCGGCCGCAGGAAAGGGTGTGGCGCACCCCATTGGAAACCGGCAAGAGGCATTCGCCGGTCGAACAAAAAAAGCCGGGTTCCGCGCAATGCGGAACCCGGCTTTCGAGGGAGCGTCGAACGCGCGGTTTGGCCGCGCCGCCCGCTCCGTCAGAGAATGCCTTTCTTGCGCGTCGACAGCGCGGTCTCCGACAGGTCGATCTCGCGAAGCAGCTTCGTCAGCGTCTCGTCGGAAATCTTGCTGTCGCTGCGCAGCCGGTACAGCGCGGAGCGTTCCGCGCGCACGGCCGCGATTCGCATCTGCAGTTCCATCGTTTCGGCCTGCTTCGCTTCGGCGCGCGGCGCGGGGCCGTCCTCGGCGAGCGTCGCGAGGCGGCGGCGGTACTGGTCCATCACGCGAGCGGAGATATCCGCGCAGCGCGCGGCACCCGATTCGTCGAGATCGGCCGAGATCGCGTCGTGCGACGAGTCGATCGCGCGGATCGCGGCCTGCGCGGCGGCCGCGCGCGCGGCGCGCTCCTCGTCGCCGAGCGGGCTGCGCGACGAACGCACGCCACGCAGCAGCAGCGGCAGGCCGATCACCGCGACGACGAGCGAGCCGAGGATCACGGCCGACGCGACGAAGATCGCCGTGTCGCGGCCCGGCAGCGGCACGCCGTCGGACAGCGCGACCGGAATCGACAATACGCCGGCAAGCGTGACCGCGCCGCGCACGCCACCGACCGTCATCACCGCGATCGTGCGGATGCCGGCCATCGTGCCGGCGAGGCCCTGGCGCGCGGCGCGGCGGCTCGCGATCCAGCGCAGCAGCCAGACCCACAGGAAGCGGATCGCGTACAGCGCGAGCATCATCGCGCAGACGTTGAAGATCATTCTGCCGACGAGCGCGTCGCTCGTGTGGTGCGCGTCGACGAGCGTGCGACCGATGATGTGCGGCAGCTGCAGCCCGAGCATGATGAACACCATGCCGTTGAACACGAACTCGATCATCGCCCACGTGCTTTCGGCGCGTACGCGCGATGCAACGGTGCTTTTACGCGAGAAGCTCGTGTAATTCATCATCATCCCGGCCGACACGGCCGCCAGCACGCCCGACAGGTCGAGGTGCTCGGCGAACAGGTAGGCCGCGAACGGCACGAGCAGCGTCATCACGATGCCGGGGGCCGGATCGCCTTCCTGCTCGGCGTTCAGGAAGCGCGTCGACAGCGCGCTGAACACCCACGACACGATCGCGCCCGTGGCGAGCCCGCCGGCCGCGACGATCACGAACGTGACCGACGCGTCGCGCAGCGAGAACATGCCCGTCAGCGCGGCCGCGATCGCGAATTTCAGCGCGACGAGGCCCGACGCGTCGTTCATCAGCGCCTCGCCCTCGAGGATGTGCATCAGCTGCGGCGGGATCCGGCCCTTTCCTGCGATGCCCGACAACGCGACCGCGTCGGTGGGCGACAGCACGGCCGCGAGCGCGAACGCGATCGGCAGCGGCAACTCGGGTATCAGCCAGTGCGCGAAGTAGCCCACTGCGAGTACCGTCATGAATACGAGCCCGAATGCGAGCATCAGGATCGCGCGGCGCTGCAGGTACAGCTCGCGCTTCGGAATCCGCCAGCCGTCCGCGAACAGCAGCGGCGGAATGAACAGCAGCATGAAGATTTCGGGATCGAACGTGACGTGCAGGTTCAGCTTCGGCCACGCGAGCATCGCGCCGAAGGCGATCTGCATCAGCGGCAACGGCAGTTGGAACGGCAGGATGCGCGTGACGGCGCCGGACAGCGCGACGGTCAGCAGCAGGATCAGGACGGTGAAGACGATTTCCATCGATACGGCGAATACGGGGAATGAAACGATCGTACGGAGTGTAGCGTGACAGCGTGACGGGTGCGTTCGAGCGGCCGGTGCGTGCGCACGAAAATGGTGCGTCGTGCGTGTGCCACGATGGTGCGGCTGCCTGGTGCGCCCGCGCGGCGCTTGGGTTGTGCGCGCCTTGCACGGAGCTTGCTTGATGCTGGTCAGCCGTCCGGCTTCGACCGGGCAACCGAGGGTCCAACCATGACATTGCACGCGCCGTTCGCTTCGCCGGGCGCCGCGTTCGAAGGCATTAGCAGGAGGAAGGCATGACGATCGTGCAACAGGAGCGTCCGGCCGCCGCGTCGCCGTACCGGTTCGAGCGGGAGGTGAGTTCCGGCCTCGAACGTCTGGCGACGCAGCACCGCGACCTGACGCTCACGACCGTGTTCCAGCCGATTTTCAGCCTGTCGCACCAGCGTGCGGTGGGCTACGAGGCGCTGTTGCGTGCGCACGATGCGCTCGACCGCGCCGTGTCGCCGCTCGACGTGTTCGGCGAAGCCGCGCGCCAGGGCGAACTGCTGCAGCTCGACCGGCTCGCGCAGGCGCTGCATCTCGAGAACTTCGCGCTGCTCGGCGCCGAGCGCGAGTGGCTGTTCCTCAACGTGCATCCGGGCGTGCTCACCGACCCGTTCCAGGCGGCGGCGCTGCTCGCGAACCTGAAGCGGCTCGGCATGCCGCCGCGCCGCATCGTGCTCGAAGTGCTCGAACAGCGCGCGGAGGACGTCGAGCGGCTTGCCGAGGCCGTGCGCGAATTCCGCACGCACGGCTTCCTGATCGCGCTCGACGATTTCGGCGCGGGCCACTCGAATCTCGAGCGGATCTGGCAACTGAACCCGGACATCGTGAAGCTCGACCGGATCATGCTGTCGCACGCGGCACACCGGACAGGGCTCACCGCGATCCTGCACGGGCTCGTGACGCTGCTGCACGAGGCCGGCAAGCTGGTGCTCGTCGAGGGCATCGAGACCGAGCACGAGGCGCAGATCGCGCTGTCGTGCGAGGCCGATTTCGTGCAGGGCTACTACTTCGGGCGCCCGGCGCCGGGGCTGCCCGACAGTGCGGCCGCGACGGGCTGCATCGGCGAGCTGACCGAGCGTTTTCGCCAGCAGACCGAAGCGCGCGAGCGGCGCGATGCGCAGCGCCTCGCGCCGTACCTGCGCGCGTTCGAGCGCGCGGCCGAGCGTCTCGCGGCCGGCGAGCCGCTCGACGAGGTGTGCTGGAACTTCCTCGCGCTCGACGCGGCCGCGCGCTGCTTCCTGCTCGACGCGCACGGCCGCCAGTCGGGCCGCAACGTCGTGCTGCGCGCTGACCGCGCGCTCGCCGAGGCGCGCTTTTCGCCGCTGGCGGACGCGCAGGGCGCGAACTGGCTGCGCCGGCCGTATTTCCGCTCGGCGATCGCCGAGCCGGGGCGCGTGCAAGTCACCCGGCCATACCTGTCGATCAACGAGGCGCAGCCGTGCGTGACGCTGTCGGTGGCCGTGCGCGTCGGCGATGCGCAGCGCGTGCTGTGCGGCGACATCGACTGGGGCGACGACGAAGCGGACGCCGGCTAGCGCCCTCGCGCACCGCAGGCGGCGAGCAGGGCGATCGAAGCGGGCTGGCCAGTACCGCGCGCACCGCGGGCGGCGGGTGGGCAGGCGGGCCGGCCGTTGCGTTCGCCGCACGCTTCCCCGACAATGGCGCGACCGCGGCCATCGTGACCGCGGGCGCGCCGTCCCGGGGGCCAACCATGGCGGCGAATAAAAAGGAAAACACAATGAAAAGACCGATTTCGCTGACCATTCTCGCGTGGATCATCATCGTGACCAACGCGATCACGGGCATCTACACGCCATTCACGATCGGCATGCCGACCACCCAGGCGCTGCTGTCGCACTACCTGCTGCCCGTCTGGGCGACGCTCGGCATCAGCGTGATCATCGAAGTCGTGAACGTCGTGATCGGCATCGCGATCCTCAAGGGCCGCGAATGGTCGCGCAAGACCTACATCGCGACGTCCGTGTTCAGCTTCGCGTTCTCGTTCATCAACATGCCGGCGTCGATGTTCGCGGTGCTGATTCCCGGCTTCCTGCTGTTCGCACTGTTCGTCTACCTGCTGTTCCGGCGCCCCGCGACCGCGTATTTCCAGGCGAACGCATGAGCTTCGTGCGCAACGCGCTCGCGATCGTGCTGTTCACGATCGCGGGCATGTGCGTGATCACCGCGCAGATGATGGCGTTCATGAAGCTCGGCCATACGGGGGCGATGCTCGTGTTCGTCGCGGTGTTGTTCGTGTTGTCGGCCGTGTTCCTGTCCGTCGGTGCGTTCGCCGGCGCGTTCCGGCCACGCGCGCGCGGCGCAGGCATCGCGCTGCTCATCGCGACCGCGACCACCGCGTTCGGGATGATCGGCTGGGTGACGTTCCTGCTCGCGCCGGGGTTCGTCGACGTGATGCAGCAGCAGGGCGTGGACATGAACGCGCGGATGTTCCGGTTCGCGCCCGGCGCCGTGGTGACCGGCCTGTCCGCGCTCATCGGCATCTGGCTCGCGCGACGCGGCTGACGGCGCGGCGCCCGGCACGCTGGCGTCCGTCACGCGGCTCGGCTAGGATGCGCGAATTGTCCTGACGATTCGCGGGCCGCCCATGAACCGAAACGCCGCTTCTTCCGTCCTCCTCGAAGTGATTGCCACGACCGTCGGCGATGCGAAGGCCGCCGCCCGCGCGGGCGCCGACCGCCTCGAGCTCGTGACCGCGATTACCGAAGGCGGGCTGACGCCGAGCGTCGGCCTGATCGAAGCCGTCGTGGCCGCCGTGCCGATTCCCGTCAACGTGATCGTGCGGCCGCACAGCCGGTCGTTCGTCTATGACGCCGACGACCTGCGCGTAATCGAACGCGACGTGCGCGCGGCTGTCGCGGCCGGTGCGAACGGCGTCGTGTTCGGCGCGCTCGACGCGCACGGCGACGTCGATCTCGGCGCACTGGCCCGCATCGCGGCCGCCGCCGACGGCCGTTCGCTCACGTTCCACCGCGCGTTCGACGTCGCGCGCGATCTCAACGCCGCGTTCGACGCGCTGCTGCGCGTGCCGGCCGTCACGTCCGTGCTGACGTCGGGCGGCCATCCGTCGGTGCTCGACGCGGTCGCGACGATCACACGGCTCGCGCGGCAGGCGGCCGGCTCGACCTGCACGGTGCTGGCCGGATCGGGGCTCACGATCGACGCGGTCGGCGATTTCGTCCGCGCGACCGGCGTACGCGCGGTGCATTTCGGCTCGGGCGTGCGGCCGCGCGGCGAGGTGCTGGCACCCGTCGACGAAGCGCGCGTCGAGCGCGTGCGCGCGGCGCTCGACGGCGCGGCGGCGCACGTGTGACGCGCCCGGCGGCGGCCGCTGCCGCACGCGCCGGCACCACGCAACAGCACATGAATCGCGAGAGAGGGCCACATGACCGACGCAACACACGACGAGCAGGGCGGCGCGGACGATGACGCCGCGCCCGGCTGGGACGCGATCGACGGCGCGCTCGCCCGCCTCTATCCGGGCCAGGAGCCGAAGCACTACGGCACGCTGATCAAGTGGCGGCTCGGCGGTCCCGATCCGCTCGACGGGCTCAGCGTGTGGAAGCGCGCGGAGCCCGTCCCGCACTGGCATTTCGTCACGTACGGGTTGAGCGAGCTGTATGCGAAGGAGTCCGACGATCCGGCCGTCAGCGGCTTCGGGTTCGAGCTGACGATGCGCGTCGCGAGCGCGGCTGGCGACGAAGAGCCGCCGCGCTGGGTGTTCAGCTTCCTGCAGAATCTCGCGCGCTACGTGTTCCAGAGCGGCAACGCGTTCGACGACGGTCACTGGATGACGGCCAACGGCCCGATCGCGCTCGATTCCGGCACGCAGCTCTGCTCGATGGGTTTCGCATTCGATCCGGAGCTGCCGGCGATCGATACGCCGCATGGCCGCCTCGCGTTCCTGCAGATCGTCGGGCTGACGCTCGACGAGGAGCGCGCCGCGAAGCGCTGGCGCACGCGCGCGCTGCTCGACACGCTGGCGCCGCACATGCCGCTCTGGGTGACCGATCTCGACCGCGCGTCGCTGCTCGAGCGCGCGGACGTGCGCGAGCAGGTCGACGCCGGCACGCAGCGCGATGGCTCGTCGAGCGGCTACCTGTTCACCGACGTGCTCGGATGGGAAACGCGCAAGCGGCTGCTGCGTGCGTCCGTGATCGACATCACCGTCGGCGCGCGGCAGGTCGATGAACTCGTCACGCTGCTGCCGCTGCGGTTGCCGTTCGACCGGCCGTTCCGGCTGGTGGGCCACGACGGCGCGGTACGGTTCGTGCACGGCGACGCGAACGGCGTGACCGACGAGGACGGCACGCTGACGCTGCGGCTCACCGACGCGACGGTGCAGGCGCTGGCGCGCACGCTGCAGCCGCGCGCCGGCGAGTATGCGGTCGACGGGCTCGACGGCGTGCGCTGGCGGGTCGAGAAGACGGTGATCCGTGACGCGCAGGGCAACCCGGTGCAGACGATCGGCTAAGCTGCTGCCGTGCCGTGCCGTGCCGTGCCGTGCCGTGCCGTGCCGTGCCGTGCCGTGCCGTGCCGTGCCGTGCCGTGCCGTGCCGTGCCGTGCCGCTGCCGCGCCGCCACGGGCGCGGCAGCGTCACGTATTCCGCACGAACCAGGTCCGCTTCGCGGTGCCGAGCAGCGCGCGATAGACGACCCACGACACGACGAAGGTCGCCGGCGCCGACAGCGATGCGGCGAACCCGGTCGCCTGGTTCAGTGCGAGCCCCGCGAACGCGCCCGCGAACCACGCGGTCAGCCCGCCCGGGTTGAACACCGGCACATGCGCGTCGCGGCATTCGACATCGTCGCCGACGAGCTGCCCGTAGCGCGCCGACAGGATGTGCGCGAGCGCGACACCGACCCACGCGACGACGAAGATGCCCTGGTACGCGAGCGCCTGCAGGATCCGCGAGAAGATGTCGGCCATCATCAGCGCATAGACGACCGCGCCGACCACGAGCGCCCACACGAACTTCGGCGCGCGCAGCCCGGCGACCTTCTGGAAGAACGCCTGCATGTTGACGGTCGCGAGGTAGTAGTTCGCGGTGTTGATGCGCGACTGCGTGACCCACACGAACAGCAGCCCCCACACGCCCATCAGCTTCAGCAGCGCGAGCACGACCGACACTTCCGACAGCGTGCCGAGCTCGGGAATCGTGCTGACGAGATAGATGCCGGCCGCGCCGTTGACGAGGAACGTGACGAGATAGAACGGCATCCCGAAGTTGAAGCGGCCGTGATAGCGGGCGTCCTCCTTGCGGCCGAAGCGCGCGTAGTCGAACGTGAACATCATCAGCACCCATACGCCCATGTAGTAGACGAAGCATTGCCACCAGCCGCCGGCCGGGGCGCCGCCCGCGGGCCCGAAATCGAGCCATGCGGCGTGATAGCCGTACTCGGCCGTCGCGAGCCCGACCGCCGCGAGCAGCCCGAGCAGGTAGAACGGCAGCAGCACGCCGTTGAACTTGTCGAGCCAGTGCTGCACGCTGCCGAACACGAGCGGCACGCTGTAGCAGACGACGATCAGCGCGGCCCACTTGTAGTCGAGCGCCGGAAACTGGTGATGCGCGGCGACCGCGATCACCGAGCCCTCGAACACCGCGTAGTAGATCGCCGTCGCGAAGAAGATCAGCGTCGCGAGTGCGGCCCCCGCGCTGCCGAACAGCACGCGCGAGAACAGCGCGACCGACAGGCCGGTGCGGATCGCATAGCGGCTGATGATCGAATTGACGGCGCCGTACGACACGACCGACAGCGCCATGCCGATCAGCGCGTTGCGTGCGCCGTAGGTGAGCGCGAGCGTCGCGCCGACGACGATGTAGAACACCGCGCTGCATACTGCCCACCACGCCATCGTCAGCGAAAAGGGCGGCATGCGCGCGTGATCGGGAATGGCGAGCGTCGACAGGTCGAGATCCTCGTCGGTGCGGGCCTGAGCCAGGTTGGCCATGAGCGTGCTCCTCGATGAGCAAAACAGCGAACGACGTCTGGGCCGCGGTACTAACGGTCCGCAGGGTTGCCCCGACGTCGGGCGGGCAACCGGTCCGGCAGAAACGGCGCGCAAGCGTCCCCGCCGCGCCGCGCGCGGCCGCACGGTCGGGAAACGAAAGCGAAGGATGAAAGGTGAGGGCGGCGAACGGCGCCCGGCACGGTGGCCGGGCGTCCGGCGCTCAGTCCTGCAGCACGGCGCGCAGCAGCGCGAGGCGCCGCTGGTACTCGCGGCGCGCCGCGAGCGCATCGGCCATCGTCACGCGCACGAAGCGCGCGCGATGGTTCGGCTGCATCTGGCCGATCAGGTCCATGTCGGCGCTGATGACGGTGCCGATCGTCGCGTAGCCGCCGCCCGACACCGCGTCGCGATGCAGGATGATCGGCTCGAGCCCGGCCGGCACCTGGATCGAGCCGATCGGATAGCACGCGTCGACGATGTTCGACGGATCGGCGCCCGCGCCGAACGGCTGCTCACGTGGCCGGAACTGCAGCGCCCGGCCGTTCTTGTAGCGGTAGCCGATGCGATCGGCTTCGGGCGCGACCGTCCATTCGTCGTCGAAGAACGTGTGCGCCGATGCGTCGGTGAGCCGGTAGTGGTACAGGCCCGTCAGCACGCGTAGTTCGACCTGGCTGTCGAGCGGCCGGACGACCGCCGCCGGCAGCTCGCGCCCTTCCCGATGCGTGCCGCGCGCGGCGCCGATCGGCAGCCGGTCGCCCTTCTGCAGGCGCCGGCCCGCGTGGCCGCCGATCGCGCCGAGCGCGTAGGTCGAGCGGCTGCCGAGCACGACCGGCACGTCGATGCCGCCCGCGACGGCCACGTAGGCCCGCGCACCGCCCTTCACGTAGTTGAACGACAGCACGCTGCCCGCACGGATGCGCAGTGCGATGTTGCAGCACTGCCCGATGCCGTCGATCTTCGGCGTCATCTCGGCGCCCGTGACGGCGACGAGCGCGTCCGCATGGAACAGCAGCTCCGGGCCGAGCAGCGTGCATTCGAGCACGGCCGCCTGTTCGGGATTGCCGACCAGCAGGTTTGCCGCGCGCGACGCGTACTGGTCGAGCGAGCCCGACGGCGGGATGCCGACGTGGTAGTAGCCTTGCCGGCCCGTATCCTGGACCGACGTCGCGAGGCCGGGCTTGATGACCTCGATCAGGTTGTGCGCGTCAGCTGGCATGCAGCACCTCGACGAGAGAACGGTTGACCGCATCGGGATCGCGCAGGAACGCGTCGAGCGAGAATTTCACGGGGCGCACGCGCAGCGAGAACGTGCCCGCTTCGACGGCCGTCACCGCGGCGTCATACGCGTCGCGATCGATCGGCTGGAACTTCACGATGTCGCCGGGCCGGAAGAACACCATGAAATCGCGCAGGTAGTCGAGCCGCTGCGCGGGATCGAAGATCGGCGCCGGCGTCACGCCGAACATCTGGTAGCCGCCCGCGCCGCGTACCGAATAGATGCAGCCGAAGCAGCCGCCGTGGCCGACCGTCAGCTTCGGCGTGTCGGTGCGCGGCCGCAGGTATTTCGGCACTTCGAGCTGGCGTTCGCGCTCGACCATCTGGTACATGAACGGCAGGCCCGCGACGAAGCCGACCATCGACACGAACCACGGCGAACCCGAGTGCGCGGCGATGAAATCGTCGATGTCGCGCTTGCCGTTGATCCGCGCCGCATATTCGAGATCGGTCGACGACGGGTCCTGGTGACGCTCGCGAAACCGCATCAAGGTTTCGTGCGTCCACGGGTCGTTGTAGAGCACCGGCACCTCGACGATGCGCGTGTCGAGTTCGAGCGGTGCGTCGCCGACCTCGGCCTCGATCGTCTTCAGCAGCGCGACGAGCGCGTCGGGCTCGATCACGTCCGGGTCGTAGCGCACCTGGTAGGACGCATTCGCCGGGCAGATCTCGGTGATGCCCGGCACCGCGCGCCGCTGCAGCTCGCGCGTGATCGCCGTGCCCTTGAAGAAGGCGTCGAGCGACATCGCCTCGCTGATCTCGACGAACACGAACTCGTCGCCGCCGAACGTATAACGGGTCGTCACAGGGCCTCCCCGACGCGCGCGGCGTCCGCGGTTTCGGGCTGCCGGGCGGCGGCCGTCGCGGCCTCGCGCCATTGCGGCATCCATGCTTCGAGAAAATTCGTGTGATAGCGGCCCGCGCGCACGTCGTCGTCCGCGAGCAGCGCGGCGTGCAGCGGCGCGGTGGTCTTCAGGCCGCCAACGTGCAGTTCGCCGAGCGCGCGAGACAGGCGCCGCAGCGCGGCCGCGCGGCTCTCGTCGTGCACGATCAGCTTCGCGAGCAGCGAATCGTAGAACGGCGGCACGACGTAACCCGGATAGAGCAGCGAATCGACGCGCACACCGGGGCCGGTCGGCCACACCAGTTCGTCGATCCGGCCGGGATTCGGACGAAAATCCTGCAGCGGATCTTCCGCGTTGATCCGGCATTCGAGCGCCGCGCCGCGCATCGCGATGTCCGGCTGCGCGAACCGCAGCGGCTCGCCGTCGGCGATGCGCAGCGTCTCGCGCACGAGGTCGATGCCGGTGATCGCCTCGGTCACCGGATGCTCGACCTGGATGCGCGTGTTCATCTCGATGAAGTAGAACTCGCCGCGCGCGTCGTCGAACAGGTATTCGAGCGTGCCGGCACTGCGATAGCCGACTTCGCGCGCGAGGCGCGTGGCCGACGTGCACAGCGCGTCGCGCTGCGCCGGCGTGAGCGACGGTGACGGCGCTTCCTCGAGGATCTTCTGCCGGCGTCGCTGCAGCGAGCATTCGCGCTCGAACAGATGGACGACGTCGCGGCCGTCGCCGAGCACCTGCACCTCGATGTGCCGGGCGCGCGCGATGAAGCGTTCGAGATAGACGCCGCCGTCGCCGAATGCGGCCTGCGCCTCGCGCTGCGCGAGCGGCAGCTCGGCGTCGAGCTGAGCGGCGTCGTGCGCGACGCGGATGCCGCGCCCGCCGCCGCCCGCGGCCGCCTTGATCATGATTGGGTAGCCGATGCGCGCGGCGACTGCACGGGCCTCGTCGAGCGACTGCACGACGCCGTCGCTGCCGGGCACCGTCGGCACGTTCGCGCGCCGCGCGGTGTCACGGGCGCGCGCCTTGTCGCCCATCGTCGCGATCACCTGCGAGTCCGGCCCGACGAAGATCAGCCCGGCCGCCTCGACCTGCGCGGCGAACGCGGCATTCTCGGACAGGAAGCCGTAGCCGGGATGGATCGCGTCCGCGCCGCATTGCCGCGCGGCGTCGAGGATCGCGGCGGGATTCAGATAGCTTTTCGCTGCATGCGACGAGCCGATGTGGATCGCCTCGTCGGCCATGCGCGCGGCGAGGCTGTCGCGGTCGGCGTCGCTGACCACGGCGACCGCGCGCATGCCGAGTTCGCGCGCCGCGCGGATCACGCGCACCGCGATCTCGCCACGATTCGCGACCAGCACGGTCTTGATCCGCGACGGGCGATAGAACGTGTCGGGGGAGGTTGCCGGCTTCATCGCGTCACCCCTCGATCCGCATCAGTACCTGGCCCGCGTCGACCGGTTCGCCGTCCTCGACGAGCAGCTCGACGACGCGGCCGGCCGCGTCGGCTTCGATCTCGGTGAACTGCTTCATCACTTCGACGAGGCCGACCACGGCGCCCGCGGCAACCGTCGCATCGACCGCGACGTAGTAGGCCGCATCGGGCGACGGGCGCCGGTAGAACGTGCCCGGCAACGGGCTGACGATATCGTGCAATGCCATCTGGCGTCTCCTTGAATCGGGTTCAGTGATGGGCGGCGAGCGGTCGCGGCCCGGCGGTCCGGATGCCTTCGCGAATCAGCGCGTGGCGCGTCGCGCGGACGAGGTCGAGCGCGCCCGGCGTGTCGCTGTGGATGCAGACCGAATCGAAATCGATGTCGATATCGTCGCCGTCGATCGTGCGCACCTTGCCGTCGATGCACGCGCGCAGCACCTTGTCGGCGATCTGCTGCGGGTCGAGGCGGCCGACGCGGCGCGTGAACACGATCGAGCCGCTGCGGTCGTAGTCGCGGTCGGCGTAGAACTCGCGGATCACCGGCTGTTCGTACTCCATTGCCACGCGATAGGTGACCGACGCCTCCATGCAGTACAGCCACAGGCCGGGGTCGACGCGCTGCAGCGTCTCGATCAGCAGCCGCGAGAACGCTTCGTTGGCTGCCGCATGCATGTAGAGCGCGCCGTGCGGCTTGACGTGCTGCAGGCTCACGCCGTTCAGGCGCGCGAACTCGCGCAGCGCGCCGAGCTGGTACAGGATGTCGTGGACGAGCGCCTGCGGCGTTTCGGTGATCGTGCGGCGGCCGAAGCCGACCAGATCGCGAAAGCCCGGATGCGCGCCGATCCCGACGCCGGCGTCGCGCGCGAGCTGCACCGTGCGCGCCATGATGTTCGGATCGCCGGCATGAAAACCGGTGGCGATGTTCGCCGAGCTGATGAGCGGCATGATCTGCTCGTCGACGCCGTCGCCGATCGTCCACGGGCCGAAGCCCTCTCCCATGTCGGAGTTCAGGTCGACGCTGTGCTTCCTCATACGGTGTACTCCTCCAGGTTCTCCGGTTCGCGTGCGTCGTGGCGCATGCCGAAACCGTGTTGAACGCAGGTTAGCCGCGTGGGTTGCGTCAAAAAAGTTCTATTTTTATATGCAGGCGTATCGATTTTTTCGATATCCCGGAGAGCGACCGCCAAGGGCCGCCGGAGCAGCGGTGGCAGGGTTTTCACGCAGCCCGGTTGATGGGCGCCGCATGGTTGATATGATGTTTATCGCATGCCCATCAGTTTTCCCTCGACCATGGCCCTGACCCTCAGACAGCTCAAGTACTTCGTCGCGACCGCCGAGCTCGGCCAGATCTCGCAGGCCGCGATTCAGCTCACGATTTCGCAGTCGGCCGTGACGAGCGCGATCAAGGAGCTGGAGGACAGCCTCGGCACGCAGCTCTTTCTGCGCACGCCGTCGGGTGTGACGCTCACCGACACGGGGCGGCGCTTCCTGAATCACGCGTACACGATCCTGTCGTCGGTCGACGAGGCGATGCGGATCCCGAACCTCGAAAGCACGCTGACCGGCACGCTCGCGATCGCCGCGAGCTACACGGTCCTCGGCTATTTCCTGCCGCATCACGTGCTGCGGTTGAATACGCTCTATCCGCGCCTGACGATCCACCTGCATGAACTGAACCGCGAGTCGATCGAGGAAGGGCTGATCGCGGGCCGCTACGACATGGCCGTGCTGCTCACGTCGAACGTGTCGAATCCCGAGCTCGTGCTGGAGCCGGTGATCCATTCGGTGCGCCGGCTGTGGGTCGGCGCGCATCATCCGCTGCTCAGGCGCGAGAGCGTCACGTTCGCGGAGGTCGCACACGAGCCGTTCGTGATGCTGACGGTCGACGAGGCCGGGCAGACGGCGCTGCGCTACTGGAACGAGACGCCGTACCGGCCGAACGTGATCCTGCGCACGTCGTCGGTCGAGGCCGTGCGCAGCATGGTCGCGAACGGCAGCGGCGTCGCGATCCTGTCCGACATGGTGTATCGCCCGTGGTCGCTCGAAGGGCGGCGTATCGAGACGATCGTGCTGCGCGACCCGGTGCCGCCGATGAGCGTCGGCCTCGCGTGGCGCAAGAACATCGAGCTGAGCCCCGCGATGCACGCGGTGCGCGACTACTTCCGGCACACGTTCATGGAGCCGCGCGCGCTGGGCGGCATGGTCTGAGTGGCGCGCGCGGACGAAAAAAAGCCGGGGCATGCCCCGGCTTTTTCGTTGGCAGGCGGTGCTGCCGCTTACGCGTTCGCCGACATCGCGTCCGCGTCGCTCGAGCGGATACCGAGGCGCTCGAACAGCGCACGATCCTTCTGCGATTGCGGGTTGCTCGTCGTCAGCAGCTGGTCGCCGTAGAACATCGAGTTCGCGCCGGCGAGGAAGCACATTGCCTGCAGGCCGTCGTCGAGCTGCTCGCGGCCGGCCGACAGGCGTACGACGGCCTTCGGCATCGTGATCCGCGCAACCGCGATCGTGCGCACGAATTCGAACGGGTCGAGCGGCGCGGTGCCTTCGAGCGGCGTGCCTTCGATCGCGACGAGGTTGTTGATCGGCACCGAATCCGGATACGGGTTCAGGTTCGCGAGCTGCGAGATCAGGCCCGCGCGTTCGCGGCGCGATTCGCCCATCCCGATGATGCCGCCGCAGCACACGTTGATACCGGCGTCGCGCACGCGGTCGAGCGTGTCGAGGCGGTCCTGGTAGGTGCGCGTCGAGATCACCTGGCCGTAGAACTCCGGCGACGTGTCGAGGTTGTGGTTGTAGTAGTCGAGGCCCGCATTCGCGAGTTCCTGCGCCTGCTCGTCTTCCAGCATGCCGAGCGTCATGCAGGTCTCGAGGCCGAGTTCCTTCACGCCGCGCACCATCTCGGTCAGCGCCGGCATGTGGCGCTCCTTCGGGTTGCGCCACGCGGCGCCCATGCAGAAGCGGCTCGCGCCGTTCTCCTTCGCCGTGCGCGCGGCATCGAGCACCGCGTCGACGTCCATCAGCTTCTCGGCCTTCAGGCCCGTGTCGTGGTGCGACGACTGCGAGCAGTAGCCGCAATCTTCCTCGCAGCCGCCCGTCTTGATCGACAGCAGCGTCGACAGCTGCACAGCGTTCGCGTCGAAGTGCTCGCGGTGGACCTGCTGCGCGCGGAAGATCAGGTCGTTGAACGGCAGCTCGAACAGCGCGACGACGTCGGCGACGCGCCAGCGTTGCGAGGCCGGAGCGGCCACGGGAATCGCGTCGGGTTGCACGGTGGCGGTCTGGGCTTGGGTCATATCGTTTTCCTGTCCTGGTCGGGGATGAGGGATCGGGGGAGCTGTTTCGGTTGGGTCAATGCTGCGCGGCGCGCAGCGTATCGACGAGCGCGGCTATGTCGAGCATCGCCGCGGCAGATTCGGGGGCGGCCGGGCTCATGTGCGGAATGCGGCCGAGCAGCGGCGCGCCGTGCTCGCGAGCGAGCCAGTCGCGCATCGTCGCGATGTTCTCGTCGGGGAACGACATGGCCGGATCGACGTGGTTCGCGACCCAGCCCGCGAGCGTGAGGCCGCGTTGGCGAATCGCGTCGGCGCTCAGCAGCGCATGGTTGATGCAGCCGAGCCGCACGCCGACCACGAGCACGACCGGCACGCCGAGTGCGACCGCGAGATCGGCCAGGTCCTGCGTGTCGTTCATCGGTACGCGAAAACCGCCGGCGCCTTCGACGACGACGATATCCGCGCGCGTCAGCGCTTCGCGATGACACGCGACGATCGTGTCGATATCGAGCGTCACGCCCTCCCGCGCGGCGACGATATGCGGCGCGGCCGGTGCCTTCAGCAGGAACGGCGTGCGCAGCTCCGGCGGCAGCACGACGTTCGCGGCCGCGTCGAGCTGGTCGGCGTCCTCGTTGCGCCACACGCCGTCGCGTTCATACGCGCCGGCCGCGACGGGCTTGAGCGCGGCTGCACGCAGGCCGTGCCGCGCGAAGCCGTGCAGCATCGCGGCCGACACGAAGGTCTTGCCGATTTCGGTGTCGGTGCCCGTGACGAAAAGCGAGAGCGGGGCGGTCATGCTGCGGCCTCCCGCGGGGCCGCGTCAACGGAGGCTGCAGCCCCCTCGCTGGCTTCGATCAGCGCGGCTTCGAGCCGCGCGAGATCGTCGAACGAATGCGCGGCCGACAGCGACACGCGTAGCCGCGACGTGCCGACGGGCACCGTCGGCGGCCGGATCGCGGGCACCCACAGGCCGTGCGCGTCGAGCGCGCGCATTGCCGTGAGCGTCGCGTCGTTGCTGCCGATCACGAGCGGCTGCACGGCCGTGTGCGAATCGACCGGCTGCCAGCGCGTGTTGCGCAGCAGCGCGCGCGTGCGTTCGATCAGCGCGGCGAGATGCGCGCGCCGCGCATCGCCTTCGTCGCCCGCGATCACCTTCAGGCTCGCGGATACCGCGTGCGCGACGGCCGGCGGCGCGGCCGTCGTGAAGATGTAGCTGCGCGCGCGCTGGATCATCCATTCGATCACGGTCTCGTGCGCGATCACGAACGCGCCCGCGACGCCGGCGGCCTTGCCGAGCGTGCCGACGTACACGAGATGCGGCGAACGCAGCGCGGCGGCCGCGAGTGCGCCACGGCCCTGCGGGCCGAGCACGCCGAAGCCGTGCGCATCGTCGACGACGAGCCACGCGCCATGGCGCTCGGCCAGCGCGACGAGTTCGGCGAGCGGTGCTACGTCGCCATCCATGCTGAACACGGTGTCGCTGACGATCAGCTTCGTTTCTGCATCCGATGCTTCGAGCAACGCGGCGAGTGCGGCCGTGTCCGCGTGCGGATAGACCTGTACGTTCGCACGCGACAGCCGCATGCCGTCGATCAGCGACGCATGGTTCAGCGCGTCGGAAAAGATCGTCGCGCCCTTGGCGGTGAGCGCCGTCATCGCGGCGAGGTTCGCCATGTAGCCGGTGCTGAAGTACAGCGCGCGCGGCGCGTCGGAGAAGCCGCCCGCGAAGCCCGCGAGTTCGTCCTCGAGTGTCGCGTGCGCACGCGAATGGCCGCCAAGCAGGTGCGAGCCGCCGCTGCCGGAGCCGTAGCGCTGCGCGCCTTCGGCGAACGCGGCGACGAGCGCCGGATGCGCGGCGAGGCCGAGATAGTCGTTGCTCGCGAAGCCGACGATCTCGCGGCCGTCGACGGTCATGCGCGCATCGCACGCGGTGTCGGCGGTGCGGCGCACGCGGCGCAGCCCTTGAGCGTCGAGATCGGCGAGGCCGCGTTGCAGCCCGTCGAGCAGAGGGTTCGTCATCGTGTGATCTCCGCGAGTGTCACATCGAGCGTGTCGCGCGTGCGTTGCGCGAGCCACGCGATGTCGTCGTCGGTCATCACGTACGGCGGCATCAGGTACACGGTCGTGCCGATCGGGCGCAGCAGCAGCTCGCGTTCCAGCGCGCGTTCGAAGAAGCGTCGCGAGAAGCCGCGCGCCGCGTCGCCGTCGAGCGCGACGTCGAATGCGAACAGCGTGCCGCGCTCGCGCAGGTGGCGTACCTGCGGGTGCGCGTCGAGCGGCGCAAGCGCGGCACGTAGCGTGGCTGACTTGCGGGTGTTGGCCGCAAGCACGTCGTCGCGCGCGAAGAGGTCGAGCGTCGCGACCGCCGCGCGGCACGCGAGCGGGTTGCCCGTGTACGAATGCGAGTGCAGGAAGCCGCGCGTCATGTCGTCGTCGTAGAACGCGGTGAACACGTCGTCGCGGGTGAGCACGAGCGACAGCGGCAGGTAGCCGCCGCTGATGCCTTTCGACAGGCACAGGAAATCGGGCCAGACGCCGGCCTGCTCGCACGCGAAGAAGGTGCCGGTGCGGCCGCAGCCGACCGCGATCTCGTCGGCGATCAGGTGCACGCCGAATTCGTCGCACAGCGCGCGCAGCCCGCGCACGTAGGACGGATCGTGCATCGCCATGCCGGCCGCGCACTGCACGAGCGGCTCGACGATCAGCGCGGCGATCCGGTCGCCGCGTTCGACGAACAGGCGCCGCACGTCGGCAAGGGCGCGGCCCGCGACGTCGGCGGCCGTTTCGCCCGGCTGCGCGCCGCGCGCGTCGGGTGACGCGACGACGTGTGCATGGCGGATCAGCGGGTCGTATGCGTCCTTGAACAGCGCGACGTCGGTTACGCCGAGCGCGCCGATCGTCTCGCCGTGATAGCTGTTCGCTACGCAGACGAATTCCTGCTTGTTCGGGCGGCCGCGGTTGCGCCACGCGTGGAAACTCATCTTCAGTGCGATCTCGACGGCCGACGCGCCGTCCGACGCGAAGAACGCGTGGCCGAGCGTGCGCGCGGTGAGCACGTGCAGTCGCTCCGCGAGCTCGATTGCCGGCTCGTGCGTGCAGCCGGCGAGCATCGCGTGCTCGAGCGTGTCGAGCTGGTCCTTCAGCGCCGCGTTGATGTCCGGGTTCGCATGGCCGAACAGGTTGACCCACCAAGAGCTGATCGCGTCGAAGTAGCGGCGGCCGTCACGGTCGTACAGCCACACGCCCGCGCCACGCGCGACGGGGATGAGCGGCAGGCGCTCGTGATGCTTCATCTGGGTGCAGGGATGCCAGACCGCGCGCAGGCTGCGCGCGACCCAGTCGTCGGTGGCTGGCGTACTCAAGGCGGCTCCGGGGGATAAAACGGCCGCGCGGCATCGACGGGATGCCGCGCGGCGGGACACGAAACGCGCTGAGATTAGCGTGTTCCGCGACCCGTTGCACTACCGGTTACAAACGCCGCAAAGCCTTGCCGGACGGGAGTTCGACGCAGATCGGGGCGGCTCGGGACGGTACGGTTCAGAAGTCCGGAAATGACCGCAGATGACGACGTTCGAGTGAGACCCCCCAACCGAAAAAAATCGTGGGTCGGGCGGTGCGACTGCGCAAAAAATATCGGGGAGCGAAGGGAAAAAGGACGGCGCGGGACGATGTGGCCCCCGTGCGATCGGAACGCGTGACCACGAGCAGGCGGCGAAGGGAATCTGGATGGAGCGCGGCGAGCCGGCGCGTTCACACCGGCATGCGTCGCGTGCCACGTGGGCGACAGCCGCCGCGAACGCCGCACGCCGCACGCAGCGCGTTCGCGACGGGATGGGAAAAAGGGGAGGAAAAACGAAAAACGGCGGCGAAGGCCGCCGCTCGTCAGCGCGAAGCCAGGGCAGGCGTACCGGTGTCGCGTGCGTTGCTGTCGTCGTTGTCGGCCGTCTGCGTGTTCGTGTTCCACACGACCCGGTCGTTGACCGCATACAGCCGGCACGCGCCCGCGCCTTGCTTCGCGCAGTTGTCGAGCGCGAGCGCCATCGGGTCGTCGCCGCCTTCGGCCCACGACCACGCGCCTTCCGACGACACCGCGAACGCGCGGCTCGGATGCTGGTTCAGGAAGCGGCGATAGCCTTCACGGCCGGCTTCGTCGACATACGGCACCGCGCTGACCGCGTCGATCGACGCATAGCCGGTCGCCTTCGGCTCGTGCGGGTTCGCGACGGCGTAGCGCACCGAGGTCGGCAGGTTCAACTGCGCGAGAAACGCGTTGACGGCCGGCCACCACACGGGCACGCCATCGCGGTCGACGATCAGCCGGTGCGCGTCGTCCTTGTAGCGGCCGAAATCGATGAACTGGGCCTGCGTGCCGTGCGAGACGTACGCGTCGTGCATCTGCGCGACGAGCCCGGGCGTCCACACCGAATCGTTGTCGCCGTACAGCCACAGCGACCGCACGGCCGTGTGCGCGCCGTACTGGTCGAACGCGTCGACGAGGTTCTTCTGCCAGCCGTCGCAGAGGTCCTGGCGCAGCCCGCCGGAGAAGTTGATGATGCCGCGCACGCCCGGTGCGGCTTCGGTGCCGTACGCGACCGATACGAGGCCGCCGTGCGACGTGCCGGCGACGACGATGCGCGACGCATCGACATACGGCTGGCGCGACATGTAGCGCACCGTCGCGTCGACGTCGGCCGCCTGCGCGAGGCCGTTCTTGCCGACGTTGCAGCCTTCCTGCTGGTACGTGCCGTCCGAGCCCGCGAAGCCCTGGCGGTTCGGCGCGATCACCGCATAGCCGCGGCGCACGAATTCGCGCGCGAACGCGAGCGGCCGGCTGCGCGGCTGCAGATGGAGATCGCCGGTGTTCTTGCCGTGGTTGAAGACGACGAGCGGGAACGGGCCGGGGCCGTTCGGCTTGAAGAGCGTCGCCTCGAGCGTGACGGAGCCCGATGCGTCGGCGGGAATGCGGAGGATCTGTTCGTTGAGGTCGGCGGCGACCTGCGGCAGGTTCGAATCGCCGTAGTCGAAGCGTTCGGCGTGGGCGAGCGACCCGCTGACGCCGGCACCCGTCCCCGAATTTGCGTTCGGCAGCGTACCGGCCTGAGCGGCCGACAGCGCGCATGCCGCCATCCATCCCACCAATACCTTGCTGAACGCCATTCGTAAGCCCTGCCATGCAACATGACCAATTCGAGGTCATCGTAGCCCGACAAATTCGGGTTGTGCAATGCGGGAATTACCCGGCGTCTGACACAGCAACTATTTGTCAACGTTCACTTACTTCGCCGTCGACGTAGCGCCAGAATCCGTGCTCGTCGCGCTCGAAACGGCTCGTCTCGTGGAGCCGGTAAGCGCGTCCGCCAACCTTGTAGCGGGCCACGAATTCGACCTCCGCGTGCCGTTCGTCGAGCGGCGCATGGCGCTTGACCGCGAGGCCGAGCCAGCGCGGCGCGTCGGGCGCTTCGGGGTCGGTGTCGAGATCGGGCGGGCAGGTGCGCGCGGCCCACGTCGCGCGCAGGTAGTCGGTCGCGCCGAGCACGTACGCGCTGTACCGCGAGCGCATCAACTCGAGTGCGCTCGGCGCGGCTTCGCCGCCGTCGATGAAGCGGCCGCAGCAGGCCGCGTAGCGGGGCGCCGGCGCTTTGCCGGCGGGTGCGGGGGACGCGCCGCCGCACGGGCACGCGTCAGGTCGGTTCAAAATCATGCGAAACGGGAATTAACGACGATCGGTTGTCGGTTCGGCTCACCAGCTCAGCTCGATGCCGTCGTACTGGAAGAAACGGCCGTTTGCCTGCGACACGTCCGAGCCGGATTCGGCGATCACGCGGCGCATGCCGGTCACGCTGGTTTCCGGATCGATCGCGGCCTGCGCGCCGCCCATGTCGGTGCGCACCCAGCCGGGATGGAGCGAGATGCACGCGGCGTGGCGCGTCTGCAGCGACGCGATGCGCAGCGCGTCGTTCAGCGCGGCCTTGCTCGCGCGGTACAGCCAGCCGGTCGTGCCGGTCGCCTCGGCGATGCTGCCCATCCGGCTCGACACGACGGCCAGCACGCCGCGCGCGTCCTCGACGAGCGGCAGCAGGATCGGCAGCAACTGCATCGGCCCGCGCACGTTCGTATGCATCACCGCGTCGAAATCCTCGGCGGTGATCGTCTCGACACCTTCGGTGCGCGGCCCGTACACGCCGGACACCAGCACGGCTGCGTCGAGCCGCTCGCCGTCGAGCTTCCAGCCGAGCGCCGCGATCTGCTCGGGCTGCGCGATGTCGAGCGCATGCGCGGTCGCGCCGAGCGCGCGCAGCGCGTCGAGCGATGCTTCGTCGCGCGCGGTCGCGATGACGTTCCAGCCGTCGCGCCGGTATTGCCGGACGAATTCGCGGCCGAGGCCGCGCGATGCGCCGACGATCAATACGGTTTTCATGTGCGCCGCTCCTTTGCGTTGCGCCGCCGTTGTGGCGGCGTCAGATCAACCCGATGCCGATGCCGATGCCGATTGCAGTTGCACCGCCGCCGTTGTCGCGGTGGCGGCGCGATGACGCGTTACTGCGCGTCGTCGCACGGCTTCAGCGTGGCGGCGACCGCCTGCGCGACGCCTTCGAGCCGCGCGGCGTCTGCCGCGATCATGTCGTTGTCGGGGGCATGCTGGCCGCGCGCGGTGAGCGCGGCCACGCAGCGCTTGTAGGTTTCGTCGAGCGTTTCGAAGTTCGACACGGCCATCCCGAGGTTGCGCATCCGGCCGTCGTGCACGCCGTACACGAGCCCGTGCACGGTGAGCGACTGGCCGCGTGCCCACGCATCGTTGACGATCGTCGTGCGACACACGTTGACGACCTGCTCGATCGAATTCAGTTCGATCAGGCGGCGATAGCGCGCTTCGCCCACCGGCCATTCGTCGAGCAGCGCCGCGTGGCGCTCGCGCACGTCCTGCACGTGATGCAGCCAGTTGTCCGCGAGGCCGACACGCCGGTTGTGCAGCGCCGCATTCACGCCCGAGCAGCCGTAGTGGCCGACGACCATGATGTGCTTCACGCGCAGGATGTCGACCGCGAACTGGATCACCGACAGGCAGTTCAGGTCGCTGTGCACGACGACGTTCGCGATGTTGCGGTGGACGAACACTTCGCCCGGCGGCAGGCCGATGATCTGGTTCGCGGGCACGCGCGAATCCGAGCAACCGATCCACAGGTATTCGGGCGCCTGCTGGTCGGCCAGGCGCGTGAAGAACTCGGGATCGTCTTCGAGCTTGCGTTTGACCCACGCGTCGTTGTTGTCGAACAGATGTGAAAGCGGGTTGTCTTGGGTGTTCATCGGTGTGGATTCCGTGTGCGGAAATCAGGTCGATATCGGATTCGGTGTATCCGGCGTCAGGCGGCGCGCTGCGCGTCGCCTTCGCCGTCGTTCTGGTCCGCCGCGCCGAAGCGCGCGGGGTAACGCACGCTGAAGCGCAGCGCTGCGTCGTAGGGATAAAAATCGGGCAATTCGCCCTGCAGCAGCTTGTCCTTGCTCGCCTGCCACAGCGCGGGATCGAAAAAGTCCGCGTGATGCTTCATGAAGACGTCGCGCACGCGCGGGTCGCCGAGCAGGAACGGCCCGTAGGTCTCCGGAAAGATGTCGTGCGGGCCGACGGTATACCACGGTTCGCCGGACAGCTCGTCTTCCTCGTTGCGCGGTGGCGGCACGCGGCGCACGTTGCAGTCGGTCAGGTACTCGATCTCGTCGTAGTCGTAGAACACGACGCGGCCGTGGCGCGTGACGCCGAAGTTCTTGTACAGCATGTCGCCGGGGAAGATGTTCGCCTTCATCAGCTCCTTCACCGCGTTGCCGTACTCCTTCACGCCGTGCTCGATGTCGGAATCGGTGCCGTTCTGCAGGTACAGGTTGAGCGGCGTCATCCGGCGCTCGATGTACAGGTGCTCGATCACGAGATTGCCGTCCTCGTATTCGAGCAGCGACGGCACTTCCTTCTCCAGCTCGCGCACGAGCGCGTGGTCGAGCCGCGCGATCGGCAGCGCGACGCTCGAATACTCGAGCGTATCGGCCATCCGCCCGAGGCGGTCGTGGCGCTTCACGAGCTGGTACTTCTCCATGATCTGCGCGCGCGTCGTTTCCTTCGGCGGCGGGAAGTGATCCTTGATGATCTTGAACACGTACGGGAACGACGGCAGCGTGAACACGAGCATCACGAGGCCCTTGATCCCGGGCGCGATGATGAAGCGGTCGCTCGAATGCGACAGATGGTGCAGCAGGTCGCGATAGAACAGGTTCTTGCCCTGCTTCTGCAGGCCGACCGACGTGTAGATCTCCGCCTTCGGCTTGCCCGGCATGATCGTGCACAGGAAGTCGACGTACGCGGACGGCACGCCCATGTCGACGAGGAAATACGAATGCGAGAAGCCGAAGATGATCATCAGCTGGTCGCGGCGCAGCAGCACGGTGTCGAGCGAGAGCACGCCCGGCCGCACATGGCGGATCGGCACCGCGAACGGCAGCACGCGTTCGGCATTGATGATGCGGCCGACGATGTACGCGCTCTTGTTGCGGAAGAACAGCGACGACAGCACGTGGATCTGGAAATTCGGCGCTTCGTCGAAGTGGCCGAATTCGTCGTGGATCGCCTGCATCACGCATGCGATGTCGCGCGGGAGATCGTCGAACACCGGCTCGAGCTGGAAGTTCGTGACGATGCGCTCGAGCGTGGCCGCGAGCCCGTCGGTGCCCGGATAGTACGCGCGGTAGGTCGGCTTCGCGGCCGGCTCGTCGTTCTCCAGATACTCGGTCGAGATCGCCGGGCGCACGAAGATGAAATCGTTGCTGAAGTACGAGCGGTGCAGGATCTTGCAGCACACCGAATTGAAGAAGGTCTCCGCGCACTCGGGCTGGCGGTGCGACGTGAGCAGGCCGATGTAGTGCAGCTTGATCTGCTGCCACACTTCGTCGTCGATGTTTTCCGCGTCGTATTCGTCTTCCAGCACCTCGACGCATTCCTTCACGCGATCGTCGTACGACGTGATCCGCTCGCGCGCGAGCCGCTGCAGCCCATGCCAGTCGCCGTGCTCATACAGCGTCTTCGCTTCGACGGCTGCCTCGCGGAAGATCCGGTAGTGGCGGTCGAAGTTCTCGAGCATCGTCTGCGCGACGTCGAAACCGATCTGCGAAGACAGCAGTTTGGGGAAGTGATTCATCGCGTGCAGGCTCGTTCGGGAGGGGCTGTAAGCACTCGCCATTTTAGCGCCCAAGCGGGCGGTTCAAGGACTTTGCGGCGATGCGCGGCCAGCCGGCAGGAGGCGGGTTATGCGCCGTTGGATGCCGTTCGGTGCATCTTCGCGTAAAGATACGGGTACGGAACCGATTCTGACACGAACTTTTTTTGACGGGTCGGCCGCCGCCGGGCACGCGTTGGGCGCGACGGCGATAGAATCGACGCAACGCCCGCCACGGCCCGCCGCCGGCGCGCATTGGCACAGATAACGACGAGACACCCCACCGATGAACGCACTGGAACACCAACTCGACTACCCCTTCGCCGACACGCTGCCCGCCGCGGGCGATACGTTCGAGGTCGCGCCCGGCGTGCGCTGGCTGCGCATGCCGCTGCCGTTCTCGCTCGATCACATCAACCTCTGGCTGCTGCGCGACGAGATCGACGGGCAGGCCGGCTGGACGATCGTCGATTGCGGGATCGCGTCGGATGCGATCCGCACGCACTGGGAGCAGATCTTCGATACGCATCTCGACGGCCTGCCCGTGCTGCGGGTGCTCGTCACGCACTGCCACCCCGATCACTTCGGCCTCGCGAACTGGCTGTGCGAAGGCGGCGACAAGGGCCGCTGGAACGTGCGGCTGTGGATGACGCTCGGCGAGTACATGTTCGGCTGCCTGATGGCGGCCGGCAACGGCTCGAACGCGGGCGGCGCGGCGGCAGCCGATCATTTCGCGCGCCACGGGCTGACCGATCCGGCTGCGCTCGACAAGCTGCGCAACCGCCGCAACTACTACTCGGATCTCGTGCCGGCCGTGCCGCCGCGCTACCGGCGCCTGCGTGAAGGCGATGCGGTGACGATCGGCGCGCGCACGTGGCGCGTCGTGACCGGCTTCGGCCATTCGCCTGAACATTGCGCGCTCCACAGCGAAGCGGACGGCGTGCTGATCTCCGGCGACATGGTGCTGCCGCGCATCTCGACGAACGTGTCCGTGTTCGACCTCGAGCCGGAAGCGAACCCGCTTGCGCTGTACCTGCAGTCGCTCGGCCGTTACGAGACGATGGCGCCCGATACGCTGGTGCTGCCGTCGCACGGCAAGCCGTTCCGCGGCGTGCGCACGCGCATCGCGCAACTGCGCGAACACCACGACGCGCGCCTGGCCGAAGTGCGCGTCGAGTGCGCGGAAAAGCCGATGAGCGCGGCCGACATCGTGCCGATCATGTTCCGCCGCCGCGAGCTCGACATCCACCAGATGACGTTCGCGCTCGGCGAGGCGCTCGCGCACCTGAACCTGCTGTGGCTCGCGGGCGAGCTCGTGCGCGAGCAGGGCGACGACGGCGTGCTGCGGTTCCGCACCGCCGGCTGACACCGCTTCGTTCTCCTCACGCGACGGGGTCGTAGCGCCACCCGTCGCGATGCCATTGCATCGTGTGCGTCGGGTCGAGCGCCGCGAGAAACGCGGTGTCGTGCGACGCGACCACGATCGCACCAGGGAAGCCGGCCAGTGCGGCCTCGATCGCACGCACCGATTCGAGATCGAGGTGGTTGGTCGGCTCGTCGAGCAGCAGCAGTTGCGCGGGCGTGCCGCGCCACAACGCGCAGGCGAGCGCGGCCTTCAGCCGTTCGCCGCCGCTCAACTGCCGTGCAGGCTGCGTCGCGCGCGCCGCGTCGAGCTGCAGCAGTGCGAGCCGGCTGCGCAGGTCGCCTTCGGCGAGCGGTGTATCGAGCAGCCCCAGTTGCTCGACGATCGAGCGCTCCGGATCGAGCAGCGCAAGCCGCTGGTCGAGATACGCGGCGCTTACGTGCGTCGTGCAGGTGCCCGAGCGCGGCGCGAGCTCGCCCGCGAGTAACCGCAGCAGCGTCGATTTCCCGCAACCGTTGGGGCCCGTCAGCGCGATGCGCACGGGGCCGCTCGCCGACCACGTGATCGCATCGGCTGCGCCGGCGACGCACCACGGCAGTTGCGCGCGTTCGAGCGTGAACAACTGGCGGCGTGCGCTGACCTCGGTGCCCGGCAGCGACACCAGCACGGGCGCATCGGTTTCGACGCGCGCGGCCGCCTGCTGCACGCGTTCGTCGAGCGTCGCCTTGAAGTCGCTCTGGTGGCGCCGGACCTGCCCCATGATGTTGCGCGCCGCGCCCTTGCGGCTTTGTTTCGCCCCCGACGACAGGTTGGCCGTCTTCGCGTCGCGCAGCGACGCAGCCGCATGGCGCTGGATCGTGTCGTGTTCCTGTTCGAGCCTGCGCCTCGCGCGTCCGCGTTCCGCGCGCGCGTTGTCGAGCGCCGCTTGCGCGGCATCCTGATCCGCGTCGCGCTGCGCGCGGTAGAGCGCGTAGTTGCCACCGTACGAGCGCACGCCTTGTGGCGTCAGCTCGACGATGCGTTGCACGCCGGCGAGCAGCGCACGATCGTGGCTCACGATGACGACACCGCCGCGCCAGCCGTCGAGCGCCGCGCGCAGCCATGCGCGGCCCGGCGCATCGAGATGGTTGGTCGGTTCGTCGAGCACCAGCAGGCCGGCACCGGACAGCAACGCGCCGATCAGCGCGACGCGCGCGAGCTGGCCGCCGCTCAGTGCGTGCGCGGGCGTGTCGGGCCGCACGTCGTGCAGGCCGGCTGCGTCGAGCGTCGTGCGCAGCCGTTCCGCGAGATCCCAGCGATCGCCGATCAGGTCGAAGTCGTGCGGTTCCGCGCGGCCTTCCCCGAGACGCGCGAGCGCGCCGAGCGGCGCATCGAGCGCGGCGACCTGCGAGACGGTTCGCGGGTTTGCCGCCGCGTTGTCGTCGTCATGCTGCTGCGCGACGTAGACGACGGGCGTGTGCTGCTCGATCGTCCCCGCGCTCGGCGCACAGCGGCCAGCGATCAGTTGCGCGAGCTGGCTCTTGCCGATGCCGTTGCGGCCGACGATGCCGGTCGGCGTGCGGTCGATGGAGAGGTCGAGCGAATCGAACAGCGTGAAGCCGTCGTCGAAGCGGAAGGAAACGTGATGGAGCGCGACGAGCGCGCCGGTGGGCGTGGCTGCAGCCATAAGCACCTCCAAAAATGCGTGAAGACCTTCGCGCGCGGCGTGCGTGGCACGGCGGCGAAAACATTTCGGGAAGGCTTAGTTGTTCACTTTGGCTGGCGTCCGGTATGAGCAATGAGCGCGCAGTGTAGCAAGCGCGGCGAGCGGGCCGCAAGCGGCGGCCCGACGCACCGTCGCTCGCGCGCCACGCGCGAGGGTCGCACGACTGCACGGTGACGTGCCATGAAGTACTGCGGTAGGGATGGGCTCGTGCGATGACCGCTCACGCTCGTGCGCGTGATGGTGGCCCGGGTCGGGCGGCGTCAGCGTGCGACGCGAGGCGCTCCCGTGGCCCGCCGCGCGAGCAGCGCATGGAACGCCTGCCGGATGCGCTCGACGGCGGCCGTCTTGTACGGGAAGCATTCGTTGTTGCCGTGTACCAGCATGCTTGCATTGACCTCGAACACGACGACCGCGCCGTCACGGTCGAGCCCGCAGTCGATGCCGAAGTAATCCAGCCCGATCGCGTCGCGGATCGCCTGCAAGCCGTTGCGTTGCGCGGCGCCGAACACTTGCCACGGATCGTCGAGGAACGCGCGCTCCTCGTCCTGCATCCACGCGTGGCGCGCCATGTCGGTCGTCGCGTGATGGACCTTCCACTGGCTGTCGATCGCGAGGTGATACGGCAGGATCTCGCCGTCGACATAGACGAAACGGTACTTGCGGAAATGGCCGTCCGCGGACCGGTAGTCGACGTACGGCGTCAGATAGAAATGTTCCGTATCGAACCGGTCGACGAACGACAGCAGTTGCGCCCCGTGTTCCATCCGTTCGAAATCGTCACCTCCGTGCGTGCCGGCCGGTCTCGCAAGCAGCGGAAACGGCAGCAGCGACGGCGACGTGCCAGCCAGCATTGCGCGCAGGCCTGCTTTCCGGTGAAGCGACGTCTGCGGCACGCGGCAGCCCGGCATTTGCGCCAGTTGCCGCGCCACCGCATCGCGGCTCGTCTGTGCGATCACGGCCGGCGTATTCACGACGGGGCGGCCGACACCCGTGACGAGCGCCTGCGCCGGCGCGAGCAGTGCGTGCCCGCGATCGACGTCGGACACCAGGTTGACGACCACGTCCGCATGGAGGCGCAGCCGGTCGATGTCATACGCCATGTCGGGCAACAGCGTGATGATGTTGCTTTCGAAGCGCGCCCGTTCGATCAGGAATTCGAACGGTGTATTGCCGGCACCGGGCGCGAACACGAACAGCGCGCGGAAGTCCGCCGGCGCGACGGTGGCCCGGATCGTGACCAACGGTTTCAGTTTCAATGCGCGGCGGAAGCTCGCGTCGGCTTCGCGAGCGAGCCCCAGCGCCTGCTCGAGATTCGCGACGGTATGCGCGATCGCGGGGTCGTCGGGAGCGTGTTCGAGCGCGCGCCGGAAATGCGCGAGCCCGCGTTGGTGGCGGCCCGCGCAGGTCTCGGCGAGACCGAGCTGGCGACTGACGGCGACGTGGTCGCCGGGGCGTTCCAGCAGCGGCGTCAGCCAGCCGATGGCTTCGTCGAAGCGGTCCTGCCGGATCAGCACCTGCGCGAGTCCGAAGCGTGCGTCCCAGGAGTCGGGCTCGAGCGCGAGCGCGTTGCGGTAGTGACGATTGGCCAGGTCGAGGTGGCCCGCCTGTCGGCAAGAGGAGGCAAGTGAAAGCGCGTGATCGACGGACATGGCGGCGGCGCGCCGCACGCGGCCGGATGACGCGACGCTTGCGGTGCTGTTGGACGAGCGCCCGAACGATAACAGCGCGCCGATCCGTTCCGATCCTCCCCTCAATCCGGAAATTTACCGGCGATTACGACGTGCCATCAACGTAATGCGTCGTAACGCGACACGGCCTGATGGCGTCGTTTCCGCCTCTAATCGACCGATTGAACGAGGTGGACGTGCGGCACGCTGTGGCGACGCTGGCACGCAACGCAACGCAACGCAACGCATCGCAGCTGGCGTCCGTTCATTCAACCCGAAGGAAAGCCATGTCCATTTCCAGCATCTCGACCGGCGCCGTCACGTCCACGGCCATTCAGGGCAACACCGCCCAGCGTACCGGCAACAGCACGCCTACGTCGTCCACGGAGAGGACGAAGCACGTGCACGGCCATCACCATGCGGCCGGGAGTGCGTCGTCGAACTCGACCGACGGCACGACGTCGTCGACTGGGAGCACGGCCGCCTCGAACGGCACGCCGTCGACGTATTCGCTCGCCGGCGCTGCGCTCGGTGGCTTGATCGACACCTCCGCATAACGCGATTCCTGCGCCGCGGCGAGCCTTGCGCCGTGCCGAGGCCGTGCGGCGTGCAGAGTGCGGCGTGCAGAGTGCGGCGTGCGGCGTGCAGCGTGCAGCGTGCAGAGTGCGGAGTGCGCGGCGCGCAAGAAGATCGACATCGGTGGCGTGATGCGCGTTCGCGGCGTACGCGTTACCGCACGGTGACCGTCACGAAGTCGATGGCCGACGTCACCGCGTTGCAGCCGGACAGCGGCGACAGGTCGCGGTCCGGATTGTCGTAGCCGCCGGCCCGGCCCATGGACGGCATGTCGTGCCGGCCGTGCTTCGCCTGCCAGGTCGACTCGCCCGGTGCGATCACCTTGGTCTCGGCCTTTTGGACGAAGATAAAAAAGGCCCGGCGCATGAAGCGCCGGGCCCGATTGCCGCATGAAGCGATAACGATCGCGCCGGCTTACTGCACGGCAACCGTCGTGAAGTTCTGCCGTCCGAACGGGCTCACGTGATAGCCGCTCACGCTCGTGCGCGTGAGCGCGGCCGCGGTCGGGTAGCCGAGCGGAATCCACAGCGCCTGGTCGTGGATGATCTTCTGCGCGGCTTCGTACAGCTTCGCGCGCTTGGCCTGGTCGGCGGTCGACTTGCCGTCGGCGATCAGCTTGTCGAGCTGCGCGTCGCAGAAGCGCGCGAAGTTGATGCCCGATTTCACCGCGTTGCAGCTGAACAGCGGCGACAGGTAGTTGTCCGGATCGCCGTTGTCGCCGGCCCAGCCCATGAACAGCATGTCATGCTGGCCGAGCTTCGCCTGCTTGATCAGCTCGCCCCATTCGATCACCTTGACCTCGGCCTTCACGCCGATCTTCGCGAGGTCGGCCTGCAGCAGTTCTGCGCCGACCTTCGGATTCGGGTTCAGCACGCTGCCGGTCGGGCGCGTCCAGATCGTCGTCGAGAAGCCGTTCGGGAAGCCGGCCTGCGCGAGCAGCTGCTTCGCCTTCGCGGGATCGTACGCATACGGCGCGACGTCCTTCGCGTAGCTCCACGTGTTCGGCGGATACGGGTTGTTCGCGGCCGTCGCGGTGTTGTCGAACACGACTTTCAGGTAGGTCGCGCGGTCGAACGCGAGGTTCAGCGCCTCGCGCACCTTGTCGTTGTCGAGCGGCTTCTTCTGCGTGTTCAGCGCGACGAACGCGGTCATGAACGCGGGCGTCTGCACGACCTTCAGCGCGCTGTCGCCCTTTGCGGCGAGCACGTCCTGCGGCTTCGGCGACAGCGCGATCTGGCATTCGCCGGCCTTCACTTTCTGCAGGCGCACGGACGCGTCGGGCGTGATCGCATAGATCAGCCGGTCGACCTTCGGCTTCGTGCCCCAGTACGTCGGGTTCACGTCGTAGCGGATCAGCGCGTCCTTCGTATAGCTCTTCAGCACGAACGGGCCGGTGCCGACCGGCTTCGCGTTCAGGTCGGCCTGCTTGCCGGCCTTTAGCAACTGGTCCGCGTATTCGGCCGAGTAGATCGACGCGAAGCCCATCGTCAGGATCGACACGAACGTCGCGTTCGGCTCGTTCAGCACGAACTTCACGGTGTTGTCGTCGACCTTCGTGACCGACTTCACGAGCTTCACGAGGCCCATCGACTGCGCGTGCGGGAAGCCGCTCGCGCCGGCCACCTTGTGCCACGGGTTCGAGTCGTCGAGCATCCGCGAGAACGTGAACACGACGTCGTCCGCATTCAGCGTGTGGCCCGGCTTGAAATAGTCGGTGGTCTGGAACGCGACGTTCGGGCGCAGGTGGAACGTGTACGTGAGGCCGTCGGCGCTTGCGTCCCATTTGTCGGCAAGCGCGGGCACGACCTTCTTCGCGGCTTCGTCGTACGACACGAGCGTGTTGAAGATCACGTCGGCCGATGCGTTGGTCGTGACGAGCGAGTTGTACTGCACGACGTCGAAACCGTCCGGGCTCGATTCCGTGCAGACGGTGAGCGGCTTGGCGGTGGCGAGGCCGGGGACGGCGAGGGCGGCGGCGAGCGCGGCCGCGGCGAACAGCTTGACCTGCATAGGATCTCCCACGTGGCTTGTGTTTTTTGCTGGGTGACGGGATGCGGGCGCGGCCCGGAAGCGGACAGGGCCGGCGCGGCTGGCGAATAGCATACCGTCAAAGCGCGCGACGCGTGAAAAAAGGCGCCTGAACGCGGCGAATTGACCGAAAAACGGCTGCGTTCGCGACGGAACGGGTGTTGGGGCGGCGAGCGAGGCGATGGAGGCGGAGGGTGGAGGCGCGCTGGCGCCGGGGACGCAGGGCAGTGGCGCGGAGGGGACGGCGCGGCAGCAGTGCGGGCGTGCCGCGAATCGACGCGTCGAAGCCGCCAGGTGGTGATGTGGTGATGTGGTGATGTGGTGATGTGGTGATGCTGAGAGTCTGAGAGTCTGAGAGTCTGAGAGTCTGAGAGTCTGAGAGTCTGAGAGTCTGAGAGTCTGAGAGTCTGAGAGTCTGAGAGGCGGAGAGGCGGAGAGGCGGAGAGGCGGAGAGGCGGAGAGGCGGAGAGGCGGAGAGGCGGAGAGGCGGAGAAGCGGAGAAGCGGAGAAGCGGAGAAGCGGAGAAGCGGAGAAGCGGAGAAGCGGAGAAGCGGAGAAGCGGAGAAGCGGAGAGGCAGCCCGCGATGCTTCGCGCGGGCTGCCTCGTCGGCCGATCAGTGCGCGCCGGCCTTCGGCTTGCGCGGTGCCTTCTCGAACAGGCGGTCGTAGAGCCAGCGCGGCAGCACGTGCAGCACCTTCGCGACGACGCCCATCTGCCACGGAATCACGCGGAACGCGTGCTGCCGTGCGATCGCCTGGGCCGCACGCGCCGCGAAGCGGTCGGCGTCCATCAGGAACGGCATCCGGTACGGGTTGTGCGCGGTCATCGGCGTGCGGATGTAGCCGGGCGCGATCGTCACGACGCCGACACCGGCCGGCCGCAGCTCGACCCGCAGCGATTCGAGATACTTGATCGCGGCCGATTTCGACGCGCTGTACGCGCCTGAGCCGGGCAGGCCGCGCACGCCGGCGACGCTCGCGACACCGACCAGCGTGCCGTGGCGCGTGGCCGTCATCGGGCCGACGAACGGCTCGAACGTCGCGACCATCCCGTAGTAGTTGATGTCCATCACGTCGCGGAACGTCGCAAGATCGCCCTGGCCCGTGACGGCGCCCTGGCTGATGCCTGCGTTCGCGATCACGACGTCGGGGCAGCCGTGCGTCGCGATGAACGATGCGGCGGCCGTCGCGAGCGCTTCGGCATCGCGCACGTCGGCGGAGTAGACGGAGATGGACAGCTTCGGGAAGCGTCGCGCGAACGCATCGAGGGCATCGGTGCGTCGCGCGACGAGTGCGAGCGTGGCGCCCTGGCGGGCGTATTCCTCGGCCATCGCGAGGCCGAGGCCGCTCGATGCGCCGGTGATGAAGACCTTCAGCGGAGTAGTCATGCCGGCGCGCGGGCGGGGATCAGAGCTTCTTGTCCTGAACCTGCTTCACGAGGAAGTCGAGCACCTGGGCCGTGCCCGGGATGCTGTTCGCGTAAGCGGGGCCGGTCTTGTACTTGCCCTGGACGACGACCGTCGGCACGCCGTCGATCGCGTAGTCCTTCAGCAGCTTGGCCGACTGGTTCACTTCGCCCTGCACGCTGAACGAGTTGTACGCGTCCATGAACTGCTTCTTGTCGACGCCCTGCGTGGCCAGGAAGTCGGCCTGCGCCTGCGGCGTCAGCAGGTAGTTCTTCTGCTTGTGGATCGCGTTGAAGATCGCCGGCGTGACCTTCTCGGAGATGCCGAGCGCGGACACCGCGTAGAACAGCTTCGAGTGCGGGACGAAATCGTCACGGAATGCGACCGGGACGCGCTTGAAGTCGATGTTGTTGCCCTGCTTCTTCACCCAGGCCTCGATCGTCGGCTCGAATTCGTAGCAGTGCGGGCAGCCGTACCAGAAGAACTCGATCACCTCGACCTTGCCAGCCGGCGCGGACACCGGCTGCGGCGACTTCATCACCTCGAAGTCCTTGCCGGCGACCGGCGCGGCGGGCGAAGCCTGCGCGAGGCCGGCGGCCAGGCCCAGGGACAGAAGGAGCGTGCTAAGCAGTTTTTTCATGTTGTGAACGTCGAATCAGTTGCTCGGGTTACGGAACGTAACGGGTTCTGAGTGGGCTCGGCTGGTTGCCTACTGCTTCGTGAAGCGGATCACCGCCGTGTCGACACCTGCATCGGACAGGCGCTGGCGGGCCGAGTTCATATCCTCGAACTTCGAGAACGGGCCGACGCGCACGCGGAAGTACGTCACGCCGCTGACATCGCGCTTCGACACCTTCGACTCGAAGCCCTGGAAGCCGAGGCGCGCGCGCTGCTGCTCGGCGTCGCCTTCGGTCTTGTACGCGCCCACCTGCAGGAAGTAGCCGGTATTTGCGTCGTTCGCGGTCGGCGGCTTCGCTGCCGCGGCGGCCGTGGCCGACGAGGTGGGCTTCGGCGTGTTGGCGGCCAGTTGCTGCTGTTGCTGCTTTTGAGCGGCGGCTTGCTGGGCCTGCTTCTGCGCGGCGAAGCGTGCGAGGTCGTCCTCACCGCCTTGCTGCTGTTGCTGCGCTTGCTGCGTCTTCTTCGGCGGCGGCTGGGTGTCGGCCGGCTTCGGCGCGACGGCGACGCCGTTGCCCGACGACGTATTGTTGTTCGACGCAGTCGTGCCGTTTGAGCTGCCGGTGTTGTTCGAGCCGCTCGACCCGTTGGCCGACGGCGGCACTTCGACGATCTGCGGTTCGGGCAGCAGGCCGCCCTGGGTCTGGTTCGCGGCCTGGCCGGGCGCGGTGTTCGGCGGCGCGGGCTGCGCGGCCTGCGGCACCGGCTGGCCGGGCGTCTTGCCTTGCAGCGCGCGGTTCGGATCGAACTGTTGCGGCTGGCTCGCGCCGTTGTCGGCCGGCGGCGGCGCGACCTTCGACACGAACGGCGACGGGGAACGCGTGATGTAGAGCGCCACCACCACGGCGATCGCAAGGCCGACGATCAGGCCCAGCACGATTCCAAGAAATGTTCCTCCGGCTTGTTTCGATTGCTTCGAAGTTCGGCGTGGTTGTGCCATTGCTTGAGTCACCTGCAAAAAGAATCGTGAAAAGGCCGCGACGGGCACCCGACGGCGGGTATCCGACGGCGGGCGCTGCCGCGGCCATTCGCTGCCCGGTTTGGGCCGCTTACGTCGTTACATCTTGGCGGGCGCGGACACGCCGAGCACCGCCAGACCGTTCTCGAGCACCTGCCGGGTCGCGGCGAGCAGCGCGGCGCGCGCATTGCGCGGCGCTTCGTCGTCGACCAGCACGCGCTCCGCATTGTAGAACGAGTGGAATTCACCAGCGAGGTCGCGCAGGTAGAACGCAACCGCGTGCGGCGCCAGCTCGTTCGCCGCGTGCGTGAGCATGTCCGGGTACTCGGCCAGCTTCTGCATCAGCGACGCCGCCTGCGCGCTCGTCAGCTGCGTCAGGTCGGCGCCCGGCAGTTGCGCGGCGTCGACGTTGTAGCGCGACTTCAGTTCGTTGAGCACCGAGCAGATCCGCGCATGCGCGTACTGGACGTAATAGACCGGGTTTTCATCGTTCTGTTTCAGCGCGAGGTCGATGTCGAATACGAACTCGGTATCGGCCTTGCGCGAGATCAGGAAGAACCGCACCGCGTCACGGCCGCGCGTGATGGTCGCTTCGTCGATCAGGTCGGGCGCCGCTTCCTGGCCTGCCGCCGCGCCACCCGACCATTCGATCAGGTCGCGCACCGTCACGTAGCTGCCTGCGCGCTTCGAGATCTTCACTTCCTGGCCGTCGCGCATCACGGTGACCATCTTGTGCAGCACGTAGTCGGGGTAGCCCTTCGGGATCCCGATGTGCAGGCCCTGCAGGCCCGCGCGCACGCGTGCGATCGTGCCGTGGTGGTCCGAACCCTGGATGTTGATCACCTTCGTGAAGCCGCGCTCCCACTTCGTCACGTGGTACGCGACGTCCGGCACGAAGTATGTGTAGGTGCCGTCCGACTTGCGCATCACGCGATCCTTGTCGTCGCCTTCGTCGGTCGTGCGCAGCCACAGCGCGCCGTCCTGCTCGTAGGTCATGCCGGCCTTGACCAGCGCGTCGACCGTCTTCTCGACGCGGCCTTCGCTGTACAGCGACGACTCGAGGTAGTACTGGTCGAATTTCACGCCGAACGCCTGCAGGTCCATGTCCTGCTCGCGACGCAGGTACGTGACCGCGAACTTGCGGATCGCGTCGAGATCCTCGACGTCGCCCGTGCCCTTGACCGGCTCGCCGTCCGACGCGGCGACCGTTTCGCCGTTCAGGAAGTCGCGCGCGATGTCGGCGATGTATTCGCCGTTGTATGCGGCTTCCGGCCAGCCCGCGTCACCCGGCTTCAGGCCGCGTGCGCGCGCCTGCGTCGAGATCGCGAGGTTGCCGATCTGCACGCCCGCGTCGTTGTAGTAGAACTCGCGGTGCACCGCGTAGCCCTGGCTCGCGATCACGTTCGCGAGCACGTCGCCGAGCGCGGCCTGGCGGCCGTGGCCGACGTGCAGCGGGCCGGTCGGGTTGGCCGACACGAATTCGAGCAGCACCTGCTTGCCTTTCTCGCGATCCGACGTGCCGAACGCGCGGCCCTGGTCGAACACGGCGGCGATCACCGCCTGCTTCGCGGCGGCCGACAGGCGCAGGTTGATGAAGCCGGGGCCGGCGATCTCGGCGGCTTCGACGAGGCCTTGCGCGCCCGGCTGGGCGGTGAGGGCGGCGACGATCTGCTCGGCGAGCTGGCGCGGGTTCGTGCCGAGCGGCTTCGCGAGCTGCATCGCGACGTTGCACGCGACGTCGCCGTGCGCGGCGACCTTCGGGCGCTCCAGCGTGATGGCGGGGGCGACGAATGTGGCGTCGGCGCCTTTCAGCGCGTGTGCGACCTGCTTGACGCTATCCGCGAGCAGGGCTTCGAGGGTCTGTTTGTGTGCTGGCAGCATGCTGGTAGAAGGCTTCGTTGGTGGCGGCCGGAAACGCCGGCCCGCCGGCGCGCTTTTTAAGCGCGCGTTTCAGGGATCGCAGAATTTTAACAGGTGCTAATATGCCGCTCAGGCGGCCCGCGTCCGCGAGGCCGGGCGCCGGTCTGCCGGCGTTCCCCAACCGCGCCGCGCAGGCACAACAAGATGAAAAGGGAATTGTCATGATTACGTTCAAGAGCAAGGCGGCACAGGATCTCGACGTGCTGAAGGATTTCGCCGTGTATGTGCTGGGTCTCGTCGGCAAGCAGCTGGGCGAGCGCGGTGTGATTACGCACGACGAGCTGGACCACGCGATCGCCAAGCTGGAAGGCGCCGTTGCACAGGCGAAGCAGGAACGCGCCGAGCATGCCGGCCATTTCCACGAGGACGAAGCCGACCACGCGCACCACGAAGTGCCGCCGAGCCTGGCACAGCGCGTCGCACCGTTCCTCACGATGCTGCGCGAAGCGAAAGCCGGCGAAGCCGACGTGCACTGGGGTTTCTGAGCTTCCTTGCCTGGCAGGTTGAAAGGTTAGTAAGACAAGAAAAAGCCCGCTTTCGAGCGGGCTTTTTCTTTTGTCTGACCAAACGGGCGGCTGGCCGCCCGTTCGCATCGATCAGAGCTGCGGCGCAAGCGCGCGGCGCGCGTCGTCGAGCGACAGCGCCATGCGCTGCGCGTAGTCCTCGAGCTGATCCTGACCGATTTTCCCGACCGAGAAATACGTGCTGTCCGGATGCGCGAGATAGAAACCCGACACGCTCGCGGCCGGCAGCATCGCCAGCGAGTCGGTCACGCTCATGCCGATCTCGTCCGCGTGCAGCACGTCGAACATGTCGCGCTTCACGAGGTGGTCGGGGCAGGCCGGGTAGCCGGGTGCCGGGCGGATGCCTGCGTACTTTTCCGCGATCAGCGCGTCGTTGTCGAGCGTCTCGCCGCTCGCGTAGCCCCACAGCTCGCGGCGCACGCGTGAGTGCATCGCTTCGGCGAATGCTTCCGCGAAGCGGTCGGCGAGCGCCTTCAGCATGATCGCGCTGTAGTCGTCGTGGTCGGCTTCGAACTGCTTTTCCTTCACGTCGACGCCGAGGCCGGCCGTCACCGCGAACATCCCGATGTAGTCGGCGACACCCGATTCCTTCGGCGCGATGAAGTCGGCGAGCGAGCGGTTCGGGCGCATCACGCCGTCGACCACCGGGCGCACGCTCTGCTGGCGCAGGTTGCGCCACGTGAGCAGCACCTCGCTGCGCGACTCGTCGCTGTAGATCTCGATGTCGTCACCGTTGACGGTATTCGCCGGCAGCAGCGAGATCACGCCGCTCGCGGTCAGCCAGCGGCCCTGGATCAGGCGCGCGAGCATCGACTTTGCGTCGGAGAACACGCGGCGCGCCGATTCGCCGACGATCTCGTCGTTCAGGATCGCCGGGTACGGGCCCGCGAGATCCCAGGTCTGGAAGAACGGGCCCCAGTCGATGTAGTTCGCGAGCTCGTTCAGGTCGTAGTTCTTGAACACGCGGCGGCCGATGAACTTCGGCTTCACCGGCTGGTAGCTCGCCCAGTCGACCTTGGTCTTGTTCGCGCGCGCCTCCGCGAGCGTGACCATCGGCTGCTGCTTGCGGTTCGCGTGCTGGTCGCGGATGCGTTCGTAGTCGGACTTCAGCTCGTCGAGGTACTTCGTCGCGCCTTCGTCCGACAGCAGGCTCGACGCGACCGACACCGAGCGCGACGCGTCGGGCACGTAGACCACCGGGCCTTCGTAGTGCGGCGCGATTTTCACGGCCGTGTGCACGCGCGACGTGGTCGCGCCGCCGATCAGCAGCGGGATCTTCTTCACGCGGAAGTAGTCGTCGCGCTGCATTTCCGACGCGACGTACGCCATTTCCTCGAGGCTCGGCGTGATGAGGCCCGACAGCCCGATGATGTCCGCGCCCTCGACCTTCGCCTTCGCGAGGATCTCGTTGCACGGGACCATCACGCCCATGTTGACGACTTCGAAGTTGTTGCACTGGAGCACGACCGACACGATGTTCTTGCCGATGTCGTGTACGTCGCCCTTCACGGTCGCGATGACGATCTTGCCCTTCGCGCGCACGTCGCCGCCCGCTTCCGCGAGCAGGCGCTTTTCTTCCTCGATGAACGGGATCAGGTGCGCGACGGCCTGCTTCATCACGCGCGCCGATTTCACCACCTGCGGCAGGAACATCTTGCCCTGGCCGAACAGGTCGCCGACGATGTTCATCCCGTCCATCAGCGGGCCTTCGATCACGTTGATCGGGCGGCCGCCGGCCGCGGCGATCTTCGCGCGGACTTCCTCGGTATCCTCGACGATGAAGTTCGTGATGCCGTGCACGAGCGCATGCGAAAGCCGCTTCTCGACCGGCTGGTTGCGCCACTCGAGGTTCTCTTCCTTCTTCGCGCCGCCCGCCTTGAACTTGTCGGCGATCTCGAGCAGGCGGTCGGTCGAATCGTCGCGGCGGTTCAGGATCACGTCCTCGACGCGCTCGCGCAGCTCCGCGTCGAGATCGGCATACACGCCGAGCTGGCCCGCGTTGACGATGCCCATGTCCATCCCGGCCTGGATCGCGTGATACAGGAACACGGTGTGGATCGCCTCGCGCACCGGGTCGTTGCCGCGGAACGAGAACGACACGTTCGACACGCCGCCGCTCACCTTCGCGTACGGCAGGTTCTGCTTGATCCAGCGGGTCGCCTCGATGAAGTCGACCGCGTAGTTGTTGTGCTCCTCGATGCCCGTCGCGACCGCGAAGATGTTCGGGTCGAAGATGATGTCTTCCGGCGGGAAGCCGACTTCGTTCACGAGGAAGTCGTACGAGCGCTTGCAGATCTCGGTCTTGCGTTCGTACGTGTCGGCCTGGCCGGTTTCGTCGAACGCCATCACGACGGCGGCCGCGCCGTAGCGGCGGATCAGGTTCGCGTGGTGGCGGAACGCTTCCTCGCCTTCCTTCAGCGAGATCGAGTTCACGATCGCCTTGCCCTGTACGCACTTCAGGCCCGCTTCGATCACGTCCCACTTCGACGAGTCGATCATGATCGGCACGCGCGCGATGTCCGGCTCCGACGCGATCAGGTTCAGGAAGCGCACCATCGCCGCCTTGGAATCGAGCATCGCCTCGTCCATGTTGATGTCGATCACCTGCGCGCCGTTCTCGACCTGCTGGCGCGCGACGGCGAGCGCCTCGTCGAACTGGCCGTTGAGGATCATCCGTGCGAACGCCTTCGAGCCGGTGACGTTGGTGCGCTCACCGACGTTGATGAAGAGCGTCCCGGACGTGACGTTGAACGGCTCGAGGCCGGCAAGGCGCATCATGTGATCGGTCATGGCGGTGCGAATTCTTTGAATGAAGGACGTGGGGCGGTCGGGTCAGGCGTTGTCGCTGTACTGGTTCGGCCAGCGGCGCGGCTTCACGTCGGCGAGCGCCTTCGCGATCTCGGCGATGTGTTCGGGCGTTGTGCCGCAGCAGCCGCCCGCGAGGTTCACGAGCCCGGCCTGCGCGAATTCCTTCAGGAGGCCCGACGTGACGTCCGGCGTCTCGTCGAAGCCCGTCTCGGCCATCGGGTTCGGCAGGCCCGCGTTCGGGTAGCACGATACGTAGGTGTCGCACAGCTTCGCGAGCTCGGCGATGTACGGGCGCATCAGCGCCGCGCCGAGCGCGCAGTTCAGGCCGAACGTGAGCGGCTTCGCGTGGCGCAGCGAATTCCAGAACGCCTCGACGGTCTGCCCCGACAGGATCCGGCCCGATGCATCGGTGACGGTGCCCGAGATCATGATCGGCAGGCGCTCGCCGGTGTCCTCGAACAGTTCGTCGAGCGCGAACAGTGCGGCCTTCGCGTTCAGCGTGTCGAAGATCGTCTCGACGAGGAACAGGTCGACGCCGCCGTCGAGCAGCGCCTTCGCCTGCTGGTAGTACGACGTGCGCAGCTCGTCGAACGTGACGTTGCGCGCGCCCGGATCGTTGACGTCCGGCGAGATGCTGGCCGTCTTCGGCGTCGGCCCGATCGCGCCCGCGACGAAGCGCGGCTTGGCCGGCGTCGCGTATTTGGCGGCCGCTTCGCGCGCGAGCTTCGCCGATTCGACGTTCATCTCCACGACGAGATCTTCCATCCCGTAGTCGGCCTGCGCGACGGTCGTCGCGCCGAACGTGTTGGTCTCGACGATGTCGGCGCCGGCCGCGAAGTACTGGTCGTGGATCTCGCGGATGATCTGCGGCTGCGTGATCGACAGCAGCTCGTTGTTGCCCTTGATGTCGCGCGGGAAATCCTTGAAGCGCTCGCCGCGATACGCGGCTTCGTCGAGCTTGTAGCGCTGGATCATCGTGCCCATCGCGCCGTCGAGGATCAGGATGCGCGATTTCAGCAGCGCAGGCAGAGCGGCGCCGCGCGTGTACGGCGCGTCGAGCGGGACGGAAGCGGCGAGAGGAGTCGCAGACATGGGCGAAAGACCGGCGAAGACGGGAAAGGCGTCATTGTAGCCGGTGCGCATGGGTGCCGCCCGGCCTTGCGCGGCGCCGGCCGGGCCGCCAAATGAAAACCCCCGCGCGGCGAACCGGGCGGGGGCATGATCGGAGTGCTCGCGGCGCCGCGTCGATGCGCGGCGAATCGCCCGGCCGCACGAGGCGCCGGGCAGCGGGCCGTCAGTGCAGCACGACGGGCATCATCATCAGGCTGTCGAATTGTCCGAGGAATTCGTCGACTTCGTCGAGCGATGGTTCGTCCTCGATCAACTGCTTCACGTGCGCGCGGAATCGTTCGGCAAGTTCGCCGTCGATGAAGATTTCGCGCTGCGCGTTCTTGTCGACGATTTCGTATCCGCCGGCATTCATCAGGTGGTGGCCGGCCTGCGGCGCGAATTCGACGACGCAGTAGTTGGGGCTGTTGTAGATCATTTGCATGGCGGCACTCCTCTTCGCAGTGGCATTTGGCCTTGTTGTCCCCTAGGTGGGGCGAGCCTTGCCGGTTTCAAGGGGCTTGCGCTGCACACCCCGGTCCCGTTTGCGTGGGGTGTATCGGTTAGAAGCCGATGTCTATGAAACGTTTCCTATTGTCGACCGGTGGACTGAAATAGTTGTTAAAGAGTGTCATCGGCCATTTCACGGAAATCTGTAGTCGGTCGAAATTGCCGAATCGCGTGCATTCGCTCGCGAGTTCACTGTGTGACAGGCGATGTGACAGGCGAAGACGCGGGTGGTGCAGCCGGTTGGGTAGCCGATTGTGCCGGAGGTTGCACGGTGGCCGGCGGCGCGGGTTGTGCCGGTTCCGCGGCCGGTGCGGCCGATGGTTCGGGTGCGGGTGCAACGGCGGGCGCATGCGTGGCGCCGCCTGCCGGTTCCGTGTCGGACGGCGCGCCCGGCGCCGCGAGCGGACCATGCCACAACAGCTCGATCTGCGCGCCGTTCGGTTCGGTCTGCACGAGCCGCGCGGGCAGCCAGCCGAGCGACGGGGCGAGCCACATGTCGATGCGGCGCGTGTCGCCGTCGCGCCGCGGCAGGCGCATGAAGTGCCGCGCGCTGATGATGCCGGCCTGCGTCTGCACCTGCTCGTCGCCGATCACGGTGATCGGCCAGGTTTCGCCGCTGTTGTTGTCGATCACGAAGAACTGCTGCGTGACGCCCGGCTTGTACGCGGACGGATTGCCGCGCACGAGCCCGGACAGCTGCATCAGCATGCTGAAGCGGTCCTGTATGCCGTCGGGCAACGGTGCGTTGTTCGGCGTACGCGTGAACACGACCTGCCGGATCTCGCGATTGAAGATCGCGATGTCTTCCGGACGCTTGCCGCGCTTCTCGACGTAACGCTCGGGCGCGACGCCGAACGCGTCGATGCGGCCTTCGCTGCGATAGGTGAACGGCCCGACGAACGGCACGGGCATCGACACCGACAGGTCGTAGGTGCGCCCGTCGGTGCGCCAGCGGATCGTGCCGATCATGTTCTGCATGCCGTTGTAGAACGTGTCGTACTGCAGGTCGCCGGAGGGCGGCGCGGTGAACTTCACGCCGTTCGTCGCGGGGCCCGGCGTCGTGGCACCGGCGGCACTGGCGGCGCCAGCGGCCGACGCGGCATGCGCGCCCGAGGCGCCCGGTACGCCACTCGCTGCAGACGCGGCGGCCGGCGGCTCACCGTGTTCGGCCGTTTGCGTCGACGTGAGGACCGGCTCCGGCGTGGCCGCGGGTTTCGGTGCGGCAGCCCTGGGGGCAGCCGGTGCGGGAGCCGCCGGATGCTCGACCGGCTTCGCCGCAGCCGGCGCGGGCTGGCGCTCGATCGGTTGCGGTTTCAGCAGCTCGATTTGCACGGGGATTTCGGCGGGCGCGGGCGGCGTGAACGCGTCGCGGTTGCGCATCAGCCAGAACCCGGCGAGCGCGTGCAGCACCAGCACGACGACGAGCGCAACGCCCACGCGCAGCCAGCGGCGGGGCAAGGCATGACTCGGGCGGATGTCGGCAGGCTGCATGGGCATCGGAACAGGATCGGGGCGCTCGCATGACGTCGGGCGCGCAGCGCACGCCACAGGAATCGGACTGTCGAATGCGCCGCGCGTTCGCGCTGCGTGACGTTAGGTGACGTGACGGGTACCGTGTGTGTCAGGCGTCGCGCGCGTCGGCACTATAGCCGAGTTCGTAAGACAGTTTCTGCGCGCATGCACGCAGCGCCGTGTCGATCTCGCCGCCCCATGCAATGTCGAACGAGCCTTCCTGGCCGAGCGCGACGATGGCGAGCGCGAGCTCGCCGACCGCATCGAACACGGGCATGCAGAATGCGTGGATCGTCGGCAGCAGCATCCCCTCGACGCGCGCAGCCTCGTGCTTGCGCACGTCGGCGAGCACCGCGTCGACCTCGTCGAGCGTGCGCGGGCCGCCGTGGTGCGGCGAGCGGCGCGTATCGGCGAGTTCGCGCTCGAGCATTGCGGCGGTCTTGCCGCGCGGCAGGTACGCGGCGAACAGCAGCCCCGTCGCGGAGCCGAGCAGCGGCATCACGTCGCCGAGCTTCAGCGACGCCTTCGCCGGGTGGCTCGATTCCATCCAGTGCACGATCGTCGGCCCCTGGTTGCCCCACACCGCGATGCCGACCGTCTGGTCGAGGCGGTCGCGGAATTCGGTCAGCGCAATCCGTGCTAGCTTCACGCCGTCGACGCGTGCGAGCCGCGCGAGCCCCATCTGCAGCGCGAAGCCGCCGAGCTCGTAGCGGCCCGAGACGGGATCCTGCGACACCACGCCGAGCCGCGAGAAGCTGACCAGGTAGCGGTGCGCCTTCGCGGGACTCATGCCCGCGCGCTGCGCGAGGTCGCGCAGCATCATCGCGCGCGGCTCGCTCGTCAGCACGTCGAGCAGGCGGAAGCCCACCTCGATCGACTGGATGCCGGAACGGACCTTCTCGCTGTTTTCGCCGTGCTCGCCGGAAGCGGCGTCGTCGGTGTCGGAGTCGGCGAGATCGTGGTCGGGAAGCGGGCTGGCGGGCATGGGCGGCAGGTGCGCGAAATTGCGGCAGGAATCGGGGCGAAAACGGCGTGCACGATCGTGGCGCGCCGCAGGGATTCACCATCGTAAAATAGATTCCCTCCATCGTCACTACAACGGCAGAGTCCCCCTTATGAAACTTGCTTCGCTGAAGGACGGCACGCGCGACGGCCAGCTGATCGTCGTGTCGCGCGACCTGCACACCGCGGCGATCGCCGACGCGATCGCGCCGACGCTGCAGCGTGTCCTCGACGACTGGGCGTTTTACGCGCCGCAGCTGCGCGACCTGTACGACGGGCTGAACCAGGGCCGCGCGCGCAATGCGTTCGCGTTCGATTCGGCCAACTGCATGGCGCCGCTGCCGCGCGCGTTCCAGTGGGCCGACGGCTCCGCGTACGTGAACCACGTCGAACTCGTGCGCCGCGCGCGCGGCGCGGAGATGCCGCCCGAATTCTGGACCGATCCGCTGATGTACCAGGGCGGCAGCGACGATTTCCTCGGCGCGCGCGACGACGTCGTGTGCCCGTCCGAGGAATGGGGCATCGATTTCGAGGCGGAAGTCGCGGTGATCACCGGCGACGTGCGGATGAGCGCATCGCCCGACGAAGCGCTGAAGGCCGTCCGGCTCGTCACGCTGGTGAACGACGTGTCGCTGCGCAACCTGATTCCGGCCGAGCTCGCGAAGGGCTTCGGCTTCTTCCAGAGCAAGCCGGCCACCGCATTTGCGCCGGTCGCCGTGACGCCCGACGAGCTCGGTGACGAATGGCGCGAAGGCCGCGTGCACCGGCCGATGATCGTCCACTGGAACGGCAAGAAGGTCGGCCAGCCCGATGCGGGCACCGACATGGTGTTTCACTTCGGCCAGCTGGTCGCGCACGCGGCGAAGACGCGCAACCTGCGCGCCGGGTCGATCGTCGGCTCGGGCACGGTGTCGAACAAGGACGCGAAGCGCGGCTACTGCTGTATCGCCGAGAAGCGCTGCCTCGAGACGATCGAGCACGGCGCGCCGCAGACCGAATTCATGCGCTACGGCGATACCGTGCGCATCGAGATGTTCGACGCGGCCGGCAAGTCGATCTTCGGCGCGATCGAGCAGTCGGTCGCTCCGCCCGACGGCGCGGCGTAAGTCACGCTGAGCACGCAGCGCGCCGCACCCGCGAAACCTGGCTTCCGCCCGCGCGCCGGGTTTCGCCTGATGTTTGCCCGCGCGGGCTTGGCTACACTCGATTCAAGAGCCTCGACTCGAAGGAGCGGCACATGGCCGATCTCGCCGCATACGGCGGTTACGAAGCACTGAAGGTGACGCGCCGGGACCACGGCGTGCTCGACATCGTGATGAGCGGCGAGGGCGCGAACCGCAGCGGGCTCGCGACCGCGAACGCGCGCATGCATCGCGAGCTCGCCGACATCTGGCGCGACGTCGACCGCGATCCCGACACGCGCGTCGCGGTGATCCGCGGTGAAGGCAAGGGCTTCTCGGCGGGCGGCGATCTCGCGCTCGTCGAGGACATGGCGAACGACTTCGACGTGCGCGCCCGCGTGTGGCGCGAGGCGCGCGACCTCGTCTACAACGTGATCAACTGCAGCAAGCCGATCGTATCGGCGATGCATGGCCCGGCCGTCGGCGCGGGGCTCGTCGCCGGGCTGCTCGCCGACATCTCGATCGCCGCGAAGGATGCACGCATCATCGACGGCCACACGCGGCTCGGCGTCGCGGCCGGCGACCACGCGGCGATCGTGTGGCCGCTGCTGTGCGGGATGGCGAAGGCGAAGTACTACCTGCTGCTGTGCGAGCCCGTGAGCGGCGAGGAGGCCGAGCGGATCGGGCTGGTATCGCTCGCGGTCGAGCCGGCCGACCTGCTGCCGAAGGCCTACGAAGTGGCCGAGCGGCTCGCGCACGGTTCGCAGTCGGCGATCCGCTGGACCAAGTACGCGCTGAACAACTGGCTGCGCTCGGCCGGGCCGACCTTCGATGCGTCGCTCGCGCTCGAATTCATGGGTTTTTCCGGGCCCGACGTACAGGAAGGCCTGCGTTCGTTGCGCGAGCGGCGCCCACCCGAGTTTCCCGGCGACGCGCCGTTCTGACACGCGCCGGCGCTATGATCGAACCAGGCGCGGCTCGCGCGACGCATGGCGGCCGCCTCGCTCTCACCCAGTCAACCAGGATGCCCGTATGACGACCGATGCCTCCGGCGCCAACCCTTTCGCCGGCTTTGCCGGCTTCAAGCCCGCCGACATGATGGACCGGATGTGGGACATGATGCGGATGTCGCCGTTCGGCGCGATGACGCCGTTTCCGGGCGGCACGCAAGGGCTGCCGCCGTCGCTGTCGAGCATGTCCGACATGATGGCGCCGCTTACGAGCGTCGAGGAGCTCGACAAGCGGATCACCGACCTGCGCGCGGTCGAGCAGTGGCTGAAGCTCAATCTCGGGATGCTGCAGTCCGCGATCCAGGCGCTCGAGGTGCAGCGCGCGACGCTTGCGACGCTGCGTGCGTTCGGCGCGTTCGCGCAAAGCTCGATGTCGGCGGCCGAGGAAGCGGCCGTCGCGGCGGCGCATGCGGCGAAACACGGGTCGGCGTCGCCGGGCGATGCACCGCCGGCGGCGGATGCCGCGGATGCAGCGGCGGGTGACGCTGCGCAGCAGGCCTTCGATCCCGCCGGCTGGTGGAACCTGCTGCAGTCGCAGTTCAACCAGCTCGCGAGCCTCGCGATGGCGCAGCCGGGCATGCAGCCCGCCGCGCCGGGCGATGCGCCGCCGGCCGCGGCCGCTGCGCCGGAGCCGGCCGCGAAGCCGGCACCGGCCGCCGCCGCGCCGCGCAAGCCCGCCGCGAAGCGCGCGAAGTCGACCGGTGCGGCCGGTTCGGCCGCGGCGCGCGCGGCGGCCGCATCGTCGCCCGAAACCCGTCCGCCGAAGCGCTCGACGTGACGCGGCGCGGATAGCAGGTCGATCATGCGGCTCGCGCTCGTTCTGATGGGAGGCGGCGCACGTGCCGCCTATCAGGTCGGTGTGCTGAAGGCGCTGGCCGAGATCGCGCGCGAGGCCGATCCGCAGCGGCACACGCTGCCGTTCGCGGTCGTGTGCGGCTCGTCGGCCGGCGCGATCAACGCGACGTCGATCGCGAGCCACGCGGACGATTTCTCTCACGGCGTGCGGCGCCTGCTCGAATTCTGGGAGCCGTTGCGCGCCGACTACGTGTATCGCACCGACTGGCTCGGCGTCGCCGCCGCCGGCGCACGCTGGCTCGCGGCGATGACCTTCGGCTGGGCGTCCCGCCGCTCGCCGCGCGGGCTGCTCGACAACGCGCCGCTCGCGCACCTGCTGCACCGCGAGCTGAGTTTCCACCGGATCGAGCAGATGCTCGAGGCGCGCCTGCTGCACGCGCTGTCGATCACGGCGCTCAGCTATTCGAGCGGGCGGCACCTCACGTTCTACCAGGCGGCCGAGCCGATCCAGGCGTGGCGGCGCGCGCAGCGCACCGCGCGGCTCGTCGACCTGTCGGCGTCGCACCTGCTCGCGTCGTCGGCGATTCCGTTCGTGTTCCCGGCCGTGCCGCTCGTGCTCGACGGGCAGATCGAATACTTCGGCGACGGGTCTATCCGGCAAATCGCGCCGCTGTCGCCGGCGATCCACTTCGGCGCGCACCGGATCGTCGTGGTCGGCGCGGCCGACCCGCGGCCCGAGATTCCGGCCGCGAACGGCGCAGGGCTGGTACGCGGCTACCCGACGCTCGCGCAGATCGGCCAGCAGGTGCTCGCGAGCGTGTTCCTCGACTCGATCGGCTCGGACATCGAGCGCATCGAGCACATCAACCGGATGATCGAGCACCTGCCGCACCAGGTCGAGGTGGACAGCGGCTGGCGGCACGTCGACGTGCTCGCGATCGCACCGTCCGAGCGCATCGAGCTGATCGCCGCGAAACACCTGAAGCAGATGCCGGCGACGATGCGCGGGCTGCTCGGCGCGATCGGCGGCAGCCAGCCGGCCGGCGCATCGTTTGCGAGCTACCTGCTGTTCGAGGAGGCGTTCACGCGTGAACTGATCGAACTCGGCTACCGCGACGGGCGCGCACAGCGCGACACGCTGGCCGGCTGGATTGCGTTGGCGGACGGCGGCAGCGCGCCGGCCGCCGGCATGCCGCCGGAAGACGGTCTTGCCGCCGGCGAAATACGGGTCTGACTCGCGCAGGGGAATGTAAGGTTGCGTTTTCGCGACGGTTGCCCGCGACCGATCGCCGCACCGCGGTTGGCGGCGCGCGACCGGGCAGGCGTCTCGGAACCGTCATGCACGCGTGCTATCATGGCCGCCGCCGTATACACCATATCGAGCAGCCCGCCGATCCGGCATCCGCACGGGACCCTCCGGGGAACCCGCCTGGGGCAGGGGACGGGCGCGCCAACGAGCCGGCCAGCGCCGGTCCCCAACTCAGGCAGGCGTGGCCGGCTCCGTCCGAACGGAGCGTGGCTGCGGCATGCCCAACGGCGGCGACGCGGCCGCCCGGCTGCCGGACGAGGAATCAGCGTCCGGCGGGTCGGTTTCCCGCGTAAAATTAGAGTCTTGGCTGCAAAAAGCGCGCGTGGCGCGCTTGCGCGGCAACAGTCACGTTTAGAGAAGTCGCATTGCGCAGAACAGGGGTGGGACCATCATGAACACGATGCTTTATCCGGAACTTTACAGGTCGCTCGAAGCTGTCCGCTGGGACATGGAGAAGGACATTCCGTGGGACAAGTTCGACGCTTCGCTGCTCACCGACGAGCAGGCGAAGACGATCAAGATGAACGCGATCACCGAGTGGTCGGCGCTGCCCGCGACGGAGATGTTCCTGCGCGACAACCAGCACGACAGCGACTTTTCCGCGTTCATGAGCGTGTGGTTCTTCGAGGAGCAGAAGCATTCGCTCGTGCTGATGGAATACCTGCGCCGTTTCAAGCCGGAAATGGTGCCGACCGAAGAGGAACTGCACGCGGTGCGCTTCCAGTTCGATCCGGCGCCGCCGCTCGAGACGCTGATGCTGCACTTCTGCGGCGAGATCCGCCTGAATCACTGGTACCGCTGCGCGGCCGACTGGCACACCGAGCCGGTCATCAAGCAGATCTACGAAACGATCTCGCGCGATGAAGCGCGCCACGGCGGCGCGTACCTGCGCTACATGAAGAAGGCGCTGAACAATTGCGGCGACGTCGCGCGTGCGGCGTTCGCGAAGATCGGCGTGCTGATGGCGTCGGCGCGCCGCACCGAGAAGCCGCTGCACCCGACCAACCTGCACGTGAACCAGGCGCTGTTCCCGCGCGACACCGTGCAGTCGCGCCTGCCCGATCCGGAATGGCTCGAGCGCTGGCTCGACGAGCAGATCCGGTTCGACGGCGAGTGGGAAAAGAAGGTGGTCGAGCGGATCCTGCACAACCTGTCGATCCTGTTCGAGCGCACGTTCGCGACCGCGCAGGAGCTGAACCGCTACCGCAAGGAAGTCACCGGCCGCCTGCAGGCCGAAAGCGGCCCGTCGTCGGCTGCGCAACCGGCCTGAGGCCGGTCGGCTGGCGCCGCAGCCGGTGCGCGTTGCGCCGGCCGCGTGGTCGGCTTGTCCGCTTCGCATGCGATTCGCATCCGTAGCATGAAGCCCGCCCGGCCGGTCCGGCGGGCTTTTTATCTGGTGCCGCCGCCGCGTCCTGCCGTCCGGTCCGCCGCGCGCGCCGTTGTTCATTCAGTCCGCCATCCATCATGCCCGCCACCTTCGAACGCAAGCTGATCACCCGTGATGCCCTCGTCGCCCTGCGTGCGTCGCTGCCGTCGCCCGTCGTGTTCACCAACGGCGTATTCGACATCCTGCACCGCGGCCACGTCACGTATCTCGCCGATGCGAAAGCGCTCGGCGCATGCCTGATCGTCGGCGTGAACAGCGACGCGTCGGTACGCATGCTCGGCAAGGGCGACGACCGGCCGATCAATCGCGAGGACGATCGCGCGGCGCTGCTCGCGGCGCTGGAAAGCGTCGACTGGGTCGTGAAGTTCGAGGAACAGACGCCTGTGTCGCTGATCGAGGCCGTCCGGCCGGACATTCTCGTGAAGGGCGGCGACTACGACATGGATGCGTTGCCGGAATCGGCGCTGGTGCGCGGCTGGGGCGGTCGGGCGCTGGCGATTCCGTTCGAGCACGACCGCTCGACCACCGCGTTGCTGAAGAAGGTGCGCGCGCAGCAGCCCTGAGTACGGCCCGGCGCGGTCAGGGCGCGGACGCCGAGAGCGGCTCGGCGGTGACGGCCGGCGGCGCGATCGGGCCGCCGATGACGGGCTGGTCGGTTGCCTGCGCGAGCGGCGTCACGCGCAGCGCATCGGGTCGCACCTGGCGCGACAGCACGCCGGGTTCGCGCGGGCCGGCCGCCGGCAGCGGCCCGAACACGCCGCGTGCCACCACGAACGCAAGCATGTTGGCGAGAAAGAGAACAGCGATCAGCCAGCGCAGCATCGTCGACACTCCTCGTCGTGGTTCACGTCATTCAATCGGGCCGGCCGCATCGCCGGCTGTTTCATTCCTTCCGTTGACCGTGCGCGCGGGCAGCCGTCGTGGCACCACGCGCTCTTCACCGTCATCGTGATGCAGGCCCGCCCGGGCCTGCATTGCCTTGCGCCGGCGAGATGCCGGCGCTCTTCCATCACTCCTGTGCCGCCGCCGCGGTTGCCGCTTCCGCGGCAATCAGCGCGAGCCCGGACAGGATCAGTGCATCGTGCCGCGTATGCGGGAGCGTCAGCGCACGCGCGACGTCGTCCGCCGCGCCGCCGGCCAGCACGAGCCGCACGGGTGCCTGCCACGCGGCGGCGAGATCGCGCCACGCGCGTTCGATCAGCCCGGCCTGCGCATACAGGCAGCCGGCCGACAGCGAGCGCGGCGTATCGACCTGGAACGGCTCGGCCTGCGCATCCGCGAGCAACCCGCTCGCGATGTCGGTGGTCAGCGTCGGCAACTGCGCGGTGTGCGTGCCGAGCGCGCGCATCATCAGCGACCAGCCCGGCGCGATCAGCCCGCCCGTGAAGCGGCCGTCGGCACGCAGCGCCTCGAGCGTCGTCGCGGTGCCGAACGTCGCGATCAGCAGGTGCTCGCCCGGAAACGCCGCGCGCGCGCCGATCAGGCCGGCCCAGCGGTCGCTGCCGAGCTGTTCGGGCGTCGTATAGCCGTTCGTCACGCCGCATTGCGCCTGACGCGAGCGTATCGTCTTGCGCGGCAGGCCCGGCCAGCGCGCGTCGAGCAGCGCGTCGAGCCGGGCGGCCACATCGGTGCCCGCGACGTTCGAGATCCACGCGCCGCGCGGATGCGGCAGGTTCGACCAGTCGGGATCGGTGCCGCCGTCGCGCGTGTGGCCGAATGCGCCCGTCTCGACGAGCGTGCGCTGCGCATCGGCGAGCGCCCACTTGATCCGGCTGTTGCCGGCGTCGATCAGCAGGTGCGGCTCGTTCATTGCGCTTCGCGCAGCGACACGTCGCCGGCCGCGATTGTCTGGATGCCGTCCGGCGTGTCGAGCAGCAGCTGGCCGGTCGCGTCGATGCCCGTCGCGATGCCGCGCGCGCGTTCGACGCCCTGTTCGAGCAGCACGACTTCGCGCCCTGCGTACGCGTGCAACGCGTGCCAGCGCGGCAGGAACGGCGCGAGCCCTTCGGCGCCGAACTGCGCGAGCGCGGGCGTGAGCGCGTTCAGCGACGCGGCGAGCGTATCGGTGAGGTTGGCCGAGGCGCACGCGATCGACAGCGCGGCGGGCGGCAGCCCGCTCGCGAGGGTCGCTTCGCGCGCGCGCAGCGCGTCGACCTGCGCGGCGACGGCTTCCGCGCCGCGCACGTTGATGCCGAAGCCGATCACGACGGCGGTGGCGTCGGCGCTGGCCCAGGCGGTTTCGATCAGGATCCCGGCGAGCTTGCCGACGATACGCGGCGTACCGTCGTCGGTGGCCGTCAGCAGCAGGTCGTTCGGCCATTTGAGCGCGACGCGCGAGCGGGCGTCGAGCGGCAGGGCGGCGAGCCCTTCGGCGAGCGCGACGCCGATCGCGATGCTGAGGCCGCCGAGCGCGTCGACGGGGCGCGGCACGATGCAGCCGACCGAGCACAGCAGCGCATTGCCGGGCTGCGCGAACCACGGGCGGCCCTGCCGGCCGCGGCCGGCCGTCTGCTCGAACGCGACGCGCACGAGCGGCGCGGGCAGCGCGTGCGCGTTGCGCGGCAGCGCCTTGAGCCGGGTGGCGACGTCGGCGTTGGTCGAGCCGGTGGCGGCGACGATGTCGAGCGGCCACGCACGCGGCGCGGCGTCCAGGTGCGCCTCGAGCCGGTTGCGCGCGATGTGCGCGTCGCCGGAGTCGGGCGTGTCGGAGGAGGTGGGGGCGTTCATGGAGGCTATTGTAGCGACAGGGGGCGGTGGCGCGCGTCGAGCGGCGCGCGCCACCGGCAGCGACCGACCGGCAGCGACCGGCAGCGACTGGCAGGGCGGCGCGCGGCCGCCCGCACGCGAACGGCGCCGGAGCGCCGCCGCACGGCTCAATGCTTTTCCATCTGCTCCAGCGCCTTGATGTCTTCTTCGGACGTCATTTCGCACGCGAGCAGCGTCTTGCCCTTCAGCGCCGGGCCCTGGCGGGCCGACACGAGGATCAGCGCGCCTCCCGGGCCGCGCACGGTCAGCCGGCGCGAATAGCCTGCCGACGCCGCGCCCAGTAGGTGGCCCTTTTCAGGCGCGAGCTTGTAGCGTTGCGCGAGCTGGCCGGCGACTTCGCCATCCACGAGCACGCCGATGCCCGTGCTGGTGAACACGACGTGCTGCGTCGTGAAGCCGTCCCGGTGGATCGGCTCCGGCAGACGGAAGACCGCGGCGCCCAGCATCGATTCGTCCGGCTTCGGATCGGTGGCCTTGACGGTGTTGTAGATCGAGTCCATCAGGTCCGACGTGAACGGCGGATTGCAGATCGCGGCGTTGAAGATGTCGGGATGGGCAGGCGGCGCGGCAAATGCAGTGAGCGGCGCGGCGGCAATGGCAATGGTAATGGCGGCGGCGCCGACGGCAGCGGCGCAACGCCCGGACAGGCGAAGGGACATGGATGCAGTTCTCTCAGGTTTTATTGTGAGGCTGCATGTTAATGCATTGCCGCACGCCGACCGATCGACGTGGAGCGGCCGGATGGCGGCAATGCCACAGACGCGTGCGCCCGCGCTCCGCGATCGATTCCGTTGCCGGGCGATCGATGCGCGGAGCGTCGGGGCTTGCCTGTCAGGCAGCCGGTGCGATGCGGGTTCGCGCTCGTGCGTGCGGAAGAACCGTCACGGCGCGACGACCGGGTGCTTCAGCGCATGCGCGGTCTCGATCCACTGCGCGTGGAATTCGTCCGCATCGGGCTTGAGCCCGAGCTCGCCGTTGCGATAGGCCATCGCGAGCGTCTGCACGGCTTCCGGCAACTCGTGCTCCGCGGCCCGGCGATACAGCGCCAGCGCGCGTGCATCGTCGCGCGGCACGCCGCTGCCGTCGCGGTACGCGTTCGCGAGCATGAAGTCGGCGGCCGGGATGTCCGCGCGCGATGCGACCTCGAACCAGTGCGCGGCCTGCACGGGATCGGCGGCGATGCCGTAGCCGCTGCGATAAATCAGCCCGAGGTAATACGCGGCGGCCGGGTCGCCCTGCGCGGCCGCTTCGCCGAGCAGCGTGCGGGCGCGCGCATAGTCCTTCGGCATGTCGCTGCTGCCGAGCAGCAACGCCTTGCCGAGCGCGAGCTGCGCACGCCGGGCGGCCGGCGCGCCGGCCTTGCCGTCTGCCGTCGCGGCCGTTTCCAGCCAGCCGCGGCCCTCGTCGCGCAGCCCCGGTTCGCGCGCGTCGACGAGCGCGATGCCGAGCGCCGCCTGCGCGTCGCCCGAGCCGCGGCGCGCCAGCGTGCGCAACTGCGCGAGCGCGTGCGGCTCGGTGGCCTGCGTGACCATCGCCTGCCACTCGTCGAGCTGCGCGGCGCTCGGCGCGGGGCCGGCGCTGCGCAGTCCGGTCGCAGCTACCACGGCCGCGACGGTCACGGCCGCCGTCGCGAGCAGCGCGGCCGGCGGGAGTTTCGCGCGCAGCAGGCGCCGCGCGGCGGCGGCGAGGCCGGTTTCGGCCGGCCGCATCGTCCGGATCGGTTGCATCGCGTGTCTCATTGCGTGAGGTCGATCTCGTAGGTGGCGAGGTTCTTGCCCGAGCCGTCGTCGGCCGCGACCTGCGTGATGCCGGTCAGGCCGGCCGCCGCCGCGTCGCCGAGGCGGTTCGGTGCGGACGCGAACTGCACGTGCGCGACCGAGCTCGCGAGCTTCGTGAAGCGCCAGCTGCGCTGCGCGCCGTCGGCCGTGCGCGTGATCTTGCCGCGCTGCTTCACGAACGCGATCAGCACGTCGCGGTTCGCATCGGGCGACGCGAAGATCGTCTTGCTGCCGTCGAGGCCCGGGAAGTTGCCGCCGCCGCTCGCGCGGTAGTTGTTGGTCGCGACGATGAACTGCGCGTTCGGGTCGATCGGCGCGCCCTTGTACGTCAGGTTCTTGATCCGGCTGCCGACCGGCTGCGTGACGTCGATTTCATACGCGAGATCGGCGGACGTGAACATGTCGAAGTTGTAGCCGGGGAACGTGCTGACGAGCGGCTGCACGGTCGCCTTGGTCGGGTCGATGCGGTTGAAGCGCTTCGCGGCGGTTTCGAGCCAGTTCTTCACGTCGGCGCCGCTCACCTTCACCGCATACACGGTGTTCGGATACAGGTACAGGTCGGCCGCGTTGTTGATCGCGAGCGCGCCCGGCGCGACGTCGGTGTAGTCGGTGCCGCCGCCGAAGCCGCTCTTGAACGGCGCGCTGACCGACAGCACCGGCAGCGACGCGTACTGCGGCAGGTTCGCCTGCACGTAGGTCTTCACGTAGTCGGCCTGTGCCTCGTTGACGATCTGGATCGCGCCCGGGTCGCCGACGTCCGCGAAGTACGAGTTCATCCGGTAGTCGGTCGAGCCGATCGGCGTCTTCACGTAGTCGATCGTCGCCTGGTGTTCGGCGGCGATCGCGGTGGAAACCGACGGATCGGCCGCGACGTAGCTCTTGTCGGCGTTCTGGGTCGAGCGCGCCTCGACGGTCGTCTGCGACTTGTCGACGCTCCACGTCTTGCCGTCGAACTTCAGGCCGAGCTTGATCACGCCGAGGTGCTTGCCCCAGTAGTTGGCCATCACGGTCGGCACGCCGTTGACGGTGCCCTTGACCTTGTCGACGCCCGGCAGGTTGAACTGCGACACGGTGCTGTTCGCGTCCGGGAACACCTGGTGCGAGTGGCCGATCAGCATCGCGTCGATGCCGGTCACCTTCGACAGCCACCAGCTGCCGTTCTCCATCGTCGGCGAATACGCGGAATTGTCGAGGCCGCCGTGCGAGATCGCGACGACGAGATCGGCGCCCTTCGCGCGCATCTCCGGAATGTACTTCTCGGCGGCTTCCTTCAGGCCGGTCGTGTAGACCTTGCCGTCGAGCCAGCGTTTGTCCCAGTTCATGATCGCGGGCGGCGTGAAGCCGATGATGCCGATCTTCACGGGCGCGCTGACCATCTTGCCGTCCGGCGTCGTCGCGGTCACGGTGCGGGTCAGGATCGTGTACGGCGTGAACAGCGGCGCGTTGGTCTTCGCGCTGATCACGTTTGCGAGCACCTGCGGGAAGTTCGGGCCCGCACACTTCTTCTGCTGGGCCGGCGCCGGCAGGCCGTCGACCTCGAACGTGTTGCCGGTCACCTGCGACAGGTACGGCAGCCCGTAGTTGAATTCGTGGTTGCCGATCCCGCCGCCGTCGAATTTCGCGGCGTTCATCACCTTGTAGATCGCGAGCGTCTGGTCGCAGCCGACCGGCTTCACGAGCGCTTGGTAATCCGACAGCGCGGTGCCCTGGATCGTGTCGCCGTTGTCGAGCAGCAGCGTGTTCGGGTATTGCTTGCGTGCTTGTGCGATCAGCGTCGACACGCGTTCGAAGCCGAGCGAATTGTCGGCGGCGAGCTTGAAATAGTCATACGACAGCACGTTGGTGTGCAGGTCGGTCGTCTCGAGCAGGGCGAGTGTAGCCGTCGTGCCGACGGGCGCCTGGGCCGCCGGCGGCGTCACCGGCGGCGAGGTGACGTCGTCGCCGCCGCACGCGGCGAGGATGAAGGCGAGGCTGGCGAGCGCGGCGATGGCCGGCATGCGACGGCGGGAAAGCAGGGGGAGATGCATCGGTTGTCCTGTTCGGTGTTCTGTTTTATGAAACGCGAGGTACGCAACGAATGGCGGCGCGGGGCGCCGACGGCCTGATGTGCGGCGCGTGAGAGTATCGAAAGGAAACGTGACGGAAGAATGAAAGGTGGTGAAGCCGTCAACCGGCAGGGGGGGCGGCGGCTTCCACGCGCACCCCGGGGCGGGCGACCCGGCCCGGCGCCCCGCCAAGCGCCCCCAGCCAGGCGCGCCCGGCTGCGGGCCCCGGGCTGGGCGTCCACACGGAAATCCTCACGTCGCGTCGCCGGGCGGTTCGCTACAATGACCGCTGTCACCTTTTTGCAAACAACCTGCCCTTGGACTTCGAGACTCCTCCCGGCCTGTCGGTCGACGCCGGCGGCCAGGGCCAGACGGTGCGCCTGTACGGCCAGTGGACCGCGCTCGCGCTTGCACGCAATCGCGGCACGGTGGCGCGCCGTGTCGCGAGCATCGCGTCCGGGCGCGTGAGCGAATGGGATCTGTCCGGCATCGAGCGGCTCGACCACGTCGGCGGCCAGGCGCTGTGGCGCGTGTGGGGCCGCAAGCTGCCGGCCGGCGTCGCGCTGAGCGCCACGCAGCGCACGATCTTCGAGCGCATCGAGCGGCTCGACAGCGAGCGGGAGGCGCCCGAGCGCGTCGTGCGCTTCGATCCCGTCACGCGGCTCGGTCAGGCGATCTTCCGGTTCGGCGAACACCTGCAGGGCGGCATCGCGTTGTTCGGCCTCGTGATCCTCGATGCGCTGTCGGTGTTGCGCCGTCCGCAGACCATGCCGTGGAAGGAGACTTCGGCGAACATCTACAGCGCCGGCGCGCAGGCGCTGCCGATCACCGCGCTCGTCGCGTTCCTGATCGGCATCGTGCTCAGCTACCTGTCCGCGCAGCAGCTGCAGATGTTCGGCGCGAACCGCTACATCGTGAACATCCTCGGGCTGTCGGTGATCCGCGAGCTCGGCCCGGTGCTGTCGGCCATTCTCGTCGCGGGCCGCTCGGGCTCGGCGATCACCGCGCAGATCGGCGTGATGCGCGTGACCGAGGAGCTCGACGCGATGCGCGTGATGGGCATCCCGCACGGGCTGCGGCTGATCCTGCCGCGCGTGCTCGCGCTCGGCGTCGCGATGCCGCTGCTCGTGATGTGGACCAACATCATCGCGCTGACGGGCGGTGCCCTTGCCGCGAAGCTCGTGCTCGGGATCGACGTCAACTATTTCGTGCGCTCGCTGCCGGGCGTCGTGCCGATCGCGAACCTGTACATCGGCGTGGGCAAGGGCGTCGTGTTCGGCATGCTGATCGCGCTGGTCGCGTGCCATTTCGGCTTCCGGATCAAGGCGAACTCGCAGAGCCTCGGCGAAGGCACGACCACGTCGGTCGTGTCGTCGATCACGGTCGTGATCCTCGCCGACGCGGTGTTCGCGATCCTGTTCCAGAACGTGGGGCTCGGATGAACGCATCGAACGAAACGACCGCGCATGCGGCGGCCGTCGGTGCCGGGTCGGTCGGCGACCGGCCGGCCGCGGCGGCCGATCCCGGCGACCTCGTGATCGAGGTGCGCAACCTGACCAAGCGCTACGGGCGCAACATCATTCACCAGAAGCTCGACTTCGACGTGCGGCGCGGCGAGATCGTGGCGATCGTCGGCGGCTCGGGCTCCGGCAAGACCACGCTCGTGCGGCAGATCCTCGGCCTCGAGCGGCCGACGTCGGGCACGATCAAGGTGTTCGGCGAAGATACCGCGACGATCGACGACGCGAGCGCGCGGATGATGCGCACGCGCTCGGGGATGCTGTTCCAGCAGGGCGCGCTGTTCTCGTCGATGACGGTGTTCGACAACGTCGCGCAGCCGCTGCGCGAGCTCGGCCGCGTGCCGCCGGATCTCCTGCACGACATCGTGATGCTGAAGCTCGAGATGGTCGGGCTGCCGTGCAAGCACGCGTCGAAGATGCCGGCCGCGCTGTCGGGCGGAATGGTCAAGCGGGTCGGCATCGCGCGCGCGATCGCGCTCGAGCCCGAGCTGCTGTTCCTCGACGAACCGACGGCCGGCCTCGATCCGCAGGCGTCGGACGAATTCGTCGAGCTGATCGCGACGCTCCACCGCACGCTCGGGCTGACCGTCGTGATGGTGACGCACGATCTCGACACGATGGTCGCGCTGTCGACGCGCGTCGCGGTGCTGGCCGACCGCAAGGTGCTGGTCGCCGCACCGGTCGAGGAGGCCGCGAACGTCGACCATCCGTTCATCCACGAATATTTCCTGGGGCTGCGCGGGCGCCGCGCATTGCAGGCGCTGCCGCCCGAGCGGCGCGCGAAGCTGCCGAAGGCGGCCCTCGAACCGGCGCTGTCGAGCGTCGAGCTGTAGGAACGAAGGAATCCCCGAATGGAAAACAAATCACATGCGTTCTGGGCCGGCCTGTTCACGATCGCGCTGACGCTCGCGATCGCGGGCACCGTGTTCTGGTTCAACGTCGACCGCACCGTACGCGTGCCGTACGACCTGCTCGCGCGCACCAACGTGACGGGGCTGTTCCCGGACGCGGCCGTGCGTTTTCGCGGCCTCGACGTTGGCAAGGTGCAGTCGATCGGCTTCGATCGTTCGCACCCGGGCCAGATCCGGATCCGGATTCTCGTCGATCACGACGCGCCGATCACGCAGTCGACCTACGGCAGCCTCGGCTTCCAGGGCGTGACGGGGATCGCGTTCGTGCAGCTCGAGGATACGGGGCGCGACCTGGCGCCGCTGCCGTCATCGACGAAGTCGATCGCGCAGATCCCGATGCGGCCGAGCCTGTTCGACCAGATCCAGGAGCGCGGCGACGTGCTGCTGCGTCAGCTCGAACTGGCCGCGAAGAGCGCGAACGCGCTGATGTCGCCCGAGATGCGCGAGCAGTTGCGCGCGACCGCCGAAAGCCTGCAGCACGCGGCCGATGGTGCCGCCACGCTGACGAAGCAGCTTGGCCCGACGGTCACCGCGCTGCCGGAGACGATGCACGAGGTGAACCGCGCGATGGCATCGGCGAACACGCTGCTGCAGCCGAACGGGCCGCTCGTGTCGAACCTGAACAAGGCCGGCACGGCCGCCGAGCAGGTCGGCGTCACGCTGAACGAGCTCAACGCGCGCGTGCAGTACGACACGCTGCCGCGTTTCAACGCGCTGGCCGGCAGCGTCGGCGATGCGTCGCGGCAATTGAAGGACGTGGCCGGTGAACTTGGCCGCAACCCGCGCAGTCTGTTGTTCGGTTCGCCCGGCGCGGCGCCGGGGCCCGGCGAAGCGGGCTTCGTCTGGCCGGGTGCGACGGCCGGGCAGTGACACCCATCGAAACCGGAAACATCATGCAGGAACACGCCATGCCACGAATCCTTGACCGCGCGCTGCGTCCCGCCGCGGCCGCGCTTGCCGTGCTGACGCTGTCACTCGCGGCCGGCTGCGCCGGCAACAGCGCGGTGCTGTCGAATGTCCGCTATGACCTCGGGCCGGCCACACCTGGGGCGGCCCCGTCGGTCGTGACCGCAGGCCCGGGCCCCGCGCTGAAGGTGCTCGACGTCGCCGCGCCCGACGCGCTCGACTCCGACAAATTCTCGTACCGCCTCGCGTATGTGGACGCGCAGCACGTGGCCGTCTATCGCGACAGCCGCTGGACGGCACCGCCCGCACAACTGCTCACGCAGCGGCTGCGCGGCGCGCTGTCGTCGCGCGGCACGGTGCTCGAAGGGTCCGACGGCGTGCGCGCGCCGACCCTCAAGGTCGACCTGAACGAATTCGAGCAGGTGTTCGACGGCCAGTCGCAGAGCCATGGCGCCGTCACCGCGCGCGCGACGTTGACGCTGGACGGCAAGGTGCTCGGCCAGCGCACGTTCGTCGCGCGTGCGCCGTCGAGCACGCCCGACGCGGCGGGCGGCGCCCGCGCGCTCGCGACGGCGAGCAACGAGCTCGTGTCGCAGATCGCCGCGTGGGTCGGCATGCAGGCGTACGCGGGCACGCCGTGACGCGTGCCGCGCAGCCGCGATGAGCGCGACCGGCACGCCTCGCGCATCGCCGCTCGCGCGGCAGACCTTTGCCGCTTACACGGCACTCATCGTCTACGCTTCGCTGTATCCGTTCGAAGGCTGGGTGTCGCTCGGCATCGGGCCGTTCGACTACCTGTTCGCGCCGATGCAGCGCTACGTGACGGCATTCGACGTCGTCACGAACGTGCTCGGCTACCTGCCGTTCGGCGCGCTCGGCGTGCTCGCGCTGCACCCGCGCCGGCGCGGCGTGGCCGCGACGCTGATCGCGGGCGGGCTCGGCGTGCTGCTGTCGGGCTCGATGGAAGCGCTGCAAACCTACCTGCCGACGCGCGTCGCGTCGAATCTCGATCTCGCGGCCAACGCGCTCGGCGCGCTGCTGGGCGCGGCGCTCGTCGCGCCGGCCACCGGTGCGCTGCTCGATCGCGGCGCGCTGCGGCGGCTGCGCTTCACGTGGTTCGAGGACGACGGTGCGACGCCGCTGCTGCTCGCCGGGCTGTGGCCGTTCGCGATCCTGTTCCCGTCGCCGTTCCTGTTTGGCATCGGCGACTGGCCGGCCGCGCTGTGGGAGCGTGCCGACACCTCGATGCAGGACGCGCTGCTCGCGTGGCTGCCGGCCGCGTGGCGCGTGGGCGAATGGCCCGAGCGCGTCGACGGCTGGCTGTCCGACTCCGCGTGGGAGGCGGCGCTCGGTGGGCTGATGCTGTTCGCCGCGCTGACGATCGCGTCGCTCGCAATGCGGCCGCGCGCGCCGCGCATCCGGCTGCTGATCGCGCTCGTCGCCGCGACGCTCGTGCTGAAGGCGGCCGCGACGTTCATGCAGTCGGCCACGGGCCTCGTCGTCGTATGGGCGACGCCCGGCGCGCGGCTCGGGATCGAGCTCGGTTTCGCGGCCGCGCTCGTCGCGCTGCATGTGCCGGCGACGTGGCGCGCGACGCTTGCGGCGCTCGCGCTGCTGGCCGGCGTGGCGCTCGTGAACCTGCTGCCCGTCAATCCGTTCTTCGACTTCACGCTGTCGGGCTGGCGGCAGGGCCGCTACCTGCACTTCAACAGCCTCGCACGCTGGCTCGCGTGGATCTGGCCCTACGCGGCGCTGATCTGGCTCGGCCAGCGCGTCGAGCACGCCTGGCTGCCGGCCGTGTTGCGCCGCTGATGCGGTAGCTGCGATGGCTGCGGCGGTTGCAACGCTTCCAGCGCTTCCAGCAGCGCGGCCGCGGCGGTATCGCGGGCAGCGGCGTACGCCGGTCGCTATAATCGTCCGCATGAGTGCAGTGTTCGGCACCAATCGGCACTCATGTGCGGCGCCTTCGCACCCGTGGCCGCGTTGCAAATCCTCGCGATGCCACCAGGCATCGCTGCGGTTTGCGCCTTGCCACGAGCACGAATCCGCTGGCACATCAGCGCCGCCTGGCACCGAACACTACACACCCGTTGCCTCGCGCAGCGGCAATCGCTCCTCTTTCCGCACGGCCTTGCGCCGGGCCGCTCGTCACGACCATGGATTCCTACTACCAGCACCACGTCTTCTTCTGCCTGAACCAGCGCGAACCGGGCGCCGAACGCCCGAGCTGCGCGCAATGCGACGCGCAGACCATGCAGGAATACGCGAAAAAGCGCGTGAAGGAGCTCGGCCTCGCGGGGCCCGGCAAGGTTCGCATCAACAAGGCCGGTTGCCTCGACCGCTGCGAGGAAGGGCCGGTGATGGTCGTGTATCCGGAGGGCACGTGGTACACGTACGTCGACCAGGCCGACATCGACGAGATCGTCGAATCGCACCTGCGCGACGGCAAGGTCGTCGACCGCCTGAAGATCTGAGCGGGTCGGCCGAATGAACGTTCATACGCAGAAATCGCTGATCGCGGGCCCGGTCGGGCAGATCGAGATCGCGGTCGATCTCCCCGATGCCGTGCGCGAAAGCGGTGCCGCGCCGCGCGGCATCGCGCTCGTCGCGCATCCGCATCCGCTGTTCGGCGGCACGATGGACAACAAGGTTGCGCAAACGCTCGCGCGCACGCTGGTGCAGTTGAACTACGTCGTGTTCCGGTCGAACTTCCGCGGCGTCGGCGCGACCGAGGGCGTGCACGACAACGGCACCGGCGAGGCCGACGACCTGCTCGCGGTGCTCGCGCACATGCGCGCGCAGCCCGCATATGCCGACCTGCCGCTCGTGCTCGCGGGCTTCTCGTTCGGCACCTTCGTGCTGTCGCACGTCGCCAGGCGGCTGTGCGACGCGGGCGAGTCGATCGAGCGGATGGTGTTCGTCGGCACGGCCGCGAGCCGCTGGCAGGTGGCCGACGTGCCCGAGAACACGCTCGTGATCCACGGCGAAACCGACGACACGGTGCCGATCGCGTCGGTGTACGACTGGGCGCGGCCGCAGGAACTGCCGGTCGTCGTGATCCCCGGCGCCGAGCATTTCCTGCATCGCAAGCTGCACGTGCTGAAACGCATCATCGTCGACGCCTGGCGCTAGCCGGCGCGCGGGTGCCGGCTAGCGCCGGCGGCCCGCGACGTCTTGTGCACACGGCCTCCGGCACGCGCCGGAGGCGCGATCCTCCCGCGCGACATCGCGCCGCAGCGTGCGGCGCGACCCCACTTCCACCTCGCCTGCACACGCCTTTCGCACACCTTCGCGTGCGATGACGCGCAGCCTGCCGGCACCCTGCGCCCGATGAAGATGGTCGGCTGTCCGGCGTCAGGTTCGCGAAAACGCCCTGCGCGGCCACGTATAATGGCCGGATTCCGCGTCGCCCGCGGCCCGGCTGGGCCCATGCGGCGCTCGTTTCGCCATCTGTCCGCCCGCTCGCGACAGCCGCGAACCGAACGCGTCCGCACGAGTCCAACCGGCGCGTTTCGCGTCGCCCGACGATATCGGGCGAGTGCCCGAAACGCCCGCCGCCTTGCCGTTCAACCCTGCGCGTTTCGCACCGCACTTTCTGCCATCAGCCTGAATCGATCATGCGTCTGTCTCCCCAAGGCCTCAAGTCCCTCGCTTCCTCCATCGCCTTCGGCACCGCCGCGCGCAACGTCGCGCTCGGCGTGATGCTGCCCGTCGCGCTCGCGTCGACGATCGTCGTCGCCGAGGCGAAGCCGGCCGCCAAGGCCAAGGCCGCGCATGCTGCGCCGGCCGCCACCGAGCAGTTCACCGGCGCGCCCGCGACCTACATGCCGGGCGCGGTGCCGCCGCCGGGCGTGAATGCGCGTTCGTGGGTGCTCGTCGATGCGACCAGCAACACGGTGCTCGCGTCGGGCAATGCCGATGAACGTGTCGAGCCCGCATCGCTGACGAAGCTGATGACGGCGTACCTCGTGTTCGAGGCGCTCGACAAGAAGAAGATCTCGATGGAGCAGATCGTCACGCCGAGCGAAGCCGTGCGCCGCGTCGGCCGCGACGAGTCGCGCATGTTCATCGAGGCGAACAAGCCGGTGTCGGTGCACGATCTCGTGTACGGGATGATCATCCAGTCGGGCAACGACGCCGCGATCGCGCTGGCCGAACTCGTCGGCGGCAGCGAAGGGCAGTTCGTCAACATGATGAACGACGAGGTCAAGCGCCTCGGCATGAAGGGCACGCACTTCGCCGACGTGAACGGCATGCCCGACCCGAACCACTACACGACGGCCGGCGACCTCGCGAACCTGTCCGCCCACCTGATCCGCGATTTTCCGCAGTACTACAGCATCTTCTCGGAGAAGGAATTCAAGTACAACAACATCCGCCAGGGCAACCGCAACCGTCTGCTGTGGCTCGACCCGACGGTCGACGGCCTGAAGACGGGCCATACGCAGGCGGCCGGCTACTGCCTGATCGCGTCGGCGAAGCGCGCGATCCCGGGCGTGGACGGCCAGCGCCGCCTGGTGTCGGTGATGATGGGCGAGCAGAAGGAAGGCGAGCGCACGCAGGACAGCATGAAGATGCTGAACTACGGCTACAGCGCGTTCGATTCGGTGCGCCTGTTCAAGGGCGGCCAGGCGATCTCGACGCCGCGCATCTACAAGGGCAAGGACAACACCGTGCAGGTCGGCGTGAAGGGCGACCAGTGGGCGACCGTGCCGCGCGGCCTCGGCGACAAGGTCAAGACGGAAGTCGACGTCAACGCGCCGCTGATCGCGCCGCTCGCGGAAGGCCAGCAGGTCGGCGTCGTGAAGATCGTCGCCGACGGCAAGACGCTGTCGGAATTCCCGGTCGTCGCACTGCAGGCCGTGCCGGAAGCGGGTATCTTCGGGCGTATCTGGGACTCGATCCTGCTGATGTTCAGCAAGAAGAAGTAAGCACGACGGGCCTTTGTTTTCACGACTTCATCCCCATCTGTCATAGCTATGAGCCAAGCCGAATTCGAACCGATCGTCTACCTCAGCGTGTCGTCGCAGGAAGAAATGGTGCCGCTGTCGGAAGCCCGTGTGCCGGTGCTCGACCGTGGGTTCATCTTCGGCGACGGCGTGTATGAAGTCGTCCCCGTTTATGCGCACGACGGCGCGCACGTGCCGTTCCGGATCGAACAGCATCTGGCACGGCTCGAGCGCAGCCTGAAGAAGATCGGTATCGCCAGCCCGCACGACGACGCGGGCTGGCGTGCGCTGATCGAGCGCGTCGTCGCGGCGAATGCCGAAGGGCTCGGCGACGGCAACGCGCTCGTCTACCTGCAGGTCACGCGCGGCGTTGCGAAGCGCGGCCACGCGTTCCCGGCGAACGCGGTGCCGACGGTGTTCGCGATGACGAGCCCGCTGCGCCTGCCGTCCGCCGACGAACGCGCGCAGGGCGTGCGCTGCGTGACGGCCGAGGATCGCCGCTGGCTGCATTGCGACATCAAGTCGATCTCGCTGCTCGGCAACGTGCTGATGGCGCAGCATGCGGCCGAACGCGATGCGTTCGAGACGCTGCAGCTGCGTGACGGCAACCTGACGGAAGGTTCGTCGTCGAACGTGTGGATCGTGAAGAACGGCGAGCTGCTCGCGCCGCCGCGCAGCAACAAGATCCTCGAGGGGATCCGCTACGCGCTGATCGAGGAGCTGGCCGACGAATGCAGGATTCCGTTCGTCGCGCGCGAGATCAGCGAAGTGGAATTGCGCGCAGCCGACGAGATCATGATCACGTCGGCCACGAAGGAAGTGCTGCCCGTCACGTCGCTCGACGATCTGCCCGTGCAGGGCGGCAAGCCGGGCCCCGTGTTCGCGGCGTTGTATGACGCGTACCAGCGCGCGAAGGCGCGCGAGTTTGAACAGTTTGACCTAACCCGGAGAAAGTGATGAGCGAACCGACCAAAACCATCGAGGTGACCGGCGCGATCGATACCCGGAAGGAGTCGCTGCTGGAGTTCCCGTGCGATTTCCCGATCAAGATCATGGGCAAGGCGCACCCCGAGTTCAAGGACACGATCTTCAAGGTCGTCGCCGTTCACGACAACGAGATCGATGTCGAGAAGATCGAGGAGCGTGCGTCGAGCGGCGGCAATTACACGGGCCTCACGATCACCGTGCGGGCGACGAGCCAGGAACAGCTCGACAACATCTACCGCGCACTGACCGGCCATCCGATGGTCAAGGTCGTACTCTGAGCGAAAGCGCCTTCCATCCTCCTTCCTGCGCGCACTCGGCGGGGGTCTTCCCCGCCGCGCGCCGCGCGTCCAGCTCGTCGCACAGCCGTTTGTATTCGGCGACTTCCTGAAGCAGCCAGGTCCTGAACGCCTGCACGCGCGGCGTGTTCAGGAGCGGCGGCGGACACACGAAAAAATAGTGCCACGGGCTCGGCCCGTCGATGTCGAACAGGCGCACGATGCGCCCGTCCAGCAGGTCGTGCACCGCGAGCGAGCGGCGCACCAGCGCGATGCCCTGGCCATCGATCGCGGCCAGCAGCAGGTTCGACGAATCCTGGTACAGAATCCCCCGTTTCGGCTCGGTCAGCGTCTTGAGTCCGGCCACGTCGAACCACGGCCGCCACAGCTCGTCATCCGAGCGCAGCAGGTTGTAGTGCACGAGATCGGCGGGCGTTTGTGGCAGCTTGCCGCCGTTCAGCGTCGGCGAGCACGCCGGAAAGAACACCTCGTCGAACAGCGGCTCGACATGCAGCCCCGGATAGTTGCCGTGCCCGAAGCGGATCGCGAGATCGACGTCGTCGCGCGCGAAATCGGTGAGCGAGTTGGTCGACTGCAGTTCGACGTCGATTTCCGGATGCCGCTCGATGAACGAGCCGATGCGCGGCGTGATGAAGCGCGCGGCAAACGACGACAGCATCGACACCACGAGCCGCCGGTCGCGGTCGCTCGCGCGCACGTCGCGCGTCGCGTCGGCGATCACCATCAGCGCGGTGCGGATCTGCTGCGCGTAGCGCATGCCGGCGTCGGTCAGGCACAGCCGCTTGCCGTTGCGCGTGAACAGCTGCACGCCGAGCTCTTCCTCGAGCGCGCGTACCTGGTGGCTGACCGCGCCGTGCGTGACGTACAGCTCGTCGGCGGCGCGCGAGAAATTCTCGTGACGGGCGGCGGCTTCGAACGCGCGAATCGCGTTCAGCGCAGGCAGCTGGCGGAGGTCCATTTGCTAATTTTCCTCACATCGACGTGAAAATTGGTCGTTTTGTCGGACGCCTTGAAGTGACTACGATTGTAGCCATCGAAGCACTTTTTGGCGGAGTCGATCATGCAAGAAATTTCCTCAAGCATCACGTTCGAAATCCCGGCGGGCGAAACCGTGCCGATGAAGGTACAACGCAGCACGCGGCTGGTGGTGCAGTGCGGGCCGGTGTGGGCGACGCGTAGCAACGACGTCGACGACTACTTCCTGGTCGATGGCGAGACACTGAAGCTGCGCCGCGGCGAGCGGCTGTGGCTCAGCGCGGAAGGCCGGGAGGGCGCGTGCGTGGCGTTCTCGGTGTCGCGGCCGCCCCGGGAAGTCGCGCTCGGCGGGCTGGCACGGTTGCGCGAACGTGTGAGCGCGCTGCTCCACGACGGCTGGCGCACCGTCTGACCATCATTTCCTCCGACGGATACCGGCGATCCGTCCCCCTCCAAGGCCGGCGAGACCCACGGGTTTTCGGTAAACTACCGCCCATGTCCGTTTCGCCGGTTTCCATCGTGTCCACGCCTGTTGCCGTTTCCGCATCGCCCGCCGGGTCCCCGGATCAGCCGGCCCCGCCGGTCACCGTGCGCTGGCGGGGCGTCGAGACCTACGAGGCGAGCTTCGACGCGATGCGCGCGTTCACCGACACGCGCACGGCCGACACCGGCGACGAGATCTGGCTGGTCGAGCATCCGCCCGTCTACACGCTCGGCCAGGCCGGCGACCCGTCTCACCTGCTGGTGGCCGACAGCGGCGTGCCGCTCGTGAAGGTCGACCGCGGCGGGCAAATCACTTACCACGGCCCGGGCCAGATCGTCGCCTACCTGCTGCTGGACCTGCGCCGGCGCAAGCTGATGGTGCGCACGCTCGTGACGAAGATCGAGGAGGCCGTGATCGAAACCCTCGCGGCGTATAATCTCGCTTCGGTCCGCAAGGCGGGCGCGCCCGGGATCTACGTGGCGTCCGGCGTGCACGAGGGCGCGAAAATCGCGGCCCTCGGCCTGAAGATCCGCAACGGCTGCAGCTATCACGGGCTGAGCCTGAACGTGAAGATGGATCTGCGCCCGTTTCTTGCGATCAACCCGTGCGGCTATGCCGGACTGGAAACTGTCGACATGGCGAGCCTCGAGGTTGCCGCCGACTGGAACGACGTCGCCCACACGCTGGTGCGCCGTCTGATCGCCAACCTCGACGGCGCATCCGCGGCCGCCGACAAGCCGCAGGCACTGGAACAACATTCGAATGACTGACGTTACCGCTTCCCCCGCACCGGCCGATTCGGCCGCGACCCCTGCCTACGATCCGACCGCCAAGCAGAAGGCGCAGGCGAAGACGGCGCGCATTCCGATCAAGGTCATTCCGATCGAGAAGCTGAAGAAGCCCGAGTGGATCCGCGTGAAGGCGGCCACCGGCAGCTCGCGCTTCAACGAGATCAAGACGATCCTGCGCGAGCACAACCTGCATACGGTGTGCGAGGAAGCGAGCTGCCCGAACATCGGCGAATGTTTCGGCAAGGGCACCGCGACGTTCATGATCATGGGCGACAAGTGCACGCGCCGCTGCCCGTTCTGCGACGTCGGCCACGGCCGTCCCGATCCGCTCGACGCGGATGAACCGAAGAACCTCGCGCGCACGATCGCCGCGCTGAAGCTCAAGTACGTGGTGATCACGAGCGTCGACCGCGACGACCTGCGCGACGGCGGTGCCGCTCACTTCGTCGAATGCATCCGCGAAACGCGCGCGCAGTCGCCGGAAACGCGCATCGAGATTCTCACGCCGGACTTCCGCGGCCGTCTCGACCGCGCGATCTCGATCCTGAACGCCGCGCCGCCGGACGTGATGAACCACAACCTCGAAACGGTGCCGCGCCTGTACAAGGAAGCGCGCCCGGGTTCGGACTATGCGCACTCGTTGAAGCTCCTGAAGGACTTCAAGGCGCTGCATCCGGACGTCGCGACGAAGTCGGGCCTGATGGTCGGCCTCGGCGAGACGGAAGAGGAAATCCTGCAGGTGATGCGCGACCTGCGCGCGCACGACGTCGACATGCTGACGATCGGCCAGTACCTGCAGCCGTCCGAGCACCACCTGCCGGTGCGCGCGTACGTGCATCCGGATACGTTCAAGATGTACGAGGAAGAGGCGTACAAGATGGGCTTCACGCACGCGGCCGTCGGCGCGATGGTGCGCTCGAGCTATCACGCCGATCTGCAGGCGCATGGGGCCGGGGTGGTCTGAGCGCTCTTGCTTCGTCGTCTTCGGACGAACCCGAAAAAAGCCCGCAGCGATGCGGGCTTTTTCGTTGGTGCGGCCGCCGCCTGCGCGTTCGCACGGCAATCGCCACCCGACCGGACGCACAATCCGGTCGAGCATGGAAAGCAAAGCTCAAACGGCATCGATAGCTTCGCAGGATAAGTTCGCTTCCGCCGCGCGCAAAGCTCCTATAGTCGGCTCTCCCGCAGCATTGCCCGCATTCCGAAGGAGAGCCGCATGTCCCGTTTCAGCTTCATCCGCCGCGCCGTCGTCGCGCTGACCGCCTTTGCCGCGCTCGGTGCGGCACACGCCGAATCGCGCGAAGTCGTGATCGCGTACCAGGACATGGTGGTGCCGTGGCGCTACGCGCAGGCGAGCGGTGAAGTCGAGAAGGCGACCGGCTACAAGGTCACGTTCCGCAAGCTCGACAGCGGCGCCGACGTGATCCGCGCGCTCGCATCGGGCTCCGTGCAGCTCGGCGAAGCCGGCTCGAGCCCGATCGCGGCCGGGCTGTCGCAGGGGCTCGACATCTCGCTGTTCTGGGTGCTCGACAACATCAACGACGCCGAGGCGCTCGTCGCGCGCAACGGCTCGGGCGTCACGAACGTCGCCGCGCTGAAGGGCAAGAAGATCGGCGTGCCGTTCGTGTCGACGTCGCATTTCCATACGCTCGTCGCGCTGCAGGCCGCGGGTGTCAATCCGAACGACGTGAAGATCGTGAACCTGCGTCCGCCCGAAGTCGCGGCTGCCTGGGCACGCGGCGACATCGACGCGACCTACATCTGGGACCCGGTGCTCGCGAAGGTCAAGCAGTCGGGCACGGTGCTCACGACCTCGGGCCAGGTTGCGAAAGAAAGTGGCAAGGCGACCTTCGACGGCTTCGTCGTGAGCCGCAAGTTCGCGCGCGAGAACCCCGAGTTCGTCACGCGCTTCGTGAAGGTACTCGCGGCCGCCGATGCCGACTACCGCGCGCACGCGGCTGCTTGGAAGGTCGGCTCGCCGCAGGTCGCGGCGGTCGCGAAGGTATCGGGCGCGAACACGCAGGACGTGCCGGCCAGCCTTGCACTTTATGCATTCCCGACGCCGGCTGAGCAGGCGTCGCCGACGTGGCTCGGCGGCGGTGCGCAGTCGGGCGCCGCGAAGTCGCTCGCGGCGACGGCCACCTTCCTCAAATCGCAGGGCACGATCCAGACGGTACTCGCCGACTACTCGGTCGGCGTCGATCCGCAGTTCGTGCAGAAGGCCGCGCGCTGAGCGCGGCGACCCAGACCCATCGCGGAGCCATCGAACATGAGCACGCTGGAAGTCCGTCAGGTATCGGTCGACTATCCGGGCGAACGCGGCCGGCCGACGACGCAGGCGCTTGCGCGCGTCGACCTGCGCATCGATGCCGGTGAATTCGTCGTCGCGCTCGGCGCGTCCGGCTGCGGAAAGACGACATTGCTGAACTGCATGGCGGGCTTCGTCGCGCCGACGACCGGCGACGTGCGCGTCGATGGCGTGCCGGTCACCGGCCCCGGCGCCGATCGCGGTGTCGTGTTCCAGAAATATGCGCTGCTGCCGTGGCTCGACGTGCTCGACAACGTCGCGCTCGGGCTGCGCTTCGCACGCGTGTCGAAGGCCGAACGTGAAGCGCGGGCGCGCGAGATGCTCGCGCTCGTCGGGCTCGTCAAGCATGCGCATGCGCGCGTGTACGAGCTGTCGGGCGGGATGCAGCAGCGTGTCGGCATCGCGCGCGCACTCGCGAGCGACCCGCGCGTGCTGCTGATGGACGAGCCGATGGGCGCGCTCGACGCGATGACGCGCGGCACGATGCAGGCGCTCGTGCTCGACGTATGGGCACGCACCGGCAAGACGGTGTTCTTCATTACGCACGACGTCGAGGAGGCGCTGTTCCTCGCGACGCGTCTCGTCGTGATGACGCCCGGCCCCGGCCGGATCGCGGAAACCTTCGAACTGCCGTTCGCGCGCCGCTACGTCGAATCGCGCGATGCGCGCGCGGTGAAGTCGTCACCGGATTTCATCGCGTGGCGCGAGCGGCTGATTGAGTACCTGCATCGCGACGAGGCCGCCGAGGTGGCTGCGTGATGCACGAACTCGCGCGACAGGGCGCGTCGGTCGGGCGCGGTCGGATCAGCACTTTGCACAGGCAGGACAGCATGAGCACGCAGGATTCTTGGGCGGCCGATCGCACGGCTGCTGGTTTCGAGCAGGGCGAGCGCACGCGGGCTCACGTGGCAGCGCGTCGTGCGCCATCGTCGCGTCGCTACCGGTTGCCGGGGCAGGGGAAGACGGCCGGGTTGAGCGCGGCGACCGTCGCGACGCTGGCCGTGCTGTGGTGGGTCGCCACCTATCGCCAGTGGCTGCCGCCGCTGTTCCTGCCAGCTCCGGAAGCCGTGTGGACGGCGTTCGTCGACGCGTGGCACGGCCGCATCCAGGGCGGCCTGCCGTTGTCCGAGCACCTGCTGTGGAGCGCGGCGCGCGTGTTCGGCGCGTTCCTGCTCGCGACCGCGATCGGCGTGCCGGCCGGCATCCTGATGGGCGTGAATCGCATCGCACGCGGCGTGCTCGATCCGCTGCTGGAGTTCTACCGGCCGCTGCCGCCGCTCGCGTACCTGCCGCTCGTCGTGATCTGGTTCGGCATCGACGAAACGGCGAAGCTCGTCGTGATCTTTCTCGCGTGCTTCGCGCCGATCGCGATGGCCGCCCGCGCCGGTGTGCGCGCGGCAACGGTCGAGCAGATCAACGCCGCGTATTCGCTCGGCGGCAGCTTCGCGCAGATCGTGCGCCACGTAGTGTTGCCGGCCGCGCTGCCGGAGATCCTCACCGGGCTGCGGATCGCGATCGGCTTCGGCTGGACGACGCTCGTCGCGGCCGAGATGGTCGCCGCGACGGCCGGGCTCGGGCAGATGGTGCTCAACGCATCGAGCTTCCTGCGCACGGACATCGTCGTGATGGGCATCCTGATCATCGGCGCGATCGCGTGGCTGTTCGACCTCGCGATGCGATGGGTCGAGCGGCGGATCGTGCCGTGGAAGGGGCGAGGGTGAGCGAGGTTCGTTGCGGCGTGCTGCGACGGGCGGCGCCGTCGCATCAGCTCGCGGTGCCGCGCCGGTAGAGGCTGAGCGCAACCGCCAGCCCGGCCAGCATGCCGGCGCAGCCGCGATTGAGCCATTTCAGCGCGCTGCCGGACATGACCTTCATCGCATGATGGCCGCCTGCCGCATAGACCGCCATCAACAGGACGTCGATCGCGGCCGTCAGGACGGCCAGCGTCGCGTACTGGGCAGCGACGTTCGATTGCGGCTGGATGAACTGCGGCAGGAACGCCGAGAAGAACAGCAAGCCCTTCGGATTGGACAGCGCGACGAGCAGCGAGCGCTTGAACGCGGAGCGGCCGTCGCGCGCGCCGTCGGCCTGCACGGCGCTGGCCGGTGGAACGGACGCGGGGGCGTGCCAGAGCGCCCAGGCGAGGTACAGCAGGTACGCGGCGCCCGCCCACTTCAGCATGACGAACAGGTGTTCCGACGCCTGCATGAGCGCGCCGAGCCCGCATCCGACCGCGCCGATCAGGATCAGGTCGGACAGCGCGGCGCCGGCGATGCCGTAGGCCGCGATGCGCATGCCGCGCGTGGCGCCGTTGTTCAGCGCCAGCAACATCGTCGGGCCGGGTGTGATGGTGACGGCGGATACGGTGATGACATACAGCACGAGTGTCGTCGAATTCATGTCGTGGCTCGCCGGGGCAGGGCTTGTCAGTTTATGCGAAATCGCGGCGCCGGCCACCGGCGTCAATCCCCCATCGCGATCCCTTCGCGCCGCGGATCGGCCCCGCCGAACCACACCGTCTGGCCCTGCACGTTCAGCCGCTGGATGCCCTGCAGCCCCGAGTTCATCTCGACGACCCGCACGTCGTGCCCGCGGCCCTTCAGCCCGTCGGCGAGCGCGTCCGACACGCGGCCGCGTTCGAGTTGCGTCGGCCCGTTCATCGACCCGAAGTTCGGCAGCGCGATCGCCTGCTGCATCGTCATCCCCCAGTCGAGCACGCCGACCAGCGTCTTCGCGACGTGATTGATGATCGCGGGGCCGCCGGCCGAGCCGACGATCATCGTTACCTGCTTCGTCTTCTTGTCGAACACGAGTTCCGGCGACATCGCCGAGCGCGGCCGCTTGCCGGGCTGCACGCGGTTCGCGACCGGCCGGCCGTTGTCGTTCGACACGAACGAGAAATCGGTGAGCTGGTTGTTCAGCATGAAGCCGCGCACCATCAGCCGCGAGCCGAACGCGTCCTCGATGCTCGTCGTCATCGACAGCGCCTGGCCGTAGCGGTCGACGATCGCGATGTCGGACGTCGACGGCAGCTCGGGGCTGCGGTCGTCGGCCATCGCGAGCGTCGCACCCTGCGGCGTGCCGGCCTGCGCGACGCCCATGCTGCTGTCGCCGATCAGGTGCGCGCGCTGCGCGAGATAGGTCTTGTCGGTGAGGCTCGCCCAGCTGCCGCCCGGCAGCGGCACGAAATCGGGATCGGCGACATAGCGCGCGCGGTCCGCATACGCGAGCCGCCCGGCTTCGCTGAACAGGTGCGCGGCGAACGGCGTCGGCTCGTAGCCGACGTCGTTGCGCACCGGCTTCTGCGCGCCGATCTGCTGCCAGTCCGGCATCGCTTCGAGGATGCCGAGCATCTGCGCGATCGCGAGGCCGCCCGACGACGGGGGCGGCATCCCGCAGACGACCGAGCGCCGGTAATCGGCGCACAGCGGCGCGCGCACCTTCGCCTTGTAGCGCGCGAGATCCTGCAGCGACAGCAGGCCCGGGTTGGTCGGGTGCTTGCGCACCTTCGTGACGATGTCGCGCGCGATCGCGCCGCTGTAGAACGCGTTTGCGCCACGGTCGGCGACTTGCCGCAGCACGGTCGCGAGCGCGGGGTTCTTCAGCACCGTGCCGGCCGCCTTCGGCGTGCCGTCGTTGTTGTAGAAGTACGCACGCGCGGCCGGGTCGTTCTTCAGGTACCTGTCGTTGGCGATCAGCGTCGCGAGCCGCGGGCTGATCGTGAAGCCGTGCTCGGCGAGCCGGATCGCCGGCTGGAACAACCGGCGCCACGGCAGCTTGCCGTGCGCGCGGTGCGCGGCGTCGAGCATGCGCAGCACGCCCGGCGTGCCGACCGAGCGCCCGCCGACGACACCTTCGTAGAAGCTCATCGGCTGGCCGGTCGGCCCGTAGAAGAGGCGGTCGGTCGCGGCGGCCGGCGCGGTCTCGCGGCCGTCGTAGGCCTGCGTCGCACGGCCGTCGAAGTACAGCAGGAACGCGCCGCCGCCGATCCCCGACGATTGCGGCTCGACGAGCGCGAGCACCATCTGCGTGGCGATCGCCGCGTCGATCGCGGTGCCGCCCGCCTTCAGCATGTCGTAGCCGGCCTGCGTCGCGAGCGGATTCGCGGCCGCGATCATGAAGTGCTGCGAGGTCCAGCCCGGCTTGTCGGTCCAGCCGGACGACAGCTCGGGCGCATGGACGCCGGGCAGCGGCACGGCGGCGCCCGATGCGGCGGCGACGGGCACCACGGCGGCCGACGGCGGCGTGGACGGGGACGTGCAGCCGGCGTTGAACGCGACGAGCGCGACAGCGGCGAGCAGCGTCCAGGAGCGCGAATGCGGACGAATCCGGTCGAACATTGAACCCTCGGCAGCAGTGAATTCGAAGGAGGCGACGGTGCCGGCGCAACGCGGCTGCCCGCCCCGGCGCGCTATTGTCGCCGCGCGGCCGGCGGATTGTCACCCGACAGGAAACCCTGACGCATCGCGCCGGGCCCGCCCCGGCCGGTCTTCCCGGCCTGTTCGAGGATGAACTCTATGAACGTCGACGTCGCGCGCGTGTGATGCCGGTTCGGCATGTAGAGCATGTACATGTGCGTGCCGAAGATGCTGAGCCGGTATGCGTCGAGCGACGTGACGACCGTGCCGCGCCGGATGTCGTCGTGCACCACGTAGTCGGGCACGATGCCGACGCCGATCCCGCCGAGGATCGCCTGCCGCAGGAACAGGAAGTTCTCCGAAATCAGCGTGGGCTCGAGCAGCACCTCGTGGCGCTCGTCGCCGAGATACGCGGCGATCCTGAGCTGCCGGCCCACCACCGTCGCGGTGACGACGGGGGAGGCGGACAACGCGCCGAGGCTCGCCGGCATCCCGTGTTCGGCCGCGAATGCGGCTGACGCGCACGCGACGTAGCGCACCGCGCCCATGTCGCGCGCGACGAGGTTCTGCGGCGGCTCCGGCATCACGCGCACCGCGATGTCGATCTCGTCGCGCATCAGGTCTTCCACGCGGTTCTCGAACACGACGTCGAGCACGATGCCCGGATGCAGCCGCTTGAACGCGAGCAGCCATTCGGACATCACCATCTGCCCGTAGCCGCTCGGCACCGACAGCCGCACGCGGCCCTGCAGGTCCTGGCCGAGCGTCGTCACCGATTCCTGCGCGGCGAGCAGTTCGTTGCGGATGCGCCGGCCATGCTCGTACAGCTTCAGCCCGATTTCGGTCGGCTCGATGCGCCGCGTCGTGCGCCGCACGAGCTGCTGGCCGATCGAGCGCTCGAGCTGGTTCAGCCGGTAGCTGACGTTCGCGCGGCTCATCTTGAGCCGCTGCGCGGCCTTGCTGAGATTGCCGGCGTCGAGGATCTCGACGAGCAGCGTCAGCGCGTTCAGGTCCATGCGTCGCGTCTCCTGATCCGTCCCGTTTAACGGTCGGAAGCATTCAGTGTCAAGTCAGACTTGACAGCTTGTAAAAGCGGGAGGGAATTGTCAATGAATCTCGATCAATCGAGAATCGGGTCATGCCCGGCATCCGGCCGGATCTTGTCCCGCTTCGTGCGGGACCGGGGCAGGCGCCCCGGCGCCGCTCGCGTGGCCGCGAGCCACGAACCGGCGTCGACGCACCTGCCGCCGCGTCAAGGAGACACGATGAATTCACCCGCTTCCCCCACCAGCCAGGCCGGCACCGTCACGCGCGAGCGGCGCGACAAGGTGCTCGTCGTCACGATCGACCACGCGCCCGTCAATGCGCTGTCCGCCGACGTGCGGCGCGGCCTCGCCGACGCGCTCGACGCCGCGCAGGCCGACGACGCGATCCGTGCGGTGCTGATCGTCGGCGCCGGCCGCAACTTCATCGCGGGTGCCGATATCCGCGAATTCGGCAAGCCGATCGTGCCGCCGTCGCTGCCCGACGTGTGCGAGCGGATCGAATCGGGCACGAAGCCGGTCGTGGTCGCGCTGCACGGCGCGACGCTCGGCGGCGGGCTCGAAGTCGCGCTCGCCGCGCATTACCGGCTCGCGGTACCCGGCTCGAAGCTCGGGCTGCCCGAGGTCACGCTCGGCCTGTTGCCCGGCGCGGGCGGCACGCAGCGCGCGCCGCGCCTGATCGGGGCGAAGGCCGCGCTCGACCTGATGCTGACGGGCCGCCATGTGAGCGCGGACGAAGCGCTCGCGCTCGGCCTCGTCGACCGCGTCGCGCACAGCGACGACACGCTCGCCGAAGGCCTCGCTTACGCGCAGGAACTCGTGTCGCTCGGCGCACCGGTGCGCCGCACGCGCGATGCACAGGGGCTGGCCGACCGTGCGGCCGCGCAGGCCGCGATCGACGCGGCGCGTGCGGAGCTGCCGAAGAAGTCGCGCGGCCTCTTCTCGCCCGCGAAGATCGTCGAAGCGGTCGAGGCCACGCTCACGCTGTCGTTCGACGCGGGGATGAAACTCGAACGCAGCCTGTTCCTGCAGTGCATCGACAGCCCGCAACGCGCGGGCCTCGTGCACGCATTCTTCGCGGAGCGCGAAGCGGCGAAGGCGCCCGAGGCGCGGCGCGCGAGCGCGCGGCCGGTCGAGCGGATCGGCGTGGTCGGCGGCGGCACGATGGGCGCGGGCATCGCGGTCGCGGCGCTCGACGCCGGGCTGCCGGTGACGATGATCGAACGCGACGAGGCATCGCTCGCGCGCGGCCGCGCGCACGTCGAGAAGGTGTACGACGGTCTCGTCGCGAAAGGGCGGATGACGCCGGCCGCGCACGCCGCGCGGCTCGCGCGCTTCAAGGGCAGCACGTCGTACGACGCGCTCGCGCAGGCCGACGTCGTGATCGAGGCCGTGTTCGAGGACATGGCCGTGAAGAAAGCCGTGTTCGCCGAACTCGCACGCGCGTGCAAGCCGGGCGCGGTGCTCGCGACCAACACGTCGTATCTCGACATCGACGAACTGGCCGCGAGCATCGACCGGCCGGCCGACGTGATCGGCCTGCATTTCTTCTCGCCGGCCAACGTGATGAAGCTGCTCGAGATCGTCGTGCCGGCGCGCGTGAGCGCGGATGTCGTCGCGACCGCGTTCGCGCTCGCGAAGCAGTTGAAGAAGACGCCGGTGCGAGCGGGCGTGTGCGACGGCTTCATCGGCAACCGGATCCTCGCCGTCTATCGCACGGCGGCCGACTACCTGATGGAAGACGGCGCGTCGCCGTACCAGATCGATCGCGCGGTGCGCGAATTCGGCTTCCCGATGGGGCCGTTCCAGGTCGTCGACCTCGCGGGCGGCGACATCGGCTGGGCGACCCGCAAGCGCCGCGCGGCGACGCGCGACCCGCGGGCACGCTACGTGGAGATTTCCGACCGGCTGTGCGAGCGCGGCTGGTTCGGACAGAAGACTTCACGCGGCTATTACCTGTATCCGGAGGGGGCGCGCGTCGGTACGCCCGACCCGGAAGTCGATGCGATCGTCGCCGAAGAACGCGCGAAGAAGAGCGTCACGCCGCGCACGTTCACCGACGACGAAATCATGCGCCGCTACCTTGCCGCGATGATCAACGAAGGCGCGAACGTCGTGCACGAGAAGATCGCGCTGCGTCCGCTCGATGTCGACGCGGTGTTCCTCTACGGCTACGGCTTCCCGCGCTATCGCGGCGGCCCGATGCACTACGCGGACACGCTCGGCCTCGCGAACGTGCTCGCCGATATCCGCGCGTTCGCGAAGGAGGATCCGCTGTTCTGGAAGCCGTCGCCGCTGCTCGTCGATCTCGTCGCGCGCGGCGCGGATTTCGCGAGCCTGAACCGCATCGACTGAACGCCAAACGCACTCGCCACGGAACTAAGATGGATCTCAATTTCACTCCCGAAGAGGAAGCCTTCCGCACGGAAGTGCAGCGCTTCCTGCAAGCCGAACTGCCCGAGCGCATCGCGCGCAAGGTGAAGGGCGGCCTGCATCTCACGCGCGACGACATGCGCGAATGGCACGCGACACTCAACGCGCGCGGCTGGCTCGCGAGCCACTGGCCGCGCGAATACGGCGGCCCCGGCTGGAGCGTCGCGCAGAAGTTCCTGTTCGACAACGAGTGTGCACTCGCCGGTGCGCCGCGCATCGTGCCGTTCGGCGTGAACATGCTCGGGCCCGTGCTGATCAAGTACGGCAACGAAGCGCAGCAGCGCCACTGGCTGCCGCGCATCCTCGACGGCACCGACTGGTGGTGCCAGGGTTACTCGGAGCCGGGCGCCGGCTCCGATCTCGCGGCGGTGAAGACGAACGCGGTGCGCGGAATCGACGCGCGGGGCGAGCACTACATCGTCAACGGCCAGAAGACGTGGACCACGCTCGGCCACTACGCGAACATGATCTTCTGCCTCGTGCGCACCGCGACCGACGTGCGCAAGCAGGAAGGCATCAGCTTCCTGCTGATCGACATGAACACGCCGGGCGTCGAGGTGCGCCCGATCATCACGCTCGACGGCGAGCACGAAGTGAACGAGGTGTTCTTCACCGACGTGCGCGTGCCGGCGGAAAACCTCGTCGGCGAGGAGAACCGCGGCTGGACCTACGCGAAATACCTGCTCACGTACGAGCGCACCAACATCGCCGGGATCGGCTTCTCGACGGCCGCGCTCGACCGGCTGCGCGCGGTTGCCGCGAAGGTGACCAAGAACGGCCGGCCGCTCGCGGACGATCCGTTCTTCGCGGCGCGCGTCGCACGTGTCGAGATCGAACTCGAGAACATGCGCACGACCAACCTGCGCGTGCTGGCCGCGGTCGCGGGCGGCGGCGCACCGGGCGCAGAAAGCTCGATGCTGAAGATCCGCGGCACGCAGATCCGCCAGGAGATCACGGCGCTGATGCGGCGTGCGATGGGGCCGTATGCGCAGCCGTTCGTCGACGAGGCGCTCGATGCCGATTACGACGGCGAGCCGGTCGGCCCGGACGAAGCCGCGAGCGCTGCGCAGCAGTATTTCAACAACCGGAAGCTGTCGATCTTCGGCGGCTCGAACGAGATCCAGAAGAACATCATCGCGAAGATGATGCTCGGGCTGTAACGAGGAGCGCGACGATGGATTTCCAGCACACAGAAGACCGCCGGATGCTGGCGGACACGTTGAACCGCTTCATCGCCGAACAGTACGCGTTCCCGGTGCGCGATCGCATCGCGCAGTCGGCCGAAGGCTTCGATCGCGCGATGTGGCAGCGCTTTGCCGAACTCGGCACGGTCGGCGCGCTGTTCGCGGAAGCCGACGGCGGTTTCGGCGGCGCGGGCTTTGACATCGCGGTGGTGTTCGAATGCCTCGGGCGCGGGCTCGTCGTCGAGCCGTTCCTCGGCGCGCTGCTCGCGGGCCGCGCGTTGTCGCTCGCCGGCGGCGCCGCGCATCGCGACAGGCTCGCGGCGCTGATCGACGGCAGCGTGAGCGCCGCGTTCGCGCACGACGAGCCGGGCTCGCACTACGAACTGACGACCGTACGCACGCGTGCCGAACGCTCGGGCGACGGCTGGGTGCTGACGGGCGCGAAGGGCGTCGTCGACCAGGCCGCGCAGGCGGCGTTCTTCGTCGTCAGCGCGCGTACGGCCGGGAACGACGACGATGCGGCCGGCATCGGCCTGTTCGTCGTGCCGGCCGACGCGCCGGGCGTGTCGCTGCGCGACTACCGGAAGATCGACGGCGGCCGCGCGGCTGAAGTGCGCTTCGAACGCGTCGTGTTGCCGGCCGATGCGGCGCTCGGCGCGCACGACGGAGAAGCGGGCGCCGAGTTGCTCGAACGCGTGCTCGGCTACGGTCTGCTTGCGCTGTCGGCCGAAGCGCTCGGCGCGATGGATGTCGCGAAGGAGCACACGCTCGAGTACCTGCGCACGCGCAAGCAGTTCGGGCTGCCGATTGGCAGCTTCCAGGCGCTGCAGCACCGGATGGCCGACCTGCTGCTCGAAGTCGAGCAGGCGCGCTCCGCCGTGATCAACGCGGCCGCGCAGCTCGATGCGCCGCGCGTGGTGCGCGAACGCGCGCTGGCGGCGGCGAAATACAGCATCGGCCGGATCGGCACGCTCGTCGCCGAGGAGAGCATCCAGTTGCACGGAGGCATCGGGATGACGTGGGAGCTGCCGCTGTCGCACTACGCGAAGCGTCTCGTGATGATCGATCATCAGCTCGGCGACGAGGATCACCATCTCGCGCGCTACATCGCGCTGTCGAAACAGTAAAAGCGCACAGCGCGAATGGAGGAGACAAGGATGACGAACGAATCGCGTGCATTGCCGCTGGCCGGCGTGAAGGTGCTCGATTTCTCGCGCGTGCTCGCGGGCCCGTGGTGCGCGATGGTGCTCGCCGATTTCGGCGCGGAAGTGATCAAGGTCGAGCATCCGGCGCGCGGCGACGATACGCGCGACTGGGGGCTGCGGATCGGCGATACCGAAACCACGTATTTCAACAGCGTGAACCGCAGCAAGCGCTCGATCTGTCTCGACCTGCAGACCGACGAAGGGCGGCGGCTCGCGCGAGAACTGGCCACGCAGGCCGACGTGGTGCTTCACAACTTCAAGTTCGGCGGCGCGGAAAAGCTCGGGCTCGGCTACGACGCGCTGGCCGAACTGAATCCGCGCCTCGTGCACTGCGCGATTTCCGGCTACGACCGCTCGGGCGCCGAGGCCGCGCGACCCGGCTACGACCTCGTCGTGCAGGGTGAGGCCGGGCTGATGGCGCTGAACGGCGAAGCCGGCCAACCGCCGCTGAAGTTCGGCGTCGCGGCGGTCGACCTGTTCACCGGCATGTATTCGGCGCAGGCGATCCTCGCTGCGCTGTACGAGCGCAATGCGACCGGTCGTGGCCGCCGCATCGAGATGGCGCTGTTCGACTGCGGGCTGATGATCACCGCGTACTACGGGCTCGACGCGCTGCTGATGGGCGAGGACCCGCCGCGCTACGGCAACGCGCATCCGTCGATCGTGCCGTACGGCGTGTTCGACGCGGCCGACGGCCCGCTCGTGATCACCGTCGGCAACAACACGCAGTTCGCGCGCTTTTGCGATGCGATCGAGCGGCCCGACCTCGCGGCCGACGTGCGCTACAAGACCAACCTCGGCCGCTCGGAGAACCGCGCCGACCTGCTGCCCGAGATCCGTCGCGAACTCGCGCGCCGGTCGCGCGCGACGCTGCTCGCGGCGCTTGCCGAGGCGGGCATTCCGTGCGGCGAAGTGCTCGGGCTGCATGAAGCGCTGAAGTCGGAACGTGCGACGCGCGCGGGGCTCGTCACGCGGCAGCCGCACCCGGTCGCGGGCGGCGTCGACGTGCTGGCGCCGCCGTACCGGTTCGACGGCGCGCGGCTGCCGGTGCGCGGTGCGCCGCCGGTGCTCGGTGCCGATACGGACGCGGTGCTCGGCGGCTGGCTCGGGATGTCGGTCGACGAGGTCGCGCGGCTGCGTGCGGATCGCATCGTGTAACGCGTTTCTTCCGCCGCGGCGCGGGCGGATCGGGTGACGCGCCGGCCATCTACAAGACAACCCTCGCGAAACGACGAGGGGCCGTGCGGGGACTGGAGTCAGCGCTCGAGCGCCGATTCCGGTCGACCGCAAAGCATGGGACCGGAGTAAACGCTAAAGCGCTAACGCTGGTCGACCGCGAAGCATGGGACCGGAGTAAACGCTAAAGCGCTGACTCTGGTCGACCGCGAAGCATGGGACCGGAGTAAACGCTAAAGCGCTAACGCTGGTCGACCGCGAAGCATGGGACCAGAGTAAGCGCTAAAGCGCTAACTCTGGTCGACACAGGAGACACCATGAAGCTTTCCGTCATCGAATCGGTCACGGCGCGCCGCGACTACCAGCAACTCGTGCGCGCGCGGCGCCGCTTCAGCTTCACGCTGACGGCGCTGATGATCGCCACGTACTACGGCTTCATCCTGCTCGTCGCGCTCGCGCCGCACGTGCTCGCGGCGCCGCTGTACCGCGGCGCGACGACCACGGTCGGGATCGCCGCGGGCGTCGCGATCATCCTGGTCGCGATCGGCCTGACCGCGTGCTACGTGCTGCGCGCGAATCGTGCGTTCGACCGCCGGGTCGACGCGATCCTGCAAAGTTCGTGACGGAGGCCGACATGCGACGCACATCGATCGCGCTCGGCGCGCTTGCCGTTCTCGTTTCCTCCGCCGCCCATGCGGTATCCGTCGCGGGCCCGATGCCCGACAAGGTCGAACTGAACCCGGTCGCGATCGGGATGTTCTTCGCGTTCGTGTTCGCGACGCTCGCGCTCACGCGCTGGGCCGCGCGCCGCACGCGCTCGACGCGCGACTTCTACACGGCCGGCGGCGGCATCACCGGGCTGCAGAACGGGCTCGCGATCGCGGGCGACTACATGTCGGCCGCGTCGTTCCTCGGGTTGTCCGGGATGGTGTTCATGTTCGGCTTCGACGGGCTCATCTATTCGATCGGCTTTCTGGTCGGCTGGCCGTTCGTGATGTTCCTGATCGCCGAACCGCTGCGCAACCTCGGCAAGTTCACGTTCGTCGACGTCGTTGCGTACCGCTTCGCACAGCGGCCGATCCGGCTGCTGACGTCCGCGAATTCGCTGACCATCGTCGTGCTGTACCTCGTCGTGCAGATGGTCGGCGCGGGCAAGCTGATCCAGCTGCTGTTCGGGCTGTCGTACGGCACGGCCGAGCTGATCGTCGGCGTGCTGATGGTCGTCTACGTGTTCTTCGGCGGGATGACCGCGACCACCTGGGTGCAGGTGATCAAGGCCGTGCTGCTGCTGTGCGGCGCGACGCTGCTCGTCGTGCTCGCGCTCGCCGAATTCGGCTTCAGCGTCGACGAGATGTTCCGCCGCGCAGTGGCCGTGCATCCGGGCGCGCTGTCGATCATGGGCCCCGGCAAGCTGATCCGCGATCCGGCCAACGCGCTGTCGCTCGGCATCGCGCTGATGTTCGGCACGGCCGGCTTCCCGCACATCCTGATGCGCTTCTTCACGGTGCCGAATGCGAAGGAGGCGCGCAAGTCGGTGCTCTACGCGACCGGCTTCATCGGCTACTTCTACCTGCTGACCTTCGTGATCGGCTTCTCGGCGATCGTGCTGCTCGCGCAGCATCCGGAATTCTTCAAGCTGGGCGCCAACGGCTCGTTCAACCTGACGCACGACCTGCTCGGCGGCTCGAACATGGTCGCGGTGAAGCTCGCGCAGGCGGTCGGCGGGAACTGGTTCTACGGCTTCATCGCGGCCGTCACGTTCGCGACGATCCTCGCGGTGGTGGCGGGCCTCACGCTCGCCGGCGCGACGACGATCTCGCACGACCTCTACGCGCAGATGTGGGCGCGCGGCAAGCCCGACGAGCGCCTCGAGATGCGCATCTCGCGCGCGGCGACGATCGTGCTGTCGGCGGTCGCGATCGGGCTGTCGATCCTGTTCGAGCATGTGAACGTCGCGTTCATGGTCGGCCTCGTCGCGGCGGTGGCCGCGAGCGCGAATTTCCCGGTGCTCGCGATGTCGATCTTCTGGCGCGGGATGACGACGCGCGGCGCGGTGCTCGGCGGCGGCCTCGGCCTCGGGTCGGCGGTCACGCTCACGGTGCTGTCGAAGTCGGTGTGGGTCGACGTGCTGCATCACGCGCACGCACCGGTGTTCCTCGACAACCCGGCGCTCGTGTCGGTGCCGCTCGCGTTCATCGGGATCGTCGTCGGCTCGCTCGCGGATCGCGGCGAGCGCGCACGGCGCGAGCGCGACGCGTTCGCGCAGCAGGAGTTTTATGCGCAGACGGGGGTGCTGGCCGGCCGCGCCGTGCAGCACTGATTCATCCGATGAATGGCCGCATCCGTCCGAATCCCCGGACGGATATTTTCCGGAAATCCGGAATCCCGGATTTCCTTGCCTGCCGCATTATGAGAAATACAATGAAAACAATGGTTTGAGGGGTTACGGAAACCTGGCATCGACCTTGCGATATAAAGCGCACGGCCATCCCCCGGCCGAACTACTACAGCAAGCAAGGAGACAATCGATGACCACTGCCTTCCTCCCCTGTCGGATGTCCTGAGGCATCGCTTGTTGCGGCACGGCAGCCGCGCAGGCGAATGGCTCTTCCCCTGACATTCGCCTGCGCGCGTGACGCCGTTTCCATCGGCTCATCTACTTCAGCAGGAACCATCGTGAAGAAGAAACCCTTCTACAAAGTGCTCTATGTGCAGGTGATCTTCGCCATCATCGTCGGCGTGATCCTCGGCCACTACTACCCGGCGCTCGCCACCGACATGAAGCCGCTCGGCGACGGCTTCATCAAGCTGATCAAGATGGTGATCGGCCCGATCATCTTCTGTACGGTCGTCACCGGCATCGCCGGCATGGAGGACATGAAGAAGGTGGGCCGCGTCGGCGGCAAGGCGCTGCTGTACTTCGAGATCGTGTCGACCTTCGCGCTGCTGCTCGGCCTCGCGGCCACGCACATCCTGCGTCCGGGCGTCGGCTTCAACATCGATCCGGCGACGCTCGACGGCAAGGCCGTCGCGTCGTACGCGGCGAAGGCGCACGGGCAGTCGACGGTCGACTTCCTGATGCACATCATCCCGAACACGATGGTCGATGCGTTCGCGCAGGGCGAAATCCTGCAGATCCTGCTGATCGCGCTGCTGTTCGGCAGCGTGCTCGCCCACCTCGGCGAGCGTGGCAAGGTCGTCACCGACTTCATCGACGGGCTCACGCGTGTGCTGTTCGGCATCGTGCACATCGTCACGAAGCTGGCGCCGATCGGCGCGTTCGGCGCGATGGCGTTCACGATCGGCAAGTACGGCGTCGGTTCGCTGGTGCCGCTGCTCAAGCTGATCGGCACGTTCTACCTGACGTCGGTCGTGTTCGTGCTCGTCGTGCTCGGCGCGATCGCGCGCTTCACGGGCTTCTCGATCATCCGCTTCGTGTCCTACATCAAGGAAGAGCTGCTGATCGTGCTCGGAACGAGCTCGTCGGAAGCCGCGCTGCCGCAGCTGATGGAAAAGCTCGAGAAGGCCGGCTGCTCGCGTTCGGTCGTCGGCCTCGTCGTGCCGACCGGCTATTCGTTCAACCTCGACGGCACCAACATCTACATGACGATGGCCGTGCTGTTCATCGCGCAGGCGACCAACATCGAACTGACGTGGATGCAGCAGCTCACGCTGCTGGCTGTCGCGATGCTGACGTCGAAGGGTGCGAGCGGCGTCACGGGCGCGGGCTTCATCACGCTCGCCGCGACGCTCGCCGTCGTGCCGACGATCCCGCTGTCGGGCATGGTGCTGATCCTCGGCATCGACCGTTTCATGAGCGAATGCCGCGCGCTGACCAACATCGTCGGCAACGGCGTCGCGACGGTCGTCGTGTCGGCCTGGGAGAAGGAGCTCGACCGCAACAAGCTGCGCCAGGCGCTGACCGGCGGCGGCGAGGTCACGACGACCGAGACGGCCGGCGTCTGATGTCATGAAGGAGCAGGCGGCGGCACCGCCCGCCGGCCGCACGGCCCGCGGCGGCCGAGGCGGGGAGGCGGAGGCCTATGACACAATAGGCGATCCGCATCGCCAGGAAGCCTCGACCGTGACGCGCCGTCTGCTCATTCTCGTCGTGCTTGCCGCCGCGCTCGCCGCGGCGTGCACGCTGACGTGGACGATTACCTGGCGGCGCGGCGTCGCGGAGCTGCAGCGCAACGCCGCGGTGCGCGTCGACCGCACCACCAACGCGCTCAAGAGCACGCTCGACCGCTACGAATCGCTGCCCTATCTGCTCGGCAGCCATCCGTACGTGCAGGACCTGCTCGCCGAGCCTAAACGCGCCGACTACACCGCGCGCGTCAATCGCTATCTCGAAGACCTCAACGAACACGCGCACGCGACCGTCACCTACGTGATCGGCGCGGACGGCCTGTGCGTCGCCGCCAGCAACTGGCGCGCGCCCGAGAGCTTCGTCGGGATCGAATACCGCTTCCGCCCGTATTTCCTCGATGCGATGAACGGCCAGGTCGGCCGCTTCTTCGGGATCGGCACGATCTCGCGCGATCCCGGCTACTACATCTCGCAGCCCGTGTGGCGCGACGGCAAGATCGCGGGCGTCGTCGTCGTGAAGCTCAACCTCGAATGGTTCCAGGGCGCCGATGCGTCCGAGCCGCTCGTCGTCGCGGACGACCACGGCGTCGTGTTCCTGTCGTCGGTGCCTGCGTGGAAGTACCACACGCTGCGGCCGCTGACGGGGCCCGTTGCCGCGTCGATCTACGAGACGCGCCAGTACGCGCAGCAACCGGTCACGCCGTTGCCGCTGCGCATCGAGCAGGTGCTCGGCCCCGATGCGGAGATCGTGCGCCTCGGCGCGGGCCTGCGTGCGCCGCGCTTCCTCGCGAGCAAGCGCAGGATCGGCGAGCCCGACTGGCTGCTCGTCACGCTGGCGCCGATCGCGCCCGTCGACGCCGACGCGCGCAACGCGACGATCGTCACGGGCTTCGGCTTCGTGTCGGTCGCGCTGCTCGCGTTCTACTGGCGGATGCGCCGCGCGCGCGTGCGCGAGATGATCCGCGGCCGCGCGCTGTTGCAGCAGGCGTACGCGGAGTTGAACCGGCGCGTCGAAGAGCGCACGGCCGACCTGTCGGAAGCGAACGAGCAATTGCAGAAGGAGGTTGGCGACCGGATCCGCGCGGAGCAGGAACTGCGCGCCGCGCACGACGAACTGATCCAGGCGAGCAAGCTCGCCGCGCTCGGCCAGATGGCGGCCGGCATCACGCACGAACTGAACCAGCCGCTCGCGGCGCTGCGCAGCTTCTCGGACAACACGCGCGTGCTGCTCGATCGCGGCGAGCAGGCGGCCGCGCGCGAGAACCTCGAGGCGATCGCCGCGCTCACCGAGCGGATGGGCAAGATCACGAACCAGCTGAAGCTGTTCGTCGGCCGCGCGAAGCCGCGCAACGAGCAGGCGCTCGTCGTGCGCGCGCTGCGCAGCGTGCTGTCGCTGCTCGACGAGCGCCTGCGTGGCGTCGCGCTCACGCTGACGCTGCAGGACGCGACCGTGTCGCCCGCGCATGATGCGCCGCTCGACCTGGCGCGCGACTATCCCGAGCTCGTCGCGCGCTGCGAGGACCTGCGCCTCGAACAGGTGCTGATCAACCTGCTCGGCAATGCGCTCGACGCGGTTGCCGGCGTGCCGGCGCCGGCGATCGAGGTGACGATCGCGGTGTCGGCGGCAACGCTCGCGCTCGAGGTGCGCGACAACGGATGCGGCATTGCGCCCGACCTGCTGCCGCGCCTGTTCGAGCCGTTCTTCACGACCAAGGAAATGGGGCGCGGGCTCGGGCTCGGCCTCGCGATCTCGTCGTCGATCGCGAGCGACGCGGGCGGTGCGCTGACCGCGCGCAACGCGCCGTCGGGCGGCGCGCTGTTCGTCTTGACGCTGCGGCGCGCGCGCACGCATCATCCGGACTCCGTGTCCGAGCCGGCGGGCTCGCGCTAGGCGCGCCACGCCGCCCGCCCGATCGGCGCACGATCGGTATCAACGACGCCGCGCGCGCTGCCGCCGCGCGGCCCGTCAGGAGCAAGTGAGTACGATGGCCAACCGGCTGCAAGTGATCTATATCGAAGACGATGCGCTCGTTCGCCGGGCAAGCGTGCAGAGCCTTCAGCTGGCGGGGTTCGACGTCGTCGGCTTCGAGTCGGCCGAAGCGGCCGAGAAGGCGATCGTCGCGGATACCGCCGGCGCGATCGTCAGCGACATCCGGCTGCCCGGCGCGAGCGGGCTCGACGTGCTCGCGCAGTGCCGCGAGCGCGTGCCCGACGTGCCCGTGATCCTTGTCACGGGGCACGGCGACATCTCGATGGCCGTGCAGGCGATGCGCGACGGCGCATACGACTTCATCGAAAAACCGTTCGCGGCCGAGCGCCTGACCGAGACGGTGCGCCGCGCGCTCGAGCGGCGCGAGCTCGTGCTCGAGAACCTCGCGCTGCGGCGCGAGCTGGCCGGGCAGAACGTCGTCGCGCCGCGCATCATCGGTCGCAGCCCTGCGATCGAGCAGGTGCGCAAGCTGATCGCGAACGTCGCGCCGACCGACGCGTCGGTGCTGATCAACGGTGACACGGGCGCCGGCAAGGAACTGATCGCGCGCAGCCTGCACGAGCTGTCGCCGCGCCGCGACAAGCCGTTCATCGCGGTGAATTGCGGCGCGCTGCCCGAGCCGATGTTCGAGTCGGAGATGTTCGGCTACGAGCCCGGCGCGTTCACCGGCGCCGCGAAGCGCCGGGTCGGCAAGCTCGAATATGCGTCCGGCGGCACGCTGTTCCTCGATGAAATCGAAAGCATGCCGCTCGCGCTGCAGGTGAAGCTGCTGCGCGTGCTGCAGGACGGCGTGCTGGAGCGGCTCGGCTCGAACCAGCCGATCCGCGTGAACTGCCGCATCGTCGCGGCCGCGAAGGGCGACATGAGCGAGCTCGTCGCGGCCGGCACGTTCCGGCGCGACCTGCTGTATCGGCTCAACGTCGTGACGATCGCGCTGCCGCCGCTCGCCGAACGCCGCGAGGACATCGTGCCGCTGTTCGAGCACTTCATGCTCGATGCGGCCGTGCGTTACGCGCGGCCCGCGCCGGTGCTGACCGACCGGCAGCGCGCGAGCCTGATGCAGCGCGACTGGCCCGGCAACGTGCGCGAGCTGCGCAACGCGGCCGACCGCTTCGTGCTCGGTGTGGCCGACATGTCGCAGGAGACGGGCGCGAGCGCCGGCGAGGCCGACAACGAGCAGACGCTAAAGGAGCGCATCGAGCAATTCGAGCGCGCGGTGATTGCCGAAGCGCTGAACCAGACGGGCGGCGCGGTCGCCGCGACGGCCGACCGGCTGCATGTCGGCAAGGCGACGCTGTACGAGAAGATGAAGCGTTACGGGCTATCGGCGAAAGGCGAAACCGAGCGCTGAAAAGCAAACGGACCGTAGAACCGGGTTGCCCGGTCGTACGGTCCGTTTGTGCGTGAAGGGCGCGGCGTGCTGCCCTTCGAGCCGGATCCCGGATCTGGCGGCGCTCAGGCCGCGTTGCTGCCGAGCGCCTTCTTGAGCAGTGCGTCGAGTTCCGCGAACTGCGGTGCGCCGACGTAGCGCTTCAGGATCTTGCCATCCTTGTCGACGACGAAGGTCGTCGGCGTGAGCTGCACGTTGCCGAACTGCTTCGCGACGCTGCCGTCGTCGAGCGCGACCTTGAACGGCAACTGGCGCGTCTGCGCGTAGTTCGCGACGTACATCGGCGGATCGTAGTTCATCGCAACCGCGACGAATTCCAGCCCCTGACCCTTGAAGCGATTATAGGTATCGACCATCTGCGGCATTTCCTGCATGCAGGTCGCGCAGCTCGTCGCCCAGAAGTTCACGAGATAGACCTTGCCTTTCAGGTCGCCTGCGGTCGAGACCTTCTGGCCCGACAGCAGCGTGAACGTGGCGTCCGGCACGCTGGACTTGCCGTTGAACGCGAAGAAGCCGGCGACGGCGATCGCCGCGACGACGACGGCGGCGACGATGTAGCGGACGGGGCCGGCGCTGCGGCGGGCGGGAGGCGTGGTGTTCATCTGGTGCTCTCGGAGTCGGTCGATGACGCGGATCAAAGCAAAGGACATCGAAATTCGGCGCTCATTTTAGCGCGAATGCGGCGTGAGCACCGACGGCGGCCACACATCCCGGATTTCACGTTCGGCGGATAATGCCCGTTTTGCCTGCCCGATCCACGCCATGCCGAAGGAAGTCACCGATTCGTTGCGCCCCCTTTTTCGTCCGCTGCGACACTTCGCCGCGCTCGCGTGCGTGAGCGTCGTGCTGGCCGCATGCTCGCCGTCGTACGACTGGCGCACGCTGCACAACGACGCTGGCTACACGATTGACCTGCCGGCGAAGCCGACCGTCGAGCAGCAGCCGGTGGCGATCGGCGGCGCGTCGATGCCGATGCGGATGCAGGCCGCGCACGTGGACGGCGCGGTGTTCGCGGTCGGCACGCTGACGCTGCCCGACGACCGCGACGACACGCGCCGCGCGGCGCTCGAATTCCTGCGTGCCGGGCTGTCGCGCAACCTCGAAGGCGCGCCGCAGACGGCTTCGGTGCCCGTGCCGCTCGCGGCCGGCGGAGCAGTGAACGGGCTCGAGCTGCGCATCGCGGGCGCGGCTGCCGGCGGCGATCGCACACGCAAGACGATCGTCGCCCGGCTCGCTGCACGCGGCCGGCACGCGTACCAGGCCGTCGTGATTGCCGACGGGCCGCTTGCACAGGAGCAGCTCGACCAGTTTTTCGGGTCGTTCAAGCTCGACTGACAGCGGGCGGCGAGGGCGCCGGGACACTCTGTGACAACTGAAAGTTCATTCGCAGCTTTCGGCGCTAGTCGTCGGATTTTGCGAGGTTTTTTCGACTATCCACAGCGCATGTGGATAACTTTGTTGAAAAGTCGCCCGGATTTCCCGCCAAGCCGCGCGGGACGGCCTTCCGGCCCGTTTGGTCGCGCGCTCGTGTTTTGAGAAAAATCAATTAAAACAACGAGATACGGATTCCGTGCTGCAAAGGCCCCGCCGAGCCTTGATCCGGGGCCGGATTCGCGAAATTGTGCATAAGTCAAGTCTTGACAGCCGGATTTTGTCCTCCGAGGGCGCTCACAGCGCCGTCAGCGCGCGCCGGTAGCGGATCGCTTCGGCGATCTGCGCGGCCGTCGGCAGCGGGTCGCCGGCCAGGTCGGCGATCGTCCGCGCGACCTTCAGCACGCGGTAATACGCGCGCGCCGACCAGCCGAAGCGCTCGCCGGCTTCGCGCAGCAGCCGTTCGCCTTCATCGGTCGGCCGGCACAGGTCGTCGGTCTCGCGGCCGCTCAGCATGTGATTCGTCTTGCCCTGCCGGCCGAGCTGCAGCGCACGCGCGTGCGCGACCCGCGCGGCCACCGCCGCGCTCGGCTCGCCGGGCGCCGTCGCGCGCGACGCGAGTTCGGCCGGCGATAGCGCGGGCAGGTCGATCTGGATGTCGATGCGATCGACGAGCGGCCCCGACAGCTTGCGCAGGTAGCGCGCGGCGACATCCGGCGTGCAGCGGCAGCGCCCGGACGGATCGCCGTGCCAGCCGCACGGGCATGGGTTCATCGCGGCGATCAACTGGCATGCGGCCGGGAAATCGGCCTGCTGCGCCGCGCGCGAAATCGTGATCCGGCCGGCTTCCAGCGGCTCGCGCAGCATTTCGAGCACGTGCCGGTCGAATTCGGGCAGTTCGTCGAGAAACAGCACGCCGAGATGTGCGAGCGTGATTTCGCCCGGTTGCGGCGGGTTGCGGCCGCCGACCAGCGCGGCGGCGCTCGACGAGTGATGCGGTGCACGGAACGGCCGCCGGCGCCACTGCGCGGGTGAAAAGCCGAGGCGGCTTGCAGAGAGGAGCGCCGCCGAGGTCAGCGCCTCGTCGTCGGTCAGCGGCGGCAGGAGGCCCGGCAGCCGTGCGGCCAGCATCGACTTGCCGGCACCCGGCGGCCCGACCATCAGCATGTGATGGCCACCCGCGGCCGCGACTTCCAGCGCGCGGCGGGCGCCGCGCTGGCCGACCACATCGGCGAGATCGGGGGCGGCCGGCATCGGCAGGCCGTCGAGGCACGGCGCCGCGACCGGTGCGAGCCGGCCGTCAGGCACCCCGGCGAGGTGAGCGCACAACGCGGGCAGGTCCGGCGCGCCGAACACGGTGACGCCCGGCACGAGCGCCGCCTCGGCGGCGCTGGCGAGCGGCAGGTACAGCTCGGGGGCGTTTGACGCGGCGGTGGCGCCCGGCTCCGGGCCGGCCCCTTGGCCACCGTTGCTCGAACCGGAAAGCGCGCCGGCGCGCCAACCGGAAGCCGCGCCGCTTTCCGCGACCTGCCAGTCCCGCGCCAGCCCGCACGCCATCGCGAACGCACCGCGCATCGGCCGCAGCGCGCCCGTCAGCGACAGCTCACCCGCGAATTCGCGGCCGGCCAGTGCGTCGGCCGGGATCTGGCCGTTCGCGGCGAGGATGCCGAGCGCGATCGGCAGGTCGAACCGCCCCGACTCCTTCGGCAGGTCGGCCGGCGCGAGGTTGACGGTGATGCGGCGCACGGGGAATTCGAAGCCGCAGTTCTGCAGCGCGGCACGCACCCGCTCGCGGCTTTCGCGGACCTCGAGATCGGGCAGGCCGACGATCGAGAACGACGGCAGCCCGTTGGCGAGATGGACTTCGACGGTAACGTCCGGCGCACGGCCGGAGGCGGGCGCGCGGCTGCGCACCACGGCGAGCGACATGGCGAGGCTCCTGTAAACAAAACGGACGGGCGACGGCCATTCGTGACCGTGTGCCGCGGAAATCGGAGGAATCGGTGCGCGCTTGCCGGCGTGGCGCGGGAAAAGAACGAGGGACTGCGAAGAGCGAGGGGCTACGAAGAGCGGGGGGGCTGCGAAGAACGAGGGACTGCGAAGAGCGAGGGACTGCGAAGAGCGGGGGGCTGCGAAGAACGAGGGACTGCGAAGAGCGAGGGACTACGAAGAGCGAAGGGCTACGAAGAACGAGGGACTACGAAGAGCGGGGGACTACGAAGAGCGATGAACAGCGAAGAGCGGGGATGCTGCGGAGAACGACGGACGACGAACGGCGGCAGGGCGACTTCAGGGCTTCGGAGGCGGCGGGCGCGGGCCGCACGAGGCGGCCCGCGCCCGGACCTTGCGGCCGGGTGGGGCGTCAGGCTTGCGGTGCGGCGAGCTTCTGCTCGAGTTCCGCAACGCGCTTTTCGAGTTCCTCGAGGCGCACGCGGGTGCGGGCGAGCACTTGCGCCTGCGTGTCGAATTCCTCGCGCGTGACGAGATCGAGTTTCGAAAAGCCTTGCGACAGCATGGCCTTCACGTTGCGCTCGACGTCCTTGGCCGGCGAGTTTTTCAGCAGATCGCTGACGCGCGACTGCAGATCGTTGAAAACGTCGCTGGGTTGCTTCATGTGATTCCCCTTCCTTGCACAAAAAATGTGCATCTTCAGTTGCGTACGTGCCCATGATGCACGCATGACCGGAAATGGTGCGCCCGGAGCGCGAATTCCGGGCATGGCGCCCGCATGGGTGAATGCCCCGGCGATCCGGGACGTGCGTGCACTCTAGCAACGATCCTTTCGCCGCGCCAGCAAACCGGGCCACGTTGGCCATTCGGCCGGGCTTCCGTACCTTACATCACGGGATGCGACCCCTTGATGAAGCCCTTTGAAACGGTGCTCGAACCGACATGGCATGCGAGTTGCTGAGGAGAGTCCGTTACAACATTCCAACCAATTCGACGGGACAACCCAGCGAGAGGACTTCATGAAACTCATTACCGCAATCATCAAGCCGTTCAAGCTCGATGAGACGCGCGAGGCGCTGTCGGCGCTTGGCGTCTCGGGCATCACGGTCACGGAGGTGAAAGGGTTCGGGCGGCAGAAGGGGCACACCGAGCTGTACCGCGGCGCCGAATACGTGGTCGATTTCCTGCCGAAGATGAAGATCGAGGCAGCCGTGTCCGACGATCTCGTCGACCAGGCGGTCGAGGCGATCGAGCGGGCCGCGCGCACCGGCAAGATCGGCGACGGCAAGATCTTCGTCACGGCGATCGAACAGGTGATCCGGATTCGCACCGGGGAGACCGGCGCAGACGCGCTGTAACAGAACACACAAGACAAGCGACAAGAGGAAACCCAAGATGCGCAAACTTCTGATGTCCCTGCTGATGGCCGGCTCGCTGATCGCGGCCGGCGTCGGCTCCGCGCTCGCCGACGACGCGGCGTCCGCCGCGGCTGCGTCCGCGCCCGCCGCAACGGCTTCCGACGCCTCGGCTGCCGCCGCTCCGGCCGCTTCGGCCGCTTCGGCGCCGGCCGCAACCGATGCCTCCGCCACGGCCGCAGCCGCCGCACCGGCTTCGGGCGCCACCGACGCGTCGGCCGCCGCCGCCGCTTCGGCACCGGCCGCACCCGCCGCGCCGACCGCGCCGTTCTCCGTCGATTCGTCGAAGATCAACTCGGGCGACACCGCGTGGATGCTGACCTCCACCGCGCTCGTGCTGTTCATGACGATCCCCGGCCTCGCGCTGTTCTACGCGGGCATGGTCCGCAAGAAGAACGTGCTCGCGACCGTGATGCAGAGCTTCGCGATCACCGCGCTGATCACGGTGCTGTGGACGGTGGTCGGCTACAGCCTCGCGTTCACGCCGGGCAACGGCTTCATCGGCGGCCTGTCGCGCGCGTTCCTGCACGGGATGAACTACATCCACGGCGACAAGGCGACCACGCTGACCGTCAGCCACCTGGCGCCGACGATTCCGGAGACGGTCTACTTCGTCTACCAGATGACGTTCGCGATCATCACGCCGGCCCTGATCTGCGGCGCGTTCGCCGATCGCATGAAGTTCTCGGCGATGCTGGTGTTCATGACGCTCTGGTCGCTGATCGTCTATGTGCCGATCGCGCACATGGTGTGGGAGCCGACCGGCTGGCTGTCGTCGGACGGCGTGCTCGACTTCGCGGGCGGCACGGTGGTGCACATCAACGCCGGTATCGCAGGCCTGATGTCGTGCCTGGTGCTCGGCAAGCGCGTCGGCTACGGCCGCGAATCGATGGCGCCGCACAACCTCGTGCTGACGATGATCGGCGGCTCGATGCTGTGGTTCGGCTGGTTCGGTTTCAACGCGGGCTCGGCGGTCGCGGCTGACGGCCGTGCCGGCTTCGCGATGCTGACGACGCAAGTCGCGACGGCCTGCGCGGCGCTCGGCTGGATGTTTGCCGAATGGGTCGCGAAGGGCAAGCCGTCGGTGCTCGGCATCGTGTCGGGTGCAGTCGCGGGCCTCGTCGCGATTACGCCGGCGGCCGGCTTCGTCGGCGTGACGGGCGCACTCGTGATCGGCATCGCGGCCGGCGTCGTGTGCTTCTGGTCGGCGACGTGGCTCAAGTCGAAGCTCGGCTACGACGATTCGCTCGACGCGTTCGGTGTGCACGGCGTGGGCGGGATTCTCGGCGCGCTGCTGACGGGCGTGTTCGCGGTCAAGGACATCGGCGGCGCCGACGGCAGCCTGCTGCTGCAGGCCAAGGGCGTGCTGATCACGCTGGTGTACAGCGGCGTGCTGAGCTTCGTGCTGCTGAAGGTGATCGACATGACGATGGGCTTGCGCGTGTCGGAAGAAGAAGAGCGCGAAGGCCTCGACGTGATCCTGCACGGCGAGCATGTCGAATAAGTCATAAGGATGACCGGCGGGCCGCCGCGACGACGGCGCCCGCCATGAATGAGCGCAGCGACTTCGGCCCGCCCACCCGGCGGGCTTTTTTTCTCCTGCCGGCTGCTGCCGTAGCGCATAACCCTTCGCGCTATCGGGTCAATAGCCGAAAACTTCCTCCAAACCCTTGCGAAGCCGGGAACAATCCCCAAATGGGCGGGGCAATTGCTCTACAATCTTCATTCTCCCGCTCGCGAGTGATTCATGGTTCCCCACCTCGTTACCGCGTTGAACGGTCCGCTGCTCGAACTCGAGCAGAAGATCCTCGACGCGACGCCTGCGATCGAACGCTGGTTCAGGCTCGAATGGCAGGAACATACCCCGCCGTTCTATTGTTCGGTGGACCTGCGCAACGCCGGCTTCAAGCTGGCGCCCGTCGACGCGAACCTGTTTCCCGGCGCGTTCAACAATCTGCCGTCCGAAGTGCTGCCGCTCGCCGTACAGGCCGCGATGGCCGCGATCGAGAAGATCTGCCCGGACGCGAAGAACCTGCTCGTGATTCCCGAGCTGCCGACCCGCAACGCGTTCTATCTCGAAAACGTCGCACGCCTCGCGACGATCATGCGCCAGGCCGGCCTGAACGTGCGCTTCGGGTCGCTCGACCCGAGCATCACCGACATGACGCCGATCACGCTGGCCGACGGCCAGAAGATCGTGCTCGAACCGCTCGAGCGTTCGCAGCGCCGCCTCGGCCTGAAGAATTTCGACCCGTGCTCGATCCTGCTGAACAACGACCTGTCGGCCGGCATCCCGGGCGTGCTGGAAAACCTGCACGAGCAATACCTGCTGCCGCCGCTGCACGCGGGCTGGGCCGTGCGCCGCAAGTCGACGCACTTCTCGTGCTACGACGACGTCGCGAAGAAGTTCGCGAAGATGGTCGGCGTCGATCCGTGGATGGTGAATCCGTATTTCTCGCACGTGGAAGGCGTCGACTGGCAGGCGCATGAAGGCGAGCAGGCGCTCGCCGAGTCAATCGACAGCGTGCTGAAGAAGATCGCGCGCAAGTACCGCGAATACGGGATCAGCGAGAAGCCGTACGTCGTCGTGAAGGCCGACGCGGGCACGGCGGGGCGCGGCGTGATGACCGTGCACGACGCGGCCGAGATCGGCCGCATGTCGAAGGCCGAGCGCGCGCAGATGGCCGAGTCGAAGGCCGGCCTCGCGGTGCGCGACGTGATCGTGCAGGAAGGCGTCTATACGTTCGAGCGCGTCGGCGACGAAGTCGCGGAGCCCGTCGTGTACATGATCGACCGCTATGTGGTCGGCGGCTTCTACCGCACGCACGCCGGCCGCGAGCGCGACCAGAACCTGAACGCGCCCGGCATGCACTACGTGCCGCTCGGCTTCGAGCACACCGCGCTGCCGGACGCCGGCGCGAAGCCGGGCGCCGCGCCGCCGAACCGTTTCTACATGTACGGCGTCGTCGCGCGGCTGTCGCTGATCGCGTCGTCGATCGAACTGGAAAAGACCGATCCCGAAGCCATCCAGGTGTAACGGACCTTCGCTACGTACAGGACCTCATGGACATTCTCTTTATCGCCGACCCGCTCGAGCGCTTCAAGATCTACAAGGATTCGACCTACGCGATGATGGCCGAGGCGGCGCGGCGCGGGCATGCGGTGTACGCGTGCGAGCCGAACCACCTCGCGTGGACGGGGTCGGCCGTCGAGGCCGACGTGCGGCGCATCACCTTCGTCGGCGAACCGGACGACCTGCATCGCGAGACGTGGTACGAGGCCGGGCTTGTCGAGGCGCGCCGCCTCGAATCGTTCGGCGCGGTGCTGATGCGCAAGGATCCGCCGTTCGACATGGAATACGTGACGTCGACGTGGCTGCTCGAGCTGGCCGAGCGCGCCGGTGCACGCGTGTTCAACAAGGCGCAGTCGATCCGCGACCATTCGGAGAAGCTCGCGATCGGCGAGTTTCCGCAGTTCGTCGCGCCGACGCTCGTCACACGCGACGCGAAACGGCTGCGCGCGTTCCACGCCGAGCACGGCGACGTGATCCTGAAGCCGCTCGACGGGATGGGCGGGATGGGTGTGTTCCGCGTGAAGCCGGACGGCATGAACCTCGGCTCGATCATCGAGATGCTGAGCCACGACGGCACGCGCTCGGTGATGGCGCAGAAATTCATCCCCGAGATCAAGGCCGGCGACAAGCGCATCCTGCTGATCGGCGGCGAGCCCGTACCGTTTTCGCTCGCGCGGATTCCGCAGGGCAGCGAGGTGCGCGGTAATCTGGCTGCTGGCGGGCTGGGTGTCGCGCAGCCGCTGACGGCCCGCGATCGTGAGATCGCCGAAACGCTCGGGCCCGTGCTCGCGGCACGCGGGTTGCTGCTGGTCGGCCTCGATGCGATCGGCGACTGGCTGACCGAGGTGAACGTCACGAGCCCGACGTGCTTCCGCGAGATCATGGAGCAGACGGGCTTCGACGTCGCCGCGATGTTCATCGACGCGCTGGAGCGTGCGGCCGCGTAGGCCGTCTCCCGCGTAACCCCGGCGGCGGCCGCGCAGGTCCCCCGTCGCCGGAGCAGTTCGACCGGCCTGCTACAATGCCCGCTTGCCCGGTGCCGCGATCGCGCACCAAAGGCCCGGCGGTCGGGCCGAAACTGTTGCAAGGCTGAACATGGAACGTTTCCCACACTCGCTACGCTCATTGCCCCGCCGCGGGGTATCGGCCCGCCAGGGGCGGCCGGGAGCGATCTGACATGGCCGGGATCCTGATCATCGCGCACGCCCCGCTCGCCACCGCGCTGCGGGACTGCATCGCGCACATCTACGGCGGCGTGCCCGCCCGCATCGGCTGCATCGACGTGACGGCGGACAGCGATCCGACCCAGGTGATGGCGTTCGCGCACGCGGAGCTCGCTCGGCTCAAGGAAGAGAACGGCGTGGTCGTGCTGACCGACATGTACGGCGCGACGCCCGCGAACATCGCGGGCCAGCTTGCCAAGATCGACAACGTGCGCGTGCTCGCGGGCGCGAACCTGCCGATGCTCGTGCGGGCCGTCTGCTACCGCACCGTGCCGCTCGACAAGCTGGTCGACAAGGCGCTGTCCGGCGGCGCGAAGGGCGTCCACGAGGTGTCGTCCGGTACGCCGCCGCCGCCGACGGAAACCGGCTGCGGCCAGTGCGCACCGATTCCGCCCGAACCGCAGCCGCGCACCGAGTCGCACTGATTTCCCGTTTTCCGTTTTAGACAACACCGCCGACGCGCGCCGCCGGCGGCTCCGACCGACCCGACCGAGAATCATGCTTCAACAAGAAACCACCATCGTCAATAAATTGGGGCTCCATGCGCGCGCATCGGCCAAGCTTACGCAACTGGCCGGCAACTTCCAGTCGGAAGTCTGGATGACGCGCAACGGGCGCAAGATCAATGCGAAGAGCATCATGGGCGTGATGATGCTGGCGGCGGGCATCGGCAGCACCGTGACGATCGAGACCGAAGGGTCCGACGAGCGGGAAGCGATGGACGCGCTGCTGAAACTGATCGCCGACAAATTCGGCGAAGGCCAGTGATCGCCACGCGGGATCGTTGCCGTTTCCAGCCAGAATGCCGCGGATCTCGCGGCATTTTTTTCGCCGGAAGCATTGATGCGGAATGCGCAATGCTGCGGTGCATGCAGTCAGCGGGGGCGCGCGGAATTTATAATCGCTAACCGGGGTCATAAGCGCATCGCAGCAGTGTGCCGCGGCTTTACTTGTACAGAGGAGGTGCGCGTGTCCTTCACGCTGCATGGCATTCCCGTCTCACGTGGTATCGCGATCGGGCGAGCGTACCTGATCGCGCCGGCGGCGCTCGACGTCGCCCATTACCTGATCGACGCAAACCAGATCGATGCCGAGGTCGAGCGCTTCCGCACGGCACTCGAAGTCGTGCATCACGAACTCGAGGCGCTGCGCGCTGACCTGACCGACGATACCCCGAGCGAAGTCGGCGCATTCATCGACGTTCACGCGATGATCCTGAGCGACGAGATGCTCGTGCAGGAAACCATCGACCTGATCCGCGCGCGCCGCTACAACGTCGAGTGGGCGCTGACCGAGCAGCTCGAGCTGCTCACGCGTCACTTCGACGACATCGAGGATGAATACCTGCGCGAGCGCAAGGCCGACATCGAGCAGGTGGTCGAGCGCGTGCTGAAGGCGCTCGCCGGCGCACCGTCCGCGTCGCAGGCACTCGACCGCGCGGCCAGGAACGGCACGAACGATATGATCGTCGTCGCGCACGACATCGCGCCGGCCGACATGATGCAGTTCAAGTCGCAGTCGTTCCAGGCGTTCGTCACCGACCTCGGCGGGCGTACGTCGCACACGGCGATCGTCGCGCGCAGCCTCGGCATTCCGGCCGCGGTCGGCGTGCAGCACGCGAGCGCGCTGATCCGCAAGGACGACCTGATCATCGTCGACGGCGACCAGGGCATCGTGATCGTCGATCCGGCGCCGATCGTCCTCGAGGAATATTCGTACCGGCAGTCCGAGAAGCTGCTGGAGCAACGCAAGCTGCAGCGTTTGAAATTCTCGCCGACGCAAACGTTGTGCGGCACCAAGATCGAGCTGTACGCGAACATCGAACTGCCCGACGACGCGAAGGCGGCCGTCGAGGCCGGCGCGGTCGGCGTCGGGCTGTTCCGTTCCGAATTCCTGTTCATGCATCAGAAGGAGATGCCGGAGGAGGAAGAGCAGTTCGCCGCGTACAAGCGGGCCGTCGAGTGGATGAAGGGCATGCCGGTGACGATCCGCACGATCGACGTCGGCGCGGACAAGCCGCTCGAGGCGCTCGACGAGGGCTACGAGACGGCGCCGAACCCCGCGCTCGGCCTGCGCGCGATCCGCTGGAGCCTGTCCGAGCCGCAGATGTTCCTCACGCAGCTGCGCGCGATCCTGCGCGCGTCCGCGTTCGGCCAGGTGAAGATCCTGATCCCGATGCTCGCGCACGCGCAGGAGATCGACCAGTCGCTCGACCTGATCCGCGAGGCGAAGCGCCAGCTCGACGACGCGGGGCTCGCGTACGATCCGAACGTGCGCATCGGCGCGATGATCGAGATCCCGGCCGCGGCGATCGCGCTGCCGCTGTTCCTGAAGCGGTTCGATTTCCTGTCGATCGGCACGAACGACCTGATCCAGTACACGCTCGCGATCGACCGCGCCGACAACGCGGTCGCGCATCTGTACGACCCGCTGCATCCGGCCGTGCTGCACCTGATCGCCTATACGTTGCGTGAAGCGAAGCGTGCGGGTGTATCGGTGTCGGTGTGCGGGGAGATGGCGGGCGACCCGGCGCTCACGCGCCTGTTGCTCGGGATGGGGCTCACCGAGTTCTCGATGCACCCGAGCCAGCTGCTCGTCGTGAAGCAGGAGATCCTGCGCGCACACCTGAAGGCGCTCGAAAAGCCGACGGCCGACGTGCTCGCCGCGTTCGAGCCGGAGGAAGTGCAGGCCGCGCTGCAGCGGCTGTCGGTCGCCGAGCCGCGCGCGGACGCGGCCGCGTAGGCGAGCGCGTCGCCGCTCGAACGGTAGCGAAGTGTCAACACGCATGCGCCGGCTGGCGCATGCCCGTCGCGCGTCAGTGCCGGCCCCCGCACACGGGGCAGTCGGCCTGGCGCGCGATTTTCATTGTCGTCCATTCCATCCGCAGCGAATCGAGCATCATCAGCCGCCCGTTGAGCGTTTTGCCGATGTCGCCGATCACGCGCAGCGCCTCGGCGGCCTGCATCGCGCCGATGATCCCGACCGTCGGCGCGAACACGCCCATCGTCGCGCATGCGACTTCCTCGAACGGCTGGTCTTCCGGAAACACGCACGCATAGCAGGGCGCGGCCGGGTCGCGGAAATCGAACGTGCTGATCTGGCCGTCGAAGCGCAGCGCGGCGCCCGACACGAGCGGCACGCCGTGCGCGACGCACGCGCGGTTGATCGCGTGCCGCGTCGCGAAGTTGTCGGTGCAGTCGAGCACGACGGTCGCGCGCGGCACGTGCGCGTCGAGCCATGCGTCGTCGACACGCTCTGCGACCGCTTGCACCGTCACCTCGGGGTTCAACTGCGCGAGCGCGTCGCGCCCCGATTCGACCTTGCTGCGGCCGACCGATGCCGTCACGTGCAGGATCTGCCGCTGCAGGTTCGTGAGATCGACCGTATCGGCGTCGACGAGCGTGATCGTGCCGACGCCCGATGCCGCGAGGTACATCGCGGCGGGCGAGCCGAGGCCGCCCGCGCCGACGACGATCGCGTGCGCATCGAGAAAGCGCTGCTGCGCCTCGATGCCGATTTCGTCGACGAGGATGTGACGGGAGTAGCGAAGGAGTTGATCGTCGTTCATGGGGAGTCGTGGGCGAGGCGGCGTACGTGTCGTTATTTTAGGCGCGCATGAAAAACGGGCCATCGCGGTCTTCCCGCGATGGCCCGTCGGATGCCGGCCGGCGCTTACTGCGGTGCCGACGCGGGCTTCGGTGCGGCGGCCTTCGCGCCCGACGCCTTCGCGGCGGACGTGGCCTTGCCGGCCGGGCTCTTCGTCGCGCTCTCGGCGAGCAGCGACTTCGATTCCTGCACCGGCTTGCCTTCGAGCTTGTTGAGCGCCTGCTGCATCATGAAGTCGTCGGCGCTGCCGAACTCGATCGGCTTGCGATCGCGGTCCTTCTGGCGCTGCTCCGGCGTCTTCTTGTCGTTCTGCTCTTCGAGGATGCGCAGCTGATCCATCCGGCGCTGCTCGCGGTCTTCCTGTTCCTTCTTCTCGTTCGGATCCTGCGTGTTCGCGAGGTGGTTCGAGTAGTCGACCTCGCGCGTCACGAGCACGTCGTCCGGATCGCCGTCCGCGTACTGATCGACCGGCACGTCGGGCGTGATGCCCTTGTTCTGGATCGAACGGCCGCTCGGCGTGTAGTAGTACGCGGTGGTCAGGCGCAGCGCGGTGTCGGCCGTCATCGGGCGGACCGTCTGCACCGAACCCTTGCCGAACGTCGTCTTGCCCATGATCTGCGCGCGCTTCGAATCCTGCAGCGCACCGGCGACGATTTCCGACGCCGACGCCGAATAGGCGTTCGTCAGCACGATCATCGGCACCGTCTTGAAGACCGGCGGCAGATTCTTCAGCGGATCGCCGTCGAAGGACGGCAGGCGATAGTTGTCGTACGTATCGCGGTAGACCTGCTTCGAATCGGCGATCTGGCCGTTGGTCGACACGACGACGGAGTCGGGCGGCAGGAACGCGCCGGCCACGCCGACCGCGCTCTGCAGCAGGCCGCCGCCGTTGTTGCGCAGGTCGAGGACGAGGCCCTTCAGGTTCGGCTGCTGGCGTGCGATGTCCTGCAGCTTCTGCGCGAGATCGGGCGTCGTGCGCTCCTGGAAGCTCGTGATGCGGACATACGCATAGCCCGGATCGAGGATCTTCATCTTCACGCTCTGGACCTTGATGATCGCGCGCGTGACCGTGACCGGGAACGTGCGGTCGTCGCTCTTGCGGAAGATCGTCAGCGTGACCTTGGTGCCCGGCTCGCCGCGCATCTGCTTCACGGCCTTGTCGAGCGTCATGCCGCGCACCGGCTTGTCGTTGATGCGCGTGATCAGGTCGCCCGGACGGATGCCGGCGCGGAACGCGGGCGTATCTTCGATCGGCGAGATCACCTTGACGAGGCCGTCTTCCTGCGAGATCTCGATGCCGAGACCCGCGAAGCGGCCCTTCGTCTGCTCCTGCAGCTCGTCATAGTCGGTCTTGTCGAGGAACGACGAATGCGGGTCGAGGCTCGACACCATGCCCTTGATCGCGGCCGTCAGCAGCTTCTTGTCGTCGACCGGTTCGACGTACTCGCGCTTGATCTGTCCGAAGACTTCCGCGAACAGGCGGAGCTGGTCGAGGGGAAGCGGCGCCGTGGCGGTCTGCTCGGCCGATGCGGAAACCTGCAGCGTGGCGAACACGCCCGTGGCGAGGCCCGCGGCAATCAGGCCGATGTTCTTCAATTTCATTCGCATAGAGATCTGGTGCGGTCGGGAAGCGCGTGGCGGTAGCGGGGATGTAGCGGACAAGTATAACTGTTCGTCCGATAACTCAGTGGAACGGCGCGAAAAGCGTCGAAAAGGGCCCCGGGGAAGGCCCGGCGGGGCACCGCCGGACGCGCTGCGGGTTCGAAAGCGGATTCGACAGCGTCGGGCGCGCGAAGGTTCGCGCGGTACGCCGGGCGAGGGCCGGGGCCGGGCATGCCGCGCCGGACGCGGCTCACCCAGCCTGCCCGGCTCACCCGGCCGACGGGCGTCAGCCCGCCTTGCCCTGCTTCGCGACGGCGGCCTGCGCCTGTGCGATCGCGTCCTGGTCGCCGAGGTAATAGTGCTTGATCGGCTTCAGGTTCTCGTCGAGCTCATACACGAGCGGCACGCCGTTCGGGATGTTCAGGCCGACGATGTCGCTGTCCGAGATGCCGTCGAGGTACTTGATCAGCGCGCGCAGCGAGTTGCCGTGCGCGGCGATCAGCACCTGCTTGCCGGCGCGGACCGCCGGGGCGATCGACTCGTTCCACAGCGGCAGCACGCGCGCGACCGTGTCCTTCAGGCACTCGGTGAGCGGCAGCTGCTCGCGCGGCACCTTCGCGTAGCGCGGGTCGTTGAACGGCGCGCGTTCGTCGGTCGGCTCGAGCGCGGGCGGCGGCGTGTCGTAGCTGCGGCGCCACACGAGCACCTGGTCGTCGCCGAACTTCGCGGCCGTTTCCGCCTTGTTCAGGCCCGACAGCGCGCCGTAGTGGCGCTCGTTCAGGCGCCACGAGTGGACGACCGGCAGGTACATGAGGTCCATCCGGTCCTGCACGTGCCACAGCGTGCGGATCGCGCGCTTGAGTACCGACGTGTACGCGATGTCGAACGTGTAGCCGGCCTCCTTGAGCAATTCGCCGGCCTGGTAGGCCTCGTTGCGACCCTGTTCGGTCAGGTCGACGTCGACCCAGCCGGTGAAGCGGTTTTCCTTGTTCCACGTCGATTCGCCGTGGCGGATGAGAACGAGTTTGTACATGGATCTTGCGGTCGGTAGTGAAGGAAGCTGTGGCGCGTCGCGCAGGACCCGACCCGGGCCCGCCATCGCGCAAGACGGTTATTTTATAATGGCGGGATTGTCCTCATCCGATTTCTCTTTTTCCGGCGGAATTCCGTGACGTTCTTTACCGATTACACCAACCTGGCCCTTATCGCGATCCTGGTGGTATCCGGCGGCCTGCTGGCCTGGCCCGTACTGCGCCGCGGCCGCGGCGGCCTGTCGGCCGCAGAGGCGACGCAACTCATCAACCGCCGCAACGCGGTCGTGATCGACGTGCGCGCCGCGTCCGATTTCGCTGCCGGCCACCTGCCGTCGGCACGTCAGGTCGCGGCGGGCGAGATCGGCGCGAAGATCGCGCAGGTCGCGAAGAACAAGAGCACGCCGGTGCTGCTCGTCTGCCAGAACGGCCAGCAGTCGCAGAAGGCGGCGCGCGAGGTCGAGGCGGCGGGCTACGCCGAGGTGCACGTGCTCGAGGGCGGCGTGGCCGCCTGGCAGCAGGCCGGGATGCCGGTCGTCAAACAAGGAGTGGCGAAGTGAACAAGGTTTTGATGTACAGCACGCAGGTGTGTCCGTATTGCATCCAGGCCGAGCGCCTGCTGAAGCTGCGCGGTGTCGAGCAGATCGAGAAGGTGCTGATCGACCGCGATCCGGCCCGCCGCGACGAAATGATGACGCGCACGGGGCGCCGCACGGTGCCGCAGATCTATATCGGCGACACGCACGTCGGCGGCTACGACGATCTGTCGAAGCTCGACCGCGAAGGCGGCCTCGTACCGCTTCTGCAAGCGGCCTGATTAGGGCAGAATGGCCGCCGGCCGCGCTGCGGCTCGAGCGCGCAGGATTCATCCGTGGCGGCCGGCGAGAAGCCGGGCCGCTCCGTCACCACTTTTAGGGAAACACCATGTCCGACGTCGAAAACCAACCGTTCTTCAACATCCAGCGCGTCTACCTGAAGGATATGTCGCTCGAGCAGCCGAATTCGCCGGCGATCTTCCTCGAGCAGGACATGCCGTCGGTTGAAGTCGAAGTCGACGTCAAGGCCGACCGCCTCGCGGAAAGCGTGTTCGAAGTCGTCGTGTCGGGCACCGTCACCGCGAAGGTGAAGGACAAGGTCGCGTTCCTGATCGAAGCGAAGCAGGCCGGCATTTTCGACATTCGCAACATTCCGGACGAGCAGCTCGACCCGCTCGTCGGCATCGCGTGCCCGACGATCCTGTTCCCGTACCTGCGTTCGAACATCGCCGACGCGATCACGCGTGCGGGCTTCCCGCCGATCCACCTGGCGGAAATCAACTTCCAGGCGCTGTACGAACAGCGTCTCGCGCAGCTTCAGCAGCAGGCCGGTGCCGCAGCAGGCGCGCCGAACGGCACGACGCTGAACTGACGTTTTACTCGGAGGACCGGTGCTGGGTATGAAAGTAGCCGTTCTCGGCGCCGGTGCCTGGGGCACCGCGCTCGCGGGCCATCTGGCCGCGCGGCACGATACGCTTCTGTGGGCGCGCGACGCCGCGCTCATCGCCGGGCTGCAGGCCCGGCACGAAAATTCCCGTTATCTGGACGGTATCGCGCTGCCTGACGCATTGCGCTACGACGCCGATCTCGGCGCCGCGCTCGCGCATGGCGCCGCGGACGACGCACTGTGCGTGATCGCCGCGCCCGTGGCCGGGCTGCGCACGCTGTGCCATGCGATGCGCGACGCGGGCTGCGTGCCCGCGCACGTCGTCTGGGTCTGCAAGGGCTTCGAGGCCGACACGCATCTGCTGCCGCATCAGGTGATCGCGGCCGAGCTGCCCGAACAGCAGAGCAACGGCGTGCTGTCGGGGCCGAGCTTCGCGCGCGAGGTCGGGCAGTCGCTGCCCGTCGCGCTGACGGTGGCGAGCACGTCCGCCGAATGCCGCGAGCGCACGCTCGCCGCATTCCATCACGGTGCGATGCGGATCTATACAGGCGACGACGTGGTCGGTGTCGAGGTCGGCGGCGCGGTGAAGAACGTGCTCGCGATCGCGACCGGCATCGCCGACGGCCTCGGCCTCGGGCTGAACGCGCGCGCCGCGCTGATTACGCGCGGCCTCGCCGAAATGTCGCGGCTGGGCGTCGCGCTCGGCGGCCGTGCGGAAACCTTCACGGGTCTGACGGGCCTCGGCGACCTGATCCTCACCGCAACGGGCGACCTGTCGCGCAACCGCACGGTCGGCCTGCAACTGGCGGCCGGCCGCACGCTGAACGATATCCTCGGCGCACTCGGCCACGTGGCCGAAGGCGTGCGCTGTGCGCAGGCCGTGCTGGCCATCGCGCGCGCGCAGTCGATCGAAATGCCGATCACCGAAGCCGTGTGCGGCGTGCTGTTCGACGGTATCGCGCCGCGCGACGCCGTCAGCGGCCTGCTGCGGCGCGACGCACGCGCCGAGTAGCGCGAACCGGCGCTGCCCGGTGCGGTTGCGCCGGGCGCGCGGCGCCAAAGCGGACTACGCTTGAACAGTCTCCGGCGTTCCGGGAGGTTGTCATGCTGCAGATCCATTCCACCACGCTCGATGCGCAGGTCGTCGACATCACGACGCTCGATGTCGACGCGATCGTCAACGCCGCGAACGGCTCGCTGCTCGGCGGGGGCGGCGTCGACGGCGCGATCCACCGAGCGGCCGGCCCCGGCCTGCTCGCCGAGTGCCGCACGCTCGGCGGCTGCGAGGCGGGCGACGCCAAGCTCACGCGCGGCCATGGGCTGCCGGCGCGCTACGTAATCCATGCCGTCGGGCCCGTGTGGCACGGCGGCGGGCGCGGCGAGGCCGACCTGCTCGCGTCGTGTTACCGGCGTGCGATCGAGCTGGCCGAGGAGGTCGCGGCGACGTCGATCGCGTTCCCGGCGATCAGCTGCGGAATCTATCGTTATCCGGCTGAAGAGGCTGTCGACATCGCCGTGGGCACCGTCGCCGAAATGCTGCCGCAGGCGCCGAACCTCGCACGCGTGGTGTTCGCGTGCTTTTCCCCCGACATCTACGACCTGTATCGCGCGCGGCTCGCGCGGGCGTGACGCATCCCGCAGCGCGGGAGGCGCGGTGCGAGTGTCATGCGCCGCCTTCGAAGCCGGCCTGGCGCCACGCCTCGAACACGACCACCGCGACCGTGTTCGACAGGTTCAGGCTGCGGTTGTCCGGCCGCATCGGCAGGCGCACGCGCTGTTCGTTCGGGAAGCGCTCGAGCAGTTCGGCGGGCAGGCCGCGCGTTTCCGAGCCGAACACGAACCAGTCGCCGGGCAGGAACGCATGATCGTGGAAGCGGCCCGAGCCGCGCGTCGTGAACGCGAACATCCGCGCCGGATCCGGTGTTTCCGCCGCGAGGAACGCGTCCCAGTCGCGGTGTACGCGCATCTGCGCGTACTCGTGATAGTCGAGGCCCGCGCGGCGCATCCGCGCGTCGTCGAGCGGGAAGCCGAGCGGCTCGATCAGGTGCAGGTGCGCGCCCGTGTTGGCACACAGGCGGATCACGTTGCCGGTGTTCGGCGGGATTTCGGGGGCGACGAGGACGACGTTGAACATGTTTCGGTTTGGCTGGGCCGGCCGGGGCGGCGCTACGCGCGCGTTCCCGGCCGGCCGGTTCGGGGCGGCCGCCGCCGTGTCCGGTCGGTCGGCCTCTCTATCTAATTAATCCCTGGCGGTGCGCAGCGCAACCAGATTCGTCACGCGTGCGGCGCCGGCCGCCTTCAGCGCGTGTGCGGCGGCCGCGAGCGTCGCGCCGGACGTCATCACGTCGTCGACGAGCGCGACGTGGCGGCCGGCGACGCCACCCGCCACCGCGAATGCCGCCATCACGTTGTCGCGCCGCGCATGCCGGTCGAGCCGCGACTGCGGCGCGGTGTCGGCGACGCGCGCGAGCAGTGCCGCATCCGCGCGCACGCCGAGCCGCCGCGCCAGCGGGCGCGCGATCGCCCACGCCTGGTTGTAGCCGCGCGCGACGAGCCGCCGGTGCGACAACGGCACCGGCGCCACCAGGTCGAAGCCGCTGACACCGGGCGTATCGTCGATCAGCCGCGCGAGCCGTGCCGCGAATTCGGCGCCGAGCGCGAGCTGCCGGTGAAACTTCAGGCCGCGCGCGAGCCCGTCGAGCGGCGCGCGGTAATCCGCCAGCGCGAGCGTCGCATCGAACGGTGGCGGCGCCGTGCGGCACGCGTCGCAACGGTACGCGGCCGCGCGGCCGGCGCTGGCGTGAGCGCCGCGGGGCCGGTGCGAACGCGGTTGACCGACGCCCAGCGGCATGGCGCAGACGTCGCAGCGCAGCCGCGCTTCGTTCCAGTACGCGGCGTCGCAGGCGCCGCAAATCATGGTGTGTGACAAATTGCCGCACAGTGCGCAGCGATTCGGCAGTGCGAGCGCGGCGACGCGCGCTGTCAGCGCGCGAACCTGCGACAAAGCGACGCGCATCGTGCGTCGGGCGGAACTGCGGATCATCGCAACACTCCTGACACCCCGCCTCAATGAAGCCTGCGGGGCGAGCGAGTATACTTCGGGCTCTTCGCCAGTGTGCCCGACATGTCCCCAGCTTCGACTTCAACCGGCCGTCCGGCCAATGACGCAAGGCGCCTGCGGCGGATCTTCGACCGCCGTGCCGCCACGTTCGACGCGGTCGCGTTCCTGCCGCGCGAGATCGCGCAGCGCATGAACGAGCGTCTCGAATACATCAAGGTAAGCCCCGCGGCCGTGCTGGACGCGGGCTGCGGCCCGGGGGACGACCTGCCGGCGCTGCGCGCACGCTTTCCGGAGGCACCCGTATTCGGTGTCGACCTGTCCGGCGCGATGCTCGCGCGGGCCGGTCAGCGCGAGGTCGAGCAGACGAGCTGGCGCCGCTGGCTGCCGGCCTCGCTCGGTCGTGCGCTGGGCCAGCGCGGCCCCCGCGTCGCCCAGGCCGATTTCGCCGCGCTGCCGTTCCCGGGCGGCGCGTTCGACCTGATCTGGTCGAATCTCGCCCTCCACTGGCATTCGCGCCCGGACGCGGTGCTGCCCGAGTGGCAGCGCGTGCTGCGCGTGAACGGGCTGCTGATGTTCAGCACGCTCGGCCCCGACACGCTGCGCGAACTGCGCGCAGCCTGTGCGGACGCCGAAGCGGCGCTCGGCATCGCGCCGCCCGCCGCGCGCGTGATCGATTTCGTCGACATGCACGACCTCGGCGACATGCTCGTCGAGAGCGGCTTCGAGATTCCCGTGATGGATCAGGAAGTGCTGACCGTCACCTACAAAACCCCCGACTCCCTGCTGGCCGACGTGCGCCGCTGGGGCGCCTATCCGTTCGAGCGCGAGGCGCCGCAGCGCGCGACACGGCGCTTTCGCGCGGCGCTCGGCGATGCGCTGGAGGCGCGCCGGCGCGCGGACGGCACGATTGCCCTGACGTTCGAAGTGATCTACGGCCACGCGTGGAAGGCCGTGCCGCGCACGACCGCCGAAGGGCACGGGATCGTGCGCATCGAGGACATCGGCAAGGGACGTCCGAAGAATCGGTAGAGCGGTAAAGAGGGGTTTTGTTATGTCTGAAATTAGCAGCGCAAAGCAGGGTCGAATTGGCGCCTGAAATGGCCGGAAAGCTTGTCGCGCTTGGCTCGCGGGCCGATAGTCGCTTGCTTGTGGATGCCATTGAACCCGCCTATAATGCGTCAGCTTGTCGTCCCGGGGTCCCCGCAATACGGAGCGACGAGTCCGATGCAGGCATGCATCGCATGCCATTCGCGTGAGGCGGCGATGGAAGCAGCGAGGGTTTTGGCGGAGACGACGAACGGCGAGCCGGTCCTCGAAGACTGGCTGATGAAACGCAACTGTTCGGCGTCACCGCGCCAGTTCGTGCTGTTTTACGCGTCGCTCGCGGGTTTCTCGCTGGTGATCGCGACATTGCTGATGTGGCAGGGGGCCTGGCTCGTCATGCCCTTCACCGGAATCGAGTTGCTGGCGGTGGGTGTCGCATTTGCGATCTATGCTCGCCATGCGGTCGATTACGAACGCATCAGGCTGTATCCGCACCGGCTCGTGATCGAGCGGATGGATGCGGAGCGGCTCACGCAGATCGAATTCAACCCGCGCTGGGTGCGGGTCGAGCCGGGTGCGACGCCACGCGATCCGATTCGGCTGGTATCGCGCGGGCAGACCGTCGTAATCGGTCAGCATCTCGCGCAGTACAAGCGTGCGCAGTTCGCCGACGAACTGCGCGTGTCGCTCAGGCGCTGCGGCTGACGAGGCGCGGGCACCGGCCGCATGGCGGACGGTGACTTGCGACGGGGGAGGGTTTGAATGGAAATTTTGGGTAAGGATGCTATGAAAACAATCAAGCGAGCCCTCACGGGCGTGCTGGCATGCAGCGGATTGCTCTTTGCCGGTGCCGCCCTGGCGGTCGGTGATAGCCCGGGCGGCCCCCGCGTCAACGAGATCAACTTTCAGCCGCCGGTCACGAAAATCGCCGAGGAGCTCTACGATCTCCACACGATGATGCTGATCCTGTGCACGGTGATCTTCGTCGGCGTGTTCGGCGTGATGTTCTATTCGATCTTCGCGCACCGCAAATCCAAAGGCCACAAGGCCGCCAATTTCCATGAAAGCACGACCGTCGAGATCATCTGGACGATCGTGCCGTTCGTCATCGTTGTGCTGATGGCGCTGCCGGCCACGAAGGCCGTCGTCGCGATGAAGGACACGACCAACGCCGATCTCACGATCAAGGTCACCGGCTACCAGTGGAAGTGGGGCTACGACTACGTGAAGGGCCCGGGCGAGGGCATCGGCTTCCTGTCGACGCTGAGCACCCCGCGTGACGAAGTGATGGGCAAGAAGCCGATCACCGACACCTATCTGCAGGAAGTCGACAACCCGCTCGTCGTGCCGGTCAACAAGAAGATCCGCATCATCACGACCGCGAACGACGTCGTCCACTCGTGGTACGTGCCCGCGTTCGGCGTGAAGCAGGATGCGATCCCCGGCTTCGTGCGCGATACGTGGTTCAAGGCCGACAAGGTCGGTACGTTTCGCGGTTTCTGTACCGAGCTGTGCGGCAAGGAACACGCGTACATGCCGGTCGTCGTCGAAGTCCTGTCGGACGACGACTACGCGAAGTGGGTCACCGCGCAGAAGGCCAAGCTGGCCAGCGCCGCAGTCGATCCGAACAAGGTCTACACGATGGCTGAACTCGTCGCGCACGGCGAGGAAGTCTACAAGGCGAACTGCGCGGCCTGCCACCAGGTGAGCGGCAAGGGCCTCGGCGCCTTCCCGGCCATGGACGGCAGCCCGATCGTGAACGGCCCGATCGCCGGCCACGTCGAGCGCGTGCTGCACGGCAAGGGCGCGATGCCGTCGTGGGCCTCGCTGTCGGATCTCGACATCGCATCGGTCATCACGTACGAACGCAATTCGTGGGGCAACCACAAGAACGACCTGCTGCAGCCGAAGCAAGTGGCCGACGCGCGTAACGGCAAGATGCCGGAAGACACGGCAGGCGCCGCAGCACCGGCCGAGGCAGCTTCGGCACCGGCGCAAGCCGCGTCGGGCGCAGCCGAGCAGCCGGCGGCAGCGTCGGCATCGGCCGCACTGTCGACCATCTACTTCGAGACGGGCAAGAGCGAGCTGCCGGCCGACGCGAAAGCGGCGATCGCCGCCGCGGCCGACTATGCGAAGGCACATCCGGACGCGAAGCTCGCGCTGTCGGGCTTTACCGACAAGACGGGCTCGGCCGACGCGAACGCCGAACTGGCGAAGCATCGCGCACAGGCCGTGCGCGACGCGCTGAAGGCAGCAGGCGTGGCGGAAGACCACATTATTCTCAAAAAGCCGGAAACGATCTCGGGCGGGGCTGACGCGAAGGAAGCCCGGCGTGTCGAGATCGGGCCGGCGGCTTGACGTGTCGCTGAGTTAGTCGACGTATTCGCATTAGGAGATTCTCATGTCTAGCATCGGGCACGACGTAGCCGCGGACCACGCGCACGACGACCACGCGCACGAAATGCCGCACGGCTGGCGGCGCTGGCTGTTCGCCACCAACCACAAGGACATCGGTACGCTGTACCTGTTGTTCTCGTTCATCATGTTCCTGTCGGGCGGCGTCATGGCGCTCGCGATCCGGGCCGAGCTGTTCGAGCCGGGCCTGCAGATCATGCGTCCGGAGTTCTTCAACGAACTCACGACGATGCACGGCCTGATCATGGTGTTCGGCGCGATCATGCCGGCGTTCGTCGGTTTCGCGAACTGGATGATTCCGCTGCAGATCGGCGCGTCCGACATGGCGTTCGCGCGGATGAACAACTTCAGCTTCTGGCTGCTGCCGGTCGCGGCCGTGCTGCTGGTCGGTTCGTTCTTCGCGCCGGGTGGCGCGACGGCTGCCGGCTGGACGCTCTACGCGCCGCTGTCGACGCAGATGGGCCCGGGCATGGACTTCGCGATCTTCGCGGTCCACATCATGGGCGCATCGTCGATCATGGGCGGGATCAACATCGTCGTGACGATCCTGAACATGCGCGCACCGGGCATGACGCTGATGAAGATGCCGATGTTCGCATGGACGTGGCTGATCACGGCGTACCTGCTGATCGCGGTGATGCCGGTTCTGGCAGGCGCGATCACGATGGTGCTGTTCGACCGCCACTTCGGCACGTCGTTCTTCAACGCGGCAGGCGGCGGCGACCCGGTGATGTACCAGCACATCTTCTGGTTCTTCGGCCACCCCGAGGTGTACATCATGATTCTGCCGGCGTTCGGGATCGTGTCGCAGGTGATCCCGGCGTTCGCACGCAAGACGCTGTTCGGCTATAGCTCGATGGTGTATGCGACGGCTTCGATCGCAATCCTGTCGTTCATGGTCTGGGCGCACCACATGTTCGCGACGGGCATGCCGGTCACCGGCCAGCTGTTCTTCATGTACGCGACGATGCTGATCGCGGTGCCGACGGGCGTGAAGGTGTTCAACTGGCTCGCGACGATGTGGCGCGGCTCGATGACGTTCGAAACCCCGATGCTGTTCGCGATCGGCTTCCTGTTCGTGTTCACGTTCGGCGGCCTCACGGGCCTGATGCTCGCGATGGCGCCGCTCGACATCCAGTATCACGGTACCTACTTCGTGGTGGCGCACTTCCACTACGTGCTGGTGGCAGGCTCATTGTTCGCGCTGTTCTCGGGCTGGTACTACTGGGCACCGAAGTGGACGGGCTGGATGTACAACGAGACGCGCGGCAAGATCCACTTCTGGGCGTCGATGATCTTCTTCAACCTGACGTTCTTCCCGATGCACTTCGTCGGCCTCGCAGGCATGCCGCGTCGTTATGCGGACTACCCGGCGCAGTTCACGGACTTCAACCAGGTGGCGACGATCGGCGCATTCGGCTTCGGCCTCGCGCAGGTGTACTTCCTGTTCGCAGTCGCGCTGCCGGCCTACCGTGGCGGCGGCGAGCTGGAAAAGGCGTCGGACAAGCCGTGGGATGGCGCGACGGGCCTCGAGTGGACGGTGCCGAGCCCGGCTCCCTTCCACACGTTCGAGCAACCGCCGCACGTCGAATAAGTTTTACCCAGCGTTCCGCCGCTGCCTGCCGCGCAGGCAGGCGCGGCGGGCGCGGAATTGAAATTTCAGCGAAGTTTCAGATGACCCGGAATCCACAAGAAAGACGAACGCCCGAGCAGATCCGCGCGGGCAACAAGCGGCTCGGCCTCATCCTGCTCGTCATCGCCGCCGTTTTTTTTGTGGGTGTCGTGATCAAGCAGTGGTGGCTGTCCACTCACTGATGCAGCAACAGACGCAGTAGCGAGGAAGTTGTCGTATGTCGAAGCCGGAAGAGGGCGCCGTCGATCGCGCATTCAATCGTTCGATGCTGGTGAAGCTCTTCGTCGTGGCCGGGCTGATGTTCGGTTTCGGCTTCGCGCTGATCCCGATGTATCGGGCGATCTGCCAGATCACCGGCATCAACAACCTGGTGCAGCGCGACGTCAGCGAGCGCGAGGTGAAGAACTCGCAGGTCGACACCAGCCGCACGGTGTCGGTCGAGTTCGATGCGAACGCGCGCGGGCCGCTCGGGTTCAAGCCGGAGCACAACAGTCTCGACGTGCATCCGGGTGAGCTGACGACGATCGTGTACGACGTGACGAACGGGCAGGGCAGGCCGGTCGTTGCACAGGCGATTCCGAGCTACGCGCCGAAGCAGGCGACGGAGTTCTTCAAGAAGATCGAGTGCTTTTGCTTTACGCAGCAGACGCTGGCCGCGAACGAATCGCGCAAGATGCCGGTGGTGTTCGTGATCGATCCGAAACTGCCGAAGGACGTGAAGACGATCACGCTGTCGTACACGTTCTTCGAGCTGAATACGCCGGCCACGCCGGCGCCGGGCAAGACCGCGGCGCAGGGCGCGGCGAAGCCGGACGCATGACAACGGAGGCGGGGCGATGACGGAGGTCAAGCGGGGCGGGTCGTTCGGCCAGGCGCTGAAAGCCGTGCTGTGGTCGTTCTTCGGGGTGCGCAAGCGGCGCGACCTGGAGGCCGACGCGACGCAGCTCAATCCGCTGCACGTGCTGATCGTCGCGTTGCTGGCGGCCGGTGTGTTCATCGGTGTGCTGATCCTGATCGTGCGTGCCGTCGTGGGCTGAAGCCCGCGGCCACGAAAGAAGAATGCAGTGCGCGGCGCCACGGCGCCGCGTGCAGGAAGGAGCGGTGGTGGTCACGCCGCGCAAGAAATAAAGCCGGAGCGGTTTCCGGTACACAAATTGGACTGAAGTGGAGAATCAAGCATGAGCGGTCAAAACCAGACCCCGTACTATTTCGTGCCGCATCCGTCGCAGCATCCGATCAGCGCGGCCATCGGCCTGCTGGTCATGCTCGGATCGACAGCGCTGTGGATCAACGGTCACGACTGGGCGCCGTTTACGGCGCTGCTCGGCCTGCTTTGGTTGCTCTTCACGCTGTATCACTGGTTCGGCGACGCGATCGCCGAATCGGAAGGCGGTCATTACGGCAAGAACGTCGACAAGTCGTACCGCTGGAGCATGAGCTGGTTCATCTTCTCGGAAGTCATGTTCTTCGGCGCGTTCTTCGGCGCGCTGTTCTATGCCCGTGAAATCGCGCTGCACCAGCTCGGCAGCCTCGACTACAAGCTGATCTGGCCGGATTTCTCCGCCGTGTGGCCGAACGAAGGCCCCGCCGCGCTCGCCGGTCACTTCAAGACGATGGGCCCGTGGCCGATCCCGACGCTGAACACCGCATTCCTGCTGTCGTCGGGCGTGACGCTGACGATCTCGCACCATGCGCTGCGTGACGATCATCGCAAGAAGGCGATCGCATGGCTGGCCGCGACGCTCGCGTTCGGTATCTGCTTCCTGTTCCTGCAGGGCTTCGAGTACTACCACGCGTACAACGAACTGAACCTGACGCTGAACTCGGGCGTGTACGGTTCGACGTTCTTCCTGCTGACGGGCTTCCACGGCTTCCACGTGTTCCTCGGCGGCACGATGCTCGCGGTGGTGCTGGTGCGGATGATCCGCGGCCACTTCAAGCCCGATCACCACTTCGCATTCGAAGGCGCCGCGTGGTACTGGCACTTCGTCGACGTCGTCTGGCTCGGCCTGTACGTCGTCGTCTACTGGCTGTAAATGGAACAACGGCCCGCGCAGCAATGCGCGGGCCGTTTTCATTGGTGTTGACCGGGCAGCGGCTGGCTGCTGGCCTCACCACCCCGGCGCCGCCGCGACTCAGTCAGGCGGCGCTTTTGCTTGGTGGCACGGCCGTGCGGCGAAATGTCACAGCGGCCGTGGCGGCAAACGGATCAACGTCCGATCGGCAGGCCGGTCGAATGGATCCAGCCCATCCAGTTCGCGATCAGGATGAGCAGGAACAGCGACACCGACAGCCCGACGCGGGTGGCGAGCGACCAGACCATGCGTTTCGTGTGGCCGCGGTCGTGCATCATGAAGTAGAGCGCCGAGCCCATGCTGGCAATGATGAGGACGAAGGCGATGGGAACGAGTATGTGCATGACACGAACCGGACGACGGCAATTCGAAAGGAAGAGGATAATTATCGCACTTCGCTTTCCGGCACGTGCCGGGCGGGCCGCATGATGAAGATTCGCTGGCTGCCTGCGCTGCTGATTCTCGTCGTCGTCGCGGTCACGATCCGTCTCGGTTTCTGGCAGCGCGACCGTGCGCACCAGAAGGAAGCGCTGCAGGCGAGCATCGAGCGCTACGAGCAGGCGGTGCCCGTCGACGTCGGCGCGCAGCCGATGCCGCTGGCATCGATCGAGTTCCATCGCGTGCGCGCGAAGGGCCGTTTTTTGCCTGAGCAAGCCGTGTTCCTCGACAATCGGCCGTATAACGACCAGCCGGGTTTTTACGTCGTGATGCCGTTTAAACTCACGGGCGGCGGCGTCGTGCTCGTGAACCGCGGCTGGCTGCCGCGCAATATCTCCGATCGCACGGCGATCGAGCCGTTCGCGACGCCCGCGGGCGACGTCGAGATCGTCGGCATTGCGCGCGCCGACGCGTCGCGTGCGTTCGAGCTCGGCGAAGGCGGGTCGGCGGCGCACCAGAAGATCCGGCAGAACCTGGACGTCGCCGCGTATGCGAAGGAAACCGGGCTGGCGCTGCAGCCGTTCGTGATCCAGCAGACGAGCGACGACGGCGACAAGCTCGTGCGCGACTGGCCGGCGGCGACGACCGGCGTCGAGCGCAATTACGGTTACATGTTTCAGTGGTGGGCGATGGCGGCGGCCGCGCTCGGCTTCGGCCTGTACGCCGCGCGGCGTGCGGCGAAGAAGTCGGCCGGCGCGTGAGCGCCATGCCAGGACGCGGCGCCGGCGCCGCGGGTTCGTTTCGAGAGGTCTGATTTGTCCATGCAATCTTCCCGTCAGGGTCCGGCCGCAGCGCCGATCTCGCCGGCGGCCCGCAAGCGCGGGCGCTGGATGCTCGTACTGCTGGGTCTCGTGTGCGCCGCGCCGATGATCGCGTCGTACTTCACCTATTACGTGATCAAGCCGAAGGGCGGCTCGACCAACTACGGCACGCTGATCGAGCCGCAGCGTCCGATCCCCGCGGATCTGCAGGTGACCGACGAAGCCGGCAAGACCGTGCCGCTGTCATCGCTGCGCGGCGTGTGGCTGTTCGTGATGACCGACCGCAGCGCGTGCGACGATGCATGCGCGCAGAAACTCTATTTCATGCGCCAGATCCGCGTTACGCAGGCAGGCGAGCGGCACCGGATCACGATGGTGTGGCTGCGCAGCGATGCGGGCGCGACGCCGCAGAAGGTGCTGGATGCCTATCCCGATACGCGCCGGCTCGTCGCCGACCCGGCCGCGGTGGCCGCGTGGCTGCCGGCCGACGCGGGCACGAAGGACAGCGACCACATCTACATGGTCGACCCGAACGGCAACCTGATGATGCGCTTTCCGAAGGATCCGAACCCCGGCAAGATCAAGTCGGACGTGACGAAGCTGCTGAAGTGGTCGAGCATCGGCTAAGGCAAGACGAGAGGCAAAGAACCGATGTCGTATCTACTGCAACTCGGCCTGATCGGCTTGTGCATCGCGCTGCTGCCGCTGTCGTACGTGTGGGTGAAGGCCGACGACAACAAGTTTCGCAAGCTGGTATGGATCACCACCTTCCTGACGCTCGACCTCGTGATGTTCGGCGGCTTCACGCGGCTGACCGACTCGGGGCTCGGCTGCCCTGACTGGCCCGGCTGCTACGGCACGTCGTCGCCGTTCATCGCGCACGCCGCGATCACGGCCGCGCACCAGGCGATGCCGACGGGCCCCGTCAGCATGTCGAAGGCGTGGATCGAGATGATCCACCGCTATTTCGCGATGGCGATCGGCGTACTGATCATCGCGCAGGTCGTGATCGCGTGGTCCGCAAGGCTGCGCCGCCGCCCGTTGCACGTGTCGCCGTGGTGGCCGACGAGCCTGCTGCTGCTGATCCTCGTGCAGGGTGCGTTCGGCGCGTGGACGGTCACGATGAAGCTGCAGCCGGTGATCGTCACGATCCACCTGCTGCTCGGCCTCACGCTGCTCGGCACGCTCGGCTGGCTCGCGGCGCGGCAGACGCCGCTGCCGTCGTACGATCCGGAAGCCGGCCGCTATCGCGCGGCCGCGCTCGCGGCGCTCGCGCTGCTGGTCGTGCAGATCGCGCTCGGCGGCTGGGTGAGCACCAACTACGCAGTGCTCGCATGCACCGATTTCCCGACCTGCAACGGCCAGTGGATCCCGCCGATGGACTTCCAGCACGGCTTCCACCTGTGGCGTGCGCTCGGGATGACGAAGGACGGCGAGGCGATCACGCAGGACGCGCTGGTCGCGATCCACTGGACGCACCGCACGTTCGCGTTCGTGGTGGTCGCGTATCTGGTCGCGTTCGCGCTGAAGATGCGCCGCTTCGAATCGCTGCGGCGGCCCGCGAACGGCGTGCTGCTGGTCGTCCTGCTGCAGTTCGTGACGGGCCTGACCAACATCGTGCTGCAGTGGCCGCTGCCGGTCGCCGTCGCGCACAACGGCGGGGCCGCGATCCTGCTGCTGCTCGTCGTCATGTTAAACTTTCGCATCCTTTCAAGCCGCCCCGGCCGTGTCGCGCAGCCTGCGCGCGACGCCGCCCCGGCGTGACCGCCCCCATGCAAAGCACCCTTTCCCAATCGCCCGGTAGCCGGTTTTCGCAGTACATGGCGCTGACGAAGCCGCGTGTCACGCAGCTCGCGGTGTTCTGCGCGGTGATCGGCATGTTCCTCGCGACGCCGGGCATGGTGCCGTGGCACGTGCTGATCGGCGGCACCGTCGGCATCTGGCTGCTGGCCGGTGCGGCGTTCGCGATCAACTGCCTCGTCGAACAGAAGATCGACGCGATGATGCGCCGTACCGCGTGGCGCCCGTCCGCGCGCGGCGAGATCACGACGCCGCAGATCCTGGTGTTCTCGGCCGTGCTCGGCAGTGTCGGCGCATGGACGCTCTATACGTTCACGAACCCGCTGACGATGTGGCTGACGATCGCCACCTTCGTCGGCTACGCGGTGATCTACACGCTGCTCCTCAAGCCGATGACGCCGCAGAACATCGTGATCGGCGGCGCGTCGGGCGCGATGCCGCCGGCGCTCGGCTGGGCCGCGGTCACCGGCGCGGTGCCGGGCGACGCGTGGATCCTCGTGCTGATCATCTTCGTGTGGACGCCGCCGCATTTCTGGGTGCTCGCGCTGTATCGCCGCAAGGATTACGAGAACGCGGGGCTGCCGATGCTGCCCGTCACGCACGGCGAGAAGTTCACGCGGCTGCACATCCTGCTGTACACGGTGATCCTGTTCGCAGTCACGCTGATGCCGTTCATCTCCGGGATGAGCGGGGCCGTCTACCTGACGAGCGCGGTGCTGCTCGGCGCGGTGTTCCTCGCGTATGCGTGGAAGATTCATCGCGACTATTCGGACGAACTCGCCCGCAAGGCCTTCCGCTACTCGATCGTCTACCTGTCGCTGCTGTTCGCCGCGCTGCTCGTCGATCACTATGCACGCCCGCTGCTCGGCGTGTAACCGCACGGTTTGAACGCAATGCTCCACTCACGGTTCGGGCGCCGCGCGCGCCAAGGCTGGATGCTCGCATGCGCATTCACGGCAGCACTGCTGCTCGCCGGATGCGACAACGCGCCGAAATTCCAGAATCTCGACATCACCGGCAACACGCAGTTCGGCAGTGACTTCTCGCTGCCCGATACGGCCGGCAAGGTGCGCACGCTCGGCGATTTCAAGGGCCGTGCGGTCGTGATGTTCTTCGGCTATACGCACTGCCCGGACGTGTGCCCGACGACGATGGCCGAGCTGTCCGAAGCGCTGAAGCAGCTCGGGCCCGATGCCGCGAAACGCGTGCAGGTGCTGTTCGTCACCGTCGACCCGGAGCGTGACACGCCGGCGCTGCTCGGTCAGTACGTGCCCGCGTTCGATCCGTCGTTCATCGGCCTGCGGCCGGCCGACGAAGCCGCACTGAAGAAGGTCACGAAGGATTTCCGCGTGTACTACGCGAAGGTGCCCGGCAAGACGCCCGGCAGCTACACGATGGATCACACGGCCGCGAGCTACGTGTTCGACCGCGACGGCAAGTTGCGCCTGTTCGTGCGCGACGGCCAGGGCCCCGGCCCGTGGGTCCACGACCTGAAGCTGCTGGTCGACTGACCGGCAGCCACCGGGCGCCCGGCCCGGTGATCGCGTGACGGCCGCCACGCGCCGTCACGCTTGTTCTCCCCTCGTTGTTTGCATGCGCCGCCCGTCGGGCGGCGTGTCGGCCTGCGCGCGCATCGCGCATGTGTCGCGTGTCGCGTTACGGCAGCGCCGGCACGTTGAAGCCGGATGCGGCGCGCGTGATCCGGAATTCCGTCACGCGATACGTGGCGAGCCCCTCGGTGACGAACGGATCGGTCTTCAGGATCGCGTCCAGCTCGTCGCGATCGATGCGGGCCGCGAGGATCACGCCGCCTTCGCGCGGCACCTTCGGCCCGGCCGCGATGAAGATGCCCTTGTCGAACTGCGGCTGCAGAAATGCGCGATGGCGCTCGAGCGCATCGTCGATGCGCTCGAGCGATGCGGTGTAGTGGATGTCGATGACGTACATGGATGGCCCCCGGAATGATGCCGGCTCTTGGTGCGCCGGCCAGCCGGTCTTTTTAGCACAGCGGATGCGGGTTGTCGCACGGGCGGTCGCGGTGCGGGCGGTCTGCCGATCGGCGGTTTGCCGCACCCGGGCGTATTCAAGTTGTAAGCCTCGGTGCCGTAAATAAAAGGGCAAGCGTTTGCGCGCGGCAGGCCGTTCGCGCGCAGCGTGCGCATCGACATCGACAAAGGCACGCAGATGAGCAGAATGAGTTTGAACCGCAAGCTGTGGCTCGCGCTTGCGCTGGTATGGATCGGTCTCCTGGGCGTCGGCGCATGGAGCGCGTACGAGACGCGCGCGACGATGCTCGCCGAACGCAAGGCGGGCATCGCGAATCTCGTCGACTCGGCGGCCGGCATCGTGAAGGCGTATCACGCACTCGCGCAGAGCGGCACGCTGCCCGAGGCCGATGCGAAGCGCGACGCGCTCGCGAGCCTGGCCGCGATGCGCTACGGCGATTCGGGCTACGTGTTCGTGATGGATTCGAAGCCGGTCGTGCTGATGCATCCGACGCTGCCGAAGCTGGTCGGCACCGAGGTCGGCGACTATCTCGACCCGGACGGCAAGCCGCTGTTCGTCACGATCCTGAACGCCGCGAAGGAAACCGGCAGCGGCTTCGCCGAGTACCGCGGGCGCCTGCCGCACAGCGAAACCGCCGTGCCGAAGATCAGCTACGTCACGCGCTTCACGCCGTGGGACTGGAACATCTCGAGCGGCGTCTTCCTGAAGGACATCGACACCATCTATTACCGGACGCTGCTCGGCCACCTCGCGGTCGTGTTCGTGATCGGCTTCGTGATCAGCGCGGCGATGCTGGTGATCATCCGCAACGTGCGCGGCAGCCTCGGCGGCGAGCCCGACGAAGCGGCCGCGCTCGCGGCGCGCATCGCGCAGGGCGACCTGACGCAGCCGGTGCCCGTGCGCGCGGGCGACCGCACGAGCATGATGGCCGCGATGCACGACATGCAGGCACGCCTGCAGGCGACGATCGGCGGGATTCGCCAGTCGGCCGGATCGATCGCGTCGGCGAGCCGCCAGATCTCGGCCGGCAACGACGACCTGTCGCAGCGCACCGAGGAGCAGGCCGCGTCGCTGGAAGAAACCGCCGCGAGCATGGAGCAACTGACCGCGACGGTGAAGCAGAACGCCGACAACGCGCGGCAGGCGAGCGGGCTGGCGAACAACGCATCGGAGATCGCGCGCACGGGGAGCGACGTCGTGAACCGCGTGATCGGCACGATGGGCGAGATCGACGACAGCTCGCGCAAGATCGCCGACATCATCGGCGTGATCGAGGGCATCGCGTTCCAGACCAACATCCTCGCGCTGAACGCGGCGGTCGAAGCCGCGCGTGCGGGCGAGCAGGGCCGCGGCTTCGCGGTGGTCGCGGGCGAAGTGCGCTCGCTCGCCCAGCGCAGCGCGACGGCCTCGAAGGAGATCCGCGAGCTGATCGTCGCCTCGGTCGAGCGCGTGCGCAACGGGTCGACGCTGGTCGGCCAGGCCGGCACGACGATGGGCGAGATCCTGCAGGCCGTCGCACGCGTGACCGACATCATGGGCGAGATCGCGGCTGCATCCGAGGAGCAGGCGAGCGGCATCACGCAGGTCGGGCGCGCGGTCACGCAGATGGATCAGGTGACGCAGCAGAACGCGGCGCTCGTCGAGGAGGCCGCCGCCGCCGCCGCGTCGCTGCAGGAACAGGCCGCGCGGCTGCGCGACGCGGTCGGCGCGTTCCGGGTCGTCGATGCCGACGGCCTGTCGCCGCGCCGGGCCGGCGGGAAGACGGGCGAGCCTGCATTCGGCATGAAGGCGGCCGACCAGGAGGCGGTGGCGTGATGGGCACAGGTTGATGTGCGATTTACTAAAACGCAACTAACGGCCGAATCGCGCAGCCTCCGCCAGCACCGCTGCGGTGCATACCCATATGAGCGGGATGTATTTCACTTCCCGCCGATCCTGTGACACCATTTGCGCCTTCCTGCGAGTCGGGGCATACCCGTATCGCGCCCCATTTCCAGTAAGCAAGAAAGCGAGAAACAGATGAAGCGTCGCAGTCTCCTGAAGGTATTTTCCGTGCTGGCCACCGGTGCCGCGCTGACGCTGTCGGCAGGCGCGCACGCCGAAGACAAGGTGATCAAGGTCGGCACGGTCGCCGGCCCGGATTCGGAAGTGTGGCAGCTCGTGCAGAAGGTCGCGAAGGAGAAGGAAGGCCTGAACGTGAAGGTCATCGAGTTCAACGACTACGTGCAGCCGAATGCGGCGCTCGACTCGGGCGATCTCGACGCGAACAGCTTCCAGCACCAGCCCTACCTCGACAGCCAGGTAAAGCAGCGCGGCTACAAGATCGTCAGCGCGGGCCTGACCTACATCTCGCCGATGGGTGTGTACTCGAAGAAGTTCAAGGCGCTGAAGGACCTGCCGCAAGGCGCGAAGCTCGCGGTGCCGAACGATCCGTCGAACGAGAACCGCGCGCTGCTGCTGCTGCAGACGCAGGGCGTGATCAAGCTGAAGGCGGGCGCCGGCACGGGCGGCAACAATGCGACGGTACTCGACATCGCCGAGAACCCGAAGAAGCTGAAGATCTCCGAACTCGACGCCGCGCAACTGCCGCGCGTGCTGTCGGACGTCGACGCAGCCGTGGTCAACACGAACTACGCGCTGGCCGCGAACCTGCAGCCGACCAAGGACGCGATCGCGCTCGAATCGCTGACGAGCCCGTACGCGAACCTGATCGCCGTGCGCGCGAAGGACAAGGACCAGCCGTGGGTGAAGAAGCTGGTCAAGGCGTACCAGTCGCCGGAAGTGCGGGAATTCATCAAGAAGCAGTTCAAGGGCTCGATGGTCGCGTCGTTCTGAACGCCGCACACCGGTCGTACCGCTGAACAACAAGGGCCTGCATCGCGCAGGCCCTTTTTCATTGGCGCGGCCGGTCGAGGGCCGCAGGGTGTCTCGTGTTCAGCGCCGGCTCACATCTCGCCGCGCCGCGAGCAGATCGACATGATCTGCTGGATCGCATAGTTGTCGCGCACGCCCGGCAGCGATTGCACGACGCACTCGTGAAAGCGCCGCTCGCGCGGCAGCAGCATCGCGTTGTTGCGGTACAGCGCGTCGCACGAGCGCTGGATCAACTGGGCCGCCGCGCCGTTGCGGCTCTCGCGCAGCGCATTGAGCATGCAGTCGTCGTATTGCGCGCTGCCGTCGGTCAGTGCGAACGCCGCTCCCGGCAGCGCCAGCGCGACAGCCGCGAATGCGATGGCTCGGATCCCCCGTTTCATGTGGCCTCCGATGGCGTGGATTGGGTCGGCCGACAGCATAACGTAAAGCCGCAAGCGCGGCTGACGCGTTGCGCCGGGGCCGGCTGGAACCGCCGCCGGCCGGGCTTCACGCTCGCTCGCGCATGTCGGTGGGCGCTGCGATCCGGGGCGCGATGCGAAAGCGTGGAGTCAGGCGGTGGTCTGCGGAAATGGTATCCTCGTGCGTTCGCCGCTGCACGCCTTCCCGGGGCGTGCGCGGGCCGCTCGCCAACGCGTCGTACGCATGGCGGCGCCCGCCTGACGGCGGCGGGAATCCATCATCCAGAACCGATACAATACGGGGGAGACACACCCATGAAGCGTTTCAAGACTTTCGCGATCCGTTCGATCACGGCCGGCGTGGCCGCACTCGCGCTGGCCGGTGCCGCGCACGCACAGACCGTCAAGGTGCTGTCGATCGTCGACCATCCGGCACTCGATGCGATCCGCGACGGCGTACGCGCCGAGCTGAAGGCGGAAGGTTACGGCGACGACAAGCTCAAGTGGGAATACCAGAGCGCGCAGGGCAACACGGGCACGGCCGCGCAGATCGCGCGCAAGTTCGTCGGCGACCAGCCCGACGTGATCGTCGCGATCGCGACGCCGGCCGCGCAGGCGGTGGTCGCGTCGACGAAGAGCGTGCCGGTCGTCTATTCGGGCGTGACCGATCCGGTCGCCGCGCAGCTCGTGAAGGGCTGGGGCCCGTCGGGCACCAACGTGACGGGCGTGTCCGACAAGCTGCCGCTCGATCGCCAGGTCGCGCTGATCAAGCGCGTCGTGCCGAATGCGAAGACGGTCGGCATGGTCTACAACCCGGGCGAGGCAAATTCGGTCGTCGTCGTGAAGGAGCTCAAGGAGATCCTCGCGAAGCAGGGCATGACGCTGAAGGAAGCGGCCGCACCGCGTACCGTCGACATCGGCCCGGCCGCGAAGAGCCTGATCGGCAAGGTCGACGTGATCTACACGAACACCGACAACAACGTCGTGTCCGCGTACGAAGCGCTCGTGAAGGTCGCGAACGAAGCGAAGATCCCGCTCGTCGCGGGCGACACCGACAGCGTGAAGCGCGGCGGCATCGCGGCGCTCGGCATCAACTACGGCGACCTCGGCCGCCAGACGGGCAAGGTCGTCGCGCGCATCCTGAAGGGCGAGAAGCCGGGCGCGATCGCGTCGGAAACGAGCAGCAACCTCGAGTTGTTCGCGAACACGGGGGCGGCCGCGAAGCAGGGTGTGACGCTCGCGCCGGATCTGCTCAAGGACGCGAAGACGGTCATCAAGTAAGCCGCGGCCCGACCGCCGCGCTTGCGGGCCCGATCCGGGCCTGAACGACACCGCCGGACGGGCGGCTCCCACCCGGGGCCGCCCGTTCGCTTCGCCCGGCCGTACACGTCCGGCCGGGAAGCAACAGGATTTCCCCATCATGTCTCTGTTCTCGTTACTGGGCGCCCTGGAGATCGGCCTGATCTTCAGTCTCGTCGCCCTCGGGGTGCTGATCTCGTTTCGCATCCTCAACTTCCCCGACCTCACCGTCGACGGAAGCTTTCCGCTCGGCGGCGCCGTCGCCGCGACGCTGATCTCCGCCGGCTACGACCCGTTCAGCTCGACCTGCATCGCGATCGTCGCGGGCGCGGCGGCCGGCTTCATCACCGGCTGGCTCAACGTGCGCCTGAAGATCATGGACCTGCTCGCCAGTATCCTGATGATGATCGCGCTCTATTCGGTGAACCTGCGGATCATGGGCCGGCCGAACGTGCCGCTCATCACCGAGCCGACGATCTTCACCGTGCTGCAGCCCGACTGGATGCCCGACTACGTGCTGCGCCCGGCGCTGCTCGCGATCGTCGTCGTGGTCGCGAAGCTCGGCCTCGACTGGTTCTTCTCGTCGCAGCTCGGCCTCGCCATGCGCGCGACCGGCGCGAACCCGCGGATGGCGCGCGCTCAAGGCATCGCGACCGGCCGTGCGACGCTCGCCGGGATGGCGCTGTCGAACGCGCTCGTCGCGCTCGCCGGCGCCTTGTTCGCGCAGACGCAGGGCGGCGCGGACATCTCGATGGGGATCGGCACGATCGTGATCGGGCTGGCTGCCGTGATCATTGGCGAGACGCTGTTGCCGGCGCGCCGGCTCGTGCTGACGACGCTCGCCGTCGTGCTCGGTGCGATCGTCTACCGCTTCTTCATCGCGCTCGCGCTGAACAGCGAATTCATCGGCCTGAAGGCGCAGGACCTGAACCTCGTGACGGCCGCGCTCGTCACGATCGCGCTGGTGCTGCCGGCAACGCGCAAGAAGCTGTTCGCGCGCAAGAACGGAGGGGCCTGACATGCTGTCCGCACAAGACCTGAAACTCACGTTCAATCCCGGCACGCCGATCGAGACGCGTGCGCTGCGCGGGCTGTCGCTCGAGATTCCTGACGGCCAGTTCGTCGCGGTGATCGGCTCGAACGGCGCCGGCAAATCGACCTTCCTCAATGCGATCAGCGGCGACCAGGCCGTCGATGCGGGACGCATCTCGATCGACGGCACGGACGTCACGCGCAAAGCGGCGTGGGACCGCGCGCATCTCGTTGCGCGCGTGTTCCAGGATCCGATGGCCGGCACCTGCGAGGCGCTGACGATCGAGGAGAACATGGCGCTCGCGATGGCGCGCGGCGCGCGGCGCGGCTTCAAGGCCGCGCTCGACCGGCCGTCGCGCGAACTGTTCCGCGACAAGCTGCGGCTCCTGAACCTCGGGCTGGAAAACCGGTTGACCGACCGGATCGGGCTGCTGTCGGGCGGCCAGCGGCAGGCGGTCAGCCTGTTGATGGCGTCGCTGCGGCCGTCGCGGATCCTGCTGCTCGACGAGCACACGGCCGCGCTGGATCCGAAGACGGCCGCGTTCGTGCTGGAGCTGACTGCGCGCATCGTCGCCGAGAGCAAGCTGACGACGATGATGGTCACGCACAGCATGCGGCAGGCGCTCGACTACGGCGACCGCACGGTGATGCTGCACCAGGGGCAGGTCGTGCTCGACGTGTCGGGCGACGCACGCAAGGGCCTCGACGTGCCGGACCTGCTGCAGATGTTCGAGAAGGTGCGTCACGAGCAACTCGACGACGACGCATTGCTGCTCGGCTGACGGGCGGCCGGCGGGCCGGTGCGGTGCGGGGTGCCGCATCGTGCCGGTTCGCGTGCGGGTTGGCGTGTCGGCCAGGCGAATCGGGTCGGCAAATCGGACCGGCGATTCCGCCCGGATGGCGGTGGAGCGCGTTCGGGCGACATGATCCGGCCACGCCCGCTCCGGTGCGGCGTAACATGACTGCCGCGTCGGCTTTCCCGTCGTTTTTCCTCTGACGAAAACCGGTTTCGCACCGATGCTGTGCGACGCGAGCGCATTGCCATATACTGTATATCCATACAGTTGTGGGTGGCGTCATGCTCGCATCCTCCATTTCTCCCGAATCCCTTCATCCGTCCCTCTGGCGCGGTTCCCAGCTCGCGCGCGGCGGCCCGCGCACGATCGATACCGGCTTCGCGTCGCTGTCGGCCGAGTTGCCGGGCGGCGGCTGGCCGGTCGGCGGGCTCGTCGAACTGCTGGCCGCGCAGCCGGGCTGCGGCGAGATGCGGTTGCTCGCGCCCGCGCTTGCACGCACCGTCAGCGCGCGCCGTCCGCTTGCGCTCGTCGCGCCGCCGCAGTCGCCGCATGCCACCGCGCTCGCCAGTCTCGGCGTGCCGGCCGATGCGCTGCTGTGGCTGCGTGCCGGCAGCCGCACGGATGCGCTGTGGGCCGCCGAGCAGGCGCTCAAGACCGGCTGTTGCGGCGCGCTGCTGCTGTGGCAGGACGCGCGGCCCGATGCGCTGCGGCGCCTGCATCTCGCGGCCGCGCGCACGGGCGATACGCTGTTCGTGATGCTGCGGCCGCTGTCGGCCGCGCGGCAACCGTCGCCGGCCGTGCTGCGTGTCGAGCTGTACCCCGTGCCGGGCGGCGTGTCGCTCGACATCGTCAAGCGTCGCGGCCCCGCACGCAGCGAGCCGCTCGTGCTCGACCTGCCGTCGCCCATCGTGGAGAGCCGCTATGCGCGTCTTGCTCGGCATCCATCTGCCGCGCCTGCCGCTCGACGTGTGCGTCGCGCCGCCGTCTGACGGCGCTGCGGACGACGACGCAGGCTGCGCGGTGCTCGAGCAAGGCGTCGTGCTGATCGCCGATGCGCCCGCGCGCCGGCATGGCGTGCGCGCGGGCATGAAGCGCGGCGGCGTGCTCACGCTCGCGCCGCACACGCAGCTCGTCGAACGCGATCCCGCGCGCGAAGCCGATGCGCTGCGCGCGGTCGCGCTCGCGTTGCTGCGCTTCTCGCCGTGCGTCGCGCTCGACGACGAAGCCACGCTGATCGTCGACGTCGGCCCGAGCTTGCGGCTGTTCGGCGGGTTGCCGTCGCTGTGCCGTCAGGTGCGTGCGACGCTCGCGGCGCTCGGTTATGCGGCGCGCCTGTCCGCCGCGCCGACCGGGCGCGGTGCGTGGCTGCTGGCGCGCGTGTCGGCCCGTGCGCACATCCGGCGCCGTATCGCCGGCCAGATGTCGCTCGTTCGTTCGCTCGACCGGCTGCCGTGCGTGCTGCTGCCCGATGCGCGTCCGTATGCGGGCTGGTTCGACGGCCTTGGTTGCCGCACGCTCGCCGATCTGCGCGGCTTGCCGCGCGCGGGGCTGCAGCGCCGCTGCGGTCCCGCGTTGCTGGCCGCGCTCGATCGTGCGTACGGCGATGCGGTCGAGCCGCTGGCGTGGATGGCGGTGCCACCTGTGTTCGACGTGCGGCTCGAATTGCCGGAGCGCGTCGAATACGCGGAAGCCGTGCTGTTCGCCGCGCGGCGGCTCGTCGTGCAGCTGTGCGGCTGGCTGGCCGCACGGCAACTGTCGCTGGCCGCGATGACGTTCGATCTCGAGCACGAACGCGGCCGCCAGGCCGTGCCGCCGACGCCGCTCGAGCTCGCGTTCGCCGCACCCGTACGGGACGAGGCGCATTTCATGCGGCTGCTCGGCGAGCGGCTCGCGCGCGTCGAGTTGCCGGCCGCGGTGATTGCTGTGCGTCTGAAGGCCACGCGCGTCGAATCGGTCGCGCCGCCGGCTGACGATCTTTTCCCCGAGCCGGGCGGCACGCGCGAGACGCGCGCGCGGCTGTTCGAACTGCTGGTCGCGCGGCTCGGCGCGGAGAACGTGCTGCGCGCGGCACCCGTCGCCGATCACCGGCCCGAGGCCGCGAACCGCTGGCTGCCGCTCGATGCGCAGGCCGGCAAGCCGGCCGGCGGGCCGCCTGCGGTGCCGCCGAGGCCCGCGTGGCTGCTCGCCGAGCCGCTGCCGTTGTTGATGCGCGAGAACCGGCCGGTATTTCATACGCCGCTGAGGATGATGTCGTCAGCGGAGCGGATCGAGGCCGGGTGGTTCGATGGCCGGCTCGCCGCTCGTGATTACCACGTCGCGCAGGACGAAGCCGGTGCGTGCTATTGGGTGTTCAGGGAGCGGGCGGGGAGCGAGTCCGAGCCGCACTGGTTCCTGCACGGCTTGTTCGGGTGAACGGTCATGATTGCGGAATTCAGTTGGCTGCCCGATTACGCGGAGTTGTTCTGCCGCTCGAACTTTTCGTTCCTGCACGGTGCGTCGCATGCGGAAGAACTGGTCGAGCGTGCGGCGGAACTCGGCTATCGCGGGATTGCGATCACCGACGAATGCTCGCTCGCTGGCGCACCGCGCATGCATGTCGCGGCGAAGGCGAAAGGGCTGCCGCTCGTCATCGGTTCGTACTTCGAAGTCACGCCGGATGACGTCGCGCCCGGCCACGATCCGGGCCCCGGTGCGTTCGGGCTCGTGTTGCTTGCACAGAATCGCGAGGGGTACGGCAATCTTTCAGAGCTGATTTCATGGCGGCGGATGGCGTCGCCAAAGGGCACCTACAAGCTGACGTCGCGGATGCTGTCGGCGCCGCCTGCGGAGTTCGCACACCTGCGCGGCATGCCCGACTGCTTCGCGATTCTCGTGCCCGCGTACCCGGTGCGCGCGGACGTGCTCGATGCACAGGTCGCGTGGTTTCGCGCGACGTTCGTCGAACGTGCGCGGCTCGGGCTCGTGCAGTTGCAGCGTGCGCTGGATGGCGCGCAGCGCGAGGAGATTCGCGCGGCCGGCGAGCGGCGTGGCGTGCGCATCGTCGCGCTGGGCGACGTGACGATGCACCGGCGCTCGTGCAAGGAGCTGCAGGACGTGATGACGGCGATCCGCGTCGGGATGCCGGTTTCGGAGTGCGGTTATGCACTGGCGCCGAATGCGGAACAGCATCTGCGTTTGCGACAGCGCATCGGGCAGTTGTACTCGGCGGACGAGATCGCGCAGACGTGCGCGATTCTCGATGCGTGCGATTTCAAACTCAGCTCGCTTCGCTACGAGTATCCCGACGAGATCGTGCCGAAGGGGCTCACACCGACGAGCTATCTGGAACAGGAAACCCGGGCAGGTGCGGCGGAACGCTATCCGCAGGGTATTCCGGAGAAAGTCGAGAAGCAGATCCGCTATGAACTCGACCTGATTGCACGACTGAGCTACGAACCGTTCTTCCTGACCGTCTACGACATCGTCAAATACGCGCGCAGCCAGAACATCCTGTGCCAGGGGCGCGGCTCGGCGGCGAACTCCGTCGTCTGCTTCTGCCTCGGCATCACCGAGGTGAATCCCGAGCAGAGCACGATGCTGTTCGAGCGCTTCATCAGCGTGGAGCGCGGCGAGCCGCCCGATATCGACGTCGATTTCGAGCATCAGCGCCGGGAAGAAGTGATTCAGCATATCTACAAGAAGTACGGGCATGATCGCGCCGCACTTGCGGCCGCCGTATCGACCTATCGCCCGCGTGGCGTGCTGCGCGAGACCGGCAAGGCGCTCGGCGTCGATCCGATGCTGGTCGATCGCGTCGCGAAAGCGCACCGCTGGTTCGACGGCAGCCGCGACCTGCTGCAGCAATTCTCGACGACCGGGCTCGATCCCGAGACGCCGCTCATCCAGGCGTGGGCCCGGCTCGCCGCGCGGCTGCTGAACTTTCCGCGCCACCTGTCGCAGCACTCCGGCGGCTTCGTGATCAGCCGCGGCAAGCTCACGCGGCTCGTGCCGGTCGAGAACGCGGCGATGGACGGGCGGCGCGTGATCCAGTGGGACAAGGACGATCTCGAAGCACTCGGGCTGATGAAGGTCGACGTGCTCGCGCTCGGCATGCTGTCGGCGCTGCATCGCGCATTCGACATGCGCACCGCGTGGCGCGGGCCGCCGGAGCCGGATGGTGAGCCGTTCACGCTGAAGCACATTCCGCAGGATGACGAAGCGACCTACGACATGATCTGCCGCGCCGACACGGTCGGCGTGTTCCAGATCGAATCGCGTGCGCAGATGTCGATGCTGCCGCGCCTGCGCCCGCGTACTTACTACGATCTGGTGATCGAGGTTGCGATCGTGCGGCCGGGGCCGATCCAGGGCGGGGCAGTGCATCCCTACCTGAAACGGCGCCAGGGCATCGAAAAGGTCAGTTATCCAAAGGAGGACTTGAAGCCTGCGCTCGCACGGACGTACGGCGTGCCGATCTTCCAGGAACAGGTGATGCAGATCGCGATGATCGCGGCCGGCTTCACGGCCGGTGAGGCCGACCAGTTGCGGCGCGCGATGGCCGCGTGGAAGCGCAAGGGCAATCTGGAGCAATATCACAGCAAGATCGTCGACGGGATGCGCGAGCGCGACTATCCGCCCGAGTTTGCCGAACAGATTTTCGAGCAGATCAAGGGTTTCGGCGATTACGGTTTCCCCGAGAGCCACGCGGCCAGCTTCGCGAAGCTCGCCTACGCCAGCAGCTGGCTCAAATGCCACGAACCGGCGATCTTCCTCGCGGCATTGTTGAACAGCCAGCCGATGGGTTTTTACCCGCCGTCGCAACTCGTGCAGGACGCGAAGCGCCACGGTGTGCAGGTGCTGCCGATCGACGTCATGCAAAGCGGCTGGGAAGCGTCGCTCGAAGCGCTGCCCGGCCAACTGCCGCCTCACGGCCAGCCTGCAGTGCGGCTCGGCCTGTCGCTCGTGCGCGGCCTCGGCGAAGCCGCCGCGCGCCGCATCGAAATCGCACGCGCAGCCGGCCCCTTCGACAACGTCGACACCCTTGCACGCCGCGCGCAACTCGAACGCCGCGACCTCGAAGCGCTCGCCGCCGCGAACGCGCTCGCGACGCTCGCCGGCCATCGCCGCGACGCGTTGTGGCAGGCCGTCGCGGCGGCGCCGGAGCGCGACCTGCTGGCGACCGCGCCGATCGACGAGGAAGAGAAGCCTGCGCTCGGTGCGCCGTCGGAAGCCGACGACATCCTCGCCGACTATCACACCACCGGCCTCACGCTGAACCGCCACCCCGTCGCGCTGCTGCGGCCCGAGCTACGCGCGCGGCGGCTGTCGTCCGCGGCCGAATTGCACGACCGCCCCGACGGCCGGCTCGCGCGCGCGTGCGGGCTAGTGACCGCACGGCAGATGCCGGGCACAGCGAAAGGCGTGATGTTCATGACGCTCGAGGACGAAACGGGCTGCGTGAACCTGATCGTCCGGCCCGAGCTGCTCGCGCGGCAGCGCCGCGAAACCCTCGATTCGCGGCTGCTCGCCGCGTCCGGCGTGTGGCAGGTCGCGAGCGACGTGAGGCACCTCGTCGTGCAGCATTTCGAGGACCTGACGCCGCTGCTCGGCGGCCTGCGCACGTCGAGCCGCGAGTTCCACTGAAGCATGGCGCCGGCACGCCGCCCGCGTGCTGCCACCCGGTGCATACCAGTCAACTGAACTGGTTCTATTTCGGTATCGTTTCCAGCCCTCCAAACCCGGCAAATCCAGCGCCGGAACTGTCCCCTTGCATACCAATCCGGGTAAATCCCTATCCCGCATCACGTTGTAAACAAAGGATTTATTGCTACTAAAACGCTTGCCTGGCAAGGCTTTCGGCGATTTCCACGCCGCTAATACCAGTTCGTTGACTGGTATTATGGTGGTTATATAATGCGTTCACTTTCGACGGTCCGAGATCGTCGTCCGACACCCGGAGGCACATGGAAACCGGCTGGTCCGAACTGGCGCCCGATCCCCTCAGCGACACGCCGCTCTATCTGCAGCTCGCCCGCAACCTGGCGAGCGCGATCCACGCCGGCGCGTGGCGGGCCGGCGAGGCGCTGCCGTCGGAGCGGCTGCTGTCGGTGTCGGTCGGCGTGTCGCGGATCACGGCCCGTCGCGCACTCGCGCTGCTGGTCGAGCAGGGGCTGATCAAGCGGGCGCGCGGAGCGGGCAGCTTCATCACGCCGCGCGTCGCCGATCCGCTGTCGCGTCTCGTCGGCTTCACCGCGAAGATGAAGCAGCGTGGCTTCGTGCCCGATTCGGTGTGGCTGTCGCGCACGCTGCGCGCCGCGAGCCGTGACGAGATCACGCATCTCGGCCTCGCACCCGGCGCGACGGTGGCGCGGCTCGAACGGCTGCGCCGCGCGGACGGCATCGTGATGGCGGTCGAGCACTCGACGCTGCCGGCCGCGGTGGTGCCCGATCCGCAGGCACTCGGTGCGTCGCTGTACGAGTACCTCGAGGCGCGCGGCATGACCGTCGTGCGCGCGCTGCAGCACTTTCGCGCGGCGAACGCGACGCACGCGATCGCGAAATGGATGGCGGTTCAGCCGGGCTCGGCGCTGCTGGTGATCAGACGGATCGGCTACGGCGCCGACCAGCGCGCGATCGAAGTGAGCGAAACGTATTGCCGCGACGACTACTACGACTTCGTCGCCGAACTGAAACGCTGACGCGCGAGACTGCCCGCGCGCGACAGGCGCGAAGCAACGACACGAATTTGCAAATCACGACGCGGATGCCCGCGTCACCAGATCATCAAGAGAACGTCATGCTGACTGGAAACATCCTTACCCCCGACGGCTGGATTCACGGTTCGCTCGATAGCGAGAACGGCCGCATCACGACGCTCGACGGCAAGCCCGTCGATCCCGCGAAGAACGACGCGCCTTACATCCTGCCCGGCTTTATCGACCTGCATGTCCATGGCGGTGGCGGTGCCGACGTGATGGAAGGCGGCGACGCAATCGAGACGATCGCCCGCACGCACGCGCAATTCGGCACGACGAGCCTGCTCGCGACGACGATGACCGCGCCGCGCGACGAGCTGATGAAAGTCGTCGGCAACCTCGGCAGCGTCGCACGCACCCGCACGCCGGGCGGCGCGCGCGTGCTCGGCGTGCATCTCGAAGGCCCGTACATCAACCCCGGCAAGCTCGGCGCGCAGCCCGACGCGGCCGTATCGGCCGTGCTCGACGAAGTGCTGAAGTACCTGTCGATCGCGCCGATCCGCGTCGTCACGCTCGCGCCGGAAATCGCCGGCCACATCGAGATCATCGGCGAGATGGCCGCACGCGGCGTACGCGTGCAGCTCGGCCACTCGCTCGCGACCTACGACGACGCGGTCGCCGCGCTCAAGCACGGCGCGTGCGGCTTCACGCACCTGTTCAACGCGATGTCGCCGCTGCATCACCGCAACCCCGGCCTGGTAGGCGCGGCGCTTGCTCATGCCGAATACGCGGAAATCATTCCCGATCTGCTGCACGTGCACCCGGGCGCGATTCGTGCTGCGCTGCGTGCGATCCCGCGCCTGTACGTCGTGACCGACAGCACGTCCGCAACGGGCATGCCCGACGGCGAATACCGGCTCGGCAGCCAGCACGTGACGAAGTGCCTCGGCGGCGTGCGGCTGGCCGACGGCACGCTCGCCGGCAGCACGCTGACCATGGACCAGGCGCTGCGCAACCTCGTGTCGCTCGGCCTGCCGATCGCCGACGTGTCGAACCGGATGTCGCGCTACGCGGCCGACTACCTCGGCGTCACCGATCGCGGCCGCCTCGAGCGCGGCGCATGGGCCGACCTCGCGGTGTTCGACCGCGACCTGAACCTCACCGCGACCTACGTCGAAGGAGAATCGATTGTCGAATATGCTTAAGGAAGCGCGCGAGTCCGCCCAGGTCGTCGCCGCGCAGATCGCCGACACCGCGCGCGTCGAAGCGCTCGCCGGCCAATTGCTCGATCACCCGCCGGCCGTTGCGCTGACGGTCGCGCGCGGCAGCTCGGATCACGCCGCGAGCTATTTCGCGAGCCTGACGATGAGCCGCCTCGGCGTGCCGGTCGCGTCGCTGCCGATGTCGGTCGCCACGCTGCAGCAGGCGCCGCTGAAGGTGCAGGACCAGCTCGCGATCGCCTTCTCCCAGTCGGGCAAGAGCCCCGATCTCGTCAACACGATGGCCGCGCTGCGCGAAGCCGGCGCGCGCACCGTCGCCGCCGTGAACGTGCTGCCGTCGCCGCTCGCCGATGCGTGCGAGCACCAGTTGCCGCTGCTCGCCGGCCCCGAATTGTCGGTCGCCGCGACGAAGAGCTATATCGCGATGCTGTCGCTGTCCGCGCAGATCGTCGCCTACTGGCAGCGCGACGCCGCGCTGATGACCGCGCTGCGCGGCCTGCCCGACGTGCTCGCGCAGGCCGGCCAGCTCGACTGGTCGCAGGCCGTTGCCGCGCTGGCGGGTGTCGAGCGGATGATCGTGATCGGCCGCGGCCTGGGCCTCGCGATCGCGCAGGAAGCCGCGCTGAAGTTGAAGGAAACGTCCGGCATCCAGGCCGAGGCGTTCTCGAGCGCAGAAGTCCGTCACGGCCCGATGGAGCTGATCGATCGCGACTATCCGCTGCTCGTGTTCGCCCCGCCGGGGCCCGAGCAGGCCGGCCTGCTGCAGCTCGCCGCAGACATGCGCGCACGCGGTGCCGCCGTGCTGCTCGCGGCGCCGGCCGGCACGCCCGGCCTGACCGGTACGGTGCTGCCGCTCGCGCAGTCCGCCCATTCGGCGCTCGACCCGATCGCCGCCATTCTTTCGTTCTACGTGATGGCGGCGGATCTCGCCGTCGCGCGCGGCCGCAATCCCGACACGCCGCGCCACCTGAACAAAGTCACCGAAACGCACTGATAGCCGAGACAGCCGATGAGACGCGCCGAGGAGTCCCAGTTGAAGAGCCCCACCCATGATCAGATCGTCCTGCTTAGCCCCTTGACCGGGCCGATCGTCGCGCTGGCCGACGTGCCCGATCCGGTGTTCTCCGGCGGGATGTTCGGCGACGGCATCGGCATCGACCCGCTCGCGGGCCAGCTCGTCGCGCCGTGCGCGGGCGTCGTGTCGCATCTCGCGCGCACGGGCCACGCGGTGACGATCACGACGCCGCAAGGCGCGGAAGTGCTGCTGCACATCGGCATCGACACCGTCGAGCTGAACGGGCAGGGCTTCATCGCACACATCGAGGCCGGCGCACGTGTCGAGGCGGGCACGCTGTTGATCGAGTTCGACCAGGATGCGGTGGCGCGCAGCGCGCATTCGCTCGTGTCGGTGATCGCGATCGCAAACTCCGACGCGTTCGAAGTCGTCGATCGTGCCAGCGGTTTCGCGACGGCCGGCGAGACGCCGTTGCTCGCGCTGCGCGGCAAGGGCGAAGCGGCTGCGCAGGCGGCACAAACCGGCGCGGCGGCAATGAACGAAGTGCGCCGCGAGATCGTGCTCGCGCAGCCGGGCGGCCTGCACGCGCGGCCGGCCGCGCGTGCGCGCGAAGCCGTGCGCGGGTTCGACGCGAGCGTCGACGTGCTGTTCGACGGCCGCAAGGCATCGATCGCGAGCGTCGTCGGCCTGCTCGGCCTCGGCGCGGGCGAAGGCGCGACGGTCGAACTGGTCGGTCGCGGCGCGCACGCGCAGCAGGCCGTCGATGCGGTCGAGCACGAGCTGCTGCGCGAAGCGCACGGCGAAGTCGAGGAAAAGCCGGCGCGGCTGAGGTCGCCCGCACCGCAGACGATTGCGCGCAACACCGGCGTGCCAATCGACCCGAACACGCTCGCAGGCGTGTGCGCGGCGCCCGGCATTGCGGTCGGCACGCTGGTACGTCTCGACGATGCGGAGATCGTGCTGCCCGAGCAGGCTTCGGGCACGCCGGCTGCGGAAAGCCGCCAGCTCGACCAGGCGCTGAAGGCCGTCGACGCCGAACTCGACGAAACGGTGCGCAACGCATCGGCGCGCGGGGCGGTCGGCGAAGCGGGCATCTTCGCGGTGCATCGCGTGCTGCTGGAAGACCCGACGCTGATCGACGCGGCGCGCGACCTGATCAGCCTCGGCAAGAGCGCGGGCTTCGCATGGCGCGCGACGATCCGCACGCAGATCGACACGCTGTCGAAGCTCGACGATGCGCTGCTCGCCGAACGTGCGGCCGACCTGCGTGACATCGAGAAGCGCGTGCTGCGCGCGCTCGGTCATACGAACGGTGCCGCGCGAGCGCTGCCCGACGAAGCGGTACTCGCGGCCGAGGAATTCACGCCGTCGGACCTGTCGTCGCTCGATCGCCAGCGCGTGACCGCGCTCGTGATGGCGCGCGGCGGCGCGACGTCGCACGCGGCGATCATCGCGCGACAGCTCGGCATTCCGGCGCTGGTGGCGGTCGGCGATGCGCTGTACGCGATTCCGGACGGCACGCAGGTCGTCGTCGATGCGAGCGCGGGCCGGCTCGAACATGCACCGACCGCGCTCGACGTCGAACGCGCGCGGCACGAGCGCCAGCGCCTGGACGGCGTGCGCGAGGCGAACCGGCAACTGGCAGGCGTTGCCGCCGAGACGGTCGACGGCCGCGCGATCGAGGTCGCCGCGAACATCGCGACCCTCGACGACGCGAACACGGCGGTCGACAACGGCGCCGATGCGGTCGGCCTGCTGCGTACCGAGCTGATGTTCATCCATCGCCAGGTCGCGCCGACGGTCGTCGAACACCAGCAGAGCTACCAGTCGATCGTCGACGCGCTGCAGGGTCGCACGGCGATCATCCGCACGCTCGACGTCGGCGCCGACAAGGAAGTCGATTACCTGACGCTGCCGCCCGAACCGAACCCGGCGCTCGGCCTGCGCGGCATCCGTCTCGCGCAGGTGCGCCCCGATCTGCTCGACGATCAATTGCAGGGCCTGCTCGCGGTGAAGCCGTTCGGCGCGGTGCGCATCCTGCTGCCGATGGTGACCGACGCGGGCGAACTCGTGCGCCTGAAAAAGCGCATCGAAGAATTCGCGCGCGCACAGGGCCGCACCGAGCCGATCGAGGTCGGCGTGATGATCGAGGTGCCGTCGGCCGCGTTGCTGGCCGACCAGCTCGCGCAGCACGCGGATTTCCTGTCGATCGGCACCAACGACCTGACGCAGTACACGCTCGCGATGGACCGCTGCCAGGCCGATCTGGCCGCGCAATCCGACGGCCTGCATCCGGCCGTGCTGCGCCTGATCGACATCGCGGTGCGCGGCGCCGCGAAGCACGGCAAGTGGGTCGGCGTGTGCGGCGCGCTCGGCGGCGATCCGCTCGCGGTGCCGATCCTGGTGGGCCTCGGCGTGACCGAACTGTCGGTCGACCCCGTTTCGGTGCCGGGCATCAAGGCGCGTGTGCGCCGTCTCGATTACCAGTTGTGCCGTCAGCGTGCGCAGGATCTGCTCGCGCTCGATTCGGCACAGGCGGTAAGGGCAGCAAGCCGCGAGGTCTGGCCGCTCGACTGAACGTCGGCGGCGGGCGCGTGGCCCGTTTCGGTACAAGAGCGTAATTAGGTCAACGACGATTAACGACGAGACAAGGATTGGAGGACTGAATGAACGGGAATCCGTTTCTGAAAATACAGGGCCTGGGCCGGGCACTGATGCTGCCGATCGCGGTATTGCCGGTCGCCGGCATCCTGCTGCGACTCGGCCAGCCGGACGTGTTCAACATCAAGATGATCGCCGACGCCGGCGGCGCGATCTTCGACAACCTGCCGCTGCTGTTCGCGATCGGAGTGGCGGTCGGCTTCGCGAAGGACAATAACGGCGTGGCGGCACTCGCGGGCGCGATCGGTTACCTGATCGAAACCGCGATCATGAAGGACATCGATCCCAAGCTGAACATGGGCGTGCTGTCCGGGATCATCGCGGGCGTGGTCGCGGGCTTGCTGTACAACCGCTATAAAGACATCAAGCTGCCGGACTACCTCGCGTTCTTCGGCGGCAAACGGTTCGTGCCGATCATTACAGGCCTGGTCTGCGTGATACTCGGCATCGCGTTCGGGTACGTATGGCAGCCAGTCCAGCATGCGATCGACGCGGCCGGCCAGTGGCTGACGACGGCGGGCGCGATCGGCGCGTTCGTGTTCGGCTTCCTGAACCGCCTGCTGCTCGTCACGGGCCTGCACCACATCATCAACTCGCTCGCGTGGTTCGTGTTCGGCAACTTCACGCCGCCCGCCGGCGGCGAGATCGTGCACGGCGACCTGCACCGCTTCTTCGCAGGCGACCCGACCGCGGGCACCTTCATGGCCGGCTTCTTCCCGATCATGATGTTCGGCCTGCCGGCCGCGTGTCTCGCGATGCTGCATGAGGCGCCGAAGGAGCGCCGCGCGATGGTCGGCGGCCTGCTGTTCTCGATGGCGCTCACGTCGTTCCTGACCGGCGTGACCGAGCCGATCGAATTCAGCTTCATGTTCCTCGCACCGGTGCTGTACGTGATCCACGCGGTGCTGACGGGGCTGTCGCTCGCGATCTGCCAGATCCTCGACGTGAAGCTCGGCTTCACGTTCTCGGCCGGCGCGATCGACTACGTGCTGAACTACGGGCTGTCGACGAAGGGCTGGATCGCGATCCCGCTCGGCATTGCGTACGGCGCCGCGTACTACGGGTTGTTCCGCTTCTTCATCCGCAAGTTCAACATGGCGACGCCAGGCCGTGAGCCGGCATCGGCCGATGCCGCCGCGGAATCCTATGCATCGGGCGGCTTCGTCGCACCGGCTGCGGGTGCCGCCGCGACGGCCGCCGCACCGCGCGCGCAACGCTACATCGCCGCGCTCGGCGGGGCGGGCAACCTGTCGGTCGTCGACGCGTGCACGACGCGCCTGCGCCTGACCGTCGTCGATCCGGAGAAGGTCTCGGAGCCGGAACTGAAGTCGATCGGCGCGCGCGGTGTGCTCAAGCGCGGCGGCAACAGCGTGCAGGTGATCATCGGGCCCGAGGCAGACATCATTGCCGACGAGATGCGTGCCGCGATCGGTAGCGGCGCGACCGGTGCCACGTCGACGGCGACGGCTGCCGCGGCGCAGCCCGTCACGGGCGCGGCCGCTGGCCCGCTCGATCCGGAGCCGACGCGCTGGCTCGCGGTGTTCGGCGGCGCGACCAACGTCGTATCGCTCGACGCGATCGCGACCACGCGCCTGCGTGTGGTCGTGCGCGATCCGTCGGCGGTCGATCGCGATCGTCTCGGTGCGCTCGACGTCGCGTGGGTGTCGCTCGACACGTTCCACATCGTCTGCGGCAACGCGGCGGCACGCTATGCCGAACAACTCGGCGCGCGCCTGCCGCCGTCGGGCAGTGGGGCGGCCGCGCAACCGGCCTGATGCGATGAAGCCGGCCTGACCTGCGATGCGGGTTCGGGCCGGCCGGCAAAACGAAAACGGCTTGCGACGTGTGCGTCGCAAGCCGTTTTTCTTTGGTGCGGGCGATGGCGCGATGCAAGCGTTTGCATCGCGCGTCGCCCGGGTGTTCAGCCGTTCACGGATTCGTCAGCGTGAAGGTCGGCTTCCGGTAGCCGATGCCGGCCCGGTCGAGCTTCGGCAGTTCGCGTTGCGTGAGCAGCGTCGCGAATCCGGCCCAGTCGCGCTGCAGCGCGGCCGTGTCGACGTGATGCGTATCGCCGCGCTTGAAGCGCACGCCGGCCGCATACGGCAGCTCCCAGTCGGCCCGGTGCCACGCGCGCTCGGCGAGCGCGAGCAGCCGCGGATAGGCCATGTATTCGAGGAAGGTGTCGTTGCGCATCACCTCGCCCCACGCCTGCCCCTGCATGCCTTCGATGCGCGGCGCGGGGCCCGTTCCCGTGACCTCGAACGGGTTGCCGTCACGGTCGCCCATCACTTCGGCGTTCTGCGGCAGGTTCTCGGGCGCGAGCGAGAACACCTTGTACTCGTCCGTCGCGTGCGAGCCCCAGTAGTAACCGCGCTCGCGCGGGTTGAGCGTGTACGGGAAGTCGAAGTACAGGTAGTCGGGCAGTGCGAGCACCGTCAGGTAGCCCTTGCCGCTCAGGTCGCGCGCGCTGTCCGATGCGCCCCAGAAGATCGTGTCCCACAGCGACACCATCACGTGGCGCGTGCTGAAGTCCTGCGGCCCGTTCGCATGCTTGATGCCGTCCTGCCACGCGGCCATCGTGTCGATCCCGTTCGCGCTGACCGCCGCGCTCACCTGTTGCGCGAAACGCGTCGGCAGCTCGTCGATCGACTTGATCTCGCCGCGCTGGAGCAGCGCCGTGCACGCGGGCGAACGCGCCCACGGCTTGTCCTGCGCGGCGAGATCGATGCGCCCCTTGGTCGGATCGGTGCCGTTCAGCGGCTGGAAGCCCGCGCCGAGGAAGATGTTCTTCGCCTCGTCGCCGCCGTAATGCCAGATGTGCAGCGGCGCCTGTGCATCCGCATGCATTGCCGCGATCTCGCGGATCACCTTCGACGCGAAATTGAGCGCGCCCGGCACGCACGGGTTCAGGTCGCTGCGCCGGTCGTAGAACTGCACCGTCGTCAGGTTCGACGTGTCCTGCGGATCGAGCAGCCGGTATGCGTTCGCTTCCTGCTCGCGGCCGGCCGCATGCAGCCGCCGGTAACGTGCTTCCATCGTCACGACGGCCGCGCGCGCATGCGCGGGCATGTCGATCTCGGGGATGATCTCGACAAAATGCGCGGCCGCGTAGCGCACCAGTGACACGTAGTCGTCGCGGGTCAGGTAGCCGCCGCCCGAGCGGTTGTCCGGGCCGGAGCCGAGCTGCGGCAGCAGGCAGCGCGTCTCGCTCGGGTCGTGGCAGCGACGCGAGCCGATCCCGGTCAGCTCGGGCAGGCCGGGAATCTCGATGCGCCAGCCCTCGTCGTCGGACAGATGCAGGTGCAGGCGATTGAGCTTGTACGCGCTCATCTGGTCGATCAGGCGGCGCAGCGTCGCCGGGTGCTTGAAGTTGCGTGCGAGGTCGACGTGCATCCCGCGATGCGTGAAGCGCGGTGCATCCTCGACGAGCATCGCCGGGATCGGGCCGCCGCCGCCGGGGGTGAGCGAGTAGAGCGTCTGCACGCCGTAGTAGAGGCCGGCGCGATCGTAGCCTTCGATCAGCACGCCGCGCGGCCCGATCGCGAGCCGGTAGCCGCCCGGCGTCGCGATGTCGGCCGGCAGCCGGCGCGGCGCGACGGCGCCCCACACCGGCACGCGCGCGCCGTCGAGCCCGAGTGTCGTCGCGCGTTCGCGCAGCGCCGCGACCTGCGCGTCCGGCAGATCGGGCAGTGTGAGCTCGACACCGCGCAGGTCGAGCGTGCCGGGCAGCGGCTGCTCGCGCTTCACGCTCGGTAGCGCGCGGCTCGCGTCGGGCCGTGCGGCCACCGGCGGCACATTGCCGGTCGAGTTGTTCTGCGCGTCGGCGGGCAGCGATTCGACGTAGCGCAGCTCGTCGTCGGTGTCGTTGTAGCGGAGCACGGCGGGCGGTGCGCCATCGACGACCACGTACGGGCGCGGGATCACGTCGCTGTAGCGCAGCAGCCAGTATTCGGCGACGAACGGCAGTTCGATGCGTTCACCCGGCGCAAGCCGCACCGAGCCGGGTTGCGGTGTCAGTTCGTACAGGTCGCCGGTGAGCCGGCGCAGCGCGAAGCCGGGACGATCGATTCGCAGCAGGCGGCGGATGCTGTGCAGGTAGAGCTTCCAGCCGCCGTCGGCGATCGCCTGGTGGCCGCGGTTCTGCAGGATCAGGCGGCCCGTCGCGCAGGCCGCGCCGTCGGCGCCGAGTGAGGCGCACGGCACGCCGGCCGCGGCCGCGTGATTGTTGTCGACAGCGACACGCAACGCGAGGCCGTTCGACAGCCGCGCCGCGAGATCGGCCGGCGGCACGGGTGGACGGACGGCACCGGCCGCCGCGACCGCAGCGCTCGACGCTGGCGGCGCGCCGAGCGCGACCGGCGACAGTGCCGCGATCAGCAGGCCGGCAAAGAGGGTAGACAAGGTACGGTTCATGCGGACTCCTGAGAAAAAAGGGGGGCGTAGCGGCGTCACGGGATGACGTCGCTGCGTGCGGGTCTTTCAACGGAGCTGCGGGGACAACAGGGTGCGCGGGCAATGCGGCTGCCTCGCGCGCAGTCGGCACGCGGGCGCGTGCGTTACGGAACGGGGGGCGGGCAGGCGTGCCGGTCGGATCGGCGCGGGCGGGTGCATGTCTTCATCGGCGGCGCACGGCAGCGGCTGCCGCTGCCGCTGATGTTGATGCGGTGGCGATGCGCCCGGCGGCAAAGGCGCACGCGCGACCTGCGCGGACGATGATGGCGTCGCTCGCCGACGAAGCGCAACCGGCCGCCGTGCGGCGACGGCGAGATGGCGCGCACGCGCGCGCCACATACGGGATTCGCATGTCTCCCCCACCCAGATGGATTCGGCCTGTCAGCGACCGTGTCCAAAGATCTTATGAAACCTTTTATTGGTATTCAAGTGGTATCAATCTGGCGCTAAATTGGCATCGGCGTGTCGGGCCTGCCCGGCCGGCCTGAGCGAAAAAAAACCTCGCACGAGGCGAGGTTCCTTCCGGACGGCGGCCGCTAGTTCGGCCGTACGTGTCAGTCGCGGGGCACGCGTGCTTCCTGCGTCTTCTGCCGCGCTTCGAGCCACATCGCATTGACGATGCCGAACGACAGCGCGACGCCGATACCGAGAATCCAGCTGAAATACCACATGATCCGACTCCTTGCGAAACGGGGCGGCGGGGCGCCTGCGCGCCCCGGCCGGGTTCAATACATCGAATGCTTGTTCTCTTCGAGCACCTCGCGCGTGACCTTGCCGCGCATCACGCGATACACCCAGGCCGTGTAAAGCAGGATGAGCGGCAGGAACACGATCACCGCGAACAGCATCACCTGCAGCGTCATGTGGCTCGACGTCGAATCCCACACGGTCAGGCTGCTCTTCGGGTCGAGCGACGACGGCATGATGAACGGGAACATCGAGAAGCCCGCGGTGAGGATCACGCCGACGATCATCAGGCCCGTGCAGAAGAACGCCGTCTTTTCCTGCTTCGAACCGGCGAGCAGCAGCGCGAGCAGGCCGCCCGCGATGCCGACGACGGGCGCCGCGATCATCCACGGGAATTCGCTGTAGTTCGCGAGCCACAGGCCCGAGCCGGCGGCGACGTCCTTGAGCAGCGGGTTCGCGACCGTGTCGGTCGGCGCGGCGTGCGTGATGTGGAAGCCGCCGATGGTCGACGCGATCAGTACGCCGGCCAGCACGAACAGCACGACCGCGAGGAACGATGCCACGCGCAGCGCGACCGACGCGCGGCGTGCGATCACGCCTTCCGTCTTCATCTTGATGAAGGCCGCACCGTGCGCGACGAGCATCGTGAGGCTGACGAGCCCGCACAGCAGCGCGAACGGGTTCAGCAGCGCCCAGAAGCCGCCGTAGTAGGTCACGCGCAGGTCGCTGTCGAACTTGAACGGCACGCCTTGCAGCAGGTTGCCGAACGCGACGCCGAACACGAGCGCCGGCACGAAACCGCCGACGAACAGGCCCCAGTCCCAGCCCGCGCGCCAGCGCGGGTCAGGGCGCTTGCTGCGGTAGTCGAAGCCCACCGGCCGGAAGAACAACGCGAACAGCACGAGCAGCATCGCGAAGTAGAAGCCGGAGAACGACGCCGCGTAGACGAGCGGCCAGGCCGCGAACATCGCGCCGCCGGCCGTGATCAGCCATACCTGGTTGCCTTCCCACGTCGCGCCGACGGTGTTGACGATGATGCGGCGTTCCTCGTCGGTCTTGCCGAGGAACGGCAGCAGCGCGGTCGCGCCCATGTCGAAGCCGTCGGTGACGGCGAAGCCGATCAGCAGCACGCCGACGAGCAGCCACCAGATCAGCTTGAGAGTTGCATAGTCCATAGCGATTCCTTGTTCCGTTTCGGGTGCGTGCTCAGGCCGGGGCGCGCTCGCTGGCGGCCGCGAGTTCGTGGTGATAGCGGCCGGTATGCAGCGACGACGGGCCGAGGCGCGCGTACTTGAACATCAGCTTGATCTCGATGACGAACAGCGCGGTGTAGAACAGGATGAAGCCCGCGAGACTCAGGTACAGGTCGCTCGGCTGCAGGCTCGACGCGGACAGGTGCGTCGGCAGCACGCCCGCGATCGTCCACGGCTGGCGGCCGAGCTCGGCGACGATCCAGCCGAATTCGATCGCGATCCACGGCAGCGGGATCGCCCACACCGCATAGCGGAGGAACCAGCGGCGGTTGTCCTGCAGCAGTTCGCGGCGCGCGCAGAACCAGAACGCGGCGATGAACGTGGCAACGAACAGGAAGCCGAGGAACACCATGATCCGGAACGAGAAGAACACGGGCGCGACCGGCGGGATCGTCTTCTTCGCGGCGGCCTTGATCTGCTCCGGCGTCGCATCGACCACGTTCGGCGTGAACTGCTTGAGCATCAGCCCGTAGCCGAGATACTGCTTGTGCTGGTCGAACAGCGCGCGGGTTGCGTCGCTCGTGTCGCCTTCCTTGATCTTCTGCAGTGCGCCGTACGCGACCATCCCGCTCTGGATGTGCTCCTCGCTGTGCTTTGCGAGATCGCGCAGGCCGATCACCGGTTCGTCGATCGAGCGTGTCGCGATCAGGCCGAGCGCATACGGGATCTTGATCGCGTAGTCGGTGCGCTGTTCTTCCTGGTTCGGAATGCCGATCAGCGTGAACGATGCGGGTGCCGGCTGCGTTTCCCATTCGGATTCGATCGCGGCGAGCTTCATCTTCTGCACTTCGCCGGTCGTATAGCCCGATTCGTCGCCGAGTACGATCACGCAGAGCGTCGCCGCGAGGCCGAAGCCGGCCGCGACCGCGAACGAGCGCAGTGCGAAGTCGACGTCGCGCTTCTTCAGCAGGTACCACGACGACACGCCGAGCACGAACATCGCCGCCGACACATAGCCGGCCGACACCGTGTGTACGAACTTCACCTGCGCGACGGGGTTGAACAGCACGTCGAACAGGCTCGTCATTTCCATACGCATCGTCTGGTAGTTGAACTCGGCGCCGACCGGGTTGTTCATCCAGCCGTTCGCGACGAGGATCCACAGCGCGGACAGGTTCGAGCCCAGCGCGACGAGGAACGTGACCATCAGGTGCTTGACCTTCGACAGGCGGTTCCAGCCGAAGAAGAACAGGCCGACGAACGTCGATTCGAGGAAGAACGCCATCAGGCCTTCGACCGCGAGCGGTACGCCGAAGATGTCGCCGACATAGTGCGAGTAGTACGACCAGTTCGTGCCGAACTGGAATTCGAGCGTGATGCCGGTGGTCACGCCCATCGCGAAGTTGATCCCGAACAGCTTGCCCCAGAACTGGGTCATGTCCTTGTAGACCTGTTTGCCGGTCATCACGTAGACGGCTTCCATGATGACGAGCAGCCAGGACAGGCCGAGCGTCAGCGGCACGAACAGGAAGTGGTAGAGCGCCGTGATGCCGAACTGCAGACGCGACAGATCGACGACTTCACTACTTATCATGGTGGTCTCCCTCGGTGGGTACAGGCGCCGGTACCGAGAGCAGCTTCTCGGCGACGGCGGCAGGCGGCAACGACATGTGCTCGGCCTGCGGATGATTGAAAAATGCGTATTTGAGCGACATCAGGAGGATCAGCTTGACGATCAGCACCAGGGTGATGTCGCGGGCGAGGGTCGGTCCGCGTGCCCACGCGGCGATGCGCGCGCGCCAGCCGATCGTACCGGCCGGCCGCGAGGGAGGCGGCGCAGGCTCTTTATTGATCGAGATCAAGGCGATTATCCTGAATCGATTTAGAACGGATTTGGGGCGACTTTACGTCGGATTTATGACGGCCGTGAAGCTGTTTTAATCCTTTTGCGCCTGACATGCCAATTTTAAAAGGACGGCTTTCCGATGCCGAGTGTTGCGCTGCGGCAGACCGTCGCGAAACACGGGCCGAAACTTGAGGCAGATCAAGGTTATGCGGAAGGGGCCCGCAAACTGCCTATTTCCTGACGAATCAGGTCAATTAATCGGCGCAGAAACGAGTGAGGAAAGTAGCGGCGAAGCGAATGAAAATCAGCGGAAAAGACGGACGAAAAAAAACCGCTGCCGGTCGGGCAGCGGTTTTCGATGAGGCGCTCTAAATCGCCGGGATTTATGCGTATTCGGCGAGGGCAGTGCGCATCTTTTTCATCGCGCTCGCTTCGATCTGGCGGATGCGTTCCGCCGACACGCCGAACTCGGCGGCGAGATCGTGCAGCGTCGAGCCGCCCGAGCCGTCGTCGTCGACGTGCAGCCAGCGCGCCTCGATGATGCGGCGGCTGCGCGCGTCGAGCGCGTCGAGTGCCTGCGCGATGCCGTCCGTCTGCAGTGTGTCGCGCTGACGCGCGGCGAGCACGGCGGTCGGTTCGTTGTGCGAGTCGGCCAGGTAGGCGATCGGCGCGTACGACTCCTCGCCGTCTTCGACCTGCCCTTCGAGCGCGATATCGCCGCCCGACAGGCGCGTTTCCATTTCGGTCACGTCTTCGCGCTTGACGTTGAGTTCCTTCGCGAGGCCGTCGATTTCCTCGGGCGTCATCGCCTGCAGGCCCTTCTTGTGGCTGCGCAGGTTGAAGAACAGCTTGCGCTGCGCCTTCGTCGTCGCGACCTTCACCGTGCGCCAGTTGCGCAGGATGTACTCGTGAATCTCGGCCTTGATCCAGTGGATCGCGTACGACACGAGACGCACGTTCTGGGCCGGATCGAAGCGCTTCACGGCCTTCATCAGGCCGATGTTGCCTTCCTGGATCAGGTCGCCGTGCGGCAGGCCGTAGCCGAGATAGTTGCGCGCGATCGACACGACGAGCCGCAGGTGCGACAGCACGAGGCGGCGTGCCGAGTCGAGATTGTTGCCTTCACGGAATTCGGTTGCGTACTGGCGTTCCTCTTCGGCCGTCAGCAGCGGAATGCGATTCACGGCCTGGATATACGCGTCGATGTTGCCAAGCTGGCCCGGCAACATCGATTGGGCTGCGAGCGCCAGCGAGCCTGCCGATTCGGCCTTGGCCGGCGTCGGGCTCAGGGTGTTCGGGAGGGTCAGGGCGTTGCTCACTAAAAAACTCCTTTGGAATCAGGGACAAACCCCCGGTCTCGAATGAAATTCCGTGGGCCATCTTAGCACTCCCGCAAGCCGAGTGCTAATTCCTTAGAGCAAGCGTGGGCATCGGAGTTCCCGTTTTTCTATCGAGTTAGTCGAGTCGATAGTCTAATCTGCGACAACGGAGGCAAAGCGAAGTTCCGTAAGCCGTTGTTTCTGATGGTAATCAGTAGACGATTTTAATTTTTGTCGTTTTGGAAGGAAGTCATTTCGCTTTGTGATGCCGATCCGAAAAGTCCTTTACCATACCATTCAGTTCGCTCGAGCCGGCCGAAGCGGCAGGCTCCATTCAACCCACAAAGTTGGAGTGTCAGATGAACAATAAGAAGAATCGCCGGCCCCGCAGCCGGCTTGCGCTGCACGCGATGCTGGCGGCGTCCCTTCTGGGCGGATCGGGTGCGGCATGCGCGGATCGATGGGGGATTCAGGCGGGCGGCGGTTTTTCGGATCGCCACGGGGTCGACAAGGGCGATCTCGGCGTGGTGTGGGATCCGGGCTGGAACTGGTGGGAAATTGGCGGCTGGCACTTCGCGTTCGTTGTGGAAGGGCACGCCGGCTACTGGCACACAGGCGGCAACGTCCACAGCAGCATCGGCGAATTCGGCGTGACGCCGATGTTCCGTTTCATCAAGAGCGCCGGGGAGATCCGCCCGTTCATCGAGGCCGGCGGCGGCGTCCGGCTGCTGACGCATCCGACGATCTCGGATCGTTTCTCGATGGGGACCGCGTTCCAGTTCGCGCCGACTGCCGGGGTAGGCGTGCAGTTCGGCCAACGGCAACAGTATCAGGTCGGCTACCGTTTTGAACATGTGTCTAACGCGGGTATCAAAGAGCCGAATCCTGGTATAAATTTCCACCAGTTCTACGTGCAGTACAACTTCTGATCCGCACGCCCGCGCACGGCGTGCGCGTTGCCGAGGAGTCAGGCGATGACGAAGGTGGTCGATGCGATCCGCGCGCTCGAGCGCGATCGGTTCCGGGCGATGGTGGACGGGGACGGCGAGGCGCTCGACGCGCTTTTGTCGGACAAGGTGTTCTTCGTGCACACCAACGGCAAACGCGAAACCAAGCAGCAGTTCATCGACGCCATCGTCGCCGGCCGCCGCCGCTATCGCCAGATCGAAATCCAGTCGCAGGACGTGCTGCCCGTCGGCGATGAAACCTGCGTCGTCACCGGGCGCGCGTTGATCGAGATGGAAACGAACAACGGCGGCCTGGTCTTTCCGATTGCGTATACCTCCGTCCATACCCACCAACAGGGCCGCTGGAGCCTGTTCGCGTGGCAGGCGACGCGGTGCGCAACCGAGACATGAGCACTTGTGGCGCTCCTTTTCATGTCTCGACCGAAGCGGCCTTCTGGGCCGCTTTTTGTCGCCTCGTGCAGCGCGGATCGCGCGGCGCACGGGCGGTCACGCCTCGCTCGCTGACGTTTGAACCCTGAATCGGAAACTGGCCGTCAGGCCGCCGCGCGGCGATCCGCGCAGTGCCAGGCCGAGCGGTTGATCGCGCTGACGAGCGCATCGAGCGCGGCGCCCGCCGCATCGGCGTGCACGCCGACACCGTGCCGCAGCGGCGCATCGCCGACCCGGCAGCCCACCGATACCGCGATCCGTCCGTCAGTCGTGCGCGCGTGTTCGCACGACGCGACGTCGATCGCGGCGCCGGCGGCCGCCGCGAATGCCGCGGCCAAACGTCGCACGACATCGTCTGGCGCCGTGTCCGCCGTGGGCGCCGCCGCGATCTCGCGGTTCTGCCAGCGCGCGCCGTTGCCGTGACGCGCGGCCGGCCCGTCGGTGTCGAAGAATTCGCGCGCGAACAGCGCGCAGATCGCGTCGCCCGTCACTTCCTCGCCGGACGCGTCGGCAAGCGTCTGTACCGCATGGCTGAATTCGATCTGCACGCGGCGCGTCGGCGTGAAGCCCATCCCGCGTTCGAGCAGGAATGTCGCGCCGCCCTTGCCGGACTGGCTGTTCACGCGGATCACCGCGTCGTAGCTGCGGCCGAGGTCGGCCGGGTCGATCGGCAGGTAAGGCACTTCCCAGGCCGCGTCGGGGCGCTGCTGCGCGAAGCCCTTGCGGATCGCGTCCTGGTGCGAGCCCGAGAACGCGGTGAACACGAGGTCGCCTGCGTACGGATGGCGCGGATGCACGGGAATCTGGTTGCAGCGTTCGACGACGCGGCGCACGGCGTCGATGTCGGAGAAATCGAGGCCCGGATCGATGCCCTGCGTGTAGAGATTCAGCGCGAGCGTGACGAGATCGACGTTGCCGGTACGCTCGCCGTTGCCGAACAGGCAACCCTCGATGCGATCGGCGCCCGCGAGCAGCGCAAGCTCGGCCGCCGCGACCGCGGTGCCGCGGTCGTTGTGCGGATGCACGGACAGCACGATGCTGTCGCGATACGCGAGGTTGCGGTCCATCCACTCGATCTGGTCGGCGAACACGTTCGGGCTCGCGGCTTCGACGGTGGCCGGCAGGTTGACGATCATCTTGTGGTCGCGGGTCGGGCGCCAGGTTTGCGCGACCGCGTCGCAGATCTCGCGCGCGAACGTCAGCTCGGTCATGCTGAAGGTTTCCGGCGAGTACTGGAAGGTCCACTGCGTGTCGGGGCGCGCGGCGGCGTGTTCCTTGATGATGCGCGTGCCCTCGACCGCGAGCGCTTTCACGTCGGCCTTCGACATCCCGAACACGATGCGGCGGAACGACGGGCAGACCGCGTTGTACAGGTGCACGATCGCGCGCGGCACGCCTTCGAGCGCGTCGAACGTGCGTGCGATCAGGTCTTCGCGCGCCTGCACGAGCACTTCGATCGTCACGTCGTCGGGAATCCGCTTGTCGTCGATCAGCTTGCGGACGAAATCGAAGTCGGTTTGCGACGCCGACGGAAAACCGACTTCGATCTCCTTGAACCCGATCGCAACCAGCATCTCGAAGAACTCGAGCTTCTGCTCGATGCTCATCGGCTCGATCAACGACTGGTTGCCGTCGCGCAGGTCGGTGCTCATCCAGACGGGCGCGCGCTCGATGGTGCGCGACGGCCATTTGCGGCCATTGAGGCGGACGGGCTCGAACGGACGGTACTTGTCTTGCGGATTGCGCTGCATCTTCTGGACCTCGGGTCTCAAGTCGCGAGCGAAGACGGGCGGCATGGGCGACGGTTGGCGCTGCCTCGCACCGCCGCGCGCAATTGCGCCGCGGATGCGGATGATCTTCGCGAATCGGCCGACGGATAGACGGACGAATGCTGACGACTTCGGTTGTAAAAACTACGAGAGGGGTACTGCGAGGAACTGCTGGGAGGGACCGTGCGGACAGCACACGGCGCTACGACAGCCTTAGGCTAGTCGTAGCGATAGCGGCCGCGCTAGGCGGCCGGAGGTAATTCGGAGGGTGTTCGGAAAGGAACGCATGAGAGCAACTCTATGCCAGGATGCGCTCGCGTGTCAAATGCACGGCATGCGGAGGCAGTTCGCGAGCGTGCCGTCAGCGCGCGATGCGGGCGATCTGCACGATCGTCGCGACCTGCCGTGCGACCGTGTCGGGCACCGGCACCTCTCCGCGCAATACGGCGTCCGTCCACGCGGCCGTCGTGGCCGCATCGCGCGATTCGGGCAGGGGGACGGGTGGCGCATCGGTCGACGAACGTTCGGCCTCGATCAGCGTGTCGCACACGCCGTCGTGCAGCCAGTCGACCTGCACCTGACGCCGCGTGTCGGCCACGGCTTCGCCCTCGGTGCCGCGTGCCAGCAGCGCGCCGCCGAGCGCGGCGTCCGGATGGTCGCGGAACAGCTGCGCGAGGCTGTCGCGGTATGGCGGGTGCGTGTAGTTGACGAGCCGCAGGCCGGCCGGCGCGAACGGCTGCAGGATCTTCACGAGCGTGTGCGTCGAATTGCGCACGCCGAGCACGCTGCGCATCGACAGCAGGTGTGCGATGCGCGGCGCCAGCACCTCGATCGATGCGAACGCGACGCGGCGCTCGGCAAGCGTGTCCTCGATCGCGTCGTGGGACGTCGATGGCGCGAGCGACAGCGCCGAGAAGATCTCCGCGCTCGTCACGCGGCCCGGATCCTGCGCGACACCATGCACGAGCACCGGCACGCCTTCGCGTGCGAGCAGCAGTGCGAGCAGCGGCACGAGGTTCGGCTGCTTGCGCGCGCCGTTGTAGCTCGGGATCGATACGGGGCGGAACGCCGCGTCCTGCACATGCACCGGTTCGAATGACGCCTGCGCGGCGGCGAGCATCGCGGCCAGCTCGTCGGCGGATTCGCCCTTCAGCCGATAGGCGATCAGGATCGCGCCGAGTTCGACGTCCGACACGCGCGCGTCGAGCATCGCGCGATAGAGTTCGAACGTGTCCTCGGCGGACAGCGCGCGCGCGCCGTGCGGGCCACGGCCGATTTCCTTGATGAAGCGGGCGCACGGGAACGGAACGGCGGCGGGATCGTGGGAAGCGGTCATCGGGGCGTGGGGCGGGCGGCCGGCATCGGGCCGCGCTGTGAGCGGTAAGGAATGCCCCGAGTATCGCACGGGCGCGGGCGGCGCAAGCGAGGTCGCGCATCGCGGCGCGCTACACTCTGGTTCCCGGCGGTGCGCGCGCCGGCTGCGCCGCGCCCGTGCCGTTGCCGGCCGAATACGACTACGAGAGACATCCCATGAAGCTCTACAGCTATTTCCGCAGTTCCGCGTCGTACCGTGTGCGGATTGCCCTGAACCTGAAGCAGCTGCCGTTCGACTATGTTCCCGTGCACATGCTGCGCGACGGGGGGGAGCAACTGAAGGACGCGTACCGCGCGCTGAATCCGGACGCGGTCGTGCCGACGCTGATCGACGGCGACGCGACGCTGCAGCAGTCGCTCGCGATCATCGAATATCTCGAGGAAACCCATCCGGAACCGGCGCTTCTGCCGAAGCAGCCGGTCGATCGCGCGTACGTGCGCGCGGTCGCGCTGCAGATCGCGTGCGAAATCCATCCACTCAACAACCTGCGCGTGCTGAAGTACCTGAAGCACACGCTGAAGGTGCCCGAAGAGGCGAAGAACGCGTGGTACCGGCACTGGATCGAGGCGGGCTTCGAATCGCTCGAGACACGTCTCGCGAGCGATCCGCGCACCGGCAAGCTGTGCTTCGGCGACACGCCGACGCTCGCCGACGTGTGCCTCGTGCCGCAGGTGTTCAACGCGAACCGCTTCTCGATCGACACGACACGCTATCCGACGATCCAGCGGATCGTCGACCATGCGGCGACGCTCGATGCGTTCAAGGCCGCCGAGCCCGGCGCGCAGCCCGACGCCGAATGAGCGCGGTGCGCCCGGCATGCACGACCGGGCGCGCATGAAAAAAGGGCGCCCGAAGGCGCCCCGTGCGATGCGTGCCGGCGGTGTTCAGCCGAGCAGCGCGTCCGCGAATTCGACCGCGCTGAACGGCTGCAGGTCCTCGACCTTCTCGCCGACGCCGATGAAGTAGACCGGCACCGGGCGCTGCCGTGCGATCGCAGCGAGAATCCCGCCCTTCGCGGTGCCGTCGAGCTTCGTGACGATGAGGCCGGTGAGGCCGAGCGCGTCGTCGAATGCCTTGACCTGCGTAAGCGCGTTCTGGCCGGTGTTCGCGTCGATCACCAGCAGTACTTCGTGCGGCGCGCCGTCGTGCGCCTTCGCGATCACGCGCTTCACCTTCTTCAGCTCTTCCATCAGGTGGAGCTGCGTCGGCAGGCGGCCGGCCGTGTCGGCCATCATCACGTCGATCTTGCGCGCACGCGCGGCGCTGACCGCGTCGAAGATCACCGCGGCCGGATCGCCGCTTTCCTGCTGCACGACCGTCACGTTGTTACGCTCGCCCCAGACCACGAGCTGCTCGCGTGCTGCTGCACGGAACGTGTCGCCCGCGGCCAGCAGCACCGACTGGTCGAAGCTCTGCAGATGCTTCGCGAGCTTGCCGATGCTGGTCGTCTTGCCCGCGCCGTTCACGCCGGTGATCATCATCACGAGCGGTTGCGCGCGGCCGAGCATCAGCGATTTCTCGAGCGGCATCAGCAGTTCGACGAGCAGGTCGTGCAGCGCGGCCTTCACTTGCTGCGGGTCGGTCAGACGGCCCACGCGCACCTTTTCGCGCAGCGCGCCGAGCAGGTACTCGGTCGCGTCGACGCCCGCGTCGGACATCAGCAGCGCGGTTTCGAGCTCCTCGTACAGATCCTCGTCGATCTTCGTGTTGACGAAGACGCCGGTGATGCTCGTACCCGTCTTGGCGAGCCCCGTTTTCAGGCGTGCGAGCCACGACTTCTTCGCGGTGGCGTCCTGCAGCGGCGGCGGAACGATTTCAACCGTCTCGACGACTTCGTCGCGGCCGTCGTTGGTCGGCGTGACCGTCATCACGACGGCCGGCGCGGCCGGTTGCGCCGGCGCTTGCGGCACTTCGGCCGCAGGCGGGGCTTCGACCGCGGGCCCATCGGACGGTTCGTCCGTTTGTTGCGCGTCGGCCGATTGCGATTCCGCCGGATCGGGCTCCTGCGTTTTCTTGAATCGTTTGAAGAAGCTGAACATGGTCTGACGTCGGGAAGAGGGCGGGCCGCCGCCAGGGGCGGGGCACCGGACGGGCCGTCCTGCGTTCGCGCGGGCGCGGCGCACGGCGGCCGAAACCGTGCATTTTATCAGTGCGGCGAGGCGCTCGCGTCAGTGTGCGCCGCCGCTGTGGTAACGTGCGCCTGTTTAGCGGTGCGCCCCTGCGCGCGCCCGGTCCCTCCGTCGTCGATATTCCGTATGTCCCGTTCCTCTCCCGGCCGCCCGGCGGCCCCTTCCGGCCGCGGCAAGCCGCACACGATCCGCATCATCGGCGGTGACTGGAAACGCACGCCGCTCGCGGTGCTCGATCTCGACGGCCTGCGGCCGACGCCCGACCGTGTGCGCGAGACGCTGTTCAACTGGCTCGGCCAGGATCTCGGAGGCTGGCGTTGCCTCGACCTGTTCGCGGGCACCGGCGCACTCGGTTTCGAGGCTGCGTCGCGCGGCGCGGCGAGCGTCGTGATGGTCGAGCGCCATCCACGCGCGGCGCAGCAGCTGCGTGCGATCAAGGACAAGCTCGGCGCCCGCTCGGTCGAGGTTGCCGAAGCCGATGCGCTGCGGCTCGCGGGCGGGCTCACGCCGGGTGCGTTCGACGTCGTGTTTCTCGATCCGCCATTCGGCGATTCCGCTGCGCTCGAGCGCGCGATCGCGCTGTCGGCGCCGCTCGTCGCGGAGGACGGTGCGCTGTACGTCGAGACGGGGGCGGAACTCGATCCGGCCGCACACGACGCGCTCGCGGGCTGGCAGGTCGTGAAGCACGGCAAGGCCGGTGCGGTTCACTATCATTTGCTGCGGCGCGAAAATGATGAATAATGCGCGTTCGATACGAGGCGGCGCGCCGCAAAGGCGACGCATGCCCATCTCGGCAGTGGCGTGCGCATCGCACGGCTGCCATCCCGTTTGCGTGATGACAGGAGGAGCGACATGGTAGTCGCCGTGTATCCCGGTACGTTCGATCCGCTGACACGCGGGCACGAAGACCTCGTGCGGCGTGCGTCGAGCATTTTTGATACGCTGGTGGTCGGTGTAGCCGACAGCCGCGCGAAAAAGCCGTTTTTCTCGCTGGAAGAACGTCTGACGATTGCGAACGAGGTGCTCGGCCATTATCCGAACGTGAAGGTGATGAGTTTCACCGGCCTCCTGAAGGACTTCGTCCGCACCAACAACGCACGCGTGATCGTGCGCGGCCTGCGCGCCGTGTCCGATTTCGAATATGAGTTCCAGATGGCGGGGATGAACCGCTACCTGTTGCCCGACGTCGAGACGATGTTCATGACGCCGTCCGATCAGTACCAGTTCATCTCGGGGACGATCGTGCGCGAAATCGCGCAGTTGGGCGGCGATGTCAGCAAGTTCGTGTTCCCGTCCGTCGAGAAGTGGCTGACCGAGAAAGTGACGGCGATGGGAGGCCCTGCCGCATGATGCGGTGCCGGCCGGTTTCGTTGCGAAGCCGGCCGCCGGCCTGAAGAAGTGAGATCAGTATGGCTTTGATGATTACCGACGAGTGCATCAATTGCGACGTGTGCGAGCCCGAGTGCCCGAACGGCGCGATTTCGATGGGCACGGACATCTACGTGATCGACCCGAACAAGTGCACCGAGTGCGTCGGCCATTTCGACGAACCGCAGTGCCAGCAGGTGTGTCCGGTCGAATGCATTCCGCGCGATCCGCAACATGACGAATCGCACGCGCAATTGATGGAGAAGTATCACGCGTTGATCGCCGTGAAGGGCGACGACGCGTCGTGACCCGTGCTGACGCGCGCGCTTGAGTTCTTCGGCGCGCACGTCACGCATCCGGATCGGCGCCGCCTGGCGCCGGTTCTTTCGTGTCAGGCCAGCAGCTCGCGCAACGCCGCGACGAGCGCATCGCATTCGGCATCGGTGCCGACGGTGATGCGCAGGTGCTGGTCGATCCGCGGCAGCGCGAAGTGCCGCACGAAAATTTCCCGTTCCTTCAGTTTCGCCGCGATCGTGCCCGCATCGTGCGCGGGATGGCGTGCGAACACGAAATTCGCGGCCGACGGCACGATGTCGAAGCCGAGCGCGCCGAGCGCATGCGTGAGCCGCGTCCGGCTGTCGATCACGCGCCGGCAGGTCGCGTCGAAATAGTCGGTGTCTTCATAGGCTGCCTGCGCGGCGACCTGCGCGAGCCGGTCGAGCGGGTACGAATTGAAGCTGTCCTTCACGCGGTTCAGCGCGTCGATCAGCGCTGCATCGCCGAATGCGAAGCCGACGCGCATGCCCGCAAGCGAGCGCGCCTTCGACGTCGTGTGCACGACGAGCAGGTTCGGGTAGCGGTCGATCAGCGCAATCGCGGACTGCGCGCCGAAGTCGACATAGGCTTCGTCGATCACGACGACCGACGACGGATTCGCGGCCGCGATCCGTTCGACGTCCGCGAGCGGCAGTGCGCGTCCGGTCGGCGCGTTCGGGTTCGGAAACAGCACGCCGCCGGCATCGTCGAGATAGTCGTCGACACGGATCGAGAAGTCGTCCGCGAGCGGCACGATCGTCGTCTCGACGCCGTACAGGCGCGCATAGGTCGGATAGAAGCTGTACGTGATGTCAGGGAAGCGCAGCGGCCGGTCGTGCTTGAGCAGCGCCTGGAATGCATGCGCGAGCACTTCGTCGGAGCCGTTGCCGACAAACACCTGTTCGCGCTTGATACGGTGATGGGCCGCGACCGTCTCGCGCAGCGCGCGGGCAACCGGATCGGGATAGCGGCGCAGCGTGTCGCCGGTCGCGCCGAGTTCGCGCGCGATCGCCGCGACGACGCGCGGTGACGGCGGATAGGGATTCTCGTTGGTGTTCAGCTTGACGGGGTGTGCGAGCGCGGGCTGCTCGCCCGGCACGTAAGGCACGAGTTGCTGAACGACGTCGCTCCAGTAACGGCTCACCGCTTGGCTCCTGTCGGGCAAAGCGACCAGATTACCGCATGTGCGCGCAGGGTGGGGCGGGCGGGGGCGCCCGGCGACGCCGGACGGCGCGATGCACCGCAGCGGTGCGCTGCGGTCAGTTGCGATGCAGCTGCATCGTCGCGCGGTCGAGTTCGCCCTTGACGACCATCGGCATCACGGCGAGCGCGCGTTCGATCGACGCGTCGATCACGTCCTGCTCTTCGCGGCGCGGCGGCTTCAACACGAAGTTCGCGACATCGGGCTTCGCGCCGGCGCGGGCGCTTTCCGGAATCAGGTCGCGCGGATGGCCGATGCCGATCCGCAGCCGCCAGTACTGCTGCGACGACAGGTGCGCGGAGATGTCCTTCAGGCCGTTGTGGCCGCCGCTGCCGCCGCCGAGTTTCAGCTTGACGGTGCCGGGCGGCAGGTCGAGCTCGTCGTGCGCGACGAGGATCTGGTCGGGCAGGATCTTGAAGAATTGCGCGAGCGCGACGACCGACTGGCCGGAGCGGTTCATGTAGGTTTGCGGCTCGAGCAGGTGGACTTCCTCGCCGTGCAGGCGCGCTTTCGCGTAGAAGCCATGGAAGCGGCGTTCGTCGCGCAGCGTCGTGCCTGCTTCGCGGGCAAGCTGGTCGATCAGCCAGAAGCCGGCATTGTGGCGCGTCGCGGTGTATTCCGCCCCGGGATTGCCGAGGCCGACGATCAGTTTGATCATGACGTTTCGAAGGCGGCAACGGCCGCCTGGGCGCAGAAAAAGAAAAACCCGCCGGGCAAGCCGCGGCGGGTTGCGTCGACCGTTTCGTGAAACGGATCGATGGGGCGCGTAGGCGGCCGCTTAGGCAGCCGGCGTTTCGCCGCCTGCGTCCGACACGGCACCAGCCGGGATCGTCGCCGATGCGACAACCGGGTTTTCTGCTTCGACGTGTGCAACCAGCGCGACGCCCTTCGGCAGCGTGATGTCCTTCGCGTGCAGCGATTGACCGGCTTCGATCTTCGACAGATCGACTTCGAGGAACTCCGGCAGGTCAGCCGGCAGGCACTCGATTTCGATTTCCGTCGCGACGTGCGAAACGATCGCGCTCGACAGCTTCACGGCCGGGCTGACTTCTGCGTTCAGGAAGTGCAGCGGTGCCTTCGTGTGCAGCTTCTTCTTCGCATCAACGCGCTGGAAGTCCACGTGCAGCACCAGTTGCTTGAACGGGTGGTATTGCACGTCGCGCAGCAGAACCTGTTGCGACGCGCCAGCCACTTCGAGGTCGAGGATCGACGAGTGGAAAGCTTCCTTCTTCAGGGCGTGCCACAGGGCGTTGTGATCGAGTTCGATCTTTTGCGGGGCTGCTTCGCCACCGTAAACGATACCCGTGGTCTTGCCAGCGTTGCGCAGGCGGCGGCTCGCACCCGTACCTTGCTCTTGGCGCTCGAAAGCGACGACTTTCATGTAATTCTCCAATAGCTGCCCGCGACCAGGCAGTAAAACGGGGCCGTCAAACAGCGGCCCCTGATGAAACGGCCGGGGTTTCGTCTATCCCGTCCGATTGTGCAAAAAGCGAAGCGTTGCCGCTTCGCTTTCTGCGCATGCTTTGTTCAGTCGATTCGCGATCAGGATTCCGCGAACAGCGACATCACCGAATCGCCGCGGCGGATCCGCGAGAATGTCTCGGCCAGCAGGCTCGCGCTCGTCAGCGCACGGATCTTCGAGCAGCCGAGCGATTCGGCGGACAGCGGGATCGTGTCGGTGACAACCAGCTCGTCGAGTGCCGACGCGGCGATGCGATCACCTGCGCCACCCGACAGCACCGGGTGCGTCGCGTATGCGAATACCTGCTTCGCGCCGCGCTCCTTCAGCACTTGCGCGGCCTTGCAGAGCGTGCCTGCCGTATCGACCATGTCGTCCATGATCACGCAGGTGCGGCCTTCGACTTCACCGATGATGTTCATCACTTCGGAGACGTTCGCCTTCGGGCGACGCTTGTCGATGATCGCGAGATCGCAGTTGAGCTGCTTCGCGAGTGCCCGGGCACGCACCACGCCGCCGACGTCCGGCGACACGACGAGCAGATCCGAGTAGTTCTGCTTGCGCAGGTCACCCAGCAGGATCGGCGTTGCGTAGATGTTGTCGACCGGGATGTCGAAGAAGCCCTGAATCTGGTCGGCGTGCAGATCCATCGTGATGATCCGCTCGACGCCGGCGATTTCCAGCATGTTCGCGACGACCTTCGCCGAGATCGCGACGCGCGCCGAACGCGGGCGGCGATCCTGACGGGCGTAGCCGAAGTAGGGGATGGCTGCAGTGATCCGGCCGGCGGATGCGCGCTTGAGCGCATCGACCATGATCATCAGTTCCATCAGGTTGTCGTTCGTCGGTGCGCACGTGGATTGCAGGACGAAGACGTCCTTGCCACGCACGTTTTCCTGGATCTCGACCTGGATCTCGCCGTCGGAGAAACGGCTGACCATTGCTTTGCCGAGGGGGATTCCAAGAATATTGACGACTTCCTGGGCGAGCGCGGGATTCGCGTTGCCAGTAAAAACCATCAGGCCGTCATGGCTGCTCATCGTGCACCTGCTTCGGGCTTAGGCGGGAAATGCGGGAAAATTTTTGGCAGGGGAGGAAGGACTCGAACCCTCGCATGCCGGAATCAAAATCCGGTGCCTTGACCAACTTGGCGACTCCCCTACACTTAACTGATAACTTCACCGGACTTGTGTAGGCCATCCGGCAAAGTAAAACTTCATGACGCGAAAGCGAAGAGCGGATGCTCGTTCAGGCTCTCGGCAACTGCACCGTTCCAACCGGTGGGCAGCTTGGCTTGCGCCGCTTCTGCCTCATGTTTGCTGCGAAACGCTGCAAACACGCTTGCTCCGGAGCCGGTCATCCTCGCGGGGGTCACATCATACAACCATTTGACCACCTGCGCAACTTCCGCGTACTTACTTGTCACAACTTGCTGCATATCGTTCCGACCGAAACTATCTGGCCATCCCGCGTCGCTGCTTTGCTGTGCAAGAAAGTCCGTAATTGTGACGCGCTTCGAATCTCTTGTCAACAACTCATCTGAAAATATTTCAGCGGTCGGGACATGAACGCGTGGCGTCACAACCAAGAACCAGCGAGTCGGCAATTGTACCTCAGCTAATTCCTCTCCGATACCCTCTGCGAACGCATTTTTTCCAAAAATAAAAAACGGAACGTCTGCGCCGAGTTTTACCGCGAGCGACTGAAGCTCGGCGCGCGGCAGGCCGAGTTGCCACAGGCGGTTCAGCGCGAGCAGTGTCGTCGCCGCGTCGGAGCTGCCGCCGCCGAGGCCTGCCCCCATCGGCAGGCACTTGTCGATCTCGATGTCGACGCCGTGTGCGGTGCCCGTATGCGCTTTCAGCAGGTTGGCCGCACGCACGACGAGGTCGCTTTCCTCGGGCACGCCGGGCACGTCGGTGACGCGCGCGACGCGACCGTCGTCGCGCAGCGTGAAGTGCAACGTGTCACCCCAGTTCAGCAACTGGAACACACTCTGCAGATCGTGATAGCCGTTCGGACGGCGGCCGGTGATGTGCAGGAACAGGTTGAGTTTCGCGGGCGCAAGGCAATTGCGCAGCGAGCGGGTCGAATCGGTCATGCGTATGTCTGGGCTGGGCCGGTGCTCACTGATCGAGCACGAGCTTGATGTCGAGCGGCGGTGTCGCGCGCACGAGGTTGACGCGTTTGACGCCCGTGGCCGGGGCATCCGCGTAGGCGAGGTAGTCGATCGTCCAGCCGTCCTGGCGGATCTGCTTGACGCGCGTGCCGTCGGCCGGATCGCGCACCGTCTCCGCGGGCGTCGCGGGCGCGGGCGTAGGCTGCAGCCAGTAGCGCAGGCCCGCGAGAGGCAGTTCGAAGCCGAGCGTTTTCTGCATCAGGTCGCCGACGTCCGGCGCATATTGCGTCGGACGGTTCGGCAATTCGAGCGATGCCGCCTGCGGCGTCGATTTCACGACCGCGAGCGTCTGGCCGAGCGGGCTGCGCAGCTCGAGCGACACGTCGTCGCCGTGCTCCTGCCAGTCGAAGTTGCCGTACACGTTCTGCTGCTTGCCGAGACGATCGTCGTACTGGACTGCGAAGCGGCCGTGGTAGGCGTGCGTTGCGGCGGTCTGCAGTGCCGCACCCGTCGGCGCGCTTGCCGACGGCGGCGTGCTCGCGCAGCCGGCGAGCGCGAGCGCCGCGCCGGCTGCGGCCAGCGTGCGCTGCGCGCGGGAGGACAGGGAAAACGTCGGGAACATCTGCATCAGAGACCGTTGACCTGCAGGCGTTTCAGCGTCTGCACGAGCGTGTCGTTGTCCGGCTCGAGCTTCTGCGCGGCACGCCACGCGGAACGTGCGTCGTCCTGCGCGCCGCTCTTCCACAGCACTTCGCCGAGATGCGCGCCGATCTCGGCGTTCGGCTGCAGTTCGTACGCACGCCGCAGCACCGTCGCCGCGCCGGCCGTATCGCCCATCCGGTACTTCACCCAGCCGAGGCTGTCCATGATGTAGGCGTCGTTCGGCGCGAGCGTCATCGCCTTGTCGATCAGCTTGCTGGCTTCGGGCAGCCGCTGGTTACGGTCGGCGAGCGAATAGCCGAGCGCGTTGTACGCCTGCGGATTGTCGGGCTGCGTGCGGATCAGCTCGCGCAACTGCTTTTCCATCGTCGTGTAGTGGCCGGTTTTTTCGGCCGCCATCGCATAGTCGTAGCGCAGGTCGGGATCGTCCGGGAAGTCCTGGACCGCCTGCCCGAGCCGTGCCTCGGCTTCCGGATAGCGCTTCGCGGTGAACAGGATCGACGCGTCGGTGCGTGCGACCACGGCCGCATCGCGCGGATCCGTGATCGGCAGGTCGTCGAGCACCTTGCGCGCCTCGTCGGTCTTGCCCTGTTTCTGCAGCAGTTGCGCGCGCGTGATCTGCGCGGGGAGGTAGTGCTGGCTCGTCTGGTCGACCTTGTCGAGCCATTGCGACGCCTGCGCGTCGTTGTCCTGGTCGATCGCGATCTGCGCGAGGTAGATGTAACCCTGGCCGACGTCGAGGTTCGGCTGCTTGTCGCCGAGCTGTACGTACTGCTTCAGGTAGGCGGTCGCTTCGTCGAGCTTCTTCTGCTGGATCTTGATCAGCGCGAGCGCCATCAGCGGCGTCGGATCCTTCGAGTCGAGCTTGCGCATCGTCTCGAACTGCTTCTGCGCGTCGTCGAGGCGATCGTCGGCGAGATAGAGCTGCGACAGCGCGAGCCGCGCATCGCGCGACTTCGGATTCTGCTGAACATACTTTTCGAACGACGCGATGCCCGCCGCGCGTTCCGCAGGCCCCATCTGCGACAGCATCAGCGCCGCCGGCAGGTAGTCGGGGCGCAGCGCCAGCGCCTGCTTCAGCGACTGCGCGGCGCCGTCCTTGTCGTCGACCGCAAGCTGCTGGCGCGCGATCGCGAGCTGTGCTTCGGGCCGGTTCAGATCGCTCTTCAGCATGTCCTTCAGCACTGCGAGGCCGCCGACGCGGTCGGGGCCGCGCACGAGCAGCGCCTGCAGCGCGAGGATCGCCGGGCCGCGCGTCTCGCCGGTTGCCCGGGCCAGCTCGCGCGCGAGCATCGGCTGTGCGTCGGCCGGCTTGCCGGCGAGCACCAGCAGCGCGGCGTCGACCTGCGACGCCCGGTTCGAATCGGGTGCGTACTGGCGCCACAGGTTCGCGGCGGACAGTGCGTCGGCGGGGCTTTGCGCGCCGAGCGCGATCTCGGTCGCGCGCTGAGCCATACGCGGATCGCGCGTGTCGCGGGCGAGCGCGAGGTAGGTCTGGTAGGCCGGCGCCGGTTGGTTGCGCTGGAGCGCGACCTCGGCGGCGAGCACCTGGTAGACGATCTGGCTCGTCAGCGGCACACCGGGGAGATTCTTCTGCTCGTCCGGTATCACATGCTCGAACGCGCCCTGCGGCTCCGCGTCGTCCGATGCCGGATCCTGCGCATGGGCCGGGAAGGCGGTGAGGGTCCAGGCGGCAAACAACGCGGCGCCGAGTGCACGGCGGACCGGGAAGGCGCGCGCGCCGCGCACGGCGGCGGGGCGCTTCTGAAGCAGCTTCGAGGGCAGGGTCATGGAAATCCGTTCGATGTTTCAACCGATTGTAACGCGCTCGCTACAATACACGCACGATCGTGAATCCAGTCTCAGACCCGCAAACAATGCCAGAGTTGCCAGAAGTCGAAGTCACGCGCCGGGGCATCGAGCCCTTTGTCGCGGGCCGCCGTGTCGAGCGTGTCGACGTCCGTACCGCGATGTTGCGCTGGCCCGTGCCGGCGGGGCTCGCCGAGCAGTTGCGCGCGCGCGAGGTGCTCGCCGTCGAGCGTCGCGGCAAGTACCTGCTGTTCGAGGTCGACGCGGGCTGGTTCATCGTCCATCTGGGCATGACGGGCACGCTGCGCGTGCTGCCCGCCGATGGCGTACCGGTCGCCGCGAAGCATGACCACATCGACTGGATCTTCGACGAATTCGTGCTGCGGTTCCGCGATCCACGCCGCTTCGGCGCGGTGCTGTGGCACCCGCGCGAAGCGGGCGACGTGCATGCGCATCCGCTCCTCGCGAGCCTCGGCGTCGAGCCGTTCTCGCCGGCGTTTACCGGCGCGCTGCTGCACGCGCGCACGCGCGGCCGCACCGTGTCGGTCAAGCAGGCGCTGCTCGCGGGCGACATGGTCGTCGGCGTCGGCAACATCTATGCGTCGGAGAGCCTGTTTCGCGCCGGCATCCGGCCGACGACGGCCGCCGGCAAGGTCTCGCTGCCGCGCTACGAGCGGCTGGCCGATGCGGTGCGCGCGACGCTCGCCGACGCGATCGAGCGTGGTGGCAGCACGTTGCGCGATTTTGTCGGCAGCAACGGCGAAAGCGGCTATTTCCAGCTCGACTGCTTCGTCTACGACCGTGCGGGCCAGCCATGCCGCGTATGCGGTACGCCGATTCGCCAGATCGTGCAGGGCCAACGGTCGACTTATTTCTGCCCGACCTGCCAGCGTTGAAACCTTTTTCCAAGATTAGATAACTTGAAGCCGCCCCGCATCGCCCCCGCTCCGTTCCCCGTCACGCCGCTGCACCGCACGTTCGCCACACGCCTGGTCGCGTGGCAGCGCGAGCATGGCCGCCACGACCTGCCGTGGCAGAACACTCGCGATCCGTACCGGATCTGGCTGTCGGAAATCATGCTGCAGCAGACGCAGGTATCGACCGTCATCCCGTATTACACGCGCTTTCTCGAGCGCTACCCGGACGTCGCCGCGCTCGCGGCCGCGCCGACCGACGACGTGATGGCGTTGTGGGCGGGGCTCGGTTACTACTCGCGCGCGCGCAACCTGCACCGCTGCGCGCAGGTCGTCGTCGCCGAGCATGGCGGCGCATTTCCTGCAACGCCCGACGCATTGGCCGAACTGCCGGGCATCGGCCGCTCGACGGCCGCCGCGATCGCGTCGTTCGCCTACGGCGCGCGCGCAACGATCCTCGACGGCAACGTGAAGCGCGTGCTCGCGCGCGTGTTCGGCGTCGAAGGGTTTCCGGGCGAGAAGCGGGTCGAGAACGACATGTGGGCGCTCGCCGAATCGCTGTTGCCCGACGCCGCGAACGCGGCCGATGTGAGCGCGTATACGCAGGGGCTGATGGATCTCGGCGCGACGCTGTGCATGCGCGGCAAGCCCGATTGCGCGCGCTGCCCGTTCGCGGGCGACTGCGTCGCGCAATCGACGGGCCGCCAGCGCGAATTGCCGGCCGCGCGGCCGAAGAAGGCCGTGCCGACGCGCAAGACCTGGATGCTCGTGCTGCGCGACGGTGACGCCGTGCTGCTCGAGCGGCGGCCGCCGACCGGCATCTGGGGCGGGCTGTGGAGCCTGCCGCAAGCGGACGGCGACGCCGCGCTCGCGGAACTCGCGCGGGGCTTCGGCGGCGGCGGCACGGTGCCGCTCGCGCCGCTCACGCACACGTTTACGCATTTCCGGCTCGAGATCGAGCCGCGGCTGAGCGACATGGTCGATGGTGATGGCCTGCCTTCGGGTGCGCGGGATGCGGACACCGCCTGGGTTCCGCTGAGCCGGCTCGACGCGTACGGCGTGCCGGCGCCCGTGCGCAAGCTGCTCGATGCGCTGAGCGGGCCGCTGCTGTAACGAAGGGGGAGGGGCGTGCATTCAAGGAAACGCGGGGCCGCCCGATGTTTTCCGCGCCGAGGAAGGTCGCTCGGAGGCCTGGCACGACGTGGCGGTCTTGGGGGCGCTCAAGACAACACACCGGCCACCGCCGGTTTTCCATCCCGAACGAAGTCCCTTGAGGGACGTCCCCCGAAGTTTCGCGCGAAGCGACAGGTCCGGGGCGCGCTATAGCCAGCCGTGCCGGTCGAGCACGTGGTGCACGGCATCGATGCGCGCGCCGACGTCCGGAAACTCCATCAGCTTCTGCCGCGCGCGCAGGTCGAGCGGTAGCAGCTCCGCGAGGCGGTTCGACACCCAGCTTGGATCGTCGAGGCGGAACGGTTCGCCGAACGGCATTTTCTCCGGATCGGACTTCTTCAGCGCATTGATGATGCGCTCGAGCACTTCGGCGCACGAGCCGAATTGAGCGAGCGTCTGCTCGCCTTCGAGCGGGATGTCGTCAGGCAGCGGCTCCGCGATGCCGACCAGCAGCCCGTTGCCTTCGACGCGATACGACAGCAGCTCGAAACGCTGCGTGCCGATTGCTTGCAGATAGAGCATGCCGAATTCGCCGGTATCGCACTCGGTGATGCGCGCCATGCAGCCGATGGTCTCGGGCACGGACACCGCACCGTCCTGCGCGACTTCGGGCCCGCTCTTCAGCAGGCACACGCCGAACGGCGCGTCATCGCGCAGGCACGCGCGGGACATGTCGAGATAGCGCGCCTCGAACACCTTGAGCGGGAGCAGGCCCCCCGGAAACAGCACCGTGTGCAGCGGAAACAGCGGCAGGTCGATCAGGGTGGTCGATAGGGAGGACATGGCGCGCGGGCGTTGGGGCGTGCGTCTCTAGGGTCGGTCGACCTCGGAGACGAGCCGCGACGACGCGTCGACATCCACTGGCGCGTCACGATGCCGCACGATCACGTTCGCCTCGCGCGCAAGGCGCGCGGCGAGCGTTTCCGCGATGAACACCGAACGATGCTGCCCGCCCGTGCAGCCGATGGCGACGGTCAGGTAGCTGCGGTTGTCATCGCGGAAGTGCGGCAGCCATTTCATCAGGAACGCATGGATGTCGTCGATCATCTGGTGGACGATCGGCAGTGCGTCGAGAAAGGCGATGACCGGTTGGTCGAGCCCGGTGAGCGGGCGCAACTCGTGGTCGTAGTACGGATTCGGCAGCGCGCGCACGTCGAACATCAGGTCGGCGTCGAGCGGCACGCCGCGCTTGAAGCCGAACGATTCGAACATCACCATCAGGTCGTTGTTCTTCTGCTCGATGAAGCGCTTGACCCACGTACGCAGCGCGTTCGCGCGCAGCGTGCTCGTGTCGATCTGGTGGCCGAATTCGGCAAGCGGCGCGACGAGGTCGCGTTCGCGCTCGATCGCTTCCTCGAGCGACGACAGCAGGCCGACGTCCGCATCGTGCGACAGCGAGCCGGACAGCGGATGGCGGCGGCGCGTTTCGGAGAAGCGCTGGATCAGCGACTGGGTGCTCGCGTTGAGGAACAGCACGCGCACGTCGTGCTCGCGCGACAGCTCGCGGATCAGGCCGGGCATTTCGTCGAGCGAGGCGCTCGAGCGCGCGTCGATCGCGACCGCGAGCCGGTGCTGGCCATCCTCGGCGAGGTAGCGGGCAAGTTCGGGGAGCACGTGCGGCGGCAGGTTGTCGACGCAGTAATAGCCTGCGTCTTCGAGCGCGTTCAGCGCGACGGACTTGCCTGAGCCGGAGATGCCGGTGATGAGGACGATGCGCATGGGAAGCAGAGAATCCTGACGTTTCATCATAGCACCGGCTCGACGCGTCGGCGTTGCGTGGCCGGCGCGTGCGGGTTACACCAGTTTGCCGGGGAATTGACTGTCGGGGTCTTGCATCGCGAGTCGTTGCCGATCCATGAAATCGCGCAACGTGTCGATTCCTCGCAACTGCAGGATCGTGTTCCGGACGGCCGCCTCGACGAGTACCGCGAGGTTGCGGCCGGCCGCGACCTGGATGGTGACCTTGCTGATCGGCAAACCGAGCACGTCGACGGTCTGGCTTTCGAGCGGCAGGCGCTGGAATTCGCCGTCGGGGCGCCGCACGAGCTGGACGATCAGCTTCAGCTTCATTTTCCGCCGCACGGCAGTTTCACCGAAGATGGTCTTGATGTCGAGCAGGCCGAGGCCGCGCACTTCGAGCAGGTTCTGCAGCAGCGGCGGGCAGCGCCCTTCGACGAAATCGGGGCCAAGTCGGACGAAATCGACCGCGTCGTCGGCGACGAGGCCGTGGCCGCGGCTGATCAGCTCGAGGCCGAGTTCGCTCTTGCCGAGGCCCGAATCGCCGGTCAGCAGCACGCCCATCCCGAGGATGTCGATGAACACGCCGTGCAGCGTCGCGCGCGGCGCGAGGATCCGCGACATGTAGAGCCGCAGGCTGTCGATCACCGCGGCGGCCGACATCGGCGTCGTGAACAGCGGGGTCGACGAGCGCGTGCAGCGCAGCACGAGTTCGGGCGGGGCGGCAGCGCCGCCGGCGACGACGAGGAACGGCGGTTCGAGGGCGATCAGCTCGGCCATGTGGCGCGAGCGGTCTTCGTCGGTCTGGCGCTGGTAGTAGTCGATTTCGGCTTCGCCGAGCACCTGGATCCGGTTCGGGTGGATCAGGTTCAGGTGGCCGACGAGGTCGGCGCTCGAGGTTGCATTGCCGACGGTGTCGGCCGAAAAGCCGCGTTCCCAGCCTTCATGCCCCGTCAGCCAGCTCAGTTTCAGCGTGGCCGCGTTGTCGTCGAAGATGCTCTGGGCGTTGATGCTGGACGTATCCATGACTACTCCGTCACTCCAATGGGCCGGTGCATGCGCGCGGCGACGGACGTCGCCATGCCGGGCCGGCGCCGGGCGGCCCTGGACGGCGGCGCATGCCGCGTCGTACGGGAAAATAATCCGCCCGGATCAACTCAAGGTTGCCACTGAGTGAGCAGGCGATGCAACTCGGCGATATCCGTTTCGTTGTGCAGACGCTCACGCGCGTCGCGATCGGACAGCAGTTGCGCGATTTCCGACAGGATCTCGAGGTGCTGCTGGGTGGCTTGCTCGGGCACGAGCAGGAAAATCAGGAGGCCGACCGGCTGGCCGTCGGGGGCTTCGAACGGGATCGCATCGGCGAGCCGGACGAACGCGGCGAGCGGGTGCTTGAGACCCTTGATGCGCCCGTGCGGAATCGCGACACCTTCGCCGAGCCCGGTCGAGCCGAGGCGCTCGCGCGCGAACAGGTTGTCCGTGACGGTGCTGCGGGCGATGCCGTTCTGATTCTCGAACATCAGCCCGGCTTGTTCGAACACGCGTTTCTTGCTGGTGACTGAGAGGTCGATGACGACGTTCTCTATGGGCAGGATTTTGGCTAGGCGATTCATGTTGGCAGGCGATTGGGCGGCCTGGGGTCTCCTTGCGGCGGCAGACTGATTATCCATGTTCGGCGATATCAAGGCGTTCGGCATCGGCAACCTGCAAGGCAGCTACCGCATCCAGCGCCCCCCCGGCGATAACCGGAACATTATAGAGCACAGCCGCGTGCGTGGCGCAGTGCGGACGGACCGGTTGCACCACGGGCGCGGAGTCGCAAAAAAAACGCCCGGCGAACCGGGCGACGTGTGTGTTGCGGTGAAGGTTACTGCGGCGGCAGTTCGATCTGGTCGATCGACGGTTGAAGCTTGATCGGGTCGTGCGCGTGCGTTTGCAGGCGCTCCATGTGCTTGACGACCTGGCGATCCAGCTTGTCGATCAGCAAATCGATCGCGGCGTACAGGTTGCCGTTCGCGCTTTCGACGAAGATGTCCTTGCCCTTCAGGTGCAGGTTGATTTCCGCGCGCTGCTGCTTGTCCTTTTCCTTGTGATTGTCGACCGAGAGGATCACAGTGCCATCGATCACCTGATCGCTATGCCGTAGCACCCGGTCCAGCTTGGTGATCACGTATTCGCGAATTGCAGGCGTGACTTCGAGATGATGTCCACTGATCTTCAGGTTCATAGTGCTTCTCCAAGCGAGTGACCACCCGGCCGCATCGAGGCGGCGCTCCGGTCGACTTGCCCGTGCCGCACGTGGCGGCGTATCGCTGACAAGTCGCCCGGCCTGTTCCCCGTGTGCGCGGTGGCCGGAACACGCCTGCCGCCGGGCAGGCAGCAGGCCTAAAGAGACTTTCGCAGATTGACTGCCGGGATCTTGAGGGCTTCGCGATATTTCGCAACCGTGCGGCGCGCGACCACGAACCCCTGTTCTGCCAGCAGCTCGGCAATGCGGCTATCCGAAAGTGGCGATTTTGGGTCTTCAGCTCCTATCAGTTGCTTGATCAGGGCTCGGATGGCGGTCGACGAGGCGGCGCCACCGGTGTCGGTCGAGACGTGAGATCCGAAGAAGTACTTAAATTCAAGCGTCCCGAACGGGGTCAGCATGTACTTCCCGGTTGTCACACGGCTGACAGTCGACTCGTGTAGGCCCAGCGTATCAGCTATTTCCCGCAAAACCAAGGGGCGCATGGCAATTTCACCGTGCGCAAAGAAGTTCTTTTGACGCTCGACAATAGCCTGCGCGACACGCAGGATCGTGTCGAATCGCTGCTGAATGTTTTTGATCAGCCAGCGTGCTTCCTGGAGCTGCTGCTTGAGCGAACCGGCCGACGGATCGCCGCGGCTGTTGCGCAAGATGTTCGCGTAGAGGTTGTTGATCCGCAGGCGCGGCACGACCTCCGGATTGAGTTCCGCGAGCCATCCCTGGCCGGCCTTCTTCACCATGATGTCGGGCACGACGTAGTCGGCCTCGGCCCTGCCGTATGCGGCGCCGGGGAACGGCTCCAGCGAGCGGATCAGCGTGTGTGCGTCGCGCAGCGCGTCGTCGCTCGCCTTCAGGTGCTTGCGCAACCGCGTGAAGTCGCGGGCGGCGAGCAGTTCGAGATGCTGCGACACGATCTCGAGCGCGAGCGTGCGTGTCGGGGACGGATCGAGGCGCAGCAACTGCAGCTTCAGGCATTCGGATGCGGAGCGGGCGCCGACCCCGGCCGGGTCGAAGCTGTGCAGCAGCGCGAGCGCCGCGTTCAGTTCGTCGCAGTCGATCTCCAGCTCGGGCGGCAGGTCGGCGAGCACTTCGTCGAGCGTGGCGGTCAGGTAGCCGTCGTCGTCGAGCGATTCGATCAGGAACATCACGAGCGCGCGATCGCGCGGGCCGGCCTGCGTGACGCGCAACTGCGCGGACAGGTGGTCGCGCAGCGACGTCGCCGCCTCCTGCACCTGCAGCGGCGGGAGATCGTCGTCGTCGGACGCGCCGCTCGAGCGGCCGAATTCGTCGAGATTCCACTGCGGGCCGTCGTTGCCGTCGCCGGATGCATAACCGTCGTATTCGTCCGCGCCGGCCGGCTCGTCACGTTCGGCGCGATCGCTCGACGAACTGCTGCTTGTCGAAGTGGGTTCGGTGTTCTGGGCGGGAGGCGTCTGCGCAATCAACGATCCGTCCGCTGCGACACGCAGCGGGCTCGCGATCCATTCGTCGTCGTTCTCGAGCAGCGGGTTCTGCGCGACGGCCATCGCGACTTCCTGCTGCAATTCGAGCGTCGACAACTGCAGGAGCCGGATCGACTGCTGTAGCTGGGGTGTCAGCGCCAGATGTTGCGACAGGCGGAGTTGAAGGCTGGCTTTCATGGCGAGGAGGGAGTCATACCGGCAGTTTGCCACGACCCAGGCGCGTTGAGCCATCCGCGATTACGCGCGGCGCGCCGCCCGGCCGCGGGCATGGCCGCGAAGCAGGGCGCGGCCCCGCGCGGCGACGCCGGGCGGGGTGCAGCCAGCCACGAGGAGGGAGTTACATCCGGAAGTGTTCGCCGAGGTACACGCGGCGCACGCTTTCGTTTTCGATGATTTCGCTCGGCGCACCGGCGGCGAGCACCGAGCCGTCGCTGATGATGTAGGCGTGATCGCAGATGCCGAGCGTTTCGCGGACGTTGTGATCGGTAATCAGCACGCCGATGTTGCGCTGCTTCAGGAACTTGACGATCTTCTGGATCTCGAGCACCGCGATCGGGTCGACGCCGGCGAACGGTTCGTCGAGCAGGATGAAGTTCGGGTTGGTCGCGAGCGCGCGCGCGATTTCGACCCGACGCCGCTCGCCGCCCGACAGCGACAGTGCGGGGTTCTCGCGCAGGTGGCCGATCTGCAGCTCGTCGAGCAGCGCTTCGGTGCGCGACGAGATCGCGTCCTTCGACAGCCGCTTGCCGTCTTCGCCGTGCTGCAGCTCGAGCACCGCGCGGATGTTTTCCTCGACGGTCAGCTTGCGGAACACGGACGCTTCCTGCGGCAGGTACGACAGGCCGAGCGACGCGCGCTTGTGGATCGGCAGCAGGCTGATCGAGCTGCCGTTCAGCGAGATCTCGCCCGCGTCGAGCGGCACGAGGCCGACGATCATGTAGAACGACGTGGTCTTGCCGGCGCCGTTCGGGCCGAGCAGGCCGACGACTTCGCCGCTCTTCACGTCGAGCGACACGTCCTTGACGACCGTGCGCGTGCCGTAGCGCTTCTTCAGGTTTCGGACCACGAGCGAACTCGTGGTGCCGGCCGGCTGACGGTTCGGTAGCGCGTTCATTGGCCCGGCGCTCCCTGGATCGTGGTCGACGGCGACAGCTTCGCCGGCGCGCCGTTCAGCGGCGCGGGGCCGCCGTTCTTCGGCGACAGCATCGCGCGCACGCGGCCGTTCGGGTTGCCCGGTGCGGCGACGTCCTTGCCGCCCTTCGCGGTGTAGAAGTCGCGCTGGCCGTCGTACGTGATCACGCTGCCGTGCACGGTATCGGCGATAGTCGACGTGCCCTGCAGGCGGCGCACGGTCGCGGCGGTGGTCAGGGTGGTGAGATCCTGCTTGCCGTCGTAGTCGATGCGCTCGGCGTCGCCGTCGATGTATTCGTCGAGGCCTTCGCGCTTCTGGCGGAACGTCGCGTGCTTCTTGCCGCTGCCGAACGAAGTGGCGTACTGATAGCCTTCCGGGTCCTGGCGCACTTCGACGCGATCGCCCTTGATGATGATCGTGCCCTTCGTGATCACGACGTTGCCGGTCGCGACCGTGACCTGCTTCAGGTCGTCATAGGTCAGGTTGTCTGCCTCGACGTTGATCGGCTTGCTCTGGTCGGCCTTCTCGGCATGGGCGAGCGGCGCCAGCCCGACCAGCGGGAGCGCCACGAGCGTCGCGGCGAGCGCGGCGCGGACGGCGCGCGCAGCGCCGCCGGAAATCTGTCGAGGGAACGGTTCGTTCATGCAGTCACGTGAGGGATGCGTCACTTGGGTTGACCTTTCGAGCCGCCGGACGTGTCCGCGGCGGCGATCGTGCCGCGCACGTTGCCGTAAAGCTCGATGACCCGGGTGACGTTGTTGTACTTCATGCCGTCGGTCGCATTGACGAGCGACAGGCCGCGCTGAAGTTTAACCGGCTTTTCGGTCTGGATCACATCGTCATTGACGAAGATCCGGAAATGCTGGGAATCGGCCTGCATCTGCGGATCGCCGCCGCCGGCCGCACGGAGGATGCGCGCATTGTCGTACAAATCGACGATCGACACGTCGCCGTTGACGGTGCCGCGCTTCGCGGTGGTCGTCACGACGGGCTTGCCGGGCTGGAACGCGCGCATGGCCGGATCGGTCAGGTCGCTGTCTTCAGTGTCTTCGTAATGGATCAGCTTCGCGGCCGTCAGCCGGTACTGGGTCGAGCCGGACTGGTCGAGCTCGGTGACCGAGAAGTTGTCCGCGAAATAGTCGGGCGTGTGGCGCTTCGGTTGCACGGTGCCTTCGCCGGGCGGCGGCAGCGTGGCCTGCAGCAGCCACCACGTGATGCCCGCGAGCGCGGCGACCGCGACGAGCGGCAGCAGCTGGGTCCAGCGGAAATGCGTGTTCATCCGTCAGGCTCCGCAGGCGGCCGCGAGCAGCGCGTCGTAACGGCGCTGCGCGCGCAGGATCGCGTCGCAGACTTCGCGCACGGCGCCTTGGCCGCCGCGGGCCTCGGCCACCCAGTGCGCGCGGGCGATCACCTCGGGGTGCGCATTCGCGGGGGCCGTCGCGAAGCCGCAGCGCAGCATCACGGGCAGGTCGGGCCAGTCGTCGCCCATGTAGCCGCACTGGTCGGCGGTGAGGCCGAGCGATGCGATCAGGTCGGTGAATACGGTGAGCTTGTTCTCGACGCCCTGGAACAGGTGCGCGATCTTCATTTCCTTCGCGCGTGCCGCGACGATTTCCGAGCGGCGGCCCGTGATGATCGCGGTTGCGATGCCGGCTTCGCCGAGCAGCTTCACGCCGTGGCCGTCGAGCGAATTGAACGACTTCATCGTGTCACCGGCCGCTGTAAACAGCAGGCCGCCGTCGGTCAGCACGCCGTCGACGTCGAAAATCATCAGCTTCACGCGGCTCGCGCGTTCGGCCGCAGTCAGCGCTGCGCTCATCAGATCACCTTCTTCGAAAACAGGTCGTGCATGTTCAGCGCGCCGATCAGCGCGCCGTCGGCATCGACCACCAGCATCTGGTTGATCCGATAGCGCTCCATCAGTTCCACGGCCTCGACTGCCAGGTGATCCGGTGCGATCGTGCGCGGGTCGCGCGTCATCACGTCGGTGATCGACAGCGTGCGGAAGTCGTCGTCGCGCGCGAGCACGCGGCGCAGGTCGCCGTCCGTGAAGATGCCGACGACCTTGCCGCCGGCGTCGACCACGGCGGTCATGCCGAGGCGCTTCGCGGTGATCTGGAACAGCGCATCCGACAGCGTTGCGTCGAGCCCGACGGACGGGACGTCGTCGCCCGAGCGCATCACGTCGCGCACGTAGGTGAGCAGGCGCCGGCCGAGTGCGCCGCCCGGGTGCGAGCGCGCGAAATCTTCCGAACCGAAGCCGCGTGCATCGAGCACGGCAACGGCGAGCGCGTCGCCGAGCGCGAGCGCGGCGGTCGTGCTCGCGGTGGGCGCAAGGTTCAGCGGGCAGGCCTCTTTCGAGACCGCGGCGTTCAGGTTCACGTCGGCGAGCGTGCCGAGGCTCGACTCCGCGCGGCCCGTGATCGCGATCAGCTTCGCGCCGATCCGCTTCACGAGCGGCAGGATCGCGACGAGTTCTTCGGATTCGCCGGAATAGGAGATGCCGATGAAGACGTCGTCGGAGGTGACCATCCCGAGGTCGCCGTGGCTGGCCTCGGCGGGATGCACGAAGAAGGCCGGCGTGCCGGTGCTCGCCAGCGTTGCTGCGATCTTGCGGGCGATATGCCCCGATTTGCCGATTCCGGAAACCACCACGCGGCCGCGGCAGCCGAGCAGCAGCGCGACGGCCTGGACGAAGTCGCCGTCGAGCTGGTCGCGCAGCGCGCGCACGGCGTCCGCCTCGATGTCGAGCACGTCGCGGGCGAGCGCGAGCGCGCGGTTGTCATTGATTTTCGCTATCATGCGCGGAGTATAGCAAAGGCGTTTGTTCGCCGCGCCGGGCCTTCGGACTCGTCCGAAGTTGCCTATCCCACGCTACGCCACCGTGTCCGCTTTGCGGTGGCCCCGACGAACGAGGACGCTTTGCCCGTGATTTCCCCGCTCGAAATGACGCTCATGCTGCTGCTGGCTTCAGTGGTGGGCGTCGTCGTGTTCCGTTCGCTGAACCTCCCGCCGATGCTCGGCTACCTGACCGTCGGCATCCTGGTCGGCCCGCATGCGCTCGGGATCGCGGCGGATCTCGAACGCGCCGAGCACCTCGCGGAATTCGGCGTCGTGTTCCTGATGTTCTCGATCGGCCTCGAATTCTCCCTTGCGAAGCTGAGGTCGATGCAGCGGCTCGTGTTCGGGCTCGGGCTGCTGCAGGTGGTCGCGACGCTGGTGCTCGCGCTCGTGCTCGGCATACTGTTCGAGCACTGGGTGCACATCACGTGGCAGGGCAGCATCGCGCTCGGCGGCGCGCTCGCGATGTCGTCGACGGCGATCGTGTCGAAGATGCTCGCCGAGCGGCTCGAGATCGAGACCGAGCACGGCCGCAACATCTTCGGCGTGCTGCTGTTCCAGGATCTCGCGGTGGTGCCGCTGCTGATCGTGATCGCCGCGTTCGGCGCCGAATCGTCGAAGGACCTCGCGATCACGCTCGGCTTCGCGGCCGTGAAGATCGTGATCGCGCTCACGCTGCTGCTGGTCATCGGGCAGCGCTTCATGACGCGCTGGCTCAACGTCGTCGCGCGGCGCCGCTCGCAGGAGCTGTTCGTGCTGAACCTGCTGCTCGTCACGCTCGGCGCCGCGTTCATCACCGACAAGTTCGGCCTGTCGCTCGCGCTCGGCGCGTTCATCGCGGGGATGCTGATCTCCGAGACGCCGTTCCGCCACCAGGTGGAGGAGGACATCAAGCCGTTCCGCGACGTGCTGCTCGGCCTGTTCTTCGTGACGACCGGGATGCTGCTCGATCCGCGCGTGATCTGGGAGCATCCGTTGCTCGTGCTCGGCTTCTTCGTCGGCCAGGTGCTGTTCAAGGCCACGATGATCACCGGGCTCGCGCGGCTGTTCGGCGCGACGCCGGGTGTCGCGATGCGCACCGGCATCGGGCTCGCGCAGGCCGGCGAATTCGGCTTCGTGCTGCTGAACCTGATCCTCGACCGGCACCTCGTCGATTCGACGCTGCTGCAGGCGATCCTCGCGTCGATGCTGCTGTCGATGCTCGCCGCGCCGTTCCTGATCCAGAACGCCGACCGGATCGTGATGCGGCTGTCGTCGACGGAATGGATGCAGCAGTCGCTGCAGATGACGCGGATCGCGACGCAAAGCCTCAAGCAGCGCGGCCACGTGATCATCTGCGGCTACGGCCGCGCGGGCCAGAACCTGGCGCGGATGCTCGAACAGGAAGGCATTTCGTACGTCGCGCTCGACCTCGACCCCGATCGCGTGAGTGCGGCCGCGGCGGCCGGCGAATCGGTCGTGTTCGGCGACGCGGCGCGCCGCGAGTCGCTGCTCGCGGCCGGTATCCACCGCGCGGCGGCTGTGGCGATCACCTATGCGAACACGCCGTCCGCGCTGCGCGTGCTGCATCACGTACACGAACTCGAGCCGACGCTGCCCGCGATCGTGCGCACCGTCGACGATGCCGATCTCGAAAAACTGCTCGCGGCCGGCGCGACCGAGGTGATCCCGGAGATCGTCGAGGGCAGCCTGATGCTTGCGTCGCACACGCTGGTGCTGGTGGGCGTACCGATGCGCAAGGTCGTGCGGCGCGTCGAGGAAATGCGCGACGCGCGCTACAGCTTGCTGCGCGGCTATTTCCGCGGCGCGGACGACACGGACGACGACGACCACGAGCAGGTGCGGCTACAATCGGTGCCGGTCGATGCGCGCGCGGACGCGGTCGGGCGTTCGCTGGAAGAACTCGGGCTGTATGCACTCGGGCTCGAAGTCACGGCGATCCGCCGGCACGGCATCCGCGGCGTCGAACCCGATCCGCAGACCAAGCTGCGCGCGAGCGACATCGTCGTGCTGCGCGGGCTGCCCGAGGCGCTCGCGCTCGCGGAGGAGCGGTTGTCGCGCCATCGGCGCGATCCGCCTGCCGCGGCTGCCTGAGCCGGGCTTGGATTGATAACCTGACCCGTATTTATTCGAAACGGTGCCCGATCTTCGCGCACCGTTTTTTTCGGAGAGTTTCATGCCGCATTCGTCGTCGGGCGCACCGCTCGATCCGGTCGCCTTCATCCACAGCCAGATCCGCACGGTGCCCGACTGGCCGCAGCCGGGCGTGATGTTCCGCGACATTACGACGCTGCTGCAGAGCCCGAAGGCGCTGCGCATCCTCGTCGACCTGTTCGTCGAGCGCTATGTCGATGCGAAGCTCGACTATGTCGCGGGCCTCGACGCGCGCGGCTTCATCATCGCGCCGATCGTCGCGTACGAGCTGAGCGTCGGCTTCGTGCCGATCCGCAAGGTGGGCAAGCTGCCGTACAAGACGCGCTCGGAATCGTACGACCTCGAATACGGCAGCGCGACGGTCGAGATCCATGAAGATGCGTGCCGCCCCGGCGACCGCGTGATCATCATGGACGACCTGATCGCGACCGGCGGCACGATGATGGCGGGGCGCAACCTGCTGCAGCGGCTCGGCGCGGAGGTCGTCGAAGGTGCGGCGATCATCGACCTGCCCGATCTCGGCGGCTCGGCGCTGCTGCGCAATGCGGGATTGCCGGTCTACACCGTCACCGAATTCGCCGGCCACTGAACGCCGGCCCGCCTGAATCCACGTTACACAGCGAGGTCACGATGCCCAACTTCATGCTGTTTCTCGCCACGTCGATCGCGATCACGTTCGCGCCGGGTCCCGACAACCTGCAGGTGCTCGCACGCGGCATCTCGCAGGGCCGCGCGGCCGGTTTCGTCGCCGCGCTCGGCTTCACCGCCGGGATCCTGTTCCACACGACGCTCGCGGCGCTCGGCGTCGCGGCCGTGCTGCGTTCGTCGCCGGTCGCGTTCGAGATCCTGAAGCTCGCGGGCGCCGCGTACCTCGTGTGGATCGGCATCAAGGCGCTGCGCAGCCAGGGCCTCGCGAATGCGCATGAGCGTCCGCCGCAGCCGCTCGGCACGATCTTCCGGCAGAGCGTGGTCGGCAACCTGATGAACCCGAAGGTCACGCTGTTCTTCGTCGTGTTCCTGCCGCAGTTCGTCGATCCGCACGGCGGCCAGAGCGTGACGCTGCAGATGTTTGAACTCGGCGCGCTGTTCATGCTGCAGACGGCCGCGGTCTTTTCGCTGTTCGGCGTCGGCGCGGGCATGATCGGCGCGTGGCTCAAGCGCCGCCCGAAGGCCGGCGTGTGGCTCGACCGGATCGCCGGTGTGACGTTCATCGCGATCGGCATCCGCGTGGCGCTGAAGGACTGATGGCGATGACGTTTCCGTGCATTGCGGCCGCGCGCCGTTTCGATCCGGCCGCGCACCTGCGTTTCGAGATTGCCGGCCAGGCGGTCGGCTGGGTGCGCCGCCAGGACGTCGCGATGCTCGCCCGCTGGCCCGACGTGTTCGAGTTGACCGATGAGCGCGTCGTGCTGTCGGCGCGCTACGACTCGGTCGACGCGCGCAGCATGGCACTGGCGAGCGCGATCGGCGCGCTCGCGGCCGAAGGCGCGATTCCCGGCTGGCGCGACGAGATCTACGCGATCCGCAACCGCTTCGACGATCCGCCGCTCGCGTACATCGAGCGCGCCGCGTCGCGCTTCTTTGGCACGCAGACTTACGCGGTGCATCTGAACGGCATCGTAGAATATGCGGTTGCGCCGGGCGAGCCGCCCGCCGCGGCCGCCCCGCAGATGTGGCTCGGCCGCCGCAGCGAGACCAAGGCAACCGACCCCGGCATGCTCGACAACGTCGTCGCGGGCGGGATCGGCTGGGGCCTGGGCGTTCACGAGACGCTCGCGAAGGAGTGCTGGGAAGAAGCCGGCATTCCCGCCGAACTGGCCGCGCGCGCGATCGCGGGCCGCGCGGTGCAGGTACTGTGCTCGCTGCCGGAAGGCACGCAGTCCGAACTGATCTTCGTGTACGACCTGCCGCTGCCGCGCGACTTCGCGCCGCGCAACCAGGACGGCGAAGTGGCCGAGCACCTGCTGGCCGGCGTGCCCGAGGTGATCGGTTGGCTGCGCGCCGGCCGCGCGACGATGGATGCGAGCCTCGCGACGCTCGATACGCTGCTGCGCCACCGCTGGATCCCGGCGGCCGACGCGGCCGGCATCGACGCACTGTTCGCACCGGCCGCGTGACGCGTGCCGCGCATGCAGTCCGGCGGCGCGAACGGGCAATTTGACGAATACGGAAACAAAGGGAGTAGCGGTCATGCCGACCGATCACAGCTTTATCTTGAAACTGTCGTGCCCCGACCGGCACGGCATCGTCCATGCGGTCTCGGGCTTCCTGTTCGAGCGCAGCAACAACATCCTCGATTCGGCGCAGTTCGGCGACAGCCGCACCAGCGAGTTCTTCATGCGCGTGCACTTCGAGCAGGACGGTGGCGGTGCGGATGCCGCGACGGCGCTCGACACGCTTCGCAAGGAATTTGCCCCGCTCGCCGAGCAGTTCTCGATGCGCTGGGAACTGCATGACGCGGCCGTGAAGCCGCGCGTCGTGATCATGGTGTCGAAGATCGGCCACTGCCTGAACGACCTGCTGTTCCGCTATCGCACCGGCCAGCTGCCGATCGAGATCCCGGCGATCGTGTCGAACCACAAGGAGTTCTACCAGCTCGCCGCGAGCTACAACATCCCGTTCCATCACTTCCCGCTGATCGGCGGTTCGACCGATGCCGCGAAGGCCGCGCAGGAAGCGCGCGTGCTGGAAGTGATCGACGAGCACCAGGCCGATCTCGTCGTGCTCGCGCGCTACATGCAGATCCTGTCGCCGAACATGTGCGAGCAGCTCACCGGGCGCGCGATCAACATCCACCATTCGTTCCTGCCGAGCTTCAAGGGCGCGAAGCCCTACTACCAGGCGTTCGACCGCGGCGTGAAGCTGATCGGTGCGACCGCGCACTATGTGACGACCGATCTCGACGAAGGCCCGATCATCGAGCAGGAAGTCGAGCGCGTCGATCACAGCATGACGCCCGACCAACTGACCGCGATCGGCCGCGACGTCGAATGCGTGACGCTTGCGCGTGCGGTGAAGTGGCACGTCGAGCACCGGATCGTGCTGAACGGGACGAAGACGGTCGTGTTCCGCTGATTCGTCCGCGGGGCACGGCGATCCGGCCGCCGGACGGCCGGCCCCCGGATCGCCGGCCGCCGGATCGCCGGCCGCCGGATGGCCGGCCCCCACAAACAAAAACGCCGCGCCCTTCACGGGACGCGGCGTTTTTTTCGCTTTCGACGCGCGGGCTGCTTCAGATCAGCCGCAGCAGGTACAACTCGCGCTTCAGGTACGCATAGAAGATCGGCGCGGCGATCACGCCCGGCAGCCCGAACGCGGCTTCCATGATCAGCATCGCGAGCAGCAGCTCCCACGCGCGCGACTCGATCTGGCCGCCGATGATCTTCGCGTTCAGGAAGTATTCGAGCTTGTGGATGATCACGAGGAACGCAAGCGACGCGATCGCGGTGCCCATGCTGACCGACAGCGACACGGCGACGATCAGCGTGTTCGAAATCAGGTTGCCGATCACGGGCAGCAGGCCGACGATGAACGTGACGAGCACGAGCGTTTTCGACAGCGGCAGCCGCTGGTGGAAGATCGGCAGTGCGACGAGCAGGTAGATGCCCGTGAACGCGGCGTTGATCGCCGAGATCTTGATCTGCGCGAACACGATCCGGCGGAATGCGTCGGCGAAGCGCGACACGCGCGTGACGAGCGCGGTCGACAGCGGCCGGCGCACCTTGCCGTGCTCGACGCCGATCGCGATCATCGCGCCGATGATCATCCCGAACAGCACGTGGCCGAAGCCGCGCGCGACGCTCTTGCCGCTTTGCTGGAGCTGGTCCATGTGCGAGTGCATCAGCACGGCGGCCTTCGTCTTCATCTGCTCGACGTCGACGGGCAGCAGGTTCGCGATCCAGGCCGGCGTGCGTGCGCGGGTCCGCTCGACGATCTGCATCAGCTGGTCGAGCAGGCTTTGCAGGTTCGGTACAGTGCGTTCGAAGTGTTCGATGATGCCGATCGTCAGGCCTGTCAGCCCGCCGACGATCACGATGGCCAGCAGCACGACGGCGACCCAGCGCGCGCGCATGCTCGTGGTGTGACGCTCGATCACGGGGGCGATCGTGTGGATCAGCTGGTAGACCAGCAGGCCGGCCAGCAGCCCGCCGAGCAGCTTGAGCTCGATCACGAGCCACATGGCGACGATCGCAAACACATAGCTGCCGATCTCGAGTGCCGACAGCTTCGGCAGGCTGAAGTCGCTCGTCAGCCGCACACTGCGCAGGTGCGGTTCGCGATTCTGCGCATCGCGAGACGAGTCTGGTTGCTTCTCCATCGTGGATTCCTGTCGTTCGTGTGTCATGCCGCGGAATGCGCGGCAGAGCCGTGTTCGCCCGACACCGCACCGGATTGGTGCGTACGGCGAACCTTACGACCGTAAAGTATAGCCGCCATTATGGTCCGCAACGGGGCCGTTTGGCGCATGGTGTAAACGCAGAAGGGAAAACGAGAGGAGGCCGGTTGCGCGGTGCAAAGGGACGCGCGCGGCCGGGCGGCCGCGCGCGGGAGGGGAGGGACGGCGGAAGCGTCAGCCCGCCGCGACCTTGCGGGTCGCGCGCTTGAGCAGCGGCGCGAGGTACTTGCCGGTAAAGCTCGCCTTCGTCTTCGCGACCTGCTCGGGCGTGCCCTGCGCGATGATCTGGCCGCCGCCGGCGCCGCCTTCGGGGCCGAGGTCGATCACCCAGTCGGCCGTCTTGATCACGTCGAGGTTGTGCTCGATGATCACGACGGTGTTGCCCTGGTCGCGCAGCCGGTGGATCACTTCCAGCAGCAGCGCGATATCGTGGAAGTGCAGGCCGGTGGTCGGCTCGTCGAGGATGTACAGCGTACGGCCGGTGTCGCGCTTGGAGAGTTCGAGCGACAGCTTCACGCGCTGTGCCTCGCCGCCCGACAGCGTCGTGGCCGACTGGCCGAGGCGGATGTAGCCGAGGCCGACGTCGAGCAGCGTCTTCAGCTTGCGCGCAATGACCGGCACCGCGCTGAAGAACGCGTACGCGTGCTCGACGGTCATGTCGAGCACTTCGCTGATGTTCTTGCCCTTGTACTGCACTTCGAGCGTTTCGCGGTTGTAGCGCTTGCCGTGGCACACGTCGCACGGCACGTAGACGTCCGGCAGGAAGTGCATCTCGACCTTCAGCACGCCGTCGCCCTGGCACGATTCGCAGCGGCCGCCCTTCACGTTGAACGAGAAGCGGCCCGGATCGTAGCCGCGCTCCTTCGACGTCGGCACGCCCGAGAACAGTTCTCGGATCGGCGTGAACAGGCCCGTGTAGGTGGCCGGGTTCGAGCGCGGCGTGCGGCCGATCGGCGACTGGTCGACGTTGATCACCTTGTCGAAGTGCTCGAGGCCCTCGATCGCCTCGTGCGGCGCCGGCTCGGCCGACGAGCCGTACAGGTGGCGCGCGACCGCGTGATACAGCGTGTCGTTGATCAGCGTCGACTTGCCGGAGCCCGATACGCCGGTGATGCAGGTAAGGAGGCCGACCGGCAGTTCGAGATCGACGTGCTTCAGGTTGTTGCCGTACGCGTCGACAATGCGCAGCATCCGCTCGGGATCGGGCGCGAGCCGTTCGTCCGGATACTCGATCGTGCGCTTGCCGAGCAGGTACTGGCCGGTGAGCGACTGCGGGTTCGACTGCACCTGCTTGGGCGTGCCTTCGGCCACCACCACGCCGCCGTGCTCGCCGGCGCCCGGGCCCATGTCGACGACGTAGTCGGCCGTACGGATCATGTCCTCGTCGTGCTCGACGACGATCACCGAATTGCCGAGGTCGCGCAGGTGCTTGAGCGTCGAGATCAGGCGATCGTTGTCGCGCTGGTGCAGGCCGATCGACGGCTCGTCGAGCACGTACATCACACCCGTGAGGCCCGAGCCGATCTGCGACGCGAGCCGGATGCGCTGCGCCTCGCCGCCCGACAAGGTTTCCGCGCTGCGCTCGAGCGACAGGTAGTCGAGGCCGACGTTGTTCAGGAACGTCAGGCGCGCGACGATTTCCTTGATCACCTTGTCGGCGATCTCGCGCTTCGCGCCTTCGAGCGACAGGCCGTCGAAATAGCCGAGCGCGTCGCGCAGCGGCCAGCCGCTGATTTCATAGATGCCGCGCGCGTAATCGCCCGTGCCGATGCGCACGTGGCGCGCCTCGCGGCGCAGGCGCGTGCCTTCGCACGACGGGCACGGCTGGTTGTTCTGGTACTTCGACAGCTCTTCGCGCACCGCGACCGAATCGGTCTCGCGGTAGCGGCGCTCGAGGTTCGGGATGATCCCCTCGAACACGTGCTCGCGGATCGTCGTGCGGCCGCGCTCGTTGATGTACGAGAACGGGATCGTCTGCTTGCCCGAGCCGAACAGCAGCACCTTGCGGATCTTTTCCGGCAGGTCCTCGAATGCGGCGTCGATGTCGAATTCGTAGAACGCCGCGAGACTCTGCAGCATCTGGAAGTAGAACTGGTTGCGGCGGTCCCAGCCTTTCACGGCGCCGGCGGCGAGCGACAGCGACGGGTGCGCGACGACCCGCTTCGGGTCGAAGAACGTGATCTGGCCGAGGCCGTCGCATTCCGGGCACGCGCCCATCGGGTTGTTGAACGAGAACAGGCGCGGCTCGAGTTCCTGCAGCGAGTACGAGCAGATCGGGCACGCGAACTTCGAGCTGAACAGGTGCTCGTGGTCGGTATCCATCTCGAGCGCGATCGCGCGACCGTCGGCGAGGCGCAGCGCCGTCTCGAACGATTCGGCGAGGCGCTGCTTCATGTCCGGGCGCACCTTCAGGCGGTCGACGACGACGTCGATCGTGTGCTTGTCGTTCTTCTTCAGCTTCGGCAGCGACTCGACCTCGTAGATCTTCGCGACGCCTTCGTTCGCGGTGCCGCCGCCCGAGCGCACGCGAAAGCGCACGAAACCCTGCGCCTGCATGTCCTCGAACAGCTCGGCGTGTTCGCCCTTGCGGTTCGCGACGACGGGCGCGAGGATCATCAGCTTGGTTTCCTCGGGCAGCGCGAGCGCCGCGTCGACCATCTGCGACACGCTCTGCGCTTCCAGCGGGATGTCGTGGTCGGGGCAGTACGGCGTGCCGACACGTGCGTACAAAAGTCGCAGGTAGTCGTGGATTTCCGTGACCGTGCCGACGGTCGAACGCGGGTTGTGGGACGTCGCCTTCTGCTCGATCGAGATCGCGGGCGACAGACCCTCGATCAGATCGACGTCGGGTTTCTCCATCAACTGCAGGAACTGGCGGGCATATGCGGACAGGCTTTCGACGTAGCGGCGCTGACCCTCGGCATAAAGGGTATCGAACGCGAGCGACGACTTGCCCGACCCGGACAACCCGGTAATCACGACCAGCTTGTGGCGCGGCAGGTCGAGATTGACGTTTTTCAGGTTGTGGGTGCGTGCCCCACGGATACGGATCTGTTCCATGAACCTGGCGAAAATGGAGGGAACCAAACCTGCTACTATAACGGCTTTTCGAGGCCGTCGTTTGGGGCCCCCAGCCTTAGCAGCAGGTGGCAGCAGGGCGGCGCCTGCGCCGGGAATGCGGCCGCGCCGCGCGGTTCCGGGTGGCCTGCGGGCTGCCTGAATCCTGCCCCGACGTGTCGCCCGCCAAGCCTCCCGGGCCGCTGGTCCTGATCTTCCGCCGCCCGGTGTCGGGCGGACATTCCGATCATTCGAAATTCATTCCCGATGTCCAATCCGTCTGCCACGTCTTCCCGCATGACCGCGCCCGAATTGCGCGCGACCACGTCGCTCGCGGCGATCTTCGCGCTGCGCATGCTCGGCCTGTTCATGATCATGCCGGTGTTCTCGGTCTACGCGAAAACCATCCCGGGCGGCGACAACGTGCTGCTCGTCGGCCTCGCGCTCGGGGCCTACGGCGTCACGCAGTCGCTGTTCTACATCTTCTACGGCTGGGCGTCCGACAAGTTCGGCCGCAAGCCGGTGATCGCCACGGGCCTCGTGATCTTCGCGATCGGCAGCTTCGTCGCCGCGTCCGCGCACGACATCACGTGGATCATCGTCGGCCGCGTGATCCAGGGGATGGGCGCGGTGTCGTCCGCGGTGCTGGCGTTCATCGCCGACCTGACCTCCGAGCAAAACCGCACGAAGGCGATGGCGATGGTCGGCGGCTCGATCGGCGTGTCGTTCGCGGTCGCGATCGTCGGTGCACCGATCGTGTTCCACTGGGTCGGGATGAGCGGGCTGTTCGCGATCGTCGGCGTGCTGTCGATCCTCGCGATCGGCGTCGTGCTGTGGATCGTGCCCGACGCGGCGAAGCCCGTACACGTGCCCGCGCCGTTCGCCGAGGTGCTGCACAACGTCGAGCTGCTGCGCCTGAACTTCGGCGTGCTGGTGCTGCACGCGACGCAGACGGCGCTGTTCCTCGTCGTGCCGCGCCTGCTTGTCGACGGCGGCCTGCCGGTCGCCGCGCACTGGAAGGTCTACCTGCCGGTGATGGGGCTCGCGTTCGTGATGATGGTCCCGGCGATCATCGTCGCGGAAAAACGGGGCAAGATGAAGCCGGTGCTGCTCGGCGGCATTCTGGCTATCCTGATCGGCCAATTGCTGCTGGGCAGCGCGCCGCATACCATCCTGATTGTGGCTGCGGTTCTTTTCGTCTACTTCCTCGGTTTCAACATCCTGGAAGCGTCGCAGCCGTCGCTCGTGTCGAAGCTCGCGCCCGGTTCGCGCAAGGGCGCGGCCACGGGTGTCTACAACACCACGCAGTCGATCGGGCTCGCGCTCGGCGGCATCGTGGGCGGCTGGCTGCTGAAGCACGGGGGCGCCAACACGGTGTTCTACACGTGCTCGGGGCTCGTTGCCGCGTGGCTTATAATCGCGGCCAGCATGAAAGCGCCGCCGCGCAAGGCCTGAACTCACTTCGGGCAGGCACCGGCGGCGTTCGCCGGCTTGCCCGGCGGGCCGTCCCGGCAATATGCGCCGGCGGCCCGGCATCGAATTTACTGGAGAAACACATGGCATCCGTCAACAAGGTCATCCTCGTCGGCAATCTCGGCGCCGATCCTGAAGTCCGTTACCTGCCGAGCGGCGACGCGGTTGCGAACATCCGTCTCGCGACGACCGACCGCTACAAGGACAAGGCAAGCGGCGATTTCAAGGAAATGACCGAGTGGCACCGCGTCGCGTTCTTCGGCCGTCTGGCTGAAATCGTCAGCGAATACCTGAAGAAGGGTTCGTCGGTCTATATCGAAGGCCGCATCCGTACGCGCAAGTGGCAGGGCCAGGACGGCCAGGATCGTTACTCGACCGAAATCGTCGCCGACCAGATGCAGATGCTCGGCGGTCGCGGTGCGGGCGGCGGCGGTGGTGGTGGTGGTGACGAAGGCGGTTACGGCGGCGGCTATGGTGGTGGTGGCGGCGGTGGTCGCGGCGAGCAGATGGAGCGCGGCGGTGGCGGCGGTGGCCGTGCCGGCGGCGCGGCGCGTGGCGGTGCAGGCGGCGGCGCGCAGAGCCGTCCGAGCGCACCGGCAGGCGGCGGCTTCGACGAGATGGACGACGATATCCCGTTCTGATCGGCAAATCGGTACCCTGCATCGCGATGGGCCCGAATGTCCGAGTCAAGCCGGTTGCTTGGCCCGGGTCTTCGGGCCTTCTTTCGTTTACGTCGATGTTCCTTGCGCGCCAGGCAAAACGTGGCTGACGAACTTCCCGACCTCATCGCAGAACATCTCGACGTGCTGTTCTGCGGGATCAACCCCGGCCTGACCGCGGCGGCGACCGGGCATCACTTCGCCGGGAGAAACAACCGCTTCTGGCGCGTGATCCATCTCGCGGGCTTCACGCCGGCGGAAATTTCCCCGCAGGACGATCGCGCGATACTCCGCCATGGCTGCGGCCTGACGGCGGTGGTGAAGCGGCCGACCGCGAGTGCCGATCAGCTTTCGCGCGCGGAATTCATTGCCGCGGCCGCGGAGTTCGACCAAAAGGTGGCGCGTTATGGGCCACGCTTCGTCGCTTTTCTCGGCAAGGCGGCGTACTCGGCGCTTTCCGGTCAGCGAGAAGTCCGGTGGGGGTTGCAACCGGCCCGCATGCAGGGGGCGAGCGTCTGGGTGCTGCCCAATCCCAGCGGGAGAAATCTCGCGTTCGGCCTCGACGATCTGGTCGACGCGTACCGTCAGCTGCGCCTGCACACGAAGGCCGTTTCCAGTCTTCAACCGGAGAGACGGGATGCGGCGCAGTAAAACCGCGCTTCCGTGGCCCGGCACCGTGCTGCCCCGCGCGTTCTTCGACCGCTTGGCCACCGACGTCGCGCCGCAACTGCTCAACAAGATCCTCGCGACCGCGGACGGCCGGGCAGGGCGGATCGTCGAAGTGGAAGCCTATGCCGGTGCGATCGACCCGGCCGCGCGTACCTATCGCGGCAAGACGCCGCGCAATGCGACGATGTTCGGGCCGCCGGGGCACCTGTACGTCTATTTCACCTACGGCATGCACTGGTGCTGCAACTGCGTGTGTGGCCCGGATGGCACGGGAACGGGGGTGCTGATCCGTGCGCTCGAACCGCTGCACGGGCTCGAACGGATGCGCGCGGTACGGCCGCCGCAGACGCGCGATCGCGACCTGTGCCGGGGGCCGGCGCGGCTGACCCAGGCGATGGGGATCGGCGGGGCGCAGGATGGCGTCGACCTGATCGGCGCGCACGAAGGATTCGCGATCGTCGACGACGGCGTCGCGCCGCCGGCCGGTCTGGCGGGCGGGCCGCGCATCGGCATTCGCGTCGGCACGGATCTGCCGTGGCGGTGGAGCGTGCCGGGCAACCGGTATGTATCGGGGCCGGTGTCGCGCCGCTGATATGCACCGTGCCCGGTCGCACACAATTCGACCTGCGTCACGCGGTCGCCACAATTGACCGGCTAAGCTGCTCCTTTCGACGTTTTCGATCGAGGAGACACCATGCGGCGGGTCGTATTCAACCAGAAGGGCGGCGTGGGCAAATCGACGATCGTCTGCAACCTGGCGGCGATCAGCGCAAGCGAAGGGCTGCGCACGCTCGTCATCGACCTCGATGCGCAGGCGAACTCCACGCGCTACCTGCTCGGCGACGCCGCGCCCGACGCGCAGCCGGGTGTCGCCGATTTCTTCGAAACCGCCCTGACGTTCAACTTCCGTCCGGTCGACGTCGCGTCGTTCATCCATCCGACCCCGTTCGAAGGGCTCGACGTGATGCCCGCGCATCCGGATCTCGACACGCTGCACGGCAAGCTCGAATCGCGTTACAAGATCTACAAGCTGCGCGACGCACTGAACGAGCTCGACACGTACGACGCCGTGTACATCGACACGCCGCCCGCGCTGAATTTCTATACGCGCTCGGCGCTGATCGCGGTCGAGCGCTGCCTGATCCCGTTCGACTGCGACGATTTCTCGCGCCGCGCGCTGTACACGCTGCTCGAGAACGTGAAGGAAATCCAGCAGGACCACAACGCGGCGCTCGAGGTGGAAGGGATCGTGATCAACCAGTTCCAGCCGCGAGCGAGCCTGCCGCAGCGGCTGGTCGACGAACTCGTCGAAGAAGGGTTGCCGGTGCTCGCGTCGCGGCTGTCGGCATCGGTGAAGATCCGCGAGTCGCATCAGCAGTCCAAGCCGGTGATCCATCTGGAACCCGGGCACAAGCTCGCGCAGGAGTTCCTCGCACTGCATCGCGAACTGGCCGGTTGATCCCGCGCCTGCCCGACGAAACGGCCGCATCATGCGGCCATTTTTTATTTCGACCCGCAATTCATCCGATCATTGATTCCATCATTAATAATCCCGGAAACGATTTCATAATAAATCCAGAAAAAACGATTACATGGATGACCGCTCCATTTTCAATGTGCCCCGGTTTTCTAATAAACGGAATAATGGATTGGTAAATGTTGCGTGAGGTCATCATCCGCTATCCTGTAAAAAGGTAAAAATACATTGCGGGACAGAGCGACATGCGGCCTCGTCTGCGATGTCGGCGCAACAAGGGCTCCAGCGGTTGTCATGGATCAAGATAAGGGTTTACACCTACTATTAATGCCATTTAATTGACAATTAATCGATCTAGAATGGGCTCCTTCATCTTCCCGTTCTCAAATAAGTAGCGGGTTGTCAATAAGGAAGTCTGCTGTTGTTCCGGCTTCCAATTTTCCTTACGTCGTCTCTCGCATTGCTAACAGGAGCGTGCCCGATGTCCGTATTTGCCCCCGAAAAACTCAACGCCGATTATCAGTCCGGTATCGCCGCGTGGTTTGCGATCGCCCGTCCGGCGATCCAAGGTTTCGAGGCTGTCGTCGAACTCAACCTGCAAGCGGCCCGGACGGCGCTCGAGGAATACGAGGACAAGCTGAAGAACGCGTTCAACAGCAGCAACCCGGCCGCGGGTTTCGCGCAGCAGGTCGCCGCGCCGCAGGAAGCGGCCGGCAAGGCCGTCTCGTACGGCCGTCATCTGTTCGACATCGCCGTGTCGACGCAGTCCGAATGGGCGAAGGTCGCGCAAGCGCAATACGAACAGAACGACAAGCGCCTGAAAGACGTGCTGGGCGAACTGTCGAAGCACGCACCGGCCGGCTCGGCGCCGGTGGTGGCCGCGCTGAACTCGGCGCTGTCCGCGGCGACCGCCGCGGCCGACTCCGTGCGCGCAGCGACGGGGCAGGCGATCGAAGCCGCACAGAGCGGTTTCGATGCGGTCAGCGAAACGGCAACGCGTGGTGCGAAGCAAACGGCTGCCGCCGCGCGCAAGGACACCGCGGCCGCACGCGAATCGGCTGCGTAACCCGCGTAGCCGCGCAAGCACGTGTCGCGCACCGGCGCGACACGATTGATCGGCGCCGGATGGCGCCGGACGCCGCGTGTGCCGCGCGGTGTCCGGCGCACGTCCGGTTTGCCGCAAGGCGCCGGTGACCCGGCGAGCCGTACTGGTGCGCCGCCCGTGCGAACGGGTGCTGTCCGCCGTACGCAGGCATGCGACCGCTATCGCGCCGGATGGCCCGAGGAGCGCGATCGCCAGCCGAGACCGGCTCGCGCCGGCGTCAGAACGACGAACTGATTTCGATGCAGGAACTGGACATGACGGATGTAGTGATCGTATCGGCCGCGCGTACCGCGGTCGGCAAATTCGGCGGTTCGCTTGCGAAGATTGCGGCGCCGGAGCTGGGCGCGACGGTGATCCGCGCGGTGCTGGAGCGTGCGGGCGTGAAGCCCGAGCAGGTCAGCGAAGTGATCATGGGCCAGGTGCTGACGGCCGGTTCCGGGCAGAACCCGGCGCGGCAGTCGCTGATCAAGGCCGGGCTGCCGGTGGCAGTGCCGGGGATGACGATCAACAAGGTGTGCGGCTCGGGCCTGAAGGCCGTGATGCTGGCGGCGAACGCGATCGTCGCGGGCGACGCGGAGATTGTGATCGCGGGCGGCCAGGAGAACATGAGCGCATCGCCGCACGTGCTGCCGGGCTCGCGTGATGGTTTCCGGATGGGTGATGCGAAGCTGGTCGACACGATGATCGTCGACGGCCTGTGGGACGTGTACAACCAGTACCACATGGGCATCACGGCGGAGAACGTCGCGAAGGAATACGGGATCACGCGCGAAGAGCAGGACGCATTCGCGGCGCTGTCGCAGAACAAGGCGGAAGCCGCGCAGAAGGCCGGCCGCTTCAACGACGAGATCGTGCCGGTGTCGATCCCGCAACGCAAGGGCGAGCCGCTGCAGTTCGCGACTGACGAGTTCGTGCGTCACGGCGTGACGGCGGAATCGCTGGCGGGGCTGAAGCCGGCGTTCTCGAAGGACGGCTCGGTGACGGCGGCAAACGCGTCGGGGCTGAACGACGGCGCGGCGGCGGTGCTGGTGATGTCGGCGCAGAAGGCGGCGGCGCTGGGTCTGACGCCGCTGGCGCGGATCAAGGCGTACGCGAACGCGGGCGTGGATCCGAGCGTGATGGGGATGGGCCCGGTGCCGGCATCGCGCCGGTGCCTGGAGCGCGCGGGCTGGACGCCGGGCGATCTGGACCTGATGGAGATCAACGAGGCGTTCGCGGCGCAGGCGCTGGCGGTGCACAAGCAGATGGGCTGGGACACGTCGAAGGTGAACGTGAACGGCGGGGCGATCGCGATCGGTCATCCGATCGGCGCGTCGGGCTGCCGGATCCTGGTGACGCTGCTGCACGAGATGGCCAAGCGCGACGCGAAGCGCGGGCTGGCATCGCTGTGCATCGGCGGCGGGATGGGCGTCGCGCTCGCGGTCGAGCGCGCCTGAGCGGGGTCTGACGATTCGTCCCACGTGCGGCGCCGGCCGGCGCCGCGCGTGGGTGAAGCGGTTTTCGCGCACGACAAGCAGTCAAGAACAAGCGCGAGGTGCCGGTGCGTGCTGCGTCCGCGACGCGGGCGGCTGCGCATCGAAGCGGTGGGGCGGCAGCATGTGTGATGCCGTCGCCCCGCCTTCATCGATTACTTTTTTGTCGGTAATTTATAGGATGACTAAGCGAATTGCAGTTGTGACTGGTGGAATGGGCGGCCTCGGCGAAGCGGTCAGCATCAGGTTGAACGACGCGGGCCACCGGGTAGTCGTCACGTATTCGCCGAACAACACCGGCGCGGACCGCTGGCTGACCGAGATGCATGCGGCCGGCCGCGAGTTCCACGCGTATCCGGTGGACGTGGCCGATCACGATTCGTGCCAGCAATGCATCGAGAAGATCGCCCGGGATGTCGGCCCGGTCGACATTCTCGTGAACAACGCGGGCATCACGCGCGACATGACGCTGCGCAAGCTCGACAAGGTCAACTGGGATGCGGTGATCCGCACGAACCTCGATTCCGTGTTCAACATGACGAAGCCGGTCTGCGAAAGCATGATCGAGCGCGGCTGGGGCCGCATCGTCAACATCTCGTCGGTGAACGGCTCGAAGGGTTCGGTCGGCCAGACCAACTACGCGGCCGCGAAGGCCGGCATGCACGGCTTCACGAAATCGCTCGCGCTCGAGATCGCGCGCAAGGGCGTGACGGTGAACACGGTGTCGCCGGGCTACCTCGCGACGAAGATGGTCACGGCGATCCCGCAGGACATCCTCGACTCGAAGATCCTCCCGCAGATTCCGGCGGGCCGACTCGGCAAGCCCGAGGAAGTCGCGGCGCTGGTGGCGTACCTGTGCTCGGAGGAGGCCGGCTTCGTGACGGGTTCCAACATCGCGATCAACGGCGGGCAGCACATGCACTGACGCGCGGCGGCCCGGATGGTGTGCGCGCACGTGCCGGGCCGTGATTCGCTGGTTCCAAGTGCCGCAGCGGCGCAGGTGTGCCGATGCGGCCCCGCATTCCGGAGAAGGCATGAGCGACACCTGGATGGGACTCGCGATCGGCGGCGCGGCACTGGCCGTCGCGCTGACGATGGCGATCTCGCTCTACTGGCTCGAGCGGCGCCGTGCGCGGCTGCTGCGGAACTTCGATCATCGCGATTGCTGGCTCGTCGCGTACGGCAAGTGCTTCGCGCGCGTGCGGGCAAGGCCGGCACGCCGCATGCGCGGCGCGCGTTGACGGCGGCGACATGGCGGCAGTCACGTATCATCGTTGAGAGCGGTCACGCATCGCGCGCATGCCACCGGCGATGCGCGCGATGCCCGTGCTCAATCGCTCTTTTCGCTTTTTCCACCCGACTCGCCTGAGTCGTTCTTGTGGAAGATCCGCTTCGTCGTGCGCTTGGTGGCGTCCCAGCCTTCGCGCGACACGTGTGCGACCCCGTGCCCGACCGCCTTCGCGGCGCTCGCGGTCGCGTGGCCGAAGCTGCGGGCCGCCTCGCCGGTCTTGTGCGCGGCTTCCTTCGAATCGCGCTTGATGTCCTGCTTCACTTCCGACATGTCCGCGTGCGCGATCGGGCTGATCAGCGCCAGAACGAGCGCGGTGCCAATGAACTGACGAACTTTCACGACCTGGTTTCCTTCCGTTGGGTAAGCCTCTTCATCGAGGATTCGCATGGCCGGCGGGTGCCGGCACGAAACGTGCCGGGCGCCGATGCATCGAGCATCACCGCGGCGCGGCCGGACAGCAGCACGCGCTCGCCGCAGCGCAGCGCGAAGCCGTACAGCACCGAGCGGGCGTCGCCGCTCACGCGTTCCGCCTCGACGACGAGCGGCTGCGCGAACGTGTCGAGCCGGTCGACGAACGCGTCGACGTTGCGCACGCTCGCCAGATAACCGACGCGCGGACGCGCTTCCTGCGCACCGAGCAGCGCGCCGTGCACGGCCATCGCCTGCGCCGCGTATTCGATTCCGCAGACGGATGCGAGCCGGCCGTGCGAGCGCAGCGGGTTGTGCGGATCGCGGTGGCTCGTCGCGGTGCAGCGGATGCGGGCGGCATCCCACGCATCGACCGTATCGAGCAGGCACATCGCGCCGTCGTGCGGAATGTGCGCGGCGATCCACGTGTGGTCGAGCGGCGGCGCGAGCGGGGTCGTCGCGGTCATCACGCGCGCTCCGCGAACGTATCCGGCATCGCGACATCGACCTGCACGCGGGTATCGGCCAGGTAGTCGAGCACGATGCGCGTCGAACGCCGCGCGGCGAGCGCCTCGAGCAGCGGCAGCACGCGCGCGGCCGGATTGCCGGCACGCAGTGCGTCGAGTTCAGCATGCGCGAGCGTCGTCGCGGGTGCGTCGGTGAGTTGCACGTCGATGCGGGCGAGCACGCGTTCGCTTGCTTCCGGCGCGAGCACGAGTGCCACACCGAATGCGTCGCCGATCGGCCGCACCGCGCGCAGCGGTTCCGGATAGTCGGTGTCGTACGCGATCAGCAGCGTCGGCACGTGATCGACCACGACCTGGCACAGGCTTTCGAGCAGCCCGGCGGCGAAGCTGCCGTCGTGCGCGCAGAGCACGTTCGACGTCGCCATCGCGCGGGTCGCGATGCTCCAGTAGCCGGCCGGTGCGTTGTGCACGGAGTTGTGGAAGCGCGTCGGCGACAGCTGGCGATCGTCGCCGGCCAGCGTTTCGCAGATCGCGTGGCAATTCTGGCCGTCGCCGCCCGATGCGCTGAACACGGTCGCGAGCGCCGCGGCGTCGCGTCCGCTTGCGGCCACAGCTTCGTGGCCGGCCGCGAGCGCCACGCGCACGACGGGGCCCGTGCGGCGCCGCTCGGCAGACGGCAGGCCAGCCGGCGGCGGCAGCTCGGTGCGGGCCGGCGCATATGGCGCGCGTCCCGCGAGCACGTCGGCCGCGTGCGGCCAGTCGTTCAATCCGGGCCCGACGAGGCCGATGCTTTCGATGAAGGCGGTCAGTGTCATGGCGGGCCTCAACGGCGTGCGGGGTCGGCGCGGCCGAGGATCAGGCTGCAATTCGTGCCGCCGAAGCCGAACGAATTGGAGAGGACGGTGCGCACGCGCGCATCGCGGCTCGCGAGCACGTAGTCGGCGACGAGTGCCGGGTCGGGTTGCGTCGTGTTGACGCCGGCCGGCACGAACTGCTCGCGCAGCGCGAGCGCGGCGACGACCGCCTCCAGCGCGCCCGCCGCGCCGAGCGTATGGCCGGTTGCGCCCTTCGTCGAGCTGGACGGCGTGCTGGCGAACAGCGCGCCGATCGCGCGGCTTTCGGCCGCGTCGTTGCTGGGCGTCGCGGTGCCGTGCAGGTTCACGTAGTCGATGTCGTTCGCGCGGAGGCCGGCGGACGCGAGCGCCAGCTCGATGGCGACGCGTGCGCCGAGCCCGTCCGGATGCGGCGACGACATGTGATGCGCATCGCTCGATTCGCCGATGCCGAGCAGCAGGATCGCATCGGCGTCGAGCGTGGCGGGCGGGTCGGGCACGCGTTCGACGAGCGCGAACGCGGCGGCCTCGCCGATCGAGATGCCGTCGCGCGCGACGTCGAACGGACGGCACGGCCGGCGCGACAGCAGTTCGAGCGAATTGAAACCGTACAGCGTCGTCAGGCACAGCGAATCGACGCCGCCGACGACGGCCGCATCGATCAATCCCGCCTCGATCATGCGGCGCGCGGAGCCGAACACTTTCGCGCCGGACGAGCATGCGGACGAGATCGCCATCGCCGGCCCGCGCAGCGCGAAAAACGCGCGCACGAACGCGGCCGGCGAATACGGGTTGTGCGTGTGGGCGTAGCGGAAGTCGGCGGCCAGTGCGCCGTTTGCCGGATCGCGGCGCTGGTATGCGTGCTCGGTCTCGAGGATGCCGGCCGTGCTCGTGCCGACGAACACGCCGACGCGCGCCGCGCCATGGCGCGCCACGGCCGCCGCGACGCGTGCGTCGAAGCCGTCCTGCGTGAGGCCGAGCTGTGCGAGGCGGTTGTTGCGGCACTCGAAATCGGCGAGGTCGGCACGCACGGGCTGCGCATCGACGCCGTCCACCGCGCCGATCCACGTGTCGAGATCCGCCCGCTCGAAGTCGCAGGGCGTGAGCCCGCCGCGCGCGTGGCGCAGCGCATCGAGGGTCGCGTCGAGGCCGCGGCCGATGCAGCTGGTGGCGGTGAAGTGCGAGAGCAGGAGAGGTTTCACGAGGGTCGCATCCGGTGGCCGGAACGGGCGCCGCAGCGGGGCTGGCGGGCGCGCCGTTCGAGGTCAGATTTTATCAAACGGGGGTGCCGAACCGGCCGGCTCGCCTGGCCCGGCGGGCGGTTCGGGCGTGAGCGCCGCGCGCAGCGTGGTCCAGTGCAGCAGCGCGTCGTCGGCCGCGCGCAGCACCGCTTGCAACACGTCGAGCACGACCGGTTCGCCGCGCGCGTCGCGCGCCGCGTGGCCGTCGTGCACGAGCAGGATGTCGCGCGGCGCGAGACCGTGCAGCAGGCGGCGCGTGACGGTCGCGGCATCGCGTGCGCGCGTGTCGAAGCCGCGCCGCGTCCAGCTCGCAAGCTGCAGGCCGAGTTCGCACAGCACGGGTTCGAGAAACGGATTGCGCAGGCCGGCGGGCGTGCGGAAGAACAGCGGGCGCGTACCGGCGATCTCGGTCAGCGTCTCTTGCGCGGCGACGATCTCACGCCGCAGCGCGGCGGGCCCCGACAGCGAGAACGTGTGCCGGTGCCGCTGGCTGTGATTCTCGATCGCGTGACCGCGCGCGACGATCGCCTCGATCCAGCGCGGATGACGGCGCGCGAGATCGCCGATGCAGAAGAACGTCGCGCGCGCGTCGTAACGGTCGAGCAGGTCGAGCACGCGCGGCGTGACGTCCGGGTCCGGGCCGTCGTCGATCGTCAAGGCGATCCGGCGGCCGGCACCGGGCGGCAGGCGCGTCCAGTTCGGCCCGAGCAGCGTGCTGCGCGGCCACAGGCCGGCGGCGGTCAGCGCGAGATGCGACGCGACCACGCCGCCGACCGCCCACGGCCACGCGGCCGGCTGCGCGACGACGGCGGCTGCCGCGCCCGCATGCAGCGCGGCAGTGCCCGCGATCAGCGGCGTGGGCTTCCAGCGGCGCGCATCGCCGGGCTGTCGCGACGGAACGGACGACGGTGCATTCATGCGGGGCTTCCTAGCTGACGGTTGCCGGCTGCGGCCGTGCGCGGCGCGAGAATCGCCGCGAACGCGAGCGCGAGCATCGCACCCGGGCCGACGGTCAGCCCGAAGGTTTCGAGCAACGGCACGCGCGACAGCGCCAGCAGCCCGAAGCCGGCGACCGTCGCGAGGTTCGCGATCAGCAGCGACACGAGCGTGTGGGGCGTAACGGGCTGCGCGTCGTCGCGCTTGCAGAAGAACAGCGCATAGTTCGAGCCGACCGCCACGATCAGCAGCATCCCGACCAGATGCAGGATCGTCAGTTGCACGCCGGCGAGCGCGAAGCCGGCCGTCACGACCAGCACGGCCGCGACGAGCGGTGCGAGCGCGCGCGCGACACGGCGCGGCGAGCGCAGTGCGATCAGCAGCAGCACGGTGATCGCGACAAAACCCGCGAGCGACAGCCGGATGTCTTCGTGCACATAGCTCACGTACAGGCGATCGGCTTCGGCCTTCATGTCGACGAACAGCGCATCGGGCACGCCCGCGCGTCCGACGGCCGCACGAATCGTCGTTGCATCGAGACTCGATGCCGGTTGCGCGGCGCGGGCGGCATCCGGCGCGCGCAGCGGCAGCATCGCGCTCCAGCGGCCGTCACGTTCGGTCAGCAGCGCATCGACGGCGAGCGCCATCGACGTGCCGCGCAGGTCCGCGCGCGTCAGCAGCGGCGCGTGGCGTGCTGCCTCGACGTCGGCGATGAACGGCGCGAACAGGTCGGGCTTGACCGATATCGGCTGGTTCGCGACGGCGTCGCGCATCCGCGCGGCGAGCACGTTGGCATCCGGCAGGCTCGCCAGGCGCGCGCGCTGCGCCGCGTCGCTCGGCAGGTAGCGCGCGGGGCTTTCGAAACCCGCGAGCGCGCCCTGGTCGACGAGCGGTTGCAACTGCGCGGCGACCTGTTCAGCGCGTTTGAGTGCGGCCTGTTCGGTCGGTGCGGCAATCACGACGAGGTAGCGCACGTCGGGCGCACCGACGTCGGCGCGCAGGCGTGCGTCGAGCGCCTGCGCTTGCGCCGGCACGGGGCTCAGCGCGGCGAGCTCGCGGCTCCACAGGCTGTCGCGATGCAGCACGAGCGTCGCGCCCGCGGCGACCACGAGCACGGCGAGCGGCCAGCGCAGCCGCGGCGCGGCATTGGCCGCGCGCGCGAGCACGGCGCCGACGCGCGACACGTCGCGGATCGCGACATGCTCGCCGCGCAGGTGCGGCAGCACGAAGCGCGTGACGAGCGCGGCGGCCGCCAGTCCGACGATCGAATACAGCCCGAGTTGCACGAGGCCCGGGAACCCGGAGAACAGCATCGACGCGAAACCGCACACGGACGTCAGCACGCCGAGCCGGATCGTCGGCCAGTACGCGGCGATCCATGCGCGTGTCGCGTCGGCCGGGCGCCCCGTGCCGCGCGTGCCGGCCTGCGCCGATTGCACGAACAGGTAGATCGAATAGTCGACGGCTTCGCCGATCAGTGTCGTACCGAAGCCGAGCGTCAGCCCGTGGACCGTGCCGAACACGACGCTGACCGCCGCGATTCCCGCAGCGACGCCCGTCAGCACCGGCAGCAAGCCGAGCGCGAGCGTGCGCGGCGAGCGGTACAGCGTCAGCAGCAGCGCGACGATCAGCACGACGCTCGCCGTCGACAGCCGTTCGACGTCGTGCCGGATCGTGTCGCGCGTGTCGACCGAGAACACGCCGGGGCCCGTCATCGCGAGCGTGGCCGCGGCGGCGTTCGGCACGGCCTGCTTTGCGGCGGCGAACGCACGGCGCACCGTGTCGATCGCGCGGGCCTGGGCGTCGGTATCGGAACCGGCGGCGGCCGTCTGCACGACGAGCACCGCGCGCGTACCGTCGCGCGACGCCCACACGCCGTCGCGGCTCGCCGGTTCAGCAGCACTGTCGAGCTGGTCGACGAGCGTGGCGACTTCGCCGGTCGGGTCGCGCGGCAGCATCGCCTTGGCCACGAGGCCGGCCGACGAGCTCAGCAGGTCGAGGCTCTCGCCGAGTGCCTGGTGCAGGCCGGCGGTGCTGAAGTGCTGCGGCGTGACGGCCGGGCTCAGCAGGTAGCGGTGATCGAAGATGAACTGCCGGTCGCGCGCGTCGTTCGCGGCTTCGCCGTTGTGCACGGCCGCGAATTGCGGGTCGGTGCGCAGTGCGGCGGCAACGCGCCGCGACAGTGCGGCGCGCGTGGCCGCATCGCCGCCGTCGATCGCGACGAGGATCAGCCGTGACACGATGCCGTCGCGCAACTGGTCGACGAGCACGCGCTGCCCGGCGCTCGGCGAACTCGGCAGGAATGCGGACAGGTCGGCCGTGAAGTGCGCGCGCCCGATCGCGACGCCGCACGCGAGCAGCGCGAGCAGCCACACGAGCACCGCGCGCTGACGCAGCGCGTGCAGGCGGCGGGCGACCGGCGACGAAGGGGGCCGGGTGCGCTCGTCCATCAGTTCGGGTTCGCCGGAACGGGTTGCAGGCGCATCACCGAACGGTCGCCGTCGGCCTGCCGGATCGCGACACTGCGCAACAGGTCGCGCGAGCCGTCGAGCGTGATCGTGCTGACAACCTTCAGCATCCGCGAGTCGAGCGGCGTGAGCGTCAGCGTCCAGTCGTCGCCGCGCCCGGCGAGCGCGACCTTGTAGACCTGTTCGAGCGCGAAGCGATTGCCGGCGAGCGTCGCGCGGATGCTGTCGATGAACGCGCCGAGTTCCGGATAGCGCGCGAGTGCGAGCGTGTACTTGCGGTTGTTGCGCTCGACGGTGAGCATGTCGCCGTCGACGACGAGGTGTTCGGGCTTCGGGCTCAGCGTGTGTTTCTCGAGATGGTCGGGCGCGACGAACACGAGTTCGCCGGACGATTCGACCGGCTGCGTCGCGATCGACAGGTACTTCGTCTCGGTGAACGTCGCACGCCCCGACTTGTGCTGCGCGAGCGTCGACATCAGCCGGTCGAGAGTCCACGCCGGCGTGGTGTCGGCCGCCTGCGCGGGCGTGGCGGCCAGCACGATCGCGGCGGTGCTGGCAGCGATGGCGGCGGCCAGCGTGCGGACGGCGCGATGCAGCGCGGGCGTGAGCGTGGGCAGGCGGCGGCGAACGGCGGTCATGCGTCGGAATCCTTCGTGGCGGACAGGCCGGCACCGGCGCGTGCGGCGTCGCGGTGCGCGGTCGCGGCATCGCTGCCGTGCCAGAAATCGAAATAGTTGAACCAGTTGTACGGTGCCTCGCGGCAGTACTTGTCGAGCAGCGCGACGTAGCGCGCGAGTGCCGCGTCGACGGCCGCCGCACGCGCGTCGCGCCGCACGTCGGAGAAATCGGCGAGCGTCTCGAAGTGCACATCGTAGCGGTTGCCGTCGCGATAGAGGCCCGTCATGAAGATCACCGGCCGCTTCAACATCGCGGCCATGTAGAGCGGCCCGAGCGGGAACGCGGCCGGTGCGCCGAGCAGCGGCAGCCGCCGCAGCGACGCGGCCGCGTCGTCGAGCAGCGTGCGGTCGGCGAGCATGCCGACCATGCAGTTCGCGTCGAGGCGCTCGCGCACCTTCAGCATCGAGTCGACTTGCCCGAGCGGAATCACTTCCGGCTGCGCGGCGGGATTCACCGCGGCGAGCGTCGCGTTGATCTTGCGCGCGTTCTTCTCGTACATCGTCACGACGACGCGCAGGTCCGGATGCGTGCGGCCGATTGCGCGCACGACCTCGAAGCTGCCGAGATGCGCGCCCATCAGGAACGCGCCGCGTCCGCCCGCGAGCGCGTCATCGACGAGCGTTTCGCCGTGCAGCCGGATGTCGAACAGGTCGAAGCGCCCGTTCATCAGGTAGATGCGGTCGTGGATCGTTGCCGCGAACGTGAACACGTGCCGGTACACGTCGCGCCAGCGCGCGGGGTGGCCGAGCACGCGGCGCAGGTAGTCGCGCGACGCGGCGCACGCGACCGGCGAGAACAGCACGAAGTACGTCGCGATCAGGTGCAGCACGACGCGCGCGCGCTGCCGGCCGAAGCGCAGCGAGATCCACGTCATCGTGCGCAGCAGACCGGCGTTGCTGCGTTCCTGGCGCTCGGCCCACGCGGTGCGCTTCATGGCTGCACGCCATCCTGCGCGGCCGGCGGCGCGGACAGCACGCCGCTCGCGACCTCGCGCGACCCGGCACGCAGCGTGAAGCGGATCGCGCCGCTGGGCGCGGCGTCGTACGCGAGATCGAGCGGTTCGCCCGGCGCGACCGGGCTCAGGAATTTCGCGGACCCGAGCCGCCACGTGTGCAGCGGGCGCTTCAGCGCCGTGCCGATCGCATGGACTGCGTGATCGAGCAGCACGACGCCCGGCACCACCGGATGGTCGGGGAAGTGGCCGGGTAGTGCCGGGTGATCGACGGGAATCGTGAACCCGAGCGCGGGTGTGTCGGCCGGATCGGGCGCGGGCGCGGGCGCGGGCACTGGCACGGCCGCCGCGCGCGCATGCTGCGCAACGAGTGCGGCGAGCACGTCGCGCGGCAGCTTGCCGGTTTCGTTGCGCGGCAGCGCATCGACGAACACGAGCGGGCGCGGCATGAACGCGGGATCGATCCGCTCGCGCAGCGCGCGCTGCAGATCGGCTGCCGCGAGCGTCGGCGCGACAACCAGCGCGACGAGGCGCGTGACCGGTTCGAGGCCCGCGTCGGCGTGCGCCGGCGCGGCTTCGTCGGGCATGAAGAACACGCCGTCGATCACCTGCGGAATCGCATTGAGCTGATGGTTCAGGTAAGCGAGCGACGTGCGCTTGCCGGCGATGTTGACGAGGTCGGCCTTGCGGCCGTGCAGCAGGAACCGGCCGTCGCCGAGCGGTTCGAGCGCATCGCCCATCGGCACGGGCGCCTCGACGTGCCCGCCCGATACCCAGATCGTCGGCTCGCCGTCGTCGCTTTCCGGTTCGTCGCGCGCGTCGAGCCGGATATCCGGGAACAGCCCCCACGTCGCGCCTTGCGACGTGCGACGGGTGGCGATCTGGCCGGTTTCGGTGCTGCCGTAGATCTCGACGAGCGGCGCGTCGAGCGCGGCCTCGGCTTCGCACGCGAGCTTTTCCGACAGCGGGGCGGTGGCCGACAGCACGAGCGCCGCGCGCGGCAGCGCATGGCCGGCCGCCAGCAGCGCCCGCAGGTGGATGGGCGACGTGACGAGCACGCGCGGCTGCGGGATCGCGTCGAGTTCGTCGCGAATGTCGACCGGGTAGAACGGCTGGCGGTTGCTGAACGCGAGGCCGCCGATCAGCGCGAGCAGCACCGTCGACTCGAAGCCGTACATGTGCTGCGCGGGCACCGTGCCGATCAGCGTGGCCGCGCGGCCGTCGAGCAGCCCGAGGCGGTCGGCCGCTGCGCGCACGCAGCCGACCAGGAAGCCCCAGGTCTTGCGGTGCGGCACCGGCGCACCGGTCGAGCCGGACGTGAATACGTAGGCCATGATCCGCGCCGCATCGATCTGCGGTACGGCGAACGGCGCATCGCTCGCAAGCTCGCCGGGGGCGGCATCGGGGTACGCGAAGCGCGGCAGGTCGATCGTGCAGTCGGGCGCGTCGTGCAGGCAGAACGCGTCGGGCGCGAACGAGGCGAGCTGGCGGACCATTTCCGGGGTGTGCGTCGACGGCAGCAGGCTGACCTTGCCGGCAACGAGCGCGGCGCACAGGCTGACCGCGAAGCGGTAGCGGTCGCGGCACACGTTGAACACGTGCGCGCCGGCGGGCAGCGCGGCGGCCACGCGCGCGACGTCGGCGACGAACGCGCGCACGGTGACGGGCACGCCGTCGCGCCAGGCGATCGTCTGGTCCGGTGACGAATGGAAAACCAGCGGGTGAGTCGGCATAAAACGGTCTAAACAGGAGCGGAAGCCGGCGCGGCCGCGTTGCGGCGGCGCGCCGGCCGTGAATTCATCGTGACGCCTGCGAGGCGTGTGTCGTCGCGCGATACGCGCGCACCGCATCGACCATGCGCGGCCGCGGTTCGTGCGGCAGTGCGAAGCGTCGGCACGCATGCTCGGCCGCGAACATCACGGCGACGAGCGGCAGCGACAGGTAGTTCGCGAACGTCGACCACGTGACGATCGGTGCGGTCGCGAACAGCAGCGTCGACACGGCGGCGATCGCGACGAAGAACAGCGTCCACGCGAGCGTGATCTGCCGCGTGTAGTGCGCAACGGCCGGCGTGATGGTGCTGTGAATCATCGTCGCGAAACGCGTGCACAGCGGCACCTTGCCGGCCGCGAGCGTGCGGCCGAACAGCAGCGCCATCGCGAGGTTGAAACTCGCGTGTTCCAGGTACAGGCCCCATTCGAAATGCCGGGCGAGCGGCACGCGCGCGGTCCACAGTGCGGCGGCGACCAGCAGCCACGCCGGCACGAACCCGATGCGAAGCGGTGAGCGCAGTGCCGCGCCGAGCGCGAGCAGCAGCGGCGGCACGAGCGCCATCGCGAGGCCGAAGCCGTGCGCGCCGGGCGTCGCGGCCGCGTAGTGCGCGCCGGCCTGGTACACCGCGACGGCGCCGACCGCGGCGACGCCGCGCGCGACAGGCAGCAGCCGGCTCATCGGTGGCCTCCACACGCACGGCGCAGGCACCCGCTACCGGCAGCCGGGCAGCAGCGGGCGGAGAGGCGAACCGGAACGGAGCGGAAGGGCGGGTGCGGCATGACTGGCGACATCGGGCGGATCGTGGCCGGACGCGAGGGTCGGGCCGTCAAACATCATATGAATGGCGGCCGGGATGCAGGTCCGGGCCGGTGGTCGGGCACGCTCATTTTAGGGCCGCGGCACCGCGTGTTCGGGGCGGGCGCGAACGGGTTTTGTAACCGATTGTATGGCGCCGGACGAACGGTTTCTCGGGGTCGGTCCATTTCCTTCCAAAGCGGCTCAAGCGTCTGGTGCATTCGGGTCCCGCAACGGGCCGCGGCGCCGGCCCGCCAGTCTGTAACCATTGGCGGTATACGGCCCGATACCCGTTCGTCTAGAATCCGCGTAACTTTTACAAACGATCCCCAAATAACGCAGGCGGGGAAGCCGGCAGACGCCGAAGGGACGGAGATTTGCACGCGCCGGGCGTGCATGGCGATTGCCGTTTCCGGGCGCCTTCCGCTGCCACGGGCCGCCTGCCCGCACGCATGATGAACGCACTGGAACAAGAGCTCGCCACGCTGATCATCGGCGAACTGAATCTCGAAGACGTCCCGCTCGAAACAGTGACGGCCGACACCCCGCTGTATGGCGAGGGGTTCGGGCTCGACTCCATCGACATCCTGGAAATCGCACTGCTGATCTCGAAGAAGTACGGCTTCGAGCTGCGTTCGGACAATCCGGACAACCAGAAGATCTTCGCGACGCTCGGTGCACTGGCTGGGTACGTCGCCGCGCACCGCACGAAGTGACGGCGTCGCGCACGGGCGCGGCGCGCAGATGATGACGGCAGGCGGCCGCGATCGGCAGACGATACGCGGCCGCGTCGATCGAGGTGAAACGCGATGAACGGAGCAATTCGATGCGGGCGCTCGTGACGGGCGGCAGCGGCGCACTCGGGCAGGCGATCTGCACGGCGCTCGCGCAGGCCGGCCATGAAGTGTGGGTGCATGCGAACCGCCATCTCGCGCAGGCGGAGGCGGTCGCGCAGCAGATCGTCGCGGCCGGCGGCACCGCGCGCGCGATCGCGTTCGACGTGACCGACGCCGATGCGACGCTCGCCGCGCTCGCGCCGCTTGCCGACGACGCGCCGGTGCAGATCCTCGTCAACAACGCGGGCATTCACGACGATGCGCCGATGGCCGGCATGTCGCGCCGGCAGTGGCACAGCGTGATCGACGTGACGCTCAACGGCTTCTTCAACGTCACGCAGCCGCTGCTGTTGCCGATGATTCGCACGCGGCGCGGACGGATCGTCAACATCGCGTCGGTGGCCGGCGTGACCGGCAATCGCGGGCAGGTCAACTACGCGGCCGCGAAGGCGGGGCTGATCGGCGCGACGAAGTCGCTGTCGCTGGAGCTCGCGTCGCGCGGCATCACCGTGAACGCGGTCGCGCCCGGCATCATCGAATCGCCGATGGCCGAACAGGCGTTTCCCGCCGAACGCATCAAGCAGCTCGTGCCCGCGCAGCGCGCGGGCCGGCCCGACGAAGTCGCGGCGATGGTCGCGTACCTGGTGTCCGACGCCGCGGCCTATGTGACGGCGCAGGTGCTGTCCGTCAACGGCGGGCTCGCATGACGAAGCGCGCAGCGTCGGCGTGACGTAACGCAACGCGGCGCATGCCGCGAAGTTGTGCGGCCAGCGCCGCATAGTGAGGAAATCGAAGTGTCCGTGCATCCAGTCGACGCCGAATGGCGTCCGTGTTCCCTGTCGTCCTCCGTCGCGCCGGTCGCAAGCGGGCAGACGGCGGGTGGGCCGGCCGCATCGCGACCCTGCGCGCCGCTCGCGCACGACAGCGACCGCGCGCTGCGGCTCGTCCGGATGAGCCATGCGCGGCTCGCCGCGTTGCTGCACGATGCATGCAGCCGCGGTGACGGGTTCGACCACGTGTTGCCCGGCGCATTGGGCGCGGTGTGCATCGGCGCGGCCGACCTGCAGCACGCATCCCGAACCGAATCGCACGCGGACGCCGCGGCGCGGATGCTGGCGGATGTCGTGCCCGACCTGCCGGTCGCGCCGGTGCCGATGGCGCTGCTCGGCGCCGGCATCGCGCCCGACGATGCCGTCTGCGAAATCTGGCAATGCAATGCGCGCGACCTGCGCAGCGAACGACGCGGCGCGCTGCACTATCGCTACAGCGAAACGGCGGGCCTCGTGTTCGGCAGCATCGTCGTGCACGAGCACGAAATGCCCGACGCGCATCACGACGGCGGCACGCCGCTCGAGCGCGCGACGCACGATGCGTACCGCGCGCTGTTCGACGTGCTCGATTCGCTCGGCATGCCGCATCCGCTGCGCATCTGGAATACCGTGCCGGCGATCAATGCGGTGCAGTTCGGGGTCGAGCGCTATCGTCAGTTCAATATCGGCCGCCAGCACGCCTTCGACGCGTGCCGCCGCGCGCTGACGGGCGGCGTGCCGGCCGCGTGCGCGCTCGGTTCGGTCGAGCCGGTCGCGGGCGATGCGTCACCGGACGCGCCGCTCGCGATCCATTTCCTCGCGAGCCGCACGCCGGCCGATCCGGTCGAGAATCCGCGTCAGGTCAGCGCGTATCACTATCCGGCGCAGTACGGCCCGCGTGCCCCGACGTTCGCGCGCGCAGCCGCATGGTCGGCGGGCGATGCCGCGCCGGTGCTGTTCGTTTCGGGCACCGCGAGCATCGTCGGGCATCGCACCGTGCATCCCGCCGACGTCGTCGCGCAAACGCGCGAGACGGTCGCGAACCTCGCGGCCGTGCTCGAGCAGGCCGCGCGCCAGGGGCACGGCCCGTTCACGCTTGCCGACCTGAGCTATCGCGTCTACGTGCGCGACGCCGGCGATGCCGCGGCGCTGGCCGCCATCGAGCACGTGCTGCGCGAGGCGGCCGGCCCCGGCGTGCGGCCGCTCGTCGTCCATGCGGACGTGTGCCGCGACGACCTGCTGGTCGAGATCGAGGCCAGTGCGGGTCATGAGGAGGCGTGGCTGTCATGAAGCGCGAGAGCCTCACGATCCGGCAGCCGGCCCCGGGCGTCGACGAAGCCTGCCGGCGGTCGCCGGCAAGTCATAAACTTTTGTCAGGATCCCTGTCTCCGCAATCGGCCGTTTCCATGTCCAAGCTGCACGCCTCGTCCACCCATCTCGTCCTGATTCCGAGCTACAACCCGGGCACCAAGGTCGACACGACCGTGCGCAATGCGCGAGCGCAGTGGAATCCGGTGTGGGTCGTCGTCGACGGCAGCACCGACGGCAGCGCCGAACGGCTGCAAGCCATGGCCGAGCGCGACCCGGGGTTGCGCGTGATCGTGCTGCCGGAGAACCGCGGCAAGGGCGCAGCGGTGCTCGCCGGGCTCGACGCGGCGGCCGCGAGCGGTTTTACGCATGTATTGACGATGGATTCCGACGGCCAGCATCCGGCCGACCTGATTCCCGCGTTCATGGCTGCGTCACAGGCCGCACCCGACGCGATGGTGCTGGGCGTGCCGAAGTTCGACGCGAGCGCGCCGCAGTTGCGCGTGCAGGGCCGCCGGCTGTCGAACGCATGGGCCGACCTCGAGACGCTGTGGGCCGGAATCGGCGATTCGCTGTACGGGTTTCGCGTGTATCCGGTCGCGCCGCTGGCCGCGATCATGCGCCGCCAGCCGTGGATGCGCGGCTTCGACTTCGATCCCGAGGCGGCCGTGCGGCTGTGCTGGGCCGGCGTGCGCCCGATCCGCATCGACGCGCCGGTGCGCTATTTCGGCCGGCACGAGGGCGGCGTCTCGCACTTCCATTACGGCCGCGACAACGCGCTGCTTGCGTGGATGCACCTGCGCCTTTTCACCGGCTTTGCGGTGCGGTTGCCGATGCTGGTCGCGCGGAAGCTGACGCGACGCCACGATCAGACGGCCTGAGCGGGCCCGATTTCCATTCGGATCGTCGCCCGGCCGCGGCGATTGCTCTATTTTTCGTCGTCAATCCCGTGCCGGCGCGCCGCTTCATTCCAATCCGCTGAGTAATGAACGTGTCATGGGATGTAAACATCTGGTAATTTTCTGCCGGATTATGCAAAATCGCCGCTCCCAAATACAACTATCGAGGGATCCGGGATGCAACTCAAGAAAGCGGTGGCAGCGTGTGGCGTGGCGTTTCTGTTGAGCGCGTGCGGTGGGGTACAGGGCCTTGACGCGAACAGCCTGACGTCGGCGGGGACGAGCCTGTACAAGGCAGCGACGCTGTCGGATGCCGACATCGCCGCGCTGTCGAACGACTCGTGCAAGTCGAGCGATGCCGAATCGAAGGTCGCGGCGGCAAACAGCGCGTACTCGAAGCGTCTGACGAAAGTGATGAAGGGCTTCGGCAACATGACGCTGAACGGCCAGCAGATCAACTACAAGGTCTACATGACCAAGGACGTCAACGCGTGGGCGATGGGCAACGGCTGCGTGCGCGTGTACAGCGGCCTGATGGACATGATGAACGACGACGAGCTGCGCGGCGTGATCGGCCATGAAATGGGCCACGTCGCACTGGGTCACTCGAAGAAGGCGATGCAGACGGCCTACGCGGTCAGCGCGGCGCGCACCGCGGCCGGCGCGGCATCGCCGGGCGTGGCAGCACTGACGAGCTCGCAGCTCGGCGACATCACCGAGAAGTTCATCAACGCGCAGTTCTCGCAGACGCAGGAAAGCGCGGCCGACGACTACTCGTTCGACCTGATGAAGCAGAAGGGCATGAGCCAGAAGGGCCTCGTCACCGCGTTCCAGAAGCTCGCGAAGCTCGATGGCGGCCAAAGCTCGATGATGAGCTCGCATCCGTCGTCGTCGAGCCGTGCGCAGCACATCGAGGATCGCATCGCGAAGGGCAGCTGATCGCGTGACGGATCGCCTGCCGAAGCGGGCGATCGAACGGCGACATAAAAAACCCCACGCCCTCGCGGGCGTGGGGTTTTGTTTTTGGGGCGTGCGCCGCTTACGGCACCATACCCGGCAGCACATACGCCTGCGCGAGCGTGATCAATCCGACGATGACCGCGAACAGCAGGCTGTGCCGCACCGTGAAGCGGAACAGCTCCGACTCCTTGCCGACGAGGCCCGTTGCCGCGCAGGCGACCGCGATCGACTGCGGCGAGATCATCTTCGCGGTCACGCCGCCCGTCGTGTTCGCGGCCACCGCGAGCGTCTCGGGTACGCCGAGCTGATGGGCCGTGGCCTGCTGCAGCGAGCAGAACAGCGCATTCGACGACGTGTCCGAGCCCGTCAGGAACACGCCGAGCCAGCCGAGGAACGGCGAGAAGAACGGGAACGCGGCGCCGGTCGCGGCCAGCATCAGCGCGAGCGTCGACGACATCCCCGAATAGTTCGCGACGAACGCGAATGCAAGCACGAGGCCGATCGACAGGATCGGGCGCGTCAGTTCCTTCAGCGTCTCGCCGAACGTGACGAGCGCGTCGCGCGGCTTCATCCGCAGCAGCGCCATCGAGATCAGCGCGGTCACGAGGATCGCGCTGCCTACCGCCGACACGAGATCGAGCTTCAGCACGGCGTCGAGCGCCTTCGGCGTCGCGGCGATCGGTGCGGTCTTCACGACGAGCTGGTCGAGCCCCGCCACGTGGAACTTCAGCACGGTCGACGCGAGCGCGCCGTGCGCGGCGAACAGCGCCTTGAACGGCGCGATGCTCCAGACGGTGACGACCGCCGTCAGGATCAGGAACGGCGACCACGCGCGCACGGTCTGCGCGAGCGTGTACGGCGATGCCTGCCGGCTCGTGCCCGTGTTGAAGCCGTTGCGCGAGCCCGCGCCGCCGAAGCCCGCGAGCGCGGCGCCGCCGCCCGATGCGACGACGCTGCCGGCCGTCTGCTGCGCGGTGCGCGGCTGCCAGACCTTCAGGAACGCGGCGAGCGCGACGAGGCTGACGAGCGACGACGTGATGTCCGGCAGTTCGGGCCCGATGTGGTTCGACGTGAAGTACTGCGTTACAGCGAAGCTGCCGCCCGCGACGAGCGCGGCGGGCCAGGTCTGCCGCACGCCGCGTAGCCCATCCATCATGAACACGAGCCAGAACGGCACCGCGAGCGACAGCAGCGGCAACTGGCGGCCGGCCATCGCGCCGATGTGGAACGGGTCGATGCCCGTCACCTGTCCGGCGACGATGATCGGGATACCCATCGCACCGAACGCGACCGGCGCGGTGTTTGCAATCAGACACAGTCCTGCCGCGTGCAGCGGCTTGAAGCCGAGCCCGACGAGCAGCGCGGCCGTGATCGCGACGGGTGCGCCGAAGCCGGCCGCGCCTTCGAGGAACGCGCCGAACGAGAAGCCGATCAGCAGCATCTGCAGGCGCTGGTCGTCGGTGATCGACAGCACGGACGCGCGGATGACGTCGAATTGGCCGGTCTTCACGACGATCTTGTACAGGAACACGGCCGCGACGATGATCCACGCGATCGGCCACAGGCCGTAGGCGAAGCCGAAGCCGGCCGCCGCGAGCGCCTGCGGCACGGGCATTCCGTACGCGAGGATCGCGACGCCGAGCGACAGCAGCAGCGTGATCGCCGCGGCGACGTGGCCCTTGAGCCGCAGCGCGGCCAGCGCGACGAAAAAGAAAATGATCGGGATTGCGGCGACGAACGCCGACAGCCCGAGGCTGCCGAGCGGGGTGTAGATCTGATGCCAGGCCTGCATGGATGTCTCCTCCATAGGTTTTTGTCGGTACGGCTTGAAAAACGAAACGGCTACTCGGGCTGGCCGCGTGCGCGCAGCAGGTCGGACAGGCTGTGCGGTGCCGGTTCGAGCGGCGTGCGGTGCTGCGTCCAGCCCATCTGTTTTGCGGGTGTCAGCGCACGCAGGCGCGTCGCGGTCCAGCGGAATGCGCGGTACGCGCGCGGATGCGCGAACGCGCCCGACCAGAAGCGCCACACGAGGTCTTCCGCGCGGTTGTAGTTCGCACCCTGTCCGCGCAGCGGATGCGCGACGGGTTCGTCGGGCTTGCGGTTCGCCTCGGTACGCAGCCGCACGAGCAGTTGCGGGATCGGGATCCGCACCGGGCACACCTCGCCGCAGGCGCCGCACAGCGTCGACGCGGTCGGCAGGTCGGCCGTCGCGTCGAGGCCGAGCAGGTGCGGCGAGATGATCTTGCCGATCGGGCCGGGATAGGTCGTGCCGTACGCGTGGCCGCCGATGCGCGTGTAGACGGGGCAGTGGTTCATGCACGCGCCGCAGCGGATGCACTGCAGCGTCGCGCGCAGCTGTTCGTCCGCATAGGCCTGCGTGCGGCCGTTGTCGAGCAGCACGAGATGCAGCTCGCGCGGGCCGTCGCGTTCGCCGTCGCGTTCGCCGTCGCGGCGCGGGCCCGAGATCAGGTTGAAGTAGGTCGTGATTGCCTGGCCGGTGGCCGAGCGCGTGAGCAGGCTCGACAGCGGCACGATGTGCTCGAGCTTCTCGACGACCTTCTCGATCCCCATGATCGCGACGTGCGTGTCGGGCACCGTCGTCGACAGGCGGCCGTTGCCTTCGTTCTCGACGAGCCACAGCGTGCCGGTGTCGGCTGCCGCGAAGTTCACGCCCGAGAGACCGATGTCCGCCTCGGCGAACGCGCGCCGCAGTGCGCGCCGGCCGGTCTGGATCAGTTCGTCGACGTCTTCCGTGTAGCGCGTGCCGGGGATGTGTTCCTCGAACAGCTCGGCAATGTCGCTACGCGTCTTGTGGATCGCCGGCATCACGATGTGCGACGGCTTCTCGCCCGCGAGTTGCACGATGAATTCGCCCATGTCGGATTCGATGCAGTCGACGCCGTGCTCCGCGAGGTAATGGTTCAGCTCGATTTCCTCGCTCGCCATCGACTTGCCCTTGATCACGCGGCGTGCCTTTTTCGCCTGCGCGATGCCGAGCACGATCGCGTTTGCGTCGGCGGCCGTCTCGGCCCAGTGCACGTGCACGCCGGCTTCGGTGAGCTTCGTTTCCAGCCGTTCGAGCAGCGCGGGCAACTGCGCGAGCGCGTGCTGCCGCACCGCTTCGCCGAGCTCGCGCAGCTGCTGCAGCTCGGCGTCGTCGGGGAACTGCGTCGCGCGCTTGCCCTGCAGGAAGTCCATCGCGCCGCGAAAGCTCTGGCGCAATGCGGGATCGTCGAGCGCGGCGCGCGCGCGGGCCTTGAAGTCGCCGGGGACGACGAATTGCAGCGTGTGGTCGCTCATTGCGGGAGGTCCTCGCCGGCGGTGGCGGCCGGCCGGGCGGCAGAATCGGTGACGATCACGACCCACAGGCGGCGCGGGCCGTGTGCGCCATAGGCGAGCGTCTGCTGGATGTCGGACGTCTTCGACGGGCCCGACACCAGCACGAGGTTGGTCGGCATGCCGGCGTGCCAGCGCTCTGCGCGTACGGCCGCGTGCAGGTCGGGATGCAGCGTGTTCGCGTGGACGAGCGCGACATGCAGCGGCGGCACCAGCGACACCGTGCGCGGCGAGCCGGCATCGGGGGCGAGCACGACGGTGCCGGTGGCCGCGATGCCCGAACGCGCGACGGTGAAGCCCGCGTCGATCGTGTCGAACAGTTCGGTCTTCCACGCGTCGATCGGCCGGTCGAACGGCACGGGCGCGATCGTGTCGGACAGCGCACGGGAGAGTGCCGCGGATTCGGCGCGGGCCGGGTCGAGCAGCAGGCGGCGCACGCCGGCTTCCGCGAGCCGCGCGGCGAGCTGGGCGGGCCATGCGTCGCCGGTCGCGCACCAGACGTCCGCGTGCGATGCGGCGAGCGCGGCCTGCATCGTGTGGGCAAGCGTGTGCGGATCGTATGCGGTCCCGGCCTGCGAGCGGCGCATGTCGTAATGCGTGTCGATACGTGCGTCGAGCGCGGGGGCGGCCGTCGCGGCGACGCCCGGCGCGGCGGCGCGCAGCCGCTTCAGGATCGCGTCGCGCGCGCTCATTGCTGGTCTCCACGCAACGACGCGGCGCCGGCCGTGCGCCGCCACAGGAAGCTGGCGAGGTGCTCGACCGGCAGCGGCGCGCCGGCCTTGGCCGCAGCGTGGCCGATGTTCAGCAGGCAGCCGCAGTCGGCGGACACGAGCCGGTCGCAGCCCGTCGCGCAGGCCGACGCGACCTTGTCGCGCACCATCGCGCCGGAGATGTCCGGATGTTTCAGCGAGAACGTGCCGCCGAAACCGCAGCACTCGGATTCGCGTTCGTGTTCGATCCGCGTGACGCCCGGCAGCGCGTCGACGAGCGCGACACCATGCACGCGCGTGCCCATCTCGCGGCGTGCCGCGCACGACGTGTGCAGCACGACGCGCTCGTCGGGCCCGGCGCTGGCCGTGGCCGCGTCGAGCTGCACATCGAGTACATGGACGAGGAATTCCGCGAGTTCGTAGGTCCGTTCGGCGATCGCGCGGGCCTTCGGGCCGTTGACGGGATCGTCGGCGAACAGCGCCGGCCAATGGTGCCGGATCATGCCCGCGCACGAGCCGGACGGCACGATCACGGGCCATGCTTCGGCGAACAGGTCGAGTTGCGCGGCCGCGACGCGGCGCGCTTCGTCGGGGTTGCCGCTGCTGTAGGCCGGCTGCCCGCAGCAGCTCTGGCCGCGCGGATAGTGGACGGTCAAACCTTCGCGCTCCAGCAGGCGGACCGCGTCGAGCCCCGCTTCGGGGACGAACAGGTCGACCAGGCAGGTCGCGAACAGATAGACGTGCGCGGGGGCGGCGGCGGGGTACTGCCTTTCGTTCATGTCTCGCTCCAGAGGCGACGGCCCGGCATGCGGGTCGACGATTTCGCTGCATAATTCCCGCGACGGCGCCGCAGCTCAAATTGGTTGGGCCAATCGGCGCGACAGGCATTCCGCGGGGAGACGCGACAATGGCAGCGATGACGGCACGAGGCCGGACCGAAGTGGTGATGCGCAAGATCGAGACGGCGCTGCTCGACGGCACCTGGCCGGCCGGCGCGCGGCTGCCGGCCGAGCGGGTGCTCGCGCAGCAGTACGGCGTCGCACGCAATACGGTGCGCGAAGCGACGCAGCGGCTCGTCGCGCGCGGGCTGCTGCTGAGCCGGCGCGGCGCGGGCGTCTACGTGACGGACCAGCTGCGCGCGGGCATCGCGTCGCCGTGGGGCCAACTGGTCGCCGATCATCCGGCGCTGCGCGACGACATCCTCGAATTCCGTCGCGTGCTCGAAGGCGCGACCGCCTATTTCGCCGCGCTGCGTGCGGATGCGAACGACCGGCGCCGGATCCGCACTCTGCTGCGCGAGCTCGAAACCGCGCACGCGAACGGCGCGGCGGCCGTCGAAGCCGCGACCGACGCGAAGCTGCACGAGGCGATCGCGCTCGCATCGCACAACACGATGTTCCTGCACCTGCATACGAGCGTGATCGGGATGCTGCGCGAACACATCTCGATCAACGTGGCGGGCATGACGACGCACGACGAGCAGGCGTCCGAGCTGCTGTTGCTGCAGCACCGCGTCGTGTGCGAAGCGATCTGCGCGCAACGGCCCGAAGAGGCGCGCACCGCGATGCAGACCCATATCGACTACGTGCGCAGCCATTTCGAGCGCAGCGGCGATGCTGCCTGAGATTGGTCGGACCGCTTCGATCCGTGGCCCGTCCGGCGGGCGCCTCCGGTGCGACGGGGCATCGATGCCCGGCAGGCGGGTGTCCATCTGCGGTCCAAAGCGGTCGGCGCCGCCCCGCGCGATTGACCCGTTCATCAGGCGCCCTCTAGAATCGGCCGGAACCGCGCGCCAGCCGCGCGTCGCGGCGCATGCGGGCCTTTTGTTCCGCCAGTCGAGGAAGCTTCCGTGTTCACGTCTTTGATCCGGCGCGCGCCGGCCGCGCTGTCGTGGCGCGCCGCATGCCGCCCGGCCCGCGCGCTGGCCGTCGGCATCCTGCTGTCGCTCGTCGCCGCGTGCGCGACGCATCCGCCCGCCACCGCGCTCGATCGCCCGGTCTCTCACGCGCTGCCGCCCGATACCGTGACACCGCTGCGCGACGCGCTGGCCGCGCCCGAGGCCGCGCATCCGGGCCAGTCGGGTTTCCGGCTGCTGCCGGAAGGCACCGAGGCACTGCAGATGCGCATTGCACTCGCGCGCGCCGCGACGAAAACGCTCGACATGCAGTACTACATCGCGACCGAGGACACGACCGGCAAGCTGCTGCTCGCCGCGGCGCTGTACGCGGCCGATCGCGGTGTGCGCGTGCGGATGCTGGTCGACGACCTGAACTTCCGCGACATCGATCGCATCATGGCCGCGCTGAACACGCACCCGAACATCGAGATCCGCGTGTTCAACCCGTTCGGCGCCTCGCGGCAGGGGATGGTCGAGCGCACGACCAACTTCTTCACGCGCATCGACAGCTTCACGCGCCGGATGCACAACAAGGCGATGATCGCGGACAACCAGATCGCGATCGTCGGCGGCCGTAACCTCGGCGACGAATACTTCAGCGCGAGCCCGACGCTGCAGTTCCGCGATCTCGACGTGCTTGCCGCGGGCCCCGTGACGAACGACGTCTCGGCGAGCTTCGATACCTACTGGTCGAGCGCGAGCAGCTATCCGCTGCGCGTGCTGAATCATCAGTCGTTCGATGCGAAGGATCTCGACGCGATGCGCGACGAGCTGCGCGACCACTGGCGCAAGAATGCCGATCCGTACAACGCGAAGCCGCTGAACGCGACGCCGCTCGCGCAGCAGATCGCGCGCGACGAGCTCGCGCTCGTGTGGGCGCCGGCCGAGTTCAAGGCCGATGCGCCCGACAAGGTCGCACAGCCGACCGACGCGTACGTGAGCCCGCCGATGCAGCGCCTCGTCGAGCTCACGCGCGGCGCGCAGCAGGAATTCCTCGTGTTCTCGCCGTATTTCGTGCCGCACGACGCGGGCGTGAAGATCCTCGGCGACACGACCGCGCGCGGCGTGCGCGTCGCGATCCTGACCAATTCGCTCGCGGCGACCGACGCGGTCGCCGTGCAGGCCGGCTACGGGCCGTACCGCGTGCCGTTGCTGCAGCACGGCGTCGAGTTGTACGAGTTCAAGGCCCAGCCGGGGCGGCAGCGCCCGCGCCTGTTCGGGTCGCGCTCGCGTGCGAGCTTGCATGCGAAGGCATACGTGATCGGCCGGCAGATTCTCGTGATCGGCTCGATGAATCTCGATCCGCGTTCCGCGCACCTGAATACCGAACTGGCGCTCGTGATCCACAGCCCGGCACTCGCGCAGCAGGTCGCGACGATCTTCGCGCGTGTGACGCAGCCGGATGACAGCTATCGCGTGAGCCTCGTGACGCCGGCGGGCGGCGGGTCGCCCGAACTCGAATGGACGGGCATCGACAACGGCCGGCCGACCACCTATCACGTCGATCCGCACGCGGGGCTGCTGCGCAACCTGATGACCGGCGTCTTCATGCTGCTGCCGGTCGACGACCAGCTTTAGAGGGACGGAAGCGCTCCGGCTAAACCCGCGTTTCCGGTGCGCGGGGAAAGGTGATATGGTTGTGCGCGCAACTAGTATGGCGCGCAAGACGATGCCGCCGGGCGGCCCGCGCCGCGCACACCCGCAACCGGAGTTCCCCCATGCAACGTGTCCCGAACCAGCCGTTCACGCGTCCCGCCCGTTTCTCCGAAGCCGAATGGCAGGCGCGCGTGCAGCTCGCGGCGGCTTACCGCATCTTCGACCATCTCGGCTGGACCGAGCTGATCTACAACCATATTTCGTTGCGCGTGCCGGGCGAGGACGGGCATTTCCTGATCAATCCGTTCGGGCTCCATTACCGCGAGGTGTGCGCGTCGAACCTCGTAAAGATCGACATCGACGGCAACGTGATCGGTCATTCCGACTGGCCGATCAATCCGGCCGGCTTCACGTTCCACAGCGCGATCCATGCGGCGCTGCCCGATGCGCACTGCGTGATGCACGTACACACGACGCCGACGATGGCCGTGTGCTGTTCGCGCGACGGGCTGTCGTTCTCGAATTTCTATTCGGCGCAGCTGTACGGGAAGATCGCGTACCACGACTTCGAGGGCATCACCGTGCATCTCGAAGAGGGGCGGCGCATCGTCGAGAGCGCGGGCGGGCGGCCCGTGCTGCTGTTGCGCAACCATGGGCCCGTGACGATCGGCGCGACGCTCGCGCAGACGTTCTCGCTGATGTGGCTGCTTAATCGCGCGTGCGAGGTGCAGGTCGCGACCCACGCGATCGGCGACGCGCTGTCGATCGCGCCGCCCGTGCTCGAAGGGTGTGTGCGCGATTCGCTGAATTTCGATCCGAAGCATGGTGCGGGGCAGGATGCGTTCGACGCGCTGCAGCGTATCGTCGATCGCATCGATCCTGGCTATCGGGCGTGACGTGCAGCGGCGTGATCGCGTCCTCAGGCTTGATACGGCGTGACCCGGATCCGGCGGCGCGCAAAAAAAACGCGGCCGGGTGGCCGCGTGAATACTCGCAGACTCCTTCGGACGAAGGAAACAAGCAACTGTGAGAAGAAGTGTAGCGAAAGGCTGCACGCGGATTCAGCCATCAGGCTGCAAAAGTCCATTCCACGCTGAGGCAGACTGGCATACCGCGCGCTGCGCGAGATAACCTGCCGCGCGCGCTGCGGCGATTCGCAGCATGGCCGTTCGACGGACTCCCGGATCGACGGCGATCGACTACCATCATGTCTGGCGCCCCCGCTCGGGCGGCGTACAACGTCGTACGAGGAGAGTCCATGCTCAAGCTGCGTTTGCTCCAGGTCGCGTTACTCGCGGGCGTGCTGGCCGCCGGCAGCGCCGCTGCCGAAACGGTGCGCCTGTCCGCCAATCTCCAGCCGTCGAGCGAAGTGCCGCCGACCGCGACCAAGGGCTCGGGCGACGTCGAGGCCACCTACGACACGGCAACGCACATGCTGCAGTGGGCGGTCACTTACGAACACCTCACGGGCCCGGCCACCGCCGCGCATTTCCACGGGCCCGCGCCGGTTGGCCAGAATGCGGGCGTGCAGGTGCCGATTCCGAAGGACGAGCTGGCGAGCCCGATCAAGGGCTCGAAGGAACTCACCGACGCGCAGGTCACCGACCTGATGGGCGGCAAGTGGTATTTCAACGTCCATACGAAGGAGCATCCGGCCGGCGAGATCCGCGGCCAGGTGATGCCGGCGAACTGAGTCCCGGCGTTTGATATAGAGGCACCTGTCGAGTGGTGCGGGAACGATCGCACGTACCATCGTCACACTGCGAATACGGAGTGCGTCCGATGAGTTGGCAAAGCAAGCTCGCCTGCTGGCTGCTGCGCTGGCAGTTCCGTCCCGAGACCACGCGCGAGGTGCTCGATCCCGCCCGCGCACGGCGCTTTACCGACTTGCGGATGGTCGTGCCGCGCCGCGCGCCCTCCGGCTACCGGCTGCGCCAGTGCTACGGCGCGGGCGACGCGCCGCTGCGTGGCGAATGGCTCGAACGCACCGACGCGCTCGCGGGTCGCGGGCCCGGCCGCACGCTGCTGTACTTCCACGGCGGCGGCTATTACTTCTGTTCGACGAAGACCCACCGTCCGCTCGTGTTCGGCCTGACGAAGCGCGCGGGTGTGCGCTCGTTCTCGCTCGACTACCGCTTGGCACCCGAAAACCGTTTCCCGGCCGCGCTCGACGATGCGCTGGCCGCGTACCGGCAACTGCTGGCGCTCGGCACGCCGCCCGAGTCGATCGTGCTCGGCGGCGATTCGGCGGGCGGCGGCCTCGCGCTCGCGACGCTCGTCGCGCTGCGCGACCGCGGCGAGCCGCTGCCGGCCGGTGCGATCCTGTTCTCGCCGTGGACCGACCTGGCCGCCACCGGCGCCACGCTGCGCACGAACGATGGCGCCGATCCGATGTTCGCGGGCGCGGCGCTGCCGAAGGCCGCGAAGCTGTACCTGGGTGACGAGCCAGGGACGAATCCGTACGCATCGCCGCTCTATGCGGATTTCGCGGGGCTCCCGCCGCTGTATATCCAGGTCGGCAGCACCGAGGTGCTGCTCGACGATTCGCGCCGCGTCGCCGAGAAGGCGAGGGCCGCCGGGGTGGCGGTGGAGATCGAGGTGTGGCCGGACATGCCGCACGTGTGGCAGCTGTACGCGCCGATGGTGCCGGAAGCCCGCGACGCGCTCGACCGCGCGGCCGCGTTCCTGCGCCGCGTTGCGGTCGAGCGTGCGGTTCAGCGCGCCGGCGAGACGTCGATCGCCTGATAGGCGGCCTTGACGGCCACCGGGCCGTACTTGCGCTCGAGTCGGCGCACCGTGAAGTGGCCGTGCGCCATCTGCTGGAAGTGGTCGATGAACAGCGTATTGACGGTCGCGCCGAGCACGGCGCCGATCGCCGGGATCGACTTCGCGGCCATCTGCTCGGTCACCTGCACCGAGAAGCGCGACGCCACCGTCTGCACGAGCTTGAACACGGCCGCCGAGCTGTGCGCGGCGATGCCCTTCGTCGTGATGTCGGACGAGGCCTTCGAGATCGCCTGCGCGAGCGCGCCGCGCAGCACGAAGTAGCCGAGATCGGCATCCTCTTCCTGCTTGTCGGGGTTGCCGCCCATGCCGAGCACGGCCAGGCATTGCAGCTGCGTGTCGACCGAGCTCAGGTCTTCACCCTCGCTGCGCGCGATGTCGCACACCGAGCGGAAGATCAGCGTCGTCGTCACCGGCAGCTCGACCGGCAGCGCGAGAAAGCCGAACGCACCGCCGGCCGCGCCGGTCGTCGCAACCGCGAGCTTGTGCAGCAGGTTGCTCGGCTTGTCGGGCTCGGCGTCCGGCGCGGGCGGCTTGCCGAGCGTGCGCAGCGCGATGTTCAGGCACTTGCGCAGCGCGAGCTGCGTCGCATCGTTGATCTTGCCGGTCGCGAAATCCGGCAGCCGGGCGATCATTTTTTCGACCGGCGCGCCAAGCATGCCCGTCAGCTTCATCGTCAGCGACGGGCTTTCCAGCACCTGCTTCGCGCGCCACAGCGCGTCCCGATCCTCCGGCGACAGCGTGGTCGCGGGGGTGATTGAAATCGGTTCCATCTTTCTCCTTGGCGGTCTGAGTCGGTTTGACCGTCGCCAGCCTAGATTACTCCGCCATGCTAGAATTTTGAAATTGTTTGACTCGTCAAAAGTTGCGCCAACAAAAAATGGCCGTCCATACTGCCGCCCACCATTCGACCGGGCAAGTCCTGCCGTTCCGCGAATCGCTGCTGGCGATGATCGGGATCTCGTTTGTCACCATGCTCGTCGCGCTCGACCAGACCGTCGTCGGCACCGCGTTGCCGACCATCGTCGCCGAGCTTCGGGGTTTCGACCTGTACGCGTGGGTCGCGACCTCGTACCTGCTCAGTTCCGTGATCACGGTGCCGATCTTCGGCCGGCTCGGCGATTATTACGGCCGCAAGCCGTTCGTCATCGTGTCGATCGTCGTGTTCACCGGCGCGTCCGTGCTGTGCGGGATGGCGAACGACATGCTGATGCTCGTGCTCGCGCGCGGGCTGCAGGGGATCGGCGGCGGGATGCTGGTCGGCACCGCGTTCGCGTGCATTCCCGACCTGTTCCCCGATTCCGTCGTGCGGCTGCGCTGGCAGGTGCTGATGAGCTCCGCGTTCGGCATCGCGAACGCGGTCGGCCCGTCGCTCGGCGGCGTGCTGACCCAGTCGTTCGGCTGGCGCTCGGTGTTCTACGTGAACCTGCCGGTCGGCCTGCTGTCGCTGCTGTTCGTGTGGCGTTACCTGCCGCACCTGCGCCACGTCGAGCACGATCGCAAGATGCGGCTCGACTGGCCGGGCGCGCTGCTGATCGCGCTGTCGCTCGGTGCGCTCCAGCTGTTCGTCGAATGGCTGCCGAAGTACGGCGTCGCGAGCTGGGCATCGCTGCTGCTCGTCGTCGCGGTCGCGGCCGGTTTCGGCCTGTGGCATTGGGAGCGGCGCTGCGCGCAGCCAATTTTGCCGTTCGACATGTTCGGCAACCGCGCGCTGTCGGCGCTCTTCGTGCTGGCGATCCTCGCCGGCTTCTCGATGTTCTCGCTGCTGTTCTACGCGCCGTTGCTGTTCCAGGGTGGATTCGGGATGTCGCCGAAGGAGGCGGGGCTCGTGATCACGCCGCTCGTCGTGTTCATCACGATCGGCAGCATCATGAACGGCCGTGTCGTCACGCGCATCCGCAATCCGAACGCGATGCTGCACGTCGGCTTCGTGCTGTTCGCGATCACGTGCGCGGGCATCGTCGTGTCGACCCACACGACGCCCAAGTGGGTGCTGATGGCGCTGATGGTCGCCGGCGGCATCGGGCTCGGCTTCGTGCTGCCGAACCTCACCGTTTTCGCGCAGCAGACTGCCGGCCGCGAGCACCTTGGCATCGCGACGGCGCTGCTGCAGTCGCTGCGGATGGTCGGCGGGATGATCGGCACCGCGCTGACCGGCACGCTCGTCAACCAGATGTACTCGGGCGGCGTGCGCGATGCGCTGTCGGCCGATCACGCAATGCAGTGGCATGCGCAGCTCGCCGATCCGCAGATCCTGATCGATCGTGCCGCGCAGGGCGGTCTCGTCGCGGAGCTGACGCGTGCCGGGCATAATGGCGCGCTGCTGCTGGAAGCGGCCCGCGAATCGCTCGTCGGCGCGATTCACCTGGGCGTCGCAATGGCGGCTGTCGTCGCCGTGGTGTCGGTGTGGCAGTGCCGCCGCGTGCCGCCGATCGCGCTGCGGCACAAGATCGAACCGCATGTCGCGGCCGATTGAACGATTGAACGAGTAGAACTGAGCGCATGGAAGAACAGGACCGCGTCGCGATCTTGCAGCAATTCGGACGCACGTATCGCGCGTTCATGACCGCGTTCGAAGCGCACGTCGGGCAACCGATGCCGCGCTGGCGCATCATGGTCGCGTTGCACACGATGGGCGGGCATTCGTCGCAGAAGAAGCTCGTCGAAGTGCTGCGCGTCGATCCGGGTGCGCTCACGCGCCAGTTGAAGTCGCTCGACGCGCTCGGCTGGATCCAGCGCGAATCCGACGCACGCGACAACCGCGTGACCAACGTGACGCTGACGGACGACGGCCGCGCCGCGTTCGACGCGTGCCTGCCGCGCCGCAAGGCGTTTCTCGAACAGACGATGGCGCAGTTGCCGGACGACGTGCTGAATGCGCTGTCGGGCGCGCTGGCGATGCTGGAGTCGCGGATCGCGGACGTCGGCTCGACGCCGGCCGCGCGCTGACGCGCGGCGCAGGTCGGCGCGAATGCGCCGCCGGCCCGTCGCCTCATCTCATCTCAATTCACTTCGGGTTCAAAGCTCGATGCGCGTGCCCAGCAGCGCGAGGAACTGCGCGAGCCAGGCCGGATGCGCGGGCCATGCGGGCGCGGTGACGAACGGCGCGTCGGTCACGGCCGCGTCGACCGGGATGTCCGCATATTCGCCGCCCGCGAGCTTCACCTCGGGCGCGCAGGCCGGGTAGGCCGAGATCCGCTTGCCGCGGATCACGTCGGCGGCCGCGAGCAGTTGTGCCGCGTGGCAGATCGCGGCGATCGGCTTGCCGGCTTCGGCGAACTCGCGCACGAGCGAGATCACCCTCGGATCGAGTCGCAGGTATTCGGGGGCACGGCCGCCCGCGATCGCGAGCGCGTCGTAGCGCGATGCGTCGACGTCGTCGAACGCCGCGTTCAGCGTGAACTGGTGGCCCGGCTTCTCGGTGTAGGTCTGGTCGCCTTCGAAATCGTGGATCGCGGTCTTGATCTTGTCGCCCGCGCGCTTGCCCGGGCAGACTGCATCGACGTGGTGGCCGACGGCCTGCAGCGCCTGGAACGGCACCATCGTTTCGTAGTCTTCGGCGAAATCGCCGGTCAGGAACAGGATCTTCTTCGCGGCCATGGCTTTCTCCAGTGGAGCTGCGTTGAGGGCCCGCGCGCGGCAGGCGCGTGCAATGCCCGCCTGGGGCCCCGAGGACGAAAGCGCAGTGTACTCCGGCCGCTTGAAGCGCGCGTGACGGCCGCCCCGCGCGAGCGGCGGGGCGGGGCGCGCGCGGTGCGTCAGAAGAAGGTTTCGACGACTTCCGTCACGCGGAACTGCGGATCGAGCACGAGCACCTGGCGCCACTTGTCGAACGTCAGGCACGGGTGCGAGATGTCGAACGCGACCATGTCGCCGACCTTCACGTCCGCGCCCGGCGGGATCTGCAGGTACGCGTGCTGGTCCATCATCCCGGTGACGGCCCAGCCTTCGGCGGCGGCGACATCGCGCGGTGCGGTGTCCCGGCCCGGGCGGAAGTGGCGTGCCGGCTCCGGCAGCCCCGCGTCGAACGCCGCGTCGCGCTTGCCGAGTGCGACGATCGCGCGATTGGCCTCCGGCACCGACTGCACGTAGGCCCACAGCTGCAGCGCGGGCAGCAGCCCTTCGCCCATCGTGCGTGCGATCGGGTTGCGCGCGAACACGTCGGTCTGCGCCTTCTTGTAGATGCCGACATCGTGCGTCAGGTAGCAGCCCGGACGCAGCACGACTTCCGCGAAGCCGGCGTTGGACGCCTTCGCGAATTCTTCCGCGACCACGTCGTACCACGCCGAACCGGCGCCGGACAGGATCGCCGGCGTACGCGCGAAGCGGCCTGCCTCGGCCAGCTCGCGCGTGAGCGCGACCGCGTCCTGCAGGAACGTGCGGATCTCGCCTTCCTCCTTCAGCACGCCTTCGTAGAGTTCGATGCCGGCCAGCTTCAGCGTGTCCGGATAGCGTGCGATCGCGGCGAGCACGGCCTCGCGCTGCGCGGCATCGCGCACGCCCGCGCGGCCGCCCGGCACGCCGAGCTCGAGCAGCACGTTCAGCGGCTTCTTCAGTGCGCCGAAGAACTGGCCGAGCTGATCGACGCTCTCCGCGGAATCGACGAGACAGAAGAACTCGAAGTCGGGATCGGAAAGCAGCCCGGCGATGATCGTCATGTTCTGGCGGCCGACCAGCTGGTTCGCGAGCAGCACGCGCCGCACGCCGCCGTGATACGCGGCCTGCGTCTGGTGCGCGGTCGCGAGCGTGATGCCCCACGCGCCGGCGTCGAGCTGGCGGCGGAACAGTTGCGGCGCCATCGTCGTCTTGCCGTGCGGCGCAAACTTGACGCCGTACTTCTGGACGAATGCCTGCATCCAGTTCAGGTTGTGTTCGATGCGGTCCTCGTAAAGCACGGCGGCCGGCAGGCTGACGTCTTCGGCAAGTAGGTTCCACTCGAGGCGGCTTGCGTCGCCGAGCGGCACGCTCGCGCTCGGCAGGTTGCCGAGGCCCTTGCCGAAAGGATCGATCGTCGCTTCCTGATAGTTTGTAACTTTCATGTCATCCCGCTCCATCATCACTATGCATTGCACTGAAGTTGACACGCAGATGGTACAGAAAGTAGCATCTGCGCGGTGATGTTATTTAGTAACATCGAGCTTCGCACCCTTTCCCGCCGATGAATACGCCCGCCACCCCGTCCGTTCCGCTCGCGGCCGAGCACCATCCGGTTCCGGCCGCTCCGCCGGTCCTCGACATCGTCGCGCGGATCGCCGAATGCGCGCCCGAGCTGCGCGAAGCCGAGCGCAAGGTCGCCGCGTTCATTCTCGCCGACCTGGCGCGCGCCGCGCATGCGAGCATCGGCGCGCTTGCGCGCGACGCGGAGGTCAGCGTCGCGACGGTCACGCGTTTCGCGAAGGCCGTCGGCTGCCGCGACGTGCGCGAACTGAAGGTGCTGGTCGCGCAGGCGGCGGCCGTCGGCCAGCGCTTTCTGGTGCCGTCCGACGATGGGCCGGCCGACGACACGAGCCCCGCGTCGATGGTCTACGACGAGATCCGCATGGCGCTCGCGCACAATCACCAGCTGCTGCGCAACACGTCGTTCGAGGAAGCGGCCGACCTGCTCGCCCGCGCGAAGATGATCTACGTGTACGGGCAGGGCGGCGGCTCGACCGCGCTCGCCGACGAGCTGCGCTTCCGGCTCGTGCGCTTCGGCCGGCCGGTCGCGAGTTACCAGGACAGCTTGCTGCAGCGGATGGTGGCCGCGACGCTGTCGCGCGACGCGGTCGTCGTCGCGTTGTCGGTGAGCGGGCGCGTGCCCGAGCTGCTCGAGAGCTGCCGGCTCGCGAAGCGCTACGGCGCGAAGCTGATCGCGATCACCGCGCCGGCTTCGCCGCTCGCGAAACTGGCTGACCACCTGATCCCGGTCGTCGCGTTCGAAACCGATTTCATTTACAAGCCGTCGACATCGCGCTACGCGATGATGATGGCGATCGACGTGCTCGTCACCGGAGTCGCGCTGCGGCTCGGCGATGCGGGCCGAGAATCGCTGCGCCGCATCAAGCATGCGCTCGATGCGCATCGCGGCGGCGGAGACCGTCAACCGGTAGGAGACTGACCATGCATTCGCATCCCGAAGCCGCCGATACGCTGATCGTCGGCGCGCAGTTGTACGACGGCACCGGCGCACCGCCCGTCACGCGCGACGTCGCGATTCGCAACGGCGTGATCGCGGCGATCGGCAACCTGTCGAACTGGCTCGCCGAGAATGTCGTCGATGCGAACGGCCGCGCGCTCGCGCCGGGCTTCGTCGACGTGCACACGCACGACGACACGCACGTGATCCGCGCGCCGGAGATGCTGCCGAAGATCTCGCAGGGCGTGACGACCGTGATCGTCGGCAACTGCGGGATCAGCGCGTCGCCGGTGACGCTCGCGGGCGATCCGCCCGACCCGATGAACCTGCTCGGCGAGCGCGCCGCGTTCCAGTACCCGACCTTCGCCGACTACGTCGCGGCCGTGAACGATGCGCGTCCGGCCGTGAATGTCGCGGCGCTCGTCGGCCACACGGCGCTGCGCAACAACCAGATGGACCGCCTCGACCGCGCGGCGACCGACGGCGAAATCGCCGGGATGCGCGCGCAGCTCGAGGAAGCGCTCGCGAACGGCGCGCTCGGCCTGTCGTCGGGCCTCGCCTATGGCTCCGCGTTCGCGGCGCCGGCCGAGGAAGTGATGGCGCTCGCCGAGCCGCTCGCGAATGCCGGCGCGCTGTACACGACGCACATGCGTACCGAATTCGACGCGATCCTCGATGCGATGGAAGAGGCGTACCAGGTCGGCCGCCATGCGCGCGTGCCGGTCGTGATCTCGCACCTGAAGTGCGCGGGCCCGTCGAACTGGGGGCGCAGCAGCGAAGTGCTCGCGTCGCTCGAGGGCGCGCGCCGCTACCAGCCGGTCGGCTGCGACTGCTATCCGTACAGCCGCAGCTCGTCGACGCTCGATCTGAAGCAGGTGACGGGCGACATCGACATCACGATCACGTGGTCGGAGCCGCACCCGGAAGTGGCGGGCAAGCTGCTGAAGGCGATCGCGTCCGACTGGGGCGTGACTGAGCAGGAAGCCGCGCAGCGCATCCGCCCGGCGGGTGCCGTGTACCACAACATGTCCGAGGACGACGTGCGCCGGATCCTGTCGCATCCCGCGACGATGGTCGGCTCCGACGGCCTGCCGAACGACCCGCTGCCGCACCCGCGGCTGTGGGGCGCGTTCCCGCGCGTGCTCGGCCATTACGTGCGCGACACGAACCTGCTGCCGCTCGAGGAGGCGATCCGCAAGATGACGTCGCTGTCCGCGCGCCGCTACGGGATCGCGCGGCGCGGCGAGGTGCATGTGGGCTACCACGCGGACCTCGTGCTGTTCGACCCGGCGCGCGTGATCGATGCCGCGACGTTCGAGAAGCCGCAGCAGCCTGCGCACGGGATCGACGCCGTGTGGGTGAACGGCGTACTGACCTACGAGAACGGCCAGCCGACCGGCGAGCGCGCCGGCGGCTTCGTCGCGCGCGGCGAACGCGTGCCGGCGAGTGCCGACGCCGCGTTCTGAACGCGGTTGTTGTTCCGATCTGCCGCGCGTGCCATCGTCGGTGCGCGCATCCGCAACCGTGCGTTGCATGGGCCGGAGCCGGCGCGGACGCGCCAGCGCCGGTCGACACACAAGGAGTGAAACGATGAAGCGATATGGCGTAGGCGAAGCGAAGGGGACGGGCGGCCAGGTGATGCCGTTTGCACGCGCGGTCGAGGCCGACGGCTGGCTGTACGTGTCGGGCCAGACGCCGATGGTGAACGGCGAGGTCGTCGAAGGCGGCATCGTCACGCAGTCGAAGCAGACGATCGAGAACGTGATCGCGATCCTGAAGGAAGCCGGCTACGGTCTCGAGCACGTCGTGCGCTGCGGCGTGTGGCTCGACGACGCGCGCGATTTCGCGTCGTTCAACAAGGTGTTCATTTCGTACTTCGGCGAGCATCCGCCGGCACGCGCATGCGTGCAGTCGAGCATGGTCATCGACTGCAAGGTCGAGGTCGACTGCATCGCGTACAAGGCGCCTGCGAAGTAACGCCGCAACGGCGAGCTGCTACGCAACGGGCCCGGCGCATTCACGTGCGCCGGGCCCGTTTTGTCATGTGCCGGGCACTGTTCGATCGTTGCTCGGCGCTCCTGCGGCGGCAACCGCCGCAACGCCATCCGCCCGTTCAGGTAATGTGCCGCATGATTGTACTGAGGGGAAATGCATGGAATGGGCTGCGCTGGTGCCGGAGCTGATCTGCTCGGACCTTGCCGGAAGCGTTCGCTTCTATCGTGACGTGCTGGGATTCCGGATTCGCTTCGAACGTCCGGAAGACGGGTTCGCTTATCTTGAGATCGGGCGTGCTCAGCTGATGCTCGAGCAGTACAGCCCGGAGGGCTGGCTGACCGGTCCGCTGGAGCGGCCGTTCGGGCGCGGGATCAATTTTCAGATCGAGGTCGATGCGCTCGATCCCATTCTCGACCGGATCCGCGCCGCGGGCGTGACGCTGTTCGTCGAGCCGCGCACGTCCTGGTATCGGGAGGACGAGATCGAGCATGGCCAGATCGAGATGCTGGTGCAGGATCCCGACGGTTACCTGCTGCGCCTGGTGGAGATCCTGCCTGAGCGGCCGGTGAGCGGGTGACCGCGGGCCGTTGGCGCTCCCACGTGCAATGAAAAACGGCCCGGCCGGTTGAATCCGGTCGGGCCGTTTTGTCTGGTGTGGCGGCCGCACGTCGCCAACTGCGGCGGCCACCCGCCGCCGTCACTGCCGCGCGTTGCGCGCGTTGTCCGGCATCGGCTGGTTGTAGTTGGTACGGAACGGGTTGATGTCGAGCCCGCCGCGGCGCGTATAGCGCGCGTACACCGCGAGCTTCACCGGTTTGCACGCTTGCAGGATGTCGAGGAAGATCCGTTCGACGCACTGCTCGTGAAAGCCCGTGTGATTGCGGAACGAGATGATGTAGCGCAGCAGGCCGGCATGATCGATCTGCGGCCCGACGTAGTGGATCTGCACGCTGCCCCAGTCGGGCTGGCCGGTGACCGGGCAGTTCGAGCGCAGCAGGTCGGACACGAGCGTCTCCTCGACCGGCGCTTCGTCCTCGGCGTCGGCCGCCGACAGCAGCGACGGATCGGGTTCGTACACGTCGGTGTCGAGGTCGAGCCGGTCGAGCGACAGCCCGTCGAGTTCGTCCATCTCGAGCTTGCCGAAATCGTGCGGCGACACGAGCTGCACGGCGACGCTCGCGCCGCACGCGGCCGACACGTCGCGCTTCAGCGTGTCGCGCACCGCGTCGATCGAGTCGAACTTGGTCTGCGCGAACGAGCCGAGATACAGCTTGAACGACTTCGATTCGACGATGGCCGGCGATTCGGCCGGCACGTAGAAGGTCGCAACCGCGATCTGCGGCTTGCCGCGCATGTTGAGCCACGACAGCTCGTACGCGTTCCAGATGTCGGTGCCGAAGAACGGCAGCGCCGACGTGATGCCGAGCTGCTCGCGCGCGCCGGCGCGCGGGATCGGGAACAGCAGCGACGCGTCGTACTGGGCCGCGTAGGCGGTGGCCTTGCCGAGCGGGGAATGTTCGGGATTCATGCGACGCCTTTACGACAGGAAGAGGCGGTAAGCCGGGTTGGCGCTCTCCTCGACATACGGATAGCCGAGTGCCGCGAGGAAGCGCTCGAATTCGGCGCGATCGGCCTGCGGCACCTGCAGGCCAACGAGGATCGAGCTGTAGTCCGCGCCCTGGTTGCGGTAGTGGAACAGGCTGATGTTCCAGTCCGGCGCCATCGACGACAGGAACTTCATCAGCGCGCCCGGCCGCTCCGGGAATTCGAAGCGGAACAGCCGCTCGTCGTGCGCGAGCGGCGAACGGCCGCCCACCATGTAGCGGATGTGTTCCTTCGACAGTTCGTCGTGCGTCAGGTCGACGCTCTTGAAGCCATGCGATTCGAAGTTCGCGGCGATCTCGGCCGATTCGCCGCGGCGCTTGATCTGCACGCCGACGAAGATGTGCGCGGCCTGCGCATCGGCGATCCGGTAGTTGAACTCGGTGACGTTGCGGTCGCCGACGAGCGAGCAGAAGCGCTTGAAGCTGCCGCGCTCCTCGGGGATCGTGACCGCGAACACGGCTTCGCGCGCTTCACCGACTTCCGCGCGCTCGGCGACGAAGCGCATCCGGTCGAAGTTCATGTTCGCGCCGGACGTGACCGCGACGAGCGTCTGGTTCTCGATGCCTTCGCGTTCCGCGTAGAGCTTCGCGCCCGCGACCGCGAGCGCGCCGGACGGCTCGAGCACGCTGCGCGTGTCCTGGAAGACGTCCTTGATCGCCGCGCACAGCGCGTCGGTGTTCACCGTCACCACGCCGTCGAGGTACTCGCTGCAGAGCCGGAAGGTTTCCTCGCCGACCAGCTTCACGGCGGTGCCGTCCGCGAACAGGCCGACCTCGCTCAGCTCGACGCGCTTGCCTGCGTCGAGCGACTGCGCCATCGCGCACGAATCCTCGGCCTGCACACCGATCACCTTGATCTCCGGCCGCACCGCCTTCACGTAGGCCGCGACGCCGGACGCGAGCCCGCCGCCGCCGATCGGCACGAAGATCGCGTGGATCGGGCCCTGGTGCTGGCGCAGGATCTCCATCGCGATCGTGCCCTGGCCGGCGATCACGTACGGATCGTCGAACGGGTGGACGAACGTGAGGCCACGCTCCTCCTGCACCTTGACCGCGTATGCGTACGCGTCGCTGTACGACTCACCGGCCTGGATCACCTCGACGCTCGGGCCGCCGTGCGCGCGCACTGCATCGACCTTCACCTGCGGCGTCGTGACGGGCACGACGATCACGGCCTTGACGCCCATCCGGGCCGCCGAGAACGCGACCCCCTGCGCGTGGTTGCCGGCCGATGCCGTAATCACGCCGCGCGCGAGCGCGTCCGCCGGAATGTGCGCCATCTTGTTGTACGCGCCGCGCAGCTTGAACGAGAACACCGGCTGGTTGTCCTCGCGCTTCAGGTAGACGGCGTTGCGCAGGCGGGCCGACAGGTTGCGGGCGGATTCGAGTTCCGTCTCGATCGCGACGTCGTAGACGCGCGCGGTGAGGATTTTCTTCAGGTAATCGTGGGATGCCATGGGCGCTCGCGTGCAGTGCGGAAGCAGACGGTAAAAGATCAATGATAGCGCCAAGGGTCCGCCCGCATGCAAGCGGCATGCCGAGCGCCCGCTCGCGAGGCCGTGCGGACGGTGCGTCGGCGGACTCGCGCGGCCTCTTTTGCCGGCTTAACCGCATGGTTACCGACCGGACGGACGGCGAATGCTCGCGCGAAATCGCGCCGAGCCAAGCCTGGCGCGGCTCGCGGCGATAGCCCCACGACCTGTCCGACGTGTCACGCGTGGCCCGATCATGGGTTAGAATTCCGTTTTGAATCAAGGATCGGAAGATGCAGAGGCACCCTCGGATCGCACCGTTGAAGCCGACGCCGCGCGCAGCCAGCCCCGCGGCGGAACGGCATGCGCGCCGCGCGCGATCGTGCTGATGATCGAGTGCCGCCAGGCCCTGTCGCCGGCCAGGAGGGGCGAGTCACCGCCCGCTCCGGCCCCATGAAGGACAGCCGCGCGCCTGGTAACAGAACAGATTTCCCCAAGATTGCGCCCACGCGCTTGCCGACGCCCGTGCACGGTGTATCGGCCCTCCGAGTCGTCCGAACATGAACGCACCACAAGTTTTCGATCCGCATGGCGCGGCCGCCGCCGTCGCCGCCGACCCCGCGCCCCGCTTGCGCGAGATTCCCTACAACTACACGTCCTTCTCGGATCGCGAGATCGTGATCCGCCTGCTCGGCGAAGAGGCGTGGTCGGTGCTCGACGAATTGCGTGCCGAGCGCCGCACGGGCCGCTCGGCACGGATGCTGTATGAAGTGCTCGGCGACATCTGGGTCGTACGCCGCAACCCGTACCTGCAGGACGACCTGCTCGACAACCCGAAGCGCCGCGCGCTGCTGATCGAGGCGTTGAACCACCGCCTCACCGAAATCGGCAAGCGCCGCAGCGCGGATCTCACCGCGCACCGCGACGACGCGGGCCGTGAGCGCGCATCGCGCGTCGAGATGCTCGAAACCGCCGCGCAGCGCGCGGTCAACGAGTTCGCCGACGAATTCGAGAAGATGGCCGACCTGCGCCGCCGCGCGACCAAGGCGCTCGGCCGCTGCACGCAGAAGGACAACATCCGTTTCGACGGGCTGTCGCGCGTGTCGCACGTGACCGACGCGACCGACTGGCGTGTCGAATACCCGTTCGTCGTGCTGACCCCCGATACCGAAGCCGAGATCGCCGGCCTCATCAAGGCCTGCTTCGAGCTCGGCCTGACCGTGATCCCGCGCGGCGGCGGCACCGGCTACACGGGCGGCGCGGTGCCGCTCACGCCGTTCTCCGCGGTGATCAATACCGAAAAGCTCGAGCAACTCGGCGCGGTCGAGCTGACCGAAATGCCGGGCGTCGCGCACAAGGTGCCGACGATCTTCTCCGGCGCGGGTGTCGTCACGCGCCGCGTGACGGAAGCGGCGGAAGCGGCCGGCTACGTGTTCGCGGTCGATCCGACCTCGCTCGACGCATCGTGCATCGGCGGCAACGTCGCGATGAACGCCGGCGGCAAGAAGGCCGTGCTGTGGGGCACCGCGCTCGACAACCTGGCCTGGTGGCGGATGGTCGACCCGGACGGCAACTGGCTCGAAGTCACGCGCCACGAGCATAACCAGGGCAAGATCCACGACATCGCGGTCGCGCGTTTCGAGCTGAAGTGGTTCGACGGCGCATACGCGCCGGGCGAGAAGCTGCTGAAGAGCGAGATGCTCGAGATCGAGGGTCGCCGCTTCCGCAAGGAAGGGCTCGGCAAGGACGTGACCGACAAGTTCCTCGCCGGCCTGCCGGGCGTGCAGAAGGAAGGCTGCGACGGGCTCATCACGTCCGCGCGCTGGGTGCTGCACAAGATGCCCGCGCACACGCGCACCGTCTGCCTCGAATTCTTCGGCCAGGCGCGCGAGGCGATCCCGAGCATCGTCGAGATCAAGGACTACCTGTTCGAGACGTCGAAGCAGGGCGGCGCGATCCTCGCGGGCCTCGAGCACCTCGACGAGCGCTACCTGCGCGCGGTCGGCTATGCGACCAAGAGCAAGCGCAATGCATTCCCCAAGATGGTGCTCATCGGCGACATCGTCGGCGACGATGCCGATGCGGTCGCGCACGCGACGTCCGAAGTGATCCGGATGGCGAACGGCAAGAGCGGCGAAGGCTTCGTCGCGATCAGCGCGGAGGCGCGCAAGCGCTTCTGGCTCGACCGCAGCCGCACGGCCGCGATCGCGAAGCACACGAACGCGTTCAAGATCAACGAAGACGTCGTCATCCCGCTGAACCGGATGGGCGAGTACACCGACGGCATCGAGCGGATCAACATCGAGCTGTCGCTGAAGAACAAGCTGCAGCTCGTCGACGCGCTGGAAGCGTTTTTCCGCGCGGGCAACCTGCCGCTCGGCAAGACCGACGACGCGAACGAGATCCCGAGCGCCGAACTGCTCGAAGACCGTGTCCAGCAGGCGCTGGAGTTGCTCAAGCGCGTGCGTGCGCGCTGGGAATTCGTGCGCGACCGGCTCGACCAGCCGCTGCGCGAGGCGCAGCACTACCTCGTGCAGCTCGGTTACGAGGCGCTGGCCGAGAAGTTCGCGGACCGCGCGGACGAACAGCCGGGCGCGAACGTGTTCCACATCACGCAGGACCGCACGGTCCGCATTTCGTGGAAGCAGGAGATCCGCGCGGAGCTGCGCGCGATCTTCAACGGCGGCGCGTTCAAGCAGATCCTCGACGAGGCGCAGGCGATCCACAAGCAGGTGCTGCGCGGCCGCGTGTTCGTCGCACTGCACATGCATGCGGGCGACGGCAACGTCCACACCAACCTGCCGGTCAACTCCGACAACTACGAGATGCTGCAGGACGCCCATGCGGCGGTTGCACGCATCATGAAACTCGCGCGCTCGCTCGACGGCGTGATTTCCGGCGAGCACGGCATCGGCATCACGAAGCTCGAGTTCCTGACCGACGACGAGATCGCCGAATTCCGCGCGTACAAGCAGCGCGTCGACCCGAACGGCCGCTTCAACAAGGGCAAGCTGCTCGAAGGCGCCGATCTGCGCAACGCCTATACGCCGAGCTTCGGGCTGATGGGGTACGAATCGCTGATCATGAAGCAGTCCGACATCGGCGCGATTGCCGATTCGGTGAAGGACTGCCTGCGCTGCGGCAAGTGCAAGCCGGTGTGCGCGACCCACGTGCCGCGCGCGAACCTGCTGTACAGCCCGCGCAACAAGATCCTCGCGACGTCGCTGCTGGTCGAGGCGTTCCTGTACGAAGAGCAGACGCGCCGCGGTGTGTCGATCAAGCACTGGGATGAATTCAACGACGTGGCCGACCACTGCACGGTGTGCCACAAGTGCGCGACGCCTTGCCCGGTGAAGATCGATTTCGGCGACGTCACGATGAACATGCGCAACCTGTTGCGCAAGATGGGCAAGAAGAAATTCAACGCCGGCAATGCGGCGGGCATGTTCTTCCTGAACGCGACCAACCCGCAGACGATCAACATCGCGCGCGGCGTGATGATGGGCGTCGGCTACAAGGTGCAGCGCTTCGCGAACGACATGCTGAAGAAGGTCGTGACGAAGCAGACGCAGCACCCGCCGGCCACGGTCGGCAAGCCGCCCGTCGTCGAGCAGGTGATCCACTTCGTCAACAAGAAGATGCCGGGCAACCTGCCGAAGAAGACGGCGCGCGCGCTGCTCGACATCGAGGACAACAAGGTCGTGCCGATCATCCGCAACCCGAAGTCGACGACCGTCGATTCGGAAGCGGTGTTCTACTTCCCGGGCTGCGGCTCCGAGCGTTTGTTCTCGCAGGTCGGCCTCGCGACGCAGGCGATGCTGTGGGAAGCCGGCGTGCAGACCGTATTGCCGCCGGGCTACCTGTGCTGCGGCTATCCGCAGCGCGGCTCGGGCCAGTACGACAAGGCCGAGAAGATCGTCACCGACAACCGCGTGCTGTTCCACCGGGTCGCGAACACGCTGAACTACCTCGATATCAAGACGGTGGTCGTGTCGTGCGGCACCTGCTACGACCAGCTCGCCGGCTACGAATTCGACAAGATCTTCCCGGGCTGCCGGATCATCGACATCCACGAATTCCTGCTCGAGAAGGGGATGAAGCTCGACGGCGTGTCGGGCACGCGCTACATGTATCACGACCCGTGCCACACGCCGATCAAGACGATGGACCCGGTGAAGCTCGTCAACGAGCTGATGGGCGCGGAGAAGGACGGCTACAAGATCGAGAAGAACGAGCGCTGCTGCGGCGAATCGGGCACGCTCGCGGTCACGCGCCCGGACGTGTCGACGCAGGTCCGCTTCCGCAAGGAAGAGGAGATCCGCAAGGGCGCCGCGAAGCTGCGCAGCATCCCGGTCGTGGCTGGCAACGCGCCGGCGCCGGCCCCCGCGGCCGCGAACGGCCCGGACGTGAAGATCCTGACGAGCTGCCCGTCGTGCCTGCAGGGCCTGTCGCGCTACAGCGAGGATGCGAACCTCGAAGCCGACTACATCGTGGTCGAAATTGCGCGTCAGGTGCTCGGCGAGAACTGGATGGCCGACTATGTCGCACGCGCGAACAATGGCGGGATCGAGCGCGTGCTGGTCTAATGCGGGCATGACGACCGCCCGACCGGGCCAGGAATGAGCGGGCGCCGGCGCAGCAATGCCGGCGCCCGTCCACATGGGAGCGACGATGGAATGCGTGTTTTGCCGTGAAGACGGCGGCGAGCTGCTCTGGCAGGACGATGCGCTGCGCGTCGTCCTCGCGACGGGCGAGCACGAGTATCCGGGCTTCTGCCGGGTGATCTGGGGCGCGCACGTGGCCGAATTCTCCGATCTCGGCGAGCCCGAGCGGGCACATCTGATGCGCGTCGTGTACGCGGTCGAGCGGGCCGTGCGCCGCGTGATGCAGCCGAACAAGGTGAATCTCGCGAGCCTCGGCAACATGGTGCCGCACGTGCACTGGCACGTGATCCCGCGCTTTTCCAACGACGCCCATTTCCCGCAGCCCGTGTGGGCGCCGCGTCAGCGCAGCGTGTCCGAGGCGCTGCTGCGCTTGCGCGCAGCGCAGGCCTCGCTGCTGCACAATGCGGTGCGCGAGGAAATTCAACGCATGACCGATTCGAGGCAGCCATGAGCGGTTTGACTTCCACGACGCCGATTCCGTCCGGCGTCGTCGTGCACGCGGTGTCGCGCGTGCTCGAATTGCAGTACCCGAACGGCGACAGTTTCCGGATTCCGTTCGAGCTGATGCGTGTGTATTCGCCGTCGGCCGAGGTGCGCGGCCACGGGCCCGGCCAGGAGACGCTGCAGACGGGCAAGCGCGAAGTGACGATCACCGCGCTCGAGGGCGTCGGCAACTATGCGTTGCAGCCGACCTTTTCCGACGGCCATTCGACCGGCATCTACTCGTGGGACCTGCTGTACGAGCTGGCCACGCAGCAGGACACGCTGTGGCGCGACTATTTCGACAAACTGAAGGCGGCGGGCGTCGAGCGCGACGCGCCGATGCCGGCGGCGAGCGCGTCGCACGGCCACTGCCACTGAAATTCGACGGCGCCCGCTCGGCGCCGTCTTGCCATTTACTGAGGATCAACGCGATGAGCAAAACCCACTTCGGCTTCGAAAGCGTCGAGGAAAACGAAAAAGCGAAGAAAGTGGCGGGTGTGTTCCATTCGGTCGCGAGCAACTACGATCTGATGAACGACCTGATGTCGGCGGGCATGCACCGCGCGTGGAAGGCGTTCACGATCGCGCAGGCGAACGTGCGCCCCGGCTTCAAGGTGCTCGACATCGCGGCCGGCACCGGCGACCTGACGAAGTCGTTCAAGAAGGCGGCCGGGCCGACGGGCGAGGTCTGGCATACGGACATCAACGAATCGATGCTGCGCGTCGGCCGCGACCGGCTGCTCGACAAGGGCATCGTGACGCCGTCGCTGCTGTGCGACGCGGAGAAAATTCCCTTTCCGGACAACTACTTCGATCTGGTCACGGTCGCGTTCGGGCTGCGCAACATGACGCACAAGGATGCCGCGCTGGCCGAGATGCGCCGCGTGACGAAGCCCGGCGGCCGCGTGATGGTGCTGGAATTCTCGAAAGTCTGGGATCCGCTGAAAAAAGCGTACGATCTGTATTCTTTCAAAGTATTACCGTGGCTTGGCGACAAGTTCGCGAAAGATGCTGAAAGTTACCGGTATCTTGCTGAATCTATCCGGATGCACCCCGATCAGGACACGCTGAAGACGATGATGGAACAAGCGGGCCTCGACGCCGTCAAATATTACAATTTGTCAGGTGGCGTGGTAGCTTTACACATGGGAGCCAAGTACTAAGGGGCTCTTTCCATACATTTGTCTTACATTTGGAGAAGCTGATGTCCGAAACGCGTTCGTTGTTCAACCGTAGCAAGCCGTCGAAGCCCTGGGCTCGACGAGTCGGCACGCTGCTGATGGTCGGCCTGCTCACGGCCGGCACGTTCGCATCGCTCGACGCTGAAGCCAAGCGCATGGGCGGCGGGCGCAGCATCGGCCGCCAGAATTCCACCGTCACGCAGCGCCAGGCCACACCGCCCGCGCAGCAGCCGATGCAGCAGGCTGCGCCGTCGCAGGCGCAGCGTGCGAACCCGGCCGCGCCCGCGCCGGCCGCGCAGCCCAACCGCTCGCGCTGGCTCGGGCCGATCGCCGGCCTCGCGGCCGGTCTCGGCATTGCGGCGCTGCTGTCGCACTTCGGCCTGGGCGGCGCGTTCGCAAGCATGATGGCGAACGTCATCGTGATCGCGCTGCTCGCAATGGTCGGCATCTGGCTGATCCGCAAGTTCATGAATCGCCGTCGTCCGCAGGAGCCGGCCTACTCGGTCGGTGGCTCGGCGTCGTCGTCGGGCGGCTACTCGCAAAGTCCGTCGTTCCAGCAGGGCAGCACCAGCGGCAACTATGCGGGCAGCGGCAGCAGCTACGCGAACGAAGCGCAAGGCGTGTTCGGCGGCGGTGCCGCGGCCGCCGGCACGGCAGCGGCTGCTGCGGCAGCACCGCTCCAGGTGCCCGCCGGCTTCGACACCGAAGCATTCCTGCGCAGCTCGAAGGTTTATTTCGTGCGCCTGCAGGCCGCGTGGGACCAGGGCAACCTGGCCGACATTCGCGAGTTCACGACGCCTGAAATGTTCGCCGAGATCAAGATTGACCTCGATTCGCGCGGCAACGAGTCGAACCAGACCGACGTCGTGCAGCTCGACGCGGAACTGGTCGCGATCGAGGATCGCGGCATCGAGCAGTCGGCGAGCGTGCGCTTCCACGGCCTGATCCGCGAATCGGCGAGTGCGTCGGCCGCGCCGTTCGACGAGGTGTGGAACCTGTCGAAGTCGGGCAGTCAGGGCTGGCTGCTCGCGGGCATCCAGCAGATCAACACGCACTGAGCGTGACCGGCGGCCGCGCCGCCGGACTCCCGGGCAACGGCCGCCGCACTGCGACCGCTTGCCGCCCGGGTGTGCGGTTGGCCGCGGCCTGCCATCGATCCGACGTTACAATAGAAACCCGCGTGGGCGCCCGGCCTGCGCGGGTTTTTTCTTTCCCAGCCCGATGACCTTTGCCGCCAAGCCTTTTGCTGCTGCTGTCAATCACCTGCTCGCCCGCGAATCGTGGGCGCGCGACCGCCTGATTCCGTATGCGGGCAAGACTGCCCGGATCGACGTGCCTCCCGTTACGCTCACGCTGCTGGTGCAGCCCGACGGTTATCTGTCGGCCGTCGACGCGCACGATGCGCAACAGGTCGACGTGTCGATCGCGCTCGCGGGCGACACGGTCGCCGCGTTCCTGCAGGGCGGCCAGGCGGCCGTGATGAAGCACGTGAAGATCGAGGGCGACGCGGAGTTCGCGACGCAGATCGCGAAGCTGGCCGAGCACCTGCGCTGGGAACCTGAAGAAGATCTCGCGAAGCTGGTCGGCGACGCGGCGGCATTCCGGATCGCGACGGTCGTGCGCGACGCTGGCGCGCGCGCACGACGCACCGGCCGCAATGTGCTTGATTCCGTCGCAGAATACTGGCTCGACGAAAACCCGCAAGTCGTCCGGCGCGCGTCGCTCGGCGGCTTCGATGCCGAACTGGCGCGCGCACGCGATGCGCTCGCACGGGTCGAAAAGCGGGTCGAGCGACTCGAACAAAAAATCGGCGCGCGCACGGGTTCCGGCCCGCGCGGCGCGCACTGAGGGCCGCAGGGCATGCGCATTTTCCGTTTCATCAAGATTGTTTACACCGTCATCCGCTTTGGTCTCGACGAAGTGATGCTGTCCCGGATCGACGACCGGCGCGTGAAGCTGCTGCTGCGGATCACGACGATCGGCCGCCGTTATTCCGATCCGCCTGCCGTGCGGCTGCGCCACGCGCTCGAAAGCCTCGGCCCGATCTTCGTGAAGTTCGGCCAGGTGCTGTCGACGCGCCGCGACCTGCTGTCGGTCGATTTCGCGAACGAACTCGCGAAGCTGCAGGACCAGGTGCCGCCGTTCGAATCGGCAGTCGCGATCGGGATCATCGAGAAGTCGCTCGGTGCGCCGGTCGACGAGCTGTTCGACGAATTCGAGCGCGAGCCGGTCGCGAGCGCGTCGATCGCGCAGGTGCATTTCGCGAAGCTCAAGCAGGGCGTGCACGCGGGCAAGGCCGTCGCCGTCAAGGTGCTGCGCCCGAACATGCTGTCCGTGATCGACTCCGACCTCGCGCTGATGCGCGACATCGCGATCTGGACCGAGCGCATGTGGGCCGACGGCCGCCGCCTGAAGCCGCGCGAGGTCGTCGCCGAATTCGACAAGTATCTGCACGACGAGCTCGACCTGATGCGCGAGGCCGCCAACGGCAGCCAGTTGCGCCGCAACTTCGCGGGCCTCGACCTGCTGCTCGTGCCCGAGATGTTCTGGGATTTCTCGACGTCGCAGGTGCTCGTGATGGAGCGCATGACCGGCGTGCCGATCAGCCAGGTCGAGACGCTGCGTTCGGCCGGTGTCGACATCAAGAAGCTCGCGCGCGAAGGCGTCGAGATCTTCTTCACGCAGGTGTTCCGCGACGGCTTCTTCCATGCGGACATGCACCCGGGCAACATCCAGGTGAGCCTCGATCCGAGCACCTTCGGCCGCTACGTCGCGCTCGACTTCGGGATCGTCGGTGCGCTGTCCGATTTCGACAAGAACTACCTCGCGCAGAACTTCCTCGCATTCTTCAAGCGCGACTACCACCGCGTCGCGACGCTTCACCTCGAATCGGGCTGGGTGCCGCCCGAGACGCGCGTCGAGGAACTCGAAAGCGCGATCCGCGCGGTGTGCGAGCCGTATTTCGACCGTGCGCTGAAAGATATTTCGCTCGGCCAGGTGCTGATGCGCCTGTTCTCGACGTCGCGCCGCTTCAACGTCGAGATCCAGCCGCAGCTCGTGCTGCTGCAGAAGACGATGCTGAACGTCGAGGGACTCGGCCGCTCGCTCGACCCCGAACTCGACCTGTGGAAGACCGCGAAGCCGTACCTCGAGCGCTGGATGACCGAGCAGATCGGCCTGCGCGGCTGGTACGAGCGCTTCAAGGTCGAGGCGCCGCAGTGGAGCAAGACGCTGCCGCAGCTGCCGCGCCTGATCCATCACGCGATGGCGGCGCGCCATGACGCGCCGCGCGCGGCGAGCGAGGACCTGATGCGCCAGATTCTCGTCGAGCAGAAACGGACGAACCGGCTGATGCAGGCGTTGCTGATCTTCGGCCTCGCCGTCGGCGTCGGAGCGCTCGTCGCGCGCGTGCTGCTCGCGCTCGCGTACGGCGGATGACCGAAAGGAGCTGGGCGATGTCCGATCCGAAACAACCGAAGCCGAATGTGCCGCCCGCCGCCGATTTCGCGACGCGTGACCCCGGTGACCCATCGTTCTGGGACGAGCGTTTCGAACGGGGCGTGACGCCATGGGAATTCGGTGGCGTACCTGACGGTTTTCGTGTGTTCGCGCACCGGCTCGAGCCGTGCGCCGTGCTGATCCCCGGCTGCGGCAGTGCGCAAGAGGCCGGGTGGCTCGCGCAGGCCGGCTGGCCCGTGCGTGCGATCGATTTCGCCGCGCAGGCGGTGGCTGCCGCGAAAGCGCAACTCGGCGCGCATGCGGACGTCGTCGAGCAGGCCGATTTCTTTGCGTACCGGCCGCCGTTCGGCGTGCAGTGGGTGTACGAGCGAGCGTTCCTGTGCGCGCTGCCGCCGGCCATGCGCGCCGGCTATGCGGCACGCATGGCCGAGCTGCTGCCCGCCGACGGATTGCTGGCCGGCTATTTCTTCCTGATGGCGAAACCGAAGGGGCCGCCGTTCGGAATCGAACGTGCCGAACTCGATGCGCTGCTCACGCCGCACTTCGAACTGATCGAGGATTTGCCGGTGGCCGATTCGCTGCCCGTGTTCGAAGGGCACGAGCGCTGGCTCACATGGCGCCGCCGCTGATGCGCGGGTGTCGCGGCCATTGCCGGAGCGCGGCAGGGTTTCGGCTATAATTCAAGGTTTTGCAAGCCGTTTCCAGTTTCCGCGGGAAAAATATCATGCCGATCTACGCCTATCGATGCGAAGCGTGTGGTTTCGCGAAGGACGTGCTCCAGAAGATGAGCGACGCGCCGCTGTCGCAGTGCCCGGAATGCGGGAAGGATGCATTTCGCAAGCAGGTCACCGCTGCGGGCTTCCAGTTGAAGGGCTCGGGGTGGTATGTCACCGATTTCCGCGGTGGTTCGGGCGGCGCAAGCGCGCCGGCGACTGCGACGGGCGATGCAGCCCCGGCCGCACCGGCGGAAGCCGCGCCTGCCGCGGCCGCGCCGGCTGCATCGAGCAGTTCCGAAAGCACGACGACGAGCGCTGCGCCCGCCCCGGCTGCAGCGCCCGCCGCCAGCAGTTGACCGTCGCGGCCCGGCCGGGCTGCGACCAACCCGCGCCGCCGGCGCGGTTCATTGACGGCAGATGATGAAAAAGACGACCCTGAAATCGGTGTTTCTGACCGGCCTGCTGGTTCTCGTCCCGCTCGCGATCACGCTGTGGGTGCTCGGTCTCATCATCGGCACGATGGACCAGACACTGCTCCTGCTGCCCGAATCGTGGCAGCCCGAGCGGCTGCTCGGCTTCCACCTGCCGGGGATCGGCGCGGTGCTGACGCTCGCGTTCATCTTCGTCGTCGGGCTGGCCACGCGGAACTTCATCGGTCAGAAGCTCGTCACGTGGTGGAACGCCGTGGTGCGTCACATCCCGGTGGTCGGGCCGATCTACACGAGCGTCAAGCAGGTGTCGGACACGCTGCTGTCGAGCAGCGGCAACGCGTTCCGCAAGGCGCTGCTGATCGAATACCCGCGTCGCGGCTCGTATACGATCGCGTTTCTGACCGGCACGCCGGGCGGCGACGTGCTCAATCATCTGACGGAAGAATACGTGAGCGTCTATATTCCGACGACACCGAACCCGACGTCGGGCTTCTTCCTGATGCTGCCGAAGAGCGAAGTCATCGAACTCGACATGTCGGTCGATGCCGCGCTGAAGTACATCGTCTCGATGGGCGTCGTGGCGCCCCCGGCGCCGGCTCCGGCGCCCGCCCGCCGCCCCGTCGAGCCGCCGCTGTAAGTAAAGAATCATCGCCCGGGCCGCGCGTTGCGGCGCCCGTTGATCAAACCGAACGAAAGCAAACATCATGTCGATGCGTACTGAATACTGCGGTCTCGTGACCGAACACCTGCTGGGCCAAACCGTGTCGCTGTGCGGCTGGGTGCAGCGCCGCCGCGATCACGGCGGTGTGATCTTCATCGACCTGCGCGATCGTGAAGGCCTCGTGCAGGTGGTGTGCGACCCGGATCGCGCGGAAATGTTCGCGACCGCCGAAGGCGTGCGCAACGAGTTCTGCGTGCAGATCAAGGGCCTCGTGCGCAACCGTCCGGAAGGCACGGTCAACGCCGGCCTGAAGAGCGGCAAGATCGAAGTGCTGTGCCACGAACTGAACGTGCTGAACGCGTCGGTCACGCCGCCGTTCCAGCTCGACGACGACAACCTGTCGGAGACGACGCGCCTCACGCACCGCGTGCTCGACCTGCGCCGTCCGCAGATGCAGCACAACCTGCGCCTGCGCTACCGCGTCGCGATCGAGGCGCGCAAGTACCTCGACGAGCAGGGCTTCATCGACATCGAAACGCCGATGCTCACGAAGAGCACGCCGGAAGGCGCGCGCGACTACCTCGTGCCGTCGCGCGTGAACGCCGGCCAGTTCTTCGCGCTGCCGCAGTCGCCGCAGCTGTTCAAGCAGCTGCTGATGGTCGCGAACTTCGACCGTTACTACCAAATCACCAAGTGCTTCCGCGACGAAGACCTTCGCGCCGACCGTCAGCCGGAATTCACGCAGATCGACTGCGAGACGTCGTTCCTCGGCGAGCAGGAAATCCGTGACCTGTTCGAAGACATGATCCGTCACATCTTCAAGACGACGATCGACGTCGAGCTCGACGCGAAATTCCCGGTGATGCCGTATTCGGAAGCGATGGCGCGTTTCGGTTCGGACAAGCCGGACCTGCGCGTGCAGCTCGAATTCACCGAGCTGACCGACGCGATGAAGGACGTCGACTTCAAGGTGTTCAGCACGCCGGCCAACGCGAAGGACGGCCGTGTCGCGGCGCTGCGCGTGCCGAAGGGCAGCGAGCTGTCGCGTGGCGACATCGACGGCTACACCGAATTCGTGCGCATCTATGGCGCGAAGGGCCTCGCATGGATCAAGGTCAACGAGAAGGCGAAGGGTCGTGACGGCCTGCAGAGCCCGATCGTCAAGAACCTGCACGACGCATCGATCGCGGCGATCCTCGAGCGCACGGGCGCAGAAGACGGCGACATCATCTTCTTCGCGGCCGACCGCGCGAAGGTCGTCAACGACAGCCTCGGCGCGCTGCGCCTGAAGATCGGTCATTCGGAATTCGGCAAGGCGAACGGTCTCGTCCAGGCCGGCTGGAAGCCGCTGTGGGTCGTCGACTTCCCGATGTTCGAATACGACGACGAAGATGCACGCTACGTGGCCGCGCACCACCCGTTCACGAGCCCGAAGGACGAGCACCTCGAGTACCTCGAGACCGACCCGGGCCGCTGCCTCGCAAAGGCATACGACATGGTGCTGAACGGCTGGGAAATCGGCGGCGGCTCGGTGCGTATCTACCAGGAGGAAGTGCAGAGCAAGGTGTTCCGCGCACTGAAGATCGGCGCGGAAGAGGCTCAGCTGAAGTTCGGCTTCCTGCTGGACGCGCTGCAGTACGGCGCGCCGCCGCATGGCGGTATCGCATTCGGTCTCGACCGCATCGTCACGATGATGGCCGGCGCCGATTCGATCCGCGACGTGATCGCGTTCCCGAAGACGCAGCGTGCGCAGGATCTGCTCACGCAAGCGCCGAGCCCGGTCGACGAGCGTCAGCTGCGCGAACTGCACATCCGCCTGCGTCAGCCGGAACAGCCGAAGGCGTAACGCGCCTCTCGCAAAACCGGTCGTGTGTGCGGCGACGCGCACACGGTACCCACGAAAAAGGCGCTGCGATGCGCCTTTTTCGTTTTTTGCGGTACAGTCGCAGCACTTGCCGCCCGTTCGGAGCCTGTGCCCGGCGCGCGGCCCTGTGCTGCATGAAACAAAGATGACGAAGCCGCCGAAAATTCCCGAATCCGTTCTTGTCGTGATCTACACGCCCGACCTCGATGTGCTCGTGATCAAGCGTGCCGACCAGCCCGATTTCTGGCAATCGGTGACCGGCTCGAAGGACGCGCTCGACGAGCCGCTCGCGCTCACCGCCGCGCGCGAAGTGGCCGAGGAAACCGGCATCGCGATCGGCACGGCGGACGTGCCGGCCAGTGCGCTCGTCGACTGGCGCCACCGGATCGAATACACGATCTATCCGCAATACCTGCACCGCTATGCACCGGGCGTCACGCGCAACACCGAGCACTGGTTCGGGCTGTGCGTGCCGCATCGCGTCAGCGTGACGCTCTCGCCGCGCGAGCATGTCGACCATGCGTGGCTGCCGTTCCGCGAGGCGGCCGCGCGCTGCTTCTCGCCGTCGAATGCCGAGGCGATCCTGCAATTGCCCGCGCGCGTGGCACTCTCGCGCGCGCCGCACGGCTCGTCCGCATGACGGCGGAAGCCCGCAAGCGCTTCGCGCAATTGCGGCAGATGTTCCTGCAGGAACGCGGTTCCGCGTCGCGGCTCGCCTTCACGTCGGGCAACACCGTGCGGCTGTGCGAGGGCGGCGGCGCATTCTTCCGGGCACTGATCGAGCGGATCGATGCCGCCCGCGAGCAGGTGATGCTCGAAACCTACATCTTCTGCGACGACGCGGCCGGCCGGCCGGTGTCGGACGCACTGATCCGCGCCGTGCAGCGCGGCGTGCGCGTGCGCGTGATCACCGACGGCATCGGCACCGCACGCCTGCCGTTGTTCGACACGTGGGTGGCGGCCGGCGTCGAGCACTGCATCTACAACCGTTTCCTGTTCGGCCGTTTCGGTTTCTCGCGCACGCATCGCAAGCTCGCGGTGATCGATCACGCGGTCGCGTTCTGCGGCGGCATCAACATCATCGACGACTACGCGCAGAACGGTACGACGCTGCCGTTTCCGCGCTGGGATTTCGCGGTCGAGATGGCGGGGCCCGCGGTATCCGACGTGCGCGCCGCATTCGAGTTGCAGTGGCACCGGATCATGTTTGGCCACAAGCCGTATGCGCAATACGCGGCCGGGCTGCATGGCGGGGAAGCGTTCCCCGACATGTTCCGGCGCTGGATGCGCAGCCATCGGTGGGTCAAGGCCGGCGCGCTGCGGGTCGTGACGGAGGCGAGCGTCGCGTTCGTCGCGCGCGACAACGTCGTGAACCGCCGCGCGATCGAGAAGGCGTATCTCGCGGCGATCGGCCAGGCGCGCCAGCGGATTCTGCTTGCCAATCCGTACTTCATGCCGGGGCGCAAGCTGCGCCGTGCGCTGACGGGCGCCGCGCGGCGCGGCGTCGACGTGCGGATCCTGATCGGCCGCAAGGAGTTCGCGGCGCTCGATACGGCCGTGCCGTTCCTGTATCACGCGCTGCTGCGCGCGGGCGTGCGTGTGGCCGAGTACGACAAGACGATGCTGCACGGCAAGGTGGCCGTGATCGACGACAACTGGGCGACGGTCGGCTCGTCGAACCTGGACGCGCTGAGCCTGATGTTGAACAATGAGGCGAATGTCGTGCTGGTGCGCTACGATGCTGTGACGAACGAACTGCGCGACGCGATCGCGGCCGCGTTCGCCGACGGCCGGGAAATCGACCCCGCCCGGTTCGCTGCGCGCCCGCGCATCGAACGCATGCTGAACTGGCTCGCCTATACGGCGTATCGCGTCGTGATGAAGGCGCTGACGGTCGGCGGTTACGACTGACGCAGACTAAGCATTCGCTTCAAAATATCTGTCCGCACGTTCGTGCGGAAAAGCCGCTCCGGTCCCGCCGGAATCGCGCAAAATAGCGGCTCGGTTAGACACCGGTTTCTAATAATTTCCTTGTTTCGCGAGCGGCCGCACTCAATAATAGTACGGCCGTTCGATTTTATTCGAACCCCCGAACGGTTACAGAAATAGCTATGCGAAAAGGCGAACAGACGCGTGCCGCGATACTTGAAGCTGCTTTGGACCTCGCCAGCCGTGACGGGCTGGAGGGGCTGACGATCGGCCTGTTGGCCGAACGCATGCAGATGAGCAAGAGCGGTGTGTTCGCGCACTTCGGATCGCGTGAAGACCTGCAGGTCGAGGTCGTCCGCGAGTATCACCATCGTTTCGAAAACGAGGTGTTCTTTCCGAGCCTGCGCGAGTCGCGAGGCTTGCCGCGCCTTCGGGCGATGCTGGCCCGCTGGACGGAGAAGCGCATCCAGGAGGTGACGACCGGATGCATCTACATCAGCGGTGCCGTCGAGTACGACGACCGGCCTGACAGCCCCGTGCGCGAGCAGTTGATCGCAAGCGTGACGGCCTGGCGTGCCGCGATGCTGCGTGCCATTTCGCAGGCGAAAGAAGAAGGCCATCTGCGTGCGGATACGGATCCGGACCTGATGCTCTTCGAGTTGTACAGCTTCACGCTCGGCCTGCATCACGACGCCCGCTTCCTGCATTCGCCGGACGCCGTGCGCCTCACGTGGGCCGCGCTGGAAAAGACGATTGTTTCGTATCAGAGCGAGAGCCGTTAGCGGCGCGTGATCCGCCCGCCAGGAGCTCGAGCCGTTTTGCCCACCTTTGGAGAGAGTCATGGGACAGTACGCCGCGCCGCTGCGCGACATGCAATTCGTGTTGCACGAGCTTCTGAACGTCGAAGCCGAAGTCAAGCAAATGCCCAAGCATGCGGACCTCGACGCCGACACGATCAACCAGGTCCTCGAGGAAGCGGGCAAGTTCTGCTCCGAGGTACTGTTCCCGCTGAACCAGGTCGGCGACCGCGAAGGTTGCACGTATGAAGGCGACGGCGTCGTGAAGACCCCGACCGGCTTCAAGGAGGCCTACCAGCAATACGTCGAGGCCGGCTGGCCGGCGCTCGGCTGCGATCCGGACTACGGCGGCCAGGGCCTGCCCGCGTTCGTGAACAACGCGCTCTACGAAATGCTGAACTCGGCGAACCAGGCATGGACGATGTATCCGGGCCTGTCGCACGGCGCCTACGAATGCCTGCACGCGCACGGCGCGCCGGAACTCCAGAAGCAATACCTGCCGAAGCTCGTGTCGGGCGAATGGACGGGCACGATGTGCCTGACCGAGCCGCATTGCGGCACCGACCTCGGCATCCTGCGCACCAAGGCTGAACCCAACGGCGACGGCTCGTACTCGATCAGCGGCACGAAGATCTTCATCTCGAGCGGCGAGCACGACATGTCGAAGAACATCATCCACCTCGTGCTCGCGCGCCTGCCGGACGCGCCGCAAGGCACGAAGGGGATCTCGCTGTTCATCGTGCCGAAGTTCGTCCCGGACGCCGCGGGCGAGCCGGGCGAGCGCAACGGCATCAAGTGCGGCTCGATCGAGCACAAGATGGGCATCCACGGCAACTCGACGTGCGTGATGAACCTCGACGGCGCGAAGGGCTGGATGGTCGGCGAGCCGAACAAGGGCTTGAACGCGATGTTCGTGATGATGAATGCCGCGCGTCTCGGCGTCGGCATGCAGGGCCTCGGCCTCACGGAAGTCGCGTACCAGAACTCGCTCACGTACGCGAAGGAGCGCCTGCAGATGCGCTCGCTGACGGGCCCGAAGGCACCGGACAAGCCGGCCGATCCGATCATCGTGCACCCGGACGTGCGTCGCATGCTGCTCACGCAGAAGGCCTATGCCGAAGGCGCGCGCGCGTTCACGTACTGGTCCGCGCTGCAGATCGACAAGGAGCTGTCGCACGGTGACGAAGCGGTGCGCAAGGAAGCGGCCGATCTGGTCGCGCTGCTCACGCCGATCATCAAGGCGTTCCTGACCGACAACGCGTTCGAGTCGACCAACCACGCGATGCAGATCTACGGCGGCCACGGCTTCATCTCCGAGTGGGGCATGGAGCAGTACGTGCGCGACGCGCGGATCAACATGATCTACGAAGGCACGAACTCGATCCAGTCGCTCGACCTGCTCGGCCGCAAGGTGCTCGGCGACATGGGCGCGAAGCTGAAGAAGTTCGGCAAGCTCGTGACGGAATTCGCGGAAGCCGAAGGCGTGAAGCCGGAGATGGCCGAGTTCATCAACCCGCTCGCCGACATCGGCGACAAGGTGCAGAAGCTGACGATGGAAATCGGCATGAAGGCGATGCAGAACCCGGACGAAGTCGGCGCTGCCGCCGTGCCGTACCTGCGCACCGTCGGCCACCTGGTGTTCTCGTACTTCTGGGCGCGCATGGCGCGCCTCGCACTCGACAACGAAGCGTCGGGCGATCCGTTCTACAAGTCGAAGCTCGCGACGGCACGCTTCTACTTCGCGCGCCTGCTGCCCGAGACGGCGTCGACGATCCGCGCCGCGCGCGCCGGTTCGAAGACGATGATGGAAGTCGACGAATCGCTGTTCTGACGCGAGTCCGGGCGGGGCGCGATGCGCGCCGCCCGGGTCCAACGGTTCCTGGTACTCACTTCGCCGTGCAGCCTCCAACCTCCGCGCTGCACGACACTATCCGGAGACATCCCGTGAGCAATTTCCTGATTCGCAAGGTCGCCGTGCTGGGCGCCGGCGTGATGGGCGCGCAGATCGCCGCGCACCTCATCAACGCACGCGTGCCGGTGCTGCTGTTCGACCTGCCGGCCAAGGAAGGCCCGAAAAACGCGATCGCGCTGAAGGCGATCGAGAACCTGAAGAAGCTGTCGCCCGCGCCGTTCGGTGTGAAGGACGACGCGAAGTACCTCGAAGCTGCGAACTACGAAGACGACATCGCGAAGCTCGCCGAGTGCGACGTCGTGATCGAGGCGATCGCCGAGCGGATGGACTGGAAGCACGACCTGTACAAGAAGGTCGCGCCGCACATCGCACCGAACGCGATCTTCGCAACCAACACGTCGGGCCTGTCGATCACCAAGCTGTCCGAAGGTTTCTCGGACGAGCTGAAGTCGCGCTTCTGCGGCGTGCACTTCTTCAACCCGCCGCGCTACATGCACCTCGTCGAACTGATCCCGACCGCGCATACGCGCCCGGAGATCCTCGACCAGCTCGAAACCTTCCTGACGAGCATCGTCGGCAAGGGCGTCGTGCGCGCGAAGGACACGCCGAACTTCATCGCGAACCGCGTCGGCATCTTCTCGATCCTCGCGGTGATCACCGAGGCCGCGAAGTTCGGCCTGCGCTTCGACGAAGTCGACGACCTGACCGGCAGCCGCCTCGGCCGCGCGAAGTCGGCGACGTTCCGCACCGCGGACGTGGTCGGCCTCGACACGATGGCGCACGTGATCAAGACGATGCAGGACAACCTCGCCGACGATCCGTTCTTCCCGGTCTATCAGACGCCCGCCGTGCTCGCCGAACTGGTGAAGCAGGGCGCGCTCGGCCAGAAGACGGGCGGCGGTTTCTACAAGAAGGAAGGCAAGGCGATCAAGGTGCTCGACGCGAAGACGGGCACCTATGTCGACTCGGGCGCGAAGGCGGACGAAACCGTCGGCCGCATCCTGAAGCGTCCGCCGGCAGAGCGCCTGAAGCTGCTGCGTGAAACGGATCATCCGCATGCGCAGTTCCTGTGGTCGATCTTCCGCGACGTGTTCCACTACATCGGTGTGCATCTCGAGTCGATCGCCGACAACGCGCGCGACGTCGACCTCGCGATCCGCTGGGGCTTCGGCTGGAACGAAGGCCCGTTCGAAGGCTGGCAGGCTGCCGGCTGGAAGCAGGTCGCCGAATGGGTGCAGGAAGACATCGCGGCCGGCAAGGCGCTCGCGAACGTGCCGCTGCCGTCGTGGGTGCTCGAAGGCGCGGTTGCAGAGAAGGGTGGCGTGCACACGGCCGAAGGCTCGTGGGCGCCGGCTGCGCAGCGCTTCGTGCCGCGTTCGGACCTCGCGGTCTACGGCAAGCAGGTATTCCGCGCGCCGCTGTTCGGCGAAGCGGGTGCCGATCCGAAGACCTACGGCAAGACGCTGTTCGAGACCGACGCGGTGCGCGCATGGGTCGACGACCGTGCGGGTGAAGACGACGTCGTGATCGTGTCGTTCAAGTCGAAGATGAACACGATCGGGCCGAGCGTGATCGACGGCCTCGTGCAGGCGATCGAGCTCGCGGAGAAGGACTACAAGGGCGTGGTGATCTGGCAGCCGACGTCGCTGAAGCTCGGCACGCCGGGCGGCCCGTTCTCGGCCGGCGCGAACCTCGAAGAGGCGATGCCCGCGTTCATGATGGGCGGCGCGAAGGGTATCGAGCCGTTCGTGAAGAAGTTCCAGGAAGGCATGCTGCGCGTGAAGTACGCGAACGTGCCGGTCGTCGCGGCCGTGTCGGGCATCGCGCTCGGCGGCGGGTGCGAGCTGATGCTGCACAGCGCGAAGCGTGTCGTGCACGTCGAGAGCTACATCGGTCTCGTCGAAGTGGGCGTCGGCCTCGTGCCGGCGGGCGGCGGCCTGAAGGAAGCGGCGCTGCGCGCAGCGGATGCCGCGACGGCCGCGAACGCGACCACCGACATCCTGAAGTTCGTCACGAAGTCGTTCGAGAACGCGGCGATGGCGAAGGTCTCGGCGTCTGCGCACGATGCACGTGCGATGGGCTACGTGAAGCCGTCCGACACGATCGTCTTCAACGTGTTCGAACTGCTCGACACCGCGAAGAAGGAAGCGCGTGCGCTGGCCGCTACCGGCTATCGCGCACCGCTGCGCGCGAAGGACGTGCCGGTCGCAGGCCGCTCGGCGATCGCGACGATCAAGGCATCGCTCGTCAACATGCGTGACGGCCGCTTCATCAGCGACCACGACTACCTGATCGCGAGCCGCATCGCCGAAGCCGTGTGCGGCGGCGACGTCGAAGCCGGCAGCCTGGTCGACGAGCAGTGGCTGCTCGCGCTGGAGCGCCGTGCGTTCGTCGAGCTGCTCGGCACGCAGAAGACGCAGGAACGGATCATGGGCATGTTGCAGACCGGCAAGCCGGTGCGTAACTGAGCGAGCGGATAAGGCAAGGAGTCTCAAATGAGCAAACAATTGCAAGACGCATACATCGTCGCCGCCAGCCGCACGCCGATCGGCAAGGCCCCGCGCGGTGTCTTCAAGAACACGCGCCCGGACGAGCTGCTGGTCCACGCGATCAAGTCGGCGGTTGCGCAGGTGCCGGGCTTCGACACGAAGCTGATCGAAGACGCGATCATCGGCTGCGCGATTCCGGAAGCCGAGCAGGGCCTGAACGTCGCGCGCATGGGCGCGCTGCTCGCCGGCCTGCCGCAGACGGTCGGCGGCGTGACGGTCAACCGCTTCTGCGCGTCGGGCATCACCGCGCTCGCAATGGCGGCCGACCGTATCCGTGTCGGCGAATCGGACGCGATCTTCGCGGGCGGCTGCGAATCGATGAGCATGGTGCCGATGATGGGCAACAAGCCGTCGATGTCGCCGCACATCTTCGATCGCAACGAAGACTTCGGCATCGCGTACGGGATGGGCCTGACGGCCGAGCGCGTCGCCGAGCAGTGGAAGGTGAGCCGCGAAGACCAGGACGCGTTCTCGGTCGAGTCGCATCGCAAGGCACTGGCCGCGCAGCAAGCCGGCGAGTTCAACGACGAGATCGCCGCGTACACGATCACCGAGCGTTTCCCGAACCTCGCGACCGGCGAAGTCGACGTGAAGACGCGCGAGATCGCGCTCGACGAAGGTCCGCGTGCGGATACGTCGATCGAAGGCCTCGCGAAGCTGCGCACGGTGTTCGCGAACAAGGGTTCGGTCACGGCCGGCAACAGCTCGCAGACGTCGGACGGCGCGGGCGCGCTGCTCGTCGTGTCGGAGAAGGTGCTCAAGGAATTCAACCTGACGCCGCTCGCGCGCTTCGTGAGCTTCGCGGTGCGCGGCGTGCCGCCGGAAATCATGGGCATCGGCCCGAAGGAAGCGATTCCGGCCGCGCTGAAGGCCGCCGGCCTGAAGCAGGACGATCTCGACTGGATCGAGCTGAACGAAGCGTTCGCCGCGCAATCGCTGGCGGTGATGCGCGACCTCGGCCTCGACCCGTCGAAGGTCAACCCGATGGGCGGCGCGATCGCACTCGGCCACCCGCTCGGCGCGACCGGCGCGATCCGCGCGGCGACCGTCGTGCACGGCCTGCGCCGTCGTAACCTGAAGTACGGGATGGTCACGATGTGTGTCGGCACCGGCATGGGCGCCGCGGGCATCATCGAACGCCTGTAAGCAGGACGCGACGAAAAGCGACGACGGTGCGCGGGCCACGAGCTCACGCACCGTTTTTCCATTCCGGTAGAGGAAAGTCAAAGGAGACGGTTGTGGCGGAAATTCAAGTGGAACGCGCCGAAGGCGTGATGACGATCACGATCGCGCGCCCGGCGAAGAAGAATGCGCTGACGGCGGCGATGTACCAGACGATGGCCGATGCGCTCGCGGACGCGCAGGAAGACAAGGCGATCCGCGTGATCCTGCTGCGCGGCAGCGACGGCAATTTCACCGCGGGGAACGATCTCGAGGATTTCCTGAAGGCGCCGCCGAAGGACGACACCGCTCCGGTGTTCCAGTTCCTTGCGCAGATCAGCAGCGCGAGCAAGCCGATCGTGGCCGCGGTGCCGGGCCTGGCGATCGGCGTCGGCGTGACGATGCTGCTGCACTGCGATCTGGTGTACGCGGCCGACACCGCGACGTTCTCGCTGCCGTTCGCGCAGCTCGGGCTGTGTCCGGAAGCCGCGTCGAGCGTGCTGTTGCCGCGCCTGGCCGGCCATCAGGTCGCGGCCGAGAAGCTGCTGCTCGGCGAGGCGTTCGACGCGCTGGAAGCGCACCGGATCGGCATCGTCAACCGCGTGCTGCCGGCTGCCGAACTCGACGCGTTCGCAGCGAAGCAGGCGGCGAAGCTCGCGGCGCTGCCGGCGGCATCGCTGCGTGTGACGAAGGCGCTGCTGAAGGATACGGGCGGTGTGGCGACGTCCGCACGGATGGCCGAGGAAGCAGGCCACTTCGCCGCGATGCTGCGCGCGCCGGAAGCGCGCGAGGCGATGACGGCGTTCTTCGAGAAGCGCAAGCCGGATTTCCGTCAGTTCGACTGACGGAGCAGGCCGCGCCGGCGGTGGACCGCCGGCGCGCTGCCGCGGACGCGATCAGGCGGTGCCGTAGTCGACGTGGCCGGTTTCGCGGCAGAAGCTGACGAGCCGCAAGCCGGCCGCCTTCGCGATTTCGATCGCGAGCGACGACGGCGCGGAGATCGTCGCCACCAGCGGGATGCCGATCCGTGCGGCCTTGCGCACGAGCTCGTAGCTCGCGCGGCTCGACAGGAACACGAAGCCGTCGGTCGCGTCGGCGCGCGACAGCACGAGCGAGCCGATCAGCTTGTCGAGCGCATTGTGGCGGCCGACGTCCTCGAACGCCATCCGGATCGCGCCTGTTGCGTCGCACCACGCGGCCGCGTGCAGGCCGCCTGTGAGTTGCGTGAGCGCCTGGTGGGCCGGCAGTGCCTGCGCCGCGCGCGTCAGCGCGTCGGGTGCCAGGCGCGCGAGAAAGCCCGTATCGGGCACGCGTTCGGGCGCGAGGTCGAGCAGGTCGATGCTTTCGATCCCGCATACGCCGCAGCCCGTGCGCCCCGCGAGCGCGCGGCGCCGGTCCTTCAGCGCGGCGAACGCCTGCTGGACGACTTCCAGGTGGACTTCCGCATGCGGGAGCGGCGCGTCGGCGTGCAGGATCACCTCGATGTCCTTGATGTCGCTGCCGCGCGCGACGATCCCTTCCGAGATCGCGAAACCGACCGCGAACGCTTCGAGGTCGCATGGCGTACACATCATCACTGCGTGCGAGATGCCGTTGAAGACGACTGCGACGGGCCATTCCTGGCCCACGTAGTCGTGCGCGGTTTCGACGGCGCCGCCGCGCGTGCGGCGCACGGACAGTTCGATCGCGCCGCGCGGTTCGTCGCGCATGTCACCGGATTCGGTCGGATTCACGAGCACTCCCGTTGATTCAGCACGCGGTCGGCGGCAATCGTATCCGCCGCCCGCGCGCAGAGGTTCTAAAATACCTCAGGCAAGCCGGCCGCGCCGGCATCCGCCACGTCAGGTAACGATCATGGGACTCAGCGACGCTCCACTGCTATTCACCTTCGAACACGAATCGTCGGAAAACTTCACGTACATCCCGATGATCGTGCGTTTCAATCTCGACCGCTTCGGTCTGCGGATTTCGCTGGAGCAGTGGCAGCTGCTGCCGCTCGAGGACCGCAAGCTGCTCGCGCGCTTTCCGGCCGACGACGACACCGCGATCGAGCCCAACTTCGATCACGCGCTGTTCGAAATGCTGCGCACGCACGCGGATCTGGAACCATCGTGGTTCCAGCCGGACGAGCGGCCGACCTGGCGTGCCACCGACATCGTGCCGGAGTCGCTCGTGCAGCAGAGCGCGCTGGCCGGGCTGATGGCGCCCGAGCTCGCGCAGTGGCAGCGGCTCGCGCCGTTCCAGCGCTACGTGCTGGTGAAGCTGTCGCGCAAGCCGAAGCTGAACCACGATTTCCTGCCCGCGATGCGGGAGTTCGGGCTGACGGCCACGCACTGAGGTGGCCGCAGGCAGATAGAGGGCGCCGTCGTGCGGCGCTTGCCCGTCAGAGCGGCGGCAGTTGCCGCGGCTTGCGGTCGGGGCCGGTCGCGACGTAGGTGAGCGTCGCTTCGGTGACCTTCACGACTTCACCCATCAGGCGCATGCGCTGGGCGTACACCTCGACGTCGACCGTGATCGACGTGTTGCCGGTGCGCGTGATGGTCGCGTAGAAGCTCAGCAGATCGCCGACGAACACCGGCTGCTTGAATACGAACGAGTTGACCGCGACCGTCGCGACGCGGCCGTTCGCGCGCTGGCTCGCGGGGATCGAGCCGGCGATGTCGACCTGCGACATGATCCAGCCGCCGAACACGTCGCCGTGGACGTTCGCGTCGTGCGGTTGCGGGACGACGCGCAGCGCGGGCTGCTTTTGCGGGAGGTCGAGGGTCGAATCGGTCATGGCGGGGCTTTCATCCTGTAATAAACATGCCGCCTTGCGCAGTCCGGCCGGCGAAGGCGCCGGCAGCGGCGCGAAGCGGCTTCTGCGACAATACAACGTTCGCAAATTGTACGAGAAAGTGAGCGAGCCGGCCGCAGATGCACGCGCCCGGCACTGCCGCCGATCCTTCCCCCCATGCGCCGATTTCCTGCTTCCGGCGAGCCCGCGCCGGCTTCGACCGGGCCCCGCAACGACTGGCAGACCATCCGGTCGCTGCTGCCGTACCTGACCACCTACAAATGGCGCGTCGCGCTCGCGCTCGCCTGCCTGATCGGCGCGAAGGTTGCGAACCTCGGCGTGCCGGTCGTGATGAAGCGCATCGTCGACCACCTGTCCTACGTCCAGCAGATCACCGCGCTCGGCCGCGCCGAACAGTCGGCCGGCATCGTGCTCGCGGGCGGCGTCGGGCTGCTGGTCGTCGCGTATGCGTTCGTGCGGCTGTCGACGTCGCTGTTCACCGAGCTGCGCGAGATCCTGTTCTCGAAGGTCACCGAGAGCGCGGTACGCCAGCTTGCGCTGCAGGTATTCCGGCACCTGCACGGACTGTCGCTGCGGTTTCACCTGGAGCGCCAGACGGGCGGCATGTCGCGAGACATCGAGCGCGGCACGCGCGGCATCCAGCAGCTGATTTCATATTCGCTGTACAGCATCCTGCCGACGCTCGTCGAAGTCGGGCTCGTGCTCGGCTTCTTCGTGGTCAAGTACGAGGCCTATTACGCGTACGTGACGTTCGCGGCGCTGGTCACGTACATCGTGTTCACGGTGAAGGTCACCAACTGGCGCACGCATTTCCGCCGCACGATGAACGAACTCGATTCGCGCGCGAACTCGCGGGCGATCGATTCGCTGATCAACTACGAGACGGTCAAGTATTTCGGCAACGAGGAGTGGGAAGCGCAGCGCTACGACGAGAACCTGAAGCGCTACCGCAAGGCCGCGATCCGTTCGCAGAATTCGCTGTCGGTGCTGAACTTCGGCCAACAGGCGATCATCGGTACGGGGCTCGTGTTCATCCTGTGGCGCGCGACGCAGGGCGTGCTCGCGGGCAAGCTGACGCTCGGCGATCTGGTGCTGATCAACACGTTCATGCTGCAGCTGTACATTCCGCTGAACTTCCTCGGCGTCGTCTATCGCGAGCTGAAGCAGAGCCTCACCGACATGGACCGGATGTTCGGGCTGCTGTCGTCCGCGAAGGAAGTGGCCGACCTGCCCGATGCTCGGCCGCTCGCGGTCGCCGGCGCGCAGGTGCGCTTCGAGCACGTGAATTTCGCCTACGAGCCGGCGCGGCAGATCCTGCACGACGTGTCGTTCACGATCGACGCGGGCACGACGACCGCGGTGGTCGGCCACAGTGGCTCGGGGAAGTCGACGCTGTCGCGGCTGCTGTTCCGTTTCTACGATCTCGACCGGCAGGCGGGCGGCGCAATCCGGATCGACGGCCAGGACATCCGCGACGTCACGCAGGACTCGCTGCGCGCTTCGATCGGGATCGTGCCGCAGGACACCGTGCTGTTCAACGACTCGATCTACTACAACATCGCGTACGGCCGGCCGACCGCGACCCGCGACGAGGTGATCGCGGCCGCGCGCGCCGCGCACATCCACGATTTCATCGAAAGCTTGCCGAAGGGTTACGACACGCCGGTCGGCGAGCGTGGGCTGAAACTGTCGGGCGGCGAGAAGCAGCGCGTCGCGATCGCGCGCACGCTGTTGAAGGATCCGCCGGTGCTGCTGTTCGACGAGGCGACGTCGGCGCTCGATTCGCGCTCGGAGCGAGCAATCCAGCATGAGCTCGACCAGATCGCGCGGCATCGCACGACGCTCGTGATCGCGCACCGGCTGTCGACGGTCGTGCACGCGCAGCAGATCCTCGTGATGGATCACGGGCGGATCGTCGAGCGCGGCACGCACGACGAACTCGTGCGCGCCGACGGGTTGTATGCGCAGATGTGGGCGCTGCAGCAGCAGCGCGCGGCGGCGGGCGGGGAAGAGGCCGAGGCCGCTTAAGCGAGGGTGCCGCCGACGCGGTGCGGTGCCGTCACGGCCGGGTGACTTGGCGGAGCGTCCGCGATATTTGATCCCGGATGGGTCCGCCGCCCAACCGCCGGGCAGTCATCGGCCTGTCAGGGCATCGGCCGCCGAACCGCCGCTCGGCCGCGACGCGATCAGCTCGCCGCGCGCAGCCGCGCGTCGAGTTCGCCGAGCTGCGCGGGCGTGCCGACGTTTTCCCAGATCCCTTCGTACAATTCGCCGGTCGCACGACCGGCTTCGATCGTCGCGCGATAGTACGGCGTCAGCGCGCGCCGCGTGCCGGGCGCGAGATCGCGGAACATCCGCGTGTCGTACAGGCCGATGTTGCCGAACGTGAAGCGCGCGGCGCCGTCGAGCGCCAGGCGGCCGTCGTCGCCGAGCGCGAAGTCACCGGCCGGGTGGAACGGCGGGTTCGGCACCATCACGAGGTGCATCGCCGGCGAGTCGAGCGCGGCCATCCGGGCAGCGCGCGGCGCGAGCGTCCGGTAGTCGAACGCGCAGTACACGTCGCCGCTGACCGCCGCGAACACGACCGGTTGCCCGTCGCGCTCGAGCCGCGGCAACGCCTGCGCGATGCCGCCCGCGGTTTCCAGTGCCTCGCCCTCGGCCGAATACGCAAGCCGCACGCCCCAGCGCGAACCGTCGCCGAGCGCGGCCTCGATCTGTTCGCCGAGCCATGCATGGTTGATCACGATCGTCTCGATGCCCGCGCGCGCGAGCGCTTCGATCTGCCACACGATCAGCGGCTTGCCGCCCGCTTCGAGGAGCGGCTTCGGGCGGGTGTCGGTGAGCGGGCGCATCCGTTCGCCGCGCCCGGCGGCGAAAATCATCGCCGTGGTCAGGGTAGTGCTCATGTTCGGCCGGGTATCAGGGCGCTATGGGGCAGTCAGAACGTATAGCCGACGTCGGCCGGCGCGTTGCCCTCGAGCTCGTCGAGCAGCTTCGCGAACGGCACGAGCGGGCGGTAGCGCAGCGCGACCTTGCGCGCATACGTGATGAAGCGCGGCAGGTCGTTCAGGTAATGCGGCTTGCCGTCGCGGTAGTTGATCCGCGCGAACAGGCCGAGCACCTTGATGTGGCGCTGCAGCCCGATCCATTCGAGCTGGCGGTAGAACTCGCCGAAATCGGGATCGACCGGCAGGCCGGCCTTTTTCGCCTTTTCCCAGTAGTACGCGAAGCAGTCGAGCTCGAACTCCTCGTCCCAGCTGATGAAGGCGTCGCGCAGCAGCGACACGACGTCGTACGTCAGCGGCCCGTAGACGGCGTCCTGGAAATCGAGGATGCCCGGATTCGGCTCGCACACCATCAGGTTGCGCGGCATGAAGTCGCGCAGCATGAAACCCTGCGGCTGCGCGTGCGCGCTGGCGACCAGCAGCGCGAAGGTGCGGTCGAGCGTGCCGCGCATCGCGTCGGTGACGGGCTTGCCGAGGTGGCGGCCGACGAACCATTCGGGCATCAGCTCCATCTCGCGGCGCAGGAAGGCCTCGTCGAACGGCGGCAGCACGTCGGGCAACGACCTGAGCTGGAAGCGGATCAGCGCGTCGAGCGCCGCGCGCATCAGCGGCTTTGCGGCGGCCGGGTCGGCCGGATCGAGCACCGAGATGTACGACGTGCGGCCGAGATCGGTCACGAGCATGAAGCCCGCGTCGAAATCGTGGGCCAGAACTTCCGGCACGTGGTCGCCGGCCGCGTCGAGCAGCTGCGCGACCTGGACGAATTCACGGCACTTCTCGGGCGGCGGCGCGTCGACGGCGATCAGCGTGCCGCCGGCGCTCGTGGCCGATGCGATACGGAAATAGCGGCGGAAACTGGCGTCCGACGACGCGGGCGCGAGGGTCGACAGGTCGAGCGCGTAGCGTTCGGCAAGCGGGTGCAGCCACGCGGTGAGCGCTTCGAGGCGGGCGTCGGGCTGGGATGCGGCGGATGGGGGCGTCATGAAACTCGGAGGAGGGGGGAACGTCTTGCCATATAATACCCCACGACTTTTTTGACGCGCCCCGCGTCAGCTTTCCGCCGTGCAGGCCCGCCGCCTGTCGCGCCGTCACCCGATCGCCTCCCCGGTTTGCGCTCAGCCGCAGTCGCGGTGCGACGGCGCGGCCCGCCGTGCGCGAATGTGCCGCGACGGCGCGGTTGACAAGGGGCGATTCGCCAAACGATAGATGCCGCCCAAACCGCTATTCCCGAATGTTTTCCCCGGTGACGGGGCGCCGCGCAAACGGCGGCTCGCGCTCGCGCTCCTGGCCGTGCCCGGCCTCGTGCCGGCCGTGTCGTACGCGCAGCTGTCGGGCGCGGCCGCGCAGCCGCAGCCGCTCGACTCGCCGTGGGATCTGCGTCTCGCGCCCCAGCTCGAGGATCGTCCGCTGAAGGACGGCGCGAAGCCGGCCACCTTCGTGATCGCCGACCACACGAGCGGCACGGCCGAGCAGGATCTTGCCGCGAAGGGCTCCGCCGAGTTGCGGCGTGGCGACGCCGTCGTGAAGGCCGACGCGATCCACTACGATCAGGATACCGACATGGCCGATGCGTACGGCCAGGTCCGGGTGAACAATTCCGGCACGTCGTTCGTGGGCCCCGAGGCGCACCTGAAGATCGAGGCGAACCAGGGCTTCATGACGGCGCCGAAGTACCACTTCAACATGACGGGCGGCTCGGGCAGCGCCGAGCGCGTCGACATGGTCGACAACGAGCGCTCGGTGTTCGTCAACGGCACCTACACCGCGTGCCAGTGCTCGACGAACCCCGCGTGGTACATCAAGGGCAGCCGCTTCGACTTCGACACGGGCGCCGACGAAGGCACCGCGCGCAACGGCGTGCTGTTCTTCCAGGGCGTGCCGATCTTCGCGAGCCCGTGGATGACGTTCCCGCTGTCGGGCGACCGGCGCAGCGGCCTGCTGCCGCCGACGTTCTCGATGAACTCGAGCAACGGCTTCGAGCTGACGCTGCCGTACTACTTCAACATTGCGCCGAACCGCGACCTGACGCTCACGCCGCGCATCATCTCGCGGCGCGGCGCGATGATGGAAGCGACGTTCCGCTACCTGTCGCCGTCGTATTCGGGCACGTTTACGGCCAATTACCTGCCGGATGACCGGCTTGCGCACCGCAACCGCTACGCGATCTACTGGCAGCACCAGCAGAACTTCGGCGGCGGCTTCGGCGGCTACGTCTACTACAACAAGGTCTCGGACAATCTGTATCCCGAAGACCTTGGGTCGATGAACCAGTTCATCAACGGGACGCAGACGCTGTACCAGCAGGAAGCGGGCCTCACGTACAACAACGGCCCGTGGTCGGTGCTCGCGCGCTACCAGCACTGGCAGACGCTGCCGCCGTCGATCGCGCCGTACAGCCGCGAGCCGCAGTTGAACGTGAAGTACACGAAGTACAACGTCGGCGGCTTCGACTTCGGCGCGGAAGCCGACTATTCGCGGTTCCGCATCACGACGGCCGATGCGACCCAGGGCGACCGGATCGTCTTCAACCCGTATATCGCGTACGGCGTGTACGGCCCCGGCTACTTCGTCGTGCCGAAGGTCCAGTACCACTTCGCGTCGTACGACCTGAACTACCTGTCGTCGACCACGCCGAACAGCCCGAAGCGCTTCACCGAGTCGATCCCGACCGTGAGCTTCGATTCGGGCCTGATCTTCGACCGCTCGGTGCGCCTGTTCGGGCAGGACTTCATCCAGACCCTCGAGCCGCGCCTGTACTACGTGTACACGCCGTATCGCGACCAGTCGAACGCACCGCTGTTCGACACCGCGGAATCGGACTTCGGCCTTGCGGAGATCTACCAGCCGAACACGTTCGTCGGCAACGACCGGATCGCCGATGCGAACCGGATCACGGCCGGCCTGACGTCGCGCTTCATCGATCCGCGCACCGGCGACGAGCGCGCGCGTTTCGTGATCGCGCAGCAGTACTACTTCGCCGATCAGCGCGTCACGCTGAATTCCGGCCAGAGCGCCGTGCTGGCGCGCCACTCGGACCTGATCGTCGGCGCCGCGCTGAAGCTCGGCTCGGGTTTCATGTCCGAGACGGCGTTCCAGTACAACCAGAACAACAACCAGCTCGTGAAGTCGAGCGTCGGTTTCGGCTACAGCCCGGGCGAGCGCCGCGTGATCAACGTCGGCTACCGCTATACGCGTTCGAACACCACGCTCGACAACCAGCCGATCAACCAGTTCCTGGTGTCCGCGCAATGGCCGCTCACGCGCCGCCTGTATGCGATCGGCCGCTTCAACTACGACCTCGCCGGCGATCGCGTGGTCGACGGTCTGGTCGGCTTACAATACGACGCGGATTGCTGGGCGCTCGGGGTCGGGGTGCAGCGGGCTGCGAACGGCATCAATTCGTCGGGACAGCAGAACTCGTCGACGCGCTTCATGATGCAGTTGACGCTCAAGGGCCTGTCGACCGTCGACAACGGCCTCGTGTCCGCATTCCGCGCCGGGGTGCCGGGCTACACGCCGCTGCCGCCGCCGCCGCCGCCGATGTCCCGCTTCAGCAACTACGAGTAACGCCGGCTTGTCTGCACCGGTCAGCACGATTTCAATGGAGTTCCAGTGGCAATGAAGAAAACCCTTCGTTTCGCGGCAGTCGTGTCCAGTCTCGCTGCGGCCGCCGCGCTGCTCGCCGCCGCGCCGGCCGCGGCGCAGGCGCTCGGTTCGCAAGGTGCGCAGCTCGCCGACGAAGTCGTCGCGGTCGTCAACAACGACGTGATCACGGGCCGCGAACTCGACCAGCGCGCCGGCCTGATCGCGCGCCGGCTGCAGCAGCAGAACGCACCCGTGCCGCCGACCGACCAGCTTCGCGCGCAGGTGCTGAACCAGATGGTGCTCGAGCGTATCCAGGTGCAGAAGGCCAAGGACGACGGGATCCGCATCGACGATGCGACGGTGCAGTCCACGCTGCAGCGTCTCGCGCAGGCGAACGGCATGACGCTCGACCAGTACCGCGCACGTCTCGAGGCGCAAGGCGTGCCCTGGAGCATCTTCACGAGCGACGCACGCACCGAACTGATGCTGTCGAAGCTGCGCGAGCGCGAGGTCGACGGCAAGATCACCGTGTCGGACGCCGAGGTCGCGAACTACATCGCGAGCCAGCGCGGGCCGAGCGCGTCGCAGCAGCAGGATCTGCGCTTCCAGCACATCTTCATCAAGGCACCGACCAACGCGCCGCAGGCCGACATCGAAGCCGCGCAGAAGAAGGCTGACGCGTTGCTGCAGCAGGCGAAGTCGGGTGCCGATTTCGAGAAGCTCGCGAAGAACAATTCGGAAGCGAACGACGCAAAGAAGGGCGGTGACCTCGGCTTCAAGTCGCCGAGCGCGCTGCCGGCCGACGTCGTCGACGCCGCATCGAAGCTGCGTCCGGGCCAGGTCAACCCGACGCTGATCCGCGTGCCGGACGGCTTCGAGATCGTGCGTCTCGTCGATCGTCGCCAGAGCCAGGGCGCGTCCGCCGCGGCACCGAAGATCGTCCAGACGCACGTGCGCCACATCCTGTTGCGCGTGGGCGAAGGCAAGTCGGAAGGCCAGGCGCGCCAGCAACTCGCCGATATCCGCAGCCAGGTCGAGGCCGGCGGCGATTTCGCGAAGTTCGCGCGCACCTACTCGCAGGACGGTTCTGCGTCGCAGGGCGGCGATCTCGGCTGGATCAGCCCGGGCGAGACCGTGCCGGAATTCGAGCGCGCAATGAACAACCTGCAGGACGGCCAGATCAGCCAGCCGATCCGTACCGAGTACGGCTATCACCTGATCCAGGTGCTGAGCCGCCGCGACGCGGAAGGTTCGGTGCAGCAGCAGATGGATATCGCGCGTCAGGCGATCGGCCAGCGCAAGGCCGAGCAGGCTTATGCCGACTGGCTGCGCGAGCTGCGTGATTCGTCGTACGTGCAGTACAAGATCGGCGGCGTCGGCCCGGCGAACTGAGCGAGCTTCAGATGACCACGCCCGCGCTGCAGATCGCGATCACGACCGGCGAACCCGCAGGGGTCGGCCCGGAACTGACCGTGCAGGCGCTGCGTGATGCCGCGCAGCGTTGGCCCGACGCGCATTTCACCGTGCTCGGCGATGCGGCGCTGCTTGACGCGCGTGCGGCGGCCGTCGGCGCCGACCGGGCCACGCTGGCCGGCAGCGGGCCGGTGTCGGTCGCGCATCACGCGCTCGCCGTGCCCGCGCAGGCGGGCAAGCTGGACGCGGCGAACGGCCCGTACGTGCTCGGGCTGCTCGACGCGGCGATCGACGGCGCGTTGGCCGGCCGGTACGACGCGATCGTCACCGCGCCGCTGCAGAAGAGCACGATCAACGATGCGGGCGTGCCGTTCACCGGCCATACCGAATACCTGGCGGAGCGCACGCATACGCCGCGTGTCGTGATGATGCTGGCCGGTACCGGCCACCAGCCGCTGCGCGTCGCGCTCGCGACCACGCACCTGCCGCTGAAGGACGTGTCGGCCGCGCTGACGATCGACGGGCTCGTCGAGACGCTCGCGATCATCGATCGCGACCTGCGGCGCGACTTCGGTCTGGCCGCGCCGCGCATTCTCGTGACGGGCCTGAACCCGCACGCGGGCGAGAACGGTTATCTCGGCCGCGAGGAGATCGACGTGATCTCGCCGGCGCTGGCCCGCGCGAACGCGCAGGGCATCGACGCGCGCGGCCCGTATCCGGCCGACACGCTGTTCCAGCCGCGCCATCTCGCCGATGCCGATTGCGTGCTCGCGATGTTCCATGACCAGGGTCTGCCCGTGCTGAAGTATGCGACGTTCGGCGAGGGCATCAACGTGACGCTCGGGCTGCCGATCATTCGCACGTCGGTCGATCACGGCACGGCACTCGATCTGGCCGGCACGGGCCGCGCTGATCCGGGCAGCATGATCGCGGCGCTCGACACGGCCGTCACGATGGCGCGCCACCGCCGCACGGCCTGACGCGGCCCGGCTTCCCCTCATTCGTCGTATTTTTCGTTTTACTCAGTCGATGTCGAACAGCAGACAGCACCAAGGCCATTTCGCGCGCAAGCGCTTCGGGCAGAACTTCCTCGTCGATCACGGCGTGATCGACTCGATCGTCTCGACGATCGGCCCCGCGCGCGGCCAGCGCATGGTCGAGATCGGCCCCGGGCTCGGCGCGCTGACCGGGCCGCTGATCGAGCGTCTCGCGACGCCCGAGGCGCCGCTGCATGCGGTCGAGCTCGACCGTGACCTGATCGGGCGCCTGCAGCAACGCTTCGGCGCGCTGCTTGAACTGCACGCAGGCGACGCGCTCGCGTTCGACTTCCGTTCGCTCGCGGCACCCGGCGACAAGCCGTCGCTGCGGATCGTCGGCAACCTGCCGTACAACATTTCAAGCCCGCTGCTGTTTCACCTGATGACGTTCGCCGATGCGGTCATCGACCAGCATTTCATGCTGCAGAACGAAGTCGTCGAACGGATGGTCGCGGAGCCGGGCACGAAGGCGTTTTCGCGTCTGTCGGTGATGCTGCAGTATCGCTACGTGATGGAAAAGATGCTCGACGTGCCGCCGGAATCGTTCCAGCCGCCGCCGAAGGTCGATTCGGCGATCGTCCGGATGATTCCGTACGAGCCGCACGAACTGCCGGATGTCGATCCCGTGCTGCTCGGCGAAGTCGTCACCGCCGCGTTTTCGCAGCGCCGCAAGATGCTGCGCAATACGCTCGGCGACTATCGCGAGACGATCGATTTCGACGCGCTCGGCTTCGATCTAGCGCGCCGTGCGGAGGATGTGAGCGTGGCCGAATACGTCGGCGTGGCGCAGGCGCTGGCGAAGGTGCGCAAGGCCGCAGAGTAACGGCAGCGCGCGCGTCATGCGCGTGTCGCACGCCGGCTCGAGGTTCACAAGGCTGCCCAGGCGGGCGGCCTTTTTCATTTTCCCCGCGCCGTTTTCGTCGATGTCGGATCGCGACCGGGCGGCGTTACGCGCGCCTGCGTGGCGGCGCGTTGACGAGTGCGATGCCGGTCAGCACGAGCGCGGCCGCGGACATGAAGCGCCAGCCGACCGATTCGCCGAGCAGCAGCACGCCGAACGCGACGCCGAAGAGCGGCGACAGGAACGTGAAGACGGACAACCGCGACGCGCTGTAGCGCGTCAGCAGCCAGAACCACGACAGGTAGCTGACGAACGCGACGATCACCGACTGGTACGCGAGGCTCGCTACCGCGACCGGCGTGACGTGTGCGAACGATACCTGGCCGAACAGTGCGGCAAGTGCGATCAGCACGACCGCCGATACCGCGAGCTGGTAGAACAGCGTCTTGCTCGCGCTCGCCCGCGCGAGCGCCGTCGAGCGCACGACGACGGTCGTCGCGGCCCACATCGCGCCGCCGAGGATTCCGAGCGCGTCGCCGGCGAGCCCGGCCAGCACGGATGCGCCGGGGGTGCGCGGCTTCAGGAAGCCGTCCGCGAACGCGAGGGCGATGCCGGCGAACGCGAGGCCGACACCGGCCCACTGCGTACGCTGCAGCCGTTCGCCCGGTGCGAACAGGTGCAGGCCGAGCGCGGTGAAGCACGGTGCCGTGTACAGGAAGATCGCCATGTGCGACGCGCTCGTCAGCGTCAGCCCGAAGAACACGCAGATGAATTCGCCGGCGAACAGCGCACCGGCCGCGAGGCCCGCACCGAACGTGCCGTCCGCCTGAAACAGCGGCGTACCGCGCGAGCGGGCCCAGCCCCACAGCAGCACCGCCGCGATCACCGAGCGCAGCCCGGCCTGGAACATCGGCGCGATCGCGGCGTTCGTGCTCTTGATCGCGACCTGCTGGAAGCCCCAGATCGCGCACAGCAGCAGCATCAGGCCGACAGCGCGCATGTCGAGCGCGCGGCGCACGGGGGCAGCGGCGAGCGTGCTCATCGGCGAACCTCGCCGGTTCGGTACGGCGGCTGCGAGATCGGGAGGGTGGCGCATCCGGCGCGCTCGAATCGGCGGTTTCGCACGGCAGTGTGGCGGTAGGGAAGAGTGGGTGGTCGCGTTCGGGCGGTGTGTCGCATGCCCGCTTTTGGTGCGAGGTGGAAGGATGTTACCCGATCGGCACGGTAGCCGGGCGAGCCGGATCGTGCTGTTTTGCGCCGTTGCGCCTGCACCGGTCGGTGCCGATGGGCCGTATAGGCCGGGCTCCGGCCAGACGCCCCCGGCTGGGCGCCCCCGGCTAGGCGCCCCCGGCTAGGCGCCCCCGGCTAGGCGCCCCCGGCGAAGTTCACCCGACTCTGGTAGAGTTCCCGGTTCTGGAAAGTCCCCACAGGAGTACAACACATGCGATTGCTGCATACGATGCTGCGAGTCGGCGATCTCGACCGCTCGATCAAGTTCTACACCGAATTGCTCGGCATGAAGGTGCTGCGCCGCGACGACTATCCGGAAGGCAAGTTCACGCTCGCATTCGTCGGCTACGAGGACGAAAGCACGGGCACCGTGATCGAGCTGACCCATAACTGGGATACGCCGGCCTACGATCTCGGCAACGGCTTCGGCCACCTCGCGCTGGAAGTCGACGACGCGTACGCGGCCTGCGACAAGATCAAGGCGCAAGGCGGCAAGGTCACGCGCGAAGCGGGCCCGATGAAGCACGGCACGACCGTGATCGCGTTCGTCGAGGATCCGGATGGCTACAAGATCGAGTTCATCCAGAAGAAGGCGCACTGAGCGCCGGATGAACCGGGCCGCGGCGTGCGATGTGCGCCGCGGCCGCAAAAAAGGGCGGTGCGGGTTACCCGCATCGCCCTTTTTCGTTGGCGGCGAAGCCGTGCGCGTCAAAGCGACGGCAGCAGCTCGGGCGGGTGATGCTTGAGCGTGTGACGCGCTTCGCGGAACTCGGGGAAGATCGATTCGACGGTCTGCCAGAAGGCCGGGCTGTGGTTCATTTCGCGCAGGTGCGACAGCTCGTGCGCGACGACGTAGTCGACGATCGACATCGGGAAATGGATCAGCCGCCAGTTCAGGCGGATCTTGCCGTCGCTGGAGCAGCTGCCCCAACGCGTCGCGGCCGACGACAGCGCGTACATCGCATACGTGACGCCGAGCTTCTCCGCGTAGACCGCGAGGCGTTCACCGAAGATCCGCCTGGCTTCGCCCTGCAGCCAGCCCTGCACGCGATCCTTGATCTGCTGCATGTCGGCCTGCACGGGCAGCGGCAGCGAGAGCCGCAGCGCATCGGCATCGAATGCGACGGCGCCTGCGCCGAGCGCGATCGTCACCGTCTTGCCGAGATACGGTAGCTGCGCGCCGTCGCGCCAGTCGATCTGCGGCAGCGCACGCTGTTCGGTGCGCGTCTTCCACTCCGCGAGCTTCGCGAAGATCCAGCGTTGTTTCTCGGAGATCGCGGCTTCGATGTCGGCGAGCGTGACCCAGCGCGGCGCGGTGATCGACAGCCCGCTGCCGTCGATCGTGAAGCCGATCGTGCGGCGCGCCGAGCGCTTCAGGCGGTATTCGAGCACACGGCTGTCGAGTGCGAACGTCCGCACGCGCGAGCGGTCGGGCGCCGGGCCCGGATCGAGCGGCGCGGCCGGTGCCGCTTCGGTCGGTGCGGGCGGGGTGGCGGGCGCCGACGGTGCGGCGGCCGGCCCGTCGAAGAGCGGCAGATCCATCTGGCGATGATCGAGGGCCACGACGGCAGGCCGTGGCCGCGGACGCTGTTTCATCAGTTCGCTTCTTTTTGTCGTACGCAACGGCTGCAACCTGGGGGCGTCAGACACGCGCGGCATCGCGCGTGCCGGCGTTGCCCGCCTGGCGATACGAATCCGGATCGATCCGGCGCATTTCCGCTTCGATCCACGCTTCGACCTGCGAGTTCAATGCATCGGGCGTCAGCCCCTCGCTGGGAATCGGTTTGCCGATCGACACGGTGACGACGCCCGGGAATTTCGTGAACGAGTTGCGCGGCCACACCCGACCTGCATTGTGCGCGATCGGCACGACGGGTGCGCCGGTTTCGATCGCGAAGCGCGCGCCACCCGTCTTGTACTTGCCTTGCTTGCCGACCGGCGTGCGCGTGCCTTCCGGGAACATGATCATCCATGCGCCTTCCGACAGGCGCTTCTTGCCCTGGCGGATCACCGACACGAACGCGTTCTTGCCTTCCTTGCGGTTGATGTTGACCATGTGCAGCAGCCCGAGCGCCCAGCCGAAGAACGGCACGTACAGCAGCTCGCGCTTGAACACGTAGCAGAGCGGCTTGGGCATCAGCGCCGGAAACGCGAGCGTCTCCCACGCGGACTGGTGCTTCGACAGCAGCACGGCCGGGCCGTCGGGCAGGTTCTCGTAGCCTTCGATCCGGTAGCGGATGCCGTTCAGCCAGCGCACGACCCACAGCGTGGACTTGCACCAGCCGGCCGCCATCCAGTAGCGCGCGTCGGGGCGCATGAACGGAAAGGCGATGAAGCACGCGGTGGCGTACGGCACCGTGTACAGGATGAAGTAGATCAGCAGCAGCAGGGAGCGGACGAAGCGCATCGGCGTAAGTCTGGCGTTAGGGAGGATGCGCGCGGTGGCTGCATCACTCGTGTTCGTGTGAAAGGAAATCGAGCGCGAAGGCGCGCAGGTCATCGTGGACCTTCGTGCCGGGCGGCAGGTTGCCGGCGGCGAGCGTCTTCTTGCCCTTGCCGGTGAGCACGAGGTGCGGCCGGAAACCGACCGCGACGCCGGCCTGCAGGTCGCGTAGCGAATCGCCGACGACCGGCGTGTGATCGGGATCGATCTCGAAGCGCTCGGCGATCATCTGCATCATGCCGGGTTTCGGCTTGCGGCAGTCGCAGTGATCCTCGGCCGTGTGCGGGCAGAAGAACACGGCGTCGATACGTGCGCCGACCGCGGCCGCTGCGCGATGCATCTTCAGATGCATCTCGTTGAGCGTGGCCATGTCGAACAGCCCGCGACCGATGCCGGACTGGTTGGTCGCGACGACCACGCGATAACCCGCGTGGTTGAGCCGGGCGATCGCCTCGAGGGCGCCGGGCAGCGCGATCCATTCGTCGGGCGTCTTGATGAACGCATCCGAATCGACGTTGATCACGCCGTCCCGGTCGAGGACGACGAGCTTTCGGTTGGGGCTGGTCGGCATCGTGCGGCCCTTATGCGGCGAGCTTCGAGATGTCGGCGACGCAGTTCATCTGCTGGTGCAGCGCGGACAGCAGCGCGAGACGGTTCGCGCGCAGTGCCGGATCTTCCGCGTTGACCATCACGTCGTTGAAGAACGTGTCGACCGGTGCGCGCAGTGCGGCGAGCGCCGACAGCGCGCCCGTGTACGCACGCGCCTCGAGCTGCGACTGCACGTGCGGCGTCACGGCCGTGAGCTGTTCGTGCAGCGCCTTCTCGGCGGCCTCGACGAGCAGCGCCGGCTGCACCGTGCCGTTCGCGCCGCCTTCCGACTTCTTCAGGATGTTCGAGATCCGCTTGTTCGCGGCCGCGAGCGCTTCGGCTTCCGCGAGGCGCGTGAATTCGCGCACCGCGTCGAGGCGTGCGACGAGATCGTCGACGCGCGTCGGGTTCAGGCTCAGCACCGCATCGATTTCGCCGGCCGAATAGCCGCGCTCGCGCAGCAGGCCGCGCAGGCGATCCATGAAGAACGCGAAGATCGCATCGGTCGACTCGGCGACGCCCGGCACGCCCTCGAAGCGCGCGTGGGCCGTGCGCAGCAGCGACACGAGATCGACCGGCAACTGCTTCTCGAGCAGCAGGCGCAGCACGCCGAGTGCGTGGCGGCGCAGCGCGAACGGATCCTTCTCGCCGGTCGGCGCGAGGCCGATGCCCCAGATGCCGACGATCGTTTCGAGCTTGTCGGCGAGCGCGACGGCGGTCGACACGGGCGTGGTCGGCAGTGCGTCGCCCGAGAAGCGCGGCTGGTAGTGCTCGGCGCAGGCGAGCGCGACGTCGTCGGCTTCGCCGTCGTGGCGCGCGTAGTACGTGCCCATCGTGCCCTGCAGTTCCGGGAACTCGCCGACCATGTCGGTCAGCAGGTCGGCCTTCGCGAGGCGCGCGGCGCGCTTCGCGAGCGCGGCATCGGCGCCGATCGCGGGCGCGATCTCGCCGGCCAGCGCCTCGAGGCGCTCGACGCGCGCGAGCGCCGAACCGAGCTTGTTGTGATACACGACGTTCGCGAGCTGCGGCACGCGGTCGGCGAGCGGCTTCTTCTTGTCCTGCTCGAAGAAGAACTTCGCATCGGCGAGGCGCGGGCGCACGACGCGCTCGTTGCCTTCGATGATCTCGCCCGGCGTCTTCGTCTCGATGTTCGACACGATCAGGAAGCGCGAGCGCAGCTTGCCGGCGACGTCGGTCAGCGCGAAATACTTCTGGTTCGTCTGCATCGTGAGGATCAGGCATTCCTGCGGAACCTGCAGGAATTCGTCCTCGAAGCGGCACGGGTAGACGACTGGCCATTCGACCAGCGACGTCACTTCGTCGAGCAGCGCTTCGGGCATCACGACGGTATCGCCGTTCGCGTGTTCGTTCAGCTGCGTGCGGATCGTTTCACGGCGATCGACGAAATGCGCGATCACGCGGCCTTTGTCGCGCAGCGTGTCGGCGTACGTGCGCGCATGCTGGATCGCGACGAGGCCGTCGGACAGGAAGCGGTGGCCGAGCGTCGTGTCGCCGGCGTCGACGCCGAATGCGGTGACGGGCACGATGCGATCGTCGTGCAGCACCGTCAGGCGATGCACCGGGCGCACGAACTTCACGTCGGAGCCGTCCGGGCGCTGGTAGGTCATCACCTTCGGGATCGGCAGCTTCTCGAGCGTTTCGTCGAGCGCGGCCTGCAGGCCGTCGGCGAGCGTCGCACCGGCTGCCGAATAGTTGATGAAGAACGCTTCGGCTTTGCCGTCCTGCGCGCGCTCGAGATCGGCGATCGACAGGTTCGGGTGGCCGAGCGCCGCGAGCTTCTTCGCGAGCGGGGCGGTCGGCTTGCCTTCGGCGTCGAGCGCGACCGATACGGGCAGGACCTTTTCGCGGACCTGTTTTTCAGGTGCGACGGCGCGCACGTTCTGCACGACGACAGCGAGGCGGCGCGGCGTGGCATAGCGTTCGAACACGAGTTCGCCTTCGACGAGGTCGCGTGCCGCGAGGCGTTGCGCGAGGCCTTCGGCGAATGCGTCGCCGAGGCGCGCGAGGGCCTTCGGCGGCAGCTCTTCGGTCAGCAGTTCGACGAGCAGGGGGGCGGGATGATTGTGCGTCATGATTGGAATGAGTCTCGTCTCGTCAGTCCTGATCGATCTTGCGTTCGACCTTGAGCGGCGGCGCCCACGCCGGCTGTGCGGCGTCCTGGGCGTCGGTGGTGAGGCCCGGCACGCCCGGCGGGTTGCCGAGCATCGGGAAGCCGAGCTTCTCGCGCGAGTCGTAGTAAGCCTGTGCGACGAGACGCGACAGCGCGCGGATGCGGCCGATGTACGCCGCGCGTTCGGTGACCGAGATCGCGCCGCGCGCATCGAGCAGGTTGAACGTGTGGCCGGCCTTGAGCACGAGTTCGTACGCGGGCAGCGCAAGCTGCGCGTCGATCATCTTCTTCGCTTCCGCTTCGTAGCTGTTGAAGAACGTGAACAGCAGGTCGACGTTCGCGTGCTCGAAGTTGTAGGTCGACTGCTCGACCTCGTTCTGGTGATAGACGTCGCCATACGACAGGCGGCGCAGCTCGGGGCCGTTCGGGCCTTGCTCTTCCCACTCCGTCCACACGAGGTCGTACACGTTCTCGACCTTCTGCAGGTACATCGCGAGGCGCTCGAGGCCGTACGTGATCTCGCCGAGCACCGGCTTGCAGTCGAGGCCGCCGACCTGCTGGAAATACGTGAACTGCGTGACTTCCATCCCGTTCAGCCACACTTCCCAGCCGAGGCCCCACGCGCCGAGCGTCGGGTTTTCCCAGTCGTCCTCGACGAAGCGCACGTCGTTCTGCTGCAGGTCGAAGCCGAGCGCCGCGAGCGAGCCGAGGTACAGGTCGAGGATGTTTTCCGGTGCCGGCTTGAGCACGACCTGGTACTGGTAGTAGTGCTGCAGGCGGTTCGGGTTCTCGCCGTAGCGGCCGTCCTTCGGGCGGCGCGACGGCTGCACGTACGCGGCGCGCCACGGCTCGGGGCCGATCGCGCGCAGGAATGTGTGGACGTGCGACGTGCCTGCGCCGACTTCCATGTCGATGGGCTGGAGCAGGGCGCAACCCTGCTTGTCCCAGTAGGACTGCAGCGTCAGGATGATTTGCTGAAACGTAAGCATGAAGAGCCTTCGTGGCGCTGGCGCTCCGTTGCGGGCGGCGCTCCGGGCGGGGCCCGGAGGGTCGGCTCGCGCGGCGGCGCGGCTTGTTAGTGTGCTGAAACGCGTAATTTTACCGGATCGGCGAGCGGATGCGGCCGGAACGCGGGCAGGCGCACCGTCGGCCCCGTCCGAGTGGCCTGCGCGGGCGTGGCCGGCGCGCGCCCGGCGGCCGCGCGCGGGATGTCGCGACGCGCGTGCCGCACGGCTTCGCACGGGCGTTAAGATGCGCGTATTGCGGTGCGCGCGACGCGTGCCGCGCCACCGCTTGCCGATCCCGACCGCATGGACGATCCGACCGACATCCTCATTCCGCTGCTTCCGCCCTTCCTCGCGCTGCTCGGGCAGGCTGCCGATGCGCAGGCGCGCGGCGAGCGCGCCGCGCACGATCTGTGGCTTGCCGCCGCCGCGCACCTGCATGCGGTCGACGCCGATGCGCTCGCGCAGCTCACCGGCGCGCTCGTCGCGCGGCAGCGCACGGCCGATGCGGTCGCGCTCGCCGAATGCGCGGCGCGCGTGCAGCCGGGCGCGACCGCGTATTTCAATCACGGCTACGCGCTGCAGATGGCGGGGCGTCACGCGGACGCCGTGGCGCCGTATCGCGCGGCGCTGGCGCTCGAAGCCGGGCGGCCGTCGCTGCGCAACAACCTCGCGATCGCGCTGCGGCTGTCGGGCAGCGACCGCGCGGAGGAGATCGCGCTGCTCGACGCGGCCGTGCGCGCCGATCCGCGCGACGTGCAGGCATGGATCAACCTCGTCGTCGCGCGGCTCGCGACGCACGACCTGGACGGCGCGCTCGCGTGCACCGCGCGGCTCGTCGAGCTCGCGCCCGACAACGCGCTCGCGATGAACAACGTCGCGATGGCGATGAAGGAGGCGCAGCGCTGGGACGACGCCGAACGCTTCGCGGCGCGCGCGTGCGAGCTGGCGCCCGACGACGCGTCCTACCGTTTCAACCTGGCGATCATCCAGCTCGTGCGCGGCAACTACGCGGCCGGCTGGCGCGGCCACGAGGCGCGCTGGGACGGCGCGGGCGAGTTGCGCGGCCGCCGCCCGGTGCTGCCGGGCCCGCGCTGGCAGGGCGAGCCGCTCGCCGGCAAGACGCTGCTCGTGTGGGGCGAGCAGGGGCTCGGCGACGTGCTGCAGTTCTGCCGCTTCGTCGCGCCGCTCGCCGAGCGAGTGCATCGCGAAGGCGGCCGGCTCGTATGGAATACGTTCCCGCAGGTGGGCACGCTGATGCAGCGCAGCCTCGGCGCGCATGTGGATGCGTTCAGCGCGGGCGGCGGCGTCGACGTGCTGCCTGCCTTCGATTACGAAGTACCGCTGATTGGCCTGCCGCTGATGCTCGGCATGGAGAACGACACGCTCGCGTCGTCGGTGCCGTATTTGCGTGCCGATCCGCCCGCGCGCGACGCGTGGCGCGCGCGGCTTGCGGGCGACAGCCGGCTGAAGGTCGGGCTCGTGTGGACGGGCAGTGCGGGGCACCAGCGCAATCCGTTCCGGCGCGTCGGGCTCGAGCGCTATGCCGATGCGTTCCGCGGGATCGACGGCGTCGCGTTTCATTCGCTGCAGCCGGGTGCGCAGGCGGAGGTCGCGGCGGCGCGCGCGGCCGGCTTCGCGATCGAGGATTTCACCGCGGAACTGACGAGCTTCGACGATACGGCCGCGTTCATCGGCGCACTGGATCTCGTGATCACCGTGTGCACGTCGGTCGCGCACCTGGCGGGCGCGCTCGGCGCGCGCACCTGGGTGCTGCTCGACGTGAATCCGCACTGGCCGTGGTTGCTCGAACGCAAGGACAGCCCGTGGTACCCGAGCGCCACGCTGTACCGGCAACCGGCGTTCGGCGCGTGGGAGCCGGTGATGGAGGACGTGAGCCGCGACCTGCGGCGCCTGGCTGCGCAGCCGGTTCAATCGGCGGAGTCGGCCGGGCAGGTCTGAGAGGCCAGGGCGGCCAGAGCGGCCGGCCGGTTCGCGGTCGAAGGCCGCTGCATGCGGCGGCGGCCGCCACGCACTGCGCAGCGGCGGCCTGTTGCGTCATTTCGGCGGGGCGTCGCCGTTGTTCCTGCTGTTGTTCCGGCCGTTGCGTCGGCGCAGCCCGGGGCCGAACGTGAAGCCGAACGCGAGCAGGACGAACGACACCGCGAGCACGATGTTGTTGCCGCTCGTCACGTAAGGCGTGAAGCCGCTCGTGCCTTCGATCCGCACGTCGAGCGAGCCGATCGTGAACGGCTTCAGCTGGCCGAGCACGCGGCCGTGCGCATCGATCGCGGCCGTCATCCCGGTGTTCGTCGAGCGCAGCATCGGCCGGCCCGTTTCGAGCGAGCGCATCCGCGCGATCTGCAGGTGCTGGTCGAGCGCGATCGTGTCGCCGAACCACGCGAGGTTCGTCACGTTGACGAGCACGCCCGGCGGCTGCGGGTTGTCGCGGATCGTCGCGGCGATTTCCTCGCCGAACAAGTCCTCGTAGCAGATGTCGGCCATCACGGGCTGGTTGTGCACGAGGAACGGTTTCTGCACCGGCGCGCCGCGCGCGAAGTCGCCGAGCGGCATCTTCATCAGGTCGACGAACCACCGGAAGCCCCACGGAATGAATTCGCCGAAGGGCACGAGGTGGTGCTTGTCGTAGTGATAGATGTCGCGCGAATTCGGCGTCACGCCGTACAGGCTGTTCGTATAGTCGACGTAGTGGCCGTCCTCGGTCACCGATGCACCGACCGCGCCGAACAGCACGGCCGAGCCCGTCGTGTCGCTGAACTTGCGGATCGCGACCGCGAACGGCTCGGGCAACTCCTGGATCATCACCGCGATCGCGGTTTCGGGCGTGACGATCAGGTCGGCCGGCTTCTCGACGATCATCTGCGTGTACATCTTGATCGCCGCGTCGATGCCCGCTTCCTCGAACTTGATGTCCTGCTTCACGTTGCCCTGCAGCAGCCGCACGGTGAGCGGCGCGTTCGCGGGCACGGTCCACGTGACCTGCGACAGCCCGAGACCGGCCGCGATCAGCGCGACCGCGATGCCGGCGGGCGCGGCGATGCGCACGCGCGCATTGCCGGCACGGGGTTCGGCGAGCGGCGACGGCCGGGCGGCGGCGAGCGCCTGCACGACGAGCGCGGCGAACAGCGCGAGCACCCATGCGATCCCGTACACGCCGGCGACCGGCGCGAAGCCCGCGAACGGGCCGTCGACCTGCGGATAGCCGCTGGCGAGCCACGGGAAGCCGGTGAATACGGTGCCGCGCAGCCATTCACCGAGTGCCCATGCGCTCGCGAACGCGAATGCGCCGTGCCAGGTCGGCGAGAACGGCCGCGGGTCGGGCGCGCGGCGATGCCACGCGTGACCTGCGCAGAACGACCACAGCCCGGCGGAGAACGCCGGGTACAGCGACAGGTACAGCGAGAACAGCACGAGCGCGCCGCCCGCGAGCGGCGCGGCCATCTCGCCGTACACGTGCATGCTGATGTAGAGCCACCAGATGCCGCTGATGAAGTTGCCGAAGCCGAACGCGCCGCCGGTGAGCGCGGCGCTGCGCCAGCTCGCGGTGCGCGTGAGCTGCGCGAAAAACCAGACGAATACGACGAGTTGCAGCCAGCCGCCATGCGGCGTGGGCGCGAAGCTGAGCGTATTGGCCGCGCCGGCGAGCAGCGCGGCCGGGTAGTGCCAGCGCGGCAGCGCGCGGCCGGGTGTCGGCGCGAGAAGACCGCCAGCCGGGCGGGACAGGATCGGATCGTCCATGTGAAGCGAAAGTGGGCGAGCGGTTGTGGAACGCGCGGCTGGCGCGCGACGGTCAGTCCTCGTGCGAGGTTTCGGCGCGACGGCTGGCGAGCGGGTTGCGGCGCACCAGCAGCACGTGCACCTGGCGCGCATCGCCGCGCTGGATCTCGAATACGAGGTTGCCGAGCTGCAGCTTCTCGCCGCGATGCGGGACGCGGCCGAAATGATGCGTGATCAGCCCGCCGATCGTATCGACTTCGTCGTCGGGGAAATCGGTGCCGAACGTCTCGTTGAACTGTTCGATCTCGGTGAGCGCGCGCACGCGGTAGCGGCCGTCGGGCCCCGAGATGATGTTGCCGGCTTCCTCGTCGAAATCGTATTCGTCCTCGATGTCGCCGACGATCTGCTCGAGCACGTCCTCGATCGTGATCAGGCCCGCGACGCCGCCGTATTCGTCGACGACGATCGCGAGGTGGTTGCGATTCACGCGGAAGTCGTGCAGCAGCACGTTCAGGCGCTTCGATTCGGGAATGAACACGGCCGGGCGCAGCATCCCGCGCACGTCGAATTCCTCTTCGGCGTAGAAGCGCAGCAGATCCTTCGCGAGCAGCACGCCAATGACGTTGTCGCGGTTCTCCTCGTACACGGGGTAGCGCGAGTGCGCCTTTTCGAGCACGAACGGGATGAAATCCTCAGGCTTGTCGGCGATGTTGATCGCGTCCATCTGTGCGCGCGGCACCATGATGTCGCGCGCGCACAGGTCGGATACCTGGAACACGCCTTCGATCATCGACAGCGAATCGGCGTCGATCAGGTTGCGTTCGTGGGCGTCCTGGAGGATTTCCAGCAGCTCGCCGCGGGATTCGGGCTCGGGCGAGATGAAGTCGGTCAGGCGCTCGAGCAGCGAGCGCTTTTCTTGCGGTTTGTCGGTTGGCTTACGACTGGGATACGAATCGTTCATGGTGGTGCGCCCGGGTCATGCCGGAGCGCGCTGTCACGGAGTAGGCAAGGATACACCAAGGGCACGACGCGACCGTGTCACACCAGCCGCATGGCCAGGGTGGGCAGCGCGCGCGGGCCCCGCTCGCGGACGGCCGCGCCGGGCGCGGCATCGTCCTCGTGTCCATCCTATCTCAGAAAAGGGCGGCGGGGCAGCGGCGGCAAAAACGGGTGTGGAACGGGAGGGGAGCCGTGACGCGGAAAAACGTCCGGCGGAGGCGGTGAGCGGCGGCATTCTGCCGCACGCGGGCCGCGCCCGGTCACGGTTCAGAACCGCATGCCGGCCGAGCAGCCGCCGCCGGCCGCGCCGTTGGTCGCGGCGCCGCCGCAGCCGAGTATTCCGCAGCCGGACAGCGCGACGCTCGCGGCGACGATCAGCGCGGCAACCTTGCATCGCGACCAGCATGACGGTTTCATCGGTCTTGCCCTCGTTCGAATGCGCACACGGCGCGGCAGCGCGTGACGGCAAGCCGGGCGCCGTGCCGCGTCACCGGCATCGCGCGAGCAGCCCTTCCAGTGCGCGATCGGGAATGCCGCTCGCGCGCAGCGCGTCGACCGTGCGGCTGACGTAGTCGAGCGTCGTGCCGTAGCGGCCGGCCGCGCAACCGAACACTTCCTTCACGACGGGATCGGACAGCTTGCCCGTATAGGTCGGCGCGTCGCGGCGCATCACGAACGCGAGTGCGTTCACGCGCTCGCCGTTCTCGAGCGAGCACGGCAGCCACGCAGGCCGGTACGAACCCATCGGCATCTCGCGTTTCCACAACGTTTCGAGGTGCGGCTGCGCGGTCGGGCCGGCGAGCCGGAACGCGATGCCCGAGCACGAGCCGCCGCGATCGAGCGCGAGCACGAGGCCCGGGCGTTCGGGCGTGCCGCGGTTCACTCGCGACCACAGGTAGAGCCCGCGATGATAGCCGTGCACCTTGCCGCGCACGGCGGCGACGGTCGGCAGCCCCGGGTTCCAGATCAGCGAGCCATAGCCGAACAGCCAGAGATCCTGCTGGCCGTCCCAGTCGCGCATCGTGTGCGCGAGCGACGCCGCGAGCTCGTCTTCCGTCAGCAGGCGCCCGTCGCCGATCGACGGCGGGTAGGCGGGCGGGAGCGTCGCGGCGTTGCGCATCGTGCGGACGGCTTACTGGTACGGGTTCGGGAAGCCCAGCTTCGCGAGGATGTCGACTTCGAGCGCTTCCATTTCGGCCGCGTCCTCGTCGCTCGTCTCGTGGTCGTAGCCCTGCGCGTGCAGCGCGCCGTGCACCAGCAGGTGCGCGTAATGGGCCGTGAGCGGCTTGCCCTGGTCGTGCGCTTCCTTCTCGACGACCGGGCAGCACAGCACGAGGTCGCCGATCACGGTGCCGTCGGGCGCCGCGTCGTACGCGAAGGTCAGCACGTTGGTCGGGTAATCCTTGTGGCGGTAGCCGGCGTTCAGCGTGCGGCCTTCGTTTTCGCCGACGAAGCGTACGGTGAGCTGCGCGCTGGCGAACAGCGCCGGTTCGATCCATTCGGCGATCAGCTTGCGCTTGGGCAGCGTCTTGCGCACGTCGCTCGTGATCTCGTCGCCGTACTGCACGGACAGGTCGAGTTCCGGCTCGCGCAGTGCGTCTTCGGTGTCGTCTTCGCGCGGTGCGGGCTCGGCACCCACGTGCAGCGTCACGCTGTCGTAGTGCTCGGGTTGCAGCGCGAGCTTCGCGCGCATGGCCGGATCGTTGTGCTGCGCGACGATCGCGACGGCTGCTTCCCCGGAACTGCCCGACAGGTCGAACATCAGGCTGCGGCCGTCCGGGAAGTCGATTCGCAGCCCTTGCGCGTTGACGGTGCGGGCCTTGCCCTTCGCGTCGAACAGCGAAAGGCGGGGGGAGGCGGGCGCGGCGGACTGGGCGCGCCCGGACTTGCGGGAACGGGAAGATTTCATGACGCGTGCGGCGATTAGGACGCGTTGAGGATACACCAAACGGCCGATCGCACCCGAATTCACGCAGGCGAAAAAAAGCCCGGCGCGCCGTCTGGCGGGCCGGGCCGGGATGTCGGGCCGGTCAGCCGTCCTGGTGCTGCGCGTGGAATTCGTCGTACGCCTCGACGATGCGCGCGACGAGCGGATGGCGCACGACGTCCGCGCTCGTGAAGCGCGTGAGCGCGATGCCGCGTACGCCGTTGAGCACCTGCTGCGCCTCGACGAGGCCGCTCTTGTGGCCGCGCGGCAGGTCGACCTGGCTCGTGTCGCCGGTCACGACCGCCTTCGAGCCGAAGCCGATCCGCGTGAGGAACATCTTCATCTGCTCGGGCGTCGTGTTCTGCGCCTCGTCGAGGATGATGAACGCGTGGTTCAGCGTGCGGCCGCGCATGTACGCGAGCGGCGCGATCTCGATCATCTGGCGTTCGAACATCTTCGCCGTCTTGTCGAAGCCGAGCAGGTCGTACAGCGCGTCGTACAGCGGACGCAGGTACGGGTCGACCTTCTGCGCGAGATCGCCCGGCAGGAAGCCGAGCCGCTCGCCGGCCTCGACGGCCGGGCGCGTCAGCACGATCCGCTTGACCTGGTCGCGCTCGAGCGCGTCGACCGCGCAGGCGACCGCAAGGTAGGTCTTGCCGGTGCCGGCCGGCCCGATGCCGAGCGTCACGTCGTGCGACAGGATCTGCTTCAGGTATTCGCGCTGCGCCGGCGTGCGGCCGCGCAGGTCGGCTCGCCGCGTGTAGAGCTTCGGCGCGGGCTCCTCGTCCGGCTCGCTGGCGTCGAGCTGGACGACGGGGTCGTCGAACGGATGGTCGGGGTCGCCGCGAAAGCGCACATCGAGCGTGTCCTGGCGGCCGTTGCCGGCCGTGTGGCGCACTTCGACCAGCGCGAGCTGGATGTCGTCGACCGACAGCGCATCGCGCGCGCGGTTGTAGAAGTTCTCGAGTGCGGCGAGCGCGAGCTTGGCGCCGCGCCCGCGGATCGCGATCCGGTGGCCGCGTCGTGACAGCGTGACGTCGAGCGCCTGTTCGATCTGCCGCAGGTTCTCGTCGAGCGGGCCGCAGAGGTTGGCGAGGCGCGCGTTGTCGTCGCGCGGCGCGACGAATTCCAGTGCTTGGGTCGGCTTCAAAGTGGCGTCGGGCTCCGGTGGAACGTCAGTGCGTGGCCGCGCTCGCGTCGTCGCTCACGAGCACGAGCTCGCCGCGCAGCGAATGCGGGTATGCGTGGTTGATCTTCACGTCGATCATCTGGCCGATCAGGCGCGGGTGCGATGCGAGCGGTGCCGGGAAATTCACGACCCGGTTGTTCTCGGTGCGGCCCGCGAGCTCGTTCGGGTCCTTGCGCGACGGGCCCTCGACGAGGATCCGCTCGACCTTCCCGACCATCGACTGGCTGATGCGCGCGACGTTTTCCTCGATGGTAGCCTGCAGATGTTGCAGGCGTTTGAGCTTCACATCGCGCGGCGTGTCGTCGTGCAGGTTCGCGGCCGGCGTGCCCGGGCGCGGGCTGTAGATGAACGAGAAGCTGGTGTCGTAGCTCATCTCGTGCACGAGCGCCATCATCTTGTCGAAATCCTCCTCGGTCTCGCCGGGGAAGCCGACGATCATGTCGGTGGACAGCGACAGGTCCGGGCGGATCGCGCGCAGCTTGCGGATCACCGACTTGTATTCGAGCACCGTGTAGCCGCGCTTCATCGCCATCAGGATGCGGTCGGAGCCGTGCTGGACGGGCAGGTGCAGGTGGCTCACGAGCTTCGGCACCTTCGCGTAGGTGTCGATCAGGCGCTGCGTGAATTCCTTCGGGTGCGACGTCGTATAGCGGATCCGCTCGATGCCGGGGATGTCGGCGACGTATTCGATCAGCGTCGCGAAATCGGCGATCTCGGTGGAACCGGCCGTCAGCGCGCCACGATACGCGTTCACGTTCTGGCCGAGCAGCGTGACTTCGCGCACGCCCTGGTCGGCGAGGCCGGCCACTTCGGTCAGCACGTCGTCGAGCGGGCGCGACACTTCATCGCCGCGCGTGTACGGCACCACGCAGTAGCTGCAGTACTTCGAGCAGCCTTCCATGATCGACACGAACGCGCTCGGCCCCTCGACGCGCGCGGGCGGCAGGTGGTCGAACTTCTCGATTTCGGGGAACGAGATGTCGACCTGCGCGCGGCCGCTCTCGCGGCGCGCGTCGATCATCTGCGGCAGGCGGTGCAGGGTTTGCGGGCCGAACACGAGGTCGACGTACGGGGCGCGCGACACGATCGATGCGCCTTCCTGGCTCGCGACGCAGCCGCCGACGCCGATCAGCAGGCCGGGCTTCGCTTCCTTCAGCTCGCGCACGCGGCCGAGATCGGAGAACACCTTCTCCTGCGCCTTTTCACGCACCGAGCACGTGTTGAACAGGATGATGTCCGCGTCTTCCGGCGTATCGGTCTTTTCGAGGCCTTCGGCCGCATTCAGCACGTCCACCATCTTGTCCGAGTCGTACTCGTTCATCTGGCAGCCGAAGGTCTTTACGTAAACTTTCTTGGTCATGGGGGTTCGCCGTTCGCAGTGGTTGACCTGGGGGCGTCGTCAAGAGTGAATCGGGACGGCCCATGCGCCGCACGCGGATGGCGCGCAGCCAGCATGAAAAGCCGTCGGGAAAGCCTTCCATTATAGCTTTTCATGGTGCCCGGGACGGGCCGCGGGTTGCGGTCGTGCGACGCCGCCCGCCGCGTTCCGGCCCCTGAACGGCGGCGCGCCGGCCGTCAGCGGCACGCATTCAGCAGGTCGTCGTGCGCGGCTTCCTCGCGCGCGAAGCGTTCGGCGAGAAAGTCGAGCAGCACGCGCACCCGCGGCGCCATGTAGCGCTTGCCGGGATAGATCGCGTGCAGCGGCGCGCTCTGGTGCCGCCAGTCGGGCAGCAGGACCTTGAGCCGTCCGGCGCGGATGTCGTCGGCGACATCCCAGATCGAGTTCAGCACGATGCCGTGGCCGCGCAGCGCCCACTCGCGGGCGAGGCCGCCGTCGTTGGTCTCGAACGCGGTGGCGAGCGGCACCGTGCAGGTCTGCGTGTCGTCGCCGCGCGTGAAGCGCCACGTGTTCATCGGCCCGGACGCCACCGTGATCACGTTGCACGGAAAGCGGGCCAGATCGTGCGGATCGCGCGGCACGCCGTGGCGTTCGACGAACGACGGCGCCGCGCACGGCACGCGCCGGTCCGCGGCGAGCCGGCGGGCGATCAGCGCGCCGTCGGGCGGCGCGGCGAAACGGATCGCGAGGTCGATCTCGTCCTGCCACAGGTTCACCGTCGAGTCGGACGCCGTCAGCGAGAACGTCACGTCCGGGTAGCGGGCGGTGAATTCGTCGAGCCAGTCGAGCAGCCGGCGGCGGCCGAAATCGGACGTCGCCGACAGCCGCACCCGGCCGGCGACGACATTGCGGCCGGCCTGCAGCAGTGCGTTTGCGTCGTCGAGCGCCTGCAACGCCTGCCGGCAGCCGTTCAGGTACAGGCGGCCCTCGTCGGTGAGCCGCAACTGCCGGGTCGAGCGGTCGAACAGCCGGGTGGCGACCGCCGCCTCGAGCTTGGCGAGGCGCGCGCTCGCGGCAGCCGGCGTGAGGTTCAGCTTGCGCCCGGCGGCGGACAGGCTGCCCAGTTCGGCCGCCTCGACGAACAGCCGGATATCGCCCAGTCGATCCATGCGATTTTCCAGAAATATTTGAAAATGGTTCAAACGCCACGCCAATTATCAAATATCGACGTCTTCGGGACAATGCGCACATCCTGCCTTTTGTGCGGTGCGGCACCGACCGGGCGCCGCGCCCGCCGCCTTCCGGAGAACGTCATGCCCCTTCCGTTACTGGCGCTCGCGATCAGCGCCTTCGCCATCGGTACCACCGAGTTCATCATCATGGGCCTGCTGCCCGAAGTGGCGCACGACCTGGCCGTGTCGCTGCCGTCGGCTGGCCTGCTGGTCACGGGCTACGCGCTCGGTGTCGCGGCCGGCGCGCCGCTGCTCGCGGTGCTGACAAGCCGCATGCCGCGCAAGGCCGCGCTGCTGCTGCTGATGGCGATCTTCATCGTCGGCAACGTGCTGTGCGCGACCGCGTCCGGCTACGCGATGCTGATGGTCGCGCGCGTCGTCACGTCGTTCGCGCATGGGTCGTTCTTCGGGATCGGCGCGGTGGTCGCCGCGTCGCTCGTGCCGGCCGACAAGCGCGCGAGCGCGATCGCGCTGATGTTCACGGGGCTCACGCTGTCGAATGTGCTCGGCGTGCCGTTCGGCACGTTCGTCGGGCAGTTGCTCGGCTGGCGTGCGTCGTTCTGGATCGTCGCCGCGCTCGGCGTGCTGGCGCTCGGCGGCGTCGCCGCGCTCGTGCCGAACCGCCACGACGGCGGGCCGGTCGGCCTCGGTCACGAAGTACGGGTGTTGAAGGAGCCGCAGGTGTGGCTCGCGCTGTTGATGACCGTGCTCGGCTTCGGTGGCGTGTTCGTCGTGTTCACGTACATCGCGCCGATTCTCGAGACCGTGTCGGGTTTCTCGCCGCGCTCGGTCGCGCTGATCCTCGTGCTGTTCGGCGCAGGGCTGACGATCGGCAACACGCTCGGCGGCAAGTTCGCCGACCGTGCGCTGATGCCGTCGCTGATCGTGATCCTCGTCGCGCTGATGGCCGTGATGGCCGTGTTCGCGAAGACGAGCCACCTGCCGGTCGCGGCCGCCGTCACCGTGTTCGTGTGGGGGATCGCCGCGTTCGCGACGGTGCCGCCGCTGCAGGCGCGCATGGTCGAGAAGGCCGCGAGCGCACCGCATCTCGCGTCGACGCTCAATATCGGCGCGTTCAACGTCGGCAATGCGGGCGGTGCGTGGCTCGGCGGTCTTGCGCTGGAACACGGCCTCGCGCTCGATGCGCTGCCGTGGGTCGCGGTCGCGGTGACGTTCGCGGCGCTCGTCGTCACGTGGTTCGCGATGCGGCTCGACGCGCGTGGGCCGGCACGCGGTGCGGCGCCGGCGGCGCAATGAGCGAGCCCGGCGCGACGCGATAGCGGCAGGAAAGGGCGCGCGAGAAACGCATTCCTCCGCGATGCTGATAACGGTGTGAAGATAACTTCGTTTGCCGGTGCAAGGCCGGGTGATAGCGTCTCGATACGCGCCGTTGCTGGCGCAACCCGATTCCGATCCCGGCTTACCCCATCGCAGGGCTGCACAGCGGCCCGGAGGCAATGCTATGTCTTCATCCCTGGCGCTAGTGCGCGACGTGTCTTCCTTCGAGTCCGGTAACGCCGCCGATGCGCGGGCGTCCGCGTCGCTCGACGTTCTCGAGCAGGTCGTCGGCGTGAACCTCGCGCGGTTGCGTGCCGAGCGGCAATTGTCGCTCGATGCGCTCGCGCGGCTGTCCGGCGTGTCGCGCGCGATGCTCGCGCAGATCGAGTCGGCACGCAGCGTGCCGTCCATCAAGGTGCTCTGCAAGATCGCCGCGGCGCTGAAGGTATCGGTCGCTGCTTTCCTGCGCCGCCATGCAGTGAACGGCTTCGAGCATCTGGCGGCCGAGCGCGCGTCGCGCGTCGTCAGTTCGAATGGCCGCTTCTCGGCGCGCGCGCTTTACCCGGAGGGCGAGCCGGCCGCGGCCGAGTTCCACGAGCTGCGGATTGCACCGTTGCATACGGAGCCCGGCGCACGCCGCGCGCCCGGCACGACGGTCAACCTCGTCGTCAGCGAGGGTACGCTGGAACTCAGCGTGCATGACCGCCGCCAGTTGCTCGCGACCGGCGACGCGATCGTGTTCGACGCCGACCAGCCGTACAGCCTGCGCAACCCGGGCGACAGCGAAGCGCGCGCGTTTCGCGTGACGGTGAGCCCCGAGGTGCCGCCGCGCTGGCTCGTGCCCGACGCGGCGCATGCGGCGCACGCAGCGCACGCGGCCGGCTGATCAGGCCGCACGGCGCGGGTGCGTTCCCGTCGTTAGGGCGAGATCGCGGGCCGTCCGTCGGCCGTTTGGACGATGCCGTTAGACGGGGTCGTCAGTAAGGTTTTAAGTGTGGTTCGCTGCGCCGCGCGCGCAGCTGTTGTATGCTTGGCCCGCCGCTGATGGGGTTGTCCCGTCCGGCAATCAGTGCGTCTTCAGGGCGGGGCGAAATTCCCCACCGGCGGTAGGCTGGCGTAAGCCGGCGAGCCCGCGAGCGCCCGCGCATCCGCGCGGGGTCAGCAGATCTGGTCGAATGCCAGAGCCGACGGTCACAGTCCGGATGAGAGAAGATGTGCAGATAGTCATGTCCGCCAGGGCCGCTTCGCCATGCGTGCGAAGCGGGTTGTCGTTCTGTCTGTTTGCAATGCCCTGAAACGTTTTTCGCCCTAATCGTATTTGCGAGGAGCGTTTCACATGTCCTTGATGTCCGTTTCGTCGGCACCTGCCGACGCCTTTGCCGATCTCCCGCTGCTGGATTCCGAACCGGTGCCGCCGCGCATCGCCGCCGCGCTCGATGCGATGCGTGCAGGCCGTGCGGTCGTGCTGCAGGATGACCACGACCGCGAGAACGAAGCCGACCTGATCGTTGCCGCCGAGCGCATCACGCCCGAGACGATGGCGCTGCTGATCCGCGAGTGCAGCGGCATCGTGTGCCTGTGCCTGACCGACGACACGGTGCGCGCGCTCGAGCTGCCGCCGATGGTGCAGACCAACGAGAGCCGCAACGGTACTGCGTTCACCGTCTCGATCGAGGCACGCGAAGGCGTGCATACGGGCGTATCGGCGGCCGATCGCGTGACGACGATCCGCGCGGCGATCGCCGAAGGGGCGAAGCCGCACGACATCGTGCGCCCCGGCCACGTGTTTCCGTTGCGTGCGCAACCGGGCGGCGTGCTGGCACGCCGCGGTCACACCGAAGGCACGGTCGACCTGTCGATCCTCGCGGGCCTGAAGCCGGCCGGCGTGCTGTGCGAGCTGATGAATCCGGACGGCACGATGACGCGCGGCGACGATGTCGAGCGTTTCGCGCAACAGCACGGGCTGCCGATGCTGACGATTGCGGAACTCGTCGAGTTTCGCGAGGCGCTGGCTGCCGCACGCGAGCGCTGCTGCGAACCGGCCTGAGTGACGGGAAAGGGGAAGGCGGGCGCGTTCGCGCGCCCGTGGCACGGCGTGCGTGAACCCGCACACGCCGGATGGGCCCGATCAGCCTGATCGGGCCGGAACAACCGTCAGGACTGTACGTCCCCGAATTCGCCGCGCATGCCGGCTTCGACGAACGCCGGCAGTTCGTCCATCTTGCGCATGATCCGCGTGATGCCCATCGCGCGCAGCGCGTCCGCGTAGTTGTCGGGGATGTGGCTCGCGCCGACGAATGCGATCGTCTTCATGCCCGCCGCACGCGCGGCATTCAGCCCCGATACGCTATCTTCGACGACGATGCAGCGCTCCGGCGCGACGCCGAGCGTTTGCGCCGCATGCAGGTAGACGTCGGGGTAGGGCTTCGGCCGCGCCACCTGCTCGGAGCTGAACACGCGATCGCCGAAGATCTCGGTGAGCGATGCGCGCTTCAGCGAGCTACGCACGCGCACGAGCCGGCTGTTCGACACGACGGCCGCCGGCAGGCTCACCTTCAGCAGCGCGTCGCGCACGCCGGTGATCGGCGCGAGCGATTGCGCCAGCGCGGTCTCGATGTTGTGCTCGATGGTCTCGATGAAGTTCGCGGGCATCTCGATCCCGAAACGGGATTCGATCCCGGCGAGGAAGCGCGACGTCTGCTGGCCGAACGCCGACTTCGCGGCGGCTTCGAAATCGAGATTCGGGAACGTGGCGGACAGCGTATCGAGCAGCACGCGGTCGGCGATGACTTCGCTGTCGACGAGCACGCCGTCGCAGTCGCAGATGAGGTGATCGAGCATGGTGGTGAAGAAGCGGGATGTCGGCGACGCAGATCAATTCGCCATCATACGTGCTTTCATGTGCATGCCGCGCGACGCTTCGGCAAATTTTCCCGATGCGGCCGCGCGCTCGCCGCGTTTCGTCCAGGTGTGCTGCCGATCGTCCGGCGGCGGCGCGCTTGCAGGTTCGCCACCGCCTGCCACCGGTTGTGTCAAAGCTCGATCACGCGCCCCGTTTTCCACGACGTCATTGCGGCCTCGGCGAGTTCGAGCGCGGCGAGCCCGTCGTCGATCGTCGTCCGCACCGGCGTGCCGTCGCGCAGCGCGTCGACGAAGTGCGCGATCTCGGCCGCGTAAGCATGCCGATAGCGCTCGAGGAAGAACGGCTCCGGCACGTCCGTCGCGATGCCGCCCGCGAGCCACGCGCTCACCTCGGTCGGCCGCACGTTGCCGGCCTGCAGCATCCCGTTGCTGCCGAGCAGCTCGAAACGCTGGTCGTAGCCGTAGGCGGCGCGCCGCGACGTGTTGATCTGGCACAGCAGCCCGCGCCGCGTGCGGATCGTCACGGCGGTCGAATCGAGGTCGCCTGCGTCGCGCACGGCCGGATCGGTCAGGCAACTGCCGGTCGCGTGCAGCGTCTGCGCTTCGTCGCCGAGGATCCAGCGGAACACGTCGAAGTCGTGGATCAGCATGTCCTTGAAGATGCCGCCCGAGCTGCGGATGTAGTCGACGGGCGGCGCGCCCGGGTCGCGGCTCGTGACGACCAGCATTTCAGGCGCGCCGATCTCGCCGCACTCGACGCGCGCCTTCAGCGCCGCAAACGTCGGGTCGAAGCGGCGCTGGAAGCCGATCATGCAGGTCACGCCGCTGCGCCGGACGACGTCCGCGCAGGCACGCGAGCGCTCGACGCTCAGGTCGACGGGCTTCTCGCAGAACACGGCCTTGCCTGCGCTCGCCGCTGCGACGATCAGGTCCGCATGCGTGTCGGTGCTCGATGCGATCACCACGGCCCGGACGGCCGGATCGCCGAGCGCGCGCTCGACGTCGGCTACTTGCGCGCCGTGAGCGCGGGCCAGCGCGTCGACCGACGGCGCATGGCGGTCGACCACGTACTTGAGCTGCGCACCGGGATGGCGCGCGAGATTCGCCGCGTGGATCTTGCCGATTCGTCCCGCGCCGAACAATGCGAATTCGATCATTCCGTTCTCCTGTTGATTGCGTGGTGTTCCGCCGGCACGCGGCTCGAGTCGGCCGCGCACCGTGGCGGCGGTCATTGATCCGCCAGTTCGCCGCGCACGTAGTCGATGCTTGCCCGCAACCGCGCCTCGATGTCGCCGGCTTCGGCGATTTCGCTCGCGAACGGCTCGAACGAGAGCGCGCCGCGGTAGCCGCGAGCGAGCAGTTCGCGCAGTTGCCGGATATTGCCGAGCCGGTCGGCGCCGCCGACCAGCACGCGATGGCCGTCGCGCATCCGGTCGACCGGCAGGTCGTCTTCCTCGACGCCCGAGATGTGCACGAGGCCCGTCAGGTTCGGAAAGAAGATGTCTTCGCCCGACAGGTGGTGGTGGAACGTGTCGTGCACGAGCCGGAACACCTGCTCGCCCGCCGCGTCGTAGATGCCTTTCACCGCGTCCGACTTGCGGCGCAGCGCGCATTCCTCGAAGCCGAGCGGCTCGATGAAGCCGAGCAGGCCGCGCGCTTCGAGGATCGGCGCGAGCGCCTTCAGCGCCGTCACGAGATCCGCGTGGCGCACGTCCGCGGCGCGCGTGTCGCCGCGGCTGTTGGTCGGGCACAGCACCAACGCTCGTGCGCCGCATTGCGCCGCATAGTCGGCCAGTTCGGTCGCCTCGTTCGCGCGCTCGGCGTTCCATTGCTCGAAGCGCTGCAGCGCGTTGATCGTCAGGATCGTCACGCCACCCGCTTCGGCCGTCGCGCGCACGGTGGCGGCCGGCGTGCCGTCGTCGATCTCGACGCCGTCGAGATCGTTGCGGATCTCGATCGTGTCGACGCCGAGGCGCTTGCACAGCGCGACATAGCGGTCGAGCGGCAAGCGCGGTGCGCTCATCCGGTTCAGCGAAAAATGGAAGGCTTGCGTCATCGTTCCGTCCTTGGGTCTCGAGTGGGGGGCTGGGTCCGGATCAGGTGCCGGCGCGCGCGATGTCGGCGGCCGGCCGGTTCGCCGGCGGTGCGGCGAGGGCACGCCACGTGTCGCGCAGCCATTGCGCGCACGCGACGTTGTTGTCGAAGATCGAATAGCGCGCGCCGCCGCCGTAGTCGGGAAACGGGATGAACTCGCAGCTGACCTGTTCGATGCGCGCCGGCTGGACGTGGGCCTGTGTGTGCAGCAACTGCCGAAGCGCGGCCTTCCACGTATCGAGTGCCGCCGCGCGCCATGCGCCGTGATAGGCGCCCGACGCGGGGGCGACGAACGGATACTGGATGCCGCGCCCGGGCCTGCCGTCGACGCGGCGCATCCACGGGTTGTCTGGATTGTTCGGCATCACGCTGCGCGCATGCGCATGCCGGACCCAGCCGCGTGCGATCCAGCCGGTGTAGATGGCGTCGGGCGACGCAGGGTCGAGCATCCGTCGGCCGCCGTCGACGGCATCGCGCAGGCCCGATGCATCGAGTTCGGCGCGATTGCCGATCTTGAACAGCAAGTGCGAATGATCGAGCGTGATCCGGAACGGCACGCCGGCCTGTTCGACATGCTGCGCGACGCGTGCGATGCGCGTGAAATCCTCGCTCCACATGTCGACGTGCACTTCGAGGCTCGGCAGGCAGCCGGCCGGCTCGCCGCGTTCATAAGTGCGCAGGTAGAAATCGGCGACCTCGCGGTCGGACAGCGGATGGCCGTCCGCGTGATGCGCGTACAGCTGGCAGTTGAGCACCGTGCTGCCGAAGCGCGCGCCCGCAGCGACGATCTCGGCGACGTGCGCTTCGTCACGTCCTGCGCACCAGATGCCGCCGATCACGCGAATCGGCAGTGCATGGCGTTCGACCAGCGCGAAATACGGCGACAGGTCTTCGCCGCGCGCCGGATTCTTTTCGACGTAGTCGAATACGCCGGCGTCGGCAACCAACCGGAAGCGTGCGGCGGGATCGGGCGACGGCAGGCCGTCGTGTTCGAGCACGCCGTCGAGGTTCACGCCGATGAGGATCGGTTCGGCCATCGTCTCCTGTCCGTCGTTGTCATGGGATTGGCTGCCCAATGTACGGATGCGCGGCGCGGGCTGCATGACAAACGTTGACGAAAAATCGCCAATGCGGCGGTCGATTTTTTCGCAACGCGCATGCGGTGCGACGGGCGGTGCAACAGACCGTGCACCAAGCGGTGGAATTCAGGCCGGCAGGTAGGCGCTCGTCCTCACGTTGGCCGGGCAGAACACACGAAATTCGACCGGGTCGGCCGGCGGAGGCTGTTCGACGATCCCGCACGCGTGCAGCACGTGCTGCAGTGCGGAAATCACCTGGCCGTCCGGATCCTGGTCGATCGCGAGATCCATCGCGCCGGCTTCGATGAAGGTACGGTGCAGGTCGATCATCTCGTGGCCGATCCACACGACGCGGCCGGTGGCGCCGGCCCGGCGCAATGCCGCCTCGATGCCGGCCGAGCCGGCGCCGCTGTTGTAGATCGCGACCACGTCGTCGTGCGTCTGCAGCGCCTTCGTTACGGCCCGGTAGCAGCGGTCGTCCTGGTCGAGCGTCTCGACCGGCTCGTCGTCGCAGCGAACGGCGGCGAACGCTTCGGCGAGCTGGTCGCGGCAGCCGGCCATCCGGTCCGCATGCGCGCGGTAGCCCATGCGCCCGCCGAGCAGCAGCACGCGCCCCGGGCGTGCCGCCAGGCGGCCGATGTAATAGCCGGCCGTGCGTCCGGCCCGGTAGTTGTCGATGCCCGCGAAGTGCACGCGGTCGATGCCGCCGATGTCGGTGACCATCGTGACGACGGTCTCGCCGCGCGCGATCGCGCCGGCCAGCGCGTTGCGCACGCGGGCCGTGTCGCGCGCCGTGACGATCAGCGCCGCGCGCCGGTAGGCGGGCCGCTCGATCAGCGCGGCGGCGCGCTCGTCGTCGGCGGCGGGCAGGATCGTCCGGTGCACGATCACGCGCCGGTCGAGCATCTGCAACGAACGCTGCAGCGCCAGCTGCAGCCGCCGGAAGAATGCCGCGTCGGTATCCGGCAGCAGCACGTCGACGTGGATCAGCCCGTGCCGCGTGTCGGGCAGCTGGCGCGGCACGCCGAGCTGCCGTGCGGCCGCCACCACGCGTTCGCGCGCGTGCGCCGAGACGCTGCCGCGCTCGTTCAGCACGCGGTCGACGGTGGTCGTGCTGACGCCGGCGAGCGCCGCGATCTCGTCGAAGCGCGCGGTGCGCTTGCGCCAGCGCGGCCCGGATTCGCCTGCCATGGTTGTCTCCATCGTGGTGTCGCCATCGAGACGTGGCGATGCGAGGAACGCTAAAGCGATGGCGAAATTTCGTCAACGTTTCGATTGAGCGGGGGAGGCCACGGGCCTAATTTTGATTCCATGCCGAAGCGCTTGCCGCGCTTCCTACGTACAAGGAATCAAGGAGACGCACGTGGTTCATCTCGACGACCAGACGCAAGACCGCACGGCGGCGCGCCGTCAGGCATACCGGATGATCGGCGGCGCCGGCGAGCGCGCGCACGCGGCCGGGCTCGTCAACGCCGAGTGGTACCGATGCCCGGTGCCGCGGCCGTTGATGAAGCAGCTGATGCAGCGCGGCGACGCGCGCGCGATCCGCGACACGCTGATCTGGTACGCGGCGATCGCGATCAGCGGCGTGCTCGCGTGGCTGGCGTGGCGCGCGCATTCGGCATGGGCGATCCCCGCGTTCTTCGTGTACGGCACGCTCTACTGCAGCCCGGCCGACTCGCGCTGGCACGAATGCGGGCATGGCACCGCGTTCCGCACGCGCTGGATGAACGACGTGCTGTACCAGGTCGCGTCGTTCCAGGTGTTCCGCCGCGCGACGGTGTGGCGCTGGAGCCATGCGCGCCATCACACCGATACGCTGGTGGTCGGGCGCGATCCGGAAATCGCCGCGCCGAAGCCGACCGACTGGCGCTCGCTCGCGCTGAACGTCGTCGCGTTGAAGCATGTGGCCGGCGAGCTGCGCAAGATGATCGCGATCGCCTTCACCGGCCAGCTCGACGACGAGGAGCGTACCTACGTGCCCGAATCGGAACGGCCGAAGGTCGTGCGCGAAGCGCGCATCCATCTCGCTGCCCATGCCATCGTGGTCGGTGCGTCGCTCTATTGGCACACGATCCTGCCGCTCCTCTACGTCGGCCTGCCGAGCCTCTACGGCGCGTGGCTGTACCTGTATTTCGGCCTCACGCAGCATGCGGGCATGCCCGAGAACGTGCTCGATCACCGGCGCAACTGCCGGACCGTGATGATGAATCCCGTGTTCCGCTTCCTGTACTGGAACATGAACTATCACGTCGAGCACCACATGTTCCCGATGGTGCCGTTCCACGCGCTGCCGAAGCTGCACGAGGCCGTGAAGGCCGACATGCCGCCGCCGTATCGCAGCACGCTGGCCGCGTATGCCGAGATCGTGCCGGCGCTGGTCCGGCAGACGCGCGACCCGACCGATTACGTCGTGCGGCCCGTGCCGGATGGCGCGCGTGCGTGACCGACATCGAACCTTCCAACCCAGGAGACACGCAACATGACGCAATGGATCGACACCGGCGCGCTCGACGACATCGACGACGAAGACGTCGCGCGCTTCGACCATGCCGGCCACACCTACGCGATCTACCGCATCGACGGCGAAGTCTATGCGAGCGACGGCCTGTGCACGCACGAGCACGTGCATCTCGCGGACGGGCTCGTGATCGACCACGTGATCGAATGCCCGAAACACAACGGGCGTTTCGACGTACGCGACGGCCGACCGCTGTCCGCCCCCGCCTGCGAGAAGCTGCGCACGTATCGCGCGAAGATCGAAGACGGCCGCATCCTGATCGAGGTGTGACGCGATGACGAACGACCGGGTGATGGCGATCGTCGGCGCGGGCCACGCGGGCGGCCGCGCGGCCCAGGTGCTGCGCGAGTCCGGCTGGGATGGTCGGATCGTGCTGATCGGCGCTGAGGCGCACCTGCCGTACGAGCGGCCGCCGTTGTCGAAGGGCGTGCTGACCGGCGAGCGCAGCGCGGCGCAGTGCCGGTTGCGCGATCCGGCGGCGTGGGCGGCCGATCGCATCGAGCCGGTCGTCGCGACGGTCGAGCGCATCGATTCGTACGCACGCGAAGTGCGCGTGTCAGGCGCTCGCGTGTTCGGCTACGACGCGTTGCTGCTCGCGACCGGCGGCCGCGCGCGCCGCCTGGCGATTCCGGGCGCGACGCTCGACGGCGTGTTGGCATTGCGCACGCTCGACGACGCGGCGGCGCTCGGCACGCGGCTCGTGCCCGATGCGCGGGTCGTGCTGATCGGAGGCGGCTTCATCGGACTCGAAGTCGCGGCGTCGGCGCGACTGCGCGGCTGCCGCGTGACGGTGCTCGATGCGGCGTCGCGTCTGCTCGGGCGCGCGGTGCCGGAGGCGATCGCGGCGCGCGTGCATGCGCTTCACGAACAGCAGGGCGTGGCCATTCGCGTGAACCGGAAGCCGCTTGCGATCGAGCGCACGGCGGGCGGCGCGCTGGCCGTCGTGCTCGACGACGGCGACACGCTGATCGCCGACACGGTCGTCGCCGGCATCGGTATCGAACCGGCCGACGAGCTGGCGCGCGATGCGGGCCTCGCAGTCGAGCGCGGCATCGTCGTGAACGCGCGGCTCGAGACGTCGGCGCGCGGCATCTACGCGGCCGGCGACGTCGCGGTGTTCCCGAGTGCGATGTCGGGGCAGCCCGTCAGGCAGGAGACGTGGCACTGCGCGGAGACCCAGGCGCGCATCGCCGCGCGCAACATGCTCGGCGCCGACGAGCCGTATCGCGAGATGCCGTGGTTCTGGTCGGATCAATACGACGCGCAGTTGCAGGTGGCTGGAGAGCCGGCGCTCGGCGAGCGATCGGTCGCGCGCGTGCTCGGCGACGACGCGGAAATCCATTTCCATTTCGATGCCGGTGCGCGGCTCGTCGCCGCGAGCGGCTTCGGCCGCGCGTCAGGGTTCGTCAAGGAAATGCGCGTGGCGAGAATGCTGGTCGAGCGCGGGATCGACGTGAGCCCGGCAGCCGTGGCGGATACGGGCGTGAAGCTGAAGTCGCTGGTGTCGGCCGGGGGCGGCCGATAGCGCAAACGAAGCGGCGGGGGAGCGAAGGAAGGAGCGCGAAGCGCGCGGCGATGGACGCCGCGCGTCTCGGTCAAGCTGCGATCAGGCCATCGCGTGCAGGTGCAGGTACAGGCCGGCCGCCGCGGCGCCGCCCAGCAGCGGGCCGACGACGGGCACCCACGCATAGCGCCAGTCGCTGTCGCGCTTGCCGGGGATCGGCAGCAGCGCGTGCATGATGCGCGGCGACAGGTCGCGCGCGGGGCTCATCGCATAGCCGGTTGCGCCGCCCAACGAGATGCCGATACCGAGCACCAGCAGGCCGACGGGCAGTGCGTCGAGCGCGCCGAGGCCGACCTGCGGCGACGCGAGGTACAGCACGCCGAGGATCAGCACGAACGTGCAGATCGCTTCGGTCAGCAGGTTGTGCGTGACGCTGCGGATTGCGGGCGCCGTGCAGAACACCGCGAGCTTGAGGTCCGGATTGGTCTCTTTCGCGAAGTGCTGCCGATAGGCGAGCCACACGAGCAGCGAACCGGCCATGCCGCCGAGCATCTGCGCGAGGATGTAGCCGCCGACCTTCGACCACGCGAACTTGCCGGCGAGCGCGAGACTGATCGTCACGACCGGGTTCAGGTGCGCGCCGCTGAACGGCGCGGTCACGTAGACGGCGACGAATACGGCCATCGCCCAACCCCACACGATCACGATCAGGTCGGCGCCGTTGCCCTTGGTCTTGGCGAGCAGCACGTTAGCGACCGCACCGTTGCCGAGCAGCATGAGGATCGCGGCGCCGATGAATTCTGCAATATAAGGTGACATGGTTGTCTCTCGTATGTCACGGCGGACTCGCGCGTTGCGCGGTCCGCCAGTGTTGTTGTATTTCGTAGGGAGTGCTGCCGGTTACTGCGTGTCGTCGGCCCACGCCTTCGCGGCGCGTACCGCACGCTGCCAGCCGGCCATGCAGCTTTCGACCTGCTCCTTCTGCATCGACGGCGAGAAGCGGCGATCGAGCTGCCACTGGTCGCGCACTTCGTCGAGGTTCTTCCAGTAGCCGATCGCGAGGCCCGCGAGGTAGGCCGCGCCGAGCGCGGTCGTCTCGGTGATCTGCGGACGCACCGCATCGACGCCGAGCAGGTCCGCCTGGAACTGCATCAGCAGGTCGTTCGCGCTCGCGCCGCCGTCGACACGCAGCTCGCCGATGCTGATGCCCGAATCGGCTTCCATCGCGGCCAGCACGTCGAGCGACTGGTACGCGATCGAATCGAGCGCCGCCCGTGCGAGGTGTGCGGAGGTCGTGCCGCGCGTGACGCCGAACACCGAGCCGCGCGCCCGTGCGTTCCAGTGCGGTGCGCCGAGGCCGGCGAACGCGGGCACCAGGTAGACGCCGTCGGTGTGCGGCACGCTCGCGGCGAGCGCTTCGATTTCAGCGGCCGACTTGATGATGCCGACGCCGTCGCGCAGCCACTGCACCACCGCGCCCGCGATGAAGATGCTGCCTTCCAGCGCGTACTGCACGTTGTCGCCGATCTGCCAGGCGATCGTCGTGACGAGGTTGTTCTTCGATTCGATCGGCTTGTCGCCGGTGTTCATCATCAGGAAGCAGCCGGTGCCGTAGGTGTTCTTCACCATGCCCGACGTCGTGCACATCTGGCCGAACAGGGCGGCCTGCTGGTCGCCGGCGATGCCCGCGAGCGGGATCTTCGACGCGAACACGGTGGTCTTCGTGTGGCCGTAGATTTCCGACGATGCCTTCACTTCCGGCAGCATGCTGCGCGGGATGTCGAGCAGCTCGAGCAGTTCGTTGTCCCACTCGCGCGTGTGGATGTTGAACAGCATCGTGCGCGACGCGTTCGTCACGTCGGTCACGTGCAGTTCGTGCTTCGTGAAGTTCCACACGAGCCAGCTGTCGACGGTGCCGAACGCGAGCTTGCCCTGCCTGGCCTTCTCGCGTGCGCCGGGCACGTTGTCGAGGATCCAGCGGATCTTGGTCCCTGAGAAGTACGAATCGATCGGCAGGCCGGTCTTCGCGCGCACCTTCGCTTCGAGGCCCTGTGCTTTCAGCGAGTCGCAGAAGTCGGCCGTGCGGCGATCCTGCCAGACGATCGCGTTGTAGACGGGCTGGCCCGTCTCGCGATCCCAGACGATCGTGGTTTCACGCTGGTTGGTGATGCCGATCGCGGCGATCGACGTGCCGTTCAGGCCCGTGCGCGTGACGGCTTCGGCGGCGACGCCGGCTTGCGTCGACCAGATTTCCTGCGGGTCGTGCTCGACCCAGCCGGGTTGCGGGTAGATCTGCTCGAATTCCTTCTGGGCGATCGATACGATATTGCCCTGGCGATCGAACAGCATCGCGCGGGAACTCGTGGTGCCCTGGTCAAGCGCGAGGATGTACTGATCCTGCATGTCTCTCATCTCCATCCGTGGATTTGGCTTAGTTGTGATGCGCGCCGCATGTGGAGCGGCGCGTCGGTAAGTCAACGTCGGTACGGCAACTGCAACTGCATTCGGATCAGGCGTGCGGCGCGTGCGCGGCGGCGAACCACGCGTCGACGGCGGCCGTCACCGCGTCGAGCGAGCCCGGCGTGACGTGCAGGCCGAGCTTCGAGCGGCGCCACAGCACGTCCTGCGCGCAGGTCGCCCATTCGGCGTCGCGCAGGTAACGCAGTTCGGCATCGTGGATGCCCGGTGCGATTTCGGTGCCGAGATCGGCGAGCGACTTCGCACCGTCGATCACGCGCTCCGCACGCGTGCCGTACGCACGTGCATAGCGGCGGGCGAGCGCGGCGGGCAGCCACGGGTGGCGTTTCGCGAACGCGGCGGCGAACACGTCGAACTTCGCGTTCGCGATGTCGCCGCCCGGCAGCGCGACGCCGGCCGTCCAGGTTTTCCCGTCGCGGCCGAGCGCGCGGCACAGCATGTCGCCGGCTTCTTCCGCGAGCTTGCGGAACGTCGTGATCTTGCCGCCGAACACCGACAGCAGCGGGGCGCCCGCGCCGTCGTCCAGCTCGAGGCGGTAGTCGCGCGTGACGGCCGATGCGTTCGCGGCGTTCTCGTCTTCCAGCAGCGGGCGCACGCCCGAGTAGGTCCAGTGCACGTCGGCCGGCGAGATCTTGCGCTTGAAGTAGCGGTTGATCGAATCGCACAGGTACTGCGTTTCGTCGCGATCGATCGCAACCTTCGCGGGATCGTTCGTGTATTCGACGTCGGTCGTGCCGATCAGCGTGAAATCGTGTTCGTACGGAATCGCGAAGATGATCCGCTTGTCCGGGTTCTGGAAGATGTACGCGTGATCGTGATCGAACAGGCGGCGCGTGACGATGTGGCTGCCCTTCACGAGCCGCACGCTGTGATGCGCGCCGCGGCCGAGCGCGCCGTGCAGCAGTTCGCCGACCCACGGGCCGGCCGCGTTCGCGATCGCGCGCGCATGCACGACGCGGATCGAACCGTCGGCGTGCTGCAGCCGCGCTTCCCATTCGTCGCCGCGACGTTCGGCGGATACCAGCTTCGTGCGCGTCAGGATCTCGGCGCCGCGCTCCTTCGCATCCATCGCGTTCAGCACGACGAGGCGCGCGTCGTCGACCCAGCCGTCCGAATACACGAAGCCGCGCTTGATCGAATCGATCAGCGGCGCACCGGCCGCATGGCGGCGCATGTCGATGCCGCGCGAGCCGGGCAGCAGTTCGCGTTTCGCGAGGTGATCGTAGAGGAACAGGCCGATACGGATCAGCCAGGCCGGACGCAGGTTCGGCATGTGCGGCATCACGAAGCGCAGCGGCCCCATGATGTGCGGCGCCGCGCGCAGCAGCGTCTCGCGCTCCTGCAGCGCCTTGCGCACGAGCCCGAACTCGTTGTACTCGAGGTAGCGCAGGCCGCCGTGAATCAGCTTCGTGCTGCACGACGACGTGTGCGACGCGAGATCGTCCTGCTCGCAGAGCATGACCGACAGGCCGCGGCCGGCCGCATCGCGCGCGATGCCCGCGCCGTTGATGCCGCCGCCGACGACGAGCAGATCGTAGCGATTCGGTTGGGTCACCTGCTGTCCTTATCGTCTGAGGGAAATGGTTGAACAGAAAATGTTCGAATTCGAAATTTAACGAACGAAATCGAAAAAGTAAAGTTCGATAAAGCGGGGCCAGTAGCGCGCCGTGCGATCCCGGACGATACTGACGGAATCGACCGTTTCGCGAGGTGAATCATGCGTATTGGGATGTGGGCCGGCGCGTGCGCCGTCCTTCTGGCGGGGTGCAGCGCGGGTATGCCGCCGCTCACGGGCAACTGGCGGGCGCCATCGTTCGTCGACCTGCAGACGTCGTGCGGCGGCACGGCGCGCGACTGGGGCGCGGACGCGCAGCCGGTCTATTCGACGCTGTACGACGCGTACGTGGCGAAACGGTATCGCGGGCTGACCGAAGCGAACTATTGTGCGTTCGTAAACGAACTTTCTACGCACTATGCGGCACCCGACGCGGCGGCGCGTGCCGGCTGGATCGCGTATTTCAACGGTGCGCGCGCACAGGCCATCAGTTGGCGGGCGGCGGTCGATCCGACGCTGCGCGGCGGTTGAAGCCGGCTGCGGTGAGCGGGCGGAGCAAGCGGAAGCGACCGCGTGGCCGGGAATCAGGCCACGCGGTCAGGTCAGGAACAGCGGAATTTCACGAATAGCGGTATTTGATGGATCGCAGCGCGGCGTCGCCGCTCTCGGTCACGCAGTATTTGCGCCCCGAGCCGAGCCCTTCCAGGCGAACGAGCTGCTGTTCGAGCAGGATGTCCAGTTCATCCCGATCCATGTCGCGCTGATCAGGCGCGTCCTTCACAAGCAATAGCGTGGCGAATTCATGCGGACTCAGCATCGTTCTCTCCATGGCAATCGGACTGCCCGCGCGGCCGGCGCACACGCCGACGCGCGATACCCCGCGGGGTATGGCTTGGGGGGAAAGCTGTATTCGCCGGCCCTGCGGTTCGCACACGCCCTGGCACAGGCGGATCGGGCGAACGGGCCGGGGAACTGGAGTCTAGTCGAGCCCGCAGGCAACGACAAATCGTGCCCCGTTAATTTTCCGTTTGACAGGAACGCCCGCCGCAAGCGGTCCGCATGAAGCGCCAACTTCTTGATTTCACTTGAAGTTTCAGGTGCGGTGCAGCATCGCAATCGTCACTCCGCGACGTATACCTGCGTGCCGGCGGCGGCCACCGTGTCGGCCATCTCGGGCGGCAGCGGCTTGTCGGTGAAGAGCGCGTGCACCTGGCTCAGGTGGCCCTGGCGCACCAGTGCCGGGCGGCCGACCTTCGAGTGGTCGGTCACGAGATAGACCGTGCGCGCATGCTGCATGATCGCCTCGGCCACACGCACCTCGCGCGTGTCGAAGTCGCGCAGCGTGCCGTCGGCCTCGATCGCCGACGTGCCGATGATCGCGTAGTCGACCTTGAACTGGCGGATGAAGTCGATCGCGAGCTCGCCGACGATGCCCTTGTCCCACGGCCGCACGATGCCGCCCGTGATCAGCACCTCGCAGTCGGGATAGCCGCTCATCATCGACGCGACGTTCAGGTTGTTCGTGATCACGTGCAGCCCGTGGTGGCGGTTCAGCGCGCGTGCGACTTCCTCGGTGGTCGTGCCGAGGTTGATGAACAGCGATGCCTGGTCGGGAATGTGCGACGCCGCGAGTGCCGCGATGCGGCGCTTCTCGTCGTGGAACATCCGCTGGCGCGCCGTGTACGACACGTTCTCCGAGCTGGTCGGCAGGCTCGCGCCGCCGTGGTAGCGGCGCAGCAGGTTCAGGTCGGCGAGCCAGTTCACGTCGCGACGGATCGTCTGCGGTGTCACCGCGAAGTGCGCGGCGAGATCGTCGACGGTCACGAAGCCGTCGCGCTGCACCCATTCGAGCAGTTCCTGCTGGCGCGCGTTGAGGGTGAGGCGGGGATCTCGGGTCATGGCTCGATGGTCGTGTCGTGAGACGGAGCGGGTATTGTAAGGGCGGCAACGGCGTTAGGCCGGCCCGGCCGACCGGGTTGCCCGCCATTCATGCGGAAATTGCATTGATTCATGTGACAAATGAATTTGTGCGATTGCGCTGATCGCGCTGCAATGGCGGATTGCCCGCGCACGCGGGTGCGCGCACGGCGCGTTCATTCAGCTTTCGACGAGGTGGCACCGATGACTGGCTTCAACTGGCACAACCCGTATCCGACGACCCGCATTCCGGTGTTCGCGCGCAACGTCGTGTCGACGTCGCATCCGCTCGCCGCGCAGGCCGGGTTGCGGATGCTGTGGAAGGGCGGCAATGCGGTCGACGCGGCGCTGGCCGCGGCGGCGGCGATCACGGTCGTCGAGCCCGTGTCGTGCGGGCTCGGCGGAGATGCGTTCGCGCTCGTGTGGGACGGCGAACGGTTGTCCGGGCTGAACGCGTCGGGCGTCGCGCCGGCCGCGTGGAACGTCGACTATTTCCGCCAGCGCCACGGCGAGGCGGCGAACGGCATCGCGAACAAGCCGACGCGCGGCTGGGATACCGTCACCGTACCGGGCGTGATCGCGGGCTGGGAAGCGCTGCATGCGAAGTTCGGTTCGCTGCCGTTCGCGGACCTGCTCGAACCGGCAATCGAGATCGCGGAGCGCGGCTATGCGGTCCCGCCGATCGTCGCGCACAAGTGGGCGGCCGCCGTGCCCGAATTGCAGGGGCTGCCGGGCTTCGCCGAGACCTTCATGCCGCGCGGCCGCGCGCCGCTCGTCGGCGAGCGCGTGTGCCTGCCCGGTCATGCGCAGACGCTGCGCACGCTCGCGAAGGAGGGCGCTCGCGCGTTCTACGAGGGCGCGCTCGCCGAGCGTATTGCCGCGTTCTCCCGCGAAGGCGGCGGCGCGCTGACCGCGGCCGACCTGCGTGCTTACCGGCCGGAATGGGTCGAGCCGATCGGCAAGCGCTTCGGCCGTCACACGATCCACGAGATTCCGCCGAACGGGCAGGGCATCGCTGCGCTGATCGCGCTCGGCATCGCCGAGCACGCGGGCGTGACGGAATGGCCAGTCGATTCGGTCGACTCGCAGCATCTGCAGATCGAGGCGATGAAGCTCGCGTTCGCGGATGTCTATCGCTACGTCGCCGATCCGCGCGCGATGGAGGTCACGCCCGAGCAGATGCTCGACGACGCGTATCTCGCCGAACGCGCGAAGCTGATCGATCCCGCGCGCGCGACGCACTTTGGCGCTGGCCGGCCGCATTCGGGCGGCACGATCTACCTGTCGGCGGCCGACGAGCGCGGGATGATGGTGAGCTTCATTCAGTCGAACTACATGGGTTTCGGTTCGGGGCTCGTCGTGCCCGGCACCGGCATCGCGCTGCAGAATCGCGGGCACGGCTTCTCGATGGACCCGGCCTCGCCGAACGTCGTCGCGGGCGGCAAGCGGCCGTTCCACACGATCATCCCGGCATTCGTCACCGAGGAGGTCGACGGCCGCACGGAGGCCGTGATGAGCTTCGGCGTGATGGGCGGCGACATGCAGCCGCAAGGGCACTTGCAGACCGTCGTGCGGATGCTCGGCTACGGGCAGCAACCGCAGGCCGCCTGTGACGCGCCGCGCTGGAAGGTCAACCGCGACTTCACGCTCGACGTCGAGGCAACGATGAATCGCGCGACTGTCGATGCGCTGGCCGCACGCGGCCATACGATCAAGTCGATCGACGATCCTTACATGGATTTCGGTTCGGGGCAGTTCATCTGGCGTCTCGATCGCGACGATCGCGAGCGCGGCTACGTGGCCGCGAGCGACAGCCGTCGCGACGGTCTGGCGGCAGGTTTCTGACCGATTGCGGCCGGCTTTCGCCGGCATTTCGTGTGCTTCACGGGCGGCCGAACGGCCGCCCGTTTCGTTTGCCGCGGCCCGTATCGTCGAGCGGGCGCAAGCGGTTTGAAGGACTCGTCTAACGAACGGCAACAGACGCCGCGGAACTGCGCTTGTCGGGTATGGTCAGTGCTCTGGAGCACGAACATCAAAGTCCGGCTAAGATGCCAGCATGGTTCGGCCGGACCAATCCACTATAAACGCAAGTAAAACGCCGCCTGCGGGTCGGTTGGCGCCTGTGCCGGAGGCATGGGCCGGCCCCCGCGCGACGACTGGGAGCGCACCACCATGGACACCAAAACGACGCATGTGATGCCGTGGCGAATCGAGGATATCGACCTGAACCGGATCGATCGTCAGCGAGCCGCCGCGAACGAGGATCTGTTGCTGCTGTTGTGCGCGTCGTCGTTCATCGAAAGCGGCTCGGATCTCTACACGAGCAATCTGAGCCAGTTCTTCAACGACGATCCGGAAGTCTCCGCATGGCTCAACAATGCATGGGAGCACGAAGAATTGCAGCACGGGCGCGCGCTGAAGGCGTACATCGCGCACGTGTGGCCCGAGTTCGACTGGGATACCGCGTTCGCGAATTTCTTCGCCGAGTATTCGTTGACCTGCAAGGTCGAGGCATTCGAGAAGACCCGCGCACTCGAGATGGTCGCGCGCTGCGTCGTCGAGACGGGCACGGCCACGCTCTATCGCGCGATCAACGAATGCTCGGACGAGCCCGTGCTGAAGGAAATCACCGACAACATCCGCACGGACGAAGTGCGTCACTACAAGCACTTCTTCAAGTTCTTCAAGAAGTACAACCAGCTCGAAGGCAATGGCCGGCTCGCGGTGCTCGGCGCGCTGGCGCGCCGCGTGATGGAAATCAAGAACGAGGATTCCGAGATCGCGCTGCGCCACGTGTTCGCGGTCCGCTATCCGGATCGCGTCGGCGACAGCCAGTACAACCGCGAGCGTGCCGCGCGCATCAGCCGGCTCGTGCGGCGCAACCTGTCGGCCGACATGTGCGTGAAGATGCTGCTCAAGCCGCTCGACCTGCCCGCGAAGATCCAGCCGGGCGTCCACTATCCGCTCACGAAGATCACGCGGCACGTGTTCCTGCGCTGATCGCCGCGGCGCGGCCCGTCGCGCGTATGCTGCGGCTGCTTCATCCGCTTTCCACCGGGGCCACGCCATCATGACCGATACCCATCGCCACGCGCTCGAACAATGGACGTTCGATGCGTGGCCGCCGGCCGTCGTCTCGCTGTTCGACGGCACCGCGCTCGAGCGTCATGCCGACTTCGCCGCATCGCTGATCGTCGCGACCGACGATGGCCAGTTGCGCACGACGCTGCTCGGCGTCGGCGAGATCTATGCGCACGATGCGCGCACGCTGCTGCTCGCGCTCTGGCCGCAATCGCGTGCGGCGCGCGCGATTACGCAACGGCGCACGGCCGCGCTGACGCTGGTCGCGGACGGTGCGTTCTTTCAGGCGCAAATGAGGATTGAGCCGCTCGAAGGGGACTTCGGCGGCCTCGCCGGATTCGCTGCGACGATCGCGCACGGCGATGCGCAGCGGGTCGGCTATGCGCGTCTCGCGACAGGCGTCACGTTCACGTTGGAAGGGGAGCGCGCCGCGGTGCTCGAACGCTGGCAACGCCAGGTCGAGCACCTGCGGCGCGCGGCCGCGCGGCTTCAGTGACCGCGCTGGCCGCTGCGCGACGAACGGTTGCGGTTCGGGTGCGCGGCGTTGCCGTTCGCGGGGCGCGCGCCGTTGCCGCCGCCCGCCGGGCGTCCGCCGTTGCCGCCGGCGCCGCCTTGCGTGCGCGGCTTCGCGGCTTTCTGCTGCGATGCCTTCGGTTGTGCGTTGCCGTCGCGTTTCGCGACCGGCTGGCCTGAGCCGCCCGCACGCGGCTGGCGATTGCCGCCACCACCACCGCCGCCACCGCCACGCGGCTGCTGTTGCCCGCGACGCTGCTGGATCGGCTCCGGCTTCACGTTCGGATCGGGTTCGAAGCCCGCGATCACTTCCTGCGGAATCTCGCGCTTGATCAGTCGCTCGATGTCGCGCAGCAACTGCTTTTCGTCGACGCACACGAGCGACACGGCTTCGCCGGTCGCGCCTGCGCGGCCGGTGCGGCCGATCCGGTGCACGTAGTCTTCCGGCACGTTCGGCAGGTCGAAGTTGACGACGTGGGGCAACTGGTCGATGTCGATCCCGCGCGCGGCGATATCGGTCGCGACGAGCACCTGCAGCGTGCTGTTCTTGAACTCCGCCAGTGCGCGCGTGCGGGCCGACTGGCTCTTGTTGCCGTGGATCGCCATCGCGCTGATGCCGTCCTTCGTCAGTTGCTCGGCAAGCCGGTTCGCGCCGTGCTTGGTGCGCGTGAACACGAGCACCTGGAACCAGTTGTGTTCGCGGATCAGGTGCGTGAGCAGTTCGCGCTTGCGGTCGCGGTCGACCGGGTGGATCTTCTGCGCGACGCTCTCGGCGGTCGTGTTGCGGCGTGCGACCTCGATCAGCGCGGGCGAGTCGAGCAGGCTGTCGGCGAGCGCCTTGATTTCATCGGAGAACGTGGCCGAGAACAGCAGGTTCTGGCGCTGCGGCGGCAGCTTCGCGAGCACGCGTTTGATGTCGTGGATGAAGCCCATGTCGAGCATCCGGTCGGCTTCGTCGAGCACGAGGATGTCGAGATTCGACAGATCGATGGTCTTCTGCTGCATGTGATCGAGCAGGCGGCCCGGCGTCGCGACGACGATGTCGACACCGCGCTTGAGCGCATCGATCTGCGGATTGATGCTGACGCCGCCGAACATCACGGCCGAGCGCAGCTTCAGGTACTTGCTGTAGGCACGGACGCTTTCCTCGACCTGTGCGGCGAGTTCGCGCGTCGGCGTGAGGATCAGGGCGCGCACGGCGCGCTTCGCGCTTCGGTTGTCCGTGTAGAACGTGTGCAGGCGTTGCAGGATCGGCAGCGTGAAGCCGGCGGTCTTGCCGGTGCCGGTTTGCGCGCCGGCGAGCAGGTCGCCGCCGCCGAGGACGGCAGGGATCGCCTGCTGCTGGATCGGAGTCGGCGACGTGTAGCCGAGCTCGTTGACCGCCTTGACCAGCGGTTCGGCCAGGCCGAGAGATTCGAAAGACATAGATACCACTCTTGAGTTTTATGATCGGCGACACCTCGCGCGGCCCGCGCGGGGACTGGCGTCGCAAAAAGCAAAGGGGCGCGGCTGCGGTTTCCCGCAGCCGCGCCCCGTTTGCGTCACGCGTTATTTAGTCAAGCGGCGCGGAACGCAGGTCACTCACCTGTTGTGGCGAGATCGGCGTACCGTTGTTGCCCCACGACATCCGGATGTACGTTACCACTGCTGCGACTTCCTGGTTCGACAGCGACTGCGCGAACGGCGGCATGCCGTACGGACGCGGGTTCTTGAACGTGCTCGGCGGATAGCCACCATTCAGCACCATGCGGATCGGGTTGACCGCCGATTCCATCATGATCGAGTGGTTGGCCGCGAGCGGCGGATAGGCCGGCGGCTTGCCGGCGCCGGTTTCGGCGTGGCAGGTCGCGCAGTTGTCCGCGTAGATCTTCTTGCCCTGGTCGAACAGCGCGTTGCCGAACTGCTTCGACGGCTCGTACTGCATGTTCTTCGGCGCTTCAGCCTTCTGCGGGATCGACTTCAGGTACGTCGACATCGCGCGCGTATCTTCGTCGCTCATGTACTGCAGGCTGTTGTGGACCACGTCCGCCATCGGGCCGAACACCGCACCCTTGTGCGACACGCCGGCTTGCAGCAGGTCGGACAGCTCCTGCACGTGCCAGTCGCCGAGGCCGAGTTCCTTGTCGTTCGTCAGCGACGGCGCATACCAGTTCTGCAGCGGGATCAGGCCGCCGGCGAACGCCGACGAGCTCACCGGGCCGCCCATCATGTTGATCGACGTGTGGCACATCGAGCAGTGGCCGAGGCCTTCGACGAGGTAAGCACCGCGGTTCCACTCGACCGACTTCGTCGGATCCGGCTTGTACTCGCCTTCCTTGAAGAACAGCGTGCGCCAGCCGATCAGCAGGTTGCGGTTGTTGAACGGGAACTTCAGTTCGTGCGGACGGCTCGGCACCGACACCGGTGCGACCGAACGCAGGTATGCGTAGATCGCGTCCGAATCAGCGCGCGTGACCTTCGTGTAGCTCGCGAACGGGAAGCCCGGGTAGAGCAGGCTGCCGTCCTTCGAGCGACCCGTGTGCATCGCGCGGTAGAAGTCGTCCGACGTCCACTTGCCGATGCCGGCCTGGTCGTCCGGCGTGATGTTCGGCGTGTACATCGTGCCGAACGGCGTTGCCATCGGCAGGCCGCCCGCGAACGACTTGCCGCCGCGCACGGTGTGGCACGCGATACAGTCGCCGACGCGCGCGAGGTATTCGCCCTTCTTGATCAGCGCGGCCTGGTCGGCCGGCGTGGCCGCGACGGCGGAAGCGCCGTGCAGCGTGTCGTTGCCCGGCCACAGGACCGGGACGAGGGCAGCGGCCGCGACGATCGCGGCGGCCGAGATTGCAAACAGGGACTTGCGTTTCATTGTGTCTGTCTCCCTTGCCTTATTGCGGTTCGCTGCCGCAGGCGAGCGGAGTCTTCATCGAACGCGCCGGTGCCGGCACGGGGTTGGCGGGCGCCGGTTGCGCGGCGAGCCATGCGGTCACGGCCGTCACGTCTTCGTCGGAAAGCTTCGCAGCGACGTCATGCATGCAATCGGGCGCCTTCGCGTGGCGGTTGCCCGAACGCCATGCACCGATCTGCGCGCTCAGGTAGTCGGCGTGCAGGCCGACCAAGCCCGGGATCGCCGGCTGCATGCCGGTCAGCGTCGCGCCGTGGCAGGCCACGCAGGCCGGCAGCTTGCGGGACGGATCGCCTTGCGTGACGAGCTGCTTGCCGCGCGCGAGCGTCGCGGCCGGCAGCGTCGGCTTCGCCGGCGCCGGGTACGGCGGGCGTTCGGCCGAGAAGTGCTCGGCCATCTCGCGCAGGTAGTCGTCGTTCAGGTACGTCAGCAGGTAGTTCATCGGCGGGTACTTGCGCCGGCCGTCACGGAAGTTGACGAGCTGGTTGTACAGGTACTCGGCCGGCTTGCCGGCAAGACGCGGGAAGTAGTCGTTGTCCGTGCCCTGGCCGTGGACGCCATGGCAGGCCGTACAGCCGCGCACGCGCTCGGCCATGGTATCGGGTGCCTTGAGCGGCGCCTGCTGGGCGTGCGCTTGCTCCGTGGGCTTGGTCTGCGCTTGGGCAGCGCTCATAAGGCCCGCGCTGCCGAACATCAGAACGGCGAGCAGCGGACGGAAGAGGCGTCTTGAAGACACACGAGACTCCATGTTTATTCGACGGGGACCTGTTGTCCGGGCTACGATCGGCTCGGCGCATGACGGCAAGGCAGCCGGGCTGCTGCGACGCGGCATTCTATCATCGATGGGTAATGACGGCTATTTGGCAAAAGGACAGCGGTTCCTGTCCGTTTGCGACTTGCGACAATTTGACGCGCATTACACCGTGCCTGGTTGAACCGGCGTGCGTTTTCACCATCGAAGACCGTACACTCGCGGGTCGCGCGGCGCCGCCTCCGCCGCAGGTCCAGTCATTTCTCCCGTTTCCGGATTCATCGATGACGTTTTCTACCGTGCCGTTGCCTTCCTCACGCTGTCTGTCCCGTAGCCGCCGCTCCGTCGGCCTGCCGCTTTCGGGAGGGTGCGCGCGATGAAGTTCGACAGCTTGTGGATCGGTCAGGTCGCGCTCGCGGCACTGATGGACGCCGCGTTCGCGATGGCGGTCGGCTCGGCGCTGCTCAAGGCATGGCTCGGCAAGGACGGTGCACGTCCGGTCGTCGCGCCGTCGCATCCCGCGTGGCTGCGCGCGCAACATTCGCTGGCTGCGGCGGCGCTGGCGCTGGTGCTCGCGGATCTCGGCTGGCTCGTCTACGAGGCCGCGACGATGAGCGGTGCGGGGCTCGGCGGCGCGTTCGCCGCGATTCCCGTCATGCTCACGCAGACGCATACGGGCTTCGCATGGAGCGTCGCGTTCGCCGGCGCCGTGGTGCTCGCGATCGTCGCACTGGCGAAGCCGGAAGGCCCGGTCGCGCACGCGGTGCTGTGGCTCGCGGTGATCGTGGTCGCGGCCGGCAAGGCCTCGCTCGGCCATGCGGCCGATACGGGCGCGCTGTCCGCGGCGGTCGGCGTGCAGACGCTGCACCTGCTCGCGACGGCCGTGTGGGGCGGCCTCGTGCTCGCGGGCGGGCTCGCGGTGCTGCCGGCGCTCGGTTCGTCGGTCGCACGCGGCGCGCTGATCCGCATCGGCCAGCACCTGTCGCGTACGTCGATCATCGCAGTCGTCTTCGTGCTCGGCACCGGTGCGCTCAATGCGATCCGCGGGCTCGGCGGTTCGCTTGCGCCGCTCGACGGCAGCACGTGGGGGCGCTTGTTGCTGCTGAAGCTGCTGCTCGTCGCGCTCGCGCTCGTGCTCGGCGGCCTGAACCGCTTCTCGGCGCTGCCGCGCCTGCGCCGTACTGCGTCGACCGAGGATGCGCACACGTTCCGCAACATCCTGCATCTCGAAGCGCTGACGATGATCGGCGTGTTTGTCGCGGCCGCCGTGCTGTCGTTCAGCGTGCCGGGGTTCGCGGCCCTCGGCTGACGGCCGGTTTCGCGCGGCATGGCACGGCGCGACGCTAGGCCGCCGATGCCATCCGGCACGTGCCGCACGTCGCGCCGAGCATGAAAAAAACGGCTGCCTGTCGGGCAGCCGTTTTCGAGTCGATACTTGCCGCGGCTTACCGCGCGGGCGCGCAGCCGCGCGCACTGCGCATCGCGCTCACCACTCGGCGACGCTGCCGTCCGCGTGACGCCACACCGGGTTGCGCCAGCGGTGGCCCGTCTTCGCCATCTCGCGCACCTTCTCCTCGTTCACGTCGATGCCGAGCCCCGGGCCTTGCGGGATCGCGACGAAGCCGTCCTCGTAGCGGAACACTTCGGGGTTGCGCAGGTAGTCGAGCAGGTCGTTGCCCTGGTTGTAGTGGATGCCGAGGCTCTGCTCCTGGATGAACGCGTTGTAGCTGACCGCGTCGAGCTGCAGGCACGCGGCGAGCGCAATCGGTCCGAGCGGGCAGTGCAGCGCGAGCGCAACGTCGTAGCTCTCCGCGAGCGTCGCGATCTTGCGGCACTCGGTAATGCCGCCCGCGTGCGACGCGTCGGGCTGGATGATGTCGACGTAGCCGCCCGCGAGGATGTGCTTGAAGTCCCAGCGCGAATAGAGCCGCTCGCCGAGCGCGATCGGCGTGTTGGTCTGGTTGACGATGTCGCGCAGCGCCTCGGCGTTCTCCGACAGCACCGGTTCCTCGATGAACATCAGCTTGTACGGGTCGAGCTCCTTCGCCAGCACCTTGGCCATCGGCTTGTGCACGCGGCCATGGAAGTCGACGCCGATCCCGACGTGCGGGCCGACCGCGTCACGCACCGCCGCGACGTTCGCGATCACCTGCTCGACCTTGTCGTAGGTATCGACGATCTGCAGCTCCTCGGAGCCGTTCATCTTCACGGCCTTGAAGCCGCGCTCGACCACCGCGCGCGCGTTGTTCGCGACGTCGCTCGGCCGGTCGCCGCCGATCCACGAATACACCTTGATGCGGTCGCGCACCTGGCCGCCGAGCAGCGCATGCACGGGCACGCCGTGATGCTTGCCCTTGATGTCCCATAGCGCCTGGTCGACGCCCGCGATCGCGCTCATCATGATCGGGCCGCCGCGATAGAAGCCCGCGCGGTACATCACCTGCCAGTGATCCTCGATCAGCAGCGGGTCGCGGCCGACGAGGTAGTCGGCCAGCTCCTGCACGGCGGCTTCGACCGTGTGCGCGCGGCCTTCGACGACCGGCTCGCCCCAGCCGACGATGCCCTCGTCGGTTTCGATCTTGAGGAACAACCAGCGCGGCGGGACGACGAAGGTTTCGAGGCGGGTGATTTTCACGATGCGGGTCTCCAGGGTTGACCGGCGCGGGCAGAGTCGGGCGCGGTGCACGGTCGCGTGCTTTCGCGGTTATCCTAGCGTAGCCCGATGAAAAATAGTATTAATAGCATTATTGCGCAGATAGTGGGCAGCCGGCTCGCCCGGGTACCGGCATAACGGAGAACGATCATTCGACGCGACCTGCATGGACAGACGGCCTTCCGGCTTGCCACGGCGATCCTGCGCGGCGACTACCCGCCCGAGTCGCTGCTGCCGAGGGAACCCGACCTGATGGAGATGTACGGCGTGAGCCGCACGGTGATGCGCGAGGCGCTGCGTACGCTCACGTCGAAGGGGCTCGTCGAATCGCGGCCGAAGATCGGCACGCGCGTGCGGCCGCGCGGCGTCTGGAACCTGCTCGACGCCGACCTGCTCGACTGGTATGCGCGCGTCGCGCCGCCGCTCGCGTTTGCGCTGAAGCTGCAGGAGATGCGCGAGATGGTCGAGCCGTACGCGGCTGCGCTCGCCGCGCGCATGCATACACCGGAAACGTTCGATGCGATCGACGGCGCGGCGCGCGCGATGGCCGCCGCGCGCAATGTCGACGAATGGGTGCGCGCCGACCTGCGCTTTCACCTGAGCGTGCTCGAGGCCGGCGGTAACGAGCTGCTGGTGCCGCTCGGCACGCTGATCGATCGCACGCTCGAGGCGCAACTGCATCTGAATGCGCGCCGCGCGGACGTGTACAACGCGTCGCTCGCCGAGCACACGGCCGTCAGCGACGCGATTCGCGTGCGCGACGAGGACGGTGCGCGCCGCGCGATGGCGGCGCTGCTCGCGGTGACGCGCGCGCGGATCGAGATGTCGTGAGCGGAAACGGCGGGCGGTGCGGCGCCGTCAGGCGCTCGCGCAGCCGCCCGGCTTGTGGATGCGCTCGGTCGACGCCGGGTATTTCGCGAGCAGGCTCGCCGGCCGCCGCGGGCGCACGACGAAGTCGCCGCCGCAGTTCGGGCAGCGGCCTTTCAGCACCTCGTCGGCGCAGGTCGCGCAGAACGTGCATTCGAACGTACAGATGCGGGCCTCCGTCGAATCGGGCGGCAGGTCCTTGTCGCAGCATTCGCAGCCGGGGCGCAGTTCGAGCATGACGGTTTTCCTTGGTTTTGACAGGGGCGGGACGGGCGCCGCCGGACATTGCGTGCGGCGCATGTGCGCGCTACTGTACCCGCTTGGATCGGCCTGGCCAACGGTGTCCTGCCGGGGCGCCGTCGATGCGCACGGGCCGCACCGGGAGACGACCATGCTTTATCGCGGAAGCTGTCACTGCTCAGACGTGAAGTTCGAGGTGGAAGGCGACCTGCAAGGCGTGATGGCGTGCAACTGCTCGATCTGCCAGCGCAAGGGCGCGCTGATGTGGTTCGTGCCGCGCGATCACATGACGCTCCTCACGCCCGACGAGCATCTCGCCACTTACATGTTCAACAAGCACGTCATCAAGCATCGCTTCTGCAAGCGCTGCGGGATTCACACGTTCGGCGAGGGCGTTCATCCGAACGGCACCGCGATGGCCGCGATCAACGTGCGCTGTCTCGAAGGTGTCGATCTCGATGCGCTGCCGGTCACGCACTACGACGGCCGCTCGCACTGAGCGGCGCGTCGGCGCATGAACGCTCGCGCGGCCGTCAGGACGGTTGCGCGGCAGCGGCACCCGGCGCGGGCGTTTCCGCTTGGCGGGCGGCGCCCGCGGTGCGCGCGCCGGTGCCGGCCGGGCGTTCGATCAGCGGCGCGAGCGCCGGCGCCATCGACTTCAGCAACTGCACGGCCATCGCGCTCGTGAAGTCGTAGCGTGCCGCATACGGTTCGTGCGCCGTTGCCGTCAGGACCCCGAAGAACCGGTCGCCGAGCACGAATACGAACGTGCCGCTGCGGTTCACCTTGCGCGACTCGATCAGCCGCGCGCCGCGCGCATAGACGTTGAAGCGCTGGTCGCCCGTCCCGGTCTTGCCGTACACGTCGAGCGTCTTGCCGTCGGGCAGCGTGAAACCGCCCGCGAGGCGGCGCGCGGTGCCGTTAAGCACGACGTCGCGCAGCAGCGTGTGCGCCACGGTGACGATCTCCGGCGACAGCATCGTCTGCGGCTGCGCGGCCGCGCGCACGAAGCGCGTTTCGTACGGCGTGCCCTGCGCGAAGTCGAGCCGCGTAATCGTCTCGGTCGGCGCTTTCTGGCCGCCGTTCGCGATCAGGCCGATCAGTTTCGCGAGTGCGTCGGGCTGGTCGCCCGATGCACCGATCGCGGCCGCGTACGACGGCGTGACTTCCGCGAACGGGTAGCCGAGCGCGCGCCACGATTTCGTGATTTCCGCGTACGCGCGCAACTCGACCATGCGACGGATGCGACGGTCCTGGGTCGCGTGGTAGCGCGTCTTGTACAACCACGAGTAGGTGTAGAAACGCGCATCGCGGCTGTCGCGCTGGACCTCGGCGAGCGTCGCCGCCGGGTGGGCGCGCAGGTAGTTGAGCGTCCACAGCGCGAGCGGATGCACGCTCGCGATATAGCCGCGATCGTTGAGGTTGAAGCGGTCGATCGCATACTTCGCGTAGAGCTTCGCGAGGTCGTCATCGGACAGCGTCGCGGCCGGCGTGCCCTTCAGTTGCGCGCGCATCTGCGCGTCGAACCACGCGAGCGATTCGTTCGGCGCGACGCTGCGCAGCACCGTGGCGATCTTCGGCGGCGACTTGCGCACGTCCTTCAGCATCAGCGCGAGCGCATCGTCGGGCGCCTTGCCCGCATAGCGCGTGTAGTAGCGCTTCACGTAAACCTGGCTTTCGCCGTCGACGAACTGCTGCAGGTAATGCTGGCGCTGCTCGGGGTCTCCGAGCCACGACGACGACGGGCCGGCCGCCTGCAGCGTCTCGTAGTGGACGATGTCGCGCATCAGCCGCACGAACACGAGGTTGACCGAATGCTCGAACGCCGCGTGCAGCGTCAGGATGCGGCCGTTGTCCGACTTCTCGAAGTTCGAGAACACCTGTGCGCCGCCGCCCGTGTAGAACACGTCGGGGCTCGCCGAATACTTGCGTTCGACGGCCGCGTCGAGCATCGCCTGCAGCGAGCGGTCGCGCGTATGCGACAGGTAGTCGAGCGCCCAGTGCGACAGCCCGTCGATCGGGTCGGGCTTCACGCGGGCCAGCTCCGCGTTCGACAGGTTCGCGTAGCGCGCATGCAGGTCGGACACGATCTGCAGGTAGGTGATCAGCGTGCGCAGTTTCGCGGTCGAGCCGAGGTTGATGCGGCCGCCGCGATTGACGTCGAACGGCTCGTTCACGCTGTCGGTCTGCACCCGCAGCAGGTTCGCGCCGTTGCGGTGTTCGTACAGCGTGAAGCTGTACGTGAGGTGCGACGGATCGTCCTTCGGTGCAAGCATCTCGAAACCGTACAGGCCGGCTGCCTGCGCGCCGTCGCGCGTCGACGCCTGCGCGAGCCGTTGGGCGACGGCCTGCTGTACGCCGTTGTCGAGCGTGCTGGTCGCCTGCAGGTCGAACTGGTCGAGCTGGTACAGGTCGCTGATGCCCAGCGCCGACAGCAGCGACGCGCGCGCGGACGTCACGGCCTTGCGCGACACGAACGATTGCACGTGCGCGGCGGCCGGCGGCGCGCTGCGTTCGATCTGCGCGGCAAGCGCAGCGTCGCGCAACGCCGGAGAGATCACGCCACCGGTCGACAGCAGCCTCAGGTAGCTGTCGGTCAGCCGCTCCAGGGCCGGATAGCCGCGGTTGAGGAAGTACGACGGCGCGCGCTGCGCGATGATCAGCGACAGCACCTCGCGGAACGCCTTGCCCTGTTCGTCGACGTTGTCGCCGGTCGTCGGCGCGGACAGGATGCGGTTCACGTCGTTGAAGTCGCGGCCGTACCACGCGGCGAGACCGTCGCCGATGCCGGTGATCTCGCCGATGTGCGGCCGTGCGGCGAGCGGGACGGAATTCAGGTAGCGCACGACGATCGTGCGGCGCGCGAGCATCGTCTGCGGGCCGTTCAGGTACGCGCGCACCGACGCGGACGCGATCTGCCGCAGCTTCTCGGGCGGCGTCGCGGTGCGGCCCTCGGGCGAATGGCGGAACTTCTCGATCTGCGTGGCGAGCGTGCTGCCGCCCGGGCGCGCCTGGTGGCGGTTGACGACGTGCAGCGCCTGGTCGGCGAGCGCGCGGCTGAAGCGCCCCCAGTCGATCGCCGGGTTACGGTTCGGCTCGTTCGCGTCGAGCAGGTAGCGATCCTCGATGAACAGCAGCGAATCGGCGACCACGCGCGGCACCGTGTCGAAGTCGGCATAGACGCGCTGCGGGAACACGGTCGCGAACAGCGGCGCGCCGGTCGAGTCGAACAGCATCAGGCCCGCCTGGTCTTTCTCTTCGAACGGGAGGAACAACCCGCGATCGCCGAGCGACAGCATCCGCTGCGAATCGCGCGCCTGCTTGCTGACGACGAAGCCGCGCGCGAGCAGCCGCTCCTGGAATGCCGGAATCATCGCGTAGCCGAGGCGCTGGTCGTACGGGCCGTTCGCGGGGAAGCGGATGTGATCGCTCGGGCCCGTCTCGACCGTGTAGCCGACGTCGCGGGTGAGCTCGGACAGATAGTGCGCCTGCAGCCGGGAGGTTTCGATCTCGCTCTGCACGAGTCGCGCGACGATCGCCACGGCGATCAGCAGCGCGGCCAGCAAAGACCACTTGACCCACGTCCAGACCGATGCGGGACCGGTCACGCGCGGCAGGATACGATTCAGCGGCCGATTCATGGCGGCGTCTCCCTGAAGGCGCGGGCTCCGGCCGCACCCCATTAAGGATTAGTGTAGTCCTCCGCAGCGGGCTGCCAAGGGCGTTGACTACCGAGATGCGTCGACGCAACGTGCGTGCCTGTGACGCGCTGTAACCCGCGTTGCGTTGCGGCGGTGCATGCCGTCGCAGGGCAACGTTTGCGCGTTTCGTGCCGAGGCATCCGCGTGGCGGGCGTGTCGGCGGGCAGGCCCGGACGGCCGGGCAGGCGGGCAATGCACCGGTTTCGTGCGGTGCGGCGGAGCAACAATTGGGATCGGAACCCGACCGTAAAATTGTGTCCGGCGAACGGCGATGCTGCGGGTTTCCGTGATAGCCGCGCGAGCCGGCCACGGGTACGATCGCCGGATGTGCGGCGCATTTCCGCTTTTGCCGGGAGTCCCATGCCGATCCATCCCGTCGCGCTCGTTTGCACGGCCATCCTCGGCCTGCTGCTGTTCGGGCTCGGGCTCATCGTGTCCGTCACACGCTTTCGGTGCACCACCGGATCCGGGGGCGCGTCCGATCCGGCGAACGGGCTGCACAAGATCGTGCGCGCGCACGGCAACACGGCCGAATACGCGCCGTTTCTCGCGGTGCTGTTTCTCTATTTCGGCGCCCACGATCCGTCGCGTGCGATCCTGGCGCTGATCGTCGCGGCGACCGCGTGCCGCTGCCTGCTCGTCGTCGGATTGCTCGCGTGGCCGACGATGGCCAACCCGAATCCCGTGCGTTTCATCGGCGCGCTCGGCACCTATCTGTGCGGCGCCGCGCTGTGTATCGCGTTGTTCGTCTGAATGGCGGCGCTACCGCCATAGCAGCGTCGCGTGATCGTGCCGGCGCACGGCTTCGACGAAGCAGTGGATCAGGTAGTCGCAGGCAATCGTGTTCAGCGCATCGCGGCGCGTGAGCACGCCGACCGACACGGCCGGGATCGTTTCCTCCACGTCGATCGCGACCATCCGCTCGCGAATCCAGTCGACTTCCATGAAGCTCTTCGGCGCGCACGACACGGTGTCGGTGTGCACCGACAGCGAAAACGCCGCGCTGAACGACGTGCATTCGACGATCGGCTGCGGCGCCGGATAGCCGTGCGCGACGAACACGTCCTGCAGCAGCCGGCCGATGCTTTCAGGCGACGTGTTGAGGATCCACTGCGCGTCCTGCAACTGCGCGAGCGACGTGCAGTGACGCAGCGGATTGCTCGCGCGCGTCATCAGGATCAGTTCCGATTCGAGCAGCGGCCGGAACGTGAATTCCGGCGACAGCCGAGTCGCATCGACGATCGCGATCACGAAGTCGAGCGAGCCGTCGCGCAGCCGCGGCAGCGCCGTGTCGAGAAATCCTTCGCGCACGTCGAGGCGGATCGTCGGCATGCGCTGGCGGAACGCGTCGAGCGCGGCCGGCAGGAAGCCGAGCGACATCAGCGGCGTCAGCGCGCATGCGAGCGCACCTTCCTTGCCGCCCGACAGCTGGATCACGTCGTCGCGCGCGTGCTGCATCTCCGCAAGGATCAGCCGCGCGCGTGCATAGACGGCCTGCCCGAAACGCGTGAGCTGCGCGCCGCGCGCATTGCGCGTGACGAGCGGCACGCCGAGATCGAGTTCGAGTTCGCGGATCGCTTTCGTCAGCGCGGGCTGCGACAGGTGGATCGCGCGCGCGGCCGCGCGCAGGCTGCCATGTTCGGCGATGGCGGCAAGCGCCCGGAGCTGGTGGTGTTTCACGGCGAGGCGGGGCGCGGCGGCAGTGGCGACGTTCGTATCCTACACCGCGTTTCCGCATGGAAAGCACGCGATAACCGTGCGTTATCACGATCGAAAAATGTCGCTCCGGGCTGCGTATTTTGAATGCCTAGACTGCATGCGCAGGCCGTCGAACGGGCCGCGCACACGACACGCATAACCAGTACGGAGACACACCTTCATGAAGGCGCCCCGAGCGGACAGCATGTTCGGCGGGCATGTCGGCGACGTTGCCGCATCCCCGTCCAATCGTCAGCTGATTGTCGCGATCACGATCGGCAACGGCCTCGAATTCTTCGATCTCACCGTGTTCAGTTTCTTCGCGGTGCTGCTCGGCAAACTGTTCTTTCCCGCGGTCTCCGCGCAGCAGCAGTTGCTGATGTCGGTCGCGACCTTCGGCGTCGGCTTCATCGCGCGGCCGATCGGCGGTGTCGTGATCGGGCTCGTCGCCGACCGGTTCGGCCGCGTGCCCGCGATGAACCTCACGCTCGTCACGATGGCGATCGGCACCGGGATGATCGGCGTGCTGCCGACCTATGCGCAGATCGGTATCGCGGCGCCCGTGCTGGTCGTCGTCGCGCGGCTGCTGCAGGGCTTTTCGGCCGGCGGCGAGGTCGGCGTATCGACGTCGCTGCTCGCCGAGCGCGCGCCGGCCGGCGAACGCGGCTACTACACGAGCTGGCAGTTCGCGAGCCAGGGTGCCGCGGCGCTGGCCGGTTCGTTCGTCGGCTTCCTGCTGTCGTATTTCCTCGATACCGCGTCGCTCGAATCGTGGGGCTGGCGCGTGCCGTTCCTGCTGGGCGTGCTGATCGCGCCGATCGGCCTCTACCTGCGCGCACGCTTCAGCGCGATCGAGCAGCATGCGCCGGCCGCGGCCGCGCGGCGTTCGTCGGCGGTGCTGGGCACCGTGCTGCGGCGTGACGGCGGCGCCGTGCTGACCGCGCTCGGCCTCGTGGTCGGCGGCACGGCCGCGCACTTCATCGTGCTGTATTACATGTCGACGTACGCGATCAAGGTGCTGCACCTGCCGATGGACACCGCGCTGTGGTGCGGGATCCTGTCCGGCGTCGTGATGTTCGTCGCCGCGCCGGTCGGCGGGCGGCTGTCGGATCGCACCGGCAGCAAGCGCGTCGCGTTGTGGTCGCGCATCGCGCTGACCGTGCTGATCCTGCCGGGGTTCTGGCTGATGCGCGCGGTGCCGTCGATCGCGACGATGTACGCGGTCGTGATGCTGCTCGCCGCGCTGCACTCGATCAACGCCGGCGCGAACGGCGTGATCCTCGCCGAGCTGTTCCCGAAGAGCACGCGCGCCACCGCGCTGTCGATCGCGTATGCGGGCGGCGTGTCGATCTTCGGCGGCTTCGCGCAGTTCATCGTCACGTGGATGATCGGCGCGACCGGCAATCCGGCGGCGCCCGCGTGGTACGTGATCGTCTGCGGCGTGCTGTCGCTCGTCGCGCTCGCGTTCGCATCGGATCGCAGCGAACACGATGCGTGACCGCTGCCGCCGCCTTCCTTCCCGCTTTCCTTCCTCTTCGCCCCGAACCGTATGACCGCCACCGTTTCGCTATCGTCCCCGCCCGCCGACGTCATGGCCGGCGACCTGTGCGACCTGTCCGCCCGCACGATGCTCGACCTGCTGAAGACACGGCGGATCAGCGCGTGCGACCTGCTCGATGCGCATCTCGCACGGATCGCGACGGTCAACCCGCGCGTGAATGCGCTCGTGACCGTCATCGATCCCGACGTGCTGCGCGCCCGTGCGCGCGACATCGACGCCCGCTGGATGCGCGGCGAATGGCAGGGGCCGCTGCACGGGTTGCCGGTGTCGCAGAAGGATCTCACCGCGACGCGCGGCGTGCGCACGACCTACGGTTCGCCGTTGTTCGCCGATCACGTGCCGCTGCATGACGCGCTCGTCGTGCGCCGCTGCGCGAGCGCCGGCGCGCTGATGATCGGCAAGTCGAACACGCCCGAATTCGGCGCCGGGTCGCATACGTTCAACGACGTGTTCGGCGCGACGCGCAACCCGTGGGACCTGACGCGTTCCGCGGGCGGCAGCAGCGGCGGCGCGGCGGCCGCGCTCGCGTGCGGGATGAATCCGCTCGCGTGCGGCAGCGACATGGGCGGGTCGCTGCGCAACCCGGCCGCGTGGAACAACGTCGTCGGATTGCGGCCGTCGCCGGGCCGCGTGCCGCGCGCGCCCGACCTGAACGGCTGGACGACGCTCGGCGTCGACGGGCCGATGGCGCGCGACGTGGCCGATACCGCGTTGCTGCTGTCGGCGATCGCCGGGCCGAGCGGCGAGACCGCGACCGAACTCGCGGAACCGGGCGCGCGCTTCGCGCAGCCGCTCGAACGCGACTTCCGCGGCACGCGCATCGCGATGTCGCGCGGCCTGCCCGGCGTGCCGGTCGATCCGGAGATCGCGCGGGCGGTCGATGCGCAGGCGCGTGTGTTCGAGGCGCTCGGCTGCGAAGTCGAATTCGACGATCCCGATCTGTCGGACGCCGAGGACGTGTTCCGCATCGAGCGCGCGTGGATGATCGGCACGCTGGTCGACGGGTTCGACGATGCGCAGCGTGCGGCGCTGAAGCCCGAGATTCACGATGAATACCGGCTGCATCGGTCGCTGACGGCCGCCGATCTCGGCCGGATGTTCGTGCGCAAGACGCGGCTGTTCGAGCGGATGCGCGCGTTCATGCAGCGCTACGCGTTCTACGTGCTGCCCACGACACAGGTGATGCCGTTCGACGTCGACCTGCGCTCGCCTGCGCATGTGCAGGGGGCCGCGAGCACGTCATACATCGACTGGATGCGCGTGTGCTGGTACCTGTCGTCGACCGAGGCGCCGATCCTGTCGGTGCCGTGCGGCTTGGGCGCGACCGGTTTGCCGATCGGCATGCAGATCGTCGGCCGCTATCGCGACGACTGGGGCGTGCTGCAGTTCGGTCACGCGTACGAAGTCGCGGCCGGCCGCCGCTGGGCCCCGCCGGCGGTTGTCGCCGACGCGATGCGCTAGCCGTCTTCCCCGATTTACCCCTGACCGTTCCGGTTTGCTCCGGAGCAGGCCGCGCGCCTGCGGGGGACGCGCACGCCTGCGTTTTGCCATTCGACCCGCGCAATGGAGACCTTCCGATGAAAAAACGGCTGTTGGCAGGCGCGGGCGTCGCGCTGATCGCGGGTGCGGCGCACGCACAGAGCAGCGTGACGCTGTACGGCATTATCGACGAAGGGCTGACCTACACGAGCAACCTTGCGGTCGCCGGCCCGAACGGCACCGTGAGCGGCAAGCCGGCGTGGCGGATGCTCGGCGGCGTGCAGCAGGCGAGCCGCTGGGGGCTGCGTGGCGTCGAGGATCTCGGCGGCGGGCTGGCGGCCGTCTTCACGCTCGAGAACGGCTTCGACCCGAGCACCGGCAAGCTCGGGCAAGGCGGGCTGATGTTCGGCAAGAAGGCGTTCGTCGGGCTGTCGGGGCCGTTCGGCACCGTCACGCTCGGGCGCCAGTACGATACCAACGTCGACTTCCTCGGGCCGCTCGAGGCCGCCGCGCTGTTCGGCGGCTACATGGTTGCGCACCCCGGCGATCTCGACAACGTGAACAACGCGAACTCGACCAACAACGCGATCAAGTTCACCAGCAACGACTACGGCGGATTCCGTTTTGCAGCCATGTACGGTGTGGGCGGCATCGCGGGCGCGACGACACGCAACCAGGTGTGGTCGATGACGGCCGGCTACACGCGCGGGCCGCTCGTGGTCGCGGCCGGCTACCTGAATGCGCGCAACCCGAACGTGTCGTTCTTCGGCACGACCGGCAGCCCCGCGCCGGTCGTCGGCGGCGTGCCGGGCAACAACATGCTGTCGCCCGTGTATTCCGGCTATGCGTCGGCGCGCACGCTGCAGGTCGCGGCGGCGGGCGGCACCTACGCGTTCGGCGCGGTGACGCTCGGCGCGATGTATACGAACACGTCGTTCCGCGGGCTCGGCGACCTGTCGTCCGGGCCGAACCCCGGCGGCGTGTCCGGCAACGCGGTGTTCAACAACGTCGAGGCCAGCGTGCGCTACCAGTTCACGCCCTATCTGTTCGGCGGCATTGCGTACGACTACACGCGCGGCGGCGGCGTGGACGGCCGCGACGGCGCGACCTACCACCAGGTGGCGGCCGGGCTCGACTATTTCCTGTCGAAGCGCACCGACGTGTATGCGACCGCCGTCTTTCAGCGCGCATCGGGCACCGATTCGACGGGGCACGCGGCGGTTGCCGCGATCAACGGCCCCGGCGCGTCCGCGAACGACCGCCAGTTCGAGGCGCGGATCGGTATCCGGCACAAGTTCTGACGAGCGCGGCGATCGGCAGGCGGCGGCCGCGAGCGGTGATATGCTCGCGGCACGCCCGCGATCGACGGGCGGATTCCGATTGCCCGTGTGCGGCCGCGCTGCGGCGCTGCACGGCATTTCCGAGGGAAGAACCGACACATGAGCCGCAAATTCATTCTGAAGGGCGACACGACCGACCACGGCGGTGTCGTGCTCGACGGGATCGCCAATTCGTCGTTCGACGGACGCGAACTCGCCTATCTCGGCGCGCCGGTGTTCTGCGCCGCCTGCAAGTCGCCGGGCGTGATCGTGTCCGACGGCGGCGAGCGGACGATGACCGTGATGGGCAAGGTCGTCGCGCTCGAACACGACCTGTGCCAGTGCCTGTGCACGCCGCAGCCGAAGCTGATCGCGTCGCAGGCCACGGGGACGATCACCGGATGAAACCCGCCGCGCGGAGGCGCTTGCCGTCCGCGCGACCCCGGCGCATGGCCACCGGCCGTCAGACGCTGCCTGCGGTTTCGATCACGAGGATGCGTGCTTCGCCGAGCGGGTGCGCGACGTGCTCGGTGCCGGCCGCCGCGTGGAACACGTCACCCGTTTCGAGCACCGTCGCGTGCTCGACGCCTGCTTCGCGATAACGCATCTCGACGCGGCCGTCGAGCACCGCGAACACTTCCTCGTCGTCGTTCACGTGCCATCGATACGGCTGGTCGGTCCAGTGCAGGCGGACCGTGATGCCGTTCAGGTTCGCGATGTCGAGCGCGCCCCACGCGCGGTCCGCGGTGAACGTGGCGCTGCGGATGATGTTCATCGATGGGTTCTCCGGCGCGAATGCGCGTTGTCTTTCCGTCAATTTCCCCGTTCCCGCATTCAAAGCGACATCGCGCGCAGCGCTCGTTCGATTATCTCCTTGCGCTTCGCGAAGCCGGCCGCCGAGCGTTCGGTGACGCGCTCGACGACCGTTGCCGGCGCGGTGTCGGGCGAACCGGCGTCGAACGGCGGCGCGGGCGCGTATTCGAGCTGCAGCTGGATCGCCTGCGCTTCTTCTTCGCCGGCCAGTTCCGCGGCGATCGTCAATGCGAAGTCGATGCCGGCCGTGACGCCGCCTCCCGTGATCAGGTTGCCGTCGCGCACCACGCGCTCGCGCACCGGCACCGCGCCGAGCGGTTCGAGCAGCGCGTGGAACGCCCAGTGCGTCGTCGCGCGCCGCCCTCGCAGCAGGCCGGCTACGCCGAGCAGCAGCGCACCCGTGCAGACCGACGTCACGTAACGCGCGGCGGCAGCGCGCTGCTGCACGAAGGCGATCGTTTCGGCATCGAGCAGCAACTCGTTGATCCCGATGCCGCCCGGAATGCAGATCACGTCGAGCGGCGGGCAATCGTCGAACGTGCAGGTCGGCGCGAGCGCGAGCCCGCTGCTCGACGCGACGGTGTCGCGCGTCTTCCAGACCAGATGGACGGTTGCGCCGGGCAGCGACGCGAGCACATCGTGCGGGCCGGTGAGGTCGAGTTGCTGGACACCAGGAAACACGAGAAGGCCGATATGCAGGGTCATGCGAAGACTCCGGTTGGAAGGGGATCGCACCGTTGCCGGCACGGGATGGACAGATGAATTCTAGGCGCGTAGTGTTTGGCGAAATTGCCATATCACCCACGTTTTCAGCCAATCGCCATGCCTGCCGCCCCGCGTTCGATCTTGGTCCTCGCATTCCCTCGTGCACAGCTGCTCGACGTGTCGGGGCCGCTGCAGGTGTTTGCGTCCGTCAACGAGCTCGCGCTGGAGCGCGGCCAGCCGGCGCCGTATGCGCCGCGCGTCGTCGCGGCCGAGGCGGGGCCCGTCGAGACGTCGTCGGGTCTCGTCGTGATGGCCGAGTCGCTGCGCTCGGCAGCACGCCATCCCGATACGCTGATCGTCGCCGGCGGCAAGGGCGTGCATGCGGCATCCCGGGATGCGCGGCTGGTGCGCTGGGTGCGGCAGCAGGCGGCGTGCACACGGCGCGTGGCATCGGTCTGCACCGGCGCATTCCTGCTCGCCGAGGCCGGCCTGCTCGACGGGCGGCGCGCGGTCACGCACTGGGCGCGCTGCGACGAATTCGCGGCGCGCTATCCGAACGTGCGCGTCGAATCCGATCCGATCTTCATCCGCGAAGGTGCGCTGTGGACCTCGGCCGGCGTGACGGCCGGCATCGATCTCGCGCTCGCGCTGGTCGAGGAGGATCTGGGGCGGGCGGCCGCGCTCGACGTCGCGCGCGAACTCGTCGTGTTCCTGAAGCGCCCGGGCGGGCAGGCGCAGTTCAGCACGATGCTGTCGATGCAGCGCACCGACGACCGGTTCGGCGAACTGCATGCGTGGATGGCCGAGCACCTGACGGCCGACCTGTCGGTGCCCGCGCTGGCCGAGCGCGTAAGCATGAGCGAGCGCAGCTTCGTACGCCATTACCGCGCGGAAACCGGCCGCACGCCCGCGCGTGCGGTCGAGCAGATCCGCGTCGAGGCCGCGCAGCGCCTGCTCGGCGAAACGGCATGGCCCGTCAAGCGGATCGCCGCGCGTTGCGGCTTCGGCTCGGAAGAGACGCTGCGGCGCTGTTTCGTGCGCTTGCTGGGCGTGTCGCCGCAGGGGTATCGCGAGCGATTCGTGCGGTAATGCATGGCGAGCTGTCGTGATCGGGGCCGGAACGATCGCCGGGTGAGACTGAACGGAATTCGATCGCTTTCCAGTCCGAAATGCCGAAACTATTCAGGATCGGAGAACAATGGGTGGGGGCTTGTGCCGTGCCCGTCGCGCGCTCTATGCTGTTTCGTTGGCGATTCGAAGGGGGAGCAGCATGGACCGAATCCAGGCAATGGAAGTTTTTACCCGCGTGGTCGACGCGAACAGCTTCACACGCGCGGCTGACACGCTCGCGATGCCGCGCGCGTCGGTGACGACCATCATTCAGAACCTCGAGGCGCTGCTCGGCGTGCGCCTGATGCACCGGACGACGCGCAGGCTGTCGCTCACGCCGGAAGGCGCAGCGTACTACGAGCATTGCACGAAGATCATCACGGAGATCGCGGAGGCCGACGCGAGTTTCCAGACCGGCAACCGCAAGCCGAGCGGCGTGTTGCGTGTCCACATGCCGAGTTCGCTCGGGCGGCGCATCGTGCTGCCGTCGCTGTCGATTTTCCGGCAGCGCTACCCGGACATCACGCTCGAACTGGGGCTCTCCGACCGCTACGTGGATCCGGTCGAGGAGGGCATCGACTGCATGATCCGGGTCGGGCCGCTCGAGGATTCGTCGATGGTCGCGCGGCGGATCGGGATGCTGAAGCGCGTGACCTGTGCGTCGCCCGATTACCTGGCGCGTCACGGCGAGCCGCACGAGATTGCCGATCTCGCCGACCATCAAGCGGTGAATTTTCGTTCGAGCCACGGTGCGCGTGCGATTCCGTGGGTGTTCATGATCGACGGCAAGCCGTTCGAGGTGCGGATGAACGGTAGCGTCACGGTCAACGATTCGGATGCCTATGTGACGTGCGGGCTCGAAGGGTTCGGGATGATCCAGCCGACGCTGTTCATGGTGCTGCCGCACCTGCTCGACGGTTCGCTGGTCGAGGTGCTGCCGGACTGCAATCCGAAGCCGAAGCCGATTTCGATCGTCTATCCGCACAACCGGCACCTGTCGCAGAAGGTGCGCGTGTTCGCCGACTGGGTCGCGGAGGTGTTCGAGGCGACGCCGTCGCTGGAGGGCGGGGAGAACTGGCGGGGGCGGGTGGAGGCGCACGCGGCGAAGCTGCAGAGAGGCGCGGTGGCCGCGTGATGTAACGCATGGCGTGCGACGGACACGCCCGGCGGGCATGGGTGTACGAATCGAGGCGAGGACTGAATGCGATGGTGATGCCGCCGGGTACGGATGCGAAGCGCGTCGTGTCCGGCCGCGCGTGCCTGTCGACGCGTCGCAATGACTCGACGATCCCGCGTTTGACCGCCGTCCGTACTTCCTCGACATACCTTCCGCCCCGGCGATTTTGCCCGGAACGGTTGACCGCCTGACAAACCCGACAGTTATCTTTTGATCGACCGATTCGCTAAATTCGCGCAGCGGCTTTCCGCCTCGGGTGAAGAGCCGCGGCAAGGATGACTGCGGCCAGAAGAACGATTCACGATCACCGGGGGAACGATGTCGAAGTCCATGAAGATCATTCGGCGCCTGGCGTGCCTGACAGGCGCGCTGGCGCTCGGTGCATGTTCGAGCGAATGCAGCAACGTGTTTTCCAGCAGCCATTCAACGGCGTGCAATCTTGCGTGGGGCGCAGCGATCGTGGCCGTCGCGCCGGTTGCATTGGTGTCCAACGCGATCGACGATCACCGGCGAAACGCGCGCGACGAGGAAACCTGGAAGCAGTGGAAAGCGGGCGATCCGCCGGTCGTTGCGCAATGCGTGGTCGACTGTCAGCTGCCGTTGCGCGTGACTCAGTCCAAATCGGACGAGTTGCAGCAGCTTTTCGCACGCAGTCTCGACCAGATCATCGCGTGGTGGGGCGAGCACCCGACGCCCGGCCAGCTCCCGGTGGTGGCAGTGGCCTACAAATTCAAGGGGCAGCGCCTGATGGCGTCGGATCCCGCTGCGGCCGAGGCGTATCTGCGCAAGGCGGCCGAGATGGTGGCCGAGCCGGAAATGGCCGAAGGCCTCACATCGGACTATTTCCCGCCCGGCGTCGTATTCAACCGCAAGCCGTACTACGAGAAGGCGGCGCAGGAGATTCAGGAAAGCCTGATGATCCTGCGTTTCAAAAAGAACGGGGCGGGCGCCGACGATTTCAGGTGTCAGCCTGTTGCGGCATGGCCACCGAGTTACCCGGTGGAGCTGGACGGCGCTTGCCGTGACGCGTATCAGCGTCTTTACGATCCGGAGAACAAGACGTTTTCCTATACGTATCAGCGTATCGACAGCGTTTATGAGCCGGTTCAGTCGAAGTGATGCGCGCGTCTCGTCGCACGGGCGGCGTGCGCGATCGGCCGCGCGAGTCGCGCCCGATCAGAACGGCCGTATGCCGATGCGCGGATTCAGGCACGCGTAGACGAGGCTGACGGCGAGCAGCGCGAACAGCAGCGACGTGACGATGCGGGCGATCGTGCGTGTGCGTTCGATCCGGATGAAGAGCGTGCCGCCGACGAGCATCAGCGCCACGCTGGCGTAGAAGTTGTTGGCGAAATCGCCGAAGTCGCGTTCGACGAGGCTATCCGCGACGCTCATGTAGTCGTAGCTCAGCAGACGGCGCAACTGGTCGGGTGTCGACAGATTGGCGAACGTGCCGGCGACGGACACGAGCCCGATCAGAGTGACCAGCGTGGCGATGACGATCATGATGCGCCGCTTCATCGGTCAGCCCACGTTGTAGAACGCCTGGACCTGCGCGTTGACGAGCACGATCAGCATGACGAGGGCCCAGCCGAGCAGGAATGCGAAGCGCCTGCGGCTGCGATGGGCATCAAGTGCAACCAGCGCGGCTACAGCGTTGAGTGCGGCCAGCACCAGAACGTAGAAGCGGCTCGCGAACAGATCGGCCTCGGGGATCGCGCAGTCGATGCGATTGACCCAGTGATAGGTGATCGGCTTGAGGGCGAGGCCTTCGCCGATGACGGCAGGGTCGAGCAGGCGGGAAAGCGTCGGCGCGCCGGCGCCGGCATAGCAGAGCACGACGGCAGCCAGTGCGAGGGCGGCGATGCGCCATGTCTTGTCGGGAGTGGTCTGGATCATCGCGTGACGTCGGCCGTGTGCTGGACGGCGTCATTGTGCCTGCGAATCAGCAAGGTTTTTCCAATTTGACAAAAGATCCTTTCCCGTCAAAAATTCAGCCCGAAAAAGGCGGGCCGGTTTATAAAAAACGGACATGCGTGGATTCGCGTATTCGTCCCGACGGGTAACCCACCTGCAAGAACTTGAGATCGAAGATTCGAGGGCTGCCGTGGTAATTATCGCAGCACGAAACGCTGATTCAAGCTGATTCCATCGGGGGCACGGAGTGTATGAAGGCTAAAGGAAATTTCATCGTCGCGTTGATCGTGTTGTTTCTGGCGCCGTCCATGTCCTTTGCAGATGCTATCAATGGGGAGAGGATTTTTTTGAAGAGATGCGCGATGTGCCACGGAGCTGACATTAAAGGCACTGGGCCATTGGCTAACAAAAGCGCGCCTCCAACACCTGATCTCACCACGCCTGCGTTCAAGAAACGCCTGCTCGATTATCCGGGCGTCATTGTCTCATCCGTAATACTTCGTCCAAACGGAGATCTGATTCCGAAAACATTGCGAGAAAATGGTGTAAAGCTGCCCGCATTCACATGGACGGTTAAGGATTTTCGCGATCTGAATGAGTATATGGCTGGCGTAATCTTGAAGAAATGATTGACTGCATTGCTGTTCAAGCTTTCGCGATCATCTGGAAATTCGGAGCGAGAAATCAGTTGATCTGCTTTGGAAATCCTGGACACAAATGAGTGTTGGTGTTTCGTGGGCAATTTCCCCCGACAGGAACGGGAGCTTGGCGACGAAGCGCGAGCAATACTCGGTGAGGAGATCGTGGCAGCGCTCAAGCAGGCGAGGCAGGGTATGCCGGAGTCGGACTGGGATCGGTAACCGGGGATATCCGGACAGACGTATTACCGATGGAAGAAGCAGTACGCGGTGCTGGAGTCGAACCAGATACGTGTACTGAAGCAACGCCCGGACGAGCAGGGGTGTTTCACGGGTGCCTGCGCTTCCCGAACCGCCTCATACCTGAAACGTTCGCGCTGCTGGCGCCCGGCTCAGGAGAATTTCACGGCACGAAAAGCGGAAAAGCCCGGCAGATCAAAGATCTACCGGGCTTTCGCATTTGGTGGCGAATCAGGGATTCGAACCCCGGACCTGCGGATTATGATTCGGCGTGTGACGCGGTAAGTTACTGAAAACTAAGAGAATTCGACCGTAAACGACCGAAATCAAAAGTTGTTTGACGTCAGTAGTTTACCGTAATTTGGGCGGGGTTAGAAAAGCTGAGCTATGCACCGCTCATGCACTTCGGACAGGCGCCGGAAGCACAGCAAGCCGGCACCCCGCCGGTATAATGAACTGCTATGGAGCGCATACAGTCGATCAACCCCGAGCGGATAGCTTGGTGCTGTGCCGATCACGGCACAACACCAGGCGAACTCGCGTCCGCGGTCGGCATCTCGCCGGCGACAATGGAGCGCGTTCTGGCGGGGGCAGGGGGCTTGACGTTTCCTCAGCTCAGCAAGGTGGCGAGCTTCTTCGGCCGGGGGGCGCTCTTTTTCCTAGAGCCCGGGCCGGTCGATGAAGCTCAGGTACACACCGCGGCTTTCCGGACCTTGGCAAACCAAAAGCCGGAACTGACGCCTAGGCTGAAGGTGCTCATAGAACGTGTCGAGAGACAGCGCGAGATATATCTGAGCCTTCGTGAGGACCTGGACGACGCCAACTTGCCTCGGTTCGAGGAACCGGATCTTCCGCGCGACAACCCGGCAGAGGCAGCGAGAATTGCACGCCGGTGGCTGGGCCTTGGCGACGACAACACGTTTGACAGTTACAGGTCGGCAATAGAAGCGCGCGGTGTGCTGGTATTCCGTAGTAACGGATACAACGGTAAGTGGCAGATTGCCAAAGAGAGCCCAATTCTGGGCTTCAGCATCTACAGCCCTGACTGCCCCCTCATCGTTGTAAAGAAGCAGACCTACGAATCCCAGCAATCCTTCACGCTGATGCACGAGCTGGGGCACCTGCTGCTGCATCGGAGCAGCTCGATCGACGATGAGCGCGACATGCAGTCCCACCAAGGTAATGAGCGCGACGCGAACGCTTTCGCTGGTCACTTGCTTGTGCCTGCGGCGTTCTTGGCAAGGGTGGACGATCTGGGTCGCCCGCGACAAGTCGCTGAGTACGACGAGTGGCTTAAGCCACTGCGGCGAGAGTGGGGTGTCAGCACGGAGGTCATATTGCGCCGACTGCTTGATGCGGGTCGGCTGCCGCAGGAGCAATACGGTGCTTATCGACACTGGCGGACCGCTCAGCCTTCGCCCGAGCAAGATGGCGGTACTCGGATGTACCGTCATCGGGAGCCCTCGCATATTTTTGGCGACAGATTCGTGCGTACGGTACTGGATGCACTGAATGGCCGATACATCACGTTGGCAAAGGCGAGTCGGTATCTCGATGGCCTGAAGATCAACGACCTGCATCAATTGGAACGCTTCTATGCAGGTGTTTGACGCCTCTTCGATGATTTATGCTTGGGACAACTACCCCGTAGATCAATTTCCAGGACTGTGGACATGGATAGCGGCCGAGATCAACGCACGAAGGCTCATGATGTCTATCGTGGCTTACGGAGAGGTATGCGCAGGGACGCCGGACTGTGGTGATTGGCTTGTGACGGCCGGTCTTGAACGATTGGATGTTACGAACGAAATTGCACAGGATGCCATGCGCATCAAGGGGCTACTTGGGATTGTGGGCGATAACTATCACCCGAAGGGCGTGGGCGAGAACGATTTGTTGATCATTGCTACAGCTCGGGCCCACGGGAGAGAGCTGGTATCAAATGAGGCTCAACAAAACAATCCACCGGACGTGAATTCGAAACGAAAGATACCGTCCGTTTGTTCCATGCGTGAGGTTGCCGTACCTTGCATCGACTTCGTTCAATACATACGTCGATCGGGAGCGGTTTTCCGCTAAGTTTTGCTGGGGGCCGGCAAGGTGGGCTCGCGGTGCATCGTCTTCGGGTTGTTGACAGATGGGGGATTCTGAGCGCCTGTCGGCCGCCTGTGGCGACTCGTTGATGGGACGGGGGCTTGCACCGGCGATACGACTCAAAGCCTAATCCCCCAAGTGTCAATCACTCAGTCCAAGCGAGTGTGCGAACTAGGCTGGGGCACGCGTTGGCAAGGGGGACGTAGCTCGAAGGTCATGCGGCGAATATTTGGTTGACATATCGCGGTTGCGGTCGGGGCATCGATAAGAGCGGCGTTAACACGTATGTTTGCTGGACCACATTCCATCGGGGGCGGTGTGAAACTCTCAGCGGTGATTCTTGAAAATTTCCGTGGGTATGCTCAAAGTACTCGAATTGAGATCGACGATCTGACGGCGTTCATTGGTAAGAACGACGCGGGTAAGTCAACGATCCTCGAAGCACTCGAAATTTTCTTTAACGATGGCAAGCCAGAACGTGGTGACGCATGCGTGCATGGCGCTGGCACGATGATCCGCATCGGCTGCGCTTTCACCTGTTTGCCTGCCGAGATAGTTATCGACACTGCTGCACGCACTTCTCTCGCCACCGAACACTTGCTGAACGAAAAAGGCGAGCTGGAGATTTCCAAGGAGTGGGACTGTTCGGGAAAAACTCCGAAAGAGGCTGTCTTCGCGGTTGCTCTGCATCCGACCAATGCCGATGCGGCCGACTTGCTCACGCTCAAGAATACTGACCTGAAAGCCAGGGTCAAGAAGCTGGGCATAGATGAATCGACCGTAAATTTGACGGTGAATGGCAGCATGCGGCAAGCGATTCGCGATGCCTGTCAACCACTAGCCTTCGAGCGCCGGCTACTTCCGCTTGACAAGGAGGATGCCAAAAAGGTCTGGGAACAGCTCAAGCCGCAGCTTCCAATGTATGCGCTGTTCCGCTCGGATCGGCCGAGCCAGGACGGCGATGAGGAGGTTCAAAGCCCGCTTAAGTTCGCGATCACACAAGCGCTCAAGGAGATGGCAGACGATCTGAAGAAGATCGAGGATGCGGTGAGGCTCCGGGCAGAGGATGTTGCGAAGCGGACGCTGGAAAAACTGAATGAGATGGACGGTCGCCTGGCGAGCGAGCTTAAGCCGTTTTTCAAGACCGATCCTAAATGGGATGTATTCAAATTCGGTCTCGTGGGAGACAACGACATACCCATCAACAAGCGCGGGAGCGGCGTTCGCCGCCTCATTCTTCTGAACTTCTTTCGGGCTGAAGCGGAGAGGCGACGTACAGAAAAGGGGGCGCTGAGCGTCATCTATGCCATTGAGGAGCCGGAGACGTCGCAACACCCCGACAATCAGCGGCTGCTTGTTCAGGCGCTCAAAGAACTTGCTGTTGACGAAAACACGCAAGTCCTGGTCACGTCGCATACGCCGGGCTTGGCGGGGCTGCTGCCCAGCGATAGCCTGCGGTGCGTGCGCAAACAGGCCGATGGTACGGCGACCGTTGTTCATTGCACTGACGACGATCTGGCCACGATTGCGAACGAACTCGGCGTGTTACCTGATCGCCGAGTCCAAGCGCTGGTCTTCGTTGAAGGGACCAACGATATCGAGTTCCTTGAGCGCATCAGCTCGATGCTGAAACCAGGCATGGCTGATGTCGTCGATTTCGCCGGCGACAACCGCGTGGCGCTCGTCCCTCTCGGCGGGGGCTCGCTCAAACAATGGGTTGCCAAGCACTATCTGCGAAACCTGAACCTCCCGGAAGTTCATATCTATGATCGTGACGACGCCGTGCCGCCGAAGTATCAGGCGGAATGCGATACCGTCAACGCACGCACTGATGGATCTTGGGCGGTCGTAACGACGAAGCGGGAGCTTGAGAACTATTTGCATGCCGACGCTATCGCGGAAGGCATGAACGGTATCGTGGTCACGTATACCGATACCTGTGACGTTCCGTTAATCGTGGCGAAGTCCGTTCACGAATCGTCCGGTAGCACGAAGCCGTGGGCAGATGTGTTGGCTGACGCCAAGGAGCTGTCTGACAAGATCAATCGGGCAAAGAAGCGTCTCAACCGCGACGCTGCCGCGAAAATGACTGCGGCGAGGCTTGCAGAGGTCGACGCGGCTGGCGAGGTGTCGGGTTGGCTCAAAAGGATTCACGCGATGCTCGTTTAGCGGGCGGAAATCGCGCAATTGCCAGTCAACTTGCGCATTCGAGTTCGGCGCGTGCAAAGTCATTCCCAGCTTTCAATGAGGCCGCCAGCGGTTTCCCCGAAGCCAATAGCGTTGGCCTCGCCAGGGTCACCGTGCAGGTTATGGCACTGACGGCGGAGTGTGGCGGCGAACTCCGGCGAGTCGGTATCGAGTACCCGAAACCGTGCTGGCCTGTACCCGGCCGCATGCATCCGCTCTCGATAGCGCGCAATCTTGTTCGCCGGTTCCTTTGGCATGGTCCGCTTTCGTTGTACGCGACATGACTGTGGCACGTTCAACCTTCCGCCGCCTTGCGCGCTGCTGCCTGGGCTACCGTCTCACCGGGACGTAGGTCGAATAGTTCGCGAGCGTTGGTCTTCGTAATGAACAGGGGAACGTCAAGGCTAGGGCCTTCGTCGTCCAGGAAGGTTGGCTCTGGCGTATCAGCCAAGACGGTACCGCTTGAGATGGCAGCTTGCTCGCTCAAGGCATTTTCCATGAACGTGCCGGTCGTGTTCGCCGCCTTGTCGCTCGGCTCGGTAATGACATGGAGGTTCAATTTCTTCTCATTGCCGCTTTCGATCATAATCGCTCCAGCTCAGTTCAATGCATTGCCCAGTGTTGCGGAAGCCGGTAAGAATAATAATATTCCTATTATTCTTACCGGCTCGGCGCGCTACATGTCGGCTGAACGGTTCGCTCTAACTCGAAGGTCATTCGATGTAGCTCTCGGTAACGAGATGAAGTCGCGCTCGGCCATCGTCTCGTAGGTGCCTCGAAAGGGTAAGTAGACATCCACAACCCACGAATCAGCTTCTTTTCGCCCCGCAAAAGGGTGAAGAACTTCGCCATCTGGACGCTTGCGGTCAAATCGCAGAACCCCTTCGTGCGGGTACGGGTGTGCGTGCCGAATCTCCATCATCCGTATGACGACTTCGTGGGGAAAGCCGGGGTGCGCAGAAGTATGCGCGGCGTGGACCGCCGCACGAATCGATTCCTCGACGGCGAGGTAACAACGTGCAATATCCTCTTCATCGAACACCTCTTCTTTGGCAATATAGGGCGGCCCTTCATACCAGTGCGGATCGTCGTGGTCCAACCGGATCGCCAGGATGGTCCGCGCCCCAACATCGGTGCAACGCCACCACCCGGTGCAATCCATGAAGGTCAGGCCGATATGAAAGTCGGTGTGTTTCATGAAAACTCCTCGTGCCGATAGCATACCGCTCGCCCACTACTCAATGGGGCTGCAAGGTTTCGCGTACAGCAGCCATTGCCTCACTGAAATCCAGGCGCGTCGCTCGTCCAGTTTCGGCCTGGTAGAAAACGACCATGAACAAGTTCGCAACAGCCTCGGCCATTTTCGATAGCTCCCGAGCGGTGCGCTGGTCCATGAAGTCCAGGTCAGCGAGTTGCGTTGCGGCGTGATGGATAACTTGCTGCGCTTCGGTATTATGCGTAGTTGCCATGCTTCACCTCTCTAGCAGGTGTTGATACGTGGAAGTGCCGGCCGGTTGCCGCCGGTCGGTGCGCTTTCTAAGCATCGTCTTGCGTTGGGCGTTGCCTGTTCACGAACGCGGCTACCTCGTCGTTCGTGGTGGTGCCGGCCGTCGCATTTTGCTGACCCCCACCGAGACTGTCGCCGGCGAAACTCGGTCCGGTGTCGATGCCGGCGCCGCTCTTGCTCGAAATTGCCGATGCGATTTTGCCGCCCGTCGTCTGCGCGATTCGTTCCTTCGCGGTATCCGCGATGTTCGCGGCTTTGCCCTTGGCGATTTCGCCTGCACCCTTGGCGAGATTCCCACCCATGTCAGCCGCGAATCGACCGGCCGTGCTCATCGCCGATGCGAAGCCACCGCTGCCACTCGAACCACCAAGCGAAGCACCGCCCGAACCACCGCTGATAGCGCTCGAGCGGCCGCCGCCGTCCGAGAACATGCCGCGACCCTCGGCCATGTTCTGCTGCGCTGACTGAAACGCTGCCTTGAGCGCCGACGCCCCACCGGCCGCGCTTGTCGCGCCAGCCATCGCAGCAGAACCGACCGAAGCCGCCGCGCTCGCAGTCATGGCGGCTGCACCCATAACCGAACCAACCCCTACGCCACCTATGGACCCAGCGCCGCCAACCCCGACGATGCCTGCGATCCTCGGCGGCACCTTGTTCGTGAGATACATCAACACGAATGCGGCGATGAGCATGATCGCCATTTCCTTGAGGTCGATGCCGGCTCTCATGCTGGCGTAGTACTCGTTGATGAACGTTCTGCCGATGCCGATGAGCAGCAGCATCACCATCATCTCGGCACCGATCGCCAGGACATGCTTGTAGTAGCTGATTGCGATGTCCGACGTCCAGCGCGCCCCGCCAAAGCCGAGGAAGAACACTCCGCCGTAGATCATGATCCAGGCAGACACGAAGACCAGCAGCAGGTTCACACCGACAATCGTGAGAACAATCATCACGACCAACGCCATGAGAAGGCCTACCACGCTGTCCGTTGGCGACCAGACCGACGACTGATCGAACGCCTTGGTAAAGATGTCGTAGCCGATTTGCACGATACCTCCTGGCGTAAAATCGGTTGACTGGCCGATGGCCTTGGCACCGATCATCCACATCGACTTGACGATCGAGTCGGCAATCGCGGGGCCATTGAACAGAATCCACCAGAAGAAGCCGAGCACGGCGAAGAAGCGAACGATTTCGGCAAACGCCTCCTGAATGCCGGCGTTTCGCAACGCCATCATTCCGAAGGTCCACACCATGCTTATCAGCGCGAGGCCCCAAAAGAGCCACGATGCGTAATTGACCATGACGCTGCCCCACGCGCTGGCTGCGGCCTGGTATTTCCCCATCACCGAATCGACCACATCGGCATTCATCGGCGCGGCCGTCACAGTCGCCGAGTACGCGACGGCCATCAAGCCGAGCACTGAGAGTTTGCCGCCGTTGGAAAACATCGTTTTCATAGCGCTGTCCTTCGTCATTGATCGTTTTTCTGCGGTTGTGACGGCGTATCGCCCCATGACCAGTTTTTTGGAGACGGGATGACGATGTTGCTGCCATCATGCAGTTGTTTCGCTGCGGCAGCCCGCTGGGAATCGGTCTGGGTGCTCTTGTCATTGCAGCCTGCAAGGAGCCCGATCAGTGAGAGCGAGATAATGAATTTCATCGTCGCCCCCTTATTGAAAGCTCCAGTTTTTCGGTGTCGGGGTGGTGATGTTGCTGCCATCACGAAGCTGCTTTGCCGATGCTGCCTGCTGAGCCTCTCGATCTGCAATCACCTGTGCGCGGGTGGCGGCCGCTGTTGCCTGCGCTGTCAGCATGCCCCGGATTTGCAGGAGCTGGTTTGTCTGCGCGCTAGCGAGCTGGTTCGCAGCCTGCAGCGCCTGCATTTGTCCCTGCGCACTCGTCGCTTGTGACTGCAACTGGCGAAGATTCGCGGCGTCTGTCGCAAGCGTTTGTTGCTGCTGATCGACACCCTTCAATACGGCATCGTTCGCCTTTTTTTGCGCCTCAGAGCCGTTCGCTTGCGCATCAAGCAATGCTTGCCGCTGCGCGTCTGTGCAACCAGTCGAGGTGAAGCACGGCGACGAGCGGTAATAGGCCACGTCTTGGTAACGCGACAGATACCCGTCGATGCTCCCAGCTTGGTTCTTGTAGTAGTTCAGCGTGTCCTGTGCTTGTAGGAGCTTGCTGATGGTCTGGTTTGCCTGATCCCACACGTAGGCAGCCGGCGCGAGCGTGTTTTGCAGCATGTTTTGGTATTGCTGCAACTGCGTCTCGTACTGCTGAATCTGCTTCGTGACCGCCGCCACGTTTTGCATGGCACTGATCGTCGTTTGAACAACGTTCGTCGCGTCGATAACGGGGATGCCGGCGTGTACCGGGCCACCGAATGCTGCTGTGATTCCGATAGCCAGTGCCATCTTGATGGCGTGGCGCGTTGCTCTACGCATCTTGCTTCTCCTTCGGTTTGTGAGACGCCGCGCCGCGAACCGAACATCAGTAGCGATGGGATCCTCGTTTTAGCGGCTAAAAAATTCATCCGCGCACTATTCGACTCATGACAGCCCGCAATTCGTCCTGCGTGGCCTCGATCTTCGCCAGCAGGGCACGGATGGTCGCTGGCGTGAAGCTGGCCGTTCGCTCATCGTTCGTCAGCCAGAGCTTCAACAGGCCACCGAGGCGACCGAGGTCGCCATTGACTCGGGCCAAATCCTGCACCTGAACGAGATCAAGGATGCCGCGGACCTCATAGCCCACACCCACGTTGCGCAAGTAGGCGGCGATGCTCAAGCCGGTAGCCGCCGCATTGCGCTTTATTGCTGCCTCTTCGTCGGGCAAGACGGGCACGCGGAGGTGACGACCATGCTTGCGCGTTGTCATCTTTTTCTCGTCGTTCATCGCTTCTCCAAGCCGGTGTGAACCGGCACTGAGCGGCGGTAGCCGCTGCCTCGCAGAGCAGGATTCCCGTTGAGCGCCAAGGGCGCGAATAAGGGGAGTGAAGATAGATAGCCGGCTTGCCGGTTAGCTAACTTCACCTATCCTGCCCGGTATGCAACCGCTTCCGAAACGAAACCGGACCTTTCCACGATTGACATGCCGGTGTTGATTTGCCATTCCCCTTTCGATCAATCGAAAGAACAACGTGCGAATGCCACATTGGCCGAAAAAAGACCTGTTTTGTTCGACTCCAGGAAGGCAATGACCGAATGCAGCAAGGTTGCTGACCATTACCGAGCCACTTCCCGATTGCGCGTCAGCTCGTCGGCGTATCTGCGGAAAGCCTGGTAGCCGTAGCGGATGTGTCCTTCCTCCACCAGTGCCTCCCAGATGCTCATCAGCGAATGCCCGTCATCGATGGCTGCTTGAATTTCGGTGCGCATAAGAAGAAACGCTGCGCGGTTCCTTGCATTGCGACCAACGGCACGCCTCAGCGCTCTCTCCGCTATGCGCTCGGATAGTGTTTTCATGGCCTCAGACGGCATAACCGTGAGACGACAGAACATTGGCCATGCTGGCCCCTTCCCAGCTTCCCGGCCGACTGACTACCAGGCCGGCATCTTCAGCGAGCATGGCAAGAAGGCTCGCTCGGGTGAGACGGCCATGACTGCTATACCGGTCGATGGATTCATGGTGATCGTTGAGTAGCCCCACGAGCTCGTCGAGTTCGGTGGCCGTCTTGTCACTCACGGTGACGATGAGTCGTTTCATGTGCGTCCCTCAATTCAGGTTTCGCAGGTTGTCCACAGCACGCTGCTGGCTGCTGCATTTCTTGTTAAATAGATTTATCTATCTTGTTAGGGTGTCCGGCTGACACTGATTCGCGGCCAATCGGTATCTGCCGGACACCAATGTGGATATGTCAGGTGTCAGGCGGACACGTATCAGCCTGAGCTGTGTACAACTTCCTCCTGCCGTCGAGCCTCGATCTTCGTTCGCAGCGACATCAGGATGTCTCGCATGTCCTGCGGTAGGCAGGCGATGTCCTGAGCGTTGAACACGACGGCGTTGCCGCTCGCGTGCGTGACGTTGACCTGTAGCCGTTCGATTTGAACGATCCTTGATCCAGCGAAGTCACCTGAAACCAAGACGTTCTTCAGGTCGGCTGTCGCGGCCTGTACCGACGAGGGGAGGTAGTCCCATGTCGCCACGGCGGTTGGTCGACCGGCGCCGTCTTGAATGCAGACTTTCTCGCGCAGCCGATATTCGTTGCGCCGGCCGTCGCGGGTCTTGGTGATGTAACCGAATGCCTCAAGCGTCTTCAGCTCGCGGATCACTTGGCTGCGGCTGATGCCTGACTCCACAGAAATCGTGTCGATTGCCGGGAACGAGCGTCCGGTCTTGAAATTGGTGTGAGCCTTGATGACGAGATAGACCGTTACTGCATACGGTCCCATGCGAGCTATGTCGCCGGTTTCGATCATGGAGTGGAACACGTGGAACCACGTCGTCTCCGCGCGAAACAGGTCGCCTTGCTCGTGTATGACGTTGGCCTTCATGACTGCACCGAGAACTGCTCGTCGATCAGCTTCGCGATCGCTTCGGTGCGGAAGTAAATCCGGCGTCCTATATGAACCTTCGTCGCGTTGATGTGGCGTGCCCAATCGGCTCGCGACGTGCTCAAGCTGATGCGCAGGCCTTCCGGGCTGCGGTCGAGAATTTCCGCGAGCTGATCCAGCGTTAGCAATACGGAATATCGCTCCTTCAATGCGGCAAGCGTCGTTGTCACGGTAGCTCCGGGGACATCTGCAAGTTACGTTTGGTATCGCTAGTTTTCGCTGAACTCAGCTATATTGGGCGGTAAAAGAAATTCGCCGCGAGTCCGCCGATGCCCAAAGCCTTTTCCACTACGTTGAGTGCGGTGCCTGTCCGTCCAAGACGCGGACGGCCGCTTGGCTCGATCAAGGACGATCAGGCGCGCTTGCGCGACCGCATCCGCGTGGTCGCAACATTGAATGAGTTGCTGATGCGGGTCACCACCGTAGAGAATGCAAACCAGTTCGCGCGCTGGTTCGACGGGATTATGCGAAAGCAGCATCCGCTGCTTCCGTGGGAGACCGAGCAGTCAGGCAAGTGGCGCAAGAATTTCGCCGGCAGCGTCGCGCTGAATCCGGAGTCGATTGAGCACTTGCAGGAACTGTTTCCAGATAATCGCTACTACAGTGCCGTTGGTTCGTGTGGGCGAGAGCAGGAAACGAGAGTTGCGTATCCGGTAGAGCACGGATCTGTACCAATGCGTGTGCGTGAGCTTTACGATGCCGGCCGCGGTAGGTTGTGGGAGGCTCTTTGGGCGCACAGCGAGGCTTTGTCGAAGCTGTGGGAGATCTACCCCCCGAATAGTCTATGGGGGCCGAGCGACCGTTTTACCGATGTGCTCGCAGAGCTCTCGATGAAGCTATGGAGTGATTCGCGCTGCGGTGTGGAGATCGAGTTCGAAGACCTCGGGCGCGCAATCGTGCTTTACCGACTTGAGCTTGCCGGGATAGCCGGGAGTCCGGACGATGGCGTTGATGCATACCTGTTGGTCAGGCTTGCGATGGCGGAGCTGTCGCCGATGCTTCGATGTCTTGGCGTATGGGATGATCTCGCATCCTACCTAACCGAGATGGAGCATGACCGGGTTCGATTGCACCCGGAATATGCGGCCGTTATCGAGGCGAGATATTCGACCGGACAGCCGTTCGATGTGTATGCCTACGTCGAAAACCCGTTTCTTGCGATGCTGGATGCGATGCAAGGCGAGCCATGGCTGGCTCGCCACATGGAAGACTTGGCCGGATTGTCATCGTGTCGCGCAAAGCCCATCGAGCTTCGCAACAAGGTCTTCCGCTCGTAGGTGTGTATATCGCCGGAGCATCTGCATCGACTTGTGCCCGCTGATCGAGGCTACTTCCTGGTCGCTCAGGCCAGCTTCAACAAGCCGGCTAACGGCCTCGTGACGCAGATCATGAAAACGGAAATCGACCAGCCCTGTACGCTTCTTGATCCCGTTCCAGACTTTCGTGAACTGGTACGCGCGCCGTTTCTTGTCGCGGCCAGGCTCTCCGAAAAACACCAGGTCGGTGTCGATTGGCCGAATGGGGTTGGCGAGAGCGCTTTCCAGCACTGATGCCGCGACTTTGGTCAGCGGCACCGTGCGAGCAGCATTGTTCTTGGTGTCCGTCAGTCGTACGACGCGGCGCTCCAAATCGACCTGACCACGGCGTAGGCCAAGTATCTCGGATTGCCGCATGCCGGTTTCGATCGCCAGGCGCACGATCCATCCCAGCATCGGGTTGGTGTGCTCATCGACGGCTGCAAGCAAGGTGGCTTGTTCGCGGCCGGACAGACGCCGATTTCGCCCCTCGCCGGGCTTGGGCTTACGGATGTTCGAGACCGGGTTGAAGATCAACCCGATGTGCCATTCCTTGATCGCTACGTTGAATAGGTGGCCGAGCAGGGCGAGTTCGAGGCGGACAGTGTTGTTCGCCTTACCCTGAGCCAATCGGTCGTCTCGATACCGGCCCACGAGGTCCGGCGTGACCGCCGCAAGAGAATACTTGCCGAAGTGCTCCTTAAGCTCGCGAATGCGCGCGCCTTCGCGGCGCTGCGTGCTGGCTTTCTTGGTGGGGACGATTTCTCGCTCGTAGCGGTCGAGCGCATCGGCTACCGTGGTCTTTTCCGAGGGCGCGCGCTGGATGAACACGCCGCGTACCATCTCGTCCTCGGTGCGCCGCGCCCAATCCTCAGCATCACGCTTCGTGCGGAATGTCTTGGCGACGGTCGGCCAACCAACGCGCCGGATGGTTGCCTTCCACGTGCCAGAGGGGGTTTTTGTCAGTGCTGCCATGGTGCTCCTTCCGTGAGGTCTGCACCGCGTATTGCACCGAATTTGCACCGCGAGGGGCCGGTAAAAGAAAAGGGCTCGCAGCGAAGCCGCAGAGCCCTTAGTGAAAAAGCCCTGTAAATCAAAGATTTACAGGGCTTTCGCATTTGGTGGCGAATCAGGGATTCGAACCCCGGACCTGCGGATTATGATTCCGTCGCTCTAACCGACTGAGCTAATTCGCCGAAGAAATGAATTATGTAGATTGGCGGTCAGGCTGTCAACACCTTTTTTCATCTTCCGTGAAAAAAGGTGCCGGCGGCCCGTGCCGGCCTCGCCGCGGGGCGGGTTGCCGCTCACGGGAACCCGCGTCCGGCAGCAACCGCTAGCCCGCCCCTCGACCTCAATCCTGCGCGTAGATGTTCGAGTCCTTCGTCTCCTTGACGAACAGCAGGCCGATCACGAACGTGGCCAGCGCGATCACGATCGGATACCAGAGGCCCGAGTAGATGTCGCCCTTCGCCGCGACGATCGCGAACGCGGTGGCCGGCAGGAAGCCGCCGAACCAGCCGTTGCCGATGTGATAGGGCAGCGACATCGACGTGTAGCGGATTCGCGTCGGGAACATCTCGACCAGCATCGCGGCGATCGGGCCGTAGACCATCGTCACGTAGATCACGAGGATCGTCAGGATCACGATCGTCATCGGCCAGTTGAGTTGCGCCGGGTCCGCCTTGGCCGGATAGCCGGCCGCCTTCAGCGTCGACGCGAGCGTCTTGTCGAACGCCGCGCCCTGCGCCTTCGCGTCGGTCGCCTTGCCCTCGTAGGCCGGGATCACCGTGTCGCCCACCTTGATCTCGGCCATCGCGCCGGCCGGTGCCGCGACGTTCTCGTAGTTCAGGCCGGCCTTCGCGAGCGCGCTCTTCGCGATGTCGCACGAGTTCGTGAACTTCGATGTGCCCACCGGGTTGAACTGGAACGAGCAGGTGGCCGGGTCGGCGACGACGGAGATCGGTGCCTTCTGCGTCGCGAGTTCGAGCTGCGGATTCGCGTAGTGCGTGAGCGCCTTGAAGAGCGGGAAGTAGGTGAGTGCCGCGATCAGGCAGCCCGCGAGGATGATCGGCTTGCGGCCAATCTTGTCCGACAGCGAACCGAAGAACAGGAAGAACGGCGTGCCGATCAACAGCGCGATCGCGATCAGGATGTTCGCGCTCGCACCGTCCACCTTCAGCGTCTGCGTGAGGAAGAACAGCGCGTAGAACTGGCCCGTGTACCACACGACGGCCTGGCCGGCGGTCAGGCCGACGAGCGCGAGGATCACGATCTTCAGGTTCTTCCACTGGCCGAACGCTTCGGTCAGCGGCGCCTTCGACGTCTTGCCTTCCGCCTTGATGCGCAGGAATACCGGCGATTCGTTCAGCTGCATCCGGATCCACACCGACACCGCGAGCAGCAGGATCGACGCGACGAACGGCACGCGCCAGCCCCAGCTGCCGAACGCTTCCTCGCCGATGAACGTGCGCACGCCAAGGATCACGAGCAACGACAGGAACAGGCCTAGCGTGGCGGTCGTCTGGATCCACGCGGTGTAGAAGCCGCGGCGGTTGGCCGGCGCATGCTCGGCGACGTAGGTCGCCGCGCCGCCGTACTCGCCGCCGAGCGCGAGACCCTGCAACAGCCGCATCGCGATGAAGATCACGGGCGCGGCAATGCCGATCGACGCGTAGCCGGGCAGGAAGCCGACCACGAACGTCGAGATGCCCATGATCACGATCGTCACGAGGAACGTGTGCTTGCGGCCGACCATGTCGCCGAGCCGGCCGAACACGATCGCGCCGAACGGCCGCACCGCGAAACCGGCCGCGAAGCCGAGCAGCGTGAAGATGAAGGCGGCGGTCGGATTGACGCCGGAGAAGAAACTCTTGCTGATGTAGGCCGCGAGCGAGCCGGCCAGGTAAAAGTCGTACCACTCGAACACGGTGCCGAGCGACGACGCGAAGATCACCTTCTTCTCTTCGCCCGTCATCGGCGAGTGGGAAATTTGCCCGCCTAACGTTGCCATGAGTCGTCTCCAAGTCCCTTGATATAGGTGTGCGGCCGCCTTGGGTGGGCGGGCCTGTCGACGATTATTGGTACGGAAACTTACGGCGGACTGACTCGCGCGTGCAAAACGGCTGCACGTTAACCCGCGCCGAACTGGCCGCTTCGGGTGCTTATCGTGCGGGCAACGTCCGGTAAAACGCCGGTTTTGACGCGGTCGCGGCGTGCTGCGGCGGCGCGCGTCAGGGTTAATCCGGGGCGGTTTCGGTCAGCGGCAGGCTGACGCGCACGAGCGTGCCGGCGAGGCGCGGTGCGTGCTGGTAGACGTGATCGTCGAGCGTCAGCGTGCCGCCGTGCTGCGTGGCGATCTCGCGCACGATCGCGAGCCCGAGGCCGCTGCCGTCGCCTTCGCGGCCGAGGATCCGGTAGAAGCGCTCGACGACGCGCTCGCGTTCGGCGGCCGGGATGCCCGGCCCGGTGTCCTCGACTTCGAGATGCACGAACCGCGCCGCGGGCTCGGCGCGCACGCGCACCGTGATGCGGCCGCCGTCCGGCGTGTAGCGGATCGCGTTGTCGATCAGGTTGCCGAGCATCTCGCGCAGCATCACCGGATTGCCGTCGACGTCGAGCGGCGTGTCGTCCGGCGGGCCTTCGTAGCCGAGATCCATGCGTTTCGCGAGCGCGGCCTGCACCCAGTCGCGCACCGCGCGCCGCGCAAGCGCGGCGATCTCGACCGGCTCGAACGTCAGCCCGCTCGCGCGGTTCTCGGCGCGTGCCAGCGCGAGCAGCTGCGTGACGAGCCGAGCGGCCTGCTCGGAGCTCGTTGCGATCTGCTCGAGCGAGCGCTGCACGTCGGGCGGGACGGGGTGGCGCAGCGCGAACTCGGCCTGCGTGCGCAGGCCCGCGAGCGGCGTCTTCATCTGGTGGGCGGCGTCGGCGATGAAGCGCTTTTGCAGCGCCATGTTCTGTTCGAGGCGGGCGAGCAGGTCGTTGAACGACGTGACGAGCGGCTCGATCTCGGGCGGCGCGCGCTGCGCCTCGACCGGCGACAGGTCGTCGGGCCGCCGCGCGCGGATGTGCGCCTGCAGCGCGTTGAGAGGTGCGAGCCCGCGCGACAGCCCGAACCAGACCAGCAGGATCGCGAGCGGCAGGATCACGAACTGCGGCAGGATCACGCCCTTGATGATGTCGTTCGCGAGCGCGTTGCGCTTGTCCAGCGTTTCGCCGACCTGCACGAGCACGGGCTGCGTGCTGTCCGATTGCGGCAGCGCGACCGTCGTATACGCGACGCGCACGTCGTTGCCGCGCAGCAGGTCGTCGCGAAACATGACGACGCCTGGCGGCGGGCGGTCCTCGTCGCGCGGCAGCGGCATGTCGGCTTCGCCCGCGACCAGCTCGCCGCTTGTGCCGAGTACCTGGAAGTAAACACTGTCGACGTTGTCCGCGCGCAGGAAGTCACGCGTCTGTTCCGGCAGCGTCAGCTCGGCAACGCCGTTCACCGGATGGATCTGCCGCGCGAGCACGTACGCGTTGGTCTCGAGCGCGCGATCGAACGGGCCGTTTGCGATCGTCTTCGCGACGAGGTAGGTGACGGCGATGCTCATCGGCCACAGCAGCAGCAGCGGTGCGAGCATCCAGTCGAGGATCTCGCCGAACAGCGAGCGCGGGCGCGGTGCCTCGGGCGCGTCGGTTTCGTCGGGAGGCGCGAACGGGTTCTCGTAGCGCGCGTCGCGCGCCTCGTCGGCGGCCGACGACGGCGCGCCGGTTGGGTGGCGGGTAGGGGCCGGCGTGGCCATCGCGGCGACGCCCGGTTTCAGCGCAGCGGCGTGCCGGCCACCGCGGGCTGGGGCGCGGCCGTGTCGGCCGGCGCAGCGGGCGCGACCTTCTCGAGGCAGTAGCCGAGGCCGCGCACGGTCGAGATCCGTACGCCGCTGGGTTCGATCTTCTTGCGCAGCCGGTGCACGTAGACTTCGATCGCGTTGTTGCTGACTTCGTCGCCCCATTCGCACAGATGGTCGACGAGCTGCTCCTTCGACACGAGCCGGCCGATCCGCTGCAGCAGCACCTCGAGCAGGCCGAGCTCGCGCGCGGAGAGGTCGAGCACGCGATCGTTCGCATACGCGATGCGGCCGACCTGGTCGAACGCGAGCGAGCCGTGGCGCACGACGGTCGGGCCGCCGCCCGCACCGCGCCGGGTCAGCGCGCGCACGCGCGCCTCGAGCTCGTTGAGCGCGAACGGCTTGGCCATGTAGTCGTCGGCGCCGAGGTCGAGCCCCTTCACGCGCTCGTCGACGCTGTCGGCGGCGGTCAGGATCAGTACGGGGAGGTTGGAATTGCGGGCGCGCAGGCGCTTGAGCACGTCGAGCCCGGGCATTTTCGGGAGCCCGAGATCGAGGATCAGCAGGTCGAACGTCTGCATCGACAGCGCCGTATCGGCGTCGACGCCGCTCTTCACGTGGTCGACTGCATAGCCCGATTGGCGGAGTGACCGGGTGAGGCCGTCCGCGAGTATGCTGTCGTCTTCCGCGATGAGAATTCGCATGGTGCTGACCGATGGCCGGCAGGGCGTTCGCGCCGGCCGGCTGTCTCCGAAGTTATTCGTGTACAACGCAGCCTGCATTGCGGGCTTGCACAAAACACTGTTTTTTTATACAGTGTCTGCATTCGTGGGCGGCGCTTGAAAGCGGGCGCGCCTCTAACAGACGCTGCTCATCATAGCAAAGGACGATTCATGGAAGATAGCAAGAAGGGCTCCGGGATGACCGCCGAGAAGAGCAAGGCGCTGGCCGCCGCGCTTGCCCAGATCGAGAAGCAGTTCGGCAAGGGCTCGATCATGCGCATGGGCGACGGCGAGGCGGCGGAAGATATCCAGGTCGTCTCCACGGGTTCGCTGGGTCTCGATATCGCGCTTGGCGTCGGCGGCTTGCCGCGCGGCCGGGTGGTCGAGATCTACGGCCCGGAATCGTCCGGTAAAACCACGCTCACGCTGCAGGTCATCGCCGAACTGCAGAAGATTGGCGGCACGGCCGCGTTCATCGACGCCGAGCACGCGCTCGACGTTCAATACGCGGCGAAGCTCGGCGTGAACGTGCCGGAACTGCTGATCTCGCAGCCGGACACCGGCGAGCAGGCGCTGGAAATTACCGATGCGCTGGTGCGCTCGGGCTCGATCGACATGATCGTCATCGACTCGGTCGCGGCACTCGTGCCGAAGGCCGAAATCGAAGGCGAGATGGGTGATTCGCTGCCGGGTCTGCAGGCCCGCCTGATGTCGCAGGCGCTGCGCAAGCTGACCGGCACGATCAAGCGTACGAACTGCCTCGTGATCTTCATCAACCAGATCCGGATGAAGATCGGCGTGATGTTCGGCAATCCGGAAACCACGACGGGCGGCAATGCGCTGAAGTTCTATGCGTCGGTGCGTCTCGACATCCGCCGGATCGGCTCGATCAAGAAGAACGACGAGGTGATCGGCAACGAAACCCGCGTGAAGGTCGTCAAGAACAAGGTGTCGCCGCCGTTCCGCGAAGCGATCTTCGACATCCTGTACGGCGAAGGCATTTCGCGCCAGGGCGAGATCATCGATCTCGGCGTGCAGGCGAAGATCGTCGACAAGGCCGGCGCCTGGTACAGCTACAACGGCGAGAAGATCGGCCAGGGCAAGGACAACGCGCGTGAATTCCTGCGCGAGAATCCGGAAATCGCACGCGAGATCGAGAACCGCATTCGCGAATCGCTCGGCGTTGTTGCCATGCCGGATGGTGCAGGCCACAACGAAGCCGAGGCGATGGACGAAGAAGAGTGATGGTCGGGCGCCGAGGTCAGGCTGGCAAGCCGGAGGAGTGCGACACGCCCGAAACGGTGGGTCGCCCCGGCCGGCGAGCCGGATCCTCGGGCGCCGATCGGCGGGGCGCGGGCAGCCATGCCACGAACCGCACCGCGACGAGGGCATCCGACGATGCCCTCGTTTCGTTTGAGATAACCGCACCGGACGATCCGTTCGACGACGATGAATCGTTCGACTCGCACGACCGCTCCCGTCGTCGCGTGTCCGGTGTCAGTTTCCCGGGCGATCGCGCAGCCGATGCGTCGGCGCCGGCCAGGGAAGATGTCTACACGCGCAGCAGCCAGCATCCGCGCCGCACGCGTCGAGCGTCGGGCACTTCTGCCGGCACGTCTTCCGGTGACGCCGCCGCCGGTGAGCGCAAGTCGTCGAAGCCGCCGCGATCCTTGAAGGGACGTGCGCTCGGCTATCTGTCCAGGCGTGAATACAGCCGTGCGGAACTCGCGCGCAAGCTCGCTCCCTACGTCGGCGAAGACGAATCCGTCGAACCCGTGCTCGATGCGCTGGAACAGGAAGGCTGGCTGTCCAATGCGCGCTTTGCCGAGAGTCTCGTGCATCGCCGCGCGTCGCGTGTCGGCGTCGCACGCATCGTCAGCGAGCTGAAGCGGCATGCGGTTGGCGACACGCTCGTCGAGGAGGTGAACGCCCAGCTTCGCGAGACCGAATGGGCGCGTGCGCAGGCGGTCTGGCGCAAGAAATTCGGTGCACTGCCGCAAACGCCGGCCGAGCGCGCGAAGCAGGCGCGCTTTCTCGCCGCGCGCGGCTTCTCGAGCGCGACCATCGTGAAGTTGCTGAAGGTCGGCGACGATTTCCCGATCGACGACTGACCATGCCGATCGCGCGCGTGGCGCGCGATTTTGCTGCAACGCAACGGCTTCCGGACAGGCGGGAATACCCGCCGTCGCGTCAAAGTGTCTCAAATACCCAATATGCTAAAATCCGTGGGTTTTCCTCTTCGGCCTCAACCTCCAGCATGCCGCTATCCGAGCCCGTGCCCCGTCAGTTGCGACATCGACGCGCAATCCGAGCGGAAGCTTACGAGCGCGGCGACGGCTTGTGGGACATCGAAGCCTGCCTGACCGACCACAAGCCGCGCGATGTCGCGCTTGCGTCGGGCATCCGGCCCCAGGGCCTGCCGATCCACGAACTCTGGCTGCGCGTGACTATCGATCGTGACCTCAATGTCGTCGACGCGGAAGCGTCTTCGGAATGGGTTCCCTATCCCGGTCACTGTCAATCCGCCCCTCCTGCCTATCGGGCCCTCATCGGGCTCAATCTCTTCCGCAATTTCCGCCGCAACGCGAACCGGCTGCTCGCCGGCGTCGCAGGCTGTTCCCATCTCACCGAACTGTGCGCCGTGCTGCCGACGGCAGCGATCCAGGCGTTCGCCGGTGATGTATGGAACGTGCGCGAGGAGGGCGGCGAAGAGCCGGATCATGACGACGCACACGCCGAACCGCCTTTCCAGCTTGGCCGCTGCCGGGCGTTGCGGTTCGACGGCGAGGTCGTGCGGCAGTACTACCCGCGGTGGTATGGCCCGATTCGGCCGGATCTGCCCGGTGATGGCAGCACGAAGGAATGAACGGAAATCATTCGAAGAAGCGTCTAAAGCGACTTTTCATCCAACTCTCAGACTGAAGGGAATCACGCATGAAGATTCACGAGTACCAGGGTAAGGAAATCCTGCGGAAATTCGGAGTCGCGGTACCGCGCGGCAAGCCGGCGTTCTCGGTTGACGAGGCCGTCAAGGTGGCAGAAGAGCTCGGCGGCCCGGTATGGGTCGTGAAGGCTCAGATTCACGCGGGTGGCCGTGGCAAGGGCGGCGGCGTGAAGGTGGCGAAGTCGATCGAGCAGGTCCGCGAATACGCGAACCAGATCCTCGGCATGCAGCTCGTCACGCACCAGACCGGTCCGGAAGGCCAGAAGGTCAACCGTCTGATGGTCGAGGAAGGCGCCGACATCAAGCAGGAACTGTATGTCAGCCTCGTCGTCGATCGCGTGACGCAAAAGATCGTTCTGATGGGTTCGAGCGAAGGCGGCATGGACATCGAGGAAGTTGCCGAAAAGCACCCGGAACTGATCCACAAGGTCATCGTCGAGCCGTCGACGGGCCTGCTCGACGCGCAAGCTGACGACCTCGCCGCGAAGATCGGCGTGCCGGCTGCTTCGATCCCGCAAGCGCGCGCGATCCTGCAAGGCCTGTACAAGGCATTCTGGGAAACCGACGCATCGCTGGCTGAAATCAACCCGCTGAACGTCGCCGGCGACGGCAAGGTCATCGCACTCGACGCGAAGTTCAACTTCGACTCGAACGCGCTGTTCCGTCACCCGGAAATCGTCGCGTACCGCGATCTGGACGAAGAAGATCCGGCTGAAATCGAAGCGTCGAAGTTCGACCTCGCGTACATCTCGCTCGACGGCAACATCGGCTGTCTCGTGAACGGCGCAGGCCTCGCGATGGCAACGATGGACACCATCAAGCTGTTCGGCGGCGAGCCGGCGAACTTCCTGGACGTCGGCGGTGGCGCGACGACCGAGAAGGTCACGGAAGCGTTCAAGCTGATGCTGAAGAACCCGGACCTGAAGGCGATCCTCGTGAACATCTTCGGCGGCATCATGCGCTGCGACGTGATCGCGGAAGGCGTGATCGCCGGTTCGAAGGCCGTGAACCTGAACGTGCCGCTCGTCGTGCGCATGAAGGGCACGAACGAGGACCTCGGCAAGAAGATGCTGGCCGATTCGGGCCTGCCGATCATCTCGGCGGACAGCATGGAAGAAGCTGCGCAGAAGGTCGTCGCGGCTGCCGCAGGCAAGTAAGCGCGCGCTAATGAACACGCATGGCGGCGCGGTTCGCACGCGACGCCAATCGAACAGAGGTCAAAATACATGTCGATTCTGATCAACAAGGACACGAAGGTCATCACGCAGGGCATTACCGGCAAAACCGGTCAGTTCCATACGCGCGCCTGCCGTGAATACGCAAACGGCCGCGAAGCATTCGTCGCGGGCGTGAACCCGAAGAAGGCCGGCGAAGATTTCGAAGGCATTCCGATCTACGCGAGCGTCAAGGAAGCGAAGGCAGAAACCGGCGCGACCGTGTCGGTCATCTACGTTCCGCCGGCAGGCGCAGCTGCTGCGATCTGGGAAGCGGTCGAAGCCGATCTGGATCTCGCGATCTGCATCACGGAAGGCATTCCCGTCCGTGACATGATCGAAGTGAAGGACCGCATGCGTCGCGAAGGCCGCAAGACGCTGCTGCTCGGGCCGAACTGCCCGGGCACGATCACGCCGGACGAACTGAAGATCGGCATCATGCCGGGTCACATCCACCGCAAGGGCCGTATCGGCGTCGTGTCGCGTTCGGGCACGCTGACGTATGAAGCCGTTGCGCAGCTGACGGCACTGGGCCTCGGCCAGTCGTCGGCAGTCGGTATCGGCGGCGACCCGATCAACGGTCTGAAGCACATCGACGTGATGAAGATGTTCAACGACGATCCGGATACGGATGCGGTCGTGATGATCGGCGAAATCGGTGGTCCGGACGAAGCCAACGCGGCAGAGTGGATCAAGGACAACATGAAGAAGCCGGTCGTCGGCTTCATCGCTGGCGTCACGGCGCCTCCGGGCAAGCGCATGGGCCACGCCGGCGCGCTGATCTCGGGCGGTGCGGATACGGCCGAAGCGAAGCTGGAAATCATGGAAGCGTGCGGTATCACCGTCACGCGCAACCCGTCGGAAATGGGCCGTCTGCTGAAGAAGGCGCTGTAATATTTCCCCCTGGGTTCGTCCTGCAGAAAACGCCGGCTTTGCCGGCGTTTTTTGTTATGCTCGCGCAATGAATTCGTAAGCACCCACCGGACATGCGTCGTGCATGTGCCGGCGATGAACCAGGCCGCCCGCCAGGCCGCCACTGCCCTGCACATCACCCCCATGCTCGAATTCCTGACGTCGCTGCACTGGGGCGCCGTTCTCCAGATCATCATCATCGACATCCTGCTCGGCGGCGACAACGCGGTCGTGATCGCGCTCGCCTGCCGCAACCTGCCGGCAAACCAGCGACTGCGCGGCGTCATCTGGGGCACCGCGGGGGCGATCCTGCTGCGTGTCGCGCTGATCACGTTCGCGGTCGCGTTGCTCGACGTGCCGTTCCTGAAGCTCGGCGGCGGGTTGTTGCTGCTGTGGATCGGCATCAAGCTGATGGCGCCGGCCGCCGACGCGCACGACGACATCAAGCCGGCCAGCCGGCTGTGGGACGCCGTGAAGACGATCGTGATCGCCGATGCGGTGATGAGCCTCGACAACGTGATCGCGATCGCCGGCGCGGCCGAGCAGGCCGACCCGTCGCACCGGATCCCGCTCGTGATCTTCGGGCTCGTCGTCAGCGTGCCGATCATCGTGTGGGGCAGCACGCTGGTGCTGAAGCTGCTCGACCGTTTCCCGGTCATCGTGGCGCTCGGCGCCGGGCTGCTCGGCTGGATCGCGGGCGGGCTGATCGTGAACGACCCGGTCGGCGATCGCTGGCCGGTGCTCGATACGCCGCAGGTGCTCTACGGTGCGAGCATCGCGGGCGCGCTGTTCGTCGTGGCGATCGGTTACGCGCTCAGGCGGCGCAGCGGCGCACCGCGCGTGCACTGACGCTGGCCATCCGGCCGACTGCCGGATTCACGGCCCGCTGGCTACGATCGAGACGCCTGCCTTTACCGGCAGGCGTTTTTCGTTTCCGGAGCCTGCCATGTTCGAAGCCTTTTCCGTTTCCCTGTTCCGTCGCGTGGCCGCCGATCTGCGGCGCGCGAACCGGTCGTCGCCGCGCTGGCGGCCGGCCGGCTTCACGCTGATCGAACTGATGATCGTGCTGGCGATCGTCGGCGTGATCGCCGCCTATGCGATTCCTGCGTACCAGGATTACCTCGCGCGCTCGCGCGTCGGCGAGGGGCTCGCGCTTGCGTCGTCCGCGCGGCTGGCCGTCGCCGACAACGCCGCGAGCGGCGCGAGCCTCGACGGCGGCTATAGCCCGCCGGCCGCGACCCGCAACGTCGAATCCGTCGCGATCGACGGCGAGACCGGCCAGATCACGGTCGCTTTCACGACGCGCGTCGCCGCAGGCGGCGCCAATACGCTGGTGCTCGTGCCGTCCGCGCCCGACAAGGCCGACGCGCCCACCGCACGCGTGCCGCTCAAAAAGGGCGCGATGCAGGCCGGTGCGATCGCGTGGGAGTGCTTCGCCGCCGGCAAGAATGCGTCGTCGCTGCCGGCGCCGGGAGCCGGGCCGTTGCCGGGCGACGCCGCTACACTGCCGGCGAAATATGCACCGGCGGAGTGCCGCGCGTAGTACCGGCGGCGCAGCAGGGCGGCGCGGGCCGCATGCCGGCCGCCGCTTCAGTCGGCCGGGGTGGCCGCCCTGCGGCGGGTCGCGGCGCGAAGGCCCCGCACAGAGGGGAGAAAGTTTTGTATAGTGCGCCGGTTGCTGACATCCGGTTCGCTCATGCCTTCTACTTTTTCCCGTTCGTTGCCGCTCGTTGCGCTGGCTGTCGCCCTGATCGTGCCGTACGCGATCACGAATCACACGTATCCGATCCCGACTTTCTATTCCGAGTTTTCCGCACTGGTGCTGTATCTGCTGGTGGGGGTGTCCGTCGTGCTGCTCGCGAGCACGGGTCGCCCGGCCGAGCCGTTTGCCGCGCCGGCCGCGTTCGTCGCGCCGCTCGGGTTCGCCGTGGTGCTCATCGCGCAGGTCGCGCTGATCCCGCTCAAGGTGCCGTCGATGAACTGGCTTGCGGTCGGCTATCTTGCCGCCGCGCTGGTCGCGATGCAGGCCGGCTATGCGCTCGCGCGCGACGGGCTGGCCGAGGCCGTGTCACGGATGATGGCCGGCGCGCTGCTCGTCGGCGGCGTGTTCGCGGTCGGCACCCAGATCGTGCAGTTGTTCCACCTCGAGTCGGCGCTGTCGCCGTTCGTCGTGATGTACAACGTCGCGGTCGATCGCCGCCCGTACGGCAACATGGCGCAAGCGAACCACCTGGCCAGCTACATCGCGTTCGCGCTCGCGGGCGCGCTGTATCTCGTGCAGACGCGCCGGCTCGCGGTATGGGCGTGGTTCGCGCTGTCGATCGTGCTGTCGGTCGGTCTTGCGCTGACGGTGTCGCGCGGGCCGTGGCTGCAGGTCGCGGTGATGGTCGTCGCGGGCTTCTGGATGGCGTGGCTCGAATCGCGCCGCGCGCCGGGCAATGCGCGCGCATGGGCAATCCCGGTCGTGCTTGCGGTGGCGTTCATCGCGGTGAACGTCGCGGTACGCTGGGCCAACGTGCACTACCACCTGGGTCTCGCGGAATCCGCGGCCGACCGGATGCGTGACGCGGGGCAGATCGCGCCGCGCCTCGCGCTGTGGAAGTACGGGCTCGCGATGTTCCGCGAGCATCCGCTGCTCGGTGTCGGCTGGGGCGAGTTCCCGTCACACCAGTTCGCGCTGGTGCGTTCGCTCGGCGGTGTCGAGATCGCGAACAACTCGCACGACATCTTCATCGACCTGCTCGCGAAGTCCGGCCTCGTCGGCCTGGGCGTGCTCGTCGTCGCGCTCGTGACGTGGTTCGTGCGTGCGGTGCGCGCGCCGCAGTCGAGCATGCGCGTGTTCGGCTTCGCGCTGATCGGCATCCTGCTGATGCATGCGCTGGTCGAGTATCCGCAGCAGTACATGTTCTTCCTGTTGCCGGCGATGTTCGTGATCGGGCTGCTCGAAGTAAAGCCGCTGCGTATCCTGCCGGGGCGCGCAGCCTTCGGGCTGTTCGCGGTGCTTTCGGTCGGCGGCGTGCTGGCGGCGGTGCCCGTGCTGCGCGACTACCAGCGCGCGGAGGTGCTGTATTACGGCAGCAATCCGGCCGCGCAGTACCGCGATGCGCCGTCGTTGCTGTTCGGCGCCTGGGGCGAATACGGCGCGGCTACGCTGCTCCCGATTTCGGCGGACGACCTGCCGGCCAAGCTCGCCGCGCATGAGCGCGCGATCGCGCTGCTGCCCGGCGAGACGGTGCTGCGCCGCTATGCGGCGCTGCAGGCGCTGGCCGGCCGCGAAGCCGACGCGCTCGACACCGTCGCACGCCTGCATGTGTTTGCGAAGGAGTTGAAGGACTGGCCGCAACAACTGGCGGCGCTGTACAAGCTGTGCGATCAGCAGCCTGCACTGAAGCCGTTCAAGGCGGCGGTCGTCGCGAAATACGGCGAAGTTCCGGCCGATGCGGCCGACGACGAGGACGACGACGATTCGGATTGATACGCGCAGCGCCTGCCGGAACGGGGAATTCCGGCAGGTGCCGCGCCGTGAGGAAGCAGCGGTGCGCGCGGGGCGGAACCGCCCGGCGTGAACCGGGCGAATCGACCGTGTATCGATTACCTCGTGGATTGCGCGGATTCCGGCTGAAGGCGCGGCGATTCGCGTCAACCATTGTCAAATCGCCGCCGCTCGCCGGGCGGCGCGTGCACAATGCGCGAAAGCGCTCGCGTGCCGGCCCGTGCGAGGCAGGGGCTGGCGCGAACACCGGCAACACCGGGCCAACCGGGAAGTCCGTCAAGCAGGATCGCGGCCGAGCATCGATCGGCCGCGCGGCCGTAACGGGGCGCCGGTCCGATGGCCGCGGCGCAGTGTGACGCATGCGATGCGGTCGGGCGATGTTTCCCGGTGCGCGGCGCGTTCGTCCGGAACAGTGCTGAAGAACGATATTCGACCATGGCCATTCGCTCGACCTACCTGATCCTGCCCGCCGTCGCGATGCTGTTTTCCGGCTGCGCGATGCTGTCGTCATCGCAGGAAAGCAAGCTGACCTGCCACATTCCGCGTGCCGTCTATCCGGATACCGCGAAGCCGCTCACGCGCCCGGCGACCGTGCTCGTGCGCGCGCTGATGACGACGTCCGGCGAAGCGCAGAACGTCACCGTGACCACGAGCAGCCGCAATGCGGCGGCCGATCGCGCGGCCGTCGACGCGATGACGCACGCGACCTGCGTGCAGACGGGCGCGACCGCGAATCCGTTCCTGCTGACACAACCGTTCGTGTTCGAGCCGCAGCGCGGCCAGTGACGCGCGGGCGGCGCGGCCCGCACGCGGCCGTCCGTCCGGTTTCGTTTCCTGCCAGCCGCGTCGCTGTGCATGGCCGCCGAAGGTCGATGCACGCGGCCGTCGGGCCGCGCGTGCCCGGCGTTCAGTGCCGCGGCATCAGGTTCGCGCCGCGGCAAGCCGGCTCGGCCGCCGTGCTCAGCCCGAGCAGCGTGAACCCGTTGCGTTCCTGGCGAATCTGCGCATAGTGCCGCGCAACCGTTTCCCCGGTGTTGCCCGTCAGGTCGAGTTCGACCTGAAAGCGGTCCTTGCTGTCCGAGCAGCCACGCACCGGGCCGTACTCGAACCCGGTACCGGGCGCCTTGCGGGCCTTGTCGAACGCCTGCCGACCTTTCAGCGCGGCAGCCGCGGCGACGGGTTCGCTCCATTCGCGCGCCTGCGTATCGTCCACATTCAGCCATTCGTCGACGAAATCGCGGCCGTTGAGCGCGACAGGTTGTACGCGCTGCACGGTGCCGCCGTCGACGCGATAGCGGAAGACGCCGGGCCGCGTCATCACTTCGCTGTCCATCGAGCCGACCGTCGCACGCACCTCGAAGCCGTCGGGGCGCACCTTGAACCGGATCGGGTTTTCGTCGAGCACGTAGCTGTTCTCGGCATGGAACAGCACGTGCTGCGCGGCCGGGCCGTTGGCCGGTGCGACCACGTCCGCGGCGAACTGGCTCCAGCGCGACGCGCACCACGGCGTGCCGTGGACGACCGCAACCTGCCCGCCGGGCAGCGCCGAGAACCAGAAGCCGCCGCCGTACGCGCCGCCGATGTCCTTGTAGTCGTCGGCCTGCCAGCGCAGCACGCGCCGCCAGCCGCCGTTTTCCCATGCGTAAGCGGTCAGCAGGTTGTCGTCGCCGCATGCGATGTCGAAGCCGGCGCGCACGAAGAGCAACGGGCGCGACGTGCCGCCGCGTTCGACGTCGACGTCCGGATTGCGGCCGAACGCGGATTCGCCGTCTTTCGGCTGGACCGGCCGGGCCGGCACGCCGAGCGCGGCCGCAAGCGTGTGTTTCAGCGCGGCCGGGTCGACCTGTTCGTCACTGCATGCGAGCCGCGCATCGATCGCGCCGGCGAGCGCCTGCTTGTACGCACGCAGCGCGTCGCGCAGCGGCGGCGAAATGTCGACGCCGGCGCCGTCGCTCGGCGGATTGCGGACCTGCTGTACGCGGTGCTGCGCGTCGATGGCCGCGCGCGCGGCAGTGTCGGCGGCGGGGCAGGCGCCGGCGGCCGAAGCGGCGGCCGGCAGCAGCGAGAGCGCGCACAGCAGCGGCGCGGCGTATTTCAGCGTGCGGTTCTTCATCGGTAATGTGTTCTTCTGGCTTCTTATCGTTCGAACGGGGCATCGCTACGGCCGACGATGCCTCGTGAATGGCTGCTGTTGCCGCCGGCGGTCAACCCGCGACGTCTTCCGCCTTCCAGTCTCCGGACTTCCCGCCGCGTTTCTCGCGCACGCTCACGTCGGTGATCACCATCCCGCGATCGACGGCCTTGCACATGTCGTAGACGGTCAGCAGCCCGACCTGCACGGCGGTCAGCGCTTCCATCTCGACGCCGGTTCGTCCGAACGTTTCGACCTGCGCGACGCAGTGGACGCCCGGCAGCGTGTCGTCGAGTTCGAAATCGACGGCCACGCGCGTCAGCGCGAGCGGGTGACACAGCGGAATGAGGTCGGACGTGCGCTTGGCGCCCTGGATGGCCGCGATGCGTGCGACGCCGAGCACGTCACCTTTCTTGGCCTTGCCGTCGCGGATCAGCGCGAACGTGGCCGGCAGCATCCGGATCGTGCCGCGCGCGATCGCGATGCGTTGGGTTTCCTGCTTGCCGCCGACGTCGACCATGTGCGCATGGCCGGCGGCGTCGAAATGGGTGAGTCCTGACATGTCATGCTCCAGTGGAACGGCGTGCTCGCACGAGCACGTTCCTCGATTCTGCTTCGCGATCGGGCAGGGCGCTGAATCCGATCCCGGCTCCCGACCCGATGCTACGTTTCAACGGGCGCTTATCATAGCAGCGGCGTTCGCGTTGCCGGAGCGCAGATGGCACCGGCGTGGCACGGGACAGTCACCGTGGCGCCGGTACAATGACCCGAATATTCAGACCAAACGCCGCGATGCGCGCCCGGCGCGGGGCGGCGTCGCTTTCATCCTGCCATGCGTGTCAAACAGTTGCTTGCCGTGTCGCTGTCGGCGGCGCTCGCCTTGCCGCCGAGCGGCCATGCGCAGAGTGCGTCCGCACCGCCGCTCGAATCGGCGGCCGGCGGCGCCCGGTCGATTTCCACCGTGCCGTCCGGTATCGCGGCCGGCGTGTTCGGTACGTACGGCGGCGCGGAGAGCCGGTTCTCCGGTGCGGGCGGTGCATCGGCACCGGCCGCGAGCCTGCGCGCGCCGCTTCGCGCGCTCGAGTTGCCCGACCTCGGCGACGGCTCCGGCGGTTCACTGACGCCGCAGGCCGAGCGCCGGCTCGGCGAGCGGGTGATGCGCGAAGTGCGGCGCGATCCCGACTATCTCGACGACTGGCTCGTGCGCGACTACCTGAATGCGATGGCGGCGCGGCTCTCGGCCGCGGCGGCCGCGCGCTTCATCGGCGGCTACACGCCGGATTTCGACCTGTTCCCGGTGCGCGATCCGCAGATCAACGCGTTCTCGATGCCGGGCGGCTTCATCGGGATCAACAGCGGGCTCGTCGTCACGACGCAGACGGAGTCGGAACTCGCGTCGGTGGTCGGCCACGAGATGGGGCACGTGCTGCAGCGGCACATCGCGCGGATGATCGGCGCGAACGAGAAGACCGGCTATACGGCGCTCGCGACGATGCTGCTCGGCGTGCTGGCCGGCGTGCTCGCGAGAAGCGGCGATCTCGGCAGCGCGATCGCGGTGGGCGGGCAGGCGTACGCGGTGGACAACCAGCTGCGCTTCTCGCGCTCGGCCGAGCGCGAGGCCGATCGGGTCGGCTTCCAGTTGCTCGCAGGCGCGGGCTATGACCCGTACGGGATGCCGGGCTTCTTCGAGCGGCTCGACCGCGCGTCGATGGGCGATGCGGGCGTGCCGGCGTATGCGCGCACGCACCCGCTGACCGGCGAACGGATCGCCGACATGGAGGATCGCGCGCGCCGCGCGCCGTACCGGCAGCCGCGCCAGTCGCCCGAATACGGGTTCGTGCGCGCGCGGCTGCGGGTCCTGCAGAACCGCGCGCCGACCGACATCGCGGCCGAAGTGCGCCGGATGCAGTCCGAGATCGACGATCGCACGGCGCCGAACGTTGCGGCGAACTGGTACGGCATCGCGCTCGCGAACGCGCAGCTCGGCGAGTACGACGCGGCCGGCAAGGCGCTCGCGTCGGCACGCACGGCGTTCGATGCGCGCGAGCGGCGCGAGGACGATCCGGCGACGAGTTCGCCGAGCCTCGATGTGCTGGCCGCCGACCTCGCGCGCCGTGCGGGGCGGGCCGACGAGGCGGTGCGGCTCGCGGCGCTCGCGCAGCGGCGCTGGCCGGCGTCGCACGCGGCGATCGTCGTGCATCTCCAGGCACTGATCGCGGCGCGCCGTTTCGCCGACGCGCAGGCGCAGGCACGCGCGCAGGCGAAGGCCGACCCCGAGCAGCCGGACTGGTGGGACTATCTCGCGAAGGCGAGCGACGGCAAGGGCGACGTGCTGGCGCGGCGCCGCGCGCTCGCGGAGAAGCTTGCGCTCGACGGCGCATGGCCGTCGGCGATTCGCCAGCTGAAGGAAGCGCGCGACGCGAAGGACGTCTCGTTCTACGAGCAGTCGATGATCGGCGCGCGGCTGCTGGAATTCGAGGCGCGCTACAAGGAAGAGCGCGAAGACGAGAAGAACGGCCGCGGGTAGCGTCCGGCGCGGGCGAAGCCGCTGCAGGTCAGGTGCTGGCGCCGGCCGCGTCGCGAGCCTGTTGCGCCGGGCTGGCGACGTAGCCGAACCGCGCAGGCACGTCCGCGCAGACGATGCTGCCGAGCGGCAGCATGCGGCCGTCGCGCCAGCGCAGCACCGGCGGTGCGGCATCGAAATCCACGTGATCGGCGAACAGCCCGAGATCGTGATCGTGCAGCGCCGCGATGCGCGGCGCCGTGCCGGCCGCGCGAAACAGCACGCCGCCCGCGTCGTCGAGCCATGCTTCGTCCGGTTCGAACGGCGTGCCGGTCTGGTCGGTGAGCGCGAGTTGCCCGTCGCGTTCGGCGAGCCGGACGACCCACGGCGTATAGGCAAGCTCGACGTACACGCGCTGCGGCCCGTTCTGGAAGAACCACTGGCCCTGCGCGTCGCATTCGTAATTGCGGCCGATGAACGCGTTCAGCGCCGCATGCCGGATCGGCGAGCCGAGCTCGCCGGCCGCCTGGGCCGCGTCGTCGCGCAGCCGCCATTCGCCGCGCCGGTCGAGCAGCAGCCAGCCGGTACAGTGCGGCACGTTCGGCCATTTGGCGAGGGCCTGCCTGACGATGTCATCCATGGTCGACGAATTTGGAGCAATAGCCGAACACCCGCGCCGACAGCCAGTCGAGGCGGCCGGGGAACGGCCCGGTCATGAATCCCGCGTGTCCGCCGTCCGCGGGCTGGTCGAGCTCGACGGCCGGCGATACGTCGGCGGGGCCCGGCAGCGCGGACTCGGGCAGGAACGGGTCGTTGCGGGCGTTGAGGATCAGCGTCGGCACGTCGATCGCGGGCAGCAGCGGCCGTGTCGTCGCCTTCGTCCAGTAGTCGTCCGCGTTCGCGAAACCGTGCAGCGGCGCGGTCACGATCTCGTCGAAGTCGCGCATCGTCACGGCCTGCAGCATCGCTTCGCGGTCGAACAACCCCGGATACTGGTCGAGCTTCGCGAGCGCCTTGCGCTTGAGCGTCTTCAGGAAGCTGCGCGTGTAGACCATCGCGAACCCCTGAGACAGCGCGCGCCCGCCCGCGTGCACGTCGATCGGCGTCGAGATCGCGGCGGCCGCCCGCAGGATCGACGTGTCGCTGCGATGCTCGCCGAGCCAGCGCAGCAGCACGTTGCCGCCGAGCGACACGCCGGCCGCAACCAGCGGCCCGCGATGCTGCGCGGCGAGCCGGCGCAGGATCCAGTCGACTTCGGCGCTGTCGGCGAGATGGTAGAAGCGCGGCTGGCGGTTGATCTCGCCGCTGCAACTGCGGAAGTGCGGCACGACCGCGTGCCAGCCCTTCGCGCGCGCGGCGGCCATCATCGCGAGCGCGTAGTGCGAGCCGGAGCTGCCTTCGAGGCCGTGGAACAGCACGAACAGCGGCGCGTCGGGCGGCGGCGCCGCGCTGTCGAGATGCGCGACCCAGTCGAGATCGATGAAATCGTGGTCGGGGGTTTCCCATCGCTCTCGTCGGTAAGCGACGACCGGACGCCGTGCGAACAGCGCGGGCACGATGGTCTGGGCATGGCTGTTCGGCAGCCAGCGCGGTGCGCGATAGCGCGATGAATCGTCGTCGGGGGCCGGAGCCCCGGTCAGCGGCGAGGTGGGCGGAGAAGCCGTACTCATGATCGCCCCGCAAATGCGTTGCTTCTTTCTTCGTCAGTGCAGCGGACCCTGCCCGTGACGGATCTTCGCGGCGAATTGTCCGGCCGCCTGTTCGGGAATCGGGCTCGCGTGAATATGCGCGATGCGCCACTCGCCGCGTTCGTGAATCATCACGTACGTGGCGAAAACCATGTCGGGTTCGGCCGTCAGGTCGGCCTGCTGATGCGCCTCGGCAATCGTGTAGACGACGGTGCCGAGACTGTCGTATACGCGGATGTCGAGCGGCTCGATCGTCACGGGGCGCGTGGCGAGCCGGTTGGCGAGCCCGCTGCGGATCTGGTCGAGGCCATGCAGATGCTCGCCGTCCGCCCATACGCAGCTGGCGAAATCCTCGTCGATCCACAATCCCAGCAGCGCGTCGAGATTGGCATCGGCGACGGCCTGGTAGTAGGCATTCAGCGTATCGGCGGCGGCTTCGAAGAGGCGGGCAAAACGTGGCATCGGGGTTATCTCTCGCGCGCGTCGCGCGCCGTATTCAGCACGGCGGCCCGGATGGAGCCGCCGTACACCGGTGAATCGGATTGCCCGGCGCGTCGTGCGACGCTGCCGGCCAGGGTCAGCGCTGCCCGACGAGCATGCCGCGCAAATCGCCGAATACCTGCTCGGGACCGAGTTCGCGCAGGCACTTCAGGTGGCCGAGCGGGCACTCGCGTTCGAAGCAGGGACTGCATTCGAGATGAAGCCATTGTACCTTCGCCAGGTCCGACAGCGGAGGGGTGTGGCGCGGATCCGTCGAGCCGTACAGCGCGACGAGCGGCCGGCGCAGCGCGGCGGCGACGTGCATCAGCCCCGAATCGTTGGTGACCACCGCGTTCGCGCGCGCGATCAGCGCGCATGCCTCCGACAGCGATGTCTGCCCGCACAGGTTGCGCACGTTCGGTGCGTGGTCGGCGATCGCCTGCGCGGCCGCAGCATCTTTCTGCGAACCGAGCGCGACGATCTGCGTGTACGGGAACGACTGGTGGACGATCGTGGCGAGCGACGCGAAGTGTTCGGGCGGCCAGCGCTTGGCCGGGCCGTATTCCGCGCCGGGGCAGAACACGACGAGCGGCTTGCGCGTATCGAGATTGAAACGCGCGGACACGCGCGCCGTCTCGTTCAGGTCGGCGTCGAGGCGCGGCGCGGGCAGCGTCTTCATCGACTCGGGCAGCTTGGCGCCCGGCGCGTACGCGAGCGCCGCGTAGTGGGTTGTCATCGGCGGCCGCTCGCCCGACTTGGTCGGGTTCGCGTGCCGCACGTTCAGCAGCCCGTAGCGGTGCTCGCCCGTGTAGCCGATTCGCAGCGGGATGTTCGCGAGCCACGGGATCACCGCGGACTTCAGCGAGTTCGGCAGCACGTACGCCGCGTCGTAGCCGACGTCGCGCAGGTCGCTCGCGAGCTGCCAGCGGCGCAGCAGCTGCAGCTTGCCGTGCGCGAGATCGGTCGCGTAGACATCGTGGATCTCGGGCATCCGCTCGAGCACGGGCGCGACCCACGAGGGCGCGACGGCATCGATCGCGATGCGGGGATGGAGTTTCTTCAGCAGCGCAAAAAGCGGCTGCGCCATCAATGCGTCACCGATCCAGTTCGGTGCGATAACCAGCGCTCGACGCATCAGGTCGACTTCCGATGTCGTAATGAAGCACGGCGCCCAAGCGCCGCGTTCGGGTTGTCAGAATGGAGAAGGGCGGCGCGCCGGGGATCCGGCTGCGCCGCCTTTGCGGGTCGGCGGGCCTGCAAGCCCGGCCGCCGGAGCTCAGTGGCCCTTGACGACCTCGCCGTCGCGCAGCTTGTAGCGCGTGCCGCAGTACGGGCAGCGTGCTTCGCCGTGCGAGACGTCGATGAAGACGCGCGGATGCGCGCTCCAGCGCGCCATGGCCGGGTTCGGGCAGTACGCGGGAAGATCCTTCGCCGTCAGCTCGACCAGCGGCATTTCCTTGATTTCACTCATGAGACTTTCTCTTATCACTCTTTTGTGGGGCGGTCGGTGGCGCGGTGCGCTCAGACCTTCGTCAGCCAGTGCGCGTACTTCGCGTTCTTGCCCGACACGATATCGAAAAACGCCGACTGGAGCTTTTCCGTGACGGGGCCGCGCGCGCCGCTGCCGATCGTACGGTTGTCGAGCTCGCGGATCGGCGTGACTTCAGCGGCCGTGCCGGTGAAGAACGCTTCGTCGGCCGTGTAGACCTCGTCGCGCGTGATGCGCTTCTCGATGACCTCGATGCCGGCGTCCTTCGCGAGCGTGATGACCGTGTCGCGCGTGATGCCGTCGAGGCACGACGACAGGTCGGGCGTGTACAGCTTGCCGTTGTTCACGAGGAAGAAGTTCTCGCCGGAGCCTTCCGACACGTAGCCGTCGACGTCGAGCAGCAGCGCTTCGTCGTAGCCGTCGGCCGTTGCTTCCTGGTTCGCCAGGATCGAGTTCACGTACCAGCCCGACGCCTTCGCGCGCACCATCGATACGTTCACGTGGTGGCGCGTGAACGACGACGTCTTCACGCGGATGCCCTTCGCGAGGCCTTCCTCTCCGAGGTATGCGCCCCACGGCCATGCGGCGATCGCGACGTGGATCGTGTTGCCCTTCGCGGCCACGCCGAGCTTTTCCGAGCCGACCCAGATGATCGGGCGCAGGTAGCACGACTCGAGCTTGTTCTCGCGCACGACTTCGAGCTGCGCGGCTTCGAGCGTCTCCCGGTCGAACGGCACGTCCATCTGGAAGATCTTCGCCGAATTCAGCAGACGTTTCGTGTGCTCGTACAGGCGGAAGATCGCGGTGCTGCCGTCGGCCGACTTGTACGCGCGCACGCCCTCGAAGACACCCATGCCGTAGTGCAGCGTGTGGGTCAGGACGTGGATCTTGGCGTCGCGCCAGTCGATCAGCTTGCCGTCCATCCAGATCTTGCCGTCGCGGTCGGCCATTGACATAGGATTCTCCTGGGAAGCAGTGGTACAGCGGGTTGTATGCAGCGTTGAGCCGGAAAGACGCTTATTTTAGCGTCATTTGAAGGCGATCCGGTCGGTCGGCGCGGGGCCGGCGCTATAATCGCCCGGTACCGATTCCAATAACGACGGGTCGTACCGGCAGGAGGCGCCGGCGGCCCGACGAACCGCCCGCCGCGGCCCGCTTTCCCATGCTCGCTCGATTGTCCGCCACCGACCGCTTCGCGCTGATCCAGGGCGCGCGCGACTATTCCCCGACATTGATGGCGATCCTCTCCTGGGGGCTCGTCACCGGCATCGCGATGAGCAAGTCGGTCATGACGCTCGGGCAGGCGAGCGCGATGTCGATCTTCGTCTACGCGGGTTCGTCGCAGCTGGCGGTGCTGCCGCTCCTCGCGGCGAAGCTGCCGATCTGGACCATCCTGCTCACGGCCGCGATGGTCAACACGCGCTTCGTGATCTTCAGCGCCGGGCTTGCCCCCCATTTTTCCTACCTGCCGCTGTGGCGGCGTCTCGCGATCGGCTATTTCAACGGCGACGTCATCTACCTGCTGTTCCAGAAACAAGGTTTCGGGTACGGCCACGTGCCGGGCAAGGAAGCGTATTTCTGGGGGATGGCGCTCGCGAGCTGGGTGTCGTGGCAGGTGTCGTCGCTCGCCGGCATCCTGCTTGCGAGCTTCTTCCCCGCGAGCTGGGGGCTGGAGCTGGCCGGCACGCTCGCTTTGATCCCGATCATGGTGTCGGCCGTCGCGAACCGCTCGACGCTTGCGGCCGTCGCGGTCGCCGGCGTCGTGTCGCTGATCGCGTTCGACCTGCCGTACCGGCTCGCGCTGCCGCTCGCGGTGCTCGCCGCGCTCGCGGCCGGCTGCACGGCCGATTTCTTCGTCGAGCGGGCCGACTGGCGGCGCATCCGCACCGAAACCGTGCACGAAAAGGAAATCGAATGAGCGCGACGGAGATCTGGATCGTCATCATCGGGATGACGATCGTCACGGCCGTCACGCGCGCGCTGTTCCTGATCGGCGGCGAACGTACCGTGCTGCCCGAACGGGCGCAGCGCGCGCTGCGCTATGCGCCGGCCGCCGCGCTGGTCGCCGTCGTGCTGCCCGATGTGCTCGAAACGCCGGCCGGGCTGTCGTTCGCGCTGTCCAACCATCCGTTTTACGCGGCGCTCGCCGGTCTCGGCTGGTTCCTGTGGCGGCGCAGCATGCTCGGCACGATCGTCGTCGGGATGCTCGTGTTCACCGCACTGCGCCTGATCTTCTGATGGGCCGCCGCTGCGGTCCGCCGGGCGCCGCCCGCCCGTGCACCTGCATTGCTGCGTTGCGGCAATGTGTCCGTTGCCGCGTGCGATCCCAAATAGGCGGAATTCGCCGCCCGCGGGTCAGTCTGCCGGGTGGATCGGCTAGAATGCCCGTTCGAGATTTTTTACCCGTGCGCGTCATGCGAACCGCCAGCCACGGCCGCATCCGGCGCCCTTTCGCGGCAGCCCGCGCACGTCCCGCGTGAACCCCCTTTCCCCATCCACTACTTCAATTTGTCCAACATGAGCCAAGTCAAGCGTCTTACCGACCTGATCGCCGCCGGCCAGCTCGCCGGCAAGCGGGTGTTCATCCGCGCCGACCTGAACGTCCCGCAGGACGACCAGGGCAACATCACCGAAGACACGCGCGTGCGCGCGTCCGTGCCGGCCATCCAGGCCGCGCTCGACGCCGGCGCGGCCGTGATGGTCACGTCGCACCTGGGCCGCCCGACCGAAGGCGAATTCAAGCCGGAAGATTCGCTCGCGCCGGTCGCGAAGCGCCTCGCCGAGCTGCTCGGCCGTGACGTGCCGCTGGTGTCGAACTGGGTCGAGAACGGCGTGAACGTCGCGCCGGGCCAGGTCGTGCTGCTCGAGAACTGCCGCGTGAACAAGGGCGAGAAGAAGAATTCGGACGAGCTCGCGCAGAAGATGGCGAAGCTCTGCGACGTGTACGTGAACGACGCGTTCGGCACCGCGCACCGCGCGGAAGCGACCACCCACGGGATCGCGAAGTACGCGCCGGTCGCGTGCGCGGGCCCGCTGCTGGCCGCCGAACTCGACGCGCTCGGCAAGGCGCTCGGCAACCCGGCGCGCCCGCTGGTGGCGATCGTCGCGGGTTCGAAGGTGTCGACCAAGCTGACCATCCTGAAGTCGCTGGCCGGCAAGGTCGACCAGCTGATCGTCGGCGGCGGCATCGCCAACACGTTCATGCTCGCGGCCGGCCTGTCGATCGGCAAGTCGCTCGCGGAAGCCGACCTCGTCGCCGAAGCGAAGGCGATCATCGACGAAGCGCGCGAGCGCGGCGCGTCGGTGCCGATCCCGACCGACGTCGTGACGGCCAAGGAATTCTCGCCGACGGCCGTGGCCACGGTGAAGCAGGTCGCCGACATCGAAGCGGACGACATGATCCTCGACATCGGCCCCGATACGGCCAAGGCGCTCGCGAGCCAGCTCGAGAAGGCCGGCACGATCGTGTGGAACGGCCCGGTCGGCGTGTTCGAGTTCGACCAGTTCGGCAACGGCACCAAGACGCTCGCCGAAGCGATCGCCAAATCGTCCGCGTTCTCGATCGCGGGCGGCGGCGACACGCTCGCGGCCATCGCGAAGTACGGCATCCATGACCAGGTCAGCTACATCTCGACGGGCGGCGGCGCCTTCCTCGAGTTCCTCGAGGGGAAGAAGCTGCCGGCGGTGGAAGTGCTCGAAACGCGGGCGGCCTGAGCGTGGCGGCGCGCGCAGGGGTGACGAAGGCCGTGCGCTCCGCGAAAGCGGAGCAGCCGGCCGGCGCGGGCAAGCGCAAACGCGCGCCCGCGCGGGCGAACTCCGCCCCGCGCGCACCGGCGGCTGCCGGCGACGCGGCCGACCAGCACCACGAGATTCAGAACAAAGCGATGCCGGGCGCAAGCACCGGCACGCCCCCCGGAACGGCCGCCGCTGGGCCTGCCGCTTCCGGCTCTCGCAGCGTTTCACCCAGCGCATCCACCTTGATCCAGATGAGGAGTTTCATGCAGCGCGCCACCAAGATAGTCGCCACGATCGGCCCGGCTTCCAGTTCGCCGGAGATTCTGCTGCAGATGATGCAGGCGGGCCTCGACGTCGTGCGGCTCAATTTTTCGCACGGCACGGCCGACGATCACCGCCAGCGCGCCGAGATGGTGCGCGAGGCCGCCCGCAAGGTTGGCCGCGAGATCGCGATCATGGCCGACCTCCAGGGCCCGAAGATCCGCGTCGGCAAGTTCGAGAACGGCAAGACCACGCTCGTGCCGGGGCAGCCCTTCATCCTTGACGCTGCCTGCGAGCTCGGCAACGACGAGCGTGTCGGCCTCGACTACAAGGAACTGCCGCGCGACCTGCGCCCGGGCGACCTGCTGCTGCTGAACGACGGCCTGATCGTGCTGACCGTCGAGCGCGTGCTCGGCGACGAGATCCACACGACCGTCAAGGTGGGCGGCGAGCTGTCGAACAACAAGGGCATCAACCGCCAGGGCGGCGGCCTGTCGGCGCCGGCGCTGACCGCGAAGGACATGGAAGACATCCGCACCGCGATGTCGCTCGGCGCAGACCTCGTCGCGGTGTCGTTCCCGAAGAACGCGACCGACATGGAAATGGCGCGCCAGCTCGCGAATATCGCGGGCGCGCCGTACGGCATCAAGCCGAAGATGATCGCGAAGATCGAGCGCGCGGAAGCGATCCCGGCGCTGCAGAGCATCCTCGACGCATCCGACGGCATCATGGTCGCGCGCGGCGACCTCGCGGTGGAAGTGGGCAACGCGGCCGTGCCGGCGCTGCAGAAGCGGATGATCCGGATGGCGCGCGAGTCGAACAAGCTCGTGATCACCGCGACGCAGATGATGGAATCGATGATCTACGCACCGGTGCCGACCCGCGCGGAAGTGTCGGACGTCGCGAACGCGGTGCTCGACGGCACCGATGCGGTGATGCTGTCTGCCGAGACGGCCGCCGGCAAGTACCCGGTCGTCACGATCGAGACGATGGCGGCCGTGTGCGTCGAAGCGGAAAAGTCGGAACACGTCGAACTCGACAAGGATTTCCTCGACCGCACGTTCACCCGGATCGACCAGTCGATCGCGATGGGCGCGTTGTTCACCGCGTACCACCTGGGTGCGAAGGCGATCATCGCGCTGACCGAATCGGGCGCGACCGCGCTGTGGATGTCGCGTCACTACACGCACGTGCCGATCTTCGCGCTGACGCCGCGCGTCGGCAGCGAGCGCACGATGGCGCTGTACCGCAACGTGACGCCGCTGCACGTCGACTTCAACAGCGACCGCGACTCGGCGCTGCAGGCGGCGCTCGAGATCGTCGTCAAGCAGGGCTACGTGCAGCACGGCGACATGGTCGTGCTGACGGTCGGCGAGCCGATGGGGCAGGCGGGCGGCACCAACACGCTGAAGATCGTGCGGGTCGGCGAACACTATTGAGCGCCGACTGAGCATCGGGCCGGCCTGCGCGCCGGCAGCCCGGATCGGCTGAAAATTCGATCCGGCACCGTTTTTCACGCGAAAGCCGCGTGGGGTCCGAAGCCCCGCGCGGCTTTTTTTCTCTTTTTTGGCCGCATTGTGCCGTGCGAACGTAACAAATTGCGAGTCGGCGCCACGGGGCGGTCGGAATCGGAGGCGCTTCGCGATAAAATGCGGCTATTCGACGCTCAGCCGCGCCGCGCCACCCCGGATTCGAACGGGAGCGAGCGCCGCGCCGGCGTCAGGGCGCACCGGTTTTCATTCCAAGGAGTTCCACAATGCCTCTCGTATCAATGCGTCAATTGCTGGACCACGCGGCAGAGCACGGTTACGGCCTGCCGGCCTTCAACGTGAACAACCTGGAGCAGGTCCAGGCGATCATGGCGGCGGCGGACCAGGTCGGCGCGCCCGTGATCATGCAGGCATCGGCCGGCGCGCGTAAGTACGCGGGCGAGCCGTTCCTGCGCCACCTGATCGAAGCAGCAGTCGAGTCGTACCCGCACATCCCGGTCGTGATGCACCAGGATCACGGCCAGTCGCCGGCGGTCTGCATGGGCGCGATCCGCAGCGGCTTCACCAGCGTGATGATGGACGGTTCGCTCGAAGCCGACGGCAAGACGGTCGCGTCGTACGAGTACAACGTCGACGTATCGCGCAAGGTCGTCGAGATGGCGCACTCGATCGGTGTGACGGTCGAAGCCGAACTCGGCGTGCTCGGCTCGCTCGAGACGATGAAGGGCGACAAGGAAGACGGCCACGGCGCGGAAGGCACGATGACCCGCGAGCAGCTGCTGACCGATCCGGAGCAGGCCGCCGACTTCGTGAAGCTCACGCAGTGCGATGCACTCGCGATCGCGATCGGCACGTCGCATGGCGCGTACAAGTTCTCGAAGAAGCCGACGGGCGACATCCTGTCGATCCAGCGCATCAAGGAAATCCACGCGCGCATCCCGAACACCCACCTCGTGATGCACGGTTCGTCGTCGGTGCCGCAGGAACTGCTGGCCGAGATCCGCGAATTCGGCGGCGACATGAAGGAAACCTACGGCGTGCCGGTCGAGGAAATCCAGGAAGGCATCAAGCACGGCGTGCGCAAGATCAACATCGACACCGACCTGCGTCTCGCGATCACCGGTGCGATCCGTCGTTACCTGTTCGAGAACCCGGGCAAGTTCGATCCGCGCGACTACCTGAAGCCCGCACGTGAAGCGGCGAAGCAGGTCTGCGTCGACCGCTACCTCGCGTTCGGCTGCGAAGGCCAGGCCGGCAAGATCAAGCCGGTGTCGCTCGACAAGATCGCCGAGCAGTACAAGTCCGGCGCGCTCGCGCAGGTCGTGCGCTGAGACTGTAGTACGATTGCCCCGCCCGATTCTGCGATCGGGCAGGGTGGGCCGCCCGGCCGGATCTGATCCGGCCCCGGGCAGCCGCTCCGTCCGGCCGAACGAGGGCCGGCCGGCAACCGCCCGGGCGCTGCTGCCCGGCCGGTTCGCCGACGTATTGCAAGACCGCCGTTCCCGCCTGCCGCGGGGAACGGCGTTTCCCTTTTTGTTTGGCTCCTTATCTGCGAAAAGACGATGTCTACCCTCTACGAATCCACGCTCCGCTCGCTGCCGCTCCTCGGTCGCGGCAAGGTCCGCGATAACTACGCGGTCGGCAACGACAAGCTCCTGATCGTCACGACCGATCGCCTGTCGGCATTCGACGTGGTGATGGGCGAGCCGATTCCGAACAAGGGCCGCGTGCTGAACCAGATGGCGAACTTCTGGTTCGACAAGCTCGCGCACATCGTGCCGAACCACCTGACGGGCGACGCGCCCGAAGCGGTCGTCGCGGCCGACGAGGTCGAGCAGGTGAAGGGCCGCGGCGTGGTCGTCAAGCGCCTCGAGCCGATCATGATCGAAGCGGTCGTGCGCGGCTACCTGGCCGGCAGCGGCTGGAAGGAATACCAGGCGTCGGGCGCCGTGTGCGGCGTGCAGCTGCCGGAAGGCCTGCAGAACGCGCAGAAGCTGCCCGAGCCGATCTTCACGCCGGCCGCGAAGGCCGAGATGGGCGAGCACGACGAGAACATCACGTTCGAGGAAACCGAGCGCCGCATCGGCACCGAGCTGGCTGCAACGATCCGCGACATCTCGATCAAGCTGTACAAGGAAGCGGCCGACTACGCGGCGACGCGCGGCATCATCATCGCCGATACGAAGTTCGAATTCGGCCTCGACAACCACGGCCAGCTGTACCTGATGGACGAAGTGCTGACGGCCGATTCGTCGCGCTTCTGGCCGGCCGACCAGTATGAAGTCGGCACGAACCCGCCGTCGTTCGACAAGCAGTTCGTGCGCGACTGGCTCGAGACGCAGCCGTGGGGCAAGACGGCGCCGGCGCCGGCGCTGCCGGCCGACGTCGTCGAGAAGACGGCCGCGAAGTACCAGGAAGCGCTCGAGCGCATCACGGGCCAGTCGCTCGCCTGAGCGAGCTTTGCATGGGACCAGATGCGAAGCATGGGGCCGGAGTCAGTGCTGAAGCACTGACTCCGGCTGACACAAGTGCTTCAGCACCAACTCTGGTCGACCGCTTTGCATGGGACCAGAGTAAGTGCTGAAGCACCAACTCTGGTCGACAGGAACTGACGAAATGAGTGAAATCCAGACTGCCCACACGCACAGCGCGCCGCTCATCGGCGTGCTGATGGGTTCGAGTTCCGACTGGGACGTGATGAAGCACGCGGTCGCGATCCTGCAGGAATTCGGCGTACCGTACGAAGCGAAGGTCGTGTCCGCGCACCGGATGCCCGACGAGATGTTCGACTATGCGGAGAAGGCGCGCGAGCGCGGGCTGCGCGCGATCATCGCGGGCGCCGGCGGCGCCGCGCACCTGCCCGGCATGCTGGCCGCGAAAACCACGGTGCCGGTGCTCGGCGTGCCGGTCGCGAGCAAGTACCTGAAGGGTGTCGATTCGCTGCACTCGATCGTGCAGATGCCGAAGGGCGTGCCGGTCGCGACGTTCGCGATCGGCGAGGCCGGCGCCGCGAATGCCGCGCTGTTCGCGGTGTCGATCCTGTCCGGCAACTCGGTCGACTATGCGAACCGGCTCGCCGCGTTCCGCGTGCGCCAGAACGAAGCCGCGCACGCGATGGTGCTGCCGCCGCTGGAATGACGGCGCACCGGTGGCCGCACTGCCTTCCCGCGGCTGCCTGACCTCCCCACTGCGGCGGGCAGCGCCCGCCGCGACCGACCACTGACATGACCGCAACTCCTGATTTCGTTTCCCCGATCCTGCCCGGCGCGTGGCTGGGCATGGTCGGCGGTGGCCAGCTCGGCCGCATGTTCTGCTTTGCCGCCCAGTCGATGGGCTATCGCGTCGCCGTGCTCGATCCCGATCCGACGAGCCCCGCCGGCGCGGTCGCCGACCGCCACCTGCGCGCGGCGTATGACGACGAAGCCGCGCTCGCCGAACTGGCCGACCTGTGCGATGCGGTGTCGACGGAGTTCGAGAACGTGCCGGCCGCGAGCCTCGATTTCCTCGCGCGCACGACGTTCGTCGCGCCGGCCGGCCGCTGCGTCGCGGTCGCGCAGGACCGGATCGCGGAGAAGCGCTTCATCGAAGCGTCGGGCGTGCCCGTTGCGCCGCACGTCGTGATCGAATCGTCGGCGGCGCTCGCCGCGCTCGACGATGCCGCGCTCGACGCGGTGCTGCCGGGCATCCTGAAGACGGCGCGCCTCGGCTACGACGGCAAGGGCCAGGTGCGCGTGAGCACCGCGCAGGAAGCGCGCGATGCGCATGCGGCACTGAACGGCGTGCCGTGCGTGCTCGAGAAGCGCCTGCCGCTGAAATACGAAGTGTCGGCGCTGATCGCGCGCGGCGCGGACGGCCGCTCGGCCGCGTTCCCGCTCGCGCAGAACGCACACCACAACGGCATCCTCGCGCTGACGGTCGTGCCCGCGCCGGCCGCCGATGCCGCGCGCGTCGAAGAGGCGCAGCAGGCCGCCGTGCGGATCGCCGATACGCTCGGCTACGTCGGCGTGCTGTGCGTTGAATTCTTCGTGCTGGAAGACGGTTCGTTCGTCGCGAACGAGATGGCGCCGCGCCCGCACAACTCCGGCCACTACACGGTCGATGCGTGCGCAACGAGCCAGTTCGAGCAGCAGGTGCGCGCGATGACGCGCATGCCGCTCGGCAACCCGCGCCAGCATTCTCCGGCCGCGATGCTGAACATTCTCGGCGACGTGTGGTTCCCGAACGGTGCGGCGGCCGATGCCGTCACGCCGCCGTGGGACACGGTCGCCGCGATGCCGGCCGCGCACCTGCACCTGTACGGCAAGGAGGACGCGCGCGTTGGCCGCAAGATGGGCCACGTGAACTTCACGGCCGAAACGCGCGACGAAGCCGTTGCCGCGGCCACCGCGTGCGCGCAGCTGCTGCGCGTGCCGCTCGACTGAGGCGCGGGCCGATGTCCATCGATCTCCCGAACGCCGTGACGGCCGCGCAGATCGACGCGGCCGCCGCGTTGCTCGACGCGGGCCAGCTCGTCGCTTTTCCGACCGAAACCGTCTACGGGCTTGGCGGCGACGCCGCGAATCCCGAGGCCGTCGCGCGCATCTACGCGGCGAAGGGGCGGCCTGCGAATCATCCGGTGATCGTGCACCTGCCGCCGGGCGGCGATCCCGGTTACTGGGCCGACGATCTGCCGGCCGATGCGCAGGCATTGATCGATGCATTCTGGCCGGGCCCGCTGACGCTGATCCTGAAGCGTCATGCGCGCATTCCGGACGCCGTGAGCGGCGGCCAGGATTCGGTCGGGCTGCGCTGCCCGTCGCATCCGGTCGCGCAGTCGCTGCTGGCCGCGTTCAGCGCGCGGCGCGGCGGGCATGGTGGCGTGGCCGCGCCGTCCGCGAACCGGTTCGGCCATGTGAGCCCAACCACCGCACAGCACGTGCGCGACGAATTCGGCGACACCGTGCACGTGCTCGACGGCGGCGCGTCCGAAGTCGGCATCGAATCGACGATTCTCGACCTGTCGCGCGGTTTCCCGGCGCTGCTGCGCCCGGGCCACGTGACGCCGCAGCAGATCGCCGACGTGCTCGGCCGCGCGCCGAAGCTGCCGGACGGCAGCGACGCGACCGCGCCGCGCGCATCGGGCACGCTGAAAGCGCATTACGCACCGCGCACGCCGCTCGCGCTGCTGCCGTTCGATGCGCTCGAGCCGCTGCTCGCGGCCGCGCAGACCGACGGCGAACGCGTCGCGCTCGTCGCCCGTGCGTCGCGCGCGGGGCGCTGGGCGCAGGCCGACGGCGTGCATTTCGTCGCGGCGCCGGAAGATCCGCAGGCGTATGCGCGCGACCTGTACGGGATGCTGCGCGCGCTCGACCGCGCGCAAGTCGCGCGGATTCTCGTCGAGAAGCTGCCCGAGACCGTCGAATGGATCGCGGTCAACGATCGTCTCGGCCGCGCGGCGGCCGCGTTCGAAGCGCGCGACTGACGCTCATCGCAATTCAGGAATGAAAAACGCCCGACCGGCGAACCGGTCGGGCGTTTTTGTTTGGGCGCATGGCCGGCGGCTTACTTGCCGACGCCCGACTTCGCGATCTGCTGTTCGACGAACTGCGCGAACATTGCATGCAGGCGCGTCGTCGGGTGGACCGTGTCGGCGAACATGTAGGTTTGATCCGCGTTTGCGACCGTGTAGGTCTGCGGCGAGCAGAACAGCGACGAACCGAATGCGGTCGCGTTCGCGACGCCGTACTGCGTGGCAGCCTGGACCATTGCCTTCAGGTTGCACGCGGTGTCGGTGTTCGACACGCTGAAGCCGTTCGCCTTGTAGTTCGCGAGGATGCCGTCCTGCCACGTGAACGTATCGAGCAGCGCGTACTTGGTCGTGTCGACCTTGAGCGCCTGCAGCGTCGCGGCGAGCGTGCCGTTGAACAGCATCGACAGTTGCGTGAGGGTCGTCTGCGAACCGCCCTGGAGCGCGAGCGGCGTGCCGCCGATATCGGGCACGTTCGACACGAACACGTGCGTCGCGCCCGACGCGACGATCTGCTGCACGACACCCGCGAGCTGCTGCGCAGCGGCGCCGATGTTCTGCTGCAGCTGCGTCGGCGTGATCGCGCCGGCCTGCAGCGCGGCGACCTGGTAGAAGATGTCGTTCGCGCCACCGTTCAGCAGCACGATCTGGTTCGCGTTGAAGCTGCCATGCTGCTGCAGGTATTGCGTGAGCTGCGTCGCGATCGGCGTCGTGGTTGCCTGCGCGTAATCGGCGTTCGGCACGCTCGCGTCCGCATGGCCGATGCCCGGCTGCAGCGTCACGCGCGCGCCGCCCTGTGCGTAGCCGAGACCGCCGGTGGCCTGCAGCGGAATGCCGAACCCGCCCTGGTTCGCGGGCTGCAGCGTGTCGCCGTAGTACTGCGCGACGTTCTGCGTCCACACCTGGCCCGGGTTGGTCGTGAAGCGGCCGCCGCCGAAGCCGAGCTTGATCTGCGAGTAGGTGCCGGCGTCGGACAGGCTGTCGCCGAACGAGACGATCTGCATTTTCACGCCCGACGGCGGCGTGTTCGATGCGTTGTTGCTGTTGTTGTCGTCACCGCCGCCGCATGCGGCGAGCAGCGCGAGCGCGGCGCCGGCGATCGCGACTTGCGCGGTGCGCAGCATGCGCTGCCGGGTGCGGGAAGGTGCGTGTTGTTGTGTCTGCATCGTTCGATCTCCTCGTAGATATGGCCTGATGTGTTTCTCATCTGCCGCGTGCCTGCTCGGTTCCGGGCTGCGCGGCGGCCGTTGGCTGAAACGGTTTATTGGTCTCGCGCAGCCGCAAGCGGCACGGTGCGCGGATCGGGGTTCGCGGCCTCGGCAATCTGCGCATGATAAGCGCTCGCCCATTCGGGCGGGCCGAAAATCGCGCGCAGCTTGTTGCGCCAGCCGTTGACGCGCAACGCGTCGCCGGCCATCGATACCCACTCGTGGAACGTCGCGACGAGCGGGTTGTTCGAGCCGAGCCGTTCGACGATCCCGTACTGCGGCGGATCGTCGGGCGTTTCCTCGACATAGCTGCCGAACAGGCGATCCCAGATCACCAGGACGCCTGCGTAATTGCGGTCGATGTAGCGCGGATTGCGCGCATGGTGCGCGCGGTGGATCGATGGCGTGTTCAGCACGTATTCGAGCCAGCCGAGCTTGCCGATCGCCTGCGTGTGCACGAAGAACTGGAACGCGAGGTTGATCAGCACGATGCCGACGACCTGTTGCGGCGGAAAGCCGGCGAACGCGAGCGGCAGCCAGAACACCCACATTCCCGCGACGGGGTACATCAGGCTCTGGCGGAACGCGGTCGAGAAATTCATCCGCTCGGACGAGTGGTGCACGACGTGCGCGGCCCACAGCCAGCGCACGCGATGGCTCGCGCGATGGAACACGTAGTAGAGGAAATCCTGCGCGACGAACAGCACCGCGAACGACAGCCAGCCGTCGTGCCACGTGAACAGGCGGTAGTGCCGGTAGCAATACGCGTAGACGGGAATCACGAACAGCCACGCGATCTTGTCGGCGCCCTGGTGCATCAGCGCGAGCGCCGCGTTGCACAGCGTATCGCGCCACGCATAGACATGATCCTGCGCACGAGTGCGGGCGAGGTGCCAGGCCTCCCACGCGATGCAGAGCAGGAAGACGGGCGCCAGCGCGAGCAGAAGCAATTCGACGTCGAATCGCATGGGCGTGTCTCCTTCTTTCCCCTGCAAGCCTTGAGGCCGGGCGTATGGCCCGTTGTAGATATCGGTCAGGCCAACAGCCTACGCAATCGCCACGCGCTAGGCGAGGGGGCAGCGTAGAGGGTTCCCTCTGAGGACAGGGTTTCTACGGAAGCCGCGCGGCACGGGGCCGGGCGGTGTGGCCCTGTTTTATGGGCGCGATTGGCGCGCGGTGCGGCGCGCGCGGGTGGCGGCTGCCGTTTCAAACCGGGGAGGGCGGGATTCCGTGTGCGGAGGCGCTTGCAGACCGCCCCGGCTACCCGCCGGGGCGACCCGCTGCGCAGTGCGGCCGCGTGGCCGGCGCAAGTCGGCGCGAGCCGGCGGCCGGCGGTGCCGCACCATGCAGCGGTGCGCGGCTCGTCAGTGCGCGCCCGCGTAGATCCACTCGAGCAGCGTGTCGTGTGCGGCGCGTGCCCCTTCCGCGTGATCGTTGTTGATGAAGCTCACGACGATGTAGCTCTGGCCGTCGGCGCCGGCAACGTAGCCGGCGATCGCGCGCACGTCGCGCAGCGTGCCGGTCTTGATGTGCGCGTTGCCGAGCACGCCGGCGTTGGTGAGGCGGTTCTTCATCGTGCCGTCGATGCCCGCGATCGGCAGCGAATCGACGAAGGCCTGCGCGACGGGGCTCGCGTTCGCGGCCTGCAGCAGCGCGGCGAGCGACTGCGCGCTCACGTGTTCTTCGCGCGACAGGCCCGAGCCGTTTTCGAGCACGAGGTCGGGCATCGCGATGCCGTTCTTCTGCAGGAACGCCTGAATCACGCGGCTCGACTGTTCGGGCGTCGCCGGCGGCTTGCCGCCGACCGCGCCGATCGTCAGGAACAGGTTGCGCGCCATCACGTTGTTGCTGAACTTGTTGATGTCGTAGACGATGCTGCCGAGCACCGGGCTGTGATGCACGGCCAGGGGCCGCGCGGTGGTCGGCACCTTGCCTTCGCTCACGGGCCCCGTGATCGTGCCGCCGTCCTGCTGCCACAGCGCGAGGAAGCCGCGCGCGAAGAACGTCGTGTGATCGAGGATCGCGAGGTTGGTCGTGTGCGCGCCGCAGCGCAGCGGATAGTCGCCGGCGAACGATGCGGTCATGATCCCGCTGCCGGCCGTCAGCGTCGGGCGCGCGGCCGCGGCGGCCGCGCTGCACGAGCCGGTGCCTTCGACCAGCTGGTTGTCGATCGACAGGTCCGCGAGCGGCGGCAGCACGTCGACGGCCACCTTGCCGTCGTCGCCCGGCGTGACGGTGAACGTCACGGCCTTGAATGCGTACAGCAGCGGATCGGGGCCGACGTTGTACGGCGCGCTCGCATCGTCGTCGAACGAAGGGAGATCGCGCGTCGACGCCGCAAAGTAGCTCTTGTCGAGCACGAGGCCGCCGGCCACGCGCTTCACGCCGGCCTTGCGGAGCTTGTCGACGAGGTCGATCAGCTCTTCGGGCACGAGCTTCGGATCGCCGGTGCCCTTGATGTACAGGTTGCCCTGCAGCGTGCCGTCGGGGTCGATCGTGCCGTCCGAGTAGGCGGTCGTGCGCCAGCGGTAGTCGGGGCCGAGGATCGACAGGCCCGAGAAGGTCGTCACGAGCTTCATCGTCGATGCGGGCAGCATCGGCCGGCTCGCGTTCCACGCGATCAGCGGTTCCGGATCGCCGACGCGCTCGACGACGACGCTCATTGCCGACGCCGGCACCTTCGCGCGCTGCAGCGCGACGAGTACGGACGCCGGCAGGCCGGCCGCGCGCGCGGCCGGCGACACGACCGTGGTCTTGCGTGCTTCCTTGTGGGATTTCTTGCGGGCCTGCGCGGCAGGCGCGAAGGCGAGGGCGGTGCAGGTGGCGACGATGGCGGCCGCCCGCAGGCAGACGCGGGCGCGGGGGGCGAACCGGGTGGAAAGATCGGAAATCGGCATGAGCGAATACGGGAGAAGCACGACGTTCGGGCAGGGCGCGCGCGGCGCCAAAGCGCACATTGTAGAGACAAGTCCGGACAGCCCCCTTGCAATCCGCCTTTCTGTTGCATTGCACGGTGCCGCGCGCACGGTTCGCGGCGCTACAATGGTCGCCGTGTTTGACTCGCCCCATGGATGCCTGTCCCGATGCGGATACTGCTTGTCGAAGATGATCGAATGATTGCCGAAGGCGTGCGCAAGGCGCTGCGCTCGGACGGCTTTGCAGTCGACTGGGTGCAGGACGGCGACGCCGCACTGACGGCGCTCGGCGGCGAGACGTACGACCTGCTGCTGCTCGATCTCGGCCTGCCGAAGCGCGACGGCATCGACGTGCTGCGCACGCTGCGCGCGCGCGGGCTGGCGCTGCCGGTGCTGATCGTCACCGCGCGCGACGCGGTTGCCGATCGCGTGAAGGGCCTCGACGCGGGCGCCGACGACTACCTCGTCAAGCCGTTCGACCTCGACGAGCTCGGCGCGCGGATGCGTGCACTGATCCGTCGCCAGGCGGGGCGCAGCGAGTCGCTGATCCGCCACGGCGCGCTGACGCTCGATCCCGCTTCGCACCAGGTGACGCTCGACGGCGTGCCCGTCGCGTTGTCCGCGCGCGAGTTCGCGTTGCTCGAAGCGCTGCTCGCGCGGCCCGGCGCGGTGCTGTCGAAGAGCCAGCTCGAGGAGAAGATGTACGGCTGGGGCGAGGAGATCGGCAGCAACACGGTCGAGGTCTACATCCACGCGCTGCGCAAGAAGCTCGGCTCGGACCTGATCCGCAACGTGCGCGGGCTCGGCTACATGGTCGTCAAGGAAAGCTGACGCGTGAGGTCGATTCGTCATCAATTGCTGATCTGGCTGCTCGCGATCGTCGTCGCAGGCGTGGGCATCGCGGGCTGGCTCATCTACCGGCAGGCGCTCGCCGAGGCGAACGAGCTGTTCGACTACCAGTTGCAGGAAATCGCCGCGGCGCTGCCGTCCGAGCCGTTCTCGCAGGTGTTCGGCTCGCGCACCAACGGCGACGAAGGCATCGTCATCCAGATCTGGAACCGCAACGGCGTGCTGATGTATTTCTCGCATCCGCGTGCGCCGATCGCGCCGCGCGCGGAGCTCGGTTTCTCGACCGAGCGCACCGATCGCGGCGAATGGCGCGTGTACGGTGCGATCGTCGGCGACAACGTCGTGCAGCTCGCGCAGCCGCTGTCGGTGCGCAACCGGCTCGCGGCGAACGTCGCGCTGCGCACGCTGTGGCCGCTGATCGTGCTGCTGCCGTTCCTCGGCGCGGCCGTGTGGGTGATCGTCGGGCGCGGGCTCGCGCCGCTCGGCCGTGTGACGCGCGCGGTCGAGGCGCGCCGGCCGGAAGCGCTCGATCCGCTGCCCGATGCGCGCCTGCCGCTCGAGGTGCAGCCGCTCGTGCGGGCTTTGAACGGGCTGCTCGCGCGGCTGTCGGCCGCGCTCGACACGCAGAAGGCCTTCGTGGCCGATGCCGCGCACGAACTGCGCACGCCGCTCGCGGCCGTGCAGATCCAGGCGCAACTCGTCGCCCGCGCGAAGGACGACGCATCGCGCCGCGAGGCGGTCGCGGATCTTCAGGATGGCGTGTCGCGTGCGACGCGTCTCACGGAGCAACTGCTTGCGCTGGCACGCGCCGAACCCGATGGCGCGACGATGCGCGAGCCGGTCGACCTGCAGGCACTGCTCGTCGAATGCGTGGCCGCGCTTGCGCCGCTCGCGCAGCGGCGCGACATCGATCTCGGCTTCGAGGAGACGCGCGCGGCGAGCGTCGTCGCGGACGTCGGCGCGCTGCGCGTGATGTTCGGCAACCTGCTCGACAACGCGGTGAAATACACGCCGGACGGCGGCCGCATCGACGTGTCGCTGACCCGCGACGCGGCCGGCCGCGCGTGCGTGCAGATCGGCGACAGCGGGCCCGGCATCCCGGCCGACGAGCGTGAGCGCGTGTTCGACCGCTTCTATCGCGACAGCTCCGCGCGGGCGCGCACCGACGTGGCGGGCAGCGGGCTCGGGCTCGCGATCGTCAAGCGCGTGGCGGCGCAGCAGGGTGCGACGGTGTCGCTCGGCGACGCGGCCGCGGGCGGCCTGCTCGTCAGCGTCGTGTTCCGCGATGCCGAGATGCCGGTCGAGGCGCCGCAGCCGTCCGAATCCGTGTGAAGAACGCCGCCGAGCGGGCGCCGGCGGCCGCTTAAGCCCCGCTTAAGGCTGATTAAGCCTCCTTTAAGTCAGGGTCGTTACGCTGCGTCCTAACAAAGAGGAGGTCCTACGATGAACACCCGATTCCTTGCGCGCGGCGCCGTCGCGGTCGCCGTGGCGGCCGCCCTGTCCGCCGGTTATGTCGCCGGCACCCGCCGCGCCGATCCGCAGATCATCACGCCCGCGCAGGCTGCCGCACTGATGCCGGCCGAGGCGGCCGCCAAGACCGGCATCCCCGATTTCTCCGGGCTCGTCGAGACCTACGGCCCGGCGGTCGTGAACATCAGCGCGAAGCACGTCGTGAAGCAGGTGTCGCGGCGCGTGCAGCAGCCGCAGCTGCCGATCGACCCGAGCGACCCGTTCTACCAGTTCTTCAAGCATTTCTACGGCCAGGTGCCGGGCATGGGCGGCGACGCGCAGCCGGACGACCAGCCGAGCGCGAGCCTCGGTTCCGGGTTCGTCATCAGCTCCGACGGATACATCCTTACCAATGCGCACGTGATCGACGGCGCGAACGTCGTCACGGTCAAGCTGACCGACAAGCGCGAATACAAGGCGAAGGTCGTCGGCGCCGACAAGCAGTCCGACGTCGCGGTGCTGAAGATCGACGCGAGCGGCCTGCCGACCGTGAAGATCGGCGACCCGGCGCAGAGCAAGGTCGGCCAGTGGGTCGTCGCGATCGGTTCGCCGTACGGCTTCGACAACACGGTCACGTCGGGCATCATCAGCGCGAAGTCGCGCGCGCTGCCGGACGAGAACTACACGCCGTTCATCCAGACCGACGTGCCGGTGAACCCCGGTAACTCGGGCGGCCCGCTGTTCAATCTGCAGGGCGAGGTGATCGGCATCAACTCGATGATCTATTCGCAGACGGGCGGCTTCCAGGGCCTGTCGTTCGCGATCCCGATCAACGAGGCGATCAAGGTAAAGGACGAGCTCGTGAAGACGGGCCACGTGAGCCGCGGCCGCCTCGGCGTGGCAGTGCAGGGGCTGAACCAGACGCTCGCGAGCTCATTCGGACTGCAGAAGCCGGATGGCGCGCTCGTCAGCTCGGTCGATCCGAACGGCCCGGCTGCGAAGGCCGGCCTGCAGCCGGGTGACGTGATCCTGTCGGTCAACGGCTCGCCGGTTGCCGATTCGACGTCGCTGCCCGCGCAGATCGCGAACCTGAAGCCGGGCTCGAAGGCCGACCTGCAGATCTGGCGCGACAAGTCGAAGAAGTCGATCAGTGTGACGCTCGGCGCAATGGCCGACGCGAAGCTCGCGTCGAATGACGGCGGACCCGTCGAGCAGGGGCGCCTGGGCGTCGCGGTGCGTCCGCTGTCGCCGCAGGAGCGCAGCGCCGACAACCTGTCGCACGGCCTGATCGTGCAGCAGGCCGGCGGGCCGGCCGCCAACGCGGGCATCCAGCCCGGCGACGTGATCCTCGCGGTCAACGGCCGCCCGGTCACGAGCCCCGAGCAGTTGCGCGACGCGGTCAAGGGTGCGGGCAACAGTCTTGCTCTGCTGATCCAGCGCGATAATGCACAGATCTTCGTGCCGGTCGACCTGAGCTGACCGGCCACGGCCGACGGCCGGCCTGGCCGGCCGCGGCGGGCGCCGCCGAGGTTCGATCGCATGACGCAGCGCCCTGTATGTGTTCCGACCCCAAGGAGAGAGCCATGCAATATCTACGCAACGTGTCCCGATTTGCCGTCGCCGCGGCGCTGGCCGCCGGCCTCGCCGCCGGCGCGACCGGCGCGTACGCGCAGTCGGACGGCTTGCCCGCCGCGCGACAGCAAGGCGACGTCACCTTCGTGTCCGGCGGCGTCGGGCAGGACGAATCGACGGCGTTCCAGCGCAACGAGCCGAAATGGCCGATGGCGCTGCGTTTCACCGGCAAGGGCGGCGAGTTCCTGGCCGACGTTCATGTGCGGATCGTCGACGGCAAGGGCGACGAGGTGCTGAAGACCGACGCGCGCGGCCCGTACATGCTCGTGAAGGTGCCGCCGGGCCGCTATACGGTGCATGCGTCGTACCAGGGCAACGAGGAATCCCGTGCCGTCACGGTCGGCTCGAAGGGCGGCGCGAAGGCTGCGTTTCAGTGGAGCGCGCAGTAGCCCGCCGCGCGCGGCTCCGGCCGGGGGCGCGCATTCGGCTGCGGTTTCGCCCATAATGAAAGCCACGGCACCCGTGCCGTGGCTTTTTCGTTTCCTGAGCCCGGCTTGGCCGTGCCGCCCCAAGGAGAAACGATGTCCGACGCAGCCGACCCACGTCTCGAAATCGTGCCGAACCGTCATCGCGTGCGCGTGATCCATCGTGGCATCACGTACGCCGATTCGCACGGCGCGCTGACCGTGCGCGAAACGGGCCTGCCGGACACCCACTACCTGCCGCGCCGCGACGTCAACATGCGCCGGCTCGTGAAATCAGGTGTCACGTCGGCCTGTCCGTTCAGGGGCGAGGCCGTGCACTTCGACTTGCAGACGGAAGACGGCGTGATCGAGAACGCCGCATGGAGTTACGAGGAACCGAAGGCGGCTGCGTCGGCGCTCGCGCACTACGTCGCCTTCGACGCTGCACGGATCGACAGTCTCGTCGAGACGTCCTGATGCGGCGCACGTTCATCGGGGAGGCGTCATGGAACTGAACGACACGTTACGCATACCGGTCGCGCCGCCTGTCGTGCGGGAGGCGTTCGAGGATCTCGCGTTGCTGCGCGCGAGCTTCGACCATTGCGAATCCTTCGTGAAGCTTGCGGACGGCGAGTTCGCGCTGACGATCACGGTGCCGCTCGGCCCGCTGCGTGCCCGCTACGACGTGCGTGCGCATGCGGCCGCCGAGCAGGGCGACGCGGAAGGGCAGCCGCGCCGCGTGCTCAATTTCAAGGCGCGCGCCGATGGACTCGGCGCACTTCGCGGCCAGGTCGAACTCGTGCTGATGCCGGACGACGACGCGAACGCCACGCGCATCGAATACGTGGTCTGGGCGACGGCGAGCGGCCCGCTCACCGAGCTGCCGGGGCGGCAGATCGAAAATACGCTACGCGAATGGACCGACGATTTCTTCCGTGAATTCTGCGCGGTCGTACAGGCGAAGCACGGTCTCGCACCGAATCGCGCGCGCTCGGCTGCGCCGCGGCGCCAGCATGTGTTCCTGCGGCCGGCGTCTCTGGTGGCCGCGACGAAGCGTTCGCTGCCGTCGCACCTCGGCGGCGCGCTGACCGGGCGTGCGGCCAGCGCGCTCCCGCATCGTGGCTCCGGCACGGTGCCCGTCTGGGCGTGGGCCGCGATGATCGTCTTCGTCGCGCTGCTGCTTTACGCGGCGCGCTGGATCAACGGCGGCTGAGCGGCCGGCCGGTTCCGCTGCAAGGTCCGCCCGCCGCGCGCATTACCGCCCGGCATCGGCGCCGGCTCCGGCGCCGCGAAATTCCCTTCGATACGCCGACGGAGACGTGCCGAGCGCGCCCGCGAAATGCTGGCGCAGCGATACGCTCGACCCGTAGCCGGCCGCCTGCGCGATCGCATCGATCGATTGCCCGGTGGTTTCCAGCAGATGCTGCGCACGCGCGAGCCGCTCGGCCTGCAGCCACGCGGTGACGGTCGTGCCGGTTGCCTGGCGGAAGTGGCGCGTGAACGTGCGCCGGCTCATCAGCACGCGTTCGGCGAGCGAATCGACGCTGTGCGCGGCGTCGAGGTGCGCGCGCACCCAGTCGAGCAGGCCCGCGAGCCGTGCATCGCGCGGGTGCGCGGCGACCGGCTGCGGCACGTATTGCGCCTGCCCGCCCTGGCGGTGCGGCGGGATCACGAGGCGGCGCGCGATCTGGTTCGCGGCGTCCGAGCCGAAGCGCCGCCGCACGACGTGCAGGCAGCAGTCGAGCCCCGCGGCCGTGCCGGCCGACGTCATCAGGTTGCCGTCGTCCACGTACAGCACGTCCGGATCGAGCCTCACGCGCGGAAAGCGTTGCGCGAAGTCGTCGGCCCATGCCCAGTGCGTGGTGGCCGGGCGGCCGTCGAGCAGGCCGGCCGCGGCGAGCACGTAGGCGCCGAGGCACAGCCCGACGAGCTGCGCGCCACGCGCGGCGACGGCGCGGACGGCGTCGAGCAGCACGTCGGGCGGCGCTTCGTCCGGGTCGCGCCACGCCGGCACGATGACGATGTCCGCGTCGTCGAGCCCGTCGAGCCCGTATGGCGCGGTGATCGTGAAGCCGCCCGTCGTCGACAGCGGACCGCGCTCGGCCGAGCAGACGCGGAACTCGAACGCGGGCGAGGCGGCCGCGTCGCGTTCCTTGCCGAACACGACGGACGGCACCGACAGGTGGAACGGGCTGATGCCGTCGTACGCGATCACGGCAACGACGGTCGGAACGGGCGGGGTGGACCGGGTAGGCGAGGCGGCGGCGGGCATGGCGGGCTCCGGATAGGCGATGGCCCGATTTTATCGAAGAATGGCTATCGGGCCACTGTCCGCGTGAGCGATGCGCCCCGACAATGCATCGCATCGCGCCGCTCGCCGCCCCGTTCCGGGGCGGGGCCGCGCCTCCGGACCAGGAGCCCGCCATGTCGAACGCCGTCCCGCATTCCGTTTCCCGTTCCGCTTCCCGTCCGGCTTCCCGCCGCGCGCTGATCGTGATCGACGTTCAGAACGAGTACGTGACGGGCAACCTGCCGATCGAGTATCCACCGCTCGACGTGTCGCTGGCGAACATCGGCCGCGCGATCGATGCCGCGCATGCGGCCGGCGTGCCCGTGATCGTCGTCCAGCACGTCGCGCCTGCCGGCGCGCCGATCTTCGCGCCCGGCACCGACGGCGTCGCACTGCACGCGGTCGTCGCCGGCCGGCCGTACGCGCACCTGATCGAGAAGGCGCAGGCAAGCGCGTTTGCCGGGACCGATCTTGCTGCGTGGCTCGATGCACACGGGATCGACACGCTCGCGGTGGCCGGCTACATGACGCACAACTGCAATGCGTCGACGGTCTATCACGCGGCGCATGCGGGGCTGAATGTCGAGTACCTGGACGACGCGACGGGCGCGCTGCCATACGAGAACGAAGCCGGCGCGGCGAGCGCCGAGGAGATTCACCGCGCGTACACGGTGGTGTTCCAGTCGAATTTCGCGGCCGTGATATCCACCGATGCGTGGATCGCGGGACTGGCCGGTGCGCCGATGCCAAAGCGCGATTCGGTCGCCGCGTCGAACCGGCGGGCCCGCGCGCAGCGCGCGAAGGCGGCCTGAACCAGGCGGGGAGAAGCGGGCGCGGGCAGTGCGCTGGCGAGGTTGGCGCGCCGCCCGATGAAACGAAAACCGCGGGCGAACGCTCGCCGCGCGGTTATTCGCCGTCCTTCAGCATCGCCGGGCTGTAGCGCAGCATGTCGAAACAGCCGTCGACGAGCTTTTCCGCATGCTGCTCGGCGTCGATCTCGTCGGGCAGCATCAGCATGTCGCGCACGAAACCGCTGACGAGCGTGTGCAGCATCAGCGTCGCGCGCCACGTATCGAGTCGCTCGGGCAGCAGCTTGAGCCGCACCGCCCCCGCGAGGTCGGCGTCGATCGCGTGCAATGCCTCGCTCATCCCCGCGCGGTTGCGCTGCAGCAGCGGCTCCAGGTCCGCGACGTATTCGCACTTCATGAACAGGATGCTGAACACGCGGCGCAGCTGAGCGTCGCGCTGCACGCCGAGCAGGCACCAGATCAGGATCTGGCGGATCTTGTCGAGCGGATTGCCGCCCGGTGCGTCGAGCGGCATCCGCTTCAGCTCGTCGATCGGCAGAAACACGCGGTCGAACATCGCGTCGAACAGCTCGCTTTTATTCGCGAAGTGCCAGTAGATCGCGCCGCGCGTCACGCCGGCGTGCTGCGCGATGTCCGCGAGCGACGTGTGCGACACGCCCTTCTCGAAGAACACGTGTTCGGCGGCGTCGAGAATGCTGTTGCGCGTCTCGAGCGCCTCCTCCTTGGTACGTCTGACCATGTGCAGGCCTGATTGGATCGATCGTAGGTGAATATAGGGTCTGCAACCCTCGTCGCAGTCATATAGACTGGCTATGCTTGCGGCTGGTAACAATTCGTAAGACTGGACAGCCGGCGGCGCATAAACGGGCTTTTTACATACATTCATGAATGTATATACAATACCACCCTACGATCGAATGACCCAAGTGGCAATCAGTTAATATCCCACTCTGCTGATTCCCGCCAAAGTACCAGTCCGCAGTTGCGGGGCAACCTGTCGGCACGGAGGTTTCGTGCCGCTTGCTGTATCTAGCAGTCCAGTATTTCAGGTGTTCGATCTGCGCCGTGAGGCGCATCCGTGTTGCGCTCGCTCCGGTCGGGTGCGGCACTTATTCCATTGGTTATACACAGAGGTCGCTCCATGCGCGTCGAACGGGTTCCATACCGCTTAATCACTGTCGCGACGGCCGCCGTTTTCCTGGCCGCGTGCGGGAAAAAAGAATCGGCACCGCCGCCGCAAACGCCGGAAGTCGGCGTCGTCACCGTCCAGCCGCAAGCCGTACCGGTCTTCACCGACCTGCCGGGCCGCACCAGTGCGTTCCTCGTCGCGCAGGTGCGCGCGCGGGTCGACGGCATCGTGCTGCGCCGCGAATTCACCGAAGGCACCGACGTCAAGGCCGGTCAGCGCCTCTACAAGATCGATCCGGCGCCGTACGTTGCTGCGCTGAACAGCGCAAAGGCGACGCTCGCGAAGGCGCAGGCGAACCTCGTCACGCAGAACGCGCTGGTCGCACGCTACAAGGTGCTGGTGGCCGCGAACGCGGTCAGCAAGCAGGACTACGACAACGCGGTGGCCACGCAGGGCCAGGCCGCGGCGGACGTCGCGGCCGGCAAGGCAGCGGTCGATACCGCGCAGATCAACCTGGGCTATACCGATGTCGTTTCGCCGATCACCGGCCGCGTCGGCATTTCGCAGGTGACGCCGGGTGCATACGTGCAGGCGAGCCAGGCGACGCTGATGTCGACGGTACAACAGCTCGACCCGGTGTACGTGGACCTCACGCAGTCGAGCCTCGAAGGGCTGAAGCTGCGCCAGGACGTGCAGAGCGGTCGCCTGAAGACGTCTGGCCCGGGCGCGGCGAAGGTGTCGCTGATTCTGGAAGACGGCAAGACCTATTCGGAGGCCGGCAAGCTGCAGTTCTCGGACGTGACGGTCGACCAGACCACCGGCTCGGTGACGATCCGCGCGGTCTTCCCGAACCCGGGCCGCGTGCTGCTGCCGGGCATGTTCGTGCGTGCACGGATCGAGGAAGGCGTGAACGAGAACGCGTTCCTGGTGCCGCAGATCGGCGTGACGCATGACCAGAAGGGCCAGGCGATCGCGATGGTGGTGAACGCCAGCAACAAGGTCGAGCCGCGTCCGCTGAAGACGACGGGCATGCAGGGCCAGAACTGGGTCGTCGAAGGCGGTCTGGAAGCGGGCGATCACGTGATCGTGCAGGGCGTCGACAAGGTGCGCCCGGGTGCGACCGTGAAGACGGTCGCGGCGCAGCTCGCACCGGCGGCCGCTGCCGCTCCGGGTGCTGCTGCCGCCTCCGCCGCGCCGGCCGCTGCCGGTTCCGGCGCCGCTGCCGCTTCCGGTGCTGCCGCATCGGGTGCCGCGCCGGCGAGTGCTGCCGCTGCTTCGAGCGCGCAATAACAGGGAGCCTGTTTCATGGCAAAGTTTTTTATCGATCGCCCGATCTTCGCGTGGGTGATCGCCATCATCCTGATGCTGGCCGGGGTTGCAGCGATCTTCACGCTGCCGATCTCGCAGTATCCGACGATCGCACCGCCATCGATCCAGATCACGGCGAACTACCCGGGCGCTTCCGCGAAGACGGTGGAAGACACGGTGACGCAGGTGATCGAGCAGCAGATGAGCGGTCTCGACAACTTCCTGTACATGTCGTCGACGAGCGATGACTCGGGCAACGCGACGATCACGCTGACCTTCGCGCCGGGTACCAACGCCGACATCGCGCAGGTCCAGGTGCAGAACAAGCTGTCGCTCGCGACGCCGGTTCTGCCGCAGGTCGTGCAGCAGCTTGGTCTGTCGGTGACGAAGTCGAGCAGCAGCTTCCTGCTGGTGCTCGCCTTCAACTCCGAAGACGGCAGCATGAACAAGTACGACCTCGCGAACTTCGTGGCGTCGCACGTGAAGGATCCGATCAGCCGGTTGAACGGCGTCGGTACCGTCACGCTGTTCGGCTCGCAGTACGCGATGCGGATCTGGCTCGACCCGAACCGCCTGACGAACTATGGCCTCACGCCGGTCGACGTCAGCTCCGCGATCACCGCGCAGAACGTGCAGATTGCGGGCGGCCAGATCGGCGGCACGCCGGCTACGCCGGGCACCGTGCTGCAGGCGACGATCACCGAATCGACGCTGCTGCAGACGCCCGAGCAGTTCGGCAACATCCTGCTGAAGGTCAACCAGGACGGCTCGCAGGTTCGCCTGAAGGACGTCGCGCAGATCGGCCTCGGCGGCGAAAACTACAACTTCGACACGAAGTACAACGGTCAGCCGACCGCGGCACTCGGTATCCAGCTCGCGACCAACGCGAACGCCCTCGCGACCGCGAAGGCCGTGCGCGCGAAGATCGACGAACTGGCACCGTTCTTCCCGCACGGCCTCGTCGTGAAGTACCCGTACGACACGACGCCGTTCGTGAAGCTGTCGATCGAGGAAGTGGTCAAGACGCTGCTCGAAGGTATCGTGCTCGTGTTCCTCGTGATGTATCTGTTCCTGCAGAACCTGCGGGCGACGATCATCCCGACGATCGCGGTGCCGGTCGTGCTGCTCGGCACGTTCGCGATCATGTCGATGGTGGGCTTCTCGATCAACACGCTGTCGATGTTCGGCCTCGTGCTCGCGATCGGCCTGCTGGTGGACGATGCGATCGTGGTGGTGGAGAACGTCGAGCGGGTGATGGCGGAAGAGGGTCTGTCACCGAAGGAGGCGACCCGCAAGGCGATGGGCCAGATCACCGGCGCACTCGTCGGCGTGGCGCTCGTGCTGTCGGCGGTGTTCGTGCCGGTGGCGTTCTCCGGCGGGTCGGTCGGCGCAATCTATCGTCAGTTCTCGCTGACGATCGTGTCGGCGATGGTGCTGTCGGTGCTGGTCGCGTTGATTCTGACGCCGGCACTGTGCGCGACGATCCTCAAGCCGATCCCGCAAGGGCATCACGAAGAGAAGAAGGGCTTCTTCGGCTGGTTCAACCGCACGTTCAACAACAGCCGCGACAAGTACCACGTCGGCGTGCACCACGTGATCAAGCGCTCGGGCCGCTGGCTCATCATCTATCTGGTCGTGATCGTCGCGGTCGGGCTGCTGTTCGTGCGCCTGCCGAAGTCGTTCCTGCCCGATGAAGACCAGGGCCTGATGTTCGTGATCGTGCAGACGCCGTCGGGTTCGACGCAGGAAACGACCGCGAAGACGCTCGCGAACATTTCCGACTACCTGCTGAAGGACGAGAAGGAAATCGTCGAATCGGCGTTCACGGTCAACGGCTTCAGCTTCGCGGGCCGCGGCCAGAACTCCGGTCTCGTGTTCGTGCGCCTGAAGGACTACTCGCAACGTCAGCATGCGAACCAGAAGGTGCAGGCGCTGATCGGCCGGATGTTCGGGCGCTACGCGGGCTACAAGGACGCGATCGTGATCCCGTTCAACCCGCCGTCGATTCCTGAACTCGGTACCGCTGCCGGCTTCGACTTCGAGTTGACCGACAACGCGGGTCTTGGCCACGATGCGCTGATGGCCGCGCGTAACCAGCTGCTCGGGATGGCCTCGAAGGATCCGACGCTGCAGGGCGTGCGCCCGAACGGCCTGAACGATACGCCGCAGTACAAGGTCGACATCGACCGCGAGAAGGCGAATGCGCTCGGCGTCACGGCTTCTGCGATCGACCAGACGTTCTCGATCGCGTGGGCGTCGCAGTACGTGAACAACTTCCTCGACGTCGACGGCCGGATCAAGAAGGTCTACGTGCAGGCCGATGCGCCGTTCCGGATGACGCCGGAAGACATGAACATCTGGTACGTGCGCAACAGTTCGGGCGGGATGGTGCCGTTCAGCGCGTTCTCGACCGGTCACTGGACGTACGGTTCGCCGAAGCTCGAGCGCTACAACGGTGTATCGGCGATGGAAATCCAGGGTCAGGCCGCACCGGGCAAGTCGACGGGTCAGGCGATGACCGCGATGGAAGGGCTCGCGAAGAAGCTGCCGGTCGGTATCGGCTATTCGTGGACCGGCCTGTCGTTCCAGGAAATCCAGTCCGGTTCGCAGGCGCCGATCCTGTACGCGATCTCGATCCTCGTCGTGTTCCTGTGTCTGGCGGCGCTGTATGAAAGCTGGTCGATCCCGTTCTCGGTGATCATGGTGGTGCCGCTCGGCGTGATCGGCGCACTGCTCGCGGCAACGATGCGCGGTCTGGAAAACGACGTGTTCTTCCAGGTCGGCCTGCTGACTACCGTGGGCTTGTCGGCGAAGAACGCGATCTTGATCGTGGAGTTCGCGCGCGAACTGCAGCAGACGGAGAAGATGGGGCCGATCGAGGCCGCGCTGGAAGCGGCGCGCCTGCGGCTGCGTCCGATCCTGATGACGTCGCTCGCGTTCATTCTCGGCGTGATGCCGCTCGCGATCAGCAACGGCGCGGGTTCGGCGAGCCAGCACGCAATCGGTACGGGCGTGATCGGCGGGATGATCACGGCGACGTTCCTCGCGATCTTCATGATCCCGATGTTCTTCGTGAAGATCCGTGCGATCTTCAGCGGCGAGAAGGAAGACGTCGACGAGGCGCTGCGCCTGGCTCAGGAGCACTCGCACCACGAAGAGAAGCCGGGCAACGGCGACGAAGGCAACAAGGGACAGTGATGATGCAAAAACACGCTTTGACTGCAATCGCGGTCGCGCTCTTTGCCACGGGCTGCACGATGGCGCCGCATTACAAGCGGCCCGACGCGCCCGTCGCGCAGGCGTACCCGGCCGGCGGCGTCTACGCGACGCAGCCGGGCGCTGCCGGCGCGCGCAGCGCGAACGGCCAGGCGGCGACCGCCATCGGCTGGCGCGAGTTCTTCGTCGATCCGCGCCTGCAGCGGCTGATCGAGATCGCGCTGAAAAACAACCGCGACCTGCGCGTGTCGGTGCTGAACATCGAGGCGGCGCGCGCGCAGTACCAGATCACGCGCGCGGGCCTGTTCCCGACGCTGAACGGTACGGGTACGGGCAACATCCAGCGCTATCCGGCCGGCGTATCGACGACGCAGGCGCCGTTGATCTCGCGCGCCTACAACGTCGGGCTTTCCGCTTCGTGGGAACTCGACCTGTTCGGCCGCGTGCAGAGCCTGAAGGACCAGGCACTCGCGCAGTACCTGTCGACCGCGTACGCACGGCAGGCGTCGGAAATCTCGCTGGTGTCGTCGGTGGCTGACCAGTACCTGACGCTGCTGTCGACCGACGACCTGTTGCAGGTGACGGAGAACACGCTGAAGTCCGCCCAGGCGCAGTACGACCTGACGAAGCTGCAGTTCGACAACGGCACAGGTTCCGAGCTCGAGCTGCGTCAGGCGCAGACGGTGGTCGAGACGGCGCTCGCGAACCAGCAGCAACAGGCGCGTGCGCGTGCACAGGCGCTGAACTATCTGGTGCTGCTGATCGGCGAGCCGCTGCCGGACGACCTGCCGGCGGGCATGCCGCTCGACGCGCAGAACCTGCTGACGGATGTGCCGGCAGGCCTTCCGTCTGACCTGCTGACGCGTCGCCCCGACGTGATGCAGGCCGAGCAGACGCTGCTGGCTGCTAACGCGAACATCGGCGCGGCGCGCGCGGCGTTTTTCCCGAAGATCTCGCTGACGGCCGCGTTCGGCACCTCGAGCCCGACGCTGGGCGGCCTGTTCAAGGCCGGCACGGCGGCGTGGTCGTTTGCGCCGAGTATTGCGCTGCCGATCTTCGAGGGTGGGTCGAACATCGCGAACCTCGATCTCGCGCACGTGCAGAAGCGCATCGAGATCGCCAACTACGAGAAGGCGATCCAGTCGGCATTCCGCGAAGTGTCGGACGGCCTGGCCGCACGCGGCACGTACGACCAGCAGATCGCGGCGCTCGAGCGCAACGAGCACGCGCAGCAGCGCCGCTTCGACCTGTCGGACCTGCGTTACAAGAACGGTGTGGACAGCTACCTGTCGGTGCTGACCGCGCAGACTGACCTGTATTCGGCGCAGCAGACGCTGATCAGCGCGCGTCTGGCGCGCTGGACGAACCTGGTCGACCTGTATCGCGCACTGGGCGGCGGCTGGGTCCAGCGGGCCGGCGAGACGCCGCGCGCGCCGGATGCGCCGGTCGACTACGACAAGGCGGCCGCCCCTGCGCCTGCGTCGGTAGCAGCGACGAACGGGTAAGCGAAAGGAAGGGCTGGCGCGGCCTATCGCGCCTGTCCTTCGAACCGGCTGTATGCGGAAACGAAAACGCCACGGATGAAAGTCCGTGGCGTTTTCTTTTATGCGGCCGAGTCGCGCGAGATCACGACGGTTGGCGTGACGATGACTGCACCGGGCACCGGGCACCGGGCACCGGGCATCGGGCATCAGGCATCGGGCATCGGGCATCGGGCACCGGGCACCGGGCACCGGGCATCGGGCATCGGGCACCGGGCATCAGGCATCGGGCACCGGGCACCGGGCATCAGGCATCAGGCATCAGGCATCAGGCATCGGCAGCGTCCATCACGGCAGACAGGTCGCCCGACGCGGCCAAACGGCAGCCTGCATCGCGTCGCTGGCGGCCTGCCAGCGAGCACCCTGAGCGCGCACGCGGGCACTGCGCGTCGTCCGCCCCCCGCCAAGCAAAAACGCCACGGCATGCCGTGGCGTTGTTCGTTACCGCTTCGCGCCGTCGCCCGGCGCGTCGTGATCAGTGGTGCACGTCGGCCGGGCGGCCGTCGAAGTCATGTCCGGCGCGGCGGATGTCGCAGCGCGCGTCCTTTTCGCCTTTCACGCCGTTGAACACGATGTTCAGGATCACGGCCGTGGCCGATGCCAGCAGGATGCCGCTGTGCAGGATCGGTGCGAGCGCGGGCGGCAGCTTCGAGAAGAAGTGCGGCGACACGACCGGCACGAGGCCCATGCCGACGCTCACGGCGACGATGAACAGGTTGTGCGAGTTGTTCACGAAGTCGACCTTCGACAGCACCTTGATGCCGTTCGCGGCCACCATCCCGAACATCACGATGCCCGCACCGCCGAGCACGAACGGCGGCACCGATGCGACCACCTGCGCCATCTTCGGGAACAGGCCGAGCAGCACGAGGATCACGCCGCCCGTCGCACACACGAACCGGCTCTTCACGCCCGTCACGCCGATAAGGCCGACGTTCTGCGAGAACGACGTATGCGGGAACGAGTTGAAGATGCCGCCGATCAGCGTGCCGAGGCCGTCGACGCGCAGGCCGCGCACCAGGCGCTCCTGGTTGACCGGACGATCGACCATGTCGCCGACCGCGAGGAACATGCCGGTCGATTCGATGAACGTGACGAACATCACCGTGACCATCGTCACGATCGACAGCGGGTCGAAGTGCGGCAGGCCGAAGTGGAACGGCATCACGATGCCGACCCACGGTGCGTGCGCGACGCCGTCGGTATTCACGCGGCCGATCGCGAACGCGATCGCGAAGCCGGCGACGATGCCGAGCAGCACCGAGATGTTCGCGATGAAGCCGCGGCCGAACTTGTTGATCATCAGGATCAGCGTCAGCACGAGCAGCGACAGGCCGAGATAGACGGGGCTGCCGTACTCGGGGTTGCCGACGCCGCCGGCCGCCCAGTTGATGCCGACTTCCATCAACGACAGCCCGATCACCGCGATCACGGTGCCGACGACCACCGGCGGGAAGAACCGCAACAGCTTGCCGATCATCGGCGCGAGCACGATGCCGATGATGCCGGCCGCGATCGTCGAACCGAAGATGTCGAGAATGCCGAGGCCGGGGTTCGTGCCGATCGCGATCATCGGGCCGACTGCCGCGAACGTGCAGCCCATGATGACGGGCAGGCGGATCCCGAAGATCCACAGGCCCAGCGTCTGGATCAGCGTGGCGACGCCGCACGAAAACAGATCGGCGCTGATCAGGAACGCGATCTGGTCTTTCGGCAGCTTGAGTGCGGCGCCAACGATAAGCGGCACGGCGACAGCGCCGGCGTACATGACGAGGACGTGCTGGAGACCAAGCGTTACAAGCTTGCCGGTCGGCAGCACCTCATCGCACGGATGGACCGTGTTCGATTGCATCTGTCTCACTCCATGATCTTGTTTTCGGGGTGATACGAAGTTATGCGGAATGAATCCGCGCAACAAGAGCGCTGGGTACTATTCCGTTCTTTGCTGGTTCGATATGCCATTTCGGCATGAAACAGGGTGTCGATCATCGGGAAACTGCCGCAGGAGTGAGGTTTCCCGGTTTTATAGCCCTTCAAAATAGCGCTGGCCCCCGTGTCAAATATAGGCCGCTTTATGGTGTGTATCGGGCGGGTCGCATAGTGGCAAAAAGTGCCTGGGAAAAATCGTGCCGGGTTAACCCGCGAGCGGCCGCTTTCGCCGGCAAGGTGCAGCCGGGTGAAACCCGGCACGCAACTGCGTTTTCGGCCCGCCGCGGCGGCGGCAAAAAACGGGGCGCGCATCGCGATCCCGTTATCATCGACATCCGTTCATTCGAATTCACCGTCACGTCATGCGCCTGCTCGGAATCGACCTCGGCACCGGCTCCGTCAAACTCGTCACGCTCGATGCCGACGGCGTCGAGCGTGCGGTTGCGAGCGAACCCTATGCGTTGTCGTCGCCGCAGCCCGGCTGGGCCGAGATCGCGCCCGACACGTGGTGGCAGGCGCTCGTGCGCGCGGCCGCACGGCTGCCGGCCGACGAGCGTGCGCAGGTCGCAGCGATCGGGTTCTCGGGGCAGATGCACGGCGTCGTGTTGATCGACGCGGCCGGGCGGCCGGTGCGGCCCGCGCTGCTGTGGCCCGACACGCGCGCGGTGCGCGAAGCGGAAGCGGCCGGCTGGTCCGCAGCCGGAATGCCCGCAGCCGGATTGCCCGTCGCCGGAATGCCCGTCGCCCCGAACCCCGTTGCGCCCGGCATGGCCGGCCCGCTGTTGCGCTGGCTGGCCGCGCACGAACCCGATGCGCTGCACGCCGCGCGCTGGGCCGTGCAGCCGAAGGACTGGTTGCGCATCGCGCTGGGCGGCGACGTCGCGGCCGATCCGAGCGACGCGTGCGCGACCGCGCTCGCGACGCCTGACGGCGCATGGGATCTCGCATTGATTGACGCGCTCGGCCTGCCGACCGACCGGTTCGCATCGGTCCATCCGTCGACTGCGCGCTGCGGCACGCTCGGCACACTGGCTGCCGCGGCACTCGGCCTGCCGGCCGGCGTGCCGCTGGCGACGGGCGCGGCCGACACCGCATGTGCGGCACTCGGCAGCGGGCTCGCCGCCGCGGGCGATGCGCTGCTGACGACGGGCAGCGGCGGCCAGATCGTCGTGCTCGCGGATGCGCTGCCGCCCGCGCGACGTGGGCTGCATCGCTATCGCGCGGCGGCCGGCGGCGGCTATTACACGATGGCCGCGATGCAGAACGTCGGGCTCGCGCTCGAAGCCGTGCGCGGCTGGCTCGGCTACGCGCAGTGGGCCGATGCGTATGACGGTGCGTTTGCCCAGGCTGCGTCGGAACGCCTGTGCTTCCTGCCGTACCTGACGGGCGAGCGTTCGCCGTGGATGAACCCCGATGCGCGCGGCGGCTGGCTCGGCCTCGGGCTCGGCGACACGCGCGCCGCGATGATGCGTGCCGCGTTCGAAGGCGTCGCGTTCGCGTTGCGCGCCGGGCTCGATGCGATCCGCGACGCCGATCGCGGCGACCCGGTGACGATGCTGCGTCTCGCGGGTGGCGGCTCGGTCGATCCGCGTTGGCGCCAGTTGCTTGCCGACTCGCTGGGCGCGTCGCTCCACGCGATCGACTGCCCGAACGCCGCGACGCGCGGCGCCGCGTTGCTGGCGGGCGTCGCGATCGGGCACTGGCGCGAAGACGCGTTGCACGCGCTGGCGCCGGCCGCGTCGCCGGTTGCCGAGCCGCGCGAGGATCGCTTGCTGGCCGCGCGCCACGCGCGCTTCATCGACCTGTATGCGCGTACGGATGCATGGTTCACGACGGGCGTTTAAACTCGAACACTTGTTCTTTTGCGTCAGCGATGACGCATCGTGGCAAGCCGGCGACCGTTTGCCGCAAGCGATGCGCGGCCGGACCGGCCATCATGGCGAGCACGAGATTCTCTCGCCGAGCCGCGCGCGATGCCGCGCGGCTCGGTTTCGACAGCTTTGCATGGAACCCGGTGCGAAGCATTGGGCCGGCGTCGGCGCTGGCGCACCCACGCCGGCCGGCATGAGCGCTGACGAGCCAACCCGGGCAGACCTCACACACAGACAGGAGTCACACGATGAAGACGAAAGCAGCGATTGCATGGAAGGCGGGCGCGCCGCTGACGATCGAGGAAGTCGATCTGGAAGGGCCGCGCGCAGGCGAGGTGCTGATCGAGGTGAAGGCGACGGGCATCTGTCACACCGACTACTACACGCTGTCGGGCGCCGATCCGGAAGGGATCTTCCCGGCGATCCTCGGCCATGAGGGCGCGGGCGTCGTGGTCGACGTCGGCCCCGGCGTCGGCACCTTGCGCAAGGGCGATCACGTGATTCCGCTCTACACGCCCGAATGCCGCGAGTGCAAGTTCTGCCTGTCGCGCAAGACCAACCTGTGCCAGAAGATCCGCGCGACGCAGGGCAAGGGCCTGATGCCCGACGCGACGTCGCGCTTCTCGCTCGACGGCAAGCCGCTGTTCCACTACATGGGCACGTCGACGTTCTCGAACTACATCGTCGTGCCGGAAATCGCGGTCGCGAAGGTGCGCGAGGACGCGCCGTTCGACAAGATCTGCTACATCGGCTGCGGCGTGACGACGGGCGTCGGCGCGGTCGTGTACTCGGCGAAGGTCGAGGCCGGCGCGAACGTCGTCGTGTTCGGCCTCGGTGGCATCGGCCTGAACGTGATCCAGGGCGCGAAGATGGTCGGCGCGGACAAGATCATCGGCGTCGACATCAACCCGAAGCGCGTCGAGCTCGCGAAGAAGTTCGGGATGACGCACTTCATCAACCCGAACGAAGTCGAGAACGTGGTCGACCACATCGTGCAGCTGACCGACGGTGGCGCCGACTACTCGTTCGAATGCGTGGGCAACGTGAAGCTGATGCGCCAGGCGCTCGAGTGCACGCACAAGGGCTGGGGCCAGTCGTTCATCATCGGCGTGGCGGCAGCGGGCGAGGAAATCAGCACGCGTCCGTTCCAGCTGGTGACGGGCCGCGAGTGGAAGGGCTCGGCGTTCGGCGGTGCACGCGGTCGTACCGACGTGCCGAAGATCGTCGACTGGTACATGGAAGGCAAGATCAACATCGACGACCTGATCACGCACACGCTGCCGCTCGAGCGGATCAACGAAGGCTTCGACCTGATGAAGGCCGGCGAGTCGATCCGTTCGGTCGTGCTGTACTGACCGGGAGCGCACCGCGATGCTCGAACTCGTTTCCTCGCATGCGTGCCACGGCGGCGAGCAGCGTTTCTACCGTCACGATTCGGCGGCCATCGGCCTGCCGATGAAGTTCTCGGTGTACCTGCCGCCGCAGGCCGCGCACGGCCGCGTGCCGGCGCTGTTCTATCTCGCGGGGCTCACGTGCACCGACGAGACGTTCGCGATCAAGGCCGGCGCGCAGCAATACGCGGCGCAGCACGGCATCGCGCTCGTGATGCCCGACACGAGCCCGCGCGGCGCGGGCGTGCCGGGCGAGACCGATGCGTGGGACTTCGGCGTCGGCGCGGGCTTCTATGTCGACGCGACCGAAGCGCCGTGGTCCACGCATTACCGGATGGAGTCGTACGTGACGGGCGAGCTGCGCGAGCTCGTCGCGGCCGAACTGCCGATCGACGGCGCGCGGCTCGGGATCTTCGGGCACTCGATGGGCGGGCACGGCGCGCTGACGCTTGCGCTGCGCCATCCCGGGCTGTACCGGTCGGTATCGGCGTTCGCGCCGATCGCCGCGCCGACACGCTGCCCGTGGGGCGAGAAGGCGTTCTCGGGCTATCTCGGCGCCGATCGCGATGCATGGAAGGCACACGACGCGAGCGAACTCGTCGCGCGCGCCGATGCGCCGAAGTTCGCGGACGGCATCCTCGTCGATCAGGGCCTCGCGGATCAGTTCCTCGCGAACCAGCTCAACCCCGACGTGTTCGAAGCCGCATGCGCGAAGGCCGGCCAGCCGCTGACGCTGCGCCGCCATCCGGGCTACGACCACGGGTACTACTTCATCTCGACGTTCATCGCCGATCACCTCGCGCATCACGCGCGCGTGCTCGCACGATGAGCGGGAAGGGAAGCACGTAACGCACACGGCGCGCCGCACGATCGCAGGCGCATAAAAAACGCCGGCGCTGCCCTCGGGCATGCCGGCGTTTTTCATTTTCGTTGGGCGGCGCTCCGCTTCGCGCAGATCAGTCGCGCCGCAACAGGCTTGCGCCGTACACGAGCGCCGACAGCGCGGTGATCCAGAAGCTGGTCGGCCAGTCGGTGTGATACGCGAGCACGATGCCGAGCCACGCTTCGAACAACGCAAACAGCGCGGCGAGCAGCACACCGGTCGACAGCCGCGTCGTCACGTTCTGCGCGGCGGCAGCCGGCCCGACCAGCAGCGTGAACACCAGCAGCACGCCGACGATCTGCGTCGCCGCGGCTACGGCGAGCGCGCACACGGCGAGGAACAGCATCGACACCGTGCGCAGCGACACGCCCTTGGCTTCGGCCAGTTCGGGCTGCAGCGACGCGAACAGCAGCGGCCGCGCGATCAGCGCGAGCGCGAGCAGGCTCACCGCGCCGATGCCGGCGAGCACCGCGAGCGTGTCATGGCTCACCGCGAGCACGTTGCCGAACAGCAGCGCGGTGACCTGCGTCGCGAACGACGTGTAGAAATGCAGGAACAGCAGGCCGAAACCGAGCGCGCCCGACAGGATCACGCCGATCGCGACGTCGCGGCCCGCGAGCTTCTCGCCGAGCGCACCCATCCCGATCCCGGCCACGAGCGTGAAGCCGACCATCCCCCAGATCGGCGAGATGCCGAGCAGCACCGCACCCGTCGCGCCGGTGAAGCCGACGTGCGACAGCGCATGGCCGGCGAAGGTCTGCCCCCGCAGCACCAGGAAGTAGCCGACGATGCCCGCGAGCACCGCGACGATCCCCGACGCTGCGAAGGCGTTGATCATGAAGTCGTATTCAAACATCTTGCGAATGCCCGGGATGAGCGTGTCCGTGGTGGTGATGGCCGTGGCCGCCGCCACCGCCGCCGTGCGAGTGGCCGTCGTCGTCCTCGTGTTCGTGATCGTGCTTCTCGACCTCGACGTCGCCCGACATCACGAAGATCTTGCCGTTCACGCGCATTACGTCGATCGGTGAACCGTAGAGCCGCGACAGCACGGGCTTCGTGATCACCTCGTCGACGGTGCCGAGCGCCGCGACGCCATTGCCGAGATACAGCACGCGGTCGAGCGCATTCAGCAGCGGATTCAGTTCGTGCGCGGAGAACAGCACGGTGATGCCGAGCTCGCGCTGCACGTTGCGCACGAGCTCGACGACGCCGCGCTGGTGGTTCGGGTCGAGGCTGATCAGCGGCTCGTCGAGCAGCAGCAGCTTCGGGCTGCCGAGCAAGCATTGCGCGAGCAGCAGGCGCTGCCGCTCGCCGCCGGACAGTTCCGACAGCGGCCGGCGGGCAAGCGTCGGGCCGCCGACGAGATCGAGCACGCGGTCGACGTCGCGGCGCGTCGCCGCGTTCGTGTGCGGCAGCCCCCAGCGGTGGCCGTCGGCGGCCATCGCGACGAAGTCGTAGCCGCGCATCCGGCGGTTCGCGAGGCCGCTCCTGATCTGCGGCATGTAGCCGATCGACGCGTTGCCGCGCACGACCGGCACACCGCCGACGGACAGCGTGCCGGCCGACACCGGCACGAGGCCGAGCACCGCGCGCATCAGCGTCGTCTTGCCCGCGCCGTTCGGCCCGAGCACGCCGACGAATTCGCCGGGTTCGATCGAGAAGCTGACGTCGCGCAGGATCGTGCGTCCGCCCAGTTCGAGCGTGACGCGATCGACGGCGAGTGCGTGGGGAGTGGCAGTCATGTCGTTGCGTCGTTTATTTCTTGCCGGCAGCGAGCGCGGCGGCGAGCGCGTCGAGCTGGCCGGCCATCCACTGCTGGAAGGTCTTCCCGGCCGGCTGCGTCTCGGTGACGCTGACCGTCGGCACACCACCGTCGCGCGCGATCTTCAGCATGCGCTTGGTCATCGGTTCTTCGGCCTGGCTGTTGTAGATCAGCACGCGTACCTGCTTCTTGCGCAGGTCGTTCTCGAACGCGGCGACGTCCTGCGCGCTGGCTTCGGTGTCGTTCATCGTCGCGAGCTGGAAGCGCTGGTTGCGCATGTCGAGGCCGATCGCGTCCGACATGTAGCCGAACACCGGCTCGGTGGCCGTCACCGGCACGCCCTTGTACTGCGCGCGCAGCGCGGCGACCTTGTCGTCGACGGGCTTCAGCGATGCAACGAATTTCTGCAGGTTCGCATCGTATTCGGCCTTGTTCGCCGGATCGGCGCGACCGAGCTCGGCCGCGATCGCGCGCGCGGCGGCCGGCATCGTCGCCGGGTCGTACCACAGGTGCGGGTTGTCGCCGGCCTTCTTGCCGACCAGGTCGGCGACGACGATCGTCGCGCGCTTCGCCTGTTTCGACGCGCCGAGCAGCTTGCTCATCCAGGGATCGTAGTTGGCGCCGTTGTAGATCACGACCTGCGCGTGCTGGAGCGCGCGGGCCGTCTTCGGGCTCGCTTCGAACAGGTGTGGATCCTGGTCGGGATTGCTGAGGATGCTCGTCACCGCGACATGACTGCCACCGATCTGCGTCGCGACATCGCCGTAGAAATTCTCGGCGGCCACGACGTTGACGGTCGCGGCCTGCGCGAACGCGGGCGCCGCGAGCGACAGGGCGGCAGTGGAGATAGCGGCGGCGAGCCAGCGGGCAGGCGACAGGGCACGCCGCGGCGCGCGCTTCAGGGCAATGGACATGGAACTCCTCGTGGGAAGGGGCGGCGCGTGGCCGCGCGATTCGGCGTCAGCGTTGCGCGGGCTTGCGCTTGCAGTGCCCGCACAGGCCGCTCAGCTCGACGACCTGGTGGTGGACTTCGAAACCGTGCGCGGGCTCGCTCGCGGACAACTGCTTCGCGAGGTCGCCGCCGGGAATCTCGACGGTGTCGCCGCACGAATCGCAGATCAGGAACTGGCCTTCGTGCGGTACGCCGATCTCGCAGCACGCGAAGAACGCATTCTTCGATTCGATCCGGTGGATGAAGCCGTGCTCGACGAGGAAATCCAGCGCGCGATAAACGGTCGTGGGCGGTACGCGGCCGCGCTGCGGCTCGAGCTCGGCGAGCAGGTCGTACGCGCCGATCGGGCGCTGCGCGGCCAGCACGCGCTCGTAGACCTGACGGCGCAGCGGCGTCCACGCGAGCCCGTGCTCGGCGGCGAATGCGTCGGCCCGGGACAGCCGGGCGTCAATGGACGATGAGGTAGCCATGGCATGAAGCAGGGCGTGAAACAAAGTACGGCGATGATATAACGTATCGTCGCGCCGTGCAGCGCGAAATCTCCTTTCCGTCCTCGCTCCGTCCCCTTCATCGACTATCCGGCTGCGCCGCACCGCGCGCGCTGCGCCTTGCCGGACGTGCGCAGCGGCCCACCACGGTGTGCCGTTGTGCCGCAGCGCATCATAGAAAGCCGTTACGTCGCCTTGACAGCGCGAATCGCGTATCCGATCATTCGATCACCAACAGAGCAATTGATCGGTCGCAGAGCGTTCGCTCACCTCGTGACCGTCAACCAGCAGAACGAACCGGAGACAACCAGTGAGACTGGCAGACAAGGTCGCGATCCTGACGGGCGCCGCAAGCGGCATCGGCGAGGCAGTCGCGCAACGCTATCTGGACGAAGGCGCGCGCTGCGTGCTCGTCGACCTGAAACCGGCAGGCGGGTCGCTCGCTCGGCTCATCGAGGCGAACCCCGGCCGTGCGGTGGCCGTCACCGCGGACGTCACGCGCCGCGACGACATCGAGCGCATCGTCGCTACGGCGGTCGAGCGCTTCGGCGGCGTCGACATCCTGTTCAACAACGCGGCGCTGTTCGACATGCGCCCGATCCTCGACGAATCGTGGGACGTGTTCGACCGGCTGTTCGCGGTCAACGTGAAAGGGCTGTTCTTCCTGATGCAGGCCGTCGCGCAGCGGATGGTCGAGCAGGGGCGCGGCGGCAAGATCGTCAACATGTCGTCTCAGGCCGGGCGTCGCGGCGAGGCGCTCGTTTCGCACTACTGCGCGACCAAGGCCGCGGTGATCAGCTACACGCAATCGGCCGCGCTCGCGCTCGCGCCGCACCGGATCAACGTGAACGGCATCGCGCCGGGCGTCGTCGACACGCCGATGTGGGAGCAGGTCGATGCCCTCTTCGCGCGCTACGAGAACCGGCCGCTCGGCGAGAAGAAGCGGCTCGTGGGCGAAGCCGTGCCGCTCGGCCGCATGGGCGTGCCGGGCGACCTGACGGGTGCCGCGCTGTTCCTCGCGTCGTCCGACGCCGACTACGTTACCGCCCAGACGCTGAACGTCGACGGCGGCAACTGGATGAGCTGACTTGACGTCCTCCGCCGCCTAAAGGCGGCGGATTCCCACACCTGGCGATGCACGTCCGCATCGGAGAATGTTCAGCGCAGCGTTGGTATCACGATCATGCTCGACACCACAGTCACTGCAGGCCCACTCTCTTACTCGCAGTCCCGCGATACCTTTCGGCCGCGTCGTGCTGTCTTTCGACCCGCACGCCGAACAGGACTGGGTAGAACCGCTTTCGCCGACTTCCTCGTACGTGGCTCCGTGCGCGATCGCTTTGTAACGGAGCATGTTTCGGAAAGACGACCAGGATGCGTCGTAGACGCTCTTCGCCATTCTGGTTCTGGCGAGTTTGACGGCGGAGACATTGCCGACCGCGATGTAATCGAACCGCCGCACCAGATCGAGTGCGAGCTTGTGCTGGGAATCGGCACGGGCATTCGCAACCTTGGCGTGCAGCTTCGCAATATGCCGCTTGTGCTTGCGTGCACGCTGCGCCTTCGCCAGCCTTTCAGCCGCGCATCGGCCAAACCGATCATTGGGCAACTTTTCGCCGGTCGAAAGTGTAGCGAAATCTTTCAGGCCGAGATCGATGCCGACGCCGGAACGGATCGGGCGCGCTTGAACATCGGGCATCTCGATCACGATGTTGAGAAACCAGTTGCCACGCGCATCCTGCGCGAAGTTGGTGCCGTCTTTGATCTTGCCTTCGGGAAGCGGTCGACTGTTGAACACGCGGAAAGTGTTGCCGGCGAAACGGAACGCGTCGCCTTCACGCTTCAGGTCGCGCCCTTTCAACGGTACCCATCCAAGCGTTCTCTTGCCGCGATAGCGCAGGTAAGGGCGTCGGTGCTGGCTACGGGATTGTGCGTACTGCAAGCACGTTGCGTTGATCGTGCCGGAGTGAATGCCAAGCTCCTTGCTGCTGCCGCTCGTCAGTCCGTTCAGGTCGAAACCTGTTGGCCACTTCTTGCTCCACTTGAGCGCGTGCTTTTGCGTGTCGTTGCAGAAGTTCCAGACGTAGTTCACCGCACGGCTCTGCTGGTTCAGCAGGCCGTTGAGCGACTTCACCCGGTAGCGGTAGACAAGGATCATGCAAATGATCCTACCCCGTGGACGAAGCGGCCTGTCAAGCGCATATCGTTCCTTCTGGCCGCCGATAACAGTTTGTCGGAGCAACGGATGAAGTGGCATCCATGTTCGCCTCGATGGCCGCTGGCACAGGCTGAGGCCCTTTGCACGCCAGTCTCGGGAGGGCACGCCTGATGGCCGAGATCGTCGTTGCCGGCGAACTGCTCGCCGAATTCGTCGCCGCCGAGCGCGGCCAGGGTTTCGACACGCCGGGCCTGTTCGCCGGGCCGTTCCCGAGCGGCGCGCCGGCGATCTTCGCCGACCAGGCCGCGCGGCTCGGCGCGCGCGTCGCGTATGCGGGCTGCGTCGGCCGTGACGCGTTCGGCGATGCGATCGTTGCGCGGCTCGAGCGCGACGGTGTCGACGTCGCGCGCATCCGTCGCGTCGCGCGCCCGACCGGCACCGCGTTCGTCGCATATCGCGACGACGGCTCGCGCAGCTTCGTCTACAGTCTGTCCACCAGCGCGGCCGCGTGCGTCGAAGCGTCCGATGTCGATACCGCGATGTTCGACGGTTGCCGCTATTTTCATGTGATGGGCTCGTCGCTGACGAGCGAATCGGCGATCGCGGCCGTGCAGCGCGGCGTGATCGAGGCCGCGCGCGCCGGCGCGAAGGTGTCGTTCGATCCGAACGTGCGGCCCGAAATGCTGGGTTTTCGCCCGATGCGGGCAGCACTCGACGCGATGCTCGCCGCGTGCCACCTGTTCCTGCCGAGCGAAGCCGACCTGCCGTTCTTCTGCGGACCGCAGCCGGCCGAGCGCGCGATCGCGGGCCTGCTCGCGACGCATCCGCTGCTCGAGCGTGTCGTACTGAAACGCGGCGCGCAAGGCAGCGTCGCGTTCGACCGTGCGAACCGCGTCGAAGCGCCGGCCTTTCCGGTCGACGAAATCGACCCGACCGGCGCCGGCGACTGCTTCGGCGGCACGCTGGTCGCGAGCCTGGTCGCGGGCGTGCCGATCGATGTCGCGCTGCGCCGCGCGAACGCGGCGGGTGCGATCGCGGTCACGCGGCGCGGCCCGATGGAAGGCAACAGCAGCGCGGCCGAGATCGACCGCTTCCTGACCGAACGAGGTATCGCATGTCCGGCCTGACGACCTTCGCCGAACGTCCTCGCACCGCCCATGCGGACGCGGTGCTGCGGATGATCTTCGACGCGAACCGCGCTGACGCGCAGCGCGGCATCTATTCGATCTGCAGCGCGCACCGGCTCGTGCTGGAGGCCGCGTGCGAGGCGGCGCGCGCGGACGGCTCGCCGCTGCTGATCGAGGCGACCTGCAACCAGGTGAACCATCTCGGCGGCTATACGGGCATGACGCCTGCCGATTTCCGCCGCGACGTCGACGCGATCGCCGCGCGTTGCGGGCTCGCGCCGTCGGCACTCGTGCTCGGCGGCGATCACCTCGGCCCGAATCCGTGGCGGCATCGCCGCGCGGCCGATGCGATGCGCGAGGCGTGCGCGATGGTCGCCGCCTATGTGGAAGCCGGTTTCGAAAAAATCCACCTCGATGCGAGCATGGCGTGCGCGGATGATCCGGTGCGGCTCGACGATCGCACGATCGCCGTGCGCGCGGCCGAACTGTGCCGCGTGGCGGAAGACGCGGCGGCGCGCGCCGGCATGGCGCCCGTCTACGTGATCGGCACCGAGGTGCCGACGCCGGGCGGCGAAGTGAGCGGCAGCGCGAACGAAGGGGGCGATGCGGCAATCGCGCAGATCGCGGTCACGCGCAGCGACAGCATCGCGGCGACGCTCGATGCGCACCGCCATGCGTTCGCGACGGCCGGGCTCGACGATGCATGGACGCGCGTCGTCGCGATCGTCGCGCAGCCGGGCGTCGACTTCGACGATCGCCACGTGCTCGACTACGACAGCGCGAAGGCCGCGTCGCTCGGCGCGAGTATCCTGCAGACACCACGCCTCGTGTTCGAGGCGCATTCGACCGATTACCAGACCGAGGGCGCGCTCGCCGCGCTCGTGCGCGACCACTTCGCGGTGCTGAAGGTCGGCCCCGCGCTGACGTTCGCGCTGCGCGAGGCGCTGTTCGCGCTGACCTTCATCGAGGACGCGCTGACCGGCGACGTCGCGCAACGCTCGCGGTTGCGCGATGTGGTCGATGCCGCGATGCGCGCGCAGCCCGAGCACTGGGCGCCGTACTATCGCGGCGACGAATCCGAGCAGCGGCTCGCGCGCCAGTTCAGCTACAGCGACCGGATCCGCTACTACTGGCTGCAGCCGGCCGTCGCGGCCGCGGTCGAGCAACTGTTCGACAACCTCGCGCGGCAGCCGGTGCCGGAGACGCTCGTCGCGCAATGGTTGCCGGATGTATACGCGGCGTGCCGCGCGGGCGGCCTCGCAAAGGAGCCACGCGCGTGGGTGCGCCACCGGATACGCGACGTGATCGCGCACTATGCGCGCGCGTGCGGAATGCAGCGGCCGGCATGACGGGCCGCGAAGGAAACGACGCAACACGCAGTACCGAGACGACACTTCGAAAAAACACAGGAGACATGCCATGCAACGAAAGATGCTCGCCGCCGCCGCACGCCGCTGCGCCGGAGCCGCGCTCGCGACGGCCGCCTGCGCCGCGTCCGCCGGCACGCTGACGATCGCGACGCTGAACAATCCCGACATGATCGAGCTGAAGAAGCTGTCGCCGGCATTCGAGAAGGCGAACCCGGACATCAAGCTGAACTGGGTGATCCTCGAGGAAAACGTCCTGCGCCAGCGCGCGACGACCGACATCACGACCGGCAGCGGCCAGTTCGACGTGATGGCGATCGGCACCTACGAGACGCCGCAGTGGGGCAAGCGTGGCTGGCTCGCGCCGATGACGGGCCTGCCCGCCGACTACGACCTGAACGACATCGTGAAGACCGCACGCGACAGCCTGTCGTACAACGGCCAGCTGTACGCGCTGCCGTTCTACGTCGAGAGTTCGATGACGTTCTACCGCAAGGACCTGTTCGCGGCGAAGGGGCTGAAGATGCCCGACCAGCCGACCTACGACCAGATCGCCGAGTTCGCGGACAAGCTCACCGACAAGGCGAAGGGCACCTACGGAATCTGCCTGCGCGGCAAGGCCGGCTGGGGCGAGAACATGGCGTTCGTATCGACGGTGGTGAACACGTTCGGCGGGCGCTGGTTCGACGAGAACTGGAACGCGCAGCTCACGTCGCCCGAATGGAAGAAGGCGATCACGTTCTACGTGAACCTGCTGAAGAAGGACGGCCCGCCGGGAGCGAGCTCGAACGGCTTCAACGAGAACCTGACGCTCACCGCATCGGGCAAGTGCGCGATGTGGATCGACGCGACGGTCGCGGCCGGGATGCTCTATAACAAGCAGCAGTCGCAGGTGGCCGACAAGATCGGCTTCGCACCCGCGCCGGTCGCCGTCACGCCGAAGGGTTCGCACTGGCTGTGGGCGTGGGCGCTGGCCGTGCCGAAGACGTCGAAGCAGCAGGATGCCGCGCGCAAGTTCATCGCGTGGGCGACGTCGAAGCAGTACATCGAGATGGCCGGCAAGGACGAGGGCTGGGCGTCGGTGCCGCCGGGCACGCGCACGTCGACTTATCAGCGCCCCGAGTACAAGGCCGCCGCGCCGTTCTCGGACTTCGTGCTGAAGGCGATCGAGACGGCCGACCCGAACGATCCGTCGCTGAAGAAGGTGCCGTACACGGGCGTGCAGTACGTGGGGATTCCTGAATTCCAGTCGTTCGGTACGGTGGTCGGCCAGTCGATCGCGGGTGCGGTCGCGGGCCAGATGACGGTCGACCAGGCGCTCGCCGCCGGGCAGGCCGCCGCCGACCGCGCGGTACGGCAGGCCGGCTACAAGAAGTAACGCGCAAGAAGCCGTGCAGCCCGCACCGTGCGCCGTCGCGGACGGTGCGGGCCGGCGAAGCTGAAAGGCGGGCGGCCGTTCGTGCCCGCGCATCAACCGGAGGAACGCCGATCATGCGTCATTTACGTCTTCCCCTGAGCCACGCGCCGTCGGTCGGCGACGCGTCGTCGCCGCCTGGCGCGCCGCGCCCTGCGCGCGGCGGTGCGAGCTGGCTCGTGTCGCCGTCCGTCGCGGTGCTGCTGCTGTGGATGTCGATTCCGCTCGCGATGACGATCTGGTATTCGTTCTCGCGCTACAACCTGCTGAACCCGGACGTGAAGGGTTTCGCGGGCTTCGACAACTACCGCTTCCTCGCGACCGATCCGTCGTTCCTGCCCGCGATCTGGCACACGCTCGTGCTGATCGGAGCGGTGCTCGCGATCACGGTGGTCGGCGGCGTGCTGATGTCCGTGCTGTTCGACCGCAAGTTCTACGGGCAGGGCGTGGCACGCCTGCTCGCGATCGCACCGTTCTTCGTGATGCCGACGGTATCCGCGCTGATCTGGAAGAACATGATCCTGCACCCGGTGTACGGGCTCGTCGCGAACGCGATGCGCGCGCTCGGGATGACGCCGATCGACTGGTTCGCCGATTACCCGCTCACCGCCGTGATCATCATCGTCGCGTGGCAGTGGCTGCCGTTCGCGTTCCTGATCCTGTTCACCGCGATCCAGTCGCTCGACCAGGAGCAGAAGGAAGCCGCGCGCATCGACGGCGCGGGCCCGATCGCGATGTTCTTCTACATCACGCTGCCGCACCTGAAGCGCGCGATCGCGGTGGTCGTGATGATGGAGACGATCTTCCTGCTGTCGATCTTCGCGGAGATCTACACGACGACCGGTGGCGGCCCGGGTAATGCGACGACCAACCTGTCGTACCTGATCTACGCGCTCGGCCTGCAGCAGTTCGACGTCGGCCTCGCGTCCGCGGGCGGCATCATCGCCGTCGTGGTCGCGAACGTCGTGTCGTTCTTCCTCGTGCGGATGCTCGCGCGCAACCTGAAGGGAGAGTACGAGAAATGAGCGACCTGACCTTCGAAGGCCGGCGCGTGCCGGCCGTGTTCGACCTCGTGCGGCGCGCGCTGCCCGGCACGCTCGCGTGGCTGATCGCGCTCCTGCTGTTCTTCCCGATCTTCTGGATGGCGATCACCGCGTTCAAGACCGAGCAGCAGGCGTATGCGTCGACGCTGTTCTTCATGCCGACGCTCGACAGCTTCCGCGAGGTATTCGCGCGCAGCAACTACTTCGCGTTCGCATGGAATTCGGTGCTGATCTCGGCGGGCGTCACGGTGATCTCGCTGCTGTTCGCGGTGCCGGCCGCGTACGCGATGGCGTTCTTCCCGAACCACCGCACGCAGAAGGTGCTGCTGTGGATGCTGTCGACGAAGATGATGCCGTCGGTCGGCGTGCTCGTGCCGATCTACCTGCTGTGGAAGAACGCGGGGCTGCTCGACTCCGTGTCGGGCCTCGTGATCGTCTACACGCTGATCAACCTGCCGATCGCGGTGTGGATGACCTTCACGTACTTCAACGAGATCCCGAAGGACATCCTCGAAGCCGGGCGCATCGACGGCGCGTCGACGTGGCAGGAGATCGTCTACCTGCTGATGCCGATGGCGCTGCCGGGGCTCGCGTCCACCGCGCTGCTGCTCGTGATCCTGTCGTGGAACGAGGCGTTCTGGAGCATCAACCTGTCGAGCTCGAACGCGGCGCCGCTCACCGTATTCATCGCGTCGTACTCGAGCCCCGAAGGATTGTTCTGGGCGAAGCTGTCCGCAGCTTCCCTGCTGGCGGTCGCGCCGATCCTGATCGTCGGATGGCTGTCGCAGAAGCAGCTCGTGCGCGGGCTCACGTTCGGGGCCGTCAAATGACAGCGAACGTCCTGATCTGCGATTGCGACGGTGTGCTGATCGACAGCGAGGCCGTGGCGGCCGACGTGATCGTGCGCGAACTCGACGGCCGCTGGCCGGGCGTCGATGCGCGGCCGGCCGTGATGCCGTTGCTCGGGCTGCGCATCGAGCGCGTGCTGGCCGGTGCGGGCGAGGCGCTCGGGCGCACGTTGTCGGCCGACGATGTCGACGCGATCCGCCGCGCGGTCGAGGCGGCGGCCGTGAATGCGCCGATGGTCGACGGCATCGATGCGGCGCTGGACGCGATTCAATTGACGACGGCTTGCGCGAGCAACAGCTACCGCGCGTACGTCGAGGCGGCACTGGCACGCACGGGCCTCGCGCGCTTCTTCGGCGACCGGCTGTTCTGCGCGGATGCCGTCGCGCGGCCGAAGCCCGCGCCCGACGTGTATCTCGCGGCCGCGCGCACGCTCGGTGCGGCGCCCGCACAGTGCCTCGTCGTCGAGGACAGCGTGACCGGCATCACCGCGGCGGCCGCGGCCGGCATGACCGTGCTCGGCTTCGTCGGCGGCGGGCATGCGTCGGCCGCGCAGATCGACGCGCTGCGCGGGATCGGCGCGCGTCACGTATTCGACGACATGCACGAGCTGCCCGGTTACGTCGCGCGCTGGCAGGCGACCGGCGCGGTGCTGCCGAACTAGCAACCCCGAATGATGGCGCGCCGCGTACCGCGCGGCGCATCACGAACGAACGGAGACAGATCATGGCAAGCGTGCTCCTGCGCAACATCGCGAAGCGCTACGACGACACCGAAGTGCTGCGCAACGTGAACCTCGACATTGCCGACGGCGAATTTGTCGTGTTCGTCGGCCCGAGCGGCTGCGGAAAATCCACGCTGATGCGGATGATCGCGGGCCTCGAGGACATCTCGAACGGCGACCTGCTGATCGACGGCGCGAAGGTCAACGACGTGCCGAGCGCGAAGCGCGGCATCGCGATGGTGTTCCAGTCGTATGCGCTGTACCCGCACATGACGCTGTACGACAACATGGCGTTCGGCCTGAAGCTCGCGGGCGCGAAGAAGCCCGAGATCGACCAGGCGGTGAAGAACGCGGCGAAGATCCTGCACATCGATCACCTGCTCGACCGCAAGCCGAAGCAGCTGTCGGGCGGCCAGCGGCAGCGCGTCGCGATCGGCCGCGCGATCACGCGCAAGCCGAAGGTGTTCCTGTTCGACGAGCCGCTGTCGAACCTCGACGCGGCGCTGCGCGTGAAGATGCGGCTGGAGTTCGCGCGGCTGCACGACGAGCTGAAGACGACGATGATCTACGTGACGCACGACCAGGTCGAGGCGATGACGCTGGCGGACAAGATCGTCGTGCTGTCGGGCGGCGCGGTGCAGCAGGTCGGCACACCGAACGAGCTTTACCATGCGCCGGCGAATCAGTTCGTCGCCGGCTTCATCGGCTCGCCGAAGATGAACTTCCTGAAAGGTACGGTTGAATCGGTCGATGCCGGCGGCGTGCTCGTGCGTTTCGACAGCGGCGAGACGCAGCGCGTCGCGGTCGACGCGGCGGGGCTGCAGCGCGGTGCGGCGGTGACGGTCGGCGTGCGGCCCGAGCACCTGAAAGTCGAAGCGGCGGCCACCGGCGTGGCCGCGCGGACGATGGCCGTGGAGTCGCTCGGCGACTCCGCCTATCTGTATGCGGAGTCGGCCGTCGCGCCGGACGGGCTGATTGCGCGGATTCCGCCGCTCGATACGTACCGCACCGGCGAGGCGCTCCGCGTGCACGCGCAAGCCGAGCACTGCCACCTGTTCGACGAGCACGGGCAGGCGTTGCGCCGGCTGGGCGTGCACGCAAAGGCCGCATGACGGCCGGCCGCGGTCACAGCGGCAGGTGTGCGGCCATGTAATCGACGAACGCGCGCAGTTTCGGCGTCGGGTGGCGGCCCGACGGCCACAGCACGTAGGCCGGCGTGCAGCTCGCGACGTGTTCGTCGAGCACTGCGCGCAGCGTGCCGTCCTCGAGCGCCTCGCGCACGAAGAAGATGGGCAGGCACGCGATGCCGAGCCCGCGCAGCGCGAAGCACAGGCGCGCTTCGGCGCTGTTGCTGACCATCGTGACCGGCACCTCGGGCGGCATGCCCGCGCGTGGCACGCGCAACGGCCAGGTTTCGAGCTTGCCGCTGGTCGGGAAACGGTAGTGCAGGCAGCGGTGCTGCGCGAGATCGGCCGGCGTGCGTGGCGTGCCGTGCCGGTCGAGATAGCCGGGGGACGCGACGAGGTGCTGGCGGAAGTGGCCGAGCAGCCGCGACGACAGCCGTGAATCCGACGGCTGGCCGGTGCGCAGCACCGCGTCGAACCCTTCGTCGACGACGTCGACGAGCCGGTCGCTGAAATCGATGTCGAGCTCGATCTCCGGATACGCGGCCATGAAATCGGCGAGTACCGGCAGCAGCAGCGTGCCGATTGTCGGCAGGCTCACGCGCAAGCGCCCGCGCGGCGCTTCGGCGCTGTGCGTCAGTTCCTGCTCGGCCGCGTCGAGCTCGGCGATCACGCGCCGGCACCGTTCGAGAAAGCGCGTGCCTTCGGCGGTCAGCGTGATGCTGCGCGTGCTGCGGTGAAAGAGCCGCACGTTCAGGCGCGTCTCGAGCCGCGCGATGCGTTTGCCGATCGCCGAGGCCGATAGCCCGAGCGCACGGCCGGCCGCGACGAAACTGCGCGTTTCCGCGACCTGAACGAACACGACGAAGCCGCCGAGGTTTTCCATGCGAGTTTCCGATTGCGGACGCCAGCGTCCGGATTGTCCGGAACTCTACCCCGGTTTTTCTTCTGGCGTCGGCTCCCTACGATGAGCGCTCGTTCATTGTTGAGAGGTCACGTCATGTCATCCCTGCCTGTCACCGCTTTGCGCCTGGAACCGGACGTCGCGTTGCGCCACCGGCTCGACGACGCGCTCGATCGCGCGCTCGCCGACGAGCGCATCGTCGGCGCGGTCGTGCTGGTCGCGCAGGACGGCGAGCTGCGCTACGCACGCGCCGTCGGCCTTGCCGATCGCGAAGCCGGCACGCCGATGCGGGACGACGCGCTGTTCCGCCTGTCGTCGGTCACGAAGCCGGTCGTGGCGGCCGCCGCGATGCGGCTGGTCGCGGCGGGGCGCATCGCGCTCGACGAACCGGTTGTTCGCGCGTTGCCCGGGTTCCGCCCGACGTTGACCGACGGCACGCCTGCCGTCATCACGTTGCGTCATCTGCTGTCGCATACGGCCGGACTCGGCTACCGCTTCCTCGAAGCGGACGGCGACGGCCCGTATGCGCGCGCCGGCGTGTCGGACGGCATGGATCGCTCGGGTCTCTCGCTCGCCGAGAACCTGCGGCGCATTGCCAACGTGCCGCTGCAGTTCGCGCCGGGCACGTCATGGGGCTATTCACTCGCGATCGACGTGGTCGGCGCGCTGATCGAGGCGGTCGACGGGCGGCCGCTCGCCGACGCGGTGGCCGCGTTCGTCACGACCCCGCTCGGGATGACCGACACCGCGTTCGTCGCGCACGACGCCGCACGCTTCGCGACGCCTTACGTGAGCACGCCGGGCGCCCCGCGCCGGATGGCGGACGTCGATCTCGTGCCGGTGTTCGACGGCACGATCGGCATCCGCTTCGAGCCGGCGCGCGTGTTCGATGCCGATGCGTGGCCGTCGGGCGGCGCGGGAATGGTCGGCACCGCGCGCGATTGCGTGACGCTGCTCGACGCGCTGCGCACGGGCCGCGACGGCTGGCTCGAACGCGCATGGGCCGACGAGATGGCGCGCGTCCAGCCGGGGGCGAGCGAACTGCGGGATGCCCCCGGTTTCGGGTTCGGGCTCGGCTTTTCGGTGCTGCGCGATCCGGTGGCCGCGCAGTCGCCGGAGACGGTCGGCACCTGGCGCGGGGGCGGCGCGTACGGGCACACGTGGTTCGTCGACCGCGCAGCGGGGCTGACGGTCGTCGCGCTGACCAACACGCTGTACGCGGGCCTCGACGGGCGGATCGTGACCGCGGTGCGCGATGCGGTCTACGGCGTCGAAACCGGGAGCGCGGCATGAGCGACTGCACGTCGATCGATGACGAACTGGCCGTTCGACCGGTGCAGGCCGGCGCGCGCCTGCCGGTCGCGAACCTGCTGGCGCTCGCGATGGCGGGGTTCATCACGATTCTCACCGAGGCGTTGCCGGCCGGCCTGCTGCCGCTGATGAGCGCCGACCTGCGCGTGACCGAGGCGCTGATCGGCCAGCTCGTGACCGTGTATGCGCTCGGCTCGATCGTCGCGGCGATTCCGCTCGTCGCCGCGACGCGCGCGATGCGCCGGCGCAGCCTGCTGCTCGCAGCCTTGGCCGGCTTCGTCGTATCGAATGCGCTGACGGCTGTGTCGCCGTACTACGCGCTCACGCTCGCCGCGCGCTTCGTCGCCGGGATGGCGGCCGGGCTGCTGTGGGCGCTGCTGGCCGGCTACGCGAGCCGGATGGTCGATGCGTCGCTGCGTGGCCGTGCGATCGCGGTCGCGATGCTCGGTGCGCCGGTCGCGATGTCGATCGGCATTCCGGCCGGCACCGCACTCGGCGCGGCGCTCGGGTGGCGCGTCGCGTTCGCGGGTATCACGCTCGCGGCACTCGTGCTGATCGGCTGGATCCGTTGGCGCGTGCCCGATTATCCGGGGCAGCAGGCCGGCGGGCGCGAGCCGGTGCTCGGCGTGATGACGCTGCCCGGCGTGCGGCCGGTGCTGACCGTGATGTTCGCGTACGTGCTGGCGCACAACATGCTGTACACGTATGTCGCGCCGTTTCTCGCGGGCGTGCGGATGGGCGCTCAGGTCGATGCGGTGCTGCTCGTGTTCGGTATCGCGTCGCTGGTCGGCATCGCGCTGACGGGCGCCTGGATCGGCGCCGCGCAGCGCCGCCTGACGCTCGCCAGCATCGCGATGTTCGCCATTGCGGCGGCGATGCTCGGCGCCGGTTCCGGCATGGTGATCGTGTATGCGGGCGTCGCGCTGTGGGGGCTCGCGTTCGGCGGCGCGCCGACGCTGTTCCAGACGGCCACCGCGAACGCGGCGGGGGAGGCGGCCGATGTCGCGCAGTCGATGCTCGTGACGGTGTGGAACCTGGCGATCGCGGGTGGCGGCATCGCGGGCGGGATGCTGCTCGGCGCAACGGGCGCCGGCGCGATTCCGTGGGTGCTCGTCGTGTTGCTGGCGGCCGCGTGGGTCGGCGCGTGGCGTGCTCGCCGGCATGCGTTTCCGGCGCCGCGGGCCGCTTGAGCTTGCGGTGTGCAGGTGCGGGCGCGATTCGGGATGACCGAATGTCCGGCGCCGCCCTGGCGCGTAGCGCGTCTGTACCGCGCGCGGATAGCCGTGCCGTCGCCATCCTGTCGTGCGTCCCGCCGTTCCTGAACCCTGCCGCGCACTGCCGGTGTGCCGCCGGCTGACGACCCGTCCCAATCTACCCGATCGTTTCCCATCGACCGTCCGGCGCGATCGACGCTTGCGCGTCGCGCCGGGCGGGAACAATCGTGCTCAGTAGCACGTTTCCTTTTGACAAATCCTGCCCGAAAGGACAGCTATCGCGCGCGAAGCGTTTGCTTTGTAATTCCCCGGCGTTTGATTGACGAATTCGCTTATATCGCGTCCCGCACGCGAGGACGCGCCGCGTCAGGCCGATCGATCGTGCCAGTGCCAGCGCGATTTCAAAAATTACGAGGAGTGCAGCGGTTGCGCGACCGCCTGCCGATGCCGGGAAAAGCACATCCTCAGCCATTCACGAGAGGGCCGAAATGTCGTGCGATCTATACGAGACCCAAGCACGCGCGGTGGAGTGCGACGCGCTATCGATCGCCCGTGCGATCGTGCGCGAGGTGTTCAAGCTTCGCAAGCTGCATCCGACGGAAGACGGTCGACCCGGCGACGTCGAAGCCGAGATGGACTGGCATGTCGAGGCGATCCTGCCCATCGTTGCGAGCGATCGGCAGGTCAGGCTGATCCTGCCCGCGTTTCCGGGCAAGTCGCCGAACCGGATGAAGACGCTCGGGGTGTTGCCCGATCTCGCGGAGAAGCACGCGCTGAAGAACCTGGCCGCGTTGTGCACCCGTATCGGCACGATCTACAAGCCGGGCGTCAAGTTCGTCATCTGCTCGGACGGCTACTGTTTCTCGGACGTCGTCAGCATCGGCGACGATGAAGTCGCGCAATACCTGAAGAGCCTCGAAGAGCATGCGGCCGTCCATTTCGAAGGCAGCTTCGAGTTCTTCGACCTGAAAGGCCACTTCGGCTATCTCGACGACCTCACGTCGAAACGCGAGGAGTTGCTGATCGCATACAGCGATCCGGTCGAGCGGATCCGGCGGCAATGCCAGGACGATCCGGCGATGAGCGCGATGTATCGCGGCATCACGCGTTTCCTGTACGAAGATTCGCTCGGCATCGAGCGGTTCCGGACGTGGAGCAACACCGCGATCCAGAAAATGAGCCGCTGCAACGCGTATCGCGTGATCCAGCGCAGCAATGCGTGGAGCCGGCTGATCGAGGACGCGTTTCCGAACAGTCTGCGGCTGTCCATTCATCCGCAGTTCCGCATGTCGAAGAAGATCGGCATCCGCCTCGTCGACTGCGACGACGTGTGGCTCACGCCGTGGCATTCGGTGGCGGTGCGCGAGAACAACCGGATCGTGCTGAAGAAGCGCTCCGAGGTCGACGAGCGCAATTCGGTGCTGGTGTTCTCGGACGGCGTGCCCTGCCATTTCGTCCATCACCCGCATCTGTTCGCCGGTGCTGTCGAAGCCGTTTCTGCTTGAGCGGCGCGCTGCGTGTTCCACCCGATTGGCGTTCGTCGGCAGCCGCGTCGCACCACGGGCGCGGGCGACGAATGCGTTCCATCTGCAATGGAGGCACAACGTGAATCTTTCCGACATGCGCAACGCGAAATGGATCGATGCGCATACGCTGACGGCCGGCCAGCCGACCGAGGCGCAGTTCGCCGAGCTGGCACGGGACGGCGTGACGACGATCATCAATCTCGCACCGTTCGACACGCGCTACTCGATCGACGACGAGGAAGGCTGCGTGCGGCGCAACGGCATGCAGTATCACTTCCTGCCGGTCGATTTCAAGCAGCCCGCGCTGGAGGACTTCGATCGCTTCGCCGAGCTCTTCCGGCAAGCGGCAGGCGGCAGGACGCTCGTGCATTGCGCGGCAAACTATCGGGTCTCGGTGTTCGTGTCGCACTACAAGATGATGCATGACGGCTGGTCCGCCGGGCAGGCGGACGAATGGATCGCCGGCATCTGGAATACCGCGGAGTTTCCCGTCTGGCAAACCTTCATCCAGACGCTGCGTGCGAACCTGAGCACGCGCTGTGCGACATGAGCAGTGCAGCGACGGTGGCCGAATTTCGGCGCGCGTTCGGACAACTGTGCCGCAGCGGAGATGTCGACCGTTTGTCTGTTGCGCAGCGCGAAGCGCTTGATGCAGAAGTCGGCGCGTGCGTGACGCACGGACAGCCGATCCGGCTGACGTTGCCGGGTTTCCCGCTGAAGTCACCGGACCGGCACGGCAAGGTGCTTGGCAGGCTGCCCGACTGCGGCGAACAACTCGCGCTCGGTTATCTCGACGCGTTCTGCGAGACGGTGCGCGGGTTCTACCCGCCGGGATGCGTGGTCGACCTGTTCAGCGACGGGCTGACGTTCTTCGATCTGCTGGACGTGAGCCGGGCGGACGCGAATGCGTATCACCGCGCGCTGCGTGAGCTGATCGTGTCGCGCAACATCGTCTGGCATTCGTATGCGACGGTGGATCCGTCGTTCGATCGCGATGCGTCCGACGTCGACGCCGCGCTTGCGCCGTACTGGCCTGCCGACGACGACAAGCGTTGCGATGCCCGCAGCGAACGCGTCGGCGAGCTGACGGCATTGCTCGCCGGCGAACGGCAGATCGTGCTGGCCGACGCGGACACCGAGACGCGCGCGCGGCTTTCGCGGGCCGCGCAGCGGATGGCGGAGCGCGGCGTCGCGCTCGATGGCTTTCTCGATGCGAAGCTGCCTGCCGGCCTGCGGCTGACTGTCCATACGGCGCCGCCCGGGAGCAAAAAGATTCCGATCAGGTTGCATGCCGGGGGCGGCAATGGTGCGCTGCCCTGGCGCAACGTACTACTTCAAAAAAAGAATGGAGAATTTGCCATGCTGAGCAAATCGCAGGTCAATCAAACCGTCAACGCCGCGCTCGTCACGAAAGGCGGTGAACCATGGTATTTCGCGGAAGGCGACGATCCGGTCCTGAATCGCTGTGCGATCAGCGTCGTGCATCGCGACGACTTCGGCTTGCTGGTCGAGCCGAACGCCGACGAGGCCGGCCAGATCGATTGCTGCGCGCTGTCGAAGGATGCGCTCGCAACGATGCTGCGGCGTCACGGTTTCGTCGTGCTGCGTGGCTTCCGGGTCGACGACGAGGCTGCGCTCGTGAAGTTCACCGAGCAGTTCGGCCAGCTGTACGTGTGGCAGTTCGGGCCGGTGCACAAGGTGAAGCCCGAAGAAGACGCGAACGGCTACGTACATTCGTTCGAGGCGGTGCCGCTGCACTGGGACCTGAGCATGCTGCCGCTCACGCATCCGCTCGTGCAGCAGGACGAATACTTCTCCGCGAAGATGTTCGCGCTTTACTGCAAGACCGCGCCGAAGCGCGGCGAGGGCATGACGACGCTGGTCGATGCGCGTCGTATCGTCAGTCAGCTCGACGCTGGCACGCTGGCCGCGTGGGAGCAGACGAGTCTGACCTACGACACGAAAATGACCTACTTCGGCGGCGTGCCGCGGACGTTCCCGCTGATCGCCACGCATCCGGATACGGGCGAAAAGGTGCTGCGCTACCAGGAGGGCAGCGAGTCGACGCTGCAGCGTTTCGAAGTGAGCATCACGACGCCGGGCACCGTGCCCGATGACAGCGTGCAGCGGATCAATGCGCTCGCATACGCAAGCGAGTACCTTGTCGAGCACGACTGGGTGGACGGCGATATCGTGCTGGTCGACAACTACAGTGTGCTGCATGGCCGTCGTGCGATGTCGCGCGAATCGGCGGCGCGCGAGCTGTGGCGGGTGCAGGTGTATTGAGCGCGCTGTCGGGTGTCGGCCGGTCCGGCGTTTGCCGGCGGACCGGCTGGTTGCATCGTCGCCGGCCCGTCGTGACCGGCCGGCACGGTGGGCATCGGCACGAAAATGCCGCGGCGCAAGCCGCGGCATTCGTTTGTCGGTGCAGCGCACGCGGGACGCGCGCCTACGTCGTGCAGCTCGCGGGCGGTTCGAGCGCGCGGCACGTGACGACGCCGACGTCAGCGTCAGCGTGCCGAGACATTGAGTGGAGCATCGTTTTGCGCGTTCTGCGCGGCTTCCCAGCCGCCACCCAGTGCGCGGAACGATGCGATGGCCGCCCGGGCCGCCTCGGCCTGCGCCTGGGCTTTCGCATCGCGCGTCTGCAGCAGGTCGCTGTCGGCGTCGAGCACTTCGATGAGGCTCACGATACCGCTCTGGTACGCAGTGAACGACGTTTCCCGCGCGCGCGCCAGCGCGGTTTCACCCCGTGCGAGCGTATGCATCTGGGCCTCGCGCTTCACGAGTGCCGAAAACGCATCCTCGACGTCCTCAGAAGCGCGCAACGCCGCCTGCCGATAGGCGGCGAGTGCCTCGGAGGTCTGCCCGCGCGCAGCCGCGATCTGCGCATCGATGCGCCCGAAGTCGAACAGGCGCCAGCGCAGGCCGAGGATCCCTTGCGCTTGCGTTGCGCCATGCGTGAACAGGTCGCCGGATGCGGTGGCGGCCGTGCCGATCAGGCCGCTCAGCGACAGCTTCGGATAGTACTCGGCGATCGCTGCGCCGATGCGTGCATTCGCGGCCGCGAGTCGTCGCTCGGCGACGATCAGGTCGGGGCGGCGGCGCAGCAGGTCGCCCGGCGTGCCGGCATCCGCGAGACGCGGGGCGACCGGAATCGGCGCGGCCGTGTCCAGTTCGGGCCGATGGGTGCCGGGTTGCGCGCCGACCAGCACGTCGAGTGCGTTCTGCGCTGCGTCGAGCCCGGTTTCGAGCACCGGCACCGTGGCCTCGACCTGGGCCAGCGCGCCTTCCGCCTGGCGAACCTGCAATTCGGCCGCGACGCCATTGCGGTGCTGCATTTGCACGGTTGCCAGCAGGCGCCGGCGGGTGTCGACCTGCTGCCTTGCGACTGCGAGGCGCGCCTGCAGCCCGCGGATCGTCACATAGGTATCCGCGGTCTGCGCGGCGACGGCCAGCCGGGTGGCGACCGCGGCGGCCGCCGACGCCTCGTATTCGGCGCGCACGGCCTCGCGGCTGCGCCGCAACCCGCCGAACAGGTCGATTTCCCAGCTCGCGCCGACGTCACCCTCGTAATAGGCGGCATTGCGGGAGAAGCCGGGGGTCGAGTCGAGCAGCCGTCCGAGCGGCGTATCGACCGACTGGTAGACCTTCTGGCCCTGCGCGGTCACGCTGCCGCTCGGCAGCAGCGCCGCGGTGGCGGCGCCCAGCGCGGCGCGCGCCTGTGCGACGCGCGCGGTCGCCTGGGCGATGTCGAGGTTCTGTTGCAGCGCGAGATCGACGAAGCGCGTCATCAGCGGGTCGTCGAAGCCGGTCCACCACGCGCCGAGGTTCGCGACCGTCGTGACGGGGCGCTGTTCGACCGCGGCTTGCCCGATGAAGCGATCGGGTGCGGCCATGGCCGGCCGTTGGTAATCGGGGCCGACCGCGCAGCCGGCCAGCGCGCCGACGGCGAGGAACGATGCAAAAAATCGATGGGAAACCGGCATGACGACCCTTCAGGGTAGAGAATAGAGGCGATGTTTCGAGTGTGACCATTGTACGAATTGGTCACATGGTGTCAATCACGTCCTGATGTTCCAGATTTCCAACCATGACTGAAAGCGTGTCTCTCCCCGCAGGCCGGCGCGGCCCAGCGGACCACGCCGTCCGCGACCAGATCGTGAATGCGGCAAACGAACATTTCCGGCATTACGGGTACGGCAAGACGACGGTGTCCGATCTCGCCAAGGCGATCGGTTTCTCGAAGGCGTACATCTACAAGTTCTTCGATTCGAAGCGCGCGATCGGCGAAGCGATCTGCGCGACGAGCCTCGGCACGATCATGACGGCGGCGGACCAGGCGATCGCCGGTGCCGAGTCCGCGACCGACAGGCTGCGCGGGATGTTCCAGGCGATGACCGCCGCCTGCGTGGGGTTCTTCTTCACCGATCGCAAGCTGTACGACATTGCCGCGTATGCGATCGAGGAAGGCTGGCAGACCACGATCGAACACGACGAGAAGATCAGGGGCGCGATCGTGCGGATCGTCCGCGAAGGGCGGGAAAGCGGCGAATTCGAGCGCAAGACACCGCTCGACGAGACCTGCCGCGCGATCTTTCTCGTGCTGCAGCCGTTCGTGAATCCGGTGATGCTGCAGTACCACCTCGACCACGCTGAAGACGCGTCGAAGGCCGTCTGCAACCTGGTGTTGCGCAGTCTGTCGCCTTGACGTCATTTTGATTGTGACCATTGACGATATTGGTCACATGATTCACACTCGGGCCTCCTTCAGTCTGGAGATTGCCCATGTTGCTCATTCGCGCGGCCGCGCCGGCTGTTCTCGCCGCTTCGATTGCGTTCGGCCTCGTCGCTTGCGGTCCCGCGAAACAGGACGATCCGCGCGCGGCGATGCCGCTCGTCCGGACGGACATCGCGCGTGACGCGGGGGCCGTCGGCCGGACCTTCACGGGTACCGTCGTCGCGCGGGTGCAAAGCGACCTCGGTTTCCGCGTGCCGGGCAAGATTGTCGAGCGCCTGGTGGATGCCGGTCAGACCGTGCGTCGCGGGCAGCCGCTGATGCGGATCGACGCAACCGATCTGCAACTCGCGACGCGCGCCGAAGACGACGCCGTGGCGGCAGCGAAGGCACGCGCCAACCAGACTGCGGCCGATGAAATGCGCTACAGCGGGCTTGTTTCCGCCGGCGCGGTGTCGGCATCCGCGTACGACCAGATGCGGGCCGCCGCCGACACCGCGCGGGCGCAGCTTCGTGCCGCGCAGGCGCGTGCGGACGTCGCGCGCAACGCGGCAGGTTACGCGGTGCTGGTCGCCGATGCGGACGGTGTCGTGATGAGCACGCTCGGCGAGCCCGGACAAGTGGTGGCCGCGGGTCAGACGGTCGTGCGGCTCGCGCGTTCCGGCCCGCGTGAAGCGGTTGTCGACCTGCCCGAGACGTTCCGGCCCGCGCTCGGCTCCATGGGCCGCGCGATGCTGTACGGCGGCGCCGACCTGACGGGCGACGCTCGGCTGCGGCAACTTTCCGATGCGGCCAATCCGCAGACGCGGACATTCGAGGCGCGCTACGTGCTGGAGGGGCCGATCGCGCGCGCGCCGCTCGGCGCGACGGTGACGGTCAATGTGCCCGACGCGCGCGCCGCGACCGGCGACGCCGCAATGCGGGTGCCGCTCGCGGCTGTCTACGATCGCGGGAACGGCCCGGGCGTCTGGGTCGTCGATGGGGCGAAGCCGCGAGTGGTCTGGCGGCGCGTGCGGCTGGCCGCGATCGGCGACGAGACCGCCACGGTCGCGGAAGGGCTCAAGGCAGGCGAGCGCTTCGTCGCGCTCGGCGCGCACCTGCTGCACGACGGCGAGAGCGTGCGCATCGCGGGAGCGCAGCAATGAGCGGTTTCAATATTTCCGCGCTCGCGGTGCGCGAGCGCGCGGTCACGCTGTTCCTGATCGTCGCGGTATCCGTCGCCGGTGCGCTTGCGTTTCTCAAGCTCGGGCGCGCGGAGGATCCGGCATTTACCGTCAAGGAACTGGCCTTCATGACTGCGTGGCCCGGCGCGACTGCGCAGGAGATGCAGGACCAGGTCGCCGAACCGCTCGAGAAGCGGATGCAGGAGTTGAAGTGGTACGACCGCACGGAAACCTTTACGCGGCCGGGGCTCGCTTTCACGACCGTCACGCTGCGCGACGACACGCCACCGTCGGCGGTTCAGGAAGAGTTCTACCAGGCGCGCAAGAAGCTGGGCGACGAGGCGGCGAAGCTGCCGCAGGGCGTGGCCGGCCCGTTCGTCAACGACGAATACGCGGATGTGACGTTCGCGCTCTACGCGCTCAAGGCGCGCGGCGAGCCGCCGCGCGTGCTGGTGCGTGAGGCGGAAGCGCTGCGCCAGAGGCTGCTGCACGTGCCGGGCGTGAAAAAGATCGATATCGTCGGCGAGCGGCCCGAGCGCATTTTTGTCGAGTTCTCGTATGCACGGCTCGCGAATCTCGGCATGTCGCCGCGCGATATCTTTGCCGCGCTGAACGACCGGAATCTCGTGACGCCCGCCGGCTCGATCGACACGGCCGGGCCGCACGTGCTGATTCGCCTCGACGGCGCGTTCGACGATCTTCAGAAGATCCGCGACACGCCGATCGTCGCCGGCGGCCGCACGCTCAGGCTGTCCGACATCGCGGACGTCAAGCGCGGCTACGAGGATCCCGCCACCTTCCTGATCCGCAACCAGGGCGAGCCGGCGCTGCTGCTCGGCGTCGTGATGAAGGAGCGCTACAACGGCCTGCAGCTCGGCAAGGATCTCGACAAGGAGGTGGCGGCGATTTCGGCGGACATGCCGCTTGGCCTGTCGCTGACGAAAGTCACCGACCAGGCCGTCAACATCGAGGAAGCCTACGACGAGTTCATGCTGAAGTTCTTCGTCGCGCTGGCCGTCGTGATCACCGTGTGCCTGATCAGCCTCGGCTGGCGGGTGGGGATCGTCGTCGCGGCGGCCGTGCCGCTCACGCTCGCGGGTGTCTTCATCATCATGCTCGCGACCGGGCGCGATTTCGATCGCATCACGCTCGGCGCGCTGATCCTGTCGCTCGGGCTGCTCGTCGACGACGCGATCATCGTGATCGAGACCATGGTCGTGAAGATGGAGGAGGGGTTCGACCGCATCGCCGCCTCCACGTATGCGTGGAGCCACACGGCCGCGCCGATGCTCGCGGGCACGCTCGTGACCGCGATCGGGCTGATGCCGGTCGGCTTCGCGAAGTCGAGTGCCGGCGAATACGCGGGCAACATCTTCTGGGTCGTCGCCTTTGCGCTGCTGACGTCCTGGGTTGTCGCGGTCGCCTTCACGCCCTATCTTGGCGTCAAGCTGCTGCCGCGGATCCGGCCGGTCGCGGGCGGGCATGCTGCCGTCTACGATACGCGGGCCTATCGCCGGTTTCGTGCGTTGCTCGCGTGGACGGTCGCGCACAAGAAACGCGTCGTGTTCGCGGTCGTGGTTTCGTTTGCGGCCGCTGTGCTCGGCCTCGGTCTCGTCAAGCAGGAGTTCTTCCCGATCTCGAGTCGGCCGGAAGTGCTGGTAGAAGTGCGGATGAGCGAAGGAACCGGCATCGCCGCCACCAGCGCGGTGGTCGGCAAGGTGGAAGCATGGCTGCGCAAGCAGCCCGAGGCCCGGCTGGTCACGAGCTACATCGGCCAGGGCGCGCCGCGCTTCTTCATTGCGATGTCGCCCGAGCTGCCCGACCCGTCGTTCGCGAAGATTGTCGTGCTGACGCAGGACGAGAAGGCGCGCGAGGCGCTGAAGCTTAAGCTGCGCACCGCCGTCGCGCAGGGCCTCGCGCCCGACGCGCAGGTGCGCGCGACGCAGATCGTGTTCGGGCCGTATTCACCCTTTCCCGTCGCGTTTCGCGTGATGGGGCCCGACGAGGGCAAGGTCCGGGAGATCGCCGCGCAAGTCGAGCGTGTGATGCGTGCGAACCCGTCGATGCGGCAGGTGAACACCGACTGGGGGCCGCGCGTACCGACGATCCGCATCTCGCTCGATCAGGATCGGCTGCGCGCGATTGGCCTGAGCACGCACGATGCGTCGCAGCAGCTTCAGTTCCTGCTGACGGGCGCCCCTGTCACGCAGGTGCGCGAGGACATCCGTTCGGTCGAGGTGGTGGCGCGTAGCGCCGGCGCCGACCGGCTTGATCCGGCGAAACTCGGTGCGTTTACGCTGACGGGAAGCGCTGGCCAGAAGGTACCGCTCGACCAGCTCGGCGAGGTCGGGATTCGCATGGAAGACCCGATCTTGCGGCGTCGCGACCGCCTGACGACTATGACCGTGCGTGGCGATATCGGCGAGGAATTCCAGCCGCCCGAGATCTCGAACGAAATCATTCAGGCGATCCGGCCGATCGTCGCCGCGTTGCCGCCGGGGTACCGGATCGAGACAGGCGCGGCGCTCGAGGAAGCGAACAAGGCGAACGCCGCGCTCGCCGCCGTGTTTCCGATCATGCTGATCCTGATGATGATCGTCGTGATCTTCCAGGTGCGTTCGATCGCGGCGATGGCGATGGTGCTGTTGACGGCACCGCTCGCGCTGGTGGGTGTCGTGCCGATCCTGTTGCTGTTCCGTCAGCCGTTCGGGTTCAACGCAATCCTCGGGTTGATCGGTCTTGCCGGCATCATCATGCGCAACACGCTGATTCTGATCGGGCAGATCCATCAGAACGAAGCCGATGGCCTCGATCCGTACGACGCGATCATCGAAGCGACCGTGCAGCGTGCGCGCCCGGTGATCCTGACGGCGCTTGCGGCTGCGCTCGCCTTCATTCCGCTCACGTTCTCGGTGTTCTGGGGGGCGCTCGCGTTCACGCTGATCGGCGGTACGATCGGCGGCACTGCGTTGACGCTCGTGTTTCTCCCTGCCCTGTATGCGATCTGGTTCCGCATTGCTCCGAAGGCGACCGACGAAGCGGCGCACATGCCTCCCCCGGCATATCGGCGCGAAGAGACGTCCGTCAGTTCCTGACCGGGCACGTGCGAACCGGAAACAGGGAGGCGAGAAAATGACGAACAAATCGAGCGTGGGCTACGGGAACATGTTTTCCGAGCTGAATTCGGAATCGGAGCTGGTCGAGCGCATGACGTACGTGACGCGTGAGCTCGGCTTCGAGCATTTCTACTATGTGATGCGCATTCCACTGCCGATCTCGAACCCGAGGAGCTACATCTTTTCCGATTGTCCGGACACGTGGATCCGGAGCTACGTCGAGCGCGACGGCTTCAGGAGCGATCCGGCCGTGCAGCGCGGGTTGCGGGAAACCGTTCCGTTCCTGTGGTCGGCCGTCAGCGGGGAGGCGGCGGATTTCTGGGCCGATCCGTTGCAGCAGCGGTTTCGTCACGCGTGGAGCATGCCGCTGCGTGGGCAGTTCGGCACGATCGGCTTGCTGTCGCTGCTGAGGAAATCCGCGCCGATCCTCCAGGACGAACTCCTGTCCAAAGAGCCATACGTACTGTGGTTGACGACGCTGGCTCACCGGGCGATGACGCGTCTCGTCGTCTCCACGGCGATGCCCGAGGTGTGCCAGACGCTGACAGCGCGCGAGAAGGAGGTGCTGAAATGGACTGCGGCAGGCAAGACGTATGCCGATATCGGATTGATTCTGTCCATCTACGACCGGACCGCGAAGTTTCACCTGATGAACGTGATGCGCAAGCTTCGTGCGGCCAACAAGGCGGAGGCCGTCATGAAGGCCACGATGCTCGGGTTTATTCAGTGATGTCCGGTTCGTCCGGATGGGTCGGCGATCCGGTGTGCGGAGACCGCATGCGGTGACGCGAAGCCGGCACGCCGGCTACGCTTCCAGCGCCGCCCTCGCGCAGGTCTCGTCGGTGACGAGCCCCGACATCCAGCCGCCGCGCAATGCGGCGATCACCGCATCGCGTTTCTTCGGGCCGCCAGCGAACGCGATCGTCGGGCGCTTCGGCGGCGTGGCGAGCGACACGCTCGTCACGCGCGCGCCGGTCGACACGTCGATCAGCTTGCCTTGCGCGTCGATCGGCACGCCGAGCAGTTCGGCCACCGCGCCTAGCGCGGTCATCTCGTCGCGCTCCTGTTCGGTGATGAAGCCGTCTTCGTAGAGCGGGCAGTGCGGGCCGATGTTGCCGATCCCGACGAACGCGACGTCAGCCTTGCCCGACAGCGCCTCGACGATCCGGTACAGCCGGTGATTGCACCACTGCGCGCGCTCGGCGGCGCTGTCGGCGAACAACGGCGCGGGCAGCAGGAAGTGCTTGCTGCCGGTTTTCTCGGAGATGTACTGCGCGACGTCGTAGCGGTTCGACGAACCGTCGGCCGCGATCGCGCCGACCATCGACACGAGCCGGTGCTGCGGACGGTCGATCTGCGCGATCTGCGCGACCGCGGCCTTCAGCGTCCGGCCACTGCTGACCGCGATCACCATCGGCCGCGTTTCGTTCAGGTAGCGCTCCATCACCTGTGCGCCGGCGACCGAGAGCTTGCGGTCGATCGCGTCGGGCGCATCGGCATCGACGGGCACGACTTCGCACATCGCGAGGCCGTAGCGCTTCGACAGCTGCGCGCCGAGATCGAGACAGTCGGCGAGCTGGTGGTCGACGCGCACGCGAATCAGGTTCTTCTCGACCGCGAACGCGACGAGGCGCTGCGCGACCGGGCGCGACACCTGCAGCTTTTCCGCGATTTCGTTCTGCGTGTCGCCCGCAACGTAGTAGAGCCACGCGGCACGCGTGGCGAGATCGAGTTTTTCTGAGGACTTGGACACGATAGCGATTCGGTTCGGATCGGGGCCGGCCGGCGGGCCGCATGACGGCATCCACTGTACCGCATGTCGCACGCGCGGCAACGGCCGGCACGCGTGACATGCGGCGCTTACGCGAGCCGTGCGCGCGACGGTTCGTACAGCGGCCGCACGTGGCGGTACAGCGAGCGGAACGCATCGAGGCGTTCGCGCAGCAGCGCATGGCGGGCAGCATCCGGCGTGTATTCGGCCCGCACCGGCGGCTTGGCCAGCACCGCATGCGGATCGCCGCCGACAGCCAGCCAGCCGAGCCGCGCCGCGCCGAGCGCCGCGCCCGTTTCGCCACCGCCGTGCTGGCGCGTGCGCACGTTCAGCGCATCGGCGATCAGTTGCGCCCAGAACGCACTGCGCGCGCCGCCACCGATCAGCGACAGCTGGTCGGTTTCGACGCCGGCCGCATGCAGCGCGTCGAGACCGTCGGCGAGGCCGAGCGTCACGCCTTCGAGCACCGCGTAGCCGAGATGCGCGCGTTCGGTCGCATGCGTCATCCCGAAGAACACGCCCTGCGCATACGGATCGTTGTGCGGCGTGCGCTCGCCGGACAGGTAGGGCAGGAACAGCGGGGCCGTCGCGAGCGCGTCGGCGTCGAGCGCTTCGATTTCGGCGAGCAGCGCGGGCTCGTCGGTGCCCGTCAGCTTGCAGACCCAGCGCAGGCAGCTCGCGGCCGACAGCACGACGCTCATCAATTGCCAGCGATCGGGAATCGCATGGCAGAACGCATGCACGGCCGACGCGGGATTCGGCATGAAGCGGTCGCCGACCACGCTCAGCACGCCGGACGTGCCGAGCGACACGAAGCCGTCGCCTGCGTGGATCGCGCCGATGCCGAGCGCGCTCGTCGCGTTGTCGCCGCCGCCGCCGGCCACCACGACGGCCTCCGACAGCCCGAGTTCGCGTGCGATGTCCGCGCGCAGCGTGCCGGACGGCGCATTGCCTTCGACGATGCGGGGCATCTGGTCACGCGTCATCCCGCACGCGGCGAGCAGTGCGTCGGACCAGTCGCGGCGCGCGACGTCGAGCCACAGCGTGCCGGCGGCGTCGGACGGGTCGGACACCTTCGCGCCGGTCAGCCGGAACCGCAGGTAATCCTTCGGCATCAGCACGCAGGCGGTGGCCGCGAACACGTCGGGTTCGTGCTTCGCGACCCACAGCAGTTTCGGCGCGGTGAAGCCCGGCATCGCGAGATTGCCGGCCAGTGCATGGAGATCGGGCGCGCGTTCGGTGAGCAGCGCGCATTCGTCGGCGCTGCGCATGTCGTTCCACAGGATCGCGGGGCGCAGCACGCGGTCGTCGCGGCCGAGCAGCACGGCGCCGTGCATCTGTCCTGACAGGCCGATGCCGCGCACGACCGCGAACGCTTGCGGATGCCGTTCGCGCAATGCCGCGAGCGCGGCGAGCGTGCCTTGCCACCAGTCGTCCGGATGCTGTTCGGCCCAGCGCGGATGCGGCCGCGACACGGTGAACGGCGAGCCGGCGGTGCCGACGACCGTGCCGTCCGGGGCGAGCAGCAGCACCTTCACTTCCGAAGTGCCGAGGTCGATGCCGAGATACATGAGCGATCCGTTGCGTCAGTGGGGAGTCGCTACTTTAGCCGCGCGGCCGTGCGCGTGCCAAGGCAGGTTCGCCCGGATGCGCGTCAGCGCGCAGCGAGCCATGCATCGACCCGCGCGAGCCCGGCGCGCAGCGCCTCGAACAGTGCCGCGTTGCCGGCGAGCGAGCCCCACAGCGCGCGGCTTGCGCATAGTGCGACGACCGGGTCGTCGCCCCCCGGATGGCCGGCCCCGACGATCGCGCGCGCGGCGCTTTCGTCCATCACGCCGTCCTGGTACTCGTACGGCAAGGTGCCGCGCGCCCAGCGTTCGAGAAAGCGCAGGAACAGCGCGGGCAGCACGGCGGTGGCGACCGGCGCCGCGCCGCGTGCGAACGATTCGACGAGCGTCGGCGCGATGAAGCCGGGGATCTTCGAGAAGCCGTCGGCCGCGACGCGCTGGTTCGTGTCGAGCACGTACGGGTTGCCGAAGCGTTCGAGCACGACGTCGCGATAGCGCGCGAGATCGAGCGGGCTCGGCGTAAGGCACGGGATCACGTCCTGCGTCACGTAGTCGTGTGCGAAGCGCCGGATCGCCGCGTCGTGCGTGCCTTCGTGAATATAGGTGTGGCCCGCGAGCGTGCCGGCCCACGCGATGCAGCTGTGCGTCGCGTTGAGGATGCGGATCTTTGCTTCCTCGTACGGGTGCACGTCGTCGACGAGTTCGGCGCCGGCCAGCTCCCAGCGCGGCCGGCCGGCCGCGAAGCGGTCCTCGATCACCCACTGGATGAACGATTCGCCCATCACCGGGCAGGCGTCGTCGATGCCGGTGGCCGCGAGTACGCGCTCGCGCACGTCGGCGGTCGGGCGCGGCGTGATGCGGTCGACCATTGCGCTGGGTGTCGCGACGTTCGCATCGAACCACGCGAGCAGGTCGGTCTGCCCGCGTCGCTCGAGAAATTCGCGCATCCCCGCGCGAAAACGCGCGCCGTTGTTGCGCAGGTTGTCGCAGCTCTGCAGCGTGAGCGGGCCCGCGCCGCGCTTCATGCGTTCGGCGAGCAGCGCCGCGAGCGCGCCGTACAGCGTCGTGCGCGCGCCCTGCAGGTCGGCCGCGAGATCGGCGTTCGCGACGTCGAGCCGGTTGTGTTCGTCGAGATAATAGCCGCCTTCGGTGACGGTGAACGACACGATCCGACAGGCCGGATCGGCGCCGGCGTCGATCAGCGCGGCGAGGTCGTTCGACCACGGCAGCACGCGCGTGATCGCGCGGATTGTTTCGTACGCGCGTTCGCCCTGCGGCGTGACGGTTTCGAGCGTGTATTCGCCGTGCTGCACGGCGAGCGCGTCCATCGTCGTGCGCATGTCGTCGCGGATGTTGCCGACGGTCAGCGACCAGCGCTCGTCGGCCGGTACGGCCGCGTTCACGCGATGCAGATACCACGCCTGGTGCGCGCGGTGAAACGAGCCCGCGCCGATGTGCAGCAGCACGGGCGTGCGGGCGGAGGGCGATGCGCTCATCCGTTGTCTCCTGTTCGTGCCAGACTTTCCTGTCGAATACGATCATTTGCTCTTTATGTGAGCGAATGATCGTATTCGGGCGAGCGAAAGTCAAGGCGGGGAAACGGCATTTCGATGGTGCGCTGCGGCGGCGGTCGGGAAGGGCGGATGTGCGGGAAGTGCCGTCAGCGTCCTTCGCGTGTCAACGCGACAAGTTCTTCGAGCAGCTTGCCGGCCGGCCCCGGCAGGATGCCGTGGCGGCGCCGGAACGCGGTGAGCGTGCGAACCGCGACGACCTCGCGCATGGGCAGCGTGTCGATCGTGCCGGCGCGCTGCTCGGCGCCGTACATCGGCTCGGCCATCCAGCTCAGGAAACCGGCGTGCGCGACGAGGCTCTTCAGCGTCGTGACCGAGCGCGTCTCGACCGCGATGTCGGGCAGCGCCAGCCCGTGCGCGTCGAAGGTCGCGCGCATGTGGTCGAACGGCGCGGTGCCGCGCGGAGGAATCGCCCAGCGTGCGTGCAGCGTATCGGCGAGCGTCGGCGCGCGGCCGAGCGCGCGCAGCGGATGGTGCGGTGCCGCAACGATATGGCTGCGATCTTCCCAGCGGCACTCGAGAATGGCGACGATCTCGTCGGTGTCGGGCCCGTGTGCGGACAGCGCGAGATCGATCTCGTGTTTGTTCAGCCCTTCCGCGAGCCGGTCCCACACGCCTTCGATGATCTCGACGCGCAGGTTCGGCCAGCGGTCGAGCACGCGGCCCACTGCGACCGGCAGCACGAGGCTCGCGATGCTGCCCACCGCGCCGACCTTGATCGTGCCCTTCGCCAACCCGCGCATCGCGTCGAGCTCCTCCCGCGCGTGCTCGGCCTCGTGCTGCAGCAGCGTCGCGTGCGGCAGCAGCGCCTCGCCGAACGCGGTGAGCTGCACGCCCTTCGAGTGGCGTTCGAACAAGGGCGCACCGACCTGGTCCTCGAGCCGCTTCAGGATCCGGCTCAGCGCCGGCTGCGTCACATGCAGCGCGTCGGCGGCGCGGCCGAGGCTGCCGCACGCGACGATCGTCGTGAAGGCGCGCAATTGTCGGAGATCGAAAGTCATGCCGGTCTGTAATGGCTTTTCGCAGAAAATACAGTATCCGTGAATGGCTTGCGCTTCGATACTGTGGAAACCGCCAAGCCATTGAGGAGACAACCGAGCATGTCCGGCCATCCGCCCCCTTCCGCCGCATCGATCACCGTTCGCGATTCGGTCATCGACCTGCTTCGCCAGTTCGGCATCGACCGCGTGTTCGGCAATCCCGGCTCGACCGAGCTGCCGATGTTCCGCGATTTCCCGGACGATTTCCGTTACGTGCTCGGTTTGCAGGAAGCCGTCGTGGTCGGGATGGCTGACGGCCATGCGCAGGCCACCGGCAACGCGGCGGTCGTCAACCTGCATTCGGCGGCGGGCGTCGGCAACGCGATGGGCAATCTCTTCACCGCATTCAAGAACCGTACGCCGCTGATCGTCACCGCGGGCCAGCAGGCGCGCGCGATCCTGCCGTTCGATCCGTTCCTTGGCGCGACGCAGGCCGCCGAGCTGCCGAAGCCGTACGTGAAGTGGAGCATCGAGCCTGCGCGTGCGCAGGACGTGCCGGCCGCGATCGCGCGTGCATACCGCATCGCGATGCAGGAACCGCGCGGCCCCGTATTCGTGTCGATCCCGGTCGACGACTGGGACCAGCCGGCCGAACTGCTGCCGCGGCGCGAAGTCAGCAGCGTCGTGCGGCCCGATCCGGACGCGCTCGCGCGGCTCGGCGACGCGCTCGACGCCGCGCGGCGTCCCGCGTTCGTCGTTGGCGCGGCCGTCGATCGTGCCGGTGCGTGGGACGAAATCGTGCGGCTCGCCGAGCGGCACCGTGCGCGCGTGTACGTCGCGCCGATGTCGGGCCGCTGCAGTTTCCCCGAGGACCACCCGCTGTTTGCCGGCTTCCTGCCCGCGATCCGCGAGAAGATCGTCGCGCGGCTCGACGGGCACGATCTCGTGTTCGCGTTCGGCGCGCCTGCGTTCACCTATCACATCGAGGGCTTCGGCCCGCACGTGCCACCCGGCGCCGCGCTCGTGCAACTCGTCGACGATCCGGGCGTCGCCGCGTGGACGCCGTCGGGCGACGCGGTTGTCGGCAACCTGCGGCTTGCCGCGCGCGACTTGCTCTCGCGCCCGGCGCCGCCCGAGCGGCCGATGCCCGCGCCGCGCGCATCGCGTGCGCGCGTCGAACCGCCAGCCACCGGCGAGCGCATGTCGGCCGCGTTTGCGCTGCAGACCCTTGCCGACGTGCGCGACGCACACGACATCGTCGTCGAGGAAGCGCCTAGCGCGCGACCGGTGATGCAGGAACACCTGCCGTTCACGCGCAGCGGCACGTTCTACACGATGGACAGCGGCGGGCTCGGTTACGGGATGCCGGCCGCCGTCGGCGTCGCGCTCGCGCAGCCGGGCCGGCGCGTGATCGGGCTGATCGGCGACGGTTCGAGCCTGTATTCGATCCAGGCACTATGGAGCGCTGCCCAACTGAAGCTGCCGGTCACGTTCGTGATCCTGAACAACCGGCGCTACGCGGCGCTGCAGGATTTCGCGCCCGTGTTCGGCTTTGGTCCCGGCGACGCCGTGCAGGGCACCGATCTGCCCGACCTGGATTTCGTCGCGCTCGCGCAAGGGATGGGCTGCCGCGGCGTGCGCGTGACGGATGCCACGCACCTGCGCGACACCCTGACCGACGCGCTGCGCGCCGCGACGCCGGTCGTCGTCGAAGTCGAGATTGCGTGACGCGCGGTGCGCGTCCTCCCGGAGATTCCATGCAAACCGTATCGATGCTGATCGGCGGCGAACGCCGCCATTCGTCCAGCGGCGCGACCTTCGTGCGCCGCAACCCGCTCGACGGCGAAGTCGCGTCGGCCGCGCCCGCGTGCACCGTCGACGATGCGCGTGCGGCGGCCGACGCGGCCGCCCGCGCGTTTCCCGACTGGGCCGCGCTCGGCCCTGGCGCACGCCGCACGCTGTTGCTGAAGGCGGCCGCCGCGCTCGAAGCGAAGCACGACCAGTTCGTTGCCGCGATGGCGGCCGAGACGGGCGCATCCGCGCTGTGGGCCGGTTTCAACGTGCACCTTGCCGCGAGCGGGCTCGTCGAGGCCGCGTCGCTGACCACCCAGGTCGGCGGCGAGCTGATCCCGTCCGACGTGCCCGGTTCGCTCGCGATGGGCGTACGGCAGCCGGCGGGCGTCGTGCTCGGCATCGCGCCGTGGAACGCGCCGGTGATCCTCGCGACGCGCGCGCTCGCGCTGCCGCTCGCGTGCGGCAACACGGTCGTGCTGAAGGGCTCGGAGCTGTGCCCGGTCACGCACGGGCTGATCGTCGAGGCGCTGCAGGAGGCCGGGTTGCCGCCGGGCGTCGTCAATTTCGTGACGAACGCGCCCGAGGATGCGGGTGCCGTCGTCGATGCATTGATCGCGCATCCGGCCGTGCGCCGCGTCAATTTCACGGGCTCGACGCGTGTCGGCAGGATCGTCGCCGAAGCGTGCGCGCGCCACCTGAAACCGTCGGTGCTGGAGCTCGGCGGCAAGGCGCCGTTCGTCGTGCTCGACGATGCCGATCTGGACGCGGCGGTAGCGGCGGCCGCGTTCGGCGCGTTCGCGAATTCCGGGCAGATCTGCATGTCGACGGAGCGCATCGTCGTCGACGCGTCGATCGCTGATGCGTTCGTCGCGAAGCTCGCCGGCAAGGCCGCGTCGCTGCCGCTCGGCGATCCGCGCAACGGGCCCGTCGTGCTCGGTTCGCTGATCGACATGAAGGCGGTCGAGCGCTGCAACGCGCTGATTGACGATGCGCTCGCGCACGGCGCGACGCTCGTGTGCGGCGGCAAGACCGACAGCACGCTGTTCCCGGCCACGCTGCTCGACCATGTGACGCCGGCGATGCGCATCTACGCGGAAGAATCGTTCGGCCCGGTGAAGGGCATCGTGCGCGTCGACGGCGAGGACGCCGCGATCCGTTGCGCGAACGACAACGCGTTCGGGCTGTCGTCGGCCGTGTTCAGCCGCGACGTCGCGCGTGCGATGCGCGTCGCGGCACGCATCGAATCGGGCATCTGCCACATAAACGGTCCGACCGTGCACGACGAGGCGCAGATGCCGTTCGGCGGCGTGAAGGACAGCGGCTTCGGCCACTTCGGCGGCAAGGCCGGCATCGCGGCGTTCACCGACCTGCGCTGGATTACGGTGCAGACCGCACCGCGCCACTATCCGTTCTGACGAGGCCACTGAAGATGAGAATTGCGATTCTGGGCGCGGGCGCGATGGGCTCGCTGTTCGGCGCGCTGCTGGCCGAAAGCGGCGAGGCCGTCACGTTGATCGACGTGAACGACGCGCATCTCGATGCGATTCGCCGCGACGGGCTGCGTATCGACGACGATCGCGGTGAACGGCGCGTTCGTACGTTGCAGGCCGTGCGGCCGGAAGCCGCGAATGCGGATGCGGTCGCATCGGCCGATGCACCGTTCGACCTGCTGATCGTCTTCACGAAGTCGCTGCATACGCGCACCGCGCTCGACGGCGTGCGTGCGCTGCTGACGCCGCACACGCATGTGCTGACGCTGCAGAACGGACTCGGCAACGTCGAGACGCTGAGTCCGTTCGTGCCGCTCGAACGCATCCTGGTCGGCGTGACGACGTGGCCGGCCGACGCCGCGGGGCCCGCGCACGTGCGCTCGCACGGCGCGGGCACGATCCGCATGATGATGGCTGACGGCGTGGCACGCCCGTTCGCGACGGCCGTGGCCGATACGCTGTCGCGCGCAGGGCTCGCGTGCACGCTGGATGTCGACGTTTGGGCCGCGATCTGGGAGAAGGTCGCGTTCAACGCGGCGCTCAACACGCTGTGCGCGGCGACGGGCTGCACGGTCGACCAGCTCGGCAATCACCACGACGGGCCGCGGCTCGCGCTCGCGATCGCGGCCGAGGTGGCCGCCGTCGCCCGCGCGAAGGGGATCGCGGTAGACGGCGAACGCATCGCGCGCAACGTCGAGCATGCGATCCGCGAGCATCGCGGCCATCGCCCGTCGATGCTGCAGGACGTGCTTGCGGGCCGTCGCACGGAAATCGACGCGATCAGCGGCAAGGTCGTCGCGGCCGCGCGGGAAGCCGGTGTCGCGGTGCCGCATGCCGAGACGCTGCTCGCGCTCGTCCGGCTGATCGACGCACGGATCGACTGAGCATCAGGCCGGCGGCCGGCTTGCGCCGCACGACGAGACGGGTGCGTCGCGCGCAGGCGACGGCGCCGGATCGGGACGGGTTGGACGAGACACCGGGGCCGGCGCCGATGCGTTGACGCCGGCCGACTGCGCAGCACGAGATTCGGGCACGCGCCACCGCGCCAGCCCGGACAACCGGAGACACCATGAAAACCATCGAATGCCGTTGTCTTGCCGCGCGCTGCTCGCGCACGTTGCCGCCAGCATGCGGTGCACCGGAGGCCGCATGAGCACGCGCGACGGATTGCAGCCGCCGCCGGTCGACATCGGCACGACCCTCGACGACGGGCCGTTCACGGCGATGCAGCGTGGTGTGGTGCTGCTCTCCGCGCTCGCGATCGTGCTTGATGGCTTCGACGGCCAGCTGATCGGCTTCGCGATTCCGGTGCTGATCCGCGAATGGGGCATCACGCGCGGCGCATTCGCGCCAGCGGTGGCTGCCGGACTGATCGGGATGGGCATCGGCAGCGCGTGCGCGGGGATCGTCGCGGACCGCTTCGGCCGTCGCCAGGCCGTGATCGGCAGCGTGTTCCTGTTCGGCATCGCGACCTGCGCGATCGGTTTCGCACCGGACGTCACGGCGATCGCGGTGCTGCGTTTCTGTGCCGGGCTCGGGATCGGCGGTGCATTGCCGACCGCCACGACGATGACGGCCGAATACACGCCCGCGCGGCGCCGCACGATGATGGTGACCGCGACGATCGTCTGCGTGCCGCTCGGCGGGATGCTGGCCGGCCTGTTCGCGCACGAGGTGCTGCCGCGCTACGGCTGGCGCGGGCTGTTCTTCGCGGGCGGCGCGTTGCCGCTCGTGCTCGGCTTCGTGCTCGTGCGTGCGCTGCCCGAATCGCCGCGCTATCTTGTACGGCGCCCCGCGCGCTGGCCGGAACTTGGCGCGCTGCTCGCGCGGATGGAGCGGCCCGTTGCGCCGGGCACCGCATTTACCGACCTGAAGGACGCACGCGCGGCAGGCGGCCGCGGTGGCTTCGGCGCGCTGTTCGCGAGCGGTCAGGCGCGTGACACGATCGCGCTGTGGTGCGCCTTCTTCATGTGTCTGCTCGCCGTGTATGCGGCGTTCAGCTGGCTGCCGACGATGCTGGCCGCAAGCGGGCTGAGCGTGTCGGTCGCGGGTTCCGGGCTCACCGCGTACAACCTCGGCGGCGTGATCGGCGCGCTGCTGTGTGCGTGGGTGATCACGCATGCCGGGTCGCGCTGGCCGCTCGTGCTGTGCAGCATCGGCGGCGCGGCGAGTGCGGTGTGGCTGATGGGTGTCGATGCAAGCCGCCACACGGGCTGGCTGATCGTCGGGCTCGGCCTGCACGGGCTGTTCGTCAACGCGGTGCAGTCGACGATGTATGCGCTCTGTGCGTACATCTACCCGACCGCCGTGCGCGCAACGGGCACGGCAAGCGCGCTCGCGTTCGGCCGGCTCGGTGCGATCCTCAGTGCGTTCGCGGGCGCGATCGTGATCACCACGGGGGGCGCCACGGCCTATCTGACGATGCTGGCGATCGCGATGGGCGTTGTCTGCGTCGCGCTGCTCGTCGTGCGACGGCATATCCCGCGACTTTCACGAGCCGCGGTGCAGCCGCGCGAAGGGGAGGAACTGGCCCGCACGTCGTCGTGACGGCGGGCGGGCCCACGGGCGCGTGGCGCGTTACAGCGTGGTGCGCACGTGCCAGAGCTCGGGGAACAGCACGACGTCGAGCATCTTGCGCAGGTACGGCGCGCCGCTGGTGCCGCCCGTGCCCTGCTTGAAGCCGATGATGCGCTCGACGGTCGTCACGTGACGGAAGCGCCACTGGCGGAACGCATCCTCGAGATCGACGAGTTCCTCGGCCATCTCGTAGAGCTCCCAGTGCTGCTGCGGATGACGGTAGACCTCGAGCCACGCGGCCTCGACCGTTTCGTCGTGCTGCGTCGGTTGCGTCCAGTCACGCTCGAGCCGCGCTTGCGCGATCGGGAAGCCGCGCCGCGCGAGCAGGCGGACGACTTCGTCGTAGAACGACGGCGCTTCGAGCGTCGCGCGCACTTGTTCGAGGATGTCGGGCCGGTGCGCATGCGGCTGCAGCATCTGCACGTTCTTGTTGCCGAGCAGGAATTCGAGCTGGCGATACTGATACGACTGGAAGCCCGACGACTGCCCGAGATACGGCCGCATCGCCGAATACTCGGACGGCGTCATCGTCGACAGCACGCTCCACGCCTGCACGAGTTGCTCGAGGATCCGCGACACGCGCGCGAGCATCTTGAACGCGGGCGGCAGCGCGTCGGTGCGCACCGCGTCGAGCGCGCCGCGCAGCTCGAACAGCGCGAGCTTCATCCACAGCTCGCTCGTCTGATGCTGGATGATGAACAGCATCTCGTTGTGATCGGGCGACAGCGGATGCTGCGCATCGAGGATCGAATTCAGCGACAGGTAGTCGCCGTAGCTCATCGACTTCGAGAAATCGAGCTGCGCGTTGTGCCAGCCGGCTTCAGCGGCATCGCCGGGCACGTGCGGCGCTTCGTGCGCGGATTGTGCCGGTTGAGCGGCGCGTGCGCCCGAGAACGGGCAGCCCGCCGGCGCGTCGCCGCCGGGTGGCTGCATATGACCAGAATTCACGACTATCTCCAGATTTGAATGACGGGGCGCGGCGCGCAATCCGCGTGGTTGCGCGCCGCGCCGGGCAAGGCCGGTCAGGTCACCGCGCCGCGTTCGGCGAACTCGGGCGCCTTCCACGCGTCGGTGGCGAGGATGTCGCGCAGCGTCTCGACGGCGTCCCACACGTCGGCGAAGCGCACATAAAGCGGCGTGAAGCCGAAGCGCAGCACGTACGGCTCGCGGTAGTCGCCGATCACGCCGCGCGCGATCAGCGCCTGCATCACCTCGTAGCCGTGCGGATGCTCGAAGCTCGCCTGCGAGCCGCGCTGGTGATGCGCGCGCGGCGTCACGAGCTTCAGCGACAGGCCCGCGCAACGCGCTTCGACGAGCGCGATGAACGCATCGGTCAGCGCGAGCGACTTGCGGCGGATCGCCTGCATGTCGGTTTGCAGGAACACGTCGAGCCCGCATTCGACCATCGACATCGACACGATCGGCTGCGTGCCGCACAGGAAGCGCGCGATGCCCGGATCGGGCGCGAAGCCCGGCTGCATCGCGAACGGTGCGCGGTGGCCCCACCAGCCGGACAGTGGCTGCGAGAAGTGCGCATGATGGCGCTGCGGCACCCACACGAATGCAGGCGAACCGGGGCCGCCGTTCAGGTACTTGTACGTGCAGCCGACCGCGCCGTCCGCGCGCGCGCCGTTCAGGTCGACCGGCACCGCGCCGGCCGAGTGCGCGAGATCCCACAGCATCAGCGCGCCCGCGTCGTGCACGAGCTGCGTGACGGCCGGCATGTCGTGCATGTAGCCGGTGCGGTAGTTCACGTGCGTGATCATCGCGACGGCCGTGTCTGCGCCGAGCGCGCCGGGCAGGTCGGCCGGGTCGTCGATCAGGCGCAGTTCGTAGTCGCCGCCGAGCTGTTCGATCAGCCCCTGCGCGATATACAGGTCGGTCGGGAAGTTCGAGCGTTCCGACACGATCACGCGGCGCTCGGGCGCGCGCTCGGCCTGGTGGCGCACCATCGCCGACAGCAGCTTGAACAGGTTGATCGAGATGGTATCGGTGACGACCGTTTCGCCGGGGGCGCCGCCGATCAGCGTCGCGAGCTTGTCGCCGAGACGGCGCGGCAGCGCGAACCAGCCGGCCGTGTTCCAGCTGCGGATCAGGCCTTCGCCCCATTCGGCGGCGATCACCTGCTGCGCGCGGGCGGCCGACGCGCGCGGCTGTGCACCGAGCGAGTTGCCGTCGAGGTAGATCACGCCGTCGGGCAGGGAGAACTGGTCGCGCAGCGGGGCGAGCGGATCGTCGCGGTCGAGCGCGAGTGCGTCTTCACGGGTCTTGATCATGATGTGGGGTTGTCAGTCGGGGTAATCAGGAGGCACGCGCGGGCAGCGCGCGCAGCACCGCGCGCACGGGGCTCGCGTCGAGCGTCGCGAACTTCAGCGGCAGTGCAATCAGTTCGTAGTCGCCGGGCGGCACGTCGTCGAGCACGATGCCTTCGAGGATTGCCATCCGGTGCGCGCGCACACGGTGATGCGCATCCATCGTCTTCGATTCCTGCGGGTCGAGCGACGGCGTATCGATGCCGATCAGCTTCACACCGTGCGCGGCGAGCAGGTCGACGGTCTCGGGCGCGACTGCGCAGAAGTGGCTGTCCCACTGCTCGACGCTGGCGCGCGCATAGGTGCGCAGCAGTACGCGCGGCGGCACGCCGTCGAGCGCGGCCACGACATCGGCCGGTTGCACGACCGGCGAGGCGCCAATGCAATGGATCACGCGGCACGGGCCGAGGTAGGTATCGAGCGGTACGGCGCCGATCGGCGCGCCGTCGGCGTCGTAGTGCAGCGGCGCGTCGCAGTGCGCGCCGGTGTGCGGCGACAGCGTCAGGCGTGCGACGTTGACCGGCGAACCGGCCTCCATCCGCCACACGCGTTCGACGGAAACCGGCGTATCGCCCGGCCACACGGGGGTGGCTGGGCTGACGGGCGGCGAGATGTCCCAGAGGGTGTCCATGGCATGACGATTCGGTGAGTCGATGCTTCGAATGATAGGTGGACGCTCGCAGAAAGTGCTTGCGAAATAAACATGGACAATCCGCCGGATTGGCAGATAATTCGACTCAGAGGGAAAACGGGGACCATAAATGCACGCGATCACGCTCGATGCCACCGACTGCCGGATTCTGGCGGTACTGCAGGAAGAGGGCAGAATCAGCAATCTCGACCTGGCGGAACGGATTTCGCTTTCGCCATCCGCCTGCCTGCGCCGCATGCGCCTGCTCGAGGAGCAGGGCGTGATCGAGCACTATCGCGCGTGCCTGAGCCGCGAAAAGCTCGGCTTCGAGCTCGAGGCGTTCGTGCAGGTATCGATGCGCAACGAAGAAAATCAATGGCACGAGCGCTTCGCGGAAGCGCTGCGCGAATGGCCGGAGGTGGTCGGCGCGTTCGTCGTGACGGGCGAGAGCCACTATCTGCTGCGCGTGCTCGCGCACAACCTCAAGCACTATTCGGATTTCGTGCTGAACCGGCTCTACAAGGCGCCCGGGGTGATGGACATCCGTTCGAACATCGTGCTGCAGACGCTGAAGGACGAAGCCGGCGCGCCGGTCGGGCTGGCGCGCACGGGGGCGATCAAAGCGGTGTAAGGCCGTGGAAGCCGCCGCCGTGGAACACGAGCGGCGGCGTCGTGTCCGAGGCGGCGCGCACGCCGCAGCGTTCGACTTCGCCGACGAAGATCACGTGGTCGCCTTCGTCATAGCGGCTGCGGTTGTGGCATTCGAACCATGCCAGCGCGCCGTCGAGCACGGGCATCCCGGAGTTGCCGGCCGCATGCGCGATCCCTTCGAAGCGGTCGCCCTTGTAGGTCGAGAAGCGCTTGCACAGGTCGAGCTGCGATGCCGCGAGTACGTTCACCACATAGTGGCTGTTGCCGCGGAACACGGGCGTCGACGCCGATTTGTGCGCGAGGCTCCACAACACGAGCGGTGGATCGAGCGATACCGAGTTGAACGAGCTGGCGGTGATGCCGATCAGCTGCCCGGACGGCGCGCGCGTCGTGATCACCGTCACGCCCGTTGCGAACTGGCCGAGTGCTTGCCGGAAGGCGGCCGCGTCGAAATCCGGGGGATTGGCCTGGCTCATCGGGCAGCCATCCGGCACGAGACGGGCGGGCGCGGCGCGACGCGAGCATGACGGGCGCGGCGGACGAAAGGCGACAGGGCGGTCGAGTGGGAAGTGGTGCGCATCGCTCGATTTTAGCGGAATCGGGGCCGTCGGGCCCGGCCGGACGGTGCATTGCGGGGATAGGGTGACGTAGCGAACACTGCGGCGCGCGGCCGGGATCGCGATGGGGCGCGAGTCGGGGAGCCCGTTTTGTCGCGGTTTCGTGCCGGGTAGCGGGTTCAGTCACCTGCCGCTTCTCTGATCTACCAAACCGCGAAACAGCGAAACCGCGAAACCAAGCCACCGACTCCCTCGCTATCGCGCCGCCGCAAACCCGAGCGACAGCGCGCCCGTCACGATCAGGCTCGACGCCCACACCGCGTCGAGATTGAACCAGCTCCGCGACACGAACTTCAGCCCGAGATAGCGGTACACGAGCCACGCGAGCCCGCCGCCGGCGCCGATCATCGCGATCGCATGCACGGCCGCGACGACGAGCGCCATCCCGAGATGCGCATCGACGAGCGCGGCCGCCGCCCGGTGGCCGGCGTCCTGGTCGAGCCCGCAGAGCCCGAGGTAGATCGGCACCAGCATCAATCCCGCGCCATGCGCGATCGCGACCGCGAACGACCACAGGCCGAGCCGCGCGGGCGGGATCCGCGCGAGCGCACGCGGATGCCGGCGCCGGATCAGCAGCACGGCGCCGAAGCCGATTACGAGCGCGCTCGCGCCGATCCGGATCGCCGACTGCCAGGCGAGCAGTGCGGCGAGCAACCCGAACGGCAGCATCACCGCGAAGACCGCGAGCGCGTGGCCGAGCGCGAGATAGCCGAGCGCCGCGACGAGCGCGCCGCCGCGGCGCGTCATCAGCGCGTTCGACACCGCGAGCGGCCAGCCCATCGCGGGGTTGAGCCCGTGATACACCCCGCTCACGAGCACGGCCGCCCACAGCGCGAACTGGGCGTGAAGGCCGGCGTTCAACGCTTGACCGACGGATAGCAGAACGAGTCGGTCGAGCAGTCGCCGCCTTCGAGCCGGATCTGGTGCGCGCGATAGCCGTCGGGGAACTCGACCCAGTAGTCGTTGGCGAGCGTCAGCCCGCCTTCCGGCCCCACATGCGCGAGCACCTGCGCGCCCGGCACGCCATCCGGATAAAACTGGTCGTCCCACGTCGAATAGAGCGAGTTGGTCCAGTACACGCGCCGGCCGTCGCGGCTGATCTCGACCATCTGCGGGCCGCCCGCGAATGCGCGGCCGTTCGAGTGCGGCGCACGGCGCGCGATGCCGCCGATGCGGACCGACCCCGCGAGCACCGGGTTGTGCGGGTCCGATACGTCGTACTGGCGCATCTCGCCGGTGCCCCAGCACGACACGTAGAGGAAGCGGTCGTCGAGCGACAGGTCGATGTCGGTCACGAGCGGCGGCACGGCGCCGAACGATTTCAGCAGCGGCGGCAGTTCGTCGGCCGCGGCCGGCTCGGCCGGGATCGTCGCGGTCTTCTTCACATGGAATTTGCCGCCTTCGCGCCACCAGGTCCAGATCGAACCTTCGAGATTCGTCGTGTCGACGACGACGCCGACGAACCCGTATTCGCGCGCCGGGTCGTGCGCGGGCCGCACCTCGAGCGCCATCTGGTGCTGCGCACCGAGATCGATCGTCTGCACGTTGCGCCGCGCGCGCAGGTCCCAGAAATGCAGCCGGTGCCCGTATTTGTTCGCGAGCAGGTCCTCGGGCACGATCCCGTTCTCGAATTGCGGCGGCAGCGCCCATTCGCTCGACACCATGTAGTCGCGCGGCAGGTTCCACCAGAAGTCGTAATGCTTGTCCTGCGGGCCGCGGTCGATCTCCCAGCGGCCGAGCACGTCGAAGGTTTCGCAATCCATGATGAAGATGCCGGGCGCACCGTCGGTGCCGTCCTTGCCCGCACCGCCGAGCGTGCTCACGTAGATGCCCTCGGGCCCGCAGTGAACGGTATGCGGCCGCGAATAGCCGGTCTTCGCGAAGATCTCGTCGGGTTCGATGATCTTGTGGATGCGCGCCTGCGTCGGATGCGGTTTCGTGTCGATCACGTAGATGCGCGACGAGCGCAGGCCGGGGATGATCAGGAAGCGGCGTTCGAGGAACGCGTGCCCGGTCAGCGGCGACAACGACGACGAACAGGCATTCCAGCCGAAGTGGTGAAACTCGTCGCCGGTGTTCGGCATCGTCACCGTATGCACGATTTTTCCGTAGGTCGGCGAGCCGGGCTTCACGTCGATCACGGCGAGCGCGTCGGGTCTGGAAAAATCGGGGCTCAGCAACAACGTATAGGCAAACTCTTCCGCCGGCGCCTGCATCGCAAGCTCGGGCGAAGCGTGAAACGTCGGGTCTGGCCGCATGCTCATGGTGATGCCCTCTCGATGGTGTCGGATCATGGACGCACGGCCGTTCGTTGCGGGCGTGCGGGTCGGGGTTGCCGCACGGCGCGCATCACGCCGGCGGGAGCGATCGGCAGGCGGATGCACGCGTCGGCGACACGTGCGGCGCCGCGCATCAGATCGTGGAAGCGAATAAAGGCGGTGTACCGGATCGCCGCACGCGGGGTGAGACGGATGCACGACAAGGTGGTGGCGCAGTCGAAGCGGCGGCCCGCGACGCGGCGACGGCCGGGCGGGCGATGTGGGTGATTGCTGTTAAGGCATGCATATCGATGTTCCGGCAGATGATGTTTGCATCAGGGTCGGGCACGCATCGGGCGCCTTGCGCGGGACGACGGGTTGGCCGTCGCATTTGCGCGTGCCTAAGTGTAGACGAGAAAAGGGCGTGCCGGTCGCGTGCGGCACCTGTCCGAACGGCCAGGTTCGCACGCGAGTGAGATACTTGTCGGCGTGCCGCTGCGCCGCGCACCACGCGCGGGCAGCGGCGAGGCGTAACGACGGCGCCGGCGCATGCGTGCCGGCTGCCGACATCAACGAGGGACTGATTTCATGGTGAACGAGATGCTTGAAACCGCGACATTGGGAGGCGGGTGTTTCTGGTGCACGGAGGCGGTGTTTCTCGACGTCGACGGCGTGACGGCCGTCCAGTCGGGCTACGCGGGCGGCCATACGCGCAATCCCGGCTATCGCGACATCTGCGAAGGCGACACGGGCCATGCGGAAGTCGTCAACGTGACGTTCGATCCGGCGCGCATCGGCTATCGCGAGATCCTCGAGATCTTCTTCGCGACGCACGATCCGACCCAGTTGAACCGGCAGGGCAACGACGTCGGCACGCAGTACCGGTCGGTCGTGTTCACGCATTCGGACGCGCAGCGCGACACGGCGCTCGACGTGATCCGCGAGCTGGAACGCGAGCAGGTGTTCGGCCAGCCGATCGTCACGCAGGTCGTGCCGCTAGACGGCAACTACTGGCCGGCCGAGGATTATCACCAGAACTATTACGCGCGTAACCCGGGGCAGGGCTACTGCTCGGTCGTGATCGGGCCGAAGCTCGCGAAATTCCGGCAGAAGTTCTCGCACCGGCTGAAGTCGCTGCGCGGCGCGTAAGCGCGCGAACGGCGGGAACCGCCGCAACCGCGCGTCAGGCCGCCTCGTTGCGCCACTGCGCGCACGCGGCGGCGATCTCGCGCGCGAGCGCGATGCACGACAGCGGCGCGGAGCCTTCCGCCTTGTTGTTGATCGTGATGATCACCGGCTGCCCGGCCAGCGCATAGCGCGCGGCCAGTTCGGCGAGCGCCGAGCGCGTGGCCGGATCTTCGTCGACGAGCTTGTCGAACGGCTCGTATTTCGCTTTCGCCTGTTCGTACTTGAAGCCGCCGTGCAGGCTCCAGCGCACGATCAGCGGGCCCGGCGCGTCGCCGTCGAGCAGCGCGAGCGCGGCCGCCTGGCGCAGCGGGTCGGGCATCCGCGCATGCAGGCCGACGCAGTAGCGCACGCCGAGCGCGGCGAGTGCGCGGATGAAGCGCGGCGTGAGCAGGCTCGCGTCGCGAATCTCGATCGCATAGCGGGTGCCGTCGGCTTCCGGCGGCAGCGGCGGCAGCGCCGCGAAGAACGCGGCGAGGCGGTCGATCAGCGCGGCCGGCCGGGCGAGCAGCGAGTCGGGCAGCGGCGAGAACTGGAACACGAGCACGCCGGCTTTCCGGCCGAGCCCTTCGAGGCACGGCTGCACGAATTCGCGGGTGGCGAGCTGCGCGTCGAGGAAGGTCGGGTTCGGCCCCGACGGCTCGCCGCGCCGGCCGCGGACGACCGCGTCGGTCACCGATGCCGGTGCCTTCACGACGAAGCGGAAATCGTCGGGCACCTGCTGCGCGTAGCGCAGGTAGTCGGCGACGGACAGCGGGCCGTAGAACGACCGGTCGAGGCTCACGCTCCTCAACAGCGGATGCGCGCCGTATGCTTCGAGCCCTTCGCGCGACAGCTTGGTCTGCGCGAAATCGCCGTCGTAGACGATGCCGTCCCAGCCGGGGAAGTACCACGACGACGTGCCGAGCCGAACGTTCGGCGGCAGGCCGGCCGCTGCGTCGGCCACATCCGGCGCGATCGGCGCGGGCAGCACGCCGCGTCGGCGCCGGCCTTTCTTCGGCGGCGCGGCCGGCGGGGACGGTTCGTCCCACAGCAGGCCGGAAGCGGCAGGCGGTGTTTCGTCGGAGGAAGGGGCGCTGGTGCGGGTGCGCGGTGCCGGCTGCGCGTCGTCAGGCGCGTCCGGTTTCACGTGTTCGTCGGTGTTGGCGGGCAGGCCATCGTCCTCCGGCGACGCACGTGCAGCATCGGCCGGCACGCCGAACAGGTCGAATTGCCCGTCGGCGTGCGGCGCGTGCTCGTCGTCGTGCTGCTGTCGTTCGGGCGGCGTCTTGCGCCGCGTCCTGCCGTCACCCATGCATGCCCAGCGTGAAGCGCCGCCTAGCGCGGCAGCGCGTGTTCGTACATATAGCGCCGCGACCACGGCAGCGTTTTCGCGCTGCGCCCGGCCTTGCGGCACACGATCTGGAAGATCGACACGTCGTCGTGCTCGAACGCATACGCGCAGCCGGCGAGATACACGCGCCAGATGCGGAATTTCTCGTCGTCGACGAGTTGTCGCGCGGCTTCCGCCTTCGCCTCGAAGTTTTCCGTCCAGATGTCGAGCGTGCGCGCATAGTGCCGTCGCAGGCTTTCGACGTCAATCGCTTCCAGTCCGCCGCGCTGCGCGGCTTCCAGCGCGAGGCTGATGTGCGGCAGCTCGCCGTCCGGGAACACGTAGCGATCGATGAACTCGCCGCCACCGAGCGCCGTCTCGCCGCTTTCCGCATCGGTCGACGTGATCCCGTGGTTCATCGCGATGCCGTCGTCGGCAAGCAGGTCGTGGACCCGCGAGAAATAGAGCGGCAGGTTTTTGCGCCCGACGTGCTCGAACATCCCGACACTCGTGATGCGGTCGAACTGGCCGTCGATCTCGCGGTAATCCTGGAGCCGGATCTCGATCCTGTCCTCCAGCCCGGCGGCCTTCACGCGCGCGGTCGCGAGGTCGAACTGGTTTTGCGACAGCGTGACGCCCAGGCACTGCGCGCCGAACTTCTGCGCGGCGCGCAGCACGAGCGCCCCCCAGCCGCAGCCGATGTCGAGCAGGCGCTGGCCGGGCTGCAACTGGATCTTCGTCAGGATGTGGTCGATCTTCTTGATCTGCGCGGTGGCAAGATCCTCGTCGCCGTTCTCGAAGTAGGCGCACGAGTACACCATGTTCTCGTCGAGCCACAACTTGTAGAACTCGTTCGAGACGTCGTAGTGATACTGGATCGCCTTCCTGTCGGTGTTCTTCGTGTGGCTGAAGTAGCGCTTCACGCGCGCGAGCTTGCTCGCGCTCGTCACCGTGCTGCGAGCGAGCGAGTAGCCGATGTTGATGATGTCCGACACCTTGCCCTCGATGTCGATCTTGCCTTTCACGTACGCCTCGCCGAGATTGTCGAGGCTCGGTTCGAGCAAGAGCGGCAATGCCGACGCGCTGTTCACCTTCAGCGTGACCTGCGGCGCGCTGAAGGTGCCGAAATCGAGTTGATCGCCGTTCCACAGCACGAGGCGCGCCGGTATGTTCGCTTTCGCCCGTACTTCGTCCGCCCACTGTGCCAGCTTCTTTTCCCAGAACATTTGGATTCTCCGTTTGTTCGTTGAATCGAATACAGCCAAGTATCTTGACCGGCGCCCGTCGCTTGCGAGGCGGGCGCCCGGATGCAACACGAGACACGACCGGCATGCGCCGGCGCCGCGCTTACGGCGACAGGCGCGAGATCGACCAGCCCGGCGACGTGTCGACGTCGCGCGTATAGAGCAGGCGGTCGTGCAGCCGCGACGGGCGGCCCTGCCAGAACTCGATCGAGTCGGGCACGAGACGGTAGCCGCCCCAGTGGGGCGGGCGCGGCGGGTTGTCGCCGTAGCGTTCGCTGACGGCCTTTTCCTGCGCTTCGAGTGTCGCGCGGCTGTCGATCACGGCGCTCTGATCGGACGCCCATGCACCGATGCGCGAGCCGAGCGGGCGCGACGCGAAGTAGCGGTCGCTTTCCTCGGCGCTGGTTTTCTCGATCCGGCCTTCGATGCGCACCTGGCGCTCGAGCTCGATCCAGTAGAACAGCAGCGCTGCCTGCGGATGCACGGCGAGATCGTGCCCCTTGCGGCTTTCGTAATTGGTGAAGAAGACGAACCCGCGTTCGTCGACGCCCTTGATCAGCACGATGCGTGCCGACGGCCGGCCGTCGTCGCCGACGGTCGCGAGCGTCATCGTGTTCGGCTCGGGCAGCTTGGCGGCGAGCGCCTCCTTGAACCAGCGATCGAACTGGGCGAAGGGGTCGTGGGCGACATCGGCTTCGTCGAGCGAAGCACGTGAGTAATTGATGCGGAGATCGGCGAGAGTCGTCATGTTATGCAAACGCTTCAATCTGGAACCATTGTAGCCAACGCGTGAGAAACGTGCGTGCACAGTGGCGCGTGCGAGCGGGGAGTTCAGGCAAAATAGAGGGCTGCACGACTTACGATTTCCTTGCTGCCATGTCTGCCGCCGACACTGCCCCGCCCAGTTCCTCTGATCTTACCCCGACCCCGGAAATCCAGCTTGACGTGGATCGAGCGCGGCGTTTCGGCGGCGTCGCGCGGCTGTACGGCGCGCCGGCCGCCGCCGCGTTCGAGCGCGCGCACGTTGCGGTGGTCGGGATCGGCGGCGTCGGGTCGTGGGTGGCCGAGGCGCTCGCGCGCAACGCGGTCGGCACGCTGACGCTGATCGATCTCGACAACGTCGCGGAAAGCAATACGAACCGGCAGATCCACGCGCTCGACGGCAATTACGGCAAGCCGAAGGTCGACGCGATGGCCGAGCGGATCGCGCTGATCGATCCCGCGTGCCGGGTGAACCGGATCGAGGATTTCGTCGAGCCCGACAATTTCGACGCACTGCTCGGCGGCGGTTTCGACTACGTGATCGACGCGATCGACAGCGTGCGCACGAAGGTCGCGCTGATCGCGTGGTGTGTCGCGAAGCGTCAGCCGCTCGTCGTGGTCGGCGGCGCGGGCGGCCAGCTCGACCCGACGCGCATCCGGATCGACGATCTCGCGCTGACGATCCAGGATCCGCTGCTGTCGAAGGTGCGCGCGCAGTTGCGCAAGCAGCACGGCTTTCCGCGCGGGCCGAAGGCGCGTTTCAAGGTCAGCGCCGTGTATTCGGACGAGCCGCTGATCTATCCGGAAGCCGCCGCTTGCGACCTCGAGGACGGCGCCGAGCCGTCCGCGGCCGCGCACGTCGCGGGGCTCAACTGTGCAGGATTCGGTTCGAGCGTGTGCGTGACCGCGAGCTTCGGCTTCGCGGCCGCCGCGCATGCGCTGCGCGCGATCGCGGCGCAAGCCGCCGGCTGAGGCCGCGACGCGCGGGCGTCGACGCGATGTTGCGGCGCGTGATGTGCGTCACATGCCGTGCGGGGCTGCCCGCAGCCGGGCCGTTGCGGCCCGGCCGGTCGACCATCAGTTGAGCGCCATGCTCAGCCTGCGCCGCCACCCGGCGACGAGGTCCGGGCGATCGCCGGCCAGCTCGAACACCGAGATCATCGTGCGGCGGCCGAGATCGTCGCCGTACGCGCGGTCGCGCGTGACGATTTCCAGCAACTGCTCCAGTGCACCTTCATACGCCCGCCGCGCGATCAGGCTCTGCGCGAGATCGAAACGCGCGTCGAGATCGGCCGGGTTGGCCGCGATGCGCGCTTCGAGCGCGTCGGTCGGCGGCAGGTCGGCCGTGGCCTCGAGTGCGTCGAAACGGGTCTTGATCGCCTGGAAACGCGGGTCGCCGGCTTGCACGATCTGCGGCGACAGGCGTTCGGTTTCGGCGCGCGCCGCGTCGACCTGGTTGCTCGCGAGCAGCAGTTCGATCAGGTCGAGGCGTGCGTCGTCGAAGCCGGGGTTCAGTGCGAGCGCCGCCTCGAGGTGCGTGAGCGCGTCGTCGTAGCGCTCTTCGGCCATCGCGTACTGCGCGGCACGCCGCTCGGCTTCCTCGGGGGCCGGCAGCAGCCGGTCGAGAAAGGCGCGCAGCTGGCCTTCGGGCAGCACGCCGACGAACTGGTCGACGGGGCGCCCGTCGGCGAACGCGATCACGTGCGGGATGCTGCGGGTCTGGAAGTGCGCGGCGAGCTCCTGGTTCTCGTCGACGTTGACCTTCACGAGCTTCCAGCGGCCTTCGTAGTCGCCTTCGAGCTTTTCCAGCAGCGGGCCGAGCGTCTTGCAGGGGCCGCACCACGGCGCCCAGAAGTCGACCAGCACGGGTGCGTCCAGCGACGCCTCGATGACGTCTTTCTCGAATGTGGCAAGCGTGGTGTCCATGTCGTTCTCTTCCGTTCGAATGTCGTCAGGATGGGGGCGGTGCGCCCCTTTTTCAACGCGGCTTCGACTCGGGCAGCGGAATCCACTCGGTCTCGCCCGGCACCTTGCCCATTTCCTGGCGCGTCCATGCCGCTTTCGCGCGCTCGATCGCTTCGCGGCTGCTCGCGACGAAATTCCATTCGATGAAGCGCTCGCCGTCGATCTTGTCGCCGCCGAGCAGCATCGCGCGCGCGCCGCTGCCGCTCGTCAGCGTGACTGCGGCACCGGGCGCGAGCACGGCCATCTGCTCGGCCGGCACCGGCGTGCCGTCGATCGCGAGGTCGCCGTCGACCACGTAGACCGCGCGCTCCTCGTGAGACGCGTCGAGTTCGAGACGGCCGCCGGCCGCGAATTCGGCCGCGACATACAGCGTGCGCGAGAACGTCGTGACCGGCGAGCGCAGCCCGAACGCATCGCCGGCGATCACCGTCAGCGACACGCCGTCTTCGTTGCGCTTCGGCAGCGTGTCGGCTGCATGGTGCTCGAACGACGGCTCGGTCGTCTCGTGCGTGCGCGGCAGCGCGACCCAGGTCTGGATCCCGTGCACGGTGTGGCCGTTTTCGCGCTGCGCGTCGGGCGTGCGTTCGGAGTGGACGATCCCGCGGCCGGCCGTCATCCAGTTCACGTCGCCCGGCACGATCTCCTGCAGCGATCCGAGGCTGTCGCGGTGCAGGATCGCGCCGTCGAACAGGTAGGTGACGGTGGCGAGGCCGATATGCGGATGCGGGCGCACGTCGAGCCCCGTGCCGGGCGGCAGCGTGGCGGGCCCCATGTGATCGAAGAAGATGAACGGGCCGACGAGGCGTGCGGCGAGTGCGGGCAGCGTGCGGCGCACCTGCAGGTTGCCGATGTCGCGCACGTGCGGTTTCAGCAGGGCTTTGATCGGAGCGGTCATGGCGGATCCTGTGGGGCGGCGGGGGCGATGCCGGTCATTGTACTGGCCGTCCGCCGCCGATTCCATTCGCGCCGCGAGGGTATCGGGCCGGGTGCCGAAACCCGGTAGACTGACCGGCTTCTCGAGAAAACGCCGGGCCGCCCCGAGTTTTTTGCCCTGCAGGCAGTCCCTTTGGGGGATCGCCGCCTCGGGAGCCTGGCGCGAAGCGACCGGGCTCGAGAACACCTTCCACAACAATTCGACAATCGAGGAGACGCCGATGATGGCCCCGAAGGACTTGCTGCTTGCGCTGGTCGTGATCCTGGCGTGGGGCGTGAACTTCGTCGTGATCAAGGTCGGCCTGCACGGCATGCCGCCGATGCTGCTCGGCGCGCTGCGCTTCACGCTCGCGGCCGTGCCCGCGGTGTTCTTCGTGCGCCGGCCGCAGATTCCGTGGCGCTTGCTGGTGCTGTACGGCGCGACGATCCAGCTCGGCCAGTTCGTGTTCCTGTTCACCGGCATGTACGTCGGCATGCCGGCCGGCCTCGCGTCGCTCGTGCTGCAGTCGCAGGCATTCTTCACGCTCGTGTTCGCGATGCTGTTCCTCGGCGAGCGGCTGCGCATGCAGAACCTGTTCGGGCTCGCGATCGCCGCGGGCGGGCTCGTCGTGATCGCGGCGCAGGGCGGCCGCGCGATGACGCTCGCGGGCTTTCTGCTGACGATCTGTTCGGCGGCGATGTGGGCGTTCGGCAATATCGTCACGAAGAAGGTCGGCCGTGCGAACCTCGTGTCGCTCGTGGTGTGGGCAAGCCTCGTGCCGCCCGTGCCGTTCTTCCTGCTGTCGCTGTGGTTCGAAGGGCCGCAGCGGATCGCGGCCGCGCTCGCCGGGCTGAACGGTGCGTCGATCTTCGCGGTCGTCTATCTCGCGTTCGTCGCGACGCTGCTCGGCTACGGGCTGTGGAGCCGCCTGCTGTCGCGCTATCCGGCCGCGCAGGTCGCGCAATTCTCGCTGCTGGTGCCGATCGTCGGCCTGGCTTCCTCGGCGCTGCTGCTCGACGAGCATCTGACGCGCACGCAGCTGATCGGCACGGCGCTCGTGATGGGCGGGCTCGCGGTGAACGTCTTCGGCGGGAAACTGATGCGCCGCTTCGCGGCATCGTGACGCGCCGGCACGCACTGCGTGCCGGCGGCGGGGCGGGGCGGGGCGGGGCGGGGTGGCCGGGTACGGCCGTCAGGCCATCCGGTTCTTCGCGAGCGGCGGATTCGCGGAGAAATAGCGCTTGATGCCGCGGAAGATCGCGTCGGCCATCTGGTCGCGATAGCTGTCGTCGTTCAGCCGGTTCTCCTCTTCCGGGTTGCTGATGAACGCCGTCTCGACGAGGATCGACGGGATGTCGGGCGCCTTCAGCACCGCGAACCCGGCCTGCTCGACCGAGCCCTTGTGCAGCTTGTTGATGCCGCCGACTTCCTTCAGCACGTAGTTGCCGTAGCGCAGCGAATCGCGGATCTGCGCGGTCGTCGACATGTCGAACAGCGCGCGGTTCACGGCCGCGTCCGCCGTCTTGATGTTGATGCCGCCGATCAGGTCGGACGAATTTTCCTTGTTCGCCATCCAGCGCGCCGCCGCGCTCGTCGCGCCGTGGTCGGACAGCGCGAACACGGACGAGCCGCGCGCGGACGGCGTTGTGAACGCGTCCGCGTGGATCGACACGAAGAGATCCGCACCCACGCGGCGCGCTTTCTGCACGCGCACGTTCAGCGGCACGAAGAAGTCGGCGTCGCGCGTCATCATCGCGCGCATGTTCGGCGCGCCGTCGATCTTCGCGCGCAGCTTCTTCGCGATGTCGAGCGCGATGTGCTTCTCATACGTGCCGCCGCCGCCGATCGCGCCCGGATCCTCGCCGCCGTGGCCCGGATCGATCGCCACCGTCAGCAGGCGGACGGTGCCGCCCTTGCCGGATTTCGGTGCGGTGAACTTGTAGGTGTCGCCGTCGTCGTCGCTGTCGTCGCGGCGCGCGATGACGGGCGGCGGCTTGACGGCCGGCTTCGCGGGTGTCGAAGGCGTGCCGGCGGCGGGCGGCGTGTGCGGCGCGGCCGGCGTGTTCTGTGCGAATCGCTGGAAGAACGCGTCGCTGCCGTCGCCCGCGGCGGGCGGCGGCAGGGGCGTGCCCGGCCCGTTCAGCGCGGTCGGCGGCTGCATCTGCTGCGCGCGCGCGGTATCGTTGAGCGCCTGCTCCTTGCGTTCCGTCTGCGCGATCAGGTCGGTCAGCGGATCGGGCGCGACGGCCGGATACAGGTCGAACACGAGCCGGTACTTGTAGGTGCCGACGGGAGGCAGCGTGAACACCTGCGGCTTCACCGAACCTTTCAGGTCGAACACCATCCGCACGACGTGCGGCTGATATTGGCCGACGCGCACCGACTGGATCTGCGGGTCGTTCGGCGCGATCTTCGACACGAGGTCGCGCAGCGCCTGGTCGAGATCGAGGCCGCTCAGGTCGACGACGAGGCGGTCGGGACCCTGCAGCAGCTGTTGGGTATTCTGCAGCGGCTGGTCGGATTCGATCGTGACGCGCGTGTAATCGCGTGCGGGCCACACGCGCACGCCGAGCACCGACGACGCGTGCGCGAGACGCGGCGCGACGAGACCGAGCACCAGCGTCGACGCGCCCGCGCACAGGATCTGGCGACGCCGCCAGTTGTGCGTCGCGGTGGCCGCCGATTCGATCGAGCGGAACGGTTTGATCAACATCTTTCGAGACATGCCTTTCCTGAAGCGCTGTACGCCCGAACGGTGAGGGCGCGGCCGTCGCCATCCACGTCGAGCGAGAAAACCAGATCGGGTACGCCGAGCAGCGTGCCCGCCTGTTGTGGCCATTCGACGAGGCAGATCGCGCTGGAATTGAAATATTCGCGAAAGCCTGCATCGGACCATTCGGCCGGATCGTTGAAACGATACAGATCGAAGTGATAGACCTCGAGTTCCCCATCGTCGCGTTCGAGCGCGTACGGCTCGACGAGCGTATAGGTCGGGCTGCGCACGCGCCCCGTGTGGCCGAGGCCGCGCAGGATCGCGCGCACGAGGGACGTCTTGCCCGCGCCGAGATCGCCGACCAGCTGGATCTGCAGCCCGTCGAACGCATGCGCGCGGGCGAGATCGACGCGCGCTGCGTCGAGCGCGTGCGCGAAGCGGGTGCCGAAGGCCTCGGTCGCCGCTTCGTCGGCGAGCGCGATCACGCGCTCCGCGAACGGGGCAGGCAGCGTGATGGCATGAGGCGTATGGGACGTGGCTGGCATTCTCGTAAAATAGTGCGATGAACCGATTACCGGAACTCGCCGCATCCGACAGGCCTTCGACTCGTGCCGAAGGCGCGGCACCGTGCGCGCTCGACGATGCGGCGTTGACTGCGCTCGCCGCGCGCATCAGGGCGTGGGGGCGCGAATTGGGTTTCGGGGCGATCGGCATCAGCGATACCGATCTCTCGGATGCCGAAGCAGGCCTCGCCGCCTGGCTGGAAGCCGGCTACCACGGCGAAATGGATTATATGGCGAAACATGGGATGAAACGCGCGCGTCCGGCCGAACTTGTGGCCGGTACGCGACGCGTGATCTCCGCGCGGCTCGCCTATCTGCCGGCCGAAACGCTCGCTGCCGGCGCGCCCGACGATGAGCCGGGCGCGCTCGCGCCGCACGACTGGCGCGCGCGCGAACGCGCCCGGCTCGACGATCCGCAGGCGGCCGTCGTGTCGATCTATGCGCGCGGCCGCGACTATCACAAGGTGCTGCGCAACCGGCTGCAGACACTCGCCGAGCGCATCGAGCAAGAGATCGGCGCGTTCGGCTACCGCGTGTTCACCGATTCGGCGCCCGTGCTCGAGGTCGAGCTCGCGCAGAAGGCCGGCGTCGGCTGGCGCGGCAAGCACACGCTGCTGCTGCAGCGCGATGCGGGTTCGCTGTTCTTCCTCGGCGAGATCTACGTCGACGTTCCGTTGCCGACCGACGCGCACACGTCGCCGGACACCGCGCCCGAGACGCCCGGTGCGCATTGCGGCAGCTGTACGCGCTGCATCGGCGCGTGCCCGACCGGCGCGATCGTCGAGCCGTACCGCGTCGACGCGCGCCGCTGCATCTCGTACCTGACGATCGAACTGAAAGGCAGCATCCCCGAGCCGCTGCGGCCGATGATCGGCAATCGCGTGTACGGCTGCGACGATTGCCAGCTCGTGTGCCCGTGGAACAAGTTCGCGCAGGCCGCGCCCGTCGCCGATTTCGACGTGCGGCACGGCCTCGACCGCGCGACGCTGGTCGAGCTGTTTGCGTGGGATGCGGACACGTTCGATACGCGGATGCAGGGCAGTGCGATCCGGCGCATCGGCTACGAAAGCTGGCTGCGCAATCTCGCGGTCGGACTCGGTAATGCGCTGCGCGCGGCCGAGGGCCGGCTCGCGCCGCAGGCGCGCGACGCGATCGTCGCCGCGTTGCGCGCGCGGGCCGACGATCCGTCGCCGGTCGTGCGCGAGCATGTCGAATGGGCGCTGCGTTCCGCGTGAAGGCGGCGTACAGTGTCGTCGGCGCGCGGTGGTGCCGCGCGCATCCGTCGGTCAGGAGAGGGCCATGTTCAATGCAGTCATCGACGCACCGTTCGGCAAGGTCGGCGTCCGCACGGATGCCGCGGTGGTGCGCGAGATCGTCTATCTGCCCGAATCGGTGAAGTCGATCGATCCGGATTCGCCGCTCGCGAAGCGCGCGGTCAAGCAGATCGAACGTTATTTCGAGCGCGCGTCGGCGCGCTTCGACCTGCCGCTCGCCGAAGTCGGCAGCGCGTTCCAGCACCGCGTGTGGGACGTGATCAGCGATATCCCGCCCGGCACGGTGCTGACCTACGGGCAGGTCGCGAAGCGGATCGGCAGCGCGCCGCGCGCGGTCGGTCAGGCGTGCGGCGCGAACTATTTTCCGCTCGTGATCCCGTGCCATCGCGTCGTCGCGGCGGGCGGCCTCGGCGGCTTCGCGAACCACGACGACAACGGTTATTACCAGAAAGTGAAGCGCTGGCTGCTGGCGCACGAAGGCGTGCCGTACTGATGAGTGAATCGCTGATTTCCCCCGAAGCCGACGGCGATGCCGCCGCGGCGTCCCCCGCGCTGCTGGCGAGCCGCGCATCGATCGACGTGTTTTGCGATGCGCTGTGGCTCGAGCACGGGCTCGCACGCAACACGCTCGATGCTTACCGACGCGATCTGGTGCTGTTTTCCCAATGGCTGGCCGAGACGCACGACACGTCGCTCGATTCGGTCGACGAAGCGATGGTGACGGGCTACATTGCCGCGCGCAGCGACGGCAAGGCGACGTCGTCGAACCGGCGGCTGTCCGTGTTCCGGCGCTATTACGGCTGGGCCGTGCGTGAGCATCGCGCGAGCGCCGACCCGACGCTGCGGATCACGTCCGCGAAACAGGCCGCCCGGTTTCCGTCGACGTTGTCGGAGGCGCAGGTCGAGGCGCTGCTCGGCGCGCCCGACATCGGCACGCCGCTCGGCCTGCGCGATCGCACGATGCTCGAGCTGATGTATGCGAGCGGGTTGCGCGTGAGCGAACTCGTGACGCTGAAGACCGTCGAGGTGGGGCTCAACGAGGGCGTCGTGCGCGTAATGGGCAAGGGCTCGAAGGAACGGCTCGTGCCGTTCGGCGAAGTCGCGCACGGCTGGATCGAGCGCTATCTGCGCGAGGCGCGGCCGGCGCTGCTCGGCGCGCGCGCGGCCGACGCGCTGTTCGTGACCGCACGCGGCGACGGGATGACGCGCCAGCAGTTCTGGAACATCATCAAGCGTCACGCGCAGCACGCGGACGTACGCGCACACCTGTCGCCGCACACGCTGCGGCACGCGTTCGCGACGCACTTGCTGAATCACGGCGCCGACCTGCGCGTCGTGCAATTGCTGCTCGGTCACAGCGACATCTCGACCACGCAGATCTATACGCACGTCGCGCGCGAGCGGTTGAAGACGCTGCACGCGCAACACCATCCGCGCGGTTAGCGCACACTTCGCCGCACAGGCTCCGGCGGGCGCACCGGCCCGCCAGCGTCAGACCAGCTCGCGCAGCTTGTGCTTCAGCACCTTGCCCGTCGACGCGGCCGGCAGCGCGTCGAGGATGCGGATGTGTGCGGGGCGTTTGTAAGGCGCGAGCCGCTCCGCGCACCATGCGTGCAAGGCTGCTTCGCCCGCGGTCGCATTGGGCACCAGTTCGACGAACGCGAGCACTTCCTCGTTACCTTCGACCGCGCGGCCGATGACGGCCGCCTGCACGACGTCCGGATGCGCGTTCAGCACCTGCTCGACTTCGACCGGATAGACGTTGAAGCCCGACCGGATGATCAGCTCCTTGCTGCGGCCCGCGATCGTCACCGCGCCGTCCGCTTCCTGTCGCGCGAGATCGCCGGTGCTCAGCCAGCCGTCCGGCGACACGGCCGCGCGCGTGGCGTCCGCGTTGCGGTAGTAGCCGAGCATCACGTTCGGCCCGCGTACGCGGATTTCGCCGACTTCCCCGGGCGGCACGTCGGTGCCGTCCGGTGCGACGATCCGCATTTCCACACCGGGAATCGGCACGCCGACCGAGCTGTCGGCGCGTGGCGCGTCGAGCGGCGTCTGCGTGATCGTCGGGCTGCTTTCGGTCATCCCGTAGCCGTTGTGCAGCGGCACGCCGTACAGGCGCTCGACGCGTGCCTTCAGGTTCGCGTCGAGCGGCGAGCCGCCCGAATACGCGAAGCGCAGGCGCGGCGCGCGCCACGCGTGGCCGTGCGTGTGCAGGTGTTCGAGCAGCTTCGCGTGCATCGCGGGCACGCCCTGGAAGATCGTGACGCCTTCGTCGGCGAGCGCAACGCGCACGGCTTCCGGCGAGAAGCGCGGGGCGAGCCGCAGCGTCGCGCCAGCGTACAGGCTGCCGAGGCAGACCGACGCGAGCCCGTACACGTGCGACACGGGCAGCACCGTGTAGACGACGTCGTCAGGCGACACGCGGCGCAGCGTGCTCGACGTCGCCGCGATGAACAGCAGGTTGCGATGCGACAGCATCACGCCTTTCGGCGTGCCGGTCGTACCGGTCGTGTAGATCAGCGCCGCGCATTGCGCGGCGCCGTCGGCGGCAACCGGTTCGCCCGGCGCGCTCGCGTCGACGCGATACGACCACGCGCCGATGTCGACCGGCAGTGTGCCGGCAGGTGTCGCGCCGTGCCGCGAGGCATGCGTGCGCGCGTCGGGCGATGCGTCGGTGGTGAACGCGATCAGCTTCGGACGCGCGTGCGCGGCGATCGCGTCGAGTTCGCCGGCCGACAAGCGCGCGTTCGACACGAGCGCCCACGCGTCTAGGCGGGCGACCGCGAACAGCAGCACGATCTGCGCGACGCAGTTTTCGGCGACGATCATCACGCGGTCGCCGCCTTGCACGCCGAGGCTGGCGAGCAGCGCGGCCGCCGCATCGACGGCCTGCGACAGCTCGCCGTACGACAGGCGGCGCGCGTCCTCGATCAGCGCCGGATGCTCGGGCGCTTGCGCGGCCCGGCGTGCGGGCACGTCGGCGATGCGGCGAGGCAGCGCGGCGAGCAGCGCATCGACGTCGAGCGGCTCGGAAGAACGGGGGGACGAGGACATGGCGTCTCCAGAAAAGGGGCGGGCGGCGGCTGACGAGGTTGGCGAACGATCGTGCCATGACGGCGCGTGCGCCACAATCGGCCATTCGGGCAATAGCGCTTCGCGATGTCCGCAATGATGATGGACGGAATCGTTGCGGCGACGCAGCAGGCCGCCCGGCGGAAAACGGGCCGCGAGTATACCGTCGGCGCGGGCGCGAGGGCGCCATTGCGCGCCCGCCGGTCGTTCACCATTAAAATGCCGCCATGAGCAAATCCAGACACGTGTCCGAAACCCCTGCGACCCAGCTGTTGCGCCGCCACGGCGTTGTGTTCGGCGAGCATCCGTACGACTACGTCGAGCACGGCGGCACCGGCGAATCGGCGCGCCAACTCGGCGTCGACGAGCACAGCGTCGTGAAGACGCTCGTGATGGAAGATGAACAGGCGAAGCCGTTGATCGTGCTGATGCACGGCGACCGCATGGTATCGACGAAGAACCTCGCGCGGCAGATCGGCGCGAAGCGCGTCGAGCCGTGCAAGCCCGAGGTCGCGAACCGTCATTCGGGCTATCTCGTCGGCGGCACGTCGCCGTTCGGCACGCGCAAGACGATGCCCGTCTACGTCGAGGCGACGATCCTCGAGTTGCCGACGATCTACCTGAACGGCGGCCGTCGCGGCTACCTCGTCAGCCTCGCGCCGGCCGTGCTCACGTCGCTGCTCGGCGCGCAGCCCGTGCAGTGCGCGAGTGTCGACTGAGGGTTTCACCTTCGTGGCACCCCGCGCCCGTTCGGTAGAATGGGCGCCGTTTCGGCTTGCCGGCTTGCCGCGCAGCCGTCCCTTTACCGATACGTTGAAAGAAGAGTCCTCCGCATGCAGATCCTGCTCGCTGCCCTTGTTGCCTACCTGATCGGTTCGGTGTCGTTCGCCGTCGTCGTCAGTGGCGCGATGGGCCTGGCCGACCCGCGTTCGTACGGGTCGAAGAATCCCGGCGCGACCAACGTGCTGCGCAGCGGCAACAAGAAGGCCGCGATCCTGACGCTCGTCGGCGACGCGTTCAAGGGCTGGGTTGCCGTCTGGCTCGCCCGCCGCTTCGGCCTGCCCGACGTCGCGGTCGCATGGGTCGCGATCGCCGTGTTCCTCGGTCACCTGTATCCGGTGTTCTTCCGCTTCCAGGGCGGCAAGGGCGTCGCGACCGCGGCCGGCGTGCTGCTCGCCGTGCACCCGGTGCTCGGGCTCGCGACCGCGCTGACCTGGCTGATCGTCGCGTTCTTCTTCCGCTATTCGTCGCTCGCGGCGCTGGTGGCGGCCGTGTTCGCGCCGGTGTTCGACGTGTTCCTGTTCGGCACGGGCCACAACCCGGTCGCGTGGGCCGTGCTCGCGATGAGCGTGCTGCTCGTGTGGCGTCACCGCGGCAACATTTCGAAGCTGCTGGCGGGGCAGGAAAGCCGGATCGGTGACAAGAAGAAGGCGGCCGCGGACGGCGGCGCGCAGGGCGGCGGGAAAGCCTGAGAACGCGCAGCGCTTGCCGCATGCCGGGCGCACCGCGCGTGCGGGGCCCGGCAGGATGACGTGAAGGATCGTCTGGCGATCAGTCGCGGAAGTTGTTGAAGTCGAGCGGCGTGTCGGTCACGTCCTTGCGCAGCATCGCGATCGTGCTCTGCAGGTCGTCGCGCTTGGTGCCCGAGATGCGCACCGCGTCGCCCTGGATGCTCGCCTGTACCTTGATCTTGCTGTCCTTCACAAGCCGCACGATCTTCTTCGCGAGATCGCCGGTCACGCCCTTCTTCACGGTGACGATCTGCTTGACCTTGTCGCCGCCGATCTTCTCGACCTTGCCGTAGTCGAGGAAGCGCACGTCGACGTTGCGCTTGGCCAGCTTGCCGATCAGCACGTCCTTGACCTGGCCGAGCTTGAAATCGTCGTCGGCGAACAGCGTCAGCTCGCGCTCCTTCTGCTCGACGCGCGCGTCGGAGCCCTTGAAGTCGAAGCGTGTCGAAATTTCCTTGTTCGACTGCTCGATGGCGTTCTTTACTTCGATCATGTTCGCTTCGGAAACGACGTCGAACGATGGCATGGTTTTCTCCCTTGAGATGCGGGCACCCGGCTCGCGCGCAGGCACTCGCTATAATTGCGGACTGTTTGCCATTTTACCGATGCCCCTCCGTTTGCCCAAGGCCGGCCATGTGCCGCCCGGGCGGACGTGACCGCGAATGCCGATGCCTCCTGACGATTCCGCCCTGTCGCTGCTTCCCGACCATCCGCTCGCCGCGCACAACACGTTCGGCATCGCCGCGACCGCGCGCGTTGCCGCGCGCGTCACGCATGCGTCGCAATTCGAGGCGCTCCATCGCGACCCGCGCGTCGCGAACCTGCCACGGCTCGTGCTCGGCGGCGGCAGCAACGTCGTGTTCACGCGCGATTTCGACGGCGTCGTGCTGCTCGACGAGATCGCGGGCCGCCGCGTCGTGCGCGAGGAGGAGGACGCGTGGTACGTCGAGGCCGGCGGCGGCGAGAACTGGCACGCATTCGTCGCATGGACGCTCGAACACGGGATGCCGGGTCTCGAGAACCTCGCGCTGATTCCGGGCACCGTCGGCGCCGCGCCGATCCAGAACATCGGCGCATACGGCCTCGAGATGAAGGTGTATTTCGACTCGCTGGTCGCGGTCGAGCTGGCGACGGGGCGTAGCGAGCGCTTCGACGCCGCGCGCTGTGCGTTCGGCTATCGCGACAGCTTTTTCAAGCGGGAAGGGCGCGGCCGGTTCGCGATCGTATCGGTGACGTTCCGGCTGCCGAAGCAATGGGCGCCGCGGCTCGGCTACACGGACGTCACGCGCGAACTCGATGCCCGTGGCATCGCACCCGATGCGGCCGCGCCGCGTGACGTGTTCGATGCTGTCGTCGCGATCCGCCGCGCGAAGCTGCCCGATCCGCTTGTCCTCGGCAACGCGGGCAGTTTCTTCAAGAATCCGGTGATCGATGCCGCGCAATTCGATGCGCTGCGCGCCCGTACGCCCGAGGTCGTGTCGTATCCGCAGCCGGACGGGCAGGTCAAGCTCGCGGCCGGCTGGCTGATCGACCGCTGCGGCTGGAAGGGGCGCGCACTGGGCGCGGCGGCCGTGCACGACCGCCAGGCGCTCGTGCTCGTCAATCGCGGCGGTGCGACAGGCGCCGACGTGCTCGCGCTGGCGCAGGCGATCCAGGCCGACGTGCGCGCGCAATTCGGCGTCGAGCTCGAGCCGGAACCCGTCTGCCTGTAACGCGGATCTCGCCCCGCTGTTCGCGTGCCCAAACAAAAAGCGCCGATCGTCGATCGGCGCTTTTTTCATGGGTTGCCGGGTGCCGGCGCGTCAGTGCTTGAGGCGGCCGAGCAGCAGGAACTCCATCAACGCCTTCTGCACGTGCAGGCGGTTTTCCGCTTCATCCCAGACGACGCTCTGCGGGCCGTCGATCACGCCGGCCGTCACTTCCTCGCCGCGGTGCGCGGGCAGGCAGTGCATGAAGAGGGCGTCCGGGTTCGCGTGGCCCATCATTTCCTCGTCGACGCACCAGTCGGCGAATGCCTGCATGCGGGCCTCGTTCTCGGCCTCGAAGCCCATGCTCGTCCACACGTCGGTGGTGACGAGATCGGCACCCTTGCACGCTTCGTTCGGATCGTCGAACACCTCGTAGAACGGCGCGCTGCCGGGCGACACGAGCTTCATGTCGAGCGCGTAGCCGGGCGGCGTGGACAGGCGCAGCTTGAAGCCGAGGATCTGCGCGGCTTCGATCCACGTGTAGAGCATGTTGTTCGCGTCGCCGACCCACGCGACGGTCTTGCCGGCGATCGGGCCGCGGTGCTCGTAGTACGTGAAGATGTCGGCGAGCACCTGGCACGGGTGGTAGTCGTTCGTCAGGCCGTTGATCACCGGCACGCGGGAGTTCTCCGCGAAACGCTTGATGACCTCCTGCTCGAACGTGCGGATCATGATGATGTCGACCATCCGCGAGATGACCTGCGCGGAATCCTCGACGGGTTCGCCGCGGCCGAGCTGCGTGTCGCGCGTGCTCATGAAGACGGCGTGGCCGCCGAGCTGGAAGATCCCGGCCTCGAACGACAGGCGCGTGCGCGTCGAGCTCTTCTCGAAGATCATCGCGAGCGTGCGGTCGTGCAGCGGGTGATAGGTCTCGTAGTTCTTGAACTTGCGCTTCAGGATACCCGTGCGTTCGAGCACGTACTCGTAGTCTTCCAGCGAGAAATCCTTGAACTGCAGGTAGTGACGAATGGTTTTGGCGGTCATGAAGCGGGATACGGCGGGTTGCACCCGGCAGCAAGGCCGGACGGCGCCACCGTCGGGTGTGGATAACTCAAAGCAGCATAAAGGATTTTCTGTGCTTTGACGAGCCGCGGGGAGAAGCGGGGCGCGATCGCCGCGCGCGGCAGACGGTGCGGGAGGACGGGTGTCGGGACGACGCGCGATGGCGCGCTGCGGTATAATCCGAAAGTTTTCTCCAGCCCGGCAGGCAAGCCTCCTCGCGCTCTGCCGGACACAAGCCGTGCGCTGCACAAATCCGGTGCAGTCCACCGGCGGCGCGCATCGACGCCCCGTTTTCGGGATATCGGAATGCTTGCGCCGCCGTCCGTTTCAGCTTTGTGTTCGCGTATCCAGGCGCCGTTGCCTGGACATCGCCGGGCCGTCACTTGGGTAACCACATGGCTGAAACCCCTCCGACCGAATTCTTCATCCAGGGCATCACGAAAGACGGGAAAAAGTTTCGCCCGAGCGACTGGTCGGAACGTCTGGCCGGTGTGATGGCCTGCTTCGGGCCGGGGGCGAGCGGGCGGAACGCGCGTCTCAAGTATTCGCTCTATGTGCGTCCGACGATGCTCGGCGACCTGAAATGCGTGATCCTCGATTCCCGGCTGCGCGACGTCGAGCCGATGGCTTTCGATTTCGTGCTGAATTTCGCGAAGGACAACAACCTCGTCGTCACCGAGGCGTGCGAACTGCCGGACTACGACGCGAAGAAGTGATGCCGGTATGGGCGAGGGCGCTTGTCGCGCCCGCCCTGGCAAATGCCGTCGGCCCGCAGGATGCACGCCGGCGACAGACGACAAAAAAGCCCGCCTAGGCGGGCTTTTTTGCGATCGCAGGAAACAGGAGCGCCCGCGTGAGCGGGCGCACCGGATTTACGCTGCTGCCTGCAGACCCTTGACGGCTGCGGCCAGGCGGCTCTTGCTGCGAGCGGCCTTGTTCTTGTGAACGATCTTCTTGTCGGCGATCGTGTCGATCGTCTTCACGGCAGCCTTGAACAGATCGGCAGCCTTTGCGTGGTCGCCGGCTTCAACAGCCTTGCGAACCGACTTGATCGCGGTACGGAATTTCGAGCGCAGCGCCGAGTTGTGCGAGTTTGCCTTCGCGGCCTGGCGGGCGCGCTTGCGTGCTTGTGCGGAGTTAGCCATGACGGTTCCTTATCCTGTCCTGTTTCCAGAGCTTGGAGCCTGACGGCCAAGCGCTGCTTTTCGATCCGTCCCCTGAGAACGATTGCCCAGGGGCGCATAAAAAAACGGTGATTTTAACCGAGGCCGGGACATGAAAACGGCAGTTGCCGTGCATGTACGAGCCCAGAAACCGGAGATTATAGCAACAAAATCAAGCGAGTGGCAAGCTCGACGTGATTCCCGTCGGGATGGGCGCCGGCGGCGTGTGCGCTTTTCGGCATCGACCGCTGGCCGGGCCACGCAACGTCCGTATAATAAGCGCCCCATGAATCTATTCCGAGCCCTGCTGACGGTCAGCGGCTTCACGCTGCTGTCGCGCGTGACCGGACTGGCCCGCGAGACGCTGATCGCCCGTGCGTTCGGCGCCAGTCAATACACCGACGCGTTCTACGTCGCCTTCCGTATCCCGAACCTGCTGCGCCGCCTGTCCGCCGAGGGCGCGTTCTCGCAGGCGTTCGTGCCGATCCTCGCCGAGTTCAAGAACCAGCAGGGGCACGATGCGACAAAAGCGCTCGTCGACGCGATGTCGACCGTGCTGGCGTGGGCGCTTGCCGTGCTGTCGGTCCTCGGGATCTTCGGCGCGTCGTGGGTCGTGTTCGCGGTCGCGTCCGGCCTGCACACCGACGGGCAGGCGTTCCCGCTCGCGGTCACGATGACGCGGATCATGTTCCCGTACATCGTGTTCATTTCCCTGACGACGCTCGCGTCCGGCGTGCTGAACACATACAAGAGCTTCTCGCTGCCCGCGTTCGCGCCGGTGCTGCTGAACGTCGCGTTCATTGGCGCGGCCGTGTTCGTCGCGCCGCACCTGAAGGTGCCGGTGTTCGCGCTTGCATGGGCCGTCATCGTCGGCGGCGTGCTGCAGTTCCTCGTGCAGCTGCCGGGCCTGAAGAAGATCGACATGGTGCCGCTGATCGGCCTCAACCCGCTGCGCGCGCTGCGCCACCCGGGCGTGAAGCGCGTGCTCGCGAAGATGGTGCCCGCGACGTTCGCGGTGTCGGTCGCACAACTGTCGCTGATCATCAACACCAACATCGCGTCGCGGCTCGGGCAGGGCGCCGTGTCGTGGATCAACTACGCCGACCGCCTGATGGAATTCCCGACGGCGCTGCTCGGCGTCGCGCTCGGCACGATCCTGCTGCCGAGCCTGTCGAAGGCGCACGTCGACGCCGATTCGCACGAGTATTCGGCGCTGCTCGACTGGGGGTTGCGCGTCACGTTCCTGCTCGCGGCACCGAGCGCGCTCGCGCTGTTCTTCTTCGCGACGCCACTCACCGCGACCCTGTTCAACTATGGCAAGTTCGACGCGCATACCGTCACGATGGTCGCGCGCGCGCTCGCGACCTACGGGATCGGCCTCGTCGGCATCATCCTGATCAAGATCCTCGCGCCGGGCTTCTATGCGAAGCAGGACATCAAGACGCCCGTGAAGATCGCGATCGGCGTGCTGATCGTCACGCAGATCTCGAACTACGTGTTCGTGCCGCTGATCGGCCACGCGGGCCTGACGCTGAGCATCGGGGTCGGTGCGTGCCTGAACTCGCTGCTGCTGTTCATCGGGCTGCGCAAGCGCGGCATCTACCAGCCGTCGCCGGGCTGGCTGCGCTTCTTCATGCAGCTGATCGGCGCGACGCTCGTGCTCGCGGGCGTGATGCACTGGCTGTCGATCAGCTTCGACTGGACCGGGATGCGCGCGCAGCCGCTCGATCGCATCGCGCTGATGGCCGCGTGCCTCGTGCTGTTCGCTGCACTATATTTCGGTATGTTGTGGGTGATGGGCTTCAAATACGCTTACTTCAGAAGGCGCGCCAAGTGACGACCGCTATGACCCGCGTCCTCGACTACTTCAGCACGCTCGTGGCAGACGACGACAGCCTGCCTGTCACGGAGGCGGCGCTGTCGCTGGCGCAGGACGCGTATCCCGACCTCGACCTGCAGGGCACGCTGGCCGAACTCGACATGCTGGCGGCGCGGCTGCGCCGGCGGCTCACCGACGATGCGGACCTGAAGGGCCGCGTCGCCGCGCTGAACGACTTCTTCTTCCGCGAGCTCGGCTTCGCGTGCAATCACAACGATTACTACGACCCCGATAACAGCCACCTGAACGCCGTGCTGAAGCGGCGGCGCGGGATCCCGATTTCGCTATCGGTGCTGTACCTGGAACTCGCCGAGCAGATCGACGTGCCGGCGCGCGGCGTATCGTTCCCGGGCCATTTCCTGCTGCGCGTCACGCTGCCGGACGGCGACCTGATCATCGATCCGGCCAACGGCCATTCGCTGTCCGAAGCCGAGATGGTCGAGATGCTCGAGCCGTACGTCGCGCGTGCGGCCGGTGCGGTCGACAGCGCGTTGCGCGCGCTGCTGCAGCCGGCGACGAGCCGCGAGATCATCGCGCGGATGCTGCGTAACCTGAAGACGATCTATCTTCAGACGGAACGCTGGCAGCGACTGCTCGCGGTGCAGCAGCGGCTCGTGATCCTGTTGCCTGAGCATCTCGACGAAGTCCGCGACCGCGGTTTCGCGTATGCGCGGCTCGATTACCTGCGCCCCGCGCTCGAGGATCTCGAGCAGTATCTCGGCGAGCGGCCCGACGCGGACGACGCGACCGTCGTCGAATCGCAAGTGACCGAATTGCGGCAGCGGATGCAGCGCGACGGCGAGGACTGAGCCGCCGCCGTGCTGACGGAACCCTGAATGAAAAAACGCCCGCATCGCGGGCGTTTTTTTGCGCGCTTACTTCGGCTGCATCCGGATCGCGCCGTCGAGGCGGATCACTTCGCCGTTGAGCATCGGATTCTCGACGATCTGGCGCACCAGCAGCGCGTATTCGGCCGGTTTGCCGAGCCGCGGCGGGAACGGCACCATCGCGCCGAGCGCGTCCTGGACGTCCTGGGGCATGCCGAGCAGCATCGGGGTCTCGAACAGGCCGGGCGCGATCGTCATCACGCGGATGCCGCTGCGTGACAGGTCGCGCGCGATCGGCAGCGTCATGCCCGCGACGCCGGCTTTCGACGCCGCGTACGCGGCCTGGCCGATCTGCCCGTCGAAGGCGGCGACCGACGCGGTGCTGACGATCACGCCGCGCTCGCCTTCCGCGGTCGGCGCGGTGGCGGCCATCGCGGCGGCGGCGAGCCGGATCATGTTGAACGTGCCGACGAGGTTCACGTTGATCGTCTTCGCGAACACGTCGAGCGGATGCGCGCCGTCCTTGCCGACGGTCTTCGCGGCGGGCGCGATGCCGGCACAGTTCACGAGGCCGCGCAGCGTGCCCGTGCGCGTCGCCGCGTCGACGGCCGCCTGCGCGTCGGTCTCGCTCGACACGTCGCAGTGCACGAAGCTGCCGCCCAGCTCGGTTGCGAGCGCGGTGCCCGCCGAGTCGTTGAGGTCGGCGAGCACGACTGTGCCGCCTGCCTGCGCGAGCATCCGCGCCGTGCCGGCGCCGAGGCCCGATGCGCCGCCCGTGATCAGAAATACGTTGCCGCGAATTTCCATGACTGTCTCCGTGTCGACCGCCCTTGGCGCTTTAGCGCTTAGGGCGGTCCCATGCAAGGCGGTCGACCGCCCTTGGCGCTTTAGCGCTTAGGGCGGTCCCATGCAAGGCGGTCGATCGCCCTTGGCGCTTCAGCGCTTGGGGTGGTTCGATACAAAGCGGTCGACCGCCGTTGGCGCTTCAGCACAAGTTGCGCTTCCAGGGCTAAGCGGTTGCCTGGTTCGATGCCTCGTGATCGGTTGAAATGCGGGCACGCCGGTTGTTGGAGGCGCCCGCACTCGACCGATTGTACGGGGTGCCATCGCGCGGCGGCGAGATCAGGACGGCCACGCGAATTCCGCCTGCGCAAAAAAAAGCCGCCCGAAAGGGGCGGCTTGCGGGTGCGCGACGCGTTGCTTACTTCAGTGCGCCAAACGCGCGCTCGCGAATTTCCTCGACACTGCCGAGACCCGAGATCTTGCGATACTGCGGGGCCTTCAGGCCGTTTTCCTCGCCGCGCTGCGCCCAGTCGCCGTAGTACGTGATCAGCGGCTTGGTCTGCGCTTCGTACACTTCGAGACGCTTCTTGACGGTTTCTTCCTTGTCGTCGTCGCGCTGGATCAGCGGCTCGCCCGTCACGTCGTCGTGCCCTTCGACCTTCGGCGGGTTGAACTTGACGTGGTACGTGCGGCCCGATGCCGGGTGCGTGCGGCGGCCGCTCATGCGCTCGATGATTTCCGAGAACGGCACGTCGATCTCGAGCACGTAGTCGATCGCGACGCCGGCTTCCTTCATTGCATCAGCCTGCGCGATCGTGCGCGGGAAGCCGTCGAACAGATAGCCGTTCGCGCAGTCGGATTCTTTCAGGCGCTCTTTGACGAGGCCGATGATCAGCGCATCCGGCACGAGCTTGCCGGCGTCCATGTAGCCCTTCGCCTCGACGCCGAGCGGCGTGCCGGCCTTCACGGCCGCGCGCAGCATGTCGCCAGTCGAAATTTGCGGGATGCCGAACTTTTCCTTGATGAAGTTTGCCTGGGTGCCCTTTCCCGCGCCGGGCGCGCCCAACAGGATCAAACGCATGGTGATATCTCCAAGTATGTAGATTCGTGTGGCGAGACGCAAAAAATCGCCGGCGACGGTGTGCGCGGGGCTTGCCTGGCGCGCGGCGGATCGGTCTGATGCGGCGCGTCGGGTTGGGCGACGCGCGGCTGCCGGCAGGGCCGCGGGCGGGGTCAAGCGAGGACGCGCTGGTCGCGGACGGCTCGCACAATCGCCTGATTATGCCACGGGTTATTTTGAACCCGGCTGAAAAAGGGCCTGCACGCGTGCGAGATCGGCCGGCGTGTCGATTCCGGCTTCGGGCGCGGATTCGGTGATCAGCACGGCGATGCGCTCGCCGTGCCACAGCGCGCGCAACTGTTCGAGTTGCTCGGCCTGTTCGATCGGCGCCTGCGCGAGCGTCGGATACGTGCGCAGGAAACGCGCGCGATACGCGTAGAGGCCGATGTGCCGGTAGACCGGGAAAGCGGGCGCAGGCATGGCTGCGACGTCGGGCCAGTGCGGCTGGTATGCGTCCCGGCTCCATGGAATCGGCGCGCGCGAGAAGTACAGCGCGACGCTTTGAGCGTCGAGCGCGACCTTGACGACGTTCGGATTGAACACGTCGGCCGCGTCGTGGATCGGATGGGCCGCCGTCGCAATCGCGTAGGCCGGATGCGCGGCGAGGTGCGACGCTACGTCGCGCACGAGGACGGGGTCGATCAGCGGTTCGTCGCCCTGAACGTTGACGACGACGGTGTCGTCGCTCCACCCGAACGTCGCGGCGACTTCCGCGAGCCGGTCGGTGCCGGACGGATGGTCGGCGCGCGTCAGCACCGCTTCGAAGCCGTGATCGCGTGCCGCATCGAGCACGCTCTGCGCGTCGGACGCGACAAGCACCTGCTGCGCGCCCGCTTCGCGCGCACGCTCGGCGACGCGCACGACCATCGGCTTGCCGCCGAGATCGGCGAGCGGCTTGTTCGGGAGCCGCGTCGACGCGAGCCGGGCGGGAATGACGGCGATGAAGGGTTGCGGGTGAGTCATCGGGGAGGGCGGAGAAAAGAACGGAGCGGGCGGCGCGTCTGGCGCGGGTCGCCCGGCGGGGTTCGGCGCCGTGGCCGCGGACGGGCCGCGGCTCGGGCTTGGTCGGGCGGCTTAGCGGCCGGCCGGGTCGACCGGCGTGCCTTCGACGGTCTGGCGCGCTTCGTCGACCAGCATCACGGGGATGCCGTCGCGGATCGGGTAGGCGAGCTTGTCCGCGTTGCAGATCAGCTCCTGCGCGGCACGGTCATAGTGGAGCGGGCCTTTGCAGATAGGGCACACAAGGATTTCAAGCAGGCGAGCGTCCACGGAGTTTCTCCACAACGAGGGCAATGAGGCGAGGGTCGAGCGCGGCTTCGACGGGGACGACCCACAGTCGAGCGTCGCGCCAGGAAGCGCCCAATTTTACTGCATCCTTCTCGGTGATCAGGATCGCGTCGACGGCGTCGTCGACGAACGGATTGTCGGCGAACGCATAGTGGTCGGGCAGCGCGCGCGTCGCGGGCGCGAGACCGGCCGCGCGCAGCGTCGCGAAGAAGCGTTCCGGCGCACCGATGCCGGCCGCGGCGAGTACGCGCTCGTTCGCGAATTGCGACAGCGGGCGGCGCAGCGCGGGCTGGTCGAGGTGCCACGCGGCGCCCGGCGTGAGCGCGAGCGAATAGGTGTCGGGCCACGGCGGCAGCGCGCCGCTGTATGGATCGTTGACGAGCGTGGCGTCGCGGTGCCGCGACAGCGGCTCGCGCAGCGGGCCGGCCGGCAGCAGGAAGCCGTTGCCGCCGAGCCGGTGGTCGAACACGACGAGCTCGACCGTGCGCGCGAGGCGGTAGTGCTGCAGGCCGTCGTCGCTGACGATCACGTCGACGTCCGGATGCGCGGCGCGTAGCGCCTGCGCGGCCGCGACGCGATCCGGGCATACCCAGACGGGCGCACCGGTGCGGCGTGCGATCAGGAGCGGCTCGTCGCCGCCCGCGCTGGCGCGCGACGCGGGCGTGACGGCGGTCGGCGCCTTCACGTTCGCGCCGTAGCCGCGCGACACGATGCCGGGTGTGAAGCCGGCCGCCCGCAAAGCATCGACGAGTGCGATCACGGTCGGCGTCTTGCCGGTGCCGCCGACGGTCACGTTGCCGACCACGACGACGGGCACGCCGACGTCGACCGGCTTCTTCCAGCCCTGCGCGTAGGCAGTGCGCCGCAGCGCCGCGCACAAGCCGAACACGCACGCGAACGGCGTGAGCGCCCACGCAAGCGCGCCGCGGCGCTGCCATTCGCGCGTCAGGCGCGCTTCGAGCCGGGCGAGCGGGCCGTCGGGCGTGCTCATCGGGCCGGGCGCGGCAGGTCGTGCGCCGCGGCGTGGGACGGATTCGTCAAGGCGGATTCTCCGTTGGGCGGCGCATGCCGCGGGGTCTGCGGAAGGCGGCACTCTAGCGCGCCGCGGGCGGGCGCGGCAAGCGCGACCGGCCGACGCAACCCACGGGGCCGGATCGCGGCGGCTTGTGGATAACTCTGTGAAGAACTCCCCGTTCGATTGCGTCAAACGCCCGTGGGGTGGGCCTCGAATCGGATGAGAATCGTTTCGAAAGTTTTAAAAATGTATAAAAATCAATGTGTTATTGCAAATCGTCTGGATTTTTCCGCGGTTTTCGAGCGTTTTAGGCCGACGATTGCCAAAGTGTGGACACCTTCCGCGCGTCACGGCGCATGCGCCCGGCGCTGGACGTCGCGCGCGTGTCGGACTATCGTGTCGCCGCCAGCATTCATCCGACCGTCCATGCCTTCCGACTCCCCATTTGCCGCACCGGGCGCGACCCGCGGCGGCGACGAAGTGATCCCCGTCTCGGCGCTCAATCGTGCGATTTCGACGATGCTCGAGCGCTCGTTTCCGCTGCTGTGGATTTCGGGCGAAGTATCGAATTTCACGCGCGCCGCGAGCGGCCACTGGTATTTCTCGATCAAGGACCAGCAGGCGCAGATGCGCTGCGTGATGTTCCGCGGCCGTGCGCAATACGCGGAGTTCACGCCGCGCGAAGGCGACCGGATCGAGATACGCGCTGTCGTCACGATGTACGAGCCGCGCGGCGAAGTGCAGCTCAACGTCGAGGCCGTGCGACGCACCGGGCAGGGGCGCCTGTACGAGGCGTTCCTGCGGCTGAAGGCGCAGCTCGAGGGCGAGGGACTCTTCGCGCCCGAGCGCAAGCGGCCGCTGCCGGCCCACCCGCGCGCGATCGGCATCGTCACGTCGCTGCAGGCGGCCGCGCTGCGCGACGTGCTGACCACGCTCGCCCGCCGCGCGCCGCACATTCCGGTGATCGTCTATCCGGCGCCCGTGCAGGGTGCCGGTTCCGCCGAAAAGCTCGTCGCGGCCGTCGAGACCGCGAATGCGCGCCGCGAGGTCGACGTGCTGCTGGTCTGTCGCGGGGGCGGCTCGATCGAGGATCTGTGGTCGTTCAACGACGAGGCGCTGGCGCGCGCGATCGCGGCGAGCGAACTGCCGGTCGTCAGCGGCGTCGGGCACGAAACCGATTTCACGATCGCGGACTTCGCGGCCGACCTGCGCGCGCCGACGCCGACCGGCGCCGCCGAGCTCGCGAGCCCGCAGCGCGCACTGCTGCTGCGCGAGGTCGGCGAGCGCCAGCGTGCGCTCGCGCGCGGCATGGAACGCCGGCTGGAGCAACGCGCGCAGCAGCTCGACTGGCTTGCGCGCCGGCTGGTGAGCCCGGCCGAGCGGCTGCAGCGGCAGCGCACGCACGTCGAGCAGCTCGCCGTGCGGCTTGCCTCCGCGGCGTCGCGGCCGGTCCGTGATGCGCGCGCACGGTTCGCGCTCGCGCAGCTGCGCTGGCAGCGCGCGCGCCCCGATCCGTCGCAGGCGCGCCAGGCGCTCGCGGGGCTGTCGCAGCGTCTTGTGCTGGCATTGCAGCGCCGTCACGAACGCGACACGGCTCGCGTGTCAGCCTGTGCGGCAAGGCTCGAGGTGCTGAGCCCGCAGCGCACGCTCGAGCGCGGCTATGCGGCGCTGATCGATGCACAGACGGGCCGCGCGGTGCGCACGCCGAACGCGCTGAAGCCGCAGCGGCGCCTGACCGTGCATCTCGCCGAAGGCTCGGCCGACGTGTCGCTCGCGGATGTGCAGCCGCGGCTGACCGATACGATCTGACGTAACCGGCGCGAGCGCAGCGGAGGTCGCGCAACGGGCGAACCTCGCGCCGGAACGGATGCTGCGCAGTGTCGGCTCACCCCGCCGGACGATGCGCGAACATCGCTTTTCCGCATACCGCGGATAAATGGCCCGTGAGTTTGCGGGGTTATTCGGTCTCGCCTACAATCGGACGCTCGGCAGCATTCAACACAAGCCCCCCTACATACTCAACGAAGGAATCGCCATGGCTCATACGCTCCCGCCGCTCCCGTACGCTGAAGACGCACTCGCACCGACCATCTCGCTCGAGACGATCCAGTACCACTACGGCAAGCACCATCAGGCTTATGTGACGAACCTGAACAATCTGATCCCGGGCACGGAATTCGAAAACCTGTCGCTGGAAGAGATCGTGAAGAAGTCGTCGGGCGGCATCTTCAACAACGCCGCGCAAATCTGGAACCACACGTTCTTCTGGAACAGCCTGTCGCCGAACGGCGGCGGCGCACCGACGGGCGCGCTGGGCGACGCGATCAACGCGAAGTGGGGTTCGTACGACGCATTCAAGGAAGCGTTCACGAAGGCCGCAGTCGGCACGTTCGGCTCGGGCTGGGCATGGCTCGTGAAGAAGGCTGACGGTTCTCTCGACATCGTGTCGACGAGCAACGCAGCGACGCCGCTGACGACCGCCGACAAGGCGCTGCTGACGATCGACGTGTGGGAACACGCGTACTACATCGACTACCGCAACGCACGTCCGAAGTTCGTCGAAGCGTTCTGGAACATCGTGAACTGGGACTTCGCAGCGAAGAACTTCGCGTAAGGTCCGGCGCTTGCGCGCCGCCATGGCGCGCGGCACCCAGCAAAAAAGCCCTCGTTTCGAGGGCTTTTTGTTTTTGTCGCGGTGGAACGTGCCGCGCGTGCCCGGTCAGGCCAGGATGCCGAGCCCCCAGCCGAGCGCCGCGCTCGCGATCACGACGGCCCACGGCGGCACGCGCCAGAACACCAGCGCGACGAATGCGACGAGCGCGGCGGCCAGGTCGCGCGGCGCCATGATCGTGTCGGTCCAGACCGGATGATAGAGCGCGGCGAGCAGCAGCCCGACGACGGCCGCATTCACGCCGGCGAGCGCGGCCTGCATCCGCGTGCTGCGGCGCAGCCGCTCCCAGAACGGCGCGGTGCCGGCCACCAGCAGGAACGACGGCGCGAAGATCGACACCAGCGCGATCGTGCCGCCGAGCCAGCCGTTTGGCGCGGTGCGCAGCGACGCGCCGAGAAACGCCGAGAACGTGAACAGCGGCCCCGGCACGGCCTGCACGACGCCGTATCCGGCCAGGAACGCCGCATCGCCGACCCAGCCGGGCGCAACCACGGCCGCTTGCAGCAGCGGCAGCACCACGTGCCCGCCGCCGAACACGAGCGCGCCCGTACGGAAGAATGCATCGACGACGGCGAGCGTATCGGAGCGCAGCGCGTGGGCCGCGAACGGCAGTACGACGAGGAGCGCCGCGAACAGCGCGAGCCACAGCACGCCCGCGCGGGGCGACACGTGCAGCGGCAACGGATCGTGGGCGCCGCGCGCCGGCTGCGGCAGCAGCACGAGGCCGGCCAATCCGGCCGCGATGATCACTGCAACCTGTGTCCACGCGGCCGGCGCGAGCAGGGCGACGCAGGCGGCTGCGGCCATCAGCGTGACGCGGCGTGCATCCGGGCACAGCGTGCGTGCCATGCCCCACACGGCTTGCGCGATCACGGCGACCGACACGATGCGCAGCCCGTGCAGCGCGCCGGCTTCGATCGGCGCGCCGCTCGCGTGCACACCGAGCGCGAACAGCATCATCAGCAACGCCGACGGCAGCGTGAAGCCGAGCCACGCGGCGAACATTCCCAAGTAGCCGGCGCGCGCGAGGCCGATCGCCATCCCGACCTGGCTGCTCGCGGGCCCCGGCAGGAACTGGCACAGCCCGACGAGATCCGCATACGCGCGCTCGGTGAGCCAGGCGCGCCGCGTGACGAACTCGGTGCGGAAGTAGCCGAGATGTGCGACCGGGCCGCCGAACGACGTGAGGCCGAGCCGCAGGAATGCGATGAACACCGGCCAGGGATGGCGCGAGGGGGCGGAGGCGGTCGACGTGCTCAAGGCGGTGCGGGCGGATGAACGGACGAGCCGCCACGATAGCGCAACGCGGTGACGGCGGGGCGGCCGCGCAACGGTGGTGCCGGGGCTCAGCGCATGCCGTCGGGCAACCCGCTCGCGCGCCGCAGCGCGTCGACGTCGACGAGCTCGATCTCGCCGACGTGCAGCCGCACGACGCCGTCGGCCTGCAGCGCCTTCAGCAACTGGTTGGTGGTTTGCCGCGTCAGCGACAGCATTGCCGCGAGCTTTTCCTGCGACAGCCGGATGCGCGTGCGGCCGGCGCTGATCCCGCCGTAGCCGTCGGCGATCATCAGCAGGCGGGCGGCGAGCCGTTGCGCGGCCGGCATCACGCTCATCGATTCGACGGTCAGGAAGCTCAGGCGCAGCTTCTGCGCCATCAGCAGCGCGAATTGCCGCCAGTATTGCGGCGTCGCGTCGAGGATCGCGAGCAGCGCGGCCTGCGGGACGTGCAGCAGCAGCGCGTCGTCGAGTGCGATCGCGTCGTGCGTGCGCGGCTGGCCGTCGAACAGCGCGATTTCGCCGAACCAGGTGACGGGCTCGGCGACCGTCAGCAGCGCTTCCTTGCCCTGCGGGTCGACCGCACCTATGGTGAGTGAACCGGTCAGCACCGCGTACAGCCCGCACGGCGGGTCGCCGCGCCGGAACAGCGCGTGGCCCGCGGGCAGGCGGCGCAGCACCGCACCGGCAACCAAGTCCGCGCGCAACGCGGGCGGCAGCGCGGCGAACCACGGGTTCGCTTCGATCTGCGGCAGGTACGGGGCGAGCGGAGCAGGCATGGATACGCGATGTCGGGTAGCTGACAGAGGTTCTCGGGCGTGACGCGCATCATAGCGCTCAACAACCGACCAGGAGACGTGATGAAGACGCTCGAAGACCATCTTTCGCAATATGCGGCCTACCACCGTGACGCGCGCAACATCGCGACGCATCTGGTCGGGATCCCGATGATCGTATTCGCGGTCGAGGTGCTGCTGTCGCGACCGGTGCTCGGGATGCTGGCCGGCATCGCGCTGTCGCCGGCGCTGCTGCTCGCGGTCGCGTTCGTCGTGTTCTACCTGCGCCTCGACCTGCGGTTCGGGCTCGTGATGACCGCGCTGTTCGTGCTCGGCCTGTGGGCCGCGCAGTCGCTCGCGTTGCTGCCGACGACACAATGGCTTGCGGTCGGCATCGGCGCGTTCGTCGTCGGCTGGATCGTGCAGTTCGTCGGGCACTGGTTCGAAGGACGCAAGCCCGCCTTCGTCGACGATCTGGTCGGGCTGATGGTCGGGCCGCTGTTCGTCGTCGCCGAGGTCGCGTTCTTCGCGGGACTGCGCGGCGAAGTGCGCCGCGAAGTCGAGCGGCGCGCCGGCCCTGTGCACGGCGGCGCGCATTCGCATGTCTGACGCACCGGTCTGCGTGATTGGTGCGGGCACCGTCGGCTGCTATCTCGGCGGACGGCTCGCGGCGGCCGGCGCGAATGTCACGCTCGTCGGCCGCGCACGGATCGGCGACGCGATTCGTCTGCACGGGCTGACGCTGACCGACCAGCGCGGCTATCGCGCGACGCTCGCCCCGGCCGATGTCGTGTTCGAGACCGATCCGGCGGCGGCCGCGGCCGCGCGGCTCGTGCTCGTGGCGGTGAAATCGGCCGCAACGCGGGACACGGCCGCGCAGCTGGCCGGCGTGCTGCGGCCTGGCACGGTCGTGATCAGCTTCCAGAACGGCCTGCACAATGCCGACGTGCTGCGCAACGCGCTGCCGCAAGCGACCGTGCTGGCCGGCATGGTGCCGTTCAACGTGATCGAGCGCGGTCCCGGCGCCTTTCACCAGGGCTCGGCCGGCGTGCTCGCGGCCGAAGCGTCGCCCGCGCTGCAGCCGTTCGCCGGCGCGTTCGCGCGCGCCGGGCTGCCGCTCGCGCTGCATCGCGACATACCGGCCGTGCAGTGGGCGAAGCTGCTGCTCAACCTGAACAACGCGGTCAATGCGCTCGCGAACCTGCCGCTGCGCGACGAACTCGCGCAACGCGCGTACCGTCGCTGCGTCGCGCTGGCCCAGCGGGAGGCGCTGCACTGGCTGGCGCGGGCCGCGATTCGCCCGGCGCGGCTGACGCCGTTGCCGGCCGCCTGGATCCCTGCCGTGCTCGATCTGCCCGATGCGGCTTTCCGTGTGCTCGGCGGCCGGATGCTTGCGATCGACCCGCTTGCGCGTTCGTCGATGTCCGACGATCTTGCGGCGCGCCGCGCGACGGAAGTCGAGTGGATCAACGGTGAGATCGTGCGGCTGGCCGCGCGTTTCGGCGCACCGGCGCCTGTCAATGCGAGACTGTGCGCGCTTGTCCACGACGCCGAGGGCGCGGCCGTGCGCCCGGCATGGCGCGGCGACGCGCTGTGGGCCGAGCTGACCGCGCAGGTGCCACGCGCGGGCGACGTGCGGGCCGCGTAGCCCGGCGTCAGACGATCGCCTGTGCGGGCCTCGTGTGCGGCACCACAGGCCGGGCGCAACGGCTAAGATGCGGAGTGCGTCATACGACGCCTATGCGGAGCACTCACCATGGTGGATCGCCCGACGCTCGATGCGTACGACGCCCATGCCGCGCAATACGCGCAGGACTGGCTCGACCAGGCCGCACCCGACGACATGTACGCGCTGCTGGAGCAGCATTTCTCGCCGGGGCCGACCGCGGACGTCGGTTGCGGCGCGGGCCGCGATACGGCCTGGCTTGCGTCGCGCGGCTTCGACGTGCGTGGCTACGACGCGAGCGCCGCGCTGCTCGCCGAGGCGCGGCGGCACCATCCGGACCTGAGCTTCGAACTCGCCACGCTGCCGGCGCTGGCCGGCGTGCCATCCGGCGCGTTTCGTAACGTGCTGTGCGAAACGGTCGTCATGCATCTCGAACAGGCCGATGCGGCCGCCGCCGCCGCGCGGCTGGGCGATCTGCTGATGCCGGGCGGCACGTTGTACCTGAGCTGGCGGGTGGCCGGAAACGGCACGTTGCGCGACGAGCGCGGTCGCCTCTACACGGCACTGGATTCGGCGCGGATGCATGCGGCGCTCGGCGCCGGCGTGTACGTGCTCGACGAGCACGAAGTCGTCAGCGCCTCGTCCGGCAAGCGCGTACACCGGTTGATCGTCCGCAAGGCGGCCGGCGCCGCGTGAAGGCGGCGCGCGGTCGCACTTACTGGTTGAGCGCCGCTTCCCAGTTGATGTCGACGCAGAGCACCTGCATGCCGGTCGCGGCGGGTGCGGCGATCGACGCGGTCACGCACAGGTGCGCCTCGTTGATCGACAGGTAGGGCGGCGTCAGGTGCACGCGGCCCGGCGCGCGCATCGCGTCGATGAAGTACGGGCGCCGTTCCCAGCTCGCGCCTTCGGAGTGCAGCAGTGGCCGGAATCGCTTGGCGCGCTGCGATACGCTGCCGCGTGCAAGCACGTTGTCGCCGATCTGGCGCCCCGATGCATCGAGCAGGAAGCAGCGCGCGGTTTCGGGCAACCCGAGCACGGCGGCCGCCGCGTCGGTAAGCGATTCGCCCGCGACGAGCTTCCGGCTTGCTTCCTCGAGCGCGGCGACGTACGGCGCGAGCCGTTCCGCCTGCGTGCGTTCACGCTGCGCGACGCGCAGCCGCAGCGCGGCCGACAGCGTATCCATGCAGCCCGCGGCGGCCTGCGGCTGCACCGGTTCGACGCTCGGCCCCGCAAAGTACTGGCCCTGCACGAAATCGACGTCGCATTCCAGTGCGATCAGCGCGTCGCGCTCGGTCGCGAGCCCGCCCATCAGCACGAGCTGGCCGGATTCGTGCAGCAGCGACACGAGCCCCGGCAGCACGCGTTCGAGATGCGAGTGCTCGCTCGCCTGCGCGAGGATGCCGCGGTCGAGCGTGACGATGTCGGGATGCAGGTGCCACACGCGGTCGATGTTCGAATGCTTCGCGCCGAACCCGACCAGCGCGATCAGGAAGCCGGCCTTGCGCAGCCCGTCGACGATTGCCGCGTAGCGCGGTGTCTCGCCGCCCGCCTGTTCCGGCACCTCGAGCACCACGCGATGCGGAGGCAGCCCGAGCGCCTTCAGGTTCGCGAGCATGGCGTCGCTGTAGACGGTGTCCATCAGTGCGGCCGGATGCAGGCTCAGGAAGAGCCATTCGTCATGACTGTCGAACGCGTGGAAGTTGCCGAGATGCAGGGATTCGGCGAGCCGGCCGAGCTCGAGCAGGTCGCCGCGCCGCGCCGCCTGTGTGAACACCTCGTGCGACGCCACCTGGCGGCTTTCCTCGTCGTGCGCACGCAGCGACGCGTGATAACCGATCGCGCGGCGGTGCGACACCGAGAAAACGGGCTGGAACACGCTGAACACGGTGTAGCCGCCGTACAGCACGGTGCGCCGGTTCCCGTCGTCGCCGGCGACGGGGCGGGGCGGCTGAAAGCCGGGGGGATCGATTTCGATCATGCTCATGATGTCGGCCGAAGGAAGACTGCCAGTTTACCTAGAGAATAGGCGAGCAAGAAGCGTGCACGGCATCGTACCCCGTGCGGCGGCGCGTCGCGCTCGAGCCGCCGGGCATCGCCGGCGCATCGCGGGGCCGCGCTGCACCGCAATGGTGCGCGCCGACCCGGTTCGGCGCGCGCCGCGCGTCACGCGCGCTCGGACGGGTCGGTCTTGCGCGCGGTGCTGCGGATCTCGGGCGCGAGCTGCGCGAAGATCCACGCGGAAGCCGCCGTGATGATCCCGACGCAGATGAATGTCGCATGGAACGCCGGCAGCGTGTTGCTCGGCGTCACGGTGCGCAGCATGCCCGTGAACGTCGCGAGCAGCGCGCCCGCGACCGTGACGCCGAGGCTCATCGACAGCATCTGTACGAGCGAGAACAGGCTGTTGCCGCTGCTCGCGCCCCCCGTGCCGAGATCCTTCAGCGTCAGCGTGTTCATCGCGGTGAACTGCATCGAGTTGAAGCCGCCGAACAGCGCGAGATGCACGACCTTCACCCAGACGGGCACCGTGTCGCGCATCAGCGCGAAGCTCGCCATCATCACGCCGACCATGATCGTGTTCGCGAGCAGCACCTTGCGGTAGCCGTGTTGCGTGATCAGCCGCGTGATGATCCGCTTCGAGAACATCCCGGCCGCCGCCACCGGCAGCATCATCAGCCCGGCCTCGAACGCCGAGTAGCCGAGGCTCACCTGCAGCAGCAGCGGGATCAGGTACGGCATCGCGCCGCTGCCGATCCGCGCGAACAGGTTGCCGAGCAGCCCGACGCTGAACGTGTGGATCCTGAACAGCTCGAGCGAGAAGATCGGCTGCGGCGCGCGCACCGCATACAGCCCGTACGCGACGAAGCACGCAAGGCTCAGGATCAGCAGCACGAGCACGGCCGCGTGCTGCATCCCGAGATCGGCGAGGCCGTCGAGCGACAGCGAGATCGCCACCATGCCGATCGTCAGCAGCAGGTAGCCCTTCAGGTCGAAGCGGCCGACTGCCGGGTTGCGCGAATCGGGCATCGAATAGAAGGTCGCGACGCAGCCCGCGACGCCGACCGGCACGTTGATCAGGAAGATCCAGTGCCACGACGCGATCTTCACGAGCCAGCCGCCGAGCGTCGGCCCGATCAGCGGGCCGATCAGGCCGGGAATCGCGACGAACGACAGCGCGGGCAGGTAGCGTTCGGCCGGGAACGTGCGCAGCACCGCGAGCCGCCCGACCGGCAGCAGCATCGCGCCGCCGACCCCCTGCACGACGCGGAACGCGACGAGTTGCGTCAGCGTATGCGCGTTCGCGCACAGCAGCGAGCCGAGCGAGAACACCAGGATCGCGCTGAAGAACACGCGCCGCGTGCCGAAGGTATCGGCGAGCCAGCCGGACACCGGGATCATCACCGCCATCGTCAGCGAGTACGCGATCACGACCGACTGCATCCGCAGCGGCGACTCGCCGAGGCTCGCGGCCATCGACGGCAGCGCCGTGTTGACGATCGTCGAATCGAGCGTCTGCATGAAGAAGCCCGTCGCGACGAGCCACAGCATGACGGTAAGGTTCTTTTCGCCGGGAGCGGCGGCAGGTGGGCGCTGGAACATGGAGGCAGGGCGGTGGCGCGGGACAGCCGACATTGTAGGGAAAGCCGCCGCGCGGCGCAGGTTCGGCGCGAAGCCCGCCGGCGATACCTGTCCCAGTCCAGTGACCAGTACGGTTCGGTCAAAAGTGTCTGCAGGCGTATCTGTCCGTGTGCTGCCACTGTCCGAAATACTGGTGGCATCGAACTCGTGCGACCAGGAGGCTGCCATGCGCGAACTGCGACTCTACGTGATGGACGGCGACGAGCCGGCCGGGCGGTGGCGGATCGTCGATCGCACCGTGCTCGAGGTGGCCGAAGGCGAAGCGTGGGCGACCGTCGAAGGGCAGGCAGACGACCACTGGCTCGGCGCGGGCGATTCGCTGACGCTTTTGCCCGGCATGCGCGTGTGGGTCAGCGCGGGGCCGCCCGGCGCGACTTTCGCGTTCGGCCCGCTCGCGGTGCCGGCCACGCGTGCTGCGCACGTATGGTGGCGGCCGCTCGTCGCGTGGCGCGACGGTCGGCGTCACGCGGCCGCGTCGCTGCCGATGTAGCGCGCGCGGGGGCGGATCAGCTTGCCTTCCGCATGCTGTTCGAGCGCGTGCGCGATCCAGCCGGCCGTGCGGCCGGCCGCGAACAGGGTGAACGCTGCGCCATCCGGCAGCGCCAGCGCGCGTTCCAGCAACGCGAGCGCAAAATCGATCGCCGGGCGCAGGCCCGTCGCCGCTTCGACGCGCGCGATCAGCGCGCTGGCCGCGTGCAGCGCCGGACAGTCCGGCGCCGCTGCGTGCAGCGCGTCGAGCAGGGCCTTCGCGCGAGGATCACCGTCGGGGTAGAGCGGGTGTGCGAAGCCGGATAGCGCGGTGCGGCCGCCGTCCGCGCGCTCGTCGTGTGCGAGCCGCAGCGCGAGGTAGCGATCGAGATCGGCGGCGCGGGCCGCCTCGTCGAGCAGCGTGCCCGCGCGGAACATCTCGCCGCCGTGGCGCGGGCCCGACAGCGCCGCGAGCCCGCCGGCGATCGCGCCGAACAGGTGGGTGCCGGTCGACGCGATGCAGCGCACCGCGAAAGTCGAAGGATTCAGTTCGTGATCGGCGCTTAGCACCAGCGCGCGGCGCAGCAGGTCGATTTCGGCGGGCTGCCGCACGTGCCATGCAACCGCAAGCTGCTGGTGGAGGGGCGCGTTGCCCGGTGCGATGCCGGCGAGCGCGGCGGCCGCGACGCGCAGCAGCAGCGCAGCCGAATCGAGCTGCGCGTCGCGCCCCTGCGCCCACAGGCGCGGCAGCGACGCGGCCGCGGCAGGTAACAGCACCAGCGTGCGTTCGAGCGGCGCGAGATGCGCCCAGCGGCGCGCCCAGTCGTCCCACTGCGCGACGTCGAAACCGGACGACGCGAGCGACGCGGCGGCAAGCCGCGCGGGCGGACAGTCCCAGAGCCGCGCGGCCGTTTCTTCCAGCGTCGCGGCGTCGGCCAGCGCGATTGCGTCGGCGCCGCGGTAGCGCAGGCGGCCGCCGGCGATCTGCGTGATCCGCGATTCGAGCACCGGTACGCCCCAGTCGAGCGAGCGCTCGGCGACGCCGCCTGCGCGTTTCGCATCGGCGCGGCGGCGTGCGAGCAGGCGCACTTCGTCGGCGTCGTAGCGGCGGCGCTTGCTCGCACCGTCAGGCAGCGAGCGCAGCAGGCCGCGGCTCACGTACGCATAGAGCGTGCTTACGCCGACACCGAGGATGCCGGCGGCTTCCTGCGCGCTGAGGGATGTCATGCCGATCGCTCCCGGCGGGGCGCATGAAGCGCGGCCCCGCTACAACTATTCGTTATGTATTGATTCGTGCAATCAAGATTGATCGCGCCTGTCGCGAATTCTAGACTCGATTTCGTCTTCTCTACTGCACCCATCCCACCATGACACCCGAACTCGCATTGACCCATCTGTGGCGACTCGCGCACGGCGACTCCGAGGCCCTGACTCGCGTGACGCTGACCGGGCAGGACCCGACGCTGCCGTCGACGTTTCAGGTCGGCACGCTCGCCGCGGCGACGATCGCGGCAGCCGGCCTCGCAGCGGCCGAATGCCACCGGCTTCGCACGGGTGTGGCGCAGACGGTCGACGTGTCGGTGCGCGATGCACTCGTTGCGTTCCGCAGCGAACGCTACCTGCGCGTGGACGACGGCCCGCCGCCGGAGTTGCGTCATCCGGTGACGGGTTTCTTCGAGACGCGCGACGGGCGCTGGATTCAACTGCACGCGAACTTCGCGCATCACCTGCACGGAATACTCGACGTGCTCGGCTGCGGCCCGCAGCCGTCCGACGTCGCTGCGGCGATCCGCACATGGGACGGCGCAGCGCTCGATACCGCGCTGGCCGAGGCCGGCCTGTGCGCGGCGTTGATCAGAATGCCTGACGAATGGGCGGCGCACGAACAGGCGCGCGCGATCGCATCGCTGCCGTTGTTCGAGATCGAGCGGATCGGCGACGCGCCGGTCGAGCCGATCGGTCGCGGCGAAGCGAGCCAGCCGCTCGCCGGCGTGCGCGTGCTCGATCTCACTCGCATCATCGCGGGGCCGGTCGCGGGCCGCACGCTGGCGTCGCACGGTGCGCAGACGCTGCTCGTCAACGGCCCGCACCTGCCGAACATCGCGCCGCTCGTGATCGACAACGGACGCGGCAAGCGCTCGACGTGGATCGACCTGCGCGACGCGGCGGGCGTCGATACGTTGCACGCGCTCGCGCGCGACGCGGATGTGTTCCTGCAGTCGTACCGTCCCGGCGCGCTCGCGGCGCGCGGTTTCGCGCCGCAGATGCTGGCGGAACTGCGGCCGGGGATCGTCTGCGTATCGGTGTCCGCGTACGGGCACGCGGGGCCGTGGGCGCAGCGGCGCGGTTTCGACAGCCTCGTGCAGTCGGCGAGCGGGATCGCGTGGCAGGAGCAGCAGGCTGCGCACGCGAACCGGCCGCGCCACCTGCCGTGCCAGGCGCTCGATCACGCAACGGGGTATCTCGCGGCGTTCGGCGCGATGATCGCGCTCGCGCGTCGGGCGCGCGAAGGAGGGAGCTGGCACGTGCGGCTGTCGCTCGCGCAGACGGGCCGCTGGCTGCAGTCGTTCGGCGTCGTGCCGGACGGCTTGCGCGCACCCGATCTCGCGCTTGCCGACGTGCGCGACCGGATCGACCGTACGGTGTCGCCGTTCGGCGCGATCGACGCCGTGTGGCCGGCCGAACGCTTGTCGGCGACGCCGCCGTCGTTCGCGCGGCCGCCCGTGCCGCTCGGCACCGACGACGCGCGCTGGCTGTGAGCGCTGGCGACCGCCGCCGGCCGCGCACGTGCGTTACTTGCGCAGCTCGACGACGAAGTCGTAGTAGTCGTTGCGGCAGTAGGTATCGGTGAGCTCGATCGCGCGCTGGTCCGACGTATAGCCGATCCGCGTGATCAGCAGCAGCGCGTCGTGCGGCGCGATGCCCATCTGTTCGGCGATTTCGTCGGTCGCGTTGACCGCGCGGAAATGCTGCAGCGCGCGCACGATCGGCGTGCCGCGCGCCTCGAGATAGCTGTACAGCGACCCGCCGATCGCCTGCGGATCGGGAATCAGCGTCGCGGGGAACGTCGAGTTCTCGACGGCCATCACGATGCCGTCGGCGAGGCGCAGGCGCTTCAGGCGCGTGACCGATGCGGCCGGCGAAAGCCCGAGCTGGATCACTTCGTCGCGGTTTGCCGGCTGGATCTCACGCGCGATCCATTGCGAACTCGGCTTGAAGCCGCGCCGTTCGAGCATTTCGCTGAAGCTCGACAGCCGCGACAGCGGATCCTCGTAGCGCGGCTGGATGAAGTTGCCGGCGCCCTGCGTGCGGCGTATCAGGCCTTGCTCGACGAGCAACGCGATCGCCTTGCGCGCGGTGATGCGCGATACGCCGAGCGCATCGGACAGCACGCGTTCGGAGGGCAATGCCTCACCGGCCGTCCAGCGGTTGTCGTGGATCGCGTCGCCGAGCTTGCGGGCGAGCTGCAGGTAGAGCGGCGTGTCGTTGTCGGGGTCGGGGCGCAGGTCCTGCCAGCGGTCGTCCGTGGATGCCTTCATGGAGTGGGTATCGATCAGGTTGCGGCCATTCTAAGTCATCACGTGGCGCCGTTATAGCCGGTTTTCGCCGTGCAATAGGTGAATTGCGCGCCGATTGACTACACTGATGCGTCGTATTCCATGCCTGGGCCGCGGTGCGCGGCCACGAATCCGCAACGAGGAACGCATGACAGACACGATCGCCACGGTCGTCCTGCCGGACGGCGAGACGATTCCGAAGCTTGGCCTGGGCACGTGGGAAATGGGCGAGCGGCCGGCCCGGCGCGCGGACGAGATCGCCGCGCTGCGCGAAGGCGTCGCGCTCGGGATGACGCTGGTCGATACCGCCGAGATGTACGGCGACGGCGCGACCGAGGAACTGGTCGGCGAGGCGCTCGCGGGCCTGCGCGACGACGTGTTCCTCGTCAGCAAGGTGTATCCGCACCATGCGAGCCGGCGCGGCGTCGTTGCCGCGTGCGACGCGAGCCTCAAGCGCCTGCGTACCGATCGCCTCGACCTGTATCTGCTGCACTGGCGCGGCTCGGTGCCCCTCGATGAAACGGTCGAAGGCTTCGAAGCGCTGCAGCGCGCGGGCAAGATCCGTCACTGGGGTGTCAGCAACTTCGATACGGCCGACATGGTCGAACTCGTCGATGAAGCCGGTGGCGGCGCATGCGCGACCAACCAGATCCTCTACAACATCGCGCGGCGAGGCCCGGAATTCGACCTGCTGCCATGGCTTGCCGAGCACCGGATGCCGGCGATGGCCTACAGCCCGGTCGACCACGGACGGTTGCCGAAGCGCTCGCCGCTCGACGAGATCGCGCGACAGCGCGGGGTGTCGGTGATGCGCGTCGCGCTCGCTTGGGTGCTTGCGCAGCCGGGGGTTTTCGCGATCCCGAAGGCGTCGCGGATCGAGCACGTGCGCGACAACCGGGCCGCGCTCGATTTCATGTTCAGCGATGACGAGCGCGCGCAGCTTGACGCGTACTTTCGTCCGCCACGCAGCAAGCGCGCGCTCGAGATGCTCTGACGACACCCGGTCGGGCAACGCGGCAGGTCAGTGGTGGCCTCCGGACGATCCGCCGTTGCCGTGACCGCCGCCATTGCCGTTCCCGCTGCCATGGCCATTGCCGACACCGTTGGCCCCGCCATTGCCGGCGCCGCCGCTGCCGTTTCCATTGCCGTTGCCGCCGCCATTGCCGTGGCCACCGCTGCCGCCGGTAGCGCCGCCGTTACCCGAACCGCCGCCGCCACTACCGCCTTGGCCACTGTTGCCGCCAGCGCCACTTCCATTTCCATGACCGTTGCCGACGCCGTTGGCCCCGCCATTGCCGGCGCCGCCGCTGCCGTTTCCATTGCCGTTGCCGCCGCCATTGCCGTTGCCGCCGCTGCCGCCGGTAGCGCCGCCGTTACCCGAACCGCCGCCGCCACTACCGCCTTGGCCACCGTTGCCGCCAGCGCCACTTCCATGACCGTTGCCGACGCCGTTGGCCCCGCCATTGCCGGCGCCGCCGCTGCCGTTTCCATTGCCGTTGCCGCCGCCATTGCCGTGGCCACCGCTGCCGCCGGTACCGCCGCCGTTACCCGAACCGCCGCTGCCACTACCGCCTTGGCCACCGTTGCCGCCAGCGCCACCGCCATTGCCGCGACCGTTGCCGACGCCGTTGCCGTTTCCATTGCCGCTGCTGCCGCCATCACCGTGACCACCGTTGCCGTGGCTGCCGCCATCACCGTTGCCATGGCCACCGCCGTTGCCGTGGCTGCCGCCATCGCCGTCGCCATGGCCACCGCCGTTGCCGTGGCTGCCGCCGTCACCGTCGCCGTGGCCGCCGCCGTTACCGTGACCGCCGCCATCACCGTCACCATGGCCACCGCCGTTGCCGTGGCTGCCGCCGCCACCGTCGCCGTGGCCATTACCGTTGCCGTGACCGCCGCCATCGCCGTCGCCACCACCACCACCGCCATGGCCACCATGTCCGCCATGACCTCCACCACCCGACGAGCCGCCACCGGAAGAACCGCCACCGGAAGAACCGCCACCGGACGAACCGCCACCGGACGAACCGCCACCGGACGAACCGCCACCAGAAGAACCACCGCCGGAAGAACCGCCACCGGACGAACCACCACCGGACGAACCACCACCGGACGAACCGCCACCGGAAGAACCACCGCCGGACGAGCCGCCGCCGGACGAACCACCGCCGGACGAACCACCGCCGGACGAACCACCACCGGACGAACCACCACCGGAAGAACCACCACCGGACGAACCACCGCCGGACGAACCGCCACCGGAAGAACCACCGCCGGACGAGCCGCCGCCGGAAGAACCACCACCGGAAGAACCACCACCGGAAGAACCACCGCCGGACGAACCACCGCCGGACGAACCACCGCCCGAAGAGCCGCCCGACGAACCGCCGCCGGACGAACCACCACCCGAACCACCGCTGCCAGACGCATTGCCACCGCGGCCCGAGCCACCCGAACCGCTCGTGCCGCCGGATGTTCCGCTTGTCGTTCCGCCGACGCCGGCAGGTCCGACGGTACCGTTCCCGTTGTTGCCGCTGCCGCCGCTATTGCCATTTCCGCTGCCGCCGCTATTGCCATTTCCGCTACCGGGGCTGCCGCCGCTGCCACTGCCGCTAGCGCCTGCGCCATTACCGCCGACGCGTCCGCCCGCGAAGACGTGCACCGCGCACGCATCCGGATTGGCTGCGCACGGCGAAGCGTCGTCGACCTGCATCATGATGGTGTCCGCGCTGGCAGCTGCATCGGGCGCGGCGTCCGGTGCCGCATCTTGTGCGACGGCATACGAGCAGCAGCAAGCGAACGCGGCTGCGGCGAGCAAGGTTGCGCGATGGCACCGTCCCGTCTTGCGGAACGGTCGTTTCGTCTTGAGCATCATGGCCTCCCCATGCGCGCGATGCCTCGTCGCCGCGCGGCGATCTACGTGTGGTGCAGGGGGCCGGTAAATGTTCGTAGTCCTGTCGGTAGCCGATTGCCTTCGGTCCGGCGCTGGACACCAGCCGCGATTGCGGAACGGCATGCGGGCCCGCCGTGCGAAGCCCTATCTGCGAGATTCGTGCCACCGGCCGCTTGCGCCCGAGGCGCAAGGCGCGCGCAGTCGCACGACGGCGCATGCAACGTCGTTGGGGGAGTTTTGTTTCCGGATTGAAACGTCTGAGCTAAGTTCAGCGCGCAGGCGCATCGGCCGCGCGCTGCCAGCGGTGGAACAGGATCGATGCAATCCAGCAGACGAGGAACAGTGCGACGATGCCGTAGCCGATCGCGCCGAAGCGTTCGCCGAGCGCATCGAGCACGTCGCGCACGGGGCCCGTCAGCGACAGCTTGTCGGCCAGCAGGCCGGCCGCCTCGATCCCGCCGATCGCCAGCGCGACGGCCGCCGAGACGAACGTGATGCTCGCGTTGTAGAGCAGTTTGCGCTGCGGATCGTCCATCGCCCAGCCGTACGCGTGAATCATCAGCACGTTGTCGGTCGAGTCGATCAGCGTCATGCCGGCGGTGAAAAGCGCGGGAAACAGCATGACCGTGTAGACCGGCAGCCCCTGGCTCGCCTGCGCGGCAGCGATCGCAAGCAGGCCGATTTCGGTTGCAGTATCGAAACCTAACCCGAACAGCACGCCGACCGGATACATGTGCCAGCTCTTCGACACGAACCGGAACAGCGGACGCAGCAGCCGGGACACGAGCCCGGCAGGACGGTGCACATGCGCGGCGTCGTGCCCGTGCGTGCCGCGATAGCGCCGCCACACGTCGCGCAGGATCGCCAGGTTCACGCACGCGAGCACGAGCAGGAAGGTGGCCGACACCGCCGTGCCGATCGTGCCGCCGATCTCGCGGAACGCATCGAACCGGTCGCGCAGCGCGAATGCCGTCAGCGCGATGCCTAGCGTCGCGGCGATCACGATCGTCGAATGGCCGAGCGAGAAGAACAGGCCGACGCTCACCGGACGCTGGCCGTCCTGCATCAGCTTGCGCGTCGCGACGTCGATCGCGGCGATGTGATCGGCGTCGACCGCATGACGCAGCCCGAGCCCGTAAGCGATCGCCGCGGTGCCGAGCAGCAGAGGATGATCGCGCAACACGGCGAGCGCCCACAGCCAGACGGCGGCGTTCGCGGCGATCAGACCGGCATAGAGGATCAGCAGGCGGCGCAGGGCAGGGGTGGGCGGCATCGGGATGGTTCCATCTGACGAATCGCGATGCATTGTGGCACGCGAAAAAAATACCGGACGTGCCGGTCAAAATAGTCCGCGTGCACGGCGTGCAGGAATGAAAAAAGCCCGTCCGGAACCGGACGGGCCTTGCCTGCGTGCGGCAGCGCGAGATCGCGCCGCGCTTACTTCACTTTCGCGCTGATCACGCCTTCCGATACGTTGGCCGGCGTTTCCGCGTACTGCTTGAACTCCATCGTGTAGGTTGCGCGGCCCTGCGTGGCCGAACGCAGCGACGTCGAATAGCCGAACATCTCCGCGAGCGGCACCTCGGCGCGCACGAGCTTGCCGCCGCCACCGGCGATATCTTCCATCCCCTGCACGATGCCGCGCCGGCTCGACAGGTCGCCCATCACGTTGCCCATGAATTCCTCGGGCGTCTCGACCTCGACGGCCATCATCGGCTCGAGCAGCACGGGTTTCGCCTTGCGCATCGCTTCCTTGAACGCCATCGAGCCGGCCATCCGGAACGCGTTTTCGTTCGAGTCGACGTCGTGGTACGAGCCGAACGTCAGGTGCACCTTCACGTCGACGACCGGGTAGCCCGCGAGCACGCCGCTCTTCAGCGTTTCGGTGATGCCCTTGTCGACGGCCGGGATGAACTCGCGCGGAATCACGCCGCCCTTGATCTCGTCGAGGAACTCGTAGCCCTTGCCGGGGTTCGGCTCCAGCGTGATCACCGCATGGCCGTACTGGCCGCGGCCGCCCGACTGCTTGACGAACTTGCCCTCGACGTCGGACGCCGTCGTGCGCACCGTCTCGCGATACGCGACCTGCGGCTTGCCGACCGTCGCTTCGACGCCGAATTCGCGCTTCATCCGGTCGACCAGGATTTCGAGGTGGAGCTCGCCCATCCCCGAAATGATCGTCTGGCCGGACTCTTCGTCGGTCTGCACGCGGAACGACGGATCTTCCTGCGCGAGGCGGTTCAGCGCGAGGCCCATCTTTTCCTGGTCGGCCTTCGTCTTCGGCTCGACGGCCTGCGAGATCACCGGTTCCGGGAATTCCATCTTCTCGAGGATGATCGGCTTCGCCGGATCGCACAGCGTGTCGCCGGTGGTCGCTTCCTTCAGGCCGACGGCCGCCGCGATGTCGCCCGCGCGCACTTCCTTGATTTCCTTGCGCTCGTTCGCATGCATCTGCAGGATCCGGCCGAGCCGTTCCTTCTTGTCCTTGGTCGCGTTGAGCACCGTGTCGCCGGATTCGACGACACCCGAATACACGCGGAAGAAGATCAACTGGCCGACGAACGGGTCGGTCATGATCTTGAACGCGAGCGACGAGAACGGCTCGTCATCGCTCGGATGACGTTCCGCCGGCTTGTCCGGGTCGTGGAAGTCGTGGCCGAGGATCGCCGGCACGTCGACGGGCGACGGCAGGTAGTCGATCACCGCGTCGAGCATCGCCTGCACGCCCTTGTTCTTGAACGCGCTGCCGCACAGCATCGGCACGATCTCGTTCGCGACCGTGCGCTTGCGCAACGCGGCCTTGATTTCGTCCTCGGTCAGCGATTCATGGTCGTGCAGGTACTTCTCGAGCAGTTCCTCGCTCGCTTCCGCTGCGGCCTCGACCATCTTCTCGCGCCATTCGTGCGCGAGCTCGACGAGGTTCGCGGGGATCTCCTCGTACGTGAATTTCACGCCCTGGCTTTCGTCGTCCCACACGATCGCCTTCATCTTCACGAGATCGACGACGCCCTGGAAATGATCTTCCGCGCCGATCGGAATCTGGATCGGCACCGCGACGCCTTTCAGGCGCTCGCCGATCTGCCGCTGCACGCGGAAGAAATCGGCGCCGACGCGGTCCATCTTGTTGACGAACGCGATGCGCGGCACCTTGTACTTGTTGGCCTGGCGCCAGACGGTTTCGGATTGCGGCTGCACGCCGCCGACCGAGTCGTAGACCATGCACGCGCCGTCGAGCACGCGCATCGAGCGCTCGACTTCAATCGTGAAGTCGACGTGCCCGGGCGTGTCGATGATGTTGATCCGGTGTTCCGGATAGTTGCCGGCCATGCCCTTCCAGAAGGCCGTGGTCGCAGCCGACGTGATCGTGATGCCGCGTTCCTGCTCCTGCTCCATCCAGTCCATCGTGGCCGCGCCGTCGTGCACTTCACCGATCTTGTGGCTCACGCCGGTGTAAAACAGGATGCGCTCGGTCGTCGTGGTCTTGCCGGCATCGATGTGAGCGCTGATCCCGATATTGCGATAGCGCTCGATGGGGGTTTTGCGGGGCACGTGAACCTCCTTGGGTTCGGATCGTAAGCGGGCCGGCCGGGCCGGCCCGGGATGGACAAGCGAGATTTAAAGGATAGCGCTTGTCTGTGGCTTTTGCAGATGCGGGCAGCGTTTGCCGAATCAAGGCGGGCGCCGCCCGCGGCAGGCGAAAAAAAAGCCGGCGCGCAACAGGCGGCCGGCTTCGGTCGGTGCGCGGCGCGATGCGGGTCGGCGGCGCGGCGATGCCCGTTACTGGGCCTGAGGCAGGCCTTCGAGCTTCATGCCGGGCTTGATGCCCTTCGCCGCGAACCAGCCCTTGCTCATTTCGAGTGCATAGACGCCGTTGTTGCGCGGGCAGTGGTTGTCGGTCGTCTCGGCCTTCATCTCGTCGATGTCGGTGATCGTGCCGTCCGCACGGATGAATGCGATCGACAGCGGGATCAGCGTGTTCTTCATCCAGAAGCAGTGCACCGCGTTCTCGTTGAACACGAACAGCATGCCTTCGTTCGGCGCGAGCTGCGAACGGTACATCAGCCCCTGTTCGCGGTCGGGGTCGTTCGCGGCGACGGCCGCGTCGATCACGTACATGCCGGCGCGCAGCTTCACGCGCGGGAATTCGCTCGGCTGCTTGGCGCCGGGCGGCACTTGCGCGCTGGCGGCTTGCATGCCGACCGCGAGGACGGCGAGCGCGGCGGGAAACACGGCGGCGCGCGCAAGGCGGCCGAGCGACGAGCGCAGGGAGAATTGCACAGCAAGGCTCCTATCTGGAAAACAAGACCCGCATGGTACGCGATGCGTGCCGGCGGGCACACAAAAGAAAAAGGCAGATCGCCTTGCGGTGATCTGCCTTTCAACGCCGTAAGAACGGCAAGACTGCGTGTTCTTGACTGCGTTATTACAGCAAGCTTACTTAGTTCGAAGCAGCTGCCGGTGCTGCTGCGTCGCTTGCTGCAGCCTTCTTCGATGCCTTGTGGTGCTTCTTAGCTGCGTGGTGCTTCTTGGCAGCGTGCTTAGCCGGTGCCGAAGCAGCTTCAGCAGCAGCCGGAGCAGCTTCCGGAGCCGATGCTTGTGCGAAAGCAGCCGTTGCGAAGAGGCCAGCGACCAGAGCGGCGATCAGTTTGTTCATGTTGTGTTCCTCAGCTTTAGTTAATTAACCAAATGACCCGGCAATAGGAGTCATGTCGTCTAACGGTGCCATCCACCTTTCGGTTGACAGACGCTTCGAGAAATTTCTCATTGCGCTGCGGGCGCCGAATCGTATTCGATAAAAACGTCGCTTTTGTGACGCAAACACGGCTCGGCTGCCAATGCCGGATAGCTAAGGTTGGCATCTGCGTGGTTTAACGCGCGATCTTCGCAGGCGGTTGACGAAAAAGATGACGAAAAATTCGTACGTCCCGAATTCGTCATCAGGCGGGCGCGAAACCGTCCCACGGCGCGCGTGGCGGCAGTGCAATTGTTTCTCCCGGTGCAATGCCGAGCGCAAATATATCCAGTGCGCCGATGCCGACGCGCACCAGGCGCAACGTCGGGAAGCCGACGGCCGCCGTCATCCGGCGCACCTGCCGATTCTTGCCCTCGGTGATCGCGAGTTCGATCCACGTGGTCGGGATCGCGGCGCGGAAACGGATCGGCGGGTTGCGCGGCCACAGCGTATCGGGCGGTTCGATGAATTCGGCGCGGCATGGGCGCGTCACGTAGTCGCCGAGGTCGACGCCGCGCGCGAGCGCCTTCAGGTCGCCGGGGCCGGGCGCGCCCTCGACCTGCGCCCAGTAGCGCTTGACGAGCTTGTGGCGAGGCTCGGCGATGCGCGCCTGCAGCGCGCCGTCGTCGGTGAGCAGCAGCAACCCCTCGCTGTCCGCGTCCAGCCGGCCGGCCGCGTAGACGCCGGGCGTTTTTACCCAGTCGCCGAGTGACGGGCGCGTCTCGTGCGCGGAAAACTGGCAAATCGTGCCGAACGGCTTGTTGAGGGCGATCAGGTTCATGGCGGGGCGCCCACCCGGCGCGCCGCAGGAAGCGGGGGCGGGCGGTCTATGGCAAATGGCGGAATCTTAATGCATAATACGGAACGGCAAGTCCTCTGTCTTATATAAGACATAAGTGGGGTCTTGATACGCAGTGCTGCGCTTCGTGCCGAAGTGCCCGGTTGGGGCGCTAGAATAGCGGCTCGCTGTTGCCGTCACGGGGTGGCCATGCCGCGCCCCCGCCGCGCGCGCAGCTTCGACCAGCATCACCTGCTCAGCCACGTCACTGGAGTCGATCATGCCGTATCAGCACATCAAGGTTCCGGAAGGCGGTGACAAGATCACCGTCAACAAGGACTTCTCGCTCAACGTTTCCGATCAGCCGATCATTCCCTATATCGAAGGCGACGGTACGGGCTTCGATATCACGCCGGTCATGATCAAGGTCGTCGATGCGGCGGTCGCGCATGCCTACAAGGGCAAGCGCAAGATCCACTGGATGGAGATCTTCGCGGGCGAGAAGGCGACGAAGGTGTACGGCCCGGACGTGTGGCTCCCGGACGAAACGCTGCAGGTGCTCAAGGAATACGTGGTATCGATCAAGGGGCCGCTCACGACCCCGGTCGGCGGCGGCATCCGTTCGCTGAACGTCGCGCTGCGCCAGGAACTCGATCTCTACGTGTGTCTGCGCCCGGTCCAGTACTTCAAGGGCGTGCCGTCGCCGGTGCGCGAGCCGCAAAAGATCGACATGGTGATCTTCCGCGAGAACTCGGAAGACATCTACGCAGGCATCGAATGGGCCGCGGGCTCCGAGCAGGCGAAGAAGGTGATCAAGTTCCTGCAGGACGAGATGGGCGTGAAGAAGATCCGCTTCCCGGAAACCTCGGGGATCGGCGTCAAGCCCGTGTCGACCGAAGGCACCGAGCGTCTTGTGCGCAAGGCGATCCAGTACGCGATCGACAACGATCGCAAGTCGGTCACGCTGGTGCACAAGGGCAACATCATGAAGTTCACGGAAGGCCTGTTCCGTGATGCCGGCTACGCGCTTGCACAGAAGGAATTCGGCGGCGAGCTGATCGACGGCGGCCCGTGGATGCGCGTGAAGAACCCGAAGACGGGCAACGAGATCGTGATCAAGGATTCGATCGCCGACGCATTCCTGCAGCAGATCCTGCTGCGCCCGGCCGAATACGATGTCATCGCCACGCTGAACCTGAACGGCGACTACATCTCCGACGCGCTGGCCGCGCAGGTCGGCGGCATCGGGATCGCGCCGGGCGCGAACCTGTCGGATTCGGTCGCGATGTTCGAAGCAACGCATGGCACCGCGCCGAAGTACGCAGGCAAGGATTACGTGAACCCGGGTTCCGAGATCCTGTCGGCGGAAATGATGCTGCGCCACCTCGGCTGGACGGAAGCGGCCGACACGATCATCGCCGCGATGGAGAAGTCGATCCTGCAGAAGCGCGTCACGTACGACTTCGCGCGCCTGATGGAAGGTGCGACGCAGGTGTCGTGCTCGGGCTTCGGTGAAGTGCTGATCGAGAACATGTAAGACCCCTTCCGGGGTGGGCCGGCAGGTTGCCGGCCGCCCCGGCGCTGACTGCCGGCGCCGGAGCGTTTCGTGGATGGCAGGTTTGTTGGCAGGGCGGTCCGGCATGCGGGCCGCGGCGCTGCGATGCGGCCCGGAGGCCCTGCAAGGTAGAACATGACGGCCCTCGCAACACCACCGCCCGGCTGAGCCGGCGTGCCCCTTTCGCGACCGACCCGGTCGCTCCCCGCCGGTTACCGCCGGCGCTCCTCAGTCCAAAATTTTCACGTAGCAACGCATCGACCATGTCCACTTCGCCCAAGATCATCTACACCCTCACTGACGAAGCGCCCGCGCTCGCGACCTATTCGCTGCTGCCGATCGTCAAGGCCTTCACGCGCTCGTCCGGCGTCGCCGTCGAAACGCGCGACATCTCGCTCGCCGGCCGCATCATCGCGGCATTCGCAGACGTCCTGCCGCCCGAGCAGAAGGGTTCCGACGATCTGGCCGAGCTGGGCCAGCTCACGCTGAAGCCGGAAGCGAACATCATCAAGCTGCCGAACATCAGCGCATCGGTGCCGCAGCTGAAGGCCGCGATCGCCGAACTGCAGGCGCAGGGCTTCAAGCTGCCGGCCTACCCGGAAGATCCGTCGACGGACGAAGAGAAGGCGGTCAAGGCCCGCTACGACAAGATCAAGGGCAGCGCGGTGAACCCGGTGCTGCGCGAGGGCAACTCCGACCGCCGCGCGCCGCTGTCGGTCAAGAACTACGCACGCAAGCACCCGCACAAGATGGGCGCGTGGCAGGCCACGTCGAAGGCACACGTCGCGCACATGAGCGAAGGCGACTTCTACGGCAGCGAGAAGTCGGCGCTGATCGCCGATGCCGGCAGCGTGAAGATCGAACTCACGACGACCGACGGCGCGAAGAAGGTGCTGAAGGAAAAGACGGCCGTGAAGGCCGGTGAAGTCATCGACGCATCGGTGATGAGCCGCAATGCGCTGCGCAGCTTCATCGAAGCGCAGATCGCCGACGCGAAGGCGCAGGATGTGCTGTTCTCGGTGCACCTGAAGGCGACCATGATGAAGGTCTCGGACCCGATCCTGTTCGGTCACTTCGTGTCGGTGTTCTACCGCGACGCGCTCGCGAAGCACGCGGACGTGCTGGCGCAGGCAGGCTTCAACCCGAACAACGGGATCGGCGATCTGTACGCCCGCCTGAAGGACCTGCCGGCCGACACGCGCGAAGCGATCGAAGCCGACATCAAGGCCGAATACGCGGTGCGCCCGCGCCTTGCGATGGTCAACTCGGACAAGGGCATCACGAACCTGCACGTGCCGAGCGACGTGATCGTCGACGCGTCGATGCCGGCGATGATCCGAGATTCGGGCGGCATGTGGGGCCCGGACGGCGCTCTGTACGATGCGAAGGCCGTGATTCCGGACCGTTGCTACGCAGGCGTCTACCAGGCCGTGATCGAAGATTGCAAGCAGCACGGTGCGTTCGATCCGGTCACGATGGGCAGCGTGCCGAACGTCGGCCTGATGGCGCAGGCGGCCGAAGAATACGGTTCGCACGACAAGACGTTCCAGATCCCGGCCGATGGCGTCGTGCGCGTCACCGACGAAGCCGGCAACGTGCTGCTCGAGCATGCAGTGGAATCGGGCGACATCTGGCGCATGTGCCAGACGAAGGACGCACCGGTGCAGGACTGGGTCAAGCTCGCGGTCAACCGCGCGCGTGCGACCGGCGCACCGGCCGTGTTCTGGCTCGATCCGGCGCGTGCGCACGATGCGCAGATCATCGCGAAGGTCGAACGCTACCTGAAGGATCACGACACGAACGGCCTCGATATCCGCGTGTTGACGCCGGTCGAAGCGACGCGTTTCTCGCTCGAGCGCATCCGCGCGGGCAAGGACACGATCTCGGTCACGGGCAACGTGCTGCGCGACTACCTGACCGACCTGTTCCCGATCATGGAGCTCGGCACCAGCGCGAAGATGCTGTCGATCGTGCCGCTGATGGCCGGCGGCGGGATGTTCGAAACGGGTGCGGGCGGCTCGGCGCCGAAGCACGTGCAGCAGTTCGTCGAGGAAGGCTTCCTGCGCTGGGATTCGCTCGGCGAATTCCTCGCACTGGCTGCGTCGCTCGAACACCTCGGCAACGCGTACCAGAACCCGAAGGCGGTCGTGCTCGCGAAGACGCTCGACCAGGCGACCGGCAAGTTCCTGGACGAGAACAAGTCGCCGGCGCGCAAGGTCGGCGGCCTCGACAACCGCGGCAGCCACTTCTACCTGTGCCTGTACTGGGCGCAGGCGCTGGCCGAGCAGACCGAGGACGCCGCGCTGAAGGCGCAGTTCGAAGGTGTGGCGAAGGCATTGTCCGACAACGAAGCGCGCATCCTGGAAGAACTGGCGGCCGCGCAGGGCAAGGCGCAGGCGATCGGCGGCTACTACCGTCCGAACGTCGACCTGACGAGCCAGGCGATGCGCCCGAGCGCGACGCTGAACGGCATCGTCGACGCAGTCGCCTGACGCGGGCCGCGCAATCGCGCGAGCCAATGCGTGTGTCGACACGGCGCGGTTAGCCGTTCGCCGTCCGACACCCAATAAAAACGCCCCGGTCGCCCGGGGCGTTTTTCGTTGCAGGCTTGCCATTCAGACGTGAACGATTTCCCATTCGGCGATTTCGTGCGGCACTTCGAGCGTTGCCGTGTCGAGTTCGGACGGTTGCTCGCAGTCGCCGCGGGAGATGTGGTCGGCCGCCACTTCGGGGCACGAGAATGCACCGAGCAGGGCGTTGCCGAACGTCGCTTCCCAGCCACCGTTACCCGGCAGGATGTAGAACGACCCGAGCGCTGAACCAAAGCGAAATCCCTTCATTTCCGTTCTCCCTTTCTGATTACAAGCGATTCTGTTGTGCCGCTTGCCGGCTCGCCCGGCTGTGTCCCGACTGGCTGCTTGCGCCGGGTTCCGTATCGAACGTCGTGGCGAAGCGTCAGTGCATGGGACAAAGTCTACGTCCGCGACCCGGTCGGATGGTGCATGTAGAACGCCTTCACTAAACAAAAATTCTCGTTTAAAAACAAATAATTGCGATCGTCGTTTTGTATTGTGGAACGTTTTTCGGCATCGCGAAACGGGAAATTTGTGCCCTGCACCACGAATTTTTACAACGCAGAGACTTGTTCCACATCGTGAAAAATCGGCGGTTTTGCGAACCGGTGGCGCGACCGGCGCCGAACGGCAGGCGCCAGGCGACCGCCTGGACGCTGCAAGGGGCAGGGTTGAGTGGTGTTGCGGTCGCGAGCGAGGGGGCGTGCATCGTCGATCGACGATGCCGCTCGATGCGTGCCGAATCCGGTGGGGCGTTGTCGAGCCCTGCGGCGTATCGCCGCCCGGCCGGCGGCGAAGCGTCTCGATATGAGCCTGCGGTTATGATGACGCGGGCATCAGGATTTGCGTCGCGCATCGGCGCTTCAGCCGGCCGGCGCGGGCGTCGTGGCGGCTGCGCGACGCAGCATGGATAACGAGGAACGATTGATGATACGGAGAACCTTCCTGTCGCGCGCCATCGGTGCCGCGGCCGCGTCGCTGTTCGCGCGCGCCGCGTGGGCGCAGCATGCCGGTCACGCTGGCATGGCCGGCATGGACTCGATGGACGACATGTCGGGCATGTCGGGCATGCCAGGGATGGCGGGTCATGGGCAGCACGGCAAGTCCGCACCGGCCGCGCTCGCGGCCGCCGACGCGCTGCCGGCCGGCGCGCCGCTCGCGGCGCTGCGCACGCTCGCGAACGAAAGCCGCGAGCCCGGCATGTTCCGGGCTACGCTGGTCGCGCAGCCGGTGGCGCGACCGATGCTGCACGGTGCACGGCCGACCACGTTCTGGCAGTTCGGCGCGGGCACGCAGGGGCCGGTCGTGGGTCCACTGATCGACGTGCGCGAGGGCGACACGGTCGAGATCAAGTTCGTGAACAAGCTACCGCAGCCGTCGACGATCCACTGGCACGGCCTGCCGGTGCCGCCCGATCAGGACGGCAACCCGTCCGACCCCGTCGCGCCCGGCGCATCGCGCGTGTATCGCTTCACGCTGCCGAAGGGGAGTGCCGGCACCTACTGGTACCACCCGCATCCGCACATGATGACGGCCGAGCAGGTGTTTCGCGGGCTCGCCGGCCCGTTCGTCGTGCGCGCCGCGGACGATCCGCTGGCGGGCTGGCCCGAACGCAACCTGTTCGTGTCGGACCTGAAGCTTGCGCGCGACGGCACGATTGCACCGAACGACATGATGGACTGGATGAATGGCCGCGAGGGCCAGTTCGTGCTGGTCAACGGCGCGCGCCGGCCGCGGATCGACGTCGCGGGCGACGAGCGCTGGCGCGTGTGGAACGCGTGCAGCGCGCGCTACCTGCGCGTCGCGTTCGACGACGGCCGAGCGTTCGAGCACGCGGGCACCGACGGTGGGCTGTTCGATGCCCCGCGTCGCGTGACGTCGCTGCTGATCGCGCCGGGCGAGCGTGCGGAACTGCTGGTGCGCGCCGGCGACCGTGCGTCGCGCGCGGTGCTGCAGGCGGCCGAGTACGACCGCCGCAAGATGGCGATGTCACACGACGACGGTCACGGCAGCCTGCCGCCCGATCCGGCGCTGGCGCTGGCCGATGTCGCGTTTGCGCCCGCCGCCGCACGCGCATTGCCGGCCACGCTGCGCGCGGTGCCGCCGTTGGGCGAGCCGGTCGCGCACAAGACGGTCGCGTTCGGCGAGGAAATGGACATGGACGCGATGATGAAGGGCGCGGCGCACGGCCGACCGGCCGGCATGCGTTTCACGATCAACGGCGAAACCTACGCCGCGCACCGCGTGACATTGACGAGCCGCCGCGGCGACATCGAGCGCTGGGAGATTCGCAATACCACCGACATGGATCACCCGTTCCACCTGCATGGCACGCAGTTCCAGGTGATCGAGCGAGCGTCGGGCGGCGCGCGCTCGACCGAACCGTTCCGCGCATGGCGCGATACCGTGAACGTGCGCAGCGGCGAAACGGTGTCGATTCTCGTCACACAAGACATGCCCGGCGAGCGCATGTTTCATTGCCACATTCTCGAACACGAGGATCTCGGCATGATGGGCACGCTGAAGGTCGTGTAACGATGTGGTGAATATGTTTCACGCGCAGGACCGATAACCTATCTGCATGTGTGACAAGACAATATGTGTTCAATTATCGGGATTGAACGAAAAGGCCGGCCAATCGATTATCGATTGGCCGGCCTCAAAAAAAGAAACCCGGCGCAATGCGCCGGGTTTCTTCGTCCGATATCCGATGCCTTTATGCGGCCTGGATGTTCGACGCTTGCTTGCCCTTCGGTCCTTGAACGACGTCAAAGCTCACCTTCTGGCCTTCCTTCAGCGTCTTGAAGCCATTCATGGTGATAGCCGAGAAGTGCGCAAACAGATCCTCACCGCCCTCGTCGGGAGTGATGAAACCGAAGCCCTTCGCGTCGTTGAACCACTTAACGATACCAGTTGCCATTTTCCTACTTCCCCTGTCACACAGTCGCTGCTACTTACCACGAGCACGCTCGAAAAGCTAAACGACCGGAAAATGCAGTCGTTCCCCCCTCACAAGCTCACCTCGGCCTCTTTCATTTCGCCAACTGGCAAATTGAAAAAAGTGCCAGCTTGATTGTTGGCGCTCTTTATTGGAGTGTCAAGAGGAATTTTTAGACGTTTAGAGGGACGTTGTAAAGAACCCATTTTCAGGGTTTTTCCGGCTTTGCTTTGCAGCACGCGGCCAAGCGCGAGGACTTGAAAAGCAGCATAATCGGCTCATATACCAGGCTCGAGTGACACGCGTTCGAGTCGTGCCGGCTTGTGGGATACTGGATGCGGATACGACGTTCCGGTGCGGTTCCCCCTGACGGTTCGTGTTCCACGCCACGCGTGAAAGCCGGCACCGCAGCCGGCTTTCGTATGGCGCGAAGAAGATCGCGTGTTCCGGGATTCCGGGGAGGGCGCCGGCCGGTCGGTCGGGTAATGGCAGGATTGCGGGCCTGTCCGAGTTGTTTAGAATGGGTGTATGGCGATTATCCCGGACAAGCAGGACAGCACCGTCCTGGAACGCAAGCAGCAGAAGCTCAAGCCGCCTTCGATGTACAAGGTGGTGCTGCTGAACGACGACTTCACGCCGATGGAGTTCGTCGTGATGGTGGTCCAGGAGTATTTCAAGAAGGATCGCGAGACGGCCACGCAGATCATGCTGAAGGTCCATCGCGAAGGGCGAGGGGTTTGTGGGGTCTATACGCGGGACATCGCGTCGACCAAGGTTGAGCAAGTCGTTACCCATGCGCGGCAGGCCGGGCATCCGCTGCAGTGCGTGATGGAGGAAGCATGATTGCCCAGGAATTGGAAGTCAGCCTGCACATGGCGTTCATGGAAGCACGCCAGGCGCGCCATGAGTTCATTACGGTCGAGCATCTGCTGCTGGCCCTGCTGGATAATCCGACGGCAGCCGAGGTGTTGCGCGCGTGCGCGGCCAACATCGAGGACTTGCGTCAGAACCTGCGCAATTTCATCCACGACAACACACCTACCGTCCCGGGCACCGACGATGTCGATACCCAGCCGACGCTCGGTTTCCAGCGCGTGATTCAGCGCGCGATCATGCACGTCCAGTCGACGTCGAACGGCAAGAAGGAAGTCACCGGCGCGAACGTGCTGGTCGCGATCTTCGGCGAGAAGGATTCGCATGCCGTGTACTACCTGCAGCAGCAGGGCGTCACGCGCCTCGACGTCGTGAACTTCATTTCGCACGGCATCGCGAAGACCAACGGCGGCGAAGCCGCCAAGTCGGCCGACGCGAACGCGGAAAGCGAAGACGCGAATGCGCAGAAGGAAACGCCGCTCGCGCAATTCACGCAGAACCTGAACCAGATGGCGAAGGACGGCCGCATCGATCCGCTGATCGGTCGCGAGCCCGAGGTCGAGCGCGTGGTCCAGGTGCTGTGCCGTCGCCGCAAGAACAATCCGCTGCTCGTCGGCGAGGCCGGCGTCGGCAAGACCGCGATCGCGGAAGGGCTCGCCTATCGCATCACGCGTGGCGAAGTGCCGGACATCCTCGCGAACGCGCAGGTCTACTCGCTCGACATGGGCGCGCTGCTCGCGGGCACCAAGTACCGCGGCGATTTCGAGCAACGTCTCAAGACGGTGCTGAAGGAGCTCAAGGAGCGTCCGCATGCGATCCTGTTCATCGACGAAATCCACACGCTGATCGGCGCGGGCGCCGCGTCGGGCGGCACGCTCGATGCGTCGAATCTGCTGAAGCCGGCGCTGTCGTCGGGCACGCTCAAGTGCATCGGCGCGACCACGTTCACCGAATATCGCGGCATCTTCGAAAAGGATGCGGCGCTGTCGCGGCGCTTCCAGAAGGTTGACGTGAGCGAGCCGACCGTCGAGCAGACGGTTGCGATCCTGCGCGGCCTGAAGTCGCGCTTCGAGGAGCATCACGGCGTCAAGTATTCGTCGGGCGCACTGTCGGCCGCGGCGGAACTGTCGGCGCGCTTCATCACCGACCGTCACCTGCCGGACAAGGCGATCGACGTGATCGACGAGGCGGGCGCCGCCCAGCGCATCCTGCCGAAGTCGAAGCAGAAGAAGACGATCGGCAAGAGCGAGATCGAGGAAATCATCTCGAAGATCGCGCGTGTGCCGCCGCAGAGCGTTTCGCAGGACGATCGCAGCAAGCTGCAGACGCTCGACCGCGACCTGAAGAGCGTCGTGTTCGGCCAGGATCCGGCGATCGATGCGCTCGCGGCCTCGATCAAGATGGCGCGCGCGGGCCTCGGCAAGATGGACAAGCCGATCGGCGCGTTCCTGTTCTCCGGCCCGACGGGTGTCGGCAAGACCGAAGTGGCGCGCCAGCTCGCGTTCACGCTCGGCATCGAACTGATCCGTTTCGACATGTCGGAATACATGGAGCGTCACGCGGTGAGCCGCCTGATCGGCGCGCCGCCGGGCTATGTCGGGTTCGACCAGGGCGGCCTGCTGACCGAAGCCGTCACGAAGAAGCCGCACTGCGTGCTGCTGCTCGACGAAATCGAGAAGGCGCATCCGGACATCTACAACGTGCTGCTGCAGGTGATGGACCACGGCACGCTGACGGACAACAACGGCCGCAAGGCGGATTTCCGCAACGTCATCATCATCATGACGACGAACGCGGGCGCCGAGTCGATGCAGAAGGCGACGATCGGCTTCACGACGCGCCGCGAGACGGGCGACGAGATGACCGACATCAAGCGCCTGTTCACGCCGGAGTTCCGCAACCGCCTGGATTCGATCATCAGCTTCCGCTCGCTCGATGAGGAAATCATCATGCGGGTGGTCGACAAGTTCCTGATCCAGCTTGAGGAGCAACTGCACGAGAAGAAGGTCGACGCGCTCTTCACCGACGCGTTGCGCAAGCATCTCGCGAAGCACGGCTTCGATCCGCTGATGGGCGCGCGGCCGATGCAGCGGCTGATCCAGGACACGATCCGGCGCGCGCTGGCCGACGAGCTGCTGTTCGGCAAGCTCGTCAACGGCGGCCACGTGACGGTCGACGTCGACGAAAACGACAAGGTGCAGTTGTCGTTCGACAAGCTGGCGAATCCGCCGCACAAGCCGAACGAAGAGACGGTCGAAGTCGAGTAAGCGATAATTCGTTGTTCATGCGAACGGCGCGGGAAGTTCTCCGCGCCGTTTCGTTTTATCCGGCGCCGGCGGCGCAATGGTGGTGCAGGGGAGTGGTAACGCAGTGACACAACAACAACGGTCGTTCGACGATATCGTCGCGCGCGAACAAGGGTTGCGCCATGCGCTGACGTCGGGGCAGATGGCGATGATCGCGATCGGCGGCGCGATCGGCACGGGCCTGTTCCTCGGCAGCGGGTTCGCGATCGGGCTCGCCGGCCCGAGCGTGCTGGTCTCGTATGCGATCGGCGCGCTGATCGCGCTGCTGCTGATGGGCGCGCTCGCGGAAATGACGGTCGCGCATCCGACCGCCGGCTCGTTCGGCGCGTATGCCGAGCACTATGTCGGCCCGCTCGCGGGCTTCCTGGTGCGCTATGCGTACTGGTTCGCGGTGGTGTTCGCGATCGGCACCGAGATCAGCGCGATCGCCGTGTTCATGAAGTACTGGTTTCCGGCCGTGCCCGGCTGGTACTGGGTGATCGGCTTCTCCGCGCTGCTGATCGCCGTGAACCTTGCCAGCGTCACGCTGTACGGTTCGGTCGAATACGCGTTTTCGCTGCTGAAGATCGCGGCGATCGTCGTGTTCATCGTGCTCGGTGCGTATCTGGTCTGGTCCGCGCCGGCCGCATCGGGCATCGGTTTCGCGAACTACACCGCGCACGGCGGCTTCATGCCGAAGGGGCCGTGGGGCACCTGGGTCGCGGTGATCGTCGCGATCTTCAGCTACATGAGCATCGAAGCCGTCGCGATCGCAGCCGGCGAGGCGCGCGATCCGCAGCACGCGGTCACGCGCGCATTCCGCTCGACCGTGTTCCGGCTCGTGCTGTTCTACCTGCTGACGCTGTCGCTGATGCTCGCGATCGTGCCGTGGACCCAGGCCGGCACCGACGAAAGCCCGTTCGTGAAGGTGATGGCCGCGACCCACGTGCCGTACGCGGCAGGCGTGATCAACTTCGTGCTGCTGATCGCGGCGCTGTCGGCGATGAACAGCCAGCTTTACGTGACGACGCGGATGATGTTCAGCCTGTCGCGCGCACGGCTCGCGCCCGCGGTGTTCGGCCGGCTCGGCACGAACGGCGTGCCGCGCGCGGCGCTGTGGATCTCGACGAGCGGCGTCGCGGTGGCGGCCGTGCTGGTTGCGCTCGCGCCAGACACCGCGTTTACCGTGATGATGGCGATCGCGATGTTCGGTGCGCTGTTCACGTGGATGATGATCTTCGTCACGCACCTGCGCTTCCGCGCGCGGTATCACGGCCCCGCGCTCGCGTTCCGGATGTGGGGGCACCCGTTCGGCAGCTTGCTCGGTGCGGGGCTCGTCGCGGCGATCCTGTTCACGACCGCGTTTACGCGCGAATTCCGGATGACGATGGTGGTCGGCGTCGTGTTCGTCGTCTTGCTGACGCTCGCATACGCGCTGCATTACCGGCACGAACACGCACGCTGACCGCGCCGGCGTACCCCCGCACCGTTCTTCACGCCCGCTAAGGTTCCGTTAAGCCCGGGGCGACTACATTCGATCCTGTCTGCAAGGCGGGCCGGCATGCGCCGGCCCGCCGCTTTCCTGCAAAAAAGGGGTTCGAATGAACAAACTTCCCGAAATCACGCTCGCGTTCTGGATCATGAAGATCTGTGCGACGACGCTCGGCGAAACCGGCGGCGACCTGCTGTCGATGACGCTGAACGTCGGCTACGCAGTGAGCTCGATCTTGCTGTTCGGTTTCTTTCTCGTGACGCTGGGCGCGCAACTCAGGACGACACGCTATCGCCCGGCGATCTACTGGGCCGTGATCGTCGCGACGAGCACGGCCGGCACGACGATGTCCGATTTCATGGACCGCACGCTCGGCCTTGGCTATGCGGCCGGCTCGTCGATCCTCGTCGCGATCCTGCTGGCCATTTTCGCCGTGTGGCGCCTCAGCGGCGAATCGCTGTCGGTCGACCTGATCCGCACGCGCAAGGTCGAGTTGCTGTACTGGATCGCGATCCTGTTCTCGAACACGCTGGGCACCGCACTCGGCGACTTCCTCGCGGACAGCTCGGGGCTCGGCTTCGGCGGCGGCGCGCTGCTGATCGGCGGGCTGCTCGCGGTGATCGTGCTCGCGCACTATTTCACGCGGATCTCAGGCGTGCTGCTGTTCTGGGCCGCGTTCGTGCTCACGCGTCCGTTCGGTGCGACGGTCGGCGATCTGCTCACGAAGCCGGTTGCGAAGGGCGGCCTCGCGCTCGGCACGATCGGTTCGTCGGCCGTGCTGCTCGGCGTGCTGGTCGCACTGGTGATCTACGCGATCGTGGCCCAGGCGCGGCAGCGCGACCTGATGCCCGCGCGGATCGCGCAACCCGTCGAGGAATGACGGCGAAGGACAAGAAAAAGGGGCCGCGAGGCCCCTTTTTCATTGCGTCGTTCAGTGACGGCCGGTGCTGCCGAAGCCGCCCTCGCCACGATCGCTTTCCGCGAAGTCGTCGACGATGTTGAACTGTGCCTGCACGACCGGCACGATCACGAGCTGGGCGAGCCGTTCGAACGGATTCAGCACGAACTCGGTCTGGCCGCGATTCCACGTCGAGATCATCAGCTGGCCCTGGTAGTCGGAATCGATCAGGCCGACGAGGTTGCCGAGCACGATGCCGTGCTTGTGGCCGAGGCCCGAGCGCGGCAGGATCAGCGCCGCATAACCGGGATCGGCGAGATGGATCGCGAGGCCGGTCGGCACGAGCGTCGTTTCGCCCGGTTGCAGCGTGACCGGCGCATCGAGGCACGCGCGCAGGTCGAGGCCCGCGCTGCCGGTGGTCGCGTAGGCGGGCAGGTAGTCGCGCATGCGCGCGTCGAGAATCTTCAGGTCGAGTTTCATGCGGTCGTCGGATGAGGCGGGAAGGGCGCGGCAGCGACGGCCGCCGCGCGGGAGATCAGATCAGGCGGTTGTCGGGCAGGCGCTTCGCGATTTCCGCGACGAGCGTGTGCGCGAGTTCGTCCTTCGGTGCGCGCGGCAGGCGCGTGAGGCCGGCGGCCTCGAACAGCACGACTTCGTTGTCGTCGCGACCGAACGTCAGCGGGCCGAGGTTGCCGACCAGCAGCGGCACGTTCTTGCGCTTGCGCTTCTCGTCGCCGTGCACGTCGAGGTCGCCGCTTTCGGCCGCGAACCCGACGCAGTACGGCGGATCGGGCAGCGCCGCGACCGACGCGAGGATGTCGGGGTTCTCGACGAACGTGAGCGCCGGCATCTTGCGATCGGCCGTCTTCTTCATCTTGTGCTCGGCCGGCTGGGCGACGCGCCAGTCGGCGACCGCGGCCACCGCGATGAAGATGTCGGCGTTGTTCACGGCATGCATCACCGCGTCGTACATCTGCTGGGCGGTCTGCACGTCCTGGCGGTAGACACCCCACGGCGTGTCGAGCGCGACCGGCCCCGCGACGAGATGAACGTCGGCGCCGGCCTGCTGCGCGGCGCGCGCGAGCGCGAAGCCCATCTTGCCGCTCGAGCGGTTCGTGAGGCCACGCACGGGGTCGAGCGGTTCGAACGTCGGGCCGGCCGTGATCAGCACGCGCCGGTGCGCGAGCACCTTCGGAGCGAAGTGCGCGACGATCGCTTCATAGATCGCCTCGGGCTCGAGCATCCGGCCGTCGCCGACTTCGCCGCATGCCTGTGCGCCCGAATCCGGGCCGAGCACCGACACGCCGTCGGCGCGCAGTTGCGCGGCGTTGCGCTGCGTGGCCGGGTTCTGCCACATCTGGCGGTTCATCGCGGGGACGACGAGCAGCGGGCAATCGCGCGCGACGCACAGCGTCGACAACAGGTCGTCCGCGAACCCGTGCGCGAGCTTCGCGAGGAAATCCGTCGACGCGGGCGCGATCACGATCGCGTCGGCTTCGCGCGACAGGTCGATGTGCGCCATGTTGTTGTCGATGCGCGCGTCCCACTGGCTCGTGTAGACGGGCCGGCCGGACAGCGCCTGCATCGTGACGGGCGTGATGAACTGGGTAGCGGCTTCGGTCATCGCGACCTGCACGGTCGCGCCGGCCTTCACGAGCAGCCGCGTGAGCTCGGCGATCTTGTAGCAGGCGATGCCGCCCGTCAGGCCGAGAACGAGGTGTTTTCCTGCGAGTTCTGCGTGTGCCAACTCAGGCCTCCAAGGGTCAAACGGAACGGCCGGCGCGAAGCCGGCCGTCGACGCCGAGTATGCGCGCTTAGCGAGAGCCGCGCACGCGACGCAGTTCGTCGTAGATCAGCAGCACCGCGCCGACCGTGATCGCGGAATCGGCGAGGTTGAACGCCGGGAAGTGCCAGGCGCCGAGATGGAAATCGAGGAAGTCGATCACGTGGCCGTACACGAGCCGATCGATCACGTTGCCGAGTGCGCCGCCGAGGATCAGCGCGAGCGACACGCTGAACAGCCGCTGGTGGCCGTGGCGCTTCAACAGGAAGCAGATCACGAGCGTTGCGCCGATGCCGAGCGCGGTGAACGCCCAGCGCTGCCAGCCGCTCGCGGTCGACAGGAAGCCGAACGCGGCGCCGCGGTTGTAGACCAGCACGAGGTTGAAGAACGACGTCAGCGCATGCTGCGCGCCGTACACGAACGTTTTCAGGATCGCGATCTTCGACAGTTGATCGAACAGGATCACGATCAGCGAAATGCCGAGCCAGGGAGCAAGTGCGCCGCTGGCCGGTTTCGACAGGGTTTTCGCCATATTTAAGCAGCGCTCCGGATTTCGCCGTTTTCAAACAGGTTCGAGAAGCAGCGGCCGCACAGCGTCGGATGATCGGCGTGTGCACCGACATCTTCGCGGTAGTGCCAGCAGCGTTCGCACTTCTGGTACTTCGACGCGGCTACGTCGACGCTTTCCTGCGCTTCGTCGTCGACCTTGACGACCGTCGCGGCCGACGTGATCAGCACGAACTTGAGATCATCACCGAGGCTCGTGAGCGCGTCGTAGCGTGCGCCGCTCGCGTGCACGGCGACTTCGGCCTGCAGCGACGAACCGATGCGGTTCGCGGTGCGCGCTTCCTCGAGCGCCTTCGTCACGTTGCCGCGCACGTCACGCAGCAGCGCCCACTTCTCGATCAGCGCGGCCGAGCCGGCGACTTCCGGATACGCGTAGTAGGTTTCCGTGAAGATCGTGTCGCTGGACGGCTGGAACACCTTCCACGCTTCTTCCGCCGTGAACGACAGGAACGGCGCGAGCACGCGCAGCAGGCCGTGCGTCAGGTGGTACAGCGCCGTCTGCGCGGAGCGGCGTGCGCGCGAATCGGCCGCGCTCGTGTACAGGCGGTCCTTCAGCACGTCGAGGTAGAAGCCGCCCAGATCTTCCGAGCAGTACGTCTGCAGCTTCGCGACGACCGGGTGGAATTCGTACTTTTCGTAGTGGCCGAGCAGTTCCGTCTGCAGTTGCTGCGAGAACGCGACCGCATAGCGGTCGATCTCGAGCCATTCGTCGACGGGCACCGCGTGCTGCGCGAAGTCGAAGTCCGACAGGTTCGCGAGCAGGAAGCGCAGCGTGTTGCGGATGCGGCGATAGCCTTCGGTCACGCGCTTCAGGATTTCCTCGGAGATCGCGAGCTCGCCCGAATAGTCGGTCGATGCGATCCACAGGCGGATGATTTCCGCGCCGAGGCGGTTCGCGACTTCATGCGGATCGATGCCGTTGCCGAGCGACTTGCTCATCTTGCGGCCTTCGCCGTCGACCGTGAAGCCGTGCGTGAGCAGGCCCTTGTACGGCGCGCGGCCGTCGATCATCGACGCGGTCAGCAGTGACGAGTGGAACCAGCCGCGATGCTGGTCCGAGCCTTCGAGGTAGAGGTCGGCCGGGAATTGCAGCTGATCCTTGTGCGAGCCACGCAGCACGTGCCAGTGCGTCGTGCCCGAGTCGAACCACACGTCGAGCGTGTCGCGGTTCTTTTCGTACAGGTTCGCGTCGTCGCCGATCAGCTCGCGCGGGTCGAGCGTCTGCCACGCCTCGATGCCCGACTGCTCGACGCGCTTCGCGACTTCCTCGAGCAGCTCGAGCGTGCGCGGATGCAGCTCGCCGGTTTCCTTGTGCACGAAGAACGCCATCGGCACGCCCCACTGACGCTGGCGCGACAGCGTCCAGTCGGGACGGTTCGCGATCATGCTGAACAGGCGCTGCTTGCCCCACGACGGGTAGAACGCGGTCGCGTCGATGCCTTCGAGCGCCGTTTCGCGCAGCGTCTTGCTGCCGTCGCGCGGCGTCACGTCCATGCCGGCGAACCACTGCGACGTCGCGCGGTAGATGATCGGCGTCTTGTGGCGCCAGCAGTGCATGTAGCTGTGCGTGTACTTCTCGCTGCGCAGCAGCGAGCCGGCCGCGTTCAGCGCTTCGACAATCTTCGGGTTCGCGTCCCAGATCGACAGGCCGCCGAACAGCGGCAGCGATTCGATATAGCGGCCGTCGCCCATCACCGGGTTGATGAAGTCCGAGTCGGTCATCCCGTGCGCCTTGCAGGACATGAAGTCCTCGATGCCGTACGCGGGCGACGAGTGCACGACGCCGGTACCCGTGTCGGTCGTCACGTAGTCGCCGAGGTAGACGGGCGCGGTGCGCTTGTAGCCGGGGTGGGCCGATGCGAGCGGGTGGTGGAAGCGCAGGTTCGCGAGCTTCACGCCCGGCGCGGTCGCGACGACGCGGCCCGTCAGCTTGAACTCTTCCATGCACGCGGCCACGCGCTCTTCCGCGATGATCAGCAGCCCGCGCTCGGTGTCGACCAGCGCGTAGACGATTTCCGGATGGAGGTTCAGCGCCTGGTTCGCCGGGATCGTCCACGGCGTGGTGGTCCAGATCACGATGCCGCCCTCGGCGCGCGGCAGTGCCGGCAGGCCGAATGCCTGCGCGGTCTTTTCCGGTTCCGCGAACGCGAACATCACGTCGATCGTCGGATCGGTGCGGTCCTTGTATTCGACTTCCGCTTCGGCGAGCGCCGAGCCGCAGTCGAAGCACCAGTTCACCGGCTTCAGCCCGCGATACACATAGCCCTTCTCGATGATCTTGCCGAGCGCGCGGAGCTCTTCCGCCTCGTTGACGAAGTTCATCGTCTTGTACGGGTTGGCCCAGTCGCCGAGCACGCCGAGGCGCTTGAAGCCGACCTTCTGCTTCTCGATCTGCTCGGTCGCGTACGCGCGCGCCTTGCTCATCACTTCAGCCGCCGGCAGCGACTTGCCGAACTGCTTCTCGATCTGGATCTCGATCGGCATCCCGTGGCAATCCCAGCCGGGCACGTACGGCGCGTCGAAGCCGGCCATGTTGCGCGACTTGACGACGATGTCCTTCAGGATCTTGTTGACCGCGTGGCCGAGGTGGATGTCGCCGTTCGCATACGGGGGGCCGTCGTGCAGGATGAACTTCGGCCGGCCCTTGCTGGCTGCGCGGATCTTCTCGTAGAGGCCGCGCTCTTCCCATTCCTTGACCCACTGCGGCTCGCGCTTGGGCAGGTCGCCGCGCATCGGGAACGGCGTGTCGAGCAGGTTGACCGGATACTTGGCCTGCGGTTTCGAATCGGCTTTCTTGTTGCTCATGATGGGATCGCTATCTAAATCGGGAGACGCGCGAGCGTCGTGAATCGGGGATGCGCGCGAGTGAGCGGCGCGAGGGTGCGGCGCCAGGCGCCGCCGTCCGGATCAGCTAATTCGGTCGGTGGCCGACGTCGAGAAGCCCGTGGCGCGGCTGCCCGGCGCACGGTCGCGCTCGATGAAGTACGCGCGTGCATTCGCGACGTCCAGCGCGATCGCGCGCGACAGCGCCTCGAGATCGTCGAATTTCGCCTCGTCGCGCAGCTTCTTCAGGAATTCGACGCGGATGAGCTTGCCGTACGCATCGCCGTGCCAGTCGAGCAGGTGGACTTCGAGCAGCACGCGGCCGGAATCATCGACGGTCGGGCGCAGCCCGAGGCTCGCGACGCCCGGCAGCGGAGCGGGGCCGAGGCCATGCACCTGCACGACGAAGATGCCCGCGAGCGCCGGCCGCTTGTGTGCGATCGGCAGGTTCAGGGTCGGGAAGCCGAGGTCGCGGCCGAGCTTCAGCCCGTGCGCGACGTGCCCGCTGATCGCATAGCCGTGGCCGAGCGCTTGCGCGGCCGCGTCGAGATCGCCCGCGGCGAGCGCGGCGCGCACGCCCGAGCTGGAGATGCGCGTGCCGTCGCTGCCGGCCACCGTACCCATCTGCTCGACCTCGAAGCCGTACTGCTCGCCGGCCGCCTTCAGCGTGTCGAAGGTGCCCGCGCGTTTCGCGCCGTAGCAGAAATCGTCGCCGACCATCATCCAGCGCGTGTGCAGCCCGCCGACCAGCGTGCGTTCGACGAACGCCTGCGGCGACTGGCTCGCGAACGTGTGGTTGAAGTGCTCGACGACGACGCGATCGACGCCGTGGTCGCGCAGCGCTTCCAGCTTGTCGCGCAGCATCGCGATGCGCGGTGGCGCGCCGGCCGGGTTGAAGAATTCGCGCGGATGCGGCTCGAAGGTCATCACGCACACGGGCAGGCCGCGCGTGTCCGCTGCCGCGCGCACGCGCGCGAGCAGGGCCTGGTGACCGCGATGGACACCGTCGAAGTTGCCGATCGTCAGCGCGCACGGCGCGCGGCTCTCGGCGTTGGGCAGGCCGCGGAAGACTTTCACGATAGCGGATGCAGCGTCGGGGAATGGGCGGTGGGGTGCCGCAAAGCAGAAGATTATAAACGTTCGGGCGAGCCGGCGGCCGAGAAGGCGGGAAACGCGGGGGCGAATGGTAAAATTCGCGGATGAAAAAACTCGTGATCCTGATTTCCGGTCGCGGCAGCAACATGGAGGCCATCGTCCGCGCGTGCGCGCAGGAACGCTGGCCGGCCGAGATTGCCGCCGTGATCGCCAACCGGCCCGATGCGGCCGGGTTGGCTTTTGCCGCGTCGCACGGGGTGGCGACGGCGGTGGTCGACCACCGGTCGTTCGACGGCCGCGACAGCTTCGACGCGGCACTCGCCGCCGAGATCGACCGTTTCGCCCCCGATCTCGTCGTCCTCGCCGGCTTCATGCGCATCCTTACGCCGGCATTCGTCAGACGATACGAGGGCCGGCTGCTGAATGTCCACCCGTCGCTGCTGCCGAGCTTCAAGGGCATTCACACGCACCAGCAGGCGCTCGACGCGGGCGTCGCACTGCACGGCGTGACCGTTCACTTCGTGATTCCCGAACTCGACAGCGGCGCGATCGTCGCGCAGGGCGCGGTGCCCGTGTGCGCGGGCGACGACGCGGCCGCGCTCGCGCAGCGCGTGCTGACGGTCGAGCACGTGTTGTATCCGCGCGCGGTGCGCTGGTTCGTCGAGGGGCGCTTGCGCCTCGAGAACGGCCGTGCCGTCGTGGCGCCGGAAGAAGCACGCTGGATTTTCGCGGATCAACCGCATACCGAAACGAGTGAGGGTGTATGAAGCTGCACGGATTCCTGATTGGCCAGACCGAGACCTTGCTGGCCGAGGTGCTGAAGTTCGCCGGCCCCGCCGATGCGACGACGAGCCGGTTCTTCCGCGCGCACCCGAAGCTCGGGCATGCCGAGCGCGGCGTGATCGCCGAGGCTGTCTTCGCGGTGCTGCGCCGGAAGATGGAGTTTTCTCACCTGGCCGAAAGCGGCACGGGCACGCCCGCACGGCGCCTGACGCTGCTCGGCCTGATGCAGACGGCCGGCCGCAACGCGCTGAGGCCGTTTTTGTCCGACACCGAGTCCGCATGGCTCGAGCACGTGTCGAAGATCGATCCGGCGAGCCTGCCGGTGCGCGTGCGCACGAACCTGCCCGACTGGATTCACCAGGCGCTGTCGGCCCGTTTCGACGCCGAGGAGCTCGCGCAGCTCGCCGCCGCGCTGAACTACCCGGCGCCGCTCGACCTGCGTGCCAACGCGCAGAAGGCGACCCGCGACCAGGTGATCGACGCGCTGCGCGCGAACGGTATCGAGGCGGGCGCGATGCCGTTCGCGCCGTTCGGCGTGCGCGTCGTCGGCAAGCCGGCGCTGACGCGCCTGAAGCTGTTCGAGGAAGGCCAGATCGAGGTGCAGGACGAAGGCAGCCAGCTGTTGTGCTCGCTCGTCGCGCCGCGCCGTGGCGAGATGGTCGTCGATTTCTGCGCGGGCGCCGGCGGCAAGACGCTCGCGCTGGGCGCGATGATGCGCTCGACCGGGCGCCTCTATGCGTTCGACGTGTCGGAAAAGCGCCTCGCGAAGCTGAAGCCGCGCCTCGCACGCAGCGGGCTGTCGAACGTGAACCCGGTGCTGATCGACAGCGAGCACGACGCGAAGATCAAGCGGCTCGCCGGCAAGATCGACCGCGTGCTGGTCGACGCGCCGTGCAGCGGCCTCGGCACGCTGCGCCGCAATCCGGACCTGAAGTGGCGCCAGACGCGCACGGCGATCGACGAACTGACGCCGAAGCAGGCGTCGATCCTCGCGAGCGCCGCGCGCCTCGTGAAGAAGGGCGGCCGGCTCGTCTACGCGACCTGCAGCGTGCTCGACGCCGAGAACGAGCGGATCGTCGAACAGTTCCTGGCCGATCATCCGGAGTTCGTGCTGGTGCCGGCGCAGAAGGTGCTGGCCGACCAGCGCATCGAGCTGGAGATGGGCGACTACCTGTCGCTGTGGCCGCATCGTCACGCGACCGACGGCTTCTTCGCCGCGGTGCTCGAACGGCGCGCCGCGCAGTAACGGCGGGCCGGACGGACGATGGAAAATCTGCAGAGCCGCCTGCTGTCGCACCGGCTGGCATCGGTCATTCGTGATTTCCACCAGCCGGTGATGATCTGGCAGGCGGCGATCCTCATTGGCGCGCTGTGCTTCGCGTGGGTGGCCGCGCGCTTCGTGCACGGCCGGATCGATGCGCGCCGCCGGGCGGCCGGACGCGCGCCCGGCGCGGGCGCGCAAAGCCTGAAGCGCGCGTTGTTCCCGTTGTTCGGTGCCGTGTTCGTGGGCGGCGCGCAGCTCGCGTTCGACCCGTTCATGTCGACGTCGCTGCTGTCGCTCGCGCTCGTGCCGCTGTTCGGCATCGGGCTGATCTACGTGCTGTTCTTCTTCGCGCGGCGCGTGTTCGCGCGCGACGGCCACACGCATGCGTGGCTGTCGATCGTCGAGAAGATCGTGTCGACCGTCGTGTGGGCCGCGATGGTGCTGACCGTGCTCGGCATTCAGCGCGACGTGCTCGGCTGGCTCGACAGCGTGCAGTTCCGTGTCGCCAATGCACACCTCACGCTGCTGTCGGTGATCTCCGGCGCGCTGTGGGTGTGCGTGACGCTGATGGTCGCGATGTGGCTGGGCTCGGTGCTCGAGGATCGCCTCACGCGCGCGAGCACGCTCGACGCGAACCTGAAGGTCGTGCTGTCGCGGGTCGGCCGCGCGCTGCTCGTGTTCGCGGCGATCCTGATCGGGCTGTCGCTGGTCGGCATCGACGTGACGGTGCTCGGCGTGTTCGGCGGTGCGGTGGGTGTCGGTCTCGGTTTCGGGCTGCAGAAGATCGCGAGCAACTACGTGTCGGGTTTCATCATCCTGCTCGACCGCTCGCTGCGGCTCGGCGACGCGATCAGTGTCGGCGGGCTGCAGGGCATCGTCACGCAGATTCGCACGCGCTATACGGTCGTGCGCGGCCTCGACGGCAACGAGACGCTGATCCCGAACGAGAAGCTGATCACCGACGTCGTGCAGAATCAGTCGTCGTACCTGACGCGCGGCTATGCGAAGGTCGCGGTGCAGGTCGCGTACACGAGCGATGTCGAGCACGCGCTCGCGCTGCTCGCCGATGCGGCCAAGGGCGTGCCGCGCGTGCTGGCGGAGCCTGCTCCGACCCCCTATCTGGTGAGTTTCGGTGCGGACGGAATCGACCTGGAGCTCGGTTTCTGGATCGAGGATTCGGCGAAAGGCACGTCCGGCGTGCGTTCGACCGTCAACCGCAATATCTGGCGGCTGTTCAGCGAGCAGGGGATTTCGATTCCGTTCCCGCAGCGCGAAGTGCGCGTCGTCGGGTTGCCCGACGGTTTTCCCGCTGCGGGCGCGGCGGCCGGCAACGGCGCGGTGGACGGGCGCGCACCGGCTGCGTAGCGCTCGCCGGTCGTCAAACGTATCGACCCCGCGGTCAGAACCGGATCGCGGGCCATTCCAAGTCCGCCCATGGACTGCGCTTGTTGCGTCAGGGCAAGAAAATGTTCATTTTTTACAAAGACTTGGAACGGTTGAAGTAAAATTCTGGTCTACACGCGGTATGCTTTCATTTTTCTGACGCTTGGCGCGGGCCGGCGTCGCTCTCTTCACAGGTAACTGCCTTGTTGAATTCCCTGCTCGATTTTCTTTCCCACGGGCTCCTGCATTTTTCGTGGTGGCAGGTCGCGCTGTTCGCGCTCGCCGTCACGCACGTCACGATTATCGGCGTGACGGTCTACCTGCACCGCTGCCAGGCGCATCGCGCGCTCGAGTTGCATCCGATCGCGAGCCACTTCTTCCGCCTGTGGCTGTGGATGACGACCGGCATGCTGACGGGCCAGTGGGCCGCGATTCACCGCAAGCACCATGCGAAGTGCGAGACCGAGGAAGATCCGCACAGCCCGCAGACGCGCGGCATCTGGAAGGTGTTCCTCGAGGGCGCGGAACTGTATCGCGCGGAAGCGAAGAACGAAGAGACGATGCGCAAATTCGGCCACGGCACGCCGAACGACTGGGTCGAGCGCAATGTCTATTCGAAGTACCCGATTCTCGGCATCAGCATCATGATGGTGATCGACGTCGCGCTGTTCGGCGTGCTCGGCCTGACCGTGTGGGCCGTGCAGATGGTCTGGATTCCGTTCTGGGCGGCTGGCGTCGTCAACGGCTTCGGTCACTTCTGGGGCTATCGCAACTTCAACTCGGCCGACGCGAGCACGAACCTGTTCCCGTGGGGCATCGTGATCGGCGGCGAAGAGCTGCATAACAACCACCATACGTTCGCGACGTCGGCGAAGCTGTCGAACAAGTGGTACGAGTTCGACATCGGCTGGATGTACATCCGCATCATGTCGGCATTCGGTCTTGCGAAGGTGAAGAAGGTCGCGCCGACCCCGCGCCTGAACAAGCCGAAGACGGTACTCGACCAGGAAACGCTGCAGGCCGTGCTGTCGAACCGCTACGAAGTGATGGCGCGCTACGGCAAGGCCGTGAAGCGTGCGTATGCCCAGGAGCTCGCACACCTGAAGGAACTCGGCTCGAGCGAGAAGTACCAGCTGATGCGTGGCGCGCGCAAGTGGTTCCACAAGGATGCGGACGGCCTCGACGAGCCGCAGAAGAAGCTGCTGCCGGAAATCTTCGCGAACAGCCAGAAGCTGCAAACGTATTTCCAGCTCCGCCAGGATCTCGCCGCGATCTGGGATCGTTCGACCGCATCGCGCGAACAGCTTCTCGCGCAATTGCAGGATTGGTGCCATCGCGCAGAACAAAGCGGCATCAAGGCGCTGCAGGAATTTGCGACGCGCCTGCGCCGCTACGCCTGATTCGAAATCGATTAGAATCTAAGGACGTCAAAAACCCCGCGTTGGCGGGGTTTTTTATTTGGGCCGCCGGTTTTTGAAGGGTGACCGGCCGGGCCGGATTTTGTATGAGGCTTGGGGCAGCGGTGAATGGGTGCCCTGGGGCGAGCGCAGGGGATGAGGCTGGACGGAGCGCGAAAGCGCCGACGCTGGCCGACCGCGAAGCATGGGATCAGAGTAAGCGCTAAAGGGCTAACTCTGATCGACCGCGAAGCATGGGATCCAAGTAAGCGCTAAAGCGCTAACTTGGATCGACAGGAGATATGGAGATGCAATCGACGATCAAACCCGTCGAATACGATCGGCCCATCGCAGCAGGGACCGTGTGCGGCGTGGGGCAGGCATGGGCCAAGGTGCCCGACGCCCCGTCCGCCGAAGAACGCGCTGCACTGAAGGCGCGCATCAAGACGCTGCTCGTGCGTGAAAAGGCCGTGCTCGTCGCCCACTACTACGTGGATGCCGAACTGCAGGAGCTGGCTGACGAAACGGGCGGCTGTGTCGCCGATTCGCTCGAAATGGCCCGCTTCGGCCGCGATCACGACGCGCAGACGCTGGTCGTCGCCGGTGTGCGCTTCATGGGCGAAACCGCGAAGATCCTGAGTCCGAACAAGCGGATCCTGATGCCCGACCTCGATGCGACCTGCTCGCTCGACCTCGGCTGCCCGGTCGACGAATTCTCGGCGTTCTGCGATGCGCATCCCGATCGCACCGTCGTCGTCTACGCGAATACCAGCGCCGCCGTGAAGGCGCGCGCGGACTGGATGGTCACGTCGTCGATCGGCCTCGAGATCGTGGCCGACCTGCACGCGCGCGGCGAGAAGATCATCTGGGCGCCGGATCGCCATCTCGGCAGCTACATCCAGAAGAAAACCGGCGCGGACATGCTGCTGTGGCAAGGCTCGTGCCTCGTCCACGACGAATTCAAGGGCATCGAGCTCGACCTGCTGCGCGCCGAGTATCCGGACGCGAAAGTGCTCGTCCACCCCGAATCGCCGGAAAACGTCGTCGCGCAGGCAGATGTGGTCGGCTCGACCACGCAGCTGATCGACGCCGCCGTCAAGTTCGACGCGACGCGCTTCATCGTCGCGACCGATCTCGGCATCCTGCACAAGATGCAGCTTGCGGCGCCCGGCAAGACCTTCATCGCCGCACCGACGGCCGGCAACAGCGCAACCTGCAAGAGCTGCGCGCACTGCCCGTGGATGGCGATGAACGGCCTCGCGAACCTCGCCGACGTGCTCGAACGCGGTCACAACGAGATCTTCGTCGAGCCCGCGATCGGTGAGCGCGCACGCCTGCCGATCGACCGGATGCTCGCTTTCGCAGCGGCGCACAAGAAGCGCGTGCAGGCGAGCGGCGATCTGCAGCGCGACCAGCAACTGTTTGCGAACGTGGGGGCTGCATGACGAACGCAGCCGTATCCCCGCTGTTCGGCATCGTCCGCGAGCAATACGGCGCGGCATTCGACGACGCAATCGCGCGCAACGTGGCCGATGCGATCGCGGAAGACGTCGGCACGGGCGACCAGACCGGGCGGCTCGTACCGGCCGGCGGGCGTCGCCGCGCGCGCATCATCGTGCGCGAGGAGGCCGTGTTGTGCGGTGTGCCGTGGTTCGAGGCCGTGATCGCCCGGATCGATCCGGCGATCGTCGTGCAATGGCGCTATCGCGAAGGCGACCGGATGACGCCGGATTCGACCGTCTGCGAACTCGAAGGGCCGGCGCGCGCGCTGCTGACGGCCGAGCGCAACGGGCTGAACTTCCTGCAATTGCTGTCGGGTGTCGCGACCGCGACGCGTCGTTACGTCGATCGCGTCGAAGGCACGCGCACGAAGATCCTCGACACGCGCAAGACGCTGCCGGGCCTGCGGCTCGCGCAGAAGTACGCGGTGCGCGTCGGCGGCGGCGAGAACCAGCGTCTCGCGCTGTATGACGGCATCCTGATCAAGGAGAACCACATCGCAGCGGCGGGCGGTGTAGGCGAGGCGCTCGACGCGGCGTTCGCGCTGGAGTCGGGCGTGCCGGTGCAGGTCGAGGTCGAGACGCTCGCGCAACTCGATACCGCGCTCGCGCATCGCGCGCAGTCGGTGCTGCTCGACAACTTCACGCTCGACATGATGCGTGAAGCGGTGCGTGTCGCAGACGGCAAGGCCGTGCTCGAAGTGTCGGGCGGGGTCAATTTCGATACGGTGCGAGCATTCGCGGAAACGGGTGTCGACCGTATCTCGATCGGCGCGCTGACGAAGGACGTGCGCGCGACCGACTATTCGATGCGGATCGTCGACTGACCGAACGCCGTCGATCAGACGAAAAAGCCGTTGGCGCGCAAACGCCAACGGCTTTTTTCCTGTGCGACCGCAGCCGGGAAGGGCGTGCGGCTCAACGACGCGCGCGCGGTGTGAGCACGCTCGGCAGCGCCTTCGGCAGCGAATTCGGCCAGTCGCGGCTGTAGTGCAGCCCGCGGCTTTCGCGGCGTGAGTGTGCGCTTTTCACGATCAGTGTCGCCACGTCGACGAGGTTGCGCAGTTCGAGCAAGTCGCGCGTCACGCGGAAGTTCGCGTAGTACTCCTGGATCTCGTCGCGCAGCAGCGACAGCCGGTGCTTCGCGCGTTCGAGGCGCTTGTCGGTACGCACGATGCCGACGTAGTTCCACATCAGGCGGCGCAGCTCGTCCCAGTTGTGCGCAACGACGACTTCCTCGTCCGCATCCGACACGCGGCTTTCGTCCCACGCGGGCAGCGTGGCCGGCGTTTCGGCATCGAAGCCGGCCGCCTCGATCGCCTCGGCCGCCGCGCGGCCGATCACGAGACATTCGAGCAGCGAGTTGCTCGCGAGCCGGTTCGCGCCGTGGAGCCCCGTGTACGACGTTTCGCCGACCGCATACAGGCCCGCGAGATCGGTGCGCCCGGCGAGGTCGGTGACGACGCCGCCGCATGTGTAGTGTGCGGCCGGCACGACGGGAATCGGCTCTTTCGCGATGTCGATGCCGAATTCGAGGCAGCGCGCGTGGATCGTCGGGAAGTGTTCGCGCAGGAACGCTTCCGGCTGGTGGCTGATGTCGAGATACACGCAATCGATCCCGCGCTTCTTGATCTCGAAGTCGATCGCACGCGCGACGATGTCGCGCGGTGCGAGTTCGGCGCGCGGATCATGCGCGGGCATGAAGCGCGTACCATCGGGCAGCTTCAGCAGGCCGCCTTCGCCGCGCACGGCCTCCGAAATCAGGAACGACTTCGCATAGGGATGGAACAGGCAGGTCGGGTGGAACTGGATGAATTCCATGTTCGACACGCGGCAGCCCGCGCGCCACGCCATCGCGATGCCGTCGCCGGTCGCGGTGTCGGGGTTCGTCGTGTACAGGTAGACCTTGCCGGCGCCACCGGTTGCGAGCACCGTATGTGGTGCCTCGATCGTGATCGTCCGGTCGTTGTCGACGTCGAGCGCGTACAGGCCGTGACAGCGGCGGCCGGGCAGGCCGAGCCGGTCCGACGTGATCAGGTCGATCGCGTGGTGGTTTTCGAAGAACGTGATGTTCGGATGCTGGCGCGCACGTGCCGACAGCGTCGCGAGCACCGCATGGCCGGTCGCGTCGGCCGCGTGGATGATCCGGCGATGGCTGTGGCCACCCTCGCGCGTGAGGTGGAAGCCAAGCTCGGCGGCGTCGTCCTTCGTGAACGGCACGCCTTGCGAGATCAGCCATTCGATCGCTTCGCGACCGTGCTCGACGATGTAGCGCGTCGCGCCTTCGTCGCACAGCCCGCCACCGGCGACCAGCGTGTCGTCGACGTGGTTCTCGATGCTGTCCGCCGAATCGAGGACAGCCGCGATGCCGCCCTGCGCGTTATCGCTCGCGCCCTCCATCATCGACCGTTTCGCGATCAGCGCGACACGTCGCGTGCTGGCCAGGTTGAGTGCGACTGACAGCCCTGCCAGGCCGCTGCCGACGATCGCCACGTCGAATTTCATGCTGCATCTCCATCGTTACGCTTTTGATCTTGTGCGTTCCGGCGGCCGTGGCCGCGGAAAGGGGAGAGCATACCGCGTCGCGCCGGAGCGTGCGCGCAAAACAAAAAGCCCCGCATGTGCGGGGCTTTTTGGTCGCCGTCAGGCTGGCAGAAACCGGAGATTACTTGATCTTGGTTTCTTTGTATTCCACATGCTTGCGGACGACGGGATCGAACTTCTTGATCGCCATCTTTTCCGGCATGTTGCGCTTGTTCTTCGTGGTCGTGTAGAAGTGACCCGTACCAGCGGTCGACTCGAGCTTGATCTTGTCGCGTGCGCCTTTTGCCATGATTGTGCTCCTTGGGCTTAGGCTTCGCCGCGTGCGCGCAGGTCAGCGAGCACGGAATCGATGCCGTTCTTGTCGATCAGGCGCAGGCCGGCGTTCGAGACGCGCAGGCGCACCCAGCGGTTTTCACTCTCTACCCAGAACCGGCGGTTTTGCAGGTTCGGCAGGAAGCGACGCTTGGTCTTGTTGTTGGCGTGGGAAACGTTGTTGCCGCTCATCGGCGCTTTCCCAGTTACTTGGCATACGCGTGCCATGAGAGCACTCCTAATACGCTAAATTCGGGGTTCGATCGCCGATGAAGGTTCCATCGCACCGCCACGTGATCCATGGCTGCACTCAGAACGCCGAAGCCCTTACAGACAAGGCCCTTCGATGGCTAGAACTGGTTGGAAAAAAGACAGACGGCGATTCTAGCAGAAAAAGTTCAGAAAAATCAAACCTAATTTCGCTTCACCGTTGCGGCGCCCTCAGGCGGGCCGCAACCGCACAGTCTACAGCCATCCGGCCCGTGCGAACGAAAAAGTATCACTGGTGCCGATGACGACGTGATCGAGCAGTTGCACGTCGACGAGCGCGAGTGCGTCGTGCAGCACGCGGGTCAGGCGGCGATCTTCCGCGCTCGGCTGTACAGCACCCGACGGATGGTTGTGCGCGACGATCAGCGCAGCGGCGTTGTGCACCATCGCGCGGCGCACGATCTCGCGCGGGTAGACGGCCATGCGCGTCAGCGAGCCGCGCGTGATTTCCTCCGTTTCGATCAGGCCGTGGCGCGCGTCGAGGTAGACCGCGGCGAACACTTCGTACGGACGCGCGCCGATCTTCATCCGCAGATAGTCCTCGACCGCGCCGGGCGAATCGATATGCTTCTTCTCGTGCGCTTTCTCCTTCAGCACGCGCCGTGCGATCTCGGTGACCGCGACCAGCCGCGCGGAACGCGCGGGGCCGATGCCGGGATGCGCCTCGAAATCGTCGGTGCTTGCCTCGAGCAGCCCGCGCAACGTCCTGAACTGCCCGACCAGTGCGCGGGCGGTGACGAATACGTCGTGCCCGGGCTTGCCCGTGCCGAGCAGCAGGGCGATCAGTTCGTCGTCGGTCAGTGCAGCCGGCCCGCGCTCAAGCAATCGCTCGCGCGGCCGCTCGGGCCGCCAGTCGCCCGGGCGGCGCTTGCGCCGGTGGATCGGGAGGCCGCGGCCGGGCGGATCGGCCGGCAGATCGGCGGTGTCGCGGCACTCGACGGGCGGCGGGGCGAGGCAGGGTGACAGCATGCTTGGAACTCCATTGGCGGCGGGCGGTGTGCGCGACGTCGTCGCACTTTCCGCCTTGCGCGCTCAGGTGACTTACAATATTGGCTTTGCGCCGGGCCTTTCGGCCGTATCGGGCGCCGACTGAACGAGTAATTCATGAGCCTCATCGATCTATCCGAAGTGAAGCCCGGTTCCCACGTCACGTTGCATTACCGGCTGGCACTGGCCGACGGCGCCGACATCGTCAACACCTTCACCGACAAGCCGGCCACGCTGCTGCTCGGCGCGGGGCAACTGGCGCCGTCGCTGGAACAGATTCTGATCGGGCTCAGGGTCGGCGACCACTCGACTTTTCAGCTAGCGCCCGAGCAGGGGTTCGGTCCCCGCAATCCCGACATGCTCCAGCGCGTCACGCTGTCGACGCTGCGCGAGAACGGGATGGTCGGCGACGATTTCACGCCGGGCGAACTGATCGAGTTCAACGCGCCGGACGGCGGTCGATACGCGGGGGTGCTGAAGGAAGTCAGCGAGACCTCGGCGCTGTTCGACTTCAATCATCCGCTCGCGGGCCAGGCGCTCACGTTCGAAGTGAAAATCATCGGAATCCTGTAATCATGAGCACCACCGATACGCTGTCCGGGCAGACCGTCGCAGCCGACGCCGAAATCCTGCTGGCCCAGCCGCGCGGTTTCTGCGCGGGCGTCGATCGCGCGATCGAGATCGTCGAGCGCGCAATCGCGATGCATGGTGCGCCGATCTACGTTCGTCACGAGATCGTCCACAACAAGTACGTGGTCGAGGATCTGAAGAAGAAAGGCGCGATCTTCGTCGAGGAACTCGAGGAAGTGCCGGCCGGCAATACCGTGATCTTCAGCGCACACGGCGTGTCGAAGGCCGTGCGCGACGAGGCCGACGTGCGCGGGCTGCGCATTTACGACGCAACCTGCCCGCTCGTCACGAAGGTGCACGTCGAAGTGGCGAAGATGCGCCAGGACGGCGTCGACATCGTCATGATCGGGCACAAGGGTCACCCGGAAGTCGAAGGTACGATGGGTCAGGTCGAGCGCGGCATGCATCTCGTCGAGAGCGTCGAGGACGTGCAGAAGCTCGAGCTTGCCGATCCGGAACGCATCGCGCTCGTCACGCAGACGACGCTGTCCGTCGACGACGCAGCCGAGATCATCGGGGCGTTGAAGGCCAAGTATCCGAAGATTCGCGAGCCGAAGAAGCAGGACATCTGCTACGCGACGCAGAACCGCCAGGACGCAGTGAAGTTCATGGCGCCGCAGTGCGATGTCGTGATCGTCGTCGGCAGCCCGAACAGCTCGAATTCGAGCCGCCTGCGTGAAGTGGCCGAGAAGCGCGGTGTGGACGCGTACATGGTCGATGCACCCGACCAGATCGATCCGGCATGGGTCGCAGGCAAGCGCCGCATCGGCGTGACGGCCGGCGCGTCGGCGCCCGAAGTGCTCGCCCAGGCCGTGATCGCGCGTCTGCGCGAGCTCGGCGTGCGCAACGTCCGCGCGCTCGACGGCATCGAGGAAAACGTGTCGTTTCCGCTGCCGCGCGGGTTGAACCTGCCGCCCGCCGCCTGATTGACGCATCGCACTCGCGGAACACCGAAGCGCGCCTCCCGGCGCGCTTTTTTTTGCCTGTCGGAATTGTAATCGCAACCATTATTCGCGTTCATGGTGCAACCGGGTTGCTCTGCGCGTCCCCAAGCGTCTCTCAAAATTGGTTGCAATGCAGGAAAACCCCATCGAATCAGGATTATTGGCGTCCTATAAATGGAGTTACAATGCGCCCGTTTTCAGGCCGGAATGGCTTTGAGATCGGGTTTTGGCAAGGCGCGGGAGACCACTCAATGCATGTGAAGTTGGCTTACGCCATGTCCGTCGCCGCACCGGTTGCAATGCTTGCCGGCCGCAGCAAAAAGAGCGACGACGGGGCGGGGAGGGAGGCTGCGGTGTTCGTGGCACCGCCGGCCAGCGGCGTGCGCGTCGCCGGAGCCGGTCGTGCGGCATCCTTCGCGTGCCGCATCGCGCGATTGGGCAAGGACAAGGAAAACGGGGCACGTTTGGCGATCGAGGAAATCAACGCGCTTGGCCTGGCGAACGGCCGGGCAGCGGGCACGCAGGTTGCAACACAGCAGGCCGCCGGTCGTGGCGTGACAGCGACCGTGCGCGCCGATCGACGCAGGCCGGCCATGGTGCCCGGCGATGCGGGCAGCGTGCCGATGTCGCCGGCCCCCTTTCATTTCGATTCGACGAAACAGCGCGTTGCCGCGAGCAATGGTGTCGCGGCGCGCGGTCTGGTTCGTACGATGGATTTCGACGCAGTCCTGACGAATGTCGGGCGCGGCGCTCGCGGTGCCTTGCGAGGCAGCGCGACACGGAATCCGATCTGTCCGGGCGCGGGGCTTGCCTCGTACCGGGCGGGAAAAGGCACGGATGCCGGGCAACCGGACGATGGCCGTCTCGGCATGCTGCCCTACGACTTCAAGGAGGCCACGAACACCGTCCTCGACGTCGTGACGATTTAGCGACGGGACTCATGACGGCACCGGAGAACAGTGCGGTGCCGTTTTTGTATCCGCTCCGGCGGCAGGTTCGGCCGTACAGGCCGGGCGGCGCGCGCCGGGACGATCCACCCTTACCGGTATCGACTAGTACCCGCAGTGTCGCCGAGAAGGCGCGATTCCTCGCTTACCCGCGGGGCGCACCGTCCTCCGGCAGCACGGGCCAAGGAGCTTTAAATGGATATTTTCGTCCAGCAGGTTCTCAACGGGCTGGTGCTCGGCAGTGTCTACGCCATCATCGCGTTGGGCTACACGATGGTGTACGGCATTCTCGGCATCATCAACTTCGCGCATGGCGACGTGCTGATGATCGGCGCGATGGTCGCCCTGTCGGCCATCACCGTGCTGCAGAACCATTTCCCCGGACTCGGCAACGTTGCGACGCTGACGATCGGCCTGGGCATCGCCGCAGTCGTCTGTGCGTTCGTCGGCTTCACGATCGAACGGGTCGCATACCGGCCGCTGCGTCGCGCCCCGCGCCTCGCCCCGCTGATCACCGCGATCGGCGTGTCGATCCTGCTGCAAACCGCCGCGATGATCATCTGGTCGCGCAACCCGCTGCCGTTCCCGCAATTGCTGCCGACCGATCCGATCAACGTGATCAAGGCGACCGACACGACGCCCGGCGCCGTGATCTCGGTCACTGAAATCGTGATCATCGCGGTGGCGTTCATCGTGATGGGCGGCCTGCTGCTGCTCGTGCACAAGACCAAGCTCGGCCGCGCGATGCGCGCGATCGCCGAAAGCCCGAACACCGCGAGCCTGATGGGCGTGAACCCGAACTTCGTGATCTCCGCGACGTTCATGATCGGCTCCGCGCTCGCCGCGCTGGCCGGCGTGATGATTGCTTCCGAATACGGCAACGTGCACTTCTACATGGGCTTCATCCCCGGCATGAAGGCATTCACGGCCGCGGTGCTGGGCGGGATCGGCAACCTCGGCGGTGCGATGGTCGGCGGCGTGCTGCTCGGCCTGATCGAGCAGCTCGGGGCCGGCTACATCGGCAACCTTACGGGTGGCGTATTCGGCAGTAACTACCAGGACGTGTTCGCCTTCATCGTGCTGATCATCGTGCTGGTATTCCGTCCGTCCGGCCTCTTGGGCGAACGTGTCGCGGATCGCGCGTAACGGAAGGGAGCAAACAACATGACATCCATTCAACCGATCGAATCCTCGACGTCGCTCGTCGAAGAGCGCAACACCACCAAGACGATCATCATCGGCATCCTGACCGCTGCCTTCGTGATTGCCGCGCCGATCATCATCGGCTCGGCCGGCGGCAATTACTGGGTCCGTGTGCTCGACTTCGCGATGCTGTACGTGATGCTCGCGCTGGGCCTGAACGTGGTGGTCGGCTTCGCGGGCCTGCTCGACCTGGGCTACATCGCGTTCTACGCGGTGGGCGCGTACACGGCGGCATTGCTGAGCTCGCCGCACCTGAGCTCGCAGTTCGAGTGGATCGCGGCGATCGCGCCGAACGGCCTGCACGTGCCGTTCCTGATCATCGTGCCGATCGCGATGGCGCTGGCGGCGACCTTCGGGATCCTGCTCGGTGCGCCGACGCTGCGCCTGCGCGGCGACTACCTGGCGATCGTGACGCTCGGCTTCGGTGAAATCGTCCGGATCTTCATGAACAACCTCGACCGTCCGGTGAACATCACCAACGGCCCGAAGGGGATCACGGGCATCGATCCGGTGCACATCGGCGGCTTCAACCTGTCGCAGACGCACTCGCTGTTCGGCCTGCAGCTGCCGTCGGTCTACATGTATTACTACCTGTTCGTGCTGTGCTCGCTGCTGGTGATCTGGGTGTGTACGCGTCTGCAGCACTCGCGTATCGGCCGTGCATGGGCAGCGATCCGCGAGGACGAAATCGCCGCGAAGGCGATGGGTATCAACACCCGTAACGTGAAGCTGCTCGCGTTTGCGATGGGCGCATCGTTCGGCGGCCTGTCGGGCGCGATGTTCGGTTCGTTCCAGGGCTTCGTGTCGCCGGAATCGTTCACGTTCTGGGAATCGATCGTGGTGCTGGCGTGCGTGGTGCTCGGCGGCATGGGCCATATCCCGGGCGTGATCCTGGGCGCGGTGCTGCTCGCGATCTTCCCGGAATTCCTGCGCTCGACGATGAGCCCGCTGCAGCATGCGCTGTTCGGTCACGACATCGTCGATACGGAAGTGATCCGTCAGGCGCTGTACGGCCTCGCGATGGTGGTCATCATGCTGTATCGCTCGGAAGGCCTGTGGCCCGCGCCGAAGCATGAGGACAAGATCGCGAAACTGGCGAAGCGCGCCAGCAAGAAGCCGGTGCGCGCTTAACCTACGGACACAGGGGATATACACATGAGCGACAAGCAAATCCGACTGTCCGTCAAGGGCGTGAACAAGCGCTTCGGCGGGCTGCAGGCGCTGTCCGACGTCGGCCTCGAGATCAAGGAAGGCGAGATCTACGGGCTGATCGGCCCGAACGGCGCCGGCAAGACGACGTTCTTCAACGTGATCACGGGCCTTTATACGCCGGACTCCGGCGAGTTCAAGCTCGACGGCACGGAATACAAGCCGACGGCGGTGCATCAGGTCGCGAAGACGGGCATCGCGCGTACGTTCCAGAACATCCGCCTGTTCGGCGGGATGACGGCCCTCGAGAACGTGATGGTGGGCCGCCACGTGCGCACCAAGCACGGGCTGCTCGGCGCGGTGTTCCAGACGCCGGCCGAACGCCAGGAAGAGCGCGAGATCAAGGAACGTGCGATCGAGCTGCTCGAGTACGTCGGCGTGCTGCAATACGCGGACTACACGTCGCGCAACCTGTCGTACGGCCACCAGCGCCGTCTCGAGATCGCGCGGGCCCTGGCGACCGACCCGAAGCTGCTCGCGCTCGACGAGCCGGCGGCCGGGATGAACGCGACCGAGAAGGTCGAACTCACGCGCCTGCTCGACAAGATCCGCTCGGACGGCCGCACGATTCTCCTGATCGAGCACGACGTGAAGCTCGTGATGGGGCTGTGCAACCGGATGACGGTGCTCGATTACGGCAAGGTGATCGCCGAGGGTCTGCCGCAGGACGTGCAGAAGAATCCGAAGGTGATTGAGGCATATCTCGGCGCAGGGGTGCACTGATGGCAGCGGCAATGTTGAAAATCAAGGGCTTGCAGGTCAACTACGGCGGCATCCAGGCCGTCAAGGGCGTTGACATGGAAGTCCGTCAGGGCGAGCTCGTGACGCTGATCGGCGCGAACGGCGCAGGCAAGACCACGACGATGAAGGCGATCACGGGTCTGAAGGCGTATTCGGCAGGCGACATCGAGTACGACGGCAAGTCGATCAAGGGCGTGCCGTCGCACGAGCTGCTCAAGCGCGGCCTCGCGATGGTGCCGGAAGGCCGCGGGATCTTCGCGCGGATGTCGATCATCGAGAACATGCAGATGGGCGCGTACCTGCGCAACGACAACGACCAGATCAAGAAGGACGTCGAGCGGATGTTCGGCTTCTTCCCGCGCCTGAAGGAACGGGCGACGCAGCTCGCGGGCACGCTGTCGGGCGGCGAGCAGCAGATGCTGGCGATGTCGCGCGCGATCCTGTCGAAGCCGAAGCTGCTGTTGCTCGACGAACCGTCGATGGGGCTGTCGCCGATCATGGTCGAGAAGATCTTCGAAGTGGTGCGCGAAATCTCGAAGGAGGGCATCACGGTGCTGCTCGTCGAGCAGAACGCGCGCCTCGCGCTGCAGGCGGCCGACCGCGGCTACGTGATGGATTCGGGCACGGTCACGATGGAAGGCGATGCGAAGCAGATGCTCGACGATCCGAAGGTGCGTGCCGCGTATCTGGGTGAATGAGTGAGTGAATGAGCGGGCCCGGTGGCGCGCGACGGCAGATGCCGGGCGTGCCGCACACGGGCTTTCGAAAGGCTGTCACGGGATGCCGTGACAGCCTTTTTTTTCGTGTCCTGCGATTCGGGTCGAACTTGTGCGTGCGGGTGCGACTCCATTCGACTGTTGCGCCGCGTATGCGGCGCGGGAGCGATGGGGGCGGCCGCCCGAAGCCGGTCGCCTGCAAACCGACACACGGGCCGTGTAGCATCGGCGGCCCATCGGGACATGGAGAGCACGCATGAGTCTGGACTACGGTTTCGTGAAGGCGAAGGTGACATCGGTGGCGCAGCTGAAGGGCTCGCCGCACGGCAGCGAGATTCAATATCACATCCACCTGACGCTGGCGTTGCCGGGCGGCAACTGGGATGTCGCGATCAACGTCGGCACCAGCGACGCGGACGACTTGCTGAACTACAAGCTCGTCTACGATTTCCACCACCCGATCACGCAGACGCTCGCGGCCGCGGCCGAAGGCTATACGGACCTGACGGGGCAGGCGGCATTGCCCGCGCTCGACTACATGCGCAGCGACATCCTGAACGAAACGGGGGCGTGGCGCGCGAGCGCCGTGATGGACGGCACCGAGAATCCGGAGCCGATCCCGTCGCTGCTGCGGCTTGTGAGCGCCGCGCAGTCGCAGGGGCTCGACGTCGTCGTGTTCGGCCGCTCGTATGCCGAAGGCAACGGCATCCACGACACGCACATGAACCAGGGTTCGACCGGCTCGAACTACCTGCACCGCGCGGGCGACGACCACAACGACCACAACGACATCTGGCAGGACGGCGCGCTGATCGTGCGCGTGAGCGACACGCAGTGGGCCGCGTATTTCGCCGCGTTCGAGCAGCAGGCCGTGCCGACCGACGCGCTCGGCAATCCGCTGCCGGGCGCGGGGCCGATCACGCGCTGAGATCGCCGGCGGCCGGCTGCCGGCTTTCGCGTCATGCGGCCGGCAGCGTCTTGCCGAACGAGATGCGCTCCTCGACGCGGTAGCCTAGCGCCGCGTAGAAGCGGCACGCGTCGTCGTTGCCGGGCAGCACCTGCAGGTTGATCTTCAGGCAGCCGCGTGCGGCGAGCGCGCGTTCCGCATGCGCGATCAGTGCGCGGCCGATGCCGAGCCGCCGCGCGTCGTTCGATACGCCGAACGAGTAGAGCCAGCCGCGATGTCCGTCGAAACCCGCCATCAGCGTGCCGACGACGCGTGCGCCGCTAGTCGCGACGAAGAACAGCTCCGGCTGCGTCGCGAGCTTCAGCTCGATCGATCGCAGCGGATCGCGGTGCGGCGGCGCGCCGGCTTCGTCGTACTGCGGGAATGCGTCGCACCATACCGCGAGCACGGCTTCGGTGTCGGCGCGTTCGAACGGGCGGATTGCGACAGTATCGTTGGCGGCATCCATCGGCGGGCTCTCCTCAGAGCGTGTCGAGAACCGACCGCAGCATCGCCATCATCTGGTCGATTTCTTCGGTCGTCACGTTCAGTGCGGGCATGAAGCGCAGCAGGTTCGGCCGCGCGGCGTTCAGCAGCAGGCCGTCGGGCTGCATGTCGCGTGCCTTCTCGACGATCTGCGGGCCGATGTCCTTGCCGAGCAGCAGTGCGCGCAGCAGGCCTTCGCCGCGTTCGCCTTCGAAACCGCGCTCTTCCGACAGCTCGAGCAGCTTGCGCTTCAGGTATTCGCTGCGCGCACGCACGCCTTCGAGGAAACCCGGCGCGACGAGCTGCGAGATCACCGAATAGCCGACCGCCGTCATCAGCGGGTTGCCGTTGTACGTGCCGCCCTGGTCACCGGCCTCGAACACCGCGACGTCGGCCTTCGACAGCAGCGCGCCGAGCGGGGCGCCGCCGCCGATGCCTTTCGCGAGCGTCATGACGTCCGGCTCGATGCCCGACAGTTCGTATGCGAACAGCGTGCCCGCGCGGCCGCAGCCGCTTTGCACCTCGTCGACGATCAGCAGCAGGTTGTGCTGCTTCGTCAGCGCGCGCAGCGCCTGCATGAATTCACGCGTCGCCGGAATCACGCCGCCTTCACCCTGGATCGGCTCGAGCATCACCGCGACGGTCTTGTCGGTGATCAGCTTCTCGACCGAGTTGATGTCGTTCAGCTCGGCCTTCGGGAAGCCCGGCACCTGCGGCGCGTAGATCGTGTCCCAACCCGGCTTGCCGCTGGCCGACATCGTCGCGAGCGTGCGGCCGTGGAAGCTGTGGTCGAACGTGATGATCTCGTATGCGCCGTTCTTGAACTTGCGGCCCCACTTGCGCGCGAGCTTGATCGCGCCTTCGTTCGCTTCCGCGCCGCTGTTCGTGAAGAACACCTTGTCGAATACGCTGTGCTGCGTGAGCAGGCCGGCGAGCTTCGCCATCGGTTCGTTGTAGAACGCGGGCGACGGGTTCAGCAGCTTTTCCGCCTGCGTCTTCAGTGCTTCGACGATGCCGTCGTTGCAGTGGCCGAGGCTGTTGACGGCCCAGCCCTGGATGAAGTCCAGATAGCGCTTGCCCGTGTGATCGTAGAGCCACGAACCCTTGCCGTGCGTAAACACGATGTCGGGGCGGTTCGTGATGTACATCAGCGAGTCGATCGGATAATCGTTCAGGGGCATGGCAGCAGACTCCAGCGGACGTTGAAAGGGAAACAGGCAATAAAAAAGCCACGGAAGGCCGTGGCTGGTGGGTCGAACAGCTTGTGCGTAACCGGTGAAGCAGTGTGGGGGTTACGCGCGAGTCCGTGACGAGCCTGCGGCATCCGGGCGGAGCGGCGAGCGGCGACGTCGAAGGGCGGACAGGAAGCAGTTCATGTGCGCAAGCATAAGGCATCCCGCGCCCAACTGTAAACCGCCGCGATGCCACGGATGTGACATCGCGGTGCGCAACGCGGGACGCGGGTGCGCGGGTGTCAGACCGGATGCGCGAGATCGGCGGCGCTCGTGAACGAGTCGGCGTAGAACTCGTCAGCCGGGAGCGCGTGGTGCTGCGTGAAGTCGCGCTGCGCGGATTCGACCATCACCGGCGCGCCGCATGCGTACACCTGGTGGCCCGACAGATCGGGCAGGTCTTCGATCACCGCGCGATGGACGAAGCCCGTGCGGCCCGTCCACTGGTCGCCGGCGTCCGGCTCGGAGAGCACCGGCACGTACGTGAAGTTCGGGATCTCGCGTGCCCACTGCTCGGCGAGCTCGCCGAGGTAGATGTCCTTCTTGCGGCGCGCGCCCCAGTAGAGCGTCATCGGGCGGGTGATGCCCGTGTGCTTCACGTGCTCGATGATCGCCTTGATCGGCGCGAAGCCCGTGCCCGATGCGAGCAGCACGATCGGCTTGTCGGAATCCTCGCGCAGGAAGAACGTGCCGAGCGGGCCTTCGAAGCGCAGGATGTCGCGCTCCTTCATCGCGCCGAACACGTGGTCGGTGAACTTGCCGCCCGGCATGTGACGGATGTGCAGCTCGACCGGGCCTTCCTCGTGCGGCGCGTTCGCCATCGAGTAGCTGCGGCGCGAGCCGTCCTTCAGGATGAACTCGACGTACTGGCCCGCGAGATACTGCAGGCGTTCGTTGGCCGGCAACTGCAGCTTCACGACCATGACGTCGTCGGCCTTTCGTTCGAGCGCGGCGATCCGGCACGGCAGCTTCTTGACCTGCACGCCGTCGACGCCGGCGATTTCGCGCACGTCGATTTCGAGATCGCACTGCGCCTTCGAGCAGCACAGCAGCGCGAGGCCGCGCGTGCGCTCGTCGTTGGACAGCGCCGACGCGGCGTGCGGGCCCTGTTCGATCTGGCCCGACACGATCTGGCCCTTGCAGGAGCCGCACGCGCCGTTCTTGCAGCCGTACGGCAGATGGACGTTCTGGCGCAGCGCAGCCGCCAGCACGGTTTCGTCCGACTCGACCTGGAATTGCCGGCCGCTTTGCTTGAGAGTGACGTTGAATGCCATAGAACCAAACTAGAACAAAATGTGGGGACCGTGCCTGTCGAGCACGGCAGCTACAATGCAAGCCCGTTGCGCGTCGCGCAACGGTGGCTACTGATTTCGCAACCAACATGATCGCGACTCGAATCCTGCGCCGGCCGCGCGCACTGATCGTCGGCTGCGGCGACGTCGGCATGCGCTGCGTCGCGCAATGGCGCGACTCGCACCGCAACCTGCGGATCTTCGCGCTGACGAGCCACCCGGCCCGCCGCGACGAACTGCGCGCCGCGGGCGCGACGCCGATCGTCGGCGACCTCGATCGCCGGGCGACGCTCGGCCGCCTCGCGGGTCTGGCCCGCACGATCCTGCATCTCGCGCCGCCGCAGTCCGACGGCCGCGACGACCGGCGCACGCGTGCGCTGATCGCCGCAACGACCGTGCCTGCACGACGGCCACCGGTGCCGCCGGCATCGGCGGTCGGCCGGCTCCGAACGCTGCGCACCGCTACCCGACAGGCCGGCGCGCCCGTTCGGGCAGCGCGTATTGTACCCGACGGCCTTCGTGCGCCGAGGCTCGTCTACGCCAGTACGACGGGCGTATACGGCGACTGCGGTGGCGCACGCATCGACGAAACGCATCCGCTGCGCCCCGCGAATCCGCGGGCCTTCCGGCGGGTGTCGGCCGAGCGGCAACTGCGCGCGGCGACGGTGCGCGGCGTGCTGTCCGCGCGCATCGTGCGCATTCCGGGCATCTACGCGGCGAACCGTCTGCCGGTCGCTCGGCTTGAGCGCGGCACGCCGGCGCTCGAGCCGGCCGACGACGTCTACACGAACCACATCCACGCGGACGATCTCGCGGCGATCCTGCGCCGCGCGGCCGAACGCGGCAAGCCGGCGCGCGCCGTGCATGCGTCGGACGACAGCGAGCTGCGGATGGGGGAGTATTTCGACCGGGTTGCGCAGGCGCTCGGCCTGCCGAGGCCGCCACGCGTCAGCCGCGCGGACGCCGAGCGTCAGCTCGAACCGACACTGCTGTCGTTCATGCGCGAGTCGCGGCGCCTGTCCAACACACGGCTCAAGGCCGAATTGTGCGTGACGCTGCGGTATCCGACCGTAGACGATTTCCTTCAAACGCTCGCGCCGGGCAGCGCGTCAGGTCAGCGCCGGTAACGCCTCGATCAGCAGGAAGCAAAGCAGCGCGCCGATCAGCGCGCCAATCAGGTTCGGATGGTATTTGTGCTTCGCGTGCATCATGGCCAGCAGGCCGCCGATCACGACGACACCGATGACCGCGAACGCGATCATCACGGACGACAGTTCGAAAGAATGGTTGATGTTCATGGTATCTCCCCCTGCATCGCTGCTCTTGCAGCTTGTGATTTCAGTATAGCGGGGGAACATGCGGCCGAGACGCGGCCGGGCACCGAACGGTCGTGCGGATTTTCCCTTACAGGGTTTTGACGGGATTGCGGAGTGATGAAAGGTCGGCTTCGTCAAGCCAGCGCCACGCGCCCGGTGCGAGGTCGTCCGGCAGCGTGAAGCCGCCGATGCTTTCGCGGTGCAGCAACTCGACGCGATTGCTCGCTGCCGCCACCATGCGCTTGACCTGGTGGTATTTGCCTTCGAGGACGGTCAGCGCGAGCGCATGCGTGTCGCGCGCGTCGGCGGCGACGGCCGCGATCGGCTTCGGCTCACCGTGCAGCTGCACGCCGCTACGCAGCGCATTCAGCTGCACATCGTCGAGCGGGTGACGCACGGTCGCGACGTAGGTCTTCGGCACCTTGCGCTTCGGCGACGTGTACGCGTGCACGAACTGGCCGTCGTCGGACAGCAGCAGCAGGCCCGTCGTGTCCTGGTCGAGACGGCCGACGCACTGCACGCCACGCGCGACGAGCGGCGCGGGCAGCAGGCTGAATACGCTCGCGTGGTGTTGCGGGTCGCGCGAACACTCGTAGCCGGCCGGCTTGTTGAGCACGAGATACGCATGCGCGTGGAACGGCCACGTCGTATCGTCGACCGAGAACACGAGGCCATCGGTGTCGAACGCGGCGTCGGGGTCGGTCGCGCTGGCGCCCGCCACGGCGACGCGGCCTGCTTCGATCAGGCCGCGGCACTGGCGGCGCGAGCCGAAGCCCTGGGTGTAGAGAATGCTTTCGAGATCCATAGCGCGCGCATTCTATCAAGCGGCGGCCGAGGACCGGCATGAACGCGCATGCGCTGGTAAGCTGCCGGAACGCCGCGCAGGGTGCGGCGCCCGTTCATTCTTCACGGAAAGTCCATGCGTTTCGATTCATTCCCGTTCGGCCACCAGGCAGCCGCCCTCATCGTTGCCGCGACCGTCTCGTCGGCCGCGTTCGCGCACGCGCATCTCGCGAAGAGCGATCCAGCGGCAGGCGCGGCGGTGGCCGCCGCACCGGCTGCCGTCACCATCGACTTCACCGAGCCGCTGGAACCGGCATTCAGCTCGATCGTCGTCGTCGATGGCGACGGCAAGACGGTGTCGGACGGCCACGCGCGCATCGACGCGTCGAACCGCAAGCGGATGACGGTGCCGCTCACGGCAGTCGGCACCGGTGCCTATACGGTGAAATGGGTGGCCGTCGCGACCGACGGGCACCGCACGCAGGGTGCGTACGGCTTCAGCGTGAAGTGACGCAACGGCGGCAGCAGGCCCGTGCCAGGGCTGCGGTCGCCCCTATTCGACAGGAAGTCCCGCATGAATCCGACGACGCTCGACGCACTCGCCGATTTCCCCCGTCTGCTCGAAGCGCACTTCGCGGCCGTTCCCGACGGCTATGCACGCTGGACGCCCGACGATTGGGCCGGGATCCCGAGCGAGCACTTCTCGCCGCTCGGGCAGCTTTGCCACGTGCGCGACATCGAGACTGACGGTTATCACGTGCGGTTGCGGCGGATGCTCGACGAAGACCGGCCGCTGCTCGTGTCGATCGATGGCGACGCACTCGCGATCGAGCGCCGCTACAACGACGCGTATGCGTCCGACGTGCTCGCGGCGATCCGCGAAGCGCGGCGCGAGACGCTGGAGTTGCTGTCGCGCGTGACTCCCGAGCAGTTCGGGCGCACCGGCGAGTTCGACGGCTATGGTTCGCTGACTGTGCGCGGGCTCGTCCACTACCTGTGCAGCCACGACCAGCAGCATCTCGCTGGCATGCAGTGGCTGCTTGGCAAGATCGACGCGGAACTGTACGCCCGCTGAGCCGGCTGGCATGCGCTGCATCGGTGTCAGATTCCGGTGCTGTTGTCCGTACGGCAGGCAACATTACCTCGCTGCGATTGGATCGCTTTTCTGGATAATCCATCCAGCCGCGACCGGCTGACCGGCGCGTCGCGCGTGCCTACACTCCTAGCTTCGTTCAACGGAAAAAGGAGTCAACCGTGGCAACTCATACGCTCGCAGACAAGGTCGTCCTGATCGCAGGCGGCGCAAAGAATCTCGGCGGCCTGATCGCGCGGGACCTGGCGAGCCACGGCGCGAAGGCGGTGGCGATTCACTACAACAGCGCGGCGTCGCAGGCTCAGGCCGAGGAGACGGCCGCCGCAGTGCGCGCGGCCGGCGCGGAAGCTGCCACGTTCCAGGCCGACCTGACGACGGCCGCTGCGGTCGAGAAGCTGTTCGACGACGCGAAGCAGCGCTTCGGCAAGATCGACATCGCGATCAACACGGTCGGCAAGGTGCTGAAGAAGCCGTTCACCGAGATCAGCGAGGCCGAATACGACGACATGTTCGCGGTCAACAGCAAGTCGGCGTTCTTCTTCATCAAGGAAGCGGGGCGGCACCTCGAGGATCACGGCAAGCTCGTCACGCTCGTGACGTCGCTGCTTGGCGCGTTCACGCCGTTCTATGCGGCGTACGAAGGGTCGAAGGCGCCGGTCGAGCATTTCACGCGCGCGGCGTCGAAGGAATACGGCGCGCGCGGGATCTCGGTGACGGCCGTCGGGCCGGGTCCGATGGACACGCCGTTCTTCTATCCGGCCGAGGGTGCCGATGCGGTCGCGTATCACAAGACGGCGGCCGCGCTGTCGCCGTTCAGCAAGACGGGCCTGACCGACATCGAGGACGTCGTGCCGTTCATCCGCCATCTCGTCACCGACGGCTGGTGGATCACGGGCCAGACGATCCTGATCAACGGCGGCTATACGACCAAGTAACCTGCCCGGCAACGGGCCGCGCCGGCGGCTGTCGCGGGCGCGTGGCGCACCGCAATGGCGCGTTTGCGTGGACAATGGACGGGCGCGCGGCCCTGCAGCTGCGCGCCCGTTTTCTCTGTGCCGCCGGACCTTGCCGCGACGCGCGACAGCCGGCGGCGACGATCTTCCGAACCTACGTTCCCCGCCGATGGACAAGCTGGATCAGGTCAGAATCTTCCTGCAGGTTGCCGAGATGGGCAGCTTCATCAAGGCCGCGCACGCGCTTGACGTGCCGCGCGCGACCGTGTCGGCGGCCGTCCAGCAGCTCGAAACGGGGCTCGGCACGCGCCTCCTGCACCGCACGACGCGCCAGGTGCAGCTCACTGCCGACGGCGCGCTGCTGCTCGAACGCGGCCGGCGCCTGCTCGCGGAAGCCGACGAACTCGACCGCCTGTTCCGCCGCCGCGACCACGACGTGATCGGACGGCTGAACGTCGACGTGCCGAGCCGGATCGCGCGCCGCATGGTGGCGCCTGCGCTGCCGTCGCTGTTTCGCCGTTACCCGAAGCTGCAACTGTCGCTCGGCTCGACGGATCGTTCGATCGACCTGGTGCAGGAGGGCGTCGACTGCGCGATCCGCGTCGGGCGGCTCGCGGACAGCAGCCTCGTCGTGCGGCCGCTCGGGCAGTTCACGCTGATCAACTGCGCGAGCCCCGACTACCTGCGCGAAAGCGGCGTGCCCGAGCATCCGGACGCGCTCGCGCACGGACACTGGGCGATCGGTTATGCGTCGCCGACGACAGGACGCGAGCTCGACTGGGAATACTGCGCGGACGGCCAGAGGCACACACTCACGCTGCCGAGCCGCGTGATCGTCAACAACGCCGAAACCTATATCGCGAGCTGTATCGCCGGGATGGGGCTGATCCAGATTCCGCGCTTCGACGTCGAGCATCTGCTCGACAGCGGCGCACTCGTCGACGTGATGCCCGGCCACCGCGCCGCACCGATGGACGTGTCTGCCGTGTATCCGCACCGGCGCCATCGTTCGCGCCGGCTCAATGCGTTCGTCGAGTGGTTCGGCGAGCTGATGGCGAGTGCACTGACTAGGGGCGGGGAAGGCGGGGAAGGCGGCGAGGACGGAGAAGGCGACTGACCGACGCGCGCGGTTTGCGCCATGTGCGCGCCGCGCCAGTTTCAACCGGGCAGCGCCGCGAACTGGCGGCTGCGCCCGGTATCCCGCACCGCGTCGATCAATGCCGCACCCGCGCCGTCCGGTTTTGCCGCGAACGCATAGAAGCGCGCGGCCGGTAGCGCCGGCAGACCGTCTTGCGGCCCGCATTCGCGCAAGCCGTCGCGCAGCTGGCTGCGTGCCAGCGCGGTGACCGCGAAGCCGGCGAGCGCGGCCGACACGCAGCCGGCCATGCTGCTGCTCTCGAACAGCACGCGGAACGGTCGCAGCGCGGCGGCGAGTGCCGCGACGGCGGCTTCGCGATACACGCATGGCTGCGGAAACAGCGCGAGCGGCACTTCGCCGCCGGCGTCGAGCGCGCGGTCCGATGCGAACGCCCACACGAGCGGCTCTTCCCACAGCAGTTCGCCCGGTGTGTCGACCTGCCGGCACTGCTTGCCGAACACGACGTCGAGCCGGCCGAGCGTCTGCTCGCGCAGCAGCGACGCAGTGATGCCGACCTTCAACTCGATCGACGTGCGCGGGTGGCGGTCGCGAAACGTGCGCAGCACATGCGGCAGCCACGCGCCCGCGAAATCCTCCGACGCACCGACCCGCAGCGGCCCGTGCGCCGGCGCGCCGCGCAGCCTCGCGCGCACTTCGCGCTCCATGTCGACGATGTTGCGCGCGTACGCGTACAGCGTGTCGCCTGCCGGCGTGAGTGCGATACGGCGTGTCGTGCGCGCGAGCAGCACCGCGCCGGCCGCCTGTTCGAGCCGCTTGATGTGGCCGCTGACGGCGGAGGGTGTGAGCGCGAGACGTTCCGCGGCCGGAGCGAATCCGTGGCTGTCGACGACTTCGAGGAAGGTGCGCAGCAGCGTGATGTCGAGCGCGGTCGACGCGGGATCGGTCAGCGGTTCCATCAGTCGATTCAACGTGAAATTCAAAGAATGAATCATGATACTCCGTGAATCGTGATGAAATGCCGACCTACCATCGTGCGCTCAGGCTGACCCAACGGAGTACACGATGACGACCTATGCGCATGCGATGACCGCGTCGCTCGATATTGCCTATCTCGAATGGAACCCGCGCGGCGAGCGCGTGGCCGTGCTGCTGCACGGCTGGCCGGACAGTCCGGTCGGCTGGGAAGCGGTGGCAGCAGCGCTGGCGGCGCGCGGCTACCGCGTGCTGGTGCCCGCGCTGCGCGGTTTTGCGCCGACCCGTTTTCGCGACGCGTCCGTGCCGCGCAGCGGCGAGCTCGCGGCGCTCGGACGAGATGTGCTCGACTTCGTCGATGCGCTCGGTATCGAGCGGCCCGTGCTGGTCGGGCACGACTGGGGCACCCGGGCGGCCGCGAACGCGTGCGGGCTGCGCGATGACGCCGCATCGCATCTCGTGATGCTGTCGGTCGGGTACGGCACCAACGATCCCGGGCAGCCACTGTCGCTGCAGCAGGCGCGCAATTACTGGTATCACTGGTTCATGGCGACGCCGCGCGGCGAGCAGGCGTTGCGCGACGATCGCCGTGCGCTTGCCCGCTTGATGTGGGACACGTGGTCGCCGCCGGGCTGGTATCGCGACAGCGATTTCGAGGCGGCCGCCGCCGCGTTCGACGGGCCCGACTGGATCGACGTGGTCCTGCATTCGTACCGGCATCGCTGGGGATTCGCGCCGGGCACGCCGGCCTATGCCGACGACAATGCGCGACTGAATCCCGCGCCGGTGCTGGTGCTGCCGACGCTCGTGCTGCACGGCGGCGCGGATACCTGCAATCATCCGGACAGCTCGGCCGGGCGTGAGCGTTTCTTTACGGGACGCTACGCGCGGCAGGTGCTGGACGGTGTCGGTCACTTTCCGCAGCGCGAGGCGCCGGCGGCGGTCGCTGGTGCGATCCTCGGGTTCTGCGAGCAACGCTGACGCGCGCCGGCGTGCCCGGCGCGCAGCGGATCAACTGCCGACGCGGGCGGCGAGCAGGTCGGCGAGGCCGATGTTCCTGAACATCTCGCGGCGGATGCGATCGCCGACGCGGAACACTTCCTCCGCGCCGTCCTGCGACGGATCGACGAATACGCGGTACGGGCGCTTGCCGGCGGGTGCGGCGACGATGTCGGCAATTGCCGTCGCGACGGTGCCGGCATCGGCGTCCGCCGGTTCGAGCGCGGCGAGGCCCTGGAGCGCCTGCTCGGCGACGCCCGCATAGGGGCCGTCGTCGTAGGCGGCCTGCACGGTCGCATCGGCCGGCTTGCCCGCGTGGGCGAAGTGATTCGTGCCCTGGGTGAAGGCGCCCGGCACGACGATCGACGTTTCGATGCCCCAGCGGGCGAGTTCGGCTGCATAGGACACCGCGAGCGAATCCATCGCGGCTTTCGCGGCGAAGTAAGGGGCGAGGAACGGCGGCGTACCGCCGCGTGCGGACGATGACGACACCCAGACGAGCAGGCCGCGGCCCTGGCGGCGCAGGTGCGGCAGCGCCGCGCGGTTGACACGCTGGGTCGACACGACGTTGATGTCGTAGAGCCGGGCGATCTGCTCGGGCGTGAACGCTTCGGCCGGGCCGAACACCATGTGCCCGGCATTGTGGACGATGACGTCGAGGCGGCCGTTGTCCGCGATCACGCGATCGATGGCGGCATTGACGGACGCGTCGTCGCCGACGTCGAGCTCGACGGTGCGCAGGTCGACGCCGTGTTCCTGCGCATAGGCGGCGATGGCGGCGACGCGCGGCGCGTTGCGGCCGGTGCTTTCGCGCATCGACGCGTAGACGGCATGGCCGGCGCGGGCGAGCGCCTGGGCCGTCAGCAGGCCGAAGCCGCTGGACGCGCCCGTGACGAGAATGACTTCCTTCATGATCGATCTCCGGTAACGGGGGGGCGCGGCAGGCGGCCCGTCAGCACATGCCGCCGTTGGCGCGCAGGACCTGACCGTTGACCCATGCGCCGTCGGGGCCGGCGAGAAACGCGACGACGCTGGCGATGTCCGCGGGCTGGCCGAGCCGCTCCAGCGGGTTCATCTTCGCCATCCGGTCGACGAGTTCGGCGCTCTTGCCGTGCAGGAACAGCTCGGTCGCGACCGGCCCCGGCGCGACGGCGTTCACGCTGATGTTGCGGCCGCGCATCTCCTGCGCGAGCACCTGCGTCATGCCCTCGACGGCGGCCTTGGTCGCGATGTACACGCCGTAGGTCGGCAGGCGCATGCCGATCACGCTCGAGGTCAGGTTGACGATGCGGCCGCCGTCGCGCACGCGCTTCGCCGCCTCGCGGCTGACGTTGAACGCCCCCTTCAGGTTGATCGCGACGGTCTGGTCGAATGCTGCGTCGTCGAATTCGGCGAGGGGCGCGAGTTTCATCACGCCCGCGCTGTTGACGACCACGTCGATACGGCCGAATGCCTGCTCGGCCGCGTCGAACAGCGCGGCCACCGCCGCCGGATCGGCGACGTCCGCTTGTACCGCGACGGCGGTGCCGCCGTCGGCGACGATCGCGTCGACCACTTCCCGGGCCGGGCCGGCGCCGCCGGCATAGTTCACGACGACCCTGAAGCCGTCGCGGGCGAGACGGCGGGCGATTTCCGCGCCGATGCCGCGCGACGAGCCCGTGACGAGGGCGACCTGTTCCGATGTGCTCATGTCCTGCTCCCTGGTTCGTGAGTTGCCGTGCGATCCGGCGACAGGACTAATGTAGGCTTCCTCGGTCAATAAAAATAATGAATAATTAGCAGATCAAGAATGACTGAAAGTATGTCTAATGGCATTCGACAGCAGGCTTTTGAGCGGGATCGGCGTGCTCTCGGCGGTAATCGAGGCCGGCACTTTCGCGCGCGCCGGCGAGGCGATGGGGTTGACGCAGCCGGCGGTGAGCCGTGCGGTCGCCCGGCTGGAAGAGCGCGTCGGCATCCGGATCTTCAACCGCACGGCGCGCGCGATCACGCTGACCGACGAAGGCCGGCGTTTCTATGAGGCGGTCGCGCCGCTGCTGGCCGGCATCGAGGACGCGGCGATCGACGCCGGCCAGTCGAAGGCGCGTGTCAGGGGGCGGCTGCGCGTCAACGTCGACGCGACCTTTGGCCACTACGTGCTGGCGCCGAAGATGGCGGAGTTTCTCGACCGCTTCCCCGATCTGTCGGTCGAGATCAGCGTGCGCGACCGGATGGGCGACCTCGTCGCCGACGGGTTCGACGTGGCGGTGCGGTTCGGCATTCCGGAACCGTCGTCATATCGTGCGCGGCTGCTGCTGGAAACGCGCGTGCTCACCTGTGCGTCGGCGGCCTATGTCGCGCGTCACGGCGAACCGCGGCACCCGCGGGATCTTGCGAGCGGGCATCGCTGCGTGCTGATCCGCGATCCGGTGACGGGGCGGCCGTTCGAATGGGAGTTCCATCGCGGCAAGGAGGTGGTGCCGTTCGATGCCGCCGGCCGGCTGATGGTCAACGATACGGGCATGCTGCTCGGCGCATGCCTGGGCGGCGCGGGTGTCGCGCAGTTGCTGGAACTCTATGCGCGGGACATCCTGGCCGACGGGCGGCTGGTGCTGCTGTTGCCGGAATGGGCGGACGAGACGTTTCCGCTCTACGCGTATCACCACGCGTCGAATCTCGTTTCCGCGAAGGTGAGGGTGTTCCTCGACTTCGTTCGGGCGTTGATGGCCTGAGCACGGGCTTGAGTCGAAGTGCCGACGGCGGCCTTCCCGTCCATTCATTCGGTGCGATGCGGAATGCTGTCCGGGAACGGGTAGGGCGCGTGCGGGCCCGGCCAGTCGGGCACCGGCGGCGCGGTCAGTACGTCGCATCCGGCCAGCATGAACGACAGCGCCACGGCGAGCACGCGGCGGCAGAGCGGAGATGAAATCGTGCGCATGGACATGGCGTGCCTCCGTGCCGCGCATCCTCATAGTGCTTGGACTGCTGCGCGGGGGTACGCGTTGCGCGTGCGTGCGGCAAAAACAAAAACCCGCGAAGCGGCGAGCTTGCGCGGGTTTTGGGAGACGCAGCGCTTCACGCTGCGAGAATTCTGGTGCCCAGGGCCGGAATCGAACCGGCACGCCTTGCGGCGGGGGATTTTGAGTCCCCTGCGTCTACCAATTTCACCACCTGGGCTTGATCCTGGCCGCGCATGCGATGGTGCGCGGCGAAACGCGGATTATGTCCGAAATCCCGACGCCGGGCAAGCTGCCCGAATGCCGGTCGCGCACGTCACTGGCTCAGGTAGACGAACCGGCCCTGCTTGACGATTCCCATCACGCTCGCGCGCTGGTCGAGTCCCACATGATCCTTGTCGCTGGTATTGACGACGCCGTTCGGCACGACGAGTTCGTGCGCGTGTTCCAGCTCGCGCCGCAGCGCCGCGCGGAACGCGGGCGTGCCGGGCTGCGCGGCCTTCAGCGCGCGGCCGACCGCGTCGGCGAGGCGTGGGTAGACACCCGCCGCGTCGCCCGCGAACTGCGTGACCGTGCCGGCGCCGTACTTCGCCTCGTATGCGTCGACGAATGCGAGCGCGGCCTTGCGGGCCGGATGATCGGCCGGCAGCGTGCGCGCGACGACCACCGGCTGGGTCGGGAACAGCGTCCCGTCGACGTCCTTGCCGCCAAGCTTGATGAATTCCGGTGTCGCGATTCCGTGCGTCTGGTAGATCGGGCCCTTGTAGCCGCGTTCGATCAGCGTGCGCTGCGGCAGGACGGCCGGCGTGCCCGAGCCCGCGATCAGGATCGCGTCGGGCTTCGCCGCGATCAGCTTCAGCGCCTGGCCCGTGACGCTCGCGTCCGTGCGGTTGTAGCGCTCGGTCGCGACGACGCGGATCTTGCGCAGTTCCGCGAAGCGCGTGAACTCGTTCAGCCAGCTGTCGCCGTAGCTGTCCGCGAAGCCGATGAAGCCGACCGACTTCACGCCATGGTTCGCCATATAGCGCGTCATCACGTCGGCCATCGCGCGGTCGCTCTGCGCCATCTTGAACGCCCAGGTCCGTGCGCCTTCCTGCGGCTCGACGATCGCGCCGGAGCCGACCAGCGTGATCATCGGCGTCTGCCCGGCGGCCACCGCATCGAGTGCCGCGAGCGCGGCCGGCGTGATGTTCGGCCCGACCACGACGTCGACGTGATCCTCGTCGACCAGCTTGCGGATGTTGCGCACCGCGGTGCCCGGGTCGGACGCATCGTCGAGCACCGTCACCTGCACGGGCTGCCCGGCGATCGTCTTCGGCCACATCAGGATCGCGTTCTTGCTCGTGATGCCGATCGCGGCGGCCGGGCCGGTCGACGACAGGTCGACGCCGACCTTCAGGTCGGCATGCGCGGCCGCGCAGGTCAGCACGAGGGCGGCGCAGGCGGCGCGGCGCAACAGGGCGGAAAGCGTCATGCGGGAATCTCCGTCGGGCAGCAAAAAGGGGCGCGATGTGCGCCCCTTCGTTTATACACGCGGCTCAGAGCTCGTACGATTCGGCTTCACCCTTGAGCGCCTGTTCGATCAGCTTGCGGTTCAGCGTCGGCGACAGCAGTTCGACGAGCGTATACACATAGCTGCGCAGGTAGGCGCCCTGCTTGAGCGCGACGCGCGTCACGTTGCTGCCGAACAGGTGGCCGACCGGGATCAGCCGCAGGTTGCGGTCGCGTTCGGGATTGAACGCGATGTCGGCCATGATGCCGACGCCGAGGCCGAGTTCGACGTAGGTCTTGATCACGTCGGCGTCGATCGCCTCGAGCACGATGTCCGGCGACAGCCCGCGCAGCGCGAACGCGTGATTGATCTTCTTGCGGCCCGCGAACGCACCCTCGTATGTGATCAGCGGGTACTGCGCGAGATCGTCGAGCGTGATCGGCTTGCGTTCGAGCAGCGGGTGGTCGGCCGGCACGACGGCCGCGTGGTGCCACTGGAAGCAGGGCAGCGACACGAGTTCCTTGTAGTCGGAGATCGCCTCGGTCGCGATCGCGAGATCGGCCTGGTCGTGGATCACCATCTCGGCCACCTGCGTCGGGCTGCCCTGCAGGATCGACAGGTGCACTTTCGGGAAGCGCTTCTTGAATTCGGCGATCGCGGCCGGCAGCGAGTAGCGGGCCTGCGTGTGGGTCGCTGCGATGGTCAGGTTGCCCTGATCCTGTGCGGCATAATCTTTCCCGACCCTTTTAAGGCTTTCAACCTCCTGGAGAATCCGCTCGACCGACGCGAGGATGATCCTGCCCGGCTCGGTGAGCGAGCGCACGCGCTTGCCGTGCCGCGTGAAGATCTCCACGCCCAGCTCGTCCTCGAGTTCGATGATCGCCTTCGATACCCCCGGTTGCGACGTGTAGAGCGCCTTGGCGGCCTCGGTGAGGTTGAAATTCTGCCGGACGGCCTCGCGCACGAAGCGAAATTGGTGCAGGTTCATTTATAACCCTTCCGCATATCAACAGAATTTTTTAGTCGTTTGAAATATAAGGCGAGTTTATTACGATTCACCGGAGTTTTTCAAATATGGATATCTGTTTTCGTCATTAGCAATCCACCCGGCAGCGGATGCCGGCGACAGTGACGGTGGAACGGAGATTCGGGCGCGACGTGGCTAGGACGTCGCGCGGTCACCACGAAAACCCCTGGGGTCCCCGAATGTATCAGTACGACCAATACGACCAGACGATCGTCGACGAGCGTGTCGCGCAGTACCGCGATCAGGTGCGCCGCCGCCTGTCGGGCGAGTTGAGCGAAGAAGAATTCCGTCCGCTGCGCCTGCAGAACGGCCTGTACATGCAGCGCCACGCATACATGCACCGCATCGCGATTCCTTACGGCAACCTGCGCAGCGACCAGCTCCGGATGCTGGCGCGCATCGCCCGCGAACACGACCGCGGCTACGGTCACTTCTCGACCCGCTCGAACATCCAGTTCAACTGGATCGAGCTGGAAGACACGCCCGAGATCCTCGCGAAGCTCGCGTCGGTGCAGATGCACGGCATCCAGACTTCGGGCAACTGCATCCGCAACATCACGGCGGACCAGTTCGCCGGCGTTGCCCAGGACGAAGAGATCGATCCGCGTCCGTGGTCGGAAATCCTGCGCCAGTGGTCGACGTTCCATCCCGAATTCGCATGGCTGCCGCGCAAGTTCAAGATCGCGGTGTCGGGCTCGAAGGACGACCGCGCGGCCGTGCAGATTCACGACCTCGGCGTGTACCTGAAGAAGAACGCGCAGGGCGAAGTGGTCGCGAGCATCCTCGCGGGCGGCGGCCTCGGCCGCACGCCGATCATCGGCGCGGTGATCAAGGAAGACCTGCCGTGGCAGCACCTGCTGACCTACTGCGAAGCCGTGCTGCGCGTATACAACCGTTACGGCCGCCGCGACAACCTGTACAAGGCGCGCATCAAGATCCTCGTGAAGGCGCTGTCGCCCGCGAAGTTCGCGCAGCAGGTCGAGGAAGAGTGGCAGCACCTGAAGGACGGCCCGTCGACGCTCACGCAGGCGGAAGTCGATCGCGTGTCGCAATATTTCCAGCCGCCCGTCTACGAGAAGCTGGCCGACACCGACGCATCGTTCGAACAGCACCTGCTCGAAAACAAGGCATTCGCGCGCTGGGTCGAGCGTAATGTTGCGCCGCACAAGGTGGCCGGCTATGCGGCCGTCACGCTGTCGCTGAAGGATCACCGCGTGGCGCCGGGCGATGCGACCGACGCGCAGATGGAACTGGTGGCCGACTGGGCCGACGAATACTCGCTCGGCGAGCTGCGCGTGTCGCACGAGCAGAACCTGATTCTCGCGAACGTGAAGAAGCGCGACCTGTTCGCGGTGTGGGAAAAGGCGAAGGCGGCGAGTTTCGCGACGCCGAACATCGGCCTGCTGACCGACATCATTGCGTGCCCGGGCGGCGATTTCTGCTCGCTCGCGAACGCGAAGTCGATCCCGATCGCGCTGGCGATCCAGCAGCGTTTCGACGATCTGGACTATGTGTACGACCTCGGCGACCTGTCGCTGAACATTTCCGGTTGCATGAACTCGTGCGGTCACCACCACGTCGGCAACATCGGCATCCTCGGTGTCGACAAGGACGGCGCCGAGTGGTACCAGGTGTCGCTCGGCGGCGAGCAGGGCACGGGCCGGAACGGCGCGCGTCTCGGCCGCGTGATCGGGCCGTCGTTCTCGGCGGAAGAAGTGCCCGACGTGATCGCGAAGCTGATCGATACGTTCGTCGAATCGCGCATCGACGGCGAACGCTTCGTCGAAACGTACGACCGCATCGGCATCGCGCCGTTCAAGGAGCGCGTGTATGCGGCGCGCCAGGCAGTGAACGCGTAACCAACCGGGTACAAGGAATTAGCAGATGGCTTCGATTATCAAGAACCGCGCAGTGATCGACGATGCATGGCAGGTCGTGCGCGCGGCGGAAGACGGTGCACTGCCCGCGGTCGACGCGTTGCCGGCCGGCAAGGTGCTGGTGCCGTTCGCGTTGTGGCAGGCCGAGCGCGCGGCGCTCGTCGCCGCGAAGACGAAGGACGAGCTCGGCGTGTGGCTCGCCCCGGACAGCGAGCCGGCCGATCTCGTGGCCGACTTCGGCGCGATTTCGCTGATCGCGGTCGACTTCCCGCGCTTCGCGGACGGCCGCGGCTACAGCATCGCGCGCCTGTTGCGCGAGCGCCACGGCTGGACGGGCGAACTGCGCTCGATCGGCGACGTGCTGCGCGACCAGTTGCTGTACATGTCGCGTTGCGGCTTCGACGCGTTCGCGGTGCGCGCCGACAAGGACATCCACGACGCGCTGAATGCGTTCACGGAATTCACGCAGCGTTATCAGGGCGCGTTCGACCAGCCCGAACCGCTGTTCCGCCGCCGCGCCGCGACGGCCGACGTAGCGACGCCCGAAGCGAAGGTGAGCGCATGAGCGCCGCCGCCACCGCGCTGAGCCCGGAACTCGCCGCGAAGGTCGAGCGCCTCGACGCGCTGCTCGCGCAGATCGGTGCCCGTCACGAGAAGGTAAAGTTCGCGAGCAGCCTCGCGGCGGAAGACATGCTGCTGACGCATGCGATCCTGTCGAAGGGTGCGCGGATCGGCATCTTTTCGCTGAACACGGGCCGCCTGCACGCGGAAACGCTCGGCATGATCGACCGCGTGCGCGAGCGCTACGGCTACGAGATCGAGCAGTTCCATCCGCGGCAGGACGCAGTCGACCAGTACGTCGCCGAGCACGGCCTGAACGCGTTCTACGAGAGCGTCGAGCTGCGCAAGTCGTGCTGCCACATCCGCAAGGTCGAGCCGCTGAATCGCGCGCTCTCGGACGTCGGTGCATGGGTCACGGGTCAGCGCCGCGAGCAGTCGGTCACACGTGCCGAGCTGCACGAGGAAGAACAGGACGAAGCGCGCGGGATCGCGAAGTACAACCCGCTCGCCGACTGGACGGAAGCCGACGTGTGGGCGTACCTTAACGCGTTTGAGGTGCCGGTGAACCCGCTGCACGCACGCGGCTACCCGAGCATCGGCTGCGAGCCCTGTACGCGGGCGATCCGTCCCGGTGAGGACAGCCGCGCGGGCCGCTGGTGGTGGGAGTCGCGCGATACGAAGGAATGCGGCCTGCACATCACGATCACGCCGATTCCCGCGGAAGCCGTCGCCGGCGCCACGCACTGAAAGCCTGACAAGAAACTGAATATTGCGCCGCCTGCGACAGCGGGCGGCACGAACCCAGAAGAGAAGGACTGAAATCATGAGCACGACGCTCGAGCAATCCGCCTTTGCCCCGCCCGCCGGTGCTGACAACCGCATGGGCCACCTCGACTGGCTCGAAGCCGAGTCGATTCATATCCTGCGCGAACTGGTCGCCGAATGCAGCAAGCCGGCGCTGTTGTTCTCGGGCGGCAAGGATTCGGTCGTCGTGCTGCATCTGGCACTGAAGGCGTTCGGCCTCGGCGCGAACCGCAAGACGACGCTGCCGTTCCCGCTCGTGCACATCGACACGGGCCACAACTACGAAGAAGTGATCGACTTCCGCGATCGCCGCGCGCAAGAGCTCGGCGCCGAGCTGGTCGTCGGCCACGTCGAGGATTCGATCAAGCGCGGCACGGTCGTGCTGCGCCGCGAAACCGATTCGCGCAATGCCGCGCAGGCCGTCACGCTGCTCGAGACGATCGAACAGCACGGCTATACGGCGCTGATCGGCGGTGCGCGCCGTGACGAAGAGAAGGCACGTGCGAAGGAGCGCATTTTCTCGTTCCGCGACGAATTCGGCCAGTGGGATCCGAAGGCACAGCGCCCGGAACTGTGGAGCCTGTACAACGCCCGCCTGCACAAGGGCGAGCACCTGCGCGTGTTCCCGATCTCGAACTGGACCGAACTCGACGTGTGGCAGTACATCGCGCGCGAGAACCTCGAACTGCCGTCGATCTATTACGCGCACGAGCGCGAGATCGTGCGCCGCAACGGGCTGCTCGTGCCGGTCACGCCGCTCACGCCGATGCGTGAGGGTGAAACGAGCGAGCTCGCGCAGGTGCGCTTCCGCACGGTCGGCGATATTTCCTGCACGTGCCCGGTCGAGAGCGACGCGGACGACGTCGAGAAGATCATCGCCGAGACGGCGGTGACCGAGATCACCGAGCGCGGCGCGACCCGGATGGACGACCAGGCCTCCGAAGCCGCGATGGAACAGCGCAAGAAGCAAGGTTATTTCTGAAGCACACGAGGACATTCACATCATGAGCATCATCGAGAACACCGAAGACCTCGGCGTGCTGCGCTTCATCACCGCAGGCAGCGTCGACGACGGCAAGAGCACGCTGATCGGCCGCCTGCTGTACGACAGCAAGGCCGTGCTGTCCGACCAGCTGTCCGCGCTGTCGCGTGCGAAGAACAAGCGCACGGTCGGCGACGAGCTCGACCTCGCGCTGCTGACTGACGGTCTCGAAGCCGAGCGCGAGCAGGGCATCACGATCGACGTCGCGTACCGCTACTTCGCGACCGCGAAGCGCAAGTTCATCATCGCCGATACGCCGGGCCACGAGCAGTACACGCGCAACATGGTGACGGGCGCATCGACCGCGCACGCGGCGATCATCCTGGTCGACGCGACGCGCGTGACGGTCGAGAACGGTGTCGCCGACCTGCTGCCGCAGACCAAGCGCCACAGCGCAATCGTCAAGCTGCTCGCGCTGCAGCACGTGATCGTCGCGATCAACAAGATGGACCTCGTCGACTACAGCGAAGCGCGCTTCAACGAGATTCGCGACGCGTACGTCACGCTGGCGAAACAGCTCGGCCTCACCGACGTGCGCTTCGTGCCGGTGTCGGCGCTGAAGGGCGACAACATCGTCGGCGCGAGCGAGCGCATGCCGTGGTACGCAGGCGAGCCGCTCCTCGATGTGCTCGAGTCGCTGCCGGTCGAGACGCAGGCGCATGACGCGCTGCGCTTCCCGGTGCAGTGGGTCGCGCGCCAGGACGGCAGCTCGGCCGACGATTTCCGCGGCTACATGGGCCGTATCGAGTCGGGCGAAGTGAAGGTCGGCGACGAGATCGTCGTGCTGCCATCGAACCGCACGGCAACGATCGCCGAGATCGTCGCGCCGGTGCCGGGCGGCACCGCGTCCGTCGCGCACGCGTTCGCGGGCCAGGCCGTGACGATCCGCCTGGCGGAAGACGTCGACGTGTCGCGCGGCGACATGTTCGTCACGACCGCCGAGCCGGTCGAGCCGGCCAAGAAGCTCGAGGCCGACCTGTGCTGGTTCGACGAGACGCCGCTGTCGCCGCAGCGCAAGTACCTGCTGAAGCAGACCACGAGCACGGTGTTCGCGAAGATCGGCGCGGTCAAGCAGGTGCTCGACGTGCATACGCTGTCGCACGCGACCGACCGCCACGACCTGAAGATGAACGACATCGGCCGCGTCGCGCTGACGCTGCAGAAGCCGATCGTCTGCGATACGTACGATGCGCATCCGGGCACGGGCGCGTTCGTGCTGATCGACGAAGCGACGCACCACACGGTCGCCGCCGGCATGATCCGGGCGTTCTCGGCGTAATCGTCAATCTGCGCGGCAAACCGCGCCGCCACACGGCGGCGCGGGCCGTACGCAAACGTCCGCACGGACGAAGCGAAGCGACAAACATGGGCAAGGTGTATCTGATCGGAGCAGGGCCGGGCGCGGCGGACCTCATCACGGTGCGCGGCGCGCGCCTGCTCGCGCAGGCCGACGTCGTGCTGCACGACGCGCTCGTCGAGCCCGCGATGCTCGACTACGCGCCGAATGCGCGCCGGATCGCAGTCGGCAAGCGCTGCGGGCAGCGCTCGACCGCGCAGCATTTCATCAACAAGCAGATCATCGATGCGGCGCGCGAACATGCGTGCGTCGTGCGGCTGAAGGGCGGTGACCCGATGCTGTTCGGCCGCGCGGAAGAGGAGATGCGTGCGCTGGAAGCGGCCGGCATCGACTACGAGGTCGTGCCGGGCATCACCGCGGCGCTGGCCGGTGCGGCGACGCTGAAGCGGTCGCTGACGTTGCGCGGTGTGTCGCGCAGCGTCGCGTTCGCGACCCACAGCCGCGCGCCGGGCAGCGACGAGATCCGCGAAGCCGCGCGCGCCGACTCGATCGTCTACTACATGGGCCGCGACAGCGCGCCCGGCATCGCGCAGGAACTGATCGACGCAGGCCGTGCGCCGGCGACGCCCGTGGCGATCGTCGAGGCGTGCAGCACCACGCGCGAGCGCACGCTGACGCTGACGCTTGCGCAGATGGCGGCGGGCGACGCACAGGCGTGGCTCGATCCCGCGGAACCGAGCCTGCTGATGATCGGCGACGCGTTCGCCGAGCGCGCCGGTCAGGCGAAAGAGGGCGATTCGCTGCGAAATGCGGCCTGAGCGGGATCCGGCTGGAGTCTGAAACGAAAAAAGCGCTGGCTTAGGCCAGCGCTTTTTCTTTGTGTGCCGTGACTGTGCGGCTTACGCGCTGCCGATCTGGTCGATGCAGTAGCGGGCGATCGCGTCGAGCACGCCGTCGTCTTCGCCGACGGCCGTCGCGCAGCGGATCTCGATGCCGGGATGGGCGGCGCGGCATGCGTCGACGAGCTGCGGCAGATCGCGGCGGACATGGCCGCCCTGGCCGAAGAACACGGGCACCACGGTGATGCGCGAGCAGCCGGCCGCGACCTGCGCGGCGACGGCGTCGGCGAGCGACGGCGTCATCAGTTCGAGGAACGCGAGCGACACGTGCGGGGCAGGGGAGGCGGCGCCGCGCAGCCGCGTGGCGAGCCGCTCGAACGGCTCGGCCCAGCGCGGATCGCGGGCCCCGTGGCCGAACAGGACGATGCCGTGCGAACTCATGTCGAAGCCTCCGTCATGACGCGGCGCTCAGTGCCGGTCGACCCACTTGAGCGAGAACAGGCCGAGCGCGAGATAGATGAGGCCCGGTGTCGCAGCGGTGAGCGGCGCGGGCCACGCGCTCAGCGTGCCGATGTGCGAGAACAGCGTATTGAGCAACTGGAAGCTCATGCCGAGCATGATGCCGCCGAACACCTTCACGCCGACCACGCCCGCACGCGTGTGCAGGTACGCGAACGGCAGCGACAGCACGAGCATCACGAACACCGCGAACGGATACAGCAGCTTGCGCCACAGTGCGATGTCGTAGCGCTGCGTGTCCTGCTGGTTCTCGCGCAAGTGCTGGATGTAGCGGAACAGGTTGATGATCGACATGCGCTCCGGCGACACGAGCAGCACCGACAGGATCTGCGGTGTCAGGTCCGAACGCAGCCGGTATTCGGGCAGCGATACCTGCTGCGACCGGTACACGGGGTTCAGCGCGTCGGCCGGCTGGCCGCTGATCGGCTTGATCGGCGTCAGCTCGGTCTCGGTGACGCCTTTCAGCAGCCAGTGGCCGGGCGGCTCGTAGCGTCCCGTTTGCGCGATCCGCACGTTCTGCAGCTGGAATTTCGAATCGAATTCGTAGATGCGCACGTTGCTGATCGTCGAATCGGGCGACAGGCTGCCGACGTTGACGAAGCGCGTGACCTGCTCGCCGTTGTTGCGGGCCGCGAGCGTGTCCTTCACCCACACGCCCGACTGGAAGTTCGACGACACCGACGCGCCGAGGGCCTGCAGCCGCACGCGTTCGGACAATTGATCGGCGTACGGGCCGACGAATTCGCCGATCAGGTAGGTGACGATCACGAGCGGAATACCGATCTTCAGCAGCGAGCGCAGCGCCTGGTTGGTCGCGAGACCCGACACGCGAAAGATCGTGAATTCCGAGTTCGCGGCCATTTGTGCGAACACGTAGATCGCGCTGATCAGTGCGGCGACCGGGATGATCTCGTAGAAGCGCGACGGGGTCTGCAGCGCGACGCGCAGCACCGCGTAGCCGAACTTGTAGTTGCCGTGCCCGACCGAGTTCAGTTCGCTGATCAGGTCGAAGAAGAAGAACAGGCCCGAGAACGCGAACAGGATGAAGACGAACGTGATGTAGATCTGTCGCGCGAAGTACTTTTCATAGAGCCGCATCGATCATGCTCCCGAGCGGCCGAACAGCGCGCGTGTAAACAGCGGACGATTGCGCACGCGCAACCAGAAGATGACCGCGACGATCGCCGCGACGACCAGGTGCAGGCCGACCAGGCCGACGACGAACGACATCTTGCCCTGTTCGATCTGCGACTGCACGACGTTCAGCAGGTTCGAGTACGTGAGGTAGATCAGCACGGCCATCACGAGGTTGATCGTGCGGCTGCGGCGCGGGTTCTGGTACGACAGCGGGATGCCGAGCACCAGCAGGTTGATCGCGATCAGCGGCAGCCCGGCGCGCCACGCGAATTCCGCGAGGTTGTCGCGCGTCGGGTTGCGCAGCAGGTCGGGCGTCGACGTGCTGTTCGTGGTCGGCACGTTGGTGACCGGCGTGCTCGTGATCTTCACGCCGTAGCGCTCGAACTCCATGATCTTGAAGTTCGGCTGGCCGGGCGTGCCGTCGTAACGGCGGCCGTCTTCCAGGACGACGAAGCGGCTGCCGTCGTGCGTTTCCGTGTGACCCGTCTGCGACACGACCACGTTGACCTTGCCGTTCTCGGTCGACGTGACGAACACGTTCTGCACCTTGCTCTGGTCGGGCGTCATCTTCTCGATGAAGAACACGCGGTGGTTCGTGGCCGACTCGCGGAACTGGCCCGGTGCGAGCAGCGAGATTTCATCGCGCTGCTGGAAGCGCGCCTTGATCATCTTGCTTTGCTGGTTCGACCACGGCCAGCCGACGAACGCGAAGAACGCGATCAGCAGGATGATCGGCGTGGCAAACACGCCGATCGGCTTGATGAGGCGCGTGAGGCTCACGCCCGACGCGAGCCACACCACCATTTCGGAATCCCGGTACCACCGGGTCAGCACGAACAGGATCGATACGAACAGCGTGACGACGAGCATCACGGCGAGGTAGCCGATTACGGTCAGGCCGATCAGCACGAGCACGTCCCGCGGATCGATTTCACCGGACGCGGCATAGCCGACGATGCGGATCATCATCGTCGTGAGCATGATCGTGAGCAGCACCATGAACACGGCGCCAGCCGTATACGCAAGCTCGCGCTGGAGGGAGCGTTCGAAGATCATTCTTGATGAGAAGAGGGCGGGAGGCTGCGCACGCGTAGCGGAGCGCTCGCGCCGCCACGGGAAAAATAGCGGATAATTGCGGCTTTCATCCTTAGCCCAGATTTTATCCGAGGACAAGCGCGATGGACTTTAGCATAAAAGGCTGTGATTGGAGCAAAGGCGAGGCCAAGGGGTTCCTGACCGGGAAGTCCGACTGCATCGTGCTCGGCATCTTCGAGGCGCAGACGCTTTCGGGCGCGGCGCTCGACATCGACACGGCCACCAAGGGGCTGATTTCGCGCGTGGTGAAGGCCGGCGACATGGACGGCAAGCGCGGCAAGACGCTGTTCCTGCACGAAGTGTCGGGCATCGGCGCGTCGCGCGTGCTGCTCGTCGGCCTCGGCAAGCAGGATGCTTTCAACCAGAAAGCCTATAACGATGCAGTGACGTCCGCGTGGCGCGCGCTGCTGGCGACCAAGGTCGTCCAGGTCACGTTCACGCTCGCGCAACTGCCGGTCGACGAGCGCAGCTCCGACTGGGGCGTGCGTGCGGCGATTCTCGCGCTGCGCAACGAGACCTACCGCTTCACGCAGATGAAGAGCAAGCCGGAACCGGCGTCGCACACGCTCAAGCGCGTCGTGTTCAGCGTCGATCCGTCCGACGAAAAGGCCGCGAAGGTCGCGGTCAAGCAGGCCGTCGCGCTCGCGAACGGGATGGATCTCACCCGCGACCTCGGCAACCTGCCCGGTAACGTGTGCACGCCGACCTACCTCGGCAACACCGCGAAGAAGATCGCGAAGGATTGGGGCCTGAAGGCGGACGTGCTCGGGCTCAAGCAGATCCAGGCGCTGAAGATGGGCTCGTTCCTGTCGGTCGCGCGCGCGTCGGTCGAGCCGCCGCAGTTCATCGTGCTGCACTACCAGGGTGCCGCCGCGAAGGCCGCGCCGGTCGTGCTGGTCGGCAAGGGCATCACGTTCGACACGGGCGGCATCTCGCTGAAGCCGGGCGAGGGCATGGACGAGATGAAGTACGACATGTGCGGCGCCGGTTCGGTGCTCGGCACGATGCGCGCGGTCGCCGAGATGGGCCTGAAGATCAACGTCGTCGCGATCGTGCCGACCTGCGAGAACATGCCGGGCGGCAACGCGACGAAGCCGGGCGACATCGTCACCAGCATGAAGGGCCTGACGATCGAGGTGCTGAACACCGACGCCGAAGGCCGCCTGATCCTGTGCGACGCGCTCACGTATGCCGAGCGCTTCAAGCCGGCCGCCGTGATCGACGTTGCAACGCTGACGGGCGCCTGCGTGATCGCACTGGGCGGCCACAACAGCGGCCTGTTCTCGACGGACGACGCGCTCGCGGGCGAACTGCTCGACGCGTCGCGCGAGGCGAACGACCCGGCGTGGCGCATGCCGCTCGACGACGAGTACCAGGATCAGCTGAAGTCGAACTTCGCGGATCTCGCGAACATCGGCGGACGCCCGGCCGGCGCCGTGACGGCCGCGTGCTTCCTGTCGCGCTTCACCGACAGCTATCCGTGGGCCCACCTCGACATCGCGGGCACCGCATGGAAGGGCGGTGCGGCGAAGGGCGCGACGGGCCGTCCGGTGCCGTTGCTCGCGCAGTTCCTGATCGACCGCGCCGGCCAGTGATGGCGGTGTTGACGACGCTGCGGGTACGCGGGCAATGACGCGGATCGATTTCCACTCGAACGTCGGCGATTCGCTCGCGTACGCGTGCCGGCTGCTGCGCAAGGCCTACCAGGCCGGGCAGCCGGTCGTCGTGCTCGCCGAGCCCGCGCGCCTGCGCGCGCTCGACGAGCAGCTCTGGACGTTCTCGCCGCTCGATTTCATCCCGCATTGCGGTGTCGACAGCGAGCATGCAGCCGGCACGCCGATCGTGCTGGCCGCGGATCTCGATCGCGCACCGCATCATCACGTGCTGCTGAACCTCGGCGCTGCCGTGCCTGCGCAGTTCGCCCGCTTCGAGCGCCTGCTCGAAGTGGTCGGCAACGCGCCGGACGAGCTGGCCGCGGGCCGCGACCGCTACCGGTTCTACCGCGACCGCGGATACGCGCTGAACAACTACAAGCAGGGCAGCTAGCCGCAACCGTCGACGGAGTGTTGCCGTGACAGAAGCCGATTCATCCTCGATCCCGACCCTCACCGACGTGCTGGTGCCGGGCAAGCCGGTGCCGGCGCGTTCGCCCGCGCCCGACGCGCCGCAGCCGCCCGCCGGTGCGGCGATTCCGGTGCTCACCGACGTGGTCGCACCACACACCACGGGTGCTGCGCCGGCTGATTCCATGCCCGGCGCGCTCGATGCCGATTCCGTCGTGGTCGAACTCGTGCCGACGCCGTACGTGCCGGCAGTCGAATTGCCGGGCGACGAGGCGGTGGCTGGTGCTGCCGCGATGGGCGAGACCGATGCGCCGGCCGAACCCGGCGCCGCGGAACACGTGGTCGCCGAAGATTCGGTGGCGATGAGTGCGCCGCTGCGCTCGTCGCTGGCCGGCGACGATGTGCCGCAGCACGCGTTCACCGCGGTCGCGCACGAAGCGATCGGGCACGCGCGCGAAGCGCACATGCCGGAGGCCGCCGTAGCGGCCGCCGCGCCGCCGCCGGATGCGCAGGCAGCGGCCGGACTGACGCCGGAAGATGCACAGCACATTGCCGAGCGCCTGCGCAATCGGCTGACGAATTACCTGACCGGGGAAGGGCGCGACGCCATCGAGGCCCGCTGCCGCGACGCGCTGCATGAGCATTCGGCCTGGCTGGTCGGCCAGATCACGCGCGAAGTGGCGCTGGCACTGGAAACCGAGGTGATGGACTGGGTGCGTGACGCGGTCGACGAAGAGATCGCACGCCGCCGCACCGGCCATGCCGGTTGAGCGCGCGGCCGATCCGGTGAAAAACGGGGTGCGATTCCAGTAAGAGCCGGCGAAGCGGCCGGCGAGCTGCTGGTCAGCTGGGGCTGGCTCGCGCTGCCGGCAGAGGCTACCCCGCCCGGGGCGTCTGGATCAGCGCACCGACAGCACCCATTGCGCGAGTGTGTGGGCTTCGGTGTTCGTCAGTTGCGTATTGGCGGGCATCGGCACGCTGCCCCATACGCCGACGCTGCCTTTCACGATCGACTGGGCAAGGTAATCGACGGCGTCGCCGCGCGCCGCATACTTGCCGGCGATGTCGCGGAACGACGGGCCCATCAGCGGCTTGCTGATCGCGTGACAGGCCATGCAGTTCTTGCGCTGGGCAAGCGCGAGCCCGTCGGCCTGGTCGGCACGCGCAGCCGCCGCGCTGCCGATCAGCAGCGTGGCGAGCAGGACGCGCAATATCGAGTGTTTCATGCGGTTCTCCGCCGGCGGGGACGGCCGGCTTCATGACCCGCGCATTATAAAAGCAAAGGGAAAGCGCGTTTTGCGCGTTCCCCCGGCGGCCATGGTTATCGGGGTCGCATGCCGTGATACATCCGCGTCAACCGGTGACGGCACCCTGGTTCGCCGGGCCGGCGAGTGCCGCGAATTTCGCGAGCACGCCGCGCGTGTAGCGTGGCGCCGGTTGTTGCCACGCGGCGCGGCGGCGCGTGAGTTCCGCGTCGTCGACGTTCAGCTGCAGCAGCAGCCGGTGCGCATCGATCGTGATCGAGTCGCCTTCCTGTACGAGCGCGATCGTGCCGCCGACGAACGCCTCGGGCGCGACGTGGCCGACCACCATGCCCCAGGTCCCGCCCGAGAAGCGGCCGTCGGTGATGAAGCCGACCGATTCGCCGAGCCCCTTGCCGATGATCGCGGACGTCGGCGCGAGCATTTCCGGCATGCCGGGGCCGCCCTTCGGGCCGAGGTAGCGCAGCACGAGGATGTCGCCTGCGCGGATCCGGTCGCCGAGAATCGCATCCATCGCGCTTTGCTCGTCGTCGAACACGCGCGCCGGACCGGTGATGACCGGGTTCTTCAGGCCGGTGATCTTCGCGACCGCGCCGTCCTCGGCGAGATTGCCTTTCAGGATCGCAAGGTGGCCTTCCTTGTACAGCGCGCGGTCGATCGGGAAGATCACGTCCTGGTCGGCCCGCGGCACACCGGGCACGTCCTTCAGTTCGTCGGCGATCGTGCGGCCGGTGATCGTCATGCAGTCGCCGTGCAGCAGCCCTGCGTCGAGCAGGATCTTCAGCACCTGCGGAATCCCGCCGGCCCGATGCAGGTCGGTCGCGACGTACTTCCCCGACGGCTTCAGGTCGCAGATCACGGGCACGCGCTTGCGGATGCGCTCGAAGTCGTCGATCGTCCAGTCGACCTCGGCCGCGTGCGCGATCGCGAGGTAGTGCAGCACCGCATTGGTCGAGCCGCCGGTCGCCATGATCACCGACACCGCGTTCTCGATCGATTCCTTCGTGATGATGTCGCGCGGCTTCAGGTCGCGCTTCACGGCCTCGACGAGCACGCGCGCCGATTCGGCGGCCGAATCGACCTTCTCCTCGTCGGGGTTCGCCATCGTCGACGAGTACAGCAGCGACATCCCGAGCGCCTCGAACGACGAACTCATCGTGTTCGCGGTGTACATCCCGCCGCACGAACCCGACGTCGGGCATGCGTTCTGCTCGACCCCTTCGAAATCCTCCTGCGACATCCGGCCCGCGGTGAATTCGCCGACCGCCTCGAACGACGAGACGATCGTCAGGTCCCGGCCTTTCCAGTTACCGGGGCGGATCGTGCCGCCGTACACGTAGATGCCCGGCACGTTCAGGCGCGCGAGCGCGATCATCCCGCCCGGCATGTTCTTGTCGCAGCCGCCGACGACGACCACGCCGTCCATCCATTGCCCCTGCACGCAGGTCTCGATGCAGTCGGCGATCACCTCGCGCGACACGAGCGAGTACTTCATGCCTTCGGTGCCCATCGACATGCCGTCCGAAATCGTCGGCGTGCCGAAGATCTGCGGGTTCGCGCCGGCTGCCTTCACGGCCGCGACGGCCGCGTCCGACAGGCGCTGCAGGCCCGAATTGCACGGCGTGATCGTCGAATGGCCGTTCGCGATGCCGACCATCGGCTTGTCGAAATCGTCCTTCTGGTAGCCGAGTGCGTAATACATCGAGCGATTCGGCGATCGGGCCACGCCTTGCGTGATGTGCTTCGAGCGACGGTTGTAAGCCATGGGGGACTCCATCGTTGTCTGGGCTACGCCGGTGAGCGGCGCGCCGGTTCGGATCAATCAAGAATGGAGTTTCCGGATTGGGATGTCCAATATATTATTTGTCGCTTATTAAGTCGTTTTACGAATGAGAGAGGCATGGCCGATCCGACTCCCGACCTGCGCCAGTGGCGCTATTTCGCGACCGTCGCCGACGAGCGCCATTTCGGCCGCGCGGCCGAACGCCTGTCGATGACGCAACCGCCGCTGTCACAGGCGATCCGCGCGCTCGAGGACGCGCTCGGCGTCGCGTTGTTCGTGCGCACCAAGCGCTCGGTGGCGCTGACGGCGGTCGGGGCTGCGCTGTTGCCCGATGTGCGCCGGCTGCTTGCGTCGGCCGATGCGTTGCCGCCGCTTGCGCGACGGCTCGCGCGCGGCGAGGCCGGCTCGCTGTCGCTCGCGTTCGTGTCGACCGCCGATTACGGGCTGTTGCCTTCGCTGCTGCGTGCGTTCGGCGCGCGCTACCCGCAGGTGCGCCTGCAACTCGCGGAGGCGACGAGCGACGTGCAGATCGACGAACTCGTCGCCGGCCGCATCGACGCGGGGCTCGTCATTCCGCCCGTGCCGCCGCGCCACGCGGCCGGGCTGTCGTACCTGCCCGTCGTGCGCGAGCCGCTGGTGGTGGCGATGCCGGCGGCTGCGAGCGACGCGCCTGAAGACGAGCCCGTCCATCTCGCGGAGGTCGCCGCGTTGCCGCTCGTGATCTTTCCGCGTCGTTTGGCGCCCGGCTTTTATGACATCATTACGGGCTGCTACGGCGCGGCGGGGGAAACCCCGCGCATCGGCCAGGAGGCGATCCAGATGCAGACGATCGTCAGCCTCGTGTCGGCCGGCATGGGCGTCGCACTGGTGCCGCAATCGCTGCGTAACCTGCGGCGCACCGGCGTGGTCTACCGGCCGCTCGCCGGTCACGCGCCGGTCGTCGAGACGGGCCTCGTGTGGCGTACCGGTGACGTGAGCCCCGTGCTGGCCGGCTTCATCGACGTCGTGCGCGCGCAGGGTCTCGCCACGTGACGTGAACGATGCTGCGCCGGTGCCGTCCAACGCGCGGTGCTGCGCGTTTGCGACGGCCGTACCGCATTCGAAAACTTCTTCGCTAACCCATGATCATTCACCCGAATTTCGACCCCGTTGCGATCCATCTCGGGCCGCTGGCCGTGCGCTGGTACGGCCTCATGTATCTCGTCGGCTTCATCGCGGCGATCGTCGTCGGCCGGATCCGCCTGAAGCTGCCGCACGTCGCGGCGCAAGGCTGGACCGCGAAGGACATCGACGACATGATGTTCTACGGCGTGCTCGGCACCGTGCTCGGCGGCCGGCTCGGCTATGTGCTGTTCTACAAGGCCGATTTCTACCTCTCGCATCCGCTCGACGTGTTCAAGGTGTGGGAAGGCGGCATGTCGTTTCACGGCGGCTTCCTCGGCGTGACGCTCGCGATGGTGCTGTTCGCGTGGCAGCGCAAGCGCCACTGGCTGCAAGTCACCGATTTCGTCGCGCCGATGGTGCCGACGGGGCTCGCGGCCGGGCGGCTCGGCAACTTCATCAACGGCGAACTGTGGGGCCGCGTGACCGATCCGTCCGCACCGTGGGCAATGCTGTTCCCGGGTGCGATGCGCGACGATGCGGCATGGTTGCCGAAGCATCCGGAGCTCGTCGAGAAGTGGCATCTCGCCGACGTGTTCATGCAATACCAGATGCTGCCGCGCCATCCTTCGCAGCTCTATGAAATCGCGCTCGAAGGCATCGTGCTGTTCTTCGCGCTGTTCTTCTTCTCGCGCAAGTCGCGGCCGATGGGCGCCGTGTCCGCGCTGTTCCTGATCGGGTATGGCCTCGCACGCTTCACGGTCGAGTTCGCACGCGAACCCGACGACTTCCTCGGCCTGCTCGCGCTCGGCCTGTCGATGGGGCAATGGCTGTCGCTGCCGATGATCCTCGCGGGTATCGCGTTGATGGTCTGGGCGTATCGCCGTCGCGCGGCGAATGCCGCTGCGTGATGCGATGCCGATGCACGTGCGATCGGCGCGTGCATCGGCACACGCAGGGAAATGAAAAACGCCGGCCCGAGGGCCGGCGTTTTTCATTTCGGACTGCCGCGCGCCGCGCGTTACTTCATCTGCACGGAGCCGTTGACGGTGACCGACACGGTGGCCTTGCCGCCTTCGACCGCGATCGGTGCGCTCATCTTTGCGCTGTCCATCGGCGCCGCGGCCATCGCCATCATGCGCGGGTACGGCTGCACGTTGCGGCCGCCGCCGACGTTCACGTCGCGGATCGTGTAGCTGTTGTAACCGAATGCCTTCGCGGCTTCGTCCGCACGGGCGCGGAACGACTTGATTGCCTCGGTCGTCAGCTTCTGCTCGGCTGCGCGCTGCGCTTCGGGCGACAGCGAGAACTCGACGTTCGCGACCTGCATCAGGTTCGACAACTGGCCGGCCAGCTTCGACGCCGCGGCGAAATCGCGCGATTCGAGCGCGACCTCGGTGCGGCCGCGCCATGCGGAGATCTTGCCGTCGCGATCGGTGCTCGGATAGACGGAGAATGCGCCCGTGTGTGCCGTGACGCCCGATACGCCCTTCGCCTGCGACAGCGCTGCGTCGGCGCGCTGGTTCAATTGCGCGGTGAGGCTGCCCGGATCCTTGGCCTGCTGCTCGTAGAACAGCGTGATGTGGATGATGTCCTGCGGCACGTCGGCGCTGGCCTGTGACGACAGCGACAGCACGCCTGCCGGCTCCGGAAAGTGCGGGTTCGCGGTTTGCGCGTGCGCGGCGGGCGACGCGAGCGTCAGCGCGACGGGAACGGCGGCGGCAAGGGCGAGCGACAGCGCGAGTGCGGATTTCTTGGTCATTGTTGGACTCCTTGTGCGAGGGCGTGCACGCGGATCGCGCGTGCACGACGCGGGCGTACCGCGCGACGAAAAAACGACAGCCGGCTCGATCGAGCCGACAGCGGTTGCTTAGGCCGCGCGAAAGTGCCGCGAGTTCCGTGGCGGCGGCACGTACTGACCAGATTTGACCTTTGGCGTGCGCCTACTTCATCAGCTTTTCGGTGATGAACTTCCATTCGGCGCGCGTGACGGGCGTGATCGACAGCCGGTTGCCACGTGCGAGCACGCGCATGTCGGCGAGTTCGTCGTGTTCGCGCAGCGCGGCAAGCGGCACGAGCGGTGATTTTTTCACGTAGCGCACGTCGACGAGCAGCCAGCGCGGCGCTTCCTGGCTCGACTTCGAATCGTAATAGGGGCTTTTCGGATCGAACTGCGTGGGATCGGGGTAGGGCGTCGACGACACTTCGGCGAGGCCCGCGATGCCCGGCTCGGGGCAGCTCGAGTGATAGAACAGCACGCCGTCGCCGATCTTCATCGTGTCGCGCATGAAATTGCGCGCCTGATAATTGCGCACGCCCGTCCACGGCAGCGAGCGCTGCGGTGCGTTGGCGAGATCGTCGATGCTTGCTTCGTCCGGTTCGGACTTCATCAGCCAGTATTGCATGGATCGTGATCGACGCAGAAAGAGGCTGCTACAAAAGAAAACGGCATCGGGCTTCGCCCGATGCCGTTGGATAGGCCCCCGCCTTGGCCGCTAGGCCGGCATCCTGAACCTGAGGTTCAGAATTGGTCGCAGTTAGCAGCACTTCGGGTACATCAGACAGAGTGACGCGCGCGCCCGTGCTACAAATTTCCGCAACCGTGCACATGGCATTGGTTCAAGGAATATATGACCTTGGCGAACCAGGCAGGGAAGCTGACTGAACTGTGAATCGATGCGCCAATTTGACCACCGTTGATCGCCGAGATCAAGGGGAATCGACGTATCGATTAAAACGTTACTGCGTCTCGTGCTGTGCGAGCACCGCGCCGAGCTGTTCGTTCATCTGGTGCATTGTACGACGGATTTCCTCCGCCGGAAATGCTTCACCGTGCCGCACGCTCGTTTGCAGCCGCAGCAATTCGGAAGCGAGCGACAGCGCCGCCATCACGGCGATGCGATCGGTGCCGCGTACCGAGCTGTTCGAGCGGATTTTCGACATTTCGGCGTCGACACGCGCGACCGCTTCGAGCAGCGCCGCTTCGGTCTCGGCCGAACAGGCGAGCCGATAGGGCTGACCGAGAATCGAGACTTCGATCTGCTTGGTGCTCATGCATGTTCTCCGTGGCTGGCCGCGTCATCGCCATCCGTACGCGCCTGCCCATCCAGCAGGTCGAGCTGGTTGTCGGCTTGCTCCGCACTTTTCGAGCGCGGCAGCTTTTCGAGAATCGCGTTCAGCTTCACCTGGGCGTCGTCGATCTTTGCCGACAGTGTGTCGCGCTCGGCTGCGAGCGCATTGCGTTCGTCGCGCAGTTGCGCGAGTTCCGCGCGGACTGTGTCCGCGTCCGCGCGCAATTGCGCGACTTGCTCCTCGAGCGCGAGCCGTTCCGAGTGATAGCGCTTGTTCAGCGAAATCAGACGGCCAATATTTTGAGATAAGGTTTCGAGTTCGTTGAGCATTTGCTGCGTCCTCTAAAGACCCAGCATTTTAGCGCGGAATAACGCGCAAACCGACATCTGTAACGTTTCCAGTCGTAACACCCCTGCTTCTTGCCGCGAATCAGCGCGTCCCGTGCGTGCCCGGACGCTTCCTTGACGCTCGTGCGAGCGGCTCCTAAACTGGCGCCGCCTCGGTGCTCGCGCGTGGAACGCGCGGTTAAACGGGAAGCAGGGCGTGGGCTCCGCCAGGAAGCCGCCAACCTGCGCTGCCCCCGCAACGGTAAGCGGCCGCGTCGCATGACGCAGGCCGGCTCGGGCGCGTTTCGCATGCGGTTACCGCAGGCGGGCGCGGGCCACTGCGCGTTTTCGCGCGGGAAGGCGAGCCGGACCGCCGCCAGCCCGGATACCGGCCGAGGCGGGAAGCCCGCACGGGCTTCGTGACGCGCGGCCTGCGGGGAAGCAGGGTGCGCAATGCTTCACGGGATGGATCTTCGATGCCGACCCCAATCGTCGTCGGCGCCGATTTCTGCCATCTTGGTGACGTTTGCGAACGAGGCGAGCGCCGAAGGCCGCCGCGCACGTCGACCACCTGACCGACAAGGATCACGAGCTTGGGGATGCCTGCAACACGTCGCACTGTGCCGATGTCGCACCCGGCCGGCAGCAGTAGCGCGCCGATGCGCGCAGCGTCGTCCGTCGCGCGGAGGGCCGCATGAGCGCCGCGCGCGCCGCGGCGATCTGGGCCGCGCTGGCCGCCGTGGTCGCGTTGCTGTTCGTCGCGTCGCTGTCGATCGGCAGCGTGCCGATGTCGCCGTGGCAGGCGCTCGCGTCGCTCGTGCCGCATGGCGGCGACACATTGTTTTCCGATATCGTTCGCACGCTGCGTTTGCCGCGCGCACTCGCGGGCTTCGCGTGCGGCGCGCTGCTCGCGCTGGCCGGCGCACTGTTGCAGGTGTTGCTGCGCAACCCGCTTGCCGACCCGTACGTGCTCGGTGTGTCCGGCGGTGCGGCCGGTTTCGCGCTTGTCGCGATGATCGCGGGCGGCGCGTGGTGGCTCGTCGATGCGTCGGCGTTCGCGGGCTCGCTCGTGTCGGTCGCGCTCGTGCTCGGCCTCGCGCGCCGCGAGCTGTGGCGCGGCGAGTCGCGCGACGCGTCGCCGCGGCTGCTGCTCACGGGTGTCGTGATCGCGGCCGGGTGGGGCGCGCTCGTCACGCTGTTGCTGTCGCTCGCGCCCGATGCACGGCTGCGCGGGATCATCTTCTGGCTGACCGGCGACCTGAACGGCGTGACCGCGCCATGGTTCGCGTGGGGTGCGCTGCTGCTGGCCGCATGCATCGCACTGCCGGCCGCGCCGCAACTGAACGTGCTGCTGCGCGGCGATGCGACGGCGCTTGCGCTCGGCGTGCCCGTTGCGCGCCTGCGTGTGCGGATCTATCTCGTCGCGTCGCTGGCCGCCGCGGCCGCGGTGACGACGGCCGGCACGATCGGCTTCGTCGGCCTCGTCGTGCCCCATGCGCTGCGGCTTGCCTTCGGCAACGACCAGCGGATGCTGCTGCCGGCCGCGATGCTCGCGGGCGGCGGCGGCGTGATGGCGGCTGACCTGCTCGCACGCACCGCGATCGCGCCCGCGCAGTTGCCGGTCGGCGTGATGACTGCGTTGATCGGCGTGCCGGTGTTCCTGTGGATGTTGCTCAGGAGGCCGATGCGATGACCCATGCCGCATTGCACGCCACCGGCGGCGAGATGCGCTACGCGGCCGTCGACCTGACGCTGAAGGCCGGCGCGCGCACGCTGCTCGACGGCTTCACGCAGGCGTTCCGCCCGGGCGAGATCTGGTGCATCGCGGGGCCGAACGGTGCGGGCAAGACGACGCTGCTCGCGACGCTCGCGGGGTTGCAGACGCCGGCCGGCGGACGAGTCGAGATCGATGGCCGGCCGCTCGCCGCGTGGCAGCCGGCGCCGCTCGCGCAGCGCCGCGCGCTGATGCCGCAGCAACTGCACGACGCATTCAGCGCGACCGTGTTCGACACGGTGCTGCTCAACCGCTTTCCGTATCTCGGCGGCTGGGGCTGGGAGCGAGACGGCGACCGCGCGGCCGCGCGCGACGCGCTGGCGACCTTCGACCTGGCTGCGCTTGCGTCGCGCGACGTGCTGTCGTTGTCGGGCGGCGAGCGGCAGCGAGTCGCGCTGGCCGCGACGCTGTGCCAGGACGCGCCGTTGATGCTGCTCGACGAACCGCTCGCGCACCTCGACCTGCATCACCAGATCGATTGCCTGACCGCGCTGGCCGCGTGGCTCGACGCGGGCCCGCGCACGGTGCTGTTCTCGTGCCATGATCTGAATCTCGCGCGGCGTTTCGCGACGCATGCGCTGTTGCTCGACGGCCGCGGCCACGCGTGGGCCGGCCCCGTGCATGACGTGCTGACGCCCGAGCGCGCCAGCGATGCGTTCGGTTATCCGCTCGTGCTGATCCGCGAGAACGGCCGCGATGCGCTGCTGCCGGCGTGGCCCGAGCGACAATGACGTTTCCTTTTCCGATGCGCGGCGCATACCGCCGCGCCAACGACACGGCTCCTTGATGACGACCCCGACCCACTTCCCGCCCGCGATCGCGCCGCTCGACGACGCGCTGCGCAAGCGCCTGCAGCACGTAATCGACCACAAGACCAAGCCGCCCGGCAGCCTCGGCCAGCTCGAGGCGATCGCGCTGCAGATCGGCTTGATCCAGCACACCGAGCGGCCGGTCGTGCAGCGTCCCGTGACGATCGTGTTTGCCGGCGATCACGGGATTGCCGCCGAGGGCGTGAGTCCTTATCCGCAAGCGGTGACCGCGCAGATGGTCGCGAACTTCCTCGCCGGCGGCGCGGCAATCAACGCGTTCTCGGGCGTCGCGCAGAGCACGCTCGAGATCGTCGATGCGGGCGTCGCGTCGCCGCTGCCGCTGTCCGACCGGCTGGTGTCGCTGCCGGTCGCGCGCGGGACGCGCAACTTCGCGGCGGAGCCGGCGATGACGCGCGACGAGGCGATGACGGCGCTCGCGGCCGGCGCGGCGCGCGTGCGCCTGCATCGGTCGCTCGGCACGAACACGATCGGCTTCGGCGAGATGGGGATCGCGAACACGTCGTCGGCCGCGTGCCTGATGAGCCGCCTGCTCAGCGTGCCGATCGACGCCTGCGTCGGGCGCGGCACGGGCCTCGACGACCAGGGCCTCGCGCACAAGCGCGCGGTGCTCGGCCGTGCGCTCGTCAAGCACTCGCACGCGATTGCACCGCTCGACGTGCTCGCGACGTTCGGCGGCTTCGAGATCGCGATGATGACGGGCGCGTATCTCGCGGCCGCGAGCGAGCGGATGACGATCCTCGTCGACGGTTTCATCGCGACGGCCGCGCTGCTCGTCGCCGAGCGCATCGCGCCCGGCGTGCGCGACTACTGCGTGTTCTCGCATACGTCGCACGAGGCCGGGCACCGGCGCATGCTCGAGCATTTCGGCGCGAAGCCGCTGCTCGCGCTCGACCTGCGGCTCGGCGAAGGCACCGGCGCGGCGCTTGCGCTGCCGCTCGTGCGTGCGGCTGCTGCGTTCCTCACGGAAATGGCGAGCTTCGAATCCGCGGGTGTCGACAATCGTGACGCCTGATCGCGCGCGCGGCGTGCGAGCCGAACTGCGCTACTTCTTCGTCGCACTCGGCTACTTCACGCGCGTGCCCGTGCCGCGCACGATCGGCTACGCGGCCGGCGATCTCGACCAGGCCGCGCGTTATTTCCCGCTCGTCGGCGCATGCGTCGGCGCGTGGGGCGCGCTCGTGTATCTGGTCGCGCTGCGCGCGTTGCCCGTGTCGATCGCGGTCGGGCTGTCGATGGCCGCCACGCTGCTCGCAACGGGTGCCTTTCACGAGGACGGCCTGGCCGACAGTTGCGATGCGTTCGGCGGCGGCTATACGCGCGACGACGTGCTGCGCATCATGCACGACTCGCGGATCGGCACGTTCGGCGCGGTCGCGCTCGTGATCGCGCTCGGCGTGAAATGGCAGGCGCTTGCGTCCATGCTGCCGCTGCGTGCCGCATGGACGATGATCGCCGCGCACGCGGCGAGCCGCGCGGCGGCCGTGAGCTTGCTGATGACGCTCGACTACGTGCGGCCCGAAGGCAAGGCGAAACCGGTCGCGCAACGGATGGGGGCACGCGCGGCGTGCGTCGCCGCGCTGTTCGGATTGCCCTGGCTGTTCTGGCCCGACTGGCGCATGGGGGTCGCCGCATGCGTTGCGCTCGTGCTCGTGCGCGCGTGGGCAGCCCGCTATTTCGTGAAGCGGATCGGCGGTTATACGGGCGACTGCCTCGGCTTCACGCAACAACTGTGCGAACTGGCGATCTATCTCGTGGTGCTCGGGTGGACGTCGTCCTGATCCGTCATCCGTCCGTCGGCGTCGAGCCGGGCGTCTGTTATGGACGCAGCGACGTGCCGCTCGCCGCGCCGGCCGATGCGGGGGCGCATGCCGTGCGCGCGCATCTGTCGGCTCTCGGCGCGCCGCCGCCCGAACAGATCTGGACGAGCCCGCTGATGCGATGCGCGTCGGTTGCCGAACGGCTCGCGCAGGCATTCGATGTGCCGCTGCAACGCGATGCCGGCTGGCAGGAAATGGATTTCGGCGCGTGGGAAATGCAGCGCTGGGACGATATCGATCGCGCCGCGCTCGACGCGTGGGCGGCCGACCTGATGCATGCGTGCGCGCACGGCGGCGAAAGCGTCGCGCGGTTCGCTGCCCGGGTCGCACGGCAGGCCGATGCCGTGGCGCAGTTCGACCGACCGCAATGGGCCGTCACGCATGCGGGTGTGATCCGCGCGTTTGCATCGCATGTACTGCGCGTGCCGCTCGATACACTGTTGTCGCGGCCGGTGCCGACAGGGGGTGTCGTCTGGCTGCGGGCCGATGCCGCCACGCGAACGTGGGAAGTGGTGCACTGGGACGAATAGGCGCGCCGGCGTCCGCATGCGAACGACGCAGCGCGCGTTCGATCTGTGTCAAACACGGGCGCATCGGGCGCAGGTGCGCAATGCGCGCGCAAGTCTCCGGAAATCAGCGCACCGGCCGCCGTGCACGCGCGGCATCGAGATCCTCGCACAGCGCGGCCGCGCCCTGCGCGATCCGCGGCGACGGCCGCGTCAGCAGATCGCCGTCGATCGCGAACAGGTTGTTGCGCGCCACGGCCGTCAGCGCGGGCCACGTGCGCCAGCGCGCCAGGCTCGGCAGCGGTTCGTCCGTGCGCGATGCGCCTACGCCGGTCGTCACGATCGCCTCCGGATTCGCCGCGAGCACCGCTTCGTCGGTGACGGTCGGCACGAGCGGCTTGAGCGATGCGAACACGTTGCGGCCGCCGCACAGCTCGATCACGTCGTTGATCAGGTGCGCGCCGTTGAGCGTCATCAGCGGCCGGTCCCAGACCTGGAAGAACATCGTGACGGGCGCTCGCGCGGCATAACGTGCGCGCAGTGCCGCGATGTCGCGCGTATAGGCGGCCGCGGCCGTATCGGCAGCCGGTTGCGTGCCGAGCAGCGTGCCGAGCCGGCGCAGCGACGCCGCTACGTCGTCGAGATGCTTCGGTTCACTGAAGAACAGCGGGATATGCAGCGCGCGCAACGCGTCGGTCTGCCGCTCGGCATTGCCGTGCCGCCAGACGACGATCAGGTCGGGCTTCAGCGCCGCGATCCGCTCGAGGTCGAGCGCCTTGTTGTCGCCGACGCGCGGTATCGCTTGCGCGGCGGGCGGATAGTCGCTGTACGTGACCGTGCCGACGAGCTTCGCGCCGCCGCCGGCCGCGTAGACCAGCTCGGTCGCGTGGGGTGCGAGGCTGATCACGCGCTGCGCGGGCGCAGGCAGCGTGACGGTGTTGCCGGCGTCGTCGCGCGTCGTGACATCGGCATGGACAAGCGGCGCGTGAGCGAGTGCGGCCAGCATCGCGACCGGTGTCAGCCGGCGAAACATGCGCGCATTCATGCGGATTCCCGTTGCAGCAGCGGCACGCAGTGGGCGAGTGCGTCACCGAGGCGCTGCCATTCGGCTTCGCTGCCCGGCAGGCCGACGCGTGTGCTCGACGGTGCCGGGAAGTGCCGCGTCCAGATCCCGCGTGCCGCGAGTGCCGCATGCAGTGCCGCTGCCCGCGGGTCGTCGGTCCAGCTGAAGAGCGGCGTCGCACGGACTGCGAAGCCGTGCGCGCGCAGCAATGCTGCCAGCCGCTCGCCGTCGGCCGCGAGCCGCTCGCGGGCGGCGGCCTGCCATGCGCGATCGGCGAACGCCGCCGCGACCGCGTGGCGTGCCGGACCGCCGACCGTCCATGCGCCGAGCATGTCGCGCAGCGCGGCGATCTGGTCGGGGCACGCGAGCACGAAGCCTGCGCGGATGCCGGCGAGCCCGAAGAACTTGCCGACCGAGCGCAGCACGACGAGCCCCGGGCGATCGACCTGCGGCGCGAGCGATTGCGTCGCGCCCGTATCGGCGAACGCCTCGTCGACGATCAGCGTGCCGCCGCGCGCCGCCAGTTGCGCATGCCAGCCGAGCAGGCGCCCGGCCGGCACGAATTCGGCGGTGGGATTGTTCGGATTCCCGACGATGACGTGGCGCAACGTTGCAGGCAACGTATCCGTGCCGATGTCGAGCGCGACGACGCGATGGCCGTGGCGCGCGAAAGCGGGCGCATATTCGCCGTACGCGAGCGCCGCGACGCCGGCGTCGCCGGTCGGCAGCAACGCGGGCAATGCGCGGATTGCTGCCTGGCTGCCGGCAACCGGCAGCACGTGTGCGGGATCGGGCGCGTGGTAGTACTGCGCGGCGCAGGCCGCGAGGCCGTCGCCGTCGTCGGGCAGCCGGCGCCATGCGTCGGCCGGGACGGGGGGCACCGGATAGCCGACCGGATTGATGCCGGTCGACAGGTCGAGCCATGTGTCGTACGGAATGCCGTGGCGGCGTGCGGCTTCATGCAGGTTGCCGCCGTGCGCGATGTGGATGTCAGACATGATGGGTGGCCATGACGAGTGCGCCGCTCGCGACCAGCAGCGCGAGCCACAGGGCAAGCGTGCGCGTGACGAGCGACAACGCGGCGACGATGTGGATGGCGGTCGCCGTTGCGCCCGTGCCGAGCGCGGGACGATCCTCGATCTCGCCGTGATAGACGGCCGGGCCGCCGAGCTGCACGTTCAGGCTGCCGGCGCCGGCGGCCATCACCGGGCCTGCGTTCGGGCTGTCCCAGTGGCGCGCCTGCGTGCGCCAGCAGCGCCATGCGGCGGCCGTATCGCCGAGCAGCGCGTAGCTCGCGGCCGTGAGGCGCGCGGGAATCCAGTTGAGCGCGTCGTCGAGGCGCGCGGCGGCCCAGCCGAAGGTCAGGAAGCGCGGCGTGCGGTAGCCCCACATCGCGTCGAGCGTGTTCGCGAGCCGGAACAGCAGCGCGCCGGGGCCGCCTGCGACGACGAACCAGAACAGCGCGCCGAAGATCGCGTCGTTACCGTTCTCGAGCGCGGATTCGACGGCCGCACGCGACAGCGCGCCTTCGTCCGCGTCGCTCGTGTCGCGCGACACGATGCGCGCGGTCAGCGTGCGGGCGGCGCCGAGGTCATTCCGCAGCAGTGCCGCGGCGATCGGCGCGACGTGGTCAGTGAGGCTTTTCGCGCCGAGTGCGAACCACAGCAGGGCGATGTGCAGCGCGGCCGCGAACGGCCACGGCAGCACGGCCGCGAGCCATGCCGCGACGGCGACCGGCGGCACGACCGCCGCGATCCACGCGGCAACGCCGACCACGCGGCCGCGCCGGCCCGTGTTCAGCGCGCCTTCGATGCGCGCAGCGAGGCGGCCGAACGCGACGAGCGGATGCCAGCCGGCCGGTTCGCCGATCGCGCGGTCGATGATCGCGGCCACGACCGCGAACATCGCGACAACGGGCAGCGACAGCATCAGCATGACGGCGCTCCCGTCTTGAGGTCGAGCGGCAGCCCGGCGACGAGCAGCGTCACGCGCGTCGCGAGCGCGGCGACACGCTGGTTCAGGCGCCCGAGTTCGTCGACGTAGCGGCGCGTGACCGACCCGAGCGGCACGACGCCGAGCCCGATCTCGTTGCTGACGACGATCACCTTCGCGCGCGCGCCGCGCAACGCCTGCTCGAGCCGGTCGACCTGCGCCGCGTACTGCGCATCGTCGAGCGGTTCGCCGTCGGCCGGGCACAGCAGGTTCGTGAGCCACAGCGTCAGGCAGTCGACGAGCAGGCACGCGTGCGGATCGTCGAGCCGCGCGAGCGTGCCGGCGAGGTCGACGGGGGCGTCGGCGAAACCCCAGGCGGCCGGCCGGCGCGCACGATGGTGCGCGATGCGCTGCGCGAATTCGGCATCGGCGGCGGTCGCGGTCGCGATGTAGGTGACGGGGCGGCCGCTGTCGGCGGCGAGCTGCTCGGCGTAGGCGCTCTTGCCCGAGCGCGCGCCGCCGAGGACGAAGGTGAGGTCGTGCGGAATCATCGCGTGATTGTAACGGCGCGGGCATACCGGCGCGGGCGATAATGCGGCCTTTGCTTCGCAATGACCTTTACACGATGAATGCACCCGAGCCGCGGCCGCGCGGCACGCTGATGATCCAGGGCACGACGTCCGACGCGGGCAAGAGCACGCTGGTCGCGGGATTGTGCCGCCTCGCGCGCCGTGCGGGCGCGCGCGTTGCGCCGTTCAAGCCGCAGAACATGGCGCTCAACAGCGCGGTGACGGCCGACGGCGGCGAAATCGGCCGCGCGCAGGCGCTGCAGGCACTGGCCGCGGGCGTCGCGCCGCATACGGATTTCAACCCCGTGCTGCTGAAGCCGACGAGCGACCGCGGCGCGCAGGTGATCATTCACGGCAAGGCGCGCATGAACCTCGATGCGCGCGCGTATCACGACTACAAGCCGGTCGCGTTCGAAGCGGTGCTCGAGTCTTACGCGCGCCTGCGCGCCGGCTACGACACGGTGATCGTCGAGGGCGCGGGCAGCCCGGCCGAGATCAACCTGCGCGCCGGCGACATCGCGAACATGGGTTTTGCCGAACGCGTCGACTGCCCGGTCGTACTGGTCGCCGACATCGACCGCGGCGGCGTGTTCGCGCACCTGGTCGGCACGCTCGCGTGCCTGTCGGACAGCGAGCGCGCGCGCGTGCGTGGCTTCGTGATCAACCGCTTCCGCGGCGATGTCAAGCTGCTCGAACCGGGGCTCGACTGGCTGCGCGCGCAGACGGGCAAGCCGGTATTCGGCGTGCTGCCGTACCTGCACGGGCTGACGCTCGATGCCGAGGACATGCTGCCCGCACAGGCGCGCAGCGCCGCCGCACGCGGCGACGCCGGCGTGCTGCGCGTCGTCGTGCCCGCGCTGCCGCGCATCAGCAACCACACCGATTTCGATCCGCTGCGCGCGCATCCGCAGGTCGAGTTCACGTACTGGAAGAGCGGCCCGGTGCCGGACGCCGACCTGCTGATCCTGCCCGGTTCGAAGAGCGTGCAGCGCGATCTGGCATGGCTGCGCGACGCGGGCTGGGACACGCTGATCCGTCGCCACCTGCGTTACGGCGGCAAGGTGATCGGTATCTGCGGCGGGATGCAGATGCTCGGTCGCACGCTCGACGATCCGCTCGGTCTCGAAGGCGCACCCGGCAGCGTGCCGGGGCTCGGGCTGCTCGATTTCGACACGACGCTGCAGCGCGACAAGACGCTGAAGAACGTGACCGGGCAGCTCGCGCTGGCGGGCGGGGCCGCCGTGAGCGGCTACGAGATCCACATGGGCGACACGCATGGGCCCGCGCTCGCGGCGCCTGCGCTCGCGCTCGCAGCCGACGCCGCGCAGGGCGGCACGCGCCCGGACGGTGCGGTGTCCGCCGACGGCCAGATCCTCGCGACTTACGTGCACGGGCTGTTCGACTCGCCCGACGCATGCACGGCGCTGCTCGCGTGGGCCGGGCTCGACGGCGCGGAGCGCATCGACTATCCGGCGCTGCGCGAGGCATCGCTCGAGCGGCTCGCCGACACATTCGCCGACCATCTCGACCTCGACGCGCTGTACGCGGAATTCCGCTGACGCCCCAGTCGGGGCCCGATGCAACAGGCCTCGCATTTTTCGCCGGATCGCGTACAACACAGGTGGGCGGTGGTTCGTCCGGAGGAGTGCGGCGATGAAGGTTCGGTGGTGGTGGAGCGTGCTGCTGGCGGCGCTGCTGGGCGCGTCGGCTTATGCGCACGCGTGCGATTCGTACGGCGCGGGCGGCAGCCCGTCCGGCGCCGATTCGTCACAAGGCAAAAGCGGTTACTGAAGTTCGCATCGGGGCATGGTCGGTCATGCCCTTTTTTATGGCCTGATTCGTTCTTTTCGGGAATCAGTTAAAGCGGATTGGCGTGTTTATCGGCCAAATCGATTCGAATAGAGTGCGATCCATTCTCATCCACTCACGAAGGAATTTGCCATGAACCCCAATCGCCTCAACGATTTCGCCGCGACACTGCTGCGCGTCGCGCTCGGCGTGCTGCACCTCGCGCACGTCGCGCAGAAGGTGTTTGTCTTCACGCTGCCCGGCACCGCGCAGTTCTTCGCGTCGATCGGCCTGCCGGGCTGGCTCGCGTACCTGACGACGTTCGTCGAACTGGCCGGCGGCCTGGCGCTGCTCGCGGGCTTCCGTGTGCGCGTCGCCGCGCTCGTGCTGCTGCCGTTCATGCTCGGCGCAATCGCCGCGCATCTGCCGAACGGCTGGAGCTTCACGTCACCGAACGGCGGCTGGGAATATCCGGCGTTCTGGGCCGTCACGCTTGCCGTGCAGGCGCTGCTGGGCGGCGGCGCGTACGCGCTCGGCGCACGGGAGGCCGCGGTTCAGCGTGCGTAACGGGTAGCTCGGCGTCCGCGGTGCGGCGCAACCCGTTCCGGTGACACCCCGTTTGCCGATATCATCGCTCCCTGTATCCGCATTCGAGCGGCGCCTGCCATGCGGCGGGCGCCGCGCGGCTTTTTCGGGGGAATTCATGACGGTGATCGTGGTGGCGAATCCGAAGGGCGGCGTGGGGAAGAGCACGCTGTCCACCAATCTTGCCGGCTATTTCGCGGCGCAGGGCGCGTGGGTCGCGCTTGCCGACCTGGACCGGCAGCAATCCGCGCATGCGTGGCTCGACCTGCGGCCGGCCGGATTGCCGGCGATCGAGGCATGGGAACTCGACCCGGACGCGCCGACGAAGCCGCCGCGCGGCCTCGAATATGCGGTGATCGATACGCCGGCCGGCCTGCACGGCAACCGGCTCAACGTTGCGCTGCAATTGGCCGACAAGGTGATCGTGCCGCTGCAGCCGTCGCTGTTCGACATTCTGGCCACGCAGCAGTTTCTGGAGCGCCTCGCCGGCGAGAAGGCGGTGCGCAAGGGCAGCGTCGAGGTCGGGATCGTCGGGATGCGGGTCGATGCGCGCACGCGTTCGTCGGATCAGCTTCACCGGTTCGTCGAAGGGCTCGGCCTGCCGGTGCTCGGCTACGTGCGCGACACGCAGAACTACGTGCAGATCGCCGCGCACGGCCTCACGCTGTGGGACGTCGCGAAGAGCCGGGTCGAGAAGGATCTCGAACAGTGGCGGCCGATCGTCGAATGGGCCGAACGCCGCGCGCCGAAGGCAGAGAAGACGGAGAAGGCCGCCAAGGCGTCCTGATCGCGCGGCCGCCGGGCCGGTACGCGATGAAATGAGAAAGGGCCGGATCCCGCGGTACACGGAATCCGGCCCTTCGACCGCAGGCGGCGCAGCCGCTCCCGCGCGCCATGGCACGCGGGCGGCTGGTCAGGTCCAGTTCTGCGTCGGCACGTGGTCGCGATGGCCCTTGATCTTGTTGCCGTCGTCGATGAACACGAGCTTCGGCTTCCAGCCGGCCTGCAGCTCGGCTTCGTCGACCATCGCGAATGCCGCGATGATCACGAGGTCGCCGAGCTGCGCGCGACGCGCGGCCGAGCCGTTCAGCGAGATCATCCCGCTGCCGCGCTCACCCTTGATCGCGTACGTCGAGAAACGCTCGCCGTTGTTGATGTTCCAGATGTCGATCCGTTCGTTTTCGATGAGGCCCGCCGCTTCGAGCAGGTCTTCGTCGATCGCGCACGAGCCTTCGTAGTGCAGCTCGCAGTGCGTGACGGCCGCGCGGTGGATCTTCGATTTGAGCATGTGGCGCTGCATGGTGTCTCCGTGATGCGTCGTGAGAGGCGCGGGCGGGGCGGCCCGTCAGATTTCCAGGTTATCGATGAGGCGCGTCGCGCCGAGCTTCGCGGCCGCGAGCACGACGAGCGGCTCGCCGGCTTCGAGTTCGGCGGCGCTCGGTGCGATCAGGTTCGCGCGGCGGCGGATCGCAATGTAGTCGGGTGCCCAGCCGCGCTCGGCCAGGTGCGTGCGCGCGTGCTGCTCGAGCTTGCCGAGGTCGCGTTCGCCGCCGAGCACGCTGTCGCGCACGCGCTGCAGCGTTTTCGCGAGCTCGGGCGCTTCCTTGCGCTCGTCGGCCGTCAGGTAGCGGTTGCGCGACGACAGCGCGAGGCCGTCCTCGTCGCGCACGGTTTCGGCCGCGATGATCTCGACCGGCAGCGCGAGCTGCTGGCACATCCGGCGCACGATCATCAACTGCTGGTAATCCTTCTTGCCGAACACCGCGACGCGCGGCTGCACGCAGGACATCAGCTTCGTGACGACCGTGCACACGCCGGCGAAGAAGCCGGGCCGGAATTCACCCTCGAGAATCCCGCCGAGGTCATCCGGCGGCAGCACGCGGTATTCCTGCGGTTCCGGGTACATGTCGCGCTCGGTCGGCGCGAACAGCACGTAGACGTTTTCCTTCTGCAGCTTCTCGATATCGTCCTGGAGCGTGCGCGGATACTTGTCGAAATCCTCGTTCGGGCCGAATTGCAGCCGGTTGACGAAGATGCTCGCCACGACCGGGTCGCCGTGCTGGCGCGCGAGGCGCATCAGCGACAGGTGCCCTTCGTGCAGGTTGCCCATCGTCGGCACGAACGCCGTGCGGTTCTGTCCGCGCAACTGGTCGCGCAGTTCATGGATCGAGCTGATGACTTTCATGATCGGGTAGCGGGTTCCTCGCGCATGCGCGCGTTGGCGCCGCAGCGGCGGCGTCGGGGTCGAAGCGGAGAACGCCGGCGCGCGGGCGGCGCATCGGGCGTCGGCGGATTGTAGAGGATTTGGCCGCCAAACGCATCGAAAAAAGAACGATCGTTCACTTTTAAATCGGGCGTGCCGGCACCGGCCCACGCGGCCGCGTCGGGCTGCGGTGAGGCGGCAAGTGTGCCGGGATGAATCGGGAGAACGGGAAGGGCGGGCGCGGGCGTTACGCGGGCAGGTACGCGAGGCGCACGTAGATCGGCGCGAACGGTTCGGCCTGCGTGATCTCGAGGAGCGATTCGCGCGCGAGTTCGAGCATCGCGATGAAATTCACGACGACGACCGGCACGCCGCGCGACGTGTCGAACAGCTCGGCGAACTCCATGAAGCGCGCGTTCTGCAGCCGGCGCAGGATCAGGCTCATGTGTTCGCGCACCGACAGTTCCTCGCGGGAGATCTTGTGGTGCTGGACGAGCTTCGCGCGCTTGAGCACGTCGGCCCATGCGGCGCGCAGGTCGTCCGAATTCACGTCGGGGAAGCGCGGCGTGACGCTCTGCTCGATGTAGACGTCGGCGCGCAGGAAGTCGCGGCCGAGCTGCGGCAACCGGTCGATACGTTGTGCAGCGAGCTTCATCTGCTCATATTCGAGCAGGCGGCGCACGAGTTCGGCGCGCGGATCCTCGGCTTCCTCGCCGGTGTCGGCCTTCTTGACCGGCAGCAGCATCCGCGACTTGATCTCGATCAGCATCGCGGCCATCAGCAGGTACTCGGCTGCGAGCTCGAGGTTCGACGTGCGGATCTGGTCGACGTAGCCCAGATATTGCGCGGTGACCTGCGCCATCGGGATGTCGAGCACGTTGAAGTTCTGCTTGCGGATCAGGTAGAGCAGCAGGTCGAGCGGGCCTTCGAAGGTCTCGAGGAAGATCTCGAGCGCATCGGGCGGGATGTAGAGATCCTGCGGCAGCTTGAAGAGCGGCTCGCCGTACAGGCGAGCGAACGCCGCGACACCGTCGACCGTGTCGGGCGTCGAATCGGCGCCCGCGGGCGCGGCGATCGCGTCGTCCTGCCGGGCGGCGCTGGCCTCGTCGGCGGCGCTCACGTCGTCAGAAGTTCTGGTAGTAGACGTACGACGTTTGCTTCACGCGCGATTCCTGCTGCTCGTCGCGCTCGTCGAGGTCGATCGGCTGCTTGTCCCACAGCAGGGAACGGCCCTTGCGCTGCTCTTCCTCGAGCGTCGGCTTCTGCTGCTTGAGCTGGTTCAGGAACTGCGTGACATCGGACTGGTACGGCATGGCTGGTTTTCCGTTTCGGGCGGCGCACGATGCGCCGGATTCACGATGGCGGGATTTTACCGCATCGCGGGAACAGCCGGCGGCAATCGCGCGTCGAATCCGCGGGCCGGCGCGCAGCCGGTGCCCGCAAGCGCGCCGTCAGGCATGACGCCGCGGCCACGCTCGCGCGCGCAGCGGTTTACAAACATTAAGCTTTGACGCTGGCACGCTGTGGTCAAATACAGGGTTTTCCACAAAACCGTGACAACCGAGGGCGAGGTCATATTTGGCGGGGCAGTCGAACCATCAAGCACATCCGGCACATGACGCGGGCCCGCGCGTGGAACGCAATCGCGCCGGCGTCGCGGCCCGCGCCGCGCGAGCGACCCTCGCGGGTTGCCTGGCCGCGTGCTTCGCGCTGCCGGCCCACGCGAAGTACGACGTCGACATCGACGCGCCGCGCTCGGTTCGCAAGCTGCTCAAGACGCATCTCGACATCGCGCGCTTCGCGAAGCGCGACGACATCAGCGACGACCAGTTCGACTTCCTCGTGACGGCCACGCCGCAGCAGGTGCGCGACCTGACCGCGACAGCCGGCTATTTCTCGCCGGTCGTGCGCACCGACGTGCGCACGCGCGACGGCAAGCGCGACGTGCGCATCGCGGTCGATCCGGGCAAGCAGACCGTCGTGTCGAGCGTCGACCTGACGTTCAAGGGGCCCATCGGCACCGAGGATCCGAAGCAGGAAGCCGCGACCCGTTTCGCGTTTTCGCTGAAGCCGGGCGATCCGTTCACGCAATCCGACTGGGATGGCGCGAAGGGAGCGGCGCTCAGGCAACTGCAGTCGCGCCGCTATCTCGGCGCGAAGATCGCGTCGTCGGAGGCGCGCATCGACCCGCGCACGCAGCGCGCGACGCTCGCGGTCACGTTCGACAGCGGCCCGACCTTCACGATCGGCAAGGTCGACGTCGACGGTGTGCGCCGCTATCCGGAAAAGATCGTCACGAACGTCAATCCGTTGTCGGAAGGCGAGATCTACGACGTGCAGCGGATCACCGAATTGCAGCGGCAGTTGCAGAACACGCCGTACTACGCGAGCGTCGCGATCGACGTCGGCGACGATACGGCGAAGCCCGAGCGCACGCCCGTGCACGTGAAGGTCAGCGAGTTCCCGTACAACAACATCCGCGGCGGTGTCGGCTTTGCCACCGATACCGGGCCGCATGTGCAGGGCTCCTACACGTATCTCGACACGTTCGGCGCCGCGTGGCCGCTGACCGTGTCGGGCCGGCTCGACCAGATCCAGCAATACGGGCAGGTCCAGCTGTCGATGCCGCCGGGCGAGAAGGGGTGGACCAACAGCGTGCTCGCGTCGTACACGAACACCAACGTGTCGGATACGCGCATCTACAGCGCGCGGGTCGGCGTGCAGCGCACGCGCACGGGCCAGTTCATCGACTACACGTATTCGCTGATGTTTTACCAGGACCGGCTCGACCAGAACGGCGCAGGGCCGACCACGAGCCGCGCGCTGGTGCCGCAATGGGCGTGGACGCGCCGCAATGTCGACGATCCGCTGTTCCCGCGTTCGGGCAACCTGATCCACGCGGAGGCCGGCTTCGCGGTCAAGGGCGTGTTGACCGACCAGACCTTCGTCCGCGGCTACGCGCGTGGCCAGCAGTACCTGCCGGTCGGCAAGCGCGACCTGTTCGTGTTCCGCGCGGAGCTCGGCGGCGTGTTCACGGGCGGCGGCTCGACCGGCGTGCCGGCGTCGCTGCTGTTCCGCGCGGGCGGCTCGAACTCGGTGCGCGGCTACGGCTACCAGAGCATCGGCAACAGCGTCGACGGCTCCGTCCTGCCGACCAAGTACCTGATGACGGGCACCGCCGAATACCAGCACTGGTTCAACCGCGACTGGGGCGCCGCGACGTTCTTCGACATCGGCACGGCCACCGATGCGTGGGGCGAGCGCGTGTTCTACCCGGGTGTCGGCATCGGCGCGCGCTGGCGCAGCCCCGTCGGCCCGATCAACGTCGACGTCGCGTACGGGTTGCGCAACCATAGCGTGCGCCCGTACCTGACGCTCGGTATCGCTTTCTGAACGTACTGCTTCATCGACCAACCGCATGACGAAGGACCCGAACGACACGCCGCCGCCTCACGATCCGGATACGCCCGACGGCGCGCCCGACGCGCCGCCGCGCGCGCCGCGTCGCGGGCTCGTCGCGCGCATCGGGCGTGTCGTCGCGTGGACGCTCGCGACGGTCGTGCTGCTCGTCGTGCTGGCGGTCGGGCTCGTGCTGGCCGCAGTGACGACCGAGCACGGCACGCGGCTCGCGTGGCAGGTGGCGGAGCGGGTGCTCGGCACGCGGCTCGCGGGCACGCTCGAAGGTGGCTCGCTCGCGACCGGCGTGCGGTTGCGCGGGTTCGCCTGGACGAGCCCCGACGGTACCGGCACCGAAATCCGCATCGACCGGCTCGACGGCCGCTGGGCACTGACCCGCGCGCCGTGGCGGCTGTCCATCGCCTATCTTCGCGCCGGCACCATCGACGTGCGGATCGCGCCGGGGCCGTCGACGCCGAGTACGACGCCGCAGGACCTGAGCCTGCCGCTGCAGTTGCGGATCGACGACCTGCGCGTCGATCGCCTGGCGATCCACGACGGCGGCTCGACGACGCAGCTCGACCATCTCGCGCTGAACGGCCGCAGCGACGGCCGCCACCATGAACTCGTGCTCGACGGCGTCGATACGCCGTTCGGCGCGCTGACCGCGCGTGCGAAGCTCGACGGCGTGAAGCCGTTCGCGCTGACGGGGGAAGCCACATATGCGGGCAAGCTGTCCGACGAGCCGGTCGATGCGCGCGCTCGCGTGTCGGGCTCGCTCGAGGCGCTCGTCGCCGAAGTCGACGCGAGCGGGATGAAGCTGAACGGGCGAGCGCACGTCGAGGCCGCGCCGTTCGGCGCGGTGCCGCTCACGCGCGCGTCGCTCGCGTTCGATCACGTGAATCCGCAGGCGCTCGCGCCCGGCGCACCGGCCGCCGATCTCGCGGTGCGCGCCGAACTCGCGCCCGTGACCGCGCCGGCGGGCGCCGCGCCCGCGACCGGTTTCGCGGTGACGGGGCCGGTGTCGATCGTCAACGCGAAGCCGGGCACGCTCGGCGACCACCTGTTGCCGGTGATCGACGCGCACGCGAACGTGCATCTCGACGCGCACGCGCAGCGGATCGATGCACTCGCGCTGAAGCTGATCCGCGACGGCAGCGTGACGGGCAACGGCACGCTGGCGGGCGGCAAGGGCCGCTTCGACCTGAAGGTCGCGAACCTCGACCTGAACGCCTTCGTCGCCGAGCTGCGGCCGATGCGCCTCGCCGGCCCGCTCGGCGTGACGCTCGCGGGCGACGTGACGACCGTCGACTTCAACCTGAACGATCCCAAGCTCGCGCTCGGCGCACGCGCGAAGGTTGCGCTGACGCCGCAGCAGACCGTGCTGACCGACGCGCGCGTGACGGCGGACAAGGGCCGAATCGACCTGACGGGGGTGTTCCGCCACGATGCGCATTCGAGCTACGACGCGAAGGCGACGCTGACCGCATTCGATCCACTGCTGCTCGCCGCGATGAGCGCACCGAAGGCCGGCGGCAAGGCGGCCAAGGCGCCGGCCAAGCGCGGCGAGACGCGCGTGTCGGGCACGCTGACGGCGTCGGGCGCGTTCGCGCCACAGGTGTCGACGAAGGCGACCTTCAAGCTCGGCGACAGCCTGTACGACGGCGTGCCGCTGACCGGCGCCGGCGTCGTGCAGCTTGCCGGCTCGCGGATCCTGCCGAGCAACGCGACCCTGTCGATCGCGGGCAATCATGTCGACTTGCGCGGCAGCTTCGGTGCGCCCGGCGACCGGCTGCGCTTCGTCGTCGACGCGCCGCAGCTCGACCGGCTCGGCTTCGGCGTGGAAGGGCTCGTGCAGGCGCAGGGCGACCTGACCGGCAGCTTCGCGCACCCGAACGTGACGGCCACCTACAAGGCCGAGCACGTCGTCGTCGGCTCGAACCGGATCGGTGCCGCGCAGGGGCGCGCGGACATCCGCGACGGCGCGCACGGCGCGCTCGTGTTCACGGCCGACGCGACCGACATCGCGCTCGGCTCGCTGAAGCTGAAATCGCTGCGCGCGAACCTCGACGGCACGCGCGCGAAGCACACGCTCGACGCGTCGGCGCTCGGGACGGCCGGCGGCCGCGTGATCGACGTGACGCTCGCGGCGAACGGCGGCGTGGTCGAGAACCGCGACGGGATGCGCTGGGACGGCACCGTCACGCGTCTCGCGAACCGCGGCACGCCGGCCGTCGCGCTGCAGGCGCCGCTCACCGTGTCGGCCGGCGCCGGCCGCGTGACGCTCGGCGCGACGCGGCTCACGCTCGAAGGCGCGGCGATCGACCTGAAATCGTTCGTGTTCGATCACGGCCAGATGCGCTCGGCGGGTTCCGTGAGCGGCGCGTCGATTGCACGCTTCCTCGAAGTCCGCCAGGAGCTGACGGGCCAGCGGCCGCCGCTGCGGACCGACGTCGTGCTCGACGCCGACTGGGATTTCTCGCTCGGCGCGAACGCGACGGGCTACGTGCAGGTGAAGCGCCGCGGTGGCGACGTGACGATCGAGAGCGGGCGCGGCATCGCGTCGCTCGGGCTGACCGACTTGTCCGCGCGCGCGAGCTTTGCGCCCGGCAACCGGCTCAACGTGACGGCGCTCGCGAAGGCGAACCGGGTTGGCACGCTCGACGCGAATGTCACGGTGCCGTTCGCGCTGCGCGACGGCATGTTCGGCGTCGTCGACGACGGCGCGCTGTCGGGCCGCATCGACGCCGACATCCCGGCACTCAAGACGACCGGCAACCTGTTCGGCCCGAGCTACCTGCTCGGCGGGCGCGCGGCACTGAAGCTGTCGGTCGCCGGCACGCCGACGAAGCCGAACCTGTCGGGGATGCTGACGGGCGACGACCTGTCCGCGACGCTCATCGACCAGGGTGTGCAGCTGAAGGACGGCATCGTGCGCGTGAAGCTTGCGGAAAACCTCGTCGAATTCCAGCAGGTCGAGTTCCACGGCGGCGACGGGACGCTGCGGATGCTCGGCCGCGTGCGCCTCGACGGCGAGGCGCCCGACCTGACCGCGAGCATCGTCGCGGACAAGCTCGAGCTGTTTGCGGCGCCGGATCGCAAGCTGTCGTTGTCGGGCAAGGCGACGGTCGCGAACGACGGGCCGCGCGGCGCGCTGTCGATCGACGGCAAGTTCGTCGTTGACCGCGCGCTGTTCGACCTGCCCGAGGAGTCGGCGCCGCACCTGTCCGACGATGTCGTGGTCATGCAGCCGGACGGCACGGTGCGCGGCGAGACGCCGACGGGCACCGCGGTCGCGAAGCCGCAGCCGGCCGCGGACAAGCCGGCGCCGTCACTCGCGCCGCGCGCGAACATCGACATCGGTCTCGGCAACGACTTCCGCTTCAAGGGCCACGGCGCGGATCTCGGGCTGCGCGGCACGATCACCGTGATGAGTGCACCGGGCGTGCCGCTGCGCGCGGTCGGCAACGTGCGCGTGACCGAAGGATCGACGTACACGTCGTTCGGCCGCAAGCTCGCGATCGAGAACGGCTTCTTCACGTTCAACGGCCCCGTGTCGAACCCGGGCGTCAACATCCTTGCGATGCGACGCAACCAGGAGGTCGAGGCCGGCGTGCAGGTGACGGGCACGATCCAGTCGCTGACGGTCAAGCTCGTGTCGGAGCCGAACGTCACGGACAACGAAAAGCTGTCGTGGCTGCTGTTCGGGCACGGCACCGACCAGGGCAACAACGTCGGCCAGCAGGGGGCGATGACGGCGGCGCTCGGGCTGCTCGGCAGCGTGACCGGCAAGCGCGTCGCGCAGACCTTCGGTCTCGACGAGGTCTCGGTCGGCCGCAGCGAAGTCGGCCTGACCGATCCGCAGGTCGTGCTGGTGTCGAAGGCGATCAACGAGCGGTTCGTGCTGGGCTTCGAGCAGGGGCTGCAATCGGCGAGCAACGCGTTCAAGGCGACGATCAACCTGTCGCGCTTCTGGTCGGTGTCCGCCTACGGCGGCACGTTCCAGGGCGTCGACCTGAACTACACGCGGCGTTTCGACCGGTGGTTCGGGCAGCGGTGACGGGGGCGCGTCGCCAGTCGCGTGTCACTCGCGGCAGATGTTGTCATACCGGGTTCGCTGCCGCGTACATAGCGAATCCCTCGTGTGTATCGGCGACCGTGACGTCGACTTGCAGCAGCCGGCCGTACGCATCGATCCGCCGTGCGCGAAAGTAGTGGCGGTATCGCAACGCGGCGGCCGCGACCGGCGGCGTGATCCGGGAATTCCACGATTCGATCGAGAAGCCGCCGGCATCCATCCATTGCAGTAGTCGCGACACGTCCGCATCGTCGGGCGGCACGACGAGGTCGACGTCGTTCAGCGGCGCGGCGACATCGATGTTGCGCGTGCCGGTTGCGAGCCGGCGTGCGAAACCGCCGAACACGGCGAACGTGAAGCCGTCGCGTGTCAGTGCGGCAACGAGTGCGTGTGCCGCGTCGGCATCGCTGGCAAGCGGCGCCTTGCGACACACGAGCGCGTATTCATGCGTGCGATCGGACGGCCCGTTGCCGTGCGGCGCGGGGCCGTCCGGGCGTTCGTAGATCAGCACGCGCTCCTCGTGCAACACGAAGCGTTCGCCGAGCAGCCGCGCGACATCCCATGCGAGCGGCACGAACCGGCCGCCGAGCCGCAGGTTTTGCGCCATCGCGATACACCAGCCGCCCGGTTCGAGCAGCGCATGCACGCCCGCGAACACGTCGCGCATCCGCTCCAGATAAGGCGCGTAGTTCGCGGCGCCGTACAGCTGCCCGTCGGCAGGCTTGCCGGGCAACGCGTCGCAGCCGAAGTACGGCACGTTCGTCAGGCACAGCGTGAACGGGCCGCCTGCTCCGCGTGCGGCGGCCTGCGTCGCGGCGCGCGACAGGTCGCCGGCGAGCACCGGATGGCGGGCGGCTGTCGCGCCGACCCGCGCGAGCCGCTCGCGTGCGAACGCCGCGCGCTCCGGGTCAATCTCGACGCCGAGCGCGAGCGCATCGCAGTGCGCGGCTGCGACGAGCGTCGTGCCGAAGCCGCAGAACGGGTCGACGATCCACCCGCCGGGCGTCGCGTGGCTGCCGATGAACGGCGTCATCTGCTCGACCCAGCCGCAATCGCGCGCGGCGAACGAATCCCGTGCGCGCAGGTCGGCAGGCAGGGCCGTGTCGGCGGCCTCGCGGGTCAGGCGCAACCAGCTAGTCACGGCAGTCATCGTCGCTCCACAGGATGTCGCGCATCGGTTGCCAGCCGGCACACAGATTGCCGTTCGGATGGAAGACGAGTTTGTACACGGCGTCGCGCAGCTCGTGTTCACGCATTGCACCGTAGTCGGACGTCTCGAACACGACTTCGACACCGTCGCGATGCGCCCACCGCGCATTCCAGAAGTAGTAGCCGCCCGTCAGCGCAACCGGTTCGTACTGCGCGGAAAACACCGGATCCGCGATGCATGCAAGCAGCAGTGCATCGATCGCGATGCGCGCGCGGTCGATGTAGCGCCGCGTCGCGTTGTGCCGGTACGTATCGGGCAGTACCGAGAATTCGCGGAAGATCACCGCGCTGGCGCCGAGCGTGCGCGCACGTTCGAGGTAGCGCAGCACGTCTGTCGGCGTTTCGATGCCGCCGCGCTGCACGATACAGACGAGCTTGACCGGGAAGCGGGCACGCGCGGCCGTGAACGCGGCCTCGAATGCGGCGTCTCGCATCACGCGCTGACCGGCGCGAAAACGCATGATCGACTGGTTCACGTCGTCGCGATCGTGATGGCGCGACCATTCGAGCCACGACAACCCGAGATTCGCGAGCGCAGGCAGCAGGTGGCCGCCGTGCTCGACGAGGCCCGCGCCGTTCGTGTACAGCACGCTGCCGCCGACATCGGGGCCGTCGTCCCCGGCAGCACCAAGCGTTGCCGCGAGCGACAACAACCAGGCCGGATCGTCGGTGTTTTCGAGCCCCGACAGCGAGTACGACAGCGGCACGCCTTGCAGTGCGCGCAGCGCGCGGCCGAGCCGGTCGAAGTAGTCGGTTGGCGGGCGCAGGCTCGCCGCCATCGGGCCATGCGCGGTCGCGTCGACAAGTGTTTCCGAGCAGAAACGGCAGCGCGCGGAGCAGGGCTGCGCGGCCGCGTAGGGGGTGAAGGTGAGCGGCTGCGCGAAGCGGATCGTGCGCTTGCCGAGCGTGTGCGTGTGCCAGCGCGTGCGATCGTCGGTGGGCGGCTCGCGCAGCGCGAGCCACACAAAGCGGTCGGACAGCATGCCGAATGCGCGGCTGCGCGATATGAGCGGCGCGGCGCTGCCCGCATCGGCAATTGGCACGAGCGGAATCGTTGCCCGCGAGCGGGTATCACTCATGCGATGGGTAACGCGCGTCCGGCCGGCCGGAAGGGCATCGGGTGTGTTCTCATGTCGTCGTTCGGTGGGCAGACCCGGTGTTGACGGCCTGCGGCCGACAGTGTCCGCCGTGCGCCGCCACGGGCAGGCGCAATGTCACAGGATAGCCGAACCGCCCGGGGGCATCGTGCGGGTTCCCGGTCGAACGAACGAGAATGACACCCCCCGTTTATTCGCGATGCGCGATGAAAAAAGCCCCGCACGAATCGAATCGTGCGGGGCTTTTTTTCACGCAAGCGGCTGCGTGTGCGGCTTACTTCACGCGCATGCCGGGCTTCGCGCCGCTGTGCGGCTCGAGGATGTAGAGGCCCGGTTCCGCCTTCTCGTCGGTGGCCGACGCGGCGAGCACCATCCCTTCGGACAGGCCGAACTTCATCTTGCGCGGCGCGAGGTTCGCGACCATCACCGTCAGCTTGCCGACGAGCTGCTCGGGCTGGTACGCCGACTTGATGCCCGAGAACACGTTGCGGGTCTTTTCCTCGCCGACGTCGAGCGTGAGCTGCAGCAGCTTGTCCGAACCCTCGACGGCCTGGCACGCGACGATCTTCGCGATGCGCAGGTCGATCTTCGCGAAATCGTCGATCGAGATGGGTGCGTCGTCGGCGCCGTTCACGACCGCCTGCTTCGCGTTCGCCTTGGCGTTGTTCTTCGCGTCCTTCGCGGCGTTGGCGCTAGCGGCGGCCGCACCGGTAGCCTCGGCCTGCAGCGAATCGCGGTTCGCGGCGAGCAACGCCTCGATCTGCTTCGGGTCGACGCGCGTCATCAAGTGCTGGTACGCCTTGATCGGCTGTTCCGACGACAGCGGCTTCGCGGCATCGGCCCATGCGAGCGGCGCGATCCCGAAGAACGACTCGACGGCCACGGCCACGCGCGGCATCACCGGCTTCAGCGCGAGCGACAGCAGGCGGAAGGACTCGAGGCTCACGCTGCAGGTTTCGTGCAACGCGACCGCGTTGGCTGGATCCTTCGCGAGATCCCACGGCTTCGCGCCGTCGACGTACGCGTTCACTTCGTCCGCGAGCTCCATCGTCTGGCGCAGCGCGCGGCTGTATTCGCGTGCTTCGTAGTGCGCGGCGATCTGCGGAATCGCATCGCGCAGCTTCGCGACGAGTGGGTGGTTCATCGCGCTGTCCTGCACGCGGCCGTCGAAACGCTTGATCAGGAAGCCGGCCGCGCGGCTCGCGATGTTCACGTACTTGCCGACGAGGTCGCTGTTCACGCGCGCCTGGAAATCGTCGAGGTTCAGGTCGATGTCTTCCATCGTCGCGTTCAGCTTCGCGGCGAAGTAGTAGCGCAGCCATTCGGGGTTCAGGCCCGTGTCGATGTAGCTCTGCGCGGTGATGAACGTGCCGCGCGACTTCGACATCTTCGCGCCGTCGACCGTCAGGAAGCCGTGCGCGAATACGTTGGTCGGCGTGCGGTGGCCCGAGAACTCGAGCATCGCGGGCCAGAACAGCGTGTGGAAGTACAGGATGTCCTTGCCGATGAAGTGGTACTGCTCGGCCTTCGTGCCCGGGCGGATCCATGCATCGAAGTCGATGCCGTTGCGCTCGCACAGGTTCTTGAAGCTCGCGTAGTAGCCGACCGGCGCGTCGAGCCACACGTAGAAATACTTGCCGGGCGCGCCCGGGATCTCGAAGCCGAAGTACGGCGCGTCACGCGAGATGTCCCAGTCGGCGAGCTTGGCTTCGCCGGCGTCGCCGAGCCATTCGCGCATCTTGTTGGTCGCTTCGGGCTGCGCGAGGCCGCTCACCCATTCGCGCAGGAACGACTCGCAGCGCGGATCGGACAGGCGGAAGAAGTAGTGCTTCGACGTCTTGCGCACCGGCGTCGCGCCCGACACGACCGAATACGGGTTCAGCAGTTCGGTCGGCAGGTAGGTCGAGCCGCACACCTCGCAGTTGTCGCCGTATTGATCCTTCGCGTGGCACTTCGGGCACTCGCCCTTGATGAAGCGGTCCGGCAGGAACATTTCCTTGACGGGATCGTATGCCTGCTCGATCTCGCGCTCGGCGATGAAGCCGGCTTCCTGAAGCGCGAGGTAGATCTTCTCGCTCAGCACGCGGTTCTCGTCCGAATCGGTCGAGTAGAAGTTGTCGAACGACACGCCGAAGCTGTCGAAGTCGCGCTTGTGCTCGTTCCACACGCGGTCGATCAGCTGCTTCGGGGTCAGGCCTTCCTTCTCCGCGCGCAGCATGATCGGCGTGCCGTGCGTGTCGTCGGCGCCGATGTAGTAGACCTCATGGCCATGCATTCGCAGCGTCCGCACCCAGATGTCGGTCTGGATGTACTCGACCATGTGGCCGATGTGGATCTGCCCGTTGGCATAGGGCAGTGCGGACGTAACGAGGATCTGGCGGTCACCTTGCGGCGCCGCAGCCTGCACGGAAGTGAGGTCGGATGCGGACATAGGGTCTGTAGAGGAACGGCGGAAAAACGACGGGAAATTGCGATTCTAGCAGGGGCGCGCGGCAGCGACGCGGGCGGGCGCCGTTGACCGGGTGCTGGAACGGGCGGGGCCGCGCAAGCGGCGTACCCGACGGCGGGGTGCTGCGGTGCAGCACGAATTCTGCGGGCAAAAAAAACCGGGGCGGATACGGCCCCGGAGCAACAACGACAAGAGGAGAATGGTGACGCGCCGGCAACACCAGCCGCGTACCGTAAATACTGACCACGGCCCGCGACAGAAGTTCGAAAATATTTTCGATTTGTTACCGGCTCCGCCGGAAGCATTGTCCGGCAGCGCTGCGCGGGCGGCGGGCCCGCGCCTTCCCCTCGTCGTGCGCTTACTGCGCCTGCGCTGCGCGCAGGTAGATCTCGACGCGGCGGTTCTGTGCGCGGCCGGCTTCGGACGCGTTGTCCGCGATCGGGTTCGACGCACCCATGCCTTGCGCCGACAGGCGGCCGCCGTTCACGCCGCGCTGTGCCAGTGCGTTCACGACGCTTTGCGCGCGGTTCTGCGACAGCGTCTGGTTCAGCTGCGCCGAGCCCGTGCTGTCCGTGTAGCCGACGATCGATGCCGTCACTTGCGGGTTCTGGTTCAGCGTCGTCGCCAGGTCGTTCAGCAGCGGCGTGAAGGCCGGCGTGATCGCGTACTGGTTCGTCGCGAACGTCACCGAGCTCGGCACGTTCAGCTTCAGCGAGCCGTCCGGCTGCTCGGTCACTTGCGTACCCGTCTTGGCTGCCGACGGCGCAAGCTTGTTCTTGATCGCCTGCCAGTTGTAACCCGTCACGCCGCCGACCAGTGCGCCGACGCCCGCGCCGATCGCCGCGCCCTTGCCGCCGCCCGCCAGCGCGCCGATGCCCGCGCCCAGCGCCGCACCCGTGCCGGTACCGACGGCCGTGTTGTTGCCTTGCTGCGTGGCGCAGCCTGCCAGCAGCGCGCCGGCCAATGCGAAGACGGACAGGCGGGTCGCGATTTTCATGTTCATCTTGGATTCCTCTCTTGGTTGAACGAGTCGACAACGACGACAACAGTTACGGCTCCCCGCGCGGGCCGCCCGATAAAGGCGGGCAGGCCTGCGCTCGCGGCAGCCGCCGAGGCGGCCGCATGCCCTGTCCGTCAGCGTGGCTGTTGGGACAGTGCGACGCGTCAGCCTCTACAATATAGGCGGTTGGTGGCCGATTTGGCCCCATAGCATGCCGCACGCGAAGAGTGCGCCGGGTTGCGCGTTCGCGCAATGGCGTGCAACAGATTCTTTCACTTTTCCCGATTTTCGCAGCGTAATTTGATATTTTTTGACGTTTGCGCGCGAGAAAAACGTTTTCACGGAGTTTCAATGAGCATTGACCGGGCACAAGTCGACGCCGCTTTGGCGGCCGTCGTCGACCCCAATACCGGCCGTCCGTATGCGGCGAGCAAGGGCGTGCGCAACGTCGCGATCGACGGCGACGTCGTGGCGCTCGACGTGGTGCTCGGTTATCCCGCGCGCAGCCAGCACGACGATGTGCGCGCACGCGTCACCGCGGCGCTCCAGGCCGTGCCGGGCGTGCGCGATGCGCGCGTCGCCGTGTCGCAGGAAATCGTCGCGCACACGGTGCAGCGTGGCGTGAAACTGCTGCCGAACGTGAAGAACATCGTGGCGGTCGCGTCGGGCAAGGGCGGCGTCGGCAAGAGCACGACGGCCGTGAACCTCGCGCTCGCGCTCGCCGCCGAAGGCGCGTCGGTCGGCATCCTCGACGCCGACATCTACGGCCCGTCGCTGCCGACGATGCTTGGCATCCACGGCCAGCGCCCCGAATCGCCCGACAACCAGTCGATGAATCCGCTCGTCGGCCACGGGCTGCAGGCGAACTCGATCGGCTTCCTGATCGAGGAAGACAACCCGATGGTGTGGCGCGGCCCGATGGCGACCTCCGCGCTCGAGCAGTTGCTGCGCCAGACCAACTGGCGCGAGCTCGACTACCTGATCGTCGACATGCCGCCCGGCACCGGCGACATCCAGCTCACGCTCGCGCAGCGCGTGCCCGTCACCGGCGCGGTGATCGTCACGACGCCGCAGGACATCGCGCTGCTCGACGCGAAGAAGGGCCTGAAGATGTTCGAGAAGGTCGGGATTCCGATCCTCGGTATCGTCGAGAACATGAGCATCCACATCTGCTCGAACTGCGGCCACGAAGAGCACATCTTCGGCGCCGGCGGCGCCGAGCGGATGGCGAAGGATTACGACGTGAACGTGCTCGGCAGCCTGCCGCTCGACATCGCGATCCGCGAGCGCGCCGACAGCGGCACGCCGACGGTGGCGGCCGATCCGGACGGCGCGCTGGCGCGCCGCTACCGCGACATCGCGCGCGGCGTCGCGCTGGCGATTGCCGAGCGATCGCGCGACATGACGTCGAAGTTCCCGTCGATCGTTGTTCAAAATACGTAAAACCCTTGCGGGGCGGGCCCTTCCGCTGTTTACGGCGCCACGAGGCGCGGTATCATGGCGACTTTTCCCGGGTCCCTTTACCCGCCCGGCGCGGCCGTCGTGTCAAACGGCCGCCAGCCGGCATGAGGATCGAATGAAACAACGACATCACGGCGTGCGCGCCGGCCGCGCGCAGCGCGCGCTGCTGGCCGCCGCCGCGCTGGGCCTGCTGGCCGGCTGTACCTCCTTTTCCTCGTCGCACGAAAAACGGGCCGATGCACAACTGCAGCCGACGGTCGGCTCGCAGGCGCGCGGTGCGGTGACGTTCGTCGAGCGTCCGGACGGTGTGCAGGTCACCTACAACCTGGCCGGCCTCCCGCCGAACAGCGATCATGCGCTGCAGGTGCACGAACGCGGCGACTGCAACGCGGGCGACGGCTCGAGCGCCGGCCAGGTGTTCGCGCCGGCCGCCGACCGTCTGCGCGCGGGCGCCCGCGTCGCCGGCGATCTCGGCAACATCCATGCGGACGCGAACGGCGTCGCGGCCGGCTTCATCGTCGCACCCGATCTGGCCCTCGATGGCGTGCGCTCGGCGATGAACCGCGCGGCGCTGGTGCACCGCGACCCGAGCGATCCCGCATTTCCGCAGCATGGCGCGGGGCCCGCGCTGGCCTGCGGCGTGATCCGTTGACGGCCGCCGCGTGCGCCGGCCGATGATCGCGTAAAATGTCCGCCTTTCCCGGCCGCCGTCTCGTATCGGCGGCTTTCGTTTTCCGTCACGCAGCGTTTCCTGGCGCCCCGATATGAATCGACCCCCACGCTCACTTTGTTCGCTGCCCCCCGAGGGGGCGGTCAGCCTCCTTGGGGCGGCCCGGCGGAGGCCGACATGAGTATCAAGTCCGACAAATGGATTCGGCGCATGGCCGAAGAGCACAAGATGATCGAGCCGTTCATGCCCGATCAGGTTCGCGAGTCCGCGGACGGCCGCCGGATCGTCAGCTACGGCACGTCGAGCTACGGCTACGACATCCGCTGCGCAGACGAATTCAAGATCTTCACGAACATCAACTCGACGATCGTCGATCCGAAGAACTTCGACGAGGGTTCGTTTGTCGATTTCAAGGGCGACGTGTGCATCATCCCGCCGAACTCGTTCGCGCTGGCCCGCACCGTCGAATATTTCCGCATCCCGCGCACCGTGCTGACCGTCTGCCTCGGCAAGTCGACCTATGCGCGCTGCGGGATCATCGTCAACGTGACGCCGTTCGAACCCGAGTGGGAAGGCTACGTCACGCTGGAATTCTCGAACACCACGCCGTTGCCCGCGAAGATCTACGCGAACGAAGGCGTCGCGCAGGTGCTCTTCTTCGAGAGCGACGAAGTGTGCGACGTGTCGTACGCGGATCGCGGCGGCAAGTATCAGGGGCAGCGCGGTGTCACGCTGCCGAAAACCTGATCTGGTTGCATAACGTCTCACCAGTTTCCGGGTGACCGCTGCGCGTGACGCGCCGCGGTCGTTCTTTTTGGAGAATCGCCCATGAAGTTTCGTTTCCCCGTCGTCATCATCGACGAAGATTTCCGCTCCGAGAACATCTCGGGCTCCGGCATCCGGGCGTTGGCCGAAGCGATCGAGAAGGAGGGCGTCGAAGTCCTCGGTCTCACGAGCTACGGTGATCTGACGTCGTTCGCGCAGCAATCGAGCCGTGCGTCGTGCTTCATCCTGTCGATCGACGACGACGAACTCATGCTCGGCGAAACCGGCGCGGACGGCGAGCTGCCCGAGCTCGCGACCGCGATCATCGAGCTGCGCGCGTTCGTCACCGAAGTGCGCCGCCGCAACGCGGACATCCCGATCTTCCTGTACGGCGAGACGCGCACGTCGCGCCACCTGCCGAACGACATCCTGCGCGAGCTGCACGGCTTCATCCACATGTTCGAGGACACGCCGGAGTTCGTCGCGCGCCACATCATCCGCGAGGCGAAGGTCTATCTCGACTCGCTCGCGCCGCCGTTCTTCAAGGAACTGGTGAAGTACGCGGACGAAGGTTCGTACTCGTGGCACTGCCCGGGCCACTCGGGCGGCGTCGCGTTCCTGAAGAACCCGCTCGGCCAGATGTTCCACCAGTTCTTCGGCGAGAACATGCTGCGCGCGGACGTCTGCAACGCGGTGGACGAACTCGGCCAGCTGCTCGACCACACGGGCCCGGTCGCGGCGTCCGAGCGCAATGCGGCGCGCATCTTCAGCGCCGACCACCTGTTCTTCGTGACCAACGGCACGTCGACGTCGAACAAGATCGTCTGGCATGCGACGGTCGCCCCCGGCGACATCGTGCTGGTCGACCGCAACTGCCACAAGTCGATCCTGCACGCGATCACGATGACGGGCGCGATTCCGGTGTTCCTCACGCCGACGCGCAACCACTTCGGCATCATCGGGCCGATCCCGCGCGACGAATTCAAGCCGGAGAACATCCGCAAGAAGATCGAGGCGAACCCGTTCGCGCGCGAAGCGATGCGCCAGAACCCGGACATGAAGCCGCGCATCCTGACGATCACGCAGAGCACGTACGACGGCGTCGTCTACAACGTCGAGATGATCAAGGATCTGCTGGGCGACCTGCTCGACACGCTGCACTTCGACGAAGCGTGGCTGCCGCACGCGACCTTCCACGATTTCTATCGCGACATGCACGCGATCGGCGACGGCCGGCCGCGCACGGGCGCGCTCGTGTTCGCGACGCACTCGACGCACAAGCTGCTCGCGGGCATCTCGCAGGCATCGCAGATCGTCGTGCAGGATTCGGAGAACCGCACGTTCGACAAGCACCGCTTCAACGAGGCGTACCTGATGCACACGTCGACGAGCCCGCAGTACGCGATCATCGCGTCGTGCGACGTCGCGGCCGCGATGATGGAGCCGCCGGGCGGCACCGCGCTCGTCGAGGAATCGATTGCCGAGGCGATCGACTTCCGCCGCGCGATGCGCAAGGTCGACGCCGAATACGGCGACGATTGGTTCTTCAGCGTATGGGGCCCGGATGAGCTGTCGGAAGAAGGCATCGGTTCGCGCGAAGACTGGATGCTGAAGCCGAACGACCACTGGCACGGCTTCGGCCCGCTGGCGGAAGGCTTCAACATGCTCGACCCGATCAAGGCGACGATCATCACGCCGGGGCTCGACGTCGACGGCGAGTTCGGCGAGACGGGCATTCCGGCCGCGATCGTCACGAAGTACCTGGCCGAGCACGGGATCATCGTCGAGAAGACCGGCCTGTACTCGTTCTTCATCATGTTCACGATCGGTATCACGAAGGGCCGCTGGAACTCGATGGTGACCGAGCTGCAGCAGTTCAAGGACGACTACGACAACAACCAGCCGCTATGGCGCGTGCTGCCGGAATTCGTCGCGCAGCATCCGCGCTACGAGCGTGTCGGCCTGCGCGACCTGTGCGCGCAGATCCACGACGTGTACCGCGCGAACGACATCGCCCGCCTGACGACGGAGATGTACCTGTCGGACATGGAACCGGCGATGAAGCCGTCGGACGCGTTCGCGAAGCTCGCGCACCGTAAGATCGACCGCGTGCCGCTCGACGAACTCGAAGGCCGCGTGACGAGCATCCTGCTCACGCCGTACCCGCCGGGCATTCCGCTGCTGATCCCGGGCGAGCGCTTCAACAAGACGATCGTGAACTACCTGCGGTTTGCGCGCGACTTCAACGAACGCTTCCCGGGCTTCCACACCGACATCCACGGCCTCGTCGCGGAAGAGGTGAACGGCCGCGTCGAGTACTTCGTCGACTGCGTGCGCGACTGATGGCGACGCACGGACGAATCCAGGCGATGCGTGCGGCGGTGGCCGCGCTCGTCGTCTGGGCGGCAGGCGCGTCGGGGCTGGCAGGGTCGGGCGTCGCACACGCGGAAGTCGCGGCGGCCGACCCGATCGACGTCGCGATGCGGCAATGCCTCGCGCGACGCGACCGGTCTTCGCCGGCCGGCCAGATCCAGTGCATGGGCGAAGCGCAGCAGCAGTGGCAGGTCGTGATGGACGGCGCGTACCAGCGCCTGTTGAAGGATGCGCCGGCCGACGCGAAGCGCGGCTGGCAGGACAGCCAGCGCCATTGGCTCACGTGGCGCAAGGACGAAGTGCATCTGCTGAAGGCCGTGTACGACACCACGCGCGGCACGTCGTACGCGATGTCGAGTGCCGACCTGCAACTGCAGCCCGTGCGCGATCGCGCGCTGGCGCTGCGCGGCGCGGCCGATCGCTATGCACCGCCGCCCGCCGCCGTGCCGGTAGTGGCCACGAGCGGCGCGCAGGGTGGCGCGAGTGCGGCCCAGGGTGTGGCCAAACCGAACGGCAAGCCGGCGAACGCGCCGCGCGATCCGGCCGTGCGCCGCGTGCGGCCGTGTGAACAGGACGCCGCGTGCGAGCACGCGCTGTTCGACCTGAACCGCTATTACCAGAAGCTGCGCCGCAAGATGCCTGCGCATTCGGCCGCGACGCTCGTACGCGCGCAGCGCGCGTGGGTCGGGTTCCGCGATGCGACGGCGCCGCTCGTCGGCGAGGACGGCCGCGTCGACCTGATCGGCGCACGCATCGCGACGATGAAGCGGCTGTCGGAGACGGCCGGCAACAAGTAATCGCAATCGCGATGCCGGTGGTTCGGCGATAAGGCAAAACGGGCACCCGAAGGTGCCCGTTTTGCATTGAATGGCACGCGATCTAGGCGGGCCGTTGCGTATCGTTATCGTGCCCGCCGAACCACGAGGGCACGAGCGCGAGCGCATCGTCGAGCGATGCGAGCACGTGCAGGCTCAGCGCGACGATTTCGGGCGTCGGTGCTTTCAGATCGGGCACGGTGACGACCGAGGCGCCCGCGCCGGCGGCCGACTGCGCACCGAAGTCGCTGTCCTCGAACGCGACGCATGCGTGTGCCGGCACGCCGAGGCGTTCGGCCGCGAGCCGGTAGACGGCCGGGTCGGGCTTGCCGCGCGCGACTTCGTCGCCGCCCGCGATCGCGCGGAAGAACGGCAGCACGCCGACCGCGTCGAGCCGCGCGCGGATCACGTCGCGCGCGGACGACGACGCGACCGCGCACGGAATGCCGGCTTGCGCGAGCGCGTCGAGCAGAGCGAACGCGCCGGGCTTCAGCGGAAACTTCGGATGCGGTTCGGGTGCCGCGAGTTGCTCGCGCACGCGGGTGCGCACCGCGTCGAACGTATCGGGGTTGCCGATCAGCCGCGCCAGGATCACCTGGCCCTCGGCGAACGAGCGGCCGACGATCTGCAGGTAGTCGGTGGTGGTCAGCGTGACGCCGTGTGCATTCGACACGTCGATCCACGTGTTCATGATGGTCCGCTCGGAATCGACGAGCAGGCCGTCCATGTCGAAGAGCGCGGCGGAAAAGGTCATCGGCGGCATTCGGGAGGCGGGGCAGGCAATGGGCGGCGCGACGGCCGCCCGAATGAAAAACGGACGCCGATGGCGTCCGTCCGGAACAGCGGGCTTACTGGCCGAGCGCGGCGCGGGCAGCCTTGACCGCCGCACGCACCTGGTCGGGTGCGGTGCCGCCCGGGTGATTGCGGCTGGCGACCGAACCTTCGAGCGTCAGGTAGCCGAACACGTCTTCGCCGATCAGGTGCGCGACGTTCGGCAGATCCTGCTTCATCTCGTCGAGCGTCAGGTCGGCCAGGTCGATGCCACGGTCGTCGCAGATCTTCACTGCGTGCGCGACGGCTTCGTGCGCATCGCGGAACGGCAGGCCGCGCTTCACCAGGTAGTCGGCGAGGTCGGTGGCGGTCGAGAAGCCCTGCAGTGCGGCCGCGCGCATCGCGTCCGGCTTCACGGTGATGCCGGCCACCATCTCGGCGAAGATCCGCAGCGTGTCGGCGACGGTGTCGACCGTGTCGAACAGAGGTTCCTTGTCTTCCTGGTTGTCCTTGTTGTACGCGAGCGGCTGGCCTTTCATCAGCGTCAGCAGCGCCATCAGGTGGCCGTTCACGCGGCCCGTCTTGCCGCGCGCGAGCTCGGGCACGTCCGGGTTCTTCTTCTGCGGCATGATCGAGCTGCCGGTGCAGAAGCGGTCGGCGATGTCGATGAAGCCGACGCGCGGGCTCATCCACAGCACGAGCTCTTCGGAGAAGCGCGACACGTGCGTCATCACGAGTGCCGAAGCCGCCGTGAATTCGATCGCGAAGTCGCGATCCGACACCGCGTCGAGCGAATTCGCGCAGATACCGTCGAAGCCGAGCGTCTTCGCGACCGCGTGGCGGTCGATCGGGTAGCTCGTGCCCGCGAGCGCGGCCGCGCCGAGCGGCAGGCGGTTCACGCGGGTGCGGCAGTCGCGCATGCGTTCCGCGTCGCGCGAGAACATCTCGACGTACGCGAGCAGGTGGTGGCCGAACGTGACGGGCTGCGCGACCTGCAGGTGCGTGAAGCCCGGCATGATCGTGTCGGCGTTCTGTTCCGCGAGGTCGAGCAGCGCGCCGCGCAGGTCGTTCAGCAGGCCGCCGATGCGGTCGATCTCGCCGCGCAGCCACAGGCGGATGTCGGTCGCGACCTGGTCGTTGCGCGAGCGGCCCGTGTGCAGGCGCTTGCCGGCGTCACCGATCAGCGCGGTCAGACGCGCCTCGATGTTCAGGTGGACGTCTTCGAGGTCGAGCTGCCATTCGAATTCGCCGCGCTCGATTTCGCCCTTGATCTGCGCCATCCCGCGTTCGATCGCGGCCAGGTCGTCGGCGCTGATGATCTTCTGCGCGGCGAGCATGTTCGCGTGCGCGAGCGAGCCGGCGATGTCGACGAGCGCGAGACGCTTGTCGAAAAACACCGACGACGTGTAGCGCTTGACCAGCTCCGACATCGGTTCCGAGAAGCGGGCCGACCAGGCCTCGCCCTTTTTGTGCAGTTGGGACGTCATGGCGATTCTTCGAAGGGGATGTTGGGCGGCGTGCGCCGCCGAGGGAATCCCGCGATTCTAACATTCGCGGGCCTGCCCGCCGCGGCGCGCAGCCGTTCGCGGCGGGCCGCCGGCCGTGGCCGGCGCGGGCCGGCCCGTTCAGTCGCGCACGAGCACGACCAGCTTCAGGTCTTCGCGGTGCGCGGGCTTCAGCGTGATCTGCTGGTACACGAGGCGGCCGTCGGCCGGATGGTCGAATTCGCGCAGGCCGCCTTCGCGCTCGAACACGTCCTGTGATGCCCAGTACTGCGCGAACGCATCGCTCCCGGCGGTCAGCGCGTCGATCAGCGCGCGCGTGGGCGCGTCGGTCAGGTGACGGATCGAATCGGCGCGGAATTCGGCCGCGAGCCGCCGCGCGCGGGTTTCCCAGTCGACGATCAGCGTGCGCGCGGCCGGCGACATGAACGTGAAGCGCAACAGGTTGCGGTCGTGCTCGCCGTCGAGCCAGCCGGAAAAGAGCGCGGCGGCCGGTGCGTTCCATGCGAGTGCGTTCCATTGCCGGTCGAGCACGTACGCGGGCGTCGCGATTGCCGCGACGGTTGCGGCGAGTGTCGGGGGCAGGTCGCCGCCGGCGACGTCGGGCTCGGCCGGGTCGCGCTGCGCGGCCAGCTCGAACAGGTACGCGCGCTCGGCCTTCGACAGTTGCAGCGCGACGGCGATCCGCGCGAGCGCGTCGGCGGACGCGGAGACGGGGCGGCCCTGTTCGATCCACGTGTACCAGGTGGGGCTGACGCCGCAGAGCTGAGCGACTTCCTCGCGCCGCAGCCCCGGTGTGCGGCGGCGCGGGCCGGGCGGCAGGCCGACGGCCTGCGGCGACAGCCGCTCGCGGTGGGCGCGGATGAATTCGCCGAGCGCACGGGCGGGCGTGGCGTCGAGCGGCGGGACGGGGACGGGGGCGGAGGACGGCTGGTTCATGCGGAAACGGCGAAGTGGAAGCGGGGACACGGCAACGATCAGACAGGTGTATCGAATACCAGAATAACTGCTTAACTTGTACTGGTACAAGCGCAGGCCTATTGTAGCGGCTCAAGCGCTGGCAGGGGAGCGGGTGTCCTGAAAGATGCGTTGCAGGGGGCTGGAACAAGGGCCGGGGCGACTGTCGCACCGGTTTGGTTGGACAAGGCATGGGATCGCAGTAAGCGCTGAAGCGCGAACTGCGGTCGATCGCGCAGGGCATGGGATTGCGGCAAGCGCTGAAGTGCGAACGGCAGTCGACCGCACAAGGCATGGGACCGTAGTAAGCGCTGAAGCGCCAACTGCGGTCGACCGCACAAGGCATGGGATCGCAGTAAGCGCTGAATCGCGAACGGCAGTCGACTGCACAAGGCATGGGACCGTAGTAAGCGCTGAAGCGCCAACTGCGGTCGACCGCACAAGGCATGGGATCGCAGCAAGCGCTAAAGCGCCAACTGCGGTCGACCGCACAGGGCATGGGACCGCAGTAAGCGCTAAAGCGCTAACTGCGGTCGACACACAAAGGAGCGAACGATGAAACACCACGACCAGGTCGCCGACGCATTCGGCACCACCGCCGCCGCCTATCTGACGAGCACGGTCCACGCGACGGGCGCCGATCTGCAGACGCTCGCCGACGCGGTACGCGCGACGCCCGATGCCGCGGTGCTCGATCTCGGCTGCGGCGCCGGCCACGCGAGCTTCGCGGTCGCGCCGCACGTGCGCGACGTGGTCGCCTACGATCTCGCCGCGCAGATGCTCGCGACCGTCGACGCCGCCGCGCACGAGCGCGGGCTCGCGAACATCCGTACGCAGCAGGGCCCGGCCGAGAAACTGCCGTTCGATACAGCGACGTTCGACTGGGTCGTGAGCCGGATGAGCGCGCACCACTGGCACGACATGCGCGTGGCGCTCGCCGAAGTGCGCCGCGTGCTGAAACCGGGCGGCCGCGTGCTGATGATCGACATCGCCGGCAACGACCATCCGCTCCTCGATACGTACCTGCAGGCCGCAGAAGTGCTGCGCGACGCGTCGCACGTGCGCGACTACCGCGCGGACGAATGGCTCGCGATGTTCCGCGAGGCCGGCTTCGACGCGCACGTGCACAGCCGCTGGCGGCTGCCGATCGATTTCGATACGTGGGTCGCGCGCATCCGCACGCCGGCCGACAGCGTCACCGGCATTCGCGCGCTGTGGGCGCATGCGCCCGACGAGGTGCGTGGCTACTACGCGGTGCAGCCCGACGGTTCGTTCGAGCACGACGCGCTGCTGATCGACGCGCACTGAGCGTACTGAGCTTGCGGTGCGCTGGCACTGTTTCGTCGACGCATGCACGCATGAAAAAAACCGCGATACGCACACCGTGTGCACGGTGGCGTATCGCGGCTTTCACGACGCCGGCCGGCGTGGCATCCCGCCGCGCCGCATGCGGATCAGCCCGTGTTGCGCAGGCCGGCCGCGATCCCGTTGATTGTCAGGTGAATCCCGCGGCGTAGCCGCGCGTTCGTGTCACCCGCGCGGTGGCGCTTGATCAGCTCGACCTGCAGGTGGTTCAGCGGATCGAGATACGGGAAGCGGTTCTTGATCGAGCGCGCGAGCAGCGGGTTGGTCGCGAGGCGGCCTTCGTGCCCGGTGATTTCCGCCAGCGCCTGCGACGTGCGCTCCCATTCCGCGACAATCCGCTCGAACACGTGCTTGCGCAGCTTGCGGTCGGCGACCAGTTGCGCGTAGCGCGACGCGACCGCGAGGTCGGTCTTCGCGAGCACCATGTCCATGTTCGACAGCAGGTTCGAGAAGAACGGCCAGGTCTTGTTCATCTTCTTCAGCAGCGCGACGCGCTTCGTGCGTTCGGTGTCGTCCTGCGCGCCGTCGAGATACGCGCTCACCGCGCTGCCGAAGCCGTACCAGCCCGTCAGCAGCAGCCGGCACTGGCCCCACGAGAAGCCCCACGGAATCGCGCGCAGATCCTCGATCTTGCGCTGCTTCGGATCCTGCAGCTTGCGCGAGGCCGGGCGGCTCCCGATGTTCAGCTCGGCGATCTCGGTGATCGGCGTCGACGAGAAGAAATAGTCGGTGAAGCCCGGGGTTTCATAGACGAGCGCGCGGTACGCGGCCATCGCCGAATCGGACAGCGTCTGCATCGCGGCCTCGAACGCCGGCAGCTGCGCGGGCGCGTTGTTCTGCGGCAGGAGCGTCGCCTCGAGCGTCGCGGCGACGACCGTCTCGAGGTTCCGGCGGCCGATCTCCGGGTTCGCGAACTTGCTCGCGATCACCTCGCCTTGCTCGGTCAGGCGGATCTGGCCGTTCACGGTGCCCGGCGGCTGCGACAGGATCGCCTGGTAGGTCGGGCCGCCGCCGCGGCCGACCGTGCCGCCGCGGCCATGGAACAGCCGCAGCGTGATCTTGCGGTCGCGGAACAGGTCGACGAGCGCGAGTTCCGCACGGTACAGCTCCCAGTTCGACGTGAGGAAGCCGCCGTCCTTGTTGCTGTCCGAATAGCCGAGCATCACTTCCTGCTCGGCGCCCTGGTGCGCAATCAGCGCATCGACGCCCGGCAGTGCGAAGTATTCGCGCATGATGCGCGATGCGTCGCGCAGGTCGGGGATCGTCTCGAACAGCGGGATCACCATCAGGCTGTTCCGCACATTGCCGCCGGGCACGCCGAGCGTGCCTTCGAGCAGGCCCGTTTCCTTCTGGAGCAGCAGCACTTCGACGAGGTCGCTGACGGTTTCCGTATGCGAAATGATGTAGTTGCGCACCGCGCGAGCGCCGAATTGAGCGCGCACGTCGCGCGCCTTCTCGAACACGCCGAGCTCGCTTTGGGCGAGCGCCGAGTATTCGATGTACGGCGAGCGCAGCGGACGCGGATCGGCGAGTGCGGCGAGCAGCACGCGCAGCTTGTCTTCCTCGGCGAGCGCCGCGTAGTCGGCCTCGACGCCTGCGCGCGCGAACAGTTCGGCGACCACGGCTTCGTGGATGTCGGAGCTCTGGCGCAGGTCGATGCTCGCGAGATGGAAGCCGAACACTTCGGCCGCGCGCACGAGCGGCGCGAGGCGCGGCGCGGCGAGCGACGTGCCGTGGTGTTCGTCGAGCGACGCGGTCAGCACCTTCAGGTCGGCGACGAACGCTTCGGAATCCGCATACGGCACCGCGCGCACGGGCGGCGCGCCGCGGCCCGCGCTGCGCACGGGCACCGTGCCTTCGCCGAGGCGCACGCGTGCGCTTGCGGCGAGCCGCGTGTAGATGCCGATCAGCGCGCGACGATACGGCTCGTCGACGCGGTGCGGCGACTGGTCGGGGGACGCTGCCGCGAGCGCCTTCACGGCGTCGTTCGCACCGACGAGCAGGTTCGACACCGACAGTTCGGCGCCGAGCTTGTGCACCTGTTCCAGATAGTGCTCGAGGATCACCGCGGCCTGGCGGTTGATCGCTTCGTCGAGCGTGGGCGCGGTCACGTTCGGGTTGCCGTCGCGGTCGCCGCCGATCCAGCTGCCCATCTGGAAGAACGCGGGGACGCGCGCGGACAGGCCGTGCTCGGCGAGCGCGGCCTCGATGTCGCCGTACAGCGCGGGCAGTTCTTCGAGGAAGGTCGCGCGGTAGTACGACAGCGCGTTCTCGATTTCGTCGCCGACCGTCAGGCGCGCGTCGCGCAGCATGCGCGTCTGCCACAGCGTGGTGACGCGTGCACGCAGCATCGATTCGTTGTACTGGCGCTCACGGCCGGTCAGCTCCTGGTCGCGCTCGGCGAGCAGGCGCGCGATGTCGTGCTGCGCGTCGAGGATGCTCTTGCGCTGCACTTCGGTCGGGTGCGCGGTCAGCACCGGCACGATCAGCGCATCGTCGAAGAAGCGCTGCAGCAGGCGCTTCGACGCATTGCCGGTCGTTTTCAGTTGTTCGAGTGCGTACGCGACCGTGCCGGGCTGCGACGCGGAGCCGGCCAGTGCGTGGATGCGGCGGCGGCGGTTGTGGTGGCGGTCTTCCGCGATGTTCGCGAGATGCGAGAAATAGCTGAACGCGCGCACGACGCTCACCGTCTGCTCCGGCGTCAGTTTGCGCAGCTTCTTCTCGAGCGTCTGCGCGGCTTCGCTGTCGTCCTCGCGGCGGAACTTGACCGCGGTCTGGCGGATCGTCTCGACGACGTCGAACACGGTGTCGCCTTCCTGCTCGCGCACGACGTCGCCGAGCAGGCGGCCGAGAAAGCGGATGTCGTCGAACAGCGGGCCGTCCTTGTCGTCGCGCGTGCGGGTGCCGGACTTCGTCGCACCGGCCGTGCGGGCCGCGGTGCGGGCGGCCGGGCCGGCGGCCTTCGTCGTGCGTTTGGTCTGACGTATCGGGTCTTTCGGTTTCGTTGCCGTTTTCGCACGGCCGTTCGCGGCGGTGGCGACGGTGTCCGTCGAGGCGTCGGAGGAGGACAGGGCAGCATTGCGGCGCGCCGTACGCGCCGATCCGGAAGACTTCACGATGGGTTTCCTTGGGAAAGCTCGAGTCAAAAGGAACTGCGGAAACTGCGAAACTGCGGTCAAGCAACCAGCTACGTGCGGCACATCCGCACATCGGCGCCGCGACCCGCTCGACGGCAGGCCGGGCGCAGGCTCCGGGCCCGGGCGGGCGGGGGCGTGCGTGCTACCATTGTTCGATCTTCAATCCCGTCCTTCGATGTTCCAGCAATGAATTCCGAGACCCCTGCGGCCGGGCCGCAACAGGCACAGCCGCCCGCGACGTTGACGATTGCTTCGCGCGAGAGCCGCCTGGCGATGTGGCAAGCCGAACATGTGCGTGATGCGCTGCGCAAATTATATCCAGCTTGTGACGTGAAAATCCTCGGGATGACGACGCGCGGCGACCAGATTCTCGATCGCACGCTGTCGAAGGTCGGCGGCAAGGGCCTGTTCGTGAAGGAACTGGAGGCCGCGCTGGCCGACGGCCGCGCCGATCTCGCCGTGCATTCGCTGAAGGACGTGCCGATGGCGCTGCCGGAAGGCTTCTCGCTTGCCGCGATCATGGAGCGTGAAGACCCGCGCGATGCATTCGTGTCGAACGACTACGCGGCGCTCGACGCGCTGCCGGCCGGCGCCGTGGTCGGCACGTCGAGCCTGCGCCGTGAGGCGATGCTGCGCTCGCGCTACCCGCATCTGAACGTGCTGCCGCTGCGCGGCAATCTCGACACGCGCCTGTCGAAGCTCGATCGCGGCGATTACGCGGCGATCATCCTCGCGGCCGCCGGCCTGAAGCGCCTCGGCCTCGAAGCGCGGATCCGCGCGCTGCTCGACGTCGAGGCGAGCCCGCCCGCCGCGGGCCAGGGCGCGCTCGGCATCGAGATCGCCTCGCACCGCGACGACGTCGCCGCATGGCTCGCACCGCTGCACGACTCGCAGACCGCACTCGCGGTCGAGGCCGAGCGGATGGTGTCGCGCGCACTTGGCGGCAGCTGCGAGGTGCCGCTCGCCGCACACGCGGTATGGCGCGCGGGCGAACTGTACCTGACGGGCCGCGTGTCGACGACCGACGGCAAGCGCGTGCTGACAGCCGAAGAATGCGGGGCCGTCATGACCGTCGCCGATGCGCTCGCGCTCGGCCGTGCCGTGTCCGACGAACTCGAGGCGCAAGGCGCGCTCGAGATCGTCCAGGCGCTGCTCGCGGGCTCGCAGGCCGCCGGCAAGGGCGACGCCTGATGGCGGGCGGCGCGCGCGCGTTCACCGCTGTCCTGACGCGCCCGGACGGCCAGTCCGGCGCGCTCGCGTCGCAACTGGCCGAGGCCGGCTGCGACGTGCTCGAATTCCCGTTGATCGATATTGCGCCGGTCGACGATCCGGCGCCGCTCGACGCAGCCTTCGCGGCGCTTGCCGATTACGCGCTGGTGATTTTCGTGTCGCCGAACGCGATCGACCGCGCGCTCGCGCAGTACGGCGCGATCTGGCCGAACGCGCTGCCGGTCGGCGTGGTCGGGCCCGGCAGTGTCGCGGCGCTCGAGCGTCACGGCATCGCGGCGCCCGCGCATCGCGTGATCGCGCCGCAGGCGCCGGCCGACGGAGGCGTACCCCATTACGATTCCGAAAGCCTGTTCGCGAGCATCGAGGCCGCGTTCGGCGGCGCGCAGGCGCTGGCGGGCAAGCACGTACTGATCGTACGCGGCGACGGCGGGCGCGAATGGCTTGCCGACCGGCTGCGCGAGGCCGGCGCGGACGTCACGCTCGTCGCCGCGTACCGGCGCGTCGTGCCCGAGCCGCGCGTCGGCGCGTGGGAGCGCGTGCACGCGCTGCTCGACGGCGAACCGCATGCGTGGCTCGTCACGAGCTCGGAAGGTGTGCGCAACCTGCACGAACTCGCGCGGGCGCACCTGAACGATGCCGAGATCGACGCGCTGAAGCATGCGCCGCTCGTCACGCCGCATCCGCGGATCGAGCAGACCGCGCGCGCATTGGGTTTTGATAGGATTACGCTGACCGGCGCGGGCGATGAGCGCATCGTCCGCGCGTTTCGAACGATGGCCGACGAGGCCGTCCAACCGGCGACAGCCGCACCGGTGACTAAACGCATGACAGATACCAACGATTCCAAAAGCGTCGCTTCCCAGCCGGCCGCGGCCTCCGCACCGCCGTCCCGTCCCGCCTATATGGCGTCCGAACCGCCCGCGCGCCGTGGCGGCAGCGCGGTGCTGTGGTTCGTCGTCGTCGTGCTCGGCTGCGCGGCGGGCGTCGGCGGCTACGCGCTGAACCGCAAGATCGACCGGCTCGACGGCACGTTCGTGACGCGCCAGAAGGCGCTCGACGCGCAGACAGCCGAAACGCGGATGAAGACCGAGCAGGCGCTGGCGAGCACGCACCAGGTCGACACGCAGCTCGCGCAGCTCGACGGCAAGCTCGCCGACGCGCAGAGCGCGCAGCAGGCGTTGCAGCAGCAATACCAGGACCTGTCGCGCAACCGCGATGCGTGGATGCTCGAGGAAGTCGACCAGATGTTGTCGAGCGCGAGCCAGCAGCTTCAACTGACCGGCAACACGCAGCTCGCGCTGATCGCGTTGCAGAACGCCGATGCGCGCCTCGCGACCTCGCAGAGCGCGCAGGCCGTCACGGTGCGCAAGGCGCTCGCGCTGGACATCGAGAAGCTGAAGGCCGCACCGGCGGCCGATCTGACGGGCCTTGCGATCAAGCTCGACGATGCGATCGCGAAGATCGACGCGCTGCCGCTGTCCGGCGAGGCGATCGTCCCGCACGAAGCACCGAAGGCCGCGCCGGCCGATGCCGCGTCGTCGGCCGTGGCCGGCGAGCCGCGCTGGAAGGTGTGGTGGCACGACTTCTCGGCCGGTCTCGGCCAGCAGTTGAAGGGGCTCGTGCAGGTGCGCCGGATCGACAACGCGGACGCGATGCTCGCGTCACCCGACCAGGGCTACTTCGTGCGTGAGAACGTGAAGCTGCGCCTGCTGACCGCGCGCCTGTCGCTGCTCGCGCGCAACGACAGCGCGATGAAGGCCGACCTGCACGCCGCGCAGGCGTCGCTCGGGAAGTATTTCGACCAGGCATCGAAGGACACGCAGACCGTCGAGGATCTGCTCAAGCAGGTTGACGGCGCGTCGCTGACGGTCGCGGTGCCGAACCTGAACACGAGCCTGAACGCCGTTCAGCAGTTCAAGAGCCGGGGGTAACGATGACGCTTCGAGGAATCGTCTGGCTCGCGGTCCTGTTCGCGATCGCCGCTGCGCTCGCCACCGTTGGCCGTTTCGACGCGGGGCAGGTGCTGCTCGTCTATCCGCCGTACCGGATCGACGTGTCGCTGAACCTGTTCGTGATCGCCATCGTCGTGCTGTTCATCGTCGTGTATGCGCTGCTGCGCATCGTGCGCAACATCTGGCGCATGCCGCAGCGGGTCGCCGCGTATCGGGCGCGTTCGCGCAACGAGAAGGCGCAGGCATCGCTGCGCGACGCGATTGCGAACCTGTACGCGGGCCGCTTCTCGCGCGCGGAGAAGGCCGCGCGTGAAGCGCTGTCGGTCGACGCGAACCAGGGTGCGGCGAGTCTCGTCGCGGCGACTGCCGCGCACCGGATGCACGAGTACACGCGTCGCGACGACTGGCTGTCGAAGGTCGACGCGCCCGAATGGCAGGATGCACGGCTGCTCGCCGCGGCCGACATGCGCGCGGACGCGCGCGATGCCGACGGCGCGCTCGCCGCGCTGGCCGACCTGCAGGCGGGCGGCAAGCGTATCCATGCGCAGCAGGTCGCACTGCGCGCGCAGCAGCAGTTGAAGAACTGGGCCGAGGTACTGAAGCTTGCGAAGGCGCTCGAGAAGCGCGAGGCGCTGCATCCGGCAGCCGCCGTGCGGCTGCGCCAGCAGGCTGCGGAAAACCTGCTGCGCGAACGCCGGCACGACCCGGATGCGCTGCTCGAGGTGTGGCAGTCTCTGTCGGCGGTCGAGCGCCAGTCGCCGCGTCTCGCCGATCTCGCGGCCGATCTCCTCGTTCCGCTCGAGCGTCGCAACGAAGCGCGCCGCATCGTCGAGGACGCGCTTGCGCACAACTGGGATGCCCGCCTGCTGCGCCGTTACCCGGATACGGCCGGCGCCGATGCGCTGCCGCTGATCCAGAAGGCGGAAGGGTGGAAGAAGGATCACCCGGAGGACGCCGACCTGCTGTTCGCGCTCGGTCGCCTGTGCCAGCAGCAGCAACTGTGGGGCAAGGCGCAGTCGTTCCTCGAATCGGCGCTGAAGCTCGCCGATAACGAGGCGCTGAAGGTGCGTGCGCATCGTGCGCTCGCGCGCCTGTTCGAGCATCTCGGTGAAACCGACAAGGCCGCAAAGCACTACCGCGAAAGCGCGCTCGCGATCACCGTGGTCTGACGCGGGCGGTGTGGCTGCCTGCTGCAGGCGGCCCGCGAAATCCGCGTAAGAAAGCCCCGAATGCCGGAAGGCCGTCGGGGCTTTTTTGCGTCCAGGGTGAGCCTGGACGACACGTCATGCGCCGAGTTTGCGCAGCAGGTCGTCCTCGCTGGCGACGAACCACACCGACTGCCCGCGATTGGATTCGCGCACGAGTGCGCGGAACGCTTCGCTGCGCGAGAGCCAGTGCTCGATGTCGCCGACCACGCCGAGCCTGACGCCGTAGTTGACGAGCTTCTGCAGGACGGCGCCCGCGAGGCCGCTTTCGAGCCGATAGAAATCGTCGTGCAGCGCGTCCGCGGGCACCGCGACCCAGTCGGCTTCGTGCTCGTGCGCGAGGGCGACGAGGTCGAGTGCATCGCTTTCCCGCTGCACGCGAGCGGCGGAGGGATCACGGACCAGCACGCGGCTGCCGGCTGCCTGGACGATTCGGTGGTGCATGTCGATGGATTCCGTCGATGCGAGAAACGCGAGCACGCAGTCGCGCTGCCCGCGGATGAAGTGGGGCTGCTCGGGAAGAAACAGGACCTGCGCGTGCGGCACGAGACACGTCAGGCGATCACGCGTGTCTCGCGAATCGAGCATCACGTCGCGGCCGCCGACGATCGCGAGCGTGGGCGCCGACAGCGTGCGCAGCACGTTGTCGGGAAACACGGGGATCGGTTCGATACGCGGGCGAAACCCACGATCGACAGCACGCATCAGCGCGAGCGTGTCACGCTCGGCCGGCGTCGACGCAGGCGGCAGACGGCCGAGCACGCGCCGTCGCACGCATGCGCGCCCGGCATCGCCGAGCAGCAACAGCGGCAGCGCCCACCACAGAAACGGCTTCTGCCGGCCGATGCCGGACGGGCAGAGCAGCGCGAGCCGCGTCACGCGTGCCGGCCGCCGCAACGTGAAGTCGAGCGCCGTTCGCGCGCCGAGCGAGATGCCGACGAACGCGGCGCGCGGCACCTGCAGGCCGTCCAGCACGTCGTCGAGCCACTGCGCATGCGCGTCGCCCGCGAGCGGCGGCCGCGACGGCGCGCTCGGTCCCGCTTCGCCGATCACGTCGATCGCGTAGAGCCGGAAGTGCGCAGACCATGCGGCCGCGTAGTGCTGCCAGCTCGCCGCCGTCGTCTGCGCGCCGTGGATCAGCACGACCGGCGGCGCGTGTTCGGGGCCGCAGGCGATCACGTGCGTCGCGCCATGGCGCGTCTGCACCGTGACGCGTCGATGCCCGGCCGGCCAGTGCGACAGCGCGGCTTCGTAAGCCGCGCGAATGGCGCGTGCATGGTGCGGCGACCTGAAGATCGCGCTCATGTACCGCTTTGCTGCAGCAGCGCCTCGAGCGACGACATCAGCGCGGCCGTGTCGGCTGGCGTCGCGGCGACGATGATCTTGACCTGGCTCGCGGCGGGATCGAACGCGACGTCGATCCGCACGGAGTCGACGTACGACGTGCGGCCGGACGCCATCGCATGCAGCGATCGCGACAGGTACTGGTGCAGCGACTGCGACGCGTCCGGAATGTCGACGATGCTGGTGACGCGCACCACACGCGGCACGGGCGCGGCCGGCTCGGTTCGCGCGAACGCGGCGAGGTCGGTGTCGAGGATGCGGTAGGCGCGGCCGACCCGCGTTGCACGCAGCTTGCCCTCGCGAATGAAGCGCAGGACGGTCTTCGGGTGGAGGCGCAGGCGGGCGGCGGACTCTTCAACGGTATGGAGCATGATTGGCTCGCGGTGCTCAATATCTTCCATATTGTTCCATGAAATTCGGATCGATAGGGAAGATTGCGGAAATCATGGCATCAGCGCTAGCGGGATGCCGAGCCTGCATCGTCCGGGCGGCACCCACGTGGAAGCAGAAACGCCCCGCTGGCCGGAGCGGTTCCGGCCAGCGGGGCGTTTCGGGGGCGGATCATCCGCCGGCAGGGGGCGCCGATGCGCCCCGCATCATTTGTCGACCAGCCGCTTCGGCACCGACAGCGCGAGCAGCCCGCCGAGCACGAGGAACCCGGCGAGCACGACCATGCCCGAATCGTTGGCGCCCGTTGCCTGCTTGAGCCAGCCCATCATGTACGGGCTCAGGAAGCCGGCGAGGTTGCCGATCGAGTTGATCATCGCGATACCGGCCGCGGCCGCCGTACCGCCGAGGAACGCGGTCGGCAGGCTCCAGAACAGCGGCAGCGTGGTCAGGATGCCGATCGTCGCGAGCGTGAGGCCGAGCATCGCGAGCGCGGTCTGGTGCGCCCAGATCACCGACAGCACGAGCCCGAGCGCGCCGATCGCGGCCGGAATCGCGACGTGCCAGCGGCGTTCGCGGTGCCGGTCCGCGCTGCGTGCGATCAGGATCATCGCGACCACCGCGGCCGCATACGGAATCGCCGACAGCAGGCCGATCATGAACGTGTCGGTCACGCCGGTAGCCTTGATGATCGTCGGCAGCCAGAAGCCGACGCCGTAGAGCCCCATCACGAACGAGAAATAGATCAGCGCCATCAGCCACACGCGCGGGCTCGACATCACGGCGCCGAGCGGCAGGTCTTCCTTGGTCGCTTCCTCCGCGTCGACGTTGCGGGTGAGCAGCGCCTTTTCCTCGTCGGTCAGCCACTTCGCCTTCGCGATTCGCTCGTCGAGCTTGAAGAACACGAGCACGCCGACCAGCACCGACGGGATGCCTTCGAGCAGGAACAGCCATTGCCAGCCGTGCCACCCGCTCATGCCGTCGAACGCCTTCAGGATGAAGCCCGAGAGCGGTCCGCCGATCACGCCGGACAACGCGACGGCCGTCATGAAGAACGTCGTCATCCGGCCGCGCCGGTGCGCGGGATACCAGTAGGTGAGGTAGAGGATCACGCCGGGGAAGAAGCCTGCCTCGGCGACGCCGAGCAGGAAGCGCATCACGTAGAACATCGCGGGCGTCGTGACGAACATCGTCAGGATCGAGATCACGCCCCACGTCGCCATGATGCGTGCGATCCACACGCGCGCGCCGACCTTGTGCAGGATGATGTTGCTCGGCACTTCGAAGAGGAAATAGCCGAAGAAGAAGATCCCGGCGCCGAGCCCGTAGACGGTGTCGCTGAGGTTCAGGTCGCTCGCCATCTGCAGCTTCGCGAACCCGACGTTCACACGGTCGAGATAGGCGACCACGTAGCACAGCAGCAGAAGCGGCACGAGCCGCCACGACACCTTGCGATAGGTTGCTTCCTCGAATGCGCCGGACGAACCCGGCAGCGACTGCGTCGATGTTGCCATGTTGTCTCCTGGTTTTGTTGTTGACCGGAACCGGCGCATCGGCGGCCGATCCGGTTTCGTGCGAAGCAATGCGTGGATGTCGTGCCGGCCGGCGAGCCCGGGCGCGGCGCGACGGATGCGGCTAGATGCAGCTAGATGCAGCGCCCGCCGTCGACTTCGAGGCAGACGCCCGTGATGAACTCGGCCTCGTCGGATGCCAGGTACAGTGCCGCGTTCGCGATGTCCTGCGGCGTCGAGAAGCGGCCGAGCGGGATCGTCGCGAGGAAGCGGCTGCGGTTCTCGGGGGTATCCTCGCAGCCCATGAACTCGGTCATCAACGCGGTTTCGCCGAGCACGGGGTTGATGCAGTTCACGCGGATGCGGTCGGCACCGAGCTCGGCCGCGAGCGACTTGCTCGCGGTGATCATCGCGCCCTTCGTGCTGTTGTACCAGACGAGGCCCGGCCGCGGCCGCACGCCGGCCGTCGACGCGACGTTCACGAAGACGCCGCCGCCCTGTTCGCGGAAGTACGGAACGAAGGTCTGCACGCACCAGAACAGGCTCTTCATGTTGACCGCGTACACGCGGTCGAATTCGGCTTCCGTCACGTCGAGCACCGGCTTGTTGCGATGCGTGGTGCCCGCGTTGTTCACGACGATCTGCACCGCGTGGAAATCGTCGAGCGCGGCCTGCAGCAGCGCGTGCCAGTCGTCCTGCCGTGACACGTCGCCGGCCACCGCGATTGCCTTGCCGCCCGCGAGCGCGATCTCGCTCGCGACGCGCTCGGCTGCCGCGCCGTTCAGGTCGTTGACGACGACGTTCGCGCCTTCGCGCGCATACGTCTTCGCGATGCCTTCGCCGAACCCCGAGCCGCCGCCCGTGACGATTGCCGTCTTGCCGCTCAACCGCATGGTCTGTCTCCTGTGCTGGATATGAGTGTCGTCGTGCTTCGGCATGCGGCCGGTCGCTACCGGCCGCGTGTCGCGTGTCGCGTGTTCAGCCGTGCCGGATCGCGATCGTTTTCAGCGCGGTGAAGCCGTACAGCGCCTCGAAGCCTTTCTCGCGGCCATGCCCTGAATGGCCGACACCGCCGAACGGCAGCTCGACGCCGCCGCCCGCACCATAGTTGTTGATGAATACCTGGCCCGCCCGCAGGCGCCGGGCGAGACGCATCTGGCGTGCGCCGTCGCGCGTCCAGATGCCCGCGACGAGGCCGTACGGCGTGCCGTTCGCCAGCGCGACGGCTTCGTCTTCGTCGACGAACCGCATCGCGGCGAGCACGGGGCCGAACACTTCCTCCTGCGCGAGCCGGTGCGACGGCGGCACGTCGCGCAACAGCGCGGGCGCTTGATAGAAGCCGCTTTCGGGCGCGTCGGCGACGACCTGCCCGTGCGCGGCCATCGGAATGCCGTCGTGCTGCGCGTCGGACAGGAAATCCCACACGCGCTGCTGCTGCTTCGCGTTGATCAACGGGCCGCAGTCGAGATCGGCGCGGCTCGGGCCGACGCGCAGCCCGTTGAACGCGGTGGCGAGCCGCTCGACGAGCGGCTCGTACACCGCGCGCTCGATCAGCACGCGGCTGCCGGCCGAGCAGGTCTGCCCGCCGTTCTGCACGATCGCCGACACGAGCACGGGCAGCGCCGCTTCGAGATCGGCATCGGCGAACACGATCTGCGGCGACTTGCCGCCGAGTTCGAGCGTGACGGGTACGTGGTTCTCGGCCGCCATCTGCGTGACCAGCTTGCCGGTGGCCGGGGAACCGGTGAACGAGATGTGATCGATGCCGGGATGGCGCGCGAGCGCGGCACCCGCTTCATGGCCGTAGCCGGTGACGATGTTGAGCGCACCGGCCGGCAGCCCGGCCTCGGCGGCCAGCTCGGCGACGCGCAACAACGACAGGCACGCATCCTCGGCCGGCTTGACGACGCATGCGTTGCCGGCCGCGAGCGCGGCGCCGACGCTGCGCCCGAAGATCTGCATCGGGTAGTTCCACGGCACGATGTGGCCTGTGACGCCGTGCGGCTCGCGCACCGTCAGCACCGTGTAGCCTGCTTGATAGGGGAGGGTTTCGCCGTGCAGCTTGTCGGCGGCGCCCGCGTAGAACTCGAAGTAGCGCGCGAGCGCGGCGGCATCGGCGCGCGCTTGCTTCAGCGGCTTGCCGGTGTCGCGAGCCTCGATCGTCGCGAGTTCCTCGATGGAATCGGCCACGCGTGCCGACAGCCGCATCAGCACGCGGCCGCGCTCGGCGGCGCTTTTGGCGCCCCACGGGCCCGCGAATGCGTCGCGGGCCGCGGCGACCGCGCGCTCGATGTCGGGCGCCGTGCCGCGGGCGATCGTCGCGAACGGCTGGCCGTCGGAGGGATCGACGACCGCGATGGTTTCCAGTTGCGCAGGCAACGTCCATTCGCCCGCGATGAAGTGCTTCGCCTCTTCCATGCCTGCTCCTGTGGTTCGACGGCCGGACATCCGGAACGATTATCGCGCCGATCGTCATCCGGACGCCACCGGTCGATTGGCTATAATGGCGCATTCCGTTGGGGGACGCCTGCGGCGATGTATCGGCCGCGGCGCCCTGTCCCGAATTCCCATCGACCTACAGAGAGTGCTCATGAGCTTCAATCATGTTCCGGCCGGCAAGGACCTGCCGCAAGATTTCAACGTGATCATCGAGATTCCCGCGCAAAGCGACCCGGTGAAGTACGAGGCGGACAAGGAACTGGGCCTTCTCGTCGTCGACCGTTTCATCGGCACGGGCATGCGCTATCCGGTGAACTACGGCTACATCCCGCAGACGCTGTCGGGTGACGGCGATCCGGTCGACGTGCTGGTGATCACGCCGTTCCCGCTGCTGGCCGGCTCGATCGTGCGTTCGCGCGTGCTCGGCATGCTGCAGATGACCGACGAGTCGGGCGTCGACGCGAAGCTGGTCGCGGTGCCGCACGACAAGGTCTGCCCGATGACGGCCAACCTGAAGTCGATCGACGACGTGCCCGAGTACCTGAAGGACCAGATCAAGCACTTCTTCGAGCAATACAAGGCGCTCGAGAAGGGCAAGTGGGTGAAGGTCGAAGGCTGGGCCGGCATCGAAGCCGCGCACAAGGAAATCACCGACGGCGCAGCGAACTACAAGAAGTAAGCAACGTACCGGCCGATGGCCGGTTCGTGCGAAACGCAAACCGCGCGTGTCTCCTCAGGAGGCCGCGCGGTTTTGTTTTGTGCGCGGTTTGGCGCCTGGGGTGGCCTTCTTGTGTGCGCGTGCGCGGGCCGGGGCTGACTCGGGCAGGGCGGTGGCGTTCGGTGCGGTCCTCGCACGTTTCGCGCTCGTTGCACGGCGTGCGGCGGTGACGGGAGTCGCTGGGGTTTCGACTGTGTCGGTGGTGGCCTTTGTTGCCGATGCACGGCTGCGCGTCGGTGCGCAAGCAACGTCGGTGCGTGGCTTTGCGACGGACTGGCCGCCGGCTACCGGCGCTTTCTGCTTCGGTGTGGCCTTCATGGCCTTCGTGCCCGACTTGCCGCGCGACGCGGTCGTTTTCAACTTGGCAGCGTCGTCGGTCTTCGCACGCTTCGTGGCGGGCGTGGCCTTTGTCTTGGTGGGCGCCTGCCCGGCTTGTCCGCGTTTCGCGGTCTTTGCGGACGCGGATGCTTCCACGCCATTCCCGGCCTTCGCGGCTTTCTTGAGGGGCTTGTCCGTTTCGGCGGTCCGGGTCGCGATGTCGGCAGACTGCTCCTTGGCTTTTTTCCGCCCGCGCGTACCGGCCTTCAACCCGGCCGCATCGATGTTCCCGTCGATCGACGTCCCGGCCGGCAACACCGACTCGAGCGTTCGGATCCCGGCCGCCAGCTCGCGTTTCTGCGCGGCCGTGAGCCGCTTCACCCAGTACTCGGCACGCGATGCGATCGACCGGTCGGGCAGCGGAAACGACGCGAGCACCGCGCGCGGCTTGCGCGAGCGCGTGTAGCGCGCGCCCTTGCCGGAAGCATGCTCGTCGAAGCGCGCGGCGACGTCGGTCGTGATGCCCGTGTAGACGCTGTCGTCGGCGCATTCGATCAGATACAGAAACCAGGACATGGCAGGGCGGCGGGATGCGAAGCCGCCAGTGTCTCAGAAAACGCGTGCATCAACGCCAGCGGTCGCCGTGTCCGTCGCTCGAGCGGCTCGGCGTGCCGCCGCTACTCGGCGCTGCGCCTGAACGGATCGTGTTCGCGCAACTCGTCGACGTACGCGTGGATATGCTCGGTCTCGCGTTCGAGAAAGCGCGCGACGGCATCCGAGAACGCCGGGTGCGCGAGCCAGTGCGCGGAGTGCGTGACGGTCGGCAGGAAACCGCGCGCGAGTTTGTGTTCGCCCTGAGCGCCGCCTTCGAACGTATCGAGCCCGGCCTCGATGCAGAATTCGAGCAGCTGGTAGTACGCCGTTTCGAAATGCAGGCAGGGCACGTGCTCGAGCGCGCCCCAGTAGCGGCCGTACAGCGTGCCGCCGCCGTTTTCGCCGAGCCGGTAGACAGCGAGGGCGCTCGCGATCGGCTGGCCGTCGGCTTCCGCGATCACGAGCAGCAGGTTCTCGGGCATCGTCGCGCCGATCGTGCGGAAGAAATCGAGGTTCAGGTACGGGCTCGAATAGTGTTCGCGGTAGGTCTGCCGGTAGCAGCGCGAGAAGAAGCGCCAGTCGGCGTCGGTGATTTGATCGCCGGTCAGTCGCCGGAACGTCACACCCGCGTCGTGCACCTTGCGCCGCTCCGCACGGATGTTCTTGCGCTTCTTCTGCTCGAGCGTGCCGAGGAAATCGTCGAAGTGGCGATAGCCGTCGTTGAGCCAGTGGAACTGCACGCCTTCGCGCAGCATCATCCCCATCGATTCGAGGAGCGCGGCTTCGTCGCCGGTCGGAAACAGCACGTGCAGCGACGACACGTCGCTCTGTTCGGCGAATGCGAGCAGCGTGGCCGCGAGCCGGCGGCGCGCGTCGTCGTCGGCCGCGAGCAGGCGCGTGCCCTGCACGGGCGTGAACGGCACCGCGCACAGCAGCTTCGGGTAGTAGGGCAGGTCATTGCGCTGGTACGCGTCGGCCCAGGCCCAGTCGAATACATATTCGCCGTACGAATGCTGCTTCGCGTAGACGGGCGCGGCGGCCGCGAGGCGGCCGGTGCGCTCGTCGGTCAGCGTGACGAAGTGCGGCGACCAGCCGGTATCGTCGACCGCGCAGCGCGCGACGTGCAGCGCGTCGAGGAATTCGTGGCGCAGGAACGGCGTCGGCTGCGCGTCGCGGGCGAGCAGCGCGTTCCATTCGTCGGCCGGTACCTCCGCGGGGGACGACAGGATGCCCGTGCGATAATCGATGCGTTCGTGTTTCAAGCGTGAATCCGTACCGTTCTGTGTCGCCGGATGCGAAGGCCTGCGCGGCCCGCACCGGGACGATTTCGTCAGCCGTTCAGGGCGCGCCGCCGGGCTGCGCCGATCCCGCCATGAAGACCCGACTCGCTCTCGCCCAGATCAACGTCACCGTCGGCGATTTCGCCGGCAACGTCGCGCGGATCGTCGCGGCCGCGCGCGCCGCGCACAACGATGGTGCGCAGCTGATGGTCGCGCCCGAACTCGCGCTGTCCGGCTATCCGCCGGAAGACCTGCTGCTGCGCCCCGCGTTCTACGCGGCGGCGGCCGCTGCGCTCGATGCCCTGGCCGACGCGCTGAAGGCGTTCGACGGGCTCGCGGTGCTGGTCGGCCATCCGCTGCGCGGCGCGGGCGAAGGCGCGCCAGCCGTCGATGGTAATGCAAACCGCCCGATCGAGCGCGGTGTGCCGCCCACCGATACCTTCAACGCGGTATCGCTGATCGTCGGCGGCGAGATCGTCGGCACCTACCGCAAGCAGGATCTGCCGAACGCCGAGGTGTTCGACGAGAAGCGCTACTTCGCGACGGACGCCGAGCCGCTCGTGTTCGAGCTGAACGGCGTGAAATACGGCGTGATCATCTGCGAGGATGCATGGCATGCGTCGGCCGCGCAGATCGCGAAGGCGGCCGGCGCGCAGGTGCTGCTGATCCCGAACGGCTCGCCGTATCACATGAACAAGGAAGCGGTGCGCTTCGACATCCTGCGCGCGCGGATTCGCGAAACCGGGCTGCCGATGGTGTACGTGAACCTCGTCGGCGGCCAGGACGAACTCGTGTTCGACGGCGGCTCGTTCGTGCTCGACGCGCAGGGCGCGCTCGTCACGAAGATGCCGCAGTTCGACGAAGGCCAAGCGATCGTCGAATTCGACGGCGCGCGGCCGCTGCCGGGCGCGATCGCGCCCGAGTTGTCGACGGACGCACAGGTGTACCGCGCGCTCGTGACGGGCGTGCGCGATTACATCGGCAAGAACGGCTTTCCCGGCGCGCTGATCGGGCTGTCGGGCGGCGTCGATTCGGCGCTGGTGCTCGCTGTCGCATGCGATGCGCTCGGGCCGGAGCGCGTGCGCGCGGTGATGATGCCGTCACGCTTCACGGCTGACATCTCGACCACCGATGCGGCGGAAATGGCGCGGCGCGTCGGCGTGCGCTACGACGAGATCGCGATCGCGCCGATGTTCGACGCATTCCGCGCATCGCTCGCCGGCGAGTTCGCGGGCCGCGCGGAAGACGCGACGGAAGAGAACATCCAGGCGCGCATCCGCGGCACGCTGCTGATGGCGCTGTCGAACAAGTTCGGCTCGATCGTGCTGACGACCGGCAACAAGAGCGAGATGGCGGTCGGCTACTGTACGCTGTACGGCGACATGGCGGGCGGGTTCGCGGTGATCAAGGACATCGCGAAGACGCTCGTGTACCGGCTCTGCCGCTATCGCAACGAAACGGCCGACTACGCACTGCGCGACGTGATCCCCGAGCGGATCCTCACACGCGCGCCGTCGGCCGAACTGCGCGAGAACCAGACCGACCAGGACAGCCTGCCGCCGTACGACGTGCTCGACGCGATCATGCGGATGTACATGGAAGAGGATCGGCCGCTCGCCGAGATCGTCGCGGCCGGTTATGCGCAGGCCGATGTCGAGCGCGTGACGCGGCTCATCAAGATCAACGAATACAAGCGCCGTCAGGCGCCGATCGGTATCCGCGTCACGCATCGCGCATTCGGGCGCGACTGGCGCTACCCGATCACGTCACGTTTTACCGAACGTCTCGATTGAGCCGGGCTGGGCCGCATGCGGCTCGCAGGCTTACAATCGGGATCGCGATTTTTCATCCAAACGAGCATTGGGGGACAACCACCATGAAACGCATCACCGCCATCATCAAGCCGTTCAAGCTGGACGAAGTCCGCGAAGCGCTCGCCGAAGTGGGTCTCACGGGCCTGACCGTGACGGAAGTGAAGGGCTTTGGTCGCCAGAAGGGGCATACCGAGCTGTATCGCGGCGCCGAATACGTCGTCGATTTCCTGCCGAAGATGAAGATCGAAGTGGTCGTCGCGGAAGCGCAGGTCGATCAGGTTATCGACGCTGTGATCGGCGCCGCGCGTACCGGCAAGATCGGCGACGGCAAGATCTTCGTGTCGGACGTCGAGCGCGTGATCCGCATCCGCACCGGCGAAGAGAACGAAGCGGCCGTCTGAGCGCCACATTCGTCAGCGGACCGTTTCAGGCCCCGCCAATAAAAAACGGTGCGATACCCGGTTGGGTACCGCACCGATACGCGCCTCTCGCAGCAGCGTGGAAAGTGTTGTCGAATCGTTCCTTGACGGCGCCTGATCAGAACAGGTGCTGGATACCGGCGTAGACGCCGGTCTGGCTGCCGCCCGGATTCGGGTTGCCCGTCGACACGGCCGTACCGGCGCCGTTCGCGTTCAGGCCGAAGTTGGCGTTCTTGCTGTTGCGCACCGTCGCGACCTGCAGGTCGAACAGCGTGCGCTTCGAGATGTTGTACGAACCGCCGACCGTGTAGATGTTCGCGTTGCCGCCGCCGTGGTTCGCGTTCACGTGGTACGCGGCCGCGATCAGCGCCGCTGCCGGCGTTGCCTGCCACGTCACGCCGCCCCAGACCTGCTGGGTGCCGGTGACGCCGGCGTTCACTGCCGGGCCGCCGCTGCCGTCCGCGCGCGAGGCCTGGTAGGCCGCCTGAACCTTGAACTGGCCGAGGAACACGTTCACGCCCGCGAAGTATTCACGCGAGTAGTTGAACACGTCCGAGAAGCGGCCGTTGCTGTCGCGCGTTTCGTCGTAGATACCGCGCAACTGGAACAGCGAGTTCGTGTAGGTAACCTGGGCGCCCATTGCGCGCCCCGGTTGGCCGGCCGTCGTGTTGCCGTTGAAGCTGGTCGAGTTCGAGAACGAGAACTGGCCGTAGAAGTCGAGGCCGTAGAACTGCGGCGACTGGTACGACACGTTGTTGCTGGTCTTGTTCCAGTTGCGGCCGCGCACCAGCGATGCCGTCGACCAGGCCGACTGGCCGAACGGGTCGAAGTCCCACACGCCGTTGGCGATCGCGAGTTCGCGACCCAACAGCAGCGTACCGTAGCGGTCGTTGGAGATGCCGACCGTCGCATAACGATCCCAGATCGAGCCGCTGAAGCCGCCCGTCATCGTGTTGAACGCGCCTTCGAGGTGGAACAGGACCTTGTTGCCGCCGCCGATGTCTTCGGTGCCCTTCAAGCCCCACAGGCTCGTGCCCCAGTCACCGCTTTCCGCGCGCACTTGGTGGCCGTTTTGCAGGCCGTTCATGTACTCGATGCCGGCATCCAGGCGGCCGTACAGCGTGACGCTGCTCTGCGCGTGCGCCGTCACCACCCCAGCAGCCATCAGCGCGGCCGCGACCAAAGCTTTCTTCATCATCTCCTCCATACCCTGTCAAAAAGTCAACCCAGACTGCACGAGATGCCCGGAGCGCGAGCGCCGGGCAAAAGCGGGATAACCAGGGAGACCTCGTGCAGGGCCGGTAAGCGCAGCACGCGGGCAAGCAGACGGAAAACCGTTGAGCGGTCCCGCGCAGCCGGGTCGGCCTGCGGGGTCTCCTTGTAGTGTCGTGAAGCTAAACTACATTTCACGAACTTCGTTTTGCTACTTTGGTTACTAATTTAGCAAAAATACAATTTTGTGGCGATGGAAATCGTTGTTTGACTAACACCTGTCGTCAAATTGCCATGCAACACGGTGGGCAACAGGTGCGCCAAGGGTTTGCAATTAACGGAAAACCCTTGTCCCACAAGGGAGACACGACTTTCGCAAACAGGGGTCAAGGATTGCCACTATTGACGTTGCGGGGGGCGCGGGCGTAAGCGCCAGATATGAAGAATTAGTAAGTATTTCGTAATGAATGGTTGGCCACCGGACGTCGCCGGCCGGAGCCTGTAGCACCGGCCCGACAACGCGCAACGCGATGCAACGGCGCGCTTCGGTCAGGCCGGCTCCGGCCTTGCTTCGAGCAACTGCGCGCGAATCCAGCGATGCGCGTCGGTGCGCGCATGCTTCGCGTGCGAGTAGACCTTCACGGTGTAGCGCGGGATCTCGAACGGCGCCGGAAAGATGCGGATCGGCGCCGCGTGCCGCAGCGCCTGCGCGGCACGGTTCGGCACGGTCATCAGCAGCGCGGATTCCGCGATCACGAACGGCGCGGCCAGCACGGTCGGCAACTGCACGGCGACTTGCCGCGCGAGGCCGAGCCGGTCGAGCACATGGTCGACGACGCCGCGCGACTCGTTCCATGGCGTGACGACCACGTGGCGTGCCGCCAGGTACTGGTCGAGCGTCAGCCGCCGGTGGATGTCCGGATGCGCGGCGCTCGCGATCACGACGTAGTCGTCGGAGAACCAGTCGAAGTCCTCGATGCCCGGCGCGTCGGCCGCCGATTCCTCGTGGTAGCCGAGCGCGAAATCGATGCGGCCGGCCGCGAGTTCGTCGACGGAAATCTTCCGGTCGGAATGCACGACGCGGATCCGCAACCGCGGCGCGACATGCTGGATGCGCGCGAGAAACGCGGGCAGCACCGCGAATGCCGTGTAGTCGGTCGCCGCGAACACGAACGTGCGGTCGCTTTGCGCGGGATCGAAGCGGCGCGCGCGGGCGAGCCCCTTCGACATCGCGTCGAGCGCATCGCCGGCCCAGGTGGCGATGTCGTCGGCGCGCACGGTCGGCTGCATCTCGTTGCCGAGGCGCACGAACAGCGCGTCGCCGATCGCGTCGCGCAGCCGCGCGAGCGCGTGGCTCAATGCGGACGGGCTCAACGCGAGCTCGTGCGCGGCCGCCGCGACCGACCGGTGGCGGTACAGCGCGTCGAACACGAGCAACAGGTTCAGGTCGAGACGGCGCAGGTCGGGATGCATCATGTTCAGGTCCGGATGAAGAAACTGCACTTCCTGCAGGCATCGCGTGAACGTAGCATGACGGTCTGATTGGTGCCAGCGCGGCTGCGCGGCGCCGCTTTCCGTTTCAAGTCCGGGCCGGAGGAGGGCTCATCCCGTGCAAATCGACATTCGTTCCGCCACCGTCGCCGACGTGCCGCTGATCCTGCGTTTCATTACCGAACTGGCCGTCTACGAGAAGGCGGAGCACGAAGTGGTCGCGACGCCCGCGTCGCTCGAGCGCAGCCTGTTCGGCGACGGATCGCCGGCGCGCGCGCTGATCTGCGAGGTCGACGGCGAGCCGGCCGGCTTCGCCGTGTATTTCTTCTCGTATTCGACGTGGCTCGCCCGGCAGGGGCTGTATCTCGAGGACCTGTACGTGTCGCCGCGTTTTCGCGGCGCGGGCGCCGGGCTGCGACTGCTGAAGGCGCTCGCGCGGATCGCGGTCGAGTCGGGCTGCGGGCGTTTCGAGTGGAGCGTGCTCGACTGGAACGAGCCGGCGATCCGCTTCTACGAAAGCGTCGGCGCGGCGCCGCAGAGCGAATGGGTGCGTTACCGGCTCGCGGGCGACGAGCTGCGCGCGTTTGCCGACAGCGCGCCGGTGAGCGCCGCATGAACGCCACGTAAACGCAAAACGGGCGCCGCGCGGCGAACCGCGGGCGCCCGCTCGTGCGGCGAGCGTTACTTGAGGCTGCCGGACAGGAACCCGCGCAGGCGTTCGCTCTTCGGGTGGGCAAACACCTCGGACGGCACGCCTTCTTCCTCGACGCGGCCCTGGTGCAGGAACATCACGTGGTTCGACACGTTGCGCGCAAAGCCCATCTCGTGCGTGACGACGATCATCGTGCGGCCTTCCTCGGCGAGCTTCTGCATCACCTTCAGCACTTCGCCTACCAGCTCCGGGTCGAGTGCCGACGTCGGCTCGTCGAACAGCATCACGTCCGGATGCATCGCCAGCGCGCGCGCAATCGCGACACGCTGCTGCTGGCCGCCCGACAGGTGCGACGGATACTGCTTCTCGACGCGCGGCGCGAGGCCGACTTTCTCGAGATACGCGCGCGCGCGCTCCTCGGCTTCCTTCTTCGGGATGCCGAGCACGTTCACGGGCGCTTCCATCACGTTCTCGATCACGTTTATGTGCGACCAGAGATTGAAGTGCTGGAACACCATCGACAGCTTGGTACGCACGCGCTGCAGCTGCTTCGTATCGGCCGCGCGCAGCGCGCCCGACTTGTCGGGCGTCGTGCGCACTTCCTCGCCGTCGACGACGATGCGGCCCGCATTCGGCTGCTCGAGGAAGTTGATGCAGCGGAGCATCGTGCTCTTGCCGGAGCCGGACGAGCCGATCACGCTGATCACGTCGCCCGAGTTCGCCTTCAGCGACACGCCCTTGAGCACCTCGTTGTCGCCGTACCGCTTGTGCAGATCGTCGACGAAAAGCTTCTGAGTCTGGGAATTCATCAATAGTCCTGCGAAAACTTACTTGCCTTGCGGGCGCAGATACGCGAGCCAGCGACGCTCGGCCTGGCGGAACAGCCACACGAGCGTGAACGAGATCACGAGGTAGAGCAGGGCGGCGATGCCGAACGCATGGAACGACATGTAGGTCGCCGAGTTCACGTCGCGGGCGATCTTCAGGATGTCCGGCACGGTCGCGGTGAAGGCGACGGTGGTCGCGTGCAGCATCAGGATCACTTCGTTGCTGTACAGCGGCAGCGCGCGGCGCAGCGCCGACGGCAGGATCACGCGGCGATACATCGTGAACGGCGTCATCCCGTACGCGCGCGCGGCTTCGATTTCGCCGTACGACGTCGCCTTGATCGCGCCCGCGAAGATCTCGGTGGTGTACGCGCAGGTGTTCAGCGTGAACGCGAGCAGCGTGCAGTGCATCCCGTCGCGGAAGAACGCGTCGAGCATCGGCGTGCCGCGCACGGCCTGCAGGCTGTAGAGGCCCGTGTAGCAGAGCAGCAGCTGCACGTAGAGCGGCGTGCCGCGGAACACGTACGTGTAGAGCCACACGGCGCTCGACAGCCACTTCTTCTTCGACACCCGCGCGACCGCGAGCGGCACCGACAGGCAGAAGCCGAGGCCGATCGACACGACCAGCAGCCACAGCGTGATCGCGACGCCGGTGATGCGGTAGCCGTCGGTGTAGAGGTAGTTGCGCCAGTATTCTTGGATGAGGTCGATCATAGGTCAGCCTTGCGGACGCCGGTCGAGTAGCGCTTTTCGAGCCACATCAGCACGAAGTTCGAGATCGTCGTGATCGCGAGGTAGACGGCGCCCGCGATCAGCGTGAAGAAGAAGAACCGCAGCGTGCCCTTGCCGGCGTCCTGCGATGCCTTCACGACGTCGGCCAGGCCGATGATCGACACGAGCGCGGTCGACTTCACGAGCACCTGCCAGTTGTTGCCGATGCCCGGCAGCGCGAAGCGCATCATCTGCGGGAACATGATCCGCGTGAACACCTGCCAGTTCGTCATCCCGTACGCGCTGCCGGCCTCGAGCTGGCCGCGCGGCACCGACAGGAACGCGCCGCGGAACGTCTCGGTGAAGTACGCGCCGTAGATGAAGCCGAGCACGAGCACGCCCGCGAGGAACGGGTCGATGTCGATCTGGTCCCAGCCGAGCGCGTCGGTCGCCATGTTCAGCCAGATCTGCAGGCTGTAGAACAGCAGCAGCATCAGCACGAGGTCGGGTACGCCGCGGATCAGCGTGGTGTAGACGGTGCCGACGCCGCTCGTGAAGCGGTTGCGCGACAGCTTCGCGCCCGCGCCGAGCAGCCCCAGCAGGAACGACAGCGCAAGCGAAAGCACCGCCAGTTTGACGGTTTGCCAGGTGCCAGCGAGGATCAGCGGGCCGTAACCTTGTAGAAACATATGTGGTCCCTGGTGTGGTCCCTTAGGGCGCACGCGGTGCGCCGCGAAAGACGCGCCCGCCAAGCTGCGCGGAACGCCCCGTGCGTATCATGACCGTCCGCCCCGGCATCGGTGCCGGGCCAGCCCGTCGCGCGAGCGGCGGGCAAGGGGGCGGGCGGCGCGTGGTCGACTGCCTGTACTGCCCGGACACGGGGTCGCCCCCGCATCCGTCGTCTCTTCTTTTCGGCGCTCAGCGGGCCGAAGCCGAATAGACGCTGAACGCGAAATACTTGTGCGACAGCCGGTCGTACGTGCCGTCCTTGTGCATGTCGGCCAGCGCCTTGTTGATCTTGAGCTTCAGGTCCGTATCTTCCTTGCGCAGGCCGATCGCGGTGCCGTCGCCGATCGTCTTCGGATCCTTCACTTCCGGCCCGGCGAACGCGAAGCCCTTGCCGCGCGGCGTGCGCAGGAAGCCGTAGTCGGCCTGCAGCTCGTCCTGCAGCGTCGCGTCGAGGCGGCCCGAGCCGAGATCGGCATAGACCTGGTCCTGGTTCTGGTAAGGAATGATGGTCACGCCCTGCGGTTCCCAGTACGCCTTCGCGTAGGTTTCCTGTGTCGAGCCCTGCTCGACGCCGACGCGCTTGCCCTTCAGCGATGCGATCGTCGGCAGCAGCGGCGAGCCGGCCTTCGCGATCATGCGCGCCGGCGCGTCGTACACCTTGTCGGAGAAGTCGATCTGCTCGCGGCGCTTGTCCGTGACCGTCAGCGACGACACGATGACGTCGTACTTCTTCGCCTTCAGCGCCGGGATGACCCCGTCGAGATCCTGCGCCACCCACACGCATTTCACGTTGATTCGCTTGCAGATTTCCTTGGTGAGATCGACGTCGAAACCGACGATCTCGCCGCTCGGCGCGGTCGACTCGAACGGCGGGTAGCTGGCATCGACGCCGATCCGCACGGTCTTCCACTCCTTCGCGAAGGCGCTGCCCGCCACGAGGGCGAGGGCGGCGCACAGGGCGGCCTTCTTCATTTCCATCCTTCTGTTGCTGACTTTCCGGGAGCGCTCGCGGCCGGTCGGACCGGGCGTCGCGGCGTATTCTAGACGGCCAAAATTCGCCGATCGGCGCTCTGGCGATGGCGCCGCCGGAAGGGCGAACGCCAAAAGGCCGGTATTTTACCCGAACGCGATATCCGGAAAACGGCAATCCGGTGCGATCGATCGATTCTTCGACGCATTGATCCGGCTGTTGCGCTAATCGTCGTATTCGCAATGCGCATTGCGTTGATTGCATCCGCAGGTGCAACGATGCGGTGCGCAGGCGGTGGATTGTGGCGCGATTGGCACACTCATACAGTGACGGCATGCCAGAACAACGCATCTCACGGAGTGCCCGTTCCATGTTCCAGATCCGCCGTGCCGCCGATCGCGACCAGCGCAGCCATGGCTGGCACGAATTCCTTCACAGCTTTCCTTGTGCGTCCGGCCGGAGCGGGGCGCCGGGCTTCGGCGCGTTGCGCGAACTGAACGAGGAATGCATCGCGCCGACCCGCGGCTACGGGATGCGGCCGTACCGGGATGCGGAAATCGTCACCTGCGTGCTCGGCGGCGCGCTCGCGCATCGCGACAGCCTCGGCAACGGGGCAATCGTGCGTGCGGGCGGCGTGCAGCGCGTGAGCGCCGGCACCGGCGTCATGCTGAGCGAAACCAATGCGTCGTGTGACCAGCCGTTGCGCCTGCTGCGGATCTGGCTCGCGCCGGCCGGGTCGGGCGGCCGGCCCGGCTACGTGCAGACGCGCTTTGCCGACGACGAGAAGCGCGGGCGGCTGCGGCTCGTCGCGGCGCCGGACGGCGGCGGTGGCGCGCTGCCGCTCGGTGCGGACGCACGCATCTTCGCGGGGCTGATCGACGGCGACGAGGCGGCGGCATTCGATGTGCCGGCCGGGCGCCGCGCCTACGTGCACGTGGTGCGCGGCGACGTCGAGGTGAACGGCCGCGCGCTGGCCGCGGGTGACGGCGCGCGGATCGGCGGCGTAGACGCGGTGGCGTTCGCACGCGGCCGTGCGGCCGAGGTGCTGCTGTTCGACGTCGCCTGAAACGCAAAAGGGGACGCGGGCCGGTGCCCGCGTCCCCTTCGATGCCGCTCCGGGGAGCGGCCCGCCGGCTTACTGCGCCGGTGCCGACGCGGCCTTGGCCGCGCGATGCTGCTGCCAGCGCTCCTTCATCTTCTCGTGGCGCTGTTCCATCTTCGCGAACTGCTGCTTGAGCGCCGTGCTGACCGTGGTCTTCTGCTGGTCGTTCAGCCCGTTATAGAACGTGAGCCACGCGGCGGACGTCTGCTCGCGCAGTTGCGCGTTCTGCTGCTCGGCCTGCTGGCGCGCGGCGTGCATCGCGCTCAGGTCGAGGATCGGCTGGTTCTGCTGCGCCTTGAACTGCTCGCGCATCTGCTCGTGGCTCTTGCGCATCGCCTCACGGTTCTGCTTCATCGTGTTGATGGCCGTCTGCCATTGCTGTTCCTGCGACGCGTTGAGCTTCAACTGGTCGTGCAGTTTCATGATCACGCCGAACGGGCCGCCGTCGTGCCCGCCGTGCATCTGGTGGGCGCCGGGGCCGCCAGGAGGCGGCATGTCGTTGGGCTGCGCGGCGTGCGCGGTGCCGAATGCGAGAGCGAGCACAGTGGCGGCCGCGATGGCCACGCGGGAAGTCTTCTTATACATTTCAGAAACTCCTTGTATCCAAAGGGTCCGGCGATGCGGTGCCGGGAAGGCCGTGTACCGCATCCGGTAAGACGCAGGTTAGCGAGGCAGGCCGCCGCCGGTGTTACGTGGGGAGGTGGCCGGGTTACCGCGCATTACAGTTCCCTTGCGCCGTAACCCGCAGTAACCCTTTCGTCCCTTTGTTTCGTTCTTTGACTCCGCCCTCGCGCGGTAAACTTCGAGCCATGACTACCCAGATCCTCATCGTCGACGACGACCAAGAACTCCGAGACCTGCTGCGCGACTATCTCGTGCGCCAGGGGATGGAAGTGTCCGTGCTGCACGACGCGGCGACGCTCGAGAAGCGCCTCGAGCGCGAGCGGCCCGATCTGATCGTGCTGGACCTGATGATGCCGGGCGTCGACGGCCTGACCGCGCTGCGCCAGCTTCGCGCGGCCGGCGACGACATCCCCGTGATCATGCTGACCGCGCGTGCGGACGACGTCGACCGCATCGTCGGGCTCGAGCTCGGCGCGGACGACTACCTCGGCAAGCCGTTCAACCCGCGCGAGCTGCTCGCACGCGTGCAGGCCGTGCTGCGCCGCCGCCGCGCGACGCCGTCGGCGGCGGCGCCCGAACAGCGCGAGCCGTTCGGGTTCGGCCGCTTCGTGCTCGACTTCCAGGCGCGTACGCTGTCGGTCGACGGCAAGCCGGCCACGCTGTCGAGCAGCGAATTCGCGCTGCTGAAGATCTTCGTAAACCATGCGCTGCGCACGCTCACGCGCGAGCGGCTGCTCGAGCTGCTGCACGGGCCCGAGTACGACGGTACCGACCGCGGCATCGACGTGCAGGTGTGGCGCCTGCGCCGCATCCTCGAAACGGATCCGTCGACGCCGCGCTTCATCCAGACGGTTCGCGGGCGCGGCTATGTGTTCGTGCCCGACGGCGAGGCCCATGCGCAAACCCATTGATTCACTGTTCGGGCGGCTGGCGCTGCTCGTCGTCGGTGTCCTGCTCCTGTCGCACTTCGCGTGGTTTTTCGCGATGCGGCTCGAGCGCAGCCAGATGCAGACGCGCTACGCGGTCGAAGAGGCCGCGTTCCTGGTCGACGCCGTGCGCCAGCACGTCGAGCGCACGCCTGACCAGCCGTTGCCGTCGCGTGTGCGGCTCGTGACGCCGGGCAGCGCCGACGTGCCGAATGGCGACCCGTCGAGCCTGCCGGCGCCGCTCAAGCGGTTCCGCGACGACGTGAGCGAGCGGATGCCGCCCGGCACGCGCGTCGAGATCGGCGCGCCCGGCCATCCGCCGGTGCTGTGGGTGAAGGAGCCGACCGACCGCAACTGGATCGTGGTGCCGGTGCAGCCGCTGCGGCCGCCGCGCTCGCTCGACCGGATGCTGCTGTGGCTCGGCACGATCTTCTCGGCCGGCGTGATCGCCGCGCTGTTCGCCGCCTGGCAGTTGCAGCAGCCGTTGCGTTCGCTGGCGCGTGCGGTCGCGCGCTTCGGCCGCGGCCAGCCGGTGCCGCCGCTGCGCGAGCGCGGCCCGCGCGAGCTGCGCCAGCTCACGCACGGCTTCAACCAGATGGTGGAACAGGTGTCGCAGGCCGAGAGCGACCGTGCGGTGATGCTGGCGGGCGTGGCGCACGACCTGCGCACGCCGCTTGCGCGGATGCGGCTGCGGGCGGAAATGATGGACGACGTCCGGTTGCGCGACGGCGTCGTGCGCGACGTCGATTCGATGTCGCACATCGTCGATCAATTTCTGGTGTTTGCACACGGCGGCTCCGATCGCAGCGAACCGGTGCCGGTCGATCAGGCGTGCGAGCGGATTGCACGCAGCTATCGCGCGGTCGCGCCGAACGCGCCGACGGTCCAGACCCGGCTCGACGCCGATCCGGGCTTCCGCCTGCCGACGGCGACGCTCGACCGGATCCTGTCGAACCTGCTGGACAACGCGCATGCGTACGGTGCGCCGCCCGTGTTCGTCGAGACGGCACGCACGCCGACCGGCTACGTGTTGTCGGTCAGCGACAGCGGTGGCGGGATCGCACCACGCGACCTCGCGGCGGCTACGCGGCCGTTCGTGCGGCTCGACCCCGCGCGCGGCGGGAACGGCCACAGCGGGCTCGGGCTGGCGATCGTCGAGCGGCTCGTACTCAGGCTGGGCGGGGCGTGCGACATCGGCAACCGCCCCGAAGGCGGCCTGCGCGTCGCGATGACGTTCCCGTTCGAGGTCGTGCCGAAGGACGAACCTCACGCACAGGCCGCATAAGCGGCTGCGGCGCCAACCCGGCCGGGCTGGCGCCGCGCGGCATCATTCGCCGAACAGCGTGCCGAGCGTCTCGGCCGCGTTGCTGTCGATGGTGTTGTAGGTCACGCTGGTGGCCTCGAAGATGTAGACGGTCGTATACCGGCCGAGGCGCTCCAGGATTTCTTCCTGCAGCGATTCAGGCACGACGTTCATGTTCAGGTACCACGCCGTCGACGACAGCCGTGTCTGGAACGACCCATACTCCTGCATCAATTCGTAGAACGCGTCGGCATCCTGATCGCGGCAGACGATCACCAAGTTTCCTGCCATTCCCTTTCCTCCCGCTCGTCGATCGATCCTCAGGGCCTGTTGACATCGGGAACGCGCATGCGTCGCCATCAGAACGGCCGCAACAGGCCCGGAGGGCCAGCCCTGATCATACCCGCTTAGTCGTATCCGGCTGGTGACGCCCGACATGGTTTGCGCGAGCGTGCAGCTGGCGGGTTCCCGGCCGGGCCGGATCACGGCATAATTCGGGCCTGCATGCCCGCCGAAGGACTGCGGCCGGGCTGCGCGTACCGCGCACCCGCCATCCGCCCATGCGCCAGGCACGATCCGTGCGCCGCCTGAGCCGTTCCCGGACGGTTGTACCTGAAATACAGGTTGGTGTAGTGTCGTGCCGTCGCGGCCCGACTCGTCCGGGGCGCGGCAGCGCATGCACGCACGGCGCATCGCGCTCGCGCGCGATCGTCAGTCAATCGAATTACCGCACCCGTGCGCTTTGCCATGAATCAACATCGACTGCCGGCTTCGTTCGGCCTTACCGGGGAGGGCGCCTGATGGACGTCGGATTCTTCAATCCGAACCGGACTGCCAACGCGTCCGCGTGGCGCGTTCTGCCGAACCGGTGGGACTTCATCGCGTTTCCGCTGATCATCTGCCTGCTTGCGATGGCAATCGTCGGCTTCCACGAAACGATGGCGCCGATCGGTGTCCTGCAGACGCAGAAGATCTCGCTCGACCCGTCGAACCTGCCCGAATACGCGTTGCGCACCACGCTGCGGATGCTCGCCGCGATGGTCGCGTCGCTTGCGTTCACGCTCGTCTACGGCACGCTTGCCGCCAAAAGCCGGCGTGCCGGCATGGTGCTGATCCCGATCCTCGACATCCTGCAGTCGGTGCCGGTGCTCGGCTTCATCTCGTTTACGGTCACGTTCTTCCTCGCGCTGTTCCCGAGCCGCGTGCTCGGCGCCGAGCTCGCGGCGATCTTCGCGATCTTCACGAGCCAGGCGTGGAACATGACGTTCAGCTTCTACCAGTCGCTGCGCACGGTGCCGCGCGATCTCGACGAAGTGTCGCGGAGCTTCCACCTGACGTCCTGGCAGCGCTTCTGGAAGCTCGAGGTGCCGTTCTCGATGCCGGGGCTGATCTGGAACATGATGATGTCGATGTCGGGCGGCTGGTTCTTCGTCGTCGCGTCGGAAGCGATCACCGTCGGCAACCAGACCATCACGCTGCCGGGGATCGGTGCGTATCTCGCGCAGGCGATCTCGGACAAGAACCTCGGCGCGATCGGCTGGGTGATCCTCACGATGACGGTCGTGATCCTCGCATACGACCAGCTCCTGTTCCGCCCGCTCATCGCGTGGGCCGACAAGTTCCGGATGGAGAACACCGCGTCGGGCGATGCACCGCAATCCTGGCTGCTCGACCTCGTCCGCCGTACCCGCCTGATCCATCAACTGCTCGTGCCGGCCGGCTGGTTCTTTGCCAAGGCCGCGCGGATTCCGCTGCGCCTGCCGCTGTCCGGCGCGATGCGCTTCACGCTGCCGAAAGTCGAGAAGAAGGCGTCGCGCACGGTCGACATCGCGTGGGCCATTCTCGTGCTGATCGGCACGGCCTATATCGTGTGGCGCGTCATCAGCTTCGTGTCGACCGGCGTGACGATGCCCGAGGTCGGCCATGTGGTCGTGCTCGGGCTCATCACGCTGCTGCGCGTGGTCGTGCTGATCGCGATTGCGTCGGTGATCTGGGTGCCGATCGGCGTGTGGATCGGGCTGCGCCCCCGGCTCGCCGAGAAACTGCAGCCGCTCGCGCAGTTCCTCGCCGCGTTCCCGGCCAACCTGCTGTTCCCGGCGTTCGTGATCGTGATCGCGCGCTTCCACCTGAACCCCGATATCTGGCTGTCGCCGCTGATCGTGCTCGGCACGCAGTGGTATATCCTGTTCAACGTGATCGCCGGTGCGACGTCCTACCCGAACGACTATCGCGAAGCGGCGACGAACTTCCGCATCCGTGGCTGGCAGTGGTGGCGGCAGGCGATCCTGCCCGGCATCTTCCCGTACTACGTGACCGGTGCGATCACCGCATCGGGCGGCGCGTGGAACGCGAGCATCGTGTCGGAAGCCGTGCAGTGGGGCAATACCAAGATCGAGGCGCATGGCCTCGGTGCCTATATCGCGCAGACCACCGCCGCCGGCGATTTTCCGAAGATCATCCTGGGCATCGCCGTGATGTCCCTGTTCGTCACCCTGTTCAACCGCCTGCTGTGGCGTCCGCTGTATGCCTTCGCCGAAGCGAAGCTGCGGCTCGACTGAGACCGATTGAGAGCGAAACGCGATGCAAAATCCGAATGCTGTAAACGCCCCCGTCCAGACGAACCAGCCGCCGCGCCTCGGTGAGGAAATCCTGCGCGTCGATCACGTCTGTCGCGGCTTCAACAAGACGCAGGGCGAGCTGCTCGTGCTCGACGATGCGAACCTGTCGCTGCGCGAAGGCGAGATCGTCGGGCTGCTCGGCCGTTCCGGCTCGGGCAAGTCGACGCTGCTGCGCATCATTGCCGGCCTGATCGAGCCGACCGGCGGCGAAGTGACCTACCTCGGCAAGCCGCTGAGCGGCCCGGCCGAAGGCGTCGCGATGGTGTTCCAGACCTTCGCGCTGTTCCCGTGGCTCACCGTGCTGCAGAACGTGGAAGCCGGCCTCGAGGCGCTCGGCGTCGGCGCACGCGAGCGGCGCGAGCGTGCGCTCGCCGCGATCGACCTGATCGGTCTCGACGGTTTCGAAAACGCGTACCCGCGCGAGCTGTCGGGCGGCATGCGCCAGCGCGTGGGCTTTGCGCGTGCGCTCGTCGTCGATCCGACGATCCTGCTGATGGACGAGCCGTTTTCCGCGCTCGACGTGCTGACCGCCGAGACGCTGCGTACCGACCTGCTCGACCTGTGGACGCAGGGCCGCATGCCGATCAAGTCGGTGCTGATCGTCACGCACAACATCGAGGAAGCCGTGTTCATGTGCGACCGGATCCTCGTGCTGTCGTCGAACCCGGGCCGCGTGATCGCCGAAATCAAGGTGCCGTTCAAGCATCCGCGCAACCGGCTCGACCCGGCGTTCCGCAAGCTGGTCGACGACATCTACGCGAAGATGACGGCTCGCCAGACCGGCGAGGCGACGAAGAAGGGGCTGGAGCTCGGCAGCTGGCTGCCGCAGGTGTCGACCAACCTGATGGCCGGCCTGATCGAAACGCTCGCGATGGCGCCGTACCACGGCCGTGCGGACATGCCGGAAATCGCGCGCACGCTACACCTCGAGGTCGACGACCTGTTCCCGATCGCCGAAGTGCTGCAATACCTCGGCTTCGCGGACGTGCGGGAAGGGGACGTGTTCCTGACGCCGCCGGGGCGCGTGTTCGCCGAATTCGGCACGCAGGAGCGCAAGCTGATGTTCGCGGATCACCTGCTGAAGCACGTGCCGCTGGCCGCGCGGATCAAGAAGGTGCTGAACGAGCGCCCGGGCCATCGCGCGCCGCGTGTGCGCTTCGAGCAGGAGCTGGAGGATTCCCTGTCGGACGGTGCCGCCGAGGAAACGCTCGACGCGGTGATCGACTGGGGGCGTTACGGCGAGATCTTCTCGTACAACGACCAGACCGAGATTTTCAGTCTCGAGGACGTCGAGTCCTGAAGCCGGCGGGGCATTCGGGCCCACATCGACTGAATGCCGGTTTCGCGATTTCATTCGACCGCTTCGTGTCGATGCGAGCGCGGCTTGTCCCTGGCGCCGGCGACGGGCGCCCGGTTCGTTGGCAGAGCAAAAGGCACTGAGTCCGTCGCGGCCGGGACGTTTGCCGGTGACGCGCATCGCCGATGCGCTGACAGGCTGGCAGGCAAGTGCCGGAGGCTGGTGCAACGAATCCTGTCGATTGCAGGGCCGATTCGATGCCTTCGAACCTCGTCAGCGATCCAAAAGGTGCCCATGAGCGAGAAGACGGGGCTGTATGCGGTCGCCGCTGAACAGTACGATCTGGTGCTTGTATCCGTTCTCGATTCTCCACGCCCACAAGTGTTTCGTGCTCAGGTCGAACACCTCTATTCCACTGGAAAGGGCATTGCACCGGACCATCTCGGGGCTGAGCTCGAGTTCGTCGGCGGTCCGCCGACCTGGGGTAACGTACCGCTGCAGGTCGGGGAGCGTGCCCTCATGTTCGTCAGCGCACGATCCGGGTCGTTCGGCGAGTATCCGTGGCGCGGACACATGGTTCTTGAGGAAATCGCGGGCGGAACGTACACCAGGTTGCACATTCCGGAGATGTGGCTGAGGGATGATTTGCCGGTCGACGTCAGGGCCGCGGCGAGTCCGCATCCGACGAGGCGGAATGCGTCGATCGTCCGGTTCAGCGTGCTGGAGCGCTACCTGAGCGATCTGATCGGGAAAGCCGTCCGCTGAGCCGGATCGATTTTCCGGAATCCGGACGATGCATTGTCCGCCGCGATCAAGGGCAGGGTGATGTGGCGTCCCGCGCGAAGTCCGGGGCAGCGGGGTCTGCCCGCATGATGCGCACGGCCTCCTTACTGCAAATTCCCCCACCGATCGACCGCCGGTTCCGCCGACGCCCACTTCCAGTGCGTGCCTTGCTGGCACGCGTTCGCGAAATACCAGTCGGCCTTGTCGCCGTCCTTCACCGAAAACGCGAATTCCTTGCACAACGCGAGTGCCGACGAGTACGCGCGCGCGACGCGCACCTCGCCTTCGCCGTTTTCCAGCGGCAGCGTGTTCTTCACCTTCCACGGCTTCACTTCGCCGACGGCCAGGCTGCCGACTACCTTCGCGATCGCGTCCTGCTGGTTCTGATGGAGCTGCTTCATCGTGCGGTTGACGGCTTCGTCGGTCGCGGCCTGCACGGCAATCCCGACGCCGATGCCGACCGCCGGGTTCGCGGTGACGAGGCCCGTCGCGGCGCCGGCAAGCGCGCCGCTCGCCGCGCCGACCGACCCGCAGCCCGACAGCGTGGCCGCCGCCGCGCAAAGCGCGCCGATGGCCGCGATACGGATTGCGACGCTCATTGCAGCGCGCCCCAGCGTTCGGTCGCCGGTTCCGCCGACGCCCATTTCCACGCGGGGCCGTCGCGGCAGATCGTGGCGACGTAGAACGCGGATTGCGCGGCCTTGTCGGCTTTCGCGGGCGTGTCGACGGCGAACACGATTTCCTTGCAGTCGAGCGGGCCGACACTGATCATCCGGCTGACCGTCACGCGGCCCTGCTCGTCGTCCTCGATCGGGAACGAGTGGTGCGTCGACCACGGCGCGACGCCGCCTACGTCGAGCGGGCCGGCTGCCTTCGCGATCTGTTCCTGTGTGTAACGGTGTGCGACGCGCTGCGTGTACTGGACGCCCGCACGCGCGCCGGCGACGGCGCCGAGGCCGATGCCCGTCGCCGCGGCGGCGTTGTTGGTGACCTTGGAGGCGATCGCGGCGCCCGCGATACCGGCGCCGGCTGTCGCGCCCTCGCTGTACAGCGAGTTGCAGCCGGACAGCAGTGCGGCCGTGGCGATCGCGGCCAGCACGATGCGCGCCGAGATGGCCCGGCGCGGCGATTCGAAACGAATGTTCATCCCTGAGTGCAAGTCCTGTCTGGGTGAGCGGCAACGCATGCGCGCCCTCATGCCGCGTCATTGTTTCGCAATTGTCATAGGAAAACTGCAAAGCTTTGACAAATCGCCGGACGGCATGCCGCGCGCGTGCGCGCGGCGCTATTGTCGGACACGTGGATCGTGCGGGGTCGAAACGTTACAAATTGAAGGTAATTGTTACTTTGGCGTGCAAGGAAGCGACCTAGACTTTTCAGTTATGGAATGTTTCTACGACGGCCTCGGGCCGCGCCGCACATGAGACACCCGGCCATGCGCCGTTCGAAACGGTTTTCGCCCCGGCCGCCTGACGCAGCGGCGGACCGCCCGCGTCCGCAGACCGACGCGCCATCGGCACCGCCTGCCGGCGCGCCCGGCGAGACGCCGTCGGACGGCGATCACAACCAGGGCGGCGCCCGCCCGGAAGGGCTCGACTATCAGCGGGATCTCGGCCAGGAGCAGGACGCCTGATGTCGTTGCCGCCGTCTTCCGCCGCTGCCTTTCACACCTGCATTTCTCACGTCTGAATCGCCGCACGGTCGCTTTCGGGCAGCCGTGTCCGCCTTGGCGCGCGCCGCGCGCCAGCCAATCGAATCGAGGAGGGGAAGCCGCATGAGCAGATTGATCGTGGTATCGAACCGTGTCGCCGCCGGCGAGGACACGCGCCCGAGCGCCGGTGGCCTGGCGGTCGGCGTGATGGACGCGCTGAAGGAAACGGGCGGCGTCTGGTTCGGCTGGAACGGCGAGATCGTCGGCGCACCCGACACCGGGCCCGCGATCCAGCAGGACGGCAACGTCACCTACGCGACGGTCGGGCTGACCCGCCGTGACTACGACCAGTACTACCGCGGCTTCTCGAACGCGACGCTGTGGCCGGTGTTCCATTACCGCGGCGATCTCGCACGCTTCGACCGCCAGGAGTACGCGGGTTATCTGCGCGTGAACGCGATGCTTGCAAAGCAGCTCGCCGCATTGCTGCGCCCCGACGACCTGATCTGGGTGCACGACTATCACCTGCTGCCGTTCGCGCATTACCTGCGCGAGCTCGGCGTGACGAACCCGATCGGCTTCTTCCTGCACATTCCGTTTCCGTCGCCCGACATGCTGCGTCTCGTGCCGCCGCACGAGGAGCTCGTGAAGTTCATGTGCGCGTACGACGTCGCGGGCTTCCAGACCGAGGCAGACAAGCAGGCGTTTACCGACTACATCGAGCGGCGCGGGATCGGCGCGGCGAGCGACGACGGGATGCTGCATGCGCACGGTCGCGTCGTGAAGGTCGCCGCCTATCCGATCGGGGTCCATCCCGACGCGATCGCGCAAGCGGCCGTCCAGTACGGCGCGCGCAAGCCGGTGAAGATGCTGCGCGAGGCGCTCGACGGCCGCAAGCTGGTGATGAGCGTCGACCGCCTCGATTATTCGAAGGGGCTCGTCGAGCGCTTCCAGGCGTTCGAGCGGATGCTCGCGAACGCGCCGGGCTGGCAGGGGCGCGTGTCGCTCCTGCAGATCGCACCACCCACGCGTTCCGACGTGCAGACCTATCAGGACATTCGCGAAACGCTCGAAGGCGAGGCCGGCCGCATCAACGGCCGCTTCTCGCAGCTCGACTGGACACCGATCCAGTACCTGAACCGCAAGTACGAGCGCAACCTGCTGATGGCGTTCTTCCGGATGTCGCAGGTCGGCTACGTGACGCCGTTGCGCGACGGGATGAATCTCGTCGCGAAGGAGTACGTCGCGTCGCAGGATCCGGCCGATCCGGGCGTACTCGTGTTGTCGGAGTTCGCGGGCGCGGCGGCCGAACTGACCGGCGCGCTCCTCGTCAATCCGTACGACCTGTCGCAGATGGCCGAGGCGCTCGAGCGTGCGCTGTCGATGCCGCTCGCGGAGCGGCAGGCGCGTCATGAGGAAAACCTCGCGCGGCTGCGCGGGAACGACCTGTCGGTCTGGCGCGATACGTTCGTCGCCGACTTGCGCAGTGTCGCGGCCGCCGCGTCGGTCACGCGGCGCGCAGGCCGGCGGGTCGTGCATGCGTGAGATCGTACAGGGGCCCGGCGCGGAGGACGACGCGATCGACGACGCCACCCGCCGCTTCTTCGTCGTGACCGGTGGCCCGGGTTCGGGCAAGAGTACGTTGCTCGATGCGCTCGAGCACGCCGGTTACGCGCGCTCGCAGGAAGCCGGGCGCGGCGTGATCCGCGACCAGATGGCGATCGACGGTCAGGCGTTGCCGTGGCGCGACCCGGCCGCGTTTGCCGAGCTGATGCTGAGCTGGGAGATGCGCTCGTACGATCTCGCGCAGCATGCGCGCGGGCCCGTGTTCTTCGATCGTGGCGTGCCGGACGTGATCGGCTATCTGCGGCTGACGGGGCTGGCCGTGCCCGCGCATGCGGAGGCCGCGGCGCGCCGTTTCCGCTATCACCGGCGCGTGTTCATCGCGCCGCCGTGGCCGGACATCTATGCACAGGACACCGAGCGTCGGCAGGATTTCGCGGAAGCCTTGCGCACCTATGACGCGATGGTCGAGTGCTACACGTCATATGGCTACTGGCTGATCGAACTGCCGCGCGTGAGTGTGCAGGCGCGCGTGCGTTTCGTGATGGACGCGCTCGACGCCGAATGACGCGCGGCGATCTGCGTGCGGCGTTCGGCGGTGTCAGGTCGCCGCGCCCGGTCGCGGCGACGCGATGCGCAGCATGCTGACGACCGCGGCCACCGCCGCGAATGCCGCGGCGACATAGAGCGCAATCGTCGGCCCGCGATCGGGGACGAGCCCAAAAATCAACGCGACGAGCGCGGCGCCAAGCGTCTGGCCGGTCAGCCGCGCGGTGCTCAGCATGCCGCCCGCGCCACCGCTGCGTTCGCGCGGCGCCGACGACAGCATCGCGCGGTTGTTCGGCGACTGGAACAACCCGAAGCCTGCACCGCACAGCGCCATCCGCCACACGATGTCGACGGTGCCCGGGTGCGCGCCGATCGTCGCGAGCGACAGCAGCCCGGCCGCGAACAGTGCGAGCCCGATTCCACCGAGGATGCCTGCCGAATAGCGATCCGACAGCACGCCCGCGAGCGGCGCGGCGAACACGATCACGAGCGGCCACGGCGTCATGTAGAGGCCCGTCTCGACCTGCGAGAAGCCGAGCGAGTTCTGCAGCCAGAACGGCAGCGCGACGAACGCGAGCATCTGCGACGTGAACGAAGCCATCGACGTGTAGATCGACAGTGCGAACATCGGGATGCGCATCAGGTCGACGGGCAGCAGCGGCGCCGGTTGCGACAGCTGGCGCTTCACGAAGAAGTAGCCGACGACGAACGCGACGGCCAGCTCGGCCGCGACGTACGCATGGCCTTCACCGTGACCGAGCCCGTCGACCGCCGTGATCAGCAGCCCGAACACGCACGCGTTCATCAGTGCGCTCGGGAAATCGTACGGCGCATCGTGCAGCGGGTTGGATGGCAGCGCGCGCAGGCTGCCGATTACCGCGGCGATGCCGATCGGCACGTTGACCGCGAACAGCCACGGCCACGATGCGAACGACAGGATCGCGGATGCGACCGTCGGCCCGATCGCCGACGACAACGCCACCACCATCGCGTTGATCGACAGCCCGCGCCCGAGCATCGACGACGGGTAGATCATCCGCACGAGCGCCGCGTTCACGCTCATGATGCCGGCCGCGCCGAAACCCTGGATCACGCGCATCACGGCCAGCATCGGCAACGAGCCGGCGAGCGCGCAACCGAGCGACGCCGCGGTGAACAGCGCGAGCCCCGCGATATAGATGCGGCGATAGCCGATGCGCTCGCCGAGCGAGGCAAGCGGCAGCAGCGTGATCGTGACCGCGAGCTGGTACGCGTTGACGATCCAGATCGATCCGGCGTCGGACGCGTGCAGGTCGCGCGCGATCGTCGGCAGCGCGACGTTCGCGATGGCGCCATCGAGCACGGCGAGCGTGATGCCCAGTGCGACGCAGAGAATTGCCCAGTAGCGTTGTGGAAGCGGCAGGCCGACGTCGGCGTTCATGGCGGGAGCAAATGCGTGGTTGTCCGCGCGCCCGGTTGCCGGTTGCGTACACAACCATGCGCAAGGGTGGAGGCGGCGATGAGCGTCCCGGCCGGCGCAACTGCACCGGAGCGGGGCCGGTCGAGTGTATCACCGGGCCGCATGGCGCGACGCCGGCACTCAGCCTTCGAAGTCGAGGCCGCCGAGCCGCACGAGCGGGTCGGCCTGCGTGCGCGACAGGAGATCGATGTCGCGCGCGCCTTCCCATGCACCCAGCTTTTTCGGCAGTGCGGCCAGGTAGTGCTCGAAGCGCTGCCGGCCGTCCGGCTCCATCAGCCGCTCGATTTCGTCGGTGTCCCAGGTCAGTTCGAGGTTCAGCGGATGCTCGAAGCCGCTGACATGCTCGTGCGGCGCGCTGCGGATCTGCACGCGCGTCGGGTGCCCGTGGCCGCCATACGGGACGACGTCGGTCAGAACGTGATCGGTGAAGAAGGCTGCGATCGCGTGCGCGATGCGCGGGGCGAATTCGGTATCGAAACGGCGGGCGGTTTCGGGCTGCATGACGGCGTCTCCTGTATGCCGAAAATCGTAGCATGGCGGCGCCGCATTTCGGTGTGCGTGATAGCGGTAATCGCGCGTTACCACTTGCTGCATCTATTACGGCCGCGTGCCGCCACAATGCATCGCATCCAGTACCACTTCGCGTGGGAGTCCATCATGAAAAAAATTGCCGCAGTGTGTGTCCTCGCCGGTTCGCTTGCCGTGGCGGGTCCGGCGTCCGCGCATGGCCGCGACGGCGGCGCCGTCATCGGCGCATTGATCGGCGGCGCGGTGCTGGGCGCGATCGTGACGTCCGCGATGAATCCGCCCGTTGCCTATCAGGCGCCCGCATACCAGGCACCGGCCTATCAGCCGCCGACGTACTACCAGGCCCCCGCGTACCAGCAGCCTGCCTATCCGACCTACCAGCAGGCGCAGTACCAGGACGACGGCCCGAACTATTGCTACGACCGCTACCAGCGCGCGTATGTGTGCGGTGCGCCCGTATCGGGCGGCTACGCGCAACCGGCCGGCTGGTAAGCGGGCGGATGCGTGACGCGTGAACGGCCGGCGCCGCCGGCGTTCGCTTCGCCGCACCGGACGACAAAAGGCCCTCGCTTCATGCGAGGGCCTTTGTCTTTTGCGCGGCCGTCCGTTCGTCTGCGTGACGCGCTGGCCGTCGGTGGGCCGTGCGCGGATACAAACGGTTGCAAATGCGCGTCAGTGCCGATGGCCGCCGCCTCCGTCACCGCGCCCGCCGCCATCATTCCAGTCGCCGCGGCGTCCGCCGCGTCCCCAGCCATTGCCGCGGTTTCCACGATCGCCGTCCCAACGGTGGTAATCGCGCCGGCCGCGATCCCAGTCGCGCCCGCCGCCACCGCCCCAGATATTGACCGTGCCGTACACGGGGGACGGCGCGTATGCGTAGCCAGGATCGGAATAGTAGGGCTGCCCGTAGCCGTATCCGGCATCCGGGGCGACGACGCAGCCGGCCAGCAAGGTCGCGACGCCGGCGGCAGCAATGAGCTTCAGCATGATGTTCTCCGTTGGTTCCCCTATAAGTACCGCGCAAGGGGATTGCCAGCTGTTTGCAATTGTGTCGTCAAATTACAGCGCCGTAAGGTCGTGCGGCGAAAGTGTTAGCATCCGGGGCTCATTTGTTTTTCAGGAGTACATCGATGAAATTCGCGATCCGGGCCGCGCTGGCCGCCTTCTGCGTGACGACTGCCGCCGCCTGCGTGGCCGGGCCTGCATCGGCGCCCGCCGTGCCGGCCGAGTCGATCAAGATGTTTCCGCAGGCAGCCGCCGGCCAGCAGCGCGTCGTGATCGCGCTGCCCGCACTCGAGAACGAAGGCGATGCACGCGTCGAGCTGATGATCGGCAAGACGTTGCAGACCGACTGCAACCAGCAGTGGTTCGGCGGCGAGCTGAGCGCCGAGGACGTGAAGGGCTGGGGCTATACGTACTACCAGCTCACCGACGTGAAGGGGCCGGCATCGACGCTGATGGCGTGCCCGGGGCAGGCGCCGCAGCAACGGTTCGTGCAGGTACGCGGCGATGGTCAGCTCCTGCGCTACAACAGCCGCCTGCCGCTCGTCGTCTACGTGCCGGACGGTTTCGAGGTGCGCTATCGCGTGTGGCATGCGTCGAAGGACGTGCAGCACGCTGCAAAGCAGTAACCTGCCGGCGCGGCCGCGTGCGGCTGCGGCGTCCTGCCGCTACGCGCCGCCCGCGCCGACGAGCGCTGGCCACGCGGCCAGCGCAGCCATCGCGACGGCCTCCAGGTCGCGACGGCTCGCACCGTCGCGCGCCTGGATCGACATGCCCTGCTGGACCGTCACGTAGTACCGCGCGATCGCGTCGAGGTTTGCCTGTTTTGTGATCTCGCCGGTCGCGACACCTTGCCTGAGGCGCTCGCGCAGACTCTCGACCGTGCCCTCGCGCATCGCGATCAGCGTTTGCCGAACCGTATCGGAACGCTCGGCCGGGTGCAGCGCCGACAGCACGACCAGGCAGCCGGCCGGCTTCGACCGCCGCGTGAACACGCGTGCGGTATCCATCAGGTAGTTCCGCACGGCGTCGTGCGCGCTGCCGGCCTGCTCGACGCCCCCCCAGATTTCCTTTCCTTCCGTTGCGCGGTAGTGCTCGAGCGCCTGCCGGAACAACGCTTCCTTGCTGCCGAACGCCGCATACAGGCTCGGCGATGCGATGCCCATCGCGGCCGTCAGGTCGGTCATCGACGCGCCTTCGTAGCCGAGGCGCCAGAACACCTCCATCGCGCGTTCCAGCGCCGCTTCCTTGTCGAAGCTTCTCGGTCGGCCTCGTTCAGCCATTGCGTCCGTTCCTTCGTCGATATCTGTGTCGATCGATAAAATAAATCAATTGACTGTGCCGCGCAACTTCGCACATTCTGTGTCGGTCATTACATAAATGAGGAAAGGAACCGACATGAACCGACTTCAGGGCAAGCGTGCACTTATCACGGGCGGCAGCCGCGGCATCGGTGCGGCGATCGCGAAACGGCTGGCGGCCGATGGCGCGGACGTCGCGATTACCTACGAGAAATCGGCCGAGCGGGCGCAGGCCGTCGTTGCCGGCATCGAGGCGTTGGGCCGACGCGCCGTCGCGATCCAGGCCGACAGCGCCGATCCGGTGGCCGTGCGCGACGCGGTCGATCGTGCCGCCGAGGCGCTCGGCGGTCTCGACATCCTCGTCAACAACGCGGGTATTTTCCGGGCCGGCGCGCTGGCGGACCTCACACTCGACGATATCGACGCGACGCTGAACGTGAACGTGCGGGCGGTGATCGTCGCGTCGCAGGCGGCGGCGCGGCATCTCGGCGAGGGCGGGCGCATCGTGTCGACCGGCAGTTGCCTCGCGACGCGCGTGCCTGATGCGGGGATGAGCCTCTATGCGGCGAGCAAGGCCGCGCTGATCGGCTGGACGCAGGGGCTCGCGCGCGATCTGGGCCCGCGCGGCATCACGGTCAATATCGTGCATCCAGGGTCGACGGATACCGACATGAACCCGGCCGACGGCGAACATGCCGGTGCGCAGCGTTCGCGGATGGCGATTCCGCAGTACGGCAAGGCCGACGACGTCGCGGCGCTCGTCGCGTTCGTCGTCGGGCCGGAAGGGCGGTCGATCAACGGGACCGGGTTGACGATCGACGGCGGTGCGAACGCGTGATTGTTGGCGCCCGGTGTGAGTTGACCGGGCGGCGTTGCGTTCGCTATCGGCAGCCGAGCCGTTGATGCTCGGCTTCGAGATCGGCCCGCTTGTCGTAAGCGCGCAGTTCGTTGCGCGGCTTGCCGTCCGGGCCCATCCCGCGCACGACCTTCTGGCCGCGGTCGGGGGTGTGCGTCACGGCGTCTATGCCTGCGGCGAGTTCACGGCAACGTGAGTTGGGGGAGGCGTTTTCCAGGCGAGGTGCTGCTGCGTTCGTGATGTTGGCGATGCCGGGGCTGACATAGCGCTGCTTCGCGGGCGCGGTGATGGTGTCGGCTGCGTTCGCCGTGCCGGTCATCGCTGAAAGCGCGGCGAGTGCCGCGATCGCTCGAATCATTGCGGGAGTCCGGATGCTTGGGAAGGTTCGGAATTCTACGCAATCTCTGGCGTGAGGCCGTGGCGATCGGGCGGGATGCGATCGTGTGTCGCAGGGGATGCCGGCAGCTGAATGTTGCGCAATTCGGCGGCGATGCTGCCAGTCAGCGCACACGCAGCGGTGCATGCGGAAAGCAAAAAGCCCGCTTGCTTTCGCAGAGCGGGCTTCGGTATTGGTTGCGGGGGTAGGATTTGAACCTACGACCTTCGGGTTATGAGCCCGACGAGCTGCCAGACTGCTCCACCCCGCGGCGCGAAGTGTACTCGGGCTGATGTGGAGAGTCAAACGATCTTTGATTTAAGTCGATTGGAAGCCGCGATTCGCCTTCACCGGGTGCGACGATCTGGCGTGTGGGTTGACTGCTGGTGCTCGCCGGTCTGCTTCGACGTCAGGCGATTTTCGTCGCCGTCGTTGCGGTACTTGAGCGTGGGAAAGTGGATGAAACCATGAGGATGGCTGGTCCCGGCAGGACTTATGCTTTTGTGCTGGGAAAGGGGGCTATTGTCAAAAAAAGACCCCCAAAGAACCTCGTAGCGCGCGAGGCAATGAGGGGGCCAATTCGGATGTGTTCGTGTCTCAATCTACCGTGGTGTCACTGTGACTAGCAGGATCCCTTCTTGCGAACCCGTTCGGGCAATTGATGTGTGCCGCAACTCGGTCACCCCCTCCCTATTGCGTACTTTGGGACATTAACCTCGCGATGGTGCTAAGACTATCGCGGTGGACGAACCCCACCCATTCGGCGAATGCCAAAACCTACACGAAAAATATCTGGCATGTTGAGACGGCCATCTTCAGTGCGGTAAACCATTGCCAATTCGACTAGATCTTCGATCAGAGCTTCCGACGTACCCATTCTGAGAGGGTCAGTACCAAAGCGGCGCGGAGGCAGTTTTTCCGCGATTGCTGCGCGGAATCTTTCCATCCAAGTCCGCTTCCAGTGACTTGTAAGATCCTCGGCGAAGCACGGGACGGTCAGTCCACGAGCAGCTTCCAACAGCGGTCTGACCCAAGGATAGTCTTCAGAAATTTCGGCCACACGAATTTCCGAGGCCTTTGCCACGCCTTGTTGAATACCGCGAAAGTGCAAGGCACGATCATGTTCAGGCTCGTGTTCTTCGGTCCATTCAGCGGCCGCTCTAAACGCAAGTAGGAAACTCCGAGGGCTAAGGCGTCCGCGTGCATCCGCGAGATGCGTTGGGATCCACGTATAAACGTAGCCGCGCTTTGCTGATGTCCCCACCCACTCGCCGGTTACGGCTTCGATAATTGCGCGAGCCGGATGTTCGCCATACGTAAGTGTTCGAGGTAGCTGAAAGGTCTCCGAGTCGGCTGCCCATTCAACCTTCGCCCGTTTCGAAATCTCGGTGCGGAATACGTCACCGACGTCTGCTTCGTTTGCAAGATACATGAGGACAAGCGCGAACAAATCGCTCGGTCTCCACGTGAGCTCGACTCGATTTGCTCGAAGTTTCGAACTGTCAACGAAGTTCCAAACTTCTTCATCTTCCTCCATATCTGGCCGGAGAAATATTTTAAGCCGCAACGCACGACGCGATCGGCAATTTAATGCAAACTGCAGAAGTGATCGAAGATACCCGCGAACTTCTGTCCAATCACTTCCAATTCGATCTAGAGCATCAAAAATAACAAGCAGTGATCGCCCCTGATCTGCGAGTTCACGGTCGCATTGTGCGAGTAAATTAGCGCCCTCAGTACGATTGTCTGCGAACCACTGGACTGCCTCCTCCCAGCTTTCATCCTCGAACCCAGTGCGGTTCAATGCTCGAAGAGCATGCGAGAGCACAATCGTATGCCATACATCCGAGGGATCGATGCCGGCATTGGTCAAGTTCGAAAGTTCCATAGGAGTTGGAAACTCTTCCGAACTCGGATCAAGAGCAAATCCGATTGCGACGTCAGTTTTGAGAAGTTCTGGCAGACGGCCGGCACGAGCCACATAATTTCGATGCTCGGTACTGTTCAATACTGCCGTCCAATAGCTTTTGCCGGAGCCTCGCATACCCACAACAACACTGGAGCTCAATCCAAGAGCTTTGGCGTGAGATGCGGGCATGTATAGCGTGTTCCGATTCGGCGGGCGCAGAGACTCTTGCGACGTATCATCAATCCGAGTGAGCGCAAGTCGAATTTCATGTGCATCGAATCGGTATTTTGTCTCTTTCAATCTCTACTCCTGCAAATTCTCTGTACTGGTCGGCCAAAGACGTGCGCGGACACCATCAAAAAACTCGCCAAAAACACCTTGGATAAAGGCCCAGTCAGGCTTTGCGTTCGGCGACGTCAGCGAAAGAGAACGAACCGCTGGGTCAAAATTCACAAACAACGGATAGTGTGGTGCTTCGGCACTAAACCTGTCGAACACTTGCGGTTCGAAATCTCCGTTCCGACCAGCAGTCTCGTCATCATAAAACCGATTCCAGATATCATAGGACGCTTGAACCCATGCCCGCCGGGCGTCTTCTCGCGGCTCCGTCTGCGCGCCTATCATCTTCAACCTCCAGCGCAAGTCGTCGTCGTTGCCCATGCCCTGTTGCACGGATTTCGCCTTGCGGAGATGGTCAAAGAGCTGCCCATATGCCCACCAGTTCTGCGCGTCATTACGTGCGAAAAATAACGCTTCAGCTCCGAGGCGCGTCACTGCGGCCGAGCCGATGTCATGCAGCCCTGCTCTTGCATCGAGCAGAATTACATCGGGCGCAAAATCCAATGAAGCACCAACTGTAAGTAGCCTAGCGAGCCTGTCAGCAAGGCCAACCATTTCGCCAGCTTCGTCGACTGCCGGCATGTACACACGGCCGAGCTTGGATATGTAATTGTTGGTCGATTGACCATAAGCCGGAATAACGCTGATGATGCCGTCGGTATCCATGTCAATCGGACATCTCGAGACGCATTGCTCGAGTAGCGCTCGGTCGCCACGACCATTTAGATCTTCCGTCAGCCAATCGATGAGACCGAACTTCGGGAGTTCACTGGAAAGCATTGATCCAATACCCGGAGCTTCGAGGTCTAGGTCGATAACGAGGACGCGCTTTCCTTGACGCGACAAGTACCACGCAAACATAGCTAACGCCGTGCTCCGGCCCACGCCGCCTTTGACGCTAAACGCGACGGCGGTCGGTATTGGCGGAGTGAGCGTAAGTGGTTCGCGCAACCAGTCTTGGTTCGTCACCAAGCGATCGATAAGGTAGACACCGGCCATGCCTAATGCACCAACTTTATCGGGTGACTTAATAACATCGTCGGCGTCGATTAGGTCCGATTGCTTCAGGAGAACGCGGCGTAATCCGGGGCTATATTGTTCCAGATTTTCGTGTAACTTCTGCGCCAACGGATCCCACTCGTCGTCCCTCAGCGATGTGTCGGGAAGAATGACGACAATCGCTCCCGTGGTATCCCGAACGATGTAGGTTTCCGGCACGTGTTCACCAAACTTCTCGAGAAGTGCTGCCTTCGCAATTTCCAGTACATCATCGAACATGACCATCGTCAGTTTCCCCTTTGACCAACCACGTGTACCGCGGTTAGCAATCGTTTCGCGCTTAAGCGGTGCCGCTCGATGACATCGTCAGTCAGTTCTACCGTTCCCCAATACCGCTGTTCAATGGTCCAGTCGGAGAATGGGTTGCTATGCCGAAGTAGAGATGCAAGACCTGCCAGATGTCGTGGAATGGAGTTTATGGAAACCCTGTCCCACAGCTCATCGACGTGATGCCGAAAGGTGCCAGGGAGTTCCCCCGCTCTTTCATGGCCCGGTGGGCTTATGAGGGCTGTCTTGATCGCGCACTCGGCTGAGATTCCGTAAAGCTGGTCCGCGTTTTCCCGGCGCCCTTCTTTCATCAGAAGCTCGGCGTCCGCCCAGTGGCGCGCCCCAGCGCCTGCAAAGTCCTCTCCCACGTCGTGCCCCGATGTTTGATTTGATGGCCCGTATTTTATCGCGAACTCGTCAGAAGCCACATAGCGGAAAGGAAGGATCAGGCTGGTGTGTACCCGCGATGATGCTGAAAACGACGTCGATGCCGTCCCGGTTGGTCTAGTTTCGGGGAGGGTGCTGCTCTGACGTCGTTTGCGGCATCCGCCGATCCGGAGTTTTCTGCCCGCCGTGACGTCAATGCGGTATCGGATGAGGGGCTCGCGGAATCAAAGCACATGTCCGGATCAGCCGGCAGCATCTTTTGGCGTTGAACATCCTTTCGTATGGTGCGACATTCACCACAATGCCCCGGTGATTCGGATCGTCGATCTTTGTCGGTGCTGGCTGGTCTTCAATCGCTTTCCCGGACGGGTTCACTAGCCCGAATACGTTGCTCGACTGGCCGGCCACGTCGCCAGCGTGCCATCAATGTAGCGTCTGCAATCATCTTCGGGCGCATCGTGTCGCCTATCGACCAACCGATGATACGGCGTGAGTACAACTCCGTGATGGCGACGACAAACAGCCAGCCTTCGGCGGTCCATGTATAGGTGAAGTCTTCGCCCCATTTCTGATTCGGGGCATCGGTTTCAAACTGACGTTGCAGATGATTTGGTGCGATGTCACGGGCGGCCGAGGCCTCCAAGCTACTCGGCAACGACGTTGGCGCTAACGGGCTTTAAGTCCGGCCGACCGTATTAACCTGGTCAAACGATTCACGCAGCATCGTTCGCCGGCAGCACGCAAGTCATGCCAGATGCGTGGACTACAATATGTCTTATCGCTCAATTCGAAGCTTTCTCGAACCTGCGCGTAAGCCGGACATTTTCCTGTGCGCCGTTGCTGCCGAGCCATTCGTAGAAGCCGCTATGTGAGACCCCTAGCAGCCGGTACGTGGCCCGAATCAGCGCACCCCGAGCGCTTCGACTGCGCTGACGATCGCCAGCAGTTCGGGAGCGTCGATGCTCGCGATCGACCGGGCGCCGAGTCGAGGAAATATGTCGGCTTCAAGGCAGTTGATGACATTGCCTGCGTGAACCTCGGACCATCTACGGCACTGAGTCTCAAACCATTCGTATGCGACGATTTCGAACGAACTAGCGGCAGCCAGTTGCGCAGCACACTTGTCGGCTTTCTTTGTTTCGCTTGGGGCGATACCTGTAGCAAGCTATTCGCGCGCTATCGCGACAAGCGATACCTCCGGGTACGTGCCGAGAGCCAGGCTCTTTTCTTTGCCGTCGACGCGGTACTAAAACCCATCGCTGCCGTCGGCTGGTGTTATCAGTAGCAGTCCGCCGCGTCATAAAGCTTCTGTTGTTTCTCAGCGGGCTTGGCTGCGTGGACCGTGAGGTCGGTGAGCGCAATGTACTGGCGCCTCGGGGGTTGTTTACACCACTGGTGGACGCTTGCAACAAAACCCCGCACAGCCAAGCGTGATGGGGTTCTTGTAGCGAAGCTGGTGAAACTTTGGAGGATTCTTGGTCCCCCCGACAGGAATCGAACCTGTATCTAGCGCTTAGGAGGCGCTTGTTCTATCCATTGAACTACGGGGAGAGCCATGTCCGGGTGATCGCACGAAACAACGCGAACCGGAGGCAGTGTGGACAGCGCGCAGAGTATAGCAAACGCGCGGCGCGTCGGCGGGGCGGAATGCACACCAACGCGCGCGATCGCGCAATCAACCGCGATCAGAACATCGCGAAATCAGAAATCGACGACGACGAAATCGTCCTTGCCCACGTCGCACAGCGGGCAGCGCCAGTCGGCGGGAATGTCGGCGAAACGGGTGCCAGGTGCGATGCCTTCGTCGGGCAGTCCTTCCGCTTCGTTGTAGACCCACCCGCAAATCAGGCAGACCCAGCTCTGGTATTCGGTTACTTCGCTCATGTGACGCTCGGGAAAATGGAAATCCGGTGATGCCGTCCGCGACCTGGCCGGCGGACGAAAGGCGCAATGGTACCGGAATTTCGCCGAACGCCTGCGCAACGTCGTTTTAAACGTACGCATCGCGAACAATGCAACCGAAACGCATATGCCGTACGTGCGGTGTATGCTTCCCGGGCTGTCCAACCATAAGGAGAATGCGATGCTGAACAGAAAGTGGATCGCGAGTGCGGTATGCGTGGCGGCGATGGCCGTGTCGACGGTCGCGCGGGCCGAGGCGCGCGTGTATTTCGAAGCGCCGAGCGACGGCGCGACGGTGTCGAACCCGGTGCACGTGAAGTTCGGGCTCGAAGGGATGGAGCTTCGGCCTGCCGGCGACATGACGCCGGATACCGGCCATCATCACCTGCTGATCGACGGCCGACCGATTCCGAAGGGCGACGTGATTCCCGCGAGCGAACGTTCGCTGCACTTCGGCAAGGCACAGACCGAAACCGACATCAAGCTGCCGCCGGGCCAGCACACGCTGACGCTGCAGTTCGGTGACGGCGCGCACCGCTCGTACGGTCCCGAAATGAGCTCGACCATCTCCGTCAACGTCAAGTAAGCACGTATATCCGCGAGGGCGGCCAGGCCGTCCTCGTGACGGAGTGCGCCCGCGCCGGCGGGCTCGGGTGCCCGCCGCCCGCGCGCGGCACCCGACCTCCGGTAACCGCCGCGCGCGACCGGTCTTGCACCTTATCCGTCCGGCCATACCGGTGCCGGCGCCCGCGCCCGGTACAATGGGCGCTTCCGATTCCTCTCTTCGCCGTCTCCCCATGTCGCTCTATTCCATTACCGGCGCGCAGCTCGCGTTCGGTCACGTCGCGTTGCTCGATCACGCGGATTTCTCGCTGGAAGCCGGCGAGCGCGTCGGCTTGATCGGCCGCAACGGCGCGGGCAAGTCGTCGCTGCTGAAGATCGTCGCCGGTCTCGCGAAGCCCGACGACGGGCTGGTCACGCGCCAGCAGGAGCTCGTGACCGTCTATGTGCCGCAGGAGCCTGAATTCGAACCGGGCGCGACGGTGTTCGATGCAGTCGCATCGGGGCTCGCACACACGCGCGAATTGCTCGAAGAATACGATTCGATCGCGCACCGCCTCGCAGATATACCCGAAGGCGCCGAACACGATGCGCTGCTCGCGCGGATGAACGCGCTGCAGTCGTCGCTCGACGCGCACGACGCGTGGAGCTGGCGCACGCGCGTGTCGATGACGCTCGCGCAGATCGGCCTGGCGGACGTCGACGCGCCCGTCGACGCGCTGTCGGGCGGGATGCAGAAGCGTGTCGCGCTGGCGCGCGCGCTGGTGCTGCAGCCCGACGTGCTGCTGCTCGACGAACCGACCAACCACCTCGACTTCGACGGCATTCGCTGGCTGGAAGAGTTGCTCGTCACGCAGCGCGCGGGCCTGCTGTTCATCACGCACGATCGCGCGTTCCTCGACCGCGTCGCGACGCGTATCGTCGATCTCGACCGCGGCCGGCTGCTGTCGTACCCGGGCAATTTCTCCGCGTACCAGACGCGCAAGGCGCAGCAGCTCGAAGTCGAGCGCGTGGAAAACGAGAAGTTCGACAAGCTGCTCGCGCAGGAAGAAGTGTGGATCCGCAAGGGGGTCGAAGCGCGCCGCACGCGCAGCGTCGGCCGCATCGCGCGGCTCGTGCAGATGCGCAACGAGCGCGCGGACCGCCGCAACACGCTGGGCAACGTGAAGCTAGATGTCGCGCAGGGCGAGAAGTCCGGCAAGATCGTCGCGGAGCTGACCGACGTGACGAAGCGCTACGGCGGCCGCGCGGTTGTCGATCGTTTCTCGACGACGGTGATGCGCGGCGACAAGATCGGCTTCATCGGCCCGAACGGCGCTGGCAAGACGACGCTGCTCAAGCTGATTCTCGGCGAACTGAAGCCCGACGAAGGCACGGTGCGCATCGGCACCAACCTGCAGGTCGCCTATTTCGACCAGATGCGTGCGCAGCTCGACCAGGAAAAGAGTCTCGCGGATACGATCAGCCCCGGCAGCGAATGGGTCGAGATCGGCGGCGTGCGCAAGCACGTGATGAGCTATCTCGGCGATTTCCTGTTCGCGCCGGAACGCGCACGTTCGCCGGTGAAGTCGCTGTCGGGCGGCGAGCGCAACCGGTTGCTGCTCGCGCGCCTGTTCGCGCGTCCGGCCAACGTGCTGGTGCTCGACGAACCGACCAACGACCTCGACATCCAGACGCTCGAACTGCTCGAGGAACTGCTGGCCGACTACGACGGCACGGTGCTGCTCGTCAGCCACGATCGCGCGTTCCTCGACAACGTCGTGACGTCGGTGATCGCGGCCGAGGGCGACGGCAAGTGGCGCGAATATGTCGGCGGCTTCAGCGACTGGCAGATCCAGAGCGCGCGCGCGGATCAGCTCGCGCAGCAGGAAGCCGCGAAGCGCGCGGTCAAGGAGGCGGCACCTGTCAAGGAAGACACGGCGAAAAGCGCTGCGGGCCGCAACGCGCAACGCACGGTGAAGCTGTCGTTCAACGAGCAGCGCGAGCTCGATTCGCTGCCGGAGAAGATCGCCGCGCTCGAAGAGGAGCAGAAGACGATCAATGCCCGGCTCGAAGACGGTTCGATCTTCGCGAAGGATCCGCAGGAAGGCACGCGCCTGACCGAGCGGTTCGCGGCGATCGACGACGAATTGCTCGCCGCGCTCGAACGGTGGGAAACGCTCGAGGCGAAGCGCAAGCCCGCGTAATACGTGTGACGCGTCGCGCGGCCGGCGGCCGCTGCGCGCGATTCCGCGATTGGCGTGCCACGCGGAACCAGTAAAATACCGCGCGTCCCGGGCAGCGCAGCCAACGCCGCGCGCCCGCTTTCGGAGCAGTCCAAGCACACCGTTGTTTCGATTCGCTTTTTTACGGAACTCAACGTTTTGTCCACGACGTTATCCACACGAGGTGTGGACAACGTCCCGATGAATGACGAAATTCAGCGCCTATGTCTACGAAGAAACCCAGCGCGGCCTATAGCGAAGCATCGATCAAGGTGCTCAAGGGTCTCGAGCCGGTCAAGCAGCGGCCCGGCATGTACACCCGTACCGAAAATCCGCTGCACATCATCCAGGAAGTCATCGACAACGCGTCCGACGAGGCGCTCGGCGGCTACGGCAAGCAGATCACGGTCACGCTGCACGCCGACCAGTCGGTCTCGGTCGAGGACGACGGCCGCGGCATCCCGTTCGGCATGCACCCTGAAGAGGGCGTGCCGGTCGTCGAGATCGTGTTCACGCGCCTGCATGCGGGCGGCAAGTTCGACAAGGCCGCAGGCGGCGCCTACACGTTCTCCGGCGGCCTGCACGGCGTCGGCGTATCGGTGACGAATGCGCTCGCGACGCGCCTCGACGTGACGGTGTGGCGCGACGGCAAGATCGCGGAGCTCGGCTTTGCCGAAGGCGATGTGGTGAAGCCGCTCGTGACGCAGGGCGCGGGCCGCGGCGAGAAGAAATCCGGCACGCGCGTGCAGGTGTGGCCGAATACGAAGTACTTCGATTCGCCGAACCTGCCGCTCGGCGAGCTGCAGCGCCTGCTGCGCTCGAAGGCCGTGCTGTTGCCGGGCGTCGAGGTCGTGCTCGTCAACGAGAAGAGCGGCGAGCGCCAGACCTGGAAATATGAAGACGGCCTGCGCGGCTACCTGCTCGACGAAATGAACGGCAGCGAGCTGCTGATCCCGCTGTTCGAAGGCGAGCGTTTCGCCGATTCGCGTTCGGGCGACGACACCTTCGCCGAAGGCGAGGGCGCGTCGTGGGTCGTCGCATGGAGCGAGGAAGGTTCGCTCGTGCGCGAGTCGTACGTGAACCTGATCCCGACGCCGGCCGGCGGCACGCATGAATCCGGCCTGCGCGACGGTCTCTACCAGGCGGTGAAAAGCTTCGTCGAACTGCACAACCTGCAGCCGAAGGGCGTGAAGCTGCTCGCGGAAGACGTATTCGCGCGCGTGTCGTTCGTGCTGTCAGCGAAGGTGCTCGATCCGCAGTTCCAGGGGCAGATCAAGGAACGCCTGAACAGCCGCGACGCGGTGAAGCTCGTGTCGTCGTTCTCGCGTCCCGCGCTCGAACTGTGGCTGAACCAGCACGTCGAGCACGGCAAGAAGCTTGCCGAACTCGTGATCAAGCAGGCGCAGGCGCGCACGCGCGCAGGCCAGAAGGTCGAGAAGCGCAAGAGCTCGGGCGTCGCGGTGCTGCCCGGCAAGCTGACCGACTGCGAAACCGAGGACATTACGCGCAACGAACTGTTCCTCGTCGAGGGCGACTCGGCGGGCGGCTCCGCGAAGATGGGCCGCGACAAGGAATACCAGGCGATCCTGCCGCTGCGCGGCAAGGTGCTGAACACGTGGGAAACCGAGCGCGACCGCCTGTTCGCGAACAACGAGGTGCACGACATCTCGGTGGCGATCGGCGTCGATCCGCACAGCCCGGACGAAAGCGTCGACCTGTCGAACCTGCGCTACGGCAAGATCTGCATCCTGTCGGACGCGGACGTCGACGGCTCGCACATCCAGGTGCTGCTGCTCACGCTGTTCTTCAAGCATTTCCCGCAACTGATCGAGCGCGGCCACGTGTGCGTCGCGCGTCCGCCGCTGTTCCGCGTCGATGCGCCGGCGCGCGGCAAGAAGGCCGCGCAGAAGCTCTATGCGCTCGACGACGGCGAACTGGAAGCAATCCTCGACAAGCTGCGCAAGGACGGCGTGCGCGAGACCCAATGGAGCATCAGCCGCTTCAAGGGTCTCGGCGAAATGAGCGCCGAGCAGCTGTGGGATACCACGATGAACCCCGACACGCGCCGCCTGATGCCGGTGAAGCTCGGCGAGCTCGATTACGAGGCGACCGTCGCGCGCATGACGATGCTGATGGGCAAGGGCGAGGCAGCCGCGCGGCGCGGCTGGCTCGAGGAAAAGGGCAACGACGTCGAAGCGGACATTTAAGCCGGGAATCCGCGCGGCCGGGCATGACGCCCGGCCCGGCCTCACGCCACTTACGAATACGGAATTCAGATGGACGACAACACCTCCGATCTCTTTGCCGGCTCCGATGCGCCCGAGAGCGATGCGCTGACGCTCGGCAACTACGCGGAGCAGGCGTATCTCAGCTACGCGGTCAGCGTCGTGAAGAGCCGCGCGCTGCCCGACGTGTGCGACGGCCAGAAGCCGGTGCAGCGCCGGATCCTGTTCGCGATGAACGAAATGGGCCTCGGCCCGGACGCGAAGCCGGTGAAATCGGCGCGCGTGGTCGGCGACGTGCTTGGTAAATACCACCCGCACGGCGACCAGTCGGCGTACGACGCACTGGTGCGTCTCGCGCAGGATTTCTCGCTGCGCTACCCGCTGATCGACGGGCAGGGCAACTTCGGCTCGCGCGACGGCGACGGCGCGGCGGCGATGCGATACACCGAAGCGCGGCTCACGCCGATCGCGAAGCTGCTGCTCGACGAGATCGACCAGGGCACGGTCGACTTCATGCCGAACTACGACGGCTCGTTCGAGGAGCCGAAGACGCTGCCGAGCCGCATGCCGTTCGTGCTGCTGAACGGCGCGTCGGGCATCGCGGTCGGTCTCGCCACCGAAATCCCGTCGCACAACCTGCGCGAGGTCGCGGCGGCGGCGGTCACATTGATCCGCAATCCGAAGCTTACGCACGCGGAGCTGATGAACCTGATCCCCGGCCCGGATTTCCCGGGCGGCGGCCAGATCATCTCGAGCGACACCGAAATCGCGGCGGCCTATGAAACCGGCCGCGGCAGCCTGAAGGTGCGCGCGAAATGGAAGATCGAGGATCTCGCGCGCGGCCAGTGGCAGTTGGTCGTCACCGAGCTGCCGCCGAGCACGTCGGGCCAGAAGGTGCTCGAGGAAATCGAGGAACTGACGAACCCGAAGCTCAAGCTCGGCAAGAAGACGCTCACGCCCGAGCAACTGAACACGAAGAAGGCGATGCTCGACCTGCTCGACGCGGTGCGTGACGAGTCGGGCAAGGAAGCGGCGGTGCGGCTCGTGTTCGAGCCGAAGTCGCGCACGATCGACCAGACGGAATTCGTGAACACGCTGCTCGCGTACACGAGCCTCGAATCGAACGCGACGCTGAACCTCGTGATGATCGGCGCCGATGGCCGGCCGGGCCAGAAGGGCCTGCTGACGATCCTCGACGAATGGGTGAAGTTCCGCCAGCTGACGATGACGCGCCGTTGCCGCCATCGTCTCGCGAAGGTCGACGACCGCATCCACATCCTCGAAGGGCGGATGATCGTCTTCCTGAACATCGACGAGGTGATTCGCATCATCCGCGAGTCGGACGAGCCGAAGGCCGCGCTGATGAGCGCGTTCGGCCTCAGCGAACGGCAGGCGGAAGACATTCTCGAAATCCGGCTGCGCCAGCTCGCGCGGCTCGAGAAGATCAAGATCGAGAAGGAACTCGAAGCGCTGCGCGACGAGAAGGCGAAGCTCGAGGAACTGCTCGCGAACGAAAGCGCGATGAAGCGGCTGATGATCAAGGAGATCGAGGCCGACGCGAAGCAGTACGGCGACGATCGCCGCACGCTGATCCAGCAGGAAAAGCGCGCGACGTTCGAGGCGAAGGTGGTCGACGAGCCGGTGACGGTCGTCGTGTCGCAGAAGGGCTGGGTGCGTGCGCTGAAGGGCCACGGGCTCGACCCGGCCGGCTTCACGTTCAAGGCCGGCGATCATCTGTACGCGGCATTCCAGTGCCGCACGCCGGACCGCCTGATCGCGTGGGGCAGCAGCGGCCGCGTGTACTCGGTCGACGTGTCGGTGCTGCCGGGCGGGCGCGGCGACGGCGTGCCGGTCACGTCGCTGATCGAGCTCGAATCGGGCTCGCACCTGATGCACTACTACGCGGCGCCGGCCGACCAGCAACTGCTGCTCGCGTCGAGCAACGGCTTCGGCTTCCTCGCGAAGGTCGGCGACATGGTGAGCCGCGTGAAGGCCGGCAAGGCGTTCATGACGATCGATACGGGCGCGGTGCCGCTCGCGCCGATGCCCGTGCTGCCGAATGCGACGCAGGTCGCGTGCCTGTCGAGCGGCGGCCGCCTGCTGGTGTTCGGGATGGACGAGATGAAGACGCTGTCCGGCGGCGGTCGCGGCGTGATCCTGATGGCGCTCGACGACAAGGAAGCGCTGGTTCAGGCGCTTGCGATCGATCCTGCCGGCGTCGTGCTGATCGGCACCGGCCGCGGCGGCAAGGCGCAGGACGAGACGCTGTCGTATGCGGGGCTGGCGCCGCACATCGGCAAGCGCGCACGCAAGGGCCGCGCGCCGGAGACGAAGCTCAAGGTCGTCAACGAGCTGCGTCCGCTGCTCGGCTGACGCGCCGCACGATCGATCGTCCGGTTCGGCCGTGATCGAAGGCCGCACCTCCGCTTCGGCGGACGTGCGGCCTGTTCTTTTTGAGCGGGGATTCGGGTAAGCAAGCGTGGCGCTGTCACGCGGAACTTGCAAAATAGTGTGAAATCGCGCCTGGGGTCTGAACCGGGCGGCGACAATCCGGTCGAACGTCGCTCGATGCCGCGTACGACGCGGCCGTTCGCCGCACCCAACTCCTCACAGGATTGCCGTCATGTCCCATGCTGTCTCCGTCGCGCTGTTTCTTCATCTGCTGGCCGTCGCCGTGTGGGTGGGCGGGATGGTCTTCGCCAACTTCTGCCTGCGTCCGGCGCTGTCCGACCTGTCGCCGCAGCTTCGGTTGCCGCTGATCGAAGGCGTGTTCGGCCGCTTCTTCAACTGGGTATCGGGTTCCGTGATCGTGATCCTGCTGTCCGGTGGCTTCCTGCTCATGGAATTCGGCGGCGCGCACGCAACGTGGTCGCTGCACGCGATGGCCGGGCTCGGCGTCGTGATGATGCTGATCTTCGGGCATATCCGGTTCGCGCTGTTCCCGCGCATCCGTCGTGCGGTGCAGGCGCAGAAGTGGCCGGACGGCGCGCGCGCGGTGAATACGGTACGCCTGCTCGTCCTCGTGAATCTCGTGCTCGGCGTCGTCACGATCGGTGCGGCGGTGTTGTCGCGCGGCTTCTGACCTGACGGCCGTCGGCCGTTGGCCGGCACGCAGCCGCCGGCGCATCGGCCCGCGTCGCTACGCGGCCAGCATCGCATCGAGCAGCCATGAGCCAACCGGGCCGAGCGGCCGGTTGCGCGACCAGACCGCATCGACCCGCACGCGGCGCGGCCAGCCGCGCGCACGCAGTTCGCACAGGCGATCGCGCGCAAAGTGGTCGACCATCCAGCGCGGCAGCTCGGCCCAGCCGAACCCCTGCACGGCCATCTCCAGCAGCATCAGGTAGCTCGGCGCCAGCCAGTGCTGCGTGCCGACGACGATCCGGTCGTCGGTGCTGCGGCCTTCCGTTTTCACATAGGTATTGAGGCGCAGTTCGCGCACGTCGCGCAGCGCGGCGTGCGGCACGTCGGCGTCGCCATATTCGGCGAGCGCGTGCATGCGTCCGACGAACAGCCCGATCTCCGATTCCTCCGCGATCGTCGCCGCACCGATATCGGCCGGGTAGGCCGCGCGCGCGGCCATCAGCCCGAGCTGCGCGCGCCCCTGCTGGATCAGGTCGAGCACGTCGTCATGCTCGGCGATCTGGCATTCGAACTCGAGCGCCGGAAAGCGCCGTTCGAGCGCCGTCAACGTTTCCTCGTAGCGCTTCGACTGGTACGTATCGGACACGACGAGCGTCAGCCGCGCTTCCTCGCCGCCCGCGAGCCGCGCGGCCGTGCGGTCGATCGCCGCACCGGCCTCGAGTGCGCGCTGCACCTGCGGCAGCAGCGCGCGCCCGGCGTCGGTCAGCGTCGGCGCGCGCGTCGAGCGGTCGAACAACTGCACGCCGAGATCGATCTCGAGGTTCGCGATCGCCTCCGACACGGTCGACTGGCGCTTGCCGAGCTTGCGCGCGGCGGCCGTGAACGAGCCGAGCAGCGCGGCTTCGGCGAAGGCGAGCAGGGCTTCGGGGGCGTGGCGCATACGGTGTTCCTGGAGACGTTATATCGGTAAAACCGATGATATTAAACTGGATTCATGCGGTTTCGCCGATCAAAATGGCTGCCATGAACGAAGTAGACGAATCGGAGGGAATCATGAAACAGGTCAACAAAACGGTGACGGAACGGCTGCTGCATGCACTGACGTTCGAACTGGTCGCGATCGCGCTGTGCGCGCCGATCGGCGCGTGGCTCCTCGACATGCCGGTGTCGCACGTCGGTGTGCTGACGGTGATGGTGTCGCTGATCGCGATGGCGTGGAATATGGCGTTCAATACGCTGTTCGACCGCATCGAGCGACGCGCGGGGTTGTCGCGCACGCTCGGCATGCGGATCGCGCATGCGGCCTTGTTCGAGCTCGGCCTCATCGTGATGGTGGTGCCGGTGGCTGCGTGGTGGCTGAACGTGAGCCTCGTCGAGGCGCTGCTGCTCGACCTCGGCATCGTGCTGTTCTTCCTGCCTTACACGTTCTGCTTCAACCTGGCGTACGACGCGCTGCGCGCCCGCTGGATGGCGCGCCGGGTCGCGGTGCAGGCAGGTTGAGGACGGGCAGGACGGGCGAATGTCGGTCGAGTCTGGCGGGCCGGCGGCCGTTGCCCGTCAGCGCGCGGCGGCCCACAGCCACACGCCGCAGGCCACCGCGACCGTGCCGTACACGGCATAGACGGGCACCTTGAAGCGGGCGAAGCAAAGCGTCGCGAAGGCGCCCGTCAGCCAGTAAACGGGGTCGGCCGGTTCGCGGTGCAGGATCCTCACGACGGCGACGACGAGAAAACCCGTGGTCGCCGCGCGCAGCAGGCGCATCCCGTGCTCGAAGCGCGAATGGCGCTTGAGCCGGGACAGATGGGTTTGCGCAAACACGACGAGAAAGCCCGACGGAATGAACAGCGCGGCCGTCGCGAGCAGCGCGCCGACCCAGCCGTCGGTCAGGTAGCCGAGAAACGGCACGACGTTCAGCAGCGGCCCCGGCGCGACGGGGGACAGCGCAAATGCAAGCGTGAAGTCGTGATCGGAGATGCCCGTTGCCGGCGTGACGAACAGCGTCTTGAGCACGGGCAGCGCGGAAAAGCCGCCGCCGAACAGCGTCATGCCGGCGCCGGCGAGGCGCGGCCACAGCAGCGTCGCCTGGTAATCGCCGGGCAGCGGCATCGCGAACAGCGTGACGAGCACGCCGAGCAGCACGAGCAGGTTGCGGTCGCGGGTCGACAGCGTGAAATCGACCGCGTCGCGTTGCGGCGGCCCGGTCAGCCAGCCCGCCGCGAACGCAGCGAAAAGAATCCCGACGAAGGCGGCCGGATTATGCGCGAAAGCGAGCAGAATCGTCGACAGCGCGGCGATCAACTGTTCGCGCCTCGTGCGAGCGAGCGAGCGCACCTGCTTGACCCACGTGACGCCGATCAGCGCGGCGAGCACCATCCCGAAGTGATTGATCAGCATTGGCGCCGCCAGCGAGCGCACGAGCGGCGTGCGATAGAAGATCGCGAACAGCGTCATCAGGATGGAGAAAGGCAGCACGCTCGCGATGCCGGCGACCCATGCGCCGACGCGGCCGTGCAGGATTTGTCCGACCTGTACCGCCACGTTGCAGCCTACGGGGCCCGGCACGAGCCACGCAAGTGCGACGAGATCGCCGAATACGTGAGGCTCGATGCGCCGCAGCCGTTCCACGTAGTGGCGTTCGAGCTGCGCCATCATCGAGAGTCCGCCCCACGAGACTGCCGAAATGCTGGCGACGACCTTGAACAGGTCCCACAGGGACGCCTGTGCCTGTTCGACATCAGCGGTCGCTTCGATTTCGACGGTCGTCATGTTGGTGGTGGACACGGGGCCCGATCTCTCGCGTGTAGCCATGCCGGCGGCCCGCCGACACGTTGGCCCTCCTGATTGTCCGCCGCGCACCGTGACACAGCCATGCGCGAAAACGCTAGTTCATGACCTAAACAATCAGATCGGAAAACGAAACAATCACGGCGCACGCAACGCCCGCCACGCCTGCGGTGCGCTTACGCGCCGGTGCTGCCCGTCGCGCGGTGCGCGATCACGTTCGGCGAGTCGCCGCGCACGCCGAAGCGCGCGATCAGCGCGGGAATCGCGTCGGCCGGCACCGGTCGGGAGAACAGGAAGCCCTGCGCCTCGATCTCGCCGAGCGCGGACAGCCACGTGATCTGTTCCTCGGTTTCCGTACCTTCGACGACGACGGTCAGGCCGAGCGAGCGCGCGAGATGCACGATCGACGACACCATCACGCACACGCTGCGGTCGTTGGGGATCGCCTGCACGAACGAACGGTCGACCTTCAGCGTATCGACGGAGAAGCGGTGCAGGTACGACAGCGACGAATAACCGGTGCCGAAATCGTCGAGGGCGATCCGGATGCCGAGTTTCTTCAGTGCGACGATCTTCTCCGACACGAGTTCCGGATATTCCATCATCGCGGTTTCGGTGATCTCGATTTCGAGCCGGTTCGCGTCGATGCCGGTTTCCTGCAGCGTGCGCGAGATCGTCTCGATCAGGTCGCCGCGCCAGAACTGCACCGGCGAGATGTTGACCGCGAGCGTCAGCGTATCGTGGCCCTCGTCGCGCCAGCGCGCGATCTGCTCGCACGCGGTGCGGATCACGAAGTCGCCGATCGGCACGATCAGGCCCGTCGATTCGGCGATCGAAATGAATTCGTTCGCGGAGATGATCCCGTGCTCGGGGTGATCCCAGCGCGCGAGCGCCTCGAAGCCGGTGATATAGCGGTGCGTGAGGTCGATCTTCGGCTGGTACGCGAGGAACAACTGCCCCTCGGCGAGCGCGACGCGGAGTTGCTGTTCCCAGCGCATCAGGTGGTCGGCGCGGTGCGACAGGTGCGGCGCATAGAACTGGTAGCAGTTCTTGCCGGCGTCCTTCGCGCTGTACATCGCGAGATCGGCCTTCTTCAGCAGGTCGATCTCGCTTTCGTTCGCAACGCTGTGCAGCGCGATGCCGATGCTCGCATGCAGCACGAACGAGCTGCCGCGCACGTCGAACGGTTCGCCGAACATCCGGATGATCGCTTCCGCGAGCCGCACCGCGCGGCGCTCGACGTCGTCACCCTTCATCACGACGACGAACTCGTCGCCGCCGATGCGTGCGAGCGAGCCTTCGTCGCCGACCGCATCGGCAAGGCGCGACGCGGTCATCTGCAGCACGATGTCGCCGGCGTTGTGGCCGAGCGTGTCGTTGACGGTCTTGAAGTTGTCGAGATCGATGAACAGCAGGCCGAGCCGGGACAGGCTTGTCGGCATCGATACGTCGTTGCGCAGCCCGCGCAGCGTCGCATAGCGGTTCGCGAGGCCGGTGAGCAGGTCGTATTCGGCGAGCTGCGTCATCTCGCGCTCACGGCCGAGCAGCTTGCCGATCAGGCCCGTCGCGACACCGAAGAACGCGAGCATCGCGAGCGTGATGAAGCTCGTCATCAGCAGGTAGACGTTGCGCGTGTGGTAGTAGTCCGCGAATTCCTCGGTTTGCGACAGCCCGACCATCACCGCGAGCGGGTAGCCGTCGAGGTGGCGGTACGACACGATGCGCGTCACGCCGTCGATCGGGTCGATGATCGTGCCCGTCACGCGCTCGGCGATCGGGTAGACGCCCGACGCCGAAAACGCGCCGGGCGCGTTGCTGACCGAGCCCGTGCGTCGCGCGAGCACGGCGCCCGTATCGGACACGACCGCGATCACGCCTTCCTTGCCGATCGCCGCGTTGTTGTAGAAGTCGTTCGTGAAGTAGCTCGGGTCTTCCGACACGACGACGATGCCCGCGAAGCTGCCGTCCGGGTTGTTCAGGCGCCGCGTCATCTGCAGCGTCCAGTGGCTCGACACGCGGCCGAGCACGGGCTTGCTGATGAAGAGGCGGTCGTCGTTGTGCGAGAGGTGGACCTTGAAGTGCTCGCGGTCGGACAGGTTGATCGGCTGCGGATGGAGCTCGGCCGTGTTCGCGAACAGGATGCCCTTCGCGTTGACGAGCGACACCTGGATCAGCGTGTCGCTCGGCACGACGCCTTTCTCGACGGCGCTCGCGAGGTTGAAGCGCGCGGGCGACTTCTCGAATTCGAACTTGACGAAGCGGGTGATCTGGTCGACCTGGTGGATCGCCTTGACCGTATGCTGCTCGAGCGCGGAGGACAGGATCGCCGCGGAAGCCGCCGCTTCCTTGTATGCGCTGTCCTTTTCCACCGAGAGACGCGCGATGATCACGGCCCACAGCAGCGCGAGCGCCAGCATCCCGAGCAGCGGGATCGCAAATAGCGCACGCCGGCGCGATTTGCGCGGCGCGCGAAGCGGCCGGGTCGGCGGCGTGTGGTTGGACCGGGCGGAGCTCATCGAAGAGTGCGGCGTCCTGCTCGCGTGCGCCAGCCGTCTGGATGGCTGGCTATGGTTCGGGTTGTCCCGACGTCTGTTCGTTCGCGGGACACGCAACCATGGACAGACCTCCGAAACAACGGATTAGGCCCGATATTACTGGTTGGAACGTTTTTGCGATAGTTGGGCGAATCGTAGGGGGCGCCGGACGGGCCGGCGCCATCGCACATCGCGAAATGTCACACGGGTGACAGGAAGGTGCCGTCGACGACCGTGACGACATGGCCGCCGATCCATGGGGTGCCGTCTTCGGCATAGCTGACGAAGATGCGGCCGTCGCGGCCGATCGCCGTACCCTGGCGGGCTGTATACGACGGGCCGGGGCGGCGCTCCTGCCGCGTCAGCAGCCCGGCCAGCGCGGCGTTCGCGCTGCCGGTGACGGGATCCTCCCCGGGGGTGCCGAACTTGCCGCCCGTCATCAGGCAACGGATCTCGAACGTCGCGGGGCCGCCTTCGGCGTGCGGCGCGTAGGCGGCGAGGCCGTCCACGCCGTAGCGGCGGGTAAGCGCCTCCAGTGCGGCCGGATCGGGCGACAGGCCGATGCACGCGTCGGCCGACTTCAGCCGCACGACCAGCCACGGCGCGCCGTTGTCGACCGCGCACGGCTCGGCTTCCAGGTCGAGCGCGTCGCTGCGCAACGCGGCGGCGAGCACCGCGTAGTCCGAACGGTCGAGCGGCGTAACGCGGGGCGGTGGCGCGGCGAATGCCCAGCCGCCGGCCTGCTCGCGCAGCGCGACCCGGCCGACCCCGCACTGCTGGATCAGCCGGCCCGGCGTGCGCGGCTGCGCGCCGCTTTCCAGGAACGCATGCGCGGTGCCGAGCGTCGGGTGGCCGGCGAACGGCAGTTCGCCGCCCGTCGTAAAGATCCGTACGCGGTAGTCGGCTTCCGGATCGGTCGGCGTGCAGAGGAACGTGGTTTCCGACAGGTTCGTCCAGCGGGCGATCTCGAGCATGGCGTCGTCGTCGAGCGAATCGGCGTCGAACACCACGGCGAGCGCGTTGCCCTTGAACGGCACCGACGAGAACACGTCGACCTGCTTGAAGCGGACGAGACGGCCGGGCATCGCGCTGCGCCCGTTACGCAACTTCGGCGATCAGCTCGATCTCGACGCACGCGCCGAGCGGGATCTGCGCGACGCCGAAGGCCGAGCGCGCGTGCTTGCCGGCGTCGCCGAACACTTCCGCGATCAGTTCCGACGCGCCGTTCGTTACGACGTGCTGTTCGGTGAAGTCGAGCGTCGAGTTGACGAGGCTCATCAGCTTGACGATGCGCGTGACCTTGTTCAGGTCGCCGGTGTGCGCGTGCAGCGTCGCGAGCAGGTCGATCGCGATCGAGCGTGCGGCCGCCTTGCCGTCTTCCGTCTGCAGATCCGCACCGAGCTTGCCGGCCCAGACCTTGCCGTCCTTCTTCGCGATGTGGCCCGACAGGTAGACCGTATTGCCGCTTTGCGCGCTCATCACGTAGGCGGCGGCCGGTGCGCCGGCGGTCGGGAGCTCGATGCCGAGCGACTTCAGTTTGTCGTAGACGTTAGCCATGTGTTCGATTCCTCGTAGAGAGTCGTGACAGGAAAAAGGGGATCAGAGGCGCTCGCGCAGCAGCGTGCCGAGGCGCGCGACGCCTTCCTCGATCTTCTCGGGCGGCACCGTCACGAACGACAGGCGCAGCGTGTTCTGCTGTGCGTTGTCCGCGAAGAACGGCGCGCCCGGCACGAAGGCGACGTGGTTGTCGACGGCCGCGGCGAGCAGCTTCATGCTGTCGATCTGCGCGGGCAGGTTCACCCAGATGAACATCCCGCCTTCCGGCCGGTTCCACGTGACGCCTTCCGGCATGTGGCGCTCGAGCGCACCGAGCATCGCGTCGCACTGCGCGCTGTACAGCTCGCGGATCGACGGGATGTGCTCGTCGAGGAAACCGTCCTTGATCACCTCGTGCGCGATGCGCTGCGTGAGCGTCGGCGTGTGCAGGTCGGTGGCCTGCTTCGCCTGCACGAGCTTGAAGTGGAGTTCCTCGGGCGCAATGATGTAGCCGATCCGCAGGCCCGGCGCGAGCACCTTCGAGAACGTGCCGAGGTGCACGACGTGATCGGGTGCCATCGACAGCATCGTCGGCAGCGGCTCGCCGCGGTAGTTCAGCGCGCCGTAAGGATCGTCCTCCAGCACCGGGAACGGGCTCGACTGCGCGAACGCGGCGAGCGCGCGGCGGCGCTCGACGGGCATGCGGCGGCCGGTCGGGTTCTGGAAGTTCGGCTGCGCGTACAGCAGGCGCGCGCCTTGGGTGAGTTCGGGCGTGAGGCCTTCCGGCAACAGGCCCAACTCGTCGGTCGGCACCTGCACGTAGCGCGGCTCGTACAGCGAGAACGACTGCAGTGCGCCGAGGTAGGTCGGGGTTTCGACGAGGATCGGGCTGCCCGGATCGACGAGCGCCTTGCCGAGCAGGTCGAGCGCCTGCTGCGAGCCGGTCGTGATCAGTACCTGCGACACGCGCACGCTGTAGCGCTCGGCGATCCATTCGCGTAGCGGCAGGTAGCCTTCGGTCGCGCTGTACTGGAGCGCGGCGGCCGGCGCGTCGCGCAGCACGCGATCGGCGGCGGCGCGCATGCGCTCGGCCGGGAACGTCGCGGGGGCGGGCAGGCCGCCGGCGAACGAGATGACCTCGGGGCGTTCCGTGACCTTCAGGATTTCGCGGATCGCAGAGCTCGTCAGCTTGCGGGCGCGTTCGGAAAGCTGCCAGTGCGGCGGATGCAGGTCGCTCGGATTCATAGTCTCCTCGTTCGGATATCGTGGTCAGTCAAGAAAGGTCGTTCGGGCAAATCGCTTCGACGCTGCCGGGTGGGCACGCGCGAACGCGATCGAGCCTTCGCGGCCGGGTGGGCAAAACCGATCAGGCAAAACGTCCATTATGGCGCACCTGTTCAGCCGGCGCGAGCCGGTCGCGCGGCGGTGGCGACCGCCGAGCGGCGCCCGAGCACCACGGTGGCAATCACTGCGGCGGCGAACAGCCACGTCGACGACGTGACGGTTTCGCCGAACAGCAGGGCGGAAAAGGCGATCGTGAAGAAAATCTGCAGCAGTTGCACCTGGCCGACGCGCGCGATGCCGCCCATCGCGAGCCCCGCATACCACGCGAAAAAGCCGATGAATTGCGAAAAGAGGGTCACGTAGCCGAACGCGAGCCAGGTGCGCAGCGCGAGCGGGCCCGGATGCGCGGCGTGCTGCATCCAGGCGAGCCAGCCGACCGGCAGCACGAGGAACGGTGCGGACACGACGAGCGCCCAGCAGATCACCTGCCAGCCGCCGATCTGGCGCGCGAGGCGCGCGCCTTCCGCATAGCCGAGCGCGCCGATGCCGACCGCGACGAGCATCAGCGCGTCGCCTGCCTGCACGGTGCCGCCGCCGTCGCGCAGCGCGAACGCGATCACGAGCGCGCTGCCGGCCACCGCGCTGGCCCAGAACGCCTTCGACGGCCGCTCGTGCGACAGCCATGCCGCGTACAGCGCGACGAACAGCGGCTGGAGGCCGTTGACCACCGCACCGTGCGAGGCCGGTACCGATTTCATCGCCCACGCGGAAAACACCGGATACGCGATGATCACGCCGACCGACGTGATCGCGAGACTTTTCAGTTGCGCGCGGGTCGGCAGCGGCTCGCGGCGCCACCACAGCAGCAGGCCGGCCGGCACCGCGGCGGCGAGCGCACGGCCGAGCCCGTTGAGCAGCGGGTTGAGTTCGGACACGACGATGCGCGTCATCGGCAGCGTCAGGCTGAAGATCATCACGCCGATCAGGCCGAGCAGCATGCCCCGGGTTTCGCGCGAATTCATGAGGTGGGTGTCTCCGTGTTGCCAGTATTTTGGTGTAGTCGGGGGCGGCGGGGCGCTCAGCGCAGTGTGCGCACGCCCTGCGGCGTGTCGAATTCGGCGACGAGCGCGGGCGGGCCGTCGGCGGCTTCGAGGTCGAGCAGGTGGGCGGCGCCGAGCCAGTCGAGCTGCTCGCGGATCGCGTCCGCGCGCGGGTGGGCGCCCTTGAGCGCCTTCAGCGCGACGCCGTCGCCCGGCAGCGATTCGGCCGGGTGGTGCGCGCTGTCCCACTGGATCAGCGATGGCAGGAGGCCGTCGCCCGCGCCTTGCCATGCGGGAAACGTGCCGTCGTCGGGCACCGTCAGGCCCCAGCCCAGGTCACCGCGCCGCATCGCGACGACGGGCGGGATGCGGGCCGGATACTGGCTCTGCCACAGCGCGAGCTGGCGCGGACGGTCGACCCGCGCGACCCAGTGCGCGAGAAACGGGCCTTGAGCGAGCCGCGCGTGCATGGCCGAATCGTCGAGCCCGAACAGCCGCGCGCGCGGCGCCTGCGCGCCGTCGTTCGGCGCCGGCGCATCGGGGTCGATCGCGATCACCTCGAGATAGAGCCCGCCCCACGCGCCGAACAGCGCGTTGTGGGTCCGCATCAGCGGGTGGCGGCCGCCGCCGGCCGGTTCGATGCCGAGTGCATCGGCGACATGGCGTACGCCTTCGTCGAGCGTGCGCGCGGCGATCACGAGATGGTCGAGTGTCAGGGAGCGGGCTGGCATGAACGTCGGTCGGGAAGCGAAAGTGTCTGGTGGGCAGGCGATGCGCCGGGCGGTGGCCGAACCGGCCGGCGTACCGGCCGCGATGCAGGCCGGTGGGCGCGGCGCCAGGTGCGGCGTGGCCGGTACGGCGGCCGCACGGTCGCCATTCCGGTCAACTGTAATCGTCGCTACCGGCACAGTAACGGTACAATCGGCGCGATAGCCTTCGGTACAGTTGGAGCCCCCGCCCATGTCCACCGTTCCACTCGCCCAGATTCCCGTGCCGCACGACACGGCCACGCTCACGCTCGTCGACCAGCTTGTCCAGTGGGCGCGGCGGCGCATCGACGAACGCGTGTTCCGGCCCGGCATGCGAATGCCGTCGATCCGCAAGCTCGCGCTCGACAAGAGCGTGTCGCGCTTTACCGTCGTCGAGGCGTACGAGCGGCTCGTCGCACAGGGCTACCTCGACTCGCGGCGCGGCTCGGGCTTCTACGTGCGCGAGCGCACGGCCGCCGGCCCGCAGCCGGCCGACAGCGTCGCGCGCGTGGCCGAGGCCGCGCCGGTACACAACACGATCGACGTCGTCTGGCTGCTGCGCAACATGCTGCACACCGTCAGCCCGGAAAAGGGGCCGGGTCTCGGCTATTTGCCGGGCCGCTGGCTCGACGGCGAACTGATTACCGGTGCGCTGCGCGCGCTCGGGCGCCAGTCCGGCGCGCAGATGCTCGGCTTCGGCACCGCGCAGGGCTTCCTGCCGCTGCGCCAGCAACTGCAGACGCGCCTCGCCGAAGTGGAGATCGGCGTGAAGCCCGAACAGATCGTGCTGGTGTCGGGAATCACGCAGGCGATCGACCTGATCTCGCGGATCTACGTGAAGCCCGGTGATGCGGTGATCGTCGGCGATCCGGCCTGGTTCCAGATGTTCGGCCGCTTCGCGGCGCAGGGCGCGCAACTCGTCGGGATGCCGTACACGCCGGACGGCCCCGATCTCGACGCGCTCGAGACGCTCGTGCAGATGTGGCGGCCGAAGATGCTCGTGATCAATTCGGTGCTGCAGAACCCGACCGGCACGTCGCTGTCGGCCGCGCAGGCGTTCCGGATCCTGAAGCTCGCGGAGGCGTACGACTTCCTCGTCGTCGAGGACGACGTGTACGGCGACCTGTGCCCGCCGAGCTATCCGGCCACGCGCCTCGCGAGCCTCGACCAGTTGAAGCGCGTGATCTACCTCGGCAGCTATTCGAAGACCCTCGCGGCGAACCTGCGGGTCGGCTATGTCGCGTGCGCGCCGGAGATCGCGAAGGCGGTCACCGACCAGAAGATGCTGGTCGGGATGACGACGCCCGAGCTCAACGAGCGCGTGCTTTACAAGATCCTGACCGAAGGGCATTACCGGCGCCACGTCGAGCGGCTGCGCGCACGGCTCGACGGTGTGCGCGACAAGACTGCACGGATGCTCGAGCGCACGGGGCTCGGCCTCTTCACGATGCCGGCGGCCGGGATGTTCCTGTGGGCCGACACGGGCGTCGATTCGGACGCGCTCGCGGCGGTCGCGCACGAGGCCGGCTTTCTGCTGACGCCGGGCAGCCTGTTCTCGCCGCAGCAATCGCCGTCGACGTGGATGCGCTTCAATGTCGCGAACTGCGGCGATCCGGCGCTGCCGGGGCTGCTGTCGCGCTATATCGATTCGGCCGTGCGCCGCGCGTCGTGACCCGGCGCGGCACGCCGGCCCTTGAAATCGGGCGTGCGGTCCCCAGATACGCGCGCAAACCGCTTGCGCCAGGCGGTGGCCCTTCAGGGGCCGTCCGGCATCGCGCGCCGGCCGCCTGCGCCACACCTTTCAAGTTCAAGTAAGAGGAAACAGCATCCATGGCACATGAAACGATGAGCTTTCAGGCAGAGGTCAAGCAACTCCTCCACCTGATGATCCATTCGCTCTACAGCAACAAGGAAATCTTCCTGCGCGAACTGGTGTCGAACGCGTCCGACGCGGCCGACAAGCTGCGTTTCGAAGGGCTCGCGGACAACGCGCTGTACGAGAACGATCCGAACCTGCGCATTCGCATCGGCTACGACAAGGCCGCGCGCACGATCACGATCGACGACAACGGCATCGGCATGAGCCGCGACGAGGCGATCGCGAACCTCGGCACGATCGCGCGTTCGGGCACCAAGGAATTCTTCACGAAGCTGTCCGGCGACCAGCAGAAGGATGCGGCGCTGATCGGCCAGTTCGGCGTCGGTTTCTACTCGGGCTTCATCGTCGCTGACAAGATCACCGTCGAGACGCGCCGCGCGGGCCTGCCTGCGAGCGAAGCCGTGCGCTGGGAAAGCGCGGGCGAGGGCGACTTCACGATCGACGCGATCGAGCGCGCGCAGCGCGGCACGACGATCACGCTGCACCTGCGCGAAGGCGAGGACGAGCTGCTGTCGTCGCACCGCCTGCAGTCGATCGTCCAGAAGTACTCCGACCACATCGCGCTGCCGATCCTGATGCAGAAGGAAGAATGGGATCAGGAAAAGGGCGAGATGGTCCTGAAGGACGAGGACGAGACCGTCAACCAGGCGAGCGCGCTGTGGACACGTTCGAAGAGCGACGTCACCGACGAGCAGTACACGCAGTTCTACCAGCACATCGCGCACGACCACCAGGATCCGCTCACGTGGACGCATAACCGCGTCGAGGGCCGCAGCGAATACACGCAACTGCTGTTCGTGCCGTCGCACGCGCCGTTCGACATGTGGAACCGCGACTATCGCGGCGGCCTGAAGCTGTACGTGAAGCGCGTGTTCATCATGGATGACGCCGAACAGCTGCTGCCGCAATACCTGCGTTTCGTGAAGGGCGTCGTCGATTCGGCCGACCTGCCGCTGAACGTGTCGCGCGAAATCCTGCAGGAAAGCCGCGACGTGAAGGCGATCCGCGAAGGCGTGACCAAGCGCGCGCTGTCGATGCTCGAAGAGCTCGCGAACGCGGAAGAGGATGCCGGCAAGGAGAAGTACAAGACGTTCTGGGGCGCATTCGGCCAGGTGCTGAAGGAAGGCCTCGGCGAGGATCACGCGAACCGCGAGCGCATCGCGAAGCTGCTGCGCTTCGCGTCGACGCACGGCGACACCGATACGCAGGACGTGTCGCTCGCCGACTACGTGTCGCGCATGAAGCCCGAGCAGAGCAAGATCTACTACGTGACGGCCGACGCATGGCAGGCCGCGAAGAACAGCCCGCATCTCGAGGTGTTCCGCAAGAAGGGCGTCGAGGTGCTGTTGCTGACGGATCGCGTCGACGAATGGATGCTGTCGTTCCTGCAGGAGTTCGACGGCAAGCCGCTCGCGAGCGTGGCGCGCGGCGATCTCGACCTCGGCGAGCTGAACGACGAGGAAAAGAAGGCGCAGGAACAGGCGGGCGAAGCGATCAAGCCGGTCGTCGAGAAGATGAAGGAAGCGCTCGGCGACAAAGTGAAGGAAGTGCGCGTCACGTTCCGCCTGACCGATTCGCCGTCGTGCCTCGTCGCCGACGACAACGACATGAGCGGCTACCTGCAGCGGATGCTGAAGGCGGCCGGCCAGAACGCGCCGGCGATGCAGCCGATCCTCGAGATCAATCCCGAGCACGCGCTCGTGAAGCAACTGAAGGCCGACAGCGCCGATTTCGGTGACTGGGCCCATCTGTTGTTCGATCAGGCGCTGCTGGCCGAAGGCGGCATGCTCGACGATCCGGCGAGCTTCGTGAAGCGGACCAACGCGCTCCTGCTGTCGCGAGCCGCGTGAACGCGCGGTTGCGATTCGACGGCGGGCAGGCCGGCTGGCGCGAGACGCCGCGGCCTGGCTGCACGCTCGACCAGCGCGACTGGCTGACGCGCGGCGGATCGCTGACCGCGCACCTCGCGCGGCTCGGCCGCGTGAACGTGCGCGTGACGCGCGAGGCCGTCGACTGCCCGTGGTTCGACGAGCCGGACGCGGTCGCCAGTTCGCCGCGCGCGCCGATGTGGGTGCGCGAGGTGATCCTGTCGGTCGACGGCACGCCTTTTGTTGCCGCGCACAGCATCGCGCCGCTCGCGGCCAGCAAGGGCGTGTGGCAGGCGATGCGGCGCCTGCGCACGCGGCCGCTCGCGGAGCTGCTGTACAGCGATCCGCAGGTCGAGCGTTCGGCGCTCGTCAGCCGGCGCGTGATCGCCGGCCATCCGCTGTATGCACTGGCGACCCATGCGCTTGGCGCGGGCGTCCGGCCGCCGCACGCGTTCGCCGCGCGGCGTTCGGTGTTCCAGCGTCACGGCAAGCCGCTGATGGTGACCGAGTGCATGCTGCCGGCGCTGTGGCGTCATCTCGATGCGCACGGCGACGGGCCGCGCTCGGGCGGTCCGGGCGGAGGTGTGTGATGCTGCAGGGCTTCGGGCCGGTCGTCGGGCCGGATACGCACACGATGATCCTCGGCAGCTTTCCGGGCGAGGCGTCGCTCGACGCCGCGCAGTATTACGCGCATCCTCGCAATCAGTTCTGGCGATTGCTGGGGGCTGTGCTCGGCGAGCCGGCGCTTCATGAACTGCCGTACGATGCGCGGCTCATGTGCGTGCTGTCACACGGTATCGGTATCTGGGACGTTCTCGATGCGTGCCATCGTCAGGGTAGCCTCGATTCTGCGATCCGGAATGCGAAGCCGAACGACTTCGATTCGTTGCGGGAACATGCGCCGTTGCTGAAGCGCGTGTGCTTCAACGGCAAGACGGCAGGGCGGTTCGCCGATGTGATCGGCGAGGCCGGGTACGAGACGCTCGTGCTGCCTTCATCGAGCCCGGCGAATGCGATGCTGTCGTTCGAACAGAAACTGGTGCTTTGGCGCGCACTTCGCTCCTGAGGCGCGTTGGATGCCGAGTATTCGGTAAAGCGGTATCAGGTGGGCGGCAGCAGGTGCCTGGCGCCCGTGGCCGCGGCAATACGACTTTGTGCAGCGACGAGTTGGTCATCGGTGGTCGCCACCAGCCACAGACGTGCGTGCTCCTCGATCCGGCGGTTGTGGTCCTTCAACGGGCCCATCGCGGCAGCGGCCTTCCAGACCACCGGGCCGATTCGGCTACTTCTGCCCGACGGCGCGCCTACCAGCAGGCAGTAAGGTCCCAGCGGAAGCGATACGAACGGAAGTGCCGGACTGGCGATCACGCGCCAGTCGATGAAGGGTGTCTCGCTGATCAGCAGCGGCGTGGGCAAGCCGTAGAGCACACTGAAATCGTACAGCGCCAGCTGCTCTCGCATGCCGACGTAAATTCGCCGGATGTCGTCGACAACCGCCGCGCGGATCTCGTCCTCGAACATGGGTTCCTGAGCGTAGCGGGCAAATGCCTTTCGTGCCTCCCATTGATACGCGCTGAACAGGCCGATCTCCACGCAGTCCTGTACTGCGCGCTGAGCGTCCGCTACGGAACCGGCTTCCTCTGGCTTGCCCATCTGCGCAGCCCGCAAAAAGCGGGCAAGTCCCGCCTCGTGGATCGCAGGACCATCCGCAGATGCATCGTCGTCAGCGTTCTTGCCGAGAGGCGAGTAGATATATTTCTCGGCAGCGAAATGCGATTTCTTGCCTTCATCGAACTTGATTTCGCCATCGACGCAGTCCAGATAGCGAGTCCCGATTCGACCGTGCTCCCAAACCCAATTTTTCAGGAACGGACGTAGCGGATGCAGTTTGTCTTGATCGGCCATTGAAACCTCCAGGTTTCCCAGTATGCGCCATTCCTGCAACTCACCGCACACCCCGCAACGTCCGGTGCCCCTCGCTTCGGCATGAGGCGCGGGGACGGGCGGCCGTCGTGCCCGACGTTCAATCGTCCTTGCCCCATCTCCATTTGGGCTTCTCGCCCTTGATCCAGCACACCATGGTCAGCAGTGCGACCAGCGCCACGATGCACGCCCCGTATGCGACCGGCGAGCGTTGCGGCGGCACCAGCCACGCGCTCGCGATGATTCCGATCACGAACAGCAGCAGCACGATCCAGCCCTGCCACGCGACCGGCAATCCCCAGCCCCAGCCATAGCGTTTCGCAGGGAACCAGATTTTCTTGTCGTTCGAGGTCATGTGATTCCTCGTCGTCAGTGGTAGTCGCTTTCTCTATGGTGACGCACCGCGAGAATCGTCACAGTCCGGCTGTCATCGATCTCGACCAGTGCGACATAGCCTGATGCACCGAATGGAATGATCAATTCACGGAGAAACGGCATCGAAGGATGGACTTTACGGCAGGTGAACGGTGACGATTCGAGCGTGGCGATTCCGGAAGCAATGGCCGCCAAAGCGCGTTCAGCCCGTTCGACCTCCGAATCTTCGCGATCGACGACGAATTCATAAAGCCGGTCCAAATCATCCGATGCCGCGAGCGTGAAGCGAACCGTATACGTCATCGAGCGTGCCGCTTCCTGTCACGCAGTGTATCGAGCCGCCGACCCAGTCGTTCCAGAACCTCGGAAGAGGACACATATTCGCCAGTACGGCGGGCCTCGTCGCGCGACGCAAGGCCGCGTGCAATGAATTCGCTTTGGAGGCGGCGGCGTTCGATGCCTTCGCGGATCGATTGTTCGACGAAGCTAGACAGCGTTTCGCCTTCCTGAAGGACGCTTTCAGCGGCGTCGCGCAGCTCCGGTTCGACCCGAACGGATGGAAAAGTGGCGGTTTTCATCATTGGCCTTAATGCATCGCAATTGCGATGCATTATCGTCTACGCTGCCCGGAGGTGCAAGTCGGCCGATCGGCCAGGTGTCGCCGGCGCCCATTGTCGGCGGCTTCCGTCCCCGCACCAATGCTATCCTCTCGTCCGCTAAAACCAGCATCACCCAGCGAGATTCAATCATGACCCGACTGATCAAGCGCGCGTCCGCCGAGGCGCGCGCGTTCAAGAATGGCAAGCCGTCCTCCTACAACGGCTCCGAAAAACTCCAGCCGCCGCGCGTGAAGCGCCGCCCGGACATCGACGAACACGACGACGTGCCCGTGCTCGAAGCGCCGCGCAAGCCGCGCTTCGCGCCCGTCACGTTCTCGGAAGAGGGCGGCGTGCGCTTCCTGCACTTCGGTACCGAATGGGTGCAGGGCGCGATGCGGATCTCGAAGCCGCTGCATATCGAGCTCGAATACGCGCAGCAGATGATGGCGTGGCTGCTGTTCCTCGAAACGCCCGAGCGGATCGTCCAGCTCGGGCTCGGCACCGGCGCGCTGACCAAGTTCTCGCACCGCTTCCTCCCGCAAGCGAAGGTCGAGGCCGTCGAGCTGAACCCGGCCGTGATCGTCGCCGCACGCACGATGTTCGCGCTGCCGCCCGACGACGCACGTCTCGCCGTGCACGAAGCCGATGCATGGGATTTCGTCAACGATCCGGCCAACCGCGGCACGATGGGCGCGATCCAGATCGACCTGTACGACGCGACCGCGCGCGGCCCCGTGCTCGACAGCGTCGCGTTCTACCGCGCGGTGCGCGGCTGCCTCGCCGATGCGGGCATCGCGACGATCAACCTGTTCGGCGACCATCCGAGCTTCGTGCGCAACATGAAGCACCTGAACGCGGCGTTCGAAAATCGCGTGATCGCGCTGCCGGAAGTGCATGACGGCAACCGGATCGCGATCGCGTTCTCGGGTCCCGCGCTCGACGTGTCGTTCACCCAGCTCGATGCGCGTGCGAAGCTGATCGAGGACACGCTGAAGCTGCCCGCACGCAAGTGGGTGAAAGCCTTGAAAGAAACGACCGGCGCGCGCGACACCGCGTTCGCGATCTGACGCTTCATGCGCCGGCGGCATGCCGGTGCAACCACGCGACAAGGGGCGGATCACCTCGGGTTCGCCCCCGCTTGACCGCGTGCTCGCGGCTCCTATACTGGCGCGAAGCCAGGGGAGCCGCAGCCTACCCGTTTTGCGCTCCTCTCGGCGCCGTACCCGCTCAACAAGATCGATAACCGGGAAAGATGAGGAGACGTCATGGCTCACGATGCCGACGCCAACCGGGCCGCCAAGCGCTGGCTCTGGCTGCTGGTACTGCCGCTGATCGCGATGGTCTGGGTACCGTCGTACAGCAAGATCGAACCGCAATGGTTCGGTTTTCCGTTTTTCTACTGGTACCAGCTGCTGTGGGTCTTCATTAGCGCGGTGATCACCGCGTTCGTGTATTTCAAGACCAAGAACGCGTGGAAGGCGAGCGGCCCGCAGGGAGGTGCGCGATGAATCTCGGCGCAACCTTCGTCTTCGTCCTGCTGTTCATCGGCGTCACGATCATCGGTTTTCTCGCCGCGAACTGGCGGCGCGGCGATCTCGCCCATCTCGACGAATGGGGCCTCGGCGGACGCCGCTTCGGCACGATCGTCACGTGGTTCCTGCTCGGCGGCGACCTCTACACGGCCTACACGTTCGTCGCGGTGCCCGCGCTCGTGTTCGGCGCCGGCGCGATGGGCTTCTTCGCACTGCCATATACGATCCTGATCTATCCGTTCGCGTTCGTTGTGTTCCCGAAACTGTGGAGCATCGCGAAGCGGCACGGCTACGTGACGGCCGCCGACTTCGTCAACGCGCGCTACGGCAGCCGGATGCTCGCGCTCGCGATCGCGGTCACCGGCATTCTCGCGACGATGCCGTACATCGCGCTGCAGCTCGTCGGCATCGAAGTGGTGATCGGCGCGCTCGGCTTCGACACGACCGGCTTCGTCGGCGATCTGCCGCTGATCATCGCGTTCGCGATCCTCGCCGCGTACACGTACACGTCGGGCCTGCGCGCGCCCGCGATGATCGCGATCGTCAAGGACATCCTGATCTACATCACGATCGCGGCTGCCGTCATCGTGATCCCGGCGAAGCTCGGCGGCTTCGGGCACATCTTCGCGAGCGTACCGCCCGCGAAGCTGCTGCTGAAGGCACCCGACGCGATGAGCCTGAACGGCTACAGCGCGTACGCGACACTCGCGATCGGCTCGGCGCTCGCGCTGTTCCTGTACCCGCACTCGGTCACCGCGATCCTGTCGTCGTCGTCCGGCAACTCGATTCGCCGCAACATGGCGATGCTGCCCGCGTACTCGTTCGTGCTCGGCCTGCTCGCGCTGCTCGGCTACATGGCGCTCGCGTCGGGCGTGAAGGACATGCCGCAGTACGCGCCGTACTTCAAGGCGTTCGGCCCGAACTTCGCGGTGCCCGCGCTGTTCCTCGAGTATTTCCCGTCGTGGTTCGTCGGCGTCGCGTTCGCGGCGATCGGCATCGGCGCGCTGGTGCCGGCGGCCATCATGTCGATCGCGGCCGCGAACCTGTACACGCGCAACATTCATCGCGAGTTCGTGAACCGCAACATGTCGCACGAGCAGGAGACGCACGTCGCGAAGCTCGTGTCGCTGATCGTGAAGGTCGGCGCGGTCGCGTTCATCCTCGGGTTGCCGCTGACCTACGCGATCCAGCTGCAGCTGCTCGGCGGGATCTGGATCATCCAGACGCTGCCCGCGATCGTGCTCGGTCTCTATACGCGCGTGCTGGACCATCGCGGCCTGCTGGCCGGCTGGGCGGCCGGCATCGTGTGCGGCACGTGGATGGCGATCTCGTTGAAGCTGGCCGGATCGATCTTCACGATCCACCTGTTCGGTCTGGCGATTCCCGGCTACGCCGCCGTGTGGTCGCTGATCGTGAACCTGGTGGTGGCGGTGGCGGTGAGCGTGCTGGTGCGCGTGATGGGCATGGCGCATGCGGAGGATCGCACGCGGCCGGAGGACTATCTCGACGTCGTCGAGGGCTGATTCCCCCACTTTCTGTTGCAGTTTCGACACGACGCCCGCGACCCAAGTCGCGGGCGTTTTGCATGGTGCGCCGCGAACACCCCGTGTGGCCGTGCGTCCGTTTGCGCCGATCTCCAAGCGATTCTAGGGCGGCCGCGCCGTGGCGAAAATCGGTGCAAGACCGATTAGGTGGCGCGTGGTCCGCTTGCCAATAATGCGTCCCGCCCGGCTGTACCGGGTGATTCGATCTCCACACGATCCGATTATATGAGGGATGCAATGACGAAGATTTGGGTTCTGGTATTGGGCATGTGCTGCGTGGCGCTGGCCGGTTGTGTCAACGCGTACTACCGGTGAGGCGCACCATGAGAGTCCTGGTGATGTGGGCGCTCGTCGCGCCGGTCCTGCTCGCCGGTTGCGCGAACATGTACTACCGTTGACGGCGGGCCGCGATGAAAACGATCTTGTCGGCCGCCGTGCTGTGTGCGGCGCTCGCCGGCTGCATTTCGGTGTACGGCCCCGGGCAGCGATACGCGGCGCGCGATGCGCCGCCGGGAAAACACGATACGGCCGAAGGCGCGGCTGGCGCGTCCGAGTCGCCCGGCAGTGACGCCGCATCGCGCATCGTGATCGGCAATCGCAAGTACGACGAAGTGTGGGCGGCGGTTGCGCAGTTCTACGCGGACCACAAGCTGGCGGTGCGCGTCAGTGATCGCGACGCGGGGCTCGTTGCCGCTGCGTATGCCGATTATCCGAACGCGGGCAACTTTCTCGACTGTTCCGAACTGAAGCAGACGTCGAACCTGACGCACACGCTGAAGGTCGTCGCGCGCATCGACGAAGCGACGCAGGGCGTGACCGTGTCGATCGACGTCGCGGGCATGGTCGGCGTGGTCGCGGCCGGCAAGCAGAAGGGCGCGCGCGTCGCATGCCGTTCGAACGGCACGCTGGAGCAGGCGCTGACGGAGGTGCTGCGCAAGTAGCGGGCCCGCCCGGATCGTCGCGGCAGCGCGGCGTCCGGGCGGCACGCGCGTGAGTTACTGCCCCGCGCGTTGCGCGAGGTCTTCGCGCTGCGACAGGTCTTCGATGTTGACCATCCAGTGCACGCCGAAACGATCCTTTGCCATCCCGAAGCCGAGCGCCCAGAACGTCTTGCCGAACGGCATCGTCACTTCGCCGCCGTCGGCGAGCGCATTGAACAGCTTCTGGCCTTCCTCGACCGTCGCCGGGTTCAGCGACAGCGAATAGCCGGCGTGCGCGGCGCCTGCCGGCTGGCTGCAGTCGCCGTCCGAGCACATGATCATCGAGTCGCCGATCGTGAAGCTCGCGTGCATCACCTTGTCGGCCATCTCCGGCGTCATCGGGTAGTCGGGATTCGGCGGTGCGTCCTTGAAGTGCATCTTGAACATCGTCTTCGCACCGAGTGCCTTTTCGTAGAACTGAAGGGCTTCGTCGGCACGACCGTAGAACGTCAGGTACGGTTGAACTTGCATCGTTGTCTCCTGTGATGGGCCGGCCTGCGCATCTGCGCGGGTTCGGCGTCGTGCAAGACTGACTGGGAAAGGGTGCATCGGGAGGCGGCCGTCGCACCCGTGACGTGGATTGTAGTGCGCGTGCTTGACGATGGAATGAAAAATAAAAACGGCCGCGAACATGACGTTCGCGGCCGTGTGCGTCGTGCGTGCTGACGGCTGTTGTCAGTGTTGCTGACAGCCGCTGACGCGTGTCGCGGCTCAGCGCAGCGAGTCGATCAGCTTCTCGAGCTTCACCGCATCGGCGGCGAATACGCGGATGCCTTCAGCGAGCTTTTCGGTTGCCATCGCGTCGTCGTTCAGCTGGAAGCGGAACGCCGCCTCATCGATCGCGATCCGCGCGGCGGGCTTGTCCTGCAGCGCTTCCGGCGACAGCTTGCGCGTGACCGTCTCGTTGCTGTCCTGCAGCTTCCGCAGCAAATCGGGACTGATCGTCAGCAGGTCGCAGCCGGCGAGTTCGGTGATCTGGCTGGTGGTGCGGAAGCTCGCGCCCATCACTTCGGTGTTGTAGCCGAACGTCTTGTAGTACGTGTAGATGCGGCGCACCGACTGCACGCCCGGATCGTTCGCGCCACCGTCCTTCTCTTCATTCCACTCCGCGCCGGCCTGCTTCTTGTACCAGTCGTAGATGCGGCCGACGAACGGCGAGATCAGCTGCGCGCCGGCTTCCGCGCAGGCGGCGGCCTGCACGAGCGAGAAAAGCAGGGTCATGTTGCACTTGATCCCTTCCTTCTGCAGCACTTCGGCCGCGCGGATGCCTTCCCACGTCGACGCGAGCTTGATCAGGATGCGCTCGCGGCCGATACCGGCTGCTTCGTACAGCTTGATGAGCTCGCGGCCCTTGTCGATCGAGCGCTGGGTGTCGAACGACAGGCGCGCGTCGACCTCGGTCGACACGCGTCCCGGGATCAGCTTCAGGATCTCGGTGCCGAATGCGATCAGCAGTCGGTCGATGATGAAATCGGTGCTTTCGTTGCGATGATCGCGGACGGTTTTCTCGAGAATCGGCTTGTACGTGTCCTTCTGGACGGCCTTCAGGATCAGCGACGGGTTCGTGGTCGCGTCCCGCGGCTGGTATTGCGCAAGCTGCTGGAAATCGCCCGTGTCGGCGACGACGGTCGTGTACTGCTTCAGCTGGTCGAGTGCGGTAGTCATGGCGATTCGGAAGAAGGGCGCAAGGCGCCGGGTTCTCACGGGCCGCGCGAGCGCGGCGGCGAAGCGAAGCGGCGCCGGGCGCCGCCTCCGATCCGCTATTCTAGGCCCGATTCGTGTCGGGCACGTTCTGGTGTGTCCGATGGCCGCGGCGGCGGGCGCCGCGCCGCGTCACGCCGGGCGGCGTGCGTTCAGGATCACCTGCGTGACGATCCCCGCGACGAGCCCCCAGAATGCCGAGCCGATCGACAGCAGCGTGAGGCCCGACGCGGTGACCATGAACGTGACGAGCGCCGCTTCGCGCTGCTTCACGTCCTGCATCGCGTTCGCGAGGCCGCTCATGATCGAGCCGAACAGCGCGAGCGCGGCGACCGACACGACGAGCGCTTTCGGCAGCGCTGCGAACAACGCGGCGATCGTCGCGCCGAAGATCCCCGCGATCAGGTAGAACGTGCCGCACCACACGGCGGCCGTATAGCGCTTCGCGCGATCCTCGTGCGCTTCGGGGCCCGTGCAGATCGCGGCCGTGATCGCCGCGAGGTTGACGCCGTGCGAGCCGAACGGCGCGAGCAGCAGCGACGCGAGGCCGGTGGTCGCGATCAGCGGTGACGACGGGGTTTGATAACCGTCCGCGCGCAGCACCGCGATGCCCGGCACGTTCTGCGACGCCATCGCGACGACGAACAGCGGAATGCCGATGCTGACGATCGACGCGATCGAGAGCGCAGGCATCGTGAACACGGGCTTCGCGAACGCGATGTGAAAGCCGCTGAAGTCGAGCAGGCCGAGCCCGCCGGCGACTGCCGTGCCGACGATCAGCGTCGTGACGATCGCATAACGCGGCGCGAGCCGCTTGACGATCAGGTACGTGAAGAACATCGCGAGCACGAGCGCGGTCTGGAACTGCGCGGCGCGGAAGATCTCGATGCCGATCTCGAACAGGATGCCCGCGAGCAGGGCGGCGGCGATGCCGGCCGGAATCTTGCGCATCAGCGTGTCGAACAGCCCGCTCACGCCGACGGCCGTCAGCAGCACCGCGCAGACGACGAACGCACCGATCGCCTCGGGGTAGGGCACGCCGGGCAGCGACGCGATCAGCAGCGCGGCGCCGGGCGTCGACCACGCGACGACGACGGGCGCGCGAAAGCGCAGCGACAGGCCGATCGTCGTCAGTGCCATGCCGATCGACAGCGCCCAGATCCATGACGAGATTTGCGCATCGGTCAGGTGAGCGGCGCGGCCGGCCTGGAACATCAGCACGAGCGAGCTCGTGTAGCCCGTCATCATCGCGACGAAGCCGGCGACGAGTGCCGAGACGGAGGTATCGGCGAAAAAGCGGCGGCCGCCGGCGCGGCTGGCGCTCGCGGTGGGCGAGGGGTTCATGCTATCTCCGGGGGGAGGCCGCTCGGACGCGGCCTTCGTGTCTTGGTGGGGGCGTTACTTGCTGAGTGCGCGCATCGCGGCTTCGAGGCCCGCGAGCGTGAGCGGATACATGCGATGGCCGAGCAGGTCGCGGATCACCGCAACCGACTGCCGGTATTCCCATAGCCGCTCGGGCTCCGGGTTCAGCCACGCATGATGGGGGAACTGGTCGGCGAGGCGGCGCAGCCACACGGCGCCGGCTTCCGGGTTGTTGTATTCGACCGAGCCGCCGGGCTGCAGCACTTCGTACGGGCTCATCGTCGCGTCGCCGACGAAGATCAGCTTGTAGTCGGGCGTGAACTTGTGCAGCACGTCCCACGTCGCGGTGCGTTCCGAGTGGCGGCGGCGGTTGTTCTTCCACAGGTGGTCGTACACGCAGTTGTGGAAGTAGAAGAACTCGAGGTGCTTGAATTCGGCCTTCGCGGCCGAGAACAGCTCCTCGGTGCGCTTGATGTGATCGTCCATCGAGCCGCCGACGTCGAGCAGCATCAGCACTTTCACGTTGTTGTGGCGCTCGGGCACCATCCGCAGGTCGAGCCAGCCCGCGTTCGCGGCGGTGCTGCGGATCGTGCCGGGCAGGTCGAGCTCCTCGGCGGCACCTTCGCGCGCGAAGCGGCGCAGCCGCCGCAGCGCGACCTTGATGTTGCGCGTGCCGATCTCGACGGAATCGTCGTAGTCGCGGTACGCGCGTGCTTCCCACACCTTCACCGCGGTGCGGTTGCCGTTCGACGGGCCGCCGATGCGCACGCCTTCCGGGTTGAAGCCGCCGTGCCCGAACGGCGATGTGCCGCCGGTGCCGATCCACTTGTTGCCGCCTTCGTGGCGCTCCTTCTGCTCGTCGAGCAGTTCCTTCAGGCGCTCCATCAGCTTGTCGAGCCCGCCCATCGCCTCGATCTGCGCCTTCTCCTCCGGCGACAGCTCGCGCTCCAGGCGTTTTTCGAGCCAGTCGAGCGGGATGTCGAACGCTTCGGACGGCAGCGCGGACACACCGTGGAAATACGCGCCGAACGCCTGGTCGAACTTGTCGAAGTACTGCTCGTCCTTGACGAGCGTCATCCGCGCGAGGAAGTAGAACGCGTCGATCGACGGCGAGATCAGTCCGGCCTTCAGCGATTCGAGCAGCGTCAGGTATTCCTTTACCGAGACGGGCAGCTTGGCTGCGCGCAGCGCGTAGAAGAAATTGAGCAGCATGGCCGGGCCTTCGCGGGTGAGGGGGAATTACCGGTTGTGCCGGTTCATGTAGACGAGCCGTTCGAGCAGGCTCAGGTCCTGCTCGTTCTTCAGCAGCGCGCCCGCGAGCGGCGGCACGATCTGCTTCGCGTCCGCGCTGCGCAGCGCGTCGGCCGGGATGTTCTCGGCGAGCAGCAGCTTCAGCCAGTCGAGCAGCTCGGACGTCGACGGTTTCTTCTTCAGGCCCGATACGCCGCGCAATTCGAAGAAACTCTCGAGCGCCGCGCGCAGCAGTTCCTCGCGGATGTCCGGGAAATGGACCGCGACGATCTTCTGCATCGTCGACGGGTCGGGGAACTGGATGTAGTGGAAGAAGCAGCGGCGCAGGAACGCGTCGGGCAGTTCCTTCTCGTTGTTCGACGTGATGATGACGAGCGGGCGGTGCTTCGCACGGACCGTCTCCCGTGTTTCATACACGTGGAATTCCATCCGGTCGAGCTCGCGCAGCAGGTCGTTCGGGAATTCGATGTCGGCCTTGTCGATCTCGTCGATCAGCAGCACGCTCGGGTGCTCGGCGTCGAACGCCTGCCACAGCACGCCCTTGACGATGTAGTTCGAGATGTCCTTCACGCGCTCGTCGCCGAGCTGCGAATCGCGCAGCCGCGACACGGCATCGTATTCGTACAGGCCCTGCTGCGCCTTGGTGGTCGACTTGATGTGCCACTGCAGCAGCGGCATGTCGAGCGCGGCCGCCACTTCCTCGGCGAGCATGGTCTTGCCGGTGCCGGGCTCGCCCTTGATCAGCAGCGGGCGTTGCAGCGTCAGCGCGGCATTGACCGCGAGCTTCAGATCGTCGGTGGCGACGTAGTGCGAGGACCCTTCGAAACGCATGGCGGCGCTCTTCTCAATCGGGAAAAAAACCCAGTATAAGTCAGAAGGGCTGTGCGGTTGGGCCGCGCCCGCGTATCGTAGCGGGGCTGTGGCGGGGCGAACCGGGGCGCTTGGTGGACGCGTTCCCCGCCGACGCGGTACAATCTGGCCGTTTTTTTTGGCCTGCGTGGCGATCCGATAAGCAATAACGGCGCGGGCCGTTGCCGCTTTGGCGCCAGTTTCCCCTCAAGCTAGGTTACAAGAGCTATGAACAAATTCGTCGGCAAACACGTCGTTGTCGCAGCGCTCGTGGCGCTCGCGGGCAGCGCGCAGGCGGCCGGTGTGGTCGGCAACCCGAAGGACGGGGCGAGCAAGGCCGCCATGTGCATCGGTTGCCACGGCATCCAGGACTACCGCGCGGCGTACCCGGAGGTCTACCGGGTGCCTGTCCTCGGCGGCCAGAACCAGCAATACCTCGAGAACGCGCTGAAGGCCTACCGCAAGAAGGATCGTCACTTCCCGTCGATGAATGCGATCGCCGGTTCGCTGACGGACCAGGACATCGCGGATCTGTCGGCGTACTACGCCGCCCAGAAGGCCGACTCGAAGGACAACCCCTACAAGTAAGCGCGCGCCGCCGATCTCTCCGGCGGGACAGGAGCATTCATGAACAACGCATTCAAGACGGCGGCGGTTGCACTGGCGGCCGGCCTCGCGATCGGTACCGCACACGCGGCGGACACCACGAAGGGCAAGGAACTGGTCGAATCGCACAACTGCGCCGCCTGCCACGGCGCGCAGATGAACAAGCCGATCAACGCCGAATATCCGCGCCTCGCCGGCCAGCATGCCGACTACCTCGTGTGGGCGATGCGCCAGTACCAGATGGGCCTGACGAATCCGCTGCTCGGTCGCAACAACGCGATCATGCAGGCACAGGTGCAGAGCCTGTCGGTCAGCGACATGAAGGACATCGCGGCCTACATCGAGTCGCTGAAAGAGACCGATCTCGTGTTCAAGAAGTAAGCGCGACGGGCCCGGTGGGCCCGCGCAGCAAAAATACCCCGCCTCGGCGGGGTATTTTTTTGTCCGCACGCCGGCGCCCGTGGGCCACCGGGGCGGCGCTCAGTCGCGCGATGCGCGACGCAGGATGCGCTGCAGGTACGCGTCGGTATCGGGCGGCGTGCTCGTGCGCTGGGCTTCCCAGATCGTCTCGCCGAGGCATTCCATGATCACGTGCTGCGCGTCGTGGGTCGAGTCGAGCTTTGCCGCGAGCTTGTCGTGCGCGGCGCGGATGCCGGGCGGCTGGTCGATCGACAGCTGCTCGCTGATCGCGAGATGCATCGACAGGTGCAGGAACGGGTTCGTGCGACCTTCCTCGGGCGTGTACTCGCGCGCGGTGGCGCCATCGGCGTCGGCGAGTTCGTCGTGGTATTCGGGATGCTCGACGATCCAGTCGGCGGCCATCGCTTCCAGCGGCGTCAGGATCTCGCCGGCGCGCTGCTTGCGCCAGGTCTCGGTGAAAAAGCGACGCACTTCGTCGCGGCTTGGATTGAACATGGTGGGGAAACGTCGTGATTCGGACGGCGTGATGCCGCGTCGCGCATTGTACGCCGGGTCGGCGGGCGGCGCTGGCGGTGGCCGTGGCCCGGCGCGGTTCGCGTGGTTCGCGTGGTTCGCGGTGGCGAGGCAGTGCCGGGGCGATGCGCGGTGGTGAGGGCAGGGGCGGGGCAGCCGGACTGGCGGCTCGATGGTGGCTGGTTGCGGCCGGCGTGCGGCTCGGGTTGCAGCCATGTCGTGCCCGGGCCGGGGAACGGGTAAGCGCGGGCTAGGCTCGCCGCCGCCGCGCCGTTACACTCCGACGATTTCCGTCGCCACGCCGTTCGTGTCCGTTCCGTCATGACTGCCACCACCCGCCCGTCGTCCACCGCCCTGCAGGGCACGCTCTACGTCGCGCTGTCCGCCGCCGCGTTCGGCGCGATGGCGATCTTCGGCCGCTATGCGTATGCAGCCGGTGTGGACGTGCTCGGGCTGCTGATCGTGCGCTTCGCGATCGGCGGCGCGGTGCTCGCCGCGATCGCACGGCATCGCCGCGTCACATGGCCGCGCGGGCGCGCGCTCGCGCCGCTCGTGGCGATGGGCGCGCTCGGCTACGTCGGGCAGTCGTTCTGCTACTTCAGCGCGCTGCAACACGCGCAGGCGAGCCTTGTCGCGCTGCTGTTGTACCTGTATCCGGCCTTCGTCACGTTGCTCGCCGCGTGGTGGCTCGGCGAGCATCTCACGCGCGCGAAGGGCGTTGCCCTCGTGCTGTGCGTCGCGGGTTCGGCGCTGATGGTCGGCGGCGGGCATGGCGAGCCGCTCGGGATCGGGCTCGCGCTGGCTGCCGCGGTGATCTATTCGCTGTACATCGTCGGCGGCACGAAGGCGACGCGCGGTGTCGATCCGCTCGCGACCACCGCGATCATCTGCCTGTCGGCGACCGCGACGCTCGTGGCGATCGCCGTCGTGCGGACCGCGGCGTTCGGCGTGCCGCCGCGCTGGCCGGCGACAGCCGGCGGCTGGGCGTCGATGCTCGCGATCGCGCTCGTGTCGACGGTCGCGGCGATGATCGCATTCTTTGCCGGGCTCGAACGGCTCGGGGCCGCGCGTACGTCGATGCTGTCGACGCTCGAACCGGTCGTGACGGTCGCGCTTGCGGCGCTGCTGTTCGGCGAAGCGCTGTCGCCGCTGCAGTGGGCGGGCGGCGCGGCAATTCTGGCTGCCGTGCTGGCGCTGGTGCGCGCGGGCGGTGCGGCCGCCGACGATGCGACTGCCACGTCAAACGCATAGTCTGGAAGGGGAAAGCGGCGGCACGGGTGGCTGCGCGCGGTCCCGGCTGCGGCTTGCCGACAGAACAACGACCGGCGGGACGTGCATCGAGCGCCCGCCGCATGGGGCCGGACGGTCTGCAGCCGGTCACCCGCGGCTGGGCGTCACTCGTTGGGCGGCGGCGTCTTCGGCCTGAATTCGCACAGCGGCTCGATCGCACAGTGCCAGCATTCGGGCTTGCGGGCCTTGCACACGTAGCGCCCGTGCAGGATCAGCCAGTGATGCGCGTCCTGCAGGAATTCCTTCGGCGTGAACTTCTCGAGCGCCGCCTCGACCGCGCGCACGTCCTTGCCCGGCGCGAGCCCCGTGCGGTTCGCGACGCGGAAGATATGCGTGTCGACCGCGATCGTCGGTTGGCCGAACGCGGTGTTCAGCACGACGTTCGCGGTCTTGCGGCCGACGCCCGGCAGGCCTTCGAGCGCCTCGCGATCGGCCGGCACCTCGCCGTCGTAGCGCTCGAGCAGGATTCGGCACGTCGCGACCACGTTCTTCGCCTTGGTCCGGTACAGGCCGATCGTCTTGATGTACTCGGTGACGCCTTCTTCGCCGAGTGCGACGATTTGTCGCGGGGTGTTCGCGACCGGAAACATCTTCCGCATCGCCTTGTTGACCGAGACGTCGGTCGCCTGCGCGGACAGCATCACGGCGATCAGCAGCTCGAATGGCGTCGAGTATTCGAGCTCGGTGGTCGGATGCGGATTGAGGCTCTGCAGCGTTTCGTAGATCGCGTGTCGTTTGCTGGCGTTCATGGAGCGTTCTGGTCGGGCGGTGCGGACGGGCCGCCTGGGCCGTCGTTGCCTGCGTCGTTCTCGTCATCGTCGCCGCTCGCGGCCGCTGCTTCGGTGTCGCGTTGGGCCTGCTGTTCGGCGAGCCGCTTGCGGCGCGCCTCGGCCGCGTCGATCTGCGCCTGGACGGCCGCGCTCACGCCTTCGGTGTTCTGCGGCGCGGCACCTTGCCCGGACAGTTCTTCCTTCTTCTTGCGCGCACGTTCGAGCGCGGCGGCGATGATCGCGCGCTTCTTCGCTTCGGCGTCGTCTGCGGCCGGTGCGGTGGCCGGCGCGGCGGATGGCGTTCCCGCTTGTGCCGCGGCCGGCTTCGCGGCACTGGCCGCGCGGCGTGCGGCCGCGCGCGCTTCGGCGGCTTCGCGTTCGCGGCGCTGGCGCGCGAGCCGCAGGTCGTGGCGTTCGCGTGCGGCATCGGCCTGTTCCTGCGACCACGCGTCCCAGCCGGTGCGTTCGCCGGTCACCGGCAGCATCGCGATGCAGTCGACCGGGCAGGGCGGCACGCACAGGTCGCAACCCGTGCACAGCGACTCGATGATCGTGTGCATCTGCTTCGGCGCGCCGACGATTGCGTCGACCGGGCACGCCTGCATGCACAGCGTGCAGCCGATGCACAGGCTTTCGTCGATGAAGGCGACGGCGCGCGGATGCTCGCTGCCGTTGACGGGGTTCAGCGGAATCACCGGCTTGCCGAGCAGGCCTGCGAGGCGCGCGATGCCTTCGGCGCCGCCGGGCGGACACTGGTTGTAGTTCGCGTCGCCGGCGGCGATCGCCTCTGCATACGGTCGGCAGCCGTTATAGCCGCACTTCGTGCATTGCGTCTGGGGAAGCAGATCTTCGATGCGATCTGCAAGTGTTTTGGAGTCGGTCACGGTGACAACGGGCGCAGCGGCGCCGAATGGCTCTCGGCCGCGTCGGGCGCAGCCGGAAAGGTTTGCCAAAGCTCGATTATCGCCGATTTCCCGCATTGCGCTGGACGCCGTCTGTGCGCATAATCGAACCGCTTTTTTGCAGGGGCTCAGCAGGAGGGCGGCCGTTCGCGGCGCGCCCGTTCCAGGGCGGCCGGCGCCAAGGCGGTGGGGGTGCCGGTCCGGATCAAGCGGCTCACATAGCAAAACGCCACCATGAATCAGCCAAAAATCAAAAGAGATCCTGAAGGTACGCGCCGCCGCATCCTGATGGCGGCCGCCGAAGAGTTCGCGAGTGGAGGGCTGTTCGGCGCGCGCGTCGACCAGATCGCGCGGCGGGCCGAAACCAACGAGCGCATGCTCTATTACTACTTCGGCAGCAAGGAGCAGCTGTTTACGGCCGTGCTCGAACACGCGTTCTCCGCGCTGACCGAGGCCGAACGCGTGCTCGACCTCGACGGCGTCGCGCCGGTCGAAGCCGTCACGCGGCTCGCGCATTTCGTTTGGGACTACTACCGCGACCATCCGGAACTGCTCAGGCTCATCAACAACGAGAACCTGCACGAAGCGCGCTACCTGCACAAGTCGACGCGGATCCGCGAGATGATGTCGCCGATCGTCGCGAAGCTCGGCAACGTGCTGACGCGCGGCCAGAAGGCCGGGCTGTTCCGCACCGACGTCGATCCGCTGCGCTTCTACGTGACGCTGTCGGGGCTCGGCTACTACATCGTGTCGAACCGCTTCACGCTGGCCGCGACGCTCGGCCGCGATTTCACCGACACCGACGAGCGCGCCGAGATGGTCCGGATGAACACCGAGGTGCTGCTCGCGTATCTGCTGCGTCGCTGATGCGCTGACCGGGCAGAAGCGGCCGCCAGATGTAAAAACGCCGCCGTGCGCAGGCAACGGCGGCGTTGTTTCGTCGGAACGCGGTGCGTCAGGCGGCCTTGCGCGTGCGCACGGTCTTTGCGCGCTGGCTGCCGCCGGCGGCGCGTTTCGCAGCCGGTGCGGCCTTCGCGGGAGCCGGTGCGACTGCCTTGGCGGGGGCCTTCGCGCGCGTGCGCTTCGCCGCGGTGGCGCGCGTCGTTTCGGCGGGCGCGTCGCTGGCCGGCACGGCCGCGAGCGTCGTGGTCGCCGGCGCATCCGGGATATCCTTCGTCGCGCCGTGCTTCGGCTCCGGCGCATGCTCGCGGATGAAGTCGCGCAGTTGCGGATAGATGATCGTGCGCCAGCGGCGGCCCGAGAAAATCCCGTAGTGACCGCACTTCTCGGCGGTCAGGCTGCGGCGCTGGTCCTGCGGGATGCCCGTGCACAGCTCGTGCGCGACGTGCGTCTGGCCGCTGCCGGAGATGTCGTCGAGTTCGCCCTCGATCGTCATCAGCGCGGTGTGCCTGATGTCCTGCGGACGCACGCGCTCGCCTGTGACATCCCACGTACCCTCGGCCAGCCGGAATTCCTGGAACACGACGCGGATCGTCTCGAGGTAATACTCGGCGGCCATGTCGAGCACCGCGTTGTATTCGTCGTAGAAGCGGCGGTGCGCTTCGGCGTCGTCCTCGTCGCCGCGCAGCAGGCTCTGGTAGAAATCCCAGTGCGACTGTGCGTGCCGCTCCGGGTTCATCGCGACGAAGCCCGTATGCTGCAGGAAGCCCGGATACACTTGGCGGCCTTCGCCCGGATAGTTCGCGGGCACCGTGTGGATCACGTTGTTCTCGAACCACGCGGTCGAGTGCTGCGTCGCGAGCGAATTCACCGACGTCGGGCTGCGGCGCGCATCGATCGGGCCGCCCATCATCGTCATCGTGAGCGGCGTGTCCTCGCCGCGGCTCGCCATCAGCGAGATCGCCGCGAGCACCGGCACCGTCGGCTGGCACACCGAGATCACGTGCAGGTTGCGCGCGCCGATGTGACGGATGAACTCCTGGATATACGCGATGTAGTCGTGCAGGTGGAACGGGCCCGTCTCGACCGGCACCATCCGCGCGTCGATCCAGTCGGTGATGTAGACCTTGTGATCCTGCAGCAGCGTGCGCACGGTGTCGCGCAGCAGCGTTGAGTGGTGGCCCGACAGCGGCGCGCAGACCAGCACGACCGGCTCGTCCTTCAGTTGCGTGACGGCGTCGGCGTCGTCCGAATAGCGCTTGAAGCGCAGCAGCCGGCAGAACGGCTTCTCGACGATCGTCTGCTCGACGATCGGGATGTTGTGGCCGTCCTTGACGATCTGGTGAATGTTGAACTCGGGCTTCTCGTAATCCTTGCCGAGCCGGTACATCAGTTCGTACGCGGCGGCCATTCGCGTTGCGCCGGGCATCAGCGAGAACGGGCTGGACGGGTTGGCGAACGATTTGGACGCGGCCTGGGCCCAGGCCGTCAGCGGGCTCAGCATGGCGCGCTGGAATTCGTGCAGTTGGTAAAGCATGCAGACTACTCCCGCGTGGGGGACGGTGCGCAAGGGCGGCGTGGGGCGTCGCGGCGTGCCGTGGGGGTCAGCGGCCGGCCATGTTGCACTGCGGCCGGACAATCGCGTCGATCATATCGGACAACGATGGGTGGTGCAATGCAACATTTCCCCGATTTTTCATCAAGATTTTGCGATTTGACGTTCTCTCACGAAAACGCCGGGCCGCCCCAAGTTTTCCGCTCCGAAGGAAGTCCCCTTGGGGGATGACCCCCTCGGGAGGCTGGCGCGAAGCGACAGGTCCGGGGGCGCTCTAAACAAGCCGCTCGCGCCCCCGTTCAACGCCCCGTGGCGACGGCCGGCGCGGGCTGGCCGGCCGCGCGCGCCATCGCGTCCTCGTGGTGCATCAGGTTCATCGCGGTATGCACGAGCGCCACGTGGGAGAACGCCTGCGGGAAGTTGCCGACGAGCCGCCCGGCCACCGGGTCGTACTCTTCCGCGAGCAGCCCGAGGTCGTTCGACAGCGAGAGCAGCCGGCTGAACAGGCGGTGCGCGTCGTCGATCCGGCCCAGCAGCGCATAGTTGTCGACCAGCCAGAAGCTGCACGCGAGAAACGTGCCTTCGCCGGGCGGCAGGCCGTCGTCGTAGTCGGTCGTGCGGTAGCGCAGCACGAGCCCGTCGTGCAGTAATTCGCGCTCGATCGCTTCGACCGTGCCGACGATGCGCGGATCTTCCGGCGGCAGGAAGCCGAGCAGCGGCATCAGCAGCACGCTCGCGTCGAGCTCGTCGCTGCCGTAGCTCTGCGCGAACGCTTTTTTGCCTTCGTGCCACGCGTTGTTGCACACGTCCGCATGGATTTGCTCGCGCAGCGCGCGCCAGCGGTCGAGCGAGCCGGGCAGCCGGAACATTTCCGCCGACTTGATCGCGCGGTCGAACGCGACCCACGCCATCACCTTCGAGAACGTGAAATGGCGGCGGCCGCCGCGCGTTTCCCAGATGCCTTCGTCGGGTTCCTGCCAGATCTTCTCGAGATGGTCGAGCAGCGCACACTGCACCGACCAGACCGTGTCGTCGGCCTGCAGGCCGCCCACGCGCGCGAGGTGCAGCGCGGCCATCACCTCGCCGAACACGTCGAGCTGGAGCTGGTTCGCGGCGCCGTTGCCGATACGGACCGGCTTCGAGTCCTGATAGCCGGGCAGCCAGTCGAGCTCCATTTCCGGCAGCCGGCGTTCGCCGGCGATCCCGTACATGATCTGGATCTGCTCGGGCGAGCCAGCCATCACGCGGCCGAGCCACGAGCGCCACGCGCGCGCCTCGTCGTAGTGGCCGCCGCGCATCAGCGCGAGCAGCGTGATCGTCGCGTCGCGCAGCCAGCAGTAGCGGTAGTCCCAGTTGCGGTTGCCGCCGATCTTCTCGGGCAGCGACGTGGTCGGCGCCGCGACGATGCCGCCGGTCGGCTCGTACGCAAGCGCCTTCAGCGTGATCAGCGAACGGCGCACGGCGGCCGCGTAGCGGCCCTGCACCTGGCAGCGGCCCGACCATTCGAGCCAGTAGTTCTCGGTGCGCGCGAGCATCGACAGCGGATCGCGTGCGGGCGGCAGCCGCAGGTGCGACGCCGCATAGCCGAGCGAGAACGGCACGCGCTCGTCGGCGCTCACCGTGAATTCCGCGAGCGTATGGAGGTTTTCACCGGTGAGCGGCACCGGCGTGCGAAGCACGACGGTGTCAGGGCCCGCGATCGCCTTCATGCCGTCCTCGCGGGTCAGCTGCGTGACCCAAGGGACCGAGAAGCCGTAGTCGAAGCGCAACACGAGCTCCATGCGCATCTTCATCGTGCCGTGGCGGCCGATGACGATCCGCACCAGCTCCGACCAGCCGTTGCCGGGCGGCATGAAGTCGACCACGGTGACGGCACCGTCGGCGCTTTCGTAATCGGTTTCGAGAATCAGCGTGTCGCCGCGATAGCGGCGCGTCGTGTGCGTGATCGCGGCGTCGGCGGCCGGTGCGAGCAGCCAGCGGCCGTGCTCGGGCGTGCCGAGGAGCGCCGCGAAACAGGCGCCCGAATCGAAGCGGGGCCAGCACAGCCAGTCGACGGAGCCGTCTTTCGAGATCAGCGCGGCGGTATGGCCGTCGCCGACGAGGGCGTAGTCTTCGATCAGGGCAGGCATGGGCAGGCGATCCTTGGGTATTCGAGTTCACAATGCGGACGGCGGCGGCCAAGGCTTCACGCGCTGGCACCGAGCCCCGTATACTCGGCCGGGCGGCGGAGCGCATGAACGGCCGGCGTTTCGTCCTATCTCAACACTTGAAGCGACTCGATGCAAGGAGGATTCAATGCCCAACCGTTTACGCGAGCGTGACGCACGCGCTTCGACACGAGGGTTCCCGCTTAGGCTCGCTCACTGGATGAAAGGTTTCGCGATCGTGCTCTCTCTTTCCGCGACCCACGCATTTGCGCAGCAATCGCCCGCCCCGGCCGACGGCGTCTACAACCTGCTCGTCGGCACCTACACGGGCGGCGGCAGCGACGGGATTTATGTTTACCGCTTCGATACGAAAACCGGCAGCGTCGCGCCGGTGTCGTCGGCGAAGACCGTGAATCCGTCGTACCTGTTGCCGAGCCGCGACGGTCGCACCGTCTACGCGGTCAACGAACTGCCCGGCGACGACGGGCCGGCGTCGCAGCGCGGCGGCGTCAGCGCTTTCCGCTTCGATGCGAAGACGGGCGCACTGAGCTTCATCGACCGCGTGTCGTCGGAAGGGAACGATCCTTGCTATCTCGCGCTGTCGCCGGACGGCAAGACCCTCGTGACAGCCAATTACTCGGTCGCGAAGGATCCGGGCGGCAGCTTCGCGGTGTTTCCGCTGCGCGACGACGGCGCGGTCGGCCAGGCCGTGTTGACGGTGCACCACGAGGGCACGGGGCCCGTGAAGGGCCGCCAGGACGGCGCGCACGTGCATTCGACGGTGTTTTCGCCGGACGGCCATTACCTGTTCGTGCAGGATCTCGGCGCGGACAAGATCTACGGCTACCGCTACACGGTGGACGGCAGCCGCGGGCTGATCAGCCCGACCGACACGCGCTACACGCCGGTCAAGGCGGGCTCGGGCCCGCGTCACATGGTGTTCAGCGCCGACGGCCGCTACGCGTACGTGACGAGCGAGCTCAACGCGTCGGTCGAGGTGTTCGGCTACCACGACGGCAAGCTGACGCCGGTCGAGACCGTATCGATGACCGCGCCGGGCTTCAAGGGCAAGGTCGGCGGCGGCGCGATCCACCTGTCGCCGGACGGCCGCTTCCTGTACGTGAGCAACCGCGGCGATGCGAACGACCTGGTGATCTACGCGGTGAACCAGGACGACGGCCGGTTGAAGCACGTCGGCCGCCAGTCGAGCCTCGGCAAGACGCCGCGCGAGTTCCTGATCGACCCGACCGGCAAGTGGCTGATTGTGGGCAACCAGGACAGCGATACGTTCTACGTGTTCAGCCGCAATGTGGAAACGGGGCAGCTCGGCCCGAATCCGCAGAAGGTGGCGGTCGGCAAGCCGGTCGACTTCAAGCTGGTGCCGGTGCAGTAAAGGACAAAGGGCGCTGCCGATGCAGCGCCCTTTGCTTTCCGGGGCGGCCGGTTTCCCGGTGCGCCCGTATCCATCGACGGCGGCCGAGCGGCCGCCGCGTTCAGTCGGCCGCGGCCGGCACGAGCACCTCGCGGCTGCCGTTGATGCCCATCGGCGACACGAGCCCGGCCGCCTCCATCTGCTCGACGAGGCGTGCGGCGCGGTTGTAGCCGATGCGCAACTGCCGCTGCACCGACGAGATCGACGCGCGCCGCGTGCGCACGACGAACGCGACGGCTTCGTCGTACAGCGGATCGGCTTCCGCGTCCGGCGCATCGCCGAACAGGTCCTGCGTCGCGCCGTCGGCGGCCGGGCCGTCGAGGATCCCTTCCTCGTACTGCGGCTCGCCGAACTGCTTCAGGTACTCGACGATCCGGTGCACTTCCTCGTCGGCGACGAATGCGCCGTGCACGCGCTGCGGATAACCGGTGCCCGGTGGCAGGAACAGCATGTCGCCCATCCCGAGCAGCGACTCGGCGCCCATCTGGTCGAGAATCGTGCGCGAGTCGATCTTCGACGACACCTGGAACGCGACACGCGTCGGGATGTTCGCCTTGATCAGGCCCGTGATCACGTCGACGGACGGGCGCTGCGTCGCGAGGATCAGGTGGATGCCGGCCGCGCGCGCCTTCTGCGCGAGACGGGCGATCAGTTCCTCGATCTTCTTGCCGGCGACCATCATCAGGTCGGCCAGCTCGTCGATCACGACGACGATCAGCGGCAGCGTCGACAGCGGCTCGGGATCCTCGGGCGTCAGCGAGAACGGGTTGCCGATCTTCTTTTCTTTCGCTTCGGCGTCGCGGATCTTCTGGTTGAAGCCCGCGAGGTTGCGCACGCCGACGGCCGACATCAGCCGGTAGCGCTTTTCCATCTCGCCGACGCACCAGTTCAGCGCGTTCGCCGCGAGCTTCATGTCGGTGACGACCGGCGCGAGCAGGTGCGGGATGCCTTCGTAGACCGACAGCTCCAGCATCTTCGGGTCGATCATGATGAGCCGCACGTCCTCGGGTGTCGCCTTGTACAGCAGCGACAGGATCATTGCGTTGATCGCGACCGACTTGCCCGAGCCCGTCGTGCCCGCGACGAGCATGTGCGGCGCCTTCGCGAGATCGGTGACGATCGGGTGGCCGGTGATGTCCTTGCCCATCGCGATCGTCAGCTGCGAGGCCGAGTGCTGGTACTGGCGCGACTCGAGGATTTCCGACAGGCGGATCATCTGGCGCTTCGCGTTCGGCAGTTCGAGGCCCATGCAGGTCTTGCCGGGAATCGTCTCGACGACGCGGATCGACGTGAGGCCGAGGCCGCGCGACAGGTCCTTCATCAGCCCGACGATCTGGCTGCCCCGCACGCCGAGCGCGGGTTCGATCTCGAAGCGCGTGATCACGGGCCCGGCCGACGCGCCGACCACCGTCACCGGTACCTTGAATTCCTGGAGCCGCTGTTCGATGACCTGCGCTGTCTGCGCGAGGTGTTCGTCGGTGATCGTCTCGATGTCGCCGGATGCGGGTTCGAGCAGGTCGAGCGTCGGCAGTTCGACGTTGAACGACGCGGGCGCGTGGAATTCGAACGCGTTCGGGCGCGGCGGGCGGGCGGGGGTGTCGGGGGCCGGTGTGGCGGGTTCGGTCGCCGTGGCGGTGGTTGCTTCGGCCGGTGGTGCAACGGGAATTGCCGGTACGGTCGTGACCGCCGCCGGTGCGGACAGGCTCGCACCGGGGATGGTTGTTGCGGGTTGCGGTGCCGCGGCCGGGGGGGCTGCCGGTGTTGCGGAGACATTCGACACGGACCAGCTTGCCGGCGACGAGGCCGGGGCGGGCGGGGCCGAGAACGTCATGGCCCCGATTGCAGCAGGTGCGGAAGCGATCGACGGTGCCTGCGTGGTGGCGGTTGCCGCGAAGGACGGCAGCGAGCCGGCCGGAGTGGCAGGCGAGCCGGCGATCGGTTGCGCCGGAGTCGTGGCGGCGGGCGTGATCGGTGCGACTGTGCCGGAGAGCGGTGCAGTCGTGTCGGAAACCGCCGGCGGTACGGGCAGGCTTGCGGCTGGCTGCGGTGCGACCGTGCCGACTGTGCCGAATGTCGTACCCGTCGATGAGCTTGCCGGGTTGCCCTGAGACGTCGGGACGGGCGCGGAAGGCGGTGCAGTGATTGAGCCGGACACGACATTCACGGGCGTCGCGGTAGCGAGCGCCGGTGTGGCAGTCAGTGCTGGCGCCGGTGCGGTCGAACCGGATGTTGAAGCCGACGTGCCGGCCGGCGACGGCGTTACGGCGGGTGCAACGGATGACGCGGGTGTCGACGCGCGGGAGAGCGAACCGTAAGTCGTGCCCGTCCCGCTGACCGGGGCCGCCGACGTAACAGATGCAACGGTCGATGCCGATGCGGCCGACTGCGAAAGCGAAGCCGACGCAGCGCCGGTTACACCGATCGGGAATGTCGACGCGGCGGGTGCAGCGGTCGATGCCGATGCGGCCGACTGCGAAAGCGAAGCCGGCGCAGCACCGGTTACACCGATCGGGAATGCCGACGCGGCCGATGCAACGGTCGATGCCGATGCGGCCGGCTGAGAGAGCGCAGCTGGCGCAGCGCCAGTTACACCGATCGGGGATGTCGACGCGGCGGGTGCAACGGTCGTTGCCGATGCGGCCGGCTGCGAGAGCGAAGCCGACGCAGCACCGGTTACGCCGACCGGGGATGTTGGTGCGACGGATGCAATGGTCGATGCCGATGCAGGCGGTTGAGCAGGCGAACCGGATGCAGTGCCGGTCACGCGATCCAATGAAGCGGTAACGGTGACAGGCGCAATGCTCGAAGCGGATGCAGGGGCTTGCGCGGTCGAACCGTGGGCGGCGCCGACGAGCGGCGACGCAGCGGTAGCCGAAGCCGTTTGCGCGGCGGCAAACGGTTGAGCAGCGACCGGCGATTTCGGCATTTCCGCGGTGACGGTGGTATTCGTCTGCGCAGGTTGCGCCGCCGACGGTGCCCACGTCCATTTCGCTGCCGGCGCGGCGCCCAGAGTGCTTGCCGACAGCGGTGCAGCCGGTTCCGCCGCGTCCGGCTTGGCGGCTTCAAGTGCTGCACCCGACGCTGCACCCGATGCGGCCGGTGCCGACGCCGCCGCAAACGGCCTGGCTTCGGCACTTGCGCGCGGCGTTGTTTCGGCGATCGGCGAAGAGGGGAGGGCCGCGAACGGTGCGATGTTCCCCGCGGGTTTCACGTCGGCGTGCGTATCGGCGATGCCCTGCGGCACGCGGGCCGATGCCGTGCGATCGATTGCGGGAGCCGGTTGCGCCGTGTACTTGTCGCCGGAATCGATGGGTGCCGGCGGGTTGCTCGCGGCGATGTCGTGAACCGCCTCGGTCCTGGGTTGCTCGGCGGCAGCATCGGCCGGTTTGGATCCCGTCGCGTCCGTCGATGTTTCGGCGACCGGGTTCCAGGCGGATGCGTCGAACGCGGAAACCGGCTGGCTGGCGAGGTCTTCCCAAGGTGCGAGGTCGATGGGTGCGTCGAACGACGGTGCGGGCGTGATTCCCGACACCGGCGCGGCAGGTGCATCGCCGGCGTGCCGGATCTCGTCATCGGCGTGATGTGAAAACGCGGCATCGTCGATGCGGGTATTCGACAGCGCGTGCGGTGCGGCGTCGTCGAACGCCGCAGTGTCCGCATGGGCAACCGGTGCATGAACAGCGGGCACTGCCGGCATGAACGCGTCGAGCACGATCGGTGCGTTGTCGTCATACACCGGCGCCGCATCGCGTGGGAGCGAAACACGGGCGTCATGCGCCGCGAGGCCGTGGGCCGCATCGGCGATCCCGGTCGACGCGGCCGCCGATGCCGGCGCTGCAATGCCGGTTGCTGCCGCGGCCACACCGGCCACGGTAGCGGCTGCGGCCGCCGCATGCCCTGCGTCGGCCGACTGCGCACCGCCCAGCGATGCCCATTGCGCGGTACTTGCCTCGATCGAGCGCAGCGTGTCGTGTACGCTCGGCGCCGGCGCGATCGGCGCGGCGGGCTTTTCCGTCCATGCATAGAGCGGCGCACGCGCCGGCGTTTGCGGCGCCGGACGGCGTCGTGCCGTATCCGACGGCAGGCCGGCCGAACCTGCTCCTGCGACGGGGCGTACCGGCGGGCGCGGCGGCTGCGCGGCGGCTGGTCGCGGCGTAACCGTGGTACGCGGCGCCACCGGCTTCAACGCGGCGGTGGCCGGTCGCGCGGCAGTCGGCCGCGGGCGGACGGGTTCGAATCCGACAGGAAGCGGGGCCGGATCGGGGCGCGGGACCTGCGAATTCGCTGCTGCGCGCGCGAGGCTGGCGGTGCTGCCGGTCGTGGGCGGCGGCATCGCGCTGGCCGGGGGAATCGGCGCGGGCGGCGTCGGCATGCGCTGGGGTGCGGTCGGCTTCAACCAACCCGATGGCGCGACGGGTTCCACGTGAGGGCGCGGGGGCGTGCTGCTACGCGGTTTCGGCCGCGCCTGCGGGTCGGGTTTCCACAGCGTCGGGCGCGAATACCGGCCGTTCTGGCGCGGTGCCATCGAATTGACGGTATGCGCGGTGGTCGGCTGTACGACGTCGTCGTCGCGATGCAGCGCGCTGCGCGGCAGGTCGGCAATGCCGCGCGCATCGTCGTCACCGCCGTCGCGCGACAGCTTGACGCCGAACGACGTGTCGACCCAGGCGGCGAACTGCCGCCAGCCGATGCCGGTCAGCCACGGCAGCCCGGCGAAGAACAGCACGACCATCGCGACGGGCGTGCCGATCGGGCCGAGCACGTGGGCGAAGCCTGCCGAGAACGCATGGCCGAGCGCGTTCGTGTCGGGGCCCGACAGCGGGCTCGTCAGCGTGCAGCTCGCCACGAACACCGCGGCGAAGCCGAGCCACAGACGGATCGAGCCGCGGCCGGCGAGCCCGACGCCGCCAGGCAGCATCGTTTGCACGAGACGCCCGAGGAGAATGAGGAACCAGACGGCGGAAATGCCGAACCAGCCGAAGACAACCGTGTGCATGCTTTGAAACAGGAGTGGGGAGGGGCGCGCGGGGCGCGACCCGCCGAGTTTAACCGGCCGGCGAACAAGACTCTAACGCGGCGTGCATCCGATTCACGCCGCGCGACGCGTGTGCGCGGCACACGCGCGTGGCGCGCTACGCGAAGGCGGTCGGTCGGCCTTCGCGCGCGCCGTGCATCAGGGGCTCCGGTGCGTGAAGGTCAGCGTTGCGCCGGAAGCGGTCACGATCTGCAGTTGCTGCGGGTCGCGCATCTGCACGCCGGTCTTGTCGATGTGGGCGAGTGCGTCGAGGTACGCGGGTTCGAGCTGGCCGCCGAGCGTATTCGGGCAGGCCATCCGCGTGCCGGCGAGCGGCCCGAAGCTCAACAGGCCGTTCTTGATCGCGTAGGTGCCCATGTAGCGGTTGCAGCCCGAGAAGCCGCTGGCGCGCCGGATACCCGACTCGGTCGACAGCGCGAGCTTGATCGGCTCGCCGTTGTCGCCGTGCGGGATCGCGCGCTGCGTGCCGTCGGCGTTCAGCCAGCTGGTGAGTTCCCAGCTCGTGTCGTCGAGCAGCTGGACGGCGGCCGGGTTGTACGGATCGGGCGCGGGGGCGGCGGAATCGGGATGGGTCGGCATCGCGCAGGCGGCGAGAAGCGTGGCAAGCGTCAACGCGCAGAGCGGCGCGCGCAGCGGGCGAAGCAGGCGGGTGCGTGCGCGTGCGGCTGCGGACAGGTGGGACATGAGCCTCGTTCCTCATCGGATTCTGATCAAGGCGTAAGAGTAACGCACCCGCCCCGCGGCAGGCGAGTCGACACTTCGCGCGTGAAAACGTTCGCAGCCCGCTCGCGAGCGGCCCGCGGCCGGGCGCCGGCGCGGCGAAACGCGCCAAACCGGCGTCGTGGCGCGTGTTAACATCGGAGCCGTTTTCGTCCTCCACCAGAAGCGGGTAATCACATGCAGATCGGTCAGCGGCTCGGTACGCCGCTCTCACCCTCGGCCACGCGCGTCATGCTGCTCGGCGCCGGCGAACTCGGCAAGGAAGTCATCATCGCGTTGCAGCGGCTCGGCGTCGAAGTCGTCGCGGTCGACCGCTATCCGGACGCGCCGGGCCACCAGGTCGCGCATCGCGCGCACGTGATCGACATGACGGACGCCGCCGCGCTGCGGGCGATCGTCGAGGCCGAGCGCCCGCACCTGATCGTGCCCGAGATCGAGGCGATCGCGACCGATGCGCTCGCGGCGATCGAGGCGGCCGGCCTCGCCGAGGTGATCCCGACCGCGCGCGCGACGCAGCTCACGATGAATCGCGAAGGGATCCGCCGGCTCGCGGCCGAGGAGCTCGGCCTGCCGACGTCCCCGTATGCGTTCGCGGATTCGTTCGACGCGTTCAGCGCGGCCGTCGCGCAGATCGGCATGCCGTGCGTCGTGAAGCCCGTGATGTCGTCGTCGGGCAAGGGGCAGTCGGTCGTCAAGACCGAAGCGGACGTGAAGCCGGCGTGGGACTACGCGATGGCGGGCGGCCGCGTGAATCACGGCCGCGTGATCGTCGAAGGCTTCGTCGATTTCGACTACGAGATCACGCAGCTCACCGTGCGCGCGATCGATCCGGCGACGAACGCCACGCGTACCTACTTCTGCGAGCCGGTCGGCCACGTGCAGGTCGCGGGCGACTACGTCGAGTCGTGGCAGCCGCAGCCGATGAGTGCGGCGGCGCTCGAGAAGTCGCGCGAGATCGCGCACAAGGTCACCGAGGCGCTCGGCGGGCGCGGGATGTTCGGCGTCGAGCTGTTCGTGCGCGGCGATGACGTATGGTTCTCCGAGGTGAGCCCGCGGCCGCACGATACGGGCCTCGTCACGCTCGCGTCGCAGCGACAGTCGGAATTCGAGCTGCACGCGCGTGCGATTCTCGGGCTGCCGGTCGATCCGGCGCTCGGTACGCCGGCCGCGTCGGCGGTGATCTACGGCGGGCTCGACGAGCGCGGCATCGCGTTCGAAGGCGTGCGCGACGCGCTCGCGGTGCCGGGCGCCGACCTGCGCCTGTTCGGCAAACCGGAAAGTTTTGCGAAGCGGCGCATGGGCGTCGCGCTGGCCACCGGCGCGACCGTCGACGAAGCCCGCGACCGCGCGAAGCGCGCCGCCGCGGCCGTCCGGCCCGTGTCGGCCCGTTGACGGAACAAGGAGAGGGTGATGGCGCCGAGATGGCTGCGTATCGGAAAACTGGGTGTTGTGCTGGCGCTTGCCGCGAGTCTCGCGGGTTGCGGCGTCGCGGCCGCGCCGTGCCGGGTCGCATCGGCCGGGCTCAAGATCGTGCCGCTCGTCGGCCATCTCGCGGCCGCGCCGACCGACGCGTGTGCTGACGTCATCGATCCCTGACAGCGCGACCCGACGCGAAACCGACAATAACCGCGCGCCCCGCGAGGGCGCGTTTCCACCCGTCTCGTGAGAGGACCTGCATGATTCGTCAAACCCTCGCCGCGCTTGCGCTCGCCGGCACCGCCGTTTCTGTCGCGCACGCCGCGCAGCTGACCGTCGAAGAGATCGACGCGGATTCGCGCCAGTTCACCGTCTACCAGTGCGCGAACCAGAAGCAGCCCGTGCGCGTGTCGTACTGGCTCGCGGGCAACGGCCAGAGCTTCGCGCTCGTGCCGGTCAACGGGAAGCAGATGCTGTTCGTCGACACCGTGTCGGCGTCGGGCGCGCGCTACCAGGCCGGCCGCTATACGTGGTGGACGAAGGGCAAGGAAGCGACGCTGCGCGACGAGATCGCCGACCAGAATTCGCCGCCGCTGCTGGGCGACTGCGTACAGGTCGAGAAGAAAAAGAAGAAGGGCTGAGCGCCTGGCGGGAACGAGGATCGTGCCTGCCGGCGGCCGGCTCTTGGGCCTGACTGCCTGGCACGCTGGCTGGCGGCGCGCGATCGGACAAGACGATCCGGGATCGGACCCCTGAAGCTGCCCGCCGGCCGATCGGGATAGCCCGATCGGGCCTCCGTCGACCGCGCGGGGCTTGCCTGGGCCCCGCTGCGCCAACTGTCGTTGCGCCTGTTCGCGGCGTTGTCACGGACAGATGGCCGCGCAGTGCTACAATACGCCCCTTTCCGCCGGCATTCGCGCCGAACGGAGTCCGCACGGCCTGGCGTCCAGCGTTCGTATTGAACCGGTCCCAAGCGCCAGAGCGGCGCCGCGCGGCGCGCCGCGGCTCCGTCTATTTCCGAATTGTGATGAGCGCAGGCCCGGCTGGCCTGACGCACGATGTCCCCGCCGCGCCTTTTGAGCGAAACGCCACCATGTCCGATTCTGTCGCCAAGCCCGTCGACGCAACCTTCGACCAATTCGGCCTTGCCGCCGATATCCTGAAAGCCATTGCGGAGCAGGGCTATACGACGCCGACGCCGATCCAGGCGCAGGCCATTCCGGTCGTGCTCGCCGGCCGCGACGTCATGGGCGCCGCGCAAACGGGTACCGGCAAGACCGCGAGCTTCTCGCTGCCGATCATCCAGCGCCTGCTGCCGCAAGCCAACACGAGCGCGTCACCCGCGCGCCACCCGGTTCGTGCGCTGATCCTCACGCCGACCCGCGAACTCGCCGATCAGGTCGCCGCGAACGTGCACGCATATGCGAAGCACACGCCGCTGCGCAGCGCGGTCGTGTTCGGCGGCGTCGACATGAATCCGCAGTCGGCAGAGCTGCGCCGCGGCGTTGAGATCCTGATCGCGACGCCGGGCCGCCTGCTTGACCACGTGCAGCAGAAGACCGCGAACCTCGGCCAGGTGCAGATCCTCGTGCTCGACGAAGCCGACCGGATGCTCGACATGGGCTTCCTGCCCGATCTGCAGCGCATCCTGAACCTGCTGCCGAAGGAGCGTCAGACGCTGCTGTTTTCAGCCACGTTCTCGGGCGAAATCAAGAAGCTCGCATCGACCTATCTGCGCAATCCGCAGACGATCGAAGTCGCGCGCAGCAACTCGACGAACGCGAACGTCACGCAGATCGTCTACGACGTCGCAGAAGGCGACAAGCAGGCGGCCGTCGTGCAGTTGCTGCGCGATCGCGGGCTCAAGCAGGTAATCGTGTTCTGCAACAGCAAGATCGGCGCAAGCCGGCTTGCGCGCAATCTCGAGCGCGACGGCGTGGTCGCGTCGGCGATCCACGGCGACAAGACGCAGCTCGAGCGGATGCAGGCGCTCGATGCGTTCAAGCGCGGCGAGATCGAGGCGCTGGTCGCGACCGACGTGGCCGCGCGCGGCCTCGACATCGCCGAACTGCCCGCCGTGATCAACTTCGACCTGCCGTTCAGCGCGGAAGACTACGTGCACCGGATCGGCCGTACCGGCCGCGCGGGTGCGACGGGCGACGCGCTGTCGCTGTGCAGCCCGAACGAGCGCAAGCAACTCGCCGATATCGAGAAGCTGATCAAGCGTCCGCTCGAAGTGCAGACGCTCGCGCTCGACAAGCCGGCGCGCCAGCGTCACGACGAGCGCGGCGGTGACCGCGGAGAGCGGGGTGAGCGTGGTGAGCGAAGCGAGCGCGGTGGCGAACGTGGCAGCCGGCGCGATCGCGACGAGCATCGTGGCGCGTCGACGCATCGGTCGGCCGGTGCCGAGCGCGGTGGCCGTCCGCGTCGCCACGAAGCGCCTGTCGACGATTTCTTCCTGAAGCCGTATGAGCCGTCGGCGCAGGCGAAGCAGCACGATGCGGAGCCTGCTCAGCAGCCTGAAAAGAAGGGGCCGAAGCGCCAGGTCGCCGCGCTGCTCGGCGGGTTCGGGATGCCGCGCAAGCCGTCGGCGTAAGCCCGGCAGGCGTGGCTGGGGCGGCGCGCGAGCGCCGCCGGAAAAGCGGGTGCATGCGATGAAGCATGTGCCCGTTTTTTATTGGGACCGTGGTTCGATGGTGAAGCGGAAGAGGGCGCGGGGCGCCGGCGGCGAGCGATGCGAGCGGCACCCGGCGGGCGCCCGATCGCCGCGAAACCGGTGCGCTGCCGCGCGTTAGCCGGCCTGCGACCCGAAGCGCGTCGCCCACGCGGCCGTGGCGGCTGCGTAGAACGCATCGAGCGTCGTGCCTGCGAGCGTGCCGCCGGGCGCGAGGCCCAGATGCGCGGCGGCGGCCTGCAGCGCCGGTAGCGGATCGTCGCGGTCGAGCGCGGTCGCGCCCGTCTGCTTGCTGAGCTTTTCGCCGTTCGCATCGACGACGACGGGCACATGCAGGTATTGCGGGGTCGGCACACCGAGACAGTGTTGCAGGTGGATCTGGCGCGCGGTCGAATCGAGCAGGTCGGCGCCTCGCACGACGTGCGTGATGGCTGCATCGGCATCGTCGACGACGACCGCGAGCTGATAGGCCCATTGCCCGTCCGCGCGCTTCAGCACGAAATCGCCGACTTCGGTCGCGAGGTTCTGCGATTGCGTGTGCTGCCAGCGATCGTCGAACGTGACGATCGCGCCGTCGCCGTCCGGCACGCGCAGCCGCCACGCGCGCGCGGGCTTGCCGTACAGGCCGGTGCGGCACGTGCCCGGATACGCGAGCGTCGTGTGGCGCTCGTGCGCGGCGCGCAGCGAATCGGCGATTTCCTTGCGCGTGCAGCCGCACGGATAGACGAGCCCGGCCGCGACGAGCCGCTCGAGCGCGGCCGTGTAGGCCGCATCGCGCGTGCTTTGCCAGACGGGCGGCTCGTCGGGCGTCATGCCGAAATGCGCGAGCGTCGCGAGGATGTCGTCGGCCGCGCCGGGTACCGTGCGCGGGCCGTCGAGATCCTCGATGCGCACGAGCCACGCGCCGCCGTGCGCACGCGCGTCGAGCCAGCTCGCGAGTGCGCCGACCAGCGAGCCGAAGTGCAGCGGGCCGGTGGGCGACGGCGCGAAGCGGCCGCGATAGGCGCTCATCGGGGCGCGGGACAACGCGCGCTTACGCGGCGCTGGCTGCCGGTGCGCAGGCGGGGCACGACTTGCCGGGCACGTAGCTCGGCGATTGTTGCGCTTGCGGCGTGACGACCGCGCGGCACGCGAAGCACGTGACGTTCTCGGTGGGCTGGAGTTGCGGGTTCAGCGCGGTGCGGTAGTCGAACACGAAGCAGTCGCCGTGGTAGTGCGCGCCGCCGACTTCCTCGAAGTATTTCAGGATCCCGCCTTCGAGCTGGTATACGTTCTCGATGCCGATTTCCTTCATGTGGATCGCGGCCTTCTCGCAGCGGATGCCGCCCGTGCAGAACGACACGACCGTCTTGCCTTCGAGGTCGGCGCGGTTCGCGTCGATCACTTCCGGGAATTCGCTGAACTTGTCGATCCGGTAGTCGAGCGCGTCGTCGAATGTGCCGACGTCGACTTCGAATGCGTTGCGCGTGTCGAGCATCACGACCGGGCGGCCCGTGTCGTCGTGGCCGCGGTCGAGCCACGTCTTCAGCGTGCGCGCGTCGACGAACGGCGCGCGGCCGAGTTCCGGCTGGATCGCCGGCTTCTTCATCGTGATGATCTCGCGCTTCAGGCGCACGAGCATGCGGCGGAACGGCTGCGAGTCGGACAGGCTTTCCTTGAACTGCAGCGACGCGAATTTGCCGTCGAACAGCGGATCGTGGCGGATGTACGCGATGAACGCGTCGGTGGCTTCGCGCGTGCCGGCGATGAACAGGTTGATGCCTTCCGGCGCGAGCAGGATCGTGCCGCGCAGGTCGAGTTCGTTGCAGCGGGCGGTGACGAGCGGGCGCCATTGCTCGGTCGCGTCGAGCGACACGAAGTGGTAGGCGGCGAGGTTGACGATGGTCATGATGGTCCGACGGGAAACGGCCGCACGGCGGACCGCAAAAAAGGGTGCGAAGCCGGGGCGTTGATTCGAAAAACCGTATTATCCCGCAAACCGCGCTCGGGCCGGCATCCGGCCATTTGGCCAGTCACGTGACGTGCGCTCGCGCGCATCGGCCGAACGGCCGGCGCGGGGATTTTTTGGGCAGCCTGCGCGGCGGGGCGGCTACAATAGCGCCCATGTCAGATCCCCGCTTCGTCCATCTTCGCGTTCACTCCGAATTCTCGATTGCCGACGGCATCGTGCGCATTGACGACATCGTCAAGGCGGCGGCCGCAGACGGTCAGGGCGCGCTCGCGCTCACCGATCTCGGCAACGCATTCGGTCTCGTCCGTTTCTACCAGGAAGCCCGTGGCAAGGGCATCAAGCCGATCGCCGGCTGCGACGTCTGGATCGCCAATCCGGACGATCGCGACAAGCCGTCGCGGCTGCTGCTGCTCGTCAAGGACAAGGTCGGCTACCTGAATCTCTGCGAGCTGCTGTCGAAGGCGTGGCTCACGAACCAGTACCGCGGCCGTGCGGAACTCGACGCGAGCTGGCTCGACGGCGAGCTCGCGCAGGGGCTGCTCGCGCTGTCGGGCGCGCAACAGGGCGATATCGGGCTCGCGCTGGCCGCTGGCAACGAAGAAGCCGCGCGCCGTCACGCCGAGCGCTGGGCGAAGGTGTTCCCGGGCGGTTTCTACATCGAGCTGCAGCGTTACGGCCAGCCGGGCGCCGAGGCGTACATCCAGCAGGCGGCGACGCTCGCCGCGGCGCTGAAGCTGCCGGTCGTCGCGACGCACCCGACGCAGTTCATGACCGACGACGATTTCACCGCGCACGAGGCGCGCGTGTGTATCTCGGAAGGCGACATCCTCGCGAACCCGCGGCGCCAGAAGCGTTTCACGACCGACCAGTATTTCCGCACGCAGGACGATATGGCCGCGCTGTTCGCCGACCTGCCGTCGGCGATCGCGAACACGGTCGAAATCGCGAAGCGCTGCAACCTGAAACTCGAGCTCGGCAAGCCGAAACTGCCGCTGTTCCCGACGCCGGACGGCATGTCGCTCGACGACTATCTGGTCCAGCTGTCGAAGGAGGGGCTCGAGACCCGCCTCGCGCAGTTGTATCCGGCCGAAGCCGAACGTGACGCGCAGCGCGACACGTACTACAAGCGCCTTGAATTCGAGTGCGGGACCATCACGAAGATGGGCTTCCCGGGCTACTTCCTGATCGTTGCCGACTTCATCAACTGGGCGAAGAACAACGGCGTGCCGGTCGGCCCGGGCCGCGGCTCGGGCGCGGGTTCGCTGGTCGCGTACGCGCTCGGTATTACCGACCTCGACCCGCTGCGCTACAACCTGCTGTTCGAGCGATTCCTGAACCCGGAACGCGTGTCGATGCCCGACTTCGACATCGACTTCTGCCAGCACGGCCGCGATCGCGTGATCCAGTACGTGAAGGAAAAATACGGCGCGGACGCCGTGTCGCAGATCGCGACCTTCGGCACGATGGCCGCGAAGGCGGCCGTGCGCGACATCGGCCGCGTGCTCGACGTCGGTTACATGTTCACCGATGGCATCGCGAAGCTGATCCCGTTCAAGCCGGGCAAGCACGTGACGATCGCCGACGCGATGAAGGAGGAGCCGCAGCTTCAGGAGCGCTACGACCACGAGGACGAAGTGCACCAGCTGCTGGATCTCGCGCAGCGCGTCGAGGGCCTCACGCGTAACGTCGGGATGCACGCGGGCGGCGTGCTGATCGCGCCCGGCAAGCTGACCGATTTCTGCCCGCTGTACACGCAGGGCGACGACGGCGGTGTCGTCAGCCAGTACGACAAGGACGACGTCGAAGCCGTCGGCCTCGTGAAGTTCGACTTTCTGGGTCTCACGACGCTGACGATCCTCGACTGGGCCGAGCGCTACATCCGCCGCCTCGATCCTTCGAAGGCCGACTGGTCGCTCGCGCAGGTGCCGCTCGATGATCCCGCGTCGTTCCAGATCCTGAAGAAGGCCAACACGGTCGCCGTGTTCCAGCTGGAAAGCCGCGGGATGCAAGGCATGCTGAAGGATGCGCAGCCCGACCGTTTCGAGGACATCATCGCGCTCGTGTCGTTGTATCGTCCGGGCCCGATGGACCTGATCCCGAGCTTCTGCGCACGGAAGCACGGTCGCGAGAAGGTCGACTATCCGGATCCGCGCGTCGAACCCGTCCTGAAAGAGACCTACGGCATCATGGTCTATCAGGAGCAGGTGATGCAGATGGCGCAGATCATCGGCGGCTACTCGCTCGGCGGCGCGGACTTGCTGCGTCGCGCGATGGGCAAGAAGAAGCCCGAGGAGATGGCCAAGCACCGCGAGATCTTCGCCGAGGGCGCGGCGACGAACGGCCTCACGCGCGAGAAGTCCGACGAGATCTTCGACCTGATGGAGAAGTTCGCGGGCTACGGCTTCAACAAGTCGCACGCGGCCGCCTACGCACTGCTCGCGTATCACACCGCGTGGCTGAAGGCGCACCATCCGGCCGAATTCATGGCGGCCAACATGACGCTCGCGATGGACGACACCGACAAGGTGAAGATCCTGTACGACGATTGTGTCGTGAACAACCTCGCCGTGCTGCCGCCCGACATCAACCAGTCGCATTACCGCTTCGAACCGGTCGCCGAAGCCGACGGCAAGCGCTCGCGCACGATCCGCTACGGCCTCGGCGCGGTGAAGGGCAGCGGCCAGAACGCGATCGAGGAAATCCTGCGCGCCCGCGAGGAAAAGGCGTTCACCGACCTGTTCGACTTCTGCGAGCGGATCGACCGACGCGTCGTCAACCGCCGTACGGTCGAGGCGCTGATCCGCGCCGGCGCGTTCGATTCGCTGAATGCGAACCGCGCGCAGCTGATCGCGTCGGTGCCGCTGGCGATGGAAGCGGCCGACCAGGCCGAGGCGAATGCGATGCAGGCCGGCCTGTTCGACATGGGTGCCGAATCGCCGCACGCGCATGCGCTCGTCGACGAGCCCGCGTGGGACGACAAGCGCCGCCTGCAGGAAGAAAAGGGCGCGCTCGGCTTCTACCTGTCCGGCCACCTGTTCGACGCGTATCGCGACGAGGTGCGCCGCTTCGTGCGGCAGAAGGTCGGCGACCTGAAGGAAGGGCGCGACAAGCTCGTGGCCGGCATCATCGCGTCGCTTCGCACGCAGATGACCCAGCGCGGCAAGATGCTGATCGCGTTGCTCGACGATGGCTCGGGCCAGTGCGAGATCACGATCTTCAACGAGCAGTTCGAGGCGAACAAGGCGCTGTTCAAGGAAGACGAACTACTGATCGTGCAGGGGCAGGCGCGCAACGATGCGTTCACGGGCGGCATCCGTTTCACGACCGACACGGTGATGGATCTCGAACGCGCGCGCAGCCGTTATGCGCAGGCCGTGCGGCTGACGATGAACGGCAATGCCGACGCGGCCGAGCTGCGCCGCGTGCTCGAGCCGCACGTGTCGAAGGACGATCCCGCTGCCGCGGCTGCGGTCGAAGCGCCGGCACCGCGTGGCGGTGGGCGCGACGGCGGTCGCCGCCCGCAGGCGCCGCTGCCGAACGGGCTCGCGGTGCAGGTCCATTACAGCAACGCACGGGCACAAGGCGAAATGCGCCTCGGCGACGCATGGCGCGTGAAACCGAGCGACGTGCTGCTCGCGGAGCTGCGGGCGGCGTTCGACGGCAGCGTCGTCGAAATCACGTACTGACCGCGCCTGAGCCGGACGGCTGTCGCGCCATGCGGCCCGTCGCATCGCCCTCGTGCGGTGCGGCGGGCCGTTTTTGCATGTTCGCGCAAGCGGGTCTTGGGCTGGCCATCCGGACGCTATACAATCCGGCGCTAGCCGCACGAACGCGGCATCGCTCGCCGCTCGTCCGGCGGGTGGTGCCGGTATCGCGCGCATGAATGGGGTCCGATCCCTGCGGCGAACAGCGATATGCGACAAGGCCGTCCCGGGATCGGATGCCGAGGAATGGCCCGTCGCGACGACAAAAACTGACAGTCACCACATGACCATGGCCAATGGGAACCCGACGCAACGGATCCTCGTGATCCGGATTGATTTTCTGGGCGACATGCTGTGCACGACGGCGTTTCTCGGCGCGCTGAAGGAGCGCTGGCCCGGTGCGGAGCTGCATGTGGTCGCGAACCGTTACAACGCGGCGGCGCTGGCCGGAAACCCGGACGTGGACATGATCCACACCTATGTGTATAGCCGCCAATGCGAACGCAACGACCGTCCCGGGCGAATGCGCGCATTCTTCGACCGGCTGCGGCTCGTGCGTCGCCTGCGTCGCTTGCGGTTCGACCTCGTGGTCGTGCCGAACGGCGGCATGCATCGCAGCAGCATGCAGTTCGCGCGCCAGATCGGTGCGAAGGATTGCCGCTGGCACGATGCCGAGACCGAATTCGACGATCGCAAACCCGAGCATGTCGCGCAGCGGCCGATGTGCCACGAGGCGCTGTCGGGTTTCCGGCTCGTGCCCGAGCTCGGCTGCGCCGATCTCGACCGTCTCGAGTTGTCGGTTCATCCCGACCGCGCGCTGCAGGATGCGTGGTATCGGTTGCTCGGCGCGCCCACGAAACCGCGGGTCGGGCTGTTCGTGACGAACAAGGCGGCCGAGCGCCGCTGGCCCGCGGACCGCTGGCGCGACCTTGCCGAGCGGCTTGCGCCGTGCGCCGACGTGATCGTGTTTCGCGACCCGGTCGTCGGCCACGCCCCCGAGGACGATTCGTGGCGCGACGTGAGCGCGCGCCATGTCGCACCTTCCTCGGTCGCCGAACTGGTGGCGGCCGCGAGCCTGCTCGATGCGATCGTCTCGGCCGACAGCGCCCCCGTGCATCTCGCGTCGGCGCTCGGCGTCCCGGTCGCCGCGCTGTTCGAGGACCGTCCCGAGAAATACCTGCGCTGGCACCCTCTCGGTGTGCCGCACGTGATCCTGCGCGCCGGCGCGACCGTCGACGCGATCGATGTCGACGCGGTCGAGCGCGCGGTGCGTCACCTGTTGCCGCAGGCTGCCCTTCGCGACGAACCGTTGGCCGACGCAGCACACACGCGGCCCGTTACCGTTGCTGCAACGCCGACGATCCTGACGGTCGCTTCGTAACACCACGGGCATTGCAAGCACCGCGTACGGCACCGGCACGCGCTGCGCCTGCCGTGGTTCACGCCGCGAACGGGGCCGTATCGGGGCAGCTGAACGGCCGATTCGCCATGCCGCGCCGGCTGCTGCAAAATCCTGTACATTGCCAGCCTTGTTCAGCCAGCCGGATACACCGATCGCCGTGGCCCTGTTTTCTTCCGCCCGCCCGCCCAGAACCATCCTCGTAGCCGCGCCGCGCCGTATCGGCGACGTGCTGCTGACGACGCCGCTCGTCCGTTCACTGAAGGCCCGCTGGCCGGATGCGCAGATCGACATGCTGGTGTTTCGCGGCACCGAAGGCGTGCTCGAGCACAATCCGGACGTGCGGCGCGTGATCGTTGTCGCGCAGCGCGCGGGATTGCGCGAGCGGCTGCGCGACGCGCTGTCGATGTGGCGCCGCTACGATCTTGCGTGCGCGGCGCTGAGCTCCGACCGGCCGCGCTTCTACAGCTGGTTCGCGGGCCGCAAGCGGGTGGGCCTCGTCGATCCGAACCGCGTGACGTGGCTCACGCGGATGATGCTGAACGGGATCGCGATCAATCATCACGAATCCGCGCACACGGTCGTCAGTACGCTGGCACTCGCGCCGGTGATCGGCATCGAGCCGGTGTCGGAAGTCGTCGCGCCCGGCATCGGCGACGATCCGGCACGGCGGGCGCGCTTCGACGCGTGGCTCGCCGAGTCCCCGGCGATCCGCGACGGCAGGCCGCTGGTCGTGCTGCATCCTTATCCGATGTTCCGTTACAAGCAATGGCGGCTCGAGGGCTGGGTCGAGATGATCGGCTGGCTGCGCGAGCAGGGTTTCGCGGTCGCGCTGTCGGGCGGCCCGGCCGACAGCGAGCGCGAGTATGCGGAGCAGGTCGCAGCCGAAGCGGGCGGTGACGTGCTGAACCTGGTCGGACGCCTGACGTTCGGTGAAAGCGCCGAACTCGTACGGCGCGCACGGCTCTTCATCGGGCCCGACACCGGCGCGACACACGTCGCGGCCGCGACCGGCACCGACACGATCGCGCTGTTCGGTCCGTCCGACCCGGTGCGCTGGGGGCCATGGCCGCAGCACTGGCCGGCGACCGAGAATCCGTGGCCGCTGCGTGGCTCGGGGCGGCACGGCAACGTGTGGCTGCTGCAGGGGGAGGGCGATTGCGTGCCGTGCCGGCACGAGGGCTGCGAGCGCAAGGTCGACAGCCGCAGCGACTGCCTCGTCAATCTCGGTGCGCAGCGTGTGAAAGCCGCCGCGGCCGAGATGCTCGGGCTGAATCCGTCGGGCCCGGCTGAAGCCGTCGTCGATACGTCGCGGCTGCATCGCACCGGATCCGACTGACGCGCGGGAGGCGCGCGCTTTTCGCGGGTTGCCGGCGGCTTGATACGTAACGAGCCGCGCAGCCCGTTTCCTTCGAAGATAGCGAACTCCGCAGTGGCCGAAACCGGCCGGCCGCGGAGCGTATGTCGTTGCGCGTTACGCGCTGCGCCGGATCGCCGACGTCTCGCGCGGCAGCGCCTCGCCGCGCGAGCCGCAGCCGAGCAGGATGCCGGCCAGCAGCACGATCAGGTGCCCCTCGGCGAAATCGAGCAGCAGCGAATTCGCGAGACTGCCGATCGCGAAGATCGCGAGCCAGGCGAGCAGCAGATGCCGCGAGCGCGGGTCGAGCGCGCGGCTGCCGCGTGCGATCTGCACGATCAGGTTGATGAACAGCAGCAGGCCGAGCATACCGAGCTGCACGGCCATCAGCAGGTATTCGTTGTGCGGGTTCGACGTGAGCTGGCCTTCGGCGGCCGTCTTGCCGGCCGTGAGTTTCTCGAATTCGAATTCGAGGCCGCCCGCGCCATAGCCGATCACCGGGCGCTGGCGATACAGTTCGAGCCCCTTCTTGTACCACTCGAGTCGCAGCCCGGTCGACGTCGCCGCATCGCTTTGCCGATACTGCTGCACTTCCGACACGACCTTGACGAGCCGGCCGTTGTGAACCGTACACGCGGCGACCACCAGCGCGATGCCGGCCAGGACGAACACCCCGGCGACGAGCCCTGCGCGCAGCGCCGACCGGCGGCGCAGCAACAGCACGAAACGCACTGCGACGACGAAAATCAGCAGCAGCGCAATGACTTGCCCGGTGCGCCCCTGCAGCATCACGAATACGTTCACCAGCGACCACGCGGCGATGGCGGCGCAAGCGACACGCGACAGCGTCGTGCGGGCCGACAGCGCGAGATCGGCCGCCTGGTAGAACAGCAGCGCGCCGAACATGCCGGCGGCGATGTGGTTCTTGAACACCCACGCGCGTGACAGCGGCAGCTGAGTCGCATGCGCGGGCCCGATCGCGGTCAGTCCGAGATAGTTGGTCGTCGACAGCAACAGGATCACGCACAGCGTGCCGAACCAGCAGCGCTGCACGATCGGCGCCCAGTTCGAATGACGGAACGCGAGCACCGCGAAGGGCAGCAGCAGCAGCTTGTCGTATTTGGCGACCCAGTTCCACGCCTTGTCGTGCGGCGCAACCGTATAGGCGACGCTGACGGCCAGCGCGGCGAGGATCAGCAGTGCCGCGAGCGAAGCCTGGTCGGTGACGAACGAGCGCAGGTCGCGCCAGAATTCGGGAGAGATGACGAGCGCGGCGGCGAACAGCCCGCAGAACACGTTGGTCAGCGCGGTCGAGACCGGCACCATGCAGAGCGCGGCAACGGCGAAGGCGCGGGCGGCGGTCAGGCGCCGGGTGGCGGGAGCGGAAAACGAAAGCATCGGAACCTGTCGAATGGACGAATGCAACACGCGGGCACGTGCTGCGCGCCGCGCGTCCCTGCGGCATGGGCCGGGACGAACCGCGCAGTATACGCGAAGCCGGCCGCGTTTCCGTGTCGTTTCCGGGGCCTGATCAGACGTGTCCGATCACCCGCGCACATTCAGCTGAATGCGCGCTTGATCCGCGAGCGCAGCAGCGCGCGCTTCAGGCGTCCTTCGATGACCGGCGTGTCGAGCGCGACGCGCGTGCCGGCCGGTTCGCCGCGATGCAGGTAGTAGCGGTCGAACGTCGCTTGGGTCATGCCCCATTTGTTCAGGAACTGGCGGCGGCCGTCGTTCTTGACGATCTTGCCGGTGCTTTTCTGCTGGAAGTGGTAGACGAGGCTGTCGCCCACACCGAGGAAGATCCGGCAGCCGGCATCCCAGAATTTCATCGAGAAATCGTTGTCGCTGCTCATGCCGGGCGACAGTTCGCTGCTGTAGCCGCCGATCCGGTTCCACCAGTCGCGGTGCACGAGCGTCGGCGGCCAGGTCGAGCCGAGCCAGTCCGCGCGCGCGAGCTTCGGGGCCGCCGCGACGAGGCCCGCCGCGTCGAATTGTTCGGCGTCGCGGCCGAAATTGCTGACCACGACGCACGGGTTGCGCGTGTCGACCGGCTCGATCATCGTGCCCGACAGCATGAACAGGTCGGTCGGCATTTGTTCGATGCGGCGCACGAGCGCCGTGTCCCAGCCGGGGCAGCAGAACATGTCGTCGTTCATGTAGACGACGTAGTCGCGGGTCGCGCGCGCGGCGGCCCAGTTCACCGCGTGACAGATGCCGATGTTGGACGGCGACGCGGTGTGTTCGATGCCTTCGCTGCGCACCCAGTCGAGCGTACCGTCCGAGCCGTCGTTCACGTGCACGATGATCTGGTGATCGTACGCGGAGTGGCGGCGCAGGCTGTCGACGACGAGCTTGAGGTACGGCAGGTTGTTCCAGGTCGGAATGATGATGGAGAACATGGCGGTCGGATTCGGTGAGCGTCGTGGCGGGCGGCGCGCGGCGCCGCCTGTCGGGCGGGCACGCGCGGCGCGGGCAGGCCGGCATTGTAACGCCGCGCCGGTCGCGTGCCGGGCGGGTGCTCAGCGTGCCTGTTCGTGGCCGAGCTTCAGGAACCGGTAATACACGGTTTCCGCGTTGAACACGGCGATCATGAAGCCGGCGCGGCCGTCGAGGAAGCCGCGCCGCAGCACGTAGGTGCGCACGAACGCCCAGGCGCCGCGCGCGAGCGCCTTGCCGAAGCCGCCGCGCTGGCCGGCCGCGCGGCGCTGGCGCGCGCCGGCCGTCGAATACGCGTCGAGCTTGCGCACGACGGTTTCGAAATCCTCGTACGAGTAGTGCATCAGCTTGCCGGACAAGCGCTGCGCGGCGCCGTCGAACACGAGGCGCTCGTGCACGAGATCGTCCGAAAAGCGCGCGCAGCCGCGCCGGAACAGGCGCGGCACCCAGTCCGGATACCAGCCGCTGTGATGGATCCACTGGCCGCAGAAGCTCGACAGCCGGTCGACCGCATAGACCTGCGCAGCGGGTGCGCGGATCGTGTCGCGGATCGATTGCGCGAGTTCCGGGGTGACGACTTCGTCGGTATCGAGGGACAGGACCCAGTCGGTGTCGAGTGCATCGAGCGCGCGGTTCTTCTGCGGGCCGAAGCCCGGCCAGTCGCGCTCGACGGTCACGCGCGCGCCGTGCGCTTGCGCGATCGCGACGGTATCGTCGGTGCTGCCGCCGTCGATGACGACGACGTCGTCGGCGAACGACAGCGCGGCAAGGCACTGCGCAAGCCGCGCGGACGCGTTGAGGGCGATGAGGGCGACGCCGAGGGAGGGTTCAGCCATGAAATCGTCGGAAAGGCGGAGAAAACGGTGAGCGGCAGTATACCCGCGGCCCGGCCGCCGCCCGCGTCGGTCATGACCGTGCCGGCCGGGGCGGTACGGCTATAATGTTGAGCCCTTTTCGGCACCCGCCCGGTGGGGGCGATATCCCGGGCGGTCATGCGCCGGGCGCCGCTTTGCGGCTCAAGAAGGATTGCCTTGGAAACCCAGAACACTCTTCGCAAACCGATGGACAGCACCGGCACCTCGCCGGTCACGGTCCTCAAGCGCCTGTGGCCGTACATCCGGCCGCTGATCGGCATCGTGGTGCTTGCCGTGATGACGATGGGCGTCGTCGCGGCCACCGAGGCCGGTATCCCGGCGCTGCTCAAGCCGCTCCTCGATCACGGTTTCGGCGCGCATGGCAGCGACAGCGCGAAATGGTACGTGCCGATCGCGGTGATCGGCCTCGCGCTCGTGCGCGGCGTGTCGCAGTACACGTCGAATTACCTGCTCAACTACGTATCGAACCGCATCCTGCTACAACTGCGGCTCGAGATGTTCCAGCGGATGCTCCACACGAGCGCGTCGTTCTTCCAGCGCGAAACCGCGAGCACGGTGATCAATGCGATCGTGTTCGAGGTCAACCAGATCCTGTCGGTGCTGACGGGCGTGATGGTCACGCTCGTGCGCGATTCGCTGACGGTGATCTTCCTGCTCGGCTACCTGTTCTACCTGAACTGGCGGCTGACGCTGATCGTCGCGGTGATCCTGCCGGGCATCGGCTGGCTCGTCAGCAAGATCAACCGCCGCCTGCGCCGCCTGAACCGCGAGCACCAGACGCTGACCAACGAGCTGTCGTACATCGTCGAGGAGACGGTCGGCGGCTACAAGGTCGTCAAGGTGCACAACGGCGAAGCGTACGAGATGGACCGCTTCACGCAGATGAGCAAGCGCCTGCGCGGCTACGCGATGCGCATGACGGTTTCCGGCGGCCTCGCTCAGCCGCTCACGCAGTTCCTCGCGTCGATCGCGCTCGCGGTCGTGATCACGATCGCGGTCGTGCAGTCGTCGAACGACCAGACGACAGTCGGCGGCTTCGTCGCGTTCGTCACGTCGATGCTGCTGGTGATCTCGCCGCTCAAGCACCTGATCGACGTCAACCAGCCGCTGCAGCGCGGGATGACGGCCGCGGAGCTGATCTTCGGGCTGATCGACGAGCCGGCCGAACCGCAAGGCGGCGGCCGGCCGCTGCCGCAAGCGCGCGGCGAGATCGAATTCCGCAACGTGTCGTTCGACTATGGCGCGGCCGAGCGGCCGACGCTCGACCGCATCTCGTTCAAGGTCGCGCCCGGTGAAATGATTGCCCTCGCGGGCCCGTCCGGCAGCGGCAAGACGACGCTCGTGAACCTGCTGCCACGCTTCTTCGATCCGACCAACGGTGCGATCCTGGTCGACGGCGTGCCGGTTGCCGACTACGACCTCCACGCGCTGCGCGGCCAGATGGCGATGGTCAGCCAGGACGTCGTGCTGTTCAACGACACGATCGCCGCGAACGTCGCGTACGGGCAGACGCCCGACCGCGCGCGCGTGCAGGCCGCGCTCGAGGCCGCGAACCTCGCCGATGCGGTCGCCGCGATGCCCGACGGGCTCGACACGCTCGTCGGCGGCAACGGGATGCGGCTGTCCGGCGGCCAGCGCCAGCGGCTCGCGATCGCGCGCGCGATCTACAAGGACGCGCCGATCCTGATTCTCGACGAAGCGACGTCGGCGCTCGACTCGGAATCGGAGCGCCACGTGCAGGCCGCGCTCGAACGGCTGATGGAAGGCCGCACGACGCTCGTGATCGCGCACCGGCTGTCGACGATCGAGCGGGCGGACCGCATCCTCGTGCTCGAGGCCGGCAAGATCGTCGAAGAGGGCAGCCACGACGAATTGCTGCGCCACGGCGGCCTCTACGCGCACCTGCACCGGATCCAGTACCAGCAGCAGGCGGCGTAACGCGCGGTCATGCGGCCGCGCGTTACCGTGTGCTAGTCTTCATCGGGTAGTTCGAGTGGTTTCGTTCGACGTGACAACACGGAGGGAAGGCACAATGAAGAAGATGCACGGGATGATGCTGGCCGCGGTGATCGCGGCGGGTTTCGCCGCGCCGGCCGCGATGGCGCAGGACCACGACAACCACAACGACCAGGGCGACCACGGCATGCAGCGTGGCCACGGCCCGAAACGCCCGCCGCCCGGCCAGATGCGTCATGAGGACGACGTGCCGCCGCGCTGGGCCGACCAGCCGCGCCGCGAGTGGCACAAGGGCGACCGGCTTCCCCCCGAGTTCCGCGATCGCCAGTACGTGATCGACGACTGGCGCGGCTATCACCTGAGTGCGCCGCCGCGTGGCTATCAATGGGTCGGCGTCGGCGGGGATCACCTGCTGGTGCAGATCGGTTCCGGCATCGTGCTGCGGATCGGCGACTGACCTTGCCGATCGCCCGGCACGTATCGCGATGCCGCGATGCGCGCCGGGCAGCCGGTTCGCCGCGCTACTTTGCCGCTGCGCGGCGGAACCAGCGGCGCTCGATTTTCGACATCACCCAGCACACGGCCAGCGCACACACGGTGCCGAGCGCCACCTCACCGAGCCGCATCAGCGGAATGTCCCACAGCGGGCCGTTGCCCGGAAACAGCAGGACGATCGTCGCGGTTACGCCGCCGAGTCGTGCCGCGCTGCCGACGTTCAGGCACCAGCAGCAGACGATCACGACCGCGACGGTAATCGCATATGCAACGAGGCGGTCGCCGCCGAGCGCCGCGCCGGCGAAGCCGAGCACGCCGCCGACCATCGCGCCGATGAACTGGTCGCGCGACAGCGACATCGTGTCCGAGTAGTTGTGCTGCGTGACGGCGATCGCGGTGATCGCCGCCCACACGGCCTGCTCGGTGTGCAGCGCGTGGCCGATCACATAGGCGAGGCACGCGCCGCACACGGCCTGCAGCGCCATCAGCCCGCCTTGGGCGAGCCGTTCGCTGAATGACAGCCCCTTGAACAGATCGAAGATCGACTGCTGGATCTGCTGGCGGGCTTCGTTGAGTGTCCTGATCGTATTCATCATGCGTTGGCCAAGAAGCGGGTAATGGCGGCGCGCGGGCGTCAGTGCGCCTGTTCGGGCGACGCGGCGGCCGGTTCGTCGGCTGCCGCGTCGCCGTTCTCGACGCGCGTTTCGGGCATCACGAGCCAGACCAGCAGCACCGCCAGCGCACCGGCGCCGGCGAGCCCGAAGAAGCTGACGGCATTCCCGAAGTGATCGGCGACGTAGCCGGCCGCCGCGGTGCTGAGCGTCGCGCCGATCCCGGCCGCGAGCCCGAACAGCCCGATGCATAGGTTGTAGCGGCCCTTGCCGCCTGCGACGTCGGCCGCGATCAGCGGCAGCATCACGCCGAACACGGCCGCGCTGATGCCGTCGAGCATCTGCACCGGCACCAGCAGGTACGGGCTGCTCACGCCCGCGAACAGCAGCGCGCGCACCGGCAGTGCCGAGAAGCCGAGCAGCAGGATCGGCCGTCGGCCCCAGCGCTGCGCGGAGCGGCCGACCCACGGCGACAGCATCGCGACGATCGCCTGCGGCACGATGATGCACGCGGCGATCACGAGCTGCACGTTCTCGCCCATCCCGGCCGTGACTTCGCCGGCCGCGAGGTTCAGCATCGCCGCGTTCGACAGGTGGAACAGCACGACGCAGGCCGCGAAGATCAGCATCCGGCGGTCGCGCAGCAGTTCGACCAGTGTTTCGCGTTCGCCGGCTTCGTCGTGCTCGTCGGGTTTCGACGATTGCGGGATCACCTCGTGGGTCGGCTGGATCATCGCGAGCGCGAACAGCGCAGGCAGCGCCAGCACGGCGGTCAGCCAGAACACCGCGCGCGCGGAGAAGTATTCGCCGGTGAGCCCCATCAGGCCCGCGGCGACCGCGCTGCCGATCGACGCCCAGCGCGCGTTGCGGCCGAGCCGGTCGCCGAGATCGGCGCGGCCGACGAGCGAGAACGAGATCGCGGCCATCGCCGGCACGAGCATGCAGCTCGCGAAACCGTGGAACACTTCGGCGGCGATCACCGGCACGATGGTCGGGCTCGACGCGAGCAGCACCGCGGACAGGATGATGGCCGCGATCGCCCACGCGGCCGCGCCTTTCTTGTTCTTCAGCGCATCGACGGCCGCGCCGCCCGGCACCTGGCTGACCATCGCGCTGATCGTGCCGATCGACAGCACCATGCCGATCTCGCCCTGCGTCCACTTGTGCGACGCGAGGTAGGACGCGATGAACGGACCGAACCCTGTTTGAACGTTTGCAACGAAGAAGTTGAGCCAGTCGAGGGACCGGAGACTGCGAACGCTGACGGAATGCTTGATCGTCATCGGGTCGCACTCGCAGACGAAGCCGGCGCCGGGGCAACGGGCGGGAAGACCGCGACGATCGGCTTGTCGGTCGCGTAGGGCGGCGACGCCTTGATCTGTGCGTCGTTCAGGTCCAGCTGCGGGTGCAGCGCCTTGTCGCGCGTGACGAAGCGCAGTGCGCCCCAGCTCGCGGCGATCGAGCGACGGTCGGTATTGACGAGGCCGCCGAGGTCGAGCACGACAGCCTGCGGCTGCGCGGCGCGGTCGATCAGTACGTCGACGATGCGACCGATCTTCGTGCCGTTCGGGCGCTCGACATCGCTGTCGAGCATCGGCAGCCGTGTCGCGGGCGAGGCCGCGGCCGAGCCCGACAGCGGCACGGCCTTCGGCCGCGCGGCCGGCGGCAGGTCGCCCGACGGCACGTCGAGCACGATCGGCTCCTGTTTGCCGCCCGGCGTGAAGCGGAACACGTTCCACGGGAAGATGACCTTGCGGTCGCCGACGCCCATGAAGCCCTGCAGGTTGACGATCATCTCGCGCGGCTTGCCGCTCGCGTCGGTCACCATGTCGACCGCGCGGCCGATCACCTTGCCGTTGCGGCGCGCGACCTCGCTGTCGAGCAGCGCATGGATCTGGGTGCGGTCGAGCGGGCGCGTCGCGACGATCGGTGGCGGCGGTGGCGGTGGAGGCGTCGGTGTTTCGGGGCGTTGCACGGGTTTCGGCCGCGTCGCTTCGCGGTGCGGCTTCTTCGGCGCTTCCGGCGCCTCCGGATGCGTCGGCGCCGGCACGGGCGGCATCGTCAGCGGCTCGCCGGCGGTTTCCTCGACGTGCTCGACCAGCGCCTCGCTGATCGGCGCGGGCGGGTTCTGGACCGGCAGCAGCCCGCAGCCGGACAGCAGCACGGCGGCGGCGAGAATCAGGAAGACCGTCGAGGACGGTAACGACTTGCGGGATGCGGGAAACGGAAGTCCGCCGCTCATTGACACTCACTCCATGGGTCGGGGGCGGCCCTACGGCACGCGGCTGGCGATGGATGGCGGGTGCGGGCGGCGCACCACGCGAGGTGAGATTTTAACGTGTCTTGCTTTCAGGACCGATTTTGATGGCCGGTTGCAGGCGGACTGTGGGGAAAAGGTAGGGATCGGAGGTGGCGCGCGTGATGCCGGATGACGGCCGAGGATGCCGCTGCGGCGCCCGACCGTCGAGGATGACGATCCGGGCGCCGCCCGTGCCGGCTGCTTATTTGACCAGTGCGCCGAGCGTCGTCGTCACGGGTGCGAGCACGCCGCCGCCCGTCTTCGAGATCGCTCCGGTACCGGTGCTGCCCGTCAGCGCCGCGACGGGCGAGCCGCCGGCCGCGCCCGACACCGCTCCCGTCACAGTGCCGACCGCCGACGTGAGCGCGCCTGCCGGGTTGCTGCCGCCCGTCGTGCCGCCGAGTGCGCCCGTCGACAGGAGCACCGTGACCGGCGCGAGCGGATTCGTCGCGGCACCGCTGCCGCCGAGCAGCGTCGTGCCGGCCGTGGCCACCGTGTTGCCGGTTGCCGTCACCACATTGCCGACGCCGGTCGTGACCGGATTGCCGCCGGTCTTCGCGATCGTCGTGCCGGCGTTCGCGACACCGTTGCCGACCGTCGTCACGAGGTTAGTGAGCGGCGCGCCGAGCGGCGTGCTCGCTGCGACGGTTTGCGTGACCGACCCGACCGTCGTCGTGATCGGCGTGATCGCCGAACTGGCGGCGCCCGTGACCTGCGCGACGGGGCCGGTCGACAGCTGGGTGCCGAGCGTTGCACCGCCGCCCGCGATCGTATTGCCGAGCGTCGTGATCGCGCTGCCGACGGGCGACGTGACGGGGGCGAGCGGGGCTAGTGCCGAGCCGCTGGCGCCAAGACTCGACACGACACCGCCGGTCGCGGCGACCGCGTTGCCGAGGTTCGTGACGACGCCGCCCGTGCTCGCGACCGTCGTGCCGACCGGGTTCGACGTTGCGCCGAGCTGGCCGAGCCCCGCCCCGACGCCGTTGCCGAGCGTCGTGACGGCCGCGCCGGCGTCCTGCACGACGGTGCCGAGCCCCTGCGTGGTCGCCGCGTTCGTGCCCGGCAGCGACTGGCCGGCGATCACCGCGCCGGCGCCCGACACGGTGCCGCCCGCGGCCGTCACGATGTTGCTGGACGAATCGATCGTCTGGCCGAGCGCATTGGCCGAGGTGCCGGTGCCTGAGGTGCTGCCTGTACCGCTGGAGCCGCTGCCCGTGCTGCCGACGGTCGAGCCGGTTCCCGACCCGCTGCCGGAGCCGTTGCCCGTACCGCCGGTCGTGGCCGTCGTATCGCCCGAACCCGATCCGCCACCGCCGGTGCCCTGGCTCAGCGAGCCGGAGCCGCCGCACGCGGACAGCGACATCAGCGTCGCAACGCCCGCCGCGATCATGATCATTCGGAGTCCTGCTTGATGGGTGTTCGGCGTATTCATGTCATCCTCGTATCGATTGAAGGGGTGGGTCAGGCGGCCTTCGCGTGCGCCGGTTTTTCGTCGCCACGGTGGGGAAGCGGCTGGCGCATCGTTGGTTGTCTCCCTGATTGACCTGTCGCCGTGTCGCGTTTTCGCCTGTACCGGAAGCCGGAACACCTGTCGGGCGAGCGGTTTGCATTCTTTCGTATTGCTTGCCGATCGCGCCGGAAAACACCGGATTCCTGGCGATCAGAGTAGGTCTGCCGACAGGAGACGTCCTTTAACGATCGTTAAATTGAAGTAAGCGTCCGATTCACTGCCGGAATCGGGGTAATCACGGTCGACGCGGTGCGAATCGTGTGAGTCGGTGCCGGTCGCGCGGGTGTCGGGCGACGGGGAAGGGAGGGGGAGCGGGAGAGGGAGAGGAGGCAGTGCAGGCAGGCGCCGGCCCGGCCCGCCATGACGGCGAGCAGGGCCGGCGCTGCCCGATGCAGGGAGAAGCCGGAAAGTCAGGCGTCCGGATACCACGCATCGGTGAATTCGCTGACCTTGACGTCGGTCAGTTCCGGCCGTGCTGCCAGCCAGCCGCGTACGAGCTCGCGATCGGCGTCGGTCGTCGTGCCGCGCGGCGCGCCGGAGATCACGTAGGCGCCGATGCCTTCGTCCGCGGACGCGACGGTCAGCAGCCCGTTCGCTTCGACGAAGTCGATGAACGCATCGATCAGTTCGCCGCGTTCGAGGTCGGTCATCTCATTGCGGTAATGCGCGGTCGCGTTGAACGCGAGTTCCTGGAATTCGCCGATATGGAGTTTCTTGCGCTGACGGCGGTTGTGGCCTTGGCTCATGGTGTGTGGTGAGTGCGAAAAGGGTCAATGAAAGGGCGGCGGCGGGCGCTGACGCGGCATGCGCGAGCGGCCCGGGCGCCGCATCGAAGCGCCGCGCGGCGAAGCCGGCGGCGGATGGGAGGAGCCTTACATCAGCACGATATCGTACTGCTCCTGGCTCAGGTTCGATTCGACCTGCAGCGACACCGGCTTGCCGATGAAGTCGATCAGCATCGCGAGATGCTGCGATTCCTCGTCGAGGAACAGGTCGATCACCTGTTGCGCGGCGATCACGCGGAATTCGCGCGGGTTGAATTGCCGCGATTCGCGCAGGATCTCGCGCAGGATGTCGTAGCACACGGTGCGCGACGTCTTCACCTGGCCCTTGCCCTGGCAGGTGGGGCAAGGCTCGCACAGCACGTGCGCGAGCGATTCGCGCGTGCGCTTGCGCGTCATCTCGACGAGCCCGAGCTGCGAGAAGCCGTTGACCGTCACGCGCGTGCGGTCGCGCGACAGCGCCTTCTTCAGCTCGGACAGCACCGCGTCGCGATGCTCGGCGTTCTCCATGTCGATGAAGTCGATGATGATGATCCCGCCGAGGTTGCGCAGCCGCAGTTGCCGCGCGATCGTGTGCGCGGCCTCGAGGTTGGTCTTGAAGATCGTGTCGTCGAAGTTGCGCGCGCCGACGTAGCCGCCCGTGTTCACGTCGATCGTCGTCATCGCCTCGGTCTGGTCGATCATCAGGTAGCCGCCCGACTTCAGGTCGACGCGGCGCGACAGCGCGCGCTGGATTTCCGTCTCGATGTTGTACAGGTCGAACAGCGGCCGCTCGCCGGTGTAGTGATGCAGCTTCGGGGCCACGGCCGGCGTGAACTCGGACGCGAATTCCGCGAGGCGCTGATACGTCTCGCGCGAATCGACCTGGATGCGCGTCGTGTCGTCGTTCGAGAAATCGCGCAGCACGCGCTGCGCGAGATCGAGATCCTGGTACAGCAGGCTCGTCGCCGGCAGCCGCTGCGCAAGCCCGACGATCGTCGCCCACGTCTTGCGCAGGTACGTGACGTCGCCGGCCAGTTCGTCGGAGGTCGCATCCTCGGCGATCGTCCGCACGATGTAGCCGCCTTTCTCGTCCGGCGGGATCACGGCCGTCAGGCGCGCGCGCACGGCCTCGCGCTCGGCCTCGCTCTCGATCTTCTGCGAGATGCCGATATGCGGCTCCTGCGGCAGGTAGACGAGTGTGCGGCCCGCGATGCTGACCTGCGTCGACAGCCGCGCGCCCTTCGTGCCGATCGGATCCTTGATCACCTGGACCATCAGCGTCTGGCCCTCGAACACGATCTTCTCGATCGGCTGGTGCGGCGTGCCCGACTGCGGCTCGCCCGCGAGGCGCGGATGCCAGATGTCGGCGACGTGCAGGAATGCCGCGCGCTCGAGGCCGATGTCGATGAACGCCGACTGCATGCCGGGCAGCACGCGCACGACCTTGCCGAGATAGATGTTGCCGACCCGCCCGCGCGACAGCGTGCGCTCGACGTGAAGCTCCTGCACCGCGCCTTGCTGGACGAGTGCGACCCGCGTTTCCTGCGGCGTGAGGTTGATCAGGATTTCTTCGTTCATGGTGGGATTCAGAAGGCGACACGCGCGGCGCGCAACAGCGCCGCGGTCTCAAAAAGGGGCAGACCCATGATACCTGAATGGGAACCGTCGATTCGCTCGATGAATTCTGCCGCGCGCCCCTGGATCGCGTACGCGCCGGCCTTGCCGAATGGTTCGCCCGATTCGACGTAGCGCGCGTACGCGTCGCGCGACGCGGCCGCGAAGCGCACCGACGAGCGCGACAGCGCGGGCGGCAGCAGTTCGCCGTCGGCATCGATCACGGCGACGGCGGTCAGCACCGCGTGTTCGCGGCCCGCGAGGCGCGTCAGCATCGCGAGCGCGTCGCCGGTGTCGGCCGGCTTGCCGAGGATCGCGCCGTCGATCGTGACGGTCGTATCGGCGACCAGCACCGGCGCGGCCGGCTTGCCGCTCGCGACGAGGCGTGCACGCGCGGCTTCGGCCTTCGCGATGGTCACGCGCCGCACGTAGGCATCGGCGGCTTCACCGGGCAGTTCGGCCTCGAGCGCTTCGGCGTCCTCGTCGGGGCGCGGCAGCAGGAGTTCGAAGCGTACGCCGATCTGCTGCAGCAGCTCTTGGCGGCGCGGGCTTTGCGAAGCGAGGTAAAGGGTCGGGAAAAGCGCGGGGGACGTGCTCGACGGCATGGTGTCGTTATCTCGGTGAGCGCGCATGGCGCGCGTCTCGAGGACGACACGTCATGCGCGGTGGTAGGGGTGATTCTGCGTGATGCTCCACGCCCGGTAAAGCTGTTCGGCGAGCAGCACGCGCACCATCCCGTGCGGCAACGTCATGCTCGAGATGCGCAGCAGCACGTCGGCACGCGCTTTCAGTTCCGGATCGAGCCCGTCGGCACCGCCGATCACGAACGCGACGTCGCGGCCGTCCTGTTGCCAGCCGGGCAGCGCCTGCGCGAGCTGCATCGTGGTCCAGTCGCGGCCGCGCTCGTCGAGCGCGACGAGGCGCGCGCCCTTCGGCAACGCGGCCTCGATCTTCTGCCGCTCGGCCGCCATCACGCTTTCGGCGCTGCGGCCGCCCGAACGCAGTTCGGGCTTGATCTCGCGCAACTCGATGCGCAGTTCCGGCGGCATCCGCTTCGTGTATTCGTCGAAGCCGGATGCGATCCAGCCCGGCATCTTGTGGCCGACCGCAAGGATGAAAAGCTTCATCGGGAGACGCGTAACGACTCGGGGCTCAACGGCGGCGGGCGGCCGTCTTGCGCGCCGGGCGTGCGGGCGCGGCTTCTTCCTCGTCCTCGTCGCCTTCGCTGGCCGTGGCGAAGCCGTTCCCCTTGCCGCCGCCGAGCTTCATCCGCACGGGCTTGTCGCCCCAGATTTCCTCGAGGTTGTAGTACTGGCGCAGGGCCGGCTGCAGGATGTGCACGACCGCGTCGCCGCAGTCGACGAGCACCCATTCGCCGGTGTCTTCGCCTTCGGAGCTGACGATGTCGCCGCCGGCTTCCTTGACCTTGTCACGCACGCTCGACGCGAGGGCCTTGGTCTGGCGGTTGGAAGTGCCCGAAGCGACGACCACGCGGTCGAACAGTTCGGTCAGGTGGCTGGTGTTGAACACCTTGATGTCTTGCGCCTTGACGTCTTCGAGGGCGTCGACGATCACGCGCTGCAGTTTGCGAATATCCATGGAATCAGGTGTGGTAGAGGCGATGTTGAAGAATATAGGCCCATACGGCGGCCGGCACATGCTCGGCCGATGCGTCGGGCATTTGCGCGTGGCGCGCGATGCATTCGCGCAGGTGTGCGCGGATGTCGGTTGCGGCGATGTCGAACGAAAGGGTCGTATCGATCAGCAGGTGGCCTGCCGGCGTGGCCTTCAGCACGTCGGCGCCCGCCTGCCGCGCGGCGATTTCCTGCGCAACGTCCGGCGACGCCGTGCCCAGGTCGAAACCCGGGCGCGTCGACACGCAGATGTGCGCGTAGTCGAACAGCGTGCGCCAGTCGCGCCACGTGTCGAGGCGCACGAGCTGATCGGCGCCGATCAGCAGCGACAACGACGCGTCCGGGCCGATCCGCTCGCGCCAGCGCGCGAGCGTGTCGACCGTGTAGGTCGGGCCGGCGTGCTCGATCTCGTCGGTGGCGACGGTCACGGTCACGCCCGGCACGCACAGCGAGCCGGCCGCCGCGCGGGTCATCGCGAGCCGATGCTCGGCAGCCGACACGTCGCGCTTCTGGTACGGCTGCCCGGCGGGCAGCAGCACGAGTTCGGTCAGCCCGAGCAGCTCGGCGAACCGGCGCGCGAGCGCGAGATGGCCGTCGTGGATCGGGTCGAAAGTGCCGCCCAGCAGGCCGATACGGCGCGGCAGCGGGGCGGGGCGGGCGGTGGTGTCCAGAAACGCGTCCTTGTCTTGAAGCATCACGCGTGCGGGTCAGACCCAGTCGCGCGGGACGATGAAGTCGCTGTACAGGCGCGCTTCAGGCGTTCCCGGCTCGGGTTGCCAGTTATAGCGCCAGTTCGCGACCGGCGGCATCGACATCAGGATCGACTCGGTCCGGCCGCCGCTTTGCAGGCCGAACAGCGTGCCGCGGTCGAACACGAGGTTGAATTCGACGTAGCGGCCGCGGCGGTATGCCTGGAAGTCGCGCTCACGCTCGCCGTACGGCAGGTCGGCACGCAGCTCGACGATCGGCAGGTAGGCCTGCAGGAATGCGTCGCCGACGCTTTGCATCATGTCAAACGAGCGTTCGAAACCGGGCTCCGAGAAATCGTCGAAGAAGATCCCGCCGATGCCGCGCATCTCGTTGCGGTGCTTCAGGAAGAAATATTCGTCGCACCATTTCTTGAAGCGCGGGTAAAGCTCGACGCCGAACGGGTCGAGCGCGTCCTTGCAAGTCTGGTGGAAATGCCGCGCGTCGTCCTCGAAACCGTAAACCGGTGTCAGATCCATGCCGCCGCCGAACCAGAACACGGGCTCCTCGCCCGGTTTCGTCGCGATCAGCATCCGTACGTTCATGTGGACGGTCGGGCAGTACGGATTGCGCGGGTGCAGCACCAGCGACACGCCGAGCGCCTCGAAGCCACGGCCCGCGAGCTGCGGGCGGGCCGCGCTCGCCGACGGCGGCAGCGCGTCGCCCGCGACGTCGGAAAAGCCGATCCCCGCGCGTTCGAACACGCGGCCGCCTTCGAGAATCCGCGTGCAGCCGCCGCCGCGCAGGCGTTCGGCCGGCCCGCGCTGCCATGCGTCGGTCGCGAGCGGCGTGCCGTCGAGCGCGCCGAGCGCATCGGCGATGCGTGTCTGCAGGCCCTGGAGGTACGTGCGCACGCGCGCTACGTCGTAGGTTGAATCGGTCATGTCTGGACTGGGTGCCCCCGCCCGAAGCGGGGACCGTAAAAAAGGCATCTGCCGGGCATTCTATCGAACCCCGGCAGAGGGGCCGCCGCCGCGCGAGGGCGGGGCGGCGATTGCGACGTCAAGCGCTCTTGCGGTTGAGCGCGCGGAAGCCGATGTCGCGGCGGTACTGCATGCCTTCGAAATTGATCTGGTTGATCGTGTCGTACGCATGCTGCTGCGCTTCGCGCACCGAATCGGCGAGGCCGACCACGCACAGCACGCGGCCGCCGGACGTCGTCAGCTTGCCGCCGTCGAGCGTCGTGCCTGCATGGAACGTGACCGTCTGCTCGGTTTCGGCCGGGATCCCGTTGATGCGGTCGCCCTTGCGCGGCGCGTCCGGATAACCGTGCGCGGCCAGCACGACGCCGAGCGCGGTGCGGCGGTCCCAGTCGAGCTCGACCGTGTCGAGCGTGCCCGCGATCGCCTGCTCGACGATCTTCGAGAAATCGCTCTTCAGGCGCGCCATGATCGGCTGCGTTTCCGGGTCGCCCATCCGGCAGTTGAACTCGAGCGTACGCGGATTGCCTTCCTTGTCGATCATCAGGCCCGCATACAGGAAGCCCGTGAAGCGGATACCGTCCTTCTCCATCCCGCGCACGGTCGGCATGATGATCTCGCGCATCACGCGTGCGTGCATCTGCGGCGTGACGATCGGCGCGGGCGAATACGCGCCCATGCCGCCGGTGTTCGGGCCGCGGTCTTCGTCGAGCAGGCGCTTGTGGTCCTGGCTCGAAGCCAGTGCCAGTGCGTGCTTGCCGTCGACCATCACGATGAAGCTCGCTTCCTCGCCATCGAGGAATTCCTCGATCACGACGCGCGCGCCGGCGTCACCGAGCTTGTTGCCCGACAGCATCATGTCGACGGCTTGATGCGCTTCTTCCAGCGTCGTCGCGACGACCACACCCTTGCCGGCCGCGAGGCCGTCGGCCTTCACGACGATCGGTGCACCCTTCGCGTCGATGTACGCGTGCGCGGCGGCTACGTCGGAGAACGTTTCGTACTCGGCGGTCGGGATGCCGTGGCGCTTCATGAACGCCTTCGCGAAATCCTTCGAGCTCTCGAGCTGTGCGGCTTCGCGGGTCGGGCCGAAGACCTTCAGGCCGCGTGCGCGGAACAGGTTGACGATGCCGGCCGCGAGCGGCGCTTCCGGCCCGACGAGCGTGAACGCGACGCCTTCGCTTTCCGCGAAATCGGCGAGTTCGTCGAGCGCCGTGATGTCGACGTTCTTCAGACGCTCGTCCTGCGCCGTGCCGCCATTGCCGGGTGCGACGTAGACCATCTGGACGCGCGGCGACTGCGCGAGCTTCCACGCCAGCGCATGTTCGCGGCCGCCGGAACCGACGACGAGTAGTTTCATGGGATTCCCCGCAGACTAGAAAACAGGGCGGCCGGCACGCTCAGGCGCGCCGGCCGCGGATTCGATCGGGCCGCCGCCGCAACGGGTGCACGGCGGCCGGCATCTCATTCCTCGACGATGACGGCGTTCGTATACACGTCCTGCACGTCGTCGAGGTTCTCGAGCGCGTCCAGGAGCTTCTGCATCTTCGCCGCGTCGTCGCCGGTGAATTCGACTTCGTTCTGCGGCTTCATCGTCACTTCGGCGAGTTCGGCCTTGAAGCCGGCGGCTTCGAGCGCGTCCTTCACCGCCGAGAATGCCTGCCAGTCGCACAGCACTTCGATCGAGCCGTCGTCGTTCGTGTTCACGTCGTTCGCGCCGGCTTCGAGCGCGGCTTCCATCAGCGCGTCTTCCGACGTGCCCGGTGCGAACAGGAACTGGCCGACGTGATCGAACATGAACGCGACCGAGCCGTCGGTGCCCATGTTGCCGCCGAACTTCGAGAATGCGTGGCGAACTTCCGCGACCGTGCGGGTGCGGTTGTCGGTCAGCGTGTCGACGATGATCGCCGCGCCGCTGATGCCGTAGCCTTCGTAACGGATTTCTTCGTAGTTCGCGCCGTCCGCGCCGCCGACGCCGCGATCGATCGCGCGCTTGACGTTGTCCTTCGGCATGTTCGCGTCGGCCGCCTTGTCGACCGCGAGACGCAGGCGCGGGTTCGAGCTGACATCGCCGCCGCCGAGGCGCGCCGCGACCTGGATTTCCTTGATCAGGCGGGTCCAGATCTTGCCGCGCTTCGCGTCGGCCGCTGCCTTCTTATGCTTGATGTTGGCCCATTTCGAATGACCAGCCATACCTTTCTCCGTGCCCGGGCGCGCAGCGCGGGCGATTGTTTCAATGTGTCGTTGAATCGGCGGCCGTTTCGGCGGGCATGAAGCCGCGGGGCCGCGCGTGTCGAGTGGATCGAGATTTTATCACGCGGCGACCGCCGGATCGGGGCCGCCGCGCATGGCCGAACGGCCGGGCAGGCCGCCGCGAGCCGGGCCGCGCGCCGCGCGGCCGTGCCGGCGTGTCAGTTCTTGGTGCCGAACAGGCGGTCGCCCGCGTCGCCGAGGCCCGGCACGATGTACGCGTGCTCGTTCAGGTGCGAATCGAGCGACGCGACGAACAGCTTCACGTCGGGGTGCGCGTCCTGGAACACCTGCACGCCCTCGGGCGCGGCGACCAGCGCGACGAACATGATGTTCGCCGCCGGCACGTTGCGGCGTTTCAACACGTCGACCGCGTGCACGGCCGAGTAGCCGGTCGCGACCATCGGGTCGCACAGGATGAAGATGCGGTCTTCCAGATCCGGCAGGCGCACCAGGTATTCGACCGGGCGGTGGTCGTCGGCGCGGTACACGCCGATGTGGCCGACGCGCGCGGACGGCACCAGGTCGAGCAGGCCGTCCGACATCCCGATGCCCGCGCGCAGCACCGGCACGATCGCCAGTTTCTTGCCCGCGATCACCGGCGCGTCGACCTCGACGAGCGGGGTTTCGACCCGCTTGGTCGTGATCGGCAGGTTGCGGGTGATCTCGTAACCCATCAGCAGCGTGATTTCGCGCAGCAACTCGCGGAACGTGCGCGTGGACGTGTCCTTGTCGCGCATGTGCGTGAGCTTGTGCTGGATCAGCGGGTGATCGGTGATGAAGAGGTTCGGGAAACGGCTGTCCTGTTTCATGACGGGGGCGCCTTGGCGGCAAAAGAGGATCGGGGGCGGGGGCGGGCGCAAGCCGGCCGCGCGCTTATGCCCGCAATTTTACCAAGGCGCGCCGCATGATCCGGATAATATCGACGTCTCACGACAAACCGCGCGCCTGCGCCCGCCCGTTCGCCTGCCTGGCCCGCCCGTGGTCCAGGCAGGCGAACGGGCCGCGCCGGCGCGTGTCGCCACCAAGGAATCGACGATGGATCTCGGCATCGCAGGAAAGACCGCGCTCGTGTGCGCGGCAAGCAAGGGGCTCGGTCGCGGCTGCGCGCAAGCGCTGGCCGCCGAGGGCGTGAACCTCGTGATCGTCGCGCGCACGCGCGACACGCTGGAGGAAGCCGCGGAGGAGATCCGCGCCGGCGCGAACGTGTCGGTCACCGCGGTCGCCTGCGACATCACGACGCCGGACGGGCGCGCGGCCGCGCTCGCCGCGTGCCCGCAGCCGGACATTCTCGTGACGAATGCGGGCGGCCCGCCGCCCGGCGACTTCCGCGACTTCTCGCACGACGACTGGATCCGCGCACTCGAATCGAACATGCTCACGCCGATCGAGCTGATCCGCGCGACCCTCGACGGGATGATCGCGCGCGGCTTCGGCCGGATCGTCAACATCACGAGCTCGGCCGTGAAGGCGCCGATCGACGTGCTCGCGCTGTCGAACGGCGCGCGCTCGGGGTTGACCGGCTTCGTCGCGGGGCTGTCGCGCAAGGTCGCGGGGCAGGGCGTGACGATCAACAACCTGCTGCCCGGCCTGTTCGACACCGACCGGATCGCGACCACGCTCGCCGCTTCGGCGAAGGCGCAGGGCTTGACGCTCGACGAGATGCGCGCGCGGCGCACGAAGGACATCCCGGCCGGCCGCCTCGGCACGCGCGAGGAGTTCGGCGCGGCGTGCGCGTTCCTGTGCAGCGTGCATGCCGGCTACATCACCGGGCAGAACTGGCTGCTCGACGGCGGCGCGTATCCGGGCACGTTCTGACCTGCATCCGCCGAATCACGATCACGACAACCACCGAACGACGAAGGAACCGGAGATGAGCAAACCCCGCATCGCACTGATTGCGCACGACGCGAAGAAGGACGAGATCGTCGCGCTCGCGGGTCAATATCGCGAGACGCTGGCGCAATGCCGGCTGGTCGCGACCGGCACGACGGGCGGCCGCATCGCGGCGGCGCACGGGCTGGAGGTCGAGCGCAAGCTGTCGGGGCCGCTCGGCGGCGACCTGCAGATCGGCGCGGAACTGGCCGACGGCCGCGTCGACATCGTCGTATTCCTGCGCGACCCGATGACCGCGCAGCCGCACGACCCCGACATCACCGCGCTCGTGCGCGCGTGCGACGTGCACGACGTGCCGGTCGCGACCAACGTCGCGACGGCGCGGATGCTGCTCGACGATCTGGCGCGGAACATGCAGGACCGCTGCTAGGCCGCGGCGCGGCCCGATTGCCCCTGTTGCGGTCAGGGCCATGCACGGACGGCGGCGTCGGGCGAGAATCGTGCATCGCGACGCGCGCCTGCCGCCGGCTGTTGCCTGCATCGGTCGGCGCCGCGCGTTGGCGATCCGACCATTTCCCTGACCGATAGAGAGACAAGGAGCGAAACGATGCCGAAAGCAATCCGATACGACCAGCCGGGCGGCCCGGACGTGATGAAATGGGTCGATGTCGAGGTCGGCGAGCCGAAGGCGGGTGAAGTCCGCATCCGGCAGCACGCGGTCGGGCTCAACTACATCGACGTGTATTTCCGCACCGGCCTTTATCCGCAGCCGCTGCCCGGCGGCCTCGGGATGGAGGCGGCGGGCGAGGTGACGGCCGTCGGCGACGGCGTGACCGCGCTCAAGGCGGGCGACCGCGTCGCGTACGTCGGACAGCCGCCGGGTGCGTATGCGCAGGAGCGTGTGATGCCGGCCGAGCGGCTCGTGAAGCTGCCGGACGGCATCAGCTACGACGACGCGGCGTCGGTGATGCTGCAGGGTCTCACCGCGCACTACCTGCTGCGCCGCACGTATCCGGTGAAGGCTGGCGACACGATCCTGATCCACGCGGCGGCCGGCGGCGTCGGCCTGCTCGTGTGCCAGTGGGCGAAGGCGCTCGGCGCAACCGTGATCGGCACGGTCGGCTCCGACGAGAAAGCCGCGCTCGCGAAGGCGCACGGCTGCGACCATCCGGTCGTCTACACGCGCGAGAACTTCACGCAGCGCGTGAAGGAGATCACGAACGGCGCGGGCGTGCCGGTCGTCTACGACTCGATCGGCAAGGACACCTACATCGGCTCGCTCGACAGCCTCGCGCCGCTCGGGCTGTTCGTCAGCTTCGGCAATGCGTCGGGCCCGCTGCCGCCGATCGACTCGAAGGAGTTCTCGTCGCGCGGCTCGCTGTTCTTCACGCGGCCAACGCTGTTCTCGTACATCGCGAAGCGCGCCGATCTCGAATCCGCGGCCACCGAGCTGTTCGACGTGATCCTGTCGGGCAAGGTGAAGACCAGCATCAACCAGCGCTATCCGCTCGCGGAAGTCGGCCGCGCGCATGAAGATCTCGAAGCGCGCAAAACCACCGGATCGACGATCCTCGTTCCCTGACCCGTCCCACCGTGCCGGCGCCATGCCGGCACGCGCCTTCGCGGGTGGCGCTTCGACGCCGCCCGTCCCGCCCCCGAATCGCCCCCGCCCTCGCGTTTACACGTTTTTTATATCCGCCCCGATACCTTTGACCCGTCCTTTACGTGCGTTCCCATAAGGTTCTACTCGTCTCACTTCGATGACGGAGAACACAAAAATGGATGGGGTATTTATCGGCGCCCTGGTGCTTTTCACCGCGCTGATCCTCGGTTTGGTTGCCGGTTGCGACAAGCTCGTGCAATACGGTCGCGGGGGGCGAGCATGACCTGGATGCTTTGGCTGGCGGGCGCTTCGACGGCCCTGCTGTTCGCGTATCTCGTCTTTGCGCTGCTGCGCGCGGAGGACATCGAATGAACGCGAACAATCTCTTTCAGACGCTGCTTTTCATCGTCGTGCTGCTCGCGGCGGCCGTACCGGTCGCGCGCTACCTGTCGGCGGTGATGGACGGCAGTTCGCGCGTCGTGCGCGTGTTCGGGCCGCTCGAGCGCGCGCTGTACCGCATCGCCGGCGTCGACGCCGGCAGCGAGATGAACTGGAAGCAGTACGCGATCGCGACGATCGCGTTCAACGCGCTCGGCGCGCTGTTTCTCTATGGCCTGCTGCGCCTGCAGGGCTTCCTGCCCGGCAACCCGCAGCAATTCGGCGCGATGACGGTCGACGGCGCGTTCAACACGGCCGTCAGCTTCGTCACCAACACGAACTGGCAGGACTACACGCCCGAGCAGACCGTCAGCTACCTGACGCAGATGCTCGGCCTGACCGTGCAGAACTTCCTGTCGGCGGCAACCGGCATCGTCGTCGTGATCGCGCTGATTCGCGGCTTCGCACGTCATACCGCGCAGACGATCGGCAACTTCTGGGTCGACCTGACACGCGTGACGATGTACGTGCTCGTGCCGATGTCGGTGGTGATCGCCGCGCTGCTGATGAGCCAGGGCGTGATCCAGAACATGAAGGCGTACCAGGACGTGCCGGTGCTGCAGGCGAGCACCTATGCGGCGCCGAAGCTCGACGCGCAGGGCAACCCGGTGAAGGACGACAAGGGCAACGCGGTCACGGTGCCGACTCCGCTCACGAAGCAGACGCTCGCGATGGGCCCGGTCGCGTCGCAGGAAGCGATCAAGATGCTCGGCACCAACGGTGGCGGTTTCTTCAACGCGAACTCCGCGCATCCGTACGAGAACCCGACGCCGTTCGCGAACTTCCTGCAGATCTTCTCGATCCTGATCATCCCGGCCGCGCTGTGTCTCGTGTTCGGTCGCGTGATCGGCGATCGCCGGCAGGGTATCGCGGTGCTCGCGGCGATGACGGTCGCGTTCGTGATCGCGATCGGCGTCGAGGTAAATGCCGAGCAGGGCGGCAACCCGACGCTCGCCGCGCTGCACGTCGATCAGTCGACGAGCGCGCTGCAGCCGGGCGGCAACATGGAAGGCAAGGAAACGCGCTTCGGCATCGCGCAGACCGGCATCTTCACGGTCGCGACGACGGCCGCGTCGTGCGGCGCGGTCGACACGATGCACGATTCGCTGACGCCGCTCGGCGGTCTCGTGCCGATGCTGCTGATGCAGCTCGGCGAGGTGATCTACGGCGGGGTCGGCTCGGGTCTCTACGGGATGCTCGTGTTCGCGCTGCTCGCCGTGTTCGTCGCGGGCCTGATGATCGGCCGCACGCCGGAGTACGTCGGCAAGAAGATCGAAGCGTACGAGATGAAGATGGTGTCGATCGTCGTGCTGCTCACGCCGCTGCTCGTGCTGGTCGGCACGTCGATCGCCGTGCTCGCCGATGCGGGCAAGGCCGGCATCGCGAACCCGGGCCCGCACGGCTTCTCGGAAATCCTGTACGCGTTCAGCTCGGCCGCCAACAACAACGGCAGCGCGTTCGCGGGCCTGACGGTCGGCACGCCGTTCTACAACTGGATGACCGCGATCGCGATGTGGTTCGGCCGCTTCGGCACGATCGTGCCGGTGCTGGCGATCGCCGGTTCGCTGGCCGCGAAGAAGCGCATCGCGGTGACGAGCGGCACGCTGCCGACGCACGGTCCGCTGTTCGTCGTGCTGCTGCTCGGCACCGTGCTGCTGGTGGGCGCGCTGACCTACGTGCCGGCGCTTGCGCTCGGCCCGGGCGTCGAGCACCTGATGATGTGGCTGGGCGCGTGATGCGCGCCCGCATGGCGACACATTGAAAAGACTGAAGAGATTGAAGAGATCGCAATGACTCAACATTCCGCAACACGGTCCATGTTCGATCCGGCGCTGCTGCGCCCGGCGATCGTGGACTCGTTCAAGAAACTCACGCCGCGCACGCAGTTCCGCAACCCGGTGATGTTCTGCGTGTACGTCGGCAGCATCCTGACCACGATCCTGTGGATCGCGGCGCTCGCCGGCCAGGCCGAGGCGCCGTCGGGCTTCATCCTCGCGATCGCGCTGTGGCTGTGGTTCACGGTACTGTTCGCGAACTTCGCCGAAGCGCTCGCCGAAGGGCGCTCGAAGGCGCAGGCCGCATCGCTGCGCAGCGCGAAGAAAGACGTGACGGCGAAGAAGCTCAACGAGCCGCATCCGAAGTCGCCGATCCGCATCACGACCGCAACCGAGCTGCGCCGTGGCGACGTCGTGCTCGTCGAAGCCGGCGACGTGATCCCGGCCGACGGCGAGGTGGTCGATGGCGTCGCGTCGGTCGACGAATCGGCAATCACCGGCGAATCCGCGCCGGTGATCCGCGAGTCGGGCGGCGACTTCTCGTCGGTGACGGGCGGCACACGCGTGCTGTCCGACTGGATCGTCGTCAAGGTCACCGCGAACCCCGGCGAGGCGTTCCTCGACCGGATGATCGCGATGGTCGAGGGCGCCAAGCGCAAGAAGACGCCGAACGAGATCGCGCTGACGATCCTGCTCGTCGCGCTGACCATCGTGATGCTGCTCGCGACCGCGACGCTGCTGCCGTTCTCGATGTTCTCGGTCGAAGCGATGAAGGCCGGCCACGTCGTGACGATCACCGCACTCGTTGCGCTGCTCGTGTGCCTGATCCCGACGACGATCGGCGGCCTCTTGTCCGCGATCGGCGTGGCCGGGATGAGCCGGATGATGCAGGCGAACGTGATCGCGACGTCAGGTCGCGCGGTGGAAGCGGCCGGCGACGTCGACGTGCTGCTGCTCGACAAGACCGGCACGATCACGCTCGGCAACCGCCAGGCATCGACGTTCGTGCCGGCGCCGGGCGTGACCGAGGAAGCGCTGGCCGATGCCGCGCAGCTGTCGTCGCTCGCCGACGAAACGCCGGAAGGCCGCAGCATCGTGGTACTGGCCAAGGAACGTTTCAACATTCGCCAGCGCGACATGGCGCAGCTGCACGCGACGTTCATCGGCTTCTCCGCGCAGACGCGGATGAGCGGCGTCGACCTTCCGGGTCGCGAGATCCGCAAGGGCGCTGCCGATGCGATCCGCAACTACGTCGAGACGCACGGCAGCCGCTTCCCGGAAGAAGTGCGTCGCGCGGTCGACGAGGTCGCGCGCCGCGGCAGCACGCCGCTCGTCGTGGCCGACCTGCATGAAGGGGCGGCGCGCGTGCTCGGCGTGATCGAGCTGAAGGACATCGTGAAGGGCGGCATCAAGGAGCGCTTCGCGGAGCTGCGCAAGATGGGCATCAAGACCGTGATGGTGACGGGCGACAACCGGCTGACGGCCGCGGCGATCGCGGCGGAAGCGGGGGTCGACGATTTCCTCGCGGAAGCGACGCCGGAAACCAAGCTCGCGACGATCCGCGAGCACCAGGCGGCCGGCCGGCTCGTCGCGATGACGGGCGACGGCACGAACGACGCGCCGGCGCTCGCGCAGGCCGACGTGGCGGTGGCGATGAACACGGGCACGCAGGCCGCGAAGGAAGCGGGCAACATGGTCGACCTCGACTCGAACCCGACGAAGCTGATCGAGATCGTCGAGATCGGCAAGCAGATGCTGATGACGCGCGGTTCGCTGACGACCTTCTCGATCGCGAACGACATCGCGAAGTACTTCGCGATCATCCCGGCCGCGTTCGTGACCACCTATCCGCAGCTGCGCGTGCTCGACATCATGCACCTGACGTCGCCGGCCTCCGCGATCCTGTCGGCGGTGATCTTCAATGCACTGATCATCGTCGCGCTGATCCCGCTCGCGCTGAAGGGCGTCACGTACCGGCCGCTCGGCGCCGCGTCGCTCCTGCGCCGCAACCTGCTGGTGTACGGCCTCGGTGGCGTGCTGCTGCCGTTCCCGTTCATCAAGCTGATCGACATGACGCTCGCTGCACTCGGCTGGGCCTGAACCGGCCGCCATTGAAGGAAACATCATGAAAACGTTGATTCGCCCGCTCGTCGTGCTGTTTGTCGTCCTGACCGCCGTGACGGGTCTTGCTTACCCGGCCGTGATGACCGTGTTCGGCCAGGCCGTGTTCCCGTCGCAGGCGAACGGCAGCCTGATCGAGAAGGACGGCAAGGTGGTCGGCTCCGCGCTGATCGGCCAGCAGTTCGACGCGCCGAAATACTTCTGGGGCCGGCTGTCGGCCACCGCGCCGATGCCGTATAACGCGACCGGCTCCGGCGGCTCGAACCTCGGCCCGCTGAACCCGTCGCTCGCCGACCAGGTGAAGGGGCGCATCACCGCGCTGCGCGACGCCGGCACCGACATGTCGAAGCCCGTGCCGGTCGACCTCGTGACGGCATCGGCAAGCGGCCTCGATCCGGAGATCACGCCGGCCGCCGCCGCGTACCAGGTCGAGCGCGTCGCGAAGGCGCGCAACCTGGCGCCCGACGCGGTCGCGCAGCTCGTCGCCGCGAACACGGCCGGCCGCCAGTTCGGCGTGCTCGGCGAGGCGCGCGTGAACGTGCTGAAGCTGAACCTCGCGCTCGACGCGGCGCAGGCCGCGCACTGACCGGGCGCACGGCGCGGCAACCGGCGTCCGGTGCGGCCAGATCCGCGCCGGACGCACCATTTTCCCGACGGCGCATGCGCCGTCTTTGCCTTTTGCGGCGATTTGGAACAACAATGCTCGTACTCGCGCGCATCCGGGCGCTCCGCCTTCCTGACGCATGAACCGTCCAGATCCAGACCAACTCCTCGACAAGCTGCAGCGAGACGAAGAAAAGCAGCGCCGCGGCCAGCTCAAGATCTTCTTCGGCGCATCGGCCGGTGTCGGCAAGACCTACGCGATGCTGCAGGCCGCGCGCCAGCGCCTGCAGGAAGGCGTCGACGTCGTCGTCGGCATCGTCGAGACCCACGGTCGCAGCGAAACCGCCGCACTGCTCGGCGGCCTCGACGTGCTGCCGCTCGCGCGCATCGACTATCGCGGCCGCACGCTCGCCGAATTCGATCTCGACGGCGCGCTCGCGCGCCAGCCGCAACTGATCCTCGTCGACGAACTCGCGCATTCGAACGTGCAGGGCGCGCGGCACCTGAAGCGCTGGCAGGATGTGTACGAGCTGCTCGACGCGGGCATCGACGTGTATACGACCGTCAACGTCCAGCACCTCGAAAGCCTGAACGACGTGGTCGGCGCGATCACCGGCATCCGCGTGTGGGAGACCGTGCCCGACCGCGTGTTCGACGCGGCCGACGAAGTCACGCTCGTCGACCTGCCGGCCGAGGAACTGCTCGAGCGGATGCGCGACGGCAAGGTCTATCTCGCGCAGCAGGCCGAGCGCGCGGTGCGCAACTTCTTCCGCAAGGGCAACCTGATCGCGCTGCGCGAACTCGCGCTGCGACGCACGGCCGATCGCGTCGACGCGCAGATGCGCGAATACCGCGCCGACCGCTCGATCCAGCGCATCTGGCAGGCGCGCGAGCGGCTGCTCGTGTGCGTCGGGCCCGGCGCCGAGGCGCCGACGCTCGTGCGCGCGGCCGCACGGCTCGCCGCGAGCCTGAAGGCCGACTGGATTGCCGTGTATGTCGAGACGCCGCGCCTGCAGCGGCTGCCCGACGCGCAGCGGCAGCGCACGCTCGACGCGCTGAAGCTCGCGGCCGAGCTGGGCGCCGAGACGGCTACGCTGGCTGGCACCGACGCAGTCGCCGCGCTGATCGGCTATGCGAAGGTGCGCAACGTGTCGAAGATCGTCGCGGGCGGCTCGCCGAAGGTCGGGCTCATGCGCCGCTTCGCGCGGCCGTTCGGCGAGAAGCTCGCCGAGCGCGCGGGCGACGTCGACCTGATGCTGATCCGCGCGTCGGCGAGCGACGAGGCGCGCGCCGCGCCGCTCGACGCGCGTGCGCGCGACTGGCGCGACGCGTTCGCGCAGTTCGGCACGCATCGTTCGCCGCCGCGGCACTACGCGTACGCGGCCGCGATCTGCGCGGCGATCACGGTCGTCGCGAGCCTCGTGTCCGAGCGGCTCGACCTCACGAACCTCGTGATGCTGTACCTGCTCGGCGTCGTGTTCTCGGCCGTGCGGCTCGGGCGCGGCCCGGGCGTGCTGCAGTCGTTCCTGTCGGTGGCGGCGTTCGATTACTTCTTCGTGCCGCCGCGCATGTCGTTCTCGGTCAGCGACACGCAATACCTGCTGACCTTCTTCGGGATGCTGCTGACGTCGCTCGTGATCAGCCACCTGACGTCGACGCTGACGCGCCAGGCGAGCGTCGCGCAGCGCCGCGAGCGCCGCACCGGTGCGATCTACGCGATGGCGCGCGAGCTGGGCGCGGCGCTGACGACCGAGCAGATCGTCGAGATCGGCAGCCGCCACGTGGGCGAGGTGTTCCGCGCGCGCGTCGCGTTCCTGCTGCCCGACAGCGCGGACAAGGTGCGCCAGAAGATCGAGGAGCCCGACGCGGCCGTCACGCTGACGGGCGCCGATCTCGACAGCGACGTCGGCCAGTGGGTGTACGACCAGCAGAAGCCGGCCGGCCGCGGCACGGATACCTTGCCCGCGACGGTCGCGCTGTACCTGCCGCTGAAGGCGCCAATGCGCACGCGCGGCGTGCTCGCGGTCGCGTCACGCGAGCCGCGCGAGCTCGAGGTGCCCGAGCAGCAGCGGATGCTCGACGCATTCGCCGCGCAGATCGCGCTCGCGCTCGAACGCGTGCACTACGTCGAAATCGCGCGCGACGCGCTCGTCAACATGGAATCCGAGCGGCTGCGCAACTCGCTGCTGTCGGCGATCTCGCACGACCTGCGCACGCCGCTCACGACGATCGTCGGCTTCTCGTCGATGCTCGCGAACGGGCGCGCGGCCGCGCAGGGCGGCGACACCGCGGCGGCCGAACGCTTTGCGCAGCGCGAGGGCGAACTCGTCGACGCGATTCATGACGAGGCACTGCGGATGACGGGCATCGTCACGAACCTGCTCGACATGGCGCGGCTGCAGGCCGGCAGCCTGCAGCTCAAGCGCCAGTGGTCGCTGCTCGAGGAAACCGTCGGCGCCGCACTCGCCGCATGCAAGCGCGTGCTCGTGCGCCATCCCGCGCGCGTCGTGCTGCCGGCCGACCTGCCGCTCCTGCAGATGGACGCGGTGCTGATGGAACGCCTGTTCACCAACCTGTTTGAAAACGCGGCGAAGTACACACCGCCCGATGCGCCGCTCGACATCGGCGCCGAGCGCGTGACCGAAGACGGGCTGCCGTTCGTTCGCGTGCATGTCGACGATTACGGCGCGGGTTTGCCGGCCGGCATGGAAACGCGCATCTTCGACAAGTTCACGCGCGGCGAGAAGGAATCGGCGACGCCGGGCATCGGGCTTGGCCTTGCGATCTGCCGCGCGATCGTCGAGGCGCACGGCGGTAAAATCGGCGCGCTCAACCGCACCGCACCCGACGGCCATGTGACGGGCGCGCGCTTCTGGTTCACGCTGCCGGTCGAGACGCCGCCAGCCGCGCCTGCCGTGCCCGACGACGAACCCGATGTGCCGGGCGCATCGTCCCCATCCGAGTCATTGCCAGACCATGAGTGAACCCAGCCTGACCGTTGTCCTGATCGAGGACGAAAAGCAGATCCGCCGTTTCGTGCGCGCCGCGCTCGAAGAGGAGGACATCGCCGTGTTCGAGGCCGAGACGGGCAAACAGGGGCTGATCGACGCGGCGACGCGCAAGCCCGATCTCGTGATCGTCGACCTCGGCTTGCCCGATACCGACGGCCTCGACGTGATCCGCGAACTGCGCGGCTGGTCCGAGGTGCCGGTGATCGTACTGTCTGCGCGAACCCAGGAAGAAGAGAAGGTCGCGGCGCTCGACGCGGGCGCCGACGATTACCTCACCAAGCCGTTCGGTGTGTCCGAGCTGCGCGCACGGATTCGCGCGCAACTGCGTCGGCGCAACCAGGGCGGCGCGAACGAGTCGCCGAAGGTGAGCTTCGGCACCGTGATCGTGGATCTCGCGCTGCGCCAGGTTTGGCGCGACAACGAGATCGTGCACCTGACGCCGCTCGAATACCGGCTGCTCGCCACGCTCGTGCGGCACGCGGGACGCGTGCTCACGCACCGGCAGCTGCTGCGCGACGTGTGGGGGCCGTCGCATGTCGAAAGCCACCACTACCTGCGCATCTACATGGCGCACCTGCGCCAGAAGCTCGAGCGCGACCCGGCGCAGCCCGAGTACATCGTCACCGAGACGGGCGTCGGATACCGGCTCGTCGGCGCCGCATGACGGGGCCGGCCGGGCTGCCGCGGCGCACGTGCGCGTGACGTCGCGCGCCGGCAGGGTTGCGTCGGCGCGACAGTCGCGCGGCCTGCGCGCGCGGTGCACACCCGGCGCTCATTCCCCGTTATCCTGACCGTTCCGCGAACGAAAACGAGGAGCGTGCAATGTCCGTCCGTCTGGTCGTCATCTGTGCGCTGGCGCTTGCTGCGTCTGGCGCGTTCGCCCAACCGCTGCCGCCCGGGCAGCAACCGTCGTCGCCCCAGCAGGCGATGGCCAATCCCGCGTCGGTCAATTGCGCCAAGCTCGGCGGCCGCCACACGATCCGCAACCTGTCGAGCGGGCAGGTCGGAATGTGCGTGTTCAAGGACGGCCGCGTGTGCGAGGAGTGGGCGCTGTACCGCGACGACCGCTGCGTCGGCGGCGCCACGCCGAAGCGCGTATCGAACTGACCGAACTGACCGGGCCCGGCCGATCGCGCCCCCGATCGGCCGCCGGCCTGCCCCGCAGCCGGCGCGTCCGTAAGCATCTTGTTATACTCGGCGCCGCCCGGGGACGACCCCGGGCCATTCGCTTCAACGGGGACGGCCCCATCCGATACGGAGTACGTCGAGATGGCGTGGGTATGGTTGTTGATTGCCGGTTTGCTGGAAGTGGCCTGGGCGGCCGGCCTGAAATCGTCGGACGGCTTCACGAAGCTCGGTCCGTCGGTGTTTACGATCGTGACGGCGCTGGCCAGCTTCGGGCTGCTCGCGGTCGCGATGCGCCAGTTGCCGCTCGGCACCGCGTACGCGGTGTGGACGGGCATTGGCGCGGTCGGCGCGTTCGTGTTCGGCATCGTGATGATGGGCGAGGCGCTGACCGTCGCGCGCGTCGCGAGCGCCGCGCTGATCGTCGCGGGGCTGATCGGCCTCAAGCTGTCGTCGGCTGCCTGACGTCGGCATCCGGGCGTCGGCACCCGGGCGCATGTGTGCCCGGGATGTCGCGCTGCGGAATTGCGCCGGTCACTCGGATAGCCTGTCTATAATGGAACGCATTCGGGCCTGAATACCGTCGTGCTTCTCGCGGCACACGGTGCCGGTCGCCACGCGCCGCGCGGCCGGTCTGTCCGACCCGATCCGATCAATCGGCAAATCGCACGGAAAGTGCAAGGAGAGGGCGATGATCGAAGCCATTTCGCTCGGCGCGGGGCTCGCGTGGGCGAGCGGCCTGCGCCTGTACCTGACCGTGCTGATCGCCGGCCTGCTGGCGCGGTTCGGCTGGCTCCACCTGCCCGACACGTTGGCCGTCCTGATGTCGCCGTGGGTCATCGGCGCGGCGGCCGTGCTCACCGTCACCGAATTCCTGGCCGACAAGATCCCCGCGTTCGACTCGCTGTGGGATGCCGTGCACACCTTCATCCGCATCCCGGCCGGCGCCGTGCTCGCCGCCGGCGCGCTCGGCCATGCCGATCCGACCGTGCTCGCGGTCGCGGGGCTCGCCGGCGGCTCGCTCGCCGGTGCCGCGCACGTGGCGAAGGCCGGCACGCGCGCGCTGATCAACCTGTCTCCCGAACCGATTTCGAACTGGGTCGCATCGTCGACCGAGGATGGCCTCGTGGTCGGCGGGCTCGTGCTCGCGTTCTTCGTGCCGCTCGCCTTCCTCGTGCTGCTCGCCGCGTTCATCGCGGCTTCCGCGTGGGCGCTCCCGCGCCTGTGGCGTGGTGTCTCGGGCGGCTTTCGCGGCATGGCGAACCACATGGTGTCGCGGCTGAACTCGATCGGGGGGAAGCGCGATTGAAGGGGCAGCAACACGCGGCGCAGCCGCCGGCCGGGCAACCCGGCCATGAGGTACCCGCGCATGCCGGCCGCTTCGGCCTCGGCGACCTGATCCGCCAGGCCGCACGCATGACCGCGCGCGACTGGCGCGCGGGCGAGTTGACGCTGCTCGTCCTCGCATTGGTGCTCGCGGTCGCGGCGCTGACGAGTGTCGGCTTCCTCGCCGACCGGCTGCGCCAGGGGCTCGAGCGCGACGCGCGCCAGATGCTCGGCGCCGATTTCGTTGTGCGGGCCGATCGCCTCGTCGATCCGTCGTTCGACCGGCAGGCCCGCGCGCTTGGCCTGCGTACCGCGACGACCGCGATCTTCCCGAGCATGATCGCGTCCGCCACGGGCGGGCGGGCGACCGACGCGGCGCCCTCGCGCCTCGCGGCCGTGAAGGCCGTGTCGCCCGGGTATCCGTTGCGCGGCGCGGTGGACATCGTGCCGGCCGGCGCCACCGCCGTGCAGAAGGCGGCCGCGATACCTGCGCCCGGTACCGTGTGGGCCGATCCCGCGCTGCTCGATGCGCTGCACCTGAAGGCGGGCGATACGGTGCGCGTCGGGCTGCGTACGTTCAAGGTTGCCGCATCGATCTCCCGTGAACTCGATCGCGGGTTTTCGTTCGTCAATTTTTCGCCGCGGCTGATGATGCGCGCGGATGAACTCGCCGCGACGGGGCTCACGGGTTACGGCAGCCGTGTCACGTACCGGCTGCTGGTCGCCGGTGATCAGCCGGCCATCACGCGCTTCGAAGCGTATGCGCACGCACGCGTCGACGGCGGGAAACTGCGCGGCGTCGGTCTCGAATCGTTGCAGGAAGGCCAGCCGCAGGTGCGGCAGACGCTGGATCGCGCGCGCCACTTCCTGACGCTCGTCGCACTGCTCACCGCGCTGCTTGCGGCAGTCGCCATCGCGATGGCCGCGCAGCGCTACATGCGGCGCCACCTTGATGGCTGCGCGACGATGCGCTGTCTCGGCGTGAGCCGCCGCACGCTCGGCGCGTTGTTCGCGCTCGAATTCGCCGGCATCGGGATCGTATCCGGCGCCGCAGGCGCGGTGCTCGGCTACGGCGGCCACTGGGCGTTGCTGGCCGCGCTCGGCGGCCTGATCGACGTGGTGCTGCCGCCACCCACGCTGTGGCCGGCGCTGATCGGCGTGGGCGCTGCGCTCGTGCTGCTGCTCGGCTTCGCGCTGCCGCCGCTCGTGCCGCTCACGCGTGTGCCGCCGGTGCGGGTGCTGCGGCGCGAGTGGGGCGATGCGTCGCGCACCGCGTGGGCTGCGTATGCGATCGGCGTCGTGCTGTTCGCGGGGCTGCTGATCGTGGCCGCCGGCAACCTGAAGCTCGGGCTGATCGTCGCGGGCGGTTTCGCCGGCGCGCTGGTCGGTTTCGCGCTGATCGCACGGCTCGTGCTGTTCGCCGCCGCACGCGCGGTGCGCAATGCGCGCGTGGCCGCGGGCGTCGGCTGGCGTTACGCGCTCGCGTCGCTGCACCGGCGCGGCACGGCCAGCGCGCTGCAGATCACCGCGCTCGCGCTCGGCCTGATGTGCCTGCTGTTGATCGCGATCACGCGCAACGACCTCGTCGCGGGCTGGCGGCAGTCGACGCCGCCCGATGCGCCGAACCAGTTCCTGATCGACATCCAGCCCGACCAGCGCGCCGACGTCGCGGCCTACCTGACCGCGCACGGCGTGCGCGACGCAGTACCCGCGCCGATGGTGCGCGGCCGCCTCGTCGCGATCAACGGCAAGCCGGTGAACCCTGACGCGTACCCGTCCGACGAGGCGCGCCGGCTTGTCGACCGCGAGTTCAACCTGTCTTATACGACCGAGCTGCCGTCCGACAACCGGATCGTCGAAGGCGACTGGTTCGGCACCGCGGCCACGCCACAGATCTCGATCGAGGCCGGCCTCGCGAAGACGCTGAACGTGAAGCCTGGCGACGTGCTGCGCTTCGACGTGACGGGGCTGACGGTCGACGCGCCGATCACGAGCGTGCGCAAGCTCGACTGGGGCTCGTTCCGCGTCAATTTCTTCGTGCTGATGCCGCCGCCGGTGTTGAAGGATTTTCCGGCCGTGTACCTGACGAGCTTCCATTTGCCGGCATCGGACGCCGCGCTGCTCGATCCGTTGATCGCGCGCTACCCGAACCTGACCGCGATCGACGTCGCGCCGATCCTCGCGCAGTTGCAGCGGATGATGCTGCAGGTGGTCGGTGCGGTGCAGTTCCTGTTCGCGTTCACGCTCGCGGCCGGTGTGCTCGTGCTGTACACGGCGCTGGCCGGCTCGCGCGACGAGCGTGTGCGCGAGGCTGCGCTGCTGCGCGCGCTCGGCGCGTCGCGTGCGCAGGTCAATGCGGTGCAGCGCGCGGAATTCGTCGTGGTCGGCGCACTGGCCGGCGCGCTGGCGTCAGCGGGCGCGATCGCGGTCGGCTGGGTGCTCGCGTCGCGCGTGTTCGACTTCCAGCTCGCCGTCGATCCGTGGCTCGTGCCGGCCGGCATCGCGGCTGGCGCCGCGTGCGCCGGTGCGGCTGGCTGGCTGAGCCTGCATAATGTGTTGCGGCGCCCCGCGCTGCAGTCGCTGCGCGACGCATGAGCGTCGCCGGCGGCCCCGAAGATCCCGTTTTCCGACTATCCGTATGACCGATGTGAATGATGATGCGCCGTCGCAGCCGACGGCGTTCGAGCTCGTGGGCGGTGAAGCCCGCGTACGCGAAATGGTGGACCGCTTTTACGACCTGATGGACCTGGAGCCCGAGTTCGCGCAGATTCGCGCGGTGCACCCGCCGTCGCTCGACGGTTCGCGCGACAAGCTGTTCTGGTTCCTGTGCGGCTGGCTCGGCGGCCCCGACCACTACATCAGCCGGTTCGGCCATCCGCGGCTGCGCGCGCGGCACCTGCCGTTCCCGATCGCGTCGGTCGAACGCGACCAGTGGCTGCGCTGCATGGCGTGGGCGATGGAGGATGTCGGGCTGCCCGAACCGCTGCGCGAGCGGCTCATGCATTCGTTCTACGAAACGGCCGACTGGATGCGCAACCGGCCCGGTTGATCGACCGGTACGCCGCTGCCTGTGCGCGGGACGATCTGCGTCTGGGCGCGTGCGCCGCGCGGCGCGACACTGGCCGCTTTCCCCAATCGATACGAGGCTCGCCCGATGACGACACAAGCGCTGTTTCGCGAAGACGCGTACCTCACGCAATGCGACGCGGTCGTCCTGGCCGTCGGCGACGACGGCATCCGGCTCGACCGCACCGTGTTCTATCCGCTCGGCGGCGGCCAGGCCGGCGACACCGGCACGCTGACGCTGCCCGACGGCAGCACGATCGCGATTGCCGATACGCGCAAGGCAAAGTTCGACGGCGCGACGCCCGACGATGCCGTGCACGTGCCCGCACCCGGGCAGGAGGCGCGTGTCGCGGCGCTCGTGCCCGGCACGCGCGTCGCCGCGGAGATCGACTGGCTGCGCCGCTACCGCCACATGCGCCTGCATACCGCCGCGCACCTGATGTGCGCGGTGCTGCCGTACGCGGTCGACGGCTGCAGCGTGACGGCCGACTACGTGCGCCTCGATTTCGCGACGTCAGATTCGATCGACCGCGACGACGTCGAGCGGCGTCTCGCAGGCCTTGTTGTCGGTGCGCACCCGGTTACGACCGAATGGATCACCGACGACGAGATGGCCGAGCGGCCCGAACTCGTGCGCACGATGAGCGTGAAGCCGCCGATGGGCCTCGGCCGGGTGCGGCTGCTGCGCATCGAGCATGTCGACCTGCAGCCGTGCGGCGGCACGCATGTGCGCAACACGTCCGAAATCGGCGAGCTGCGGGTCGCGAAACTGGAAAAGAAGAGCGCGCGGACACGGCGCCTCGTACTGGAGTTTGCATGACGATTGAAGTCACCAGCAATGCGGGCGCAGCGACGCTCGATCCACAAGCGCGGGAGATTCTGGATTTCTGGTTCGGCGAGCCGGGCTCGGCCGAATTCGGGCAGGAACGCAAGGTGTGGTTCAACGGCGGCGCGGCGTTCGACGACGTGCTGCGCGCGCGCTACGGCGCGCTGCTCGACGCCGCCTGCGACGGCGCCTGCGATCACTGGGCCGACTCGCCGTCGGGTGCGCTGGCGTTGATCGTCGTGCTGGACCAGTTCTCGCGCAACATCCATCGCGGCACGCCGCGCGCGTTTGCCGCCGATCCGAAGGCGCTCGTGCTCGCGCGCCGTGTCGTCGCGGCCGGCTGGGACGTGCAGTTGCCGAGCGGTCATCACCGCGCGTTCGCGTATCTGCCGTTCGAGCACGACGAATCGGTCGAGAGCCAGCGCGAGGCCGTGCGCCTGTGCGCGGGCATCCGCGACGAGGCAGGGTGCGAGAGCTATCACCGCTTCGCGTTGCTGCACGCGGCCGTCGTCGAGCGCTTCGGCCGCTTTCCGCACCGGAACGCGATTCTCGGTCGTGCGTCGAGCGACGAGGAGACGGCGTTTCTTCGCGAGCCCGGTTCCTCGTTCTGAAGATCCGGGCAGTCGAGCGATAAGGGGAGGGGGCAGGCCCGCGGCGTCACACGGGCACCGTGTCGGCCGGGAGCGCCGGTTGGCGGCGCGCATTTCCCGGCGGCTGTTCGCGGATCAGGCGGTGGTGCTCACCGCTCCACGCCTGGCATGAGGGCAGGCCCGACGGCGCGCCGTGGCGCCGTGCATTACTGCAGGTGCTGCTCAGGCGTGCGCACGTAGACGCGCAGCAGTTCGTCGTTGTCGCCCGGGCGGGCGCCCGTCCAGAACAGTTTCCATTCGCTGCCGGGCGCCGGATCGACGGCCCGCACACCCTGGACGATCATCCAGGTGCAGCGCGTCGTCTTCGCGTCGTCGATCGGCGTGTGCTGGATGCCGGAGAAGTAGTACAGCATCGGCGCTTCCGATTCGCCGAGCCCGTGCAGGCTCGCCATGCAGTCGCCGTCGTTCCATTCGAGCGCGAGGTGCGCGTTCAGGTCGTCGAACACCGAGCGGTAGCTCTTCGCGACGTCGAGCCACGGCAGAAGCAGCGTGTAAATGAGCCCCCATGCGACGAGTGCGCCGGCGCCCCACGACAGCGCACCGCGCCAGAGGCCCGTCGCGCGCAGCTTCGGCAGCAGCGTCAGCCAGCCGACCGTCAGCGCGAGCGCGCCGATCACGAGCGCGGGTTCGATCGGCATCGTCCAGTCGAGCGGCAGCCAGCGGCCGAGTAGTGCGAGATCCGTGCGCGACGCGGCCGGATTGGCCATCACCGCCCAGATTGCCCATGCGAGCGCAGCGGCCGTGCCGAACAGGATGCGGCTCAGGTAATCCCACGCGAGATGCAGCCGGCGCGGCAGGCGTTCGATGGCCTGCGCGGCGACCAGCGCGAGCGGTGCGAAGAACGGCAGGATGTAGAGCTGGCGCGACGTTGCGGACACTTGCAACACGACGAGACCGATGCCGGCAAACATAACGGGCAGCGCCACGCGCGGCGTGCGCCAGTCGCGCCACACACCGCGCGCGAGCGCGACGATCGCGAGCGGCGCGACCGGGAAGCCGACGAGCAGGAACGCGCGAAGGATGAAGAACGGCTTGTCGTTTTCCGCGCCCAGTTCGGGAACGGAGAAGCCGAAGAAGCGGCCGACGTTGTTATCCCAGAACCACGTCATGAACAGCGTCTCGGAGCGCAGGAACAGCGCGATCGGCCAGATGAGCGCGAATGGCGCGAACACGAGCGCGGCGACGCCGAGCGAGCGCGCGAACGAGCGGGTGCGGCAGGCCGGATAGAGCACCAGCGTGCCGACGAGCGTGGCCGCGAACACGAGCGGCACGAACAGCCCCTTCGTCATCAGTGCAATGCCGACGCCCGCGCCGAAGATCGGCGCGGCCCAGCGGCCCGACGGCCGGACCGGCAGCCCGTGGCGCATCTGCTGCGCGCGCGCGACGTGCTGCATCACGAGCTCGAGCAGCCCGCTAAAGCCGATTGCCGTGCCGGCGAACAGCGCGACGTCGGTCATCATGTCGTGCACGTGCTTGATGACGACGAGCGTGCCCGCGCTCAACACGACGGGGCCGATCACGCGCAGGTCGAACCAGGAGTCCGCGCGGCTGGCGACGCGCGCCGCGCGCGCGATGAAGCCGAACGCGAGCGCGGCAAAAAGCGCGCTCGCGAGTCGCGCCGCGTCGTGCAGCGGCATTACGCGCTGCAGCAGCCATGCGAGGCTGGTCGCGACCCACGCGTAAAGCGGCGGCTTTTCCATGAACGGCAGGCCGGCATTGGTCGGTACGACGAAGTCGCCCGTCTCGAGCATGTGCTGGATGATGCCGAACGTGTAGGTTTCGTCCTGCTTCCACGGATCGTGACCGAGCACGCCCGGCAGCGCATACGCGCAGATCAGCGCAGCGACGAACAGCCATGCGCGCCAGCCGAGCAGGAGCGAGCGCTCGTGCGTCGTGCTGGTTGCTGCAGTCGAGGCGGCGACGGGCGTGCCGGCGGCGTCGAGCGTTGCCGTGAGGTCGGCGTCGGCGGTCGAGCGGGTGTGCTGAGCCGGAGCGGGCACAGACGTGCGTCGCCGGCTGGGCGCTGCGGTTCCAGGCATGGAAGGAATCTCGGGTCGAGTCGAGCCGGTCCGGCGGCATGGGCAGGACCGATTGGGGTCACATCAAGGGGTAGCGGACGGGCGTTTATGAGACCTGTCTGAATGTCCGCTAGTAGACCACGGAATTGTTACGGAGGTTTACCGATCGTGTCACGGAATTGTGGAGATTTGTGGTGCCGTAACGACGGATTGTTTCGGGCGGCGGCTTTTGATGCGCCGCTGTGCGGAATTACCGGCCGCCGCCGACGTCGAGCAGGGCGCCCGTCGTGTAAGAAGCCGCGTCGCCAAGCAGCCAGACGATCGCTTCGGCGATCTCCTGCGCTTCACCCGCGCGGCCAAGCGGCGTCGTTGCACCGAGGCGGGCCGCACGGCCCGGCTGGCCGCCGCTCGCGTGAATTTCGGTCTCGATCAGGCCGGGGCGTACCGCGTTGACGCGCACGCCGTGCGGGCCGAGTTCCTTCGCAAGGCCGATCGTCAGCGAGTCGACCGCGCCTTTCGAGCCCGCGTAGTCGACGTATTCGTTCGGCGCGCCGAGCCGGGAGGCGATCGACGATACGTTGACGATCGCGCCGCCGCGGCCGCCACGGTCGGTGGACAGCCGGCGCGCGGCTTCGCGCGCGCACAGGTACGCGCCGAGCACGTTGGTGTCGAACATCCGCCGCAGCCGGTCGGTCGGCATGTCGGCGAGCGGCATCGACGGCGCGACGATGCCCGCGTTGTTGACCAGCGCGTCGACGCGGCCGAATGCGGCCGTGACGGTGTCGAACATCGCGACGACGTCGGCTTCGTTCGCGACGTCGCCCGCGACGACGCACGCACGGCCGCCCGCGTCGCGGACGGCCTGCGCGGTGAGTTCGGCCGCCGCCGCGTCGCGCGCGTAGTTGATGCCGACGTCCCAGCCGCGCTCGGCCGCGAGCACGGCGGTTGCGCGGCCGATGCCACGGCTCGCGCCGGTGATGAGGACTGCCTTGCGGTCGGACGGTGCGGTCATTGCGTGCGGGTTCCGGTGACGGTTACTTGGCTGCGTCGGGCGCCCACTTGTCATGGACGGGCGGCTGGTAGCGACGCAGTCGCTCGATCAGTTCGACGGGTTCCGATTCGACGCACAGTGCGTCGAAATAGGCCGGACGCATGAAGCCCTCGTCGACGGTATGGCGCAGCAGCGCGATCAGCGGATCGTAGAACGAATCGATGTTGTAGAGCGCGACCGGCTTGCGGTGATAGCCGAGCTGCGCCCACGTGTAGACCTCGAAGAGTTCCTCGAGCGTGCCGGCGCCGCCGGGCATCGCGACGAACGCGTCCGAGAGGTCGGCCATCATCTTCTTGCGGTGGTGCATGTCGGGCACGACGTGCAGTTCCGACAGCCCCGTATGGCCGACTTCCTTGTCGACGAGCAGTTCGGGGATCACGCCGACCGCACGGCCGCCGACGGCCATCACTTCGTCGGCGATCACGCCCATCAACCCGACACGGCCGCCGCCGTAGACGAGCGTGAGGCCCGCATCGACGAGCGCGCGGCCGAATGCGCGCGCGGCGTCGGCATAGACGGGCCGCACGCCGGACGACGAGCCGCAGTAAACACAAACTGCCTTCATTGCTTGGAATCCTTGGCGGGGGCCTGCCCGGTGATGACGGGGCTGTCGGCCGGGCGCGGCGAGCCGTCGCGCGGCGGCAGGTAGTCGGTGAACTGGCGCTTCGGCAGCTTGCCCGAGACCAGATCGTCGAACAGCTGGCGCGAACGGCCGCGCAGGTACGGTGCCATCACGGAGATCACGTGCATGCTGACCTGGTGAAGTTCCTCGCGGATCGCGTCCTGGTCGTTGTATTTGCGCGGGTGCATCACGTACTGATACGACAGCCAGTACGTCGAGATCACGGCCATGTTGGTCGCGATGACTTCGATCTCGGCAGGCGTCGCGACCATTTCCGCGTCGGACACGAGCAGCTCGCACATGTCGCGCGCGAAGCGCACCTTGTGGCTGATGATCTGCTTGAAGTGCGTCTCGAGCGTGCGATTGCGCGCGAGCAGGTCGTTGAGGTCGCGATACAGGAACCGGTAGGTCCACATGAAATCGGCCATGTACTGCAGGTACGACCAGGTTTCGTCGATCGTCGGACGATGATCGTCGGGGAAGCGCAGCCGCCGTTCGATCTGTTGTTCGAACTGCGCGAAGATGCTGTTGATGATGTCGTCCTTGTTGCGGAAATGGTAGTACAGGTTGCCTGGACTGATTTCCATTTCCTCGGCGATCGTCGTGGTCGTGACGTTCGGCTCGCCGATCTCGTTGAAGAGTTTCAACGACAACTCGAGAATCCGTTCGCGGGTGCGGCGGGGAGGTTTCGCTTCCATGTCGTCCGGCCCTGTGTGTGCCGGACTGGCGGGCGCTGCAATCGATGCTGCGTGATTCGTCCGGCGCGGGTTGCTGTTCTATGTCTAGCGGACGATTATAAACCGGGGTTTCGCCACATCGGGCGCATTTCGTGTACGCGGCCCCGCGCGGCGCATGGTGCAGCGCCGCACGCGGGCGGTGCTGCGGGTGTGCGTCGGGCAGCCGTCTAGAAGCCGAGCCAGCGTGCGACGACCGGTCCGAGCACGAAGCCCCATGTCGTCACGCATGCGAACAGTGCGACCGTCACGGCGGCGCTGCCGAGGTCCTTCGCGCGCTTGGAGAGTTCGTGGCGTTCGAGCGAGATGCGGTCGATCGCGGCCTCGACGCTCGAATTCAGCAGCTCGACGATCAGCACGAGCAGCACCGACGCGATCAGCAGTGCGCGCGATGCGGCCGGCACCGGTGCGAACGCGCCGATCGGGAGCATCAGCGCGGCGAGCGTGAGTTCCTGGCGAAACGCGCTCTCCTCGCGGATCGCGACGCGAAAGCCGTTCAGCGAATGCTTGAGGGCGTACCAGGCGCGCGTGATGCCGCGGTGGCGCTTGTACGGGTTCGGCGGCAGCGGCGCCAGCCGATCGTCGGGGCCGAGCGGCTCGTGCGCGTGCACATCCGCGTCGGCGTGCGGCTCTTCCTCGTCGAACGGCCGGTGCCGTTGCGGCGTTGCGTCGGGGGGCGGGGTCTTGTCGTTCAGGTCTCGTTTCAAACGGCGGCACCTTCTGCTGGCGAGTACGAGGTCTTCGGCAGCGGCTTCAGATGCGACGCGAACTGCTCGGATGCCGCGCGCCACGAGAAGCGTTCGGCCCATGCGCGCGCCGTCGTGCGTTCGATCTTCAGCGCCTCGAGGCAGGCTTCCTGCAGGTCCTCGTGCATCACGCCGGCGTCGCCTTCGCCGAGCACGTCGATCGGGCCCGTCACGGGATACGCGGCAACCGGCGTGCCGCAGGCGAGCGCCTCGAGCAGCACGAGGCCGAACGTGTCGGTGCGACTCGGGAACACGAACACGTCGGCCGCAGCATACACCTTCGCGAGCTCGGCCTGTGACAGCACACCGAGATAGTTTGCCTCCGGATAGCGCGACTTCAGTTCCGCGAGCGCGGGGCCTTCGCCCGCGACCCACTTCGAGCCGGGCAGGTCGAGGCGCAGGAACGCCTCGACATTCTTCTCGATCGCGACGCGGCCTACATAAAGGAAGATCGGCCGCGCGGTATTGAGCACCTTCGATTCCATCGGCCGGAACACGTCGAGATCGACGCCGCGGGTCCACAGCACGACGTTCGTGAAGCCGAATTTCTCGAGGTCCTGCTTGACGACCGGCGTCGGTGCCATCACCGCGAGCGACGGGCCGTGGAACCAGTGCAGGAAGCGGTAGGTGGCCGACAGCGGGATGCCGAAGCGCGCCTGCACGTATTCCGGAAAGCGCGTGTGATACGCGGTCGTGTACGGCAGCTTGCGCGAACGCGCGTAGCGCCGCGCGGCGAGGCCGAGCGGGCCTTCTGTCGCGATGTGCAGCGCGTCGGGTGCGAACGCATCGATCCGCGCGCGCAGCTTGCGGTACGGCAGGATCGACAGGCGAATCTCGGGGTAGGTCGGGCAGGGTATTGTGCGAAATTCCAGCGGCGTCAGCAGTTCGACGCGGTGGCCGAGCGCGGTGAGTTCGCGCGACGTGCTCTTCAGCGTGCGCACGACGCCGTTGACCTGCGGTTCCCACGCGTCGGTGACGATCATGATCTTCATCGCGGCTTGTGTCCTGTAAGTACGGTTATGTCAGGCAGTGGCCTTGGCCTTGCGCGACGTGGTCTCCGACGGTGCGGTGCGCATCACCGTCCAGTAGACGATCTTCAGTTCGCCTTCCATCGTTTCGACGAGCGCGGACAGGCTTTCGACCCAGTCGCCGTCGTTGCAGTACAGCACGCCGTCGATATCGCGGATCTCCGCCTTGTGGATGTGACCGCATACGACGCCGTCGCAGCCGCGGCGGCGCGCCTCGTCGGTCATCACGGTTTCGAACTGCGAGATGAAGTTGACCGCGTTCTTGACCTGGTGCTTCAGGTACTGCGACAGCGACCAGTACTGGAAGCCGAGCCGGCTGCGGATCCGGTTGAACCAGCGGTTCAGCACGAGGATCAGCGTGTACAGCGTGTCGCCGAGGTACGCGAGCCATTTCGCGTGCTGGATCACGCCGTCGAACAGGTCGCCGTGCACGATCCACAAACGTTTGCCCGCGAGCGTCGTGTGGAACGCCTCGCCGCGCACCTGGATGTCGCCGAACGCGAGATCGCAGAACTGCCGCGCGCCTTCGTCGTGGTTGCCGGGGATGTAGACGACCTGCGTCCCCTTGCGGGCCTTGCGCAGGATCTTCTGCACGACGTCGTTGTGCGCCTGCGGCCAGTACCAGCCCTTCTTCAGCTGCCAGCCGTCGATGACGTCGCCGACGAGGTACAGGTACTCCGAATCGTTGTGGCGCAGGAAGTCGAGCAGGTACGGTGCCTGGCAACCGCTCGAGCCGAGGTGAATGTCGGACAGCCAGATGGTGCGGTAGCGATGGGCTGACGAGTCGGGGTCGTCATGCTGCGTGGCGTGCCCGGCAGGCGGCTCTTGTGACACCAGCCCGTCGGTTGCGGCAGAACCGGACAGGAAGGCGGTGGCGGCGCGGGCGCCGATGGGGTGACGGAACAGGGAGGTCGCGGACGTTTTCTGGCCCATGCATGACTCGCGCCGGTTGACATTACCGGCATTCCGCCATGCGGGCGTGACTGTGCCATGACAGTCACGAGACGTTCTTATTACGACCGCTGCAAGGTGTTTAGCAGTGAACGACGGGACGTTGTGTAACTTGCCGTACGGAACGTCCGGCGCTTGTCCGGCAAGGCTGTCGGGCCGGACGGGAGCCGCGTCGGCGAGGTGCTTTCGTCTGGTGAATGCGGCGCGTCAGCGTGGCATCGCGACGACGCGCGTGCGTGCGATCCGGTCGTGCGGAAACTGGCGGTCGGCATGCAGCCGGGCGGCGCCGGCCCACGCGACGATCCACGCGGCGGTGAGCGCGAGCGTGACGGGTACCGACAGGCCGAGGAGCGGATGCAGCGCGAGCGGCGGCAGGAACCACAGCCAGCCGAGTGCGTAGCGGACGAGCGCGTGGCCCGCGCTCAGCGGCCGGCCGCTCGACGATTCGAGCCGCAGCCGCCATGTCTTCATCGGCAGCGTCTGGCCGCCATGGGTCCAGAACCAGACGAAGTACGCGCCGACCACGAGCGTGATCCACGCGGCGAGCAGGTTGTGATGGACGAGGCCGTTGCGTTGCTGCATCGCGAGGCTGAACGCGAGCCCGGCGAAGAACACCACGCCGAACAGGAGCACGCCTTCGTAGAGCAGCGCGGCGAGACGCCGCCGCACGGACGGCGCGGCGGCCGGGGTTTCGGGGGCGCGGGCGTTCGCCACGGCCGCTCAGGAGCCCTTGAACAGCGAGGGTGCGTCGGCGGGCGACACCGGCGCCACGGCGGCCGGCGCGGATGCGGTGCCGGCCGTCGACGACGCGGGCACGGGCGGCGTGACGGCGGCCGAGACGGGTGCCGGCGCGGTGGCCGCGCCGCTTGCGGGGTGCTCGTGCGAATTGACGAGGCGGCGGACGTCACGGTCGGCGACGGTCGGCGGCGCGCTGACGACACTCGGCCGGCGGCGGCGCTCGGCGGCCGCGAGACGTTCCTTCTGCTCTTCGGGGAGTTGCTGGTACGCCTTCCAGGCGCGCTCGCGCGCCTGCGCGGAAAGCTCCTTCGCGCTCTGGTAATTCTCGCGCGCGACGCGGCGCTGCTCGGGTGTCATCCGCGCCCATTCGGTCATCCGGTCCTGCAGGCGCTTTTGATCATCGGGCGTCAATTTCGCGAAACGCGATGCGATCTTCAGCCATTTTCGCTTGCGCGCGTCGCTGAAGCCATCCCACTGGTCGGCGAACGGCGCGAGTGCCGCGTGTTGCGCCGGCGTGAGACGCGCCCACGACAGCGGGCCGGTAGCGGCCGGCAGCGGCAGGGGCAGTGGGGGCAGGTCGGTGCTCAACCCGGTCGCGGCCGATGCGGCCGTGGCAGGGCTGCTGGCCGCGGCGGTGGTCGTCGCGGGGGCCGGGTGGAATCGTGGATACGTGGCGACGTAGGAAACGGCGATCGCGATTACGCATCCGAAAAATACGGCCAGGCCGCGCTTCTGACTCACCCGTGCGATCCCCTCGTTATTGTCTGTTAGTGAGCGCGCGACAGATACGCGTTGAACCCGTGATCGAGATACGCGTTGAGCGGCAGGTCGTCGCTGAGCATCGCCGCGTCGATGTCGGCGAGCTCGGCGGTGCGCTGCATGTCTTCCCAGTAGGCGATGCCGACGAGCCCCGCGAGCAGCAGTGCCAGCGGCCACGCGCGCAGCAGGCGGCGCGCGAACGACGCCTGCGGGCGGCTCGCGGGCGCCATGCCGTACGCACCGGCCGCGCCGGCGAAGGCCGGCACGAACACCGGCACGGTCGCGGCTTCGGGCTTCTTGCGCGCGAGCGCAGCCCGGCGGGCGACGGCCAGACGGTCGGTGGTCGCGGCAGGCAGGTCGGCCGCGCGCTCGTCCAGCGCGCGGCGCACCTTCAGCGCGAATTCGTGTTCTCGATTTACGGGAGCGGAGCTCATAGCGTGATTCCTTTGGCCTTGAGCGCTTGCGCCAGGGTGTGGGTGGCTCGTGAGCAGTGCGTCTTGACGCTGCCCTCGGAGCACCCCATTGCGGCGGCAGTCTCGGCGACATCCATATCTTCCCAATAACGCATCAGGAACGCTTCCCGTTGACGCGCCGGAAGTTTCTGGATTTCTTCGTCGATCAGGGCCAGAACCTGCTCTCGTTCGAGGCGGTGCTCGCTGCTCTCGACGCCCGCGTTGTCGTTCGCGGATTCGAGTGTTTCGAGCGGGTCGAAGTCGTCGTCGTCGGTGTTGTTCAGCGACGAGAAGAGCGTGACCCACGTGTTGCGGACTTTCTGCCGGCGAAACCAGTCGTGGATCGCGTTCTGCAGGATTCGCTGAAAAAGCAGCGGCAATTCGGCCGCCGGCCGGTCGCCGTACTTCTCTGCAAGCTTGATCATCGCGTCCTGCACGATGTCGAGCGACGCATCGTCGTCACGCACGGCGTACGCAGCCTGCTTGAACGCGCGCCTTTCGACGCCCGCCAGAAAGTCGGCGAGTTCCTTGTCTGATGCCATTCCGTGAAGGTATGCGCTGCGGACCGCTGCGTGGTGTAAAAGGTCGAAAAATTTCGTAAAACCCGCGGATGCTATCAAATTTTCGTGCCGCTTGGCACCGGGTTGGGCGCCGCGCGTTGCGCGCGAGCCGCGGCGGCGGGGTGCCGGGCGGCGCCCATGATGCGCTGCGGGATATTTTGCTTGACGACCCATTCGCGACCCGCTATCGTCAATGATTCGCAACATGAAGTGATGGTCTCATTTGAGGCTGGCCCAAGAAGCCTGCCCTTCAAACTGGACGCGCCGCTTGAACCCGAGCCACAAGCCCGGCAGAGAGCACCCGATCAATTTTTTGCCGAAAATTCGAAAGGTCAAAATGAACATGCCCAGCGCGGAATTCTCCACGTCGGAACCCCTTTCCCCTCCCGATAGCGACTCCATCGGCGGCACCGTGCTCATGAAGGCACTGGCCGATGAAAACGTCGAATTCATCTGGGGCTACCCCGGCGGCTCGGTACTCTACATCTACGACGAGCTTTACAAGCAGGACAAGATTCAGCACGTGCTGGTGCGCCATGAACAGGCAGCCGTGCACGCAGCCGATGCGTATGCGCGTTCCACCGGCAATGTCGGCGTCTGCCTCGTGACGTCGGGCCCCGGCGTCACCAACGCGGTGACCGGCATCGCAACGGCGTACATGGATTCGATCCCGATGGTCGTGATCAGCGGCCAGGTGCCGACTGCCGCGATCGGCCAGGACGCTTTCCAGGAGTGCGACACCGTCGGCATCACGCGTCCGTGCGTGAAGCACAACTTCCTCGTGAAGGACGTGCGCGACCTCGCGGAAACCGTCAAGAAGGCGTTCTACATCGCCCGCACCGGCCGTCCGGGCCCCGTGCTGATCGACATCCCGAAGGACATCTCGAAGACGCCGTGCCAGTACGAGCCGGTCAAGAGCGTGTCGCTGCGTTCGTACAACCCGGTCACGAAGGGCCATTCGGGCCAGATCCGCAAGGCCGTGTCGCTGCTGTTGACGGCAAAGCGCCCGTACATCTACACGGGCGGCGGCATCATCCTCGCCGACGCGTCGCGCGAACTGAACCAGTTCGCGGATCTGCTCGGCTATCCGGTCACGAACACGCTGATGGGCCTTGGCGGCTATCGCGCATCGGACAAGAAATTCCTCGGCATGCTCGGCATGCACGGCACCTACGAAGCGAACATGGCGATGCAGCACTGCGACGTGCTGATCGCGATCGGTGCCCGCTTCGACGACCGCGTGATCGGCGATCCGGCGCACTTCGCGTCGCGTCCGCGCAAGATCATCCACATCGACATCGACCCGTCGTCGATCTCGAAGCGTGTGAAGGTCGACATCCCGATCGTCGGCGACGTGAAGGAAGTGCTGAAGGAGCTGATCGAGCAGCTGCAGACGGCCGAGCATGGCCCCGACACCGAGGCGCTCGCGCAATGGTGGAAGGACATCGAGGGCTGGCGCTCGAAGGACTGCCTGAAATACGACCGCGAAAGCGAGATCATCAAGCCGCAGTACGTGGTCGAGAAAGCGTGGGAGCTGACGGACGGCAATGCGTTCGTGTGCTCGGACGTCGGCCAGCACCAGATGTGGGCGGCGCAGTTCTACCGTTTCAACAAGCCGCGTCGCTGGATCAATTCCGGCGGCCTCGGCACCATGGGCTTCGGCCTGCCGGCAGCGATGGGCGTCAAGATGGCGCACCCGGACGACGACGTGCTGTGCATCACGGGCGAAGGCTCGATCCAGATGTGCATCCAGGAACTGTCGACCTGCCTGCAGTACGACACGCCCGTGAAGATCATTTCGCTGAACAACCGCTATCTCGGCATGGTTCGCCAGTGGCAGCAGATCGAATACAGCAAGCGCTATTCGCATTCGTACATGGATGCGCTGCCCGATTTCGTGAAGCTCGCCGAAGCGTACGGCCATGTCGGCATGCGGATCGAAAAGACTTCGGATGTGGAGCCGGCGCTGAAGGAAGCGCTGCGCCTGAAGGACCGCACCGTGTTTCTCGACTTCCAGACCGATCCGACCGAAAACGTCTGGCCGATGGTCCAGGCCGGCAAGGGCATCACCGAGATGCTGCTCGGATCGGAAGATCTGTAACGGCGCGACGCGCGCCTGAGCCCGATGCGGCCGCCTTCACGAAGGGCGGTGCGGCACGCGGCGGCGCGCGGCGCGAGTGAATCGACACGGACACATTCTGGAAGAAGCGAACATGAGACACATCATTTCCGTCCTGCTGGAGAACGAACCGGGCGCGCTGTCGCGCGTGGTCGGTCTGTTTTCCGCACGCGGCTACAACATCGAAACCTTGACGGTGGCGCCGACCGAAGACCAATCGCTGTCGCGGCTCACCATCGTTTCCATTGGCTCCGACGACGTGATCGAACAGATCACGAAGCATCTGAACCGCCTGATCGAGGTGGTGAAAGTGGTGGACCTGACCGACGGTGCACACATCGAACGCGAGCTGATGCTGATCAAGGTACGTGCAGTGGGCAAGGAGCGCGAAGAAATGAAGCGGATGGCGGACATTTTCCGCGGCCGCATCATCGACGTGACCGAAAAGACCTACACGATCGAATTGACGGGCGCGAGCGACAAGCTCGACGCATTCATCCAGGGGCTGGACGCGGGCGCGATCCTGGAGACCGTGCGCACCGGCAGCTCCGGCATCGGACGCGGCGAGCGCATCCTGAAGGTGTGATGCCGGCAGGCACGCCGGGTGCGCCGTCATGTCCCGGCCCGTAGTACTCCATCCGAACGAATTGTTGAATTTTTGAATTAGCGAAGGAACCATCATGAACGTTTTCTACGACAAAGACGCTGACCTCTCCCTCATCAAGGGCAAGCAAGTCACGATCATCGGCTACGGCTCGCAAGGCCATGCACACGCGCTGAACCTGAAGGACAGCGGCGTGAACGTGACGGTCGGCCTGCGCAAGGGCGGCGCGTCGTGGAGCAAGGCCGAAAACGCCGGCCTGTCGGTCAAGGAAGTCGCGGAAGCGGTGAAGGGCGCCGACGTCGTGATGATGCTGCTGCCGGACGAGCAGATCGCCGACGTGTACGCGAAGGAAGTGCACGAGAACATCAAGCAGGGCGCGGCGCTGGCATTCGCACACGGCTTCAACGTCCACTACGGCGCGGTGATCCCGCGCGCCGACCTCGACGTGATCATGATCGCGCCGAAGGCACCGGGCCACACCGTGCGCGGCACGTACTCGCAAGGTGGCGGCGTGCCGCACCTGATCGCGGTTGCGCAGAACAAGTCGGGCGCGGCACGCGACATCGCGCTGTCGTACGCTGCGGCGAACGGCGGCGGCCGTGCAGGCATCATCGAGACGAACTTCCGTGAAGAAACCGAAACCGACCTGTTCGGCGAGCAGGCCGTGCTGTGCGGCGGCACGGTCGAGCTGATCAAGGCTGGCTTCGAGACGCTGGTCGAGGCAGGTTACGCGCCGGAAATGGCGTACTTCGAGTGCCTGCACGAACTGAAGCTGATCGTCGATCTGATCTACGAAGGCGGCATCGCGAACATGAACTACTCGATCTCGAACAACGCCGAGTACGGCGAGTACGTGACGGGCCCGCGCGTCGTCACGGAAGAGACGAAGAAGGCGATGAAGCAGTGCCTGACCGACATCCAGACGGGCGAGTACGCGAAGAGCTTCATTCTCGAGAACAAGGCAGGCGCACCGACGCTGCAGTCGCGCCGTCGCCTGACGGCCGAGCACCAGATCGAACAGGTCGGTGCGAAGCTGCGTGCGATGATGCCGTGGATCGCGAAGAACAAGCTCGTCGACCAGACGAAGAACTAAGCACCGCGTGCTGTTCCGGCCCCTCGAATAGAGGGCCGGTACCAAAAAGCCGCCCGAAGGCAGCAGTGCCCCGGGCGGCTTTTGTTATGCTACGGGCTTTGCAATTCACCGAACACAGAACGAATCCATGAACTATCCTCATCCGATCATCGCGCGCGAAGGCTGGCCGTTTATCGCGATTGCAGCCGTCATCGCGTTGTTGATCCATGCCGTCGGGGGCTTCGGCTTCGCGTGGCCGTTCTGGCTGCTGCTCGTCTTCGTCGTCCAGTTCTTCCGTGATCCGCAGCGCCCGATCCCGGCGCAGCCGAACGCGGTGCTGTGCCCGGCCGACGGCCGCATCGTTGCGGTCGAGACCGCGCAGGACCCGTACGCGAACCGCGAGGCGCTGAAGATCAGCGTGTTCATGAATGTCTTCAACGTCCATTCGCAGCGTTCGCCGGTCGATGGCGCGATCTCGAAGGTCGAGTATTTCCCGGGCGCGTTCCTGAACGCGGCGATCGACAAGGCGTCGACCGAGAACGAGCGTAATGCGGTCGTGATCCAGACGGCGAGCGGCAAGACCGTTACCGCCGTGCAGATCGCCGGCCTCGTCGCCCGCCGGATTCTCTGCTACGTGCGCGCCGGCGAACCGCTGTCGCGCGGCCAGCGCTACGGTTTCATCCGCTTCGGCTCGCGCGTCGACGTGTACCTGCCGCTCGGCAGCCGCGCGAAGGTGTCGATCGGCGAGAAAGTCTACGCGTCGTCGACGATCCTCGCCGAACTCGAACAGTAAGCGGCGAGGCGCACGATGGCCGCATTCAAATCGCGTCGGCCGCGCAACGGCGCCGGCCAGACGCCACGCCCGTTCCGCCGCAACAAGGTGATGGCATCGGATCCGGTGCCCATCGAGAGCCGCCGCGCCGCGCGCCAGCGGTTCCTGAAGACGCGCGGCATCTACCTGCTGCCTAACGCGTTCACCACCGCCGCGCTGTTCTGCGGCTTCTTCGCGGTCGTGCAGGCGATGAACGTGCGCTTCGAGATCGCCGCGATCGCGATTTTCGTCGCGATGGTGCTCGACGGGATGGACGGGCGCGTCGCCCGCATGACGCATACGCAGAGCGCGTTCGGCGAGCAGTTCGACAGCCTGTCGGACATGGTGTCGTTCGGCGTCGCGCCCGCGCTCGTGATGTACGAGTGGGTGCTGAAGGATCTCGGCCGCTGGGGCTGGCTCGCCGCGTTCGTCTATTGCTCGGGCGCCGCGCTGCGCCTCGCGCGCTTCAACACGAACATCGGCGTCGTCGACAAGCGCTTCTTCCAGGGGCTGCCTAGCCCGGCCGCCGCCGCGCTGATCGCGGGCTTCGTGTGGCTCGCCACCGACAACCGCGTGCCGATGAAGCTCGGCTGGCTGCCGTGGGTCGCGTTTGTGCTGACGATCTACGCGGGCGTGACGATGGTGTCGAACGCGCCGTTCTACAGCGGCAAGGCGCTCGACGTGCGGCACCGCGTGCCGTTCGCGGCGATCCTGCTGGTCGTCGTCGCGTTCGTGCTCGTGTCGTCCGACCCACCGCTGATGCTGTTCTGCCTGTTCGTGCTGTACGGGCTGTCCGGCTACGTGTTCTGGGCCTACATGGCCATCCGCGGGCGCGCGAACCCGGCGCGCTCGTCGCAGCGCGACCACTGACGCGCGTTTTATGCCCGGAAACGGCGGCCTCGGGCCGCCGTTTTCATTTGTCCCTGGTTCGACCCGGGCCGCCGGAAACCCCGGGTGCCGTCCGATTGCGCACCCAACGGAATGCCGCTATAGTCTTCGGCATGACTGCATTTCCCCGCCTCTCCCTCCTTCTAGCCGGTGCGCCGCTACGCGCGCTAGCGTTGGCGCGCCTGCCGCGCTGACCGTTCTCGCCCCCCGTCAAGCTTCGTCTGTTGTTGAGCGTCGCCAGCGGTGGCGCGATCTCATTACGTTTGACTTCCGTATAAAGAGCCCTGGAGCCCCCCATGACAGACAAGCTGATCATTTTCGATACGACGTTGCGTGACGGCGAACAATCGCCCGGCGCGTCGATGACGAAGGAAGAGAAAATCCGCATCGCGAAGCATCTCGAGCGGATGAAGGTCGACGTGATCGAAGCCGGCTTCGCGGCCAGCTCGAACGGCGATTTCGACGCGATCCACACGATCGCCGGTCTCGTGAAGGACAGCACGATCTGCTCGCTGGCCCGTGCCAACGACAAGGACATCCAGCGCGCGGCCGACGCGCTGAAGCCGGCCGAGAGCTTCCGGATCCACACGTTCATCGCGACGTCGCCGCTGCACATGGAAAAGAAGCTGCGGATGACGCCCGACCAGGTGTTCGAGCAGGCGCGCCTCGCGGTGCGCTTCGCGCGCAAGTTCACCGACAACGTCGAATTCTCGCCGGAAGACGGCAGCCGCTCCGATCTGGATTTCCTCTGCCGCGTGCTGGAAGCCGTGATCGCGGAAGGCGCGACGACGATCAACATCGCCGACACGGTCGGCTACGGCGTGCCGGAGCTCTACGGCAACCTCGTGAAGACGCTGCGCGAACGCATTCCGAACTCGGACAAGGCGATTTTCTCGGTGCACTGCCATAACGACCTCGGGATGGCCGTCGCGAACTCGCTCGCCGGCGTGAAGATCGGCGGCGCGCGTCAGATCGAATGCACGATCAACGGTCTCGGCGAGCGCGCGGGCAACACGTCGCTCGAGGAAATCGTGATGGCCGTGAAGACGCGCAAGGACTATTTCGGCCTCGACGTCGGCATCGACACGACGCAGATCGTGCCGACGTCGAAGCTCGTGTCGCAGATCACCGGTTTCGTCGTGCAGCCGAACAAGGCGGTGGTCGGCGCGAACGCGTTCGCGCATGCGTCGGGCATCCACCAGGACGGCGTGCTGAAGGCGCGCGACACCTACGAGATCATGCGCGCGGAAGACGTGGGCTGGACCGCGAACAAGATCGTGCTCGGCAAGCTGTCGGGCCGTAACGCATTCAAGCAGCGTCTGCAGGAGCTCGGCGTGTCGCTCGACAGCGAAGGCGAACTGAACGCGGCGTTCATGCGTTTCAAGGATCTGGCCGACCGCAAGTCCGAGATCTTCGACGAGGACATCATCGCGATCGTGTCCGAGGAGTCGGCGCTCGCACATGAGCAGGAGCATTACAAGTTCGTGTCGCTGTCGCAGCACTCGGAAACGGGCGAGCAGCCGCACGCGAAGGTCGTGTTCGGGGTCGAGGGCAAGGAAGTGACCGGGGAGTCGCGCGGCAACGGTCCGGTCGATGCGACGTTCAATGCGATCGAGAGCGAAGTCGGCAGCGGTTCCGAGCTGCTGCTGTACTCGGTGAACGCGATCACGACCGGTACGCAGGCGCAGGGTGAAGTGACGGTCCGGCTGTCGAAGAGCGGGCGGATCGTCAACGGCGTCGGCACCGATCCGGACATCGTCGCCGCGTCCGCGAAGGCGTACATCTCCGCGCTGAACAAGCTGCATTCGAAGGACGACAAGCTCAACCCGCAGCGCTCATAAGCGCCGCGCGCTACGCATCACCGAAACGCCCCGCGCGGCCCTGCCGCCGGGGCGTTTTTTCATGCACCGCTCATTCGGCGGCCGGCGCGCGGAACATCCAGCGGCGGGCGGCCGGGCGGGGCGCCGGGCTGCGTCGGCGGAACTCGACCGTGATTCCGCGCCGCGGCGCATCGGTGACGAACGCGTCGAGCAGTTCGAGCACGTCGTGATCGATGTAGTCGGCGCGTGTCGCGTCGATGATCACTGCGGCCCGGTCCGGAATGTGCCGCAGGTGATGCTTGACCTGCACCTTGCCGAGAAACGATACGTCCTTGCGGAACGACAGCAGGTAGTGGTCGTCGTGCTGCGCGAGCGTGACAGGGCTTTTCAGGTTCGCGACGGCGACTGCCAGCACACTGCACGCGAGGCCGAGCGCGATGCCGAACAGCAGGTCGACCGCGAGCACGCCGGCGATCGTCGCGGCGAACGGCACGAACGCGGCCGGCCCCTGTTTCATCACCGAGCGGAACAGCGCCGGTTTCGCAAGCTTGAAGCCGGTGTGGATCAGGATCGCGGCCAGGCTCGCGAGCGGGATCAGGTTGATCAGGCCGGTGAGCGCGAACACGCTCGCGAGCAGCAGCATCCCGTGCACGATCGCCGACATCCGGCTTTGCGCGCCCGCGTTGACATTCACCGAGCTGCGCACGATCACCGACGTGATCGGCAGCCCGCCGAACGCACCCGCGACGAGATTGCCGACGCCCTGCGCCTTGAGCTCGCGGTCGGGCTGGGTCGGCCGGCGCTTCGGATCGATCTGCTCGACGGCTTCGAGGCTCAGCAGGGTCTCGAGGCTCGCGACGACTGCGAGCGTGATCGCGACGCGCCACACGTCCGGATTGACGAGCTGCGCGAAGTTCGGGCCGAGTTCCGCATGCTTGAGCGATGCCGCGAAGGCCGCGAACGATCCGAGTTCCGGCAGCGTCACGCGATGGGCGGCGCCCGGCGCAACGGCCGGCGCGACGAAGCCCAGCACGAGCGTCGCGCCGATCCCGAGCACGACGACCGCGAGCGGCGCCGGTACCGAGCGCACCAGCGCGAAGCGGCGCAGTGCAGGCGTGTCCCACGCGATCAGCAGCGCGAGCGACGCTAGCGCGATGGCCGTGGCGGCCCATGCAACCGGCAGGCCCGACCAGTTCGCAAACGATTGCGCGGCCGAGCCGCCGATACCGAACGCGAACGGAATCTGCTTCACGATCAGCAGCAGGCCGATCGCGGCGAGCATGCCCTTGATGACGGGTGACGGCACATAGGCGGCGAAGCGGCCGGCGCGCAGCATGCCGAACCCGAACTGCAGCACGCCGGACAGCAGCACCGCGAGCAGGAACGCGGAGAAGCTGCCGAGTTGTGCGATTCCTTCGACGACGATCACGACGAGGCCGGCGGCCGGCCCGCTGACGGACAGCGACGACCCGCTCAGCAGCGCGACGACGATGCCGCCGACGATGCCGGACACGAGCCCGGCAAACGGTTCGACGCCGGATGCATTGGCGATGCCGAGACACAGCGGCAGCGCGACGAGGAAAACGACGACGCCGGCGACGATGTCGCGCGGCAGGGTGGACAGGCGCTCGTTCAGTTTCATGGTTGGGGCGATTTCATTGGCTTTGGGGGCGGGGGATGTCAGCCGAGCGCGCCGGCCGTCGTGGCCTGCACGGGTTCGACGTCGACGGGCGGCGTGGTGTAGCCGGAATCGAGTTCCTGCAGGCGGCCGTCGGCGAGCGAAAAGATCCAGCCGTGCACGAGCGGCGGCCGTTCGCGGCCCCGCACGATCGGGGACGCGCGCAGCAGTCGTACCTGTTCGAGCACGTTGAGTTCGGCGAGGCGGTCGGCGGCGGCCGTGTCGTCGAGCCCGTCCAGCGCGTCGCGATGGCGCCGCGCGAGCGCGCACAGCGGCGCGATGCGGCGTGCGACGTGCGGCAGGTCGGACGGCGGCGGCAGCAGCGACGCGCGTACGCCGCCGCACCCGTAATGCCCGCACACGATCACGTGGTCGACCTGCAGCACACGCACCGCGTACTCGAGCACGCTGGCGGAGTTGTCGTCGTCGGGATGGAACAGGTTCGCGATGTTGCGATGGACGAACAACTCGCCGGGTGCGCAGTGTGTGATGGTTTCGGCCGGCACGCGGCTGTCGGCGCAGCCGATCCACAGCACACGCGGATTCTGGCCGCGCGCGAGCGCGTCGAAGAAGCCGGGCGTGTGTTCACGCGTTTCGCGGGCCCAGGCGATGTTGGCAACCAGCATGCTCTTGGGGCGATTCATGAGGACTCCTTTGTGATAAAGGCAAATGGATATCGGCGGTAATGACGCAATCGTATTCTTTCTAAATTGAAAGGTTGAATTTCGACTGATATTAGGGGTATGCCCTAGCGCTTCGGGGGTGTTGAAACAATTTGTTTCAAATTGGTTTGGCGTAGTGCATTGCATGCACCAATCCACTGCATGACATGCACCGCGCGTGCCTGTTTCCACGCGAAGGCCCGTATGACGGGGATGTCAGCGGATTGCCACCGGAATGTCATCGATCGGAAAAGATTTCCGTCGCATTTGCCGAATTAATAGGAAGACGGAAAAAATGAAATGGCCATTCACGCGGTGATTCGTGAATGGCCATTGTGAAAATTGCGCGTAAATGCGTAATCGGTCAGAACAGGTTGCGGCGATCGGGATCGTGCAGCGGGTCGGGCGTTTTTTGCGTGATGCGCAGAATGCCCTGCGGATCGAAGTAGAAGCTGTACATCATGTACCAGACGTTGTCCTCGAGATACCGGTAGGTCCACACCTCGCGCTTCATCAGCGGGAAGTAGGACGTCTCGACGGGGCGTCCGAAGTTGACGAGGACATCGGTCTTCGTCCATTTGCCGATCTCCGCGCGATAGAACTCGCTCGGTTGCAGGACCTGACGCACGTTGACGATCTTGTGGGCCGCGTCGACGTCGGCCGCGACGGTGATCTCGCCCATCGGCTGGGTCGGCCACATCAGGCGCTTGCCGCCGCCGGGCAGGTCGTAGATCTCGCGCGGCGGTCCCATGCGTGCGACGATCGCCGACTCGTCCTGGCCGGCCTGGTATTGCTGCCACGGTTGCGCGCAACCGGCCAGCAGCGCGGCGGCGCCGGCAAGCAGCACCGGCAGGCGCGCGGAAATGCGAATGCGCATGGGGATTCTCCAGAACACGGAAACAATTCCCGTTTTATCACGGACGGAGGGCGGCCGCGCATCGCTCGAAATAAATCGGTGCGGATCGCCGGCGCGGTTGCGCTTGCGGGCGGCAGGGGCGCCGGCCTATGATCCGCGCTTCTCGGGCAGATTGAAGGGCAGGTGGCCGATGCAGGGGTGGAAGCGATGCGCGCTCGTGTTGAGCGCGGGGTGGATGCTGGCGTCGTCGGCATTTGCCGGCGGCGAGCCGGTGCGGGTCGCGCTGATCGAAGGGATGTCTGGCCCGTTCGCGAATGCGGGCGCGGCGGTCGAGCGCAACCTGCGCTTCGGCGTCGAGCAGGTCAACGCCGCGGGCGGCGTGAAGCTGCGCGACGGCGCGCATCCGCTCGAACTCGTCGTGCTCGACAGCAAGGGCAGCCCGGAGGAGGCGCTCGTGCAGTTGCGCGCGGCCGCCGACAGGCATATCGGCTTCGTCGCGCAGGGCAACAGCTCGGCCGTGGCGGCCGCGCTCGTCGCGGCGCTCGACAAGCTGAATGCGCGCGATCCGGACAACCGGATGCTGTTCCTCAACTATTCGGCCGATGATCCGGCGCTGACCGGCGCGCGCTGCAGTTTCTGGCATTTCCGCTTCGATGCGCATGCGGGTATGCGGATGGCCGCGCTCGCGGACGTGATGGCGCGCGACCGCGCACTGCGCAAGGTCTACCTCCTGAACCAGGACTACAGCTTCGGCCACGACGTCAGTACGCTCGCACGGCAGGCGCTGGCCGCGCGGCGCCCGGACGTGACGATCGCCGGTGATGAATTCCACCCGATCGGCCGGATCAAGGATTTCTCGCCGTACATCGCGAAGATTCGCGCGAGCGGCGCCGACGCCGTCGTGACCGGCAACTGGGGCAACGACCTCACGCTGCTCGTGAAGGCGGCGCGCGAGCAGGGGCTGAATGCGAAGTTCTATACGTTCTATGGCAACAGCCTCGGCGCGCCGGCCGCACTTGGCGACGCCGGCGTGGGGCGGGTCGTGGCCGTGGCGGACTGGCACCCGAACGCGGGCGGCGTGAAATCCGATGCGTTCTACCGCGCGTTCCGGAACCGTTTTCCAGCTGCCCAGGACGACTATCCGGTGCGGCGGATGAGCCTGATGATCGAGATGCTGGCCGCCGCGATGAACCGCGCGGGTTCGGCCGACCCCGTCGCGGTCGCACGGGCGCTCGAAGGCCTGTCGTTCGACGACGGCTTCCATGCGTCGCGAATGCGCGCGCAGGATCATCAGTTGATCCAGCCCCTTTACGTGATGGAGATGGACAAGGCCGGCACGCCGGGCGTGCGCTTCGACAACGAGGGGTCGGGATACGGCTTCCGGACGGTGCTGGCGGTGCCGGCGCAGCGCACGGAGATGCCGTCGACATGCTCGATGACGCGCCCGTGACAGGGGGCGGTAAGAAAGGCGTGGAGTTGTGCTACAATGCCCGCCGGTTGTAAGTCACGGCACGGCCATTCTTCCGTGTCCGCCTGTTCAGTTAGAAAGGAAATCACATGTCTGTTGCAGATATCAAGAAGTCGGAAGTCGTTGCTCAGTTCGCCCGTGCTACCAACGACACGGGGTCGCCCGAAGTTCAGGTCGCACTGCTGACCGCACGTATCGTCGAACTGACGGGTCACTTCAAGACCCATGCGAAGGATCACCACAGCCGCCGCGGTCTGCTGCGCATGGTGAGCCGCCGCCGCAAGCTGCTCGACTACCTCAAGGGCAAGGATGCCGACCGTTACCGCGCGCTGATCGAGAAGCTGGGTCTGCGTAAGTAATCGAGGCGATTGCCGCCAGCAAGATGCCTGTGTCAGTCCGCTGATACAGGCATTTTGTTTTTGCGCGATGCGTAGCGTCACGCGCATCGCAGGCTGTCCGGCACGTTAGTGCGGGGCTGCCGCAACGACTGATACCGGGGCAGGATTTGTGTCATTCCAGCGCGTCGCTGTACGAGCGCCGCGCTGGAATGGCATAAAAAACACACCTTGCTCCGGGTGATTCGGTCGGGACGCCGCCGTGCCGGATGGCCGGCGCGGCGAATGAAATGCATGAATTCAAAGGAGCAACCATGTCCATGTTCAACAAGGTCGTGAAGGAATTCCAGTGGGGCCAGCACAAGGTGCGCCTCGAAACCGGTGAAGTCGCTCGCCAGGCGAGCGGTGCGGTGATCGTCGACGTCGAAGACACCGTCGTGCTGGCAACCGTCGTCGGCGCGAAGACGGCGAAGCCGGGCCAGGACTTCTTCCCGCTGACCGTCGATTACCTCGAAAAGACCTACTCGGCCGGCAAGATCCCGGGCGGTTTCTTCCGCCGCGAAGGCCGTCCGTCGGAGCATGAGACGCTGACGTCGCGCCTGATCGACCGTCCGCTGCGCCCGCTGTTCCCGGAAGGCTTCTACAACGAAGTCCAGGTCGTGATCCACGTGCTGTCCGTGAACCCGGAAATCCCGGCGGACATCCCCGCGCTGATCGGCGCATCGGCTGCGCTCGCCGTGTCGGGCCTGCCGTTCAACGGCCCGGTCGGTGCCGCGCGCGTCGCGTACATCGACAACGCCTACGTGCTGAACCCGACGCGTGACCAGATCAAGGCATCGAGCCTCGATCTCGTCGTGGCGGGTACGGAACGCGCGGTGCTGATGGTCGAATCGGAAGCCGACCAGCTGTCGGAAGAAGTGATGCTGGGCGCGGTGGTGTTCGGCCACGAGCAGATGCAAGTCGCGATCGACGCGATCCACGAACTGGTGCGCGAAGGCGGCAAGCCCGAGTGGGACTGGCAGCCGACGCCGAAGAACGAGGCGCTGATCGCACGCGTGACCGAACTGGCACAGAACGACCTGCTCGCCGCTTACCAGCTCCGTGACAAGCAGGCTCGCTCGACGAAGCTGAAGGAAGTCTACTCGGCGACCTCGGCGAAGCTCGAGGAAGACGCGCAGGCAGCCGGTACGGCAGCGGCCGACAAGGCCACCGTCGGCAACGTGCTGTTCGACATCGAGGCGAAGATCGTCCGTTCGCAGATCCTGAACGGCGAGCCGCGCATCGACGGCCGCGACACGCGCACCGTGCGCCCGATCGAGATCCGCACCGGCGTGCTGCCGCGTACCCACGGCTCGGCGCTGTTCACGCGCGGCGAAACGCAGGCGCTGGTCGTCGCGACGCTCGGCACGAAGGGTGACGAGCAGATCATCGACGCGCTCGAAGGCGAGTACCGCGAGCGCTTCATGCTCCACTACAACATGCCCCCGTTCGCGACCGGCGAAACGGGCCGCGTCGGCTCGCCGAAGCGCCGCGAAATCGGCCACGGCCGCCTCGCGAAGCGCGCGCTGGTCAAGTGCCTGCCGAGCGCTGACGAATTCGGCTACTCGATCCGCGTCGTGTCGGAAATCACCGAATCGAACGGTTCGTCGTCGATGGCGTCGGTGTGCGGCGGCTGCCTCGCGCTGATGGATGCCGGCGTGCCGATGAAGGCGCACGTCGCGGGCATCGCGATGGGCCTGATCCTCGAAGGCAACAAGTTCGCGGTGCTGACCGACATCCTCGGCGACGAAGATCACCTCGGCGACATGGACTTCAAGGTGGCCGGCACGGAGCAAGGCGTGACGGCGCTGCAGATGGACATCAAGATCCAGGGCATCACGAAGGAAATCATGCAGGTCGCGCTCGCGCAGGCGAAGGAAGGCCGCATGCACATCCTCGGCAAGATGACATCGGCAGTCTCGGGTGCGAACACGCAACTGTCGGAATTCGCGCCGCGCATGATCACGATCAAGATCAACCCGGAAAAGATCCGCGACGTGATCGGCAAGGGCGGTTCGGTGATCCGTGCGCTGACGGAAGAAACTGGCACGACCATCGACATCTCGGACGACGGCGTCGTGACGATCGCGAGCACGAACAGCGACGGCATGGCCGAAGCGAAGAAGCGCATCGAGAACATCACGGCAGAGATCGAAGTCGGCCAGGTGTACGAAGGCACGGTTCTGAAGCTGCTGGATTTCGGCGCGATCGTGAACCTGCTGCCGGGCAAGGATGGCCTGCTGCACATCTCGGAAATCGTCAACGAGCGTGTGAAGGACATCAACGACTACCTGAAGGAAGGCCAGCAAGTGAAGGTCAAGGTCATCCAGACGGACGAAAAGGGTCGCGTGCGTCTGTCGGCGAAGGCGCTGCTGAATGAAGCAGCGGCGGCGTCGCAGTCGGATACGCCGCCGCAGCAGTAAGCGGGCAGGCGGACCAACGGCCGGCAGTGCGAAAGCGTGCCGGCCGTTTTTTCTGTAGCATCGTTGTGCGGCGCAGCAGCGCCGGCAAGGCGCCCGTGCCGCGTGCGGGCGCACCATCCGATTCCGATCCTGATCCCGGAGCGACCCTCACCATGAAAGCCATCGAAATCACCGAATTCGGCGCCCCCGACGTGCTGAAGCTCGCGGAGCGTCCGCGCCCCGAACCGAAGCGCGGCGAAGTGCTGATCAAGGTGGCGGCTTCCGGCGTGAACCGGCCCGACGTGTTCCAGCGCAAGGGGGCTTATGCGCCGCCGCCGGGTGCGTCGGATCTGCCGGGCCTCGAGGTCGCAGGTGAGATCGTCGGCGGCGACCTGTCCGACGCCGCGCTGAACCCGTTCGGCCTGAAACTGGGCGATCGAGTGTGCGCGCTGCTCGCGGGCGGTGGTTATGCCGAGTACGCGGTGGCGCCGCTGCCGCAGTGCCTGCCGGTGCCTGACGGGCTCACCGATATCGAGGCCGCGTCGCTGCCCGAAACGTTTTTCACCGTGTGGAGCAACGTGTTCGACCGTGCGCAGCTCGGCGCGGGCGAGGGCGGCGAGCACGAGACGTTGCTCGTGCAGGGCGGCTCGAGCGGCATCGGCGTGACGGCGATCCAGATCGCGCATGCGCTCGGCTTTCGCGTGTTCGCGACGGCCGGCACTGCCGACAAGTGCCGCGCGTGCGAGGCGCTCGGCGCCGAACGCGCGATCAACTACAAGACGGAAGACTTCGTCGAGGTCGTGAAGTCGCTGACGCACGATCGCGGCGTCGACGTGATCCTCGACATGGTGGCGGGCTCGTACGTGCCGCGCGAACTGTCCGCGCTCGCGGATGGCGGCCGTCTCGTGCTGATTGCGCTGCTCGGCGGCGCGAAGGCCGACGTCAACCTGGGCGAGATCCTGCGTCGCCGGCTGACGATCACGGGTTCGACGCTGCGCCCGCGTCCGGTCGAGTTCAAGGCGCAGATCGCCGCGCAACTGAAGGCGCGCGTGTGGCCGCTGATTGCCGATGGCCGCATCAAGCCGGTGATCTATCGCGTATTGCCGGCTGCGGAAGCCGCGCAGGCGCACGCGCTGATGGAAAGCAGCGAGCACACCGGCAAGATCGTGCTCGATTGGGGTACGAACGCCTGACGGCCCGTGCGGCCGGGCTTGACATGCGCGGTTTGACCGGTTCAAGTCGCGCGCAGTAAAATCGCCGGTTTGCTTCGCCAGATCAAACCTGACGGCCGGTTTCCGGCGCGTTAATGACCAAGCGGTGACGAGACAGACACGATGTCGAAACAGAGAACTAAGCGTGTGATCGGCAACTGGAAGATGCACGGCCGGCTGGCCGGCAACCAGGTGTTGCTGAACGAAGTGGTGCAGGGCGTGGGCGCGGTAGCTGCCGAAACGTCGGTCGGTGTGTGCGTGCCGTTCCCGTATCTCGCGCAGGTTCAGGCGCAGCTCGACGGCGGCCGTGTCGCCTGCGGTGCGCAAGACGTATCGGCGCACGAGCAGGGTGCGTTCACCGGCGAAGTGGCGGCGGCGATGATCGCGGAGTTCGGTGCACGCTATGCGATCGTCGGTCACTCGGAGCGCCGCGCGTATCACGGCGAAAGCAACGAGACGGTCGCGGCGAAGACGCAGCGCGCGCTCGCGGCGGGGCTCACGCCGGTCGTGTGCGTCGGTGAGACGCTCGGCGAGCGCGAGTCGGGTGCGACCGAGCAGGTGGTCGGTGCGCAGCTCGACGCAGTGCTGGCCGTGCTGACGGCCGACGAGGCTGTGCGCATCGTCGTCGCGTACGAACCGGTCTGGGCGATCGGTACGGGCAAGAGCGCGACGTCGGCGCAGGCACAGGACGTGCACGCGTTCCTGCGTGCGCGTCTCGCGGCAAAGGGCGCGGCGGACGTGTCCGTGCTGTACGGCGGCAGCGTGAAGCCGGACAACGCGGAAGAGCTGTTTGCGCAGCCGGATATCGACGGTGGCCTGATCGGCGGCGCGTCGCTGAAGGCAGAGGATTTCCTGGCGATCTGCCGGGCCGCGCGCTGAGCGGTCTGCGATCGAATTGAACCATGACGGCGGCCGGTCGTTCCGGTCGCCCGATCCATTCGGGTGGGTGTGATGCTGTTATTCAAGACGCTGATTATTGTGGTGCAGGTGCTGTCTGCACTCGGTGTGATTGGTCTCGTGCTGCTGCAGCACGGCAAGGGTGCCGACATGGGCGCTGCATTCGGCAGCGGCGCGTCGGGCAGCCTGTTCGGTGCAACGGGCTCGGCGAACTTCCTGTCGCGTACGACGGGCATTCTCGCGACGATCTTCTTCATCGCGACGCTCGCGCTGACGTACCTCGGTTCGTACAAGTCGACGCCGTCGGCAGGCGTGCTGGGTGGGGTTGCGACCGCACCGGCATCGGCGCCTGCAGCGTCGGTACCGGCCGTCGCGGCATCCGCTGCCGCAGGTTCGGCCGCGAGCGCGCCGGGCCAGGACGTCCCGAAATAAAAAGTTAAATTTTTTGCGTTTGTGCGTTGAACAATTCTGGAAGTCGGGTTAGAATTTAATTCTTGAAGCGATTCGCGGGAAACAAGTAGTTACAACCCCGGTTGCATGCAGTGCCGACGTGGTGAAATTGGTAGACACGCTATCTTGAGGGGGTAGTGGCGAAAGCTGTGCGAGTTCGAGTCTCGCCGTCGGCACCAAAGTTACTCAATGCCAGCCGCTTCTAGTGGCTGGCATTTTTCATTTCTGGGGTGTGCTTGCGGTTGTCTTGCGATCGCCTGCACTCCGAAATGATTCCTTCCGCCGGATAGTGGTATTCTCCGGACGCTCAGAACCAACCGATAGAGGATTGCCTTGAACCTCGCAGCCTATTACCCCGTCTTGTTGTTCCTCCTCGTGGGCACTGGTTTAGGTATAGCGCTGGTCAGCATCGGCAAGCTCCTTGGTCCCAACAAGCCGGACGTCGAGAAGAACGCACCGTACGAGTGCGGCTTCGAAGCCTTTGAAGACGCCCGGATGAAATTCGACGTCCGGTATTACCTCGTCGCCATCCTGTTCATCATCTTCGATCTCGAAACCGCATTCCTGTTCCCGTGGGGCGTCGCGCTCCGGGATATCGGCTGGCCGGGTTTCATCGCAATGATGATTTTTCTGCTCGAATTCCTGCTGGGCTTTGCCTATATCTGGAAGAAAGGCGGCCTCGATTGGGAGTGATGGGTTAATCGCCGGTTTGCATGAGCGGCCACGCTCGGTCGCTCGTCTGGAGTGGAAAGCAAATGAGTATCGAAGGGGTCTTGAAGGAAGGGTTTGTCACCACGACGGCTGACAAGCTGATCAACTGGACGCGTACCGGCTCGCTGTGGCCGATGACGTTCGGGCTCGCGTGTTGCGCCGTCGAAATGATGCATGCGGGTGCGGCCCGTTACGACCTGGACCGGTTCGGCGTCGTGTTCCGCCCGAGCCCGCGTCAGTCGGACGTGATGATCGTCGCTGGCACGCTCTGCAACAAGATGGCGCCCGCGCTGCGCCGCGTGTACGACCAGATGGCCGAGCCGCGCTGGGTGATCTCGATGGGGTCGTGCGCGAACGGTGGTGGCTACTATCACTACTCGTACTCGGTGGTCCGCGGCTGCGACCGGATCGTGCCCGTCGACGTCTACGTGCCGGGCTGTCCGCCCACGGCCGAGGCGCTGGTCTACGGCGTGATCCAGCTTCAGGCGAAGATCCGCCGCACCAATACCATCGCCCGTCAATAAAGCCCCGAGCGTCCCCTCAATATGGCAAGCAAAATCGAGACCCTCAAGGCAAACCTCGAAGCCGCGCTCGGCGCGCGCGTGGTGAGCCTCACCGAAGCGATCGGTGAACTGACGCTCGTCGTGAAGGCGAGCGATTACCTCGAAGTCGCAAAGATGCTGCGCGACGATCCGAAGCTCCGTTTCGAGCAACTGATCGACCTCTGCGGCGTCGACTACCAGACCTTCGGCGACGGCGCCTACGACGGCCCGCGTTTCGCGGCCGTGTCGCACCTGCTGTCGGTCACGAACAACTGGCGTCTGCGCCTGCGCGCATTCGCACCGGACGACGACCTGCCGATCGTGGCATCGCTGGTCGACATCTGGACCTCCGCGAACTGGTACGAGCGTGAAGCGTTCGACCTGTACGGCATCGTGTTCGAAGGCCACCCCGACCTGCGCCGCATCCTCACCGACTACGGCTTCATCGGTCACCCGTTCCGCAAGGACTTCCCGGTGTCGGGCTATGTCGAAATGCGTTACGACCCGGAAGAGAAGCGGGTCGTGTACCAGCCGGTGACGATCGAGCCGCGCGAAATCACGCCGCGCGTGATCCGCGAGGATCGCTATGGCGGTCTGAAACATTAAGGGGGCGTCATGGCAGAAATCAAGAACTACACGCTCAACTTCGGCCCGCAGCACCCGGCAGCGCACGGCGTGCTGCGCCTCGTGCTCGAGCTTGACGGCGAAGTCATCCAGCGTGCCGATCCGCACATCGGCCTGCTGCACCGCGCGACGGAAAAGCTCGCGGAATCCAAAACTTTCATCCAGTCCGTGCCGTACATGGACCGTCTCGACTACGTGTCGATGATGGTCAACGAGCACGGCTACGTGCTCGCGATCGAAAAGCTGCTCGGCATCGAAGTGCCGGAGCGCGCGCAGTACATCCGCGTGTTGTTCGACGAGATCACGCGCGTGCTGAACCACCTGATGTGGATCGGCGCGCACGCACTCGACGTTGGCGCGATGGCCGTGTTCCTGTACGCCTTCCGCGAACGCGAAGACCTGATGGACGTGTACGAAGCGGTGTCCGGCGCCCGGATGCACGCGGCGTACTACCGTCCGGGCGGCGTCTACCGCGACCTGCCTGACGCAATGCCGCAATACAAGGCGTCGAAGATTCGCAACGAGAAGGCGCTCGCGAAGATGAACGAAGCGCGCAGCGGCTCGGTGCTCGACTTCATCGACGACTTCTTCACGCGCTTTCCGAAGTGCGTCGACGAGTACGAAACGCTGCTTACCGATAACCGGATCTGGAAGCAGCGTCTGGTCGGGATCGGCGTGGTCAGCCCGGAACGTGCGCTGCAGATGGGCCTGACGGGCCCGATGCTGCGCGGCTCGGGTATCGCGTGGGATCTGCGCAAGAAGCAGCCGTACGAAGTGTACGATCGCATGGATTTCGACGTGCCGGTCGGCGTGAACGGCGATTGCTACGACCGCTATCTGGTGCGCGTCGAAGAAATGCGCCAGTCGATCCGCATCGCGAAACAGTGTATTGAGTGGCTCCGCAAGAATCAGGGCCCGGTGATGACGGACAATCACAAGGTTGCACCGCCGTCGCGCGTCGGCATGAAGACCAACATGGAAGACTTGATTCACCACTTCAAGCTCTTCACCGAAGGTTTCCATGTGCCGGAAGGCGAAGCGTACGCGGCGGTCGAGCATCCGAAGGGTGAATTCGGCATCTACCTCGTGTCGGACGGTGCCAACAAGCCGTATCGCCTCAAGATTCGCGCACCGGGTTTCGCTCACCTGGCGTCGCTCGACGAAATGGCGCGCGGTCACATGATCGCCGACGCCGTCACGATCATCGGTACGCAGGACATCGTGTTCGGCGAAATCGATCGCTAATGGTTGCGCCGCCCGCGCGAGCGGGCGGTGAGCAGTCAGTCACACGCGTTGCGCGCTGAACCGGCGCGGCTTCGCAAGCTGTCAACAGAGTGAGCGCCAGGTCTGCCGTCCATGCACCCCAGTGTGCGGCAGGTTGTTCGTTCGGTAGGAATTGAAAGAGTCGTGTCTGAAAATGATCTCAGCTGAAGGCCTGAAGGAAATCGATCGAGCGTTGACGAAGTATCCCGCCGATCAGAAACAGTCCGCCGTGATGTCGGCGTTGGCCGTTGCTCAGGAAGAGCACGGCTGGCTGTCGCCCGAACTGATGCAGTTCGTCGCGGACTATCTCGGCATGCCGGCCGTTGCCGTGCAGGAAGTCGCGACGTTCTACACGATGTACGAGCTCAACCCGGTCGGCAAGCACAAGATCACGCTCTGTACGAACCTGCCGTGCCAGCTTGGCCCGGACGGTGGCGCGGAAGCGACTGCCGACTACCTGAAACAGAAGCTCGGCATCGGCTTCGGCGAGACCACGCCCGACGGCAAGTTCACGCTGAAGGAAGGCGAATGCATGGGCTCGTGCGGCGATGCGCCGGTGCTGCTGGTGAACAATCACAGAATGTGCAGCTTCATGAGCCGCGAGAAGATCGACCAGCTGCTTGAGGAGCTCTCGAAATGACGTCCCTCCACGACCGTCACATCAAACCGCTGATCCTCGCTGGTCTGAACGGCGAGAACTGGCATCTCGAAGATTACGTTGCGCGCGGCGGCTACAAGCAGCTGCGCCGCATTCTCGAAGAAAAGATTCCGCCCGAGCAGGTGATCGCCGACGTGAAGGCGTCGGGCCTGCGCGGCCGTGGCGGTGCGGGCTTCCCGACCGGCCTGAAGTGGAGCTTCATGCCGCGCCAGTTCCCGGGGCAGAAGTACCTCGTCTGCAACTCGGACGAAGGCGAGCCGGGCACGTTCAAGGATCGCGACATCCTGCGCTGGAACCCGCACGCGCTGATCGAAGGCATGGCCATCGGCGCGTACGCGATGGGCATCACCGTCGGCTACAACTACATCCACGGCGAAATCTTCGAAGTGTATCGACGCTTCGAAGCCGCGCTCGATGAAGCGCGCGCGGCCGGGTTCCTCGGCGACCACATCATGGGCTCGGAATTCTCGTTCGAGCTGCACGCGCACCACGGTTACGGCGCGTACATCTGCGGCGAGGAAACGGCGCTGCTCGAGTCGCTCGAAGGCAAGAAGGGCCAGCCGCGCTTCAAGCCGCCGTTCCCGGCGAGCTTCGGCGTGTACGGCAAGCCGACCACGATCAACAACACCGAGACGTTTGCCGCGGTGCCGTTCCTGCTGTCCATCGGGCCGCAGAATTACCTCGAGATCGGCAAGCCGAACAACGGCGGTACGAAGATCTTCTCGGTATCGGGCGACGTCGAGCGTCCGGGCAACTACGAAGTGCCGCTCGGCACGCCGTTCGCGACGCTGATGGAGCTCGCCGGCGGGATGCGCGGCGGCAAGAAGATCAAGGCCGTGATTCCTGGCGGGTCGTCGGCACCGGTGATCCCGGGCGACATCATGATGCAGACGGATCTCGACTACGATTCGATCGCGAAGGCCGGCTCGATGCTCGGTTCCGGCGCGGTGATCGTGATGGACGAGACGCGTTGCATGGTGCGCTCGCTGTTGCGCCTGTCGTACTTCTATTACGAGGAATCGTGCGGCCAGTGCACGCCGTGCCGTGAAGGCACCGGCTGGCTGTATCGCGTCGTGAACCGTATCGAGCACGGCGAAGGGCGCCAGGAAGATCTGGACCTGCTGAACTCGGTGGCCGAGAACATCATGGGCCGCACGATCTGTGCACTCGGCGATGCGGCGGCGATGCCGGTACGCGGGATGCTCAAGCACTACTGGGACGAATTCGCGTACCACGTCGAGCACAAGCACTGCATGGTCGGCGGCCACGCGCACGCGGCTGCGGCCTGAAGCGAACCCGGTTGCGGAATTTGAGCGCACGGTCGGGCGAAGGCGCGAACGGGCGGAAATAGGTTAAGGACCATTCACCATCATGGTTGAACTTGAAATAGACGGCAAGAAGGTCGAGGTGCCCGAAGGCAGCATGGTGATCCAGGCTGCGCACAAGGCGGATACGTACATTCCTCACTTCTGCTATCACAAGAAACTGTCGGTTGCGGCCAACTGCCGGATGTGTCTCGTCGAAGTCGAGAAGATGCCGAAGGCCGTGCCTGCCTGCGCGACCCCCGTGTCGGCCGGCATGATCGTCCATACGCAATCCGACAAGGCCGTGAAGGCGCAGCAGTCGGTGATGGAATTCCTCCTCATCAACCACCCGCTCGACTGCCCGATCTGCGATCAGGGCGGCGAATGCCAGCTGCAGGATCTGGCGGTCGGCTACGGCAAGTCGTCGTCGCGCTACTCGGAAGAGAAGCGCGTGGTGTTCCACAAGAACGTGGGCCCGCTGATCTCGATGGAAGAAATGTCGCGCTGCATCCACTGCACGCGCTGCGTCCGCTTCGGCCAGGAAATCGCCGGCGTGATGGAGTTCGGCATGCTGGGCCGCGGCGAGCACTCGGAAATCACGACGTTCGTCGGCAAGACGGTCGATTCCGAAATGTCGGGCAACATGATCGACCTGTGCCCGGTCGGCGCGCTGACCAGCAAGCCGTTCCGCTACAGCGCCCGTACGTGGGAACTGTCGCGCCGCAAGTCGGTGAGCCCACACGATTCCGTCGGCGCGAACCTCGTCGTGCAGGTGAAGAACAACCGCGTGATGCGCGTGCTGCCGTTCGAGAACGAAGCCATCAACGAATGCTGGATCTCCGACAAGGACCGCTTCTCGTACGAAGGCCTCAACAGCGAAGAGCGCCTGACGAAGCCGATGCTGAAGCAGGGCGGCCAGTGGATCGAAACCGACTGGCAGACCGCGCTCGAATACGTCGCGAAAGGCCTGAAGGGCATCGCCGAGGATCACGGCGCGAACGCGCTGGCGATGCTCGCGAGCGCGCACAGCACCGCTGAAGAGCTGTTCCTCGTGAAGCAGCTCGCCAACGAACTGAAGACGCCGAACGTCGATTTCCGTCTGCGTCAGCAGGATTTCTCGGCGCCGGCCCAGGGCGCACCGTGGCTCGGCATGCCGATCGCCGACCTGTCGAACGTGGACGCCGCGTTCGTTGTCGGTTCGTTCCTGCGCCGCGACCACCCGCTGTTTGCCGCCCGCCTGCGTCAGGCCGCGAAGAACGGTGCGAAGCTGCACTTCCTGCACGCGACCGGTGACGATGCACTGATCCCGACCGCGCAGCGCATCGTTGCCGCGCCGTCGGCATGGCTCGACCAACTGGCCGGCATCGCCGCGGCCGTCGCGCAACTGCGCGGCGTCGCGCTGCCCGACACGTTGGCAGGCGTTGCCGCATCGCCGGCCGCGCAGGCTGTCGCCCAGTCGCTCGCGAACGGCGAACGTCGCGCGGTGCTGCTCGGCAACGTCGCAGTTCGCCATCCGGAATTCGCGAAGCTGCACGCCGTTGCGCAGTGGATCGCCGACAACACCGGCGCCACGTTCGGTTTCCTGACGGAAGCGGCGAACACGGTCGGCGCGCACGTCGTCGGCGCGCTGCCGGGCGCAGGCGGCCTGAACGCACGCGAAGCGTTCGCGCAGCCGCGCAAGGGCTACGTGCTGCTGAACGTCGAGCCGGAATTCGACACCGCTGATCCGGCACAGGCACTGGCCGCGCTGAACCAGGCAGAAATGGTCGTCGTGATGTCGCCGTTCAAGCACGGCCTCGACTACGCCGACGTGCTGCTGCCGATCGCACCGTTCACGGAAACAGCCGGTACGTACGTGAACGCAGAAGGCACCGTGCAGAGCTTCAACGGCGTCGTGCGCCCGCTCGGCGATACGCGTCCGGGCTGGAAGGTGCTGCGCGTGCTCGGCAGCCTGCTCGGCCTGCTGAACTTCGAATACGAGACGTCGGAAGAAGTGCGTCTCGCGGCGCTCGGCGACGCCGGCGTCGCGGGCCGCCTGTCGAACCAGACGTCGGTCGCACCGGTGCGCGCCGCGGCGAACGCGGCGAACGGCGGTTTCGAGCGTCTGGCCGATGTGCCGATCTATCACGCCGACGCGCTCGTGCGCCGTGCAGGTGCGCTGCACCTGACGGCTGCTGCGAAGGCGGCGAATGCTGCAGCCCTGCCGGCCGCGCTGTTCGACAAGCTGGGCTTGAAGGAAGGCGACGCGGTGCGCGTGCGCCAGGGCGAGCGTGCGGTGCAGTTGCCGGCCGTGCGCGACGCGAATCTTGCGGAGACCGTCGTTCGCGTGTCGGCGGCGACGCCTGCCGGCGCAGCGCTCGGTAGCCTGTCCGGTGAACTGGTGGTGGAGAAGGCGTAAATGAGCTTGTTCGATACGATCAACGCGGGCGGGTCCCAGCTTCTCGGCTTCGCTTGGCCGACGGTGTGGGCAATCGTGCGCATCCTCGTCGTCTCCGTCGTCATCCTGCTGTGCGTCGCGTACCTGATTCTGTGGGAACGCAAGCTGATCGGCTGGATGCACGTGCGTCTCGGCCCGAACCGCGTCGGCCCCGGCGGCCTGCTGCAGCCGATCGCCGACGTGCTGAAGCTGCTGCTGAAGGAAGTCATTCAGCCGAGCGCCGCCAGCCGCTGGCTGTACCTGATCGCGCCGGTGATGACCGTCGTGCCGGCGTTTGCCGTGTGGGCCGTGATCCCGTTCCAGGCTCAGGCCGTGCTCGCGAACATCAACGCGGGCCTGCTGTACGCGATGGCGATCTCGTCGATCGGCGTGTACGCGGTGATCCTCGCGGGCTGGGCGTCGAACTCGAAGTACGCGTTCCTCGGCGCGATGCGCGCCGCGGCGCAGATGGTCTCGTACGAAATCTCGATGGGCTTCGCGCTGGTGCTCGTGCTGATGACGGCCGGCAGCCTGAACATGTCGGAAATCGTCAACTCGCAGCAGCATGGCTTCTTCGCGGGCCACGGCGTGAACTTCCTGTCGTGGAACTGGCTGCCGCTCCTGCCCGCGTTCGTCGTCTACTTCATCTCGGGCATCGCCGAAACGAACCGTCACCCGTTCGACGTGGTGGAAGGGGAGTCGGAAATCGTTGCCGGTCACATGATCGACTACTCGGGCATGGCGTTTGCGCTGTTCTTCCTCGCCGAGTACATCAACATGATCGTGATCTCGGCGCTGGCTGCGACGCTGTTCCTCGGCGGCTGGGATGCACCGTTCGAATTCCTGTCGTTCATCCCGGGCATCTTCTGGCTGGTGCTGAAGGTCTTCGCACTGCTGTCGGTATTCATCTGGGTCCGCGCGACGTTCCCGCGCTACCGTTACGACCAGATCATGCGTCTCGGCTGGAAGGTGTTCCTGCCCGTCACGGTGATCTGGGTGGTCGTGGTCGGCTGCTGGATGATGTCGCCGCTGAACATCTGGGTGAAGTAAGGACGAAATCATGACGGCTATCCAACACTTCTTTAAGACTTTCTTCCTGACCGAGCTGCTGAAGGGGCTCGCGCTGACCGGTCGTTACACGTTCAAGCGCAAGGTCACCGTGCAGTTCCCGGAAGAGAAGACCCCGATCTCGCCGCGTTTCCGCGGGCTGCATGCACTGCGCCGCTATGAAAACGGCGAAGAGCGCTGCATCGCGTGCAAGCTGTGCGAGGCCGTGTGCCCCGCGATGGCGATCACGATCGAATCGGAAACGCGCGCGGACAACACGCGCCGCACGACGCGCTACGACATCGACCTGACGAAGTGCATCTTCTGCGGTTTCTGCGAAGAAAGCTGCCCGGTCGATTCGATCGTCGAGACTCAGATTCTCGAGTACCACGGCGAAAAGCGCGGCGACCTGTATTTCACGAAGGAAATGCTGCTCGCGGTGGGCGATCGCTACGAGAAGGACATCGCCGCGGCGAAGGCTGCCGACGCGCCGTATCGTTGATTGTGTTTGCAGTGCCGGCCCGAAGCCAGGGCCGAGCCGCCGCGACGGGTGCGGCACGCGAGAGCGTCCCGCAAGCCGCGCCTGACTATGGCCTAACGATGAACCGGTAATCATGGAATTCACGACCGTACTGTTCTACATCTTCGCGCTGCTCCTGGTGGTATCAGGGCTGAAGGTGATCACTTCGCGCAACCCGGTGGCGTCTGCGCTTTTCCTTGTGCTGGCGTTCTTCAACGCCGCCGCGATCTGGATGCTGCTGGAAGCGGAGTTCCTCGCGATCCTGCTGGTGCTGGTCTATGTGGGCGCCGTGATGGTGCTGTTCCTGTTCGTCGTGATGATGCTGGACATCAACATCGACTACCTGCGCCGCGACTTCAAGCGCTTCGTTCCGATGGCGACCGTGGTCGGCGCGATCATCGTGATCGAAACCGCGCTGATCCTGTGGCGCGGCTACGGCGACACGCAGACGGTGCACGCGATGGCGACGGGCGAGATGGCCAACTGGTCGAACACGCGACTGATCGGCAAGGTGATCTACACCGACTACATCTTCGCGTTTGAAATCGCCGGCCTCGTGCTGCTGGTCGCGATCATTGCCGCAATCGGGCTGACCGAGCGCAAGGGCAAGGACAGCAAGCGCCAGCGCGTGTCGGATCAGGTCAAGGTGCAACGCAACGACCGCGTGCGCCTCGTGAAGATGGAAGCGGAAAAGCCGCAGCCGGAAGCGGCGCAGAGCGAAGCCGGTTCGGGCACCAACGGCTAAGCGGAGGAAAAGAAAACCATGCTGACTCTTGCTCACTACCTCGTGCTCGGCGCGATCCTCTTTGCGATCGCGATCGTCGGGATCTTCCTGAACCGCCGCAACGTCATCATCATCCTGATGTCGATTGAACTGATGCTGCTGGCGGTGAATACCAACTTCGTCGCGTTCTCGCACTACCTCGGCGATGTGCACGGCCAGATCTTCGTGTTCTTCGTGCTGACGGTCGCCGCAGCGGAAGCCGCGATCGGTCTCGCGATTCTGGTGACCCTGTTCCGTAAGCTCGACACGATCAATGTCGAGGATCTCGATCAGCTCAAAGGTTAATTTCAGGCTACGCTGTTATGTCAACGACACTCAATGAAAACCTGCTGCTGGCGATTCCGCTCGCTCCGCTGGCCGGCTCGCTGATTGCGGGGCTGTTCGGGAACGCAGTCGGGCGCAAGGGCGCACACCGGATCACGATCCTCGGCGTAATGATCGCGTTCCTCCTGTCGGCGAAAGTCTTCTTCGACGTGATGGGCGGCGCGAGCTTCAACGCGACCGTCTATGAATGGATGAACGTCGGCTCGCTGAAGCTCGAAGTCGGCTTCCTCGTCGATTCGCTGACCGCGATGATGATGGTCGTCGTGACCTTCGTCTCGCTGATGGTGCACATCTACACGATCGGCTACATGGCGGAAGAAGACGGCTACCAGCGCTTCTTCTCATACATCTCGCTGTTCACGTTCTCGATGCTGATGCTCGTGATGAGCAACAACTTCCTGCAGCTGTTCTTCGGCTGGGAAGCGGTGGGTCTGGTGTCGTACCTGCTGATCGGCTTCTACTTCACGCGTGAGAGCGCGATCTACGCGAACATGAAGGCGTTCCTCGTGAACCGCGTGGGCGACTTCGGCTTCCTGCTCGGCATCGGCCTGCTGCTCGCATTCGCCGGCTCGATGAACTACGGCGAAGTGTTCGCGAAGCGCGCGGAACTCGCGAGCCTGCACTTCCCGGGCACCGACTGGGGCCTGCTGACCGTGGCCTGTATCTGCCTGTTCATCGGCGCGATGGGTAAGTCGGCACAGTTCCCGCTGCACGTGTGGCTGCCGGACTCGATGGAAGGCCCGACCCCGATCTCGGCGCTGATTCACGCGGCGACGATGGTGACGGCCGGCATCTTCATGGTGTCGCGCATGTCGCCGCTGTTCGAGCTGTCGGACACCGCGCTGTCGTTCGTCACGGTGATCGGCGCGATCACGGCGCTGTTCATGGGCTTCCTCGGCATCATCCAGAACGACATCAAGCGGGTGGTCGCGTATTCGACGCTGTCGCAGCTCGGCTACATGACGGTCGCGCTCGGCGTGTCCGCGTACCCGGTCGCGTTGTTCCACCTGATGACGCACGCGTTCTTCAAGGCGCTGCTGTTCCTCGGCGCCGGCTCGGTCATCATGGGCATGCACCACGACCAGGACATCCGCAACATGGGCGGCCTGCGCAAGTACATGCCGATCACGTGGATCACGTCGCTCGTCGGTTCGCTCGCGCTGATCGGTACGCCGTTCTTCTCGGGCTTCTACTCGAAGGACTCGATCATCGACGCGGTGAAGCTGTCGCACCTGCCGGGTTCGGGCTTCGCCTACTTCGCGGTCGTCGCGAGCGTGTTCGTCACGGCGCTGTACTCGTTCCGCATGTATTTCCTGGTGTTCCACGGCGAAGAGCGCTTCCGCAAGCCGAAGCATCCGGAATCGCCGATGGGCATGGCGGCCGCGCACGGCCACGACGACCACGGTCATGGCCATGGTCATGACGACCACGCGCACGAGCCGCACGAGACCCCGTGGGTCGTGTGGGTGCCGCTCGTCCTGCTGGCGATCCCGTCGGTGATCATCGGTGCGATTGCGGTCGGCCCGATGCTGTTCGGCGACTTCTTCCAGCACGGCGTGGCATTCGACAAGGTGATCTTCATCGGTGAAAACCATCCGGCGCTGGCCGAGATGGCCGAGGAGTTCCACGGCTGGGTGGGCATGGGCCTGCACTCGGTGTCGGGCCTGCCGGTCTGGCTCGCGCTTGCCGGTGTCGTTGTCGCCTGGTTCCTGTACCTGAAGCGTCCGGATCTGCCGGCGTCGATCCGCCGCGCGTTCGGCCCGATCTACACGCTGCTGGACAACAAGTACTACATGGACAAGATCAACGAAGTGGTGTTCGCCCGTGGTTCGGTGGCGATCGGCCGCGGCCTGTGGAAGGAAGGTGACGTCGTCGTGATCGACGGCCTCGTCAACGGCAGCGCCCGGTTCATCGGCTGGTTCGCCGGCGTGATCCGCTTCCTCCAATCCGGTTACATCTATCACTACGCGTTCGCCATGATCATCGGCATGCTGGGGCTCCTGACCCTGTTTGTAACGCTCGGCGGCAAATAAGGCGGGGGACAACTTAATGCACGCTTTTCCGATTCTCAGTACCGCGATCTGGCTGCCGATCGTTTTCGGCCTCCTCGTGCTTGCGGTGGGTAATGACAAAAATCCGGGGACGGCCCGCTGGATCGCGCTGATCGGTTCGCTGCTCGGCCTCGCGGTCACGATCCCGCTGATCACGGGCTTCGATTCGAGCACGGCTGCGCTGCAGTTCGTCGAGAAGTCGACCTGGATCGAACGCTTCGACATCGCGTATCACCTCGGCGTCGACGGTATCTCGATGTGGTTCGTCGTGCTGACCGCGCTGATCACGGTGATCGTCGTGATCGCCGCATGGGAAGTGATCACCGAGAACGTCGCGCAGTACCTCGCGGCCTTCCTGATCCTGTCCGGGATCATGATCGGTGTGTTCTCGTCGGCCGACGGCCTGCTGTTCTACGTGTTCTTCGAAGCGACCCTGATCCCGATGTACATCATCATCGGCGTGTGGGGCGGCCCGAACCGCGTGTATGCGGCATTCAAGTTCTTCCTGTACACGCTCGCCGGTTCGCTGCTGATGCTGGTCGCGCTGATCTACCTGTACACGGAAACGCATTCGTTCGACCTCGCGACGTGGCAGAACGCCAAGATCGCGATGACGCCACAGATCCTGCTGTTCATCGCGTTCTTCCTCGCGTTCGCGGTGAAGGTGCCGATGTGGCCGGTACACACGTGGCTGCCGGACGCGCACGTGGAAGCGCCGACGGGCGGCTCGGTCGTGCTGGCTGCGATCATGCTGAAGCTCGGCGCCTACGGTTTCCTGCGCTTCTCGCTGCCGATCACGCCTGACGCGAGCCACTTCCTGGCACCGGTCGTGATCACGCTGTCGCTGATCGCGGTGATCTACATCGGCCTCGTCGCGATGGTGCAGGCCGACATGAAGAAGCTGGTCGCGTATTCGTCGATCGCGCACATGGGCTTCGTCACGCTCGGCTTCTTCATCTTCAACCAGCTCGGCGTCGAAGGCGCGATCATCCAGATGATCTCGCACGGCTTCGTGTCGGGCGCGATGTTCCTCTGCATCGGCGTGCTGTACGACCGCGTGCACTCGCGCCAGATCGCCGATTACGGTGGCGTCGTCAACGTGATGCCGAAGTTCGCGGCCTTCGCGATGCTGTTCTCGATGGCCAACTGCGGCCTGCCGGGTACGTCGGGTTTCGTCGGCGAGTTCATGGTGATTCTCGCGGCCGTCCAGTACAACTTCTGGATCGCATTCGGTGCGGCGTTCACGCTGATCCTCGGCGCGGCTTACACGCTGTGGATGTACAAGCGCGTGTACTTCGGTGCGGTCGCGAACGATCACGTTGCCAAGCTGAAGGACATCGGCCGTCGCGAATTCCTGATGCTGGGTGTGCTCGCCGCGTTCACGCTGCTGATGGGCCTGTATCCGAAGCCTTTCACCGACGTGATGCACGTTTCCGTGGAAAACCTCCTCTCCCATGTCGCGCAGTCCAAACTGCCGCTGGCGCAGTAATCGCGAGCGGAGGAACTCAAGATCATGAACGCTCCTATGAATGTCCTGTTGCCTGACGCGCTGGTGATGGCTGCCATCGTCGTCGCATGGCTGAACGACACCTTTACCGGTGCTTCCGGCCGCCGCCTGACCTATCTGATCGCGGTTGTTTCGTCGGTCGTAGCCGGCGTGTGGTTCGCGGTGCAGGCACTCGACCCGCAGCAGTACTACTTCTTCTCGAAGATGGTCGTCGTCGACTCGTTCGCGAGCACGATGAAGGCTGTCGTGTCGTTCGGTTTCGCGGTCTCGCTCGTCTATTCGCGCAAGTACCTCGAAGATCGCGACATGTTCCGCGGTGACGTGTTCCTGCTCGGCATGTTCTCGCTGCTCGGTCAGCTGGTCATGGTGTCGGGCAACAACTTCCTGACGCTGTACCTCGGTCTCGAACTGATGTCGTTGTCGTTGTACGCCGTCATCGCGCTGCGCCGCGATGCCGCGCAGTCGAGCGAAGCCGCGATGAAGTACTACGTGCTGGGCGCGCTCGCGTCGGGCTTCGTGCTGTACGGCATCTCGATGCTCTACGGCGCGACCGGCTCGCTCGAGCTGGGCGAGGTGTACAAGGCGGTTAGCGGCAACACTGACGCAGCCGTGCTGATGTTCGGCGTGGTCTTCATCGTCGCCGGTATCGCGTTCAAGCTCGGCGCCGTGCCGTTCCACATGTGGGTGCCGGACGTCTACCAGGGCGCACCGACCGCGATGACGCTGTTCGTCGGCGGCGGCCCGAAGGTTGCCGCGTTCGCGTGGGGCCTGCGCTTCCTGGTGATGGGCCTGCTGCCGCTCGCACAGAACTGGCAGACCGCGCTCGTGATCCTCGCCGCGCTGTCGCTGATCGTCGGCAACATCACCGGTATCGTCCAGCGCAACATCAAGCGGATGCTCGCGTACTCGGCGATCTCGAACATGGGCTTCGTGCTGCTCGGCCTGCTCGCGGGCATCGTGAAGGGCGACGCGACGGCACCGGCGAATGCCTACAGCTCGGCGATGTTCTACGCGATCGTCTACCTGATCACGACGCTCGGCTCGTTCGGCGTGGTGATGCTGCTCGCACGCCGCGATTTCGAAGCCGATACGATCGACGACTTCAAGGGCCTCAACAAGCGCAGCCCGGTGTTCGCGTTCGTGATGATGGTCATGATGTTCTCGCTGGCCGGCATCCCGCCGACCGTCGGCTTCTACGCGAAGCTCGCCGTGCTCGAGGCGACCGTCAACGCGGGCCTCACGTGGCTCGCCGTGCTGGCCGTGATCACGTCGCTGTTCGGCGCGTTCTACTACCTGCGCATCGTGAAGCTGATGTACTTCGATGCACCGCAGGATACGACGCCGATCTCGGGCGATTTCTGCAAGCGCACGATCCTCGTGCTGAACGGCCTCGCGGTCGTCGTGCTCGGCCTGATCCCGAGCCCGCTGCTGACGGCTTGCCTGCAGGCAATTCGTCACACGCTGCCGCTGTAATGTCGGCAGCCGGCTGGTTTATCGTGCTGTTGGCGCTCGTCTGCGCCAACCTGCCGTTCCTGAACCAACGCCTCTTCGCCGTCGTGCCGTTCGGCGCGGCGAAGAAGAGCGGGTGGGTGCGGATCGGCGAGCTGATCGTGCTGTACTTCATCGTCGGCGCGCTCGGCTTCTGGCTCGAGTCGCGCGCCGGCAACCGCTTCGAACAGGGCTGGCAGTTCTACGCGATCACGTTCAGTCTCTTCATCGTGTTCGCGTTCCCCGGCTTCACGTTCCAGTATCTCGTCAAACGACGCTGACGGCTCCGGCCGTCGCGCTCAATTTTGGAGCCGCCGATGGCCGAACTACCCAATCACGACGCCGCACTGACCGAAACCTGCCTCGAGAGCGAGGCGATTTTCGAAGGCGCGTTCCTCAAGCTCAAGCGCGACACCGTCCGCCTGCCGGATGGCAAGAAAGCCACGCGCGAATACGTCCAGCACCCGGGCGCGGTGATGGTGATCCCGCTGTTCGACGACGGTCGCGTGCTGATGGAAAGCCAGTTTCGCTACCCGATCGGCAAGGTGATGGCCGAGTTCCCGGCCGGCAAGCTCGACCCGAACGAAGGCGCGCTCGCCTGCGCGGTGCGCGAACTGCGCGAGGAAACGGGTTACACGGCACGCGAGTACGTGTTCCTGGCCCGGATTCACCCGATCATTTCCTATTCGACCGAATTCATCGACCTGTACCTCGCGCGTGGGTTGACGGCCGGCGAGCGCAAGCTCGATGAAGGCGAATTTCTCGAGACCTTCACCGCGACGCAGGCCGATCTGCAGGAATGGGTGCGCACGGGCCAGATTTCCGACGTGAAGACGATCATCGGCACGATGTGGCTCGATAAGGTGCTGTCCGGCACGTGGCCGCTCGGGCCGGTCCTGACGCCCTGAGTGCGGCGTCAGCGGCGGGTGGGGCGACGCGTTACAATCCGGTGACGCGACGCCTCCTCGTCGCGCGATCGGTATTTAGCACGATCGTTCACAAAACCGTTTTTTGCGCTACACTCGCCACACGCCCTGATTCAGCATGAAGGTCCTCGATTTACAGTGCCCGCACGGTCATCGGTTCGAAGGCTGGTTCGCTTCCGCCGATGAATTCGAAGCGCAGTTGTCCCGCAAGCTGGTCGAATGTCCGGTGTGCGGAACGACCGAGGTCAACCGTCTGCCGTCGGCGCCGCGCCTGAATCTGTCGGGTGCGACGCAGGCACAGCCGGCCGATCCGCGCGCAATGCAGGCGCAGGTGATGCGTGCGCTGCGCGAGGTGCTGGAGAAAACCGAGAATGTGGGCGAGCGCTTCGCCGAGGAAGCGCGGCGCATCCATTACAACGAGGCGCCGGCACGCAGCATTCGTGGCGTCACGACGCCCGAAGATGCGCAATCCCTGGCCGAAGAAGGCATCGAAGTGATGCCGCTGCCGATTCCTGCCGCGCTGAAAGAACCGCTGCAATAAGGTGTGCAGTGAGTCCTTGCCGGGCCGGACGGCTGCGGCAAGCCTTGCATGGGACCAGAGTCAGTGCTGACGCACCAACTCTGGTCGACCGCGAAGCATGGGACCAGAGTAAGCGCTAAAGCGCCAACTCTGGTCGACCGCGAAGCATGGGACCAGAGTAAGCGCTAAAGCGCCAACTCTGGTCGACAGGAGACACTGCGCATGGATCTGGATTATTCCCCCGCCGACGACGCGTTCCGCGTCGACGTCCGCGCCTGGCTCGAGGCCAACCTGCCTCACGCACTGCGCGCCAAAGTACTCGATCACAAACGACTCGACCGCGAGGATTTCGCGAGCTGGCACCGGCTACTCGGCCAGCGCGGCTGGTCCGCGCCCGCCTGGCCCGTCGAATACGGCGGCCCTGGCTGGAACGCGACGCAACGGCACATCTGGGATGAGGAGTGTGCGCGGATCGGTGCGCCGACCGTGCTGCCATTCGGCGTATCGATGGTCGCGCCGGTGTTGATGAAATACGGCAGCGAAGCGCAGAAACGGCATTACCTGCCGCGCATTCTCGACGGCTCGGACTGGTGGTGCCAGGGCTACTCGGAGCCGGGTTCGGGATCCGACCTCGCATCGTTGCGCACGCGCGCCGAGCGCCACGGCGATCACTACGTCGTCAATGGCCAGAAGACCTGGACGACGCTCGGCCAGTACGCCGACATGATGTTCTGCCTCGTGCGCACCGATCCGGCCGCGAAGAAACAGGAGGGCATCTCGTTCCTGTTGATCGACATGAAGACGCCCGGCATCACGGTGCGCCCGATCGTCATGCTCGACGAGGACCACGAGGTCAACGAGGTGTTCTTCGAGGACGTGAAGGTGCCGGTCGAGAATCTCGTCGGTGACGAGAATCGCGGCTGGACCTACGCGAAATACCTGCTTGGCCATGAGCGCACCGGCATCGCGCGCGTTGGCGCGTCGAAGCGCGAGCTCGCGTTCCTGAAGCGCGTGGCGTCGAACCAGCGCAAGAACGGCAAGCCGTTGCTCGCCGATCCCGTGTTCGCCGCAAAGGTCGCGGCGCTCGAGGTCGAGCTGATGGCGCTCGAAGTGACGGTGCTGCGCGTCGTCAGCCGCGAGACGAGCGGGAAGGGGCCGGGCCCCGAGGCGTCCATGCTGAAGATCAAGGGTACGGAAGTGCAGCAGGCGCTCACCGAGCTGATGGTCGACGCGATCGGCCCGCTCGCCGCACCGTTCGACATTCCGTTCCTCGAAGGCCAGCGCGAGCACAGCATCGCGGGCGACGACGATGCGGCGCCGCTGGCCGCGTACTACTTCAACTACCGGAAGACGTCGATCTACGGTGGTTCGAACGAGATCCAGAAGAACATCATCGCGCAGATGATTCTGGGGCTGTGATCAGGGAACGGAGACAACCATGGATTTCAGCTTTACTGATGAGCAGCAGCAGTTCGCCGACGCGTTGCGCCGTTATCTCGGCGAGCAATACGGCTTCGAAGCGCGTCAGGCAATCGTGCGCAGCGACGCGGGCGTGTCGGACAAGCAATGGAGCGCGTTCGCCGAACTGGGGTTGACCGCGCTGCCCGTGCCGGACGCACAGGGCGGCTTCGGCGGCGGCCCGGTCGACATGCTGGTCGTGATGCAGGAGCTCGGCCGTGCGCTCGTGATCGAGCCGTACTGGGCAACGGCGGTGGGCGTCGAGGCGCTGCGCATCGCGGGCTCCGGCGCCGGTGACGATGCCGCGCTGCTGGAGGCGGTCGCACAGGGGCAGAAACGTGTGGCGGTCGCGTTCCACGAGCCGCATGCGCGCTACGACCTGTTCGAACTCGACACGCATGCGCGCGAGCAGAGCGGCGCGTACCGGCTGACCGGCACGAAGTCGGTTGTTCAGCACGGCGCACAGGCGCATGCCTGGATCGTGCCTGCGCGCGTCGACAGCGGTGGCATCGGCCTCTTCGTCGTCGAACGGGATGCAGCGAATGTGAAGGTGGTCGACTACCGGACGATCGACGGCCAGCGTGCCGCGACGCTCGGCTTCAATGAAACGCCGGCACGACTGCTGACGGGCGGTGCACTTGACGCCGCGGCCCTCGAGCAAGTTGCGGATTACGCGACGTTCCTGTTATGTGCGGAAGCGGTCGGCACGCTCGACGAACTGAACCGCGCCACGGTCGAATACACGAAGACGCGCGAACAGTTCGGCGTGCCGATCGCGCGTTTCCAGGCGCTGCAGCACCGGATGGTTGACATGCTGATCCATGCCGAACAGGCACGTTCGCTGACCTACCTGGCTGCCGTACGTTACGCGAGCGGCGATGCCGATGCGCGGCGCAAGGCCGTGTCGGCCGCGAAAGCGCGTGTCGGCGCCGCCGCGCGCTTCGTCGGCCAGCAGGCCGTTCAACTGCATGGCGGCATGGGCGTGACCAACGAGGTCGCCGCTGCGCACCTGTTCAAGCGGCTGTCGATCATCGAGACGACGCTCGGCGACACCGATCATCATCTTGCGCGCATCGCGGCGCTGCCCGATTTCGCGCAGGCCGACGCGGCATGACGGCGACGCGCGAGCGCGCCAGACAAGGAGACACCTAGTGGGCATCAGTTACGAAGACCTGGTGGTCGGCAGCACCACCGAAGTGGGCCGTTACACGTTCGAACCCGACGACATCAAGGCGTTCGCACAACGCTACGACCCGCAGCCGTTCCATCTCGACGAAGAGGCCGGAAAGGCATCGCATTTCGGCGGGCTCGTCGCGAGCGGCTGGCACACGTGTTCGGTGTTCATGAGCCTGCTCATCAAGAAGCTCGGCCAGGATTCGACCAGCATGGGCTCGCCGGGCATCGACTCGATCCGCTGGCTCAAGCCGGTGAGGGCAGGCGACACGATCACGATGTACCAGAAGGTCCACGACAAGCGCGTGTCGGAGAGCAAGCCCGATCGCGGCATCGTATCGACGGAGTGGGTCGGCGTGAACGTCGCCGGCGAGACGGTGATCACCGTGCATACCAAGGTGATCTTCGGGCTGCGTCATCCGGGAGGCACGCACGCATGACCGACGTGACCTTGCCGCTGATCGCATCGGCACAAGCGTTGCAGGCGCGTGTCGGCACCGAGCCGCTTGCGAGCGGCTGGATCGCGATCGACCAGCATCGCGTCGACGGTTTTGCCGACGCGACCGGTGATCATCAATGGATTCACGTCGATCCCGAGCGGGCGCGCCGCGAGTCGCCGTTCGGCGGGCCGATCGCACACGGGTTCCTGACGCTGTCGTTGATTCCTGCGTTGATGACCGACGCGATGCGTTTCGAGCAGAAGATGGGCGTGAACTACGGACTGAACCGTGTGCGATTCCTGAAGCCGGTGCCGGTCGGCGCGCGTGTGCGTGCGCTGTTTGCGGTAAAGGAAACCGCCGAGGCCGCGCGGGACGGTGTGCAGGTGACGTGGTCGGTGACGATGCAGGTCGAGCGTCCCGATGCGCCGCTGCCGGTTTGCGCGGCGGAATTCATCACGCTGCATTACTTCTGAAGCGGGGAGCGGCATGCATGGATGCCGCTCCGTCCATCACTTGCTCGTCAGTGCTTCGCGTATTGCGTCGCGCCGAACAGCACCTCGCGTGCCTTGTCGTCCTGCAGCGCCTTGCGCATCGACGCGAGCACTTCGACTCCGCGCTGCACGGCCGGTCGTGCAGCGATCGTCTCGTACCAGCGCTTCACGTTCGGCAATTCATCGAGCACGATGCCCTGGTTCTGCCATGAGCGCGTCCACGGGAACGTCGCAATGTCCGCGATCGTGTACGCGTCGCCCGCGAGATATTCGGATTCGCCGAGACGCTTGTCCATCACGTTGTAAAGGCGCTTCGCCTCGTTCGTGTAGCGGTTGACCGCATACTCGATCTTCTCCGGCGCATACAGGCGGAAGTGGTGTGCCTGCCCGAGCATCGGGCCGACACCGCCCATCTGGAACATCAGCCATTCGAGCGTCGCATAGCGTGCGGCCGGATCGGTCGGCAGGAACTTGCCGGTCTTCTCCGCGAGGTAGATCAGGATCGCGCCCGATTCGAACAGCGAGATCGGCTTGCCGCCGGGGCCTTCCGGATCGACGATCGCGGGGATCTTGTTGTTCGGGCTGATCTTCAGGAATTCCGGCTTGAACTGGTCGCCTGCGCCGATATCGACCGGATGGGCACGATAGGCGAGGCCCGTTTCCTCGAGCATGATGTGCACCTTGTGGCCGTTCGGGGTCGCCCAGCTATAGACGTCGATCATCGTGAACTCCTTTGTTGCATGCGCGAAAACGGCGCCGGCAGCGCCGCGACAGGCGGTCATTAGAGCATGGATCGATACGGGCTGCTGGCGACGGAAATGTGCACGCCGATGCGTGTGCGCAGGCGTGCAAGGGATCGCCGATGAGGTCGCACGCAGCGCTTCCGGGCAGACGCGTTCAGGCAGTTCGAAAGCCGGTGCGGCGGATCAGCGCTTGTAGCGGGGTTGGCGTTTCTCGAGAAATGCGGTGATGCCTTCGAGCCCGTCGGCATGATGCAGCGACGCGACGAAATGATCGCGTTCGGTGCCGAGATGCGTGTCGAGCGGTTGCATCGTTGCGTCGTCGAGCAGCGACTTGATGCGCGTGAGCGCGTTCGGCGAGATGCCGGCGAGCGCATCGGCCCATGCCAGCGCGTCGGTCAGCGCCGCGCCCGGCACGGCGAGCCGGTTGACGACACCGAGCGTGTGCAGACGTTCGGCTGCGACGGGTTTGCCTTCGAACAGGATCTCGGCCGCGATCGCGCGCGGCAATGCGCGGGCGATGAACCACGAACCGCCCCCGTCAGGAGTCAGGCCGACACGCGCGTACGACATCACGAACTTCGCATCGTGCGCGGCGACGATCAGGTCGCACGCGAGCGCGAGCGAGAAGCCCGCACCGGCCGCGGCGCCTTCGACCGCCGCGATCACCGGCTTCGTCGAAGTGTGGATCGCCGTGACCCACGCGGCGAGCTGGTCGATGCTGTCGGCCTGATAGGACGGATCCTTCGAGCGATTGTCGAGCAGCCGGTTCAGGTTGCCGCCCGCGCAGAAGAAGCGATCGGCGCCGGTGAGCACGACGGCGCGAATCCCGGGATCGCGTTCGGCGGTGGCGAGTGCCTCGATGCCGGCCGCGTACATGTCGGGATGCAGCGCATTGCGTGCGCCGGGATTGGATAGCGTGAGGACGAGCGTCGAATCGCTCTCGGGCGGACGCGAGGCCAGCAGTTCAGCACTCATGCGAGCGTGTCTCCATCGGATGGCGGGGCTGCGGCGCCGCGCGCGTAGCACGCTGATGGGGCCGATGCCGTAGCGGATGTAATGTTGTCGTGACGAACGCAATACTTGCTTTAGACTAGCACGAACGTGCTTTTCAGCGCGACGAATCCCGAAGCGGCCGGCACCGTTGCGGCCGCGTTCCAGCAACGAAGGAGACTCCGATGCTACAGCTGTGCGGTATTCCGTTGTCCAACTATTACAACAAGGTGAAGTTCGTCCTGCTCGAGCACGACATTCCGTTCGAGGAGTCGGTGTGCGGATTGCCGATCAGCGATCCGGCCCAGCTCGCCGATTCGCCGCTCGGCAAGATTCCGTTCCTGAAGACCGAAGAAGGCGCATTGTTCGAGTCGCAGGTGATCATCGAATACCTGGCGGCGCGCTATCCCGAGAAAGGCATTTTCCCGGCGAACCCGTTTGCGGCCGCGAAAGTGCGCGAACTGGTCGAGACGCTCGAGCTGTATCTCGAATGGGTGGCGCGCGAGGTCTATACGGAAGCGTTTTTCGGCGGCAAGGTCAGCGACGGAATGAAGGCGCACGTCGAGAAGCGCCTGCCGCGCGCGATCGATGCGTTCAAGCAGTTGACGCAGTTTTCGCCGTATGTGCTCGGCGAGTCGTTCGGCCTCGCCGACATCGCCGCATGGGTCCATCTGCCGGTCATCGGGATGGCGACGAAGGCCATATTCGGACGCGATTTCCTGCTCGACGCCGGCATCGACTGGAAGGCGCACGCGAAGACGGTCGGCGAGCGTCCGGCCGCGCAGCGCGTGGCAACCGAGCGCAAGGCGTATATCGAAGCGACGAGCGTCGTTCGTTCGTAAGCGCGGTTCCTGCAGGGCGGCGTATGGCCGCCCCCCGTACGGGACTTACAGGCGGGCGAGCCGTTCGAGCGCGGCCGCGAGCGTGCTTTCCTGCTTGGCGAAGCAGAATCGGACGACGCCCGATTCGTGCGGCTCGTGATAGAACGCCGACACCGGAATGGCGGCCACGCCGATCTCCGACGTGAGCCACTTCGAGAATTCCGCTTCAGGCAGGTCGCTGATCGCCGAATAATCGACGCACTGGAAGTAGGTGCCCGTGCAGGGCAGCAGCTTGAAGCGTGTGTGCTCGAGGCCGGCCCGGAAGAAGTCGCGCTTCTTCTGGTAGAAGTCGGCAAGCGTCAGGTACGGCGCCGGGTCGCGCAGGTAGTCGGCGAGCCCGATCTGCATCGGCGTGTTCACCGTGAACACGTTGAACTGGTGGACCTTGCGGAATTCCGCGGTCAGCGCGGCAGGTGCCGCGACATAGCCGATCTTCCAGCCCGTCACGTGATAGGTCTTGCCGAAGCTCGACACGATGAAGCTGCGCGCGGCGAGTTCCGGATAGCGCGCGACGCTCTCGTGGCGCGCACCGTCATAGACCATGTGCTCGTAGACCTCGTCGGACAGGATCAGCACGTTGGTGCCACGCACGATTTCTTCGAGCTTGCGCATGTCCGCCTCGCGCCACACCGTACCCGTCGGGTTATGCGGCGTGTTGATCAGGATCATGCGCGTTTTCGGCGTGATTGCGGCCGCAAGACGGTCGAACGGAATCGCGTAGTCGGGCGCTTCCAGCGTGACGAACACGGGCTTGCCGCCCGCGAGTTCGATCGACGGCAGGTAGCTGTCGTAGGTCGGTTCGACGACGATCACTTCATCACCCGGATGCACCGTGCACAGGATCGCCGTCAGCAGCGCCTGCGTCGCGCCGGCCGTCACGGTAATTTCGGTCGCCGGATCGTAACGCCGGCCGTAGACCTGCGCGATCTTGTCTGCGATTGCATCGCGCAGCGGCGCGACACCGGCCATCGGCGGATACTGGTTGTGCCCGTTGCGCATCGCGGTGGCAACCGCATCGACGATGCGCGGATCGCAGTCGAAATCCGGAAAGCCCTGGCCGAGGTTCACGGCGCCTTTTTCTGCGGCAAGCGCGCTCATGACCGTGAAGATCGTCGTGCCGACGTTCGGCAGGCGCGAAGGGAAAACGGGAGTCGTGGGCATGTCTGAAGGAGCGTTCATCGATACGGTCGAAATCGGGTGGTGTTGCGTGCGTCAAGCCGGCGTGGCGTCGAGCGCGCAGGCTTCGGCAAAGGGGGCAGGTTGTGCGATCCGGAAGCCGAAGTCGCGTGCGGTGCGCTTCGCGAGCTTCAGCAGCGCACGGTCTTTCGACACGAGCCACTCGGCCTGGGCGGCGCGGGCGAGTTCAAGAAACTTCTGGTCGTCGCGGTCCTTGCACTTCGGCAGCGGCGGCGCGTCGGCGTCGACGGCCGGCGGCTCGACGAGGCTCGCCAGGCGGGCGACGGTCGCGAGCGCAGCCGCCTTGTCGACAGCGCGCGCCTGGAACTGCGGATAATCGAGCACATACTCGAGTTCGGTCAGGCAGCGGCCGTCGATCACGGCGGCAAGCGTGCCGCGTTCGAGCGCGGCCCGGATCGGGCGCGTAGCAGGGTCGTCGAATACGAGGATGTCGATCCAGACGTTCGAGTCGAGCACGACGCGATGTGCGGCATGCGGGGCGAGAGAGCGGGTCATTCGTTACAATCGGTGGTTTTCGTCTGACCGCAAGGCACGGCGTGCCAGCGAGCCTCTATGATAATCGTTCTCTCTCCAGCCAAATCCCTCGACTACGATACGCCCGCGCACGTCCAGTCTTACACGAAGCCTGCATTCGTCGACGACGCGTCCGAACTGATCGACGGCCTGCGCAAACTGTCGCCGCAGGACATCGCGACGCTGATGGATATCTCCGATCCGCTGGCGCGCCTGAATTTCCAGCGCTACGCGGACTGGTCGCCGACCTTTACGCCGGCCAACGCGAAGCAGGCCGTGCTCGCGTTCAACGGCGACGTATATGAAGGATTCGACGCCAAATCGCTGTCGTCCGCCGATCTCGACTACGCGCAGCAGCACGTGCGCGTGCTGTCGGGGCTGTACGGGCTGTTGCGTCCGCTCGATCTGCTGCAGCCGTACCGTCTCGAGATGGGGACCCGCTTCGCGAACGCGCGCGGCAAGGATCTGTACGCGTTCTGGGGCGATCGCATCACGCGCGCGCTGAACGAACAGCTCGAAACCCGCAGCGGCTCGGCGCGCGTGCTGGTCAACTGCGCGTCGACCGAATACTTCAAGTCGGTCAAGCCGAAACTGCTGGCCGCGCCCGTCATCACGCCGGTGTTCGAGGACTGGAAGGGCGGCCGCTACAAGATCATCAGCTTCCACGCGAAGCGTGCGCGCGGCCTGATGGCGCGTTTTATCGTCGAGAACCGTATTACCGACCCGAAGGCGCTGAAGGATTTCGCGACGGAAGGCTATGCGTTCGATGCGGCTGCGTCGAACGATTCGACTTACGTATATCGCCGGCGAGTCGGCGAGTGACCCAGCCGGCCGTTCACGAGACGGCTGGCGCATGCATGAGGCCGGGCAAGCGCTACACCGCCTGTTCCGGTCGACCAAGGAGAGACAGATGGCCGTTTCGATCACCAGCAATTTCGACGCAGGCGCAATCGACGTCGTGTCGTGCGACAGTCCCGATGCGATTCGGCTGCGCGTGCGCGGCGACAACCGCTCGGAATTCGCGCAATGGTTCTACTACCGCTTGACGGGCGCGCGCGGCGAGCGCTGCGTGATGACGTTCGAGAATGCCGCCGAATGCGCGTATCCGTCGGGCTGGCGCAATTACAGCGCGGTGGCGAGCTATGACCGGGTCGACTGGTTCCGCGTGCCGACGACGTTCGACGGCAAGACGATGACCATCGACCATACGCCGGAATTCGACAGCATCTACTACGCGTATTTCGAACCGTACTCGGAAGAGCGTCACGCGGCATTTCTCGGCGCGGTCCAGCAGTTGCCGCAGGCGAGCGTTGTCGAACTCGGTCGCACGGTCGAAGGTCGTCCGATGTCGCTGCTGACGCTCGGTACGCCGGAAGTCGACGGCGCGCCGAAGAAGAAGGTGTGGATCATCGCGCGCCAGCATCCCGGCGAGTCGATGGCCGAATGGTTCGTCGAAGGCCTCGTCAAGCGGCTGGCCGGATGGGGTGACTGGGCCGGTGATCCGGTCGCGCGCAAGCTCTACGATCGCGTGACGTTCCACATCGTCCCGAACATGAACCCGGACGGCAGCGTGCATGGCAACCTGCGCACCAATGCGGCGGGCGCGAACCTGAACCGCGAGTGGATGGCACCCGATGCCGAGCGCAGCCCCGAGGTGCTGGCCGTGCGCGATGCGATCCATGCGATCGGCTGCGACATGTTCTTCGACATTCACGGGGACGAGGATCTGCCGTACGTGTTCGTTGCCGGGTCGGAGATGCTGCCGAGCTTTACCGAGCAGCAAGGCAAGGAGCAGACCGCATTCATCGAGGCCTTCAAGGTTGCGAGCCCCGACTTCCAGACCGAGCACGGCTATGCGGCGAGCAAATACAAGGAGGACGCGCTCAAGCTCGCATCGAAGTACATCGGCCACCAGTTCGGCTGCCTGTCGCTGACGCTCGAGATGCCGTTCAAGGACAACGCGAACCTGCCCGACGAACGAGTCGGCTGGAACGGTGAGAGAAGCGCGGCGCTTGGCGCGGCGATGCTGGCGGCGATCCTGGTGCACGTCGACACGTTCGCGTAAGCGTAGCGTCGCCGTATGAAAAAAAGCCGGGGCATCTCAGGATGCCCCGGCTTTTTTGCTTCTGTCGAAGTCGCTTCGTCGTATCAGGACTTCTTCGCAGTCTTCTTCACGACCTTCTTCTGGCCGCTCGACTTTTTCGTTGCGACGGCTTTCTTGCCGCCGGTGCGGCCCGATGCCTTTGCCTTGACCTTGCCTCGGTGCGACTTGCCCTTGAATTTCTTCGTCGAGGACGTGGAGCGCTCGACGCGCGGCTTCAGCGGCGGAACCGGGTCGTTCCAGCTGAACGCGAGCATTTGCTGACCGACATAGCCGCATCGGAATTTCAGCGGCGTCGGGTCGCTGCCGTCGCTGTGGATGCCGAGTCCGTCGACAGTGACGATGTTGTCGACCTTCACGCGCTGCTTGCCCTGGTCGAACGAGTCGTTCCATGGCGTGATTGTCGCGTTGCCGCTGTCGAATGCGTTCGGCGCGAAGTCGACGCGGTCGAATGCCGACGACGTGCTGGCGATGAAGCTGCCGTGCGCCGCACAATCGGCGGCGAGCGGATCGGCGTGCATTTCGTTGACGAATTTGTTGATCAGTTCGGAGCGCTGGTCGAGCAGATCGGCGAATGCCGGTGTCGGAAGCGCAAGCGACAGGCCCGCAATACAGGCTGCCAGCTTGCCGAGCGCCCGGAAAATCCGGAGCGACGCAGGAGAGCTGTCCATCTGGTTATTGGTGAGGAGCGAATGAGACATCGGGCACGTATAGATGCCCGATGAAGAACCGGAGTTCAATCTTAGCGTAAAAAAGTTGTGCGGCAGTAGATGTCGCATTCTGCCGCACCGCGCGAGATGCTGCCGGAACGGGATGACGGCGCCGCCGCCAGAGGGCAATTCAGGCGCGCGGGCCGCCGAGGCGATAGCGCCGGACGTCGAAGGTCGTGACCCAGGCGGGGCGATAGACGGCGATGAGTGCCGTCGCCATGCCGGTGAACCACGCTTCGCCGAGTGCGAGCAGCGCAGTGTTCAGCAGATAGCCGGCCGGAATCACGACAGGCACGCCGTCCGCGAGCGCGAGCTGGACCCCGGCCGCGGCGGCGGCGACCGCGATGATCGCGACGGCCGGCGACAGGAATCCCTGGCCGGTGATGAACGACGCGAGATTGTGCGGCAACCATGCGAGTGCGGCGCGCTGCAGCAATGCCGACACGGCGACCGGCAGCGCGCCGTAGATCAGATAGGTCAGGCCAATGCCCTGCCAAGGCGCGTCGAAGATGATCGCGGCAACCGCCGTGATGGCGCCCATCGCGATCAGTGCGAGTGTCCAGTCGAACAGGGTGACGAGCAGCGTCGCGCCAAGCAGATGCATGACGATGCCATCTTCGAGCCACGCATTCGAGGCCCAGAGGACCGCAATGGCGGTGACGAGCGCGAGCCACACGTGCTGGAGCGTGGCGTCTTGCAGGCGAACGAAGGGACGATTCCAGATCGCGAGCGCGAGCAGGGCCACGGCGGCGATCCAGCCACCGATGCCAACCCAGAGCGGAAGCGGTGTGAAAAGAAAACCCATGCGTTCATATTACTCGTTGAGCATCAAAGGTGGGAATCCGCACACGCCGACCGTCGCAATATCGAGACTGTTGGGCTAGCGTTCGCGCCGGAACCGCGCGGGCGGCTCGGCGGCGATCGGCAGCTCCTGCGCGCTGTCGGTCGAGGCCGGCAACGGGTATGGGCGATCATTCCGTTGCGTACGCAGCGGAACCGGGCCGTGTTCGCCGATGGGCGGCTTGCGCGTGCGGTTGCGGTTCGCCAGCAGCACCTCGAGGTGGGGCGACAGCCAGCCGTTGTAGATCGCGACCGCGGCGGCGCGGTTGGCGGCACCGAGCTGCTGGAAGATGCTGGCGAGGTGGATCTTGACGGTGCCTTCGCTGATGCCGAGCGTACGGGCGATCATCTTGTTGGTGCTGCCCATGTGGACGAAGCGCATGATTTGCGCTTGTCGCGGCGACAAGAGGCCGCTCGGCGGCCGGCGGGGAAGCGACCCGGCGAGTGTCTGGAAATGGGCATCGTAACGCGCCGCAGCAGCGGACGGCAGCAGACGGAGCGCGATCGGTGGGATGTAGTGCCCGCCCAGCAGCACGATCTCGAGCGCACGCACGATCAGGTGCGGCCGCGTGGAATGCGGGATCACGCCGGCGACACCATAGTTGAAGAAGCGCTGGATGGCCTCCGGCGACGTTTCGTCGACCAGGACGGCGACGGGTGTCGGCGAGCACGCACTGCAGAGCGCCTGAAGTTCGCTGAGTCGGCCGACGTCGAGCCAGTCGATCGCGACGAGGTCGAAACGCTGGTTGCGCAGCAGCCTGCGCGCCTGGAAACTGTCGGACGCATCATTGATGCTGGCGTGACGGTCGATCTGTCGCAACAGGGCCTTCAGTCCGTCACGCCGCTCGGCGTCTGAATTGAGCATCAGGAACCGCATATTCAACCTCCGTAATGTGAGCCATTGATCTGCCGTCTGGCATGCCTTGGGTCTGATGATGACAAAGACCTTACACGATGTCTGCTTGGCTGAAAGGCTTAGGAAAAGTATGAAATTTCGGACGGCGGGATGGCGGACAAGAAAAAAGCCGCTCCGGCGGGAACCGTGAGCGGCTTCGGATGAGCAGGCCGTCAACGCCTGCTGTGCGGGTCAGTGGAAGTGCGGCTGAGCGGGTGACGCGTCTTCCGGCATTTCCGCGTGGACGATTTCGCCGAGCGGATCTGCGTAGAGCGGTACGCCGCAGTCATCACAGTATTCAGGTTCGAAGCGGCCCGCGTGCCGCCGGACGTCGGTTACGCCGCATTCCTTCAGCAGGCTCACGATTTCCTCGAGCGGCCCGTCGATCGGTGCTTCGCCTTCGAGCGTCGCGCTGTCGATCGACACGTCGCCGTTTTCACGACCGTAGAGCGGCCATACGACGCCGTAGATTACGTCGTTGCTGGCACGCCGCGTGAAGCCGACACGATACTCGTCGATACGGCGTTCGCCGAAGCCGGCGACCACCGCGCGCAGCTCTTGCGGTGCCGCACCAAGTGTGTCGAAAAGATAACGAATGGCGGTTCTCACCGTGTGCGGACGCACGCGTTCGTCCGCATCCCGGCAGGCCGAATAGTACGCGTCCGGAAGCAGGCATTCGAACTCGCAGCCGGGCAGGGCGATCGACAGGTTCGGGCCGCCCTGGGCCGTCCATTGCTCGAGGCACTGGCCACGTTCGATCCGGCTGCCGTTTTCTTCCTCCTGCCAGCGGAACAGCGCTGCGCCGGCGGGCGCGGCGACGACGGCGAGCAGGAAGCGCGGGTCGGCCAGGATCGGCGAGGTTTCAGGCAGGTCGCCGAAGCTGAGCTTGGGGGTGTGCTGGGTGATCGCTGCATGCGCGAGTTGCTGGGCCAGCCGGTAGGTCTCGACGTGATGTCGCGGCAACTGGTCGATGCTGTAGAGGAACGGGGCAAGCCCGACGAGGGTGCCGTTCGCAAGGACGTGAGCCTGCAGGTGCGTTCGCAGCGCGTCGGCAACGTCACCCTTGAGCGGGCCCGACGGAATCATGTAGCGCGTCCATGCGAGAACCGGGATGGCGACCAGCAGCGCGTCGAACGGTTGCCCGTCGTGCTCGATCACCATCGACTCGCTGTGCGTCTCGGCCATGTCGGCGAGCGCACCATAGGCGTCAGGATGATTCTGCTGAAGATGGTCGAGCGCTGCGTCGAGCGTGGTCTGGTTGCCGTTGCGGACAATCTTGGCGAGCAGCGCGTCGAGCTTCGCTTCCCAGAAGCGATCCTCGATGCGGCTGCCCGAGGCGAAGAGCGCAAGCGACAGACCGACAAGTTTGTCGGCATCGGGGGGGAGGCGTTTGGCGATTCGCTGGCGCATATTAAAGACGTATATAGAAAGAGGCGAAGAACCTCATATTCTAGTCCGTTCTTTGCACCATAAGCGGTCTCGTGCCGAGGCATGGCAGACCGGCCGAATTGCGGCTTTTGTAAAAAAGTTGCTTCAAACCCCTTGCGCAGTTCGAAGAGCGTGCCTACAATCACGCCTCTTTCGCGCTAACGGAAACGCGGCGCGGAAGAGGGAAGCAGGGTTGGCGGTGTGCTGCAGTCTGGAGCGCGCAACTGGCCTGGAAGTTGAACCCCGCAGTCGCAACGATGGTGTAAAAAAGTTGTTGACGAGCTGCGAAACACGGTTCATAATCTCGCTTCTCTGCTGCTGAAAACGCAGCGCTGCTGAGAAACACGAAGTTCCTCGCAGAAATGTTCTTTAAAAATTAACAGCCGATAAGTGTGGGCGCTTGATGGCAGCGAGCTGATCTTCGGATCAGATAGCGAAAGTATCAAGAGTCTCACACTAAAGTAAGTCAGGTTTATGAAGTGATTCATATTCCTGTCAGCTTTGAGTGAGCGACCGGTTCTTAACTGAACCGAAAACAGTAACAGGTTTAAACTGAAGAGTTTGATCCTGGCTCAGATTGAACGCTGGCGGCATGCCTTACACATGCAAGTCGAACGGCAGCACGGGTGCTTGCACCTGGTGGCGAGTGGCGAACGGGTGAGTAATACATCGGAACATGTCCTGTAGTGGGGGATAGCCCGGCGAAAGCCGGATTAATACCGCATACGATCTACGGATGAAAGCGGGGGACCTTCGGGCCTCGCGCTATAGGGTTGGCCGATGGCTGATTAGCTAGTTGGTGGGGTAAAGGCCTACCAAGGCGACGATCAGTAGCTGGTCTGAGAGGACGACCAGCCACACTGGGACTGAGACACGGCCCAGACTCCTACGGGAGGCAGCAGTGGGGAATTTTGGACAATGGGCGAAAGCCTGATCCAGCAATGCCGCGTGTGTGAAGAAGGCCTTCGGGTTGTAAAGCACTTTTGTCCGGAAAGAAATCCTTGGCTCTAATACAGCCGGGGGATGACGGTACCGGAAGAATAAGCACCGGCTAACTACGTGCCAGCAGCCGCGGTAATACGTAGGGTGCGAGCGTTAATCGGAATTACTGGGCGTAAAGCGTGCGCAGGCGGTTTGCTAAGACCGATGTGAAATCCCCGGGCTCAACCTGGGAACTGCATTGGTGACTGGCAGGCTAGAGTATGGCAGAGGGGGGTAGAATTCCACGTGTAGCAGTGAAATGCGTAGAGATGTGGAGGAATACCGATGGCGAAGGCAGCCCCCTGGGCCAATACTGACGCTCATGCACGAAAGCGTGGGGAGCAAACAGGATTAGATACCCTGGTAGTCCACGCCCTAAACGATGTCAACTAGTTGTTGGGGATTCATTTCCTTAGTAACGTAGCTAACGCGTGAAGTTGACCGCCTGGGGAGTACGGTCGCAAGATTAAAACTCAAAGGAATTGACGGGGACCCGCACAAGCGGTGGATGATGTGGATTAATTCGATGCAACGCGAAAAACCTTACCTACCCTTGACATGGTCGGAATCCTGCTGAGAGGTGGGAGTGCTCGAAAGAGAACCGGCGCACAGGTGCTGCATGGCTGTCGTCAGCTCGTGTCGTGAGATGTTGGGTTAAGTCCCGCAACGAGCGCAACCCTTGTCCTTAGTTGCTACGCAAGAGCACTCTAAGGAGACTGCCGGTGACAAACCGGAGGAAGGTGGGGATGACGTCAAGTCCTCATGGCCCTTATGGGTAGGGCTTCACACGTCATACAATGGTCGGAACAGAGGGTTGCCAACCCGCGAGGGGGAGCTAATCCCAGAAAACCGATCGTAGTCCGGATTGCACTCTGCAACTCGAGTGCATGAAGCTGGAATCGCTAGTAATCGCGGATCAGCATGCCGCGGTGAATACGTTCCCGGGTCTTGTACACACCGCCCGTCACACCATGGGAGTGGGTTTTACCAGAAGTGGCTAGTCTAACCGCAAGGAGGACGGTCACCACGGTAGGATTCATGACTGGGGTGAAGTCGTAACAAGGTAGCCGTATCGGAAGGTGCGGCTGGATCACCTCCTTTCCAGAGCTTCTCGCAAAATTGAGCGCTCACGCTTATCGGCTGTAAATTAAAGACAGACTCAGGGGTCTGTAGCTCAGTCGGTTAGAGCACCGTCTTGATAAGGCGGGGGTCGTTGGTTCGAATCCAACCAGACCCACCATTGTCTGACGTGTCGGTGATCGTTAGCGCTTTAGCGCTTACGAGTACCTCAAGCCGACCGGCTAACACCTGAGGATATTCTGTACATGGGGGCATAGCTCAGCTGGGAGAGCACCTGCTTTGCAAGCAGGGGGTCGTCGGTTCGATCCCGTCTGCCTCCACCAATCACCAACGCTAAGGGCTTGGTTCATACGATGAACCGAGAATTTTGCATTGGCGATTGAGCCAGTCAGAGTGATATGAGTAACACCATATCGGCTGTCGTTCTTTAACAATCTGGAAGAAGTAAGTAATTTGGATAGCGGAAGCGTCTTGAGATGGACGTGAAAACTATCCGGGTTGTGATTGTATCGATGTATCTCAAGATGATTCGAACTCTATGTTTGACTCAATTGGAATACGGCACAACGCGAGAACTCAACCTGTAGCGACTGTCGTCCCCTCGGGGATGGGGTCCTCGTAAGCGCTAAAGCGCTAACGATGACCGACATGAGACAGACTCGTTATAGGGTCAAGCGAACAAGTGCATGTGGTGGATGCCTTGGCGATCACAGGCGATGAAGGACGCGGTAGCCTGCGAAAAGCTACGGGGAGCTGGCAAACAAGCTTTGATCCGTAGATGTCCGAATGGGGAAACCCACTCCTTTTGGAGTATCCATGGCTGAATACATAGGCCATGCGAAGCGAACGCGGTGAACTGAAACATCTAAGTAACCGCAGGAAAAGAAATCAACCGAGATTCCCAAAGTAGTGGCGAGCGAAATGGGATGAGCCTTGTACTCTTTATTTGTATTGTTAGCCGAACGCTCTGGAAAGTGCGGCCATAGCGGGTGATAGCCCCGTAGGCGAAAACAGTATGAAAGAACTAAGTGTACGACAAGTAGGGCGGGACACGTGAAATCCTGTCTGAAGATGGGGGGACCATCCTCCAAGGCTAAATACTCGTGATCGACCGATAGTGAACCAGTACCGTGAGGGAAAGGCGAAAAGAACCCCGGGAGGGGAGTGAAATAGATCCTGAAACCGCATGCATACAAACAGTCGGAGCCTCGTAAGGGGTGACGGCGTACCTTTTGTATAATGGGTCAGCGACTTACGTTCAGTAGCAAGCTTAACCGTATAGGGCAGGCGTAGCGAAAGCGAGTCCGAATAGGGCGTTCAGTTGCTGGGCGTAGACCCGAAACCAAGTGATCTATCCATGGCCAGGATGAAGGTGCGGTAACACGTACTGGAGGTCCGAACCCACTAACGTTGAAAAGTTAGGGGATGAGCTGTGGATAGGGGTGAAAGGCTAAACAAACTTGGAAATAGCTGGTTCTCTCCGAAAACTATTTAGGTAGTGCCTCGTGTCTCACCTTCGGGGGTAGAGCACTGTCATGGTTGGGGGGTCTATTGCAGATTACCCCGCCATAGCAAACTCCGAATACCGAAGAGTGCAATCACGGGAGACAGACATCGGGTGCTAACGTCCGGTGTCAAGAGGGAAACAACCCAGACCGCCAGCTAAGGTCCCCAAATATAGCTAAGTGGGAAACGAAGTGGGAAGGCTAAAACAGTCAGGAGGTTGGCTTAGAAGCAGCCACCCTTTAAAGAAAGCGTAATAGCTCACTGATCGAGTCGTCCTGCGCGGAAGATGTAACGGGGCTAAGCTATATACCGAAGCTGCGGATGCGTGCTTTGCACGCATGGTAGGAGAGCGTTCTGTAAGCCTGCGAAGGTGTCTCGGAAGGGATGCTGGAGGTATCAGAAGTGCGAATGCTGACATGAGTAGCGATAAAGGGGGTGAAAGGCCCCCTCGCCGTAAGCCCAAGGTTTCCTACGCAACGTTCATCGGCGTAGGGTGAGTCGGCCCCTAAGGCGAGGCAGAAATGCGTAGCTGATGGGAAGCAGGTCAATATTCCTGCACCATTGTTAGATGCGATGGGGGGACGGATCGCGGAAGGTTGTCCGGGTGTTGGAAGTCCCGGTCGCTGCATTGGAGAAGGCACTTAGGCAAATCCGGGTGCGTAATTCAAGGGTGTGGCGCGAGCTCCTTAGGGAGCGAAGCAATTGGAAGTGGTTCCAAGAAAAGCCTCTAAGCTTCAGTCTAACGATGACCGTACCGCAAACCGACACAGGTGGGCGAGATGAGTATTCTAAGGCGCTTGAGAGAACTCGGGAGAAGGAACTCGGCAAATTGGTACCGTAACTTCGGGATAAGGTACGCCCTTGTAGCTTGATGCCCCTGCGGGCAAAGGGTGAAGGGGTTGCAATAAACTGGTGGCTGCGACTGTTTAATAAAAACACAGCACTCTGCAAACACGAAAGTGGACGTATAGGGTGTGACGCCTGCCCGGTGCCGGAAGATTAAATGATGGGGTGCAAGCTCTTGATTGAAGTCCCGGTAAACGGCGGCCGTAACTATAACGGTCCTAAGGTAGCGAAATTCCTTGTCGGGTAAGTTCCGACCTGCACGAATGGCGTAACGATGGCCACACTGTCTCCTCCCGAGACTCAGCGAAGTTGAAGTGTTTGTGATGATGCAATCTACCCGCGGCTAGACGGAAAGACCCCATGAACCTTTACTGTAGCTTTGCATTGGACTTTGAACCGATCTGTGTAGGATAGGTGGGAGGCTATGAAACCGGAACGCTAGTTTCGGTGGAGCCGTCCTTGAAATACCACCCTGGTTTGTTTGAGGTTCTAACCTTGGCCCGTGATCCGGGTCGGGGACAGTGCATGGTAGGCAGTTTGACTGGGGCGGTCTCCTCCCAAAGCGTAACGGAGGAGTACGAAGGTACGCTAGGTACGGTCGGAAATCGTGCTGATAGTGCAATGGCATAAGCGTGCTTAACTGCGAGACCGACAAGTCGAGCAGGTGCGAAAGCAGGTCATAGTGATCCGGTGGTTCTGTATGGAAGGGCCATCGCTCAACGGATAAAAGGTACTCTGGGGATAACAGGCTGATACCGCCCAAGAGTTCATATCGACGGCGGTGTTTGGCACCTCGATGTCGGCTCATCTCATCCTGGGGCTGTAGCCGGTCCCAAGGGTATGGCTGTTCGCCATTTAAAGAGGTACGTGAGCTGGGTTTAAAACGTCGTGAGACAGTTTGGTCCCTATCTGCCGTGGGCGTTGGATATTTGAAGGGGGCTGCTCCTAGTACGAGAGGACCGGAGTGGACGAACCTCTGGTGTACCGGTTGTCACGCCAGTGGCATCGCCGGGTAGCTATGTTCGGAAGAGATAACCGCTGAAAGCATCTAAGCGGGAAACTCGCCTTAAGATGAGATATCCCTGGGGACTAGATCCCCTTGAAGGGTCGTTCGAGACCAGGACGTTGATAGGTCAGGTGTGTAAGCGCAGTAATGCGTTCAGCTAACTGATACTAATTGCCCGTAAGGCTTGATCCTATAACAAGTCTGCCTTGTAGATCGGCGCCGTGCGACAGCACCGGCCGCAAGATCCAGAGCGACAAGTTGGATTCTCGTGTGTGATACACACAACCTAAATTACTGCTTCTTCCAAGATTGGTTGTGCTGCGAAGCAGCGCAACAACCCTCTTTGCCTGATGACCATAGCGAGTCGGTCCCACCCCTTCCCATCCCGAACAGGACCGTGAAACGACTCTACGCCGATGATAGTGCGGATTCCCGTGTGAAAGTAGGTAATCGTCAGGCTCCCTAAGCCAAGAACCCCCGCCCGAAAGGCGGGGGTTTTTGCATTTCGGCGGCAGAAATGCATGTGCCTTGGGGGAAAGCGCTCCACTCATCACGTCTCCCTGGCTCGCACGCCAGATCACTCACTTGCCATCCCGCAGTCAATCCTTCCCCGAAACGAAACCACGCGATTTGATACGATCGAAGTGCCGTCGGCGATTGCACTCGTCGACGCTCATGTTCGAAACCAGGGCTTGATGGAGAGGGCAGGAATGAATATCGGCGACGCGTCGCGCGAATCCGGAGTCAGCGCAAAAATGATCCGGTACTACGAACAGGTTGGCCTGCTTGCGCCGAGCAAACGTACCGACGCCGGCTACCGGATCTACGGCGCGGACGAAATCCATATCCTGCGCTTCATCCGTCAGGCGCGACGCCTTGGCTTTCTCGTCGAGGACATCCGCAAACTGCTGATGCTCTGGCAGGATCGTTCCCGCGCGAGCGCGGAAGTGAAGTCGATTGCACTCGAGCACGTGGCCGAACTCGACAAGCGGATCGCGGAGCTGAGCGACATGCGTGACACACTGGCCGATCTCGCTGCGCACTGTCATGGTGACGGGCGGCCCGAATGCCCGATTTTGGCGCGTCTGTCCGACCCCGTCGGCGAACCAAATTAGTGCGCATCCTCGGGGTCCGAAATGGGCCTCGATTTGATTCCCATAAAAATCAATGGGTTGCGCGGGATTTGCGGCCAGCTATTCCGAATTGGAATGGCTTCCATGCAAGTATTTCACTGGCATCTTGGTGCGCCATCGCTATAATTCGGGATAACCCTATACGGGAAATCCCTGAATCTCGATTCGCCAGGGGTCCCCCCTTCCTTGGAGAATGTCATGATCGCCTACATCGTCGAAAAGCTGAGCAACTGGTTCGAATCCGCAGAACGTGAACGCCGTGAGGCTTACCTCGCCACGTCGTCGGACATCGTCCAGCTCGAAAGCCGTATTCGCTCGCTCGAAACCAACGGCTACTCGCTGTAATCGGAGTCACCGTCAGGTGCCATGTGGCACCGAACGATAAGCAAGCCCCGTATTGACGGGGCTTTGTTTTTTTGTGCGCCGGATCTGGCGCAATCGTCAGTGCAGCGCTATGGTATGGACCTGCTTTTCATCCTGAAGGACACGATCATGCGTTTGCGTCTCGATGTGCGTCGCAGTGCCCGCGCGCGTCTCGTTCTTGGCGCGGTGGTGCTTGTCCATGGACTCGCGGCCGCTGCCGCGACATCGTCCAAGCCGTTGATTCTCGATACGCAACGCGGCATCCAGGATGGCAAGGGCGGGTTGGTGCTGCAGACGGCACCGTTGTCTTCCGAGCCGATCGTCGAGCCGGCAGGCATGCGGGCTCCGGCCGGGCAGGCGCCGAACACGTCGGTTCCGCTGTTCGTCGCGCCGTATATCAATGTCCCCGCGTGGGGTGGACAGCCAGCCAACCAGCCAAGGCTCGCACCCAGACCGCAGCCGTAACGCGCGGCCGCCCGGTCAGTTTCCGCGGTGCTCGATCTGGCAGCGGGCGCCGCTATCCTGTCCCAGCATCTCGACCAGATAGGGCAGTGCCTCGTTCATGCTCTGGGCGAGCGTATACGGCGGATTCAGAATGAACATCCCGCTGCCGTAGAGACCCAGTCCGTCAGTCGGCGGATTCGACACCGTCAGTGTCAGGTGCAGCCAGTTGTTCGGTTGCAGGCGCTTCAACTGCTCGGGAAAACGCTGCGATTCCGTCCGGGTCACCTGCGGGTACCAGACCGCATAGCAGCCCGTCGCGAAACGCTTCAGGCACTCCGTCACGCAAGTCACCGTGCGCGCGTAATCCTTCTTGTCCTCGTAGGACGGGTCGATCAGTACGAGTGCGCGTCGCGGTGGCGGCGGCAGCAGCGCCTTGACGCCTTCGAAGCCGTCTCCGGCAAAGATCATCGCGCGTCGCCCCGCATCGCGGAAATTGTGGCGCAGCACGTCGATTTCCGTCGTGTGCATTTCGAACAGTCGCATGCGGTCCTGCTCGCGCATCGATCGCCATGCGATGTACGGGGAGCCAGGGTAGAAGCGCAGTTCACCGTCGTCGTTCAGTGCGCGGACTTCATCCACATAGTCGCCCAGGGCTTCCGGCAGGTTCTTTTCGTTCCATAGCCGGGCGATGCCGGTGTCGAATTCTGACGTCTTTGCTGCGTAGCCGTCGCGCAGTGAATACACGCCGGCACCTGCATGCGTATCGATGTACCAGTACGACTTGTCTTTCTTGTTCAGGTAGCGCAGCAGCTGGACGACGACGGCGTGCTTGAGCACGTCCGCGTGGTTGCCTGCGTGAAAACCGTGACGATAACTGAGCATGGCGGGCTGCCTGAAACGAAAGGTGAATCGATGAAAGCGGTCGATCGTGCGCGGCCGTCAGGCCGGGCGCCGATGCGGGCCGCGTATTGTACGCGAGTGGCCGAGCATCGCCTTATTCATACGCATCGCCGACCACCTCCTCGATACGTTGCTTCACGTCCGGTGTCAGCTTCGCGGCAACGTCGAGCGCGCGCATGTTGTCGCCGATCTGCTCGATCCGCGACGCGCCGGTGATGACCGAGCTCACATGCGGATTCGCGAGCACCCACGCGATCGCGAGCTGGCCGGTGCTGCAGCCGAGCTCTGCGGCAATTTTGCCGAGCCGTTCGACGATGTCGTTGGCGGCCTGATCGGTCAGGCGGTCGCGCATCCAGTCGTAACCCTGTAACTGCGCGCGGCTGCCGGGCGGTACGCCGTTACGGTATTTGCCGGTGAGCAGGCCCGATGCCAGCGGGCTCCAGGTCGTGAGGCCAAGACCGTAGTCGTCGTAGAGCCGCGCATATTCCCGTTCGACCCGCGTGCGGTGGAACAGGTTGTACTGCGGCTGCTCGACGACCGGCTTGTGCAGGTGATGCCGTTCGGCGATCTCGCATGCGGCACGGATCTCGTCGGCGCTCCATTCCGACGTGCCCCAGTACAGCGCCTTGCCGCGCACGATCATGTCGCTCATTGCCCAGACGGTTTCCTCGATCGGCGTGTCCGGATCAGGGCGATGGCAATAGACGAGGTCGACATAGTCGAGCTGCAGCCGGCGCAGTGAGCCGTCGATGGCGTTCAGCAGGTATTTCCGGTTTAGCGTGTGATACTGGTTAGGCGCTTCGGCGAGCCCCCAGAAGAACTTCGTGGACACGATATAGCTGATGCGCGGCCAGTCGAGCGACTTGAGCGCGTGGCCCATGATTTCCTCGGATTTGCCGCCGGCGTAGACCTCGGCGTTGTCGAAGAAATTGACGCCTGCGTCGCGTGCCGCGGCAAGGCATTCGCGCGCGACCCGCTGGTCGACCTGGTTGCCGTACGTCACCCACGAACCGAGCGAAAGCTCGCTGATCTGCAGGCCGGAGCGGCCTAGCCGTCGATAGTGCATGCGAATCTCCTGCGTGACAGAACCGACCTTAAGCTTAGACGTTTTGCGCGCGAGCGGCGGGGCCGATCGTGCACAATGACGGCTGGCCCGCGGTACGATCGCGCGACGGTAGCGGATGCGGCGGGCGCTTGTTTTATCGATCCGACAACGGGAGGAGACGGACATGGCAGCAGATCTGAATGGCAAGACCGCAGTCGTCACGGGCGCTGCGAGCGGCATCGGCAAGGAAATCGCACTCGAGCTCGCGAAGGCGGGCGCGGCGGTCGCGATCGCCGACCTGAACCAGGACGGCGCGAACGCCGTTGCCGACGAGATCGTCAAGGCGGGTGGCAAGGCGATCGGCGTCGCGATGGACGTGACGAACGAGGAAGCCGTGAACAGCGGCATCGACAAGGTGGCCGAAACGTTCGGCTCGGTCGACATCCTCGTGTCGAACGCGGGCATCCAGATCGTCAACCCGATCGAGAACTACTCGTTCTCCGACTGGAAGAAGATGCAGGCGATCCACGTCGACGGCGCTTTCCTGACGACCAAGGCCGCGCTCAAGCACATGTACAAGGACGATCGCGGCGGTGTGGTGATCTACATGGGTTCGGTGCATTCGCACGAAGCGTCGCCGCTGAAGTCGGCATACGTGACGGCCAAGCACGGGCTGCTCGGCCTGGCGCGCGTGCTGGCGAAGGAAGGCGCGAAGCACAACGTGCGCTCGCACGTCGTGTGTCCGGGCTTCGTACGCACGCCGCTGGTGGACAAGCAGATTCCGGAGCAGGCGAAGGAGCTCGGGATCAGCGAAGACGAAGTCGTGAAGAAGGTAATGCTCGGCAACACGGTCGACGGCGTGTTCACGACCGTTCAGGACGTCGCGCAGACGGTGCTGTTCCTGTCGGCATTCCCGAGCGCGGCGCTCACGGGCCAGTCGTTTGTCGTCAGCCACGGCTGGTTCATGCAGTGATGCGGGTGTAGCCGCCATAGTCGCGCACCGACGGTCGGCATAAAAAAACGCGCTCCGGGGAGCGCGTTTTTCATTTCGGCAGGGTGGGGCGCAGCTGATGACGGCTGCCGCCCGCTCACGCCGCGTTACTTCAGGACGGCTGCGACTGCATTGGCGACCGCGTCGAGGTTGCGCGTGTTCAGCGCGGCGACGCAGATCCGGCCCGTGCCGACCGCGTAGATGCCGAACTCGTCGCGCAGGCGATCGACTTGCGCCGAGGTCAGGCCCGAATACGAGAACATCCCGCGCTGCGCGTTGATGAAGCTGAAGTCGCGATCGACGCCGCTTGCCTTCAGGCGCTCGACGAGACCGTTGCGCATCGCGCGGATGCGATCGCGCATTTCACCGAGTTCCTGCACCCACGAAGCGTGCAGTTCCGGCGATGCGAGCACCGCTGCGACCACGGCGCCGCCATGGGTCGGCGGGTTCGAGTAGTTCGTGCGGATCACGCGCTTCAGTTGCGACAGCACGCGCGTCGCTTCTTCCTTGCTCGACGTGATGATCGACAGTGCGCCGACGCGCTCGCCGTACAGCGAGAACGACTTCGAGAACGACGACGACACGAATGCGTTCAGGTCGGCCGAGGCAAACAGGCGCACGGCGGCGGCATCGGCCTCGATGTTCTCGCCGAAGCCTTGGTAGGCCATGTCGAGGAACGGCACGAGGTTGCGCGACTTCACGACGTCGACGACCTGTTGCCATTGCGCTTCGGTCAGGTCCACGCCCGTCGGGTTGTGGCAGCACGCGTGCAGCACGACGACCGTGCCTGCCGCGTAGCCGTTCAGTGCCGACAGCATGCCTTCGAAGTTCACGCCGTTGGTGGCAGCGTCGTAGTACGGGTACGCAACGACTTCGAAGCCGGCCGCTTCGAACAGCGCGCGGTGGTTTTCCCAGCTCGGATCGCTGATCGCGACCTTCACGTTCGGGTTCACGGTGCGCAGGAAATCGGCGCCGATCTTCAGCGCGCCCGTGCCGCCCAGTGCCTGGGCCGTGACCACACGGCCCGCTGCGATCAGCGGCGAATCGTTGCCGAGCAGCAGCTTTTGCACGGACGCATCGTAGGCGGCGATGCCGTCGATCGGCAGGTAGCCGCGCGGCAGGCCGGCCTCGACACGCACCTTCTCGGCTTCGCGAACCGCGCGCAGCAGCGGAATCTTGCCTTCTTCGTTCGTGTACACACCGACGCCGAGGTTGACCTTGGTCGGACGCGCATCGGCGTTGAAGGCTTCGTTCAGGCCCAGGATCGGGTCGCGGGGAGCAAGCTGGACAGCGGAGAAGAGCGACATGATGATTCGGCAGTTGTGAAAAGAGGGTCAGGCTTTCAACGGGCGGGGCGGGCGCGGCGGACCGCGCGCTGGCAGGCACGACGCCGGAAAGCGCAGCAGCCTGATATTGTAGCGAATTCGCGCTGGCGAGGGCGGCGTTTCGGCGGCGAAATTCGGCCGGGAATCGCGATTCCCGGCGGCCGGCGCGCGTCAGGAGCCGACAGCAGTCCGCCCGGCCGCGAAGCGCTAGAATGGCTCTTTTGCCCTCGCTCCGGCCGCATTCCATGTCCGAACATCATGCCGAAACCGGCGACGCGCTCGACGAATCGAAATTCGTGACCTTCGAAGGGTCGCCGTTCCAGCTGTACCAACCGTATTTGCCCGCAGGCGATCAGCCGACCGCGATCGACACGCTCGTCGAAGGGGTCGAGGACGGTCTCTCGTTCCAGACGCTGCTCGGCGTAACGGGCTCGGGCAAGACCTTCACGATGGCCAATACGATCGCGCGGCTCGGCCGCCCGGCGATCGTGTTCGCGCCGAACAAGACGCTTGCCGCGCAACTCTACTCGGAATTCCGGGAGTTCTTCCCGCGCAACGCGGTCGAGTATTTTGTCTCGTACTACGACTATTACCAGCCTGAAGCCTACGTGCCGCAGCGCGACCTGTTCATCGAAAAGGACTCGTCGATCAACGAGCACATCGAGCAGATGCGGCTGTCGGCGACGAAGAGCCTGATGGAGCGCCGCGACGTCGTGATCGTCGCGACGGTGTCGGCGATCTACGGTATCGGCAACCCGTCCGAATACCACCAGATGATCCTGACGTTGCGCGCCGGCGACAAGCTGGGGCAGCGCGACGTGATCGCGCGGCTGATTGCGATGCAGTACACGCGCAACGATCAGGACTTCCAGCGCGGCACGTTCCGCGTGCGCGGCGACACGATCGACATCTTCCCGGCCGAGCACGCTGAGCTGGCCGTGCGCGTCGAGCTGTTCGACGACGAGGTCGAGACGCTGCAACTGTTCGACCCGCTGACCGGCCGCGTGCGGCAGAAGATTCCGCGCTTCACCGTCTATCCGTCGTCGCACTACGTGACGCCGCGCGATACCGTGATGCGCGCGGTCGAGACGATCAAGGACGAGCTGCGCGAGCGGCTCGAGTATTTTCACAGCGACGGCAAGCTCGTCGAGGCGCAGCGCCTCGAGCAGCGTACGCGCTTCGATCTCGAGATGCTGCAGGAGCTCGGCTTCTGCAAGGGCATCGAGAACTACTCGCGGCATTTCTCGGGGGCGGAGCCCGGCGATCCTCCGCCGACGCTCGTCGACTACCTGCCGCCCGATGCGCTGATGCTGCTCGACGAATCGCACGTGCTGATCGGCCAGTTGAACGGCATGTACAACGGCGACCGCGCGCGCAAGGAAAACCTCGTCAACTACGGGTTTCGGCTGCCGTCGGCGCTGGACAACCGGCCGCTCAAGTTCCCCGAGTTCGAGCGCAAGATGCGCCAGGTCGTGTTCGTGTCGGCCACGCCGGCCGACTACGAGAAGCGCGTGACGGGGCAGATCGCCGAACAGGTCGTGCGACCGACCGGGCTCGTCGATCCGGAAATCGAAGTGCGCCCGGCAAGCTCGCAGGTCGACGACGTGCTGGCCGAGATCAACGCGCGCGTGAAGGCCGAGGAGCGCGTGCTGATCACCGTGCTGACGAAGCGCATGGCCGAGCAGCTCACCGAGTTTCTGGCCGATCACGGGGTCAAGGTGCGTTACCTGCACAGCGACATCGACACGGTCGAGCGCGTCGAAATCATTCGCGACCTGCGGCTCGGCACGTTCGACGTGCTGGTCGGGATCAACCTGCTGCGGGAAGGGCTCGACATTCCCGAGGTGTCGCTCGTCGCGATCCTCGACGCGGACAAGGAGGGCTTCCTGCGTGCGGAGCGCTCGCTGATCCAGACGATCGGCCGTGCCGCGCGGAACGTGAACGGCAAGGCGATCCTCTACGCGGACAACATGACCGAGTCGATGAAGCGCGCGATCGGCGAGACCGAGCGGCGCCGTGCGAAGCAGATCGCGTACAACGAGGAAATGGGCATCACGCCGCGCGGTGTCGTGAAGCGCATCAAGGACATCATCGACGGCGTCTACAACGCGGACGAGGCACGCGCCGAGCTGAAGGAAGCCCAGCAGCGTGCGAAATTCGAGGACATGTCGGAAAAGCAACTCGCCAAGGAAATCAAGCGCCTCGAGAAGCAGATGGCCGACTACGCGAAGAACCTCGAGTTCGAGAAGGCCGCCGCGACCCGCGACCAACTTGCGCTGCTGCGTGAGCGCGTATTCGGCGCGAACGTCGGCGATCACGTCAACGGCGGCCGGTAAATCTCTCCAAGCGTCACGGAAACCTCACGGTAACGAGCCTGTAAGCCTTGTCGGATCAGGGGTTTACACGGCTCCCCGTTTGTTCGGAAACAGGTTCGGTGCTAAACTTCGCAATTATTGAGAATTGTTCGCATTAACGTTATTCGTCGCGTTAGTGTTTTCAGCGGGCAGGCCTGACGGCCGGTCCGCATGGTTCCAGATCAAATAACAAGGAGTGTCCATGTTGGGTTCTTCGTTCATCCGCACGACGGTTGCGGTAGCGGCGGCGCTTGCCGCGATGTCGGCCTCGGCTGCCGAATATCCGATCGGCAAGCAGCAGATCCAGGGCGGCATGGAAATCGGCGCGGTGTACCTGCAGCCGATCACGATGGACCCGGAAGGGATGATGCGCAAGGCGTCGGATTCCGACATCCACCTCGAGGCCGACATCCATGCGGTCAAGAACAACCCGACGGGTTTCGCGGAAGGCGACTGGATGCCGTACCTGCAGGTCACGTACAAGCTGACGAAGCAGGGCGACGCGAAGTGGAAGGCTGAAGGCGACCTGATGGGCATGGTCGCGAGCGACGGTCCGCACTACGGCGACAACGTGAAGCTGAACGGCCCGGGCAAGTACCACCTGACGATGGTCGTCAAGCCGCCGATGCAGACGGGCCACATGGCGTTCGGTCGTCACATCGACAAGGAAACGGGCGTGGGCGCATGGTTCAAGCCCGTTACCCTCGAGTACGACTTCCCGTTCGCCGGTATCGGCAAGAAGGGCGGTTACTGATCGGTAGCATCACGGACGGCGCGCTTCGGCGCGCCGTCGGCGTAGAGAACCCAGAATGAAAATTCCCCAGAAAATCGTTGCCGCAGCCGCTGCGCTGTGGCTTGCCGGCGCAGCGTACGCTGCCGATCTGCCGACGTTCAAGCTCGAAATGGCGGACGGCAAGCTGACTCCCGCCCGCATCGAAGTGCCGGCCGGCCAGCGTTTCAAGATCGAGATCAAGAACACCGGCAAGGGTGCCGCCGAATTCGAGAGCGTGCAACTGCGCAAGGAGAAGGTGCTCGCGCCGGGTGCCGATTCGTTCGTGGTCGTCGCGCCGCTGTCGCCGGGCGAATACAAGTTTTTCGACGATTTCCACCAGCAGGCGCAGGGCGTGATCGTCGCGAAGTAACGCGTTTTATCTGCGCGCAGGCCCACCTGCCCGGTGTACTGCGCGTCAGGAGGTATCGATGGGTCAGATCTTGTTCATCGTCTGGCGAGAGAGCGTCGAAGCGCTGCTCGTCGTCGGCATTCTCTATGCATGGCTGAAAAACGGCGACGACGACGCGCGCCGCGGCCTGCCTTTTCTCTGGACCGGTGTCGGTGTCGGCCTGCTGATGGCCGTCGGCCTCGGCGCGGCGCTGGTCGGTTTCACCGAAGTGCTGTCCGGCGACGCGCAGGACTACTTCCAGACTGCCATGGTGCTGATCGCCTGCGTGCTGATCGTGCAGATGGTGCTGTGGATGCGCCGGCATGGCCGCACGCTGAAGCGCGACATGGAGCAATCGCTGCAGCAGAGCACGCGCGATTCGAACTGGTGGGGCGTCGCGGTGCTGGTCGCGCTGGCGATCGCGCGCGAAGGCAGCGAAACGGTGATCTTCCTGTACGGTCTCGGGTTCGGCCAGTCGGGCCACGTCGACGGCAGCCAGATGCTCGCGGTCGTGATCGGCCTCGGCCTTGCGTTCTTCACGTTCTATCTGCTGCAGCTCGGCGGCAAGTACTTCTCGTGGCGGCATTTCTTCCGCGTCACCGAAGTGATGCTGCTGTTCCTCGGCGCAGGCCTGTTCCAGACCGGCGTCGACAAGCTGATCGATAAGGAAATCCTGCCGCTCGGCATTTCGCAGGTGTGGGACACGTCCGCGATCCTCGATGATTCGGGCACGTTCGGCTCGCTCGTCGCGACGCTGACCGGCTATCGCGCACACCCGGCACTGACCAACCTGGTTGCCTATGCGGTGTACTGGGCGGTGGTCTGGCTGCTGATGAAGCGCGCGAGCCGTCGGCCGGCCGTCGCTGCAGGTCGCGCGGCATGAGCGTTGTCGCCGCAGCCAAGCCGGGCTGGCTCGCGCAGGCGGGCCAGTGGATGCAGCGCCACGGCGCGCTGATCCGCGGCATCCAGTGGGCCGTCGTCGCCGTCTATGCATTCCTGATCATCGTGCCGGCGGTGTTGCCGCTGCCGGACGACTCCGCGCACCTGTGGAGCAACCTCACGCTGATCGCGCAATTCACGTTCTGGGGCATCTGGTGGCCGTTCGTGCTGCTGTCGATGGTGATGCTCGGCCGTGTCTGGTGCGGCGTGCTGTGTCCGGAAGGCGCGCTCACCGAATACGCGAGCAAGTTCGGCCGCGGTGGCCCGATTCCGCGCTGGATACGGTGGGGCGGCTGGCCGTTCGTCGCATTCGGGCTCACGACGATCTACGGGCAGATGGTGAGCGTGTACCAGTACCCGCTCGCGGTGCTGTTCGTGCTCGGCGGCTCGACCGTCGGCGCGATCGTGATCGGCTTGCTGTACGGCCGCGAGAAGCGCGTGTGGTGCAAGTACCTGTGCCCGGTCAACGGCGTGTTCGGGCTGCTCGCACGGCTCGCGCCGATGCGCTACAAGGTCGACGAGGATGCATGGCGCCGTTCGTACAAGAACGGCGAGAATGGCCATCGCGTGATTCCGATCAACTGCGCGCCGCTCGTGCCGTTGCGCAACATGAAGGGCGCGTCGGACTGCCATATGTGCGGCCGCTGCAGCGGGCACCGCGACGCGATTTCGTTGTCGTTGCGCTCGCCGTCCGACGAAGTCGTGAACCTCGGCGCGCAAAAGGCGAACCCGTGGGACACCGCGCTGATCCTGTACGGCCTGCTCGGCGTCGCGATCGGTGCGTTTCACTGGACCGTCAGCCCGTGGTTCGTGCAGATCAAGCAATGGCTTGCGGGCTGGCTGATCGACCATGACATCACCTGGCCGCTCGAAACCAATGCACCGTGGTTCCTGCTCACGCATTACCCGGATCGCAACGACGTATTCTCCTGGCTCGACGGCGGGCTGGTCGTCAGCTACATCGTCGGCACGGGGCTCGTGTACGGCACGGCGCTGCTGGTGTTGCTGGCCGGTGCCACGCTGATGCTCGGCCGCTTCGATCGCGTGCGGCTGCATCACCTCGCGCAGGCGCTGATTCCGATCGCGGGAGCGGGCGTGTTCCTCGGGCTGTCCGCAACGACGCTGTCGTTGCTGCGCGCCGAGCACGTGCCGCTTGGCTGGGCGACCGATGTGCGCATCGCGATCCTGGTCGGCGCCAACGCGTGGAGTGCGTGGCTCGCGTGGAAGGTGACGGGGCGCTACGCGGCCTGGCCGCGTCGGCTTGCGGGATTCGCATGGTTCGCCGTCGGGCTTGCCGTCGTCGACAGTGCGTGGTGGTTGATGTTCTGGGGTTTCTGAAGCGGCTTGCGTGCCGCTTCGGCGGTCATGCATCGACGCGGTAACGAACTTCGGCGGCATGCTTCGCGCATTGGCCGCCCAAACAAAAAAGCGACACGTCGAAGGACGTGTCGCTTTTTTTCTTCCTTGTGCGAGAACCAAAAAAAGTGGCTTGGCTTGCTGCAACGGCTGCTTGAGTGTGTTTGCACGAAGGGGTCTAGATCTCGCGTGCAAGCCGTTACGCTGGCTAATGCCCAACACCTCTCAGGGAGGTGGTCCCCACAATACTCTGTCGTTACTTCGTCAGGATCAGTTTGCCCAGCCGTGTGGCGCGCAACTGATACGTCTCTCCGTTATGCGCGATGCTGACGTGGCTTTGGCCTTGCAGCAGCGCATCGCTGCTGACGACCCGCGTGCCTGCATCGCGGTTGCCGGCGGGCTTCGCCGGCGTGGTGACCGCTGCCGTCTTCTGACGGCTGCTGCCTGCGGTGCCGGTCGGGCGGCGCAAGGTCAGCGTGGTCGGGCGCATGGTGTCGGTCATTCGGTTGATCGGTGACTGTCGATACGATGGAATGAATTCTAAATGATAACTATTCCCATTTACAAAAACTCTTTATCGATCGAAATGGTGAACCTGATAGCTTGAATCAAAGGGGCGGCCCGCAGGCCGCCGCCGGGTTCAGTGCAGCGGATCGGGATCCTTGCGGCCTTGCGCGTACTCGCGAATCAGGCGGACCGTGTCGATATCCGACGTGCGGTACGCCTCCTTGACGATCCCGTGCGTCTGGCGCGCGTCTTCGCTGTCGTCGGTGACGACCAGCGTCGTGCAGTATTCGAAACGCAGGAACAGTTCGTGGTCGTCGCGTTCCTCGATCGTCATCGTCAGCGAGCCGCCGATCTCGCCGTCGGCCGCGAGGATGTCGTAGCGGACCTGCTGATTCGGCGTGAGCGTGACGTGGTCGCGCACGGTCGCGTGACCGTAGTGCAGTTCACGTTCGAGCGTCGTGTCCGTCCGTTCGCGGACGACACAGCTGTCGAGGCCTAGCACGAACAGCTGCGGCTGTTCGGCGCGCAGCACGAGACCTTCCCAGAGCTGGTCGCGGGTGAGGGTCGGCACGGCCGGATCGTCGGAGTTGATCTGGATCAGATGTTCGAAGTTCAAGGGGGCGGGTTCCTTCTGGTGGCGGGCGGCCACATGGTTCAAGAAGTCATTGTGACGCAAAACAGGCGGTTTCGCGGCACCTGCCCGCCCGTCCGGGCCTCATGCCTCGATACGGCCCATGCGACCCGTCTGGTAGTCGACGACCGCCTGCCTGATCTCTTCCTCGGTATTCATCACGAACGGGCCGTAGCGGACGATCGGCTCGTTGAGCGGTACGCCGCCGATCAGCAGCAGGTCGAGCGGCGTGTCGCCGGCGGCGAACGTGACCGTGTCGCCGTCGTCGCCGTACACGACCATGTGCCGTGCGTCGACGGCCTGCCTGTCGGGCCCGTAGAGGCCCGTTCCGTCGATCGGATAGGCGAACACGCGATAGCCTGCCGGGACGGGCTGCGTGACCGCTGCACCGGGCTGCAGCGTGAAATGCTGGTAGAGGATCGGCGTACGCGTCTCGATCGCCGCCTGGACACCGAATGCTTCGCCGGCGATGACGCGCACCGTCGCGCGGCCGTCAGGCGACGTTGCGCTCGGAATGCGATCGGCCGGGATCTCCTGGTAGCGCGGCGCGATCAGCTTGTCGCGGCGCGGCAGGTTGACCCACAGCTGGAAGCCGTGGGAGCGGCCGCCCGTCTGCGCGAATTCCGGATCCGGCATCTCGCTGTGCACGACGCCGGCGCCCGCCGTCATCCATTGCACGTCGCCCGGGCCGAGCGTGCCGGCATGGCCGGATGAGTCGCGATGGCGGAAGCGCCCGTCGAGTGCGTAGGTCACGGTCTCGAAGCCGCGATGCGGATGGTCGGGAGCGCCCTTGGCTTCGCCGGGCGCGTAGTCGACGGGGCCCATTTCGTCGAGCAGCAGGAACGGATCGAAATCCATCAGCAGCCGGGTCGGGAACGGGCGGTGAACCACGAAGCCGCCGCCTTCGGTCGTGCGAAGTGCGGGGTAGGTGCGGTCAAGCGAGCGAGCGGTCGTCATGCGGATACCCTCGAAATCATGGGAATAGCGTTATTTTTGAAACATAGCGCTATTATATTGGGCGTTTTACCGTTCGATTCGCGACGGTTCGCAATGGATTGTTCTGAAATTGGAACGATGAGATGAATATCGATGCACACAACCTGAACGACCTCATGTACTTTTCGCAGGTCGTCGAACATGGCGGTTTCTCGGCCGCGGAGCGCGTGCTGGGCATCTCGAAATCGCGCCTGTCGCGGCGCCTGACCGAACTCGAGGCGGCGCTCGGCGTGCGCCTGCTGCAGCGCTCCACACGCAAGCTCGCGCTGACCGAGGCGGGGGAACTGTTCTACCAGCATTGCCAGGCGATGCTGGCCGAAGCGCAGGCCGCGATGAACGCGGTCCAGCAGTTGCGCGCATCGCCGCGCGGCTCGGTGCGCGTGAGCGTTCCCGTGACGCTGTCGCAGACGATGCTGTCGCGCATCCTGCCCGAATTCCTGCGCCGCTATCCCGAGGTGAAGGTGCACGTTCGCGTGACCAATCGCGTGATCGACCTGTTCGAGGATTCGATCGACGTGGCGCTGCGCGTGCGCTCGGAGCCGCCGCAGAACGCGAATATCGTCGTGCGGCCGTTGTGGCGCACCGAGCAGATGCTGGTCGGCGCGCCGAGCCTGCTGAGCCAGAATGCGCCGCCGCTGGTGCCGGGTGACCTGAGCGGATTCGAAACGCTCGATACGCCGAGCGTCGACGGGCGGCACGTGTTCAACCTGATCGCGCCGGACGGCACGCGTCACGTGCACGAGCACGACCCGCGGCTGGTAACGGCCGACCTGATGACGATCCGAGAAGCCGTGCTCGATGGCCTCGGCATCGCGGCGCTGCCGGAGATGATGTACGGCAACGCGCTGCGCGCGGGGCAATTGTCGCCGGTGATGCCGGGCTGGACGCTGCCCGTGCCGCAACTGTACGCGGTATTCGTGTCGCGGCAGGGGATGCCGCCCGCGGTGCGTGCGTTCGTCGACTATCTGGTCGAGAAGCTCGATCACGGCGCCTACAAGGAGCCGGGGTGTCCGGAGCGTGCGAAGAAGGAAGCGGCGGCCGATGTTTCGGCGACCTGAACACGACGTGCACGGCGACGCAAATTTGTTTTGTCATTGAAGCGTCGCCTGCAATCGCAAGTTTCAATCGCCGGAACCTTGAATGCGCGAGCGTGCGGGCCTATATTGAAATCCCATTTCGTGAAGGAAGTTCTGAGCGAAATCAGGTGGCCGCATATATTGCGAGCCAGATAGGGCAGAACGCGCAGTCCGTGCAGACCACGGCAGAGTCGCATTTGCGTTGCTCGAGGCGCAACCGATACCGCCAAAGAGCCCGCCGCCCGAAGGCGCCCGCGTGCGCATGAAAAAAGGCCTTCATCTGGCGATGAAGGCCTTTTACTTTGTGTGCGACCGGCTAGGTGCGGCCGGCGCGTTGAATAGCGCGTGCGTTACTTCGCTTTCGCGGTCGGCTCGGTCACGAAGCCGAGCTTCGTCAGGCCGCCTGCCTGCGCATCCGACATCACTTCGGCGACGTGTTCGTAGGCCACCTTGCGATCCGCGCGCAAGTGCAACTCCGGCTGCGGCGTGCGTTTTGCCGCTTCCGCGATGCGTTCCTGCAATTGCTCGCGCGTGACCGTGTGGTCGTCCCACAGGATCGTGCCGTCGCCCTGGATCGCGACGTCGACCGTCTGCGGCTTCTCGTCGACGGGCTGGCTGCTGGCGTGCGGCAGGTCGATCTTCACCGCATGCTGCATCGCCGGGATCGTCACGAGGAAAATGATCAGGAGTACGAGCATGACGTCGACGAGCGGCGTCATGTTGATCTCGCTCATCACCGCATCGTCATCATCGTCGCTGAAACCGGTGTTCATTGCCATGGTTCACCCCGCCTCAGCTGGCGCGCGTCGCGAGACGCAGGCCGTCGCGCGTCGACGACGATGCGAGGCTCGCGCCCGTCACGAAATACGCGTGCAGGCCGTGCGCGAAGCGGCGCAGCTTGCTGACCACGCCCTTGTTCGCACGGGTGAGTGCGTTGTAGCCGAGCACGGCCGGGATCGCGACGAACAGGCCGAATGCGGTCATGATCAGCGATTCGCCGACCGGGCCCGCGACCTGGTCGATCGACGTCTGGCCGGATGCGCCGATCGCGAGCAGTGCGTGGTAGATCCCCCAGACCGTACCGAACAGGCCGACGAACGGCGCCGTGCTGCCGATCGACGCGAGGATTGCAAGACCGCTTTGCATGCGCGAGATGCCTTCGTCCATCGTGTCCTTCAGGCAGCGCGTGACCCAGTCCGACACGTCCATGCGGTCGTGCAGGTGCGGTTGCGTCTGGTGGTGGTGATCGGCGGCTTCCTTGCCCGACAGCGCGAGCGCGAGGAACGGGTTGTCGTTCGGCGTCGATGCGGCGAGCCCGAGCTTCTTGATGCCGTCGTCGAAATCGTCCGAATGCCAGAACGCCTGTTCGGCGTTCTTCGTCAGGCGGTTCAGGCGGATCACGTTCCAGCCCTTGATGACGATCACGATCCACGACAGGACCGACATCACGAGCAGCGTGATCGCGATGGCGCGCGTGACGAAATCACCTTGCGCCCAGACGTGCGCGATACCGTAGCTTTGCATTTTCTTGTTTCCTTTGAATCTACCGAATATGACGGGTTAGTCGTCGAGCGTGAAGTTGAAGGGCAGCGTATGGGCGGCGCGGATCGCCTGGCCGTTCTCGATATACGGCGGACAGGTGCTGGCGCGCGTCGCCTCGAGCGCGGCTTCGTCGAGACGCGGGTAGCCGCTGCTCTTCTGCAGCTGGACGCTTTCGATCTTGCCCGTCACGCCGATGATGAAGTGAACATAGGCCGTGCCCGTTTCACCGCGACGCTTCGACATCGTCGGATAGGCGGGCTTCACGAAATTGCAGCTGAGTGCCGATACGTTCTTCGGCGCGCTGACCTGCATCGTCTCGCGCGCCGGGCCGGGTGCCGCAGCCGGCGCAGCAGGAGCCGGCGCGGCGGGAGCCGGTGTCGGATCGACCGCTGCCGGCGCGGGCGTCGGCGACGGTGCCTGCGCGACCGGCTGAGGCGTCGTGATGGCTTTCTGCACCGGCTTCGGCTCGACCTTCGGCTTCACGCGAGGCGTGGGCTTGGGCGGCGCGGGCTGCTGCGCGGCCGACTGAACCGCGACCGGCTGGGCCGGGGGCGCGGCCGGAATGAGTTGCGCGGTGATCGACTGAACCTCGACCTCCTTCGGCGGCGGTGGCGCGTTGCGATGGAGCCAGGCGGCCGTCAGCATGATCGCGTGTGCGGCGAGCACACCGACCGCCGCGACGATCACTCGGGGATTCATACGTGGTGCAGCCGGCAAGACGCCGGCATGAGCGGAATGCGAAGCCTGCATGTTAGCTTGAAAGAACGATGTCGCACCCGGGGCGCGGCGGGTGAATCGGCATCACTTGCGGAAGATCAGCAGCGAGATGCAAACGGTGGTCACAAATCCGATCAGCAATTCCATGACAGGCTCCTTGGCAGGTAAGCCGCTGGCTCGCGCAGACGGTGGCTTGCTGACGGTCAAAACAAAAATGCGGCCTGGGCCGCATGTGCACGCTCGGCGCCGGTCAGGCAGCCTTGCGCTCGTAGAACGTGACCGGGATCGGGTGAGCGTGATGCTCGACACCGCACTGGCTCGCGCAGACGCCTTGTTCGGCCATGAGGTCGCGTACGGACTCCTCGCACTTGCCGCAGCACGTGGCCACGCCGAGCTCGAACTGGAGTTCATCGAAAGAGTTCACGCCCTCGGCGAGGGACGCGCGAATCTTGCGATCGGAAACAGACTTGCACACGCAGACGATCATGGTGAGTTGCGATAGCTAACGTTAATGCGAATTATTATCATTAATTTTGCGGGCGTTGACAAGCGTGGGTCGGGCTTTTTTTAAGGTCATCGGACCCTTGAAACGGCGGGGCGGTGCAGCGGCACGCGCAAGAGGGCGTGCCGGCCCTTGTCAGGCGGTCGCGCAGGCGCGCGCGTTCGGCGAGGAAATGGTGACGGATTCAACTGGGGCAGCGAGGCCGAGCAGCGTCGATGCGAGTACCTGCAACTGGCGGCCGTCGCTGGTCGAGCAGAAGCGGGGCGGCGCCGCGCGCGTGCCGGCCGGCGCGCGCAGGTTGCGCTCGTCGAGAATCCGCGCGAGCTGGCGCGCGATTGCGTCGCTGGTGTCGACGATCGTCAGTCGGTCGCCCACAAGGTCACGAATCGTTTCCGTGAAGAACGGGTAATGCGTGCAGCCGAGTACGAGCGTATCGGCGCCGTCGTCGAGCATCGGCTGCAGGTAGCTGTCGAGCAACGCGCGCAATGCGGGCGAATTCGTGTCGCCGCGCTCGATGGCCTCGACGAGCCCGTGGCCGGGCTGGCAGATGAAGCGGCGGCCGGCGCCGTAGCGGTCGAGCAGCGCCTGGAAGCGCGGACTGTTCAGCGTCGACTGCGTGGCGAGGACGCCCGCGACGCCGCTCGCGGACACGGCGGCGGCCGGCTTGATGCCCGGCTCGACGCCGACGAGCGGCATCGACAGGTGTTCGCGGATCGCGGCGATCGCGCGTGCGGTCGCGGTGTTGCAGGCGATGACGAGCGCTTTCGCCCCTTCGCGGGCCAGCCACTCGCCGATTGCCAGCGTGCGTTCCGTAATGAACGCCTCGTCGCGCGGACCATACGGCGCATGGTGCGAATCGGCGACGTAGATGAACGACTCGTCAGGCAGCTGCGCGCGCACGGCGCGCAGCACCGACAGGCCACCCAGCCCTGAATCGAAGATGCCGATGGGAGCGACGGTCGTGGCCGTCGCGGCGATAACGGAAGGTGTCGACATGAACGGGCTGGGGGCGATGGCGGGAAGGGCGGAGCGCGCTTACTCCGGCGAACCCATCATCGTTTGCTGGTAGTTCTGCAGGCCGACCTTGCCGATCAGGTCGATCTGCGTTTCCAGCCAGTCAATGTGCTCTTCGGTGTCGTCGAGGATCTTTTCGAAGATCTCGCGCGACACGTAGTCACGCACCGATTCGCAGTAGGCGATCGCTTCCTTGCAGGTGGACTGCGAGATCTGCTCGAGCTTCAGGTCGCACTTCAGGATCTCTTCGGTTTCCTCGCCGACGAGCAGCTTGTGCAGGTCCTGCAGGTTCGGCAGGCCGTCGAGCATGAATACGCGCTCGATCAGCCAGTCGGCGTGCTTCATTTCGCCGATCGACTCGTCGTACTCGTGCTTGCCGAGCTTCTCGAGGCCCCAGTGCTTGTACATGCGCGCATGCAGGAAGTACTGGTTGATCGCCGTGAGTTCGTTCTTCAACTGGGCGTTCAGATATTCGATGACTTTCTTGTCGCCTTGCATGGCTTGTTCCTTGTTCAGTGGGGCTTCAGAAACCGAAAGATAATCGCTCGTACGAGAAAAGCCAAGCCTCAAAGCCTTGTCGGGCCTGCCTTTTGCGTGTAATGAGAATCAGCCTCGAATAACCGGCCACACACAATAATGAGAACGAGAAGCAAAAAGGCCGGACTTGCGTCCGGCCTTTCGTTCGATCGCGCTTACGCGGCTGCGACCGGGATCTTGCCGATCTTCGCCTGCCACTCCTTCGGACCGGTCTGGTGCACCGACGTGCCCGACGAATCGACGGCCACCGTCACCGGCATGTCCTGCACGTCGAACTCGTAGATCGCTTCCATGCCGAGGTCTTCGAACGCGAGCACCTTCGCGCCGCGGATCGCCTTCGACACGAGGTAAGCGGCGCCGCCGACGGCCATCAGGTAGGCCGCCTTGTGCTTCTTGATCGCCTCGATCGCGACCGGGCCGCGCTCGGCCTTGCCGACCATCGAGATCAGGCCGGTTTGCGCGAGCATCGTCTCGGTGAACTTGTCCATGCGCGTGGCCGTCGTCGGGCCTGCCGGGCCGACCACTTCGTCGCGCACCGGATCGACCGGGCCGACGTAGTAGATCACGCGGTTGGTGAAGTCGACCGGCAGCTTCTCGCCCTTCGCGAGCATGTCGGCGATGCGCTTGTGCGCAGCGTCGCGGCCGGTGAGCATCTTGCCCGACAGCAGCAGCGTCTGGCCCGGCGCCCAGCTGGCGACTTCTTCCGGCGTCAGCGTGTTCAGGTCGACGCGCTTGCTGGTTTCCGTGTTCGGTTCCCACTGGACTTTCGGCCATGCGTCGAGCGACGGCGCTTCAAGCTTGGCCGGGCCCGAGCCGTCGAGCACGAAGTGCGCGTGGCGCGTGGCCGCGCAGTTCGGGATCAGCGCGACCGGCTTCGATGCCGCGTGCGTCGGTGCCGCCATGATCTTCACGTCGAGCACCGTTGCCAGGCCGCCGAGGCCCTGGGCGCCGATGCCGAGTGCGTTGACCTTCTCGTGCAGCTCGACACGCAGTTCCTCGACCCAGTCCTTCGGGCCGCGCGCGATGATTTCCTGGATGTCGATCGGCTCCATCAGCGATTCCTTCGCCATCAGCATCGCCTTCTCGGCAGTGCCGCCGATGCCGATCCCGAGCATGCCCGGCGGGCACCAGCCCGCGCCCATCGTCGGGACCGTCTTCAGCACCCAGTCGACGATCGAGTCGGACGGGTTCAGCATCACGAACTTCGACTTGTTCTCCGAGCCGCCGCCCTTCGCCGCGACCTGCACGTCGACCTTGTCGCCCGGCACGATCTCGTAATGGATCACGGCCGGCGTGTTGTCCTTCGTATTCTTGCGGGCGCCTTCCGGCGGGTTCACGATCGACGCGCGCAGCACGTTGTCCGGGTGCGTGTAACCGCGGCGCACGCCTTCGTTGATCATGTCGGTGAGGCCCATCGTCGCGCCGTCCCAGCGCACGTCCATGCCGACCTTCACGAAGATCGTCACGATGCCGGTGTCCTGGCAGATCGGGCGCTTGCCTTCCGCGCACATGCGGCTGTTCGTGAGGATCTGTGCGATCGCATCCTTCGCGGCCGGGCTTTCTTCCAGCTCGTACGCGCGGCCGAGGGCCTGGATGTAGTCGAGCGGATGGTAGTAGCTGATGTACTGCAGCGAATCCGCGATGCTCTGGATCAGGTCTTCCTGTTTGATGACGGTCATGGCTGAGACTCTGTGGGGACAGTGGGGGAATGCGTTTATGCGTTGACGGCTGCTTCGGCCGGCTTGCGGGGCTCGTTCGCTGCAGGCGCGTGCCCGTCGTGGGCGCGCGGCTCGTGGAAATGGGCCGGGTGCGTGTGCGTCGTCAGGCGGTCGACCCACGCCATCACGAGCGCCGACACCAGGAACGACACGTGGATGATCACCTGCCACATGATCGCGTGCATCGTGTGCTGGTCGGGGTTGATGAACGTCTTCAGCAGGTGGATCGACGAAATGCTGATCAGCGCCATCGACAGCTTGACCTTCAGCACACCCGCATTCACATGGTCGAGCCACTCGGGCTCGTCGGGGTGACCCTCGATGCCGAGGCGCGACACGAAGGTTTCGTAACCGCCGACGATCACCATGATCAGCAGGTTCGAGATCATCACCACGTCGATCAGGCCGAGCACCGCGAGCATCACGCTGATTTCGTCGAGGCTGGTCGCATGCGACAGCAGGTGCCAGACTTCCTTCAGGAACAGGAACACGTAGACGGCCTGCGCGACGATCAGGCCGAGGTAAAGCGGAACCTGGAGCCAGCGGCTCATGAAGATCAGCGCGGGAAGCGGGCGAAGCGGGCGACGGGCGGGGCGGCCGGGCGAATGCGGGGCGGACATGATGGCGGTGCGGGCGCGGTGCGCAGGTATCGGGGGTAATCTTGAAAAGGCGCGCTATTGTAACGCGTCGGCCGGCGCGACTGCAGTGACGCGCCGGCACTGCCAGGGACGGATCAGGAGGCGGCCGCGGGCACGCGTTTCACGCGCAGGCTCGCGAGCACGATACCGGTGACGACGCACGCGAGCGCGATGCCGTGGGCGAGCGTCGGGCGCTCGCCGAGGAACGCGATGCCATATGCGGCCGCGGCGACCGGCAGCACCGCGCTGAACACACCGGCGAGGCTGCCCGGCACGTGCCGGATGCCTTTCATCCACAGCCAGAACGAGAAGATGCTGGCCGACAGGCCGTACCAGGCGACGAGCGCCCAGGTGCCGGCCGGCACGCTCGCGTAATCGAAATGCCACATGGCCGTCGCGCCGAGCGGCAGCATCAGGCACAGGCCGAACAGGTGCGTGTAGGCGCAGATGTCGATCGGCGCGAGTGTCTGTGTGAGGCGGCGCGACAGGATCACGTAGATCGATTCGCAGCACACCGCGCCGAGGATCAGCAGGTTGCCGGTGAGCGACGACGCGCCGTGCCCGGCGGCGCTGCCGTTCGCGAGGTTGATCGTCACGACGCCGGCGATCGCGAGTGCGATCGACACGAGCGCACGGCCGTTCGGTTTTTCACGCAGGATCAGCCACGCGAACAGCGCGACGATCGCCGGGATCGTGCTGGTGATCACGCCGGCCGCGACCGCGCTCGTGCGCTGCACGCCGTTCAGCATCAGCAGCGTGAACATGAAGGTGCCGAAGAACGCCTGCAGGAACAGGTTCAGCCATTCGCCGCGTTTGACGGTGCGCATCTTCACCGGGCTGAACAGTGGCCACAGCACGGCGATCGCGATCACGAAGCGCAGCGTGGCGAGAATGGCGACGGGAACGAAGACGACGATCGATTTGCCGATACCGACATTGCTGCCGACGAACAGCATCGACAGAACGAGAAAGAAAGCGTAGCGATTCAAGCTGGAATCCGGAAGGCGAGTTCAGTTAGGATTGTAGGGTCGCGCTCGTTACAGCGTAAAGCTGCAAGCGCCGCCGCCCGCTGGGCGAAACGGCCGTGCCGCGTAAGTGACGGGTAAGTTGGAGCGCTTATTGTGGACACTGTCGGGTCGCCCGGTCGCCTTCGTGCGATGTGGTGCGGCGCAGCATCGCGCAGCGGCCTCCGGGCCGTGTGCGGGTGGTGGGTAGGAGACAGCGGCGCGCATGCGCCGGCCAAGACGCGCGGCGCGCACGATCGCGCCGCCATGCAGAGGATTCATGTTCACCAAGGGGTAGTCGATGTCTGCGATTGAATCGGTTCTTCACGAAACCCGCCAGTTTGCGCCGCCCGCGGCGCTCGAGCAGGCGGCGACCATTTCCGGCATGCCGGCCTATCGTGCGCTGGCTGCCGAGGCCGAGAACGATTACGAAGGATTCTGGGCGCGTCTCGCGCGCGAGGGTCTTGCGTGGCACAAGCCGTTCACGAAAGTGCTCGACGAGTCCAACGCGCCGTTCTACAAGTGGTTCGACGACGGCGAGCTGAACGCGTCGTACAACTGCCTTGACCGTCACGTCGAAGCCGGCAACGGCGAGCGCGTCGCGGTGATCTTCGAAGCCGACGACGGCACCGTCACGCGCGTCACCTATGCGGATCTCCTCGCGCGCGTGTCGCGTTTCGCGAATGCACTGAAGAAGCGCGGGGTCGGCAAGGGCGACCGCGTCGTCATCTATATCCCGATGTCGATCGAAGGCATCGTCGCGATGCAGGCCTGCGCGCGCATCGGCGCGACGCACTCGGTCGTGTTCGGCGGCTTCTCCGCGAAGTCGTTGAACGAGCGGCTCGTCGACGTTGGCGCGACGGCGCTCATCACCGCCGACGAGCAGGCGCGCGGCGGCAAGACGCTGCCGCTGAAGAGCATTGCGGACGAGGCGCTCGCGCTGGGCGGCTGTGAAGCCGTGAAGAGCGTGATCGTGTATCGCCGCACCGGCGGCAAGATCGACTGGCATGCCGACCGCGACCTGTGGATGCACGAACTGATGGACGGCGAGTCCGACACGTGCGAGCCGGAATGGGTCGGCGCCGAGCATCCGTTGTTCATCCTGTATACGTCGGGCTCGACCGGCAAGCCGAAGGGCGTGCAGCACAGCACCGGCGGCTACCTGCTGTGGGCCGCGCAGACGATGAAGTGGACCTTCGACTGGAAGCCCACCGACGTGTTCTGGTGCACGGCCGACATCGGCTGGGTCACCGGCCACACGTACATCACCTACGGCCCGCTCGCCTGCGGCGGCACGCAGGTCGTATTCGAAGGCGTGCCGACCTACCCGGATGCCGGCCGCTTCTGGAAGATGATCGGCGACCACAAGGTCACCGTGTTCTACACCGCGCCGACCGCGATCCGCTCGCTGATCAAGGCGGCCGAAGCCGACGACAAGGTGCATCCGAAGAGCCATGACCTGTCGAGCCTGCGCATCATCGGCACCGTCGGCGAGCCGATCAATCCGGAAGCGTGGATGTGGTATCACAAGCACGTCGGCCAGGAGCGCTGCCCGATCGTCGATACGTGGTGGCAGACCGAGACGGGCGGCCACATGATCACGCCGCTGCCGGGCGCGACGCCGACCGTGCCCGGTTCGTGCACGCTGCCGCTGCCGGGCATCATGGCCGCGGTGGTCGACGAAACCGGCCAGGACGTGCCGAACGGGCAGGGCGGCATTCTCGTCGTCAAGCGCCCGTGGCCGGCGATGATCCGCACGATCTGGGGCGACCCGGAACGCTTCAAGAAGAGCTACTACCCGGAAGAACTCGGCGGCACGCTGTATCTCGCCGGCGACGGCACGGTGCGCGACAAGGACACCGGCTACTTCACGATCATGGGCCGGATCGACGACGTGCTGAACGTGTCGGGCCACCGGCTCGGCACGATGGAAATCGAATCGGCGCTGGTCTCGCACGAGCTCGTGGCCGAGGCGGCCGTGGTCGGCCGTCCGGACGATACGACGGGTGAAGCGGTGGTCGCGTTCGTGGTGCTGAAGCGTTCGCGTCCGGAAGGCGAGGAAGCCGCGGCGCTCGCGAAGACGTTGCGTGACTGGGTCGGCAAGCAGATCGGGCCGATCGCGAAGCCGAAGGACATCCGCTTCGGCGACAACCTGCCGAAGACGCGCTCGGGCAAGATCATGCGGCGCCTGCTGCGCTCGCTCGCGAAGGGTGAAGCGATCACGCAGGATACGTCCACGCTCGAGAATCCGGCCATCCTCGAGCAGCTCACCGAAGTGCGCTGACCGTACCGGTTGCGCATTACGCGCACGAGCCCCTGCGCGGCAATCCCGATTGCCGGCGCAGGGGCTTTTTGTTACATAACGGGATGACCGTTCCGACCCGACCCGCGCCTGCCGCGCCACCGCCCGTTCCCGAGCCGCTCGCACGTGCCCACGCGCGTTACTGGCGCTTCAACGTCGCGCTGATCGCGGTGCTGATGGTGATCGGCTTCGCAGTGTCGTTCATCGTGCCGTTCTTCGGGCCCGCGCTCGCGGGCGTCCGCTTCGCCGGGTTCAGCCTGCCGTTCTACGTCGGCGCGCAGGGCGCGATTCTCGTGTATCTCGTGCTGATCGCCGTCTACATCGGGCTGATGCAACGTGCGGACCGCACGCTGCGCCGCGCGTACGACGATCATGCGGCGCACGCCGGTAACGTGAATGGCGGGCGCTGATTCATGCTGACGCATCGACTGATACGCGCGTATGCGCTCTACACGCTGGGGTTTCTCGGGTTCGTGCTGCTGATGTGGCGGATCGAGCGCGCGACCGGCTCCGGCGTCTGGATCGGCTACGTGTTCCTGTTCGTGCCGATCGCCGTGTATGCGGTGATCGGGCTGCTGTCGCGCACGTCCGATCTCGTCGAGTACTACGTGGCCGGGCGGCGCGTGCCGTCCGCGTTCAACGGGATGGCGACGGCCGCCGACTGGCTGTCGGCCGCGTCGTTCATCGGCCTGGCCGGCTCGCTTTATGCGACCGGCTACGACGCGCTCGCCTACGTGATGGGCTGGACGGGCGGGTTCTGCCTCGTCGCGTTCCTGCTTGCGCCGTATGTGCGCAAGCTCGCGCGCTACACGATTCCCGATTTTCTCGGCACGCGCTTTTCGAGCACGGCCGTGCGCGCGCTCGCGGCCGGCGCGGCGATCCTGTGTTCGTTCGTGTATCTGGTCGCGCAGATCCAGGGGATCGGCCTGATCGCGACGCGCTTCATCGGCGTCGATTTCGCGATCGGGATCTTCTGCGGGCTCGCGGGCATTCTCGTGTGCTCGTTTCTCGGCGGGATGCGCGCGGTCACATGGACACAGGTGGCGCAGTACATCATCCTGATCAGCGCGATCCTGATTCCGGTGTCGCTGATCGCGATGAAGATCGGGCTCGGCCCCGTGCCGCAGTTCAGCTACGGCAAGCTGATGGAGCGCGTCGCGGTGCGCGAGGCGCAGGTGCGCGATGCGCCCGACGAGCAGCAGGTGCGCGACGCGTATCGACGACAGGCCGCGGATATCCAGACGCGGCTCGACCGGCTGCCTTCGTCGTATGCGGATGCACGCCGGCATCTCGCCGACCAATTGGCCGACCTGCGGCGCCACAACGGGCCGCTGCGCGAGATCAGCCAGCGCGAGCGCGAGCTGGCCGACTTTCCGCGCGATCCGGCGGCGGCGCGTGTCGCGTGGACGCAGGCGCGTGACGATCTGCTGGCCCGTGCCGAGCCGCCCGTGCCGATGCACGAGCCGTTTCCCGCCGCGAGCGATGATGAACGCAAGCCACGCGAGCGGAATTTCCTCGCGCTGCTGCTGTGCCTGTCGCTCGGCACCGCGAGCCTGCCGCACATCCTGACGCGCTACAACACGACCACGTCGGTTGCGTCGGCACGGCGCTCGGTCGGGTGGACCCTGTTCTTCATCGCGCTGTTCTACCTGAGCGTGCCGGTGCTCGCGGTGCTGATCAAGTACGAGATCCTCGCGAACCTCGTCGGGCGGCCGTTCGCCGAATTGCCGGCGTGGGTCACGCAATGGCATCACTTCGAACCCGACCTGATCAGCGTCGTCGAGGTGATTCGCGACGGCATCGTGCACTGGTCGGAAATCCAGATGCAGCCGGACATGGTCGTGCTGGCCGCGCCGGAGATTGCCGGGCTGCCGTATGTCGTGTCGGGACTGATCGCGGCCGGTGCGCTTGCCGCGGCGCTGTCGACCGCGGACGGGCTGCTGCTGACGATCGCGAACGCGCTGTCGCACGACGTCTATTACTGCATGGTCGCGCCCGACGCGTCGAGCCAGCGGCGCGTGACGATCTCGAAGGTGCTGCTGCTCGGCGTCGCCCTGTTCGCGTCGTATGTCGCGTCGCTCAATACCGGGAAGATCCTGTTTCTCGTCGGCGCCGCGTTCTCGCTGGCGGCTTCGAGCTTCTTTCCGGTGCTGGTGCTCGGCGTGTTCTGGAAGCGCACGACGACGCGCGGTGCGATCGCCGGGATGGTGACGGGGTTGGCGGTGTGCGTGTATTACATCGTGTCGACCTATCCGTACTTCACGCAGCTGACGGGGTTCGCGGGGCGCACGTGGTTCGGAATCGAGCCGATCAGTTCGGGGGTGTTCGGGGTGCCGGCGGGGTTCGCGGTGGCGATCGTCGTGAGTTTGCTCGATGAAAAGCCGGATGACTATACGCGGGCGCTAGTGGATTACATCCGGCATCCGTGATGTGGGCGTCGTTCGGCATGCTCACGTGCCGGAAGCCGCCCGTACTGGCGCCGTGACGGGCGCGTCAGAGCGCGGAAATGCCGAGCTCGGCCCCTTTGGTCGTCTGCACCCGGCTGAAATCGCAGCTTCCGTCCGTCATGCCCTTGGCGTTCGGTATCGCGACGCAGACATACGCACGGATGCCATGCGGCAGTGCCACGTGTCGAAACTCGCCGACCTTGATCGTCGCGACCCGGTCAACGGCAAAGCGATCGTTGATCGGTGTCGCGCTCGACGGGATCGACATCGTCACTTCCGACGCGGCGGTCCCGGTTTGCGATTTCAGCGTCTGGCTGCTGCCGATATCTCCGTTGACCGAGAAGCGTATCGCCGCCTGTCCTTCGGACACGCGTTGAACCGTGACCGCGAGCGTCGGCATGGCAATTCCCGCCGCGCATTTGCCGGCAGCGCACTCGCGAACGGAAAGCAGCGTGCGAAATGGGGATGCAGGCTGACCGATGGCCGACAGGTCGGTCGACGATCCGCCGTCGCGCGCCGATTTCTCGAGCGGCGGGGGAGATGTCACCGCGACGGTGGTGCTGATCGACGCCGGCGAAAATGCCGTTGCGCAAGCTGACAGCATCGTCGCAGCGACAACCATCAGGGCGAACCGTGGACTAAATCGCATGGATCGGACTCGCGGAGTTGAAACCTCGGATATCGTCAGGAGAATACACATCTTTAGCGTGCGGTGTTCGGGGTTCGCTGTCCGCCGCACGCTCGGCCCGAACGGGGAAGCGGATCGGACGCGCCAGGGCGCCGGGGCCGGTCCGCTTCCGGGCGATCAGTTCGAACCGAACTTGTCGATCGGCACGTTGACTGCGCTCAGCTTCCAGGACCAGAGGCCGTCACGCTTGAAGATGAACGTCACCTCGTCGTCCGTTCCTTGTCGCGCAGTTGCGGTGACCGTCGACCAGTTCTTGTAGCCGACCGAATAGTCGGCCTTCGGCGTGCTGCTCGATGTTTGCGGCGTGGCGCCACCGTTGGACCCTGCATGCGCCGTTTCCGATGGTTCGGGAGCGGATGCCGGCACGCTGGCGTGCGCGGGTTTGGCCGCTCCCTGAGCCATCATGGTCATGACTCCCGCCGGCGTAACCATCGTGTCGATGGCCTGATTCACAAAGCCCATCGCCATCATCATTCCCAGGTCGGCGAATGAATTGCCTTTCATTTCGGGCGAATTCGCCATTTTCGCCTGCATCATGGCCATGAGTTGCGCACGCAGGCTTTCGCGCAACGATGGAAAGTCGACATGGGAAGAAAATGAGTCGGCGTCCTTGTCGGCAATGGCCGATCGCATCTGATGCATGGTGATGTATGGGCTCGCATAACTGGTTGCCACGCCTGCGGTTATTGCGATCCCGGCGACCGCCATCAGTGTTTTCCTTTTCATGGTCTCTACACGCGTTGATATCGTTTATCGGGAACGCAGTTTAACGGCCGCATTCCGGAAAATTTGAGTTGCCGACAATCCGAGGCGCGGGTACGCGATCGTTATTCCATTCCGACGGATGGATTGAATGGCGTTGTCGTCGCGTCGAAAAAACAATGAAGCGATGAAGCGTGCGTTGAATTGCAGGGCCGGCGCGCTCGTCCGATGCCTGACGGCGGAAATCGACGCGAAGCGCGTGATGGCGGGCGTGTCGGCGCAGCGGGCGTCCGGGGCAGGCGGGGGGGCGAATCGACGATGCAAGAACGCATCACGGGCGCCGTCAAGCGTCGGCATACCGACGATTGACGGGCGCTTTGGCGTGCAGAAATGAAAAACGGGCCGAGCGGCCCGTTTTTGCTGATGTCCTGGCGGAGAGAGGGGGATTCGAACCCCCGATAGGCGATTAACCTATACACGCTTTCCAGGCGTGCGACTTAAACCACTCATCCATCTCTCCGGAAGACCGAGAGTATAGCAAACTCTGGCGGCAACCCGCCACTCCCTTCCGCAATCGTCAAAAATCCGTCGTCATCGACAGCCACACCGACCGCGGATCGCCCTGCGTCAGGTACCCGCCGGTCGTCGACGACCAGTACGACTTGTTCGTGACATTGCGCACGGTCGCACGGAACGTCGTCTTCCTGCCGAACAGCTCCGTCGCGTAACGCGCACCGAGATCGTAGCGGTCCCATGCCGGGATCGACATCGTGTTCGCGACGTCCAGGTACTGCGGGCCCGTGTGGATCCAGCGCGCGGTCAGCGTGAGGCCGCGCAGCATCGGCACGTCGTATTCGGCGCCCGCGTTGAGCAGGAACGACGGCACGCCGATCGGCCGGTTGCCGTCGTTCGCGCCGCCCGCCGTGTTCTGCAGCGTCGCGTTGATGTACGTCGCGCCCGCGATCAGCCGCACGCCTTTCCACGGTTCGCCGTACACGGCCGTCTCGACGCCGCGGTGCCGCTGCGTGCCATTGGCGCCGAACAGGTTCGATACCGGATCGGTGTACGCCATCGGCTTCTCGATCTGGAACAGCGCGAGCGACGCGCCGACCTTGCTGGTGTCGTAGCGGATGCCGGCTTCGACCTGCTTCGACCGGAACGGCGACAGCGACTGGCCTGCATTGCGCGCGGTGTTCGGCGCGATTTCACCCTGCGCGAGCGCTTCGCTGCGGTTCGCGAAGATCGATACGTTCTGCCATGGCTTGACGACGAGACCGAACACGGGCGTCGTGATCGCGTCGCTGTACGTCGAAGACACCGCGCCCGTGTAGTCGAAATTGTCGACGGAGATCGACTGGCGGCGCGCGCCGATCGTGAACAGCACGCGGTCGCCGAGGAAGCCGAGCGTGTCGGACACCGCGACGCTGCGCAGCCAGGTCTTGGTGACCGTGCCCGGATCGCTCATGTCGCCGCCCGCATAGGCGGTCGGCGGGAATGCGACCGGCGCCGGATCGTAAAGCGTCGTCGGGAACGCGCCCGACATCGTGTACGCAGACTGGCTGTCGATGCGGATGAACGACGCGCCGGCCGTCACGAAGTGCGACACGGGGCCGGTGGTGAAGCGGCCGCGCACGCCGGCTTCGGCCGATTGGGCATCTTCCTTGTGCGGCACGCTCAGGCGCGAGCCGGTCGTGCCGGACGACGAGTAGGTCGGCGTGTAGTAGTCGCCGTGCTCGTTCGTATGCCGGGCACCGGCCGACACATACGCCGTCCACGCAGGCAGGAAATCGTATTCGGCGCGCACGATCCCGACCGTATCCTCGAGTTCGCTGAAGCTCCACGATTGCGCATAGTTGTGCGTCGCGGACGGCACGGCCGGCGCCTGGTTGCCGCCGATCAGCACGACGGGGCGGCCGTTGTCGATCCGCTCGCGCTGATACAGGAAGTCGCCGGACAGGCGCAGCTTGTCGCCGCGCCAGTCGAGCGACACGGCCGTCACGCTGTTGCGGTGGCGTTCGTCGTCGACGGCCGTGTCGCCGCCGCCGATCGACTGGTTCACGCGCACGCCGAACTGGCCGTCGCTGCCGAAGCGACGACCGATGTCGACGTGCGTGCCGATCGAGCCCGACACCGAGCCGTCGACGGTGACGCGTGTGAGCGGCTTGTCGTCCGCGCGCTTCAGTTGCAGGTTCACGCCGCCGCCGACGGCCGAACCGTTCGGCGATGCACCGCTCAGGAACGCATTCGCGCCCTTGAGCACGTCGACGCGTTCGACCGCATCGGTCTGGACGAGCTGTCGAGGCGTGACGCCGTACAAGCCGTTCAGCGAAACGTCGTCGCCGGCGAGCTGGAAGCCGCGGATGACGAATACCTGCGAGAAGTTGCCGTAGCCGGACGCGCTGCGCACGGCCGGATCGTTGTCGAGCACGTCGGCGAGGGTGCGTGCCTGCTGATCCTCGATCAGCTTCGACGTGTAGGTGGTCATGCTGAACGGCACGTCGCTCGACTTTTGCCGGCCGAGCACGCCGTAATCCGCACCGCGCGCGACCTGGCCGCCGGCGTAGGTCGGCGCGAGATCGCCGGGCAGCGGCTCGGCGGCGCCCGTCACGTTGATCGACGGCAGCACCGACGTGTCAGGCGCGACAGGGGCGGCGGGCGCGGCCTGCTGGGCCTGCGCGGGGGCGGCGAGCGCGCAGGTCAGCGCAATGCCGAAAGCAATCGGCGTGAGACGCCGGGCGGGTAACGAAAGTGTCGACATGGGACGCAAATCGGGTGTGGTCGGTAATCCATCCCAGGGCGGCAAGTCGGAATCCGGGCGGTGTGGTACGTCCGTGCTGTCGCGGACGGTTTTTTGTCGAGCGGCGGAGTCTAACGTAAACGAGAATCATTGTCGTTTACAAAAATGGCCGCTCACTATTCGGGATGGCGGGCGAGCGCCGTGCAGGATCGACGTCACATCGCCACCGAGCGGAGATCGGGGCGAACATGCGATCATGAATCGTTCGAATGCGTCGTCATGATTCGCGCGTGCCGGCAGCGCCCCACGTAGCGGAAGACGGCGATGCCATCCCGTTCGCAAGCTCCCTTCAGAAGGAACGCCACGCCATGTCGCTGTCCGCCTTGCTCGCTTTTGCCCTGATCCTCTCCGTCGGCGTCGCCACGCCCGGCCCGACGGTGTTGCTCGCCATGAGCAACGGCTCGCGGTACGGATTGCGTCACGCGATGGTCGGCATGCTGGGCGCCGTCACGGCCGATGTCGTGATGGTCGCGCTGGTCGGGTTCGGTCTCGGGATGCTGCTCGACGCGTCGGAAACGGCATTCGTCACGCTGAAGCTGGCCGGCGCCGCGTGGCTCGCCTATGTCGGCGTGCGGATGCTGCTCTCGTCCGGCGGCCGCGCTGCCTCGCAGGCACTCGATCATGCGATGCCCGATCGCCGGACCGCGTTCCTGAAGAGCTTTTTCGTCGCAATGAGCAACCCGAAGTACTACCTGTTCATGTCCGCGCTGCTGCCGCAGTTCGTCGACCGGTCGCACGCGATCGCGCCGCAGTACGCGATCCTCGCCGCGACGATCGTCGCGATCGACGTCGTCGGGATGACCGGCTACGCGCTGCTCGGCATGCATTCGGTACGCGTGTGGAAAGCGGCCGGGGAGAAGTGGCTGAACCGGGTCAGCGGGTCGCTGCTGCTGATGCTCGCGGGGTACGTTGCGCTGTATCGCAAGGCCGTGAACTGACGCGGCGATGCATCGGGAACAAGACCTTCGCCAACCGGCTCGGCGATGAAGCCGATCGAGCGCTTCACGCTCGAAACGCACGACGGTCCGTACGAAACGTGGCCGTCGCGCACCCATGTGCTCGTGAACGGCGTGCGTTCCGGCCTCACTGTTTCCGGCTATGTCCTGCTTCGCCAGTTCGAGACGCCGGCCGCGTATCTGCTCGTCACCGACTACGACTGCCTGTTCGAGGAGGCCGTCACGTTCACGCTCGTGTCGAAGGATCCATTAAGGGAACGCGCGCGGCGCACGGTCGGCGCGATGTATGCGTCGTGCCATCTGGACGACATGACGTGGGCCGACGACCGGCATTTCAGCGCGACGTTCGTCGGGTTCGACGGACGATGGGATTTTACGATTCGTGACCGATCGGTGCCGTTCATCCTGCCCAGGCTCGGGATGACTCGTGTGCAGGATCGCTAACGCGCGATCGCTGCCAGCGCGTGTCTTGCGCACGCGTGTACATGATCTGGAACCCGCCCAAACAGGCGGTTTCATTTCTCTTTCGCATTGATCTGACATGTAAGTTTCGACGCGTCGGAATCTTGCGCGGCCTACCTGCATGGCGGCAGGAAGGGCGACGGCCGGGCATTGCGCCTGCGTATCACATTACAAATTGAATGGAGATTGAAAGAATTCCTTCCCTTGACGCAAGGCGCTCGAGCCATTTATTGTCCGTCTGCCGCCCGTGAGAGAGCACGGCGGCAATCGCGGATGCGCGCCTCGCACGCATCACAACACGCAGCAGAAAGCAGAAAAGGAAACGTGGTAGCCACATGAAGCCGCTATTCGATGACAAGAACTCCGATGCGGTAAGCGTCCGTCCTTCCACTCCGTCTTCGTCACCCGTCGCCGTGCCCGCCGCCACCATCGCCGTGCCGGCAGCACGCCCGGCGGAGAATGTCCGCCTGATCACCGTCGACGAGATCGACCAGCTCGGCGCGACGCAGGGCACGCGGATCGCCGCTTTTTCCCAACAGATTCTCGCGAGCGTTCGCGCGTCGGATGCCGACCAGTTCGGCGACAAGCTCAACGAACTGATCGCGACCGCGAAGGGGCTCGATCCGCGCGGCGCCGACAAGGGCGGGCTGCTCACGCAGGTCACGCGGCTGTTTCGCTCGACCAAGGAGAAGCTGCTGTCGCAATACGAGTCGGTGAGCAAGCGGATGGACACGCTTGTCGTCGAGCTCGAGAGCCATGCGCAGCGCCAGAAGGCCGGCATCGACGAGCTCGAGCGGATGTACAACGACAACTACGCGCTGCACCAGGCGCTCGCGCAGTCGAAGGCGCACGGCGAAACGGCGCTCGCGACGCTGCGCGCGCATCTCGCGGCCGGCCAGCAGCCGGTGGACGACGCGTTCGCCGCACAACGCCTGCTCGACGTGAAGCGCACGGTCGACGCGCTCGAAAGCAAGCTCGACGACCTCGACCGCGCGATGCTGATGTCGAAGCAGCTCGCGCCGCAGATCCGGATGGAGCAGGACCAGAAACGCACGCTGACGTCGAAGTTCATGACGATCAAGACCGTGCTGATCCCCGCGTGGACCAATGCGTTCGCGCTCTACCTCGAGCAGCTCAGCACGAAGCGCGCGGCGGCGCTCGCGAACGCGACGTACGACGCGGCCGACGAGGCGATCCGCGCGCAGGCCGACCTGAACCGCCAGAACGCGCAGGAAGTCGCGAAGCTCGGCCAGCGCCCGGTGATCTCGACCGACACGTTCGAATACGCGCAGCAGCAGCTGTTCGGCGCATTCGACGACATCACGCAGATCATCGCCGACGGCAAGCGCCAGCGCGAGCAGGACGCGCCGCGCCTGCGCCAGCTCGAACAGGACCTGATCACCCGATTCGCTCCGAAGCACAACTGAGAGAACTGAGAGAACACCGCATGATTACGCTTGAGAAACGCGCGGCGAAGGTCGCGATCGTCCTCGAAAAACGCCAGATCCTGAAGCCGCCCGTCGTGCGCGTCGGCGCGGCGCTCGACATCTCCGGCTCCGCGAAGCCGCTTTACCAGTCGGGTGTGATCCAGGAGACGCACGACCGGATCCTCGGCATCGCACTGAAATTCGACGACAACGGCGAAGTCGACACGTGGACCTTCACCGAAGGCTACGACCGGCTGCCGACCGCGACGCCGGACAACTACGGCTCGTACATCTCCGACTACGTGCTCGAAGCGCGGATCGACAAGTGGGGCGGCACGCAGTACGCGCCGGTGATGAACGACATCGTCGACTTCTTCTTCCGCGCGCCGGAGCCGTCGCCGAAGCGCGAAGAGAAGCGCGGCTTCCTGAGCCGGCTGTTCGGCGGCGCGGACGAGACGCCCGCGCCGGCCGCCACCGCGCCGGTGAACGGCCATCTGCCCGCGTGGGTGCTGTTCGTCACCGACGGGCAGAACCCGAAGAACGACCGCAAGCGCGTGCGCCAGCTGCTGGCCGAGTCGCAGCACTACCCGCTGTACTGGTCGCTCGTCGGCGTCGGCGATCCGAGCGAATTCGGCTTCCTCGCGGAAGTCGCGGACGAGATGCCGAACGTCGGCTTCCTGCATCTCGAATCGCTCGAGATCAGCGACGAACAGATCTACGAACAGCTGATCACGCAGGAATTCTGCGACTGGGTACGCGCGAAGTAAGCGCGGCCCGCAGGCCATTTTTCTCGAAACTCGAAACCCCACATCATGTTGAAAGACTTCAAGATCCCGCTGTCGCTGACGGTGCTCGCGCTGGTCGCGGCGTATTTCCTCGGCGGCGTGAAGGACATGCTGATCGTCGCGGTCCTGTGCGTGCTCGAAATCTCGCTGTCGCTCGACAACGCGGTCGTCAACGCCTCCGTGCTCAAGAACTGGTCGGAGAAGTGGCGCAACCGCTTCATGGTGTTCGGCCTGCCGGTCGCCGTGTTCGGCATGCGGCTCGTGTTCCCGCTGCTGATCGTTGCCGTGATCGGCCACATCGGCATGTGGGATGCGCTGACGCTCGCGATCGAGTCGCCGGAGAAGTACGCGGCGATCCTGACCTCGGCGCATCACCAGGTGTCGGCATTCGGCGGCGCGTTCCTGCTGATGGTGTTCTTCAAGTTCATGCTCGACACCGAGAAGGACGAGCACTGGATCGGCTTCCTCGAAGGCCCGATGCGCCATCTCGGCCGGGTCACCGCTCTGGAAGTCGCGCTGACGCTCGCGATCGTGATCGTCGCGTCGTTCTACGTGCCGTCGGCGGAGCAGGTCGGCTTCCTGCTCGCGGGCGCGTTCGGCGTGATCGGCTTCGTGATCGCGCACGGCATCGGCGACCTGATCGGCGGTGAGGAAACGGGCACGCGCGTGGTGCGCGAAGGCGTTGCGGGTTTCATGTATCTCGAGGTGCTCGATTCGTCGTTCAGCTTCGACGGCGTGATCGGCGCATTCGCGCTGTCGAACAACATCTTCCTGATCGCGCTCGGCCTCGGCGTCGGCGCGGCCTATATCCGGGAGATGACGCTCGTGCTGCTGAAGAAGGGCACGCTCGCGCAGTATCGCTATCTCGAACACGGCGCGTTCTGGGCGATCGGTGCGCTCGCAACGATCATGTTCCTCGGCGTGAAGTTCGAGGTGCCCGAGGTCATCACGGGCCTGGTCGGCGCGGCGATGATCGCCGCGGCCGTGTGGTCGTCGATCGTCGTGCAGCGCAAGGAAGACCGCACTGCGGTGGCGGGCGAATAAGCACGCGTCACCTGCGGCACGAAAACCATCAACGAGGGGCCGCGCAGGGCGGCCCGGCATTGCCGCCGGCACAACGGCGGTTCCAGCAGAAGAGGTTCAGATGATCAATTTGTCGAAAGGCGGTCGCGTCAACCTGTCGAAGGAAGCGCCCGGCACGCAGAAATTCCGCATCGGTCTCGGTTGGGACGCGAACTCGACGGACACGGGTACGGATTTCGATCTCGATGTGTCGGTGTTTCTGTGCAAGTACGACGCGCAGAGCAACCCGAAGCTGATCTCGGATCAGCACTTCGTGTTCTACAACAGCGAAGTGCGCACGATGGAGCGCAAGGACACCTTCATCCAGCCGGGCGACGATTTCCCGAAGCGCGGGATGCCCGCGTCGAAGTGCCTGGGTGTCGTGCATAGCGGCGACAACCGCACGGGAAGCGGCGACGGTGACGACGAGGTGATCTTCATCGACGTGACGAAGCTCGCCGCGGACATCGAGGAAATCTCGGTGGTCGTGACGATCGACCAGGCCGAAGCGCGCCGCCAGAATTTCGGTCAGGTGCGCAACAGCTACATCCAGATCGCCGACGAGGTGTCGGGCGCAGTGATCGCGAAGTACGCGCTCGAGGAAGACTTCTCGATGGAGACGTCGGTGCAGGTCGGCAGCTTCTATCGCCGCGACGGCCACTTCATGTTCAAGGCGGTCGGCGCCGGCTACAACCGCGGCCTCGGCGATTTCGTGCGCGCGTACGGCGGCGCAGTCTGACTGGCGGCAGCCCGGCCGGCGGGACACCGCCGCGCCGGGCAGGAAGCAGCGATGACGAATCCGTCTGACGAGCCGAAGCGGCTCGAGTTCGATACGACGCCCGAGCGCCCGCCCGGGCGTCTTGCGTTCGACGCGCCGCCCGCGGCTGCGGCGCCGGGCGCGCGCGCGCCCGAGCGGCCGGCCCCGCAGGCGCTCGATTTCGGGCCGGCGCCCGACAAGGCCGTGCGCACGGCGCCGGCGGAGGCGGTCGGCCGCGCGGTGTTCGGCGAATCGAACCATCCGCAGCTCGAAGCGTGCTTCCGCGCCGCGCAGGCCAGCTTCCCGAATCTCTATCCCGACTACGCGCCGCGCATCGAGCGGCACATCCGGCAACTGGTGCCGCTCAAGCTCGCGACGGTCGCGACGATCGGCGACGGCGCGCTGGAGACGGCGGGCAACCTTGTCGAAGCCGTCGCTGCCACGACGCGCGAATTCAACGAACTCGGCGCGGCCGACATGATGGCCGGCATGCTCGCGCAGGCGACGCGCAAGGCCGGCATGTTCGAGCGCTGGTTCGGCGCGGCGACGGGTCATGTCGACTACCGTGCGGCGCTCGGTGCGCTCAAGCAGTCGCTCGGCTTCTTTCCGCGCCGCACCGAGGAACTCGCCGCGAAGGTCCGCCATGCGGAAGAGAACCTCGTGGTCGTGCTCGCGGCGCTGAGCGCGGTGTCGGACGTCGTGCGCGCACCGGATGACGCGGGCGTCGAGCGCACGCTGTTCGATCGTCGCAACATCGTCGGGCAGGCGGTGCAGCAGATCCGCATGCAACCCGCGCAATTGCGCGGGCTCGACGAGCGTGTGACCGATTTGCTGTCGCGTGCCGATCACCTGATGAACGTCGTGCTGCCGGCGGCGCTGGCGGCGCGGCCGCAGCGTTGAGCGAGCGGCACGAACGGTAGGAATGCGCGCGCTGCGGCGCATGCATTCGCTGTACCGGCCACGCCGCGTCGCTCCATTTCGCGTGGACCGGCGCGAGTCTGCTATCTTCCCGGGCATCTCATCGCTTTCCCGCCGATTCTCCATGACTGACCGCATCGTTGCCGCATTCGATTTCGACGGCACCATCACGACGACCGACAGCTTTCGCCATTTCGTCCGCTATGCGGTCGGCACGCCGCGCTTCGCCTGGGCCGGGCTCCGTGCACTGCCGTGGATCGTCGCGATGAAGGCCGGGCTGCTGTCGCGCGGCGATGCGAAAGCGAAGTTCGCGTCGTTCGCGTTCGGGCCGGTGCGCGAGGACGCGCTCGATGCGCAGGCGCGCACGTTCGTCGACACCTACCTGCCGGGCCTCGTGCGCCCGGAAATGCTCGAACGCATTCGTGAGCATCGGGCACGCGGGCACGAAGTCGTGCTGGTGAGCGCGTCGCCGTCGCTGTATCTGGAGAAGTGGGCGCAGACGGCCGGCTTCGATGCGGTGCTCGCGACGCGGCTCGCGTTCGAGCGCGGCACGTTTGCCGGTCGGCTCGACGGCGAAAACTGCTGGGGGCCGCAGAAGGTCGTGCGGCTGCGAGGGTGGTGGGGCAACCGGCCGCCGAAACAGTTGTTCGCGTACGGCGACAGCCGGGGCGACAAGGAAATGGCCGAGCTCGCGAACTGGTCGTGGATCCGCGGGCAAGGGCCGATGCCGCCGATCGGCGGCTGAGTCGGCGCGGCGCCGGCGTTTGCCGGTTTTACATCAAGCGTCGGCTTGCGCGTGGCGAGCGCGGCGCGCCGGACGATACACGCCCCAGCGATTCGCACGCGAGAACGTGCCGACGTCGTTGAAGCGCACGCCGACTTCACGTAGCGCCGCATGCGCGGTGCGCGCGGTCAGCTGGCGGATGTAGAACGGGTCGCGCACCACGAAGTGATGGATCGCATGCGTGCTGCCGAAGTTGAAGCAGAACAGCTGGAACGGCAGCATCCACCACGGGTTGAGCACCTGCGTCTGCTGGATCACGTTGCGCGAATCGATATCGCCGAAGTAATGCATGTTCGAGCTGACGAAGTTGATGCAGAAACTGCGCACGAAGTTCGGCCCGAGCCACACCACGGCCAGGAAATCGATCACGCTCATCACGCGTTCGACGATGGCCGGCACCGTCACCGGGTAGCCGAACGCATGCAGCGCGAACAGGCCGACGTGATAGACGATGAACGCATGCCACAGCACGTAATACACGTGACCGACCGGCATGTATGACGACACCTGCTCGACGCGCAACTGCAAGCGTTCGGCCGGATCCTGCACCGGTTGCGCGGCCACATACTGCTTCACCTTGCGGCGCATCGCGGCCGGCCGCAGCACGACGGCGAGCATGCCGTCCGCGATCATCAGCAGGCGCTTCACGCCCCAGCGCTCGCCGTTGGTGATGCCGAACTCCTCGAGATCCGATTCGCCGCCCGACACCTTGTGGTGATGCAGGTGCATGCACCGCCGCGTCCACGGGTTGATCGTGCCGGGCCGCGTGAGCCAGCACAGCGCCATCATCAGGTGATAGGCCCACGGCGTCTTCTTGAAGTACATCAGGTGGATCAGGTCGTGCTCGAGCTCGTGGATCAGCGACGTGACGAACGCGGCGAGCGGCAGCGCGACGTACCACGCGATCGCCCCGCGCGCGTACAGCCACGCGATCGCGAGCATCGCGCTCACCGAGACGGCCATCACGGTCGCGCCGACGAGGTTCTGGTTGTCGAGCAGCGGAAAGCGCGCGCGGATCGCGTCGCTCGCGGCGTTGACCTCGCGGCGGACGTACGCGACCTTGTCCGCGTCGTGGCGAAAGGCGGTTCGTGCGGGTTGGCTCATCGACCGGATTCCTGCGGAAAGAGTGGGGCGCAATGCCGATGTGACAAGCATAGGCGCGCACCGGACCGCCCGCGAGGGCCGCGAGTGCCAATGACGGTGTCATTTCGGGCCAGGATGGCCGGCCGGCGCGGCTAGAGTCTCGCCCCGGTGTCATTGCGGGCCAGCGGCGCTACAATCCGCCGAAACCGCTCCGGAGTCCGCCGCATGGCCCTGTCCGTCCCGGATGCCGCGCGCCAGTTGAACAAGGCGACGGTGTCGTCCGCGTATGCGCTGTTCATGCTGATGCTGGCCGAGGAGCGCGGCATCGACGGCGGCCGGATTCTCGCCGGCTCGGGTGTCGAGCGCGACCGGCTCGCGCAGCCCGATGCGCGCATCACGCCGCTGCAACAGGCGGCGATCGTGTTCAACCTGCTCGACGCGACGGACGATCCGTCGATCGCGATCGAGATCGGCCTGCGCAGCAGCCTGACGAAAGCGGGACTGATCGGCTTCGGGCTGATGAGCTGCGCGACGCTCGGCGAGGCGATTGCGCTCGGCATCCGCTACCTGCCGACGCGCGTGCCGTTCTTCTCGGTGCGGCTCGCGCGGCTCGACGGGACCGTCGACATCGACGTACTCGAAGCGTTTCCGCTCGGCCGGCTGCGGCAGTTCGCGGTCGAGAACTTCCTCGTCGAGACGGCGATCCTGTTCAATTCGCTGCTGTATCCGGTGCCGGGGCGCACGCTGCAGTCGCGCGCCGAACTCCATTTCGAATGGGCCGAGCCGCCGTGGTTCGAGCGTTATCGCGCGCGGCTGCCGCGCTGCCATTTCGACGCGCGCGCGAACCGCATCCGCTGCGACGCCGCGCTGCTCGACGAACCGATCGGCACCGCGAACGCGCATACCGCGCAGATGATCGTGCAGCAGTGCGAGGCCGAACTCGCGCGGCTCGGCTATGCGGAAAGCATCGTCGAGCGCGTGCGCAACCTGCTGATCTGCGGCGAGGTCGGCTATCCGGCGGTCGACGACGTCGCGCGCGAGCTGCATGTGTCCGCGCGTACGCTCAAGCGCAAGCTCGCCGAGTACGGCGCGACCTATTCGGCGCTGCTCGACGAGATCCGGTTGCGCGACGCGCTGCGGCTGCTCGAGGGGACGCGGCTGCCGGTAGACGAGATCGCCGCGCGCGTCGGCTATACGGATCGCGCGAACTTCACGCGTGCGTTCAAGCGCTGGACGGGTGTCGCGCCGAGCGAGCGGCGCTGAACGCGGGCGTGTACCGGCCTGCGTGGCGGGCCTGCCGATTCATGCCCCACGTGTCCCTTTCTCACACGATCGCGACCCAGTTCGCGCCGCGCCCGCCCGGCACGCGCGCGTGCGGCGACAGCGCGCCATCGTCCGGCGCGATCGCATACACCGACACGTACTCCGATTGTTCGCCGCAGGCGACGAGCCAGCGCCCCGACGGGTCGATCGCGAACCCGCGGGGCTGCGTCTCGGTGGCGCTCGCGTGCGCGGGTTCGAACGTGCCTTCTTCGGTGCGGCGATAGCAGAGCAGGCGGCTCGACGTGCGTTCGCTGACGTAGGCGAAACGCTCGTCGGGGCTCAAGTGCAGGTCGGCGGCCCAGACGGAAGGCTCGGTGGGCGCGGGTGGCCGCGCATGGCCTTGCGCGAGTGCGGCGACGGCCGGATGGCGTGCGCTCACGTGCGCATCGCCGAGCCGGCCGGTGTCGGGATCGCGCGCGAACGTGGCGAGCGTGGCCTGGAATTCGCTGACGACGACGAGCGTGCGGCCGTCATCCGCGAACTGCAGGTGACGCGGGCCGAAGCCGGCCGGCACGCGCGTTTCGCCGTGTTCGACCGCACGCAGGCCGGCCGCATCCTCGACGAGCGCGAAGCCGAACACGCGGTCCGAGCCGAGTGAGCTGACGTACGCGAAACGGTTGTCCGGCGACACGATCACCGAGTGCGCGTTCGCGATGCCGCCCGCGACCTGCAGCGGCGTGCCGTCGCCGTCGCGCACGCGCGCGGCGTCGTAGAGGCTGAGCGAATTCCCGCCGTACGACGCGCCGAGCAGCCAGCGGCCGCTGCGGTCGAGCGACAGGTACGCGTGGCTCGCGTCGATCGCGGTCGTGCCGATGCGCGCGAGCGCGCCCGTGACGGCGACGCGGAACGCGACGATCGTCGGCTGTTCGCCGCGCGTCGCGACGTAGAGCCGCGCGTGGTCGGCCTGCACGGCGATCGGCATCGCGACGTCGGCTGCGGGATAGCGGGCGAGCGGCGCGAGCGTGCCGTCGCCGGTGAGGGAGAACGTGGCGAGGTCGCCGTCGGCGGCATTCGAGACGACGACGGTCAGGCGGTCAGTGTTCGGCATGGCGGAGCATCGAAGCGTTCGTGAAGGATTCGTCGGCTGGCAGGCCGCGCGGCGGATCGCTGCGCCGGTGCGTGCGCGCGAACAGCGCGGCGACCGCGGCGACGAGCGAAGCGATCGCGAGCGCATACAGCCCACCCGTGATCGAACCCGTATGTTGCTTCAGATAGCCGAACGCCGTCGGCGCGACGAAGCCGCCGAGGTTGCCGACCGAGTTGATCAGCGCGATCACGGCCGCGGCCACGCGCGTGTCGAGATAGCCTTGCGGGATCGGCCAGAACAGCGACGACGCGGCCTTGAAGCCGAGCGCGGCGAAGCAGATCGACGCGAACGACCACACCGGATCGCGCGACGTCGACGCGAACAACCCGCACGCGGCGAGCACGAGCGCGCACGCGAGCCAGCGCTGCGGGTGCTTCCACTTCGACGACAGCACCGCGAAACCGTACATCGCGCCGATCGCGATCATCCACGGAATCGTGTTGTACAGGCCGACCTGGAAATCGGTGAGGCCGCCCATCTTGCGGATGATCGTCGGCAGCCAGAACGTGGCCGCGTAGATCGTCAGCTGGATCGAGAAATACAGGAAGCAGAACAGCATGATCTGCGGGTCGCGCAGCAGCGCGGTGGCGCGCACCGGCACGTTCGAGCGCACGTCGCGCGTCACGCGTTCCTCGTCGAGCGCGTTCTGCAGCGCCGTGCGTTCTTCGGCCGTGAGCCACGTGGCGTCACTGATGTGCGATTTCAGCAGCAGCCAGCTCGCGCCGCACAGCGCGACGGAGAACAGCCCTTCGATCAGGAACATCCATTGCCAGCCTTCGAGGCCGAAGCCGCGGATCGACAGCAGCGCGCCGGTCACGGGCCCGGACAGCACCGACGCGAACGCGGAGCCGCCGAGGAAGATCGCCATCGCCTTGCCGCGTTCCTGCGGCGGCAGCCATTGCGACAGGTACAGCACGACACCGGGGAAGAAACCGGCCTCGGCCACGCCGAGCAGGAAGCGCAGCGTGTAGAACGACGTGTCGTTCCACACGAACGCCATCGCGGCCGCGACGATGCCCCACGTCGCCATGATGCGGGCGAGCCACGCGCGGGCGCCGTAGCGCTGCATCAGCAGGTTCGACGGCACTTCGAACAGCGCGTAGCCGACGAAGAACAGCCCCGCGCCGAGCCCGTACGCGGCTGCGCCGATGCCGATTGACGCTTCGAGGTGGCGATCGACGAAGCCGACGTTCACGCGGTCGATGTAATTCGCGATGAACATGATCAGCACGAGCGGCAGCACATGCCACTTCACTTTCGAGACGGCGGACGCGAGCGGGTCGCGTCCGGGCAGGGCGGGCGAGGGCGGGTTCAAGCGTGTCTCCGATCTGGCGGCGGCGGACGGGGCGGTTGCTCGCGTCGGCGTCTGGGTGGCGGTTTGTGTAGTATGTCGTCGTATGACATGGTACGCCTGAGTGCCGAGGAAGACGTCGCGGGTTTACCCGAAAAATACCCAGATATTGGGGAATTTCATGAGGTGCGCGGGTGGTTCGTTCATGTCTGATGACGTATGACATGAAATGAGCATGCGCCAATCGCCGGGTAGCCGGTTGCGACCCGCGCGCGTGGGCGCAGCGGCCGGGTAGCGCGTCCGGCGGCTGCCGTCGCGGCCGCTACGCCATCGACACGACGCTGTTGAGCAGCGTCTTCACGAGCACGGCCTGCCGGGTCGCGCCCGTTTTCGCGAAGATGCCGCGCAGGTGCGCGCGCGCGGTGTTCTTCGTGATGCCCGTCGCGGCGGCCGCTTCGTCGAGCGTCAGCCCGTCGACGAGCAGCAGCGCGATCTCGGTTTCCATCGGCGTGAGCCGGAACAGCCGGTGCAGCATGTCGCGCGACGTCTGCGGCGACGACGCGGGGTCGCGCACGAACACCGCGACGGCCGGCCGGTGCTGGCGGTCCTCGGCGCCGCGGTAGGGCGCGAGCGGGCGCAGCAGCACGCTCAACGGCATCGCGCCGCCGGGGCGCGACAGCGTGGTGGCTTCGATGCGGGCGAGCGCGCCCGCGCGGAAATGCTCGAGCGCGGCCTGCAGCGCCTTCTGCAACCGGCGCTCGTCGAGCGGGCACGATGCGTGGAGCCGCTCCTGGCGCACGCACAGCCCGTCCTGCTGCTCGATCAGCCGCTCGGCGATGCGGTTGCGCTTGATCACGCGGCCGTCCTCGTCGACGATCGCGGTGCCGACATCGAGCCGGTCGACGGTGCCCGCGTACAGCGCACGTTCGGCATCGAGCACGTCGAACGCGGCGTGCAGTTCGACCGCGCGCTGCAGGTGCGGCAGCAGCGTCGCGACCTGCGCGCGTTCGGCCGCGTCGAAATCGCAGCCGCCGTGCGCGCGGCTCACGAAGAACGCGCATTCGACGCCGCGTTCGCCGCGCAGGTTCGCGCCGAGGATGTAGCGCAGGTCGAGCGGCTGCAGGTACTGCCGGTAGAAATCGTGCGCGCGCCACGCGGTTTCGCCGAACAGCCGGTCGGCCGTGAAGACCTGGCCGGGCGGATGGTCGAGAAACGGGCACAGCGCATAGAACTGCTCGCTGTACGACGGCTCGCCGGGCAGCAGCGGGCCGTGCGCCGACGCGTTGATGATGAGCCCGTGCCGTGCGCCGCCCGGATTGCGGAGCACCAGTGTCGTGAAGCTCGCGTCGAGCCGCACGCGGACCGCTTCGAGGAAGCCGGCCCACGGGGTCGCTTCCGACGGGCCCTGATAGACGAGCCCGAGCCACGCGCTGAGTTCGCGTGCCGTCCACGCCGCGTCGTCGAAACCGTCGTGCGCGGCCGGATCACCGGGTGCCAGCGCGATGGGCATGCTCGTGTTCTCCTGGATCGGGATGAAGGATTCCCGAACCAGCATACCGGCCGGCCGGCGGCCCGCGTCATCCGAACGGAGTAGGCGAGGAGGCAAGCGGGCAACCGTCAGGCTGCCCGCTTGCGGCGTTTACGCCGCGCGCTCGCGCAGCAGGTAAGCGACGATGCGGTCGGCTGCTTCCTCCGGCGACTCGGCCACCGTGTCGACGCGCAGTTCGGGCTGCGCGGGCGGCTCGTACGGCGAGTCGATGCCCGTGAAGTGCTTCAGCTCGCCGCGCCGCGCCTTCTTGTACAGGCCCTTCGGATCGCGTTCCTCGGCGACCGAGAGCGGCGTGTCGACGAACACTTCGACGAACTCGTCGGGGCCGACGAGCGCACGCGCCATCTCGCGTTCCGAGCGGAACGGCGAGATGAACGACACGAGCGTGATGAGCCCCGCGTCGAGCATCAGCCGCGCGACTTCCGCGACGCGCCGGATGTTCTCCACGCGATCGGCCTCGGTGAAGCCGAGATCGCGATTGAGCCCGTGCCGCACGTTGTCGCCGTCGAGCAGGTACGTGTGCTTGCCGAGCGCGTGCAGCCGCTTCTCGACGAGGTTCGCGATCGTCGATTTGCCTGCGCCGGACAACCCTGTCAGCCACACGATGCGCGGCGTCTGCGCCTTCTGCACGGCGCGCGCGGCGCGATCGACGTCGACCGCCTGCCAGTGCACGTTGTGCGCGCGGCGCAGCGCGAAGTGCAGCATCCCGGCGCCGACCGTGTCGTTGGTGAAGCGGTCGATCACGATGAAGCCGCCCGTGTGGCGGTTGCGGTCGTACGGATCGAATGCGACGGGCCGGTCGAAGCTCAGGTTGCACACGCCGATTTCGTTGAGCGCGAGCGTGCGCGCGGCGAGATGCTCGCGCGTGTTCACGTCGATCTTGTACTTCGGCGTCGCGCAGGTCGCGCCGACCGTCTGCGTGCCGAGCTTCACGAGATACGGGCGGCCGGGCAGCATCGGCTCGTCGTGCATCCACACGAGTGTCGCCTCGAACTGGTCGGCGACTTCCGGCGGTGCATCGGCGCGCGCGATCATGTCGCCGCGGCTGATGTCGATCTCGTCGGCGAGCGTGAGCGTCACCGCGTCGCCGGCGCGTGCGATGTCGCTTTCGCCGCTTTGCGTGATCACCGATGCGACACGGCTCTCCTTGCCGGACGGCAGCACGCGCACGCGCTCGCCGACGCGGATCTCGCCTGACGCGATGCTGCCCGCATAGCCGCGGAAGTTCAGGTGCGGGCGGTTGACCCACTGCACGGGCAGCCGGAACGGTTCGTCGCGCGTCACGCGCGCGGCGAGCGGCAGGTGGTCGAGATGCTGCATCAGCGACGCTCCGGCGTACCACGGCATCCGCGCGCTCGGCGCGATTACGTTGTCGCCGCGCAGCGCCGACATCGGGATGCTGACGATGTCGGCGAGCCCGAGTTCGGCCGCGAACGCGCGATAGTCGGCGTCGATGCGCTCGAACACGGCCTGGTCGTAGTCGACGAGATCCATCTTGTTGATCGCGAGCACGACGCGCTTGATGCCGATCAGCGCGACGAGATGGCTATGGCGGCGCGTCTGCGTGAGCACGCCCTTGCGCGCATCGATCAGGATCACCGCGAGATCGGCGGTCGACGCGCCGGTGATCATGTTGCGCGTGTACTGCTCGTGGCCGGGCGTATCGGCGACGATGAACTTGCGTCGTGCGGTCGCGAAGAAGCGGTACGCGACGTCGATCGTGATCCCTTGCTCGCGCTCGGCCGACAGGCCGTCGACGAGCAGCGCGAAATCGAGTTCGCCGCCCTGCGTGCCGACCTTCTTCGAATCGGCTTCGAGCTGCGTGAGCTGGTCGTCGAACAGCATGTTCGATTCGTACAGCAGGCGGCCGATCAGCGTGCTCTTGCCGTCGTCGACGCTGCCGCACGTGATGAAACGCAGCAGGTCCTGGGTTTGGGAGGCGTCGCCGGCGGACGCGGTAGCGGCGGGGCGCGCGAGCGTGTCGGTCGCGGTGAGTACGTGTGCCATCAGAAATATCCCTCCTGTTTCTTCTTTTCCATCGAACCGGCCGAATCGCTGTCGATCAGTCGTCCTTGCCGTTCGGACGTGCGCGTCTCGCGCATCTCCTGCAGGATGTCGTCGAGCGAGCTCGCATCACTGTCGATCGCGCCCGTCAGCGGATAGCAGCCGAGCGTGCGAAAGCGCACCTTGCGCATCTGCGGCACTTCGCCTTCGCGCAGCGGCAGGCGTTCGTCGTCGACCATGATCAGCGCGCCGTCGCGTTCGACGACGGGCCTTTCCTTCGCGTAGTAGAGCGGCACGATCGGAATGTCGTGAAGCTGGATGTATTGCCAGATGTCGAGCTCGGTCCAGTTCGAGATCGGGAACACGCGCAGGCTTTCGCCCTTGCGCTTGCGCGCGTTGTACAGCGACCAGAGCTCGGGCCGCTGGCGCTTCGGGTCCCAGCGGTGCTGTTCCGAGCGCAGCGACACGATGCGCTCCTTCGCGCGCGATTTCTCCTCGTCGCGGCGCGCGCCGCCGAACGCGGCATCGAAGCCGTAGTGATCGAGCGCCTGCTTGAGCCCCTGCGTCTTCCACACGTCGGTATGCACGGCCGAGCCGTGCGTGAACGGGTTGATGTCGCTCGCGACGCCCTCGGGGTTGATGTGTACGCGCAGGTCGAGGCCGAGGCGCGCGGCCGTTTCGTCGCGAAACGCGATCATCTCGCGGAATTTCCACGTCGTATCGACGTGCAGCAGCGGAAAGGGCGGCTTCGCCGGGTAGAACGCCTTCATCGCGAGATGCAGCATGACCGAGCTGTCCTTGCCGATCGAATACAGCATCACCGGGTTTTCGCTCTCGGCGACCACCTCGCGCATGATGTGGATGCTTTCGGCCTCCAGTCGCTCCAAGTGGGTCAACATCGTTCGTCTCCTTGTTTCATGCCGGCGCCGCGCGACATGTGCGGCGTTTCGTGCATGACGCCAACGGTATCGAGCGAGCGGCCTGCCGCTCTTCGTCCGGGTGGACTAAACCGGCATGCGGCGGCGGAGCGGATCTTTCCTTAGTCCACCCGGACGAAGAGGTGCGCGACGCCGGCGCTTAAGGTGAGCGCTCGACCATCGGCGGAGACGACACATGACGGACGACACACGTGCCACGCAATTGCTTTCGGGCCAGACCTGGGCCGATTTTTGCGACACCCTGAAACGCAGCGGACAACAGATCCTGCGCGCCGAAGCGCCGGACGATCCGCTGACACGCGCGGAAGGCTTCCGCTACCTGAGCCGGCTGATGCGTATCGCGCTCGAAATGCACGTCGAGTTCGCGGACGGCGCGTGGCCCGGCTTTTTCTCGCCGTCGCACGAGACCGCGAAGATCGGCGCGGACAATCCCGACAACCTGTACCAGTACGCGCGCCTCGACGGCCGCTGCGAATACCGCGTGACGGGGCGGCGCGGCACGGTCGCGTACCTGAGCTTCGGCACGCAGAAGGGCGGCTACGAAACCGACGGCAAGATGCTGCAGACGGGCTTTCTCGACGCGAAGCAGCTCGAGATCGCGCCGGACGGCAGCTTCGAGATCGTGCTGAGCGAGACGCCGCGCGCGGGCAACTGGGTGCGCATGGAGCCGGGCACGAACGCGCTGCTCGTGCGCCAGACCTTCCTCGACCGGCGCACGGAAACGCCTGCTCAACTGAAGATCGAGCGCATCGGCGCCGGCGATCGCCCGGCGCCGCTCGACCCGCTCGTGCTGCACGGCGGCCTCACGCGCGCCGCGCAATTCGTCGAGCAGACGTCGAAGCTGTTCGCGGACTGGGCCGCGAGCTACCGGTCGCACGTGAACGCGCTGCCGCCCGCCGACCAGGCGCTGTGCCAGTCGGTTGGCGGCGACCCGAACATCTACTACTACCACTCGTGCTGGGCGCTGGCCGCCGACGAGGCGCTCGTGATCGACGTCGATACGGTGCCCGACTGTGATTTCTGGAACGTGCAGCTCAACAACTACTGGATGGAGTCGCTCGACTACCGTCACTTCGACATCTGCGTGAACAAGCACAGCGCACGGCGCAATGCCGACGGTGGCGTGACGGTGGTCGTCGCGGCCGCGCGGCCGGGTGATGCGAACTGGCTCGATACGGCCGGGCATCGCACCGGCACGATCTGCTGGCGTTGGGTGGGCGCCGCGCAACCGGTGCATCCGCGCACGCGGGTCGTGAAGCTCGCCGCGCTGAAGGAGGCCGCATGAATGCGCCGCTCGATTCGATTCGCGCGCGGCTCGACGCGGACGGGCTGATCGCCGAGGCCGTGTCGCGCACGGGCGGGCTCACTGCATTCGGCGACGGGCCGTATCGCGAGGCGCTCGACGTGATGTGCGCGTCGCTGATCGACGAAGCGAAGCTGTCCGCACGCGGCGCGGAGATGATGCGCGAGAAGCTCGTCGGGCAACTCGTGAACCGGCTCGTCGTCGAGGATTACTTCCGGCGTCATCCGGAGATCGCGGACATCGCGATCGACGATCCGCTCGTGATCGTCGGCCTGCCGCGCACGGGTACGACGCTGCTGCAGCGGCTGCTGGCCGTCGATCCGCGCTTTCATACTGCCGCGTGGTGGGAAACGCGCTACCCGGCGCCACTCACCGGCGAGACGCTTGCCGAGCCGACCGTGCGCATTGCCCGCGCGCAGGCCGAAGTCGCGATGATGATCGATTGCATTCCGCAGATCCTGACGATCCATCCGCTCGATGCGATGCTTGCCGACGAGGAGTTCATGCTGATGGAGCACTCGTTCGTGTGCGCGATGGATTCGTACGCGAACGTGCCGCGCTACACGGCGTGGCTCGCGCGGCAGGATCTCACGCCGGTCTATACGTACCTGAAACGGATGCTGCAGTTCCTGCAGTGGCAGAAGGTGCAGCGCGGTGTTGCGCCGGCGCAGCGCTGGCTGCTGAAGACGCCGCAGCACCTGCATGCGCTCGACGTGCTGTGCCGCGTGTTTCCGCGCGCGCAGGTCGTGCTCACGCACCGCGATCCGGCGCAGACGATTCCGTCGATGGCGAGCATGGCGCACACGTTGTGGCAGATGTATGCCGACGATCCCGATCCGCTCGCCGTCGGCGCGCAGTGGAACGCGGGGATGGCGCGCGCGATCGGCGCGGCGATGGTGGCACGCGACGCGCTGCCGGCCGGCCGGTTTCTCGACGTGCGTTTCGAGGACACGGTGTCGAATCCGCTCGGCGTTGCCGAGGCCGTCTACGCGTTTGCCGGCGTGCCGCTCGATGCCGCGCAGCGCGCGGCGATGACCGACTGGATGGCGCGCAACGGTCGCGACAAGCGCGCCGCGCACGACTATTCGATCGCGCGCTTCGGCTTCACCGATGCGCAGCTCGCGCACGACTTCGCCGCGTATCGCGAGCGGCACCTGCGGGCGGCCGGCTGACGGCCGCACCCGCGAGACGAACGACAACCAGGAGACAACCCATGTTGCTGAAAGACAAGATCGTTGTAGTTTCAGGGATCGGGCCGGGGCTCGGCGTGAAGCTCGCCGTCGAGGCCGCGCGCGAAGGTGCACGCGGCGTGGTCGTCGCGGCGCGCACGATGGAGAAGCTCGACGACGCGGAGGCACGGATCGGCGCACTCGGCGTCGACTGCGACGTGCTGAAGGTGAAGACCGACATCACCGATCGCGCGCAATGCCGGCAACTCGCGACCGAGGCCGTCGAGCGCTTCGGCCGGATCGATGCACTCGTGAACAGCGCTTTCGTGCACGGCACGTTTCCCGAACCGGTGGCGGAGGCCGACCTCGACGGCTGGCGCGCGGTGTTCGACACCAACGTGTTCGGCACGATGGCGCTCACGCAGGAAGTCGTGCCGCACATGAAGCGGCGCAAGCGCGGGGCGATCGTGATGATCAACACGCAGGCGACCCGCAAGCCGTTTGCAGGGGAAGGCGGCTACGCTGTATCGAAGGGGGCGCTCGCAGTTGCGGCAAAATACCTGGCGCGCGAACTCGGCGTGCACGGCATTCGCGCGAACAGCATCCACATGGGGTGGATGTGGGGCGTGCCGACCCAGACGTATTTCCGGCAGGCGGCCGTCGAGTACGGGATGACGGAAGAGCAGATCATCGCGCCGATCGCATCGAACATCGCGCTCGCGAAGCTGCCGACCGACGACGATTGCGCGCGTGCGGCGCTGTTCCTCGCGTCGGACTACGCGAACGCGGTGACGGGCGCGACGCTCGACGCAAATGGCGGCGATTTCATGCCCTGACGATGGAGCAGAGGATCATGCAGGACAACCAAGACGAACAACACTTCTTTGCATTCAACGGCGATGCGGACGGCCTGTGCGCGCTTCAGCAACTGCGGCTCGCGGAGGGCGTGCACGGCACGCTCGTGACCGGTGTGAAACGCGACATCAAGCTGCTCGAGCGGATCGACGCACACGCGGGCGACATCGTCACCGTGCTCGACGTGTCGCACGACCAGAATCGCGATGCATGCGCGCGGCTGCTGCGCGACGGCGCGACGGTCCGCTACTTCGACCATCACTTCGCGGGCAAGCTGCCCGACGATCCGCGCTTCGACGCGCATATCGACACGTCGGCCGACGTCTGCACGAGCGCGATCGTGAACAGCTATCTCGGCGGCCGGCATGTGCGCTGGGCGATCGTCGCGGCATTCGGCGACGAGTTGCCGGCGCTCGGAGGCGCGCTTGCGCGCGAGCATGCGATCGACGAGGCGGAGCGCGACACGCTCGCCGAACTCGGCCTTTACCTGAACTACAACGCGTACGGCGAGTGTGTCGGCGATCTGCATTTCGACCCGGCGGCGCTTGCCGACGCGATGCTGCCATGCGTCGACCCGCTCGATTTCGTGCGCGAGACGGCCGTGTTTGCCGCACTGCGCGACGGCTACCGCGACGACATGGCTCGTGCGTGCGCACTTGCGCCGCTGCGTGAGGTGCCCGGCGCGACATTGGTCCGGATGCCTGATCATCCATGGGCGCGGCGCGCGACGGGCATGCTCGCGAACGAGCGGATGCGCAATGCGCCGCATGCGGCACTCGCGGTGCTGTCGCCGCGCGCGGACGGCGGGCTCGTCGTCAGCGTGCGCGTGCCCGATGGCCGGCCGCTCGGCGCCGACGAGTTCTGCCGCGGCTTTGCGACCGGAGGCGGGCGCAAGCGCGCGGGCGGTATCAACCATCTGCCGGAAGCCGAGTTCGACACGTTCGCCGAGCGATTCGAGGCGGCGTTCCGGCTCGATTGACGCAACGGCCTGAGATGCGCGCGCCGTGCAGCCATTGCACGGCGTGCGCATCGTGGCCGGTGCATGGTGGTCCGATCACCCGGTCGCGCCCGCGAGCACGGCCGGCACGTTGTGGCCGTAGCAGCGCTCCTCGACGCGCTCGGCGATGCGCCAGCCCAGCGCGGTACGCACGAACCGGTCGACGTACCACAGCCCGAGAAACATCACCTGCGTGCCGCCGTCCGGCAGCACGACCTCCATCGGATTGAAGCAGATCGTGCGGCCGCGCGCGGTGTCGCCATCGAGCCGGATCGACAGGTTGGCGACCATATGCTGGTACTGCGGAAACTGCGGCAGCACGGTGCGCAGCCACGCCTTCACGTCCGGATAGCAGCCGGCAATGCCACCCATCGCGCGGTAGTCGATTGCCGCGTCGGGCGTGAACACCGCGTCGAGCGCGTCGAAGTCGCGCGTGTCGATCGCGCTCGAATACGCGACGATCAGTTCGCGGATGTCGTGATGGTCGGACAGCGTTTGCAGATCGGGCATCGGCGGCTCCCGGTCACGCGCTTTTGCGCTTGCGTGCCGCATGCAGTGCTTCTGCGCGCTGCTTCACGTCGCGCGCGCACTGGTCGAAACCCTGTTTCACCCACGCACCGTGGTTCTGCATGATCGTGTCCGCGTTGATGCCGAGGAACTGGTCGGTCGTGAAATAGCGGCAGCGCTGCGCGTCGATCGCATCGATGTACTGGTCGCGGCGCGCGGCGTCCTTGTTGTCGTCGGTCGGGCGCTGCTCCCACGACAGCAGGCGTTCCGGTTCGCAGGCGACGAGGATCTCGCTGACGGGAATCACGGTCTCCGTGCCGGGAATACGCACCTGCATGTGCACGAAATCGCCGAGCTTGCCGGTCGTTTCGAAACCGACGCAAAACGTGTTCCATTCGCCGTAGCGGGGGAAGTCGGTCAGCACTTCCCAGACGACGGAGGCCGGTGCGTCGATGTCGACGGTGATCGAGGTGACGAGATTCGAGGGTTTGGTCATGGGGGTTTACCGGGTGAGGCTGCGCGCCCGGCTGGCCGGGCGCCGCAGCGGTCGGATAGGTCCGCGCCGGCATCGGCCGGCGCGCATGGCAGGGGCGGGATGGAACGCGCGGTGCCGGTAGCGGCCGGCAGGTGCCGCGCAGCGCACCCGACATCGAGCGTAGGCCGGCGCATGCGGCGAAGAATCGTCGGAATGGACTAAGGCGTTTCACCGGGGGGCAGCAGCGGGTACGACGGCCGTGACCGTCGACGGCATCGGCACGCGGGGGCGTCGAACGTCGACACCACGCAGCGCAACCGCGACAATACGGGTCTCTTCCTGCTTTCGTCATCGAGGTGCCCGTGCCCGCCAAGTCGTCCGTTGCTCCCGCGATCGTCTGGTTCCGCGACGATCTGCGCGTGACCGACCAGCCCGCGCTGACGCGCGCGGCGGCATCGGGCCGGCCGCTCGTGTGCGTATTCGTCGACGACACGGGTGCTGGCGCGGGGCGAGCGCTCGGCGGCGCGGCGCGCTGGTGGTTGCACGGGTCGCTGGCCGGGCTCGATGCGGCGCTTGCGCGTCATGGCGGACGCCTGCTGCTGTTGCGCGGCGACGCGCCGCGCGAGATCGAACGCGTCGTGCACGACACGGGTGCGCAAGCCGTGTACTGGAACCGTCGTTATGCGCAACCGCAGCGCGATGCCGACGCGGCGCTGAAGGCGTTGCTCAAGGCGCGCGGCGTCACGGTCGAGAGCAGCAACGGCAGCCTGCTGAACGAGCCGTGGGAGGTGCTGACGGGCAGCGGTGGGCCGTACCAGGTGTTCACTGCGTACTGGCGCGCGGCGCGCCGCGATCGTGCGGTCGTCGCGCCGCTGCCGGCGCCCGAACGGATCGGGTTTCATCCGTGGCAGAAGGCGGTGAGCGACCGCGCGCTGGCGCTCGACGCGCTGGCGTTGCGTTCGCCGGTGCCGGATTGGGCCGGCGGCCTGCGCGACGCGTGGCCCGCACCCGACGAAGACGGCGCGCACGCGCAGCTCGACGCGTTTCTGACGACATCGCTGGCCGATTACGCGGATGCGCGCGACCGTCCCGACCGGCCCGCGACGAGCCGGCTGTCGCCGTTCCTGCGCTTCGGCAACGTGTCGCCGCGACAGGTGTGGCACGCGGTGCAGGGTGCCGCGCAGGCGGGCGGCGCGGCGTGCGCGGCGGGCGCCGACAAGTTCCTGAGCGAACTCGGCTGGCGCGAATTCAGCTACATGCTGCTGTACCACTTTCCGGCACTCGCGACTGACAACTTCCGCACGCAGTTCGATGCGATGCGGTGGCGCGACGATCCCGCCGCGCTGCGTGCGTGGCAGCGCGGGCTGACCGGCTATCCGCTCGTCGATGCGGGCTTGCGCGAACTGTGGACGACCGGCTGGATGCACAACCGTGTGCGGATGGTCGTCGCGTCGTTCCTGATCAAGCATCTGCTGATCGACTGGCGCACGGGCGAAGCGTGGTTCTGGGACACGCTGGTCGACGCCGATCCCGCGAACAACGCGGCGAGCTGGCAGTGGGTGGCCGGCTGCGGCGCCGACGCCGCGCCGTATTTCCGCATCTTCAATCCGGTTGCGCAGGGGCGGAAGTTCGACCCGGACGGCGCGTACGTGCGACGCTGGGTGCCCGAGCTTGCCGGCCTCGACACCGCATCGATTCATGCGCCGTGGGAGGCTACGCCGCTGGAGCTCGACGCGGCGGGTGTGCGGCTCGGACTCGACTATCCGGAACCGCTCGTCGAGCATGCGGCCGCGCGTGCCCGCGCACTCGATGCGCTGGCGGCATTGCCGAAGCGCCGCTGACCGCCCGCATCGGGGCGCCGCGTCAATTGCAGAACGCGACGTGCTCGAGCAGCGCGTACGCGACGCCCGAATCGAAGTAGGCCGCGCCGCACCACGCGACGAACGCGAGCGTGCCGGCGGCCAGTGCCGCGCGGATCATGCCCATGCCGCGTTGCCCGATGCCGGACGCGCGACGCGCGCGTCGTTGATCGGCAGGTGCAGCAACGCCGCGAGTACGCCGAGCGCGATCGAGCCGATCCACAGCGGCATGTACGAATGGGTCGCGTCGTACACGAGCGCGCCGAGCCAGACACCGAAGAAGCTGCCGAGCTGGTGCCCGAAGAACACGAAGCCGAACAGCGTCGCGATGTAGCGCACGCCGAACACCTGAGAGATCACGCCGTTCGTCAGCGGCACGGTGCCGAGCCACGTGAACCCCATGACGGCCGCGAACACGTAGACGCTCGCGGGCGACAGCGGCGCGGCGACGAACACGGCCATCGTGAGCGCACGCACGAGGTACAGCACCGACAGCACGTACTTGCACCGCAGCAGCCCGCCGAGATGGCCGCACGCATAGGTGCCGGCCACGTTGGTCAGCGCGATCAGCGCGAGCGCGACGCTCGCGTGGCGTGCCGGCAACCCGTGGTCGAGCAGGTACGCCGGAAGATGCGTCGCGATGAAGGCGAGCTGGAAGCCGCACGCGAAGAAGCCCGCGTTCAGCAGCCAGAAGCCGCGATGCGCGAATGCCTCGCGCACGGCTTCGCCGATCGACTGGTCGGGGCCGGCGGCGGCGCCGGCAGCCTGCGGGGGCCGGTCGCGCAGCAGCACGGCGAGCGGCGCGAGCAGCGCCGCGACGAGCGCCAGCGCGATGAACGCATGCCGCCAGCCGATGCCGCCGATCAGCTTCTGCGCGACGGGCACCATGCAGAACTGGCCAAGCCCGCCGATCGCGCCCGCGACGCCGAGCGCCCAGCCGCGCCGGTCGGGCGGAAACAGGCGGCTCAGCGCGCCATAGATCGAGGCGAACGCCGAGCCCGACAGCGCGATGCCGATCACGAGCCCGGCGCCGACCGTGAACATGCCGGTCGTCGCCGCATGCGCCATCGTGACGAGCCCGGCCGCATAGAGCAGCATCCCGGCGACGATCACGCGCAGCGAGCCGAAGCGATCGGCGACCATGCCCGTGAACGGCTGTGCGACGCCCCAGATCAGGTTCTGCAGCGCCAGTGCGAGCCCGAATGCTTCGCGCGACCAGCCGTGGTCGAGCGACACCGGCGCGAGGAACAGGCCCTGCACGTGGCGGATGCCGAGCGCGGCGCCCATGATCAGGCCGCCGGCCAGTACGGGCAGCCAGCGGCGGCGGACTTCCTGCTCGATCGGGGTCATGCGTGTCTCCGGATGAAGGTGCGCGGCGAAACGACCGTGCTCGATCCGATTAGACGATCGGTACCGTTGCCGCTCAAGCGATCATTCGGTCAGGTTGGCATGCGTGCGGAGAATGCGACGAGGGGTGCTCGGGAGGGGGGCGGAAGCGTCCGGCCGCGGTCAGCGGCATTCGCCAAACCGGCTCCGGCCTACGCCGATGCCGGGTCGTGCGCACGCATCGCGGTATCGCATTCGGCTGCTTCGGCGAGCATCCAGTCGCGCACGTCGGCCACTTCGCGGCGCGGTGCCGGATCGTGCTGGAACAGCCAGTAGCCGTACGCCTCCGACAGCGCCTGCGTGTGCGGCCCGAGCACCGCGAGCCGCCCGTCCGCGAGCATCGGCGCGACGAGTGCGAGCCGCCCGAGCGCGATGCCCTGGCCGGCGATCGCGGCCTGGATCACCTGGTCGTACTGGTTGAAGCGCAGCACGCCTTTCGGGCGCGCGTCGCCGAGCCCGGCCGCGTGCAGGTGCGTGTGCCACTGCAATTGCGGCTGCGGCGGCCCGTCGAATTCGAGCAGTACGTGGCCGGCGATCGCGGCCGCGTTCGTGACGGGCCGCGCCGCGAGCGCGGGATGGGCGACCGGCACGACGATCTCGTCGAACAGGTGCAGCGCGCCGGCCGGCGCGCGGTCGCGCGGACAATAGCGGATGCCGAGGTCGATGCCTTCGGCGCGCAAATCGAGTACCTTGTCGTTCGCGGCGACGCGCAGGTCGATCTCCGGCAGGCGCGCCTGCAGCCGCCCGAGCCGCGGCAGCAACCACAGCGCGGTGACACCGATGCTCGCGGTGATCGTGACGGGCTGGCGCTCGCGCGCGGCGGCGAGCGATGCGACGGTGTCCTGCAGGCCGTGCAGCGCCGCATCCGCGACCCGAAACAGCCGCTCGCCTTCCGGCGTGAACGCGATCTTCCGGTAGCCGCGCTGCAGCAGCGCGACGCCGAGATGCGCTTCGAGCGCGTGCACCTGGCGGCTGACCGCCGATTGCGTGACGCACAGGTCCTGCGCGGCGAGCGTGATGCTCATGCGGCGGCCGACGGCGACGAAACCGCGGACGAGGTCGAGCGACGGGAGACGGACGAGCGGCGTTGACATGCGCATGACTCATGCGAACGGAGCAGCAAGATTGGTTGAGAACGCGGGGCGCGTCAAGTTCAATGGAGGCTGGAGCGGGCTCGGGCGGCGAAGCATGGGGCTGGAGCAGGCGACGGGGCGTTGACGCCCTGGTCGAGTGCGAAGCATGGGCTCGGGCAAGCACCGAGGCGCCACCCCGAATCGAACGTGAAGTAGGGGGGCTGAGGAAGCGCCAAAGCGCTAACTCGGGCCGACCGCGAAGCACGGGATGCGAGTAAGCGCTAAAGCGCCAACCCGGATCGACCGCGAAGCATGGGACCCGAGTAAGCGCCAAAGCGCCAACTCGGACCGACCGCGAAGCATGGGGTCCGAGTAAGCGCCAAAGCGCCAACTCGGACCGACCGCGAAGCATGGGGTCCGAGTAAGCGCTAAAGCGCTAACTCGGACCGACAGGAGACACGATGACGATTTCGAACGAAGGCAGCGGAACGACGCAGGGCAGCCGCGCGGCGGGCGCATTGCCACCCGAGCCCGTGACGCTGCGCGCGGCCGACGGCTATGAATTGCGTGGCCACGTATGGCGCCATCGCGGCGGCAGTGTCGCGCGGCCCGTGACGGTCATCAATTGCGCGACGTCGGTGCGTTGCGACTACTACTTTCGTTTCGCGGCCTGGCTGTTCTCACAGGGGCGCGACGTGCTCGTCTACGACTATCGCGGCATCGGCGGGTCGCGCCCGGCGCAGCTCGCGAAGCTGCGCGCGAACTGGCTCGACTGGGGGCGGCTCGATTGCGAAGCCGCGCTGCAATACGCTCGCGACGCGTTTCCAGGCCAGCCGATCGACGTCGTCGCGCACAGCATCGGCGGGTTCGCGCTCGGGCTCGCGGCATCGAACGGTCACGTGCGGCATGCGGTGACGGTCGGCGCGCAGTACGCTTACTGGCGCGATTACCTGCCGGCCGAACGGCGGCGCATGTGGTGGAAGTGGCACGTTGCGATGCCGGTGCTCGCGACCGTGTTCGGCTACGTGCCCGCGAAGCAGCTCGGCTGGATGGAGGACACGCCGCGCGGCGTCGCGTTGTCGTGGGTGCGCTCGCAGGCGCGCTTCGAGGATGGCTATACGAGCGGCCCGCTCGCTGAACCCGCCGCGAGCCGCGCCGCGTTGCCCGCACGCTTCGCGGGGCTGTCGGCGCCGATGCTCGCGATCGGCCTCGACGACGACGGGTTCGGCACGGTCGAAGCGATCGAGCGGCTGGTCGGCTACTACACGGGCAGCGACGTCACGCATCTGCGGATCGGGCCGGCCGACATCGGCGTCGATGCGATCGGCCATTTCGCGTTTTTCCACAGCCGCTTCACCGACACGCTGTGGCCGCTTGCGTTGTACTGGCTGCAGCACGGCGTGCTGCCGGCCGATGCGCCGGGCCGCGTGCGCGCGCTTCACCCGGCGTCGCGCGGGCGGGCAGCGGGCAGCGGCGTGCCGGGCGTCGCCGCGAACGGGTGATGCACGGCGGCTGCCCGATGCGTCGCAGGCATCGCGTGCTGCCGTGCGCGGCCTTCGCATGCCGCTCATGAAGCCGCTCCGGTTCGATGCGGCCGCGGCGATCCGCACACCCGCCGGCTCGTACGCCGGCGCGATCGATTAACATCGGGCGTTCCCTTTCACAGCACAGGCTGCCGCGCATCGATGTCCATTCCGTCCGATTCCGCTTCTCCGGCCGACACCCCCCGCGCGTGGCGCGTGCACGCGCTCGATGTGCCGCCCGCCGCAGCCCGCGCGGGTGTGCGGGTCGTGCGCATCGATTTCGACTGGAGCATCCCGCTCGCCTCGCCGGCCTATGCGGCACTGAGCGATGACGAGCGCGCGCGTGCCGCGCGCTTCATGCGTCACGAGGATGCGGTACGCAGTGCCGCGACGCGTGCCGCGCTGCGCGACGTGCTCGGCGCGGCCCTCGGTGTCGCGCCGAGCACGGTCGCGATCGTCGTCGACGAATCGGGGCGGCCGTCGCCGGCCCCCGCGCATCGGACGGAACTCGATTTCAACGTGTCGCATGCAGGCGCCCACGCGTTGCTCGCGTGGGCGCCCGCGGGCCGCGTCGGCGTCGATATCGAGTGTTGTGACCGCGCGGCCGACTGGCGTGCGCTGACGCGCGAAGTCTGCGCGCCCGCCGAGGCCGCCTGGCTCGACAGCACGTCGCCCGCCGCGCGCGCGGCGGCGTTCATGCGCGTGTGGTCGGCGAAGGAAGCGCTGCTCAAGGCGCTTGGCACCGGCATCGTCGGCGGGTTGCGTGCGTTCGCGGTCGTGCCGCCGCGCGATGCGGCGACACCCGCGACGACGATCGTCGACCCGACCGCGCCGGCGGCCGGCGTCGCGGCGTTCGATGCCGCGTGGCTCGATGCGGCGCCCGGCTACGCGGCGTGCGTCGCGTGGACGCGCACGCGCACATAGCGCAGGTCACCGCACGTCAACCGGCGTCGCTCATTCGAGCGGCGCGTCGTTCGGCGCCGCGTAGCGCGCCTTGATCACGTCGCTCATCGGGAAGTCGAACGCGAGCCCCTTCGGCGGCACCGGCTTCAGGAACCACCTGTCGTACAGCGCGTCGATCTCGCCGCGCTTCATCAACTGCACGAGCACGCCGTCCACGAGCGCCTTGAACTGCGGATCGTCCTTGCGCAGCATGAATCCGTAGGCTTCCGACGACTGCGGCGTGCCGACGATCTGCCAGTCGGCCGGCTTCGCGGCGAGCTGGCGCACGCCCGCGAGCAGCACGTCGTCCATCATGTACGCGGCCGCGCGGCCCGATTCGAGCGTGAGGCGTCCTTCGCCGTAGTCCTTCGCGCTGATGATCTGCATGTTCATCTTCTTTTCCTCGTTCATCCTGCGCAGCAGGCGCTCGGACGTCGTGCCCTGGTTCGTCACGACCGTCTTGCCGGTGAGGTCGGGGAAGTCGCGGATGCCCGAGCTCGTGCGCGTGAGCAGGCGCGTCGTCGCGACGAAGAAGGTGGTCGAGAACGCAACCTGCGCGTGACGCGCGGCGAGGTTCGTGGTGACGCCGCATTCGAGATCGACGGTGCCGTTCTGCACGAGCGGGATGCGGTTCTGCGACGTGACGGGGATGAAGCGCACCTGCAGGTCGGGCTTGCCGACGCGCGCCTTCACGGCGGCAATCACGCGGTCGCACAGGTCCTGCGAGAAACCGATGACCTTGCCGTTCGCGTCGACGTAGGAGAACGGCACCGACGTTTCGCGGTGGCCGATCGAGATCAGGTTGCCCTGCCGGATCTTCTCGAGCGTGCCCGAGAGCGGCTCCGCGGCGAACGGGGCGCCGCATGCGAGGGCGCATGCGGCGGCGAGCAGGCCGCGGCCGAGCAGGGCGGTGAAACGGGGCGGGAAGTGCATGACGGTCTCCGTGGCGAATGGTGATCCGTATGTTGCCAAAGACAAAATAATTGCAACATATGTTAATAACCGGATCCCGCCAACCGATCCGGCGGGCCCCATCGGGCATCAGGGAAACTCCCAAGTCGAAATCGGTGAAAAACGGGTTGTCTAGACAAGTTCAGGTGGCTACACTTCAAACCACTCCGAACTTGTCTAGACAGGATTGCTCACATGATTACGTTGACCCCCGGCCACCTGACCCTCCCGCAACTGCGCCAGATCGCACGCGAATCCGTGCAGCTGACGCTCGACCCGGCCAGCTTCGCGAAGATCGACGCCGGCGCGAAGGCCGTCGCCGACATCGCCGCGAAGGGCGAGCCGGCCTACGGCATCAACACGGGCTTCGGCCGCCTGGCCAGCACGCACATCCCGCACGACCAGCTCGAACTGCTGCAGAAGAACCTCGTGCTGTCGCACGCGGTCGGCGTCGGCGAGCCGATGGCGCGCTCGTCGGTGCGCCTCCTGATGGCGCTGAAGCTGTCGAGCCTCGGCCGCGGCCACTCGGGCATCCGTCGCGAAGTGATGGACGCGCTGATCACGCTGTTCAACGCAGACGTGCTGCCGCTGATCCCGGTGAAGGGCTCGGTCGGCGCATCGGGCGACCTCGCGCCGCTCGCGCACATGTCGGCCGTGCTGCTGGGCGTCGGCGAAGTGTTCATCCGTGGCGAGCGCGCAAGCGCAGTCGACGGTCTGCGCGTCGCGGGCCTCGTGCCGCTGACGCTGCAGGCGAAGGAAGGCCTCGCACTGCTGAACGGCACGCAGGCATCCACCGCGCTGGCGCTCGACAACATGTTCTCGATCGAAGACCTGTACCGCACCGCGCTGGTCGCGGGTGCGCTGTCGGTCGACGCGGCTGCCGGCTCGGTGAAGCCGTTCGACGCCCGCATTCATGAACTGCGCGGCCATCAAGGCCAGATCGACGCGGCAGCGTCGTATCGCGACCTGCTCGAAGGCTCGCCGATCAACCAGTCGCACCGCGATTGCGACAAGGTGCAGGACCCGTACAGCCTGCGCTGCCAGCCGCAGGTGATGGGCGCGTGCCTGGACCAGATGCGCCATGCAGCCGACGTGCTGCTGATCGAAGCGAACGCCGTATCGGACAACCCGCTGATCTTCCCGGATACCGGTGAAGTGCTGTCGGGCGGCAACTTCCACGCGGAACCCGTCGCGTTCGCGGCCGACAACCTCGCACTGGCCGCAGCTGAAATCGGTGCGCTGGCCGAGCGCCGCATCGCGCTGCTGATCGACGCGACGCTGTCGGGCCTGCCCCCGTTCCTCGTGCGGGATGGCGGCGTGAACTCGGGCTTCATGATCGCCCACGTGACGGCTGCCGCGCTCGCATCGGAAAACAAGACGCTCGCGCACCCGGCGTCGGTCGACTCGCTGCCGACTTCCGCGAACCAGGAAGACCACGTGTCGATGGCGACGTTCGCCGCGCGCAAGCTCGCCGACATCGCGGACAACACGAAGCACATCCTCGCGATCGAACTGCTGGCTGCCGCACAAGGCGTCGACCTGCGCGCGCCGTACCACACGAGCCCGAAGCTGGCGCCCGCGATGGAAACGATCCGCGGCAAGGTTGCGCACTACGAGCTCGACCACTACTTCGCACCGGACATCGCAGCGATCGCGAAGCTCGTCGGCGAGCGCGCGTTCGCGAAGATCGCGCCGTTCTCGTTCGCATCGGAACAGTAAGCCCATGAGCGCGCCGGTCTACCAGGAGATCAAGGATTTCATCCTGGGCCGCATCCACGCAGGCGAGTGGGAGGAGGGCGACCAGGTGCCGTCCGAGAACGAGCTGGCGCGCGAATTCAAGGTGGCGCGCATGACCGTCAACCGCGCGCTGCGCGAGTTGACGGCCGAGCAGGTGCTCACGCGCATGAAGGGCGCGGGCACCTACGTCGCGCGGCCGAAGTACGAGTCGACGCTGGTGGCGATCCGCAGCATCTCGGAGGAGGTCGGCGCGCGCGGGCACGCGTATCACGCCAGCGTGCTCGGCCTCGACACGATCCGCGCCGACGAGGCGCTCGCCGACGAGATGCAGGTGGCGGTGCGCACGAAGCTGTTTCACTCGCAGGTGCTGCACTTCGAGAACGACGAGCCGGTGCAGCTCGAAGAACGGTGGGTGAATCCGGCGGTCGCGCCGGATTACGCCGGGCAGGATTTCACGAACACGACGCCGAACCTGTACCTGATGCGCGCGGCTCCGCTGCAGCGCGTCGAGTACCGGATCGAAGCGGCGGCCCCGGCGCCGGAGCGGCGCGAGCAGCTGCGGATGGACGACGTCGAGCCGTGTCTGGTTTTACATCGGCGCACCTGGTCGCAGGGCGTCGTCGCCTCGGTGGCGAATCTGTGGCATCCCGGCAGCCGTTATCGCTTCACCGGGCATTTCTGATTCCTATTTGATATTCATTTCCCTCGGGAGCAGTCGTCATGAACCATCCGAAACACATCGATCCCCGTCTCGATCCGACGCGCACGATCCGCGCGCCGCGCGGCAGCGAGAAAGTCTGCAAGACCTGGCTGGCCGAAGCGGCCTACCGGATGATCCAGAACAACCTCGACCCGGAAGTCGCCGAGCATCCGCATGCGCTCGTCGTGTACGGCGGCATCGGCCGCGCGGCGCGCAACTGGGAATGCTACGACCAGATCCTCGCGTCGCTGAAGGATCTCGAAGAGAACGAGACGCTGCTGATCCAGTCGGGCAAGCCGGTCGGTGTGTTCCGCACGCACAAGGATGCACCGCGCGTGCTGCTGGCGAATTCGAACCTCGTGCCGCACTGGGCGAACTGGGACCACTTCCACGAGCTCGACCGCAAGGGCCTGATGATGTATGGCCAGATGACGGCCGGCAGCTGGATCTACATCGGCAGCCAGGGCATCGTGCAGGGCACCTATGAAACGTTCTTCTCGGTCGCGAACCAGCACTTCAACGGCGATCCGTCGGGCCGCTGGATCCTGACGGGCGGCCTGGGCGGCATGGGCGGCGCGCAGCCGCTGGCCGCGACGATGGCCGGCTTCTCGATGATCGCGGTCGAATGCGACGAGACGCGTATCGACTTCCGCCTGAAGACGCGCTATGTCGACAAGAAGGCGACGACGCTCGACGAAGCGCTCGGCATGATCGAGGAAGCGAAGCGCACGGGCAAGCCGGTGTCGATCGGCCTGCTCGGCAACGCGGCCGACGTGTTCCCGGAACTCGTCAAGCGCGGCATCACGCCGGATTGCGTGACCGACCAGACGAGCGCGCACGACCCGATCAACGGCTACCTGCCGCAAGGCTGGACCGTCGCGCAATGGCGCGAAGCGCAGAAGGTCGATCCGCAGAGCATCGTGAAGGTCGCGAAGCAGTCGATGGCCGTCCAGGTGCAGGCGATGCTGGATCTGCAGGAGCGTGGCGCGGCAACGCTCGACTACGGCAACAACATCCGCCAGATGGCGCTGGAAATGGGTGTCGAGAACGCGTTCGACTTCCCGGGCTTCGTGCCGGCGTACATCCGCCCGCTGTTCTGCGAAGGCAAGGGTCCGTTCCGCTGGGTCGCGCTGTCGGGCGATCCGGAAGACATCTACAAGACCGACCAGAAGGTGAAGGAGCTGATCCCCGACGATCCGCACCTGCACAACTGGCTCGACATGGCGCGTGAGCGCATCGCGTTCCAGGGCCTGCCGGCACGGATCTGCTGGGTCGGCGTGAAGGATCGCTATCGCCTCGGCCAGGCGTTCAACGAGATGGTCAAGAACGGCGAACTGAAAGCCCCGATCGTGATCGGCCGCGACCACCTCGACACGGGTTCGGTCGCGAGCCCGAACCGCGAGACGGAATCGATGAAGGACGGTTCGGACGCCGTGAGCGACTGGCCGCTGCTGAACGCCCTGCTGAACACCGCAGGCGGCGCATCGTGGGTGTCGCTGCACCATGGCGGCGGTGTCGGCATGGGCTTCTCGCAGCACTCGGGCGTCGTGATCGTCGCCGACGGTACCGCCGAAGCGCACGAGCGCCTCGGCCGCGTGCTGCTGAACGACCCGGCGACGGGCGTGATGCGCCATGCGGATGCCGGCTACGAACTCGCGCAGCAGACGGCCCGCGAAGCCGGCCTGAAGCTGCCGATGCTCGGCCGCTGAGCATGACGGCGCTCGACCAGGCGCCGGTGAACGCGACGCTGGCCGCCGCGCTGATCCGCGCAGCGGATCTCGTCGCGTCGCCATGGAAGAACGGCGGCGGCGTGACGCGCGAAATCGGCGCGTTCCCCCCGGGCGCCGCGCTCGACGCGTTCGCGTGGCGCGTGAGCGTCGCGGACGTCGGCACGGCCGGGCCGTTCTCGCGTTTCGACGGAATCGACCGCACGCTCGTGCTGCTGTCCGGCGCGGGCATGACGCTCGCCGAGGAAGGCGGCGCACGCCACGTGCTCGACGCACCTTTGACCCGCGCGGATTTCGCGGGCGAGGCGGCGATCGACGCGACGCTGCACGACGGCGCGACGCGCGACTTCAACCTGATGACGCGTCGCTCGGCCGCGCGCGGCACGCTCGACGTGTGGCGCGCGGGCGTGCACCGCATCGGGCACGCCGATACCGTGCTGCTGCATTGCGCGGCCGGCGAGGCCGCCGTTGAAATCGACGGCACGCACTACACACTGCAAGAAATGGACACGTTGCGGCTCGATGGGCCGCGGCGTGCGTTTGACGTCGTCGTGAGCGGTAGCGGCGCGTTGCTCGCCGTGTCGCTCGCCATCGGCGAACGAGACTGAACGCATGAAACCGACTGTCTGGCATCACCTGAGGCTGTGTCCGCACGGCCATCCTGACGAGACGATCGACGACGCCGCGATCGCCGTCGACGAAACCGGCACGATCGCCTGGCTCGGCGCGATGTCCGCGCTGCCGCACGGTTATGCCCACTGGCAGCGCGAGGATCTGCATGGCGCGTGGGTGACGCCTGGCCTCGTCGACTGCCATACGCACCTCGTGTACGGCGGCACGCGTGCCGACGAATTCGCGCAGCGCCTCGCGGGCGTCAGCTACGAGGAAATCGCACGGCAGGGCGGCGGGATTGTGTCGACGGTGCGCGCGACACGCGCGGCCGACGAGACGACGCTGTTCGTGCAGGCCGCCGCGCGGCTGCAGCCGCTGCTCGCCGAAGGCGTGACCGCGATCGAGATCAAGTCGGGCTACGGGCTCGACCTCGCGAGCGAACGCAAGATGCTGCGCGTCGCGCGCCAGCTCGGCGAGCGTTTTCCGGTCACGGTCTACACGACCTTCCTCGGCGCGCACGCGTTGCCGCCGGAATACGCGGGCCGCGCGGACGAATACATCGACGAAGTGTGCGACCGGATGCTGCCGGCACTGGCCGACGAAGGGCTCGTCGACGCGGTCGACGTGTTCTGCGAACGCATCGGCTTTTCGCTCGCCCAGACCGAGCGCGTGTTCGAAGCCGCGACACGACGCGGGCTGCCCGTGAAGCTGCATGCGGAGCAACTGTCGAACGCGGGCGGCACGGCGCTCGCCGCGCGTTATCGCGCGCTGTCTGCCGACCACCTCGAATTTCTCGACGAAGCCGGCATCGAGGCGATGAAGGCGGCCGGCACGGTCGCCGTGCTGCTGCCCGGCGCGTACTACTTCATTCGCGAGACGCAACTGCCGCCGATCGAGCTGCTGCGCAAGCACGGCGTGCCGATCGCACTCGCGACCGATCACAACCCCGGCACGTCGCCGCTCGAATCGCTGCTGCTGACGTTGAACATGGGCTGCACGTTGTTCCGCATGACGGTGCCCGAAGTGCTGCAGGGCGTGACGCGCCATGCGGCCGCGGCGCTCGGCCGCGCGGATCGCCACGGCGCGCTCGAGGTCGGTCGCCAGGCCGACTTCGCCGCCTGGTCGGTCAGCTCGCTGGCGGAGCTCGCCTACTGGATCGGCCGGCCTCTGTGCGAGCAGGTCGTACGCGGCGGCACGACCGTGTTTCGCCGGATCAATGGATAGCCTTATGACCGACACCCTGTTGTTCGCTGACCATGCGTACCTGCCCGATGGCTGGCGCCGTAACGTGTTGCTGCGCTGGGACGCGGCCGGCACGCTGACCGGCGTGACGCCCGACACCGATGCCCCGGCAGGCGTCACGCGTGCGGCCGGGCCGGTGCTGCCCGGCATGCCGAACCTGCATTCGCACGCGTTCCAGCGCGCGATGGCGGGGCTCACCGAATACCGCGCGAATCCGGCCGACAGCTTCTGGAGCTGGCGCGACCTGATGTACCGCTTCGCGCTGAAGATCACGCCTGACGCGCTCGCCGCGATCGCGCGCTGGCTGTATGTCGAGATGCTCAAGTGCGGCTACACGTCGGTGTGCGAATTCCACTACGTGCATCACACGCAGGACGGCTCGCGTTATCCGCAGATCGCGGAACTCGGCACGCGCGTGATCGACGCCGCGCGCGAGGCCGGCATCGGCATCACGATGCTGCCGGTGTCGTACCAGTTCGCCGGCTTCGGCAACAAGCCGCCGCGCGACGACCAGCGCCGCTTCATCAACACACCCGATGGCCTGCTCGAGCTGCTCGACGCGATGCGTCGCGTGGCACCGGAGCACGGCGGGCTGCGCTACGGCGTTGCACCGCACTCGCTGCGGGCGGTATCCGAGAACGGGTTGCGCGTGCTGCTCGAGGGGCTGCCCGACGATGCGCCCGTGCATATCCATATCGCCGAGCAGACGGCCGAAGTCGACGACTGCGTGCGTGCGTACGGCGCACGCCCCGTACAATGGCTGCTCGATCGCTTCGACGTCGATGCACGCTGGTGTCTCGTGCATGCGACGCATGTCGACGCGGCCGAAACGGCAGCGCTCGCGAAGCGTCGCGCGGTCGCCGGCCTGTGCCTGACGACCGAAGCGAACCTTGGCGACGGCGTGTTCCCGGCCGTCGACTATCTCGCGCAGGGTGGCGTGATCGGCGTCGGCTCGGACAGCCACGCATCGGTCGAATGGCGTTCCGAGCTGCGCCTGCTGGAATACGGGCAACGGCTCGTGCATCGCGCGCGCAACGTGCTGGCGAGCGACACGCAGGCGCATGTCGCCGATCGCCTGTTCGACGCGTCGCTCGCGGGCGGCGCGCAGGCCAGCGGGCGGCGTGTCGGTGCGCTGCGCGAAGGGTGCCGCGCCGACTGGCTCGTGCTCGATCCCGATCATCCGGCGATCGCCGAACACGACAGCACGTCGTGGTTGTCGGGTATCGTGTTCGCGGAGCACGGCGAGACGCCGGTGCTCGACGTCTACACGGGCGGCGAGCGCGTCGTGAGCGGCCGCCGCCATCGCGACGAAGCCGTCGCGTATGCCGACTACCGCGCCGCGCTGGCGCAACTGCTGCGCTGATGCGCGCAACCGGCGCACGCCGCATGCGTGCGCCGGCAGACCTTTAACGGTGATGCGACATGACTGAACAACCGGCTGTATTCACGCTGAAGCAGGGCACGCTGCCGCTGCTGATCTCGATCCCGCACGCAGGCACGCACATCCCCGACGACATCGCCGCGACGATGACCGCCGACGCGCGGTTCGTCGACGATTGCGACTGGCATCTCGAACGGCTGTACGGATTCGCGGCCGGCCTCGGCGCATCGATCCTCGTACCGTCGCATGCGCGTTACGTCGTCGACCTGAACCGTCCGCCCGACAACGAGAACCTGTACCCGGGGCAGGACACGACGGGGCTCGTGCCGGTCGATACGTTCGACAAGGCGCCGCTGTATCCGGCGAACGCGCTGCCCGGCAACGACGAGATCATGCGTCGCCGCGATCGCTACTGGCTGCCGTATCACGACGCGCTGCAACGCGAGGTCGCGCGCCTGAAGCGCGAGCATGGCCGCGTGCTCGTGTGGGAAGCGCATTCGATCCGCTCGCACGTGCCGCGCTTCTTCGACGGCCGCCTGCCGGATTTCAACTTCGGCACGTCGAGCGGCACGAGTGCCGCGCCGGGTCTGGCAGAAGCGCTGGCCGCGCGCGTGCTCGAACATGGCGGCTATACGGCCGTCGCGAACGGGCGCTTCAAGGGCGGCTACATCACGCGTCACTATGGCGTGCCGGATACCGGCGTCGAGGCTGTGCAGCTCGAACTCTCGCAGATCACCTACATGGAAGAGACGCGTCCTTACGCGTATGACGAAACGCGTGCGGCGCGGATTGTGCCGCTATTGCAGACGCTCGTCGAAACCGCGCTCGCGCATCGCTGAACACGGGCCGCACGGATGCGGCAGCGCGGCGGAGCAGGTGCATCGCAGCCCGCCGGCACGCAGCGTGCCGCACCGATGCGACGCACAACACGGCATCGATCCACACGATCGATGCCGTTTTTTCGTCTGGCTTTCGTCTGATCGATGCCGTCATCGGCACCTGAAAATTTGACGCAATTTTTAGGTGATATAAGCTGAATGTCAGGAAGTCGTCACGCGCGCATCGGCGGCGGGCCATCGATCGTGGCCGCGTCGCGCCGGAATTCGCTGCGAGACACCTTGCCGACGTGTCGCCGCGCGGCGTTGCCGCATGCGCTTGATCGCGACACGTGTCCTGCATTCATCCGTCAGTCGAGTACGATCGTGAAAGCCGCCAGCCCTTCGATACGCCGGACGCGAAGTCCGTCGGCGGGCGCGCCGCCTCAGGCCGGGCCGATCCGGCATGCTGATCGCGGCACGCGTGCCGCCGCTTTACGCGAGCCTCGTTTCTTCGCCATTTCCCATCGCGGCCTGCGCCGCTTCAATCTCGTGGCCGCGCACGTGTTCAGCGCGGTGCAGTGCGACGGCAGCGCATCGTTGTTGCCCTAGCGTCCTTTTCCGCTTCCGTTCCGGGTTGCATCGCCTGTTGCCGCATCGTTCGCGCGGCAGGATCGCGCATGGGCATGCGCCGCGCTGTGGTGCGCGCGTGCGGCGCCGGCGCGAACCTTCATCGTCCCGTGTGCGAACGTGTCGCGCACGATTGCCGGAGAGTCACCCATGCGTGCGCGCCCGATCGTAGCCGTTACCGCCGACCGTATCCTGCGCGGTGCGCATCCGAACCACACGGCGGGGGAGAAGTACCTGGCCGCGCTCGTCGACGGTGCCGGTGCGCTGGCATTCGTGCTGCCCGCGCTCGGCGCGCGCCAGCCGGCCGATGCGATCGTCGCGGCGGTCGACGGGTTGCTGTTGACCGGCAGTCATTCGAACGTCGAGCCGCATCATTACGGCGGTGCCGCGAGCACGCCCGACACGCTGCACGATCCCGCGCGCGACGCGACCGCGCTGCCGCTGATCCGCGCGGCGATCGAAGCGGGCGTGCCCGTGCTCGCGATCTGTCGCGGCATGCAGGAGCTGAACGTCGCCTACGGCGGCACGCTGCATCAGCGGCTGCATGCGACGGCCGGCTTCGACGATCACCGCGAGCGGCCGGCCGATCCGCTCGAGCGGCAGTACGGCCCTGCGCACGTCGTGCAGTTCGCATCGGGCGGCCTGCTGCAGCGGGTCGCACGTGGCGCGCGGGAGGCGACGGTCAATTCGCTGCACGACCAGGGCATCGCGCAGCTCGGCGCGGGGCTCGTCGTCGAAGCCAGCGCGCCGGACGGACTGGTCGAGGCCGTCAGCGTGCGCGGCGCGCGCGCGTTCGCGCTCGGCGTGCAGTGGCATCCAGAATGGCGCTACGCGGAACAGCCGCTGTCGCGCGACATCTTCGCGGCATTCGGTGCGGCCTGCCGCACGCGCATGACGCATCGCATTCATGCAGCCGGTGGCGCAATGCCGTCGCCGGCCGCATCCGACGTCGACTGATAGAGGCCGATCATGCAACCCGAACTGAGCGAATTCCTGCGACAGCACCGCATCACCGAAGTCGAGGCGATCATCCCCGACATGGCCGGCATTGCGCGCGGCAAGATCATCCCGCGCAACAAGTTCGAATCCGGCGAATCGATGCGCCTGCCGCAGGCCGTGATGGTGCAGACCGTCACCGGCGACTACCCGGAGGACGGCACGCTGACCGGCGTGACCGATCCCGACATGGTGTGCGTGCCCGATCCGTCGACGATCTGCCTGATTCCGTGGGCGGTCGATCCGACCGCGCAGGTGATCCACGACTGCGTGCACTTCGACGGCTCGCCGGTCGAGATCTCGCCGCGCTACGTGCTGCGACGCGTGCTCGACCTGTACAAGGCGAAAGGCTGGCAGCCGGTCGTTGCGCCCGAGCTCGAGTTCTATCTCGTCGACATGAACGCCGATCCCGATCTGCCGCTGCGTCCGCCGGTCGGCCGCACCGGGCGCGCGGAGACCGGCCGGCAGTCGTATTCGATCGAGGCCGTGAACGAGTTCGATTCGCTGTTCGAGGACATCTACGAATACTGCGAGATGCAGGGGCTCGATATCGAGACGCTGATCCACGAGGTCGGCGCCGCGCAGATGGAGATCAACTTCGTACACGGCGATGCGCTGTCGCTGGCCGACCAGGTGTTCCTGTTCAAGCGCACGGTGCGCGAGGCGGCGCTGCGCCACAACATGTACGCGACCTTCATGGCGAAGCCGATGCAGGACGAGCCGGGCTCGGCGATGCACATCCACCAGAGCCTCGCCGACGCACGCACGGGGCGCAACCTGTTCTCCGACGAAGACGGTGCCGTGTCGCCGATGTTCCACAGCTATCTCGCCGGGCTGCAGAAGTACACGCCCGCGCTGATGCCGATCTTCGCGCCGTACATCAACTCGTATCGCCGCCTGTCGCGCTTCATGGCCGCGCCGATCAATGTGCAGTGGGGCTACGACAACCGGACGGTCGGCTTCCGCATCCCGCAGTCGGGCCCGTCGGCGCGCCGCATCGAGAACCGGATTCCGGGCGTCGACTGCAATCCGTACCTCGCGTTCGCGGCGACGCTCGCCGCCGGCTATCTCGGCTTGTCGCAGCAGCTCGCACCGACCGAGCCGATCGCGTCGGACGGCTACAACCTGCCGTATCAGCTGCCGCGCAACCTCGAGGAGGGCATCTCGCTGATGGCGGCCAGCACGCCGCTGGCCGGCATTCTCGGCGACAAGTTCGTGAAGGCGTACCTGGCGCTGAAGGACACCGAATACGAAGCGTTCTTCCGCGTGATCAGCTCGTGGGAACGCAGGCATCTGCTGCTGCACGTCTGAGCGTGCGGCACGGTTATCCGGAGGAAACATGACCGATCGAAACGAAGCCTTCTCACCGCATTCGACCGCCGAATACCGCGCGCTCGATGCCGCCCACCACATCCACCCGTTCTCTGACATGGGCGCGCTGAACCGCGCAGGCAGCCGCGTGATCGTGAAGGCCGACGGCGTCTACCTGTGGGACTCGGACGGCAACAAGATCATCGACGGGATGGCCGGCTTGTGGTGCGTGAACGTCGGCTACGGCTGCAAGGCACTCGCCGACGCCGCGTATCGCCAGCTGCAGGAACTGCCGTTCTACAACACGTTCTTCAAGACCACGCACCCGCCGGTGATCGAACTCTCCGCGATGCTCGCGGAAGTCACGCCGGAAGGCTTCAACCACTTCTTCTACTGCAACAGCGGCTCGGAAGGCAACGACACCGTGCTGCGCCTCGTGCACCAGTACTGGCGCGTGCAGGGCCAGCCGCAGAAGAAGTTCGTGATCTCGCGCAAGAACGGCTATCACGGCTCGACGATCGCGGGCGGCACGCTCGGCGGGATGGGCTACATGCACGAGCAGATGCCGTCGAAGGTCGAGCACATCGTGCACATCGACCAGCCGTATTTCTTCGGCGAAGCGGCGGCCGGCGAAACGCCCGAGGCATTCGGCCTTGCCCGCGCGCAGCAACTCGAAGCGAAGATCCTCGAACTCGGCGCGGAGAACGTCGCGGCATTCATCGGCGAGCCGTTCCAGGGCGCGGGCGGCGTGATCTTCCCGCCGTCGACGTACTGGCCGGAAATCCAGCGGATCTGCCGCAAGTACGACATCCTGCTCGTCGCCGACGAAGTGATCGGCGGCTTCGGGCGCACCGGCGAATGGTTCGCACACCAGCACTTCGGCTTCGAGCCCGACCTGATCACGATGGCGAAGGGCCTCACGTCGGGCTACGTGCCGATGGGGGCGGTCGGCATTCACGAACGCGTGGCGCGGCCGATCATCGACAACGGCGAATTCAACCACGGCCTCACGTACTCCGGCCACCCGGTCGCCGCGGCCGTCGCGGTCGCGAACCTGAAGCTGCTGCGCGACGAAGGGATCGTCAGGCGCGTGAAGAACGACATCGGGCCGTACTTCCAGCGCCGGCTGCGCGATGCGCTGGCCGACCATCCGATCGTCGGGGAGATTGCGGGAGCGGGGCTGGTCGCGGGCGTTCAGCTTACGCGCGACCGGAACCGGCGCGAGCGGTTCGGTGCGAACGTCGATATCGGGACGATCTGCCGCGACTTCTGCTTCAACGGCAACCTGATCATGCGTGCGACCGGCGACCGGATGCTGCTGTCGCCGCCGCTCGTGATTCGCGAGGCGGAGGTCGACGAGATCGTCGACAAGGCGAAGCGTGCGTTCGATGCGACGGCTCAGCGGGTGGGGCATTCCGCATGAGCCGCCGTCGCGCCCGCCGTGACTACACGTGGGCGTAGCGTTGCAGATCGAATTCGATGATGCGCGCGACGCAAGCCGCGATGCTCGTCGTTCCGGTATCGAGGACGAGATCGGCGCTGACGGGTGCTTCGTATGGATCCGAGATGCCGGTGAACTGGCGGGTCTGGCCGGTGATTGCCTTTGCATACAAACGCTTCGGATCCCGCGCGGAGCACGTCTCGATGTCGGTCTGCAGGTAGATTTCCACGAAGCGCTCGCGGCCGATGATGTCTCGTGCGAGTTGCCGGTCCGCGGCGTAAGGGGAGATCAGCGCAACGATTACCGTGATGCCCTGGGCGTTCAGCAGCTTCGCTATTTCGGCCGTGCGTCGACAGTTCTCCGCGCGGTCTTCGCGTTTGAAGCCGAGATCGGGCGACACACCCGCGCGGAGTTCGTCGCCGTCGAGCATGCAGACGGGGATCTGGTGTTCGCGAAGGTGGGCAGCGACCTGGCGCGAAAGTGTGGATTTGCCGGCGCCGCTCAGGCCGGTCAACCACAAGGTATGTGACGTGGACAGTGTCATGGCTGCATCGGAACGGTGCGCACGGGTCACGCCATGCGTGATCCTGTGACTGGAACGGGAGCCGACGCTGCCTCGGTCGGCCGTTATTGTTGGGCGATTCTATTCAGCCGCTATCTGGCAGATGTTACGGATTGGTTACCGTGCATTACGCATACCGGGTCGCGAGAGTTGGCGGTGCGCGTTGCGGGGCCGAGTGTTCCCGAGTGTTCGAGACGCAGGGGATGTGCGAGGGGCGATGAACGGCGGCCGGCATGCGTTGGCGGCTCGGCGCCGAGTCGGACGGGGCAGCAATGGCGTGGCGCGAAGCCAAAACGAAAAGGGCCTGCGTCGTGAGACGCAGGCCCTTGAATTCTTTGGTGGGCGGTACTGGGATCGAACCAGTGACCCCTGCCGTGTGAAGGCAGTGCTCTACCGCTGAGCTAACCGCCCAAAGAAGCTGAAATTATGTCAGTGCTTTGAGGGTCTGTAAAGCACTTTCTGCAAATATTTTTCAGATACCCGCAAATACCTGCGAGCCGGCCGTGCACTCAGCCCGCGAGTGCGGGCAGCGCGTCGATCGACGTGCGCACGTAGTCGGCGAAGCGCAGCGCAACCGGTTCGGCCGCGCCGCTGCGCTTCAGTGCGAGCGTGCGCGATTCGAGCGACGCATCCTTCAGCGGCCGGAACGCGAGCCGGTCGCTCTTCACCTGCTGCAGCACACGCGGCACGAGCGCGATACCCATCCCGAACTCGATCATCGACAGGATCGTCTGCCACAGCCGTGCCTCGTGGCGAATCAGCGGGCTGAAGCCGGCGTTCACGCATTGCGCGATGATCAGGTCGTGATAGTGCGGCGCCGCTTCGCGCGGGAACAGGATGAACGGTTCGGCGGCCAGTGCGGCGAGCGCCACCTGCCTGCGCCGCGCGAGCGGATGCGCGGCCGGCAGGCAGCACACGAACGGCTCCGCATAGACGGGCACCGATTCGACCTCGGGCGGGAAGTGGCCCCAGTGCGCGTAGCCGAGATCGATCTGGCCGCGCTGGATCGCCTGCACTTGCGCCTGGGTGTTCATTTCGCTCAGCACGACCTCGACGCCCGGGTAGTCGGCCTCGAAGCGCTGTACGGCATCGGGCAGCCCGCGATACAGCATCGAATGAACGAAGCCGATCCGCAGCCGGCCCGCGAGACCGGACGCGGAGCGCACCGTCAGGCGTTCGGCCTCGGCCGCCTGCAGCAGCAGCCGGCGCGCTTCGCCGAGCAGCACCTCGCCCGCGTTGGTCAGCGCGACGGTCTTGTTGGTGCGCGAGAACAGCTGCACGCCGAGCGTGTCCTCGAACTTGCGGATATCGAAACTCAGCGCCGGCTGCGAGATGAACAGGCGCTTCGCCGCGCGCCCGAAATGCAGCTCCTCGGCGACCGCCACGAAGTAGCGCAACTGCCTCAGTTCCATGGTGTCTCCTCGCGGCGTCGGCATCGATAAGCGATATCTATCGTACCGGATAAATCCTGTATTGGACGCTTATCGATCGCGCGCCTACGCTCTGCGGAAGGCTTTGCGCGGGACTGGCCGGGCGCCGCAGCGGCGCCTCCAGCCGACGTGCAGGCAACCCAGGAGACGCACGCATGAACGACACCGCACGCACGCCGGACGCCGGCGCATCCAACATCCCCGACAGCCGGGGCATCAATTTCTTCACAGTCGATCCCGACCTCGGCGCGTTGCTGAAGCTGCATCTCGGCGACGCGCACTATGCAGCGTTGGAGCCGCGGCTGCGCGCGCTCGGCGCACGCGTGTCGGGCGAGCTCGACGAATGGGCGTCGCGCGCGGACAAGCACCCGCCCGTGCTCGAGCACCGCAACCGGCGCGGCGAGGCCGTGCAGCGGATCGACAAGGATCCCGCGTACGTCGCGCTCGAACGCGTTGCATATGCGGAGCTCGGGCTCGCGTCGCTGAGCCACGGGCCGGAATCCGTGCCGCCGCTCGTCAAGTACGCGCTGACGTTCCTGTTCGTGCAGGCGGAATTCGGGCTGTGCTGCCCGGTCAGCATGACCGATTCGCTGACGCGTACGCTGCGCCGTTTCGGCGATCAGGCGCTCGTCGCGCGCTACCTGCCGATGCTTGCGTCGCACGATTTCGACACGCTGTACCAGGGCGCGATGTTCATGACCGAGCAGGCGGCGGGTTCCGACGTCGGCCGGATCGCCACGCGGGCGACGCGCGAGACGGACGCGCACGGCGAGACCGTCTGGCGCCTGACCGGCGACAAGTGGTTCTGCTCGAACGCGGACGCCGATCTCGCGATGGTGCTCGCGCGGCCCGACGGCGCGCCGGACGGCATCAAGGGCCTTGCGCTGTTCCTGCTGCCGAAGACACTGCCGGACGGCACGCGCAACCGCTACCGGATCGTGCGCCTGAAGGACAAGCTCGGCAGCCGGTCGATGGCGAGCGGCGAGATCGCACTCGAAGGTGCGCAGGCCTGGCTGATCGGCGAAATCGGCCGCGGCTTTCACCAGATGGCCGACATGATCAACATGTCGCGGCTGTCGAACGGTGTGCGCGCGGCGGGGCTGATGCGGCGCGCGCTGAACGAGGCGCTGCACGTCGCCGCGCACCGCGAGGCCTTCGGTCGCAAGCTGATCGAGATGCCGCTGATGCAGCGCCAGTTGCTGAAGATGCTGCTGCCGGCCGAGGCCGCGCGCGCGATGTTCATGCAGATCGCGCTGCTGCTGCCGCAGGCGGATGCGGGCGACGAGCAGGCCGCGCGCTGCGTGCGGATCCTGACGCCGTTGATCAAGTTCCGCGCGTGCCGCGATGCGCGGCGCGTGACGGGCGACGCGATGGAAGTGCGCGGCGGCACCGGCTACATCGAGGAGTGGAGCGACGCGCGTATCGTGCGCGATGCGCATCTCGGCTCGATCTGGGAAGGCACGAGCAACATCGTCGCGCTCGACGTCGCGCGGGCCGCGCAGCGCGAGCAGGCGCTCGACGCGCTGCGTACGTTTCTGGGCGACCGCCTCGGCGCGGCGCCGCTGCCCGACGCGAGCCGCGCGGCGCTGCGGCGCATCCTCGCGCGCGCCTGCGACGCGCTCGCGCGGGTCGCGGCGGAAGGTGACGACGCGCGCGTGCGGCAGGCCGCATCCGCGCTGTACTACGCAAGCGCGGCCGTGCTGATGGCGTGCGAGGGTGCGCGGCTCGCGCCGGATTTCCGGCGTCTCGCGCTCGCGCACCTGGTCGTGCGCCACAAGCTGCTGCCGGTCGATCCGCTTGCGCCGCCATCGCGCGACGACGAATCCGCCGCCTACGACGCGCTGCTGCGCGGCACGCCGATCGCGCTCGATACCGCGCTCGACCTGCTGCCGGAGGTCGAACGATGACCGCTTCGCGTGGCGCACTGGACGGCCTGAAGGTCGTCGACCTGAGCCGCGTGCTCGGCGGCCCGTACTGCACGCAGGCGCTCGCCGACCACGGCGCGACGGTGATCAAGATCGAGCCGCCGGACGGCGACGAGACGCGCGGCTGGGGGCCGCCGTTCCTCGGCGATACCGCGTGGTATTTCATGGGCGTCAACCGCAACAAGGAAGGGCTCGCGCTCGACCTGTCGCGCGACGAGGGGCGGGCGATCCTGTGGCGCCTGCTCGAAGAGGCCGACGTGCTCGTCGAGAACTTCAAGCCCGGCACGCTCGCGCGTTGGGGGATGGATTACGCACGCGACCTGCAACCGCGCTTCCCGCGGCTGATCCACTGCGCGGTGACGGGCTTCGGCGAAGGGGGCCCGCTCGGCGGGCTGCCCGGCTACGACGCGGTGATCCAGGCGATGGCGGGGCTGATGAGCGTCAACGGTGAGCGCGACGGCGATGCGACGCGTATCGGCCTGCCGATCGTCGACATGGTCACGGGCCTCAATGCGCTCGCGGGCATCCTGCTGGCGCTCGCGGAGCGCGAGAAGAGCGGGCGCGGGCAGTCGATCGACATCGCGCTGTACGACTGCGGCGTGTCGCTGCTGCATCCGCACCTGCCGAACTTCTTCGGTTCAGCGCGCGTGCCGGAGCGCAGCGGCAACGCGCATCCGAACATCGCACCGTACGACAGCTACCGCACGGCGACCGTGCCGATCTTCCTCGCGATCGGCAACGACCGCCAGTTCGCGCGGCTCGTCGCGCATCTCGGCGTGCCGGCGCTCGCGGGCGATCCACGCTTCGTCGACAACCGCAACCGCTGCGCGCACCGTCCCGAGCTGAAGGCCGAACTGGAAGCACGGCTCGCCGAGCACGCATGCGAGCCGCTCGCGCGCGACCTGATGGCGGCCGGCGTGCCGTGCGGGCCGGTGCGAACGGTGGCCGACGTCGCGCACGATCCGCATGCGCTGCACCGGAACCTGTTCGTCGAGATCGGCGCGTATCGCGGCACGGCGTCGCCGGTGAAGCTGTCGCGCACGCCGGCCACCTATCGTTCGCCGCCGCCCGCGCTGGGCGGCGACACGCGCGCGGTGCTCGATCGCCTCGGCGTCGATCCCGCGCTTCAGCAGCAACTGCTCGAGGCCGGTGTTCTGAGGGCGGCGCCCGACCAGACGTGACCGGCCGACGGGGCCCGCAGGCGAGCATGACGGGCCGGCAGGCCGCAACGAAAAGCAGCGCAACACAGGGCAACGCAACCTGAAGCAACATCGCCGGCCGGCGGCGTAAAGCCGGTCACCCGGAAAAGGCGCGCGACAGTCGCGCCACCGATCACAGACATGGAGACATCGATGAGCCGTCTGCAATCCCCGTCCGCCGCTCAGCCGCAGCCGCGGCCCGGCCGCGCCGCCTTCGCGGCGTTCGTCGGCACCACGATCGAGTGGTACGACTTCTACATTTACGGCACCGCCGCGGCGCTCGTGTTCGGCAAGGTGTTCTTTTCGAGCACGATGGATCCCGGCGTCGCGACGCTGCTCGCGTTCGTCACGTTCTGGGCCGGCTTCGCCGCGCGGCCGCTCGGCGGCATCGTGTTCGGGCATCTCGGCGATCGTGTCGGCCGCAAGACCGCGCTCGTGATCACGCTGGTGATGATGGGGCTGGCGACGACCGGCATCGGCCTGTTGCCCGGCTACGCGCAGATCGGCGTATGGGCGCCGGCCGGCCTCGTCGTGCTGCGCGTACTGCAGGGCATCGCGGTCGGCGGCGAGTGGGGCGGCGCGGTGCTGATCGCGAGCGAGAACGCGCCGAAGCATCGCAGCATCCTGTATGCGGCGTTCGCGCAGCAGGGTTCGCCCACCGGCAACTTGCTGGCCACGGCCGCGTTCTTCGCGCTGAGCGCGCTGCCGACTCCCTCGTTCCTGATGTGGGGCTGGCGCATTCCGTTCCTGCTGTCGGCCGTGCTCGTGATCATCGGCATGGTGATCCGGCTGAAGCTCGAGGAGTCGGCCGACATGCAGCGCGTGCTCGCGCGCAAGCGCACTGTGAAGCTGCCGCTGCGCGACGTCGTGCGCGATCACTGGGTCGTCGTGCTGCTCGCGGCCGGCACGCTGCCGGTGATCAACGTCACGTACTTCCGCAGCACGTTCGCGCTGTCGTGGGCGACGAAGGAGCTCGGCTACGCGCAGGGCACGTTCCTCGGCATCCTGTCGATCTCGCTCGTCGTGCAGTTCCTGCTGCAGCCGGTCGGCGCGTGGTTCGTGTCAAAGGTCGACATGCGCCGCGCGATGTGCTGGATCCTGATTCCGGAAATCGTGCTGATGCCGGTGATGTTCCATGCGCTCGCGACGCGGTCGTACTGGGTGGCCGTCGCCGGCATGTGCATCTCGACGATTCCGTCGGCGATGTTCTATGGCGCGGTCGGCGGCGTGCTCGCGCGGGTGTTCCCGGCGAACATCCGCTACACGGGCCTGTCGCTCGCGTATCAACTGAGCGCGCTCGTCGTCGGCGGCGGTACGCCCGTGCTCGCGCAGGCGATCCTCAATGCGACCGGCAGCATCGTCGGCGTCGCGGTCGCATCGGGGCTTTACGCGTTCGTGTCGCTCGTCTGCATGCTGGCGCTGCTGAATCGCACCGGGTATCGCGCGGACGAACTGTCGACGGCCGAACGCAGCGACGCGGCCGAATGGGGCACCGAAGGCGGCAGCGCGGAATCCGCGGCTGACGGGAATGCACAGCCGGGCGAGGGCGGCGCGCTGAAGCCGGCCGGCTGAGCGGCACGCAACGCTGTCGCGCGGGAGGCCGGAACGTACCGGATGCGTATCGCCAAAAGAAAACGGCACCGTGCGAAACACGGTGCCGTCTTTCCCGGAGCACGCGGCCGGCAGGCTGCCGGCCGCGTGCGTCGCGTCATCAGCCTTCCGTCGGCGGCACGTAGCCGGACGCCTGGTCCGCACCGTCGCCGAAGAAGTACTTTTCCGTCTGCTTCATCAGGTACTGGCGCGCGCGCGGGTCGGCCATGTTCAGGCGGTTCTCGTTGATCAGCATCGTCTGCTGCTTGAGCCAGCCCTGCCACGCTTCCTTCGAGACGCTCTCGTAAATGCGCTTGCCGAGTTCGCCCGGCAGCGGCGGGAAATCGAGGCCTTCGGCTTCCTTGCCGAGCTTCGCGCATTGAATCATTCGAGCCATCGTGTACTTCTCCTGTAATCGAACTGGGGGGAGGGCAGTCGTGCCTGCGCTCAGAGCTGCTTCATCAGCACGAGCGACTTGCGCTGCCAGTTATAGAGTTTGCGGCGGTCTTCCGGCAGGTCGTCGACGCTGACCTTGACGAAGCCGCGCTTGAGGAACCAGTGCTCGGTGCGCGTCGTGAGCACGAAGATGTGCGTGAGGCCGCGCGCGCGGGCGCGCTGCTCGATGCGCTTGAGCAGGCGTTCGCCGTCGCCCGAGCCCTGCGCTTCCGGCGCGACCGTCAGGCACGCCATCTCGCCGATCTTCTCCTGCTGGTACGGATACAGCGCCGCGCAGCCGAACAGCACGCCATCGTGCTCGATCACCGAGAAGTGGTCGATGTCGCGTTCGATCTGGTGGCGGCCGCGCCGCACCAGCGTGCCGTCCGACTCGAGCGGCTCGATCAGCGACAGGATGCCGCCGACGTCGTCCGGCGTCGCCTCGCGCAGGCTTTCGAGGTTCTCGTACGAGATCATCGTGCCGACGCCATCGTGCAGGAACAGTTCGAGCAGCATGCTGCCGTCGAGCGACTGCGGGATCAGGTGGGCACGGGTCACGCCGCCGCGGCACGCGCGGATCGAGTGCTTCAGGAAGAACGCGTCGTCGCCCTGGACGTTGCCGGAATCGAGCAGCTCAGCGGCGGCGTCGAGCGACATTTCGCGCACCAGCTCGCCTTCGTCGTCGACGATGCCGGGCGCTTCGGTCAGGAAGATGATCTTGTCGGCGCGCAGCGCGATCGCGGCGGCCGACGCGACGTCTTCCATCGACAGGTTGAACGCTTCGCCGGTCGGCGAGAAGCCGAGCGGCGACAGCAGCACGAGCTTGCGGCTCGCGAGCGAATGACGGATCGATTCGGCGTCGATCTTGCGCACGATGCCCGTATGCGCGAAATCGACCCCGTCGAGAATCCCCACCGGCCGCGCGGTCACGAAGTTGCCCGACACGACGCTGATGTGCGCGTGCGCCATCGGCGAGTTCGGCAGACCCTGGCTGATCGCGGCCTCGATGTCGAGACGCACTTCACCGGCCGCTTCCTTCGCGGATTCGAGCGCGCGCGCATCGGTGATGCGCAGGCCGTGCGAAAACTCGGATTCGACACCATGCAGGCTCAGCTGCTCCTCGACCTGCGGGCGCGAGCCGTGCACCAGCACGATCTGGATACCCATCGCCTGCAGCAGCGCGATGTCGGACACGAGCGCGTTCAGGAGCCCCTGCTGCACCACCTCGCCGCCAAACCCCACGACGAACGTGCTGTTGCGGAACTTGTGGATATAGGGCGCGACGGAGCGCATCCAGTCGACGAACTGCGCGTGACTGGCGGCCGAGTCGTCGGCGGCCGGCGGCGTCGTGGCGCCGGTCTGGGCGGGGGGGAGGTCGGTTTGGGAATTCATGGGCGGGATTATAATGCGCCCCCATGTCGAATGTTTCTAAAAGTCCCGCGCCGACGCGGGCCAATACGCCGTCGGCCCGGCACCCGGATGGTGCGGCCGATGCACGCGAGCAGCAGGGCCAGCCGCCGCGCCAGCAGCAGGACAAGCCGGCGGGCACGCCGGCACACGCGCCGCGCGGTGACGAACGGCGCGGCGATGCGCGCCAGCCGGCCGCGAAGGGCGCACCGCAGGCAACGGGCGAGCGCCCCCCGCGTCGCGAGCGTGCGCCGCGCGCCATCGTCGCGCCGAACCCCGTCCCGCCGATCACGTACCCCGAAAGCCTGCCCGTGTCGGGCAAGCGCGACGAAATCGCGCGCGCGATCGCCGGTCATCAGGTTGTCATCGTCTGCGGCGAAACCGGCTCGGGCAAGACCACGCAGCTGCCGAAGATCTGTCTCGATCTCGGCCGCGGCCTCGGTGCCGGCGGCACGGGCCTGATCGGCCATACGCAGCCGCGCCGGCTCGCCGCGTCGTCGACCGGCCGCCGGATCGCCGAGGAGCTCGGCACGCCGTTCGGCGAGGTGGTCGGCTACAAGGTGCGGTTCACCGACAATCTCGCGCCGGGCGCGTCCGTGAAGCTGATGACGGACGGCATCCTGCTCGCCGAGACGCAGACCGACCCGCTGCTGAAGGCGTACGACACGCTGATCATCGACGAGGCGCACGAGCGCAGCCTGAACATCGACTTCCTGCTCGGCTACCTGAAGGAAATCCTGCCGCGGCGCCCGGACCTGAAGCTGATCGTCACGTCCGCGACGATCGACGCCGACCGCTTCGCGCGCCATTTCGGCACCGACGAGCGCCCGGCGCCCGTGATCGAGGTGAGCGGGCGGCTGTATCCGGTCGAGATGCGCTACCGCCCGGTGGCCGAGGATCGCCCGGCCGTGAAGAACGCCGAAGGCACGGGCGGCCGCGACCGCGTGAAGACCGCGCGCGAAGCCGAGCGCGACCTGATGGACGCGATCGTCGACGCGGTCGACGAGCTGTGCCGCGAAGGCCCCGGCGACGTGCTGGTGTTCCTGCCCGGCGAGCGCGAGATTCGCGAGGCGGCCGAGGCGCTGCGCAAGCACCATCCGCCGCACACCGAGATCCTGCCGCTGTTCGCGCGGCTCTCGGCCACCGACCAGGACAAGGTGTTCAAGGCGTCGAATGCGCGCCGGATCGTGCTCGCGACCAACGTGGCGGAAACCTCGCTGACGGTGCCGGGCATCCGCTACGTGGTCGACACGGGCCTCGCGCGCGTGAAGCGCTATTCGTACCGGAACAAGGTCGAGCAGCTGCAGGTCGAGTCGATCTCGCAGGCGGCCGCGAACCAGCGCGCGGGCCGTTGCGGCCGCGTGGCCGACGGTATCTGCATCCGCTTGTACGAGGAAAGCGACTACCAGGCGCGCGCGCGCTTCACCGATCCGGAAATCCTGCGCTCATCGCTTGCGTCGGTGATCCTGCGGATGAAGTCGCTGCACCTGACGGCGATCGAATCGTTCCCGTTCCTCGAACCGCCGCCCGGCCGCGCGATCGCGGACGGCTATCAATTGCTCAACGAACTCGGCGCGGTCGACGACGACAACGCGCTGACGCCGCTCGGCCGCGAACTCGCGCGACTGCCGCTCGACCCGCGGGTCGGCCGGATGATTCTGGCCGCACGCGACCAGCAGTCGCTGCGCGAGGTGCTGATCATCGCGAGCGCACTGTCCGTGCAGGACCCGCGCGACCGGCCGATCGAGGCGCAGGAGCAGGCCGACCAGGCGCACCGCCGGTTTGCCGACGAGCGTTCCGAATTCCTGCAGTGGCTGAAGATCTGGGCGTGGTTCGAAGAGGCGGTTGCGCACAAGAAGTCGAACCGCCAGCTCATCGACGCATGCCGGCAGAACTTCCTGTCGCACCTGCGGCTGCGCGAGTGGCGCGACGTCCATTCGCAGCTGCTGACCGTCGTGCGTGAGCACGGCTGGCGGCTCAACGAAACCGAGGCGACTTACGAGCAGGTCCATCTGGCCCTGTTGACCGGGCTGCTCGGCAACCTCGGCATGAAGGCCGACGACGATCCGCACTATCTCGGCGCGCGCGGGATCAAGTTCTACCTGTGGCCGGGCTCCGTGCTCGCGAAGAAGGCCGGCCGCTGGGTGATGGCGGCCGAGCTCGTCGAGACGAGCCGGTTGTACGCGCGCTGCCTCGCGAAGATCGAGCCCGAATGGGTCGAGAAGATCGGCGCGCACCTGCTGAAGAAATCGCTGTCGGAGCCGCACTGGGAAAAGCGCCCGGCGCAGGTCAGCGCGTTCGAGCGCGCGACGCTGTACGGGCTGCCGATCTACCACCGCCGGCGCGTCGCGTTCGGCAAGCAGGATCCGGCGCGTGCGCGCGAGCTGTTCATTCGCGGCGCGCTCGTCGAAGGCGAGTTCGACACGAAGCTGCCGTTCTTCGCGCACAACCGCAAGCTGCTCGCCGATATCGAGCAGCTCGAGCACAAGTCGCGCCGGCAGGACGTGCTCGTCGACGACGAGCTGATCTACGCGTACTACGACCAGGCGATCCCGGAAGGCATCCACACGGGTGCCGCATTCGAGCGCTGGTATCGCGACGAGGTGAAGAAGGGCGGCCAGCCGGAGGGCAAGCAGCGGCTGCTGTACCTGTCGCGCGACGACCTGATGCGCCACGAGGCGGCCGGCGTGACGACCGAGCTGTTCCCGAAGCGCGCGACGATGGCCGGCGTCGAGATGGCGCTCACGTATCACTTCGAGCCCGGCACGCCGCGCGACGGCGTGACGCTCGCGGTGCCGCTGTACGCACTGAACCAGGTCGACGCGCGCCGCTGCGAGTGGCTCGTGCCGGGGATGCTGAAGGAAAAGGTGCAGTTGCTGCTGAAGTCGCTGCCGCAGAAGCTGCGCCGGCACTGCGTGCCGCTGCCCGAGTACGCGGCCGGCTTCGTCGAACGGATGGGCCGCGAGCGCTTCGGCGCGGGCGGGCTCGTCGAGGCGCTGATCGCCGACGTGCGCGGCGAGACGCAAATCGCGATGAAGACGGCCGACTTCAAGCTCGAGACGCTGCCCGCGCACCTGTTCATGAACTTCAAGGTGATCGACGAGCACGGCCGCCAGCTCGCAATGGGGCGCAATCTCGCGCAGCTTCGCCAGGAGCTGGGCGCGCAGGCGCAGCAGCAGTTCCAGAAGATCGCGGCGGCGTCGACGATCGCGACGGGCGGCGATGCCGATGCAGGTCAGCCGGTCGGCCAGGCGCCGGCGGCGCCCGCCACTGCCGGCACCGCCGGTCGCGGCGCGAAGGCCGGCAAGGGCGCGGCGCCGCAGACGTCCGCTCCGGCGGAAGCCGGCGCGACCGCGCTGTACGAGAACCTGACGACGTGGAATTTCGGCAAGCTACCCGAGCTGCTGGAGATCCGCCGGCGCGGCCAGACGCTCTACGGCTACCCGGCGCTCGTCGATCGCGGCACGCATTGCGACGTCGAGGTGTTCGATTCTCCGGAGGAGGCCGCGCGCATCCACCGGGCCGGCCTGCGGCGGCTGTTCGCGCTGCAGCTGAAGGAGCCGATCAAGTTCCTCGAGAAGAACCTGCCGGGCTTGCGCGAGATGGCGATGCAGTACATGTCGCTCGGCACGCAGGACGAGTTGCGCGACCAGCTTATCGACACGGCGCTCGACCGCGCGTGCCTGCAGGATCCGCTGCCCGACGACGATGCGAGCTTCCACGCGCGCCGCGACGAGGGCCGCAGCCGCCTGAACCTGCTCGCGCAGGAAATCGCGCGGCTGGTCGGGCAGATCCTGGCCGAATACGCGGGGCTCGTGAAGAAGCTCGCTCAGGCGAAGCCGTTCGCGCAGGCATATGCGGACCTGCAGCAGCAGCTCGCCGCGCTGGTCGGCAAGCGTTTCGTGATCGACACGCCCTACGCGCAACTGGCGCACTTCCCGCGCTACCTGAAGGGCATCGCGCTGCGGATCGACAAGCTGAAGGCCGATCCGGCGCGCGACGCGAAGCAGTCCGGCGACCTGTTGCCGCTCGCCCAGCAGTACCAGCGCGCGGTGTCGCAGCGCGGCGGCGTCGTGGATCCGCGGCTCGCGGAATTCCGCTGGCTGCTCGAGGAATTGCGGATTTCGCTGTTCGCTCAGGAACTGCGCACGCCGATGCCTGTCTCTGTCAAGCGTCTGCACAAGGTCTGGGAGTCGATGCAGCGCTAGCGCAACATCGGCTTCCCGGCCCCGCACCGGCGGCTGGCCCCGGCCGGCCGCGCGGCGCTTGCCGCGCCGGCCAGCCGGGCCGCCGCCGCGTGCGTCGAAGTGGCGCAATGCCGGCTTCCGTCAACCGGCCGGGCCGGTTGAACGTTTTACAATGACGGTTGTTCCACGACGTGAGTCTTCATGCGCACTTTCCTTTCCCTCGGCCGCACGCTCGCGCTGGCCGCCGCCGTGCTGGCGCCCGCCGCCCACGCGAATAACGTGATCATCCTCAATTCGGCCGAAGCGACGCTTTCCCTGATCGACCAGCAGACCCGCCAGGTCATCGGCACGATGCCGACCGGCAAGGAACCGCACCACTTGATGGCGACGCCCGATAATTCGTCGCTGATCGTTGCAAATTCGGTCTCGAACAGCCTGATGTTCCTCGATCCGAAGACGGGCAAGCTGCAGCGCACCGTCGAGGGGATCGACGATCCGTACCAGCTCGGCTTCTCGCCCGATCGCAAGTGGTTCGCGGCCGCCGGCCTGCGCCTCGATCGCGTCGACATCTACGGCTACGACGGCCGCGACCTGAAGCTCGTGAAGCGCGTGCCGCTCGAAGTGATGCCGAGCCACCTCGCGTTCACGAAGGACAGCAAGACGGTGCTCGTGTCGCTGCAGGTGTCCGGCGAGATCGCGGCGATCGATCTGCCGACGCAGACGGTCAAGTGGAAGATGAAGGTCGGCAAGGTGCCGGCCGGCCTGTGGCTCACGCCGGACGACAAATACCTGCTCGTCGGCATGACGGGCGCGGATTACGTCGCGGTGGTCGACTGGCGCAACCAGAAGGTCGTCAAGCAGATCTACACCGGCAAGGGCGCGCACAACTTCCGTTCGCTCGCCGACGGCACGCACGTCGCCGTGACGAACCGGGTCGCGAACACGATCAGCATCATCGACGAGAACACGCTCACCAACGTCGGCGACATCACCGGCCTGCTTCCGGGCCCGGACGACATGGAGCTGTCCGCCGACAAGAAGACGCTGTGGGTGACGTTCCGCTTCGCGAAGAAGGTCGGGATCATCGACCTCGCGTCGCGCAAGCTGGTGCAGACGATCGCCGTCGGCCGTTCGCCGCACGGGATCTACTTCTACGACCGCGCGCCGTGGCGCGCCGCGAACGGCGCGTGACGGGCGGGGGCGAACGATGCTGCACCTGATCGATGCGTTCGTGTCGGACATCCAGACCTGGCTGTACGTCGACGTCGTGCAACCGCTCCTCTTCAAGTTCAACCTGATGGACTATGACGAGGACACCTACGACGCGCTGTACTGGGTGATCGTCGGCGCGCTGCAGATGGTGCTGATGTTCGTGCTGCTGCGCCCGTTCGAGGCGCTGCTGCCCGTCGAGCGCTGGACGAACCGCCGTGCCGTGCGGGTCGACGTGATCTACACCGCGATCGCGAAGCTCGGCATCTACTCGCTGTTCTTCTTCTTCGCGCTGCAGCCGGTGTTCGACAACTTCCAGGCGTGGCTGCGCCTGCACGGCGTCGCGAACGTCAACCTCGACTACCTGTGGCCGGGCGTGACCTCGAAGCCGATCGTCGCGTTCGCGATCTATCTCGTCGTGCTCGATTTCGCCGGCTACTGGTATCACCGCTGGCAGCACAAGTTCGGCATCTGGTGGGAGCTGCACGCGGTGCATCACAGCCAGCGCCAGATGTCGCTGTGGTGCGACGACCGCAACCACGTGCTCGACGACGTGATCCAGTCGTGCTTCTTCGCGGCGATCGCGCTTGTGATCGGCGTGACGCCGTCGCAGTTCGTCGTGCTGACTGCGTTCACCAACTTCATGCAGAGCATTCAGCACACGAATGCGCGGCTGTCGTTCGGCTGGCTCGGCGAGCGCCTGTTCGTGAGCCCGATCTTCCACCGGCGCCACCACGCGGTCGGCTACGGGCACGAAGGCACGAAGTACGGCTGCAACTTCGGCGTGCTGTTCCCGTGGTGGGACATGATGTTCGGCACCGCGTCGTGGAACCGCACGGTCGAGCCGACCGGCATCCGCGACCAGGTCGAGGGCGTGTCCTACGGCGAAGGCTTCTGGTCGCAGCACGGCCTCGCGTTCGTGCGGATCTTCCGGCGCCTGTTCCCCGCCAAGCGCGGTGCGGCATCGGCCTGATCCGGCCTTTCCCACGTTGAGCGGCTCTCCCACGCGGCCCGCATGTGCTTTGGCGCATGCGGGCCGCGTGGTTTATCCTTTCCCCGTTTTTCTCTGTCGATACAGGCTCGCATGAACGACTTGCTGCGCTCTTTCGTCCGGGCGCTCGCCAGCGCGCTGCACCCGCGCATGCTGTGGCTCACCCTGATGCCGTTCGTCGTCTCGGCGCTGCTCTGGGGTGCCGTGCTGTGGTTCTCGTGGCAGACGCTGCTGGATATCGCGCGCGGCGCGCTCGACGGCTTCGTGCTGACGGCCATGCTGTATCGCGCGTTCGACGCGATCGGCATGTCGCAGCTGCATGCGGTCGTCGCGCCGTTCGTGGTCGTGTCGCTCGCGATCCCGCTGATCGTACTGACGGTGCTGCTGCTGATCGCGACGATCTCGATGCCGGTCGTGATCAAGCACCTGTCGAACCGGCAGTTCGCGGCGCTCGAGTCGAAGCGGGGCGGCACCTTCTTCGGCAGCGCGTTCAATTCGCTCGGCGCGGCGCTCGTCGGCGTCGTGCTGCTGGTCGTCACGATCCCGCTGTGGCTGATTCCGCCGTTCTTCGCGCTGCTGCCGCCCGTGATCTGGGGCTGGCTCACGTACCGCGTGATGACCTACGACGCGCTCGCGCTGCACGCGAGCCGCGACGAGCGCCGGGCGCTCGTGCGCCAGCACCGCTGGCCGCTGATCGGCATCGGCGTCGCGACCGGGCTGCTCGGCACCGTGCCGACCTTCGTGTGGGTATCGTCGGTCTGGATGATGGTGCTGTTCCCGTTCGTCGCGGCGGCCATGATCTGGGTTTACGCTTTCATCCTCGTCTTCTCGGCGCTGTGGTTCGGGCATTACTGCCTGCGCGCGCTGGAGGACCTGCGTGCGAGTTCGCGCGCCACCGCAATCGACATGGGGCAGGCATGAGCATCGGCATCATCATCATCGGCGACGAAATCCTTTCGGGACGCCGGCAGGACAAGCATCTGGCGAAGGTCATCGAGCTGCTCGGCGCGCGCGGCCTCGCGCTCGACTGGGCCGAATACGTCGGCGACGATCCGGCGCGCATCACGGCGACCCTCGCCCGCGCGATCGCGTCGGGCGACATCGTGTTCTCGACGGGCGGGATCGGCGCAACGCCGGACGACCACACGCGCCAGTGCGCGGCCGCCGCGCTCGGCGTGACGCTCGAGCTGCATCCGGAAGCGAAGGTGCTGATTTCGGAGCGGATCCGCGAAACGCACGCCGATCCGGCCACGCCGGTCGACTTCGAGTCGCCGGAGAACCAGCACCGCTTCAACATGGGTGTGTTCCCGGTGGGCGCGACGATCATCCCGAACGGCTACAACCGGATTCCCGGTTTCTCGGTCGGCGACCTGCACTTCGTGCCGGGCTTCCCGGTGATGGCGTGGCCGATGATCGAATGGGTGCTCGATACGAAGTACGCGCATCTGCATCATGCGACGCCGCACGCGGAGCGTTCGCTGTACGTGTTCGAGCTGCCGGAATCGACGCTCACGCCGCTGATGGAGCGCATCGAGCGCGATTTCCCGGGCGTGCGCGTGTTCAGCCTGCCGAGCGTGGGCGATACGGAGCGCGGCGGGATCTATGCGCGCCGTCACATCGACCTCGGCGTGAAGGGCGAGCCGGAAGCGGTCGCGGCCGCGTACGTGAAGCTGCGCGAAGGCGTGCACCTGCTCGGCGGCGACGTCGTCGAACCCGAGACGCCGCGCGCCTGAGCGGCCCGCCAACCGGCGGCACAAAAACCACGGGCCGCGCAACGCGGCCCGTCATCGGCATGTCATCGCCCGGCTCGACGATGAGGTTGTCGTCACCGGCGGAAGCGGCGCGCCGTCAGGCGCCGATCCACGGCAGTTTCCGGAAGCACCAGCCGTCGACCGTCTTGCGGTGGCCTTCGGCGTCCTTCGCGCCCTCGAAGCCTTCGAGCAGGTCGAACGCCTTCGTGAAGCCGGCCTGCGTGGAGGCGACCGCGGCGAGCTTCGAGCGCGCGGCGCTGCGGCACAGGAACAGGATCGGTGTATCGGCCGGGAGGGCCGCCTTCAGTTCGTTGACGAATTCGGCGTTCGGCACGCCGCCCGGGTAGCGCGTCCATTCGAGGTGCAGGTACTGGCCGTCGCCGACCAGCGGGCGGCCGATCCAGTCGAGTTCGGCGCGGGTGCGCACGTCGACGAGGCGCGCCGACGGATCGAGCTGCAGCAGCTCGAAGGCTTCGGCCGGCAGCAGCGCCCCGGCGTAGTTGAGCGCGCCTTGGGCGCGGCGTTCGTCGGCCTTCGTGTAAAGCTGGTCGAGCGTACTCATGGCAGGGAGTCTCCTATCGGTCAAACGAACATTCTAGCGCGGCGTCGCGGCACGGATGGCCGTGTGGGGTACGGTGCGCGCACCACACACGCGTTCACCAAAAAAGTGCAGAATGGCGCGCATGCACCAGAATGATTCCGTGACCGCGGTGCGTTGCGACGATTGCACCATGGCGGTGCCATCGACCGGCGAGCGGTGCGAAGCCGAGCCCCGGAATCGCGCAGCCCGGCCCCGGCGCGGCGAGCGCCGGCGCGATTCGCGCCAATCTTGCGCACAGGTGGCACGGAAGCTGCTTTATAGAATTCGGTCGAATCGGGGCGCGCTGCGCCAAAGCAAGATCCCGATCAGCTCGATAAACGAGGCGGTTCCCAGTCCGCCAGAATTGTTCAATCAGGAGAAGAGGTTATGAGTAAAACCGTCGCCGACGTCATGCAACTCGTGAAGGACGAGGACTGCAAGTTTGTCGATTTCCGCTTCACGGACACGCGCGGCAAGGAACAGCACGTGTCGGTGCCGGTTTCGGCGTTCGACGAAGACAAGTTCGAAAGCGGCCATGCATTCGACGGTTCGTCGATCGCGGGCTGGAAGGGTATCGAGGCGTCGGACATGCTGCTCATGCCGGACCCGAACGCAGCCTTCATCGACCCGTTCTATGAAGAGTCGACCCTCGTGCTGACCTGCGACGTGGTCGAGCCGGCCGACGGCAAGGGCTACGAGCGCGACCCGCGATCGCTCGCGAAGCGCGGCGAAGCGTACCTGAAGAGCACGGGCATCGGCGACACGGCCTACTTCGGTCCGGAACCGGAATTCTTCATTTTCGACTCGGTCCAGTGGAACACGGACATGTCGGGCTGCTTCGTGAAGATCAACTCGGAAGAAGCGCCGTGGTCGGCAGGCAAGGAATTCGAAGGCGGCAACACGGGCCACCGTCCGGGCACGAAGGGCGGCTACTTCCCGGTCGCGCCGGTCGACACGTTCCAGGACATGCGTTCGGAAATGTGCCTGCTGCTCGAACAGCTCGGCATCCCGGTCGAAGTGCACCACCACGAAGTGGCGGGCCAGGGCCAGAACGAAATCGGCACGAAGTTCTCGACGCTGGTCGAGCGCGCCGACTGGACGCAATGGTCGAAGTACATCATCCATAACGTCGCGCACTCGTACGGCAAGACGGCGACGTTCATGCCGAAGCCGGTCGTCGGCGACAACGGTTCGGGCATGCACGTTCACCAGTCGATCTGGAAGGACGGCCAGAACCTGTTCGCGGGCAACGGCTACGCCGGCCTGTCGGAACTGGCGCTGTTCTACATCGGCGGCATCATCAAGCACGCTCGCGCGCTGAACGCGATCACGAACCCGACGACGAACTCGTACAAGCGTCTGGTCCCGCACTTCGAAGCACCGGTCAAGCTCGCTTACTCGGCGCGCAACCGTTCGGCATCGATCCGCATTCCGCACGTGTCGAACCCGAAGGGCCGCCGTATCGAAACGCGCTTCCCGGATCCGATGGCGAACCCGTACCTGTGCTTCACGGCGCTGATGATGGCCGGCCTCGACGGGATCCAGAACAAGATCCATCCGGGCGAAGCAGCGGACAAGAACCTGTACGACCTGCCGCCGGAAGAGGATGCAAAGATCCCGACCGTCTGCGCGGGCCTCGACCAGGCACTCGAAGCGCTCGACAAGGATCGCGAGTTCCTGACGCGCGGCGGCGTGTTCACGGACGGCATGCTGGACGCGTACCTCGCGCTGAAGGAGCAGGAGCTGGCGAAGTTCCGCATGACGACGCACCCGATCGAGTTCGAGATGTACTACTCGCTGTAATCGGCGATGGCGCTTCGATTCAGCGCCGTTTTGCCGGTTCGTTCCCGTCGCGCGGTTGGCGGCGGGGGCGGCGGAGTCTGAAAGGGGCGGCGTCCAGCCGTCCCTTTTTTGTTCCGGTGATTTTCCTTTTCTGGCCCGTTGAGGCGCGACAAGCACGCAGATGGTTCTGAAGAATCTGATCAAGGCGAAAACGGGGCAGCCCGAGCGACTGACGGACGACGAGCGGCTCGCACGCTCGGGCCTGCTGGCGGGGCTGGAAGCGCTGCCGACGGTCGTGATCGTGCTCGACCGCAAGACGCTGCGGATCGCGTTCGCGAACCCGTCCGCGGAGGCGATGCTCGACATCTCGCGCCGGCAGCTCGCGCAGCGGCCGTGGGGCGAGATCTTTCCGAACGCGAACGAGCTGGCGTCGACGATCACCGCGATCGGCGAGGAACGCTTTCACGCGACGCACCTCGATACCGTGCTCGACCGGCCCGGCCGCGAACCGCTGCACGTGCATGCGATCGTCGGCTTCCTCGAGACCTCGCCCGATTTCGTGCTCGTCGAGCTGTTCGAGAACGAACGTCAGTCGCGCACCGATCGCGAGGAGCGCATCCACGACCTGACCGCGGTCAACAAGCAGTTGATCCGCAACCTCGCGCACGAGATCAAGAACCCGCTCGGCGGCATTCGCGGCGCAGCCCAGCTGCTCGAATTCGAGCTCGGCGAGCGTGAGCGCGGCGAGTTGCGCGAATACACGCAGGTGATCATCAAGGAGTCCGACCGCCTGCAAACGCTCGTCGACCGGTTACTGGAGCCGCACCGGCATCCGCACATCGTCGGCGACGTGAACATTCATGAAGTATGCGAACGCGTGCGCGCGGTGATGCTCGCGGAATTCCCGCGCGGGCTCACGATCGAGCGCGACTACGACGTGAGCGTGCCGGACCTGCGCGGCGACAAGGAGCAACTGATCCAGGCGCTGCTCAACATCGTACGCAACGCCGCACAGGCGCTGCGCGAACGGATCGCGCAGGGCGACGCGAAGATCGAGCTGCGCACGCGCATCGCGCGCAAGGTGACGATCGCGAAGCGCCTGTACCGGCTGGCACTGGACTTGCACGTGATCGACAACGGGCCCGGCATCCCGGAAGAAATCCGCGACCGGATCTTCTACCCGCTCGTGTCCGGGCGCGACGATGGCAGCGGTCTCGGCCTGACGCTCGCGCAGACGTTCGTGCAGCAGCATGACGGGATGATCGAGGTCGAAAGCCGGCCCGGACGTACCGAATTTCAGATCCTGCTGCCGCTCGACCATTGAGCGGCGGCATGGCGATTCACCAGATTCACCAATATCTGACCGACCTATGAAGCCGATCTGGATAGTAGACGACGACCAATCGATCCGCTGGGTGCTTGAAAAGGCGCTCGCCCGGGACAGCTTCGCGACGAAGAGCTTCGCGAACGTGCGTGATGCGCTGGCCGCGCTCGACCACGAGACACCGCAGGTGCTCGTATCCGACATCCGGATGCCGGGCGGCTCGGGCCTCGAGTTGCTGCAGGCGATGCATGAGCGCCTGCCGGGCCTGCCTGTCATCATCATGACGGCGTTCTCCGATCTCGACAGCGCCGTCGCGGCGTTCCAGGGCGGCGCGTTCGAATATCTCGCGAAGCCGTTCGACGTCGACAAGGCGGTCGAGCTGATCCGCCGCGCCGTCGAGGAAAGCCTGCGTGGCGGCGCGCCGCAGGACGAGCGCGTGGCCGAGGCGCCCGAGATGCTCGGCCAGGCGCCCGCGATGCAGGACATGTTCCGCGCGATCGGCCGCCTGTCGCATTCGGCCGCGACCGTGCTGATCACCGGCGAATCGGGCACCGGCAAGGAGCTCGTCGCGCGTGCGCTGCACCGTCACAGCCCGCGTGCGAACGGGCCGTTTATCGCGCTGAACACCGCGGCGATTCCGAAGGACCTGCTCGAATCCGAGCTGTTCGGCCATGAGCGCGGCGCGTTCACCGGCGCGCAGACCACACGGCAGGGCCGCTTCGAGCAGGCCGAGAACGGTACGCTGTTCCTCGATGAAATCGGCGACATGCCGTTCGACCTGCAGACGCGCCTGTTGCGCGTGCTGTCGGACGGGCAGTTCTATCGGGTCGGCGGCCACAACCCGCTGCGCGCGAACGTGCGCGTGATCGCCGCGACGCACCAGAATCTCGAATCGCGCGTGCGCCAGGGGCTGTTCCGCGAGGACCTTTACCACCGGCTCAACGTGATCCGGCTGCGCCTGCCGCCGCTGCGCGAACGCAGCGAGGACATCGCGCTGCTCACGCGCCACTTCCTGCAGAAGAGCGCGCGCGATCTCGGCGTCGAGCCGAAGCGCGTGTCCGACGAGGCGCTGGCTTACCTCACGTCGCTCGCGTTTCCCGGCAACGTGCGTCAGCTCGAGAACCTCGCGAACTGGCTGACCGTGATGGCGCCCGCGCAGACGGTCGAGATCAAGGACCTGCCGCCCGACCTCGTGCCGGCCGGTGCGCCGGTCGTCACCGCGGGCGACGGTGTGGACGCACACGTCGGCGGCGGCGATGCGGCGCTCTCGGCATCGCTGACCGGTGCGGCACCGGTGGCGTCCGCGCCGGTGGCGTCCGCGCCTGTCGCGGCCGCGCCGAACGGCAGCGCGCCGGCCGGCTATCCGCTGTGGGAGCACGGCCTGCGCACCGAGGTTGCACGGCTGTTGCGCGAGAACTCGGCCGACGTGATGGACGAACTCGCACGCCGCTTCGAGGCGGCCGTGATTCGCGAGGCGCTCGACTTCACGCGCGGCCGCAAGGTCGAGGCCGCGGAGCGGCTCGGCATCGGCCGCAACACGATCACGCGCAAGATCCAGGAACTCCATCTGGAGCCCTGAGCACGATTTCGCGGCATGCGCGGGCATCGCGCGTGCCGCGATCGGACATAATCGCGGTTTGCACGCCGTTTGCCATTCCGCCGATCCTCAATGTCCGATTCCTTCCGCTGGCCCGCCGGGGCCGACCCGTTCCGTTTCCTCGAATCGCTCGACAGCAAGCGCGCCCGCACGTGGGTCGACGAGCAGAATGCGCGCACGCGCGCCGCGCTGCGTGACGACGACGCGTATCGCGCGCTGACGGCGCGTCTCGCCAAAGCGTACCTGCCGCGCGAACGCCCGGTGATCCCAACCCGCTGGCGCGACTGGGCCTACGACCTGTGGCAGGACGATCTCCATCCGAAGGGGCTGTGGCGCCGCACGCGCTGGGATGACTGGCGTGCGGGCCGGCCGGCGTGGGAAACGCTGCTCGACGTCGACGCGCTCGGCGCGGAGGAGGGCGAGTCGTGGGTGTTCGAGCAGGACGCGATCCTGTATCCGGACGGCGATCGCGCGCTGCTGTCGCTGTCGCCGGGCGGTGCCGACGCGGTCGTCGTGCGTGAATTCGATCTCGTCGAACGTCGTTTCGTCGAGGGCGGCTTCACGATCGACGAGCCGGGGCATCACACGGTCGGCTGGATCGATCGCGATACCGTCTACGTGAGCTGGGATCGCGGCGAAGCGCATGCAACCGCGGCCGGCTATCCGTATGAAGCGCGGCGCTGGGTGCGCGGCACGGCGCTTGCCGATGCGCCCGTCGTCTTCCGCGGCGAACCCGACGACATCAGCGCGGGTGCGGGGTTCGATCCGATCGACAACCGCCACGTCGCGTGGCGCAGCGTCGACTTCTTCGACGCGCATGCGTACCGGCTGACCGACGCGGGCGAATGGGCGCGCTACGACGTGCCGACCCATGTCGAGGTCGGGTTCTGGGAAGGCTGGCTCGTGCTGGAGCCGCGCCTCGACTGGGATTGCGATGGCGTGCGCCACGCGGGCGGCTCGCTGCTGGCGATCCGCGAGCAGGCGTTCCTGGCCGGGTCGCGCGAACTCACGACGCTGTTCGCGCCGCAACCGTCGACCTCCGCGTGCACGTGGACGCACACGCGCACGACGCTGATCGCGAGCTGGCTCGACGACGTGCACAACCGCACGATGCTGTGGCAGCCGCGGCAGGCCGACGATGGCACGTGGACGTGGGACGCGCGGCCGTTCGACTGGCCGGGCGACGCGCAGATCGACGTCGAGCCCGTCGAGTCGACGCTGAACGACGAGATTTACGTGGACGTCGACACCTATCTCGATCCGCCCGAATGCTGGCTGGCCGATCTTGCCGACCGTGCGGACGATGCGTCGTCGCGCCGCGTGCTGCTCGACCGGCCGCCGGTGCAGTTCGACGCGGCGGGGCTCGTCGTGCGCCGCGCGAGTGCGCGTTCGCAAGACGGCACGATGGTGCCGTACACGCTGATCGGGCCGCGCGATGCACTCGACGTGACCGACGGCGCTGCGCGTGTCGCGCGGCCGTGCCTGCTGTCCGGCTATGGCGGTTTTGCGATCCCGAACCTGCCGGGCTACAGCGACGCGTTCGGCATCGGGTGGCTCGAGCGCGGCGGCGTGATGGCGTTCGCGCACATCCGCGGCGGTGGCGAGTTCGGGCCGCGCTGGCACGTCGACGCGCAGCGCGAACACCGCCAGCGCTCGTTCGACGATTTCATCGCGGTGGCCGAGGACCTGGCCGCGACCGGCGTGACGAGTGCCGCGCAGCTCGGTATCGAGGGCGGCAGCAACGGCGGGCTGCTGGTCGCCGCGTGCATGGTGCAGCGCCCGGAGTTGTTCGGCGCGGTGCTCTGCCGCGTGCCGCTGCTCGACATGCGGCGTTATCCGAAGCTGCACGCGGGCGCCGCGTGGCTCGACGAGTATGGCGACCCGGACGATCCGCACGAAGGTGCGGCGCTGGCCGCGTACTCGCCGTATCACCGCGTGCGCGAAGGCGTCGCATATCCGCCGCTGCTGCTGACGACGTCGACGCGCGACGACCGTGTGCATCCCGCGCATGCGCGCAAGATGGCCGCACGCATGCATGCGCTCGGTCACGAACGGGTGTGGTACTGGGAGAACACCGACGGCGGCCACGGCAGCGCCGACGATCTGGAACGCGCGGAAGCCGACGCGGCGGAATTCGGGTTCCTGTGGGCCCATCTCGGGCCGGCGCCCGCGCGTCGCTGAACGCGCGGGCGGATTGGACGATCAGCCGACGACCGCGACGACGGGCGTGTGGTCGGACGGCTGTTCCCACGTGCGCGGCGTGCGATCGACCTCGCACGACGTGCAGGTCTCGGCGAGCGCCGGCGACAGCAGGATGTGGTCGATGCGCAGCCCCGCGTTGCGGCGGAAGCCCATCATCCGGTAGTCCCACCACGTGAAGGTCTTCTCCGGCTGTTCGAAGCGGCGGAACGCATCGACGAAGCCGAGTTCGATCAGCTGCGCGAAGTGCGCGCGCTCCTGCGGCGACACGAGGTTCTGGCCTTCCCATTTCGCCGGGTCGTGCACGTCGCGGTCTTCCGGCGCGATGTTGTAGTCGCCGAGTAGCGCGAGCTTCGGGTAGCGCTGCAGCTCGGTGCGCAGCCACGCCTGCAGCGCGTCGAGCCATTGCATCTTGTAGGCAAACTTGTCGGAGTCGGGCGCCTGGCCGTTCGGGAAATACGCGGACACGATGCGCACGCCGTCGACCGTCGCGGCGACCACGCGCTGCTGCGGATCGTCGAAGCCGGGGATGTTGCGCACGACGTCCGCTTCGTCGACCGACAGCGTGTCACGCGCGAGGATCGCGACGCCGTTGTAGGTCTTCTGGCCCGTGAACCAGCTGCGGTAGCCGGCAGCCTCGAGATCGGCGCGCGGGAATTTCTCGTCCGGCAGCTTCAGTTCCTGCAGGCACAGCACGTCGGTGCCGCTTTGCGCGAGCCAGTCGAGCACGTGCTGCTTGCGGACGTTGAGCGAGTTGACGTTCCAGGTGGCGATTTTCATGAACGGGAGTGTGCGTGCGGGGTGAATGCGAAGGCCGCCATCTTACCGCGAGCACGCGGCGCGAACGCGCCTGTCGTACGGGGCGAGGGCAGTGCCTCGCACCGCTGTCACGGTGGACGGAGAAGAAATTGTGACAAAAGTGTTGACGTGAGTACTCCCTCACCCTATAATTTATTTCTCTGACGCGGGGTGGAGCAGTCTGGCAGCTCGTCGGGCTCATAACCCGAAGGTCGTAGGTTCAAATCCTACCCCCGCAACCAGCTTCAAGCGAAAGCCCTGATTTCACTAAGAAATCAGGGCTTTTTGCCATTCCGGGTGGCGCTGCACCATGGCCGCCCGAGAGCACCCGCAACCAAACGCGCGCTTCGGCCCATCCTCGCACCGGGTTCCCCGGGTTCTACGTCTCCCGGCATGGTGCCTTCTACTGGCGTGAGCGCAACCGCTGGCGGAGCCTTCGCACCAAGGATCCGCGCGAGGCGTCGCTGTTTGCGATGGCACGGGTTCGCCATTGGCGTCGACCTGCTTTGTTGTAACTCGATACACGAGGCAGCCTGGTGGGGCGGGTTGCCCTTCTCCGGCACTCTATCGACCCGAAGCCGTGTCGTCGCTCAACCGTGCGACCAGGGGCGCACGGCACCCATGCACGCCGGTTGCAGACATGCCAGAACCTGCCATCCCGGGTTGGTAGCCCACGGATGAGCAGGACGAAAACATGGCCTGCAACGCAAAGCCCACGCCGACCACATTGTTGGACGGGTTTGAACCGTCCAACAATGTGGTGATGGTTCATCGTTCAGATCGACCATCGCAAGGCCGTAGCGAAAGCGAAGGCCGTAAGCGTGGTCGCGGGAGCGAACACACGATCACGGACGCACTCCGTGATAGCGAAGCCAGCGCCAGACGACCCGCCGAAGGTGATAACACGCCTGGACAATGCACGCCGCCCGGCAGACGCAAAACATACTGAACACCAAGGAGGCGCGTAATGGGGCGCCAGCCACGATCGCGAAGTATCGCCGTGCCTACGAAAACCTGCGGGCCGAAGGGATCCCGGTGCTGGACAAGGCGACGACACTGAATCACTACGATGTCTTGCGGACGGCGTCGCACCACTGCATGGAAACCGATGTGCGTGCGCGCCGCGACGGAGGCGCAACGTTTGATCGTTGAGGCGAGGCGGCTGGCGGTGGAGATGGACGTGCAGTTTCGCCAGGATGACCGTAAGACCTGGAAAAACAAGGCCACCGCGATGTGGACGGCCGGCTTGTCGATCGTGTCGAGGTCGAAGCGCGACACGATCGCACCGCACCCGTCGATGGCGGTCACGGCCCTGCAGACCGCGGGCAGCATGGCGCAAAGGTCGCGGAACGCCACGCCTAACGGTTGGCGGTGCTGACGGTGTTTGGGGGGCGGCCGCAGAATTGAAACGCAGCATTGAGATTTCGGTGGTGACCGAGCCGAAGGCCGCAGCCTTTTCCCGGCCGACTTGGTCAAGGGCGCGAAGGTCAACGACAAACGCGGCCAGCCGGTGCGCAAGTTGGCAGTGCCGATCGACAACACCGCCGCAAGCGGGCTTGCGGCGCTGGTTCAGGAGCGCGGCGGGCTGGTGGTGTCGATGACGGACGTGGATCACCGGAACCTGAATCGTGCGCTGAAACCGTCGAGTCTGTCGATCTACTCGATCCGCCACGCGGTCGGCAGCGAACTCAAACGACAGGTACAGGCCGATCCGGGCAAGGCAGAAAAGGCGGCGACGTTCATGGGGCATTCGAGCACACGTAGCCTGGCGAGTTGCGGACGAAGCAGGCACGCCCACGGCGGTTGGAAGTTCTGGGCGCGGGCGGAGCGTGCGGTGCGCAGCGTGCCCACGACCCACCGGCAGAGGGAGGTTGTTCGGCAAAAGAATAAGGAGGCACGGAAAGCCGCCGCTGCCGGTGTGACGATCGCTAGCGCGATCGTCACACGGATCCCCAAACCTGGGGAGCTATCGCTCCCGATCCCCAAGCCCGCCGGGCTGAAGCCACCACGCGGGCCGAAGCCGACGTGGAAACACTGATTGCCTCAGGCGAGGAAACGGCCTCACGGCATCCTTTTAAGGGCTGTATCATGCTGATCAAGGCAGATACAGCCTCGTGGAATACGGGCCACGTGATTAGAAACGATAAAATCAAGGTTAGAAGTGACACACAACGAGAATAATTTCGATTTTTTAAGGCTTTTGGCGGCATCAATGGTTTTTGTTAGTCATCAGCATGCATTGATGGGCCAGCCTGAGATTGATGTCGGCCTAGGTGGGTTTTTCGGACTCGGGGGTTTGGGTGTTTGCATCTTTTTTGTCATCAGCGGCTATCTGGTTACCCAAAGCTGGATGCGTGATCCGAATGTGTTCAGATTCTCGGTAAAGCGCATTTTGCGCATATGGCCCGGATTATTCGTTGTAACCTGCATTGCTGCATTGATAGTTGGGCCAATTACTTCTACCCTCGGCGCAGCAGATTATTTTTCCGCGCCAGAATTCCTGGAGTATTTTAAAGTCCTTCGTTTGACTGGGGTCAGCTATAATTTGCCAGGAGTGTTTTCAAGCAACCCATTTCCCAAGGCGGTAAATGGTTCGCTGTGGACAATTCCCCTGGAAGTTCATTGGTATCTGATACTTGCGATTGCCGGGGCCATCGGAGCGCTTCGCTGGCGCTGGATTGCGCTGCTTGGCATTATCGGGCTTGCTGTTTATCATTTTGGTATCTATCGCGGCGAGACGAACCCTGATCGAAACTGGTCGCGAGAGTATGGCTTGTTCTTCTGTTTTGGCGTGTTGCTTCAACTGTTTAATGATTGGTGGGGGCGGCGCCGAATTTTCGTGGTCGCAAGCGCATTTATTCTGGGTGGATGCCTTTTCGTGACTGGTTGGCATGTGCTGGGGGTAATGATTGCTATGCCATTTTTTATTATTTCAGTAGGGGAGTCGTCCACTCCGGTGCTGCGTAAATTTGGGCGATTTGGCGATATTTCGTACGGAGTATATATTTATGCGTTTATGGTGCAGCAAACGCTGATATGGATATTTGGAGTGTCTGGTTCATTTTTTCTTCACTTGTCCGCAACGATTGTCGTGACTTTTGCTTGCGCATGGTTGTCTTGGCACTGCATCGAGAAGCGCGCGCTGTCCTTAAAGCCATTTTTGATTTCGACGGGCGGCGGCATGGGTCGAGGCTTTCAACTCATGCGGAAATTGGCTTCTAAATAGGAATCCCAGGCACTGTATAGGCCGGATTGCCTATCATGTAGGCGTCGGAGTTATCCGTCATTTTTCTGGGCGGGATATTTCATGAGAGGTAAAAATCATGGAGATGCCGATGAAGAAGAAACGACGAACGGTAGCGTCCCAGGCAACGGCCCGCGGCCCGCGGGCCGCTGCCTGAACTGCCCAAGGAACTGCTGGATCAGTTGGTCAAGAGGCCGATGACGCCGGCCGAGGTGCAGGATCTGATGTTGGCGTTCAACAAGGTGGTCATTGAACGCGCAATGGGTGCCGAGATGAATCTGCATCCGGGGTACCCACCGGGTCAACCCAAGCCGGCTGGCCAGGCCAACGAGCGCAAAGACGCCAGCGGCAAGATGGTCATTACCAAGCGTAGCCCGGTCCGAGTCGAGGTCCCCCGCGACCGCGACGGCAGCTTCGAGCCAATCCTGATTCCCAAGCACGCGGGCCGTTTCACCGGTTTCGATGAACGCATCATCGCGATGTGCGAGAGCGGTATGAGCGTGCGCGAGATTCAGGCGTTTCTGGCTTGGCCTACTTGCCTGAAACCTGCAACCATCCGGGGCATGCCAGCGTAATCAAGGCTTCCGGCCGGGTTTGGAGTGACGCTCCTACCCCCGCAACCAAGCACACCAGAGGATATGCAGCGCAAGTGACCGATGCGCGCTTCGTCGACAAGAACCCGGCTTCATACCGGTTTTTTGATTTCCGGCCTCGGAAACTCGCTGCCGGCCGGATTCCCGCTTGCCAGTCCCGCCTCTTGTCTCATAAAATTAATGAGAATCATTATCATTAATGGGGCGCTGCGCGACCAGGCAGCGTCGGGGAACATGGGCGTCATCGACAGTCATGCGCAGCGGGGCTTCCGTGCGCTCTACAACGATCATCACGGCTGGCTGCGCGGCTGGCTGCGCAAGAAGCTCGGCAATGCGTGCGACGCGGCCGATCTCGCACATGACACCTATCTGCGCGTGCTCGCGTCCGGCACGACGCCTCAACCCGACGATTCGCGCCGCTATCTGACCCAGATCGCGAACGGCCTCGTGATCGATCTGTATCGCCGGCGGCACATCGAATCCGCCTATCTCGACACGGTGCGGCATTTGCCCGAACCCGATACCCCGTCTCCCGAAACGCGCGCGCTCGTGATCGAGGCGCTGTGTGAAATCGACGCGATGCTCGATCGCCTGCCCGCCAATGCGCGCACGGCGCTGCTGCTGTGCAAGCTCGACGGGCTGACCTATCGCGAGATTGCGGTGCGGCTCGGCGTATCGGTGTCGTCGGTCGAGAAGTATGTCGCCTCCGCGCTGCGCGCGTGCTACTCGGCGCTCTACGGGAGCGCGTCGTGAGCGGGTGGAAGGGCGATACATTGCCCGAGGCCGTCGTGGAGCAGGCGATCGGCTGGCTTGCCCGCCTGTGGTCGGGCGACGCGACCGACGACGACCGGCGCCGCTGCGCGGCCTGGCGTGCCGAGCATCCCGACCATGAGCGTGCGTGGCAGCGGCTTGCCGGCATCGACGCGAAACTCGGCAGCGTACCGGCCGATACGGCGCTCGGCGTCCTGCTTGAACAGCCGCCCCGGCCCGCACGCCGGCGCGCGATGCGCGCGCTCGGCTGGGCGATCACGCTCGGTGGTGCGAGCTACGGCGTGCGCAGTACGCGCCTGTGGCAATCGGCCACCTCCGACTATGCGAGCGGGATCGGCGAAGTGCGCGACGTTACGCTCGCGGACGGCACGCGCGTATGGCTCGACACGGAGAGTGCGATCGACGTGCGTTTCGACGAACGTGAGCGGCGCATCGTGCTCGAGCGTGGCGCGGTCCATGTCGAGACCGCGCACGACGCGGCGGGGCGGCCGTTGCGCGTCGAGATGCGGCAGGGAGTTGCGCGTGCGCTCGGCACGCGCTTCACGGTGTCGGACGAAGGCGCGCGCGCACGCGTCGACGTGTTCGACGGTGCGGTCGAGATCCGGCCGGCTCGCGCAGCCGATCGCGTGCTGCGGCTCGAGGCGGGCAAGGCCGTGCGTTTCGATGCGGACGGCTTCGCAGCGCGAGAGCCCGCCGATGCGCGCGCGAACGCATGGACGCAGGGCCGGCTGATCGCCGAACGCATGCGCGTCGATGCGTGGTGCGCCGAACTTGCACGCTACCGACCTGGCGTCCTGCGCTGCGATCCGTCGCTCGCGCGGCTGTCGGTGTCGGGCGTGTTCTCGCTGACCGACACCGATCGCGCGCTCGACGGCCTGCGGGCTGCGTTACCGGTCGAGGTCGTCTACCGCACGCGCTACTGGGTCACCGTCGTCCCGCGCTGAACGCCGGCGCAGCGTCATCAGAAAAAATTTCACGAGACGATTGAGGGTTTCGGCGGTTCGTTCGGAATACACGATGCACCTTCGCAACATTCCGAACCCAAAGGATTCTTCATCATGGCGTTCCGCCGGTTTTCCCCGTCTGCAGCCTCCCGTCCCGCCAACCGGCTCGCGCGCCGTCGTGTCGCGTCGCGCGCGTTCGAACCGGCGCTTGCCGCCGCGCTGGTGCTTGCCATGCCGATCGGCGCGCAAGCGCAGCCCGACGATCCGCCGTCGCGCGTCGATACCGACGAGCGGCGCGCGTATGCGATTCCGGCCGGCGCACTCGACGTCGTGCTGAATCGCTACGCGGTGGCGGCGGGCGTCGAACTGGCGAGCGACGCGGCACTCACGGCGCATCTCGCGAGCGACGGGCTGAACGGTCGCATGGGTATCGCGGAAGGTTTCGCGCGCCTCCTGGCGCCGCACGGCCTCGAGGCCGTGCGTACCGGCGGCGGTTACCTCGTGCAGCGCCGCGCGTCGGCCGTGCCGGCCGCAGCGGGCGCAGGCGCGACGCTGCCGGCGATCGTCGTGAACGCGCGTGCGGATGCGCTGCCCGAGGCGTACACCGGCGGGCAGGTCGCGCGCGGGGGCCGGCTCGGCATGCTCGGCAACGCCGATTTCATGGATGCGCCGTTCAACATCACGAGCTACACATCGGCGCTGATCGAGAACCAGCAGGCCGGTACCGTCGCCGACGTGCTGGAGAACGATCCGTCGGTGCGCTTCACGACGTCGACCGGCCACATCGTCGAGAACTATACGATCCGCGGCTTCAACGTGATCGCCGACGATCTCGCGTTCAACGGGATGTACGGGCTTGCGCCGTACGGCCACTCGCCCACCGAATTCATCGAGCGGATCGAAGTGCTGAAAGGGCCGAACGCGCTGCTGAACGGCATCTCGCCGAGCGGCGGCGTCGGCGGTGCGATCAACCTCGTCCCGAAGCGTGCGGGCGATACGCCGCTCGCGCGCCTCACCACCGACTACATCTCGGACGGCCAGTTCGGCGTGCATGCGGATCTCGGCCGGCGCTTCGGTGACAGGAACCAGGTCGGCATCCGCATGAACGGTGCGTATCGCGACGGTCGTACGACGATGGACGGACAGGGCAAGAAACGCGAGTTCGCGTCGCTCGCGTTCGACGTGAAGGGCGAGCGCGCGCGTTTCTCGCTCGATGCCTATACGGACACCGAACGCTTCGACAACGGCAGCCCGTGGATGGCGTCGTTCGCCAGCCAGGTCGTGAGCCCGCCGTCGCCAGGCACGAACCTGCTGCGCGGCGCATGGGGCAAGCTCGACAACCAGGCCGTCGTCGCGCGCGGCGAACTCGACCTGACCGACCGGATCACCGCATACGCGGGGATCGGCGGCCTCGGCTATCGCTACTCGGGTTTCATCAACGGGACGCGGGCCGGCGCGATCCAGCCGAACGGCAACTATCGAGCGGTGACGTACAACCAGAACGGCTATACCGACACGACGTCGATCGAGGCCGGCGCCCGCGCCCGGTTTCGCACGGGGCCCGTCAGCCATCAGGTGTCGCTCGGCGTGACGTCGCTGCAGATCGAGTCCGGCACGATCAACCGGACGAGTGCGACGTTCGCGTCGAACATCTACGCGCCGATCGATCCGCCGCTCGCGCCGTCGCCGGGCCCGGCGCCGAAGACGTCGGAGGCCGCGCTGACGAGCGTCGCGCTGGCAGATACGCTGTCGTTCGCACGCGATCGCGTGCAGCTCACGCTCGGCGTGCGCAGCCAGCGCGTCCACGCGAAGACCTATGCGGCCGCGACGGGGCTGAAGACCGCGGACTACGACGAAACCGCGCTGACGCCCGCGTTCGCGCTCGTCGTCAGGCCGTTCGGGCCGGACGTGTCGCTGTATGCGAACTATGTCGAGGGGCTGACCCAGGGCGACACCGTGTCCGACGTCACCGCGAAGAACTACGGCCAGATGTTCGCGCCGTACAAGAGCAAGCAGGTCGAGGTCGGCGCGAAATGGGAGACCGAAACCTTCGCGAACACGCTGTCGCTGTTCCAGATCACGAAGCCGAGCATGCTGAAGGACGCCGCGACCAACCTGTACAGCGCCGACGGCGAGCAGCGTAACCGCGGCGTCGAATGGAACGTGTTCGGCCAGGTGGTGCCGCGGCTGCGCGTGCTGGGCGGGCTCGCCTACACGCAGGCGCTGCTGACGCACACGGCCGGCGGCGTTTATGACGGCAACACGGCGTACGGCGTGCCGAAATGGACGGCGAACCTCGGCCTCGAATGGGATACGCCGTGGGTGCGGGGGCTGACGCTGTCCGGCCGCGCGGTGGCGACGAGCGCGCAGTTCGTCAACTCGACGAACACGCAGCGCATCCCCGGCTGGACCCGGTTCGATCTGGGGGCACGTTATGCGACGCAGGTCGCCGGCAAGACTGTCGTGCTGCGCGGCGCCGTCGAGAACGTCGCGAACCGCACGTTCTGGGCCGGCACGTTCAACGACGGCTTCGTCACGCAGAATGCGCCGCGCACCTTCAAGGTGTCGGCCACCATCGACTTTTGAGGCGCACGATGATGATCCTCCGGAAATGGGCCACGCGCATGGCGTGTGCGTGGCGTGTCGGCGTGGCGCTGGCGGCGATCGGCATGTCGACCGCGCACGCGGAACGCGCGGTCGCGACGGGCGAGGGGGTGACGGGCCATGTTGCGCGCGAGCAGGCGGCGCACCTGCTCGCGCTCGATGCCGGGACGTTCGTCCAGGGCCGCCTCGATGGCGCGGCCGCGAATCTCGATCTCGCGACGGGCGATGGCCGGCATCTGCGGCAGCTCGTGACGGCCGACGGGCAGTCGCGTGATTTCATGTTCGTTGCGCCGGCGGACGGCGAATACGCGTTGCAGGTGTCGGCGCCCGGGGCCGGCATGCTGTCGCCCGACGGCCGCCAAGCCTACCGGCTCGCGATCGTGAATCGCGTGCCGCGTGCGCAGCAGCGTGCACCCGTGCCCGCCATCGCGAGCCCGCGCGTCGCGAAGCTTGTCGCCGAACTCGCGGCGGGCGGCACGACCGACGCGTTCTGGCACGAGGTGGCGGCAAGCGGCGCGCCGCTCGTCGAGCCGGCGCCCGCGCAGCCGGCGCGCACCGACGCAACGATCGCGCGCGGCCTGAACCCGCCCGACGAAGCGACACGGCTCGTCACGTTCCTGTGGCGCGGCGCGCGGGACAATGTGCGGCTGCTCGGCAGTCCGTCGGGCGAGCACGACTCGCTGCGGCACCTGCCGGGCAGCGACGTCTGGTATCGCAGCTACGTGGTGCCGGCCGCGACGCGCATCAGCTACCTGCTCGCCCCCGACGTGCCGGAACTCGATCTCGACGACGGCGCGCGGCGCCGCGCGATTCTCGCGACCGCGCAGCGCGATCCGCTCAATCCGCGCACGTTCATGAATCCCGAGCCGGATCCCTTCCAGGGAAAGTCGGTGCTCGAGTTGCGCGACGCCCCGCCGCAGCCGTGGATTGCAATGCGCACAAACGTGCCGGCCGGCACGCTGACCGCTTACCGGTTCGCCAGCGCCGCGCTCGGCAATACCCGCGACGTGTACCTGTATCGACCGGCCGGCTACCGTGCGGACGATCCGTCGCGCGCGCTCGTCGTGGTGTTCGACGCACACGCGTACGTCGAGACGGTACCGACGCCGACGATCCTCGACAACCTGATCGCGGAGGGGCGCGTGCCGCGCACCGCGGCGCTCATCGTCGGCAATCCGGACAGCGCGACGCGCGGCCGGGAACTGCCGCCGAATCCCGCGTTCGCGCGCTTTCTTGCCGAAGAGTTGATGCCGTGGGCGCGTCGCGAGGGCGTGAGCGCACCGGCGGCGCGCACCGTGATAGCGGGGTCGAGCTACGGCGGGCTCGCGTCGGCCTATGCGGCGCTGCGTCACCCGGAGCTGTTCGGCAACGTGCTGAGCCAGTCGGGTTCGTTCTGGTGGGCGCCCGCGCAGGGCGATGCGCGCACGCGTACCGCCGAGTGGCTGACACGCGAGTACGCGGTGCGCGAGCGGTTACCCGTGCGCTTCTATCTGGAGAGCGGTCGCTTCGAGGACGGCAAGGGGCCGGCCGGCATCGGCACGACGAGTCGTCACTTGCGCGACGTGCTGCAGGCGAAAGGCTATGCGGTGCGCTATGCGTCGACGGCGAGCGGCCACGACTATTTGCACTGGCGCGGGTCGCTCGCGTGTGGTCTGGTCGCGTTGATCGGTTCACCGGGGCAGGGTGAAAGGGCGCCATTCGACGCCGCGTGCCCGTTCGAGCGGCCAGGCGAGCCGATCGAAGCGTCAGGCGCGACGGCCGAAGCGTCCTGACGGGGCGGCGGATGCGGTGCGAACCGCTGCAGCGGTGCCGTTGTTCATTCGTGCCGGCACCTGCCCGGCTGCTGGCCGTTCGTACGGTGGATCGGTAGAGGCGAGCGGCCGGTCGTGCCGGTACGCGTTCGCGTGATCGGCAGCATCGCAGTGGCGGGGCCAGTCAGCGCGCCGCCCACTCCACCGCCGCCTTCGCATGTAGCGCGGTCGTATCGAACACCGGCAGCGGCGAGTCGTGCTCGCCGATCAGCAGCGTGATCTCCGTGCAGCCGAGGATCACGGCCTGCGCGCCTTGCTGCGCGAGTTTTTCGATGATCGTCACGTACGTCGCGCGCGATTCCGGCGAGATGATGCCGTGGCACAGCTCGTCGTAGATGATCCGGTGCACGTCGTCGCGCCCGCGTTCGTCCGGCACGAGCACCTCCATTCCGAACTTGCCGCGTAACCGCTCCGCGTAGAACGGTAGCTCCATCGTGTAGCGCGTGCCGAGCAGCGCGACGCGCTCGACGCCCGTATCGCGCAGCGCGGTGCCGGTCGGATCGGCGATGTGCAGGAACGGCAGCGTCACCGCGGCTTCGATCGCATCGCATACGCGATGCATCGTATTGGTCGTCAGCACGACGAGGTCGGCGCCGGCCGCTTCGAGCTGCTGTGCGGCGCCGGCCATCCGCTCGCCGAGTGCCGCCCAGTCGTGCGAGCGCTGCAGCGCTTCGATCTCCGCGAAATCGACCGTGACCAGCACGCTCTTCGCGTTGTGATGCCCGCCGTGCAGCGCCTTCGAATGGCGATTGATCATCCGATAGTACTCGGCCGACGATTCCCAGCTCATTCCGCCGATCAATCCGATCGTCTTCATCCGTCACCTTTGCGTTTCGTGTATTGCGGCAGACGAGTATAGGCGCCGCGGCCCGCGCCCCGCCGGTACGATCCGCGCAAAGCGGGCCGGTACGGCGCCGCCAGGCCTGGCCGCACGCGACAGTTGAAACCGGCACTGTGTTTTTGTACAGTATCGGCACCGTGAACCCGACCATCATTCCGCCTGCCGATCCGCACGTGCCGCCGCCTGGCGACGCGCTGCCGCGCATGCGCAAGATCATTCACTGCGACTGCGACTGTTTCTACGCATCGGTCGAGATGCGAGACGACCCGTCGCTGCGCAACCGGCCACTCGCGGTCGGCGGCCGGCCCGACCAGCGCGGCGTGATCGCGACCTGCAACTACGAGGCGCGGCGCTACGGCGTGCATTCGGCGATGTCGTCGGCGCTGGCGATGCGCAAGTGCCCGGACCTGCTGATCCTGCCGACCGCGATGGACAAGTACCGCGCGGCGTCGCGGCAGATCATGGCGATCTATCGCGACTACACGCCCGACGTCGAGCCGCTGTCGCTCGACGAGGCGTATCTCGACGTCAGCGGGTCGGAGCGGTGCCAGGGCAGTGCGACGCTGATTGCACGGGAGATCCGCCAGCGCGTGTACGACACGGTCGGCGTGACCGTGTCGGCCGGCGTCGCGCCGAACAAGTTCATCGCGAAGATCGCGTCCGACTGGAACAAGCCCGACGGGCTGTTCGTCGTGCGGCCGCACCAGATCGACGCGTTCGTCGCGGCGCTGCCGGTGCGCAAGCTGCACGGCGTCGGCAAGGTGACGGCCACGCGGCTCGACCGGCTCGGCATCCAGACCTGCGCGCAGTTGCGCGACTGGCCGCTGATCGACCTGCACCGTGAATTCGGCGCATTCGGGCGGCGGCTGTACGAACTGTCGCGCGGGATCGACGAGCGGCCCGTGCAGGCCGACCAGGAGCGCAAGTCGGTCAGCGTCGAGACGACCTACGTCACCGATCTGACGACGCTCGAACAGTGCGCGGAGGAAATCCGCCGCCTCGTCGTGCAACTCGATGCGCGAATCGCACGGGCGGGCGCCGCGCGGTCGATCCGCAAGCTGTACGTGAAGATTCGCTTCGCCGATTTCCAGCGCACGACGGTCGAGTGCGTGGCCGACGCGACGCATGCGGACACGGCCGTCACGCTGCTCGCGAAGGGGCTGCAACGGCGTGCGCAGGCGGTACGGCTGCTCGGCGTCGGCGTGCGCATCGACGAGGATACCGCCGAGCGCCACGGGCAATTCTCGCTGTTCGACGACGAAGCCGGGCACGCGGGCCATGCCGACAACGCGGGCGACGCAGCCGACGAAACCCCGGCGCCATGAAAAAAGGCACCGCCGCAGCGGTGCCTTTCGATGCAGCCGGACGAACCGGACAGCGCGCGCTCAATGCGCGGGCGCGGCCATCCCGTTGTGGCGCAGCAGCGCATCGATCTGCGGCTCGCGGCCGCGGAACGCCTTGAACGAGTCCATCGCCGGGCGGCTGCCGCCGACCTCGAGGATTTCACGGCGATAGCGCGTACCGGTTGCCGCGTCGAGCACGCTGCCGCTCGCGGCAGCCGCTTCCTCGAACGCCGCGTACGCATCGGCCGACAGCACCTCGGCCCACTTGTAGCTGTAGTAGCCGGCCGCGTAGCCGCCCGCGAAGATGTGGCTGAACGTGTTCGGCCAGCGCGAGAACGCGGCTTGCGGGATCACGTGATAGCGTTCGTTGATCTCGCGCGCGAATGCGGTCACGCCGGTGGCGCCCGCCGGGTCGAAGTCGACGTGCAGCAGCATGTCGAACATCGAGAACACGATCTGGCGCAGCGTGCCGAGCCCGCTCTGGAAGTTCTTCGCGGCGATCATCTTGTCGAACAGCTCGCGCGGCAGCGCGGCGCCCGTGTCGACGTGCGACGACATCGACGACAGCACGTCCCATTCCCAGCAGAAGTTTTCCATGAACTGCGACGGCAGCTCGACGGCATCCCATTCGACGCCGTTGATGCCCGACACGCCGAGCTCGTCGACGCGCGTGAGCATGTGGTGCAGCCCGTGGCCGAATTCATGGAACAGCGTGATGACTTCGTCGTGCGTGAAGCACGCGGGCTTGCCGCCGATCGGCGCCGAGAAGTTGCAGGTGAGATAGGCGACGGGCGTTTGCACGCTGTTGCCGCGCTTCGCGCGCGAACGCGCGTCGTCCATCCACGCGCCGCCGCGCTTGCCTTCGCGCGCGTACAGGTCGAGATAGAACTGCGCGACGAGCGAGCCGTCGCGGTTCTCGACGCGGAAGAAACGCACGTCCTTGTGCCACACCGGCGCATCGTCCGGCTTGATCTGCACGCCGAACAGCGCCTCGGTGACGGTGAACAGGCCCTTCAGCGCGGCCGGCTCCGGGAAGTACTGCTTGACCTCGTTTTCCGAGAACGCGTAGCGTTGCTGGCGCAGCTTCTCCGCCGCGTACGCGACGTCCCACGGCGCGAGTTCGGCGAGGCCGAGTTCCTTCGCGGCGAACGTGCGCAGTTCGTCCCAGTCCTTGTCCGCATGCGGGCGCGCGCGCGTCGCGAGATCCTCGAGGAACGCGATCACCTGCTGCGGCGATTCGGCCATCTTCGGCGCGAGCGACACTTCGGCGAAGTTGCGGTAGCCGAGCATCTGCGCCTCTTCGCGGCGCAGCTTCAGCGCATCGGCGACGATCGCCGTGTTGTCCCATTCGACCTTGCCGTCGCCGTACTGCGGCCCGAGTTCCGACGCGCGCGTCGCATAGGCGCGGTAGAGCGTCTCGCGCAGCGCGCGGTTGTCGGCATATTGCAGCACCGGGAAGTACGACGGGAAGTGCAGCGTGAATTTCCAGCCGTCCTTGCCGTCCTTTTGCGCGGCTTCACGGGCGGCCTCGATCGCGTCGCCGGGCAGGCCGGCCAGTTCGGCGTCGTCCTGCACGAAGTACGCGTACGCGTTGGTCGCGTCGAGCACGTGATCGGAGAATGCCTTCGACAGTGCGGCCTGCTGTTCCTGCAGTTCGGCGAAGCGCGGCTTCTGGTCCTCGGGCAGCTCGGCGCCCGACAGGCGGAAATCGCGCAGTGCGTTGTCGAGGATCTTCTTGCGTTCGGTGGACAGCGTTGCGTATTCGGCGCTCGCGGCGATCGCCTTGTACTTCTCGTACAGCGCGAGGTTCTGGCCGACGCTCGACCAGAATTCGGTCACGCGCGGCAGGTTCTCGCCGTAGGCGGCCCGCAGTTCGGGCGTATCGGCGACCGCGTTCAGATGGCCGACGATGCCCCAGGCGCGACCGAGCGGCTCCGTCGCGTGCTCGACCGTCTCGACGATTTCTGCCCAGGTTGCCGGCGTCGCAGCGGCGCTTGCCGTTTCGACCGCGCGGTTGGCGGCATCGAGCAGCGTGTCGAGCGCGGGCGTCACGTGTTCCGGGCGGATCTCGCCGAAGCGGGGCAGGCCCGAGAAGTCGAGAAGCGGGTTGGTGTTGGCGCTGGCGGACATAAGACTCCCTGTCTGTTGCCGGATGAACCGGAGTGAAAAGGGTAAGGCGCGCAAAGCAACGCGGCGCCCGATATCGACATTATTGGGGCGCATCGCGCGCTTTCCAATCGTTAGTTTCTAACGAGGCGATTGACGCGGGGTCGAATGCGGGGCGTCGGGAGGCGCGGCCGGCGCGATGCGGCCGGCGAGGCACCGGCACGCGGAACCGCGTGCCGGCTGAACGGGCAGGGGGTCAGGCGGTTGCGTCGGCGGCGCGCTCGGCCGCTTCGATCGTGTTGATCAGCAGCATCGTGATGGTCATCGGGCCGACGCCGCCCGGCACCGGCGTGATGTGGCCGGCCACTTCCTTCACGCCCGCGAAGTCGACGTCGCCGCACAGCTTGCCCGCATCGTCGCGGTTCATGCCGACGTCGATCACCGTCGCGCCGGGTTTCACCATGTCGGCGGTCAGGATGTTGCGCTTGCCGACCGCGGCGACCACGACGTCGGCCTGCCGCGTGTGCGCGGCGAGGTCGCGGGTCTTGCTGTGGCAGATCGTCACGGTCGCGCCGGCGTCGAGCAGCATCATCGCCATCGGCTTGCCGACGATGTTCGAGCGGCCGATCACGACCGCGTTCACGCCCTGCAGCGGGATGTCGTGTGCCTCGAACATCTTCATCACGCCGTACGGCGTGCACGGGCGGAACAGCGGCTTGCCGGTCATCAGCGCGCCGGCGTTCGCGATGTGGAAGCCGTCGACGTCCTTCTCCGGCGCGATTGCCTCGATCACCTTGTGGCTGTCGATGTGCGCGGGCAGCGGCAGCTGGACGAGGATGCCGTGGATCTTCGGGTCGCGGTTCAGCTCGTCGATGCGTGCGAGCAGGTCGGCTTCCGACAGCGTGGCCGGGTACGCATCCTTCAGCGAGAAGAAACCGTTGTCCTCGCACGCCTTGATCTTGTTGCGCACGTAGACTTCGCTCGCCGGGTTGGCGCCGACGAGGATCACCGCGAGACCGGGCTGGTGGCCACGTGCGGTCAGGGCGGCGGCGCGTTCGGCGGCCTGTGCGCGCAGAGTCTTCGAAAGGGCGTTGCCGTCGATGAGGAGGGCTGTCATGGTGGTGGTCCTGCCGGGAAGTTGGAATGCGGGCGTGCGACGCACGAAGCGCCGCAGCAAAGCACGCAATTATACCGGTCGCTTGCTGTCGTCCGACAGCGAATGAGCGGGAAGCGTCACGGCCGCGGCGCTCGCACGCCGGGAGGAAAGGAAAGGCCGCCGCCGCGCGAGTGGGCCGCATCGCGCGGGGCGGCCGGAACAGGCCGTTACGTCATGGGCGGAAGCGCCCCGCGACCGGGCGGGCAGTGCCGCCGCGGCCGGCACGCGCTCAGGCCTGCTTCTTCGACAGCGCGAGGCGCAGCAGGTCGGCCACCGTGTTGACGTTGAGCTTTTCCATGATGTTCGCGCGGTGCGCTTCGACCGTCTTGATGCTGATGCCGAGATCGTCGGCGATCTGCTTGTTCAGGCGGCCTGCGATGATCCGTTCGAGCACCTGTTGCTCGCGCGCGGTCAGCTTCGACAGGCGTTCGCTCGCGGCACGTTGTTCCTGGACGCTCTTGCTTTCGCTTCGGGCCTTGTCGAGCATCCGCTCGACGAGCTTGCGCAGCTCGGCTTCGTCGAACGGTTTCTCGATAAAGTCCATCGCACCCTTTTTCATCGTCGAGACAGCCATCGGCACGTCGCCGTGACCCGTGACGAAGATGATCGGCAGCGCGGCATTGTCGGCGATCAGGCGTTCCTGCAGTTCGAGACCGCTCATGCCCGACATCCGCACATCGAGGATCAGACATGCGATCTGGCCGGCCTGCTGCGCCGGCTGATACGCATCGAGGAATTGCTCGGCGCTCGAGAAGCATTGCACGCGATAGCCGTTCGCCTCCAGCAGCCAGCGCAGCGAGTCCCGTACGGCCTCGTCGTCGTCGACGACGAAGACGGTTTCCTGAGTGGTGGTGACAGGGCTATTCATAGTTCTCCCGTAACGGTGTGTGATGCCGATGCCTCGCGCCCCCCTCGGCCGAGATCAGCGGGTTCCCCAATGGGCAGGCTGCAGTGGAACGTCGCGCCGGAAATGCGGCCATCCGGCTCGACGTTATTGACCACCCACAGACGCCCCCGATGCGATTCGATGATCGAACGGCAGATGTTCAGCCCCATGCCCATGCCATCGGACTTGGTGCTGTAAAACGGTTCGAACAGGCGCTCGGCGGTCGCTTCGTCGACGCCCGGGCCCTGGTCGATCACGCGGATGTCGACGAATCCCGCATCGATGTCGGCGACGACGCGGATCACGCCGTCCGCCGACGCCGGCTTCACGTCGGCCATCGCCTCGGCCGCGTTCTTCATCAGGTTCATCAGCACCTGCTCGATCAGCACGGGGTCGACATAAATAATAGGCATTCTTGCGAGGATTTCCGTGACGATCCGGATCCTGCGCTTCCTGGCCTCGATTTCGGCGAGCCCGACCGCGTCGGCGACGATGTCCGCAACCCGCGCCGGCTGGCGCTTCGGCTCGCTGCGCTTCACGAATTCGCGGATCCGCTTGACGATCATCCCCGCGCGCAGCGCCTGCTGCGCGGTCTTTTCCAGCGCGGGCTGCAGCGTCTCCGGCGTGCCGCGGCCGCTCTTGACGAGTGCGAGCGTGCCCGAGCAGTAGTTGTTGATCGCGGCGAGCGGCTGGTTCAATTCGTGAGCAATCGACGACGCCATTTCACCCATCGTCATCAATCGGCTCGTGAACTGCAGCTTCTCTTCCTGCTGGTGCGCGAGTTCCTGCGCCTTCTTGCGGGTCGTGATGTCGGTCGCGATCTGCATCTGCGCGAGGTGGCCGTCCACCCACTGGATGTACTGGCGGCGCACTTCGAACCATTTCTGGATGCTCTCGACGTACACCTCCTGCGCGTCCGCCGTGCTGCTCGTCAGCGCGGCGGCCGGCAGGCCCGCGAACGCATCGACCATGTCGATCGAGTCGGACGATGCCTGTGCGCGGTCGAAGCCGCCGCCCGACAGTTCGAGATGGCCGTCCGGGCGGATGCCAAACAGGTGGCGGTAGTAGCGGTTCGCGAACAGCAGCTCGGCCTCGTCGGCGGCCAGCACCGACACCGCGGCATCGAGGCTTTCGAGCACCGTCGTGAAGCGCTCGTGCGCGGCCGCGAGTTCCTCGCGCGCGCGCTTCGGCTCGGTGATGTCGGTCATCGACGACATCCAGCCGGTCTGGCGGCCGGAGCTGTCGATCAGCGGCGACACATACAGGCGCGCATGGAACAGCGTGCCGTTCTTGCGCCGCACGCGCAGCTCGAAGCCCGAGCTCGGTGCCTTGCCGCGCAGCGTCATGTCGAGCTGGCGCTGCATTTCCGGGTAAGCGTCGCGCGGCCAGTACGGGAACGGCGCGACCTTGCCGACGAGGTCGGTTTCGTCCCAGCCCGTCATCCGGCAGAACGCGGGGTTCACGTGCGTGATGCGGCCGTGCATATCGAGCACGCGCATGCCGATCAGTACCGAGTTTTCCATCGCGCGGCGGAAGAACGCTTCGGCGTACAGCGCCTGCTGCGCCTCGAAGCGCTGGCGCGTGTGCTTCCACAGGCTCCAGAGGCTCCACAGCACGAAGCACGACAGGCCCGCCACGAGCCACACGAGCGTGTTGTTGGTCAGGTTGGTGAGCTGCGGGAACGCGTACACGCGCACGGTCAGCCCCTGGCCGGGCGGATCGAGCGGCAGGTCGTAATGCGAGTCGCGCGGCAGGCGCGGGCGCGTCGACGTGGACGACAGCTCGCGGTTGTTCGCGTCGGTGATCGAGATCTTGTACTTCGACGACAGTTCCTGCGGGATGTCGTGCTTCAGGATGCCTTCGACCGAGAACACCGCGGCGATCGAGCCGAGGTACTCGCGGTCGCCGCGCATCACGGGCGTCTGCAGCGTGATGAAGCCGTTGCCGAAGTCGTCGTAGATCAGCGGCGAATAGGCCTGGCGGCGCGTGCCGCGCGCTTCGTCGTAGGCGCCGCGCACGGCGTCCTGCATCTGCGCTTCGCCGGGCTTCGCGAGCCGCTGGCCGAGCAGCGGCGGATGCACGGTCGGCCAGCGCTGCACGCCGGGCGACGTGTACCAGTTCAGGTAGAGGATTTCCGGATGCGTTTGCATCACGTCAGCGACGGCCATCTGGAACGCGTTCTGGTCGAGGCGGCCGGACGCGAGATCGCGCGACAGCGCCTGAAGCTGTTCCTGCGCGCCCGTCATCGACAGGCGGATCTGCTGCTGGGCCCACGCGACGTTACGGAAGAGGGTGTCTTCCTGCTGCTGCTGTTCGCGGCGATTGAGGCTCCACAGAATGAGGCTCATCACCACCAGGAACACCAGGATCGACAGCAGGGGCGTCAGCAAATAGGAATTGGACCACCACGGTCCGTGGTGCCAACGGGACGGCTGCGACTCCGCCGGCGGGCCCGACGGTCGCGCCGAGCGTGCGAAAAGCCGATCGGTCAACATGGCAGGATTGTAGCGCAGCGCAATACATGGAAAACCTATACCGGATATGTTGAACGGAAACGGATTTGTTCCGCCGCGGCGTGCCGGAGAGCCCCGAAATATGGGTGCAGCGCAGCAATATTTCGTATTGCGAGAAAAGATCTCACAATTCGAAAATTTTGTTGCGCAGGCCCGCGCACGCTCATTACAATCCGCTGGAGCTTGCCCGCAGCCGGTCGCGTCGCGTCGTCTGCACGAGAGCGATCCTCACATTCCAGGACCCAGGAGACGAGAATGTCCGCTGTACCGAACGAAGTGATGAAATATGTCGCCGCCGAACGTGACGACGACCCGCAAGAAACCGTCGAGTGGCTGGAGTCGCTCGATGGCGTGATCTCCTCCGTGGGCACCGGCCGCGCGCATTACCTGATCGAAAAGCAGATCGAGTTCGCCCGCATGCACGGCGAACACCTGCCGTTCTCCGCCAATACCCCGTACATCAACACGATCCCGGTCGGCGCCCAGGCGAAGATCCCGGGCGACCAGGACCTCGAGCACCGCATCCGTTCGTACACGCGCTGGAACGCGCTGGCGATGGTGCTGCGTGCAGGCAAGGACACGAACGTCGGCGGCCACATCGCATCGTTCGCGTCGGCCGCGACGCTCTATGACGTCGGCTACAACCACTTCTGGCACGCAGCGTCGGAGCAGCACGGCGGCGATCTCGTGTTCGTGCAGGGCCACTCGTCGCCGGGCGTCTACTCGCGCGCGTTCCTGCTCGGCCGCCTGAAGGAAGAGCAGCTCGACAACTTCCGCCAGGAAGTCGACGGCAACGGTATTTCGTCGTACCCGCACCCGTGGCTGATGCCGGACTTCTGGCAGTTTCCGACCGTGTCGATGGGCCTCGGCCCGATCATGGCGATCTACCAGGCGCGCTTCATGAAGTACCTGGAGGCGCGCGGCATCACGAAGACGGAAGGCCGCAAGGTGTGGGCATTCCTCGGCGACGGCGAGACGGATGAACCGGAATCGCTCGGCGCGATCGGGATGGCGAGCCGCGAGAAGCTCGACAACCTCGTGTTCGTGATCAACTGCAACCTGCAGCGTCTCGACGGCCCGGTGCGCGGCAACGGCAAGATCATCCAGGAACTCGAATCGGAGTTCCGCGGCGCCGGCTGGAACGTGATCAAGGTCATCTGGGGCAGCCGCTGGGATGCGCTGTTCGCGCGCGACAAGTCGGGCGCGCTGATGCGCCGCATGATGGATGTCGTCGACGGCGAATACCAGACGTACAAGTCGGAGTCGGGCGCGTTCGTGCGCGAGCACTTCTTCAACACGCCTGAACTGAAGGCGCTCGTCGCCGACTGGTCGGACGACGACATCTGGGCGCTGAACCGCGGCGGCCATGATCCGCACAAGATCTACGCAGCGTTCCACGAAGCCAGCAACACGAAGGGCGCGCCGACCGTCATCCTCGCGAAGACCATCAAGGGCTACGGGATGGGCGAGTCGGGTCAGGCGATGAACATCACGCACCAGCAGAAGAAGCTGCCGGTCGAGCAACTGAAGAAGTTCCGCGACCAGTTCCGCCTGCCGATCACCGACGAACAGATCGCCGACGTGCCGTATCTCAAGTTCGAGGAAGGCTCGAAGGAACTCGAATACATGCGCAAGCAGCGCATGGACCTCGGCGGCTACCTGCCGCACCGCCGCGAGAAGGCGACGTCGCTGCCGGTGCCGGCGCTCGATGCATTCGAGCCGCTGCTGAAGGGCACGGGCGAAGGGCGCGAGATCTCGACGACGATGGCGTTCGTGCGGATCCTGAACATCCTGCTGAAGGACAAGGCGCTCGGCAAGCGCGTCGTGCCGATCGTCCCGGACGAATCGCGTACGTTCGGCATGGAAGGCCTGTTCCGCCAGATCGGTATCTGGAACCAGCAGGGCCAGAAGTACGTGCCGGAAGATTCCGACCAGCTGATGTTCTACAAGGAATCGGAAACCGGCCAGATCCTGCAGGAAGGCATCAACGAAGCGGGCGGCATGTGCGACTGGATCGCGGCGGCGACGTCGTACTCGACGCACGGCGAGATCATGGTGCCGTTCTACATCTTCTATTCGATGTTCGGCTTCCAGCGGATCGGCGATCTCGCATGGGCCGCAGGCGACATGCGTTCGCGCGGCTTCCTGCTCGGCGGTACCGCGGGCCGCACGACGCTGAACGGCGAAGGTCTGCAGCACGAAGACGGCCACTCGCTCCTGTGGGCGGCATCGGTGCCGAACTGCGTGAGCTACGACCCGACGTTCGGCTATGAACTCGCGGTGATCATCCAGGATGGCCTGCGCCGCATGGTGCAAGACCAGGAAGACGTGTACTACTACGTCACGGTGATGAACGAGAACTACGAGCACCCGGCGATTCCGCAGGGCGAGCACGTGGCGGCCGACATCATCAAGGGCATGTACGCGTTCAAGAAGGCCGACGCCGACAAGAAGGCGCCGCGCGTCCAGCTGCTCGGCGCGGGCACGATCTTCAACGAAGTGATCGCTGCCGCCGAACTGCTGAAGAACGACTGGGGCGTCGCTGCCGACCTGTGGAGCGTGCCGAGCTTCACCGAGTTGGCGCGCGAAGGCCATCAGGTCGAGCGCTGGAACCTGCTCCATCCGACCGAAGAGCGTCGTCTGTCGCACGTGCAGAAGTGCCTGAAGGACACGCAGGGCCCGGTCATCGCGTCGACCGACTACGTCCGTGCGCTGGTCGACCAGATCCGCGGCCAGATCGATCGCCGCTTCGTCGTGCTGGGCACCGACGGTTTCGGCCGCTCGGATACCCGCGAGAAGCTGCGTCACTTCTTCGAAGTCGACCGTCACTGGGTCACCGTCGCCGCGCTCAACGCGCTGGCCGACGAGGGCACGATCGAGCGCAAGGTGGTCGCGGACGCGATCGCCAAGTACAACCTCGATCCGTCGAAGCCCAACCCGATGACCGTTTAACGCACACGCCGTGTGATGCCGCGCGCCGCTCCCGCGAGGAGCGCGCGTGGCCATGGAGACAGAAACAGATGAGTCAAGCGATCGAAGTGAAGGTGCCGGATATCGGCGATTACAAGGACGTGCCGGTGATCGAGATCGGCGTGAAGGTCGGCGACACGGTCGAGCCCGAGCAGTCGCTCGTCACGCTCGAGTCCGACAAGGCGACGATGGACGTCCCGAGCCCGGTAGGCGGTGTCGTGAAGGAAATCAAGGTCAAGGTGGGCGATTCCGTGTCGGAAGGCTCGCTGATCATCCTGCTCGAAGGCGGCGCCGCGGCGCAGGCCAATGGCGCGGCTGCGCCGGCCGCAGCACCGGCTCCGGCGGCAGCGCCCGCGCCGGCCGCGGCGGCACCGGCTGCCGCACCGGCAGCAGCCGGCGGCACGCTCGAAGTGAAGGTGCCCGACATCGGCGACTACAAGGACGTTCCGGTCATCGAGATCGGCGTGAAGGTCGGCGACACGGTCGAGAAGGAACAGTCGCTCGTCACGCTCGAGTCGGACAAGGCGACGATGGACGTGCCGAGCCCGGCCGCCGGCGTCGTGAAGGAAATCAAGGTGAAGGTGGGCGATTCGGTGTCGGAAGGCACGCTGATCGTGCTGCTCGAAGCCGCAGGTGCAGCGGCTGCCGCGCCGCAGGCGAGCGCGCCGGCTCCGGCCGCTGCAGCGCCTGCCCCGGCACCCGCGAAGGCCGCGCCGGCACCGGCTGCCGCTGCGCCGGCTCCGGCCGCAGCGCCGTCGGGCGAATACCGCGCCAGCCACGCGTCGCCGTCGGTGCGCAAGTTCGCGCGCGAACTCGGCGTCGAAGTCGCACGCGTGCAGGGCTCGGGTCCGAAGGGCCGCATTACGAAGGAAGACGTCACGGGCTTCGTGAAGGGCGTGATGACGGGCCAGCGCGCGGCACCGGTCGCGGCAGCCGCGCCGGCAGGCGGCGGCGAGCTGAACCTGCTGCCGTGGCCGAAGGTCGACTTCTCGAAGTTCGGCCCGTTCGAGGCGAAGCCGCTGTCGCGTATCAAGAAGATCTCGGGCGCGAACCTGCATCGCAACTGGGTGATGATCCCGCACGTCACGAACAACGACGAAGCGGACATCACCGAGCTCGAGGCGCTGCGCGTGCAGTTGAACAAGGAGCACGAAAAGGCGGGCGTGAAGTTCACGATGCTCGCATTCGTGATCAAGGCGGTCGTCGCCGCGCTGAAGAAGTTCCCGACCTTCAACGCGAGCCTCGACGGCGACAACCTGGTGTTCAAGCAGTACTACCACGTCGGTTTTGCCGCGGACACGCCGAATGGCCTCGTCGTGCCGGTGATCCGCGATGCGGACAAGAAGGGCCTCGTCGATATCGCGAAGGAAATGGCCGAGCTGTCGAAGGCCGCACGCGACGGCAAGCTGAAGCCGGACCAGATGCAGGGCGGTTGCTTCTCGATCTCGTCGCTCGGCGGGATCGGCGGCACGAACTTCACGCCGATCATCAACGCGCCGGAAGTGGCGATCCTCGGGTTGTCGCGCGGCCAGATGAAGCCGGTGTGGGACGGCAAGCAATTCGTGCCGCGTCTGACGCTGCCGCTGTCGCTGTCGTATGACCATCGCGTGATCGATGGCGCGGAAGCCGCGCGGTTCAATGCGTATCTCGGCGCGTTGCTCGCGGATTTCCGTCGCATCATTCTTTGATGAGCGGGGAGTGGCTCGCGGGGGCGTGGGTTTTTTGTCGGTGATCCGCGCCTCGTCGTTGAACCTGTTTTGCTAACGGTCTATTAGCGTCGCCCCTGCGCGGGGCGGCGGTCACTTTTCTTTGTCTTCCAAAGAAAAGTAACCAAAAGAAAGGCGCGTCCTTGGGCGGACGGCAAAGGTGGTTCTGCCCAGCGTCGCGTTCTTTTGCCAGGCCGTAGCGGGTTCTTCCGCGGGTTTCTCCCTCTCTGTCTGCAGTCAATCAAGAAGGGGACAGTAATGAGTCTCATCGAAGTCAAGGTTCCGGATATCGGCGATTTCAGCGGCGTCGATGTCATCGAAGTCAACGTACAACCGGGCGACGTGATCGAAAAAGAGCAGACGCTCATCACGCTCGAATCGGACAAAGCCTCCATGGAAGTGCCCAGCGACGTCGCCGGCACCGTCAAGGAAATCAAAGTCAAAGCCGGCGAGAAAGTCTCGCAAGGCACCGTCATCGCCATCGTCGAAGCAGCGGCTGGCGCGGCTGCGCCCGCGAAAGCTCCCGAAGCGCCGAAGCCCGCAGCAGCTGCGCCGGCACCGGCCGCAGCCACTCCGGCACCCGCGCCGCAAGCCGGCAGCTACGCAGGCGCCGCCGACATCGAATGCGACATGCTCGTGCTCGGCGCCGGCCCCGGCGGCTACTCGGCCGCGTTCCGCGCTGCCGACCTCGGCATGAAGACGGTGCTCGTCGAACGCTACTCGACGCTCGGTGGCGTGTGCCTGAACGTGGGCTGCATCCCGTCGAAAGCACTGCTGCATACGTCGCTCGTCGTCGAAGAAGCCGCGGCGCTCGCGTCGCACGGCATCACGTTCGGCAAGCCGGAAGTCGATCTCGACAAGCTGCGCGACTTCAAGGGCGGTGTCGTCAAGAAGCTGACGACGGGCCTCGCCGGCATGGCCAAGGCACGCAAGGTCGAAGTGGTCACCGGCGTCGGCGCATTCGTCGATCCGTTCCACATGGAAGTGCAGGGCGAAAACGGCAAGAAGGTCGTCAAGTTCAAGCAGGCGATCATCGCTGCGGGCTCGCAGGCCGTGAAGCTGCCGTTCATGCCGGAAGACCCGCGCGTCGTCGATTCGACCGGCGCACTCGAACTGCGCCAGTTGCCCAAGCGCATGCTCGTGATCGGCGGCGGCATCATCGGCCTCGAAATGGCAACGGTGTACTCGACGCTCGGCGCCGAGATCGACGTCGTCGAAATGATGGACGGCCTGATGATGGGCGCGGATCGCGATCTCGTGAAGGTCTGGGAAAAGTACAACGCGAAGCGCTTCGGCAACGTGATGCTGAAGACCAAGACGGTCGGCGCGGAAGCGAAGGAAGACGGCATCTACGTGAAGTTCGAGGGCGAGAAGGCGCCGGCGGAAGCGCAGCGCTACGACCTCGTGCTCGTCGCGGTGGGTCGCAGCCCGAACGGCAAGAAGATCGGTGCCGACAAGGCCGGCGTCGCGGTCACGGATCGCGGCTTCATCGACGTCGACAAGCAGATGCGCACGAACGTCCCGCACATCTTCGCGATCGGCGACGTCGTCGGCCAGCCGATGCTCGCGCACAAGGCCGTGCATGAAGGCCACGTCGCAGCGGAAGCCGCGCACGGCGAAAAGGCGTACTTCGACGCACTGCAGATCCCGTCGGTGGCGTACACCGATCCGGAAGTGGCGTGGGCAGGCAAGACGGAAGACCAGTGCAAGGCCGAAGGCATCAAGTACGGCAAGGCCGTGTTCCCGTGGGCCGCATCGGGCCGCGCGATCGCAAACGGCCGCGACGAAGGCTTCACGAAGCTGATCTTCGACGAGGAAACCCATCGCGTGATCGGCGGCGCGATCGTCGGCCTGAACGCAGGCGACCTGATCAGCGAAGTGTGCCTCGCCGTCGAGATGGGCGCGGACGCGGAAGACATCGGCAAGACGATCCATCCGCACCCGACGCTCGGCGAATCGGTCGGCATGGCCGCCGAGTTGTACGAAGGCGTCTGTACGGACCTGCCGCCGCAACGCAAGAAGTAACGTGCTGGCACGGCTGGCCAGGTGCCGGTCATGAGAAACGCCGCCGCTCGGGAAACCCGAGCGGCGGCGTTTTTTTATTGATGCGCAGCCAGGGCCGGGCGGGGCAGCCTATGCCGAAGGCGCGGTACCGCGCACACGCAGAGCGGCGGGATCTACTTCGCCGCCCTGACAAATTGCGGGGTGGTGCCGAGTTTTTCGCCGAGTTGCTTCATGAACGCGTGCAATTCATCGCGTGGCGCGGCAGCGCCGTGCGGCGGGGGCGTCTCGCCCATCGTGACATTGATCCAGAGGTAGGACTTGTTCGGATTCGATTTCGCAGGTGTCACCACGATCATGTAGCGGTAATGGCTGGTTTTATCCTCTCCCGCGATCACGTGTTCCTCGGAAATACCCACCATTCCGTTCTTCGCCAGCAATGCCTGGGCCGCGTCCACTATGCCGGCAAACGGTAGCTCGAACGCATACATTTCCATCGACTCTGGCGTTTCTGCCTGTTGAGGCGTCGCGTTGGGTGGCGCGGCCGCGACCAAACCGGGTAGCGCAAGCGTCGCGACGGAAAGGGCGGTGGCGACGGTGATGGATCCGAGCGTTCTGAACATCAATGAAATGAAGGCGAAACGTACTTCTTGTTGATTTGATTGCCCCCTGATGCCGCGTAACGGAAGACGGCAATGACCCGCAGGGACCGTCGCCGGATCGCGTGTTCCGGCACCAGAAACGAAAAAGCCGCGCTGTGCGCGGCTCTTTCAGGAGCAGGGGACGCTTACGCGGCCGGCTTGCTCGTACGACGTGCGGCAGCGGCGGTGGCAGCCTTCGTTGCGACGGCAGCCGCAGCGTTGAAGTTCGTTTCAGCGATTTCGACGGCTTGCTTCGCTGCCTTCTGAACCGTTTCGTACGTGGTGTTCGCAGCGTTCAGTGCCGACTTCAGCGCGGCGACAGCCGTTTCCGAACCGGCCGGGGCGTTCTTCGCGACGTTGTCGACGAGTGCCTGGACCTTCTTGTTCTGCTCTTCGAATTGCGCTTCAGCAACCTTCGCGAATTCGGCTTGCGTCGACGACGCGATTTCGTACAGGTGACGGCCGTACGACAGCACCTTTTCCGCGACCGGCTGCGACAGGCTCGCTTGCAGCGCGATCAGTTCCTGTGCGTCCTTCACCGACAGCAGGCGCTGTGCGTTTTCCTGGCCTTCGGCCAGCGTCGACTTCACGACCTGCAGGTTGAGTTCGATCAGCTTTTCGACGCCTTCGAATGCCTTGGTCGTCAGACCGAACAGGCTTTCGAGGTTGGCTTTCTGTGCGGCGGCGATTTGCTCGGGGGTCAGCAAGGACATGTCCAGCTCCTGAAAAGCGATCGCGTCGATCGCTGGGTAAAGGGCACTACGACGGGGAACCTCGGATGCGCGTGCTTTGTGCAACGCAGCAATGAAGCCTATTTTAGGGCAGAGAAAACCGTTGTCAAGTATTTTTTGTGCGTTGCACAATCGCGACAAATTATCGATAAAACAACGAGTTATCGTGGCCGTTCGGAATCGGTTTCACGTGCGGTCCCAGATGGTGCGCACGGCGGCGGGGCAGGCGCGGCGCACCATGATCATGCACAGGTAAACCTGACAGGCCTGTGGAACGTTATCCTTCTGTTCCTGTCGAAAAACGCGCCGTTTCGATGTGCGTCCCGTGGCGACCTGCCGCCGCCACGGCCGAGACTGGCTCCCCAGGCACCCCGAGCGCCGGATACGTAGTTTCCCCGCTTTAAATCGCCTCCGAAGTGACGTTATCTCAATTAACCGTGTGGTAATCGGGAGACGGGTACTGTCGGGCAGCGTATCCCATGAATTTTTTCGATGGGAGCGGGAGGGTTCATTGGTCAGAGGTTGGCCGACCCTTACATTCCGGTTTAACGACGATCGGTAAGTGCCTAATATTGCTCTTTTTTTCAGCTTTAACTACACTTGCGGAAACCTCCCGCCCGCTTTGTCCAGACCCCAATGAAAGCCGAATCGTTTTCACCGCGCAGATTGTTGCAGAGCATGACGCTCGGCACGGCTGTGTCGGTCGCAGTCGCCTTGCTGGCGACCACCGCGGCCGTCGCGCCCGCTGACGCCTTTGCCGCCACTGCGAAGACCCAACAAGCCGCCAAGAAAAAGGCTGTCGCTCCTGCTTCGTCCGCGAAGAAGAAGTCGGCCAAGGCCGCCTCCGACAAATCCGCCAAGGTCGCCGCAGCCGACGCGCCGCGCGCGAAGGCTTCGCGCAAGCGCGTGACGCTCGCGTCGAACGTGCATGGCGGCCATCACGGCGCAGTTCGCAAGGTCGCGTTCCAGCCGCGCCGGCCGACGGTCGGCCAGGCCTTCGGCCTGCACGACACGCCCGACGCGCTCGCGCTGCGATCGAGCGTCGCGTATGTCGTCGACCAGAATTCGGGCGAGCCGCTGTTCGACAAGAATTCGCACGCCGTCGTGCCGATCGCGTCGATCTCGAAGCTGATGACTGCGATGGTCGTGCTCGACTCGAAGTCGCCGATGACCGACCAGATCGAAGTCACCGACGAAGATCGCGACTACGAGAAGGGCACGGGCTCGCGCCTGTCGGTCGGCTCGGTGCTGTCGCGTGAAGACATGCTGCACATCGCGCTGATGGCGTCGGAAAACCGCGCGGCCGCTGCGCTGTCGCGTTACTACCCGGGCGGCCGTCCGGCGTTCATCGCGGCGATGAACGCGAAGGCGAAGTCGCTTGGCATGGCCGATACGCACTTCGAGAATTCGACCGGCCTGTCGAGCTCGAACGTATCGAGCGCGCGCGATCTGGTGAAGATGGTCAATGCGGCGTACCAGTACCCGATGATCCGTCAGTTCTCGACCGATCGCAGCTACGAGGTGTACACGGGCAAGCGCAACCTCGCCTACAACAGCACGAACGCGCTGATCCGCGGCAACGGCTCGTGGGACATCGGCCTGCAGAAGACGGGCTTCATCAACGAAGCGGGTGAATGCCTCGTGATGCAGGCAACGATCCATGGCCGGCCGATGGTGATGGTGCTGCTCGATTCGTTCGGCAAGTATTCGCGTTTCGCCGACGCGGCACGCCTGCGCAACTGGCTCGACGCCGGCGGCGGCGAGCGCCTGACGGCAGCCAACACGCCGAATGGCGGGACCTGATCGCGTTTGCGGCGGTTCGCCGTCGTGCCGATCGGTCACAAGAAAAAGCCCCGCAATCGCGGGGCTTTTTCGTTCGGGAGAAGCGAGGCCGGTGAGGGCGGCTCATGCCTGCCGCTGCAACCCGTCCGCATCCTTCGCGGGCGCCGGCCGGTAGCCGAGCGATTCCGAAATGGTGAGGGCCGTACGGCTCAACTGGCCGAGCCACGCATCCTGCAGACGATCGGCCGGCGCCGACAGCGACAGGCCCGCGACGAGTTTGCCCGAATCGTCGTAGATGCCGGCCGCGATACAGCGCACGCCGAGTTCCAGTTCCTCGTTGTCGCGTGCGCACGATTGCTGGCGCACGATCGTCAGCTCGCGCTCGAGCTTCGCGATGTCGGTGATGCTGTTCTGCGTATGGCCGGACAGCCCCGTGCGCGTCGCATAGGCGCGCACGCGCGATGTTTCGTCGGCCGCGAGGAACAGCTTGCCGACCGACGTGAGGTGCAGCGGCGCGCGGCCGCCGATCGCACGGACGACCTGCATCCCGGAACGCTCCGAATAGGCGCGCTCGATGTAGACGATCTCGTCGCCCTGACGCACCGACAGGTTCACGGTCTGCCCGGTGAGGCGGTGCAGCTCGCGCATCGGCATCAGCGCCGCGTCGCGTACCGACAGGCGCGCCTTTACGAGGTTGCCGAGCTCGAGCAGCCGCATGCCGAGGCGATACGTGCCGGGATCGGAGCGGTCGACGAGACGGCAGGTCACCATGTCGTTGAGGATGCGGTGCGCGGTCGACGGGTGCAGCTCCGTCCGCTGCGCAAGTTCCTTCAGGCTGACAGGGTCGCTGTGCGCGGCGAGCGCGTCCAGCAACCGCATCATGCGTTCGATCACCTGGATCGACGTTTTTGAATCCGGGGTGGATTGGCTCATGTCGGGGGAGAAATCGGTTGACGCGTCAAGCGAGGTTGCAACGATTGTATCTCGTATCGTGAAAAAAGCGAACGCCGTTCGAGGAAGTCCTCGTTTCGCGCAGCCCGGGCTTGTGCGCTAGCCGGCGTTGGTCTTGCCGGCCAAACGGCGGATAATGAGAGCCGTTTTCTCGAAGGAGCACGTATGCGAGTCGGTTTGTTCGTGACCTGCCTGGTCGATCTGATGCGCCCCGAAATCGGTTTTTCGGCGCTCAAGCTGATTCGCGACGCCGGCTACGAGGTGATCGTGCCGCCCGCGCAGACCTGCTGCGGCCAGCCGGCCTACAACTCGGGCGACCGCGCGCTCGCCCGCGATCTCGCGGAAAAGACATTGCGCGAGTTCGAGCAGTTCGATTACGTCGTCGCGCCGTCGGGTTCATGCGGCGGAATGATCCGCGCGCACTACGGCGACCTGTTCCGCGACGACCCCGAGCTGATGGGGCGCTACACGCGGTTCCAGCAGAAGGTCTACGAACTGACCGATTTCCTGGCGAATGTCGCGAAGGTATCGCTCGCGCCGGGTGAATTCACGGGGCCCGTCACCTATCACGATTCATGCTCGGGCCTGCGCGAACTCGGCGTGAAGGCGCAGCCGCGCGCGCTGCTCGCGCAGCGCGGCATCGCGGTCACCGAGATGAAGGACTGCGAGCACTGCTGCGGCTTCGGCGGTACGTTTGCGGTCAAGTACGGCGACATTTCGGCGGCCATCGCGGACGAAAAATGCGCGAATGTGCGCGCGTCGGGCACGGGTGCCGTCGTACTCGGCGATCTCGGCTGCATGCTGAACATCGAAGGGCGGTTGCGCCGCACCGGCGACCGCGACACCCGCGTGCTGCACGTCGCGCAGGTGCTGGCGGGCGACGTCTGACGCCCGGTTCCGCTCACTTTTCCCCGATACCGCGATGCAAGTCCAATCGATGCATTTCAAGGCGCGCGCCGGCCAGAAGCTGGCTGACCAGCGCCTGCAGCAGAATCTGAAGAAGCTGTCGACCAAGTTCGTGTCCGCGCGCGCCGACGCGATGACCGCGATCGACTTCCAGGCCACGCGGGCCGCGCTGAAGGCGCGCCGCAATCGCGCGCTGGAGAACCTCGACGTGTGGCTCGAGGCCTTCGAGCGTGAGGCGACGCGGCGCGGCACCACTGTGCTGTTCGCCGAAACGACCGCGGACGCCGCGCGGCTCGTGGCCGACATCGCGCGCCGTCACGACGTGAAGAAGGTCATCAAGACCAAGTCGATGGTGTCCGAGGAAATGCGCCTGAACGCGGTGCTCGCGGAAATGGGCGTGCAGTCGATCGAGACGGATCTCGGCGAATACATCCTGCAGATCAACGACAACGAGCCGCCGAGTCACATCATTGCGCCCGTCGTGCACAAGGACAAGGACGAGATCGCCGACCTGTTCGCGCGCACGCATCACCGCGAGCGGCTCACCGAGATTCCGGACATGACGCGCGAGGCGCGCGAGGTGCTGCGCCCGCATTTCATGTCGGCCGACATGGGCGTGACGGGCGGCAACTTCGTGATCGCCGAGACCGGTTCGGTCGCGATCGTGACGAACGAAGGGAACGAGGGGATGTGCACGGTGATGCCGCGCGTGCATGTGGCGGTGACGGGCATCGAGAAGGTGCTGCCGACGCTCGAGGATCTCGCGACCGCGATGCGCCTGCTGCCTCGTTCCGCAACGGGGCAGAAGACGTCGAACTATTTCTCGCTGCTGACCGGGCCGCGCGGGCCGGACGACGAGGATGGCCCCGAGCACAACTACGTGGTGCTCGTCGACGGCGGCCGCACGGGGCTGATCGGCGGCGAGTTCCAGGAGATGCTGCGCTGCATCCGCTGCGGCGCATGCATGAACCATTGCCCGGTTTACCAGAAGGTCGGCGGCCATGCGTACGGCTGGGTCTACCCGGGGCCGATGGGGTCCGTGCTGACGCCGAGCTACGTCGGGCTCGAGCGCGCGCTCGACCTGCCGCAGGCTGCGACGCTCTGCGGCGAATGCGACAGCGTGTGTCCGGCCGGGATCCCGTTGTCGAACCTGTTGCGCACGCTGCGCGAGAAGCAGGTCGAGCGGCACCTGCGGCCGTGGCGCGAGCGGGCGGCGCTCGCCGCATGGGGCTTCGTCGCGCGGCGGCCGATGCTGTATGCGCTGACGACCAAGCTCGCCGTACGCGTCCTCGAGCGGCTGGGCGGCAACGGCGGCACGCTGCGGCGCCTGCCGATGATGGGCGGCTGGATGGATACGCGCGACATGCCGACACCGACCGGGCGCACATTCCGCGAACTGTACGCGGCCTCGCAAAGCCACCTCGGCTGACGACTGTTCATCCGGCGACAACAGTGCGTTCGCTATTTGTATATTTATCTCGATAGGTGCGGTCTATAGAATCCTGTCTGTAGTCCCCGGAATTGGGTTTCGGGGTACGAGGTCAAGGAGGTCCGCATCATGAGAAAGACAATATCGATGTACTGGCCGCTGGCAATTGTCGTTCCGCTGGCTGCGGCTGCCTATCTGCATGCGATGGCCGATGCGCCGTCGCGTGGCCCGCTGGCGGTGCACCAGGCGTCTGCCGAACTGGCGCGTGCGGTGTCGTTCGGGCTGGTCGGCGATGCGGCGAAGCCGCTGCCGGCAGCGGCCGGCGACGTTGTGCTCGCCGCACCGAAGGCGCTGTAATGCACGGCGCCGTCGCTTTGCGCGGCGGCGCGATTTCGGCCGCCTTTGTATAATGGCGTGCTGTTCTCCAACGCGGTCCGCCGCGGCTTTCCGATAGTGCGATGACCCGCGTTTCGATCTGCTTCGTCTGTCTCGGCAACATCTGCCGTTCGCCCACCGCGGAAGGCGTGATGCGTCGCCAGGTCGACGCGGCCGCGCTGGCCGACCGGATCGCGATCGATTCGGCCGGCACGGGCGACTGGCATGTCGGCGAGCCACCCGATACGCGTGCGCAGGCTGCCGCTCGTGGCCGTGGCTACGACCTGTCGGCGCTGCGCGCCCGACAGGTGAGCGCGGCGGATTTCGAGCGTTTCGACCTGCTGCTTGCGATGGACGAGGCGAATCTCGCGGAGTTGCGCCGCCGCTGTCCGCCGCAGCATCACGACAAGGTGCGCCTGCTGATGGAGTTCGCGCCGGATTCGGCCGAAACCGAAGTGGCCGATCCCTATTTCGGCGGCGCGCAGGGCTTCGAGCAGGTGCTCGATCAGGTCGAGCGCGCGTGTGCGGGCCTGCTGGAGACGCTCCGGGCCCGCACGGAGCGCTGATCGCGCGGTATTCAGCGGTCTGCGAATACCCTTTCAAAAGCATGGATACTTGACTAAATTCGTCAAATATTTATACTTGACCAAAATCGTCAAGATTGCAGTCCCCTAGACACCATGAGACTCACCACCAAAGGCCGTTTCGCCGTCACGGCGATGATTGACTTGGCACTGCGCCAGGAGCAGGGCCCGGTGACGCTTGCAGGCATCAGCCAGCGCCAGCGGATTTCGCTCTCGTATCTCGAACAGCTGTTCGGCAAGCTGCGCAGGCATGAAATCGTCGAATCCGTGCGCGGCCCGGGCGGCGGCTACAACCTCGCGCGTCGCGCGCAGGATGTCACCGTTGCCGACATCATCATCGCGGTCGATGAACCGCTCGACGCCACGCAGTGCGGCGGCAAAGGCACGTGCGACGGCTCGAAGCAGCCCGACGGCCATTGCATGACGCACGAGCTGTGGTCGACGCTGAACCAGAAGATGGTCGAATACCTCGATTCGGTGTCGCTGCAGGATCTCGTCGATCAGCAGCGCGCTCGCGAGGGCGCACCTGCGGTGCTGCGCGACCGGCGCACGCCGGAGCCCGTCGCGGCGCCGGCCGAGCCGGTGCGGACGATGCCGCTCGGCCCCAATTCGGTGTTCAACATCGCGAGTTCGTGAGCGCGAAAGCGCCGCCATACCCCATAACGCACATAGTCCCTGCACAGAATTCCCGGAGCGACAGATGACCCAAGACACTCTCCACCTGCCCATCTACATGGATTACAGCGCGACGACGCCCGTCGATCCGCGCGTGGTCGACAAGATGGTGCCGTACCTGCGCGAGCAGTTCGGCAACCCGGCGTCGCGCAGCCACGCGTATGGCTGGGACGCGGAGCGTGCGGTCGAGGAAGCGCGCGAGAACGTGGCCGCGCTCGTGAACGCGGATCCGCGCGAGATCATCTGGACGTCCGGTGCAACGGAATCGGACAACCTCGCGATCAAGGGTGCCGCGAACTTCTACAAGGGCAAGGGCAAGCACATCATCACGGTGAAGACCGAGCACAAGGCCGTGCTCGATACCTGCCGCGAGCTCGAGCGCGACGGTTTCGAAGTCACCTACCTCGACGTGAAGGATGACGGCCTGATCGACCTCGACGTGTTCAAGGCCGCGCTGCGTCCGGACACGATCCTCGTGTCGGTGATGCACGTGAACAACGAGATCGGCGTGATCCAGGACATCGAGACGATCGGTGAAATCTGCCGCGAAAAGGGCATCGTGTTCCACGTCGACGCCGCACAGTCGACCGGCAAGGTCCAGATCGACCTCGCGAAGCTGAAGGTCGACCTGATGTCGTTCTCGGCGCACAAGACCTACGGCCCGAAGGGCATCGGCGCGCTGTACGTGCGCCGCAAGCCGCGTGTGCGCATCGAAGCGCAGATGCACGGCGGTGGCCACGAGCGCGGGATGCGTTCGGGCACGCTGGCGACGCACCAGATCGTCGGCATGGGCGAGGCGTTCCGCATCGCACGCGAAGAAATGGCGACGGAAAACGAGCGCGTTCGCATGCTGCGCGACAAGCTGCTGCGCGGCCTGTCGCAGATCGAGGAAACGTACGTGAACGGCGACATGGAGCGCCGTGTCCCGCACAACCTCAACATCAGTTTCAACTTCGTCGAAGGCGAGTCGCTGATCATGGCGATCAAGGACGTCGCGGTGTCGTCGGGCTCCGCATGTACGTCGGCGTCGCTGGAGCCGTCGTACGTGCTGCGTGCGCTCGGCCGCAACGACGAGCTGGCACACAGCTCGATCCGCTTCACGGTCGGCCGCTTCACGACGGAGCAGGAAGTCGACTTCGTGATCAACCTGCTGAACAGCAAGATCGCGAAGCTGCGCGAACTGTCGCCGCTCTGGGAAATGCACCAGGAAGGCATCGATCTGTCGACGATCGAATGGGCCGCACACTGAGCGCCGGATTGAACATACCCGCGGGCGGATTCGCGCACGCAGACGTAACGAGTCAAGGAGTCTGAGTCATGTCTTACAGCAACAAGGTTCTGGATCACTACGAAAACCCGCGCAACGTCGGTTCGTTCGCGAAGGACGACGACACGGTCGGCACGGGCATGGTCGGCGCGCCGGCCTGCGGCGACGTGATGAAGCTGCAGATCCGCGTCGGCGCGGACGGCGTGATCGAAGACGCGAAGTTCAAGACCTACGGTTGCGGTTCGGCGATCGCGTCGAGCTCGCTCGTCACCGAGTGGGTGAAGGGCAAGACGCTCGACGAAGCCCTGTCGATCAAGAACACGCAGATCGCCGAAGAACTCGCGCTGCCGCCGGTGAAGATTCACTGCTCGATCCTCGCGGAAGACGCGATCAAGGCAGCCGTGGCCGACTACAAGAAGCGCCACGACACCAAGGAAGGCGATCAGGCAGCAGCCTGAGCGGCATCGAGCGGCTAGAGAAGGAAACGCGGCGGGCCCCGGTGGCGCGCCGCGGCAAGGACATCATGGCAATTACACTGACCGAAAAAGCAGCACAGCACGTCCAGAAATACCTCGTCCGTCGCGGCAAGGGTGTGGGCCTGCGGCTTGGCGTTCGCACGACCGGGTGCTCGGGGCTCGCGTACAAGCTCGAGTATGTCGACGAGCTGGCTCCCGAGGATCAGGTGTTCGAGAGCCATGGGGTGAAGGTCATCGTCGACCCGAAGAGCCTTGCGTACATCGACGGCACCGAGCTCGACTTCGCACGCGAAGGCCTGAACGAAGGGTTCAAGTTCAACAACCCGAACGTGAAGGACGAGTGCGGCTGCGGCGAATCGTTCCGCGTGTGACAGCGCGGATCTCCGCGCGATGCGGGCAAGAGGCGGCACGGGCCGCCTTTTTAATGTGCGGCGTTTGCCGCGCGACGAACCGGAATTGAACGCGACGATGGTCTCGCTGAAAGACAGCCACTTCGACCTGTTTCACCTGCCGGCGCAATTCGCGCTCGACGAGACTGTGCTCGACGCCGCCTATCGGACGGTGCAGACGCAGGTGCATCCGGACCGCTTCGCGGCGGCCGGCGATGCGCAGAAGCGCATCGCGATGCAATGGGCCACCCGCGCGAACGAGGCATACCGCACGCTGCGCGATCCGCTGAAGCGTGCGTCGTATCTGCTGTCGCTGCGCGGTGTCGACATCGGCGCGGAAAACAACACCGCGATGGAGCCCGCGTTCCTGATGCAGCAGATGGAGTGGCGCGAGGGCATCGAGGATGCCGCGGCCGCCCGCAACGTCGACGCGCTCGACGCGCTGCTCGCCGAGTTGCGCGAAGAGCGGCGCTTGCGTGTGGAGCGCCTCGGCACGCTGCTCGACAGCGGCGCCGATCAGGCGGCCGCCGAGGCCGTGCGTCAGCTGATGTTCATCGAACGGGTCGCGTCGGAAGTGGGCGCGCAGATCGAGCGCCTCGAAACTTAACCGCGTGCCTTGCGGCACGCGCAGCAAACGGGCCGAGCGCCCGAACGAACCAAGATGGCTTTACTGCAAATTTCCGAACCGGGCATGGCGCCGGCGCCGCATCAGCGGCGGCTCGCCGTCGGGATCGATCTCGGCACGACGAACTCGCTCGTCGCGGCCGTGCGCAACAGTGTGCCCGAAGTCCTGCCGGACGAAGCGGGCCGTGTGCTGCTGCCGTCGGTGGTCCGCTATCTCGAGAAGGGCGGCCGACGCATCGGCCAAGAGGCGAAAGAGCAGGCGGCGAGCGATCCGCGCAATACGATCGTGTCGGTCAAGCGCTTCATGGGCCGCGGCAAGGCCGAGGTCGAAGGCGCCGCGAACGCACCGTACGAATTCGTCGATGCGCCGGGCATGGTGCAGATCCGTACCATCGACGGCGTGAAGAGCCCGGTCGAAGTGTCGGCCGAGATTCTCGCGACGCTGCGCTATCGCGCGGAAGATTCGCTTGGCGACGACCTGGTCGGCGCGGTGATCACGGTGCCCGCGTATTTCGACGAAGCACAACGCCAGGCGACCAAGGATGCCGCACGCCTCGCGGGTCTCAACGTGCTGCGCCTGCTGAACGAACCGACCGCTGCGGCGATTGCCTACGGTCTCGACAACGGGGCCGAAGGCCTCTACGCGGTGTACGACCTCGGCGGCGGCACGTTCGACCTGTCGATCCTGAAGCTGACGAAGGGCGTGTTCGAAGTGCTGGCCGCGGGCGGCGATTCCGCACTCGGCGGCGACGATTTCGACCATGCGCTGTTCAGCCACGTGCTCGCGCAGGCCGGCATCGATGCGAAGACGCTCGCGCCCGAAGACGTGCGCCTGCTGCTCGACCGTGTGCGCGTGCTGAAGGAAGCGCTGTCGTCCGCGCCGCAGGCGTCGCTTGACGTCACGCTGTCGGGTGGCGCGCACCTCGTGCAGACGATCTCGCACGACACGTTCGCGTCACTCGTCGAGCCGCTCGTGCAGCGCACGCTCACGCCGACCCGCAAGGCGCTGCGCGACGCGCAGGTCACGGCGGCCGACATCAAGGGTGTCGTGCTCGTCGGCGGCGCGACGCGCATGCCGGTGATTCGCGACGCGGTCGCGAAACATTTCGGCCAGCCGCCGCTCGTGAACCTCGATCCGGACCAGGTCGTCGCGCTCGGCGCGGCGATCCAGGCCGACCTGCTCGCAGGCAATCGCGGCACCGGTGACGACTGGCTGCTGCTCGACGTGATTCCGCTGTCGCTCGGTGTCGAGACGATGGGCGGCCTCGTCGAAAAGATCATTCCGCGCAACTCGACGATTCCGATCGCGCGCGCGCAGGAATTCACGACCTTCAAGGACGGCCAGACTGCGATGGCGATCCACGTCGTGCAGGGCGAGCGCGAGCTCGTCGCCGATTGCCGGTCGCTCGCGCGCTTCGAACTGCGCGGCATTCCGCCGATGACGGCCGGCGCCGCGCGCATTCGCGTGACCTACCAGGTCGACGCGGACGGCCTGCTGTCGGTGTTCGCCCGCGAGCAGCTGTCGGGCGTCGAGGCGTCGGTCGTCGTGAAGCCGTCGTACGGCCTTGCCGACGACGACATCGCGAAGATGCTCGAGGACAGCTTCAAGACGGCCGAAATCGACATGCGCGCACGCGCGCTGCGCGAAGCGCAGGTCGAGGCCGAGCGGATGCTCGAGGCGACGCAGGCTGCGCTGGCGGCCGACGGCGAACTGCTCGACGCGGACGAGCGCACGCAGGTCGACACGTTGGCCGCGGCACTGCGCGCGGTGGCGCAGGGCGACGATACGAACGCGATCGAAGCGGCGACCAAGGCGCTGGCCGACGGCACCGACGAATTCGCTGCGCGCCGGATGGACAAGAGCATCAAGCGCGCGTTGTCGGGCCGCCGGCTCGACGAGATCTGAACTCACGAACTGCGCATCGGCCGGTAACGGCCCGCGCGATATTGAACCGTGCGGCGCCCGGCGCCGCACCCTGACTGACGGAACGGACATGCCTCAACTGGTGGTGCTACCTCACGTCGAACTGTGCCCGGATGGCGCAGTGATCGACGCGACGCCCGGCAAGAGTATCTGCGACAACCTGCTCGAACACGGAATCGAGATCGAGCATGCATGCGAGAAGTCGTGCGCGTGCACGACGTGCCACGTGGTGATCCGCGAAGGCTTCAACGATCTGACGCCGTCCGAGGAGGACGAGGACGATCTGCTGGACAAGGCGTGGGGCCTCGAGCCGACGTCGCGCCTGTCGTGCCAGGCGATCGTGAAGGAAGATTCGGACCTGGTGGTCGAGATTCCGAAGTACTCGATCAACCACGCGAAGGAAAACCACTGACAGGAACCGGAGGCAGGCGATGAAATGGACCGATTCGCGTGAAATAGCGATTGCGCTGGCGGACAAGTACCCGGACATCGACCCGCAGCGGATCAACTTCGTCGACCTGCGCCAGTGGGTGCTCGAACTCGACGGCTTCAACGACGATCCGACGCACTCCGGCGAGAAGATCCTCGAAGCGATCCAGGCCCACTGGATCGACGAGTCGGACTTCGACGACGAGGACTGAACCCCGCATGCGCCGCAACGGCGCAGACGGCCGGTCATGAAAAAACGGCTCGTGAGCAAATCGCTCACGAGCCGTTTTCATTTTCAGGCCGATTCATCAAGCCCGTTCCGCGTACGTGACGCGGGCAGGGGAATCACGCGATCACGCGCCGACCAGCGTGCCGTTCTCGATCCGCACGCGCTGGCCCTGGCCGAACGGCGGCGGGTTGTGGTACGTGAACGTGCGCGTCGCGCCGCTCTCCATCTGCACTTGCACCTGATAGTCGGTTTCCGCGCGCACCTGCTTCTCGACCTGGTTGCCGGCGAGACCGCCGCCCAGCGCGCCGATGATCGTCATCGCGGTGCGGCCGTTGCCGTGGCCGAACTGGTTGCCGAGCAGGCCGCCGGCTGCAGCGCCGCCCACGGCGCCGATCCCCGAACTCTGGCCCGGCGTGCGCGTCTGCGAGATCGCGACGACCGTGCCGCAGCTCTGGCAGTAGGTCTGGGCCGGCGCCGACGGCTGCTGCGCGTATTGCGGCGGCTGCGGTGCCGTCGTATGACGGCGGTGCGGTGCAGCCGGGCGCGGCGCGGGCTTCGGCTCGGCCTGCGCGACGGCAGCCTTCTGCTGCGCAGCGGCTTGTTCGGCCGCCTGCTGCTGGGCCTGTGCGGCCAGCGCGGCGCTGGCGGCTGCGGCCGTATCGACGGCCGGCTGCGAGGCGATCAGCGCGGCCTGGGTCTGGCCGTTCTGTTCGTTGCTGCTGCTGGCCTTCGGGAACACGCCGGTGATCGCTGCCGTTGCCGCGAGGCTGGCGACGATGACGGCGCCGGCGGCGGTGGCGATGAGCGGGTGGAGGCGTTGCTTTTGCGGCGTGGTCTGATTCTGGTTGTCCATTTTTTTCTCCGATGTCGATCCGGATCGGCACTGTGGCGCCGGGCCGGATCCCACGCTGCGGGTTCGAGCAGATCTGGCGTTCCTGCGCCTGATTCTGGTCCCGTGGTCATACGTGGTGACGCAACAGGAGTGTCATCCACCGGCGCGCGGCGAACCGTATCAAGGTGTAACGAATTGCAGCAGGGCGCAGGCAGCCATGACAGGGAAAACCCGGAGAAGGCAGGCGCGGCGAGGGAATAAAACGGGGATAGATCGAAAGCCGGCGAACGTCGGCTGGCGGGACTTACGCGTCGTTACAAAGCTGACGCGTGCGCGCCGCGGGGCGCGGCGCACACGCGGGTGCGGCGATCAGTCTTCGCGGCGCAGGTGGGGGAACAGCAGCACGTCGCGGATCGTCGGGCTGTCGGTCAGCAGCATCACGAGACGGTCGATCCCGATCCCGCAGCCGCCGGTCGGGGGCATCCCGTACTCGAGCGCACGGATGTAGTCGGCGTCGAAGAACATCGCTTCCTCGTCGCCTGCATCCTTCTGCTCGACCTGCTTCTTGAAGCGCGCAGCCTGGTCTTCAGGATCGTTCAGCTCCGAGAAGCCGTTCGCGATTTCGCGGCCGGTCATGAACAGCTCAAAGCGCTCGGTGATGCCCGGCACCGTATCCGATGCGCGTGCGAGCGGCGACACTTCAACCGGGTAATCGATGATGAAGGTCGGCTCCCACAGCTGCGCTTCGGCCGTTTCCTCGAACAGCGCGAGCTGCAGCGCGCCGATGCCCGCGTTCAGGAACGCGGGCTGCGACACGTCGACGCCGAAGCGCTTCAGTTCGGTGCGCAGGAACGCGTCGTCCGACAGCTGGCCGGCGGTGTAGCCCGGTGCGTACTTCTGGATCGCCTGCGTGATCGTCAGGCGATGGAACGGCTTCGCGAGGTCGAGCTCGCGGCCTTGATACTGGATCGTCGCGGTGCCGAGCGCATCGATCGCCGCCTGGCGGATCAGTTGCTCGGTGAAGTCCATCAGCCAGCGGTAGTCGGTGTACGCGGCGTAGAACTCCATCATCGTGAATTCCGGGTTGTGACGCGGCGACACGCCTTCATTCCGGAAATTGCGGTTGATTTCGAACACGCGCTCGAAGCCGCCGACGATCAGGCGCTTCAGGTACAGTTCCGGCGCGATGCGCAGGAACATCTGCATGTCGAGCGCATTGTGATGCGTGACGAACGGCTTCGCCGCCGCGCCGCCCGGGATCGGGTGCAGCATCGGCGTTTCGACTTCCATGAACTCGGCGTTGTCCATGAACTTGCGGATCGACGCGATCGTCTTGGTGCGGGCACGGAACGTGTCGCGCGTTTCCGGCGTGACGATCAGGTCGACGTAGCGCTGGCGGTAGCGCATTTCCTGGTCGGACAGGCCGTGGAACTTGTCCGGCAGCGGACGCAGTGCCTTCGACAGCAGGCGCAGTTCCTTGCACTGGACCGACAGCTCGCCCTTGTTGGTGCGGAACAGCACGCCGCGCGCGGCGACGATGTCGCCGAGGTCCCACTTCTTGAATGCGTCGTAGGTTTCCGCGCCGACGTCGTTCGGTGTCACGAAGAACTGGATCTGGCCCGAACCGTCCTGCACCGTCGCGAAGCTCGCCTTGCCCATCACGCGCTTGAGCATCATGCGGCCGGCCACCGACACCTCGACCGGGTTCGCTTCGAGCGCGGCCTTGTCCGAGTCGGCGAATTTCGCCTGCAGGTCGGCTGCGTGGTGCTCGGGCCGGAAATCGTTCGGGTAGGCGACGCCTTGCTCGCGCAGGGCGCGCAGCTTCTCGCGGCGCTCGGCGATGATCTGGTTTTCGTCCGCCGTGACGGCGGGCTGCGTTTGGGTCGGTTCGGTCATGATGGTCGGAATTCGGAGTGGGTGCGGCAACGCAAACGGGAAGGGCAAGGGTGGCGCGACCTGGCCAGGCCGCGCCGCGGCGCTTACACGCCCTGTTTGAGGCTCGCGCTGATGAAGTCGTCGAGGTCGCCGTCGAGGACAGCCCTCGTGTTGCTCATTTCGACGTTCGTGCGCAGGTCCTTCACGCGGCTCTGGTCGAGCACGTACGAACGGATCTGATGGCCCCAGCCCACATCGGTCTTGCTCGATTCGAGCTTGTCCTGTTCGGCCTGGCGCTTGCGCATCTCGACTTCGTACAGGCGCGACTTCAGCATTGCCATCGCTTCGGCGCGGTTGCGGTGCTGCGAGCGGTCGTTCTGGCACTGCACGACGATACCGGTCGGCATGTGCGTGATCCGCACCGCGGAGTCGGTCTTGTTGATGTGCTGACCGCCCGCGCCCGATGCGCGGTACGTGTCGATGCGCAGGTCGGCCGGGTTGATCTCGACTTCGATCGAGTCGTCGATTTCCGGATAGACGAACACCGACGAGAACGACGTGTGGCGGCCGCCCGACGAGTCGAACGGCGACTTGCGCACGAGGCGGTGGATGCCCGTTTCGGTGCGCAGGAAGCCGTATGCGTATTCGCCCGAGACCTTGACCGTCGCGTTCTTGATGCCGGCGACGTCGCCGTCGGACTCTTCGAGCACCTCGGCCTTGAAGCCCTTGCGTTCGCAGTAGCGCAGGTACTGGCGCAGCAGCATCGATGCCCAGTCGCACGCTTCGGTGCCGCCGGCGCCGGCCTGGATGTCGATGAAGCAGTTGTTCGGGTCGGCCGGGTTCGAGAACATCCGGCGGAACTCGATGTCGCCGACGCGCGCTTCGAGCTTCGCGGCGTCTTCCTCCGACGCGACGAGGGTGTCCTCGTCGCCTTCCTCGCGGGCCAGCTCGAACAGGTCGAGCGCGTCGCGCAGGTCGCCATCAAGCGCGGTGAGGGTCGTGACGACGCCCTCGAGCAGCTTCTTCTCGCGACCGAGCGCCTGGGCGTTCTTCGAATCGTTCCAGACGTTCGGGTCTTCGAGTTCCTTGTTGACTTCGGTCAGACGCGCAGCTTTGGCGTCGTAGTCAAAGATACCCCCGAAGCTCGCCCGCGCGGTTGCGCAGGTCGAGCAGGGAGCTTTCGATCGCGTTGAGACGTTCCGCTTCCATGATCGTTCGCTATTCTTGCTTCGTAAAAAAGCGGAATTATAGCCGATCGGCAGGGTTGCCCGGTGACGCAAACGGTGCATGCACGTGTACCGCGGCCCCGTCCGGCGCGGCGTGCATGCAGGGGCGGGCATGGCAGCGGGCCGGGTGGCCCCGCTCAGCCGGCTGCGTGCTCGACGATCAGCTGGACGCGCGTGACGCCGTTCCACGTGTCGGCGACGAGGCGGTATGCGACCAGTGCGCTCTCCGGCAGCGGCTCGGTGTGGTTGAACCAGATCGCGTTGAAGCGCTGCCGGCCGCGCGCCAGCTGCAGCTTCAGATGTTTTTCCTTCACGAGCGACTGGGACACGACGTCGAATTCGCCCGAGAAAAGCGGGGCCGGAAAACCTTGCCCCCACACGGCCTCGTCGAGCAGCCCGACAAACTGCGGCGTGAAGTACGCGTCCTCGAGTTCGCCGTCGGTCTCGATCACACGGGCGAGCGCGTCGTCGGACAGCCATTCGCGCGCGACGGCCTCGAACGCGGCCGCGAAGCGCGGCACATTCTCGGTGTCGAGCGTGAGGCCAGCTGCCATCGCGTGGCCGCCGAATGCGACGATCAGGTCCGGTTCGCGTTTCGACACGAGGTCGAGCGCGTCGCGCAGGTGGAAGCCGGGAATCGAGCGTCCCGACCCCTTGACCCGCTTGCCTTCGTCGTCCGCGTGCGCGAACGTGAACGACGGGCGGTGGAATTTTTCCTTGAGCCGGCCGGCGACGATGCCGATCACGCCCTGATGCCACTCGGGATTGAAGAGGGTGATCGTGCACGCGTCGGCCGGATCGACGTCGGCGAGATCGGCCAGCGCCTGCTGCTGCATGCCGGCTTCGATCTCGCGGCGTTCGCGGTTCATCACGTCGAGCTGCTGCGCGAGGTCCCATGCGCGGCCGATGTCGTCGGTGATCAGGCACTCGATGCCGAGCGACATGTCGGAGAGCCGCCCGGCGGCGTTCAGGCGTGGGCCGAGGCCGAAGCCGAGGTCGAAGCCCGATGCCGTGCGCGCCTCGCGCGCGGCGGCGCGGAACAGCGCGGCGATGCCCGGCTGCATGCGGCCGTTGCGGATGCGCTGCAGCCCCTGCGCGACGAGCACGCGGTTGTTGCCGTCGAGTCGCACGACGTCGGCGACGGTGCCGAGCGCGACGAGGTCAAGCAGGCCGTCGAGGCGCGGCTCGGCTTCCTTGCTCGCAAAGGCGCCGCGGCGGCGCAGCTCGGCACGCAGCGCGAGCAGCACGTAGAACATCACGCCGACCCCGGCGAGGTGCTTGCTCGGGAACGCGCAGCCGGGCTGGTTAGGGTTGACGATCGCGCGCGCAGCGGGCAGCGCGTCGCCGGGCAGGTGGTGGTCGGTCACGAGCACGTCGATGTTGCGCGCGTTTGCGGCTTCGACGCCCGCGACGCTGGCGATCCCGTTGTCGACGGTGATCAGCAGGTCGGGCTTGCGCGCGGCGGCGAGTTCGACGATCTCGGGCGTGAGGCCGTAGCCGTATTCGAAGCGGTTCGGCACCAGGTAGTCGATCTGTGCGCCGAACATCCGCAGGCCGCGCACCGCGACCGCGCACGCGGTCGCGCCGTCGCAGTCGTAGTCCGCGACGACGAGCAGGCGCCGCTTGTCGGCGATCGCGTCGGCAAGCAGCGACGCCGCGTCGGCGCAGCCTTTCAGCTCGGTGGGCGGGACGAGCCGCGCAAGCGCGGTCTCGATATCGACGGGGGACTGCACGCCGCGCGACGCATACAGGCGCGCGAGGACGGGGTGCAGGCCGTGGCGCGCGAGCACTTCTGCGTCGGCGGGCGCGACGGGGCGGGTAACGATCCGGGTCATTCGGGGTCTGCTGGTTATTCGAACAGGGAGGCGAGCGCACGGCGGCGCCAGAACTTGCGCAGGTCGCCGCGCGTCGCGTGCAGCGTCACGGAGCTCGTATCGCCGCACAGCGTGAAATCGACGCTCGCGAGCTCGCCGGACTGCAGCGCGGCGAGGGTCGGCGCGAACCAGTCGCGCTCGAGCACGGCGAGTCCGTCGTGCCAGCGCGCCCAGTCCTGCTCGATGAACGGGGTGGTCAGTGCCGGCAGTTCGACGAGCGTCGCACCGTCGGCGGCTGACAGTGCGCCGAATGCAGAGGGCGGGGCTGCGGCGTCGATCTGTGCGGCGCGCGCAAGGCCGAGCGCTGCCGGCGACGCGGACAGCACGCGCGCGAACGGCTTGCCGACCGGCTTCAGCGTGCCCTGCGCATGAAACCAGATCGAATTGACGGCCGGCAGGCCGCGCGCGTCGCGAGCCTCGTTGACCGGATGCTGGAACCATGCCATCTGCACTTCGTTCTGCAGCTTCATCCACATCCGCGAGCGCTCTCCCGTATGGGCCTCGTGCGGCAGCCAGATTTCGATGTTGCGGCCGCTCGCGCGCAGCGGCGCGGCGCCCGCGAGCCGGGAGAGCTGATCGCTCGACAGGTACCAGCGGGCGGGATTCGGCGCGTCGAGCCGCACGCCGAGTTCTTCGATCAGCGGCCGCGCCACCGCGAGCAGCGCCGCCGCGTCGCCGTCGTCGAGCGCGAGCGCGGCTGGATCGACCAGCACCAGGTGATCGTGCGCGATTTCGACGTGGACGGGCTCGACGCAGGCCCACGCGTGCGCGCCGGGGTCGCCGCCGTCCGCCAGCAGCATGTAGGGCGCGAGCGGCGCCTCGTCCGCGGCGTTGCCCTGGGTTGCGCCGAACTGGCGGGCCAGCCAGCGCTCGTGCGGCAGCGTGCGCTGGAAGTCCTCGCCGGCCACGCGCTCGACGAGGCTCGCGCGGGCGAGCAACTTTTCGAGCGCGGGGCTGTCCAGCGTGTGCAGGGATGAGGCCGCATCGGCCGCCGACGGCAGCGCGAACGGAACGAGAAAATGGAGGCGTCGGTCGTGCATGATGGTGCGCATTGTATGGCAAACTGCGCGCGTGATCGGGCCGGCTGACGGCCCGTTCGCGTCCGGCGGCCGTTTTTCGACCGTGCCCGGGCCGGTGGCCGCCACCGGGCGGCGGTCCGGCCGCGGGGCGCCTCCCCGCCGTAACCAGCAGAAAGGATTCGCTTGAAACTTCCGTACGAATGGCAGATCGGCTGGCGCTACACGCGCGCCGGCAAACGCACGACCGGTAACGGCTTCATTTCCTTCATCGCGCTCGTGTCGATGCTCGGGATCGCGCTCGGTGTTGCGGCGCTGATCGTCGTGCTGTCGGTGATGAACGGCTTCCAGAAGGAAGTGCGCGACCGCATGCTGTCGGTGCTCGCACACGTCGAGGTGTTCTCGCCGACGGGCTCGATGCCCGACTGGCAACTGACCGCGCAGGAAGCGCGCCGCAATCCGTCGGTGATCGGCGCCGCGCCGTATGTCGACGCGCAGGCGCTGCTTACCCGCCAGGACGCGGTGAGCGGTGTGATGCTGCGCGGCGTCGAGCCAACGCTCGAGCCGCAGGTGTCGGACATCGGCAAGGACATGAAGGCGGGCCAGCTCGCCGCGCTCGTGCCGGGCCAGTTCGGCATCGTGCTCGGCGATGCGCTCGCCGGCAATCTCGGCGTGACGGTCGGCGACAAGGTCACGCTGGTCGCGCCGGAAGGGTCGATCACGCCGGCCGGCATGATGCCGCGGCTGAAGCAGTTCACGGTCGTCGGCGTGTTCGAGTCCGGGCACTACGAATACGACAGCACGCTCGCGATGATCAACATCCGCGATGCCGAGGCGCTGTTCCGGATGAGCGCGCCGACCGGTGTGCGGCTGCGGCTGAAGGACATGCAGAAGGCGCCGGACGTGGCGGTCGAGCTGTCGCATACGCTGTCGGGCAGCCTGTACATCCGCGACTGGACCCAGCAGAACAAGACGTGGTTCTCGGCCGTGCAGATCGAGAAGCGGATGATGTTCGTCATCCTCACGCTGATCATCGCGGTGGCCGCGTTCAACCTCGTGTCGTCGCTCGTGATGACGGTGACCAACAAGCAGGCCGACATCGCGATCCTGCGCACGCTCGGCGCGCAGCCGGGGTCGATCATGAAGATCTTCGTCGTGCAGGGCGTGACGATCGGCTTCGTCGGCACGGCGTCGGGCGTCGCGCTCGGCTGCCTGATCGCGTGGAGCATCCCGTGGCTGATCCCGATGATCGAGCACCTGTTCGGCGTGCAGTTCCTGCCGCCGTCCGTGTACTTCATCAGCGAGCTGCCGTCAGAACTCGTCGCGAGCGACGTGATCCGGATCGGCCTGATCGCGTTCGCGCTGTCGGCTGTCGCGACGCTCTATCCGAGCTGGCGCGGGGCGAAGGTGAAGCCGGCGGAGGCGCTCCGCTATGAATGATCGCGCGACCGCATTCGCGGATTCACGACAACACAACAGACAGGATTCGGCAGGTATGCAGGAATACGTGCTTCAGGCGCGCGGGATCACGAAGGCGTTCGTGCAGGGCGGCTTCAACGTTCAGGTGCTCAATAACACCGAGCTGACGGTGCGGCGCGGCGAGAAGCTTGCGGTCGTCGGCGCGTCGGGATCGGGCAAGAGCACGCTGCTGCACGTGCTGGGCGGGCTCGACGAGCCGAGCGCGGGCGAGGTGTCGCTGCTCGGCAAGCCGTTCACGCAACTCGCCGAGCGCGAGCGCAACGAATTGCGCAACCGTGCGCTCGGCTTCGTCTACCAGTTCCATCATCTGCTGCCCGAGTTCACCGCGCTCGACAACGTCGCGATGCCGCTGCGCATCCGCCGGATGACGACCGAGGCCGCGCGTGCCGAGGCGCAGACGATGCTCGAGCGCGTCGGTCTCGGCCCGCGGGCGAAGCACCGGCCGGGCGAGCTGTCGGGGGGCGAGCGGCAGCGCGTCGCGATCGCGCGCGCGCTGGTCACGAAGCCCGCGTGCGTGCTCGCCGACGAGCCGACCGGCAACCTCGACGGCACGACGGCCGATACGGTGTTCAACCTGATGCTCGAACTGTCCGCGACGCTCGAAACGAGCTTCGTGATCGTCACGCACGATCCCGATCTCGCCGCGCGCTGCGACCGCATCATGCGGTTGCGCGACGGCGTGCTGCACGAGGAGCCGGCGCTGCCGGTGTGAACGAACGCCTTTCGCGACGTGCCGGAATCACCCTGACCGGCGCGGCGCAAGGGTGCAGGAATGCCGCCATGTGGATCGATACGCACTGCCATCTCGATGCCGCCGAGTTCGACGCCGACCGCGACGCGGTCGTTCAGGCGGCGCGCGCGGCCGGCGTGTCGCGCATCGTGATCCCGAGCGTCGGGCGCGACAACTTCACGACGGTGCGCGAGCTTGCGCAACGCACGCCGGGCGCGGTCTATGCGCTCGGCATCCATCCGATGTATACGCCGCGCGCACGCGACGAGGATCTCGACCTGCTGCGCATGGAAATCGAGGCGAGCCTCGACGATCCGCGCTTCGTCGCGATCGGCGAGATCGGCCTCGATTATTTCGTGCCGGGGCTCGATGAAGCACGGCAGCAGTTCTTCTACCAGGGGCAGCTCAAGCTGGCGCGCGAATTCGACCTGCCCGTGCTGTGCCACGTGCGCAAATCGCAGGATCGCGTGCTGGCCGGGCTGCGCCGATTCGACGTGCGGCGCGGCATCGCGCATGCGTTCAACGGCAGTTTCCAGCAGGCCGAAGCGTATCTCGCGCATGGGCTGCATCTCGGCTTCGGCGGCAACGTGACGTTCACGCGCGCGCTGCAGATCCGCCGGCTCGCGGCGCAACTGCCGCTCGATGCGATCGTCGTCGAGACGGACGCGCCCGACATTGCGCCTGAATGGGCATACAAATCCCGCAACACGCCCGACCAGGTGCCGCGCATCGGCGAAGTGCTCGCCGAACTGCGCGGGATCGACGCCGGCGCGCTCTCCCTATGCACTTCGGCTAACGCGCTCGCCGCGCTGCCGCGACTCGCTCTTTCGTCCGCATAATCGTTGCCGGAAGGCACCGCATTCGCAATGGCGGTGCCGGGTCGACGAGGAGGGGCGATGCGCGTGTGGTGGATCGCGTTCGCGCTCGGCGTGGTCGTGCTGCAGCGGCAGGCGGCGCTGCCGGGTGCGTTCGCATGGATGATCGGTGCGGCCGTACTCGCGGGCTGCGTGGTGCCGTGCGCGTGGTACATGCGCCGCCGGCGCACGCGCATGACCGTCGCGTTCGGATGGATGCTTTGTGCGCTCGCGGCCGGCGTCGCCGGATTCGGCTACGCGGCCGCGCGGGCCGAATGGCGGCTGGGCGACAGCCTGCCCGTCGAGTGGGAAGGGCGCGACATCGTCGTCACCGGCGTGATTCGGGGGCTGCCCGTGGTCGACGAGACAGGCGCGCGGCTGCTGTTCGCGGTCGAGTCGAACGACGCGAGGCTGGCCCGCTTCCCACCGTTGATCCGGTTGTCGTGGCGCGCGTATGGCGCAGCCGCGACACGCGACGCGCTGCCCGATCTGCGCGCCGCACAGCGCTGGCGTTTCGTCGTGCGCCTGAAGCGCCCGCATGCCGAGGCCAATCCCGGCGTGCGCGACAGCGAGGCGGCGTGGCTTGCCGCAGGCATTCGCGCCATCGGTTATGTCAGCGCGCCCCGGCGGGCGGTATTGCTCGATGCGCGTGCATCGGGATGGCGTGCATCGATCGATCGGCTGCGCGACACGCTGCGCTCGCGTATCGGCGAGACGCTTGGCGGCGACGCCGGCCATCGCGGCATCGTCGCCGCGCTCGCGATCGGCGACCAGTCGGGCATTGGCGACGACGACTGGCGCGTGCTGCGCAGCACGGGCACGAGCCACCTGGTCGCGATCTCCGGTCTGCATGTCGGGCTCGTCGGCGCGATCGCGGGCGGCCTCGTGTCGATGGTCTGGCGCCGCCTGCGCTGGCGCGCCCGGGCCGTGACGCTCGTGTTGCCGGCGCCGTACGCGGCCGCGCTCGCCGCGCTGGCGGCAGCGGCCGGCTATGCGGCACTCGCCGGCTTCAACGTGCCGGCGCAGCGCGCGTGGTGGATGATCGCGGTCGGCGGCGTTGCGTATCTGGCCGGGCGCAGCGTACCGACTTCCGCGGTGCTGTGCTTGGCGCTCGGCGGTGTGCTGCTTGCCGATCCGTGGGCCGTGCTGTCGGCCGGGTTCTGGCTGTCGTTCGGGGCGGTCGCCGTGATCCTGCTGGCCGTTGCCGGCTGGCGTGCCGTGCGCGAGGCCAATGCGCAAGGTGAGGAGGGCGACGGCACGGCCGGCTTGTCGAGCCGGATGCGTGCGTGGGGGGCACGCGCCGGGCGCCGTATCGCCGAGGCCACGCGCGTGCAGTACGCGGTGACGATCGGTCTCGCGCCGCTGACGGCCGCATGGTTCGCGCAGATATCCCTGTCGGGCCCGTTCGGCAATGCGTTCGCGATTCCCTGGGTCAGCTCGGTCGTGACACCGGTCGTACTGGCCGGCATCGCGCTGCCCGCGCCGTTCGATGCGTATGCGTTCCGGCTTGCGCACGCGGCGCTCGAACCGATGATGACGTTGCTCGGACACCTCGCCGACTGGCCGGCCGGCGTGTTCTGGCTGCGCATGCCCGACTGGCCGGTCCTGGTGCTGGCCTGCGTGGGCGTCGCGTGGGCGTTGATGCCGCGCGGCTGGCCGCTGCGCTGGGCGGCGCCGCTCACGTGGCTGCCGCTGGTCGCACCGGCAGCCGATGCGCCGCCGCCGGGCGGTTTCCGGCTGACCGTGCTCGACGTCGGGCAGGGCGCGTCGGTGCTGGTGGAGACCGCGCGCCGAACCTTGCTGTTCGACGCGGGACCGGGAGCGGAGTCGACGCATGCCGGGGCGCGGATCGTCGCGCCGGCATTGCGGGCTCGCGGCATCGCGGTGATCGATTCGCTCGTGCTCAGTCACGCGCATGCCGATCACGCGGGCGGCGCATCGGCCGTCTATGCGGCAGTCGACGTGCGCCAGCTGCTAGCGGGCATTCCGCCGAAGAGCGGGCTGTGGCGCGATGCGACGGCCGCTGGCGTCGCCGACCGGCTGCCGTGTACGGCAGGGCAGCGCTGGACCTGGGACGGCGTCGTGTTCACGATGCTCTGGCCATCGGGCGGCCCGGGCACGGGTTCGTCGAACGGGCAATCGTGCGTGCTGCGCATCGACGCGGGCGGCACCTCCGCGTTGCTGACGGGCGACATCGAAGCGTCCGCCGAGCGCCAGCTCGTGGGCACCGCGCGCGACGCGCTGGCCGCGCAGATCCTGGTCGTTCCGCACCATGGCAGTCGTACGTCGTCGGTCGAGCCTTTCCTCGATTCGGTCGGGCCGCGCGTCGCGGTATTTCCTGTAGGCTATCGCAATCGTTTCGGGCATCCGCACCGGGCGGTTCTCGCGCGTTACGAGGCGCGCGGAATTCCGCTGCCGCGCACCGATCGCGACGGCGCCGTGCGGTTCGACGTCGCGCCGGCCGACGGCGGGTTTGCCTTCGAGCGTCATCGCGATGTTCAGCGACGGTACTGGATGGACCGGTGATCGCGGCGAGGGCTGGCGTAGCAAGAAAGAAGGCCCGGGACCCGCGCACAATGCGCAAGCATGGGCGCGGAGCAAGTGCAGCAGCACTCGCTCCGGTCGACCGCGAAGCATGAGACCGGACTAGCCGCTAATGCGCCAACTCCGGGTCGACCGCGAAGCATGGGACCGGACTAAGCGCTAAAGCGCCAAGTCCGGTCGACAAAGGAGACATCGGCATTTGAAGGACATCCTCCATTTCTCGCATGCGAACGGCTTTCCGGCATCGACGTATCGCACGATCTTCGCCGAACTGGCCGATGACTACGAGCTGCGCTACATCGAACGGATCGGCCACGACCGTCGCTACCCGGTGACGCGCGACTGGCCGCACCTCGTCGAGCAGCTGCTCGACGACATCGGCAGCCGCTACGAGCGTCCCGTCTGGCTCGTCGGCCATTCGCTCGGCGGCTACCTGTCGCTGATGGCTGCGTTGAAGAAGCCTCAATGGGTGCGCGGCGTCGTGATGATCGATTCGCCGATCATCGCGGGCTGGCGCGCCGGCGCATTGCGAGCGAGCCAGTGGGCGGGGCTCGACGAGCGGCTGTCGCCGGCCGCCGCGACGCGCAACCGGCGCACGCGCTGGGTGAGCCGCGACGACGTCTGGCGGCACTTCCGTGAGAAACCGGCGTTCGCCCGCTGGGATGAACGGATGCTGGCCGATTACATCGACTACGGGATCCCGCAGGCCGGTGCCGACGGCGAGCGAGCGCTTGCGTTCGACCGGCAGGTCGAATACCTGATCTACCGGACATTGCCGCACACGCTCGGCCCCAGGCTCGCGCACGGCGCGCCGGTGCCGCTTGGTTTTCTCGCCGGCACGCGTTCTCGCGAAGTGCGCCAGGTCGGGCTCGATGCGACGCGCCGCGCGGCGCGCGGCCGTGTCGAATGGCTGGAAGGCAGCCACCTGTTCCCGATGGAACGGCCGCTCGAGACTGCCCGCGCATTGCAGCGGATGCTGAATTCGCTGAAGGCGGCCGAGGGCGATGCGTCGCAGGGCGGTGCCCCGCTCGCGAAGCGCGCCTGACGCCTGGTTGGGTGGCCGGGACGCACCGCCGGCACGCCCGGCTGGCCGACCGGCGGGTGGCGCAGCCCCGGCGCACACGACTGGTGCGGGGCGGCGCGAAAGGGCACGATCATCGCGTCAGTTGCTGAGAAAAGGGCGGCCTTTACGGTATAATCCGTTTTTCCCGCGAGCATCCAGCGATGACCAAATATGTTTTCGTCACCGGCGGCGTAGTTTCTTCCCTTGGCAAGGGTATTGCCGCCGCTTCCCTCGCCGCGATCCTCGAATCGCGCGGTCTGAAAGTCACCCTCCTCAAACTCGATCCCTACATCAACGTCGACCCCGGCACGATGAGCCCGTTCCAGCACGGCGAAGTGTTCGTGACGGAAGATGGAGCGGAGACGGACCTCGACCTCGGCCACTATGAGCGCTTCATCAGCACGAAGATGCGCAAGGCCAACAACTTCACGACCGGCCAGATCTACGAATCGGTGATCCGTAAGGAACGCCGTGGCGACTATCTCGGCAAGACCGTGCAGGTCATTCCGCACATCACGAACGAAATCCAGGCGTTCATCGAACGCGGGGCCGCGTCGGCCACCTGCGGCGAACCGGATGTCGCGATCGTCGAGATCGGCGGCACGGTGGGCGACATCGAATCGCTGCCGTTCCTCGAAGCCGCGCGCCAGATGAGCCTGCGCCTCGGCCGCAACAGCGCGTGCTTCGTGCACCTGACGCTCGTGCCGTACGTCGCGACGGCCGGCGAGCTGAAGACGAAGCCGACCCAGCACAGCGTGCAGAAGCTGCGCGAGATCGGCATCCTGCCGCACGTGCTGCTGTGCCGTGCGGACCGCCGCATCCCGGACGACGAATCGAAGAAGATCTCGATGTTCTCGAACGTGCCGGAAGATGCCGTGATCTCGGTGTGGGATGCCGACAGCATCTACAAGATTCCGCAGATGCTCCACGATCAGGGCCTCGACCGCATCATCTGCGAGGAACTGAAGTTGTCGCCGAAGGACGCCGACCTGAGCATGTGGTCTGCGCTTGTCGAGAAGCTCGAGAACCCGAAGCACGAAGTGACGATCGGCATGGTCGGCAAGTACGTCGACCTGACCGAATCGTACAAGTCGCTGATCGAGGCGCTGCGCCACGCATCGCTGCACACGTCGACCAAGGTCAACATCGAGTACATCGACTCGGAAGAGATCGAGGCGAACGGTGTCGACAGCCTGAAGCATCTCGACGCCGTGCTGGTGCCGGGTGGTTTCGGCCGTCGCGGCACGGAAGGCAAGATCGCGGCGATCCGCTATGCGCGCGAAGCCAAGGTGCCGTATCTCGGCATCTGCCTCGGCATGCAGCTCGCGGTGATCGAATTCGCGCGCGACGTCGTCGGCCTGAAGCAGGCGAACAGCACGGAATTCGAGCCGGACACGCCGGAACGCGTGGTCGCGCTGATCACCGAGTGGTATGACCGCGACGGCAAGGTCGAGACGCGCACCGAGGAATCCGACCTTGGCGGCACGATGCGCCTCGGTTCGCAGCGCTGCCCGATCAAGCCCGGCACGATGGCGGAAGAAATCTATGGCAAGGACGTGAACGAACGCCATCGCCACCGTTATGAAGTCAATAACCGCTTCGTGCCCCAGCTCGAAGCCGGCGGCCTTATCATCAGCGCCCGTACCCCGAGCGAAGATCTGCCGGAAATGATGGAGCTGCCGCGTTCGATGCACCCGTGGTTCGTCGGCGTCCAGTTCCACCCGGAATTCACGTCCACGCCGCGTGACGGTCATCCCCTCTTCAAGTCGTTCGTCGAAGCCGCGCTCGCCAACAAGCAAGCGCGCGGAGTGTAAAGCATGAAGCTGTGCGATTTCGAGGTCGGTCTCGACAAGCCTTTCTTCCTGATCGCGGGTACCTGCGTCGTCGAATCGGAGCAAATGACGATCGACACGGCGGGCCGCCTGAAGGAGATCTGCGAGAAGCTGAACGTTCCGTTCATCTACAAGTCGTCCTACGACAAGGCGAACCGCAGCTCGGGCAAGTCGTTCCGTGGCCTCGGAATGGACGAAGGCCTGCGGATCCTGTCCGAGGTGAAGCGCCAGCTCGGCCTGCCGGTGCTGACCGACGTGCATTCGATCGACGAGATCGAGCAGGTCGCGTCGGTCGTCGACGTGCTGCAGACGCCGGCGTTCCTGTGTCGCCAGACCGATTTCATCCATGCGTGCGCGCGCTCGGGCAAGCCCGTCAATATCAAGAAGGGCCAGTTCCTCGCGCCGCACGACATGAAGAACGTGATCGACAAGGCGCGCGACGCGGCACGTGAAGCGGGGCTGTCGGAAGACCGCTTCATGGCGTGCGAGCGCGGCGTCTCGTTCGGCTACAACAATCTCGTGTCGGACATGCGTTCGCTCGCGATCATGCGCGAGACGAACGCGCCGGTCGTGTTCGACGCGACCCACTCGGTGCAGTTGCCGGGCGGGCAGGGCACGAGCTCGGGCGGCCAGCGAGAATTCGTGCCGGTGCTCGCGCGTGCGGCGGTCGCGACGGGTGTCGCGGGCCTCTTCATGGAAACGCACCCGAATCCGGCGGAAGCGAAGTCGGATGGCCCGAACGCGGTGCCGCTGAACCGGATGGGTGCGCTGCTGGAGACGCTCGTCACGCTCGACCAGGCGGTGAAGCGCAATCCGTTCCTGGAAAACGATTTCAATTAAAGATCGAATGAACCTTGCGATGGCTTCGCGCGTCTGTAGCGAAAGCGGTTCCGGCGCGCGCGCCATCGCAGTTTGAAGAATCCATCGTCATTCTCAGAGGAAACCCATGAGTGCCATCGTAGATATCATCGGCCGCGAGATTCTGGATTCGCGCGGCAACCCCACCGTCGAATGCGACGTGCTGCTCGAATCGGGCACGATGGGCCGCGCGGCGGTGCCGTCGGGCGCGTCCACCGGCTCGCGTGAAGCGATCGAACTGCGCGACGGCGAAGCCGGCCGCTACAACGGCAAGGGCGTGCTGAAGGCAGTCGAGCACATCAACACCGAAATCTCCGAAGCCATCATGGGCCTCGACGCGTCGGAACAGGCGTTCCTCGACAAGACGCTGCTCGAGCTGGACGGCACCGACAACAAGTCGCGCCTCGGCGCGAACGCGATGCTGGCCGTGTCGATGGCCGTCGCGAAGGCTGCCGCCGAAGAGGCCGGCCTGCCGCTGTACCGCTACTTCGGCGGCTCGGGCGCGATGCAACTGCCGGTGCCGATGATGAACATCGTCAACGGCGGCGCGCACGCGAACAACAGCCTCGACATCCAGGAATTCATGATCGTCCCGGTCAGCCAGCCGACGTTCCGTGAAGCCCTGCGTTGCGGCGCGGAAGTGTTCCACGCACTGAAGAAGATCCTGAGCGACCGCGGCATGAGCACGGCGGTCGGCGACGAAGGCGGCTTCGCGCCGAACTTCGGCAGCAACGACGAATGCCTGTCGACGATCCTGCAGGCGATCGAGAAGGCCGGCTACCGTGCGGGCGAAGACGTGCTGCTCGCGCTCGACTGCGCGGCATCCGAGTTCTATCACGACGGCAAGTACCAGCTCGCGGGTGAAGGCCTGCAACTGTCGTCGGCCGAATTCACCGACTACCTCGCGACGCTCGCCGACAAGTTCCCGATCGTGTCGATCGAGGACGGCATGCACGAAAGCGACTGGGAAGGCTGGAAGCTGCTGACCGAGCGCCTTGGCAAGAAGGTGCAGCTGGTCGGCGACGACCTGTTCGTCACGAACACGCGCATCCTGAAGGAAGGCATCGAGAAGGGCATCGCGAACTCGATCCTCATCAAGATCAACCAGATCGGTACGCTGACCGAAACGTTCGCGGCAATCGAAATGGCGAAGCGCGCAGGCTACACGGCCGTGATCTCGCACCGCTCGGGCGAAACGGAAGATTCGACGATCGCGGATATCGCGGTTGGCCTGAATGCCGGTCAGATCAAGACGGGTTCGCTGTCGCGCAGCGACCGTATCTCGAAGTACAACCAGCTGCTGCGCATCGAGGAAGATCTCGGCGACATCGCGAGCTACCCGGGTAAATCGGCTTTCTATAATCTGCGCTAACGCGCTACTATCGGGTTCGTCATATCGACGCCGCTCTGTGCATGTGCGCGGAGCGGCGCTTCTTATATCTGCGGTTCTTACATGCGGCTTGTCACTGTCGTCCTGATTGCCTTGCTGGCGCTCATTCAGTACCCCCTATGGTGGGGACACGGCGGCTGGCTGCGGGTGCATGAATTGCGTCAGCAGCTCGACGACCAGCTCCAGAAGAACGCGGACGAGAAGCTGCGCAACGAGCGCACCGCAGGCGAAGTGCAGGATCTGCAGGGCGGCACCGCGGCCATCGAGGAGCGCGCGCGCTACGAGATGGGCATGGTGAAGGACGGCGAGGTATTCGTGCAGTTCGTGTCGCCGAATGCGCCGGCCGTGCCGCTGAACAACACGCCGTCGAATACGTCGACGCGCGGCGCCGTGTCCGCGGCGCCAGTGCGCGTCGTGCCGAATCCGCAGTCGATCGCGAAACCATCGCGGCATCATGGCGGTGACAAGGGCAAGGTCGCGCATCACTGACCACGGCCGCTCGAATCCATTGAAAAAGCGCGGGAAATACCGCGCTTTTTTATTTCATGCCAGTCGTCAATCGATCGATTGACCGCTCACCACCACCATCCCGGGTAGCCGTAGCTGACACCCGTTCCCCAGCGATTTCCCCATCCGCCGTAGTACCCGCCGTAGACGGTCACGGGCGGTGGCGAGTAGTACGCCCACGCGCGTGCGGCTGCCTCGGCTGCGATGGCGCTGTTCTGTTCGCGCAGCACCTGCTGGTCGATCTCGTCGTAGCGCTTGCGTTCGGCGCTCGACAGCGCGGGCGGCTGGCCGCCCGATGCGCCCGGCTCGGGCAGGCGGCTCAGGATCGTGGACGTCGGCGGCGGCATCGCGCAGCCGGCGAGCGCGAGCGTGCCGGCGGCGACGCTCGTCAGGATGAGGGTGCGAAACGGGCGGAGGCGATTCATGTGTTTCTCCTGCAGCGCGCCGACGGCGGGAAGTGGCGTGCACCGAAGGCCGAGCCTCCGGTGCCTGAGCCGTGCGTGCGACGCTCGTGCGTCATTATGCGCCCGTGCCCGGATGGCGGGCACGAGCACGCCGCTCAGTGACGCTGGTCGGTCGCGGGCGCGATACCGGTCTCGACACCGGGTGCCGCGAACAGCTGCGCGACGTCGACGGGATCGAACTCGTAGCGCTGGTTGCAGAACTCGCAGTGGATCTCGACGTGGCCACGCTCGACGATCACGCTGTCGACTTCGTCGTGACCCAGCATGCGCAGCATCGCGCCGACCTTCTCGCGCGAGCACGAGCACTGGAAGCGCGTGCCGGCCGGTTCGAAGTGCTGCACGTTTTCCTGCCAGAACAGCCGGCGGAACACGACTTCCGGTTCGACCTCGAGCAGTTCCTTGGCCGACAGCGTGCCGCCGAGCGTGCAGACGCGCTCCCACGTATCGATATCGGTTTCGGCGTTGCGCGGCACGATGCCGCCGTCGCCCGGCAGCTTCTGCAGCAGCATGCCGACCGCACGGTCGCGATCGGCCGCGAGCCACAGCCGCGTATCGAGCTGCTCCGAGTGATGCATGTAGTGCTCGAGTACCTGCGATACGGACTCGAGCGGACCGTCGACGCCGTTCAGCGGCACGATGCCCTGGTACGGCTGCTGGCCCGGCAGCTTGTCGGTCGGGTCTAGCGTGATCACACAACGGCCGTGGCCGCTCGCATTGACGAGCGACGCGAAGCTCGTGTCGTCGCCGATCGTCTGGGCGGCGTCGCCGGCGAACTTCGCGGTGGCCCGCATCGACAGATCCGAACTGCACTGGACGACCAGCATCTGGACCGGCCCGTCGCCGAAGATCTGCATGATCAGGGTGCCGTTGAATTTCAGGTTCGCGGACAGCAGCGCGCACGCGGCCATCATCTCGCCGAGCACCGTGCGCACGGGGGCAGGGTAGTCGCGGCGGGCGAGCACTTCCTGCCACGTATTGCGCAGCGAAACGATCTCGCCGCGCACGGGCGCCGCATTGAACATGAATTTCTGTAACTGGTCGCTCACTCTTCTTCCTTGAAATCCGTGCGAATCACCCGATCCGCACGAGTTGCTCCTTGAAATGCGCACGCCGCTCGACGTACGTCTTCGCGTTTGCGCGCAGCCGCGCGATGTCTTCAGCCGACAGCTCGCGCACGACTTTCGCCGGTGCGCCGAGAATCAGCGAATTGTCCGGGAACGTCTTGCCTTCCGTCACGACCGCGCCGGCACCAACCAGACAGTTGCGGCCGATCACCGCTCCATTCAAGACCACCGCCTGAATACCGATCAGCGAACCTTCGCCGATCGTGCAGCCGTGGAGCATGGCCTGGTGCCCGATCGTCACGTTTTCGGCAATCGTCAGCGGAAAGCCGGGGTCCGTATGCAGTACCGCGCCTTCCTGGACGTTGCTGCCGGCGCCGACGGTAATCGGCTCGTTGTCGCCGCGAATCGTCGCGCCGAACCAGACGCTCGCGTTCTCCTCGAGCACGACCTTGCCGATGATGGCCGCCGTGTCGGCGACGAATACGCTTTCGTGGATCGTCGGGGCCGTATCGCCCAGCTTGTAGATCGTCACGGAGTCTCCTTGTCTCTTCGATGATGGGCGCCGGTAGAATGGCGCGTCTGGTTTGCCCGGTGCATTCGCGTTGCGCCGCGGAACAATCGCATATTGTAAACCGTCGCGTGCGTGCGCTCCCGCGATGCGCACGCAGGGTGCCCCCGTTTATGAACATGGAGTCTTCTTCTTTCGGCAATGCGTCTGACTGCGTGCGCCGCGCCGCGCTTGCCGCGCTGCGTGATGCCGAACCCGCGGCCAAGGCCGCCCAGGTGCGCTCGCTCCACGATGCGCTGCGGGCCGGGCAGGCGGCGATCGCTCCGTTGCTCGAATTGCCCGAGCCGGCCGATCTGCCCGGGCGCCCGGCGCGCCCGCCGCTCGTCGAGCCGCGCCAGCTCGAGCGACGCAGCATGCGTTCGCCCGAAGGGCGCGCCGTGCTGCTGCACGTGCTTGCCCATATCGAGTTCAATGCGATCAACCTGGCGCTCGACGCGGTCTGGCGCTTCGCGGGCCTGCCGGACGCGTTCTACTCGGACTGGCTGAAGGTGGCGGCCGAGGAGGCCTATCACTTCACGCTGCTGTCCGACCGCCTGGCGGCATTCGGGCATGCGTACGGCGATTTTCCCGCCCACAACGGCCTGTGGGAGATGTGCGAGCGAACCAAGGGCGATGTGCTTGCGCGCATGGCGCTCGTGCCGCGCACGCTCGAGGCCCGCGGGCTCGACGCATCGCCGCCGATCCGCGCGCGGCTCGTACAGGCGGGCGACGATGCGTCGGCCGCGATCCTCGACGTGATCCTGCGCGACGAAATCGGCCATGTCGCGATCGGCAACCGCTGGTTCCGGTACCTGTGCGACGAAGCCGGCCGCGATCCCGTGCCGACCTACCGGCAGCTCGCCGAGCAATACCATGCGCCGCGGCTGCGTGGCCCGTTCAATTTCGATGCACGCCGCGATGCCGGATTCGAACAGGCCGAACTCGACGAACTGGCCGCGCAGGATGGGGCGGACGGCAACGCGCCACGCTAGCCGGCTCGCGTTCGGCTGCGTTTCGACAGCGGCCCGCCGTCCCCGGCACCCGGCAGATGGCGCTTCCCGGCGGGCCCTTGCGCACGGGTGCTGCTAGAGCGTCGCCTCGACTGCCGGACACCAGAAAGAAGGCGTCGCCGCTATAATCGAACGACCATTCTTTTTTGGCGGCTGCAATGAGTGCCTCGAGTTCTGTTTCCGATTTCGTCACGGTGCGCGGCGTCCAGCTGCATGTCCGGCGCTGGGGCCGGCCCGATGCGCCGACGCTGTTCATGCTGCACGGCTGGATGGATGTCGCGGCGTCATTCCAGTTCGTCGTCGATGCACTCGCGGGCGACTGGCAGGTGATCGCGCCCGATGCGCGCGGTTTCGGGCTGTCCGACTGGCCGGTCGCGCGGCAGGGCGGCGGCCACTACTGGTTCCACGAATACCTGGGCGACCTCGATGCGCTCGTCGACCACTATGCGCCGACCGGCGAAGTCAACCTGGTCGGGCACAGCATGGGCGCGAACGTCGTGTGCCTGTATGCCGGCGCCCGGCCGGAGCGCGTGCGGCGCGTGGTCGATCTCGAGGGTTTCGGGCTCGCGCCCGCGCGCTCCGAGCAGGCACCGCGCCGGCTGCGCGGCTGGCTGGACGAGTTGCGCGAACCGCCCGCGCTGCGTCCTTATGCGTCACTCGACGACGTGGCGGCGCGCCTGACCAGGACCAATCCGCGGCTGGATCCGCGCCGTGCCGCGTTCCTCGCCGCGCACTGGTCGAAGCGCGGCGACGACGGCCTCTACCACCTGCTGGCCGACCCCGCGCACAAGATGCCTGGCCCGCTGCTGTACCGGCTCGACGAAGTGATGGCCACCTGGGCGCAGGTGCGCGCGAAGGTGCTGCACGTCGAAGCCGTCAATTCGCCGACGCTGGCACACATCGCCGGCGACATCCCGCTGCCGGAATTCAAGGCGCGTTTCAACGCGTTCCCCGACTGGCGCGAGAAGCTCGTCGAGGATGCCGGCCACATGGTGCATCACGACCAGCCCGAGCAGATCGCGGCGCTGATCGAGGCGTTCTGCGCGTAAGCCGCGCGGCGGCAGCAGTGGCAGCGGCGGGGCAGGCGGGCGGCGCATTGCCGCGTTGCAGTAGAATGAAGCCTTACCTGCCATGCCGACAATGAACGCCGATCTCCACTGCCATTCGAATGTTTCCGACGGGTTGCTGTCGCCTGCCGACGTCGCGCGCCGCGCCCATGCCGGCGGCGTGACCCTGTGGGCCTTGACCGACCACGACGAGATCGGCGGCCAGGCGGCGGCGCGCGGCGAGGCGGAAGCGCTCGGCATGCGCTACCTGAGCGGCGTCGAGATTTCGGTCACGTGGGCGTCGCGCACCGTGCACATCGTCGGCCTGAATGTCGATCCCGCGAATCCGGCGCTCGTCGACGGCCTGTACCGCACGCGCCACGGCCGCGCGGCGCGCGCAGTGGCGATCGGCGAGCAGCTCGCCACGCTCGGCATTCCGGATGCGTACGAAGGCGCGCTGAAGTATGTATCGAATCCCGACCTGATCTCGCGTACGCATTTCGCCCGGTTTCTCGTCGAGAACGGCCACGCCACCTCGACGTCCGACGTGTTCGATCGCATGCTCGGCGACGGCAAGCCCGGGTTCGTCCCGCACCGCTGGGCGACGCTGCCCGACGCCGTCGCGTGGATTCGTGCGGCCGGCGGCGAAGCCGTGGTCGCACATCCGGGCCGTTACCGCTATACGTCCGTCGAATTCGACGCGTTCTTCGGCGAGTTCATCGATCTCGGCGGCCGCGCGATCGAGGTCGTGACGGGCAGCCACACGCCCGATCAGTACCGCGAATACGCGGACGTCGCGCGCCGCTTCGGCTTCGAAGCGTCGCGCGGTTCGGATTTCCATGCGCCAGGCGAGGGCCGTGTCGAGCTCGGCAGCCTGCCGCCGTTGCCGCCCGACCTGACACCGGTCTGGGAGCGCTGGCTCTGACGCCTGGCGGCGGCCTGCCGTCCGCGTAGCCGCCGGCGCGCGTATCCGACTTTTCCCCCTTTACGTACCCCCATGTCCCAGTTCTTCAGGATTCATCCGGATAATCCGCAGCCGCGCCTGATCAAGCAGGCCGTGGAGATCGTCAGCAAGGGCGGCGTGATTGCGATGCCGACCGATTCGAGCTATGCGCTCGCGTGCCATCTCGACGACAAGGACGCGGTCGAGCGGGTGCGCCGGATTCGCGGCCTCGACGAGAAGCAGCACCTGTCGCTGCTCGTGCGCGACCTGTCGGAGCTCGCCAACTTCGCGATGGTCGACAACCGCCAGTACCGCCAGATCAAGTCGGTGACGCCCGGCCCGTACGTCTTCATCCTGCAGGCGACGAAGGAGGTGCCGCGCCGGCTGTCGCACCCGTCGCGCAAGACGATCGGGTTGCGCGTGCCCGATCACGCGATCACGCTCGCGTTGCTGGAATCGCTCGGCCAGCCGCTGCTCGGCACGACGCTGATCCTGCCGCCGGACGACGAGCCGCTCAACGATCCCGAAGACATTCGTGAGCGGCTCGAGAAACAGGTCGACCTCGTGATCGACGGTGGCGCGTGCCCCCGCGAGCCGTCGACGGTGATCGACCTGACCGGCGACGAGCCCGAGCTCGTGCGCGCGGGGCGCGGCGCGCTCGAGCCGTTCGGACTCTCGGCGGCGTAAGCGCGCCGTTCCATTTTTTGCGCGAGTGCGCTTGTTACAATAACGCGATATGGATGCTTCCCTGATACAGACCATCGCCGTCTACGCGCTGCCCGTGATCTTCGCGATCACGTTGCACGAGGCCGCGCACGGCTACGCCGCCCGCCTGCTCGGCGACAACACCGCCTACATGATGGGGCGCGTGTCGTTCAACCCGATGCGTCACATCGATCCGCTCGGCACGATCGCGATTCCGCTCGCGATGTATTTCCTGACGGGCGGCGCGTTCCTGTTCGGCTATGCGAAGCCGGTGCCGGTATCGTTCGGCAACCTGCGCAATCCGCGCTGGGGCAGCCTGTGGGTAGCGCTCGCGGGGCCGGCCTGCAACTTCGTGCAGGCGCTGATCTGGGGCGTGCTGACCCTCGTGCTGCCCGCTGTCGGCATCGACGAGCCGTTCTTCACGCGGATGGCGTTTGCCGGCGTCAGCGCGAACCTCGTGCTCGGCGTGCTGAACCTGTTTCCGCTGCCGCCGCTCGACGGCGGCCGCATCCTGGCGGCGCTGCTGCCGACGAAGCAATCGATCGCGCTGTCGCGCATCGAGCCGTACGGTTTCATCATCGTCCTCGTGCTGGTCTCGACGGGCGTGCTGACGAACTTCTGGCTGCGCCCGCTCGTCAACGTCGGCTACGCCGTCCTGAGCGCCATCCTGTCCCCATTCGCCTCGCTTTTCTAACGACAATCATGTTCCCTGAACGTATTTTCTCCGGCATGCGACCCACCGGGTCGCTGCACCTCGGTCATTACCACGGCGTGCTGAAAAACTGGGTGAAGCTGCAGTCCGAGTACCCGTGCTTCTTCTGCGTCGTCGACTGGCATGCGCTGACGACGCACTACGAGACTCCCGAGGTCATCGAGAAGAACGTGTGGGACGTGCTGATCGACTGGCTTGCGTCCGGCATCGATCCGGCGCAGGCGACGCTGTTCATCCAGAGCAAGGTGCCCGAGCATGCCGAACTCGCGCTGCTGCTCGGCATGAGCACGCCGCTCGGCTGGCTCGAACGCGTGCCGACCTACAAGGAGCAGATGGAGAAGCTGAAGGACAAGGATCTGTCGACCTACGGCTTCCTCGGTTACCCGGTGCTGATGGCGGCCGACATCCTGCTGTATCGCGGCTCGCTCGTGCCGGTCGGCGAAGACCAGGTGCCGCACGTCGAGATGACGCGCGAGATTGCGCGCCGCTTCAACTATCTGTATGGCCGCGAGCCGGGCTTCGAGGAGAAGGCGCTCGATGCCGCGAAGAAACTCGGCGGCAAGCGCGCGAAGCTCTATCACGAGCTGCGCAATGCATACCAGCAGGAGGGCGACGACGAGGCGCTCGAACAGGCGCGCGCGATGCTGCAGGAATCGCAGAGCCTGTCGATGAGCGACCGCGAGCGCCTGTTCGGCTATCTCGAAGGCGCGCGCAAGATCATCCTCGTCGAGCCGCAGGCGCTCCTCACCGAAGCATCGCGGATGCCGGGCCTCGACGGACAGAAGATGTCCAAGTCGTACGGCAACACGATCGGCCTGCGTGAAGACGCCGAGACGATCACGAAGAAGGTCCGCACGATGCCGACCGATCCCGCGCGCGTGCGCCGCACCGATCCGGGCGATCCGGACAAGTGCCCGGTGTGGCAGCTGCACCAGGTCTATACGGACGAAGCGACGCACGACTGGGTGCAGAAGGGCTGTCGTTCGGCGGGCATCGGCTGCCTCGATTGCAAGCAGCCGGTCGTCGAAGGCATCCTGCGCGAGCAGCAGCCGATGCTCGAGCGTGCGCAGAAGTACATGGACGATCCGTCGCTGCTGCGTGCGATCGTCGCGGACGGTTGCGACAAGGCGCGCAAGTACGCGACGGAAACGATGCGCGACGTGCGCGACGCGATGGGCCTGTCGTACAACTGATCGACCGCATGAGCACATCCGTCATCGCCGCCGCGGGCGGCCACGTCGCCCAGGCCGAGCCGTCGCGCTGGGTCGCGCAATGGTCGCGGCTCGTGCCGGCAGGCGGCGCGGTGCTGGATGTCGCCGCGGGCGGCGGCCGCCATGCGCGCTGGTTCGCGTCGCACGGGCATCCGGTCGTCGCACTCGACCGCGACCCGGTCGCGCTGGCCGCGTTGCGTGCGATTCCGGGCGTCGACGCCCGTGAGGCCGATCTCGAAGGTGCACCGTGGCCATTGCCGGCCGGCGAGCAGTTTTCGGCGGTGATCGTCACCCATTATCTGCATCGTCCGCTCTGGCCCCATCTGCTCGATGCGGTGGCGCCGGGCGGCGTGCTTATCTACGAAACCTTCGCGCAAGGAAACGAAACGGTCGGTAAACCGTCCAACCCCGCGTTCCTGCTCGCCCCGGGCGAGCTGCTGGACGCCGTACACGGCCGCCTGCGGGTGGTCGCATACGAGGACGGGTTCATCGCCGCGCCGCGCGAGGCATTCGTCCAGCGTCTCTGCGCAGTGCGCGAGGGCGCGACCCCGAAGGCGGGGGCGGGAATTCCACGTTACGAACTGCCCGGCTAATCCGCTACAATCTCAACGTTTACCGGTACATAATCTCAATCGCGTTTCATGGCTAACGGCACCCAAGACGGCATTCAAATCCGCGGCAGCATCCCCGCGATCGTCACCCCGATGCTCGAAGACGGCAGTCTCGACCTGCCGGCGTTTCGCAAACTGATCGACTGGCACATCGCGGAAGGCACCGATGCGCTCGTCGTGGTCGGTACGAGCGGCGAGTCGGCAACGCTCAACGTCGAAGAGCACATCCTGATGATCCGCACGGCGGTCGAGCATGCGGCGAAACGCATCCCGATCATCGCGGGCGCGGGCGGCAACTCGACCGCCGAGGCGATCGAGCTGACGAAACACGCGAAGGCTGTCGGTGCGGACGCGACGCTGCAGGTCGTGCCGTACTACAACAAGCCGACGCAGGAAGGCATGTACCGTCACTTCAAGACGATCGCCGAAGCGGTCGACCTGCCGGTGATCCTGTACAACGTGCCGGGCCGCACGGTCGCGGACATGGCGAACGAAACGACGCTGCGCCTCGCGGAAGTGCCGGGCATCATCGGCGTGAAGGAAGCGACCGGCAACATCGATCGCGCCGCGCACCTGATCAAGGCCGCACCGAAGCATTTCGCGATCTACAGCGGCGACGATCCGACCGCGATTGCGCTGATGCTGCTCGGCGGCCACGGCAACATCTCGGTGACGGCGAACGTCGCACCGCGCGCGATGAGCGAACTGTGCCGCGCGGCGCTGGCCGGCGACGTACAGACTGCTCGCGAGCTGCATATGAAGCTGCTGTCGCTGCACAAGAACCTGTTCATCGAGGCGAACCCGATTCCGGTGAAGTGGGCGCTGCAGGCGATGGGCAAGATGCAGGGCGGCATCCGGCTGCCGCTCACGGCGCTCGACGAGCGCTGCCACGATGCCGTGCGTTCGGCCCTCGTCGAGGCCGGCGTTCTCGCCTGATGCCGAGGCGGCCGCGTCCTGCGGCCGCCGGCTCGAACCCTGATCAACCCGCACCGGCCGGCTCCGTCCGGCGCCGCTCCTGACGAGCGTTCTAGCAAGACGAAGGATTTCATGAAACGTTTCGCCATTTCCTCTCGCGCCATCCAGCTGTCGGTGGTGGCGCTGGCGCTGGGCGCGCTCGCTGGCTGCGATACGCTGAACGACTACCTGGCCCCCGACCGGGTCAACTACAAGAACACCGGTTCGGCGCCGCCACTCGCGGTGCCGAGCGACCTGAAGCCCGTGCCGACGACGCAGCAGTTCGTCGCACCGCCGACCAACGCCGGGCTCGGCACGCTGCCGCCGCGGGTCACGACGCAGGCTGGCAACGCGACCGACGGCATCCCGAGCGCGCAGGATCCGCTCGGCATGCACATCGAGCGCGACGGCGATCGCCGCTGGCTCGTCGTCGATGGCCGGACGCCCGAGCAGCTGTGGCCGATCCTGAAGGAGTTCTGGCAGGAGAACGGTTTCTCGCTGAAGACCGATGCGCCGTCGACGGGCATCATGGCCACCGACTGGGCCGAAAACCGCGCGAACATTCCCGACGACTGGTTCCGCCGCACGATCGGCAAGGTCATCGATTTCGCGTACTCGTCCGGCACGCGCGATCGCTTCCGTACGCTCGTGAACCGCACGTCGGACGGCAACACCGACATCTCGATCACGCACAGCGCGATGGAAGAAATGATGGTCGGCCCGCAGGGCGGCACGTCGTCGCGCTGGGAGGAGCGTCCGCGCAACCCGGTGCTCGAAGCGGTATTCCTGTCGAAGCTGATGCAGAAGTTCGGCCTGACCGATGCGCAGGCGAAGCAACTGCTGACCGATGCGCACCCCGCGACGGCGCCGGCGCAGGTCAGCGACACGAGCAGCGGCGCGGCAACGCTGCAGCTGGCCGAGTCGTTCGACCGCGCGTGGCTGCGAGTGGGCCTGGCGCTCGACCGGACCAACTTCACGGTCGACAATCGCGACCGCGAGAAGGGCGTGTACACCGTGCGCTATGCGAATTCGATGGAAGAGCTGAAGCGTGACGGCCTGTTTGGCAAGCTGTTCTACGGCGGCCCGGTGGCCGCGAAGCCGGGCAGGGAATTCCTGGTCAACGTGCGCGCGCAAGGCAGCGGCGGCACGCAAGTCGCGGTAATCGGCGCAAACGGCCAGGTCGACAACTCGTCGGACGCGCAGCGGATCATTTCGCTGCTCCACGCGCAGCTGAACTGAGCGCGTGCGATTCGCCAGCCTCGGAAGCGGCAGCGAAGGCAACGCGCTGGTCGTCGAGGCCTCGAGCGGCACGACGACCACCCGCGTGCTGCTCGACTGCGGCTTTTCCGCCAAGGAGGTCGAGCGTCGGCTCGGCCGTCTGAATCTCTGCATCGGCGATCTCGATGCGATCCTCATTACCCACGAACACAGCGACCACGTCGGCAGTGCGCTGACGCTCGCCCGACGGGCATCGCTGCCGCTCTACATGAGCTGGGGCACCGCACGCGCGGTCGGCGCGGATGAGGCCGATGTCGATCTCCACGTGCTGTGGGGCGACGAGACGGCCGCGATACGCGATCTGGCCGTGATGCCCTATACGGTCCCTCACGACGCGCGCGAACCGCTCCAGTTCGTCTTTATGGACGGCTGTAGCCGGCTCGGCGTCCTGACGGACGTCGGAATGGCCACGCCGCACATCACGGACGTCCTGAGTGGTTGCGACGCGCTGGTGCTCGAATCCAACCATGACACCGCGATGCTGGCCGGAAGTCGCTATCCGCAGTCGCTGAAGGCGCGCATCGGCGGCAACCACGGCCACCTGAGCAACGACGCGGCGGCGGCCATCCTCGCGTCGCTTGAACGCAGCCGCCTCCAGCACCTGGTCGGGGCGCACCTGAGCCAGCAGAACAACCTGCCGGAACTGGTCCGCCAGGCGTTTGGCGGGGTACTGGGGACGAACGGGGAAGACGTGATCGTGGCCACGCAGGACGCGGGCTTCGACTGGCTGGCGCTCGGATGAGCGGGGCAAGGCCGCGGTGGCGGCCCGGTGCGACTGCCGGGCGACAGGCGCAGAAACGGCAGACGTAAAAAAACCGGCCCTCGGGCCGGTTTTTTTTCAGCTGACGCTGAGGCTTACTGGCTTGCGCCCGAAGCCGGAGCAGCCGTCGCTGCCGAAGCAGCCGACGCCACTGCAGCAGCAGCGTCGCTCGCAGCAGCCGTTGCCGACGAAGCAGCAGCCGAAGCGTCGCTCGCTGCACCAGCAACTGCCGAAGCAGCCGTCGAAGCAGCAGCAGCCGCGTCGCTTGCAGCCGACGAAGCAGCTTGATCAGCGCTCTTGTTGCAAGCAGCCAGTGCAACAGCAGCCAACAGGGAAGCTACGAGGAGGGATTTCTTCATGATCACGTCCTTTTATGGTTAAAGGTAAGCAACAGCGCGAAACAATACCGGTAATGTGCTCCAACACCGACCTGGGCCGCTGGTGGAGATGCACTTCTAGAGCGTGAATCTTCCCTACGGCTTGGGCGGAAATTATATGCACTTTCCTATCGACCGTCGACAAATGCGGGGTCAATACGTTGTCTTTCCCATACAGAATTTGATCCGTACGGGCATACGGGGCGACTCACACTAATTCCGGCCACCGACCCGTATCCAGCCCGCACGATACCACTCGTGCAATAAAGCTGTCATCGAGGGAGCCCGGGATAGTGTTACAAACCGTTTCGCCTCCATCAGGCGTTGATCGGCCAGTTCGGGCAGCCATTCGCTGGCCTGCTCGAGCGGTCCTTCCTCGCCATTAATGAAGTACGAGCGCGCGTTATACATCAATGCGGCCCTTCTGTCGAGACACACGCCACGACGTGACGCTTGCGTGACGAACGCGGACTCGGACAGCGGGCGCGCGGGCGGGTCGAAAACGACGTTCGGCTTGGGCTCGCTCAGGTAGCAGCCGAGGAACTCGGCGACGTCGCGCTTGCGCCAGCGAATCGCGTCGACGATCTCGGCAACGCGCTCGACCATCGCCGGAGGCAGTTGCGCGGGCGTATCGACGGCCGGCTGCTTCGGATCGCGGTAGAGGTCGTCGCCGCCCCCTTCACGCAGGCCGCCACGCTCCGCGAGATAGTACAGGAACTGTGCGCCCAGCTCGCCTGCGGACGGAGCCCGGAAACCGATCGAGCAGGTCATGCATTCGCCTTCGGCCACGCCGTCGTGCGCGATGTGCGGCGGCAGGTACAACATGTCGCCGGGTTCCAGCACCCATTCGTCGCTCGGCTCGAAGTTTTCGAGGATCTTCAGCGGCACGTCCGGCTGCAGCGACAGGTCCTTCTGCGCACCGACGCGCCAGCGGCGCCGGCCTTCGACCTGTAGCAGGAATACGTCATATGAGTCGAAGTGCGGGCCGACGCCGCCGCCGTCCGTCGCATACGAGATCATCAGGTCGTCCAGGCGCGCGTCGGGGATGAAGCGGAAGCGGTCGAGCAGCGCGCGTGCCGCATCGACATGCAGGTCGAGCCCCTGCACGAGCAGGGACCAGGCCTTGCGTGTGACGGCAGGCAGCGAGCCGGGCTCGAACGGGCCATGAGCCAGTTGCCACTTGTTACGAAAATGGGTGATCAACCGCGATTCCGCGTCATAGTCCGCGGCGAGCTCGAACAGCGCGTCGCGCGAGACCGGCGACGCGACGCCGGGGATCGCCTGTCGGATCAGGAGCGGCTTCTTCTGCCAGTAGCCGCGCATGAATTGCGCCGGCGTAAGACCGCCGAGCAGCTGTGTGGGAAGATCGGAAGGCGGCGCGCCGAGCGGGGCGGCAGCGGCATCCCGCGGTACGGCTTGAGACCGGTTGCGCATCGTATAATGAGACTTGTATTTGGGAGAATTGGATGAAAATCGCAAAAAACACCGTCGTGTCGGTCACTTACAAGCTGTCGGATGCACAGGGCAATCTGATCGAGGAAAGCGACGAGCCGATGGTCTATCTGCACGGCGGCTATGATGGCACGTTCCCCAAGATCGAGGAACAGCTCGACGGCCACGAGCCAGGCTACCAGGCGCAGGTTCAGCTCGAGCCGCAGGACGCGTTCGGCGACTACGATCCCGAACTCGTGAAGATCGAGCCGCGCGATCGCTTTCCCGAGCCGCTCGAAGTGGGCATGCAGTTCGAAGGCACGCCGGAAGACGGCGACGAGGAAGTCGATTCGCTGATCTACACGGTCACCGACGTCGCCGAAGACAAGGTCGTGCTCGACGGCAACCACCCGCTGGCAGGCATGGCGCTGCGTTTCGCGCTCACCGTGAAGGACGTTCGCGAAGCAACCGAAGACGAAATCGAGCATGAGCACGCGCATGGCGCGGAAGGGCTCGAGATCGTCGACGAGGACGAAGACGAAGACGGCGAAGCGCCGTCAGGGCGCACCTTGCACTGAGCTCGCAGGCAGGCCGGGTGCCGACCCCGATGCAGGGGCCGGCGCCGGCCACGACGCGCCGCCCGGTGCGGCGCCGTCGCCCTGCAGTGGCGGTGCGACCGACGACGAGTCGGGCAGCGCCGGCAATGCAGGGATTTCCGGCATCTGCGGCAACGGCACGTCGTCACGCGGCACGAGCGGCAGCGCGGGCGGCACGGGCAGGTTCTTCGGCACCTCCTGCAGGCTCACGTTGAAGATTGTCTGCCGTGACGGCGACACGCTCACCTTGACCCACTGATTCGCCGGATGGCGCGGTCCGATCGCGACGCGCGTCACGTTACCTACCAGTTCACCGTCGTCTGTACGCAGCGGGCGGTCGATCAGAAAGCCGTTCGCAAGCGGTTCGCCGCTCGCGTGCATCACGAGTATCGGGCCGCGGAACGTCGCCGCTGCCTTCACCAGCGTTCGTTTCAACTCACGGAAGCCGTCGCGCACGCGCGGCCGGTTGAAACGCAGCCACGCGAAGCGTTCCGCGCGTTCATAGCGTTCGAACTGCGGATCGCCTTCGAACATCACCACCATCGCGCGCGCCTCGCGCCGCTTAGCGTATTCGGCCGCGTGGTCGATCCAGAAACCGTTCGCGATGATGCGATCCTCGAATTCGCCGTTGCGCCCGCCGGCCGTCAGGTAGTGGTTGTTCGGCGCCGGCGCGTTGAGCGCGACGTAGACGATGTCGTCGCGCATCCAGCGTGCGTTCTCCCGATACGGCCGGAACCGTGCGACTTCGCTTTCCCGCGTGATTTGCAGCGCGCCGGGGTCGGGCAGTGCGGAATCGGCGAGCAGCGTCTGCCGCAGGAAGTCGAGCCGCTCGACCGGATCGTAGCCGCCGCCGGCCGCGGTGTTGCAGGTTGCCCAGTCGTCGTGACCGGGAATGAACACGAGCGGCACGCGTGCCGCATCCAGGATCGCGCCGCGCTGCGAATACAGTGCATCGCGGCACGCCTCCTTCGAACCCTTGAGATCGCCCGCATAGACGACGAACGCGAGATTGCGCTCGCGCGCGATTGCATCTAGCAGCCGCTGGGCGGCCGGCTCGTCCGCGGGGGCGTTGATCACGCCCGACACGACCGCGAACGAGTAGGGCGCGGTGCTGCGCTTCGGCGGTGCGGCCAGCGCGGCGGCCTGTGCGAGCGCGAGCACGGCCGCGACGAGCGTGGCGGCGGTGCGAGCCGGCAGGCCGCGCGGGATGCGCTTACGCGTGCCCGTCGGCATCGTGCGACCGGACCAGCGTGCGCAGTTCGTACAGCAGGTCGAGCGCTTCACGCGGCTTGAGATCGTCGGGATCGATGTCGCGCAGTTTTTCGAGCGCTGGGTGCGGCGTGTCGGGCAGCGCCGGCGCGTCCGCGCATTCGAGATCGTCGACGGCCACCGGCGGCGCGCTGAACAGGTCGAGTTGCGGGGTGTGCTGCGACGCCGACTGCTGTTCGAGATACGCGAGGTGCTTGCGCGCGGCGCGGATCACGGGCGCGGGAACACCTGCGAGTTGCGCGACCTGCAGGCCGTAGCTCTGGTTGGCCGGGCCTTCGTTGACCGCGTGCAGGAACACGATGCCGTGGCCGTGCTCGACGGCCGACAGATGGACGTTGGCCGCCTGCGGAAATTCGGCCGGCAGTTGCGTCAGCTCGAAGTAGTGCGTCGCGAACAGTGTGTAGCACGCGTTGTGCGCCAGCAGGTGGCGCGCGATGGCCCACGCGAGCGCGAGGCCGTCGAACGTCGACGTGCCGCGGCCGATCTCGTCCATCAGCACGAGGCTTTGCGGCGTCGCGTCGTTGAGGATCGCCGCGGCTTCGGTCATCTCGACCATGAAGGTCGAGCGGCCGCCCGCGAGATCGTCCGCCGCGCCGATGCGCGTGAAGATCCGGTCGATCGGGCCGAAGCAGGCCGACTTGGCCGGCACGTAGCTGCCGACATAAGCCATCAGCGCGATCAACGCAGTCTGCCGCATGAACGTCGATTTACCGCCCATGTTCGGGCCGGTGATCAGCAGCAGCTTGCGCTCGGTGCCGAAGCGGCAGTCGTTCGCGATGAACTGTTCGACCTGCGCTTCGACGACCGGGTGGCGGCCCTGCTCGATTTCGATGCCGATTTCGTCGGTGAAGGCCGGCGCGACCCAGTCGAGCGCGCGGGCGCGTTCGGCGAATGCGGCGAGCAGGTCGAGTTCGGCGAGTGCCGATGCGACACGCTGGCACTCGGGGATGAACGGCAGCAGTGCCTGCAGCACCGTGTCGTACAGCGCGCGTTCGCGCGCCAGTGCGCGTTCCTGTGCGGAAAGCGCCTTGTCCTCGAAAGTCTTCAGTTCGGGCGTGATGTAGCGCTCGGCGTTTTTCAACGTCTGGCGCCGGCGGTAGTCGTCGGGCACCTTGTCGGTCTGGCCGCGCGTGACCTCGATGTAGAAGCCGTGCACCTTGTTGTATTCGACGCGCAGGTTCGCGATGCCGGTGCGCGCGCGCTCGCGCGCCTCGAGATCGATCAGGAACTGCCCGCAGTTCTCCGAGATGTCGCGCAGCTCGTCGAGCTCGGCGTCGTAGCCGCGCGCGATCACGCCGCCGTCGCGGACCATCGCGGCCGGCTCGGGTGCAATCGCACTCGTCAGCAGGTCGAGGCATTCGGCGGGCGGCGCGAGTGCTGCGTCGACGCGGGTGAGTGCGTCCGCGTTCGCGACGATCGCGCTGATGCGATCACGCAGTGCCGGAAGGGCGGCGAACGTGTCGCGCAGGCTCGACAGGTCGCGCGGGCGCGCGGACAACAGTGCGAGGCGCCCGGTGATCCGTTCGACGTCGGCGATCTGGCGCAGCGCGCTGCGCAGCGCATCGAGGCTGGCGTCTGCCGGCGCATCGAGCAGCGCGCCGATCGCCTGCTGGCGCGACTGTGCGGCGACCGACGCGCGCGGCGGGTGATGCAGCCAGTGGCGCAGTAGGCGGCTGCCCATCGTCGTGCAGCAGGTGTCGAGCAGCGAATACAGGGTCGGCGACTCGGTGCCGCGCAATGTCTCGGTCAGTTCGAGGTTGCGGCGCGTGGCGGGATCGAGCCCGATGTACTCGGTTTCGTTTTCGACCTTCAGGCTGCGCACGTGCCGCAACTGCTGGCCCTGCGTGGCTGCTGCGTAGAGCAGCAGCGCGCCGGCCGCGCCGCACGCGCTCGTCAACGAATGCGCGCCGAACCCGTCGAGGCTCGCGACATCGAGCTGGTCGCACAGGCGCTGCGTGCCCGACGCGATGTCGAAGTGCCATGCCGGCACGCGTTTGCTTGCGCCCGCGCCTGCCGGCAGGGCATCGGTTGCGCCGTCCGGCGTCAGGATCTCGGCCGGCCGGATGCGCTCGAGCGCGGCAGCGAGCTGCTCGGGTTCGATTTCGGCGAGCCGCAGCGCGCCGCTTGCGAGGTTCAGCCACGCGAGGCCGATATTGACTGCGACGCCACGCTTGTTGTGGCCCGTGCACATCGCGAGCAGGTAAACGTCGTTCTTGTCGGACAGCAGCGCTGCATCGGTCAGCGTGCCGGGCGTGACGACGCGCACGACCTTGCGCTCGACGGGGCCCTTCGATGTAGCCGGATCGCCGATCTGCTCGCAGATCGCGACCGATTCGCCCATCTTCACGAGCTTGGCCAGATACTGCTCGACCGCGTGATGCGGTACGCCGGCCATCTTGATCGGCGTACCGGCCGATGCGCCGCGTTGCGTGAGGGTCAGGTCGAGCAGGCGTGCGGCCTTTTCTGCGTCTTCGAAGAACAGCTCGTAGAAGTCGCCCATCCGGTAGAAGACAAGCGTGTCGGGATGGTCGGCCTTGATGCGCAGGTACTGCTGCATCATCGGAGTGTGGCCGGCGAAGGCGTCGGGCGACAGCGTGGTCATAGGTCAGGCATGAAGTTGTTGCTTGGGTTGCCCGAGTTTACCAGTGGCCCGACCGGGACTGCTCGAAGTTCGCCATCCGGCCAGTTGTCGGCGATCGCGACCGACCGCTGGCGGCCTCGATTCGACACTTGACCTGGCTGCATGGATTGTCGGCAACCCGAAGCAGGGCGAGCGCGTGCTTGACGTTTATTGACGACGGCGATCGGCATGTTCAGCGCGTCGGCTGCAATCGGCGCGGCCTTCATCTGGTCAACAAGTCGCGTCGTAAGCATCTCGGTGAACGAGGGCTCGACGGCATACGGTGTGCCGCAGGCACGGTGCTGCGAGACAATTCGTCAACGGCCTCGTCGCGGTCGAAATAAGATGGGCGCCCGATCGACGATGCGCGTATGATGGTTTCGTTCGAGCACCCGTTTTCTGTTTGACCGCTCGCCCTCCACCTGCCACCGTGTTGCGTCGCGCATTTCCTCGCTCGCAACGTTTTTGCCCCTTTCACCCCGCCCGTCGCGCCATGCATCAGGTGATGCTGGCTGTATACGCTCGTCCTGCGAGTCGCCGCAATCGAACGCCAGGAGTTCATTATGAGCATGCACATCTATCGTGGATTCGAGATCTATCCACTGATTTACCCGCACGTGCCTGCGTTGGATGGCTGCCCGCATAACTACGATGCCGGCTTCGACGCAGCAGTCAAGATTTGTCTTCGCGGCACCGCCGACACGCTGACGCAGAGCCAGACTTTCAGGCTTCTCGACGACAGCCCGTTCGATTCCGCCGGTGACGCACGTCGTGCGTCACTGCGCTATGCCGAGAGCGTCATTGACGATAATCGCGAAAAACAGGGCTTCTTTTCAAACGTCCTCTAACGCGACTCGCGATGGCAACGTGACTTACCAGCAATTGGGAGGACGAAATGATCGTCGACGAGCTTCTTGATCTGATCCGGCGGTGCAGGATCACTCGGAGCGACGCTGTCCTGCCCGCTGGAATGACCGATTCTGCGCTATGCCATCAACAAGAGCTGCAAATGTTCGCAGCCGTGAGAGCACTTTCAATCGGAGCCGGGTATTCGGAGTTCGAATCCGACGAGATAGCGAGCACCGTCATGACACGGCTCGGCTAGTTTTCCCGTCAAACGTTTTCAAACAGGAGTTACATGACAACCGTCACACTGAAGATCAACGAACCAATCGATGTCGCGCTGCGGCGATTCCGGCGCAGTATTGAAAAGACCGGGTTGATTCGGGAGTTGCGCAGTCGCACCAGCTACGAAAAGCCCACGACGGAGCGCAAGCGGAAAAAGGCCAGTGCCGTTGCAAGGCAGCGCTTACGGGCGAAGCGCATGTTGCCTCCCCGCAAAATGTACTAGATGAACATCGCGCACAACGTGCTGGCCGAGGGGCCCCCTGGCGTCGCCATCTAGATCCCCGGCACGAGGTAGGGCGGCCGGACGACGCAGGCAGCATGCTGGCCGCCGCCTCGCAGCGGCAAGAAGGATGATTGGTCCACCCGTCGCGCCGTGCAGCAAGTCAGGATGAAAATCATAATCAGAAGGCGGCAAGCATGAGCTGGTACTGCGATGTGGAACGCGAATTAGCCCAAATCAGACGATCAATCGGGCTGCTTGAGCAAGCGCAACACGCCTTCATCAACAGATCGACTGTGAACGATCCCGCGTATTGGAGAGTCAAGCTCGACAAGCTTCGCACACAATCCAGGCGAGACAAGGTCCTGGGGCTCCAGGTGGACGAGCTTTGGGCCCGCCTCGAACGCATTCAGGATTCGCGCTGCCGAAAGTAGGAACCTGCTCCTTCACCCTCGTCTTTTTCAGGGTGCGCGCGCATGGCAGGGACAGTCCAAGGGGGGCATTCGAACTTCGCAGCAACATCGTGATTGACGCTAACCCAAGCAACACGTTTCGACACCTTCCACTCTCGCCCGAGCAAGACGCGGAAATCCGGCGCTATATAAAGAAGAGGGAGCAGAAGGGCGAACAAAGGGACACCCCTGAGTTGGCGATGATGCTCGGAGACATGCTTTCCCCTCCGCCAAGCGACGATGAAAAGCTAGAGGCTACCGTTGAAGAGGCGAAACTGGCCTGCGAACATGCTTTGGCTTCGATCGACGAAGCCATGGAATCTGTGTCCGCAAGTGAAGAACGACTGCTGCGATGGAAGCCGAGGAAATGAAGCGCCCCAGGGTGTTAACGCATCCATGATGCCCGAAGTTCAAGCCACAGTTGCGCCACCTCCCTTTTGCCTTCAGCCAGGTTGAGCGGCCAGCCATCCCTGCGCCCATTGCGTCGCGTACGCAATCGCATCATCGCGCGCATCGAAACCATCCAGATCGCCGCTGGAATGCACCTCTCTGTCACCTCCGTCCAGCAGCGTCGTGGTAATTCTTGCATGTGCGATGTACTCTCCATCAGCTTTTCGGGGCGTTGGATCGATTCGGAATCCTGTCGTATCGAAGAGCATTTGCTCCTCCCTGTTTGGTTGTCGCGAGCGAGGCTGCTGCGGGAGCCTCGCGAGCATAAGCTTCCGCCATCGAGAAGTGCCGCGCTCCGACCAGCTTCACCATCCCGCCGTGGTCGCGCGCCACTCGAGTCAATAACGTCATCGGCAACGCGAACTGTTGGACCTCGTAGCGATGACAACGGAAGAAACAGCTCTGCTCATGAAAATTGACCACCGTTCGATACCCTACTACCTGATCCTTCGCGGTGGCTGGTCGACTTATGTACTAAATGCGGACCGTGTCGTTCTTCGTCGAGAAGCAAGCCCACTGTTGCGTGCCTTTGCGCGAACTCACGGCGAATTTGCAAGTATTGACGGTGTCGTATGGAACACCTTCTCCGATGCAGAAGGCCTTTCGGTGATCGAGCGACGGGAGACACGGTGCTATGCGCTGGTCAAGGGAACTGAAACCGAGCACCAGTTGCGATTGTTGACGACCCTCTGACGTCAATGCGCGGGCGAGTCTTGTACGGTTTGACGAACGGGCAAGCTGAAGTTCAGTGCGCCCAGCGCTGACCACGCCGCTCAATCGCCGCCACGACAACATTGAGTACGTGACGGGCAACACCCTCATCAGCCATGCCGGCATCAAAGTACTGGCGAACGTTCATGATTTTTGACTGATGGGAACCGTCGTCGTTATCCACGACGAAAATACTGGCCATTCCAGCATCAGCCATCAAGACAACGTGGACAGTCTTGCCGCACACGATCGTTTGCATGTTTGAGGAAGCCATCGTCGTGTCCGGTTGGGCCATTGGGGTCTCAAGTATGCTCGCCGGCAGTCGGGCAAATTCGCCTATATCCACCACGTTTCCAGGCGATTCATGGGCAATTCGTACTCCGTGAGTGTCTTTGACTTATGCAACTGCCATCTCCGAAGCATTGAATTGAGCGGATCGTGATTTCGATGAGCCCTGTGCCATTTCGGGAACTTGTGAACGCTTCGACATTGAAGCGAATGTTTGGCGCATGGCATGCGAGGAAGTGGCCGTCGACTCATGGAGCTATCCATGACGAAAGTGTCCCGTGCCGGACAGTGTCGTTGCAGCATGCCGTGACGGGATGGAAGGCTGCGTTCGCGTTGCTCCGAGGGCAGTTCGATTCGATCACGTCGCGCTGCTTCAGTCGGAGTACACGCACTGGACTCCTCTCTCGTCCGCGCCGAAGGATTAGCTGCAGCGTCGCAATGCGACGTTGCCGGTTACGGCGTAGCTTGCGGCATAGCTTTACTGTAAAGCCCTGTCTGGCGTGGCGCGGGTACTGCGGCATCATCGGGGTGTGGCCGGCAAAGACGTCGGGCGACAGCATGGCCATAGGTCAGGCGTGAAGTTGCCGCTTTGGTTGCCCGAGTTTGCCAGTCGCTTCCATGTGCGCGCGCGAAGTTCGCCGTTCGGCCAGGTGTGGACGATCGCGCGAACCCTCGCGTGCTGACGGGGCCCCGCATATCAGAGCGTGTGTTCGGACGTCGGACAGAGTGCCGCGCCTTCGAATCTCGCTGCGCAGCGCCGTCGTTCGGTTTCGATCATGGCCACTGGGTCTGCGGCTGTCATTCGGCCCTTTTTTTGCAAGGGATACAAGCCACCCATTACCGCGGATCGCAGACGATTTCGTCCGCCTGGACAGCGCCACGAACGGTGAAACGTTTGGCAGGCCGCTTAATCCAGTTACACAGCCTTTATATTTGCCCAGGCTCTCGGGACTTATACCAATCAACCTCGCAAAACTGAAACTTAGGCGAGTTTCAATCGAGGGAGCGTGCTAGTCTGAACCGGCAATATAAATAAAAACGCAATAAGCTACGGGGCACAAACATGAAGCAGGCCATACAGGATGCGGGGGGCGTGTGCGCGCAAAGTACCCTGGTGCCGCACGTTACAGCGGTCGCGGATGAGTCGGAGCGGATCAGCCTGATCGAGCTTTGCGCTCGCGTGTCTTCAGTGACCGTGCTGGGCGTATTTGCTTGGCTGATTTATACGCCGTGGCGATTGGACCCGAGCCGGATCACGTTGATCCTGCTGCTGGTTTCCGCAGTACTGACCGTCGGCATGTCGGCTTTTGCGAAATTGCCGAAACGGCGTGACTGGCATCCCGTCGCCGTGTGCTTTTCTCTGGGCGGTTCGTTCTACTGCCTGACCTATCAGCTGACCGCCAGTACACAACTGATTCCGGAGTGGGCGGGGGGCGCCTGGCAAATTTGCGGGATTGCGTGGCAACTGTTCGCGAAACTGTCGCTCGGGCGCTCGTTCGGTTTGCTGCCAGCCAATCGCGGGGTCGTCTCGACCGGTGCGTACCGGTTCATGCGTCACCCGATCTATGCCGGTTATCTGTTGTCCGAAATCGGTTTCCTGCTTGCAAACTTCAGTACGCGAAACTTGCTCATGATCGGTATCTGGATGCTGTTGCAGATCGGTCGAATCAGCATGGAAGAGCGGGTGCTGTCGGAAGACGCCGATTATCGTGCGTACAAAGCGAAGGTTCGGTACCGGCTAATTCCCGGCGTGTGTTGACGGGAATGCCGAAAGCGCGCCATGGCTGAGCGTCGATGAAGCACATTGGGCGGCGGACATGCAAAGGTCGGCGTACTCAGGTCACGGACCTTCGCACGCCGACTTTGTCCGGCTGGTCAGGACGTGCGTCCCGACGTCATGCTGAGGGCGACTGCTTGCGCGACTTCGATACCGTCGATCGCCGCCGAATAGATGCCGCCCGCATACCCGGCGCCTTCGCCGGCCGGATACAGGCCATTCACATTCATGCTCTGGTAGTCGTCCTTGCGTCGAATCCGGATCGGTGACGAAGTGCGCGTCTCCACGCCGGTGAGCACCGCATCGTGCATCGCGAAGCCGGCGATCTTCTTGTCGATCTCGGGCAGGGCTTCGCGGATGGCTTCGATCACGTAATCCGGCAGCGCGGTGCTGAGGTCGGTCGGATTCACGCCAGGCTTGTACGACGGCTCGACGGAACCCAGCGACGTCGACGGCCGGCCTGCGATGAAATCGCCGACCAGCTGGCCCGGCGCGCGGTAATCGCCGCCGCCGAGTTCGAACGCGCGCTCTTCCCATTTGCGCTGGAACGCGATGCCCGCCAGCGGGCCGCCGGGATAGTCGTCCGGCGTGATGCCGACGACGATGCCCGCATTCGCGTTGCGCTCGGCGCGCGAGTACTGGCTCATGCCGTTGGTGACGACGCGGCCCGGCTCGGAGGTCGCTGCGACCACCGTGCCGCCCGGACACATGCAGAAGCTGTAGACGGCCCGGCCGTTATTGGCGTGGTGAACCACCTTGTAGTCGGCCGCACCGAGCTGCTTGTGGCCCGCGAACTTGCCGAAGCGACTGCGATCGATCAGCCCCTGCGGATGTTCGATGCGAAAACCCAGCGAGAACGGCTTGGCTTCGACATAGACGCCGCGATCGTGCAGCATCTGGAAGGTGTCGCGCGCGCTGTGGCCCACGGCCAGCACCACGTGGTCGCACCGCAGCGTCTCCCCGTTCGAGAGCGTCAGCGAGCGCACCTTGCCCTGATCGATCTCGATGTCGTCGACCCGCGTTTCGAAACGCACTTCACCACCCAGTTCGTGGATGGACGCACGCATTTTTTCCACCATGCTGACGAGGCGGAACGTGCCGATGTGCGGCCGGCTCAGATACAGGATGTCTTCCGGTGCACCGGCCTTGACGAATTCGTCCAGCACCTTGCGGCCATAGTGGTTGGGATCCTTGATCTGGCTGTACAGCTTGCCGTCGGAAAACGTCCCGGCCCCGCCTTCGCCGAACTGCACGTTGGATTCGGGGTTGAGCACGCTCTTGCGCCACAGGCCGAAGGTGTCCTTGGTGCGCTCGCGCACGGCCTTGCCGCGTTCGAGGATGATGGGGCGAAAACCCATTTGCGCGAGGATCAGCCCCGCGAACAGGCCGCACGGCCCCATGCCGATCACGACCGGGCGCAGGAAATCGGCGTGCTCGGGCGCCTTCGTGACGAAGTGGTACGCCATGTCGGGCGTCACGCCGCAATGCGGTTTGCCGGCCATGCGCTCGAGCGCGGCCGCTTCGTCCTTGACCTCGAGATCGACGATATACGTGAGCTTGATGTCCGAACGCTTGCGCGCATCGTGCGCGCGGCGGAACACGGTGTAACGGAGGAGCTCGTCCGCCGCCACGCCAAGCTCGGCGAGGCGCGCGCGAATGGCGGCCTCGAGTGCGCTTTCGGGGTGGTCGAGGGGGAGTTTAATTTCGCTTAGCCGTAACATGGGGACTCGGATGCGATTGCCACGGCGTCGTGGCGATGTTGATACAGGTGGGGCCGGTATGTCGGCGGCGGCGTTGTTCGTCGCGCGGGCCTGCCGGACGCAAACCATTCATTGTCATTGCGGGAAAAGCAGGGCGAGCAGCAGTACGCCGACCCGCCCGGACAACTCAGGCAACTTCAGGATAGGCGCACGAAGCGCCCCTTGTGCACGGAAGATTGTCGCGCCTCCCGGGTAATCGGGAGGCGAACGGCGCGCGATCGTGACGATGCCCGCGAGCGGTTTGCGCAAAAGCCGCGCCATGCGGGCGCGGCTCGGGCTTTTACTCCGCTGCCGGGTGGACTCGGCTGTAACGATTCAGGATCGGGATCATCTGCGCGTAGATCTTCGGGTTCGCAGCGACGATCTCATGGCGATGCAGGAAATCGGCGTCGCCCGTGTAGTTGCCGACGAGGCCGCCGGCCTCGGTGATCAGCAGGCTGCCCGCAGCCATGTCCCACACGTTGATGCCTTGCTCGAAGAACGCGTCGAGGCGGCCGGCCGCGACGTTCGCGAGATCGAGCGCGGCCGCGCCCGGACGGCGCAGGCCCGTGCAGGCCTGCGTCATTTCGATGAAGAGGCGCGCGTATGCATCGAGGCCGTCCTTTTCGCGGAACGGGAAGCCCGTGCCGACCAGTGCGTCCGACAGGCGGTCGCGGCGGCCGACGCGGATGCGGCGGTCGTTCAGGTACGCACCGCGGCCGCGGGTGGCCGTGAACAGGTCGTTCTTGTTCGGGTCGTAGACGACAGCCTGCGTGACGACGCCCTTGTGCTCTAGTGCGATCGACACGCAGTAGTACGGGAAGCCGTGGATGAAGTTGGTCGTGCCGTCGAGCGGATCGATGATCCACTTGAATTCGGATTCGTTCTCCGATTCGCCCGATTCCTCGGCGAGGATCGCGTGGTCGGGGTAGGCGGTCTTCAGCGTCTCGATGATCGCGTCTTCGGCGGCCTTGTCCACTTCGGTGACGAAGTCGTTCTGCTGCTTCTTGCGGATCTCGATCAGGTCGAGATCGAGGGACGCGCGATTGATGATCTGTCCGGCGCGGCGCGCAGCCTTGACAGCAATGTTGAGCATGGGATGCATGAGCCTGGATCCTGTAGCCGGCGGCACGGGCCGCCACGAAGTGGAACAACCGCCCGCACGGCGCAAGCGTGGCAGGCGAGGTGAGACGCGAATTGACAAAGAACGGGGTACGACCCGCGCCGCACGGTGTGCGGCGCGTAAAGGCATGATTTTACCCGATTTTTGGCGGTTTCAGGCGACCGGAGTACGGGGAAACCCCCACTATCCGTCCGGACGAGTGGGTTTGCTGCGGCGATGGCGATACCATACTGCCATTCTGATGAACCGAGTCGTATCGTAGTGGAAACCCCGCAGATCACCGCCGCGCCGTCCGAGCCGGGCGCGGCCTCGTCCCGGCCGCCATCTGGCGGCTTCACGTCTACCCGTTTCGTGCTCGTCGAGCCGAGCCATCCCGGCAATGTCGGGGCAGCCGCCCGCGCGCTGAAGACGATGGGCTTCTCGCGTCTCGTGCTGGTTGCACCGCGTGTGCCGCACGTCCAGAGCGATCCCGAGGCGATCGCGATGGCCAGCGGCGCGGACGACGTCCTCGCGTCCGCGCATGTCGTGCCGACGCTCGGCGACGCGTTGTCCGGCGTTCACTGGTCGATCGCGCTGACCGCGCGCACGCGCGAATACGGGCCGCCGCGTCTCGCACCGCGTGCGGCCGCCACGCAGGCGTGCGCACAGGTCGGCACGGGCGACATCGCGCTCGTGTTCGGCAACGAGCGTACGGGCCTCGCGAACGAGCACGTCGAGCAGTGCAGCGCGCTGGCGCACATCCCGGCGAACCCGGCCTACAGTTCGCTGAATCTCGCGCAGGCGGTGCAGGTGCTCGCGTACGAGCTGCGCGTCGCGTTTCTCGAGCAGGCGAGCGAGCCGTTGGCGCAACCGTCGGCCGAAGTCGGCACGCTTGCGCAGAGCGACGAAATCGAGCGGATGTACGTGCACCTCGAGAACGCGCTGATCGCGCTCGATTTCCTCGATCCGCGCAACCCGAAGAAGCTGATGCCGCGGTTGCGGCGCCTGTTCGCGCGCACGGGCCTCGAGCGCGAGGAGGTCAACATCCTGCGTGGCGTCGCGAAGCACATCCTGCTGAAATCGGGCAAGCCGGGCGACGACGCGTAATCGGCCAGCGCACCGGCTGCCGGCTGCCGGATGCCTCGGCACCCGGGGGCAGTCGTCTCGCCGGGCCGGTGCTACGTCGGCCGCCGGAAGCGCCGCGCCGGATCGCCCGGCCCGGTCGACCATCCCGCAAACTCAGCAGCAGCAAGCGTTCCGCCCGAATACCCGCGCCGGCTGCGGGGTGAACGCGCGGGCTCGTGCGGCCGTGCGCGACTCGCCCTACAATCGCCGGACGTCATAAGCAAATTACCCGGCGCGATAACGGCCGGGCATTGCCGGCGATGCGCGCCGGCCTTTTCCCAGACCACATCATGTTCACGAGACTGCGCGAAGACGTTGCAACGATTCGCGAGCGGGATCCCGCCGCTCGCAGTGCGTGGGAAGTGCTGACCTGTTATCCGGGGCTGCATGCGCTCGTGCTGCATCGTTTCGCGCACGCATGCTGGCGCGTGAAGCGCTACTGGCTCGCGCGTTTCGCGTCACAGGCCGGCCGGTTCCTGACGGGCATCGAAATCCACCCCGGCGCGACGATCGGCCGGCGCGTGTTCATCGACCACGGCATGGGTGTCGTGATCGGCGAGACGGCGATCATCGGCGACGACTGCACGATCTATCAGGGCGTGACGCTGGGCGGCACGTCGCTTACGCGCGGCGCGAAGCGCCACCCGACGCTCGAAGCCGGCGTGATCGTCGGCGCGGGCGCGAAGGTGCTCGGCGGTTTCACGGTCGGGGCGGGGGCGAAGATCGGCTCGAACGCGGTCGTCGTGAAGCCGGTGCCGGCAGGCGGCACGGCGGTCGGCAATCCGGCGCGCATCGTGATGCCCGCGCAGCCGAAGCCGCAGCCCGAGCGCGCGGCATTCTGCGCGTACGGGATCACGCCGAACGCCGACGATCCGATGTCGCTCGCGATCCACGGCCTGATCGATCACGCGGCGAAGGAAAGCCGGCGTGTCGACGAGATCGTCGCGGCGCTCGAACAGCTCGGTACGCATCTGGAAACGCTGCAGGGCGCCGATGCGGCGCGCCTCGACTTGCGCAGGCTATCGGCGGTGCTGGAAGGAAAGACGGTCGAACGCCAGATGTAACGAACGCGATGCGTGCCGACGGCCGCCGGTCAGCGCGACGGCGGCGTCAGTCGAGCGGCATCGCGTGGATGCCTTCCGCGTCGACGCGCAGGTAGCCGCCGCGCGGCGCGCCGTGATCGAGATCCCAGTCGGGCAGCACCCAGCGGATGCCGCCCGGTTCCAGGTGGCGCGCGGGGCGATGCGTGTGGCCGTGAATGATTACGCTCGCGCGGCTCTTCCGGAACAGGGCGGCCACGCCTTCACGCGTGACATCGTAGATGGCCGAAGCAGGGCGCATCCGGCCCGCTTCGCTGTTCGAGCGCATGCGCTGCGCGAGCGCGCGGCGCCAGCGGAACGGCCACGCGAGAAACAGCCATTGCGCGACGCGGTTGCGCGCGAAGCGGCGGAACACCTGGTAGCCGCGGTCGGCCGTGCATTGCGCGTCGCCGTGCGCGAGCACGATGCGCTGGCCGAAGGCCATGATCAGCGATGGATCGGGCAGCAGCATCGCGCCGGCTGCCTTCATGAAGCGCCGGCCGAGCAGGAAATCTCGGTTGCCGTGCATCACGTAGAGCGCGATCCCGCGCTCGGAGAACGTGTGCATCAGCGCGGCCATGCGGGCCGCGAACGGATCGTCGTCGAGGATGTCGTCGCCGATCCAGTATTCGAAAAGATCACCGAGGATGAACACCGAGTCGGCGCTGTCGGCGGTGTATTTCACGAAATGCTCGAACGCGGCGACCGTCTTCGGAATCGCTTCGCTCAGATGCAGATCGGAGAGAAACAGGAACGGGCGTGCGGCTTGCGCGTACTCGCGCTCGCCCGGCACGCCCGCGGAGACGCTTCGCGGCGGACTCTCCTGCAACATCGAAGTGTCTCCGTAACCGTGCGTCAGACCACGACGGCCTTTTCGATCACGACGTCGTCGGCCGGCACGTCCTGGTGGAACCCAGCGTTGCCCGTCTTGACACCCTTGATCTTGTCGACCACGTCCTGGCCTTCGACGACCTTGCCGAACACCGCGTAGCCCCAGCCCTGCGGCGTCGGCGACGAGTGGTTCAGGAAGTCGTTGTCGTTCACGTTGATGAAGAACTGGGCGGTGGCCGAGTGCGGATCGTTCGTGCGTGCCATCGCGACCGTGTAGTTGTCGTTCTTCAGGCCGTTGTTCGCCTCGTTGTCGATCGGCGCGTCGGTCGGCTTCTGCTTCAGGCCCGGCTCGAAGCCGCCGCCCTGGATCATGAAGCCGTTGATCACGCGATGGAACACGGTGCCGTCGTAGTGGCCCTTCTTCACGTAGTTCAGGAAGTTCTCGACCGACTTCGGTGCCTTTTCGGCGTCGAGCTCGAGCTTGATCACGCCGTGGTTCGTATGCAGTTCAACCATGATGAATTCCTTCGGTGAGGCGGTTTAAATGGCACGCGGCCGGTCGTGCGACGCGGCCGCGTGAGTCGCCGGACGTGCCGGCAGGTTCTTACTTCGAGACGATGCTGGCCGATTCGATCACGATCGGCTGCGCGGGCACGTCCTGCATCGGGCCGCGCGAGGTCGTCGCGACGCCTTCGATCTTCTTCACGACGTCGAGGCCCGACACGACCTTGCCGAACACCGCATAGCCGTTGCCGTCCGGGTTCGGGTAGTCGAGGCCGCTGTTGTCGACCGTGTTGATGAAGAACTGCGCGGTGGCCGAGTTCGGGTCGCTCGTACGCGCCATCGCGATCGTGCCCGTCAGGTTCTTCAGACCATTGCGGCTTTCCAGCGGGATCGGCGCGCGGGTCGGCTTCTCCTCGAAGTTGGTCTTGTAGCCGCCGCCCTGGATCATGAAGCCCTTGATCACCCGATGGAAGATCGTGCCGTTGTACTGGCCGGCCTTCACGTAATCGAGGAAGTTGGCCACCGACTTCGGCGCCTTCTCCGGGTAGAGCTCGACGCGGATGTCGCCCTGCGAGGTCTTCAGCTGCACGACGGGGTGCGCGGTAGCCGATTGTGCGAACGCAGGTGCGGTCGCGGTCGCGAGAAGGGCGGCGCCGCCAAGCGCCAGCAACAGACGTTTCATTGCGATCCTCAGGTTGGGAGGGAAAGAAGGCCGCGCCGCTTATTGCGACGGCGCGACGTACGGCGCCGCCAGTGCGCCCGACGGACCGCTGAACTGGAACGTCGGCGACATCGGCAGCGTGGTGGTGCTCACGTTCGAGGCTGCGCGGTTGGTGTAATCGCGCGTGGCCGGTGCGGCCGCGCGGGCGTTCGGCGCGGCCTTCGGCGGCGACACGATCTTCTGGAGATCGGCCAGGCGCTGGGCGGTCGCGCCGCTCGTGCGGCCGAGCGATTGCGCACGCTTGTACGATTCGGCCGCGAGGCGCAGGTAAAGGTCGCCGAGGTTCTCGTACGCGAGGGAGTAGCTCGGGTTCGATTGGGTCGCCGTGACGAGCGCGGTGCGCGCTTCGTCGTATCGGCCATGCTTCGCGTAAAGCGCCGCAAGGTTGTTGTACGGCTCGGGCAGCTCGGGGTACGCCTGCGTGATCGCGACGAACTGCTGGATCGCGTCGTCGTCGCGGTTCAGGCGGGCCAGCACGGTGCCGCGCTTGAACTGCGCCTGCACGTCGTGCGGGTTCGACGCGATGCGCGCGTCGAGCTGCGCGAGCGCCTGCTTCCACTGCTTGCCGGCGATCGACGTGTCGATTTCGGGGGTGCCGTCGGCGGTGGCCGGGGCCTTCTGCGCATGCGCCGCGGGGGCCGCGAACAGCGTCAGCGCGACGCCCATGACGGTGGTCGCAACGAGGGTCGCAGCGCTCGGCGCGCGGCCGCGATGAGGTTTCATAGGCGTAAATCGGAATGTTATACTCCGAGCCATTCTAACAAAACGTCTGCGCGTTCCGGCGAGCCGCAGGCAGTCTTTCTTAGCCTCTCGTGGCCGTCACCGCTGTGCTTGCAGCCTGACCGCCCCATGTGATAGCGAGGACGCTCGGCCTGGTGCCGCAGCAGATGGTCCGTCCGTTTCGCATGCTGGGCGAGCTTCGCCAGGGCGGTTTCCTTCGGCTCACGGTTCATCTCTATGGAATCACTGCGCATCTACAACACGCTCGCGCGTGACAAGCAAGTTTTCGTGCCGCGCCAGTCCGGCGAAGTGCGGATGTACGTATGCGGAATCACCGTCTACGACTATTGTCACGTGGGCCACGCGCGCATGCTGGTCGTGTTCGACCTCGTCCAGCGCTGGTTGCGTGCGATCGGTTACCGGGTCACGTATGTGCGCAACATCACCGACATCGACGACAAGATCATCCGCCGCGCAGTCGAGAACGGCGAGACGATCAAGTCGCTGACCGACCGGTTCATCGGCGCGATGCACGACGATGAAAGCGCGCTCGGCATCCAGCGGCCCGACATCGAGCCGCGCGCGACCGCGTTCATTCCGCAGATGCTCGGCATGATCGAGACGCTCGAGACGAACGGCTACGCGTACCAGGCGGCCGACGGCGACGTCAATTACTCGGTGCGCAAGTTCGCGAACTACGGGAAGCTGTCGGGCAAGTCACTCGACGATCTTCGCGCGGGCGAGCGCGTTGCCGCGAACGACGCGAAGGAAGATCCGCTCGACTTCGTGCTGTGGAAACGGGCGAAGCCGGAAGATCCGGAAGGCGCGTCGTGGGCGTCCAGGTACGGGATGGGCCGCCCGGGCTGGCACATCGAGTGCTCGGCGATGGGCTGCACGCTGCTCGGCGAGCATTTCGACATCCACGGCGGCGGGCAGGATCTGCAATTCCCGCACCATGAGAACGAGATCGCGCAGAGCGAAGGCGCGACCGGCCAGACGTTCGTCAATTACTGGATGCACAACGGCTTCGTGCAGGTCGACAACGAGAAGATGTCGAAATCGCTCGGCAACTTCTTCACGATCCGCGAAGTGCTGGAGCGCTACGACGCGGAAGTCATGCGCTTCTTCATCGTGCGCACGCACTACCGTTCGCCGCTCAATTACAGCGACGTGCATCTCGACGATGCGCGCGCGTCGCTCACGCGCCTCTACACCGCGCTGAAGGATGTCGAGGCCGACATGCTCGCGCTCGACTGGAACGAGCCGCACGCACAGCGTTTCGCGGCTGCGATGAACGACGACTTCAACACGCCGGTCGCGGTGGCAACGTTGTTCGAGCTGGCGGGCGAGGTGAATCGCACGCGCGACGCATCGCTCGCGCGGCAACTGAAACAGCTGGCGGGCCTGCTCGGCCTGCTGGGCCGCGAACCGCGCGCGTTCCTGCAGCAGGCGTCGGGCGCTGCGCAGGCGGGCGGGCTCGCCCCCGACGAGATCGAAGCGAAGATCGCCGCGCGCGTCGCGGCGAAGCAAGCGAAGGACTATGCCGAAGCGGACCGGATCCGGGCAGAACTGCTCGAGACCGGTATCGCACTTGAAGACAAACCGGGCGGATCGACCGAATGGCGTCGCGTATGAGCGCGGTGCGTTCCACTGACCGATCCGTCAGGTAGGAGGCAAGATGGCAACGGCTAGAAAAGCGCCGGTCAGGCGCGCGACCCCGGTCGCCGCGCGTCCGGCAGCCAAGCGCGTGCCGCCGGCGAAGACGGACGCGACGCGCGCCGTGCCGAACGGCGCGCTCAACGGTCATGCGCAGCCGGCGGCCGTGCAGCCGGCCGCCGACGCGGCCCGCAAGGCACGTGCGTCCGAAGCGGACGGCGAGGAGGTCGTCGTGCGTCCTGCTTACTGGGATAAGGCATGCGCCGACCTCGTCAAGCGCGACCGGATCCTGAAGAAACTGATTCCAAAGTTCGGTCCCGCGCATCTCGTGAAGCGCGGCGACCCGTTCGTCACGCTCGCGCGCTCGGTCGTCGGCCAGCAGATTTCGGTGCCGTCCGCGCAGTCGCTGTGGGCACGCATCGGGGATGCCTGTCCGAAACTCGCGCCGCAGCCGGTCATCCGGCTCGGCGCGGACAAGCTGATCGCGTGCGGGCTGTCGAAGCGTAAGACGGAATACATCCTCGATCTCGCGCAGCATTTCGTGTCGGGCGCGCTGCACGTCGACAAATGGACGTCGATGGACGACGAGGACGTGATCGCGGAACTCACGCAGATCCGCGGCATCAGCCGCTGGACGGCCGAGATGTTCCTGATCTTCAACCTGTCGCGGCCGGATGTCCTGCCGCTCGACGACCCGGGCCTGATCCGCGCGATCAGCGTCAATTACTTCAGCGGGGAACCCGTCACGCGCAGCGAGGCGCGCGAGGTCGCGGCCAACTGGGAGCCGTGGCGCACCGTTGCGACCTGGTACATGTGGCGCAGCCTCGATGCGCCCGACGCCGACGCCTGAGTAGCGGCTATCGGGTTTTAAACATCAATAGTTGAGAGCCGGTTTTGAGCGTCGCCCGCGCGGGTAGAATACGCGCTGCCGCAAGACCCAAGGATTCGAACACATGAAGACCACGTTTCTGGATTTCGAACAGCCGATCGCCGAACTCGAGGCCAAGATCGAAGAGCTGCGATTCGTGCAGGACGACTCGGCTGTCGACATTTCGGAAGAAATCGAGCGGCTGTCGAAGAAAAGCCAGCAACTGACGAAAGACCTCTACGCGAACCTGTCGCCGTGGCAGGTTTCGCAGATCGCGCGGCATCCGCAGCGTCCGTACACGCTCGATTACGTTGCGGAACTGTTTACCGATTTTCACGAACTGCACGGCGACCGTGCATTCGCGGACGACCTGTCGATCGTCGGCGGTCTCGCGCGCTTCGGCGGCCATCCGTGCATGGTGATCGGTCACCAGAAGGGCCGCGACACGAAGGAACGCGCCGCGCGCAACTTCGGGATGCCGCGTCCGGAAGGCTATCGCAAGGCCGAACGCCTGATGCGTCTCGCCGAAAAGTTCGGGCTGCCGATCTTCACGTTCGTCGACACGCCGGGCGCGTACCCGGGCATCGGCGCGGAAGAGCGTGGCCAGTCGGAAGCGATCGGCCGCAACCTGTACGTGATGGCCGAGCTGAAGACGCCGATCATCACGACGGTGATCGGCGAGGGCGGTTCGGGCGGCGCGCTGGCGATCGCCGTGGCCGACACCGTGATGATGCTGCAGTTCTCGACCTACTCGGTGATCTCGCCGGAAGGCTGCGCGTCGATCCTGTGGAAGAGCGCCGCGAAGGCGCCGGAAGCCGCGGAAGCGCTGGGCCTGACCGCGCACCGCCTGAAGGCGCTCGGCCTGATCGACAAGATCATCAACGAGCCGCTCGGCGGCGCGCATCGCGATCCGAAGGGCATGGCTGCGCTGCTGCGCCGTGCGCTCGCCGATTCGCTGCGCCAGTTCCAGGGCATGAGCATCGATGCGCTGCGCGAGCGCCGCTTCGAACGCCTGATGGCCTACGGCAAGTTCAAGGAAACGACGCCGGGCGCATGACCGGCCGCGTGCTCAATACGCGCGCCGCTGCGCGCGCGTTCCTCTCGTGATCCCACCGACCGAATTCTCCGCCGACCGCGTCGTCCTCGACGCGGTCGGCGTTGCGCTTTCCGGCATGCCGCCCGATGCGCGCATTGCGATCGCCTATAGCGGCGGCCTCGACTCGACGGTGCTGCTCGACGCGGCCGTGCGTGTCGCGGGCGCGTCGCGTTGCGTCGCGCTGCACGTGCATCACGGGCTGAGTGCGAACGCCGACGCGTGGGTTGCGCATGCCGAGGCGAGCGCGACCGGGCTCGGCGTCGCATTCGAATCGATGCGCGTCGACGTGCCGCGCGACAGCGGCCTCGGCGTCGAGGCGACGGCGCGCGAGCGGCGCTATGCGGCGCTCGACGAGATGTGCGAACACCACGGCGCGACCGCGCTGTGGCTCGCGCAGCATGCGGACGACCAGGCCGAAACCGTGTTGCTGCAGTTGTTGCGCGGTGCGGGGATCGCCGGGCTTGCCGCGATGGCGCCGCGTTACCGCCCTGACGGCGTGAGCGTCGAGCGCGTGCGCCCGCTGCTGCGACTGTTGCGCGCGCAACTCGAGCGCTATGCGGAGCAGCACGACCTGGCATGGATCGATGACGAATCGAACAGCGATACGCGCTATGCGCGCAATGCGCTGCGCATCGATGTGCTGCCGGTGCTGGCCGTGCATTTTCCGGGCTTTCGTGACGCGCTGGGCCGCGCGGCCCAGCATGCAGCCGCCGCCCAGCGGCTGCTCGACGACCTGGCCGAACTCGACTTCGCCGTTGCCGCGCGCGATGACGGGCATGCGCTGTCGCGCGATGCACTGGTCGCGTTCGACGATACGCGCGGCGCGAACCTGCTGCGCTTCTGGATGCGCCGGCTCGGTTTGCCGGGCGCGTCAGCCGCCCGGCTCGCCAACATGATGCGGCAGCTGCGAGCCGCACACGACGCCCATGCGTTGCGCGTCGATCACGCGGGGCAATGCCTGCGGCTTTATCGCGATGTCATCTACTGGGAAGCGGGCGACAGCAGCGAACCGGCCGATGACGGCACCGGGACACCGCATCCGGAATCGGTGCTCGCGTGGGACGGGCAGGAAGTCTGGCACCTGCCGGGATGGCGCGGTACGTTCGTGTTCGCGCCGGCCGACGCGGGAGGCGCCGATGCGGTGCCGGAGGCGCTGCTGCGCGCCGCGCGGCTGGCGGTGCGCGCCCGTGCGGGCGGCGAGCGGATGCGTACGTCGCCGGGCGGGCCGGGCCGCACGCTGAAGAACCTGTTCCAGGAGCGCGGCGTGCCGGCTTGGCAGCGCGACGTGCCGCTGCTGTTCGTCGGCGACCGGCTGATCTATGTGCCGCGCCTCGGCGTGAACCGCGATGTCGGCTTGTCCGTGGGCGGGGCGTCCGGCGACGGCATGTGGCGCCGGATCGAGTGGCGTCCGGACCTGCAGATCGCTTGATGGCGACAGGCCGCTGGCGGCGCGACAGCGCGCGCATTTTCACCATTTGGTAAACAGCGCCGGAACGGCCCTGGACGCGGCGAGCGGCTTGTCAAGCGGGCCTCTATCGGGTACGCTCGGTCGTTTGCTCGGCTCGATTTTTGAGCGATTTGTGCAGGTTTTCCGCGTGACGTACCCGGTTTGCGCGGCCTGATCGGCCTTCCGGGCAAAATCCGTCACGCTTGCGCGTTGCGTCCCAGCCGTCCCCCTCGTCGTCCGTCCACAGCCACAAGCCGCGTGACCGAACGGCTACGCGGCCTGTCCAGCGCGCCCGTGCGGTTTCTCCTCCAGTTCAGAACGACAATGGCACTCATCGTACACAAATACGGCGGCACTTCGATGGGCTCGGTCGAGCGCATCAAGAACGTCGCGAAACGCGTCGCAAAATGGCATCAGGCCGGGCACCAGATGGTGGTCGTGCCTTCGGCGATGTCCGGCGAAACCAACCGTCTGCTCGGTCTCGCGAAAGAGATTTCGAGCCAGCCGAGCCCGCGCGAGCTCGACATGATCGCGTCGACCGGCGAGCAGGTCAGCGTCGGCCTGCTGTCGATCGCGTTGCAGGAAATCGGCGTCGAGGCCGTGAGCTACGCGGGCTGGCAAGTGCCGATCAAGACCGACAGCGCGTTCACGAAAGCGCGCATTCACTCGATCGACGACGAGCGCGTGAAGGCCGATCTGAATGCAGGCAAGGTCGTGATCATCACGGGTTTCCAGGGCGTCGATCCGGACGGTCACATCACGACGCTGGGCCGTGGCGGCTCGGATACGTCGGCGGTGGCGGTCGCGGCTGCGCTGGGTGCCGAAGAGTGCCTGATTTATACGGACGTCGACGGCGTCTACACGACCGATCCGCGCGTTGTCGAAGAGGCGCGACGCCTCGATCGCGTGACGTTCGAGGAAATGCTGGAAATGGCCAGCCTCGGCTCGAAGGTCCTGCAGATCCGCTCGGTCGAATTCGCCGGCAAATTCCAGGTGAAGACGCGCGTGCTGTCGAGCCTGACCGATCCGCTGATTGCGCTCGACGAAGAAATGCGCTCGGGCACCCTGATTACTTTTGAAGAAGACGAGACCATGGAAAAGGCAGTCATTTCCGGCATCGCGTTCCAGCGCGACGAAGCACGCATTGCGGTGATGGGCGTGCCCGACAAGCCGGGCATCGCGTATCAGATCCTCGGCCCGGTCGCGGATGCGAACGTCGACGTCGACATGATCATCCAGAACCAGAGCGTCCAGGGCAAGACCGACTTCACGTTCACGGTCGGCCGTGGCGACTACCAGAAGGCGATGGACATCCTCACCAACCAGGTGAAGGGCCATGTGAGTGCCGAGCAGGTGCAGGGCGACCCGAAGGTGTCGAAGGTGTCGGTGGTCGGCGTCGGCATGCGTTCGCACGTGGGCGTCGCGAGCAAGATGTTCCGCACGCTGTCGGAAGAGGGCATCAACATCCAGATGATCTCGACGTCCGAAATCAAGATTTCGGTGCTGATCGACGAGAAATACATGGAGCTGGCCGTCCGCGCGCTGCACAAGGCATTTGAACTCGACCAGGCATCGTGAATTTTTCGTGATGCATTGAAGAAAATGCATCACGGAAATTGACGTGCGGTTCGAAACCCTATATTATTTCGTTCTCGTCGCACTGCCTCCCTGGTGCGAGCGAAAGTTTGGGAGACGTGGCCGAGAGGTCGAAGGCACTCCCCTGCTAAGGGAGCATCTGGGCCAAAACCTGGATCGAGGGTTCGAATCCCTCCGTCTCCGCCAAAAGCGGTGACAAAGCCCCGCAAGTTCTCGGACTTGCGGGGCTTTTTCTTTTTCCGGCCCGTCGAGCGCTGGACGCGTGATGCGGCTGGATCTCATCCGCGGGCGGATTCGGGCGGGGCAGGCACTGATTCAGTGAGTGTTCGGCTCGAGCGGCGATAGTGCGCTATAGGTCGCGTATCGTCCGGCGCGATTCGAGGTGATGCTCTTCACAAGCCTGCGTTCCGTTCCGGCTGTCTTCCCTCATCGACCCGTCGACCGACTTGTCGACAACCCACACTCGTTACTCGCGGCTGCGCGGCTACCGTCATGCGACGATCTACGGCATACGCGGTGATTGCGAGCGCCTGCAGATCCTGCTCAAGTACCACGCGATCGTCGCGCAGCTCGTCGCGTTGGAGCAGGGCGCATTGCTGCTCTTGCTCGATCCGTTCTCCGTAGCGCTTGACCCGCGCGCGCTGCACGATGTCGCGCATGGCCGCGGTGCGATTCTCACGATGCAGACGTTGAGGCTGGCACTGACGGCCGTAGCGGCATGATCGACACGCGCCATATCGTCGATGCGATGACGCACGCGTCGTCGCCGGTTGATGCCACGCGTGGCAGCCGCTTTGTCCATGTTCCCGCGCAACCCATCCCCTGTTGCGCGGTGACGATGCGCATATGAGACCGCCTGAGCCACCAGCGATCTCGGTCGGGAGCATGAGGGGCGAGGGCGGCGCGGCCATTCGCTCGATCCGCGTCGAGTAAAGCTCGGCGAAATATAAATGAAAGGATTGTTGTAAGGATTTGGGGCGATGTGGGGGCTGTCTTGCAAGGCACCAATAAGCTCGTTCCGACCCTCAGAAACGGCAGACAGACGTCAAAAATGCGGCGCCGCGTCGATTTTCGCGACCTGTCCCATCGGGTAATACAAAAAATTACCAATAAAAATCAGTTAGATAGAGCGGTTGATGAAATTGATGCTCTGCTGCGCTGCAGAAAATAATCAATCGCCTTATGCTGGTTAACCCGATTGCGTTTGAGCGGCATCAAGCTTTCCCGTGATGCCGCTTTACATTTTGCCAACATTGGCGATTCACGAAATCTATCTGTCGATTTGATTTCGTTCCTTTCGTCTCGCCTGTCCCCGATGCAGTGCGCGACTTCATCAAGGCCTTGTTGACATGCATGATTTCCCCTTCCTGAGCCTGGCCATCTGGGCTCCGATCCTGTTCGGCGCATGCCTGTTGCGCGCCGGTTCCGACCATCATCCACGTCGAACGCGGCTGATCGCGCTCGTCGGTGCGCTGGTGGGGCTTGCGGCGGTCGTTCCGTTGGTCGCCGGTTTCGATGCGCACTCGGCTGCGATGCAGTTCGTCGAAAGCCGCAACTGGCTGGCAGCATTCAATTCCGGATGGCGGGTCGGCATCGACGGCGCGTCGCTGTGGCTCGTCGTGCTGACCGCGTTCACGACGCTCGTGGTGGTGGTGGCATCGTGGGAGTCGATCACAGTGCGCGTCGCGCAGTATTACGCGTCGTTCCTGATCCTGTCGGGGCTGATGGTCGGCGTGTTCGTCGCACAGGACGGGCTGCTGTTCTTCATCTTCTTCGAGGCGACGCTGATTCCGCTTTACCTGCTGATCGGAACGTGGGGGCGCGAGCGTCGCGTGTATGCGGCCGTGAAGTTCTTCTTCATCTCGTTCGCCGGCTCGCTGTTGCTGCTGATGGCGATGCTGTACCTGTACGCGCAGTCGCATACGTTCGACATGGCCGTGTGGCGCACGCTGCAGCTCGGCTTCGCGCCGCAGTTGCTGGTGTTCCTCGGCTTCTTTGCCGCATTCGCGGTCAAGGTGCCGATGTGGCCGGTCCACACGTGGCTGAGCGACGTCTACACCGACGGCCCGACGGGCGCGGCGCTGATGCTCGCGATGCTCAAGCTCGGCGGCTACGGGTTCCTGCGCTTCGCGCTGCCGGTCACGCCCGACGCGAGCCACTTCTTCGCGCCGGCCGTGATCGCGCTGTCGCTGTTCGCGATCGTCTATGCGAGCCTGATCGCGCTCGCCCAGACCGATCTCGGCAAGCTGCTCGCGTATTCGACGGTCGCGCACATGGGGATCGTCACGCTCGGGCTGTTCCTGTTCAACCGGATCGGCGTCGAAGGCGCGATCGTGCAGCTCGTGTCGTACGGCTTCGTCGCGGGCGCGATGCTGTTGTGCGTGAACGTGCTCGTCGATCGCACGAAGCAGCGCGAGATTGCCGCGTACGGCGGCGTCGCGGGCGTGATGCCGCGTTTCGCGACCTTCACGGTGCTGTTCGCGATGGCCAACGTCGGCCTGCCGGGCACGTCGGGCTTCGTCGGCGAGTTCATGGTCATCATGGGTGCGATCCGCTTCAACTTCTGGATCGGCGCGATCGCGGCACTGACGCTGATCCTCAGTGCGTCGTACACGCTGTGGATGCTCAAGCGCGTCGTGTTCGGCAAGGTCGCGAGCCAGGGGATCGCGAAGCTCGCCGACCTGAACCGTCGCGAGATCGTGATGTTCGCGTCGCTCGCACTGGTCGTGCTGGCAGTCGGCATCGATCCGAAGCCGTTCACCGACGCGATCGATCCGACCGTCGGAAGGCTGATCGAAGACGCGAGCCATTCGAAGCTGCCGGCAGGGGACGGCCCTGCGCAGCCGCAGCCGTCGTACATGGCATCGACGCGCGGCTGATCGCGGCACGTCGCGCGAGCGGGGCATATCGCACGGTAGTGCAGTCGTTGCATACACATCGATCTCGGTCCGGCGCAGGCAGCGCCGGGCCCGCTTTCGGCTGCGTGAAATTGCCCCGCGACAATGTGTCTCACAGCAGATTCTGCAATGATGATTTTCCGCATTAGCTGGTTTTTCATCGCACTCGCGCGACGTATGATTCGGCCACTTTCGTGGATCGAATGCGCATCGGGCATACGCAAACGGATTCAATGACCCTCGGGCGGTGTGATGAAAAGAAAAGCTTCAAAAGGCGGGGCGGCGCTGATGTCGATCGGCGCGGCCTTGAGCCTGTCAGGCTGTAATTTAGATGTACTAAATCCGAAAGGAAGCGTGGGTGCTGCCGAAAAAGCGCTGATCGCGACGTCCACCTGGGCGATGCTGATCGTCGTCGTGCCGGTGATCCTGCTCACGCTGTGGTTCGCGTGGCGTTACCGCGCATCGAACCGCAACGCCACCTACGCGCCGAACTGGTCGCACTCGACCGCGATCGAGGTCGTGATCTGGACGGTGCCGACGCTGATCATCCTGTTCCTCGGCGTGCTCACGTGGAAGACCACGCACGAGCTCGACCCGTACAAGCCGCTCGAGTCGTCGGTGAAGCCGATCGATGTCGAGGTCGTCGCGCTCGACTGGAAGTGGCTGTTCATCTATCCGGAACTCGGCATCGCGTCGGTGAACCAGCTCGCGATTCCCGTCGGCACACCGGTGAACTTCCGCATCACGTCGGATTCGGTGATGAACTCGTTCTTCATCCCGCAGCTCGGCGGCCAGGTCTACGCAATGGCCGGCATGCAGACGCGCCTGCACCTGATCGCCGACGAAGCCGGCGACTACGCAGGCACGTCCGCCAACTTCAGCGGCCGCGGCTTCTCTGACATGAAGTTCCGCACGCTCGCCGAGCCGCGCGAACAGTTCGATGCATGGGTGCAGAAGGTGAAGGCATCGCCGGACCGGCTCGACGCGACCGTGTACGGCACCGTCGCCCAGCCGACCGAGAAGGAGCCCGTGCGCTACTTCTCGTCGGTCGATCCGCGGCTCTTCCACAACATCATCGCGAAATACAACGATGGCCACGTCCTTGACCTGAAGGACGCCGCCTGCGGCACGAAGGGGTAACGCATGTTCGGCAAACTCACACTATCGGCGATCCCGTTCGATCAGCCCATCATCATGGTGGCCGGCGCCTTCATGGGGCTGGCCGTGCTGGGCATTCTCGCCGCGCTGACGATCACCGGCCGCTGGAAATGGCTGTGGACGGAATGGCTGACGACGGTCGACCACAAGAGACTCGGCGTGATGTACATCATCGTCGCGCTGATCATGCTGCTGCGCGGCTTCGCCGACGCGATCATGATGCGCATGCAGCTCGCGCTCTCGTACAACGCGCCCGGCTACCTGCCGCCGCATCACTATGACCAGATCTTCACGGCACACGGCGTGATCATGATCTTCTTCATGGCGATGGTGTTCATGGTCGGCCTGATGAACCTGGTCGTGCCGCTGCAGATCGGCGCGCGCGACGTCGCATTCCCGTTCATCAACTCGCTCTCCTTCTGGATGACGGCGGTGAGCGCGATCCTGATCAACGTGTCGCTCGTGATCGGCGAATTCGCGCAGACGGGCTGGCTCGCGTATCCGCCGCTGTCGGAGCTGCAGTTCAGTCCGGGGGTAGGGGTCGACTACTACCTGTGGGCGCTGCAGATATCGGGCGTCGGCACGCTGCTGACCGGCGTGAACTTCTTCGTGACGATCATCAAGATGCGCGCGCCGGGCATGACGCTGATGAAGATGCCGGTGTTCACGTGGACCGCGCTCTGCACGAACGTGCTGATCATGGCGTCGTTCCCGATCCTGACCGCGACGCTCGCGCTGCTCGGCCTCGACCGTTACCTCGGCATGCACTTCTTCACGAATGAAGCCGGCGGCAACGCGATGCTGTACCTGAACCTGATCTGGGCATGGGGTCACCCGGAGGTGTACATCCTGATCCTGCCGGCGTTCGGGATCTTCTCGGAAGTCATCGCGACGTTCGCGAAGAAGCCGCTGTTCGGCTACAAGACGATGGTGTACGCGACCTGCGCGATCATGGTGCTGTCGTTCCTCGTGTGGCTGCACCACTTCTTCACGATGGGCTCGGGTGCGAACGTGAACGCGTTCTTCGGCATCATGACGATGATCATCGCGATCCCGACCGGCGTGAAGGTGTTCAACTGGCTGTTCACGATGTATCGCGGCCGGATCGAATTCACGACGCCCGTGCTGTGGACGATCGGCTTCATGGTCACGTTCACGATCGGCGGGATGACCGGCGTGATGATGGCGATTCCCGGCGCGGACTTCGTGCTGCACAACAGCCTGTTCCTGATCGCGCACTTCCACAACGTGATCATCGGCGGCGTGCTGTTCGGTTATCTCGCGGGCTTCAACTACTGGTTCCCGAAGGCGTTCGGCTTCAAGCTGAACGAGAAGCTCGGCAAGGCCGCGTTCTGGTTCTGGCAGGTCGGCTTCTATGTCGCATTCGTGCCGCTCTACGTGCTCGGCTTCATGGGCATGACGCGCCGCCTGAACCACTACGACAACCCGGCATGGCATCCGTGGCTGCTGGTCGCCGCGTTCGGCGCCGTGCTGATCGCGATCGGCATTGCGTGCCAGCTGCTGCAACTGGTGGTCAGCATCCGCAACCGCAACCTGCCGGCGTATCGCGACACGACGGGCGATCCGTGGGGCGGCCGCACGCTGGAGTGGGCGACCTCGTCGCCGCCGGCCGACTACAACTTCGCGGTGATCCCGCAGGTGCGCACGCTCGACGCGTATGCGGACATGAAGGCACGCGGCGAAGGCCGGCCGAACCCGGCGTCGTTCCGCGACATCCACATGCCGTCGAATACCTGCGCGGGCCTCGTGGTGGCGATCTTCAGCCTGGTGCTCGGCTTCGCGCTGGTGTGGCACATCTGGTGGATGGCGATCGGCGGGCTCGTCGGGATCGTCGCGACGCTCGTGATCTACAGCTCGCGCGATAACGACGGTTATTACATTCCTGCGTCGACGGTGCGCAAGACCGAAGACAAGCAGCCGACGAAGCGCGTGGCCGCGCACGTCGATGACGTGGAACTGGAGGCCAACTGATGTTGCAGAAAACCTTGAGTGCAACCCTGCTCGAGCACGACGACCATCCGCCGTCGCATTCGGTGTTCGGGTTCTGGCTGTACCTGATGACCGACTGCGTGATCTTTGCGGCGCTGTTCGCGACGTTCGCGGTGCTCGGCCAGCAGCATGCGGGCGGGCCGACCGCGAAAGACCTGTTCGACATTCCGGGCGTCGCGGTGGAAACCGCCGCGCTGCTGCTGTCGAGCATCACGTACGGGTTCGCGATGCTCGCTGCGTACAAGCAGCGGCGTGGCGCGCTGCTGGCGTGGCTCGCGGTGACGTTCGTGCTCGGCGCGGCGTTTCTCGTGATGGAACTGCGCGAGTTCTCGCATCTGATCGCGGAAGGCGCGGGCCCGCAGCGCAGCGCGTTCCTGTCGGCGTTCTTCACGCTGGTCGGCACGCACGGGCTGCACGTGACGGCCGGGCTGCTGTGGATGATCGTGCTCGCCGGGCAGATCGTGTTCCGTGGCGGCGACCTGACCGATCGCGACCTGCGACGCCTGACGTGCCTGAGCCTCTTCTGGCACTTCCTCGACATCGTGTGGATCTGCGTGTTTTCCTTTGTCTATCTCGCGAGCGTGATCTAAATGGCCCATTCGCATTCGTCTCAACTCGAAGAAGGGCACGGCAGTGTCGGCGGCTACGTCGCCGGTTTCATCCTGTCGGTGCTGCTCACCGCCGCGTCGTTCGGCCTCGTGATGGGCGGCGTGCTGTCGCCGCACGCGTCGCTGATCGCGCTGGCCGTGCTCGCGTTCGTGCAGATCGTCGTGCACCTCGTGTACTTCCTGCACATGAACGGCTCGTCGGGCCAGCGCTGGAACGTGATGGCGTTCAGCTACACGGTGCTGACCGCGGCGATCCTGATCGTCGGCACGCTGTGGGTGATGCACAACGTCAGCATGAACATGATGTCGCGCTGAGCGGCATCGCGGCGCGGTGCGTCGATCGGAAAAGCGGCACGAAGGTGCCGTTTTTTTTCGTCCGCGAGAAGAGGCGCATCGCCGTCGCGGACGCGCACAGGCGGGTGCTTCGGCCCGCGAGGGCGGCATCGGGGGACACAGGCTGTATGATTCGGCGCGCGCACATCGCCGGCGCGAACACCGACCGGCAAAGGCGGAAGGGGGCCCGGACGCCTTCGTCGGGCCGTCGATTGTTACAAGACGTTAGCGCAAGCTTGTCGTTGCGATGCCGCGCATCAGTTCTTACAAACTTGAAATATGCGGTGGCGACGCTTGCCGTTATAGTCGAATCACACATCAAACAACCCCCAAAGAGGAATCCATGAAGACCTTGCGTATTGCCTCGCTCTTGACCGGTATGACGGCCTTGCTCGTGTCGGGCGCAGCAATGGCGGGAGTCAATGTCGGGATCAATCTCGGCGTTCCGGCACCGGTCTACGTCGCGCCCGCACCCGTGTATGCGCCGCCTCCGCCGCCGGTCATCTATCAGCCTGCGCCGGTCTACGCGCCGGCACCTGTCTACGCGCCGGCGCCGGCCATCATCATCGGCTGGCACGGCGACCGCTACTGGGACGGCCGTCGCTACTGGGGCCGTGACGAGTGGTACCGCCGCCATGGTCGCGGCTGGGGCGGCGATCGCGATCGCGGCCACTGGGATAACGGCCGCCACAACGGCTGGCACTGATCGGCGCGGCGCGCCCGCTGGATGCGCGCCCGCGATCCGCTCGTGAAGAAACCGCCCGCGTGGCGGTTTTCTTTTGGCTCACAGGCTTGAATGGGTAGAATCGTCCCTCGTTACTACCCTCATTCGACCGACAGGGCCTCTATGACGAAGGGTTCGCCCCGGGCCGCCGCCGCGTGTGTCTGCCGTGCCGTGCGGGCTGCCGGCCGTACGGCCGCGGTGTTCGCGCTGCAGGCGGTGCTGGCCGCGAGCGCGGCGCACGCGGCGTACGCCATTGCGCAGTACGGCGAGCCGAAGTATCCGCCGGGCTTCAAGCATTTCGACTACGTCAACCCCGACGCGCCGAAGGGCGGCACGCTCGTGCTCGCGAACCCGAACCGGCTGACATCGTTCGACAAGTTCAACCCGTTCACGATGCGCGGCAATCCTGCGCCGGGCATCGACATGCTGTTCGAGAGCCTCGCGACCGGCAGCTCGGACGAACCGGCATCCGCTTACGGGCTGCTGGCCGACGACATCGACGTCGCGCCGGATCGCCGTTCGGTCACGTTCCACCTGAATCCGCGCGCGCGCTTTTCCAATGGCGACCCGGTCACGGCGGACGACGTCAAGTTTTCGTTCGACACACTGAAGAGCAAGCAGGCCGCGCCGCAGTTCGGCGCGTATTTCGCGGAAATCACGAAGGCCGTGGTCGTCGATCCTGCCACCGTGCGTTTCGAGTTCCGCAGCGCGAATCGCGAACTGCCGCTGATCGCCGGCGGCGTGCCGGTGTTTTCGCGCAAGTGGGGATTGCGCGCGGACGGCTCGCGCATCCCGTTCGACCAGCTCGCGTTCGAGCAGCCGATCGGCAGCGGCCCGTACCTGATCGAGCGCTACGACAACGGCCGGACGATCACTTACCGGCGAAACCCGGCGTACTGGGGCGCCGACCTGCCGGTCCGGGTGGGCACCAACAACTTCGAGCGGATCGTCTACAAGCTGTACGGCGACGGCGTCGCGCGGCTCGAGGCGTTCAAGGCCGGCGAATACGATGTGCTCGTCGAGTACATCGCGCGCAACTGGACGCGCCGCGACGTCGGCAAGCGTTTCGACAGCGGCGAGCTCGTCAAGCGCGAATTCCGCCAGCATAACGGCGCCGGCATGCAGGGCTTCTTCATGAACCTGCGCCGGCCGCTATTTCGCGACGTGCGCGTGCGCCAGGCACTCGACCTTGCGTTCGACTTCGAATGGCTGAACCGCCAGTTGTTCTACAGCGCCTACACGCGCCTGGACAGCTACTTTGCCGACACCGACCTGCAGGCGACCGGCACGCCCGGCCCCGGCGAGCTGAAGTTGTTGGAGCCGCTGCGCGCGCAGCTCGATCCGGCCGTGTTCGGCCCGATGGTCACGCAGCCGGACACGAACCCGCCGGGCTCGCTGCGCGCGAACCTGCTGAAGGCGCGCGCGCTGCTCGCGCAGGCCGGCTGGACCTATCGCGACGGTGCGCTGCGCGATGCGAAGGGCGAGCCGTTCACGTTCGAGATCCTCGACGATTCGGGCGCGTCGATGGAGGGGATCGTGGCTGCGTACCAGCGCAATCTGGCGAAGCTCGGCATCGACGCACGTTTTCGCACGGCCGATTTCGCGCTGCTGCAAAAGCGCCTCGACGCGTTCGACTACGACATGACGACGATCCGCCTGCCGGGCGTGCAGGTGCCAGGTGCAGAGCAATACTCGCGTTACGCCAGCAAGTTCGCCGACGAGCCGGGCTCCGACAACTTCATCGGGTTGAAGTCGCCAGCCGTCGACGCGCTGCTGCACGCACTCGGCACCGCGCAGTCGCGCGACGAGCTGCTCGACGCGACGCACGCGCTCGACCGCGTGCTGATGCACGGCTACTACGCGGTCCCGCAGTGGTACAGCACGACGCACCGGATCGCGTACAAGCGCACGCTTGCCTATCCGCAGACACTGCCGCTGTACTATTCGGCCGAGGGCTGGGTCGTGTCGACCTGGTGGGCGAAGCCCGATCACTGAGCCCGCCGCCCCTACGTCCAACCCCGCCTACCGATCGCGAGTCGACGCCCATGTGGAGCTACATCCTCAAACGCCTGCTGCTGATGATCCCGACGCTCATCGGCGTGCTGACCCTCACGTTCGCGGTGATCCAGTTCGTGCCGGGCGGCCCCGTCGAACAGGCCGTGCAGGAATTGCGCAAGGGCGCGACTGAGCAGGGCGCGGTGCCGTTCGGAATGCGCGCGCACACCGGCGTCGACGCGCAGCAGCTCGCGCAACTGAAGGCGCTGTACGGTTTCGACAAACCGCCGCTCGAACGCTACTGGCTGATGCTGAAGCGCTTCGCGCGCTTCGATCTCGGCGACAGCTACTTCCGCCACCAGAGCGTGTGGTCGCTGGTCGTGCAGAAGCTGCCCGTGTCGATCAGCATCGGGCTGTGGACGTTCTTCCTCACGTACCTGATATCGGTGCCGCTCGGCATCGCGAAGGCGGTGCGCAACGGTTCGCCGTTCGACGTCGCGACGAGTCTCGTCGTGCTGGTCGGCTATGCGATTCCGGGCTTCGTGCTCGGCGTGCTGCTGCTCGTGCTGTTCGGCGGCGGCTCGTTCTGGCAGCTTTTCCCGCTGCGCGGGCTCACGTCGGACAACTTCGCCCAGCTGTCGCTCGTCGGCAAGGTGCTCGATTACCTGTGGCATATCGCGCTGCCGATCACGGCCTCGGTCGTCGGCAGCTTCGCGGTCGTCACGATGCTCACGAAGAATGCGTTCCTCGACCAGATCCGCCGGCAATACGTGCTGACCGCGCGCGCGAAGGGGCTCTCCGAGCGCAGCGTGCTGTGGAAGCACGTGTTCCGCAACGCGATGCTGCCGTTGATCGTCGGCTTCCCGGCCGCGTTCATCGGCGCGTTCTTCACGGGCAGCCTGCTGATCGAGACGCTGTTCTCGCTCGACGGCCTCGGGCTGCTGTCGTACGAATCGGTCGTGCGGCGCGACTATCCGGTCGTGCTCGGCACGCTGTACCTGTTCACGCTGATCGGGCTCGCGACCAAGCTGATTTCCGATCTCTGCTATGTGTGGGTCGATCCGCGCATTCAATTCGACACCCTGGAGCGCTGACATGAAACCGTCCGTCTGCATGCCCGGCGTCACCGGGCGAGGTGCGCGATGAACCGGGCCGTCGTGTCGTCCCGCATCGACGCGGCGCGCGCCCGCGTGTCGCCGTCGCCCGCGCGCCGCGTATGGCAGCGCTTCAGGCAGCAGCGCCTCGGCTACTGGAGCTTCGTGATCTTCGTCGTCGCGTTCGCCGCGAGCGTTGCGGCGCCGCTGTGGTCGAACGACAAGCCGCTCGTCGTGCGTTACGACGGCCAGTACTATTTCCCGCTGTTCCATGCGTATCCGGAGACGACCTTCGGCGGCGATTTCCCGACGCCGGCCGACTATCTCGATCCGTACGTGCGCAAGCGGCTCGAGGCGCCCGGCAACTTCGTGGTCTACCCGCCGAACCGTTACTACTACGACACGCTGAACTACTTCTCGAACGTGCCGAACCCCGCGCCGCCGTCGCGCGCGAACTGGCTCGGCACCGACGCGCAGGGGCGCGACCTGCTCGCGCGGCTCGTGTACGGGTTCCGCGTATCGGTCGAGTTCGGGCTGATCCTGACCGTGATCGGCACGCTGCTCGGGATCGCCGCAGGCGCCGTGCAGGGCTTCTTCGGCGGGCGCATCGACATCGTCGGGCAGCGTCTGATCGAGATCTGGAGTTCGCTGCCGGAGCTGTACCTGCTGATCATCTTCGCGTCGATCTTCGAGCCGAGTTTCCTATTGTTGATCGTGCTGCTGTCGCTGTTCGGCTGGATCGGGCTCGCCGACTACGTCCGCGCGGAATTCCTGCGCAACCGAACGCAGGACTACGTGCGCGCGGCGCGCGCGATGGGGCTCACGAACGGGCAGATCATCTGGCGCCATGTGCTGCCGAACAGTCTCACGCCGGTGATCACGTTCCTGCCGTTCCGGATGAGTGGGTCGATCCTCGCGCTCACGAGCCTCGATTTCCTCGGGCTCGGCGTGCCGCCGCCGACCCCGAGCCTCGGTGAGCTGCTCGCGCAGGGCAAGGGCAATCTCGACGCATGGTGGATCTCGTTGTCGACCTTCGGCGTGCTGGTCGCGACGCTGCTGCTGCTGACCTTCATGGGCGACGCGCTGCGCAACGCGCTCGATACGCGGATCGCCGATTCGGTGCGCGCGGCGGGAGGCCAGCGATGAGCGAGCCGGTCGTATCGACGCAGCATGAGCCGCTGTTGGCGCTCGAGCATCTGCACGTGCGCTTCGGCGACACGGTTGCGGTGGACGACGTGACGCTCGAGATCGGCCGCGGCGAGCGCGTCGCGCTGGTCGGCGAGTCGGGTTCCGGCAAGAGCGTGACCGCGTTGTCGATCCTGCGGCTGCTGCGCGACGCCGACGTGAGCGGCGCGATCCGCTTCGCGGGGCAGGACCTGGCTGGCAAGAGCGAGCGCGAGATGCGCGGGCTGCGCGGCTCGGACATCGCGATGATCTTCCAGGAGCCGATGACGGCGCTCAACCCGCTGTATACGATCGGCGTGCAGATCGGCGAGACGATCGTGCTGCACGACGGCGTATCGGCGGTCGAGGCGCGCAAGCGCGCGATCGCTCTGCTTGCCCGCACGGGCATCGCGGAGCCGGAGAGGCGTGTCGACAGCTATCCTCACCAGTTGTCGGGCGGCCAGCGGCAGCGCGCGATGATCGCGATGGCGCTGGCGTGCCGGCCGCGGCTGCTGCTCGCCGACGAGCCGACCACCGCGCTCGACGTGACGATCCGCGCGCAGATCGTCGACTTGCTGCTGGAACTGCAGCGCGAGGAAGCGGAAAAGCGCGGGATGGCGATCCTGCTGATCACGCACGACCTGAATCTCGTGCGGCACTTTGCGGATCGCGTCGCGGTGATGGAGCACGGCCGGCTCGTCGAGAGCGGGCCCGTCGAGCGGATCTTCGCGGAACCCGAGCACCCGTATACGCAGCGGCTGCTGAACAGCCGGCCGCAGCGCGCGGTCGAGCCGGTGATGCCGATCGCACCCGTCGTGCTCGATGCACACCACGTGAGCGTGCAGTTCGCGCGCAAGCGGCCGGGCATCGCGGGCTGGTTCGGCTCGGTGCCCGTGACGGCCGTCGCGGACGTGTCGGTGTCGGTGCGGCAGGGCGAGACGCTCGGCATCGTCGGTGAATCGGGATCCGGGAAGTCGACGCTCGCGATGGCGCTGCTCGGCCTGCAAAAGACGGTCGGCGGCACGATCGAATTCCAGGGGCGCGCGCTGTCGACCTATCGCGGTCGCGAACAGACCGCGCTGCGCTCGAACATGCAGGTAGTCTTTCAGGATCCGTTCAGTTCACTTTCACCGCGTCACACGATCGAGCGGATCGTCGGCGAGGGGCTCGAACTGCACCGCCCGGACATGGCGCCCGATGCGCGTCGCGCGAAGTCGCTCTCGGTGCTGCGCGAAGTCGGCCTCGACCGCACGGTGTTGCACCGTTATCCGCACGAATTCTCGGGCGGGCAGCGCCAGCGGATCGCGATCGCGCGCGCGTTGGTGCTGGAGCCGCGCATCCTGATCCTCGACGAGCCGACGTCCGCGCTCGACGTGTCGATCCAGCAGCAGGTGCTGAAGCTGCTCGCGAATTTGCAACAGAAATACAACCTCGGCTATGTATTCATCAGCCATGACCTGGAGGTGATCGGGGCGATGGCGCACCGCGTCGCGGTGATGCAGGACGGGGCCGTCGTCGAGTCGGGAGAGGTGGCCGACATCTTCACCAAACCGTCACATCCTTACACACAAAAGCTGTTGAAAGCGGTCTGGAAAGCGTGATAGGCCGCCAATGGTCTGACCATCTCGATTGTATTTATTAATTTGTTTTGACAAACGATTACGCGCTGGCTAGTATCGACCGAAATTTTCCGCCAATCAGCTGATTTTTAAGCACATTCCATCGACCAATGCAGCATCGATCCCTGACCCAGGCATGCGCGCGCACCATCGCCGGGCTGTTCATCGGCGCCCTGTTTGCAGCAGCTCCCGGCGCGTTCGCCGACGAAGTCAGCAGTTTTAACCAGAATGTCACGAATTCGACGCAGAACGCGTCGAATTCCTCCCTCCAGCAGACCAGCGCGCAGCCGTCGAGCGGCGGCGCGAAGTCGTTCCTCGCCGGCATGGCCGGCAAGGCGGGCGACGTCGTCGTCGGCGCGCTGAACATGATCGGCGTGCGCTATCGCTGGGGCGGCAACTCGCCGGATTCGGGCCTCGACTGCAGCGGCTTCGTCCGCTACGTGTTCCAGGACACCCTTGGCATGTCGCTGCCGCGCCGTGCGGAAGAGATGAGCCGCGTCGGCGAGAAGGTGAGCATGAGCAACCTCAAGCCGGGCGATCTCGTGTTCTTCAACACGATGCGCCGCACGTTCTCGCATGTCGGCATCTATATCGGCGACAACAAGTTCGTGCACTCGCCGTCGACGGGCAGCACCATCCGCGTCGACGATCTCGATAGCGGCTACTGGGAAAAGCGTTTCACCGGCGCGCGCCGGCTTGAATCGGAGTTCCCGATGAAGCCGGAAGATCTGCGCCAGCGCGTGCGCGCAACGATTGGCGACGATTCGGCGAACGGCAACAACTGACGTTCGGCGGCCAGTCCGGCCGGATCGAAAAAAACCCTGTCACCGAAAGGCGGCAGGGTTTTTTGTTTTGGGGCGGTGCAAACGGTGAGCCGGCAGGCGTCCCGTCGCTTGCGGGCCAGCGGCGTGGGCCGGCCCGCGCATCGCGTGCTTACGCGGCAGCCACGCCGCGCGCCGCCGCGAGCTTGCGCTGCAGTTCCGGCATGATGCGCGCGACGGCTTCTTCGCCCGCAAGGATGGCCGCGTTGCGCTGGTTGAAGTCGCTGCCGCCCATGGCCGCGAGGTTCGGGCGGATCACGACGTCCGCGTACTTGTCGAGCTCGTAGGTCTTGATCGTCTGGCCCATGATCGTGAAGGTCTGCAGCAGCATCTCGATCGGGTTGTTGGTTGCCGCGCCGTCCGGCCGGGCCGAGATGTCGACCGCGATCACGAAGCTCGCGCCCATCTTGCGTGCGTACGATGCGGGCACGGGGCTTACGAGGCCGCCGTCGACATATTCGCGGCTGCCGATCTTCACCGGTTCGAATACCGACGGCACGCTGCACGACGCGCGCACCGCGAGCCCGGTGTTGCCCTGCTGGAACAGGATCGGCTGACCGCTCTGCAGATCGGTCGCGACGATGCCGAGCGGCTTCGCCATCTTCTCGATCGGCCGGTTGTTGAGCGTCTTGTTCAGGAAGTTCTGAAGCGCCACGCCTTGCAGCAGCCCGCGCGAGCGGAATGGCAGCGCCCAGTCGCTGATCGCCGCCTGGTCCATGTCGAGTGCGATCTTGTTGATCTGCAGTGCGCTCATGCCCGATGCATAGAGTGCGCCGACCACCGAGCCCGCGCTCGTACCCGCGACGATTTCGACCGGGATGCCGCGCGCCTCGAGCGCCTTCAGCACGCCGATGTGCGAGAAGCCGCGCGCGGCGCCGCCGCCGAGCGCGATGCCGATCTTCACGGGCTTCTCGTGCGGCTGTGTGGAGCCGGATGCATTGTCCGGGCGGGATTTGTCGCCGAACGACGTGCAGGCAGCGAGGCTGGCGGACGCGGCGGCGATCGTGAAGTGGCGGCGCGACAGGCGAGGGGACGACATCGAATGGTTCTCCGGCGGCTTGGCGGCGGGTTACACGGCCCGCGGCGGCGATAGGTTCCGAGCAGCCGCGCGGCGGGTTCCGTGCGGCCGGTGCCGCGCCGGCTGGCGGCCGCGGCGCGCACATCATAAAGCAAGCGGCGCCCTTGGCGCGATGTGTGGCGCGAGTATAATTCCGGCTTCTTTCCCGTTCCGGGCGCGGCCGGCCCCGTTGCTGTCCGGGCTGCCGCCGTCGATCCCGCGTCGAATCATTCATGCGCCCCAGGCGTTCGAGTTACCGTTTATGACCCGTCCTGTCCGTACCCGCTTCGCGCCGAGTCCCACCGGCTTCATTCACCTCGGCAACATCCGCTCCGCGCTCTATCCGTGGGCGTTCGCCCGAAAGATGGAAGGCACGTTCGTGCTGCGCATCGAGGATACCGACGTCGAGCGCTCGTCGCAGGAAGCGGTCGATGCGATCCTCGAAGGGATGCAATGGCTCGGCCTGGATTTCGACGAAGGCCCGATCTACCAGATGCAGCGGATGGACCGCTATCGCGACGTGCTCGCGCAGATGCTCGAGAAGGGCCTCGCGTACCCGTGCTACATGTCGGCCGAGGAGCTCGACGCGCTGCGCGAACGCCAGCGCGAGGCCGGCCTGAAGCCGCGCTACGACGGTACGTGGCGTCCGGAGCCCGGCAAGGTGCTGCCGGAGCCGCCGGCTGGCGTGAAGCCGGTGCTGCGCTTCCGCAATCCGCTGGCGGGTACGGTCGTGTGGGAGGACGCCGTGAAGGGGCGTGTCGAGATTTCGAACGAGGAGCTCGACGACCTCGTGATCGCGCGCCCGGACGGCACGCCGATCTACAACTTCTGCGTGGTGGTGGACGACATGGACATGGGCATCACGCACGTGATCCGTGGCGACGACCACGTGAACAACACGCCGCGCCAGATCAACATCCTGAATGCGCTCGGCGGCGAAGCGCCCGTCTACGCACACCTGCCGACCGTGCTGAACGAGCAGGGCGAGAAGATGAGCAAGCGGCATGGCGCGATGAGCGTGATGGCGTATCGCGACGCGGGCTTCCTGCCTGAGGCCGTCGTCAACTATCTCGCGCGCCTCGGCTGGTCGCACGGCGACGCCGAGATCTTCTCGCGCGAGCAGTTCGTCGAATGGTTCGATCTCGAGCATCTCGGCAAGTCGCCCGCGCAGTACGACCACAGCAAGCTGAGCTGGCTGAACGCGCATTACATCAAGGAAGCGGACAACGCGCGCCTCGCCGAACTCGCGAAGCCGTTCCTCGACGCGCTCGGCATCGACGACGCGGCGCTCGCGACGGGCCCGGCGCTCGATGCGGTGGTCGGCTTGATGAAGGATCGCGCGACGACGGTGAAGGAGATCGCGGAAGGCGCGACGATGTTCTACCGTGTGCCGGCACCGGAAGCCGATGCGATCGCGCAGCACGTGACCGATGCGGTGCGGCCGGCGCTGGCCGATCTCGCCGCCGCGCTGAAGGCGGCCGACTGGACGAAGGAAGCGGTGTCCGCTGCGCTGAAGGCGACGCTCGCCACGCACAAGCTGAAGATGCCGCAGCTCGCGATGCCGGTGCGCCTGCTGGTGGCGGGCACCACGCATACGCCGTCGATCGACGCGGTGCTCGTGCTGTTCGGTCGTGACGTCGTGGTGTCGCGCATCGAGGGCGCGCTCGCCTGAGGTTCGTGCGTCGCTGAAGCTGTCTGCGCGTGAGTGCGCGGCAGCTTCGCAAAATATTTCGCGCGAATCGCAAAAAGGGTATTTACAAGATCAAAGTAGGTCCATATAATCTCATTTCTGTTCTGCAAGGGGGTATAGCTCAGCTGGGAGAGCGCTTGCATGGCATGCAAGAGGTCAGCGGTTCGATCCCGCTTACCTCCACCATCAGAACAAACTGGATTGATTTGCGAAGCAGCAGTGGTAGTAATAAATGCTTCACAAAATGATTCAAAGCAGTTAGAATTCCGGCCTTCGCTGTTGATTGAAAAGTGAATAGCGAAAGTCAGACAGATCTGAAAAGATTTTGTCCCCTTCGTCTAGAGGCCTAGGACATCACCCTTTCACGGTGAGTACAGGGGTTCGAATCCCCTAGGGGACGCCAGATTCAGCGGCGTTTCGTAGCAATGTCGCAACGCTTGCAGGAACGTAACCGACGTCCTGCAGGTGAGGGTAAAGAAAGCTGGAGCGGTAGTTCAGTCGGTTAGAATACCGGCCTGTCACGCCGGGGGTCGCGGGTTCGAGTCCCGTCCGCTCCGCCAGAACGAAGCCCGTTCAAGACGTTTTTGAGCGGGCTTTTGTATTAAAGATGTAGGCAGTACGTTGTCCCCTTCGTCTAGAGGCCTAGGACATCACCCTTTCACGGTGAGTACAGGGGTTCGAATCCCCTAGGGGACGCCAGATTCAGCGGCGTTTCATGGAAGTGCCGCAACGCATGCAGGAGCGTGACAAGGTCCTGCGGGCGAGGTAAAGAAAGCTGGAGCGGTAGTTCAGTTGGTTAGAATACCGGCCTGTCACGCCGGGGGTCGCGGGTTCGAGCCCCGTCCGCTCCGCCAGAACGAAGCCCGTTCAAAGAACGTTTTTTGAACGGGCTTTTGCATTAAGGATGTAAGCAGTACGTTGTCCCCTTCGTCTAGAGGCCTAGGACATCACCCTTTCACGGTGAGTACAGGGGTTCGAATCCCCTAGGGGACGCCAGATTTCGGCGTCGTTCGAACAAACGATGCGCCGGCAGGAAGTAACCGACGCCTGCCAGGCAAGCAGCAAGACTGGAGCGGTAGTTCAGTTGGTTAGAATACCGGCCTGTCACGCCGGGGGTCGCGGGTTCGAGTCCCGTCCGCTCCGCCAGAAAATGAAGAAGCCCGCCTCGTGCGGGCTTTTTCATTTGCATTTCCGGTTGCGCCCGCTGGCGGGCGCGTGACTGAGGAGCGGAGGAAGCCGCCTGCGCGGCTTCCGGCGGGACTCGAAGGGATGCGCGTGCACGCGCATCCGCGGCCTGCAGGATGTAGGCGAGTCCCGTCCACTCCGCCAGAAAATGAAGAAGCCCGCCTGGTGCGGGCTTTTTCATTTGTGTTCCCGGTCGTGCCCGCTGGCGGCACGTAACCTCCGGTCATCCGGCGTCGAACCGCTACGAGAAATCCGCGATTGCATCCGCACGCGACTGCGCTATCGTGGCGGGATGCGTTCTTGACCCCTGCGCGATGCTCGATCCGACCGACCTGCGACTCCTGTATCAGCTCCGGCCCGCGGAGGCTGGCGATTTTCCGTTTGCCGAAGCGCTGACGCACGGCAACATGGGCGGCTACTACAAGCGCCATGGGCTTGTGTGGCGCAGCGACCTGTTCTACGCGAGCTGGCGCGAATCCGAGAACTTCATCCTCGAGGCCGACGGCGAGCGCATCGGAGTGCTGCGCGTGACCGAGGAGGGCGACTCGCTGCACATCCGCGACGTACAGATCGCGGCCGGTCATCGCGGGCAGGGCGCCGGCACCTACATGCTCGACATGTCGCACCGCTGGGCGCGTGCGCGCGGGCTGCACGAACTGCAACTGCGCGTGTTCGTCGACAATCCTGCCGCGCGTCTTTATTTGCGCATGGGTTATCAGGTTGCCGGGTCGCGGCTCGCGCAACTTGGCTCGATTCGCCACATGGTGCGGCCGGTCTGAAGGCCCGATGACCCGGAACGAGACATTCAGCGGACAGCGCCGATTGCGTCGTCGTCCGGGTTTTCGTCGTCCGCGAGGCTGCCTTCCGGGCCGCGGTGCTCGTAGCCGCGCAGCATGAACGCGCGAGGGCTTTGACCGAATGCCCGGCGGAACATCGCCGAAAAGGCGCTCTGGCTCTGGTAGCCGAGTTCGCGCGCGATATGCGACAGCGGGCGCCCCTGGTTCAGCAACGGAATGGCTCGTGCCAGCAGTGCCTGCTGACGCCACTGCGAGAAGCTCACGCCCAGTTCCTGCTTGAAGAGCCGCGAAATCGTGCGCGTACTCGCACCGACCTCGCTTGCCCAATGTTCGAGCGACTCCGCGTGCGCCGGATGCGCGAGTACCGATTCGCACAGCATGCGCAGCCGTTTTTCGTCGGGCATCGGCACCGCGAGCGGCAGCGGTTCGGCATGACTCAGCTCGTCGAGCACGAGCCCGCACAGCAGGCGCTCGCGCGCGGTGCTCAGGTCGCGCGCGTCGAGTGCGACGATCAGTTCGCGCAGGAGCCCCGTCACTTCGACGACGCGGCACGCGTCAAGCCCTTCCGGCACGATCGACTCGTCGATATACAGCGTGCGCAAGAACGCCTCTTCGACGATCACGACCTCGTGCGTCACGTGCGGCGGTACCCAGATCGCGCGGGACGGCGGCACCATCCATGTCGTGCCGGTTGTCGCGACGCGCAGCACGCCGCGCGATGCGTACGCGAGCTGTGCCCACGCATGCGTATGCAGCGGGATGCGATACCCGGTATTGACCTGCCTCGCGCGCACGCGCATCGGATGGACAGCGGTCGGTGCGAATTCGGGCGGAATGTCGATGACGTACGGGTTCGTAACGTCGGCTTGGAACGGCGGATTCATGGACGATTCGGGCAGCGCGGCGGCGATGCCGTTATTGTAGAAGGCGCCGCGAAAGCGCATGCGGCGGTTTGTCGGGCGATCATGCCGCGTTCAAATGAACTTTGTGTTGGGGCCCGGCGATTTCGGGACTGCACCGGGGCTGGGCGCGCTTGCCGGTTCGAACCATCGGGCCGGTATCGTGGTCTATCGATGCGCGGGCGATTTCGCACGAATCGCGCGCGAATCGCGCACGAACACGGCAACATACGAATCAAAGAGGAGAACCACGATGCGTTACGTATTCGTCTATGGCACCTTGAGAAACGGGGAGGCCAACGACATCGGCCACGCGGCCGCCAGGCACGGGATCGCCGCGCCGACGCTGCTCGGCGCCGCCGCGCTGCCGGGCGAACTGTACGATTTCGGTACGTATCCGGGGATGATTGCCGGGTCGGCCGGCAAGTCGCTGGTCTGGGGCGACGTCTACGAGGTCGACGACCTGCTCGTTCCGGTGCTCGACGAGATCGAGCGCGTCTATCCGGGCGTCGACTCGCTGTTCAAGCCGGAAGACGTGACCGTCGAGCTCGGCGGCCGGCAGTACGCCTGCCTTTACTATCCGGTCGCCGCGCACGCGACAGCCGGGCGCCCGCGCATTGCATCGGGCGACTGGGTTCAGCACCGGCGCGAGCGGGAAGCCGTCTGACCGGTTGCGCGGCAGCCGCTCCCGCCGCAAAGGAAAAAGCGCCCCGAGGGGCGCTTTTGTTTATGCCGTCATCGCATGCGACCGGCGCCGACGCAGGGTCGGCCCCGATCGAGGCGAGCGGCTTCGTCAGATTTCCTCGTACAGCGGCAGCGTCAGGAATTCAGTGAAGCCTTCCGACGTCGACATCTGCTCGAAGATCGCCGCGGCGCGCTCGTACGGCTGCGTGTTGCCGCCGACCGACCGCTTCACGTTGTCGAGTTCGGTCTTCGAGAATTCCCGCACGAGTTCGGCCGTGACCTTGCGGCCGTCGTCGAGCACGCCCTTCGGCGAGCGGATCCATTGCCACACCTGCGAACGGGAAATCTCGGCCGTGGCCGCATCTTCCATCAGGTTGTGGATCGGTACGCAGCCGTTGCCGTCGAGCCATGCGCCGAGGTAGTGGATGCCGACGTTGATGTTGTTGCGCAGGCCGGCTTCGGTGATCGGCGCTTCAGGCTGGAAGTCGAGCAGGTTCTTGCCTTCGACCTGCACGTCGTCGCGCTGCTTCGCGATCTGGTTCGGCTTGTCGCCGAGCACCTTGACGAACTCTTCCATCGCGATCGGCACGAGGCCCGGGTGCGCCACCCAGCCGCCGTCGTAGCCGTCGGTCGCGTCACGGGCCTTGTCCGAGCGCACGCCGCCCATCGCCTTGTCGTTCGCTTCCGGATCGTTCTTGATCGGAATCAGCGCAGCCATCCCGCCGATCGCCGGCGCGTTGCGCTTGTGGCAGGTCTTCAGCAGCAGCAGCGCGTACGCGCGCATGAACGGCACCGTCATCGTGATCTTCGAACGCTCGGCCAGGCAGAAGTCGCGGTCGTTCTTGAACTTCTTGATGGCCGAGAAGATGTAGTCCCAGCGGCCGGCGTTCAGGCCGGAGCTGTGTTCGCGCAGTTCGTACAGGATTTCGTCCATCTCGAACGCGGCGAGGATCGTCTCGATCAGCACCGTCGCGCGGATCGTGCCGCGCGGCACGCCGACGGCTTCCTGCGCGGCGACGAAGATGTCGTTCCACAGCCGTGCCTCGAGATGGCTTTCCATCTTCGGCAGGTAGAAGTACGGGCCCGAGCCGCGCGCGAGCAGTTCCTTCGCGTTGTGGAACAGGAACAGCGCGAAATCGAAGATGCCGCCGGACACGCGCTGGCCGTCGACCGTCACGTGCTTCTCGTCGAGGTGCCAGCCGCGCGGACGCACGATCAGCGTCGCGACCTTGTCGTTCAGCTGGTAGGACTTGCCGTTCTGCTCGAGCGAGATCGTGCGGCGCACCGCGTCTTTCAGGTTGATCTGGCCGTCGATCTGGTTCGTCCAGCTCGGCGCGTTCGAATCCTCGAAGTCCGTCATGTACGAATCGGCGCCCGAGTTCAGCGCGTTGATGATCATCTTGCGCTCGACGGGGCCCGTGATCTCGACGCGGCGGCATTGCAGGTCGGCCGGCAGCGGCGCGACCTTCCAGTCGCCTTCGCGGATCGCCTTCGTCTCGGCCAGGAAGTCGGGGCGCTCGCCCGCGTCGAGGCGTTTCGTGCGCTCGACGCGCGCCTGCAGCAGCGTCTGGCGGCGCGGTTCGAACGTGCGGTGCAGCGCCGCGACGAGTGCGAGCGCTTCGGGCGTCAGGATTGCTTCGTAACCCGGCTTGATTTCGCCGGTGATCGTCATGCCTTGCGGCAGCGTGATCGGGGTGCTCATGAGTCTCATCTCCTTGGTCGGTCAGTTGCGGTTTCGGTGAAGGGGGAAGGCGGCAGCTGCAAGCGTCATGCACCCGGGCCGGGGCGCGTGCGGTTTGCGGGTCTGCCGGACGGAGCCGGGGTGGCGAGGAATGCGAGCAGGTCGGCCATGCTGGTGCCGGTGCCGTCGGGCGGCGCGCCGAGTTCCTCGGCGGGCGCGCCCGTGCGGTTGAGCCAGAACGTCGTGTAGCCGAACCAGACGGCGCCGGCGACATCCCACGCGTTCGACGACACGAACACGATGCCGCGCCGGTTCGGTCCGAACGCGGCGGTGCCGAGCGCGTAGGCGGCCGGACTCGGCTTGTACGCGCGCACGGTGTCGGCCGACAGCACGCGATCGAACAGCCCGGACATGCCGGCGCTCTTGATCGCGATGTCGAGCATCTGCGGCGTGCCGTTCGACAGGATCGCGAGCGGCGGGCGCGGGTCGAGCGCGCGCAGCTTGCGCAGCGCGGGCACCGTATCGGGATAGGTGGACAGGCAAGCGTATTCGTCCATCAGCCGCTTCTCGGCCGCGCTGTTCAGCGCGAGCCCGAGCCGGCGCGCGGCGAACCGCAGCGCATCGAGCGTGATGTCGCGGAACGGGCGATAGCGAGCCCCGGCCGGATCGGCGAGCGTGCGTAGCTGCGAGTATTCGATTTGCTTGCGTCGCCACAACTGCGACAACCGTTCGCCGTGACCGGGAAACATTTGTTCCGCCGCGGCCAGGACCGCACGCACGTCGAACAACGTGCCGAATGCGTCGAAGAGGATTGCGTCGGGAGTGGAGAGTGTCGTTGTGGCCGACATAGCCTTGCGCTCCAGTTTCAGAGGTCAGGTGAATTCTATTCGTGATCGTATTCGCTAAAAAAGACGCTAAACATCACTTGATCTTTTACTTTCATATACCTAATCTTGAGCGGTTTAAGCTATTTGAAGGGCGGCAGCGCCGCCCCTGCGAGTCATGGACCGGTTCAAGCAGATCGAAACATTCGCTGCGGTCGCGGCGAAGGGCAGCCTGTCGGCGGCCGCGCATGCGGAAGGCGTCGCACCGGCGATCATCGGCCGCCGCCTCGACGCGCTCGAGGAGCGGCTCGGCGTCAAGCTGCTGGTGCGCACGACGCGCAAGCTCACGCTGACGTTCGAAGGCTCGGCGTTCCTCGAGGATTGCCAGCGGATCATCAACGACATGCAGAACGCGGAGGCGAGCGTGTCCGCCGGCGGTGTCAAGGCGAGCGGCCACTTGCGCATTTCCGCGCCGGCCGGCTTCGGCCGACGGCACGTCGCGCCGCTCGTGCCCGAATTCAGCGTCGGGCATCCGGATGTATCGGTCACGCTCGACCTGTCCGACCGCATGGTCGACCTCGTCAACGAGGGGTTCGATTGCGCGGTACGGCTCGGCGAGCTGCCCGACTCGTCGCTCGTGTCGCTGAAGCTCGGCGAGAATCGCCGCGTATGCGTCGCGGCTCCCGCGTACCTCGTACGGCGCGGCACGCCGGCTACGCTCGCGGAACTGGCGCGGCACAACTGCCTCGCGCTCGCGGCAAACGCGAACCAGCAACGCGGCTGGGCGTTCCAGGAGGACGACACGGTCGTGTCGATCCGCGTGAACGGCACGATGGAATGCTCGGACGGCGCGGTGCTGCACGAGTGGTGCCTCGCCGGTCATGGCCTGGCGTGGCGCTCGTGGTGGGAGGTCGGGGAGGACATCGCGGCCGGCCGGCTCGTGAGCGTGCTCGACGCATTCGCTGCTCCGCCGATCGGCATCCACGCGGTGTTCCCGCAACGCCGGCATCTGCCGCTGCGCGTGCGGCTGTTTCTCGATTACCTGAAGCACACCTACGAGCGGCCAGGATATTGGGGCGAGTAGCCGTATCGGGCCGCGCCCGCCCGCGCGTTTCCGATATGAGGGCGAACCCGCTGCCGGGGCCGGTCGGGCGGTTTCGCGCACTACACTCGTAGGAGGCATGTCCGACGCGTCGCGGCCGGCCCGGATGGGATCGCGGCGTGCGGCGTGCACTTGACGAAGGAGGGCGCGATGTTCCGGCACATCCTCGTTCCAACCGACGGCTCCGAACTGTCGCAGAAGGCGATCGACGGCGCGATCGACCTCGCTCGGGCGGTCGGTGCGCGCGTCACGGCCTACGCGTGCCTGCCGCAGTACCCGTACTCGCCGTTTTCCGAAGTGATCATCGAGCCGCCTGCCGATTTCCGGGCGCGCAGCGAGCGCGAGGCGCGCGCGCACCTCGACGAGGTCGAATCGGCGGCGAAGGCGGCCGGCGTCGACTGCGACACCTGGACGAGCGTGCATCCGTCGCCGTATCTCGGCATCATCGAGGCGGCCGAACGCGGCGGCTGCGACGTGATCTTCATGGCGTCCCACGGACGCCGCGGGCTCGGCAGCTTGCTGATCGGCAGCGAAACGCAGCGCGTGCTGACCCATACGAAAATTCCGGTGATCGTCTATCGGTAGGGCGGCGCCCTGGAAAAAGGGCGCGCCGGACGGAGCCGGCGCGCGTCGTTGCTGGCGGCCCGCAGGCCGCGCGGCCGGTCGCGCGATCGGTATCGCGCGCCTGCCGTCTCCTCCCTGATTTTTGTTCGGTGGCCGATGCCGCGCCGTCGTCAGACGGGGCGGGCATCGACATGACGCCAGGCGCGGGTTACGCGACCTTCTTGCCGTCGAAGAACTGCTCGTCTTCGGTCGAGCCGTGCAGTGCGGTCGTCGACGCTTCGCGCTCGACCGTCTGCGTCACCGCGTCGAAGTAGCCGGTGCCGACTTCGCGCTGGTGCTTGACGGCCGTGAAGCCCTTGTCCGCTGCCGCGAACTCGGCCTGCTGCAGTTCGACGAAGGCGCTCATCTGCGTGCGGGCATAGCCGTGCGCGAGGTTGAACATCGAGTAGTTCAGCGCATGGAAGCCGGCCAGCGTGATGAACTGGAACTTGTAGCCCATCGCGCCGAGTTCCTTCTGGAACTTCGCGATCGTCGCGTCGTCGAGGTTCTTCTTCCAGTTGAACGACGGCGAGCAGTTGTACGACAGCAGCTTGCCCGGGAACTGCTTGTGGATCGCTTCCGCGAACTTCTTCGCGTACTCGAGATCCGGCTTGCCCGTTTCGCACCAGACCAGGTCGGCGTACGGCGCGTAGGCGAGACCGCGCGAGATCGCCTGCTCGATGCCCGGCTTCGTGCGGAAGAAGCCTTCCACCGTGCGCTCGCCCGTCAGGAACGGCTTGTCGTTCTCGTCGACGTCGGACGTGATCAGGTCGGCCGCTTCCGCGTCGGTGCGGGCGACCAGCACGGTCGGCGTGCCCATCACGTCGGCCGCGAGACGCGCTGCCGACAGCTTCGCGACGGCTTCACGGGTCGGCACGAGCACCTTGCCGCCCATGTGGCCGCACTTCTTCACCGACGCGAGCTGGTCCTCGAAGTGGACGCCCGATGCGCCGGCTTCGATCATCGCCTTCATCAGTTCGAACGCGTTCAGCACGCCGCCGAAACCGGCTTCCGCGTCAGCGACGATCGGGGCGAAGAAATCGACATAGCCTTCATCGCCCGGGTTCTTGCCCTCCGACCACTGGATCTGGTCGGCGCGCGTCAGCGTGTTGTTGATGCGCTTCACGACGAGCGGCACCGAGTTTGCCGGGTACAGCGACTGGTCCGGGTACATTTCGCCCGCGACGTTCGCGTCGCCCGCCACTTGCCAACCGGACAGGTAGATGGCCTTCAGGCCGGCCTTCACCTGCTGCATCGCCTGGTTGCCGGTCAGTGCGCCGAGTGCGTTGACGAACGGCTCGTTGTTGATGAGGCTCCACAGTTTTTCCGCGCCGCGCCTGGCGAGCGTGTGCTCGATCGGGATCGAACCACGCAGGCGGACCACGTCATCAGCCGAATAGCTGCGCTTGATGCCCTTCCAGCGCGGATCGGTTTCCCATTGCTGTTGCAGTTCCTGTGCCTGTTGCTGACGCGACATGATGAGCTCCTTGATGCGGTGCGATGCCTGATGGGTTGAATCTGACGGTGGTGAGGCGGTTCTCGAAGCCGGGAGCGGTACATTCCGGTTCGTGAGGTCTTGTATAAGAGTCTAGGCAAATCGACCGGAGCGGGACAGGGGGCTTTTTGAGGCGGGGATAAAATTTTTAGTTGTTTTAAATCAGTATCTTGAAATTTAAATTTCAAGATGAGAAATGCTTTTTCCCATCCCGCAATCGCTCGGGTTGTGCCACGCAACATGATTTTTTACGACACAAAAAAATTTTCCGCATCGTGAAATGTGGGGCGGGGCGAAAAAAAACCGGCGCAGGTGCGCCGGTTGGCTGGATGGGTGGGGCCCATCCGTGGGGCGGCGGCGAGGCGCCGCCCTTGCGTGCTTACGACGCGGAGTTGCTGCGACGCGGGCCGCCGCTGCGCTGACCGTCGCGACGCGGGCCGCCGTCACGGCTGCCACCCGGCTTGCCGCTCCAGCCGCCGCCATTGCCGCCGCCGTAGCTGCGGCCGTTACCGTTGCCGTTACCGCCATAGCCGCCGCCCGGCTTGCCGCCGAAACGTCGACCACCGCCGTTACCGCCGCCCGGACGGCCGCGGCCGCCGTTGCCGCCGTTACGCGGGGGCGCCTTGCGCGGCTCGAAACCTTCGATCACGTTGACCGGCAGCGGCGAGCGCACGAAGCGCTCGATGCGCTTGAGCGCGCCTTGCTCGGCGTGGTGCACGAGGCTCACTGCCGTGCCCGAACGACCTGCACGGCCGGTACGGCCGATACGGTGCACGTAGTCTTCCGCGAACTTCGGCAGGTCGTAGTTGAACACGTGCGTGATGCCCGGGATGTCGATGCCGCGTGCCGCGACGTCGGTGGCCACCAGCACGCGCACGCGGCGCTCGCGCAGCGCACGGATCGTGCGGTTACGCGCGCCTTGCGGCAGGTCGCCGTGCAGCGCAGCCGATTCGAAGCCTGCGTCGGCGAGACGGCCGGCGAGCTGGTCGGCGTCGATCTTGGTCGCCGTGAAGATGATCGCCTGGTCGAGCGCGTCGTCGCGCAGCAGGTGATCGAGCAGGCGATCCTTGTGGTCGCGGTCGTCGACGTAGTGCACGGTCTGCGCGATGTTGGCGCGCGACTCGAGGCGCTGCTGGATCTCGATGCGTTCCGGATCCTTCAGCAGGCGGCCCGTCAGCGAACCGATCTTGCCGTCGAGCGTGGCCGAGAACAGCATCGTCTGGCGCGACTCGGGCGTGGCGGCGACGATCGTCTCGATGTCTTCGATGAAGCCCATGTCCAGCATGCGGTCGGCTTCGTCGAGCACGAGCATCTTCAGTTCGGACAGGTCGATACGGCCGCGCTCGAGGTGATCGAGCAGACGGCCCGGCGTGGCGACCAGGATTTCCGGGTTCTTCGCGAGCAGCATCAGCTGCTGGCCGTAGGCGACGCCGCCGAGGATGCTGACCGTGCGCAGGCGCTTCAGGTGCTTGCCGTAGGTCGATGCGGCCGTGGTGACCTGCATCGCGAGTTCACGGGTCGGCGTCAGCACGAGCAGGCCCGGGCGCGCGACGGGTTGCGGGCGGCGCGCACGGCGGTCGCCCTGGTTCGGTTCACGCGGCGCGCGCGGTTGCTGCGCCAGCGTCTTCTGGAGCTGCGCGAAACGTTCGATCGCGGGCAGCATGAATGCGGCGGTCTTGCCCGAACCGGTCGGGCTCGACACCAGCAGGTCGCGGCCGGCGATGCCGGCCGGAATCGCGCGCTGCTGGACCGGCGTCGGCTTCACGTAGCCGGCGGCCTCCAGCGCGGAGACGATCTCCGGCGACAACCCGAGCGACGCGAAGCTCGGCTCGTCCGACGCCGGTTCGACCGCGGCCGGTGCGGCGGCGTCGTCGAGACCGAGCGCCTGGTCGGCGATCGCGTTGAGCGGGCTGGAGTTGATGCTCGAAGTCATAACAATCCTTGAAACACAGTGGGTGAAACGTCGGCGCCAATCGCGCATACCCAAGTCGTCGGATTCAGCGAGCAAATCGGGAAACGGGTGCAATCCGCCGAACCGTCGGCGGATGAGGCATTAGAAGCTGTTTTGGGTGCGGCGCGCTTCAGGAGCGGGGCCGCCAGCCTGATAAGTGACGACCGCGAAGGTCGAAGCAGGAGGGGACAGGTTCTAAACCGGATTGGAGCTTAACGCTACGAGGCGTCAGGCCGGACGGCTTGCGAGCCGAGCGCGGGAGGTGACGCAGGCAGCATTATAAAGCGATTTGCTGCGCTGCGCCACTGATTTGATTGCCTATTGCGGCCGGGGGCGGCCGGAGGCTATTCGGTCAGGAAGCCGTGCCGTTCTTCAGCGATTCGACGAGCTCGATGTACTGCTGCCTTGCCGCATCCTGCGACGTGCCCTTCAGTGCATCCCATGCGTCGTACTTGTATTTGCCGACGATGTCGGTGAAGCCCGGCTTGTCGCCATGGGCGTCGCCGTCGGTCGCCTGTTTGAAGAGCGCGTACAGGCGCAGCAGGGTCAGGTTGCCCGGCCGTTCCGTCAGTTGCTTGACGTCGATCTGGGCCTGGTCGAATTGGGCGGTGAGTTCGCTCATCGGGTGTCTCCGTAAGGGTTTCAGGTCGGGCGATCTTAACAAGCGGACCGCCGCGCGGGGTCGAGCGATCCTTCCAAACCGCTGCCGGGCCCGCGCGTGCGCACGGATCGGGCCCGATCGCCCGTGGGAGCGGGGTGCCGCATTACAATGTCGCCCATGACGCAAACAGTGCTCCTCGCCATCGATACGTCGACCGAATACTGCTCGGTCGCGCTGCTGCGCTCGGCCCACGCCGATGACGCCGTTTCCACCCCGCAAACCTGGGTCCGCCACGAGCTGACGGGCGCCGTGTCGAGCACGCGCGTGCTGCCGGCAATCCAGGAACTCTTCGCCGAATCGGGGCTGACGCTCGCCGATTGCGACGCGATCGCGTTCGGCGCGGGCCCCGGCTCGTTCACGGGCCTGCGCACCGCGACGGGCATCACCCAGGGTCTCGCATTCGGGCGCGGGCTGCCGGTCGTCCCGATCGGCACGCTGCTCGCGTGCGCCGAGCACGCGCGGTTGCGCGCGCCCGGCACGACCCGTGTGCTTGTCGCGCTGGATGCACGGATGGACGAAGCCTACTGGGCGGACTTCGCGTGGGACGACAGCGCGGGCGACTGGCTCACGCTGCATCCGGCTTCGCTCGATGCACCGGGTGCCGTCGGCGTGCCCGATACGCCGTTCACGCTCGCGGGCAATGCGGCCGCCGCGTTCGGCGCGCAGTTGCCGGCCGCGACGCACGCAGCCGTGATCGACGGTGACGCGATGCCGCACGCGCTGGCGGTCGCCCATGCGGCGCTGCGCGCGTTCCGTGCCGGCCGCGCGGTGCCGGCCGATCAGGCCGCGCCGGAGTACGTGCGTGACAAGGTTGCACAGACGACCGCCGAACGCGTCGCGGCACGCGCCGCGCAGACGGGCGGAGCGAAGGGATGACGGGTGTACTGCTGAGCGACCGCTATCTGGCGCCGATGACGGACGCCGATCTCGACGAGGTCGTCGCGATCGAGCACGTCGCGTACGAGTTCCCGTGGAGCCGCGGCAACTTCGAGGATTCGTTGCGCAACGGCTATCTGGGCGTGTGCCTGCGGCACGTGACGGGTTCGCTGATCGGCTATTGCGTGCTGATGCCCGTGGTCGACGAGATGCACCTGCTGAACCTGTGCGTCGCACCGGCTGCACAGCGTGCGGGTGCGGGCCTTGCGCTGCTGCGCGAGGCCGTGCGCATTTCGCGTGCGGAGCGGCTCGACGGCGTGCTGCTCGAGGTGCGGCCGTCCAATCCGCGCGCGGTCCAGCTGTACGAGCGTTTCGGCTTCGTGACGATCGGCCGGCGCAAGAATTACTACCCGGCGAAGCATCACAGCCGGGAGGACGCGATCGTGATGCGTCTGACGCTGAACAAGGATGAAGGGGACGCGCATGGCATGGGCTGAAGCGGCGCTCGAGGAAATGGGCCTCGCGCAGATCTGGGTACGGCGCGGGCAAGGCGCGGATGAAGGCACGGCGGCCGAAGCACCCGCCGCGGCGCAAACAGGTGCGGTCGCCGCACCTGCCGTCGTGGCCGAGCGGCCTGCGCGCACCGCGCGTACGCCGGTGCAAGACGAGGCGCCGCCGGCAGTGGCGCGGAACGTCGATGTTCCGCCGGCTCGCGAGCCTGTCGCCGCTGCGCACCGCGTCGACGACGGCGATCGCGCGCCTGTACGGGGTACGCCGGTCGCCTCGACCGACACGATGCCGCCGCTGGACGATGCTCCGCCTGCCGGAGCCGACGATTTCGCGTGGTTCGATGCGGCGCCGCCGGGCGATCCCGCGCCGGCGGGCCCGTTGCGGCGCGCTGAAACCCCGGTTGCAACACTCGACTGGGACGCGCTGGCTGCGCGCGTGGCCGACTGCACGCTCTGCCGGCTGTGTGAGAAGCGGACCAACACCGTGTTCGGGGTCGGCGACCGCGAAGCGGACTGGATGCTGATCGGCGAAGCGCCGGGCGAGAACGAGGACAAACAGGGCGAGCCGTTCGTGGGCCAGGCCGGCAAGCTGCTCGACAACATGCTGCAGTCGCTGTCGCTCAAGCGCGGCGACAACGTGTACATCGCGAACGTGATCAAGTGTCGCCCGCCCGGCAACCGCAACCCGGAGCCGGACGAGGTTGCGAGCTGCGAGCCTTATCTGCAGCGCCAGGTCGCGCTCGTGAAGCCGAAGCTGATCGTCGCGCTCGGCCGCTTCGCCGCGCAGACCTTGCTGAAGACGGATGCGAGCATTGCGTCGCTGCGCGGCCGCGTGCATGAGTACGAAGGCGTGCCGGTGATCGTGACCTATCACCCGGCGTACCTGTTGCGTAGCCTGCAGGACAAGTCGAAGGCGTGGGCCGACCTGTGCCTCGCACGCGACGCGTTCCGGCGCGCGGAAGGTGCCGACGCGAACGGGCCGGCTGGACAATGACGGCCGGCGTGGCGTGCGCATTCGTCGATACGCTGCATGACGCCGCGGTTCGCGATCTGGGCTGGTTGCTTGCCAGCCCGAGCCTGCTCACGGCGGTACCGGGCGCGCCGCTTGCGCGCCCGTGGCCGGATGCGGCCGGACAGTCGGCCGTCGAAGCCTGGCTCGCCACGCTCGATGCGCAGCCCGAGCCGCTGCATCGCTCGCTCGACGGGCTCCGGCCCACCCGGCTCGGCCGCTACGCCGAATGCCTGCTCGAATATTTCCTGGCGCACGGCCCGTCGCTGCGGCTCATCGCGGCCAATCTCCCGCTGCGCAGCAATGGCAAGACGCTCGGCGAAGTCGATTTTCTCGTCGATGCGCCGGGCGGGCAGCGCCTGCACTGGGAACTCGCGGTGAAGTGCTATTTGTGCGCGCCGGTACGCGCCGGTGCGTCGCTTGCCGACTTCGTTGGCCCCAATCTCGTCGACCGGTTCGACCGCAAGCGCCGCCGGCTGCTCGATCACCAGTTGCGGCTCGGCGAACACGACGGGTTTGCGCGGCTCGGCTTCGGCGCGCCGTCCGACGCGCAGATGTTCATCAAGGGCTGGCTGTTCTATCCGCATGGCGTGCCGTTGCCGCCGGTGTCCGCCGAAATCGCGCCGGATCACCCGCGCGGTTTCTGGCTGACGCACGCGCAGTGGCCGGCGTGGGCGGCCGCGCAGCATGCCGGCGCCGCATGGAGTGTGTTGCCGAGGCTGGCGTGGCTTGCGCCGCGACGTGCCGCCGCCGATACCGGATTCGAACCCGAACCGCTGGCGGCCGCTTGGGAACTGCCGCCCGTGTTGACGACGCGCGAGGCCCCTGCGCTGATCGGCGTTCATGAAAAGGGCAGTGACGGCACGTGGCGCGAACGGGCGCGCGGCTTTGTCGTGCCGGACGACTGGCCGGTGCGCGCCCAGGCGTTCGCGGCGCAGGATCACTGACGCCGCGTCAGCCGGCGCTCACCACCAGCGATGGAAGTGATGGACAGGGCCGACGCCGTGGCCGACGTCGAGGCGGCCGCTCGCGGCGATTGCGCCGGTCAGGTAGGTCTTGGCTTCGCGCACTGCGCTTTCGAGGTCGGGCTGCTGCGGCAGCAGCGCGGCGATTGCCGACGACAGCGTGCAGCCGGTGCCGTGCGTGTTGCTGACCGGCAAGCGCACGCCGTCGAGCCGCACGGTGCGCGTCGCTTCGACGAGCCAGTCGGGGCTCGCGGACGCGTCGGGCAGGTGGCCGCCTTTCATCAGCACGGCGCGCGCGCCCGCCTGTAACAAGGCCCGGCCTTGCCGGACCATGTCGTCTTCCGTGGTTGCGGGCACATCGTTCAGCAGCGCGGCCGCTTCGGGCAGGTTCGGCGTCACGACCGTCGCGAGCGGCAGCAGCGCATCGCGCAGCGCGTCGACGGCATCGGGCGCGAGCAGCGCATGCGAGCTCTTCGAGATCATCACCGTGTCGAGCACGACGAAGCGTGGCGCATAGCGCCGCAGTGCGTCGGCGACCGCGTGCACGATCGCTGCATTCGCGAGCATCCCGATCTTGACCGCATCGATGCGGATATCACCGAACACCGCGTCGAGTTGCGCGGTCACGAACGCCGCGTCCGGCGCATGCACGCCCGTTACGCCGCGGGTGTTCTGCGCGGTCAACGCGGTGATCGCGCTGGCGCCATATGAGCCAAGCGCGGAAAAGGTCTTCAGGTCGGCCTGGATGCCTGCGCCGCCGCCCGAATCGGAGCCGGCGATCGTCAGGATGTTGGGTATCGGGTGCGTCATGATGGCAACGCGCCGGTACGAAGACCGGCGCCGGCGGACGGAAACGGGAAGTGTAGCGTCAGTGCCGCGATTCGCCGATCAGCGCGACCGAGTCGAACTGGCGCTGGTTCGCCTGGTGGCGGCGCATCACGAGCCACATGGTCAGGCAGACGAACGTGCCGAACAGCACGATCACGACGCCGACCGGCACGTCGAGCCACACGAGCACCGCATACAGGCACAGCATTACGAGCACCGACAGGTTCTCGTTGAAGTTCTGCACCGCGATCGAGTGGCCGGCCGACAGCAGCACGTGGCCGCGATGCTGCAGCAGCGCGTTCATCGGCACGACGAAGTAGCCGGACAGCGCGCCGACGCACATCAGGAAGATGTACGCGATGATCAGGTACACGGGCATGCGCAGGTGGCCGAAGTGCACGGCCCAGTGCGGCGGGAACAGATCGCGCGTATAGAACGCCATCAGCATCACCGCGATGCCCATGATGATGCCGACGGGCAGCACGGACAGCGACTTCTTCAGCGGGATCCGCGCCGCGGCGGCGATCGCACCGGCCGCGACGCCGACCGCGACCACGGCCTGCAGGATCGCGCCTTCCGACAGCGACATGCCGAGCGATACTTCAGCCCACTTCAGCACGATGAATTGCAGCGTCGCACCCGCGCCCCAGAACAGCGTCGTGACCGCCAGCGAGATCTGGCCGAGCTTGTCGCGCCACAGCACCATGAAGCAATCGGCGAAATCGGTGAGGAGCTTGACCGGGCCGCGTTCCTGCTTCGGGTAGCGGGCACCCGTATCGGGAATGCGCAGGTTGAACAGCGCGGCGATCACGTAGATCGCCATGATGATCGCCATCGCCGCTTCGGCGGGCGTGCCGATCCAGGCGGGTGTATGCGCGATCACGTGCGACGCGATGTGCGGGCTGATCAGCGCACCGCCGAGCACGGTGCCGAGGATGATCGAGCTGACGGTCGTGCCTTCGATCCAGCCGTTCGCGGCGACCAGCCGATCGGCCGGCAGCAGCTCGGTGAGAATGCCGTATTTCGCGGGCGAGTAGGCCGCCGCGCCGAAGCCGACGATCCCGTACGCGATCAGCGGGTGGGCGCCGAACAGCATGATCATGCAGCCGACCACCTTGATCGAGTTGGTGATGAACATCACGCGGCCCTTCGGGCGCGAATCCGCGAACGCACCGACATACGCCGCCAGCACCACGTACGACAACACGAAGAACAGCTTCAGCAGCGGTGTCATCCAGTTGGGGGCGTGGAGGTCTTTCAGCAGGGCGATGGCGGCGATGAGGAGCGCATTGTCGGCCAGCGACGAGAAAAACTGCGCGGCCATGATGGTGTAAAAACCTTTTTTCATCTGATGCGATGCTTTCGTCGCTGCGGCAGGGCCGCGTAGGCCGCCTGGTATGCGATCGGCTTATTCCGTTCGAAATGGGTTGTGCGCACGGCTTTATAACATGAAAATACGCCAATTCGGACTAGCAAGATTCCCCGATCGTTCCGCAAATTGTCGGCTTCAGTGCTCAAAAGGCGCGGTAAGCTGATGATTCGCAAGCGTCTTTACGTAAATTTCCCATGCCGCGCCCGATCTCCGCCACCATCCACACCGCCGCTCTCGCGAACAATCTCTCCGTCGTCCGCCGCTTTGCCGGCCCGTCCAAGGTCTGGGCGGTCGTCAAGGCGAACGCGTACGGCCACGGCCTCGCCCGTGCGTTTCCGGGCCTGCGCGGCACCGACGGCTTTGGCCTGCTCGACCTCGACGAGGCCGTCAAGCTGCGCGAACTCGGCTGGGCCGGCCCGATCCTGCTGCTCGAAGGGTTCTTCCGCTCGACCGACATCGACGTGATCGACCGCTACAGCCTGACGACGACCGTCCACAACGACGAGCAGATGCGGATGCTGGAAACGGCGCGGCTGTCGAAGCCCGTCAACGTGCAGCTCAAGATGAACAGCGGGATGAACCGGCTCGGCTACGTGCCGGAAAAATACCGCGCCGCGTGGGAGCGCGCCCGCGCGTGCCCCGGTATCGGCCAGATCACGTTGATGACCCATTTTTCGGATGCGGACAACGAGCGCGGCGTCGCCGAGCAGCTCGCGACGTTCGAGCGCGGCGCGGAAAGCATCGCCGGCGCGCGCAGTCTCGCGAACTCCGCAGCCGTGCTGTGGCATCCGGACACGCACTTCGACTGGGTGCGGCCGGGGATCGTGCTGTACGGCGCGTCGCCGTCCGGGCTGTCGTCCGACATTGCCGACACGGGGCTGAAGCCCGCGATGACGCTCGCGTCCGAGCTGATTGCGGTGCAAACGATCGCGAAGGGCCAGGCGATCGGCTATGGCTCGACGTTCTCCGCACAGTCGCAGATGAGGGTTGGCGTCGTCGCGTGCGGTTACGCGGACGGCTATCCGCGCGTCGCGCCCGAAGGCACGCCCGTGATCGTCGACGGTATCCGCACGCGGATCGTCGGCCGGGTGTCGATGGACATGATTACCGTCGACCTGACGCCGTGTCCGCAGGCCGGCGTCGGCGCGCGCGTCGAGCTGTGGGGCAACACGCTGTCGATCGACGACGTCGCCCGCCATTGCGGCACGATCGGGTACGAGCTGATGTGTGCAGTCGCCGGCCGCGTGCCCGTGCGCGCGGAATAAGGGCGTTGCGCGTGGCCAAACAGAAAACCGTATACGTCTGCAGCGAGTGCGGCGGACAGACCCCGAAGTGGCAGGGGCAATGCCCGTCGTGCCAGGCCTGGAACACGCTGGTCGAATCGATCCCTGAGGCGCCGTCGGCCCATCGTTTCCAGTCGCTCGCGAAGCGGGCGCCCGTCCAGCGTCTCGTCGACATCGAAGCCGCCGACGTGCCGCGCTTCTCCACCGGCATCGGCGAATTCGACCGCGTGCTCGGCGGCGGGCTGGTCCCGGGCGGCGTCGTGCTGATCGGCGGCGATCCCGGCATCGGCAAGTCGACGCTGCTGCTGCAGTCGCTTGCAGACATCGCGAGCGAGCGGCGCGCGCTCTATATCAGCGGCGAGGAATCGGCCGCGCAGATCGCGTTGCGCGCGCAACGGCTTGCGCTGCTCGACGGCGGTGCGCCGGCGGACGAACTGAAGCTGCTCGCCGAGATTCAGCTCGAGAAGATCCAGGCCGCGATCGACACGGAACGGCCGGACGTGGCCGTCATCGACTCGATCCAGACCGTCTACTCGGAGGCGCTGACGTCGGCGCCCGGCTCGGTTGCGCAGGTGCGCGAGTGTGCGGCGCAGCTCACGCGCATCGCGAAGCAGTCGGGCACCGCGATCATCATGGTCGGGCACGTGACGAAGGAGGGCAATCTGGCCGGCCCGCGCGTGCTCGAGCACATCGTCGACACGGTGCTGTATTTTGAAGGCGACACGCATTCGTCGTTCCGGCTCGTGCGCGCGTTCAAGAACCGCTTCGGTGCGGTCAACGAGCTTGGCGTGTTCGCGATGACCGAGCGCGGGCTGCGCGGCGTCGCGAATCCGTCCGCGCTGTTCCTGTCGCAACATGAGCAGGTCGTGCCCGGCTCGTGCGTGCTCGTCACGCAGGAAGGCACGCGCCCGCTGCTCGTCGAAGTCCAGGCGCTCGTCGACACCGCGCACGTGCCGAACCCGCGCCGGCTCGCGGTCGGCCTCGAACAGAACCGGCTCGCGATGCTGCTCGCGGTGCTGCACCGTCATGCGGGCATCGCGTGCTTCGACCAGGACGTGTTCCTCAACGCGGTGGGCGGCGTGAAGATCACCGAGCCGGCCGCCGACCTCGCTGTGCTGCTCGCAATCCATTCGTCGATGCGCAACAAGGCGCTGCCGAAGGGGCTGATCGTGTTCGGCGAAGTGGGGCTGGCGGGCGAGATCCGGCCGTCGCCGCGCGGGCAGGAGCGGCTGCGCGAGGCCGCGAAGCTCGGTTTCACGTCCGCGCTGATTCCGAAGGCGAATGCGCCGAAGCAGCCGATCGAAGGACTGAACGTGATGGCCGTCGATCGGCTCGAGCAGGCGATCGACCGCGTGCGCGATCTCGAGTGACCGGCCGCACAGGCACGCGGGCCGTGCCTGCCGGCGATCTGTCGCGTAATTCACTGTAAAGAAGATGTAGGGTTCTGTAACCCGCCGGACATCGCTTTTCCCTATCCTTTGCCGGATTGTCGAACCGCGCAATGCGAAGGGATCCTATGTTGAAATCGTATGGGGAAGCGCCGAGCGGAAGCCTTTACAACCTGCGTGGCTGCCGCGTGTCGGAGCCGATTCGCCAACCCTGGGGCGGTGGGTGCCGAATCGTCGAATGGATCGACGAAGAAGGGCGCCTCGCGCGCAAGGTCGTGTCCGAGGACGTGACGGAAGCGGAAGTCGCCGCGGCGATCAGGCGGCCGACCGAAGGGCGCCGGCACCTGATGGGCGACGACGAGCAGATGCCGCGCGACACGTTGCCGCGACGCTGAGCCGGCGGCTTGGCGAGTGGCCGGCGAACCGAGTGACGACGGTCATGAATGAACAGGCCGGGCCCATGTGCTCGGCCTTATCGTATCCGGGCCCGCAAAGGGCCAGATGGCCTGTCGAGGCTCCGTGATACCAGGGTGCCGCGGCGCCGAGGCAGCCGGCGCGCCTGGCTGGCGTGTCGGCCTGCGCCGCGACAGCGGTCAGCCGATCTGCTCGAGTTCTTCCTGGGCGGCGAGCCAGTCGGCCTCGACCGTCTCGAGGCGCGTGTTGACGTCCCCGAGCTTGCGGATCGCATCGGTCAGCTCCGTCTTGCGCTCGGCTTCGTAGCTCGCCGGATCGGCGACGAACGTGTCGAGGCGCGCCTTCTCCGCGTGCAGCGTCTCCATTTCCTTTTCGAGCTTCGTGATGCGCGACTGCAGCGGCTTCTTCAACACCGAAAGGCGCTGCCGCTCCTCGGCGGCCTGACGCTTCTGGTCCCGGCGGTTGGCCGCGGCGCCCGCGCCCGACGCAGCCGCGCTGTCCGCCTTCGCGGCGGCGCGCTGCTCGGCCGCGTGCTGCAGCAGCCAGTCGCGGTAGTCGTCGAGGTCGCCGTCGAACGGCTGCAGCCGGTGCTTCGCGACCAGCATGAACTGGTCGGTCGTCGCGCGCAGCAGGTGGCGGTCGTGCGAGACGAGGATCAGCGTGCCTTCGAACTGCGCGAGCGCCATCGTCAGCGCATGGCGCGTTTCGAGGTCGAGGTGGTTGGTCGGTTCGTCGAGCAGCAGCAGGTTCGGCTTCTGCCAGATGATCAGCGCGAGCGCGAGGCGTGCCTTTTCACCACCTGAAAACGGCCCGACCGGGCTGGTTGCCATATCGCCCGAGAAATTGAAGCCGCCGAGGAAGTCGCGCAGCTCCTGTTCGCGCGTGTCGGGCGCGAGCCGCCCCAGATGCGCAAGCGGCGAATCGTCTTCGCGCAGCGTCTCGAGCTGGTGCTGTGCGAAATAGCCGATCGTCAGCCCCTTGCCGTCGCGGACGTGCCCCGACAGCGGCGCGAGCGTGCCGGCCAGCGTCTTGATCAGCGTCGACTTGCCCTGGCCATTCGCGCCGAGCAGGCCGATGCGCTGGCCGTTCTGGATCGACAGCGCGACGCGCTCGACGATCGGGATCTCCGCTCCGCCGTCGGCATGGTAGCCGCAGCGGACGTCTTCCATCACCATCATCGGGTTCGGCGCCGCGTCGGGCGTGCGGAATTCGAACGTGAACGGCGACGCGATGTGCGCAGGCGCGATCAGCTCCATCTTCTCGAGCGCCTTCATCCGGCTCTGCGCCTGCTTGGCCTTGGTCGCCTTGGCCTTGAAGCGGTCGACGAAGCTCTGCAGGTGCTCGATCGTCTTCTGCTGCTTTTCGTAGGCGTTTTGCTGCAGCGCGAGTTGCTGCGCGCGCAGCACCTCGAACTGCGAGTAGTTGCCGCCGTAGCGTTTCACCTGGCGGTTTTCCAGGTGCAGCGTGACGTTACAGATCGAATCGAGGAATTCGCGGTCGTGCGAAATCACGACGAGCGTGCCGGGGTAGCGGTGCAGCCAGTCTTCGAGCCAGACGATCGCGTCGAGGTCGAGGTGGTTCGTCGGTTCGTCGAGCAGCAGCAGGTCGGAGCGGCACATCAGCGCCTGCGCGAGATTCAGGCGCATGCGCCAGCCGCCGGAGAAGCTGGCGACGGATTCGCGCGTTTGCGCGAGCGTGAAGCCGAGACCGAGCAGCAGCGCCTCGGCACGGGCAGGCGCGGTGTAGCCGTCGGCGTCGGCGAATGCCGCGTGCGCGTGGGCTTCGGCGGCGCCGTCATGCGCGGCGGATGCGGCGGCGATGCGCGCCTCGATCTCGCGCAGCGCGGCGTCGCCGTCGAGCGTGTAGTCGAGCGCCGAGCGGTCGACGGCGGGCGTTTCCTGCGACACATGGGCGATCCGCCACGACGGCGGCATCGAGAAGTCGCCGCCGTCCGAGTGCAGCTCGCCACGCAGGACCGAGAACAGCGTCGACTTGCCGGCGCCGTTCGCGCCGATCAGGCCGGCTTTCTCGCCGGGATTGAGTACGAAGGAGGTCGACTCGAACAGCGGCTTGGTGCCGCGCGCAAGGCTGAACTGATTGAAACGGATCACGGCGGAAATGACTGGCCAAAACCGCTATTCTAGACTGCGCGCCGCTTGCGCCGGGCATTGGCTGTTCGGCAGATGCCGCAATGGGGCAATTTCGCCTAGACTCCACGTCGATCCGGTTTCGTTAAAAGGAGTGCCCGATGTCCACCCTGTATTCGTTCAGCGCTGAGACGCTCGCTGGCGCGCCGGCCTCGCTCGACGCGTATCGCGGCAAGGTGCTGCTGATCGTCAACACTGCGAGCGAGTGTGGTTTCACGCCGCAGTACGCGGGCCTGCAGAAGCTGTACGACCAGTACGCGGCGCGCGGTTTCTTCGTGCTCGGCTTCCCGTGCAACCAGTTCGGCAAGCAGGAGCCCGGCGACGCCACGCAGATCGGCGCGTTCTGCGAGCGCAATTACGGCGTCACGTTCCCGATGTTCGCGAAGATCGACGTGAAGGGCGACCATGCGCATCCGCTGTACCGCCACCTGACCGACGAGGCGCCCGGCATTCTCGGCCTCAAGGCGATCAAGTGGAATTTCACGAAATTCCTGATCGATCGCGAAGGGCGCATCGTCAAGCGCTATGCGCCGTCCACCAAGCCGGACGAAATCGCCGCGGATATCGACAAGCTGCTGTGACGGCTGCCGGCGGCGTTTGCGGCTCCGGTGCGGATCGCACGTGCGTCGCCGCGGCCCCGGCCGTTAGAGGATCGGAGCGAACAGCCGGGCGACGTGCATCGCGATGCGCCGCCAGGCAGGCGACCGGTGGTATTCGTTCGCATCGACCTCGTACGCCTGCGCGAAGTCGGCATCGAGCATCGTCTCGACCTCGTCGGCGAATGTGCGGTCGACGGTCAGCACCATGATCTCGAAATTGAGGCGGAACGAGCGGTTGTCGAGGTTCGCGCTGCCGATCGCCGCCGCGATGCGGTCGATCAGTACGACCTTCTGGTGCAGGAAGCCGGGCCGGTAGCGGAACACCTTGACGCCCGCATCGACCAGGTCGCGCGCGTACAGCTTCGACGCTTCGAATACTACGTAGTGATCGCGCCGGCTCGGGATCAGGATGCGCACGTCGACGCCGCGCATCACGGCGAGCTTCAGCGCGGAGATCACGGCTTCGTCGGGGACGAGGTACGGCGAGGTGATCCAGACCCGCTCGCGCGCGGCGTTGATCGCCTCGACGAAGAACAGCGAGCCTGTTTCCTGCTTGTCGGCCGGCCCCATCGGCACAACGAGGCAATGCATGTTGTCGCCGGGCTGAGCGGGCGGCGGCAGCGCGAGCGGCGGCAGCTTCTGCGTCGCCCAGTGCCAGTCTTCGGCGAACACGTACTGGATGCTCGCGACCACCGGGCCGCGTATCTCGATGTGCGTGTCGCGCCACGGCGACAGGCGCGGCTTCGCGCCGAGATATTCGACGCCGACGTTGTGGCCGCCGACGAACGCGCGATTGCCGTCGACGACGACGATCTTGCGGTGGTTGCGGAAGTTGAGCTGGAAGCGGTTGACGAACTTCCGGTTGGTCGCGAACGGATGAACCTCGACGCCGCCCCGGCGCAATGTGTCGACGTAGCTGTGCGGGAGGTCGAAGCTGCCGATGCTGTCGTACAGCAGGCAGCAGCGCACGCCGGCTGCCGCGCGCGCGAGCAGCGAGTCGCGCAGCATCCGGCCGAGCGCATCGTCGCGCACGATGAAGAACTGCACCACCACGTAATCGCGTGCGGCGTCGATTGCGGCCAGGATCGCCGAGAACGTCGCATCGCCGTTCACGAGCGTGCGCACCGAATTGCCGCCGAGGAACGGCATGCCGCCGAGCCGCGTGAGCGCGAGCACCGCGGCCTGGCCGATTGCGTCGGCGGCCGGCCCGTCGGTCGCGTCGGTGCTGAGCCAGGGCGAGCGGGGTGTGTGCATGCGCAACATTTCCAGCTCGTGGCGCCGGGCGTCGACGTAGCCGGAGAACTTGCTGCGACCGAGGAACAGGTATGGAATGAGCGTCAGGTACGGCATGGCCGCGAGCGAGACGGCCCACGCGATCGCGCCTTGCGACGTGCGCGTGTTCATGATCGCGTGGCACGCCGCGACGATCCCGAGCACGTGGATGGTCAGGATCAGGGTGCCGAGATGTAGCCAGTCGAGGGTCATGGGCGCGTGACGGACTCCTGAGGTCGCGCGGCCGGGTGGCCGCCTACGCGCATCTTACCCAACCGTGCGGCGCAACGGTGTACCGCACGGTGGGCAAGCTGGAAAGGCTCAGGCCTTGCGCGGCAGGTCCGACGCCTGGATCAGGAACACGGCGTCGTCGCCCGCGCTGGTGGGCAGCCACGTGAGTTCGAGCCCGCCGAACGCGGCTTCGACGTTTTCGCGCTCGTTGCCGATCTCGACGACGAGCACGCCGTCGTCGTGCAGCCAGCGATGGGCTTCGGCGACGATGCGTCGCACGATGTCCATCCCGTCATCGCCACCCGCGAGCGCCATCTCCGGCTCGTGCTGGTACTCGGGCGGCAGTGCGGCCATCGACGACGCGTTCACGTACGGCGGGTTCGTCAGGATCACGTCATAGCGCGCGTCCGGGTCGGCGCGGAACGCGGGCAGCGGCGCGTAGAGGTCGCCGCGGTGCAGCGAAACGCGGTCTTCGAGGCCGTAGTCGCGCACGTTGATCTCGGCGACTTCGAGTGCCTTGTCGGACAGGTCGACCGCGTCGATCTCGGCATTCGGGAACGCGCTCGCCGCGAGGATCGCGAGGCAGCCGGAGCCCGTGCACAGCTCGAGCACCGCGCCGACCTGTTCGGGATCGGCGACGTACGGCTGCAGCCCGTCGTCGAGCAGTTCGCCGATGAAGGAGCGCGGCACGATCACGCGTTCGTCGACGTAGAAGCGGTGGCCGTGCATCCAGGCTTCATGCGTGAGGTACGCGGCCGGCACGCGGTCGGTCGCGCGCCGTTCGATCACCGCGAGCACGGCCGCGATTTCGTCGGGAAGCAGGCGCGCGTCGAGGAACGGCTCGAGCGTGTCGAGCGGCAGTTCGAGCGTGCGCAGCACGAGGTAGGCGGCTTCGTCGTACGCATTGTCCGAGCCGTGGCCGAACGCGAGCTTCGCCTTCGAGAAGCGCGTGACCGCGTAGCGCAGCAGGTCGCGAACAGTTGCAAAAGGTGTCGTCATGCGAGGCTCCATCAGGCGATCAGTTGTTCGAGCACGCGGCGGTACACGTTCTTCAGTGGATCGATGAAACGCACTTCGATGTGCTCGTCGATCTTGTGGATGCTGCCGTTCGGCGGGCCGAACTCGATCACCTGCGGGCAGATGCGCGCGATGAAACGGCCGTCCGACGTGCCGCCCGTCGTCGACAGCTCGGTCGTGATGCCGGTCTCGGTGCGGATCGCATTCTCCAGCGCGCCCGACAGCTCGCCGCGCGGCGTGAGGAACGGCAGGCCGCTCACCGACCACTTCAGCGTGTATTCGAGGCCGTGCTTGTCGAGGATCGCGTGCACGCGCGCCTGCAGGCCCTCGACCGTGCTGGCGGTCGAGAAACGGAAGTTGAACTGCAGGTCGGCGTGGCCGGGAATCACGTTGGTCGCGCCGGTGCCGGCGTGCAGGTTCGACACCTGCCAGGTGGTCGGCGGGAAATACTCGTTGCCTTCGTCCCACTGCTCGGCGGCGAGCTCGGCGAGCGCCGGCGCGAGCAGGTGGATCGGGTTCTTCGCGAGGTGCGGATACGCGATGTGACCCTGTACGCCCTTGACGACCAGTTCACCCGACATCGAGCCGCGGCGGCCGTTCTTGACGACGTCGCCGAGCGCGTTGGTCGACGTCGGCTCGCCGACGATGCAGTAGTCCATGCGTTCGCCGCGCGCTTCGAGCAGCTCGACGACCTTCACGGTGCCGTCGGTGGCGGGGCCTTCCTCGTCGCTCGTGATCAGGAACGCGATCGTGCCGCGGTGGCCGGGATGGGCCGCGACGAACTCCTCGGACGCGACGACGAACGCCGCGAGCGATGTCTTCATGTCGGCCGCGCCGCGGCCGTACAGCTTGCCGTCTCGATGGGCGGGGACGAACGGCGGCGAGCTCCACTGCTCGAGCGGGCCGGTCGGCACGACGTCGGTGTGGCCCGCGAAGGCGAGCAGCTTGCCGTCGCGGCCGTCGGCGCCGCGCTTGACGGCCCACAGGTTGGTCACGCCGTGCGACGCGATGGTCTCGCATTCGAAGCCGAGCGCGGCGAGGCGCTCGGTCATGATCTGTTGGCAATGCTGGTCGTCGGGCGTCACGGACGCGCGGGCGATCAGCTGTTCGGTAAGGGCTAGGGTGGCGGACATGGTTCGGACCACTTTCGATAAAAAATGCCGGCGCGGTGGCCGGCAGCGACTAGACGTCGAGCTGCGCCGACAGGCGCAGCGCGGGCGGCCCTATGCGGCAAACAACGCCGCGTATTGATCGGCCGCGAAGCCGAGTGATTTCACCCGGCCGTTGACCACCAGCACGGGGCGCTTGATGACCGACGGCTTGTGGATCATCAGCGCGACCGCGCCGGCCTTCGTTTCGGCGGCCGCCTTCATCGCGTCGTCCAGGCCGCGCCACGTCGTGCCGCGCTTGTTCACGAGCGCGTCGAGCGACACGTCCTTCAGCCAGTCTTCAAGCAGCGGCACGCTGACGCCGAGCTTCTTGAAATCGTGGAACTCGAATTCAACGCCGTGATCGTCGAGCCACACGCGGGCCTTCTTCACGGTGTCGCAGTTCGGAATGCCGTAGACGACCACGGTGTGCGGCTTCGCCATCAGTCGCCTCGCAGCAGCTCGTTCAGGCCGACCTTCGCGCGGGTCTTCGCGTCGACCTTCTTGACGATCACCGCGCAGTACAGGCTGTGCGAGCCGTCCTTCGACGGCAGGTTGCCGGCGACGACGACCGAGCCGGCCGGGATGCGGCCGTAGCTGACTTCGCCCGTCTCACGATCGTAGATCTTCGTGCTTTGGCCGAGGTACACGCCCATCGAGATCACCGAGTTTTCCTCGACGATCACGCCTTCGACGACTTCCGAGCGCGCGCCGATGAAGCAGTTGTCTTCGATGATGACCGGGTTCGCCTGCAGCGGCTCGAGCACACCGCCGATGCCGACGCCGCCCGACAGGTGCACGTTCTTGCCGATCTGCGCGCACGAACCGACCGTGGCCCACGTGTCGACCATCGTGCCTTCGTCGACGTACGCGCCGATGTTGGTGTACGACGGCATCAGCACGACGTTCTTCGCGATGAACGAGCCGCGGCGCGCGATGGCCGGCGGGACGACGCGGAAGCCGCCTGCGGCGAAATCCTCAGCCGTGTAGTTCGCGAACTTCGACGGCACCTTGTCGTAGAACTGCGAGTAGCCGCCGGCGGGCATCGGCGCGTTGTCCTCCAGGCGGAACGACAGCAGCACGGCCTTCTTCAGCCACTGGTGCACGGTCCAGTTGCCGTCGATCTTCTCGGCAACGCGCAGCGCGCCTTTGTCGAGCTGCTCGATCGCGTGCGCGACGGCTTCGCGGACGTCGGCCGGTGCGGCCTTCGGCGACAGCTCGGCGCGGTTGTCCCAGGCGGTATCGATGATTTGCTGAAGTTGTTGCGACATGTTCGTTTTCGCAGGAGATGGATGGAATTGATCGGATGGACGATTGGATTACCGCGCGAGAGAGCGGCAGAAATCGACGATGCGTTGCGCGCCCTCGACGCATTCGGGGGTGCCCGCGACGAGCGCGATCCGGATGAAATCGCGGCCCGGGTTCGTGCCGTGCGCATCGCGCGCCAGGTACGAGCCGGGCAGAACCGTCACATTATAGTCGGCGTACAGGCGGCGGGCGAACTCGGTGTCCGACAGCCCGGTGCGCGACACGTTGGCCCACAGGTAGAACGCCGCGTCGGGCAGTTTCACGTCGATCACGCTGGCGAGCATCGGCGTGACGGTATTGAACTTCTGCAGGTACAGCGCGCGGTTCTCGCGCACGTGCGCCTCGTCGTTCCACGCGGCGATGCTCGCGTGCTGCCAGACCGGCGACAGCGCGGCACCGTGGTACGTGCGGTACAGCAGGAATTTCTTCAGCAGCGCCGCGTCGCCGGCGACGAAGCCCGAACGCATGCCCGGCACGTTCGAGCGCTTCGACAGGCTCGACAGCATCACGAGCCGCTCGAAGCTGCGGCCGAGGCGGTGCGCGGCCTCGAGGCCGCCGAGCGGCGGCGCCGCTTCGTCGAAATAGATTTCCGAATAGCACTCGTCGGACGCGATCACGAAACCGTGGCGGTCGGACAGCGCGAACAGCTCGCGCCAGTCGTCGAGCGTCAGCACGGCGCCCGTCGGGTTGCCCGGCGAGCACACGTACAGCAGCTGCGTGCGCGCCCAGACTTCGTCGGGCACGGACGCGTAGTCGCACGCGAAGTTGCGGGCCGGATCGCTGTTTGCGAAATAGGGTTCGGCACCGGCCAGCAGCGCCGCACCCTCGTAAATTTGATAGAAAGGATTCGGACAGAGTACGATCGCTTTCTCGCCCGATTCGGACGGGCGTGCGTCGATCACCGTCTGGGCGAGCGAGAACAGCGCCTCGCGCGATCCCGACACGGGCAGCACCTGCGTGGCCGGATCGATGGCCGGCAGCCCGTAGCGGCGCTCGAGCCAGTGCGCGATCGACGTGCGCAGCGCGTCCGAGCCGGCGGTGGCCGGGTACGACGCGAGACCGTCGAGCGCGGCCACCACGGCGTCGCGGATCAGCGCCGGGGTCGCATGTTTGGGCTCGCCGATGCCGAAGCTGATCGGTTTGAGGGCGCCGGAGGGCGTCACGTCCTTGAACAGGGCGCGCAGCTTTTCGAAGGGATAGGGCTGGAGCGAGTCGAGTCGAGGGTTCACGGGCGAAGCGGCCATCGCGGCCGGTTGGAGCGAAAGAAGCGGCGGGCGTGCCGCGCGGCTGCGAACGGGCGCCGCGGGCGCACGGGTCGCAACGGACGATTATAGCGTGACGGAATGCGGTCACGGCCTGCCGGAACGGCGGCCGGGCCGGTCGAATAAAGGGTATCGAACCAAATGAATAACGCGGTACGCGGCAGCCTGCCGACGCTGGCCATCCTGATCGGCGCATCGGTATGGGGCCTGATCTGGTATCCGCTGCGGATCCTTGCATCGCTCGGCGTGACGGGCACACTGGCGAGCGCGCTGACGAGCTTCGTCGCGTTCCTGTTCGTGATCGTCGCGCGGCACCGCACGATCGCGACGCTGCGCTGGCACTGGGTGCTGCCCGGCATCGCGGTGACGGCCGGCGTGACGAACCTCGGGTTCGTGTGGGGCACGATCCACGGCGAGGTGCTGCGCGTGATGCTGCTGTTCTACCTGACCCCCGCGTGGACCGCGATCTACGCGCACTTCCTGCTGCGCGAGCGGCTGACCTGGGCCGGCGCGGGGCTCGCGGCGCTGTCGATCGGCGGCGCGATGCTGATGCTGTGGTCGCCGACGCTCGGCTTGCCGCTGCCGGCCAGCCCGGCCGAGTGGGCCGGCCTCGCTGCCGGGCTGAGCTTCGCGATGAGCAACGTGCTCGTGATCAAGGCAAGCCGCGAGCTACCGGAGATGCGCGCGGAGATGCGCACCGCGACGCTGTTCGGCGGCGCGGCCGTGTTCGGCGCGATCGCGTCGCTGTTCGAGGGGCTGCCGGCCGCGCCGGCGGGCGGCCCGCTCGGCGTCGCCGCGCTGATCATCGTCGCGATCGGCGTGACGATGGCGTCGAACAACCTGCTCGTGCAGTACGGGCTCGCGCGCGTGCCGGCGAACCGGGCGTCGATCATCATGCTGTTCGAGATCGTGATCACCGCGCTGTCGGCGTGGGTGTTCGCGAACGAGCTGCCGACCGCGCGCGAGTGGGCGGGCGGCGCGTGCATCGTGCTCGCGACGCTGCTGTCGAGCCGGGTCCATCGTGCCGCGCCCGCACCGGACAAACCCGGCGACGGTCGGGACGGCGCACGCGCGATGGTATGATGGAAGCCGTTTGCGGGGCCCAACGCTGTATGCGCGCGGCCCCGCTTTTGAATTCCGGGGCGCGTCGCGCGCATGGGCCGTCTGGCCTCGCGCAGTGCGGCTCCGTCCGTTTCACACCTTCTTCACATCCGATACCGCCGTGCGTCTGAGCTCGATCAAACTCGCTGGCTTCAAATCCTTTGTCGATCCCACGCATTTCCAGGTTCCGGGCCAGCTTGTCGGCGTGGTGGGCCCGAACGGGTGCGGCAAGTCCAACATCATCGACGCCGTGCGCTGGGTGCTCGGCGAGTCGCGCGCTTCCGAGCTGCGCGGCGAGTCGATGCAGGACGTGATCTTCAACGGCTCGACCGCCCGCAAGCCCGGCAGCCGGGCCAGCGTCGAACTGATCTTCGACAACTCCGACGGCCGCGCGGCCGGCCAGTGGGGCCAGTACGGCGAGATCGCCGTGAAGCGCGTGCTCACGCGCGACGGCACGTCGAGTTACTACATCAACAACCTGCCGGCGCGTCGCCGCGACATCCAGGACATCTTCCTCGGCACCGGCCTCGGGCCGCGTGCGTACGCGATCATCGGGCAGGGCATGATCGCGCGGATCATCGAGGCGAAGCCGGAAGAGCTGCGCGTGTTCCTCGAGGAAGCCGCAGGCGTGTCGAAGTACAAGGAGCGCCGCCGCGAGACCGAGAACCGCCTGCACGACACGCGCGAGAACCTGACGCGCGTCGAGGACATCGTCCGCGAACTCGGCGCGAACCTCGAGAAGCTCGAGGCGCAGGCGGTCGTTGCGACCAAATACAAGGATCTCGTCGCCGACGGCGAGGAGAAGCAGCGCCTGTTGTGGCTGCTGCGCAAGAACGAGGCTGCAGGCGAGCAGCAGAAGCAGCAGCGCGCGATCGAACAGGCGCAGATCGACCTCGAGGCGCAGACGGCGAAGCTGCGTGAAGTCGAAGCGCAGCTCGAGACGCTGCGCGTCGCGCATTACGCGGCGAGCGACGCGATGCAGGGCGCGCAGGGCTCGCTCTACGAGGCGAATGCCGAAGTGAGCCGCCTCGAAGCCGAGATCAAGTTCATCGTCGAATCGCGCAATCGCGTGCAGGCGCAGATCGCCGCGCTGAATGCGCAGCGCGAGCAATGGCGCGCGCAGGCCGAGAAGGCGCAGGACGAGCTCGAGGAAGCCGAGGAAGCGCGCGCGATGGCCGACGAGAAGGCCGCGCTCGCCGAAGACAACGCCGCCGCGAAGCACGACGCGCTGCCGGCGCTCGAAGCGAAATGGCGCGACGCTCAGGCGCAGCTCAACGACGAGCGTGCGCGGATCGCGCAGACCGAACAGTCGCTGAAGCTCGAAGCCGCGCACCAGCGCAACGCCGACCAGCAGCTTCAGCAGCTTCAGCAGCGCCATGAGCGCTTGAAGAGCGAAGCGGGCGGGCTCGACGCGCCGGACGAGGCCCAGCTCGAGGAGCTGCGCATGCAGCTGGCCGAGCAGGAAGAGATCCTTGCCGAAGCGCAGGCGCGCCTCACCGACGCGCAGGAGACGGTGCCGCGCCTCGACGGCGAACGTCGTGCCGCGCAGGAGCGCGTGCAGGCCGAGGCCGCGCAGATCCACCAGCTCGAGGCGCGTCTCGCCGCGCTGAAGCAGCTGCAGGAAAACGTGCAGACCGAAGGCAAGGTGCAGCCGTGGCTCGACAAGCACGAGCTCGGCGCGCTGCCGCGCCTGTGGAAGAAGCTGCACGTCGAGGCCGGCTGGGAAGCGGCGCTCGAGGCCGTGCTGCGCGAGCGCCTCGCCGCGCTCGAAGTGTCGAATCTCGACTGGGTGAAGGCATTCGCCACCGATGCACCGCCTGCGAAGCTCGCGTTCTATGCGCCGCCCGCGGCCGGCGAAGCGCCCGTGGCCGTGGCCGGCCTGCGTCCGGTGCTGTCGCTCGTGCGCATCGACGATGCGGGCATCCGCGCGGTGCTGAACGACTGGCTCGGCAACGTGTATGTCGCCGACGACGTCGCGCAGGCGCTCGCGACGCGCACGCAGCTGCCGGCAGGTGGTGCGTTCGTCGTCAAGGCCGGTCATATCGTCACGCGCGTCGGCGTGCAGCTCTATGCCGCCGATTCGGAACAGGCCGGGATGCTGGCCCGCCAGCAGGAAATCGAAAACCTGACGCGCCAGGTGCGTGCGCAGGCGCTGCTCGCCGACGAGGCGCGCACGGCCGCCGTGCGCGCGGAAGCCGCGCACACGCAGGCCACGCAGGCGCTCGGCGACGTGCGCGCACAGGCCGAGCGTGCGACGCAGCGCGTGCACGCGCTGCAGATGGACGTGCTGAAGCTCGCGCAGGCGCACGAACGTTACACGCAGCGCAGCACGCAGATCCGCGAGGAACTCGAGGAAATCGGCGCGCAGATCGAGGAGCAGCGCGCGATGCGCGCGGAATCGGAAGCGAATTTCGAGCGTTTCGACGGCGAACTCGCGGAACTGCAGGCGCGCTTCGAGGACAACCAGCTCGCATTTGAAGCGCTCGACGAGTCGCTGACGCAGGCGCGTCAGGAAGCGCGCGACCTGGAGCGCGGCGCGAACGACGCGCGCTTCGCCGCGCGCAATGCGGTGACCCGGATCGACGAGCTCAAGCGCAGCATCCAGGTGGCGCACGAACAGAGCGAGCGGGTTGCCGGATCGCTGGAAGACGCGCGTGCCGAGCTCGAGACGATCAACGAGCAGACCGCGCACACGGGCCTGCAGGACGCGCTCGAGATTCGTGCGGTGAAGGAAGAGGCGCTGCAGGCCGCGCGGATCGAGCTCGACGACCTGACCGCGAAGCTGCGCGCGTCGGACGAGCAGCGGCTCGTCGCCGAGCGCTCGCTGCAGCCGCTGCGCGACCGCATTACCGAATTGCAGTTGAAGGAGCAGGCTGCGCGCCTGGCGGTCGAGCAGTTCGCCGAGCAGCTCACGACGGCCGAGGTTGACGAGGCCGCGCTGTCCGAGAAGCTGACGCCGGATCTGAAGCCGTCGTACCTGCAGGGCGAAGTCACGCGCCTGAACAACGCGATCAACGCGCTCGGCCCGGTGAACATGGCCGCGCTCGACGAGCTGAAGGCCGCGAGCGAGCGCAAGGTGTTCCTCGATGCGCAGTCGGCCGACCTGATCGACGCGATCACGACGCTCGAGGACGCGATCCACAAGATCGACCAGGAAACCCGCACGCTGCTGCAGGGCACCTTCGACGAGGTCAACCGCCACTTCAGCGACCTGTTCCCGCGTCTGTTCGGCGGCGGCCAGGCGAAGCTGATCATGACGGGCGACGAGATCCTCGATGCCGGCGTGCAGGTGATGGCGCAGCCGCCCGGCAAGAAGAACGCGACGATTCACCTGCTGTCGGGCGGCGAGAAGGCGCTGACCGCGACCGCGCTGGTGTTCGCGATGTTCCAGCTGAATCCGGCGCCGTTCTGTCTGCTCGACGAGGTCGACGCGCCGCTCGACGACGCGAACACCGAGCGTTTCGCGAATCTCGTGCGCGCGATGTCCAACAAGACGCAGTTCCTGTTCATCTCGCACAACAAGATCGCGATGGAGATGGCGCAGCAGCTGATCGGCGTGACGATGCAGGAGCAGGGCGTGTCGCGGATCGTCGCGGTGGACATGGAAACCGCCGCGGGTTTTGCCCAGAATTGACGTTTGACGAAACCGGACCGCGTTCGCGCGGCGCATGGGCGCCCGTTCGCGGTTCCGACGAACAAGAATTGCTGATGGAGCGTGCATGGACGAGTTGACACTCGGTTTGATCGGCGCGGGCGCCGTCGTGGTAGGCGGCGTCGTGGTCTACAACGCATGGCAGGGCGCGAAGGTACGGCGCAGGATGCCGCGCCCGATGCCGGAGGAAGCGGCCGAGGCGATGAGCCGCCCCGACCGAGACGAAGAACTGCCGTTCATCGAGCCGGTGCGTCAGCCGGTGCGGCGCGAGCCCGCAGCACCGGCTGCAGCGGCCGCCACGCAGGCGGAAGTCGCGCGCGTCGAGCCGACCTTCGGCGGTGCAGCGCCTGCCGACATGCCGGCCGATCTGCAGGCCGAGGCAACCGGCGTCGACATGCCGGCCGAGGCGGTCGAGCCGGTTGCCGGCGAAGCCGCCGTGCCGGCCTCCGCGCACGAAGCGCCTGTTGAATCGGCCGAGCCGGTCGAACCCGTGCTGCCGGCCGCGACGACGATTTCGTCGGCGCCGCCGGCGATCGTCGACCGCCGGATCGACTGCATCGTGCCGATCCGCCTCGCCGGGCTGCTGCCGGGCGACAAGATCCTGCCGGCCGCGCAGCGGCTGCGCCGTGCGGGCAGCAAGCCCGTGCATATCGAAGGCAAGCCGGAGGGCGGCCAGTGGGAGTTGCTGCAGAACGGCGTGCGCTACGAGGAACTGCGCGCGGCCGCGCAGCTCGCGAACCGCAGCGGCGCGCTCAACGAGCTCGAGTTCTCCGAATTCGTGACGGGCGTCCAGCAGTTCGCCGACGCGATCGACGGCGCGCCGGAATTCCCGGACATGATGGAAACGGTCGCGATGGCGCGCGAGCTCGATGCGTTTGCCGCGCAATGCGACGCACAGCTGTCGATCAACGTGATGTCGGACGGCGCGCCCTGGTCGGCGAACTACGTGCAGGCGGTCGCGTCGCAGGACGGGCTGCTGCTGTCGCGCGACGGCACGCGTTTCGTGAAGCTCGATGCGAAGCAGAACCCCGTGTTCATGCTGCAGTTCGGCGATACGAACTTCCTGCGTGACGACCTCACGTACAAGGGCGGCAACATGATCACGCTGGTGCTCGACGTGCCGGTTGCCGAAGAGGACATCCTGCCGTTCCGGCTGATGTGCGATTACGCGAAGTCGCTGTCCGAACGGATCGGCGCACGTGTGGTCGACGATTCGCGCCGGCCGCTGCCGGAATCGACACTCGTCGCGATCGACCAGCAACTGATGAAGCTGTACGCGAAGCTCGAGGAAGCCGGCATCCCGGCCGGTTCGCCCATCACGCGCCGCCTCTTCAGTCAGTAACGCGAACACACGAGCGGCGGGCTTTGCAGCCGCCGTTCGTCGCTGCGGCGCACACCTCGCTGTTTGCGCTGCAGCACGCGTATCGGGTGCGCATTGCACGCCCCGCCGCGACGGCAAACTGAGATAATCGGGCATCCGATTTTCTCAGAACGAATCTGCCGCCAGCATGGCCCGAACCCAAGCCGAACCGCCAGCCAGCCAGCCCGACGCGCGTGCCGCGTGGCTGCGCGACCAACTCGAGCGGGCGAACTACGCCTATTACGTGCTCGACCAGCCGGATCTGCCTGACGCCGAATACGACCGGCTGTTCCGCGAACTGCAGCAGCTTGAAACCGATCATCCCGAACTCGTGACGCCCGATTCGCCGACGCAGCGCGTGGGTGGCGAGGCGGCTGGCGGCTTCACGCCGGTCGTCCATGACGCGCCGATGCTGTCGCTGAACAACGGCTTCGCCGACGAGGACATCGTCGCGTTCGACAAGCGCATCGCCGATGCGCTCGACAAGACGACCGATCTCGCCGGCTCGGTGACGGAGCCGGTCGACTATGCGTGCGAACTGAAGTTCGACGGTCTCGCGATCTCGTTGCGTTACGAGCAGGGCGTATTCGTGCAGGCGTCGACGCGCGGCGACGGCACGACCGGCGAGGACGTGACCGAGAACGTGCGCACGATCCGCTCGATTCCGCTGAAGCTGAAGGGCAACAACGTGCCGGCCGTGCTCGACGTGCGCGGGGAGGTGCTGATGTTCAAGCGCGATTTCGCACGCCTGAACGAACGCCAGCGCGCGGCCGAGCAGCGCGAATTCGCGAACCCGCGCAACGCGGCAGCCGGCAGCCTGCGCCAGCTCGACTCGAAGATCACCGCGCAGCGTCCGCTGTCGTTCTTCGCATACGGGATCGGCGTGCTCGACGGGATGCCGCCGCCCGATACGCACAGCGCGCTGCTCGACTGGTACGAGTCGCTCGGCCTGCCCGTGAACCGCGAGCGCGCGGTCGTGCAGGGCGCCGAGGGCTTGCTCGACTTCTTCCGCAAGGTCGGCGAGAAGCGCGACTCGCTGCCTTACGACATCGACGGTGTGGTGTACAAGGTCAACCGGCGCGACGAGCAGGAGCGGCTCGGCTTCGTGTCGCGCGCGCCGCGCTTCGCACTCGCGCACAAGTTTCCCGCGCAGGAAGCGCTGACGAAGCTCGTCGCGATCGACGTGCAGGTCGGCCGCACCGGCGCGATCACGCCGGTCGCGCGCCTCGAGCCCGTGTTCGTCGGCGGCGCAACCGTGACCAACGCGACGCTGCACAACGAGGACGAGGTGCGCCGCAAGGACATCCGGATCGGCGATACCGTGATTGTGCGCCGCGCGGGCGACGTGATTCCCGAGGTGGTCGGTGCGTTGCTCGACCGTCGCCCGGCCGATGCGGCCGAATTCGTGATGCCGACCGAATGCCCGGTGTGCGGCTCGAAGATCGAGCGCCTGCCGGACGAGGCGATCGCGCGCTGCACCGGCGGCCTGTTCTGCCCGGCGCAGCGCAAGCAGGCACTGTGGCACTTCGCGCAGCGCCGCGCGCTCGACATCGACGGGCTCGGCGAGAAGATCATCGACCAGCTCGTCGAGCTGAATCTCGTGCGCACGCCGGCCGACCTGTTCAATCTCGGTTTCGCGACGCTCGCCGAGCTCGACCGTTTCGCGGAGAAGTCCGCACAGAATCTGCTCGATTCGCTCGAGAAGGCGAAGCACACGACGCTCGCGCGTTTCATCTACGGGCTCGGCATCCGTCACGTGGGCGAATCGACCGCGAAGGATCTCGCGAAGCATTTCGGCTCGCTGACGCCGATCATGGACGCGTCGATCGAGGAGCTGCTCGAAGTCAACGACGTCGGGCCGATCGTCGCCGAATCGCTCCACCAGTTTTTCGCGGAAGAGCACAACCGGACCGTGATCGAGCAGTTGCGTGCACCGGGCAAGGTGACGTGGCCGGAAGGACCGCCCGCGCCGAAGGCGCCGCAGGGCGTGCTGGCCGGCAAGACGGTCGTGCTGACGGGCACGCTGCCGACGCTCACGCGCGATGCCGCGAAGGAAATGCTCGAAGCGGCCGGCGCGAAAGTGGCCGGTTCGGTATCGAAGAAGACGGATTACGTGGTCGCGGGCGCCGAAGCCGGCAGCAAGCTCGTGAAGGCCGAGGAACTCGGCATCCCCGTGCTGGACGAAGACGGCCTGCACCAACTCCTGGAGGGCAATACGCCATGATTCGCGAGATCCTGAAGATGGGCGATCCGCGCCTGCTCGAAGTCGCCAAGCCGGTCGAGCGGTTCGATACACCCGAACTGCACGAGATCGTCGCGGACATGTTCGAGACGATGCACCATGCGAACGGCGCCGGCCTGGCCGCGCCGCAGATCGGCATCGGGCTGCAGCTCATCATCTTCGGCTTCGGCAACAACAACCGCTACCCGGATGCGCCGCCGGTGCCCGAGACCGTGCTGATCAACCCGAAGGTCGAGTACATGCCGCCGGACATGGAAGAGGGCTGGGAAGGCTGCCTGTCGGTGCCGGGCATGCGCGGCGTGGTCAGCCGCTACGCGAAGGTGCGCTACAGCGGCTTCGACCAGTTCGGCGCGAAGATCGATCGTGTTGCCGACGGTTTTCACGCACGCGTTGTCCAGCACGAATACGATCACCTGATCGGCAAGCTGTATCCGATGCGGATCACCGACTTCACGCGCTTCGGCTTCACGGAAGTGCTGTTCCCGGGGCTCGATCCGGCTTCCGACGACTGATCCCGCTGCTTTCCCGGTTGCTCGTAGACAAGAAAAAGCCCGCTTGCGCGGGCTTTTTCATTGCATGGCGCACGGGTGTGCCTGCGGTCAGAACGTCTCGTCGGCCGACAGATAGCGCCATTGGCCCTGCGGCAGCGCGCCGAGCATCACGCGGCCCATGCGCACGCGCTTCAGGCCGATCACGTCGAGGCCGACCAGTTCGCACATGCGGCGGATCTGGCGCTTCTTGCCTTCGCGCAGCACGAAGCGCAGCTGTTCGCCGTTCTGCCAGCTCACCATCGCGGGCTTCAGCGCGACGCCGTCGAGCTCGAGGCCGTGGCGCAGCTGCGCGAGTGACTCCGCCGGGAAGTGCTGGTCGATGTCGATGAGTCGCTCGCCAAAGCGCACGCGCACCAGGTACTCCTTGTCGATGTCCGACTGCTCGCCGATCAGCTGCTTCGCGACCACGCCGTTCTGCGTCAGCACGAGCAGGCCGGTGGAGTCGATGTCGAGCCGGCCGGCCGGCGCGAGCGCGTGCAGGTGCTGCGGCGAGAAGCGTACCGGCGAATGGTCGCCGCTCCAGCGGTTCGCGCGCGTGATCAGCACGGCCGCCGGCTCGTAGCCGTCTTCCGCCTGGCCCGACACATAACCGACCGGCTTGTGCAGCAGGATCGTCACCTGCGCGGCTTGCGCGGCGCTCGCCCGTTCGTCGATCTCGATTTTCTGGTCGGCGCGGACCTTGGTGCCGAGCGTGTCGATGCGTTCGCCATCGACGAGCACCCAACCCTTTTCGATCCATTCGTCGGCTTCGCGGCGCGAGCACATGCCGAGCTCGGACATCCGCTTCGACAGGCGCATCAGGCCCGTTTCGTCGCCGTAGTCGACGTCGGCCGCAGCGCGCTTGACCGGTTGCGCGGTCTTGACCGCACCGAACGAGCGGCGTTCGCCGTCGCGTGCGGGGCGAGCCGGGCGGTCGCCGAAGCTGCGCTTTGCGCCTTCGCCGGCTGCCTTGTCGCGATAGGACGGGCGCTTGCCTTCGTCAGCGCCTGCGCGGCGCGGACGGGCGTCGTCGTCGTTGCGGCGCGGCGGGCGATCGGACGACGTGCGGCGGTCGCCGAAGCTGCGTTTTGCGCCTTCGCCGGATGCGTTGTCACGATACGGCGGGCGTGCGCCGCCTTCGCCACCCGCGCGACGCGGACGTGCGTCGTCATCACGACGCGGCGGACGATCGGACGACGTGCGGCGGTCGCCGAAGCCGCGCTTCGCGCCTTCGCCGGATGCATTGTCGCGGTACGGCGCGCGTGCGCCACCTTCGCCACCCGCGCGACGCGGACGTGCGTCGTCATCACGGCGCGGCGGACGATCCGACGACGTGCGGCGGTCGCCGAAGCCGCGCTTCGCGCCTTCGCCGGATGCATTGTCACGGTACGGCGGGCGTGCGCCGCCTTCGCCACCTGCGCGGCGCGGACGTGCGTCGTCATCACGGCGGGGCGGACGGTCGGACGACGTGCGACGGTCGCCGAAACTGCGCTTTGCACCTTCGCCGGATGCGTTGTCGCGATACGGCGCACGTGCGCCACCTTCGCCACCTGCGCGGCGCGGACGTGCGTCGTCATCACGGCGGGGCGGACGATCCGACGACGTACGGCGGTCGCCGAAGCTGCGCTTTGCACCTTCGCCGGATGCGTTGTCGCGATACGGCGCGCGTGCACCGCCTTCACCACCCGCGCGGCGCGGACGTGCGTCGTCATCACGGCGGGGCGGACGGTCGGACGACGTGCGGCGGTCGCCGAAACTGCGCTTTGCACCTTCGCCGGATGCGTTGTCGCGATACGGCGCGCGTGTACCGCCTTCGCCACCTGCGCGACGCGGACGTGCATCATCATCGCGGCGCGGCGGGCGATCGGACGACGTGCGACGGTCGCCGAAACTGCGCTTCGCCCCTTCGCCGGCCGCGTTGTCGCGATAGGGCGCGCGCGTGCCGCGTTCGGCACCGCCGTCACGCGGCGCACGCTTGGCCGGTGCGCGATCCGCGCCCGGGCGCTCGGCGCCTGCCGCGCCGCGCGGCTTGAACGAGCGTTCGCCGGCGGCTGCCGGGGCAGCCTTCTTCGGGCGGGCCGGCTTGTCCCCGGCGGGCGGCGCAGCGGGACGCACCGCCTTGCGGGCGACGAGGCTGCCGGAGCGGACAGGGGCGCGGGTCGGCGACGCCGGCTTCGGATTCTTGACGGTTAGTTTGGTGCGCATAAACGCTGGAATTCACTCAGACTGCGATCGCTCGCAGCAATTCGGTTTCGAGCTGGATCTGCAGGCGGTTGTCGGACAAGCCGGCGCCCGCGAGCAGGAAGATATCCTCGACGCGTTCGCCGAGCGTATTGATCCGCGCCGCGTGGACGCCGATCCGATGCTCGGCGAGTACGCGCGCGATCGAATAGAGAAGGCCCGGCCGGTCGTTGGCCGACACGGACAGGATGTAGTACTGGCCGCGCTCGTCGGCCCGCAGGTCGACGCGCGGCGTGATCGGAAACGTCCGGGACAGCCTCGACAGGCGGCCCTTGGACGGTTCCGGCAGCGGTGCGGTTTCGGCGAGCCGCGTCGCGAGCTGCTGTTCGACGAGATTCGCGATGTCGCGGTACCGCACGTCACGTTCGGTCTGCGTGACGATGAAGTTGTCGAGCGCATAGCCGTGGCGCGTCGTGCTGACGCGCGCGTCGAGCACCGACAGCCCGTTGCGGTCGAAATACGCACAGATGCCCGCGAACAGGTCGGGGCGGTCCTTCACGTACACGAGCACCTGCAGCGCGTCGCCGATCGGCGACGGCCGCGCGCGGACGATCGCGGTTTCGGCGTTCACGTGCCGGTACAGCACGCGTGTCTGCCACGCGATGTCGGCCGCGTCGTGACGCAGGAAGAAGCCGACATCGAGCTGATCCCACAGCGCGCGGTGCGCGTCGTCGGGCACGGTCTCGAGGCGCAGCAGCGCGAGCGCCTGCTCCTGTCGCGACTTCAGCTCCGAATGCGCGTCGGGGTTGGCGCCGCCGAGCACCGCGAGCGTGATGCGGTACAGGTCCTCGAGCAGCTTGCCTTTCCACGTGTTCCACACCTTCGGGCTCGTGCCGCGGATATCGGCGACGGTCAGCAGGTACAGCGCGGTGAGGTAGCGTTCGTTGCCGACGACTTCGGCAAAGCGCTTGATGACTTCGGGGTCGCTCGTGTCCTGCTTCTGCGCGACCTGGCTCATCGTCAGGTGATGCTGGACGAGCCATACGATCAGCGACGCGTCGTCGCCGGCGATGCCGTGCTCGCGGCAGAAGCGCCGCGCATCGGCCATCCCGAGCGTCGAGTGGTCGCCACCGCGGCCCTTCGCGATGTCGTGGAACAGCGCCGCGACATACAGCACCCACGGGCGCTCGAAGTTGCCGATCAACTGGCTGCAGAACGGATATTCGTGCGCGTGCTCGGCCACCGCGAAGCGGCGGATGTTGCGCAGGACCATCAGGATGTGCTGGTCGACCGTATACACGTGGTACAGGTCGTGCTGCATCTGTCCGACGATACGGCGGAAATTCAACAGATACCGGCCGAGCACGCTCGTCTGGTTCATCAGCCGGAACGCGTGCGTGATGCCTTCGGGCTGCTGCAGGATCCGCATGAACGTGTCGCGGTTCTGCGGATCGCGGCGCCACGCGTTGTTCATGATCTCGCGCGAGTTGTACAGCGCGCGCAGCGTGCGGGCGGACAGGCCCTTCACGCCGCGGGTCGTCTCGTACAGCAGGAACGCTTCGAGGATCGCGTCGGGATGGCGTTCGAATACGCCGTCGTCGACGATCTCGAGCATGCCCTGCTTCTCGACGAAGCGGTCGGGCGACAGCACGCGCGTGATGCCGCTCGTCGCGGGGAACAGCTGCGCCTCGATGTTCTGGATCAGGATCGTCGCGAGCTGCGTGACGGCTTTCGCGGCCCAGTAGTAGCGGCGCATCAACTGCTCGCTCGCGCGCTTGGCCTGCGTCGGCTGGTAGCCGAAGCTCTCGGCAGCCTGCGTCTGCAGGTCGAACACGAGCATGTCCTGGCGGCGGCCGGCGATCACGTGCAGCCGCGCGCGCAGCGTCTTCAGGAAACCTTCGTTGCGGCGCAGCTCGCGCGCTTCGCGATCGGTGATGAGGCCGCGCGTGTCGAGTTCGCGCCAGCTGCTGCCGAACCCCGCCGCGCGCGCGATCCACAGGATCGTCTGCAGGTCGCGCAGCCCACCGGGGCTTTCCTTCACGTTCGGCTCGAGGCTGTACGGCGTGTCCTGGAACTTCGCGTGGCGCTGGCGCATCTCGAGCACCTTCGCAGTGAAGAACGCACGGGCGTCGAGCGCCTCGTGGTAGCGCACCGTGAAGCGCTCGAACAGCGCGGTGCTGCCGACGATGCGGCGCGCTTCCAGCAGCGAGGTCTGCACCGTGACGTCCTGCGACGCCTCCTCGATGCACTGCGCGACCGTGCGCACGCTGCTGCCGATCTCGAGGCCGAGATCCCATGCCATCCCGATGAAGCGCTCGATGCGCGCGTCGAGCGCCGGGTCGTGCGCATCGGGCAGCAGCACGAGGATGTCGACGTCGGAATAGGGCGCGAGCTCGCCACGCCCATAGCCGCCGACGGCGACGAGCGCGAGCGTCGCGGGCAGCCCGCAGTCGTCCCATACGCGCTTCAGCGCTTCGTCGGTGAGTTTCGACAGTGCGTGCATCAACGATGCGACGTTCGCCGCGCGGCGAAAGCGCTCGAGCATCTCCGTCTTGGCGGCCTTGAATTCGGCGCGCCGCGACAGCGCGTCGGGCGAGGGGGCGGCGTGAGCACTCATGGGCGGCCGTTCAGGTGCGGGCGGGGCGGGCTGGCGCGACGGCGCTCAGACTGCTGCGGCCGGTTGCGCGAATACTGGGCGCGCCGGCGTGCCGGCCGACACGGTCAGCACGTCGTAGCCGGTTTCGGTGACGAGCACCGTGTGCTCCCACTGCGCCGACAGGCTGCGGTCGCGCGTCTTGACCGTCCACTGGTCGGGCATCGTGCGGATGTCGCGCTTGCCGGCGTTGATCATCGGCTCGATCGTGAAGATCATCCCGGCCTTCAGTTCGATGCCGGTGCCCGGACGGCCGTAGTGGACGACCTGCGGATCCTCGTGGAACACCGTACCGATGCCGTGGCCGCAGTATTCGCGCACGACGCTGTAGCCCTGTGCTTCCGCGTGCTTCTGGATCGCGTAGCCGATGTCGCCGAGGTGCGCGCCGGGCTTGACCTGGTCGATGCCGAGCCACATGCACTCGTAGGTGGTCTGCACGAGGCGCTTCGCGAGGATCGAACCGTCGCCGACGATGAACATCCGGCTGGTGTCGCCGAAATAGCCGTTCTTGATCACGGTGATGTCGATGTTCAGCGCATCGCCGTTCTTGATCACCTTCTCGCCGGGAATGCCGTGGCAGATCACGTCGTTGACCGAAATGCAGGTGGCCTTGGGGTACGGCGGATAGCCGGGCGGCTGGTAGTTCAGCGGCGCGGGGATCGTGCCCTGTTCGTTGAGCATGAACTCGTGACAGAGGCGGTCGAGTTCGGCGGTCGTGACGCCCGCGACGACGTGCGGCGTGATGAAGTCGAGCACTTCGCTCGCGAGACGGCAGGCGACGCGCATCTCGGCGATATCGTGTTCGTTTTTGAGCGTAATAGTCATCGAGGTATGCCTGGAATGCGGTGAATTGACGGATTATCGCACCTTCTGGCAGGCGTCGCAGCCCCTGCCGGCGGTGCGGGTGCGGGTTTTCGCGGATTGTCCGGCGGGCTGCCGCGCGGCAAGCGAAAGTGGTGAGCGACTTGAGAGCGGACAAATCGGCGTGCTATACTCTTTGGCTAAGTCGACATCCAAATGCCGAGTTTGTCCCATTCTGGGGCGGCATCGCGGTGAAAGGCTTACGGCACGGGCGTTTTGCACGTGTCGAATCGCAAGCCGGCGCAACCAGGGTGCCGGCCGCGCGGAATCGGTGCCTTTCGGGCAGATCCGCGCGGCGGTACGGCAGCCGGCTTAAGACCCAACCCTCGTGGAGAATTTACATGGCAGTTACGATGCGCCAAATGCTGGAAGCGGGTGTCCACTTCGGTCACCAGACGCGCTTCTGGAACCCGAAGATGGCTCCGTTCATTTTCGGTCACCGCAACAAGATTCACATCATCAACCTCGAAAAGACGCTGCCGATGTTCACGGACGCACAGAAGTACGTGCGCCAGCTGGCAGCGAACCGCGGCACGATCCTGTTCGTCGGCACGAAGCGTCAATCGCGTGACACGATCGCCCAGGAAGCGCAGCGCGCAGGCATGCCGTACGTCAACGCACGCTGGCTCGGCGGCATGATGACCAACTTCAAGACGCTGAAGGTGTCGATCAAGCGCCTGAAGGACATGGAAGCAGCTGTCGAATCGGGCGAAACCGAGAAGATGAGCAAGAAGGAAGCGCTGCTGTTCGAACGCGAAATCGCCAAGCTGCAGAAGTCGATCGGCGGCGTGAAGGACATGGGCGGCATTCCGGACGCAATCTTCGTCGTCGACGTCGGCTACCACAAGATCGCCGTCACCGAAGCGAACAAGCTGGGCGTGCCGGTCATCGCCGTGGTCGATACGAACCACTCGCCGGAAGGTGTGGATTACGTGATCCCGGGTAACGACGACTCGAGCAAGGCAGTCGCGCTGTACGCTGAAGGCGTGGCCGACGCGATCCTCGAAGGCCGTGCGAACGCGGTCAACGAAGTGGTCCAGGCCGCACGCGGCGACGACGAGTACGTCGAGGAAAACGCGTAACTGGCCCCGAGCCGGCGCAAAAAGGGGGCTCTCAACAGGCCCCCTTTTTTTAAGCTTGTGCGCCGGACCTGATCGCGCCGAATCGGCGCGGGTCCGGAAACGAATCTCGGCCGTTCGCGTCCAAGCGGGCGGCGTTGTGAATACAGACTCAAGGAGCGAATGATGGCGGCAATTACCGCAAGCATGGTGGCAGAACTGCGCGCAAAGACCGACGCACCGATGATGGAGTGCAAGAAGGCGCTGACGGAAGCCGACGGCGATCTGGCCAAGGCTGAAGAGCTGCTGCGCGTCAAGCTCGGCAACAAGGCGAGCAAGGCGGCATCGCGCGTGACGGCCGAAGGCGTCGTCGCATCGTTCGTCGGCGGCAACGCAGGCGCGCTGGTCGAGCTGAACTGCGAAACCGACTTCGTCGCGAAGAACGACGACTTCCTCGCGTTCTCGAAGACGGTTGCAGAACTCGTCGCGACGCAAAACCCGGCCGACGTGGCTGCGCTGTCGGCGCTGCCGCTCGACGGCTCGACGGTCGACGCAGTGCGTCTGGCACTGGTCGGCAAGATCGGCGAGAACGTGTCGATCCGCCGTTTCGTCCGCTTCGAAACCGCGAACAAGATCGCAACGTACCTGCACGGCGCGCGTATCGGCGTGATCGTCGAGTACACGGGCGCGGAAGAGCAGGTCGGCAAGGACGTCGCGATGCACATCGCGGCAATGAAGCCGGTCGCGCTGTCGTCGGCCGACGTGCCGGCGGAACTGATCGAAACGGAACGCCGCGTGGCCGAGCAGAAGGCCGCGGAATCGGGCAAGCCGGCTGAAATCGTCGCGAAGATGGTCGACGGTAGCGTCCAGAAGTACCTGAAGGAAGTGTCGCTGCTGAACCAGACGTTCGTGAAGAACGACAAGCAGACGATCGAACAGATGCTGAAGGCAGCGAATGCGGCAGTGCAGAAGTTCGCGCTGTTCGTCGTCGGCGAAGGCATCGAGAAGCGCCAGGACGACTTCGCCGCCGAAGTGGCCGCGCAAGTCGCAGCAGCAAAGCAGCAGTAAGCCGTAAGCAGTCAGGCAGTATCCGCGGCGGGCGTCCGTTCCGCCGCGGTCGGCGCCGCCGCCGGCCGGCCGGGAAACCCGGTCCGACCGCCGGCGCTTGCCCGAATCAGTATTTCGCCCCTACAGTTCGTGGTTGTCATCCTCTCGTCGCTCGGAAGCCCCTATGTCCAATGCCTATAAACGCGTCCTTCTCAAACTCTCCGGCGAAGCGCTGATGGGCGACGATGCCTTCGGCATCAATCGCGCGACGATCGAACGGATGGTGGCCGATATCGCCGAAGTCGTGCGTCTCGGTACGCAGCTCGCGGTCGTGATCGGTGGCGGTAATATTTTCCGCGGTGTCGCGGGTGGCGCGGCCGGCATGGACCGCGCGACGGCCGACTACATGGGGATGCTCGCGACGATGATGAACGCGCTGGCGCTGCAGGACGCGATGCGCCACGCCGGCATCGAGGCACGCGTGCAGTCCGCGCTGCGGATGGACCAGGTCGTCGAGCCGTATATCCGGCCCCGCGCGATCCGTCAGCTCGAGGAAGGCCGCGTCGTGATCTTCGCGGCCGGTACGGGCAACCCGTTCTTCACGACGGACACGGCTGCCGCACTGCGCGGTTCGGAAGTGGGCGCGGAAGTCGTGCTGAAGGCGACCAAGGTCGATGGCGTATATTCTGCCGATCCGAAGAAGGATCCGTCGGCCACGCGCTACACGACGATCACGTTCGACGAGGCGATCAGCCGCAACCTGCAGGTGATGGACGCGACGGCCTTTGCGCTGTGCCGCGACCAGAAGCTGCCGATTCGTGTTTTTTCGATCAACAAGCCGGGCGCGCTCAAGCGCATCGTGCTGGGCGAGGACGAAGGTACGCTCGTCCACGTGTAAACTCCCGCGGATGCGGGTCGTCGGCCCTGGCGTGCGTGGCGCGCCGGGCAGTGCCCGCGTTTTTTGAAGGTTTGAAGGTTCGGAGGTTGAAATGAGTGTCGCTGATACCAAGAAGGGCGTCGAGCAGAAGATGCTGCGCTCGATCGATGCATTCAAGAGCGATCTGGCGAAGATCCGTACGGGCCGTGCGCACACCGGCATGCTCGATCACGTGCAGGTCGACTACTACGGGTCGATGGTGCCGATCTCGCAGGTTGCCAACATGACGCTCGTCGACGCGCGCACGATCGGTGTGCAGCCGTGGGAAAAGCCGATGGTCGCGAAGGTCGAGAAGGCCATTCGTGAAGCCGATCTCGGCCTGAATCCGGCAACGTCCGGCGACCTGATCCGCGTGCCGATGCCCGCGCTGACGGAAGAGCGCCGCCGCGAGCTGACCAAGGTCGTCAAGAGCGAAGGCGAAACGGCCAAGGTCGCGATCCGCAACCTGCGCCGCGACGCGAACGAAGCGCTCAAGAAGCTCGTGAAGGACAAGGAAATCTCGGAAGACGACGAGCGCCGTGCGAGCGACGACGTGCAGAAGCTGACCGACAAGCACGTTGCCGAAATCGACAAGCTCGTGCAGAGCAAGGAAGCCGAGATCATGACGGTCTGACGACCGTCCTCGCGCGCCGCCTTCTTCCCGCATTACTGTCTCAACGGCCATGACCTATACCAGCTCTACCGTTCGCGTGCCTGACGTCGGCGTCGTGCCGCGTCACATCGCGATCATCATGGACGGCAACGGCCGTTGGGCGACCGAACGCCGCTTGCCGCGCGTCGCGGGGCATACCCGCGGCGTCGATGCCGTCCGGGCGGTGGTCGAAGGCTGCGCGCGTGCCGGCGTCGAATACCTGACGCTGTTCGCGTTCAGTTCGGAGAACTGGCGCCGGCCGAACGACGAAGTGTCGTTCCTGATGCGGCTCTTCATCACCGCGCTCGAGCGCGAGGTCGGCAAGCTCCATGCGAACGGGATCCGCCTGCGTGTCGTCGGCGATCTCGACCGCTTCGAGCCGCGCATCCGCGAACTGATTCGCCGCGCCGAAACCAAGACGGCGCGCAATACCCGTCTTACGCTTACCATCGCGGCCAACTACGGCGGCCGGTGGGACATCCTGCAGGCGACGAAGAAGCTCGTCGAGCAGGCCGTGCGCGAGGGGCGCGAGGTCGAAGTGACCGAGGACGCGTTCGCGCCGCACCTGGCGATGGCCTATGCGCCGGAGCCCGATCTTTTCATCCGTACCGGTGGCGAGCAGCGCGTCAGCAACTTCCTGCTGTGGCAACTCGCGTACGCCGAGTTCTATTTCACCGACAAATACTGGCCGGATTTCGATGGCGCGGCACTGGCCGACGCCATGGCGTCGTATACGGAGCGCGAGCGCCGTTTCGGCCGCACGAGCGCACAGCTCGAACCGCAATCGCAGAACGCCGACTCCTTTTCATGCTGAAAACCCGTGTGATCACGGCGATCGTGATGCTGGCGGTATTGCTGCCGGTGACGCTGTTCGCGCCGCTCAACGCGTTCGGCGCGCTGATCGGCGTCGTGCTCGTGTTCGCCGCGTGGGAATGGGCGCGCCTGCTCAAGCTCGGCGGCTTCGGTCCGGTCATTTATGCAGTCGTCGCGGCGCTTGCGCTCGCGGCAACGGCGCCGCTCGGCGTCGATGCCGCTTCGTCCCGTCCCCTTTTCATGGCAGCCGGCGTGTTCTGGCTGCTGGTCGGCCCGTTCGCGCTGCGGCGCAAGCCTGAACTCGCGGGCGGCGTATGGCGGCCGTTCCTGCTGGCGGCCGGCCTCGTGGTCTTTGCAGCCTGCTGGCACGCGCTCGTCGCGGCGCGCGCGCGGGGTGTGCCGTTCGTGCTGTCGCTGCTTCTGGTCGTCTGGCTGGCCGATATCGGCGCATACTTCGCGGGCAAGGCTTTCGGAAAGCGTAAACTGGCCATCACGATCAGCCCCGGCAAGAGCTGGGAAGGCGCGATCGGTGGCTGGCTCGCCGTGATGGTCGTCGCCGGTGTCGCGATGGCCGCGCATGCGTTCGAGCCGACCCTGTTTTCCGCGTTCGCCGTGCGCTACGGGATGCCCGGCGCATGGGCCGCACTGACGCTGCTGGTCGCGTACAGCGTGATCGGCGACCTGTTCGAGTCGCTGTTGAAGCGGCAGGCGGGCGTGAAGGATTCGAGCGGACTGCTGCCTGGCCATGGCGGCGTGCTCGACCGTGTCGACGCGTTGCTTCCGGTGCTGCCGCTCGCGATGCTGCTGCTTGGTTAAACCACTATTTCTGTTATGCAAAAACGTCTGACATTGCTCGGTTCCACGGGCTCGATCGGAGACAGCACGCTCGACGTGGTCGCGCGCCATCCCGAGCGCTTCTCGGTCTACGCGCTGACCGCGCACCGCAACGGCGACAAGCTGGTCGAGCAATGCCTGCGCTTCGCGCCTGAAGTGGCGGTGGTCGGCGACGCCGCGACCGCCGCGCACGTCGACGCGAAACTGCGCGCGGCGGGCAGCAAGACGACCGTGCTGCACGGGCCGCAGGCGCTCGTCGACGTGTCGAAGAGCGACGGTTGCGACACGGTGGTCGCGGCGATCGTCGGCGCGGCGGGCCTCGCGCCGAGCCTCGCCGCTGCGCGCGCAGGCAAGCGCATCCTGCTCGCGAACAAGGAAGCGCTGGTGATGTCGGGCGCGATCTTCATGGATGCCGTGCGCGACCATGGCGCGATCCTGCTGCCGGTCGACAGCGAACACAACGCGATCTTCCAGTGTATGCCGCGCGATGCGGCCGAGCACGGCGGGATCTCGAAGATCATCCTGACCGCGTCGGGCGGCCCGTTCCGCACGCGCGAGCCGGCCACGCTCGTCGACGTGACGCCGGACGAGGCGTGCAAGCACCCGAACTGGGTGATGGGCCGCAAGATCTCGGTCGATTCCGCGACGATGATGAACAAGGGCCTCGAGGTGATCGAGGCGCACTGGATCTTCGGGCTGCCGGGCGACCGGATCGACGTGCTGATTCATCCGCAGAGCGTGATCCATTCGCTCGTGTCGTATCGCGACGGCTCGGTGCTCGCACAGCTCGGCAACCCCGACATGCGCACGCCGATCGCGCACGCGCTCGCGTTCCCCGAGCGCGTCGACGCGGGCGTCGATCAGCTCGACCTCGCGCAGATCGCCCAGCTGTCGTTCGAGCAGCCCGATTACGCGCGCTTCCCGTGCCTCGCGCTCGCGCTGAAGGCGCTGGAGGAAGGCGGCATCGCGAGCGCCGCATTGAACGCGGCGAACGAAGTGGCGGTCGAAGCGTTTCTCGAGCGCCGCATCGGCTTCATGGCGATTGCGGCGACGGTCGACACCGTGCTCAGCACGCTGCCGAACCGCGCGCCCAACGGGCTCGAAGACGTCCTGGCGGCGGATGCCGAGGCACGCCGCCTCGCCGCCGAAATCATTGCCAAAGCGCCTGCGCCTCGCGTGGAGCGTACTGTCTGAATGGGGTGCTCATGAACGTGCTGGTCGAACTGATCGCGTTTGCGGTGGCGATCGGGGTGCTGGTCGTCGTGCATGAGTACGGACATTATCGCGTCGCGCGCTGGTGCGGCGTGAAGGTGCTGCGTTTCTCGATCGGCTTCGGCCAGCCCATCGCGCGCTGGGTCAGCCGCAGGACGGGCACCGAGTGGACGCTGTCCGTGCTGCCGCTCGGCGGCTACGTGAAGATGCTCGACGAGCGCGATTCCGGCCCCGGCATTCCGCCCGAGGAGCTTGGCCAGGCGTTCAATCGACAGTCGGTCTACAAGCGCATTGCGATCGTCGCGGCCGGGCCGATTGCGAACTTCCTGTTGGCAATCGTGCTGTTTTCCGTCGTATTTGCCACCGGCGTGACCGAGCCGGCCGCGATCGTCGCGCCGCCGGCCGCCGGCACGGCGGCGGCGCGCGCGGGCTTCGACGGCGGCGAGACGATCGTGTCGATCCGCAACGTGCGCACCGGCGACGCGCAGGGCGGCGAGTCCGAGCCGGTACGATCGTGGTCGGACCTGCGCTGGAAGCTGCTGGCGGCCGCGTTCGATCACAGCGAGATCGTGCTCGGCGCACGCGACGGCAACACGACGTTCGATTTCCGCGTCGACCTCCGCAACGTTCCCGAAACCCAGCTCGACGACGATTTCATGGCCCATCTGGGCTTCGAGACCGGTGGCGGCACGCTGTCGGTCGCATCGGTGCAGCCCGGCAGCGCAGCGGAGCAGGCGGGCCTGAAGTCCGGCGACAAGCTGGTCGCGCTCGACGGCAAGCCGATCGGCGGTGCGTCGCGCTTCATCGATTTCGTGAAACACCATGCGGGCAAGCCGCTCGACCTGCAGATCGAGCGCGACGGCGCCGCGCAGACGGTGTCGATCGTGCCGCAGATGCAGCGCGACGATGAATCGGGGCAGCAGGTCGGCCGGATCGGCGCGGCGCTGTCGATGCATGCGCCGTCCGTCGACGTGCGTTACGGGCCGATCGAGAGCCTGCGGCTCGGCGCGCACCGCACGTGGGACATCTCCGTGTATTCGCTGCGGATGTTCGGGCGCATGATCACGGGCAACGCGTCGCTGAAGAACCTGTCCGGCCCCGTGACGATTGCCGACTACGCGGGCAAGAGCGCGCGACTCGGTCCGTCCGCGTTCCTGTCGTTCCTCGCCCTTGTCAGCATTAGCCTTGGCGTCCTGAACTTGTTGCCGATTCCCGTTTTGGACGGGGGGCATCTGTTATATTATGCGGTTGAAGCCGCGACCGGGAAAGCCGTCTCGGAGCGCTGGCAGCTGATTCTGCAAAGAGCCGGGTTGATCTGCATCGTCGCGTTGTCGGCGATCGCGCTGTTCAACGATCTGGCTCGGTTAATCCATTTCTGAAGCGTCAGGCGGCGGCCGCTGGGCAGCCGCCTGATTTGATGCAGCTAAATATTGGGGATGCATGTTGTTCAAACCTCATCGCTTTGTACCTAAGACAGTTGCAGCGGCCGCGCTCGCCGCGCACGGCCTCGCGGCGCATGCAGCGGCACCGTTCGTGGTGCAAGACATCAAGATCGAGGGGCTGCAGCGCGTCGAAGCGGGTTCGGTGTTCGCCTACCTGCCGATCAAGCAGGGCGATACCTTCACGGACGACAAGGCATCCGAAGCAATCCGCGCGCTGTACGCGACGGGCTTTTTCAACGACGTACGCATCGCCACGCAGGGCAACGTCGTCATCGTGCAGGTGCAGGAGCGTCCGGCCATCGCGTCGATCGACTTCACCGGCACGAAGGAATTCGACAAGGACAACCTGACGAAGGCGCTGCGCGCGGTCGGCCTTGCCGACGGCCGCTATTACGACAAGGCGCTTGTCGACAAGGCGGAGCAGGAGCTCAAGCGCCAGTACCTCACGCGCGGCTTCTACGCGGCCGAGGTCAAGACGACGGTCACGCCGGTCGACGCGAACCGCGTGTCGATCCTGTTCGCGGTGGCCGAAGGCCCGAGCGCGAAGATCCGCCAGATCAACTTCATCGGCAACAAGGCGTTCAAGACCAGCACGCTGCGCGACGAGATGCAGCTGTCGACGCCGAACTGGTTCTCGTGGTACACGAAGAACGACCTGTACTCGAAGGAAAAGCTGACGGGCGACCTCGAGGCCGTGCGCTCGTACTACCTGAACCGCGGTTATCTCGAGTTCAACATCGATTCGACCCAGGTGTCGATCTCGCCCGACAAGAAGGACATGTACCTGACGGTCACGCTGCACGAAGGCGAGCCGTACACGATCTCGGGCATCAAGCTGTCGGGCAACCTGCTCGATCGCGAGGCCGAACTCAACAAGCTGATCAAGATCAAGCCGGGCGACCGCTTCTCGGCCGAAAAGCTGCAGCAGACCACCAAGTCGATCGTCGACAAGCTCGGTGAATACGGCTACGCATTCGCGACCGTCAACGCCCAGCCGGACATCGACCAGGCGAACCACAAGGTGAACCTGAACCTCGTCGTCGATCCGAGCCGCCGCGTGTACGTGCGCCGCATCAACGTCGTCGGCAACACGCGCACGCGCGACGAAGTGGTGCGCCGCGAAATGCGCCAGCTCGAAAGCTCGTGGTTCGATTCGAACCGCCTCGCGCTGTCGAAGGATCGCGTGAACCGTCTCGGCTACTTCACCAACGTCGACGTGACGACGGTGCCGGTCGACGGCACGAACGACCAGGTCGACGTGAACGTGAAGGTCGACGAAAAGCCGACCGGCGCGATCACGCTGGGTGCCGGCTTCTCGTCGACGGACAAGGTCGTGCTGTCGGCTGGCGTGTCGCAGGACAACGTGTTCGGTTCGGGTACCAGCCTGTCGGTGAACGTCAACACCGCGAAGAGCTACCGCACGCTGACCGTCACGCAGGTCGACCCGTACTTCACGGTCGACGGCATCAAGCGGATCACGGACGTCTACTACCGCACGTACCAGCCGCTCTACTATTCGACGAGCTCGAGCTTCCGGATCATCAGCGCGGGCGGCAACCTGAAGTTCGGCATCCCGTTCTCGGAAGTCGACACCGTCTACTTCGGCGCGGGCTTCGAGCAGAACCGTCTCGACGTCGATTCGAACACGCCGCAGAGCTACCAGGATTACGTGAACCAGTTCGGCCGCGTGTCGAACACGGTGCCGCTGACGGTCGCGTGGTCGCGTGACGCGCGTGACAGCGCGCTGATTCCGAGCCGCGGCTACTTCACGCAGGCGAACATGGAGTACGGCGTGCCGGTCGGCAAGATCCAGTACTACAAGGCCGACCTGCAGGCGCAGTACTACTATTCGTTCTCGCGCGGCTTCATCCTGGGCATGAACCTGCAGGGCGGCTACGGTAACGGTATCGGCAACCCGTACCCGATCTTCAAGAACTACTACGCGGGCGGTATCGGCTCCGTGCGTGGCTACGAGCCGAGCTCGCTGGGCCCGCGCGACACGAAGACGAACGACCCGATCGGCGGTTCGAAGATGGTCGTCGGCAACATCGAACTGACGTTCCCGCTGCCGGGCACGGGTTACGACCGCACGCTGCGCGTGTTCACGTTCCTCGACGGCGGTAACGTGTGGGGCAACGCGCCGGGCGGCACGAGTACGGGCGCCAACGGCCTGCGTTACGGCTACGGCGTGGGTCTCGCGTGGATCTCGCCGATCGGCCCGCTCAAGCTGAGCCTCGGCTTCCCGCTGCAGAAGCACGAAGGCGATCAGTACCAGAAATTCCAGTTCCAGATCGGGACGGCGTTCTGACCGAACGCATGACAACAGCAACGAGAGGGTAATTTTGCTAACCGGTAAGTTTTCGAAACGAGTGATGTGCGCGCTGACCGTTGCGCTGGCCTTGGGCGCTGCGACGGTACACGCACAGGACGTCGCCCGCATCGCGGCGGTCAATTCGGATCGGATCCTGCGCGAGTCGGCGCCCGCGAAGGCGGCGCAGACGAAGCTCGAAGCCGAGTTCGCGAAGCGTGACAAGGATCTGCAGGATCTGGCGGCGCGCCTGAAATCGATGTCCGATTCGCTGGACAAGAACGGCGCGTCGCTGTCGGCGGCCGACCGCGCGCAGAAGCAGCGCGATCTCGCCCAGCTCGATACCGACTTCCAGCGCAAGCAGCGCGAGTTCCGCGAGGACCTGAACCAGCGCCGCAACGAGGAGCTGGCGGCCGTGCTCGAGAGGGCGAACAAGGTCATCAAGCAGATCGCCGAGCAGCAGAATTACGACCTGATCGTGCAGGAAGCCGTGTACGTCAGCCCGCGCATCGACATCACCGACAAGGTGCTCAAGGCGCTCGCGTCCGGCTCGACGAACTGAACGGAGCAGACGACGAATGGCATTGACGCTTGAGGAACTCGTAAAGCGGTTCGGCGGCGAGATCGCCGGCGACGCACAGTGCAAGGTGAGCGGGCTCGCACCGCTCGACCAGGCTGGCCCGCAGCAACTCGCGTTCCTCGCGAATCCGAAGTACCTGTCGCAGGTCGAGTCGACCCGCGCCGGCGCGGTGCTGATCGCGCCGAAGGATCTGGAAAAGCTGGGCGCGGCCGCTACTGGTCGCAATTTCATTGTCACGCCGAATCCGTACGCGTACTTCGCACGCGTTGCGCAGATGTTCATCGATCTGGCCACGCCGCAGCGTGCCGCCGGCGTGCATCCGAGCGCGACGATCGATCCGGCCGCACAGGTCGCCGCGAGCGCGGTGATCGGCCCGCACGTGACGGTCGAGGCCGGTGCGGTGATCGAAGACGGCGTGCAGCTCGACGCGAACGTATTCATCGGCCGCGGCACGACGATCGGCGCGGGCTCGCACCTGTATCCGAACGCGTCGGTGTACCACGGCTGCAAGGTCGGCCCGCGCGCGATCATCCATGCGGGCGCCGTGATCGGCTCCGACGGCTTCGGCTTCGCACCGGATTTCGTCGGTGACGGCGACGCGCGTACCGGCAGCTGGGTCAAGATCCCGCAGGTCGGCGGCGTATCGATCGGCCCGGACGTCGAGATCGGCGCGAACACGACGATCGACCGCGGTGCGATGGCGGATACCGTCATCGACGAATGCGTGAAGATCGACAACCAGGTGCAGATCGCCCACAACTGCCGGATCGGCGCCTACACGGTGATCGCCGGCAAGGCGGGCATCGCGGGCAGCACGACGATCGGCCGCCACTGCATGATCGGCGGCGCGGCCGGGATCGCCGGCCACGTGACGCTCGGCGACTATGTCATCATCACCGCGAATTCGGGCGTGTCGAAGTCGCTGCCGAAGGCCGGCATCTATACCAGCGCGTTCCCGGCCGTCGACCACGGCGAATGGAACAAGAGCGCCGCGCTCGTGCGCAACCTCGACAAGCTGCGCGAGCGCATCAAGGCGCTCGAAGCCGCGCTCGCCGCCCAGGGCGGCACGCACGCCTGAGCGCATCATGCGAGATCTCGAACCGGGCACGGCCAGCGCAACCGGCCCGGTTTGCCAGACAGGGCCGCACGGCGGCCCGCTTCAGCCTTTGCATCACCACCGCGCAGCCTCTGCGTGAGACGAACCATCATGAGCACTGAAAAAATCAATCTCGACATCCACAAGATCCTCACGCTGCTGCCGCATCGCTACCCGATTCTGCTCGTCGATCGCGTGCTCGAACTCGAGCCGCACAAGGGAATCAAAGCGCTGAAGAACGTGTCGATCAACGAGCCGTTCTTCCAGGGGCATTTCCCGAAGCGGCCGGTGATGCCGGGCGTGCTGATCCTCGAGGCACTCGCGCAGGCCGCGGCGCTGCTGACCTTCTCGGAAGAGCAGCCGAAGGATCCGGAGAACACGCTGTACTACTTCGTCGGGATCGACGGCGCGCGCTTCAAGCGTCCGGTCGAGCCGGGCGACCAGCTGATTCTGAACGTGACGTTCGAACGCTACATCCGCGGCATCTGGAAGTTCAAGGCGGTGGCGGAAGTGGACGGCAAGGTGGCGGCGGAAGCCGAACTGATGTGCACGGTCAAGACGACCGACGCGGCGCCCTGAGCGACGCGGCACGCACAGGCAACGCAACGCGACACATCACATCGAGAGGCAACGGCGCATGACCAGGATTCATCCCACCGCGATTGTCGAACCGGGCGCGCAGATCGACGAATCGGTCGAGATCGGCCCGTACGCGATCGTCGGTCCGCATGTCACGATCGGCGCGCGCACGACGATCGGTTCGCACAGCGTGATCGAAGGCCATACGACGCTCGGCGAGGACAACCGCATCGGCCATTACGCGTCGGTCGGCGGTCGTCCGCAGGACATGAAGTACAAGGACGAGCCGACGAAGCTCGTGATCGGCAACCGCAACACGATCCGCGAATTCACGACGATCCACACGGGCACCGTGCAGGACGTCGGCGTGACGACGCTCGGCGACGACAACTGGATCATGGCCTATGTGCACATCGGCCATGACTGCACCGTCGGCAGCCACGTGATCCTGTCGAGCAACGCACAGATGGCCGGCCACGTCGAGATCGGCGACTGGGCGATCGTCGGGGGGATGTCGGGCGTCCACCAGTTCGTGCGCATCGGCGCGCACTCGATGCTCGGTGGTGCTTCGGCGCTCGTGCAGGACATTCCGCCGTTCGTGATCGCGGCGGGCAACAAGGCAGAGCCTCACGGGATCAACGTCGAAGGGTTGCGCCGGCGCGGTTTCTCGCCCGACGCGATCTCCGCGCTGCGCAGCGCTTACCGCCTGCTGTACAAGAACGGTCTGTCGTTCGAGGAAGCGAAGGTGCAGCTGCGCGAGCTCGCGGAAGCGGGCGGCGACGGCGACGCGGCGGTCAAGGCGTTCGTCGAATTCATCGACGCGTCGCAACGCGGCATCATCCGCTAAGCGATGCCGCTTCCGACCACACAGCTCCGGCTTGCGATGGCGGCCGGCGAACCGTCGGGCGACCTGCTCGGGGCATCGCTGCTCGGCGGGCTGCGCGAGCGGCTGCCCGAATCGGCCCAGTTCTACGGGATCGGCGGGCAGCGGATGATCGCGCAGGGCTTCGACTCGCACTGGCAGATGGACAAGCTGACCGTGCGCGGTTATGTCGAGGCGCTGGGCCAGATCCCCGAGATCCTGCGGATTCGTGGTGAGCTCAAACGCCAGTTGCTCGCCGAGCGGCCGGACGCGTTCATCGGCATCGACGCGCCCGACTTCAACTTCAACGTCGAACAAGCGGCCCGCGACGCAGGTATCCCGTCGATCCACTTCGTGTGCCCGTCGATCTGGGCATGGCGCGGCGGCCGGATCAAGAAGATCGCGAAATCCGTCGATCACATGCTGTGCCTGTTCCCGTTCGAACCGGCGATTCTCGACAAGGCAGGCATCGCGTCGACCTATGTCGGCCATCCGCTGGCCGACGAGATCCCGCTCGAACCCGATACGCACGGTGCGCGCATCGCGCTCGGATTGCCGGCCGACGGCCCGGTGATCGCGGTGCTCCCGGGCAGCCGGCGCTCGGAAATCGCGCTGATCGGCCCGACGTTCTTTGCGGCGATGGCGCTGATGCAGCAGCGCGAGCCCGGTGTGCGGTTCGTGATGCCGGCGGCGACGCCCGCGCTGCGCGCGCTGCTGCAGCCGCTCGTCGATGCGCATCCGCAGCTCGCGCTGACGCTCACCGACGGCCGCTCGCAGGTCGCGATGACGGCGGCCGACGCGATCCTCGTGAAGAGCGGTACGGTCACGCTGGAAGCCGCGCTGCTGAAGAAGCCGATGGTGATCTCGTACAAGGTGCCCTGGCTGACCGGGCAGATCATGCGCCGGCAGGGTTACCTGCCGTACGTCGGCTTGCCGAATATCCTGGCGGGGCGTTTCGTCGTGCCCGAGCTGCTGCAGCATTTCGCGACGCCCGAGGCGCTCGCCGATGCGACGCTCACGCAGCTGCGCGACGACGCGAACCGCCGCACGCTCACCGAAGTATTTACCGAAATGCATCTTTCGCTGCGGCAGAACACGGCCGCGAAGGCCGCCGAAGCGGTCGTGCGCGTGCTCGAACATCGCAAGGGGCGCGCATGACCGCAGTACGTGCATCACGCCGCCGCGCGTCGAGCGACGAGCAGGGCGGCTTCGACTTCAGCCGCCCTGACGAGATCGTCTGCGGTGTCGACGAAGCGGGCCGCGGCCCGCTCGCGGGGCCGGTGGTGGCCGCCGCGGTGATCCTCGATCCGGCGCAGCCGATCGACGGGCTCGACGATTCGAAGGCGCTGTCCGCGAAGAAGCGTGACGCGCTGTACGACCTGATCGTTGCACGTTCGCGCGCGTACTGCGTCGCATCGGCGAGCGTCGACGAAATCGATACGCTGAACATCCTGCACGCGACGATGCTCGCGATGAAGCGGGCCGTCGAGGGCCTGTCGGTCCTGCCGACGCTCGCGCAGATCGACGGCAACCGCTGCCCGACGCTGGCGGTGCGTGCCGAGGCGATCGTCAGCGGCGACGCGCTGGTGCCGAGCATCTCGGCCGCGTCGATCCTCGCGAAGGTCACGCGCGATCGCATGCTCGTCGACCTGCACGCGCGTTTCCCGGTGTACGGCTTCAACGTGCATGCGGGCTACGGCACCGCGAAACACCTTGCCGCACTGCGCGAGCATGGCCCGTGCGAAGCGCATCGGCGCTCGTTCGCGCCGGTTCGTGCGGCACTCGACCTGATTCGATGAAAAGCATTACTTCCCGCGACAATCCGCTGTACAAGCGCCTGAAGGCGCTCGCGGGCTCGACGTCCCATCAGCGCCGCGGCGGCCAGGCGCTGCTCGAAGGATTCCATCTCGCGAGCGCGTACCTCGATACGGGCGCAACGCCGGAGCTGTGCGTGGCGACCGAAGGCGCGCTCGGCCACGCCGAAGCGCAGGCGATCGTCGCACGGGTGAACGCGCAGCGGATCGTCACGCTGCCCGACGCACTGTTCGGGCAGTTGTCGAACGTCGTCAACGGCGTCGGTTTCCTGCTGCTCGTCGACCGGCCCGAACAACCGCTGCCCGCTCGCGTCACGCATACGTCGGTCGTGCTCGACGGCGTGCAGGATGCCGGCAACGTCGGCTCGATCCTGCGCAGCGCGGCGGCGGCCGGCGTGCGCCACGTGTTCTGTGCGCCGGGAACGGCGTATGCATGGTCGTCGAAGGTGCTGCGCTCGGGCATGGGTGCGCATTTCCTGCTGTCGATCCATGAGGACGTCGACGCTGCCGCGCTCGCCGAACGCCTCGACGTGCCGGTTGCACTGACCGACTCGCACGGCGCGCAGGCGGTCTACGATTGCGACCTGTCGGGGCCGGTTGTGTGGGTGTTCGGCAACGAGGGCGCCGGCGTGTCGGCGTTCTGGCGCAACGCGGCCACGCATCGCGTGACGATCCCCCAGCCGGGCGGGATGGAGTCGCTGAACGTCGCAGCGGCGGCGGCGGTGTGCCTGTTCGAGCAGGTACGTCAGCAGCGGAGTGCGTGACGCCGCGCATGCGCATTTCCCGCCCCATGAAAGAAGGCCGCGTTCGACGCGGCCTTTTTGTTTCCGGCGGGCGGCCAGGCGGCCGCCAGCGCGCAGGCGCTCAGTACGACTGCCGGTCGAGACGGATTTCTTGCAGGATCGTCGTCGCGATTTCCTCGATCGATTTGTGCGTCGACGACAGCCACTTGATCCCTTCGCGACGCATCATCGCCTCGGCCTCGTTGATCTCGTAACGGCAGTTCTCGGGCGCAGCATACTTGCTGCCCGGTCGGCGCTCGTTGCGGATCTCCGACAGGCGTTGCGGGTCGATCGACAGCCCGAACAGCTTCTCGCTATACGCGGCGAGCGCCGACGGCAGCTTGCCGCGCTCGAAATCTTCCGGAATCAGCGGATAGTTTGCTGCCTTCACGCCGTACTGCATCGCGAGATACAGGCTCGTCGGCGTCTTGCCGCTGCGCGACACGCCGACGAGGATCACGTCGGCTTCCGACAGGTTGCGGTTCGACTGGCCGTCGTCGTGCGCGAGTGAGAAGTTGATCGCCTCGATCCGGGTCTTGTATTCCTCGGTGTCGGCGTTCTGGTGACCGCGGCCCATCGCGTGGCTCGATTTCAGCTCCAGCTCCTGCTCGAGCGGTTCGACGAAGCGCTGGAACATGTCGAGCACGAGCGCGTTCGAGCGTTTGACGATGTCGTTCGACTCGCTGTCGACGAGCGTCGTGAACACGATCGCGCGGCGGCCGTCGTGTACGGCGGCCTCGTTGATCTTCTCGACGGTCGCATAGGCCTTGTCGAGCGAGTCGACGAACGGCACGCGCACGAGACGGAATTTCTGGTCGAACTGGGAGAGGATCGAGTGCGCGAAGGTTTCGGCAGTGATCCCGGTGCCGTCGGAGACGATGAATACGGTAGGCAGCATGAATCTGAGCGTCGAGCGTGAAGGGCGGTTGCGCGGGCGGCTGGAGGTTCGCCTCCAGACGCAGTGACAAGGTCGCGCCACATCCGGCAGCCGGCACGGTAGAATAGCGGCAACCTGTTGGATAAGCAATTGCGGGGGCAGGGCGCGAACGGCGCCCCAGGCTTTGCCGCTCGATTCCAAAATTCCCGGCAAGTGTGGCGATTTGTCTGCAAATATCGCCCTTCTGCCGGGATTTTTGCAAATCGGGTCGGAATATTTTTCGCCGCTGCGATTGTTTATCTAACAGGTTGCGCAAGACGCGCCGCGCCTTTTTGCAAGCGCCCGCGTCCGAGCCCACTTGCGCAATCGAGCATTTTTTTCACACTTAGGGGCTTGTATGACTAACGCAGCAAACGTCGCAAAGGACCAGGCGTATGTAATTCCGTTCGAGCAGTTGCGGATGACCGATGTGGAGATCGTGGGCGGCAAGAATGCGTCGCTCGGCGAGATGATCAGCCAGCTTTCCGAAGCAGGCGTTCGCGTACCCACCGGTTTCGCCACGACCGCGCTCGCGTTCCGCGATTTCCTCACGCACAACGACCTGACTGATCGTATTGCCAAGCGTCTCGAGTCCCTCGACATCGACGACGTGAAGGCGCTTGCCGAAGCCGGTGCCGAAATCCGCAAGTGGATCGTCGACGCGCCGATGCAGGCACGTCTCGAACAGGAGATTCGCGAGCAGTTCGAAATCCTGAAGAACGGCTCGCCGGCCGAGCTGTCGTTTGCCGTGCGTTCGTCCGCGACCGCGGAAGACCTGCCCGACGCATCGTTCGCCGGCCAGCAGGAGTCGTACCTGAACGTCGTCGGCATCGAAGACGTGCTCGACCGCATGAAGCACGTGTTCGCGTCGCTGTACAACGACCGCGCGATCTCGTACCGCGTGCACAAGGGCTTCACGCACGCCGAAGTCGCGCTGTCGGCCGGTGTGCAGCGCATGGTCCGCTCGGACGTCGGCGCCGCCGGCGTGATGTTCACGATCGACACCGAATCGGGCTTCAAGGACGCCGTGTTCATCACGTCGAGCTACGGCCTGGGCGAAACCGTCGTGCAGGGCGCCGTGAACCCGGACGAGTTCTACGTGTTCAAGACGACGCTCGCACAGGACAAGTACCCGATCATCCGCCGCTCGATCGGCTCGAAGCTGATCAAGATGGAGTTCACGCAGCCGGGCGAGCCGGGCCGCGTGAAGACGGTCGACGTGCCGCACGAGCAGCGCAACCGCTACTCGATCACCGACGAAGACGTGATCGAGCTGGCGAAGTACGCGGTCATCATCGAGAAGCACTACCAGCGTCCGATGGACATCGAGTGGGGCAAGGACGGCCGCGACGGCAAGATCTTCATCCTGCAGGCGCGTCCGGAAACGGTGAAGAGCCAGGCGACCGGCAAGGCCGAGCAGCGCTTCAAGCTGAAGGGCCAGTCGCAGGTGCTCGCGACGGGCCGTGCGATCGGCCAGAAGATCGGTGCGGGCCCCGTGCGCGTGATCCAGGATCCTTCGGAAATGGAACGCGTGCAGCCGGGCGACGTGCTGGTGGCCGACATGACCGACCCGAACTGGGAGCCGGTGATGAAGCGTGCGGCCGCGATCGTCACGAACCGTGGCGGCCGGACCTGCCACGCGGCGATCATCGCGCGTGAACTCGGCGTGCCGGCAGTCGTCGGTTGCGGCGATGCGACCGACATCCTGAAGGACGGCGCGCTCGTCACGGTATCGTGCGCGGAAGGCGACGAAGGCAAGATCTACGACGGCCTGCTCGAGACGGAAGTCACGGAAGTGCAGCGCGGCGAACTGCCGGAAATCCCGGTCAAGATCATGATGAACGTCGGCAACCCGCAGCTCGCGTTCGACTTCTCGCAACTGCCGAACGGCGGCGTGGGTCTTGCGCGTCTCGAGTTCATCATCAACAACAACATCGGCGTTCACCCGAAGGCGATCCTCGAGTACCCGAACATCGACCAGGACCTGAAGAAGGCCGTCGAGAGCGTCGCGCGCGGTCACGCATCGCCGCGCCAGTTCTACGTCGACAAGCTGACCGAAGGTGTCGCGACGATCGCGGCGGCGTTCTATCCGAAGCCCGTGATCGTGCGTCTGTCCGACTTCAAGTCGAACGAGTACAAGAAGCTGATCGGCGGTTCGCGTTACGAGCCGGACGAGGAAAACCCGATGCTGGGTTTCCGCGGCGCATCGCGCTACATCGCTGAAGACTTCGCGCAGGCGTTCGAGATGGAGTGCCGTGCACTGAAGCGCGTGCGCGACGAGATGGGCCTGACCAACGTCGAGATCATGGTGCCGTTCGTGCGTACCGTGAAGCAGGCGGAGCGCGTCGTCGGCCTGCTCGAGAAGTTCGGCCTGAAGCGCGGCGAAAACGGCCTGCGCCTCGTGATGATGTGCGAAGTCCCGACCAACGCGATCCTCGCCGAAGAGTTCCTGGAACACTTCGACGGTTTCTCGATCGGCTCGAACGACCTCACGCAGCTCACGCTCGGCCTCGACCGCGACTCGGGCATGGAACTGCTGGCGGCCGACTTCGACGAACGCGATCCGGCCGTCAAGTTCCTGCTGAAGCGCGCGATCGATACCTGCCGCAAGATGGGCAAGTACGTCGGCATCTGCGGCCAGGGCCCGTCCGATCACCCGGACTTCGCGCAATGGCTGACCGACGAAGGCATCGTGTCGATCTCGCTGAACCCGGACACGATCATCGATACGTGGCAGGCGCTCGCCGCCAACCGGAAGTAACGGTCGGTGATGCCGCTTCGGCGAAAGCGCGGTGCAGTCGCGCTTTCGTTGAAGGCAAAATGCAAGGTTCGTGTTATAAACACCCCGGTACACACCGGGGTGTTTTTGTTTGTCGGTACGTAACGTGCCGGCCCGGGCGTGCTGGTCGCCTCCGCTCGCGGCAGCGAATATAGTGAGTACAGGGGCGTTTTTCTGGAGGCCAAAATGATGTCGGGGCATCTGTTCTGGTGGGTCGCGGTGGGCGTGCTGGTCGTGGCCGAACTGCTGACGGGCACGTTCTACCTGCTGATGATCGCGCTCGGCTTTCTCGCGGGCGGCTTGCTGCAACTGGCCGGTTTCGCGCCGCACGTGCAGTTCGGCGCGGCGGCCGCGGTCGCGATCGTCGCGATGATCGTATTGCGGCGTTCGGGGCTCGGCCGCAAGCAGAAGCGCGACACGTCGACGAATCCCGACGTCAATCTCGACATCGGCTCGACCGTCACGGTCGACGCGTGGCGTGACGGCCGCGCGCGCGTGCAGTATCGCGGCGCCGACTGGGATGTCGAGCTTGCGAACGGCGAGCGCGACGATGCGCGCGTGTATCAGGTGAGTGCCGTGCGCGGCAATTGTCTCGTGGTCGTGGCGAAACTCGCGGGCTGATCGTCCGCCGATACAACAAGGAGGGAATACTTCATGGATTCGCTGATCATCTGGGTTGTCCTGCTCGTCATCGCGATCGTGATCGTGTCGAAGACGGTGAAGATCGTGCCGCAGCAGCATGCATGGGTGCTCGAGCGCTTCGGGCGCTATCACGCGACGCTGTCGCCCGGTCTGAACATCGTGCTGCCGTTCGTCGATCGCATCGCGTACCGGCACATCCTGAAGGAAATCCCGCTCGACGTGCCTAGCCAGATCTGCATCACACGTGACAACACGCAGCTTCAGGTCGACGGCGTGCTGTATTTCCAGGTGATGGACCCGATGAAGGCGTCGTACGGGTCGAGCAACTTCGTGCTCGCGATCACGCAGTTGTCGCAGACAATGCTGCGCTCGGTGATCGGCAAGCTGGAACTCGACAAGACGTTCGAGGAACGCGACTTCATCAACCACAGCATCGTGTCGGCGCTTGACGAGGCCGCGTCGAACTGGGGCGTGAAGGTGCTGCGCTACGAGATCAAGGACCTGACGCCGCCGAAGGAAATCCTGCACGCGATGCAGGCGCAGATCACCGCGGAGCGCGAGAAGCGTGCGTTGATCGCCGCATCCGAGGGCCGCAAGCAGGAACAGATCAACCTCGCGTCGGGTGCGCGTGAAGCGGCCATCCAGAAGTCCGAGGGCGAGCGGCAGGCCGCGATCAACCAGGCGCAGGGCGAGGCCGCCGCGATTCTTGCCGTGGCCGAGGCGAACGCGCAGGCGATCCAGAAGATCGCGAACGCGATGCAGTCGCAGGGCGGGATGGACGCGGTGAACCTGAAGGTCGCCGAGCAGTACGTCGGCGCGTTCGCGAATCTCGCGAAGCAGGGCAACACGCTGATCGTGCCGTCGAACCTGTCGGATCTCGGCAGTGCGATCGCATCGGCGATGTCGATCGTCAAACACGCGTCGCCGGCTGCGGGCGGGAAGGGCTGAGCCGGACGGATGCGATCCCGCAGGCGGCCGCCCATTTGCGGTCCGCCTGCGGCGAATCGTCGCGCAGCCGGGCCGGTTCGGGTGACGCTTGCGGGATGCCGCCGGCGTGTATCTTCAGCCGAAACAGGCGGCGTTGCGTGTGGAATCCCGCCGGCAGGCTCCGCCCGTCGATCGGTATCGACGATTCATGCAGTCCAAAACGACACGGCCCGCTTCGAGCGGGCCGTGTCGTTTGCGAAGCGCGTCGTGTGCTTCAGGTGCCGGCGCGCATGATGCGTGCCTTTTCGCGTTCCCAGTCGCGCTTCTTCTCGGTTTCGCGCTTGTCGTGCAACTTCTTGCCCTTCGCGAGCGCGATGTCGCACTTCACGCGACCGCCCTTGTAGTGGAAGTTCAGCGGCACGAGCGTGTAGCCACGCTGCTCGACCTTGCCGATCAGTTTCTTGATTTCCTCGCGGTGCAGCAGCAGCTTGCGCGTGCGAACCGGGTCGGGCGTGATGTGCGTCGAGGCTTCGGGCAGCGGGCTGATATGGGTACCGATCAGGAAGATTTCGCCGCTCTTCACGACGACATAACCTTCCCGGATCTGGCCGCGCCCGGCGCGCAGCGCCTTGACTTCCCAGCCCTCGAGCACGAGCCCCGCCTCGTAGCGTTCCTCGATGTGATAATCGAAGTGCGCTTTCCTGTTGTCGATGATGCTCATGAAAGGATCGGGCCAACTCGTTTAAAATCACGATTTTAGCAAAGCAGGGCGGGAATCGCCCGGCTTGCGTTCCCACTTTAAGCGATGCCGCGCGATTTATGGCAGATGTCCAGAAAACCGTATTGATCCGTCACTCGGCGGAACAGATGTTCGACCTCGTCACCGACGTGGCCGACTACCCCAATTTCCTGCCCTGGTGCGGCGGCGTCGAGATTCGCCGTCAGGACGAGAGCGGGATGGAAGCGCGCATCGATATCAACTTCAAGGGCATCAAGCAGCATTTCGCGACGCGCAATACGCAGGAGCGCCCGACGCGGATCGACATGGAGTTCACGGACGGCCCGTTCAAGAAGTTCACGGGCACGTGGCGCTTCACGGCGCTGCGTGCCGATGCGTGCAAGATTGAATTCGCGCTGCACTACGAGTTCTCGAGCATCCTGCTCGAGAAGATCATCGGGCCGGTGTTCAGCCACATCGCGAACACGTTCGTCGATTCGTTCGTGAAGCGCGCCGACCAGCGCTACGGGAAGGGGTGACGCGATGTTGTCGATCGAAGTCTGCTACGCGCTGCCGGATCGCCAGACGCTGATTCCGCTGTCGCTGCCCGAAGGGGCGACGGTTCGTTCGGCGATCGATGTGAGCGGCGTGCTTGCGCTACACCCGGAAATCGATCTCGCGAACGCGAAGACGGGTGTGTACGGCAAGCTTGCGCCGCTCGACGCGCCGCTCGCCAACCACGACCGCGTCGAGATCTACCGCCCGTTGATCGTCGATCCGAAGCTCGCGCGCCAGCGGCGCGTCGACAAGTCGCGGCGCGGCGGCTCCATCGAGGGTCGCAAATGGATGCACAAGGACGCGCGCTGACGCGGATCGATCCGCGACTTTCGCCCCTCCCATTCGTCTGACCAAACGTCGCGGCGCTCAGTGGGCCGCGGCGTTTGCGTTTGCCGGCGCGTTTCCTGGCGTACCGCCGCCGGCGGGCGTGTTGTCGTGCCGCCGCACCGATCCGTAGACACCCGCGAGCAACAGCACCAGCGCGGCGATTTCGAGCGCATGCGGCATCCGCCGGTCGTATACGAACGCATAAAGCATCGCGAATACGGTTTCGAACACGATCAGCTGGCCCGACAGCGTGAGCGGCAGCCGCTTCGACGCGGCATTCCACAGCCCGTTGCCCAGCCACGACGCACCGACCGCGAGCACGAGGTTCAGGAGCCAGAACAACTGCCAGCGCGACGCGGGCACCGCGGCCTGCACCGAGCCGGCCGGCAGCGCGAGGATCGCGATCCAGACGAGCCCGCCGATCAGGCCCGTCACGACACCCCACAGCACCGACCACTCGTTGCCGCCGAAATGATGATGGCGCTGCAGATAGCGTGCGTTCGCGACCGCATACCAGGTCCAGCTCGCGAGCGCGCCCGCCGCGCAGGCGATGCCGGCGAGCTTCTGGCCGAGCGTGGTCGCATGCGCGGCCTCGGACGTGAACAGGTCGATGTTGATGCAGACGATGCCCGCGATCACCAGCGCGAGCGGGGCGGCGAGCCGGCGCAGCGGCACGGCGCCGTGGTCGCCGAGGCCCGCGAGCGTCACCGTGACGGGCAGCACGCCGACGATCAGGGAGCTGGGTGCGATGCCGATCAGGTGCACCGCGCCGGACAGCAGCATGTAGTACGCGACGTTGCCGACGACGGCGAGCCTGACCAGCGCGACGAGATCCTCGCGGGTCAGCCGCGCGAGCAGCGAGCGGGCGGCCGGCAGCGCGGCTGCGAGCGACACGAGGCCGTACATTGCATAGCGGCCGGCGCTCAGCAACAGCGGCGAGAAATCGGTCAGCAGCCGCGGAACGAGAAACACCATGCCCCACAGGGCGCCTGCCAGGACACCATAAATCACACCGCGCTGCATCGACCGCTCCGAACACATGACTGACGAGCGCGCATCTTAGCGACGCCGTCGCGGCGTCGTCTTGTTCATTCCTGCACTCGGCGCAGGGCGGTGCCTTGGCGTGCAGCGCGCAGGAGCGATCCCGGCAGGCGGCCGATCAATCGTCAGCCGGATCGGGCGTCGCTCCCGCACTGTCGCCCGGCGCCCGCACCTGCGCGGGCCGGCGCACGGTGCGCAACGTGCCGCTGTTGCCGCCGCCGCAGTAGAAGCGGTCGTGGCCGTCGGATTCGAGCCCCGATACGCCGACGCCGGCGGGCATGTCGATCTGCTCGAGTACCCGGCCCGTGCGCGGATCGATGTGCCGCAGGTCGGCCTGGTCGGCTTCCCAGGTGCCGTGCCAAAGCTCGCCGTCGACCCACGTCACGCCGGTGACGAAGCGGTTCGATTCGATCGTGCGCAGCACCGCGCCCGATTGCGGATCCACCTGATGAATCTTGCGTTCGCGGTACTGGCCGACCCACAGCGTGCCTTCGGCCCATGCCAGCCCCGAATCGCCGCCGCCGCCGGGCGCGGGAATCGTCGCAAGCACGCGACCCGATTCGGGATCGATCTTCTCGATGCGGTCCTCGACGATCTGGTACAGGTGGCGGCCGTCGAACGCCGTGCCCGCATGCGCGGCGACGTCGATCGAGCGGACGGTCGTGCCACGCTCCGGGTCGAGCGCATTCAGCTTGTCGCCGGACGCGTACCACACGTACTTCCCGTCGAACGTGACGCCGTGTACGCCGTCGACGCCGGGAAACGGGCCGTATTCGCGAAGGATCTCTGCACTGGAGCGTTTCATGTTCGTCACCTCGTCGTTCGGTGAGGTCATCCTAATCTCCCGGCAGCGGGGCAGGGAGTAACAAGGTCGTCGCGAAACCGGGCAGCGGCGGCGTCATCCAGCGGCGCGCGCGGCCGCGGCCGAGCGCCTGGACCTTGTCCGCTTCGGCGAGCGCGTCGAGCGCGCGCTGCACGGTGCGTTGGCTCGCGCCGAGAGCCAGCGCCAGCGCGGAGCTCGACCATGCTTCGCCATCGGCGAGGAGCGCGAGCACGGCCGCGTGGCGATCGTCGACCGGGCGCGCCAGGACGACGGTCTCGCGTACGCCGAGCGGCTCGAGCGCAAAGCCGCGCGGCGTCGCGACGACGTTGGCAAGCGGCCGCAGCACCGCACGCAGCCGGCCGATCTCGACGCGCAGCCGCGCGCGATGCGATTCGTCCGCGTGTTTCGCGCGGAACGCGGCGGCCACGAGCGCGTTGCGCGACACGTCGGCCGGCCATGCTTCGCCGAGCGCGCGGGCGAGCACGAACAGCACGGGCCGCCGCGCAAGCGACACGGTCGTGCGCGCGTCGCGCACCGTGTGGCGGCACGCATCGACGACGAGCGCGTTCGACGCGAACAGCGTCTCGACTTCGTCGAGCTGCACGAGCCTTGATGTGCCGCGCGCGATGAGGCGCGCCGCCGGTGCGTCGAGTACGCGTGCCGCAGTGTCGACCTCGGCCGTCAGTGCGGCGATGCCGGCGTCGCGGGCGGCTGCGTGCGCACGGGCGAGCGCCGCGCGTGCCACGTGCGTACGGATGCGGCGCATCGCGATGCCGGCCGCGATCAGTTCATGGGCGGCGCGCGACGCGGCTGGCAGCGGCGCGGGATCGAGATGCGCGAGCAGTTGCTCGGCATCGTCGATATGGCCGATCAGCAGCAGCCGGCGTACGCCGAGATAGCGTGCATGCGCGGCGTTCGCGCGGTCGCCGTGCGCGTCGAGCGTTGCGCAGGCCGTATCGAGCGCGCGCGTCGGCCAGCGCAGGTCGCGCGACGCGAGTGCGATCTCGGCTTCCGCGACGACGCAGCGCGCCCGTGCAACGGCTTCCTTCGCGCCGAATGCACGGGCGGCACCGCGCACGAGGGCTCGCGCGCGTTCGAAATCGCCGAGCTGCGCCATCGCGATGCCGCGCAGCGCGAGCGCCGGCGCATCGTCGCGCAGCGCGACGCGGTTCAGCGCGCCGAGCGCGTCACCGGCCGCGAGCGCGCGCGCGGCCGCGGTGATCAGCGAATCCATCCGAATCCCGACACACTTGTCACTCCCTCCGGTCCGATGCCCGCCACTAATCTAGCACCACGCACACGGCACTGTCCGCCGTGCCCGGATACCCATCGGAAGGAGGAACCCGCAATGACGACCCATCTCACCGGAACGCGCGACGAATGGCTGGCCGAGCGCCGCGCACTGCTCGATGCCGAAAAGGCGCTGACGCGGCAAAGCGACGAACTCGCACGGCGGCGCCAGGCGCTGCCCTGGGTGCGCGTCGACAAGATCTACCGGTTCGACACCGAAGACGGGCAGGCGACGCTCGACGACCTGTTTCGCGGCCGTTCGCAACTGCTCGTCTATCACTTCATGTTCGGCCCCGACTACAAGGCCGGCTGCCCGTCGTGCTCGGCGCTCGCCGATGGTTTCGACGGCTTCGCCGTGCACCTGGCGAACCACGACGTGACGCTCGCGGCGGTGTCGCGTGCGCCGCTCGCGAAGCTGCTCGCTTACCGCGAGCGGATGGGGTGGACCTTCCCGTGGGCATCGTCGGCCGGCAGCGATTTCAACTTCGACTTCAATGTGTCGTTCACCGAAACGCAGCAGCGCGCGGGCGACGTCGAGTACAACTACGCGCGGGCCGGTCACGCGATGGACATGGATCCGCCGCCGGCACCCGTCGTGCAGTTCGCGGCGACCTGCGGCACCGACGCGCTCACGTACTCGCTCGACCGGCCGGGGATGAGCGCGTTCGTGCGCGAGGATGGCGTCGTCTATCACACGTACTCGACCTACGCGCGCGGGCTCGACGGGCTGTGGGGGATGTACCAGTGGCTCGATCGCGCGCCGCGCGGGCGCAACGAGGCCGGCCCGTGGTGGCGCCGTCACGACGAGTACGCGCGCGGTTGAGCGCAAGCCGGCGACGGGCGGGAGCGCGCGATGGCGCAGTCGGCAACCGGCGGGGCAGGCCCTGATCCGAGGGCATTCGGGGCCGCATTCGCGGCCGTGTTCGCCGTCGCCGTGACGGCGGCACTGGCGCAGCACGCGTCGATGGCCGCGATGGGCAGTGAACCGATGGCCGGCGGCTGGATGGCTTCGGCCGCATGGCAGCAGCCGTGCGGCCGAAGCACCGTCCGCGCATTCGCGGCGTTCGCCGGAATGTGGGGCGCGATGACCGTGGCGATGATGCTGCCGGTGCTGGCGCCGATGCTCTGGCGATACCGGCAGAGCATCGGCCCGATGGCCACGGCGCGTTCCGCCTGGCTCGTCGTCGTCGCGGGCGTCGGATATTTCGCGGTGTGGATGGCGCTCGGGGCGCTCGTGTTTCCGGTTGGCGCCGCGCTGACGGCCGCCGCCGCACGGCTCCCGGCGCTTGCCCGCGCGCTGCCGTTCGCGGCCGGCGCGGTCGTGTCGGTTGCGGGCATGCTGCAATTCTTCGCGTGGAAGGCGAGGCGGCTGGCGTGCTGCCGGCATACGGCACGCGACGCACACCGGTCGTCGGCAGTTGCCGGTGTGGCATGGCGGCACGGCGTGCGGGCCGCCATGCACTGCAGCGCCTGTTGCGGGAACCTGATGGCGATCGCGCTGGCGGCCGGCATGATGGACCTGCGCGTGATGGCCGCCGTGACGGTCGCGATTGCCGCCGAGCGTCTCGCGCCGCCCGGCGGGCGTGTTGCGCGGATCGTCGGTTGCGTGGCGGTCGGCGGCGGCATCGCGATGATCGTGCGTGCGGCCGGACTGCTATAACACAGGGTAGGCAGGCCGAGTCGACACGTTGCCGGGCCTTGCTTCACCGTGGCCGCTTCGGCCGCGTGACCCGTTCGCAACAGGCCGATGGGCCGCGTTGCCGCCCGTTGCGCGAATGGCTCGATGCAGCGGTGAAACGAAAGGCGATCGAAAACGAACCGAACCGCGATCCGAACGATTCGGCCCCCGAACGGCTGAAACCGGCTAAGCCGTTGTTCGTGTTGTGAAAATTCGCAGCGCTTCGCGTATAATTCGCTTTTGCGCCCATAGGATTTGCCATGCGTCTGATCCAAAAAGCACTCACTTTCGATGACGTGCTCCTCGTTCCCGCCTTCTCCGACGTTCTCCCGCGCGACACCAGCCTCAAGACCAAGCTGACCCGCAACATCTCCCTGAACATGCCGCTCGTGTCCGCCGCGATGGACACGGTCACCGAAGGTCGCCTCGCGATCGCGATGGCACAGCAGGGTGGCGTCGGTATCGTCCACAAGAACCTCACGCCGGCCGAGCAGGCCCGCGAGGTCGCGAAGGTCAAGCGTTTCGAGTCGGGCGTCGTTCGCGATCCGATCACGGTGCCGCCGCAAATGAAGGTGCGCGACGTGATCGCGCTGTCGCGCCAGCATGGCATCTCGGGTTTCCCGGTCGTCGAAGGCCCGCAGCTCGTCGGTATCGTCACGAACCGCGACCTGCGTTTCGAAACGCGCCTCGATGAGCCGGTCAAGTCGATCATGACGCCGCGCGAGCGCCTCGTCACGGTCAAGGAAGGCACGCCGCTCGCCGAAGCGAAGGCGCTGATGCACAGCCACCGCCTCGAGCGCGTGCTGGTCGTCAACGACGCGTTCGAACTGCGCGGCCTGATGACCGTCAAGGACATCACGAAGCAGACCGAGCACCCGGACGCGTGCAAGGACGAACACGGCAAGCTGCGTGCAGGCGCGGCGGTCGGCGTCGGCGCGGACAACGAAGAGCGCGTCGAGCTGCTGGTGCAGGCCGGCGTCGACGTGATCGTCGTCGATACCGCGCACGGCCACAGCAAGGGCGTGCTCGAGCGCGTTCGCTGGGTCAAGCAGAACTTCCCGCACGTCGAGGTGATCGGCGGCAACATCGCGACGGCTGCCGCCGCGAAGGCGCTCGTCGAGTACGGCGCGGACGCAGTCAAGGTCGGTATCGGCCCGGGCTCGATCTGCACGACGCGGATCGTCGCCGGTGTCGGCGTGCCGCAGATCAGCGCGATCTCGAACGTCGCGGAAGCCCTGAAGGGCACCGGCGTGCCGTGCATTGCCGACGGTGGCGTGCGCTTCTCGGGCGACGTGTCGAAGGCCCTCGCGGCCGGCGCGAACGCGGTGATGATGGGCAGCATGTTCGCGGGCACCGAAGAGGCGCCGGGCGACGTGTTCCTGTTTCAGGGCCGCCAGTACAAGTCGTACCGCGGCATGGGTTCGGTCGGTGCGATGAAGGACGGCGCGGCGGACCGCTACTTCCAGGACAACTCGGCGAACATCGACAAGCTCGTACCGGAAGGCATCGAAGGCCGCGTCGCGTACAAGGGTTCGGTCAACGCGATCCTGTTCCAGCTGGTCGGTGGTGTGCGCGCGAGCATGGGCTACTGCGGCTGCCGCACGATCGACGAGCTGCACGACAAGGCAGAATTCGTCCAGATCACCGCGGCGGGCATGCGCGAGTCGCACGTGCACGACGTGCAGATCACGAAGGAAGCACCGAACTACCACGTGGACTGATCGCCGATGAAACCGCTGCTGCGAGCCGTGCTGATTATCGATGCCGTGCTGCTGCTGGCGTTCGGCGTGCTGTTCGTGCTGACGCCCTGGCAGTCGCTCTTCAACGCGCTGCAGCTTGCGAACGTCCAGCCGGCGATGCTCGGCCAGGCGTTCGGCATCGCGTTGCTCGGGCTCGCGTGGCTCGCGTTTCATGCAGCGTTCAACGGGGATCTCACGGCGCCGGTTGCGCGCTCGGTCGGCCATGTGTACTGGCTGACCGGTGCGCTGACGATCGTCTGGTCGATCGGCACCGGCAGCGGTCCCGCGCTCGCAGCCGCCGGCAGGGTGCTGTCGGCCGTGGCCGGCGTTGCGCTGATCGTCCTCGGCCTTGGCGGCGTTCGGCTCGCATCGGCCGTGCGCCGGCGCGAAAAAGCGCAGGCGCTCGAGGCGCGCGCGCCGGCGCAGCGTCCGGACGAGCCGGCGATGGCGCAAGCGTCGCCGTCAGCGCCGCAGCGTGTCGAACCCGTTGTCAGCCGTCCCGCGGCACCGTCGCCGTCCGCCGCAAAGTCACCGGCCGCATCCGGCCCATCGTCGTCAGGCACCGTCGCACTCGACGAGCGCCCGCCGATGCAGGATTGACCGGCCATGCGTCGCGCGTGCTGCCTTCCGCCCGACGCCGCTGTCCATGCTATTGACGCAGCGCATGATGCAAATGATGCGCTGCTTTTCTTATTCTCTTCATCCCGTCCGCAGCCATGCACGACAAAATCCTGATTCTCGACTTCGGTTCGCAAGTCACCCAACTGATCGCGCGCCGCGTGCGTGAAGCGCACGTCTACTGCGAAATCCATCCGAACGATGTGTCCGACGACTTCGTCCGCGAATTCGCGCCGAAGGCGGTGATCCTGTCGGGCAGCCACGCGAGCACGTACGAAGACCACCAGCTGCGCGCGCCGCAGGCCGTGTGGGATCTCGGCGTGCCGGTGCTCGGCATCTGCTATGGCATGCAGACGATGGCCGTGCAGCTCGGCGGCAAGGTCGAGTGGAGCGACCACCGCGAATTCGGTTACGCGGAAATGCGCGCGCACGGCCATACGCGCCTGCTCGACGGCATCGAGGATTTCAAGACGGACGAAGGCCACGGGATGCTGAAGGTCTGGATGAGCCACGGCGACAAGGTTGCCGAGCTGCCGCCGGGCTTCGCGCTGATGGCGTCGACGCCGAGCTGCCCGATCGCCGGCATGGCCGACGAGGCACGCGGGTACTACGCGGTGCAGTTCCATCCGGAAGTTACGCACACGCTGAAGGGCCGCCAGATCATCGAGCGCTTCGTGCTGCAGATCGCCGGCGCGAAGCCCGACTGGATCATGAAGAATCACATCGAGGAAGCCGTCGCGAAGATCCGTGAGCAAGTCGGTGACGAGGAAGTGATTCTCGGCCTGTCGGGCGGTGTCGATTCGAGCGTCGCGGCCGCGCTGATCCATCGCGCGATCGGCGACCAGCTCACCTGCGTGTTCGTCGACCATGGCCTGCTGCGCCTGAACGAAGGCAAGACGGTGCTCGACATGTTCGAGGGCCGCCTGCATGCGAAGGTCGTGCACGTCGACGCAGCCGATCAGTTCCTCGGCCACCTGGCCGGCGTGACCGATCCGGAAGCGAAGCGCAAGATCATCGGCCGCGAGTTCGTCGAGGTGTTCCAGGCCGAGGCGAAGAAGCTGTCGAAGGCGAAGTGGCTCGCGCAGGGCACGATCTATCCGGACGTGGTCGAATCGGGCGGCACGAAGACGAAGAAGGCGACGACGATCAAGAGCCACCACAACGTCGGCGGCCTGCCGGAAACGCTCGGCCTGAAGCTGCTCGAGCCGCTGCGCGACCTGTTCAAGGACGAAGTGCGCGAACTGGGCGTCGCGCTCGGCCTGCCGCCGGAGATGGTGTACCGCCATCCGTTCCCGGGCCCGGGCCTCGGCGTGCGGATTCTCGGCGAAGTGAAGCGCGAGTTCGCGGACCTGCTGCGCCGCGCTGACGCGATCTTCATCGAGGAATTGCGCAACACGACCGCGACCGCGCAGGATGCGGCTGCCGGCCTGTGCGGCGAAGCCGATGTCGGCAAGAGCTGGTACGACCTGACGAGCCAGGCGTTCGCGGTGTTCCTGCCGGTCAAGTCGGTGGGCGTGATGGGGGATGGCCGCACGTACGACTACGTGACGTCGCTGCGCGCCGTGCAGACGACCGATTTCATGACCGCCCACTGGGCGCACTTGCCGTACGCGCTGCTCGGTCGTGCGTCGAACCGGATCATCAACGAGGTGCGCGGGATCAACCGGGTCGTGTACGACATCTCGGGCAAGCCGCCGGCGACGATCGAGTGGGAGTGAGTGGTAAAACGTTCCTCTTGAAATCAATGGCTTACGCAGTACCTTGCGGGATTTTCGTTGCGATCCCCATGGTTGTAAGCCGTTGATCTAGAAGCGAACTTTAGACGATTCCGGAGACCGCCCGCCGCGTGTGCGCCGCAAAATGACGGTGGAGCGGGCGGTATGTACCGAATGCATGATTGCGACTCGATAATCTACCGGCAACGTGATTCGGTCGTGGCAGTAAAACTCCTTCCAAAATGCCGGGCGTGGTGCGGGTTTGCGGGCACATCGAGGGCTCGTGGTTGGCAGCGGTAAAAGCTTTACCAATCACGAGAACGAGAAAAGCAGCTCACTGAATTCACACTCCGCAACTTCAAACCCCGTACAGCCCTGTACAAGATCGCTGACCGCGACGGCATATATGTCGCAGTATCTCTGGCGTTCACCATTTCCTTTTTTGATACGATCGCCTCATTATTGAGCGGCGAGAAACGATGACAATCGGCCGCAATGGCCGAGGGTGTATTTCGCTGGCGTTGGCGCGGGAAAAACCGCTGGATGCCCGGCGTACCGTCCGTGAAGACAGGTGCCTGGCCGTGGCGAAGCAGAGGAAAAAGCAGCGGCGCGTCGTGACGAAGACCTTTGGTGAATGTGTCGGCAGCCGGCGTAATGGAGCCGGAATGGCGGATCCGAAAGTACATTGTTGCGCTCGATAGGGTTTTTGCCGTCGAATTGGTGTCGCGTGTTTTTCCAAAGAATCGATATTATTTTTGCGCAGTTCGGAAGGTTTTGTCTTTCGCCATTTCCTATACTGATCTTCAGCAACGTGGAACGCCTCAGTTCATTGCGTGGCTGTGTCGTCTCTGGGCGTGACCGCATTGCTGATGCGCCACGGTCAATTGGCCGTGGTATTTGGTGGCCTTCTACTGTAGTTGCAGCGTCGCGCGCCACCGCCCAAAAACGCTACGTCACAGGAAAGAAAAATGGCAAACCTACAAAACGGCATCAATGCGTGGATTTTCTTGAACGAAGACGAACCGCCACAAACCAACTACAACAGTCCCGAAAGTTGCTATCAATCGCTCGTCGATTGCAAGGTTTACGACAGTGCAAGTTTTCTTGGCATTGCTTTTTTTGAAGTCATTCCCGCCGCGCAGGGTTCCACGATCCAAATCGGCAACTCATCTCATCCGGGTGGCCTGACTAATCAGGATTATTTGAATTTTGTGCTCCGCGATGCGCGTCAGGTCAATCCCGGAATAAAATTTCTGGCCACAATGGTGTATTCCGGTGCCAATACCTTGGCGGCGGTTTTTTCAGGGGGTGGGGATCCGCAAACGCAGGCAAGTAACTTTGCAAATAATCTGGTGGCATATCTTAAAGATAATGGAATGAATGGCTTGGACATCGATTGGGAGGGCGATGTTTCCGAGAAAATGACGCGATCGCAGTTTCAGATCCTGTTTTCTGCAATTCGCAATGAATTTGATCGGCAGCCCGTGAAATATTATCTGTCATTCACGCCCGCGTGGCCCACCGACACGACTGATTATTCTACAGTCAATAGCAAATTCGATTTTGTCTCGCCGCAATTCTATGACGGCACGCCTCTATCAGCGTTCCTCGATGCCGGAATATCGCCGTCCAGGATTGGCTATGGGGCTCAGTTTGAGCCAGGAAATGCAGCCCCCAATGCTAGCGCGCAACAGGTGTGGAGCATGGTTTCGGAAGGTTTTTCTTTCGGGAGCGCGCTATATGACTATCAAGATATTTTTGTCTGGCGCTTCAATTCTGGAAACTTCCAGTTCGAGCAAGCGCAGTTCATGATTCTCGATCAACTCGGCAATCCACCCTCCAGCAACATCTTCGACGACACGCCGATTGTCAACGCAGCGGGCAATCCCAACCTTACCCAGATGACGATCCGATCAGGCGACGTGCTCAACGCGATTCAGGCTGTCAATACCGGGACGGGGCCCTATAACACCGGCACCCAGGGAACGGGAACCGGAATATTTACCTTGTTGCAACACGGCGGAAACAGTGGGGGTGCGCAAACCTTCAATATCCCGCTTAATGATCCGATCGTGTCCATTTCCGGCTACACGGGCGTGTGGTATGGCTGGCAATGTGTTTTGCAACTGTCGTTGACCGGGAAAAGCGGGGTCACTTATGGCCCATTCGGCAGTATGGCCGGCTCAGCCACCCAGAATCGATTTGTACAGCCGGCTCCAGCCGGGCAAAGCGTGGTTGGCTTTAGTGGATCGACGGTGACGGTTCCGCTGGCAGGGGGCAGCCAGACGGCAATCATTGCAACGTTGAACGCCGTTTTTGCCTAAGACGCCTGAAACGATTTTTCAGTACCTGCGGCAATGATCGCCCAAGGCCATGCGACCGCATGGCCTTTTTTCAGTTCGTGTCGGGCCGCGTGCGTCGGCTCAAGTTACTGAAGTGCCAAACGCATGGCCGCGCCGGCTTCCGGTTCTTCCGATGGCGCAAGCCGTGTTTGCCACGCAAAGCCGACCGGCGAAGCATCGGCGGAATTGTCTGCGGCTTGGTGAGGGCGGCTCATTGCACGCGGGCCGTGGTCGTCAATAATTCGTCAAGAACCGGCCTGGCGATTGCCAAGCCGTTTTGCGTTAACGCAGTGCCTGAATCATGAAACGTCGTGCGGCATGCGAGATGCGGCGATTCGCTGTGCGCCTGATGGCGATCGCCTGCGGTGGTCGACCGATTCTCACGCGTGCGAGCCCGCGAGCGAACGCAAGTACAGCGGCACTTTCGCCTTCGCCGTCGCCTGGACGCGTGCCATGAGCGCGTGATCGATGCGATCCAGCCCGTAAGTCCGCGCAATGTCGTGCTGCAACCGGCACCACAGGTGACCGGCCATCTCGGCATCGACCATCGCCCGGTGCGCACGGCCCGACTTGGGCAACCGCAGCATATCCACCAGGCTCGACAGGCGGTGACTCTGGGCATCCGGGTAGATACGTCGCGCCACGAGCATCGTGCAGGCAAAGGCATGCTCGGCCGTCATGCCGAGCAGCCCGAGTTCCGCCTGCCAGAACCGTTTGTCGAAACCGGCGTTGTGGGCCACGACCGCATGCTTGCCGACGAACGCCGCCGCTTCCTTCATGACTTTCGATGCCGGGGGTGCCGATGCGATCATCTCGTTCGTAATGCCGGTCAGCGCGACGACATCCGACGGGATGCGCCTGCCCGCATTCATCAGACTCTGGAAACGGTCGACGACTTGTCCGTCCCGCAGGAGGATGACGGCGATTTCGGTCGCACGGTCGCCCAGGTTCGGCGAAAGTCCGGTTGTTTCGAAGTCCAGTACCGCAACGGTTTGCATGGTCGAATCCTGTTGCTACACGCGGTGTCGTTCAGAGAGGCCGAGAGGTTAGCATCTTCAGGCCCGCGACAGACTCGTTCAGCCCGGGAAACGACCATGCGTGCGGCGCAAGCCGACCCGATCGATGACACCGATCGCCCGCGAATGCGTCCCGATCCGCCGTTGGCTAGGCAGGACGCACGACGCTGCAACAGGGTGCTGGCTGCCTATTATCGGCAGCCCGTCTATCCGAGCGTCATGCCGCAAGCCCGTTTTTGTCTTCGACGATCCGGATCGGGCCTGTGGCTTGTCCCGCACCCTGCCTGATGCTGAACGCGATCAGTTCTTCGTAAATCTCCCGTTGCCCGGCAGGCAGCACGGGCAGCAGCGTCTCGCGCCGCTTGTCCGCATCGAACATCGCTTCCACCAGCCATCCGGTCAGATAGAGCGACGCAAGGCATCCGCCCGCGGTCGCGACGTTGCCGTGACACACCAGCGGCTGATCCATCGCTTGCAGATCGAGTGCCTGCAAACCCGTCCGCGCTTCAGGGTGCGTCGTGGCGCGGCGCTGGGGCAGCAGCCCGAGCCGTTCGAGGATGAAGGCGCCGGCGCAGATCGACCCGACAAGCTGGCGTTCGGGATCGAGATCGAACGACTGCAGGAAATCCGGATCGGCGAGCGCGGCCGGTACGCCTTCCTTGCCGCTCGAAAACAGGATCGCGTCGGCGCGATTGGCGTTGGTGAGCGGGCCGTGGGTCGGGATGGCCAGGCCATGGGCGGAATGCAGCACCGGCTGCGCACCCAGGATCCGGACGCGCCAGTCCTTGTTGTTGCGACCGAGAATGTCCCACATCAGGAACAGGTCGATGTCGGTGAACCGGTCGAATGCGACGAGCGCGATGTCTTTCAAGGCGGACTCCATGCGTAGTGGCACGCTGCCGGATGCGGCGGCGGCCGTGATAGAGTTCGCAGCCTATCTGTCCATGCCGCACCATACACAGCCTGTATGGCGATGACGATGAGCACACTGACGCGAAACAACTGGATTGCCGCGGGCTTCGACGCCCTCGACGGGGAAGGGTATGCGGGCATTTCGGCCGAAAGCCTTGCGCGACGGCTGAACGTGACCCGCGGATCGTTCTATCACCACTTCCGTAATCGCGAGGACTTCGTCTCGACCTTGCTGACCGCGTGGGAGGATGACTACACCGCGCGCATGCTTGCGTATGCGGCCGAGGGCCGCGGTGCCGGCGACACGCTGGCGCGCTACCTGCGCATTGCCGCCGAGAAACGGCCCGGGCGAGAAATCGCGATCCGCGCCTGGGCGTTGCACGATCCGCTGGTCGCGGAATTCCAGCAGCGCGTCGACGCGGCGCGGCTAGCGTTTGCGATCGAGACGTCGCGCCGGCTGGTGCGCACGTCGGGCGAGGCCGAGATCGTCGGGCAGGCCGTGCACTTGTGCCTGATCGGCGGACAACAGGCCGGGCTGCGGCGCGATGCCGACCGGTTCAACGGTTTCATGCAGCGCGCTTTTTCAATCGTCGAACGCGTGCTGCCGATGCGTCGCGCGTGACGCGCCACGTGGCACGCGTATCGGTGCGCGTGCTGCATGCGTGGCGCGGACTCGATAACGCGCAGCTGCATTCGCGCGCCCGACGCGTGTGCCGCGGAGGGCGGCGCGGTACCCCACGCCAGCCAGGGGGTTATGCGTGCCGCGGCGAGGACGACGTTGCCGCGCGATAGCGCAGGTGGATCAGCGGATAGGCCCGCCCTTGTCCATCGAGCGCCGAGCGCCCGCAGCGCTCGAAGCCGAGCCGTTCATAGAATCCCGTTGCCAATTCGTTCTGCTCGTTGACGTCGGTCGACAGGTCGGGGTGACGCCGGAGTGCCGCTTCCACGAGCAGGCGCCCGACACCTGCGCCATGGTGAGCCGGATCGACGAACAGGGCTTCCATGTGACTGCCGTCGAGCAGCATGAAGCCGATCGCGCGGTCGGCCTCGTCGACGGCGAGATCAAGCGGCGCACCGGGCAGGAATGCGACCACGTCGGATTCGATCGCGCGGCGGTCGTCGTCGCTCAGGAAGTGATGCGTGGCGTCGACCGCGTCGCGCCAGATATCCAGCACGCGTGTGCCGTCGGCCTCGGTGGATTTGCGAATGCTGATCATGGTTTGACCTGTTTTGATGGGTAGTTTGAAGGTCGGCGGGCAGCCGACACCGTCATGGCCCCGATCGGGCCGCTCGCAAGGGGCGCGGGAAAGACGGCGTTGTTTCAGGTAATGGCCGGACGCGGTGCGTCGCCGAGGGCGGCCGCACGCTCGATCGTGCGTCGCGCGACGTCGCGAACGCCGGCGCTCATCGGCAAATCATCGCGGTCGAGTTCGGCGAGATCGAACCAGCGCGCGTCGAGCGCATCGTCGCCGGCAGCAGGCGTGCCGCGCAGCCATGTGCACAGCACCGCGACCATGACGAAATGCTGGCGCACGTTGCCGCCGGCATCGTAATCGAAGGCATCCAGCGCGGTAAAGGTGTCGCGTGCTTCTACGTCGACGGTCGTCTCTTCAGCGATCTCGCGCACGATCGCGTTCGCAATCGATTCCCCTGCTTCGATCTTGCCGCCGGGAAAGCCCCAGCAGCCCGCATCGGGCGGATTGGCGCGGCGTACCAGCAGCACGTCGCGTTCTCGCAGGACGATGCCGATCACGGCGGGAATGGGGCGTACGGAGGCGATGACGCTGGTCGGGGAGCGGGGCGAATCGGACATGAGGGGTCTACGTGCGGGCGTGTTCGAGGGGGGCGGGCGGCCGGTGACGATTCACCGCGCGTCGTGCGTGCGTTGCTCGATCGCGCGGATCACGGCGACCATGTCGTCCGCGCCATGTCCGGCCCGCTCGGTCTCGCCGTAAAGCGCGTGGCAGATGTCGAGCAGCGGCGACGCGATGCCGATGTCGCGCGCGGATTCGGCGACGAGGCGCGCATTCTTCAGCACGTCGGTGATCGCGGCCTGCACCGAGAAATCCGCGGCGACGAGTTTGCCGAGCTTCACGCGCGACACGTCGCTCGCCATCGGGCCCGCATTCAGCACGTCGGCGAAGCGGGCGAGATCGATACCTTGGCGTTGTGCGAAATGCGTGGCTTCGGTCAGGCCGGTGACCATCGTGATCAGGAACAGGTTCACGGCGAGCTTCATCGTCAGCGCCGACGGTACGTCGCCGCATACGAAGCTGTCGCGGCACAGCGGCTTCACGAGCGTGCGAACGGCGTCGACGTCGTCCGGCGCGCCGGCGAGCATCACGACGAGTTGACCGGCTTCGGCCGGCTTGCGTGACCCCGACACCGGCGCTTCGACGTAACGGCCCGACGCGGCAGCGATTTCATCGGCCAGTGCGCGCGAATACCTGGGTGCGTTCGTGCCCATGTTCACGATGGTGCGTCCGCCGACACGGGCGGCGAAACCGGGCGTGCCGCGCGCGAGAACGGCGTCGATCGCCGCGTCGTTCGCGAGCATCAGGATCACGGTCGGGCAGGCGGCGAATACGTCATCGGCGTGCTCGGCCACGCGTGCGCCGGCGTCGCGCAACGCATCGTCGCTGCCGTGCGACCGGCTCCATACGACGAGCGGTGTGCCGGCCCGCGCGAGATTGAGTGCCATCGGCGTGCCCATCACGCCGAGGCCGATGAATCCGACTGCGGTTTGCATGTTGTGGCTCCCACGGTGGGTGGAGACGATCGTGGGCGTCAGTATCGCAGCGTTTCCGCACACCTGTCATGTCGTCCGCGCACGCGCGGGAGTCACGTCACGGCCGCGCCGTCATGTCCGCCGTATCCGCCGTATCCGCCATATCCGCCAGATACGGCCACGGATAGATGCCGCGCGCATGACCGTCGCCGAACCGGGCGCGGATGCCGTAGCCGGCTGGCTCGAGGCTGTCCAGCGTCAGGTCGGGCCGCGCATCGACACGACCGCCGTCGAGCCGGATCCTTCGGCATTCCGCACACGGGCAATCGCCGCGCAACCGCGCATAGCCGATGCGTTGCGTGCGGCCGTCCGGCCAGCGGAGTGTCAACGTGCGTGCCGGGTGATCGAGTGCGATTTCGGTCGGGGAGATCATCGCGACGCCTCGTCGATTTGCCGGATCGCGATTCGCACGGCCTTGCGTACTTCCGGATCATGATCCTCCAGCGCGTGGGTCAGCGCGGGCAACGTCGTGCGGTCGCGCAATTCACCGAGCGCAAGCGCGGCTTCCTTGCGCAGGTTGCTGATCGCATGCGACAGCAGCGCGACGACGGCCGGCGCCGCGGCCGCATCGCGCAGTTGCCCGAGCGAGCGCGCGGCACGCAGGCGTACCTGCCAGTAGTCGTCGTCGAGCGCGGCGACGAGCGGTTCGCGCGCGGCCGTGACACGCAACTTGCCGAGCGTCGTGGCCGTTTCCTCGCGCACCTGCCATTCGCGGTCGCGCAGCGCGGCAAACAGTGCGTCGATGGTGGCCGCATCGTCGGGTGCCGCGAACCCGATCGCGCCGACCGCGGCGCGTCGCACGTCCGCTGCGGCATCGGTGGTCGCGATGCGCGCGAGCGGCGGCAGCGCACGCGGATCCCTGAGCCAGCCGAGCACCGCCACGGCTTCGGCGCGCACGGCAGCGTGTTCGGCGTCGAGCGCGTGCAGCGCCGGCGCGAACGCGTCGGGGTCGCGCAACTCGCGCAATCCGCGCAGCACGGCGCGGCGCACGAACGGCTCGGGCCGGGCGGCCCATCGACACAGTACGGCACCCGATGCCGGGTCCTTCAGTTCGGACAGGCTCTGCGCGGCGGCGGCGCGTACACCTTCGTCCGGATCGAGCAATGCACCGCACAGTGCGTCGACGACGTCGGGCTGTTCCCATGCGCCGAGCACGCGCGCAGCCTCGCTGCGTACGTCGGCCGACGGATCGTCGCACAGTGCCGCAACGAATGACGGCACCAGATCGGACTCCTCGAGATCGGCAAGCTCGAGCAGTGCGATGCGGCGCACGGATGCGTCGGGCGCGGCGAGGCGGAGGGCGAGTGCGGCACGATCCGGATCGTGCGTGCCGGGCAGCGGGGTGGTGGAAAAGAAAGCGGTCATGGGCAAAAATCGGTTCGGTGAAAGAGCTGCTGCTCACGGAGCGCGGCGCATGGACGGCGCGGTATGGCGACGCGAACCTGGCGAACGCCGGCCCGGCCGTCACGTCGTCGATGCGCGGCCCGCGCGCGCGGCACGACGACGATCGGCCGCGCGCTCGCTCAGCGCAGCAGGTAAGGGATGTCGACCTTGACCGCGCCGGTCGGGCAGTCGCGCTCGCACGGCATGCAGTACCAGCATTCGTCGAACTGCATGTAGGCCTTGCCTTTGGTCAAGTCGATCGCGAGCAGGTCGAGCGGGCACACGTCGACGCAGACGGTGCAACCCTTGTCGGCGATGCAGCGTTCCTCGTCGATCGTCACGGGCGCGCTGCTGCGCAGGAAGATGTCGTGCGGGGTATGGGGCACGGTAGGGCTCCTCAGAGGGCGGCAGCGAGTGCGGCCGGTTCGCGGATGCGCAGGTTCGTGTAGGCGTCGCGATCGTCGTCCGCAAGCGGCACGACGTACGGTTCGACGGGCCGCTTCTCGCTGCGCATCGCGCCGTCGGCGTCCTTGCGCAGCCAGGTGTGGCAGAACCATTCGGCGTCGTTGCGATGCGGAAAGTCGACGCGATGGTGGTACAGCCCCCAGCGGCTCTCGGTGCGGAACAGCGACGCGCGCGCGGCCATTTCCGCGCAGTCGCGGATCGCGCGCACCTCGGCGGCGCGCATCAGTTCGTGCGGATGGCTGGCCTTTATATCTTCGATATCCTCAGTAATGGCATCAAAGCGTTGCAGCCCGATTTCCATTTTGCGTGTCACTTTCGGCGGTTGAAGATAGTCGTTCACCATGCGGCGCAGCTTGTACTCGACCTGCGCCGGTGCCAGGCCGCGCTCGCGCAACAGCGGCGCAAGCACACGGGTGCGTTCGGCGGCGACCTGTTCGTCGTCCACCGGCGCATGCTCGCGGCCTGCCACGTAGTCGGCCGCGTTCTGCCCGGCAAACCAGCCGTACGTAAATGCGCCGAGCATGTAGTTGTGCGGGACGGCCGCCATGTCTCCGGCCGCGTAGAGCCCGGGCACGGTCGTCTCCGCGCGGGCGTTCACGTATACGCCGGATGCGCTGTGGCCGCTGCAGAAACCGATCTCGGAGATGTGCATCTCGACCATCTGGCTGCGGTAGTCGGTGCCGCGCCCCGCATGGAAGCGGCCGCGACTCGGCCGTTCGTTCGTATGCAGGATCTGCTCGATGGTCTGGATCGTTTCTTCCGCGAGATGATCGAGCTTGAGGAACACGGGGCCGTTGCCGCTCTGCAGTTCCTGGTAGAACTCCCACATCATCTGGCCGCTCCAGTAATCGCATTCGATGAAGCGTTCGCCCTTGCCGTTCGCGGTGAAGCCGCCGAGCGGGCCCGTCACGTACGCGCATGCGGGGCCGTTGTAGTCCTTGATCAGCGGATTGATCTGGAAACATTCGAGATTCGCGAGCGCGGCGCCGGCGTGATAAGCCATCGCGTAGCCGTCGCCGGCGTTGGTCGGGTTCTCGTACGTGCCCATCAGGTAGCCCGAGGCCGGCAGGCCGAGGCGGCCGGCCGCGCCGCAGCAGAGAATCACGGCTTTCGCGCGGATCACGTGGAACTCGGCCGTGCGGCAGTCGAAGCCGAGTACGCCGCTCGCGTGGCCCTGCGCATCGGTCAGCACGCGCGTCACGACGATCCGGTTGGTGATCGCGATGCGTGCGCGCTTCAGTTGCCGGTACAGCACCTTCTTGATGTCGTGCCCCTCCGGCATCGGCAGCACGTACGAGCCCATGTGGTGGACCTTCTTCACCGCGTAGTCGCCGGTGCCGTCCTTCTCGAACTTCACGCCCCAGCGGTCGAGCTGCTCGATCGTCGCGAAGCTGTGCGCCGCATACGCGTGCACGGCTTCCTGGTCGACGATCCCGTCGTTGGCGATCGTGATCTCTCGCGTGTATTGCTCGGGCGTCGCATGCCCGGGAATCACCGCGTTGTTCAGGCCGTCCATCCCCATCGAGATCGCGCCGCTGCGTTTCACGTTGGCTTTTTCGAGCAGCAGCACGCGCAGGGACGGGTCGCGCTCCTTCGCCTTGATCGCTGCCATCGGGCCGGCCGTGCCGCCGCCGACCACGACGATGTCGTATTCGAGTACATGGGTAGTCATCGCTGTTTCCTTGCAGGTTTGCGCGGCTTTTGCCGGTCGATGCGCAGCCGGTACTGGAAGGCGTCGCCGCGAAAGTACAGGTATTCGTAGTCGATCGGCGCGCCCGACGCGTCATGCGTGAGGCGCTCGATGCGCAGCACGGGGCTGCTTTCCTCGACGTGCAGCGCATCGACGATCTCGTCGTCGGCGAGGATCGCGTCGATCGACACGTCGGCATGGCCGAGCGGGATGCCGCAGTCGTTTTCCAGGACCAGGAAGATGTCGCGGGTCGCGAGATCGGCACCCGCGAGGCGCTTGCCGAGTGCTTCCGGCACCCAGGTCTGTTCGAGCGACACGGGCTCGCGATTCAGCAGCCGCACGCGGTGAATCTCGACGAGCGGCGCGCCTTCGGGCACGTTCAGCTTTGTCGCGAGATGGCGGTCGGCCTTGACGGTGCGGACACTGCGCACCTGGTTGACGATCTCGTAGCCCATCGACGACATCGCCTCGGCGAAGCCCTGCAGCGACGTCACATTCTGGAACGCCTTCGGCTTCGACACGAAGGTGCCCTTGCCGTGCAGCTTGAACAGCAGTCCTTCCTTCTGCAGATCGCCGAGCGCCTGGCGCACCGTGATCCGGCTGACGCCGAACGCCGCGCAGAGTTCGTGCTCGGAAGGCATCCGGCTGTGCGGCGCATAGGTGCCGTCGAGAATACGCGCACGCAGCGTGTCCTTGATCTGCACGTAGAGCGGGGCCGCCGACAGCGGCACGACGTTGGGTGAGGTCATCGGTCAACTTGTTATGACAAGATCGCTCGAGTGTAGTCAGCGCGATGGCGCGTCCCAACCAACCATTTCTGATTTCGACTTTCCGATTCCGGAAAAGCACGGCGGCAGGGGCCGGACCGAACGGACGATCCGGCATGCGGTGTCGGCGCGGTCCGCCCGTTGCGGGCGGAGTGAAGCGGCGGACAATCAGGAAATTCACCGGCGCGTGTGCCGTGCATGTCGATTTCCCGTTGCGTCGCGCGTCGTATCCATGTCGACCGGGCATGGCGCCACGCGGGTGGCGCCCGGTTACCGAGGATTGGCGTAACGAAAAGGAGGCATCCCATGCAGGATTCCCGATATCGCTGGGTCATCGTCGCTGCGGGTGGCTTGATGGGCTGCATCGCCGTCGGCGCGATGTTTTCGCTGCCGGTTTTCCTGCGCGCCATCGCGCGCGACACGGGCTGGTCGATGACCGGCATTTCCGGCGCGATGACGCTCGGCTTCATCGCGATGGCCTTCGCGAGCATGGGGTGGGGCAGCCTGTCGGACCGCATCGGCACGCGCCCGGTCGTCATCATGGGTGCCGTTCTGTTGCCGGCAAGCCTGGCGCTGGCGAGCCGCGCGCCGTCGCTGCTCGTGTTCCAGCTGACGTTCGGCCTCGCCGTCGGCGGCGCGACGGCTGCGATATTCGCGCCGATGATGGCGTGCGTGACGGGCTGGTTCGACACGCACCGCAGCCTGGCGGTGTCGCTCGTGTCGGCCGGCATGGGGATGGCGCCGATGACGATGGCCCCGCTGGCCGCGTGGCTCGTGTCGGTGCGTGACTGGCGCACGTCGATGCTGCTGATGGCGGCGCTGGCGGCCGTCGTGATGGTTCCGGTGTCGGTGCTGGTGCGCCGGGCGCCCGCGCTCGACGGTGCGCATGCGGCCCCGGCAGCCGCTGCGCCAGCCGGCGAGCCTGGGGCGATGTCGGTCGCGCACGCGCTGCGTTCGCCGCAGTTCATCGTGCTGCTGCTGACCAATTTCTTCTGTTGCGCGACGCATTCGGGGCCGATCTTCCATACGGTCAGCTACGCGGTGACGTGCGGGATCCCGTTGATCGTCGCGGTGTCGATCTACAGCGTCGAAGGGCTCGCCGGCATGGGCGGCCGGATCGCGTTCGGGATCCTGGGCGACCGCATCGGCGCGAAGCGCATGCTGGTGGCCGGGCTGCTCGCGCAGGCGCTGGGCGCGCTCGGGTACGCCTTCGTGCGCACGCTCGACGGCTTCTACGCGGTCGCGACCTTGTTCGGCTTCATCTATGCGGGCGTGATGCCGCTGTATTCGGTACTCGCGCGCGAGAACTTCCCGCTGCGGATGATGGGCACCGTGATCGGCGGCTGTGCGATGGCCGGCAGCCTCGGGATGGCCGCGGGCCCCGTGGCCGGCGGCCTGATCGTCGACACGTTCGGCAGCTATGGCTGGTTGTACGTCGGTTCGTTCGCGATCGGCGTCGGCGCGTTCCTGATGGCGATGATGTTCCGCCCGTTTGCGAAAGCGCGACCGGAAACCGTGGCCGCGTGACCCGGCGCCGGAAGCGGGGCGGCTTGCATTGCACCGGATCGGCGCGGTTCGGCCCGCGTTGCCACCGATAAAACAGGGCCCGACACCGCGTGCGTTTGCGGGTACGTGGGCGGCCCGCAGCCCGCTGCGGCGCAGCAGGGCGGCAAATGATGCCGATCGGCGCGCATGCGCAGCGATTCGGCCCCTAAAAATACAATATCGAGCATATATTCGAAGGGCCTGTCATACCCGCGTCACCCTGCTAGAATTCGGCCTGCCGCATTGTTCCGATTGACTGATGAGATTGCTTGACGCCCTGGTCGAACAACGTATTGCCGCCGCCGCCGCGCGGGGCGAGTTCGACGATTTGCCGGGTACCGGCGCGCCGCTGGCGCTGGATGACGACCTGCTCGTGCCCGAGGAGGTGCGGGTGGCCAACCGTATCCTGAAGAATGCGGGCTTCGTGCCGCCGGCCGTCGAGCAATTGCGCGCGTTGCGCAACCTGCATGACGAAGTGCAGGCGGTCAGCGACCGTGCCGCGCGGTGCCGGCTGCAGGCGAAGATCCTCGCGCTCGATATGGCACTGGAATCGCTGCGCGGCGGCCCGATGGTGATGCCGCGCGACTACTGCCGGCGCATCGCGGAGCGCCTGTGCGAGCGCGGGCTCGATGAAGTGCCCGCCGAAGCGGGGCCGATGTGACGTCCGACGCGCTGCACGACGCAGCCCGGCCGGCCGCCGAACCCGCCGCCGATTCTCCCGTTCCCGAAGCCGCGCCCGTATCGGCGCGCGACCTGCATTTCATGCGTCTCGCGCAGGCCGCCGCCGAAGAGGCGCGCGCGGCCGGCGAGGTGCCGGTCGGTGCGGTGCTCGTGCGCGGCGACGAAGTGATCGCACGCGGCTTCAACCATCCGATCGGCGGGCACGACCCGTCGGCCCATGCGGAAATGGCCGCGCTGCGCATGGCCGCGCAGCATCTGCAGAATTACCGGATGCCCGGCTGCGAGCTGTACGTGACGCTCGAGCCGTGCCTGATGTGCGCGGGCGCGATCATGCATGCGCGCATCGCGCGGGTCGTCTACGGCGCCGCCGATCCGAAGACGGGCGCCTGCGGCAGCGTGATCGACGCGTTCGCGAACCCGCAGCTGAACCACCATACCGAAGTGACCGGCGGGGTGCTCGCCGACGAGTGCGGCGCCGCGCTGAAGTCGTTCTTCGCCGAGCGCCGTCGCGCGTTGCGCGAAGCACGGCTGGCCCGCGACGCCGAATCCGGCGCGTCATAGGCGCGCCCGCTGCCCGGCGCGCGCCGGGTGCGCACGGCTTCGTGAACCGGAGACGGTTCGGACCCTCTAAGCAGGTTTGACGACCCGACACCTTTCGCCATGTCCTTCCAGCCCGCCGCGTCCTACACCATCCGACTGCTTGCGCCGTCCGGCTATCCGCACGACCCCGACGCGATCAATCGTGCGCTCGAGCGCCTCAGCACCGCACAGCACCGCATCGAGAACATCGAAGCGACGCAGCGGCGTTTCCAGCGGTTCGGCGGCACCGACGGCGAGCGGGCAGGCGACCTGAACCGCCTCGCCGATCCCGAGCGGCCGCTGCCGGACATCGCGCTGGCGGTGCGCGGCGGCTACGGTGCCGCGCGCATCCTGCACGGGCTCGACTACCGCGGGCTCGAACGCAGGCTGCGCGACCAGCCGGTCGCGCTCGTCGGGCACAGCGACTTCACGGCACTCCAGCTCGCGCTGTATGCGAAGGCGCGCATCAAGACCTTCGGCGGCCCGATGCTGTCCGCCGACTTCGGCGCGGAAACGCCGAGCGATTTCACGATGCAGCACTTCTGGCAGACGCTGACGCAGCCGACCACGACGATCATCGCCGAAGCGCCGCAGGTGCAGACCGTGAACGTGACGGGCACGCTGTGGGGCGGCAACCTCGCGATCCTCACGTCGCTCGTCGGCACGCCGTACATGCCCGACATCGAAGGCGGGATCCTGTTCATCGAGGACGTCAACGAGCAGCCGTTCCGGATCGAACGGATGATCTATCAACTGCACCTGTCGGGGCTGCTCGCGCGCCAGCAGGCGCTCGTGCTCGGCCAGTTCACCGGCGCGCGGCCGTTCGAGTACGACAACGGCTACGACATGCAGGCGATGATCGACCAGGTGCGTGAGGTGGTGGGGATTCCGGTCGTCACGGGGCTCCAGTTCGGCCATGTGCCCGACCTGCTGACGCTGCCGTTCGGCGCGCAGGCGCAACTGGTCGCGAATGCGCACGGTTTCCGGCTCACGCTGTCGGACTATCCGCACCTCGGCTGAGGCGGAGCGATCGATCGAAAGGCGGTTTTTCCGCCTTTTTCTTTATGTGAGTGCGCAACTAACGGTCACATTTTCTCGTCGACTTCAGCGGGATGGTCGCCGAGCTTTGCACCAGTTTTGTCAACAAAATGGCCTGGAGGGTATACGACGAGAATGGCCTCTGTCGTGCGCCTCAGCCTTGCCGTGCATGGATTCGACGCATCGTGCACCGAACCGGGTCGCATTGATGCACGTCGATTGTGCGCAATGCAGGAAAAGAATTGTTGACAATCTTTATGTCCGCCCTAGGATGAGGATCATCACGCGATGCCGATCATGAACGAGCCCGAATCCCACCCGTCCGGCGCAGCCGGTCCCGAAGCGATCGCCGAGCGGATCCGCACGGCGATCCTCGAGCATCGGCTCGCGCCCGGCGCGAAGCTGACGGAGGCGCAGCTCTGCGACGTGTTCGACGTGAAGCGCGGGACGATCCGCCAGGCGCTCGCGCAGCTCGCGACCGACAAGCTCGTCGATCTCGAGCCGAACCGCGGCGCGTTCGTCGCGAGCCCGACGCTGCAGGACGTGCACGAGGTGTTCGAGATGCGCCGGATCATCGAGCTCGCCGTAGTCGAGCGGCTCGCGACTGGGCCCGGCGCGAAGCGTCTGAAGGGGGTCGCCGCGCTGATCGACAAGGAGCGCAAGGCGTTCGAGCGGCACGACTTCGCGGCGTGGATCCGCCTGTCGGGCGAATTCCATACGGCGCTCGCCACGCTGATGGGCAATGCGACGCTCAGCGAGTGCCTCGAAGGGCTCGTCGCACGCTCGACGCTGATGTCCGCGTTGTACGAATCGCACGGGCGCAGCCCGTGCTCGTGCGACGACCACGACGAGATCCTCGCCGCGCTGGAGGCGGGCGATCCGAAGCGGGCGGTGACGCTGATGGCGCACCACCTGCAGCATGTCGAACTGAAGATGCTGGACCGGCCCGCACAGGGGCAGGTCGATTTGCGCGAAGTGTTCGGCGGCGCCTGAGCGGCGACGCGAACCCGGCCGCGCGCCACAAGAACGAGCGAAATGCAGGCCCGCGGTGTTTGCCGCGGGCCGCTGGTCCGACTCCGGGCGTCGATCCGGAGCGATATCGATGACGGTGGAGCGGCCGCCCGGCCGCGTCAAGGAGAAGTCATGGCTCAGTTCAGTGTGGCGCACGAGAGCGCCTATCCGGCGGAAGAAGGCGGCGAGGGCGGCGAACCGGCGCTGCCGAATGGTTACAGCGAACGTCTGTACAACGAAGATTTGGCACCCCTGAAAAATCAGACATGGGGTTCGTACAACATCTTCGCGTTCTGGATGTCGGATGTACACAGCGTCGGCGGCTACGTGTTCGCAGGCAGCCTGTTCGCGCTCGGGCTGACGAGCTGGCAGGTGCTGCTCGCGCTGATCGTCGGGATCGGCCTCGTGAACGTGCTGTGCAACCTGATCGCACGGCCGAGCCAGCAAATCGGCGTGCCGTATCCGGTCGCGTGCCGCGCGACGTTCGGCGTGCTCGGCGCGAACGTGCCGGCCGTGATCCGCGGGCTGATCGCGATCGCGTGGTACGGCATCCAGACGTATCTCGCGTCGAGCGCGCTCGTGATCGTCGTGCTGAAATTCTTCCCGCAATGGCTGCCTTACGCGGACGTCCATCGCTACGGCTTCCTCGGGCTGTCGGCGGTCGGTTGGGCCGGTTTCATGCTGCTGTGGGTGCTCCAGGCGTTCGTGTTCTGGAACGGGATGGAGACGATCAAGAAGTTCATCGACTTTGCGGGCCCGGCCGTCTACGTCGTGATGTTCATCCTCGCCGGCTACATGGTGTGGCGCGCGGGCTGGCGCAACATCGGCATCAACCTCGGCGGCGTCAAGTATCACGGTGCGGAAGTGATCCCGGTGATGATCACGGCCGTGTCGCTGGTCGTGTCGTACTTCTCCGGGCCGATGCTCAATTTCGGCGACTTCTCGCGCTATTGCCGCTCGTTCGGCGAAGTGAAGCGCGGCAATTTCTGGGGGTTGCCGGTCAACTTCCTCGCGTTCTCGCTCGTCACGGTGATCACGACGGCAGCGACGTTGCCCGTGTTCGGCGAACTCATCACCGATCCCGTCGAGACGGTCGGCCGCATCGACCATCCGACCGCGGTGATCCTCGGTGCGCTCACGTTCACGATCGCGACGATCGGCATCAACATCGTCGCGAACTTCGTGTCGCCCGCGTTCGACTTCTCGAACGTCGCGCCGCGCCTGATCAGCTGGCGCGCGGGCGGGATGCTCGCGGCCGTCGCGTCGATCTTCATCACGCCGTGGAACCTGTTCAACAACCCGGCCGTGATCCACTACACGCTCGACGTGCTCGGCGCGTTCATCGGCCCGCTGTACGGCGTGCTGATTGCGGACTTCTACCTCGTCAAGCGCGGCAGGCTCGTGCGCGACGACCTGTACACGATGTCGGAAAGCGGGTCGTACTGGTACACGGGCGGCGTGAACCGACGCGCGCTCGCAGCGCTCCTGCCGGCCGCAGTGATCGCGGTCGTGTGCGTGATGGTGCCGGGCTGGCAGGGCGTCGCGAACTTCTCGTGGTTCATCGGCGCGGGGCTCGGCTTCGTGTTCTACCGGCTGCTCGTGAGCAGGAAGGCCTGAGGAGCGTGCGATGAAGATCCGACTGATCAATCCCAATACGACGCAGCGGATGACCGATGCGATGGGTCGCTGCGCGCGCGAGGTCGCGGCCGCCGGCACGGAGATCGTGGCGGTGAGCCCGCCGATGGGGCCGCCGTCGATCGAAGGGTATTACGACGAGGCGCTCGCGACGCCGGGGCTGCTTGCCGAGATCGCGCAGGGCGAGCGCGACGGCTGCGACGCATACGTGATCGCGTGCTTCGGCGATCCGGGCCTTTATGCTGCGCGCGAGCTCGCGCGCGGGCCGGTGATCGGCATTGCCGAGGCCGCGATGCATGCGGCGAGCGTGCTCGCGCCGGGCTTCTCGGTCGTCACGACGCTCGCGCGCACCTGCGGGATGGCCTGGCACCTCGCGGAGCGCTACGGGATGAAGCGGTTCTGCCGCAACGTGCGCGCGACCGACGTCGCCGTGCTCGAACTCGACCGGCCGGGCTCGGCCGCGCGCCGGATCATCGTCGACGAATGCCGGCGCGCGCTCGACGAGGACGGCGCCGACGCGATCGTGCTGGGTTGTGCAGGGATGGCCGAGTTCGCGCACGAGATCGAGCAGCAGATCGGCGCGCCGGTGGTCGAAGGCGTCACGGCGGCCGTCAAATGGGCCGAGGCGCTCGTCGCGCTGCGCCTCGCGACGGCGAAGCGCGGCGACTACGCGCGGCCGCTGCCGAAGCGCTACGACGGCGCGTTCGCCAGCTTCAGCCCGCCGGGCGGGGATGAGGCAGAATCGGACCCGAATTTGCCGCAACCGCACATACACACCGTCTGACACGCACTATCTGCGCCGCTGTATGGGCGCGTATGGGCGTTTTCGCTACACTGGGCCGTCATCGCATCGGCTTGCGCAGCCGGCCCCCGGCACCCGCGCGGTCGATGCGAGCCCATTATTTCAGCGAGCTTTCGTCGCACTTCGAACCCATGTCACTCGATCCCAACTATCCTCGCGACCTGATCGGCTACGGCCGCCATCCCGTTCAGGCGAACTGGCCGGGGCGCGCCCGCGTCGCCGTGCAATTCGTGCTGAACTACGAGGAGGGCGGCGAGAACTGCGTGCTGCACGGCGATCCGGGCTCCGAGCAGTTCCTGTCCGAAATCGTCGGTGCGGCCGCGTATCCCGACCGCCACATGAGCATGGAGTCGATCTACGAATACGGTTCGCGGGCCGGCGTATGGCGCATCCTGCGCGAATTCGAGAAGCGCGGGATGCCGCTGACGGTATTCGGCGTCGGCATGGCGATCGAACGCCACCCGGACCTCGCGCGCGCGTTCGTCGAGCTGGGCCATGAAATCGCGTGCCACGGCTGGCGCTGGATCCACTACCAGAGCATGTCGCCGGAACTCGAGGCCGAGCACATGCGCCTCGGGATGGAAGCGATCGAGCGCGTGACGGGCGAGCGCCCGCTCGGCTGGTACACCGGCCGCGACAGTCCCAATACGCACCGCCTCGTCGCGGAATACGGCGGTTTCCTGTACGACTCCGACAACTACGGCGACGACCTGCCGTTCTGGATGGACGTCGCAGTGTCGGGCGGCAAGACGTCGCCGCAGCTGATCGTGCCGTACACGCTCGACACGAACGACATGCGCTTCGCGACGCCGCAGGGCTTCAACACCGGCGATCACTTCTTCGACTACCTGCGCGACGCATTCGACGTGCTGTACGCGGAGGGCGACGAAGCGCCGAAGATGCTGTCGATCGGCATGCACTGCCGGTTGCTCGGCCGGCCGGGCCGGTTCCGCGGGCTGCAGCGTTTCCTCGATCACATCGAGAAGCACGATCGCGTATGGGTGACGCGCCGTGTCGATATCGCGCGTCACTGGCGTGAACATCATCCGTATCAGCCCAATCATCAGAACGAAGGGAAAGCATGAAGGCGATGCGCTACACGTTGAATCAACTGAATACGATGGCGCCGAGCGCATTTGTCGCGGCGCTGTCGGGGATCTTCGAACATTCGCCGTGGGTGGCCGAGGTCGCTGCGGGCAAGCGCCCGTTCGCGAGCATCGACGCGTTGCACGAGACGATGTCGGGTGCAGTGGAAACGGGCGGCGAAGTGCGCCAGCTCGCGCTGATCAACGCTCACCCGGAGCTGGCCGGCAAGGCTGCCGTGCGCGGCGAGCTGACGGCCGAGTCGACGCGCGAGCAGAGCGGCGCGGGCCTCGACCAGTGCACGCAGGACGAGTTCGACAAGCTGCTGACGCTGAACCGCACGTATCGCGAGAAGTTCGGCTTCCCGTTCATCCTCGCGGTGCGCGGTTATGACCGGCACGGCATCATCGCGAACTTCGAGTCGCGCGTGAATCATTCGCGCACCGAGGAACTGCGCGCGAGCCTCGACCAGATCTACCGGATCGCACGCTTCCGCCTCGACGACCTGATCGACGCCTGACACCGCAATACGGCCTGCTGCGTCGCAGCGGCCTGATCGCCTCACTGAAACAAGGAAACATCATGGCTGTTCCGCTTCTCGATCCCAACGCACCCGACTTCACGCGGCGCTACGTGAACCTTGCCGACCCGCGTCTCGGTGCGCAGGCGCTCGAAGCCAGCGACGATTTTTTCGCGCCGAAGGACCGGATGCTGAACCCCGAGCCGGCCGTCTTCATCCCCGGCAAGTACGACGACCACGGCAAGTGGATGGACGGCTGGGAAACGCGCCGCAAGCGCACGACGGGCTACGACTGGTGCATCGTCAAGCTCGCGCGCCCGGGCGTGATCAAGGGCTTCGACATCGACACGAGCCACTTCACCGGCAACTTCCCGCCGGCCGCGTCGATCGAGGCCGCGTTCGTGGCCGACGGCGCGCCGACGCATGCGACCGAGTGGGTCGAGATCGTGCCGTCGACGACGCTGCAGGGCAACAGCCATCACTATGTTGAAGCGAGTGACGCGCGTGCCTTCACGCACCTGCGTGTGAACATCTACCCGGATGGCGGCATTGCACGCCTGCGCGTGTACGGCCAGCCGCAGCTCGATTGGGCCGGCGCGAGCGCGACCGAGCAGTTCGATCTCGCGGCGATGGAAAACGGCGGTTACGTGGTGGCCGCGAACAACCAGCACTTCGGCGTCGCGTCGAACCTGCTGCTGCCGGGCCGCGGCGTGAACATGGGCGACGGCTGGGAAACCCGCCGCCGCCGCGAACCGGGCAACGACTGGGCGATCATCGCGCTCGCGCAGCCGGGCGTGATCCGCAAGATCGAAGTCGACACGGCGTTCTTCAAGGGCAACTACCCGGATCGCTGCTCGATCCAGGCCGCGTATGTCTCGGGCGGCACGGACAGCTCGCTGATCACGCAGTCGATGTTCTGGCCCGAGCTGCTCGGCGAACAGAAGCTGCAGATGGACAAGCAGCACTACTTCGAACAAGGCATCGCGTCGCTCGGCCCTGTCACGCACGTGCGACTGAACATCATTCCGGACGGCGGCGTGTCGCGCCTGCGCTTGTGGGGGACGCTCGACAAATGAAGACGCTTGCCATCGAACCGCTGACCAAGGAAGCGTTCGCGCCGTTCGGCGACGTGATCGAAACGGAAGGGGCGAAGCAGATCCCGATCAACCTCGGCACCACGATCCGCTTTCACGATCTCGCGAAAGTCGACGTGACCGATGAAGACGGCCGCACGCTCGTCAACCTGTTCCGCGGCCAGCCGCGTACGCTGCCGTTCGAAGTGAAGATGCTGGAGCGGCACCCGCTCGGCAGCCAGGCCTTCGTGCCGCTGAACCACCAGCCGTATCTCGTCGTCGTGGCACCCGCGGGCGATCTCGATCCGGCAAAGATCCGCGCGTTCGTGACGAGCGGGTGGCAGGGCGTCAATTACGCGAAGGGCGTGTGGCATCACCCGCTGATCGCGCTCGGTGGCGTCAGCGACTTCATCGTCGTCGACCGCGGCGGCGACGGCCTGAACCTGAACGAGCAGGACCTGCAGGAATCGCTGTGGCTCACCGACGAGGCGCTGACCGCGCTGACGGCTTGAGTCACCGGCGTTTCAGCCAGCGTCCGTCGAAACCCGCGCATGATGCGCGGGTTTTTTTATGCGCGGCCCGCTCCGCGCGCGTCAGGTCGCCGCGGTTTTGCGCGCGCTGCGCGAACCGTGGTTGCCGCGGCGCCGGTTCGTGACCGGCGCATGCCGCGCCATCAGCTCGGCGACCCAGTCGATGAAGACGCGCAGCTTCGCACTGACGTGCCGGTTCGGCGGAAACGCGACGTACATCGGCATCGGTTCGAGCTGCCATCGTTCGAACAGCGGCACCAGTTCGCCGCGTGCGCGATACGCGTCGGCCATGTAGTCGGGCAGCCACAGAATGCCCAGCCCGGCGAGGCCGGCCTCGAGGTACGCATTGCCGTCGTCGACCGCCAGCACGTAGCGCCCGCGCACGGTGATCTGCTCGCCGTCGCATGCCATCGCAAACGGCAACGCCTTGCCGGTGCGCGCCCACAGGAACCCGACGATCCGGTGATGGGTGTCCTCCAGCTCGTCCGGATGCGCCGGCGTGCCGGCGCGCGCGAGATAGGCCGGCGACGCGTACACGCCGAGCCGCAGGTCGCCGACCTGCCGCGCGACGAGCGAGCGGTCGGTCGGTTCGCCGCCGCGCACGACGCAGTCGACGTTCTCGCCGATCACGTCCACGACGCGGTCGCTCACGCCCATGTCGAGCTGGATGTCCGGATAGCGCGCATGGAACGCGGGCAGCGCGGGGATCAGGATCAGGCGCGCGAACGGGCTCGGCACGTCCACGCGCAGCCGCCCGCGGGGCGATGCGGATGCAACTGACAGGCTCGTTTCGGCGTCGTCCATGTCGGCCAGCAGCCGCACCACGCGGTCGTAGTACGCGGCGCCGTCGGCCGTGACGACGACCTTGCGCGTCGTGCGGTTGAACAGCTTCACGCGCAGCCGCGCTTCCAGCTGCTGCACCAGTTGCGTGACGGTGGTGCGGCTCATGTGCAGCGTCTCGGCGGCCTTCGTGAAGCTGCCGGCTTCCACCACGCGGGCGAACGCCTGCATTGCGTCGAATCGATCCATCAGGTCAGGGCTCCGCGTCGGTCGGACATTGTTTGGAGAGCGCAAACAGTGTTGGACAAGGTTGCCGGTTTATCCGCCGCGCAACGGTCCATAAAGTGCTTTCCATCGTTGATACAGGGGCGGTTTTGCCCCGCAAACTGATGGAGGTGTTGAATGGCAAAGCGTAGCGTAGTTTTTCCGCCCGGTCGCCAGGCGCTGTATGACCGCAACCGCTATTCGCCGGCAGTGCGCTCGAACGGTTTCCTGTTCGTGTCCGGGCAGGTCGGCAGCCGCGAGGACGGCTCGCCCGAGCCGGAACTGGGCGCGCAGGTCCGCCGCGCGTTCGACAACCTGAATGCGGTGCTGCGCGCGGCCGGCTGCACGTTCGACGACGTCGTCGACGTGACGGTGTTCCTCGTCGATCCCGAAGCGACGTTCGAGCGGATCTGGGAGATCGTCCCTGAATACTGGGGCGACGCACCGCATCCGACGTTGACCGCCGTCGGCGTGACCTGGCTGTACGGCTTCCAGTTCGAGATCAAGGCGATCGCGCGGCTGCCGGAGGCGGTCGACGGGTGAGCCGTGCCCGACACGGGGCCCGCGCGTCACGGCGCGACGGGCACCTCCTGTTCATGCGCGCGATGCAGCAGGGCCACGAATGACGACGAGTCCGGCAGCGAGGCCGTGCCGAACCGGCGCACGGCGATTCCCGGCGTCCACGAATTCATCACGACGGCGCCGGCCATCGACGGCAGGTCGGCCGGCGTCAGTTCGCGATCGTGCTGCGCGACGCCCAGGCGCGCCAGTTGCCGGCGCGCGATGCGCATCGTGACGCCGCCGAGCATGCCCGCCACCGGCCACACGACCGCGTCGCCGATCCAGAACGCCAGATTCCAGATCGAGCCTTCGCTGATGCGCCCGTGGCGATCGACGAATGCCGCATCGTCGAAACCCTGCGCGATCGCGCGGCGCAGGAAGTGCGTCTTTGCGACTTCGCCGACGTGCTTGATGTCCGGTAGCACGCGCTCGTATTCGAACAGCGCGAGATCGAGCGGGCCCGCCGGCCCCGACGACGGCGCCGCGGTGCGGACCAGCACGTCGAGCGCTTCGTCATCGCGCGGCGCGATGAATTCACCCGTGGTCGCATGCACGGTCGCCGTCAGCGACAGCGCCGACGGCGCGCGATCGAGCGCGGTGCGCAGGAGCGCGCGAATCCGGTCGTCGGGCAGCGCCTGGCCGAACAGCGCGTTCGACGCATCGCGTAGCCGCGTGAGATGCAGGTCGAGGCCGCGCACGCGGCCGTCGCGCACCTGCATCGCGGTGAAATGCGCATGGCCCGCGAACGCGAGCGCGGCGAGTGCGTCCGCGGTGGCGGCTACGCCGTTGAGCTGGACGACGGAAGGGAACGGGGTAACGGTCATCGGCGGATCTCCGGGTTCGGTCGCGAGCGCGGGGCGGCTCGCAGTACCTTCAAGAAAACCTATTGTTTGCGGATTGATGACGTCTTGAAAAACGAGTAGTTTTGGAACGGTCATCAAATCCGGTTTGAAGATCGATGGAACGCATGTGGCCCGGTACGCGCGCGCTGAGGACGTTCGATGCGGCGGCGCGGCACCTGAATTTCTCGCGGGCGGCCGACGAGGTCGGGCTGACGCCGGCGGCCGTCAGTCACCAGATCAAGGAGATCGAGGCGCAACTCGCCATGGACCTGTTCGTGCGCACGAGCCGCAGCATCCGGCTGACGCCGGCCGGTGTCGTGCTGGCTGCCGCGGCCGCCGATGCGCTGGCGGGCCTGCAGCGCGCGACGGCTCGGGCCCGGCGCATCGCGCGGGAGCAGACGGAGTTGCGCGTGTCGCTCGGCGCGCGTTTTGCGACGCACTGGCTGCTGCCGCGCCTGCCGCGTTTCAGGGCCGCGCATCCGGCGTTAGAGCTGACATTCGACATCACCGACCGGTTGCGCGATTTCGACGACGACGACGTCGATGTCGCGATCCGCTTCGGCACCGGGCGCTATCGCGACACGTGCGCTCGGCGCCTGTTCGATACGTCGGTCGTCGCGGTCTGCAGCCCGGCCTTGCTGTCGGCCGGGCCGCCGTTGCGCAAGCCGCGCGATCTGCTGCGCCACACGCTCTGCCACGTTGACTGCGAAGTCGATGGCGTCACGTGGCCGCGGTGGTCGGCGTGGATGACCGCGGCCGGCGTCGACGGTTTCGACGACAGCCGGTGTGTGTCGTTTCCGGATTCGAGCCACGTCGTGCAGGCCGTGACGGACGGCACGGCGGTCGGTCTTGCGGAGCCGCACATGATCGCGCGCGATCTCGCGGAAGGGCGCGTCGTGCAGCTGTTCGACGTGAACGTCGAGGTGGCACCGGGCCTTGCGTATCACGTCGTGTATCCGGAGCGCACGCAGGACGATCCGCGCATCGTCGCATTGCGCGACTGGCTCGCGGACGAAGTCGCGACGATGCGTGCGTAGCGGCGGCGCCGGCGCATGCTATCGTGCCCGCATCTCCACCGCACGATGCCCGGTTCCGGGCGTGTTCTTCCGATGAGCCAACCTGAAAACGACCTCGCGATCCTGCTGAGCACGATGCAGCCCGAACTGCACCCGGGCGCGTTCGCCTTCGTCTCGCTGCCGATCGATGCAGACGTATCGTTATCCGAAGCAATCGCGACGTTCCGCGAAGCGGAGGGATTGACGGTCGTCGTCGACGAGCAGACGGCAGCACGTCGCGGCTGGCCCGTGTTGTTCCGTGCCGCCTGGATCACGCTGACCGTGCATTCCGACCTGGCGGCCGTCGGCCTCACGGCGGCGTTCGCGCGGGCACTCGGCGCGGCCGGCATCAGCTGCAATGTGATGGCGGCCGCGTACCACGATCACATCTTCGTGCCGTTCGACGACGGCCCGCGCGCACTCGATGCGCTCGTCGCGCTCCAGCGCGACGCGATGCGCGGCTGACGCGCGAAGGGCATTCGGGGCACGCAAAAAAAACGGGCCCGTCACCGGGCCCGCGAACGGAGAGGATTGCGCCAGGCATTCGCACCCGGCGCACGGCGGCTTACTTGTTCGCGCCACCCTCGAACCAGGCGGCGAGCTTCATCCGCTCGTCGTCGGTCATGTGCGTGACGTTGCCGATCGGCATCGCCTTCAGGCGCACGGCCTGTTCGTAGATACGCTGCGCGTTCTTCGACACTTCGTCCGGCGTGTCGAACATCACGCCCGCGGGGGCGCTGCCCATCAGCGTCGGCTTCGACGAGTGGCACTCGACGCAGCGTTGCTGCAGGACCGGCATGATGTCGTTGATCACGATCTTCGGTGCGTTGGCCGCTTGCGCTTCCGGCGCGACCGGCTTCGGCATCGTCCACACCAGCGCGCCCGACAGCAGTGCGACGCCACCGATCGGCAGGTACCACAGCTGCTTGCCGCGGTGACGCATCACGAAGAACTGGCGGATCAGCGCGCCAGCCAGCATGATCATCACGAGCACGACCCAGTTGAACTTGTTCGTGTAGGTCATCGCATAGTGGTTCGACAGCATCGCGAACACCACCGGCAGCGTGAAGTACGTGTTGTGCACCGAGCGCTGCTTGCCGCGCTTGCCGTAGATCGGGTTCGGTTCTTCGCCCTTGAGCATCTTGTCGACCATCTTGCGCTGGCCGGGGATGATCACGAAGAACACGTTCGCGGACATGATCGTCGCGAGCATCGCGCCGACGATCAGGTACGCGGCACGGCCCGCGAAGATATGGCACGCGAGGTAGGCGGCCGCGACCACGTAGATGCCGACGCAGATGCCGAGCACGCGATCGTTGGTGCCGAGGACGCGGCACAGCGAGTCGTAGACGATCCAGCCGGCCGCGAGGAAGCCGAGTGCCGAAGCGACGGCAACCACCGGGCCCATGTCGAGCACGCTCTTGTCGATCAGGTAGGTGTTCGGCGCGAGCAGGTAGAGCACGAAGAACAGCGAGAAGCCCGACAGCCAGGTCGTGTACGACGGCCACTTCGACCAGTGCAGGTCATCCGGCATTTCCGGCGGGGCGACCGTGTACTTCTGCATGTTGTAGAAACCGCCGCCGTGGACGTGCCACAGCTCGCCGAACACACCGCGCTTGCGCTGGTTCGGGTCGGTCGGCGGTTTCAGGCTGTTGTCGAGCGCGACGAAATAGAACGACTCGCCGATCCACGCAATGGCGACGATGACGTGCAGCCATCGCAGCGCGAGGTTCAGCCAGTCGGTGATGAAGCCTTCCATGAAACTCCTCCAGACTCAAATCGTTTGTTTGATGTGGGCGCTGATTCGAATGTCAGCTGCCGCGATAGGTGCTGTACGACCACGGCGACACGAGCAGCGGCACGTGGTAGTGCGAAGCGGTGTCGGCGATGCCGAAGCGGAGTACGACGCGGTCGACGAAACGGGGTTCGGGCACCTTCACGCCGATCGACGCGAAGTAGTCGCCGGCATGGAACACGAGTTCGTATTCGCCGGCGGCGAGCGCGGCGCCTTCGAGCAGGGGTTCGTCGCAGCGGCCGTCGCTATTGGTCAGCACGGTCTTGATCGCGCGGCGCGATTCGCCGTCCAGCGCGTAGAGGTCGACCTTGATTGCGGCGCCGGGACGACCGTGCGCCGTATCGAGTACGTGGGTAGTGAGCTTTCCCATTCGCAATTGTCCTTGTGTGAATGCGAGGTTCGGCGGCGACTCGATCCATTGACTGTGCGGCGGATCGAGGCTCCACGTCACGTGGCTACATACCCGTCGGCGAGATTGAAGCGAGCGCCGTGCAGGCATTGTAAAAAGGTTCCCCGCGCAAATACGGGCGCGATATCAAAGATAATGCGCCGCGCATGAGCGGCTGTCGACGGCCCGCCGGATACGGCTTTGAGCGTACGTTTCGGGTGCGCCGCGGGCCTGCGCGCGGCGTACCATATCGAAACCGTGAAACGCGGTATTCCGGATCGCGCATTGTGTGCGGCGCGCGCTTGGGCGATCCTCCCGCCGTGCGCGTCGGCCTGTGGCCCGCGCGTACCCCGAAGACGGCGAGCACGCCGGGTAACCGGGCCAGGGCGTTCGAACGGACGCAGGCACCGGAGCGTGCCGCGATTCAGCGTTCGAACGGCTGTGTGACCGCCTCCAGGATTCAGACCCTGGGGGCAGACCGACGCGGAGAACGCATGAACCCCGAGCAGCACGCTGGCGCACGCGCGCCGAACCCTTCCTCATCCCGCCCGAAAACCCTGCTGGTCAAGCACGCCGACGTGCTCGTGACCATGGACGACACGCGCCGCGAATTGCGCGACGCGGGGCTCTACATCGAAGACAACCGGATCGTCGCGGTCGGCCCGACCGCCGAGCTGCCCGACACGGCCGACGAAGTGCTCGACCTGCGCGGCCACCTCGTGATCCCGGGGCTCGTGAACACGCACCATCACATGTACCAGAGCCTCACGCGCGCGGTGCCCGCGGCGCAGAACGCCGAGCTGTTCGGCTGGCTCACGAACCTGTACCGGATCTGGGCGCACCTGACGCCCGAGATGATCGAGGTGTCGACGCTCACCGCGATGGCCGAGCTGCTGCAGTCGGGCTGCACGACGTCGAGCGACCACCTGTACATCTACCCGAACGGCAGCCGCCTCGACGACAGCATCGGCGCCGCGCAGCGGATCGGCATGCGCTTTCACGCGAGCCGCGGCTCGATGAGCGTCGGCCAGCGTGACGGCGGGCTGCCGCCCGATTCGGTCGTCGAGCGCGAGCCCGAGATCCTGCGCGACACGCAGCGCCTGATCGAGACCTATCACGACGAAGGCCGTTACGCGATGCTGCGCGTGGTCGTCGCGCCGTGCTCGCCGTTCTCGGTGAGCCGCGAGCTGATGCGCGACGCGGCCGTGCTCGCGCGCGAATACGGTGTGTCGCTGCACACGCACCTCGCGGAGAACGTCAACGACATCGCCTACAGCCGCGAGAAGTTCGGGATGACGCCCGCCGAATATGCGGAAGATCTCGGCTGGGTCGGCCACGACGTGTGGCATGCGCACTGCGTGCAGCTCGACGATGCGGGCATCAGCCTGTTCGCGCGCACCGGCACGGGCGTTGCGCACTGTCCGTGCTCGAACATGCGGCTCGCGTCGGGCATCGCGCCGGTGAAGAAGATGCGTCTCGCGGGCGTGCCGGTCGGCCTGGGCGTCGACGGCTCGGCATCGAACGACGGCGCGCAGATGGTCGCGGAAGTGCGGCAGGCGCTGCTGCTGCAACGGGTCGGTTTCGGGCCCGATGCAATGACCGCGCGCGAAGCGCTCGAGATCGCGACGCTCGGCGGCGCGAAGGTGCTGAACCGCGACGATATCGGCGCGCTGAAGCCCGGCATGGCCGCCGACTTCGCCGCGTTCGACCTGCGCCAGCCGCTGTTCGCGGGTGCGCTGCACGATCCGGTCGCGGCGCTCGTGTTCTGCGCGCCGTCGCAGACGGCGTACACGGTGGTGAACGGGAAGGTGGTGGTGCGGGAAGGGCGGCTGGCCACGCTCGATCTGCCGCCTGTCATCGCGCGTCATAACGCGCTTGCGCAGACACTCGTGGAGGCGTCGCGCTGACGCGTCGAGGTGGAGATTGCGCCGCGCGCCGCACCGCGGGTGCGCGGCGGCCGAGGCTGCGGCCGGGATACGTCACACCGGGCCACACGAGGCCACACGAGGCCACGCCAGCCACCCCGCAACGGCGTGGCCGGCGCGCGCGTCGTGCGCGCTTACGGCTCGATCAGCGTGCGGGTGGCTTCGGCGACGAGGCTGCGCAGCCAGCGCACTTCGTCGGAGTAGTGGCAGCGCTCGTGCCACAGCTGGTAGTACTGCATCGGCGGGAAGTCGAGCGGCGCCGGCACGACCGACAGCGGCAGGAACTTCGCGTAGTGATCGGCGAACAGGCGCGTCGTCGTGAAGATCAGGTCGGACTTCACGAGCACGTACGGCGCAAGGTTGAAATACGGCAGCGTGACGACCACGTGACGCTTGAGCCGTTCGCGCGCGAGATGCACGTCGATCGCGCCGCGCTGGCCGACCGAGTACGGCGTCGGCGCGAGATGCGGCGCGTTCAGGTACTGGTCGAGCGTGAGCCCGCCGCGTTTTGCGAACGGGTGCGTGTTGCTCATCAGGCAGACGATTTCGTCGACGAACAGGTTCGACAGGTGCAGCTGCTCGGGCGGTTCGGGCCAGTTGCCGACGACGATGTCGAGCTTGCCGTCTTCCAGCGCGAGCTCGTAGTCGAACGCGGGGCCGAGCGAATGAAACTCGAGCGTCGCATTCGGCGCGGCCTGGCGGAAGCGCTCGACGACGGTCGGCACGAACAGCACGTTCAGGTAGTCGGGGCAGCCGATCCGGTAGCAGCGGATCGACGTGGCCGGGTCGAAGTTGTGCTGCTGGAACTTGATCCGCTCGATTTCACGCAGTGCGTTCTGCACGGGCTCGAGCAGGCGCAGCCCGTATTCGGTCGGCACCATGCCGGATTTGCCGCGCACCAGCAGCGGATCGCCGGTGATGTCGCGCAGGCGTCGCAGCGCGGCGCTGATCGCCGGTTGCGACTGGTTCAGTTTGACGGCCGCGCGCGTGACGCTGCGCTCCATCAACAAGGTGTGCAAGACGCGCAAGAGGTACGTGTCGATCGCCTCGCGTTGCTGACTCATGATATCTCCGGTTTATATGGCTGGGCTGATCGAGGGGTAGGTGGGGTATATCGTTTTTAATATGAAGCGCGGCCAGCGTCAAGAGATGGATACCCGCAGGCGTCCGCCGGCCGGGCCGTGACAAGGGGCTCGAACGGGGGGCGATGAGAAGCGCGTGGCGCCGCGCGGACACGCGTTGAGCGGATCCGGATCGAGGCGCGGCGTGGGATGCGACGGGCGCGTCAGTCGTCGATGCGCATGCCGACCTTCAGCGTCACCTGCCAGTGAACGACCTGGTCGCCTTCGATGTGGCCGCGCGTTTCGGTCACCTGGAACCAGTGCAGGTTGTGCAGCGTCTTGCCGGCTTTCGAGATCGCATTGCGGATGGCGTCGTCGCTCGATTGCCGCGACGAACCGGTCAGCTCGATCATCTTGTACACGTGGTCGCTCATGATGCGCTCCCTGGGATATCGGTTTGGATTGCCGGTGCAAGCCGTGGTCCCGAAGCGGCGCCGCGCGTGCCCGGCTTCTTGAGTGATAGGTATGATGGGCGGCAAGTTCAACCCATATCGGAGACGAGGAACATCGTGGAAGTCGGATTTTGCGGACCGGGATTGATGGGCGCGCCGATGATTCGGCATTTGCTGGCGGCCGGGCATCGGGTCAGCGTGTGGAATCGCTCGCGCGACAAGGCCGAGGCGCTCGTGAAGGACGGCGCGCAAGTGGCCGGCACGCCGCGCGAACTGGCGGAGCGCGTCGATACGGTATTCGTGTGCGTGCTCGACGGCCGCGCGGTGGGCGACGTGGTGTTCGGCGAGCACGGGCTGTTGTCCGGCGACGCCGCTGCGCGTCGCCTGCAACGCATCGTCGATCATTCGAGCATCCCGCCTGCCGCGACGCGTGATTACGCGGCGCGCGCGGCCGCACTCGGCGTCGGCTGGATCGATGCGCCGGTATCGGGCGGCGTGCCCGGCGCGCAGGCCGGCACGCTCGCGGTGATGGCCGGCGGCCACGCGGCCGATCTCGACACGGTGCGGCCGCTGATCGACACGTACGCGTCGCGCATCACGCACATGGGCGACGCGGGCGCGGGGCAGACGGCGAAGCTGTGCAACCAGGCGATCGTCACCGCGACGGTGACCGCGATTGCCGAGGCCGTCGGTCTCGCGCAGGCGAGCGGCATCGATGCCGCTCGGCTGGCCGAAGCACTGGCCGGCGGCTGGGCCGATTCGGTGCTGCTGCAGACGTTCGTGCCGCGCATGACGTCGGGTGGTCACGCACCGATCGGTGCGCTCAGCACGTTCCAGAAGGACGTCGATGCGATCGCCGACGCGGCGCGCGACACGGGCGCGGTGATGCCTGTATCGGCTACCGTGCAGCAGGTGCTGCGCTTGGGCGCCGCGCAAGGGCTCGCCGGCGCCGATTTCGCCGCGTTCATCGACATCGTAAGGCCCGGCAACGGGCGTCAGCAGGCGTCGTGACGGGCACGCGGGGCGCGTGAATGGCAGATGGGCCGCCCGGAGGCGGCCCATCGAATGGCAGGCGGATCAGCCGAGAGAGCGGGGTGTCGTGTCGCCGGCGTTCTGGCGGCCGAGCCCGCCGCGCAGGCTCGCTTTCGTGCCTGCACCAAACTCGGGCAGGATGCGCGCACGTGCACGGCTGGCGAACACGAGGAAGCCGAAGCCGTTCGCTTCGTACCAGTACCCGCCGTTCTCGAGGCCATCGAGCGGCTGCTCGAGCGCGTTGGCGATCGATTCGATGCAGCGCTTGCGCAGCTCGGCGATGGCCGGATAGGGCGGCTGGGCGCCGCGCACGCTGCACAGGAGCACGTCGAGACCGGGCAGCACATGCGCGTACAGGACAGGTTCGTCCTGCGCACGGGCGCGGGCAATCTTGGTGTCGAGCTGGGCAAACGGTTTCGAGTGGCGCAATACCGCGAGGAATGACTCCTGGCCATCCTGCTGGGCACGCCGACGTTTTTTCGGGAAGGACATAAACACTCGCCTCAAAAACAATTGCAAGAAATGCGGCACTTTCATGCGACCCACTCCCGGCTATGTACGCCGCATGTCGATCCTTTATAGCACACGAAAATGCTGCCTTCGTGCAGTACGACGATCAATGTCTCCCGTCGACCTGCTCGCCATGATCGACACAGCCAGCGTCTTGGCGCCCGTACTGTCGTTTAGTCTCCATCATAGACCTGCTTTTCCCGCGCGTGCATTCGCCCGTCACAAAAAAGTGAGATGGACCGCATCCGGCGGCGCATCGCGCGCGCAATAAAAAGGCCCGCACGGGGCGGGCCTGGCAGGCGGGGCGCTCGGCGATCAGCGCTGCTTCAGCGAATCGCGGATCTCGCGCAGCAGCACCGTGTCTTCCGGCGTCGCGGCCGGCGCGGCGTCTTCCGGCTTGCGCAGCTTGTTGATGAATTTCACCATCAGGAAAATGATGAACGCCAGGATGACGAAATTGATCGCCACGGTGATGAACGAGCCATAGCCGAACGCGGCGACACCCGCGGCCTGCAGGTCCTTGAACGAATCGGGATTACCCTTGAACGTCGGGGGGATGGTGCCGAGCAGAACGAACTTGTTCGAGAAATCCAGACCGCCCGTCAGCACGCCGATGACCGGCATGATGAGGTCTTTCACGACCGAGTCGACGATCTTCGAGAACGCGCCGCCGATGATCACGCCGACGGCGAGATCCATGACGTTGCCCTTGACGGCGAACTCCTTGAATTCCTTGATGATGCTCATGAGCGGCTTTCTCCTGGTGGGGGCGAGGGGAGGCGTGCCGCGACGCGCAGGGATGCAGAGCGTCGAATGAGGGTCGGTGGCACGCCGATGGCCGCATGATAGCGAACGCTCCCCATTGCCGGTAGCCCATCTTGAAATGATTGACAAATCCGCGCGTCGGCGCGGCCGGCCATCCAGGGGAGCGTGGCGTGCGTCGCAGCGCGTCGCGGGTGTGCCGCAGGTGTGTTGACGCGCTGCGTAGTGTCAGGAGTTGTCGTCGGTCCAGCCGTCGTCGTTGCTGCCGAGATCCATGCCGCCACCGCCGCCGTTGCCGTCGCTCCAGTTCGACGCATCGCCGCGGCCGAGGTCGAAACCCGGGTCGTTCTCCTGCCGGCGGCGCTCGCCGTCGACGATCACGTCGCGTTCCACCACGCGTTCGCGGCCGCCCGACATCGCCTCGCCGAGCAATACGCCGGTCAGCAGCCCGCCCATACCGCCACCGAAACCGCCGCCGCCTTGCTGGATCACGACGGGCGGTTGCTGTTGCGGGTAGGGCTGCGGCGGATACGGCTGGCCCGGTGCGCCCGTCATGCGATCGGCTTCCTGCGCATACACGGAGCCGCTGCCGTTGGCCGGTGCAGCGGGTTGAGCGGCCGGGTCGGGACGGCCTTCGACGCGTGCCTTCACGCTCGCATGGCGCTGTTCGAGTTCATCGATGCGATACGGCGGTACCGGATTCTTGCCGTTCGACAACGCTTCGACGAGTGTGCGCGCGTCGGTCTCGATCGCTTCGATTTCACCGATGAGCGCCGCGGCGCCGGCCGCCGTCGACAGCTTCGCGTCGAGTTTCAGCGGACGGATGTCGTTCAGCACGTCGGTCGCGCGCTTGAGCTGCGTGCGGCGTTCGTCGTCGGCGCGGCCGTCGTCGGCCGTGCGCGCGCGCCGCAGCGTCCAGCGCAGCACCAGCGCGATCACCGCGACGATCAGCCCGAGGCCGATCCACATGCCGGTCGACGGGCCGTGTTTTTCGGCCGGCGCGACGGCGGGTGCGAGCGACGATTGCAGCGTGCCGGCCTGCGTGGCTGACGGCGCGTTGCCGCTCACGCGCGCGGCGTCGGCGCGGATGCGCGACTCCGTCTGCGCGAAGCGCGACGCGTCGGTGAACTTCAGTTGCGGATCGAGCGACTTCGCGCGCTGCAGTTGCGCGAGTGCGTCGGATGCGCGGCCCTCGCGGTCCAGCACCTGCGCATACAGGTAGCGCGCGTGCGCGTTGTTCGGATGGGCGTCGATGACTTGCGACAGCTGCGTGTCGGCTTGTTGCCAGTTGCGTTGCGCGATCGACTGCTCGACCTGCTGCAGCGACGGGACCGCAAACGCGGCGGACGACAGCAACATCAGCGAGAGGCCGAGTGCGGCGAGAGATTTCTTCATGGTCGAACCGGGCGCGGGCGCCCGTCTCCTGACGATCGGTTCGCGCCGCGCGCCCGGGACGGGCGGCGGCGCGGTTGCCCGCAGTTGCCGTTACTGCGCGGGCGTGTCGAGCTGCTTCTTCAGCGCGGCGAGGCGATCCTCGACCGACGGGCCCTTGTTCAGCGCGGCGAGCTTGTCCTCGAGCGCCTTGCCGCTCGACGTGTCGGCGGAATTGAGGCGCGCGTCCGAGCGTGCGTTCTGCAACGCGACCTTGTCCTCGAGCTTCTGGAAGTCCTCGGACAGGTTCTTGCCGCCGATGCCGCCCAACGCGCTTGCCGCGACGTCCTTCGCCTGCGCGATTTCCTGCTTGGCCTGCAGGATGTTCGAGCGTGCATTCAGGTCGTTGCGGCGCTGACGCATGTCGGCGATCTGCCCCTTCAGCTTGTCGACGGACGGCTCGAGCGTCGACAACTCGGCCGCGAGCGCGTCACGCTCGGCTTCCGCGTTCGACTGTGCGCCGAGCGCCTCGCGTGCGAGTGCCTCGTCGCCGGCCTGCAGCGCGCGCTTCGCGCCGTCCTCGTACTTCTTCACCTTGTCGTCGGCCGCATCGCGCTTGCTGCGCTGGGTCGCGACCTGTGCCTCGATCTCGATCAGCGAATTCTCGGCACGGCCGATGCTGTCGTCGAGCTCCCGCACGATCTGCCGTGCGTCGCGCGACGGATCCTGTACCGAATCGGCCGCATCGTTCAGCAGGCCTTTGATCGTGCGCGAAACAGAGTCGAAAAGCGACATGAAATCCTCCGTGGTTGAAAGGTGCCGCGTGACCGCGGCAGTGCCCGTAGCGAGCCGGTTCCGACCCGCATGAGCCGGCGGATATTACACCACCGGTTCACTTAAATACGGCTTAAACGCGCGAGTTCAAGCGGCTTGCGCATCAGGATGTCGAACCTTTCGCGATTGAAAGAAAATCGGCTGTGCGCGCCATGTTGCGTGTCCATGATAGGCAGAGGATGCCGACAATACGTTCCTCAAATCACGGCATTGAGGGAATTTTTACAAAAAATCGCGAAGGCACCCGGTCGATTTCATTAAAATGCGCTGTCACGTCGCGGGAACGGATCGCCGCGCGGCGGGGTCTGTCGACGTGACAGCCGCATCACGCCTTACCCGCTCTGATTCATTCGCTTGCATTTCCGCATGCGTCCGAGGGTGCCACGTACGCCCGCCATTCCGACATGCCAATTATCAAACGACCGCCTTCTTCTTCCGACAGGAACGAACCCCACTACACGCTGCGCCGTTCGCCCTCCGGAGCCTATTACCCCGATGACGACGATCGCGACGACGACCGCCGCACCCAGCGCAGCGGCGGCGGGCGCCGTCGCTCGTTCGGCTCGCGTGTCGTGCTGTGGTTCGCCGGCCTGTTCGTGACGCTGGCAATCGTCGGCGCGCTGATCGTCGGCTACGCGCTCGTCGTGATGGCACCGCAACTGCCGTCGCTCGATGCGCTGACCAACTACCAGCCGAAGGTGCCGCTGCGCGTGTTCACGGCCGATCACGTTTTGATCGGCGAGTTCGGCGAAGAGCGCCGCAGCCTCGTGCGCTTCCAGGATATTCCCGACGTGATGAAGAAGGCCGTGCTCGCGATCGAGGACTACCGCTTCTACGAGCACGGCGGCGTCGACTTCCTCGGCATCCTGCGAGCGGGCGTCGCCGACCTGATGCACGGCGGCGCGCGCCAGGGCGCGAGCACGATCACGATGCAGGTCGCGCGCAACTTCTTCCTGTCGAGCGAGAAGACCTACACGCGCAAGATTTACGAAATGCTGCTCGCGTACAAGATCGAGAGGGCCCTGACGAAGGACCAGATTCTCGAGCTGTACATGAACCAGATCTATCTCGGCCAGCGCTCGTACGGCTTTGCGGCCGCCGCGCGCGTGTACTTCGGCAAGGACCTGAAGGACATCACGCTTGCGGAAGCGGCGATGCTCGCGGGGCTGCCGAAGGCGCCGTCCGCCTATAACCCGGTCGTCAATCCGAAGCGCGCGAAGGTGCGCCAGGAATACATCCTGAAGCGCATGCTCGAGGTCGGCTACATCACGCAGCCGCAGTACGACGAGGCCGTGAAGGAAGAGATCCACGTGCGCACGCCGGGCAACCAGTACGCGGTGCACGGCGAGTACGTCGCCGAGATGGTGCGGCAGATGATGTACCAGCAGTACAAGGACGAAACCTATACGCGCGGGCTGACCGTCACGACGACGATCAACTCGGCCGACCAGGAAGCCGCGTACCAGGCCGTGCGTCGCGGCATTCTCGACTACGAGCGCCGCCACGGCTATCGCGGGCCGGAAGCGTCGATCCAGCTGCCCGCGGCCGGCGACGACCGCGACGAGGCGATCGACGACGCGCTCGCCGATCACCCGGACAACGGCGACCTGCAGTCGGCGGTCGTGCTGTCGGCGTCGCCGAACGCGGTCGAGGTGCAGTTCGTCGGCGGCGCGACCACGACGATCGGCCCGGCCGGGCTGCGCTTCGTGGCGGGCGCGCTCGGGCCCCGCGCGAACGATACGCTGCGCGTCAAGCCGGGCTCGGTCGTGCGCGTGCTGAAGGACGGCAAGACGGGCTGGCAGGTCGTGCAGCTGCCGCAGGTCGAAGGCGCGCTTGTCGCGATTGCGCCGCAGGATGGCGCGATCCGCTCGCTCGTCGGCGGCTTCGACTTCAACAAGAGCAAGTTCAACCACGTGACGCAGGCATGGCGGCAGCCGGGCTCGTCGTTCAAGCCGTTCATCTACTCGGCGTCGCTCGACAAGGGCATGGGGCCGGCGACGATGATCAACGACGCGCCGCTGTATTTCCCGCCGAGCGTGCCGGGCGGCACCGCATGGGAGCCGAAGGACGACGACCAGCCTGACGGCCCGATGACGATGCGCACCGGCCTGCAGCGTTCGAAGAACCTCGTGTCGATCCGGATCCTCGCGTCGATCGGGACGCAGTATGCGCAGCAGTACGTGACGCAGCGCTTCGGCTTCGATCCCGCGAAGACGCCGCCTTACCTGCCGATGGCGCTCGGCGCGGGCCTCGTGACGCCGCTGCAGCTCGCGACCGGCTATGCGGTGTTCGCGAACGGCGGCTACAAGGTCGATCCGTACCTGATCGCCGAGGTCGACGATGCACGCGGCCAGCCGCTGCAGAAGTCGCAGCCGGCGCTCGCGGGCAGCACGGCGCCGCGCACGATCGAAGGCCGCAACGCATACGTGATGAACAGCCTGCTGCATTCGGTCGCGACGGCCGGCACGGGCGCGGGCACCAACGCACTGGGCCGCGGTGACCTGCAGGGCAAGACTGGTACGACGAACGACGCGAAGGACGGCTGGTTCGCCGGCTACCAGCAATCGCTCGTCGCGGTTGCGTGGATGGGCTTCGACCAGCCGAAGAGCCTCGGCAGCCGCGAATTCGGCGCACAGCTCGCGTTGCCGATCTGGGTGAACTACATGCGCACCGCGCTGAACGGCGTGCCGGAGCAGCAGATGCCGATGCCTGACGGCCTGACCTCGCTCGACGGCGAGCTGTACTACGCCGATCGCACGCCGGGCAACGGCTTCGTCGCGAACGTCGACATCAACCCGGCCGAGAACGCGATCAGCGCGAACGACGCACTCGGCTCGGCCGGTGCGGCAGGGCTTGCGCCGCCGCCCGTCACGCCGCAGGAGAAGCAGCAGATCATGGACATGTTCGAGAACAAGTAAGCGGGATACTGCTGTTCATGCATGCGACGGGCGCCTTCGGGCGCCCGTTTTATTTACGGGACCGACAGCGGAAGAGGCGGAATCAGAACGATGCGCAGGCCGGCACGACCGTCATGCCGACCGATTGCTGATGAAACCGCTCCATGTAGGCCTTGCGGATTGCGGCGAGCCGCACGTGCGTGTCGGGCGTATCGTCGGCGACGATACGGATCACGAAGCTGTCTTCGCGCGTGATCCCGCCGCTTGCCCGGTCGCGCCACTGGCCGTGGGTGTCCCAGTAGGTGAGGCCGTCGGGGAAGCGCGGCGTGACCGTGTCGGCGAGGAACGCCGCACGTTCCGCATCGGTGACGGGGCCGCGCCCGGCGATGTCGCGCCCGAACAGCAGGTCGGCCTGCAGCATGCGGTTCTCGCCCGGCTGCGTGCAGGCCGACGCCGCGCCGACGACCGGCGAGGGCTGTGCCGCGCAACCGGCGAGCAGCGCGATCGCGACGCCGCCGATCACGGGCGCCGCGCGGCGCCACCAGGTCGCGGTGCGTGCGGCTGGCGGCCGCAGTTGCCCATTTCGCGTCGATCGACCTCCGTGCGCGCAAAACGCTGCGCGCTCAACCACTTGCGTGCTTGTCCGGCGGGTTATCAACAGGGCTGTCAACATAATCTGGGGATAACCCTAGGTTGATTCGCTGAGGCCCGTCGCGCGGTCAGTGCTGCAGTTTCGCGTGCGCGAGATGCATGCCGAGCGTGCCCGGGTCGGTATTCGTGCCCGACAGCAGCACGCCGACGCGCTTGCCCTGCAGCGTTTCGCGCAGCGGCCCGAGCAGCGCGGCGAGGGCGGCCGCGCACGCCGGTTCGACCGACAGTTTCAGTTGCGAGAACAGGAACAGCATCGCGGCACGCAGCGCGTCGTCGGACACGGTGACGATGCGGTCGACGTGGCGCCGGCACAGCTGGTAGCTGTATTCCTCGGTATGCGGCGCCATCAGCGAATCGGCGATCGTCTGCATCGCGCTCATCTTGATCGTGTGATTCGCCGCGAAGCTGCGGCTCATCGCGTCGGCGCCTTCCGGCTCGACGCCGTATACATGCACGCGCGGATTCGCGAGCCGCAGCGCGGTCGCCATGCCGGCCGCGAGCCCGCCGCCGCCGATCGGCACGATCACCGCATCGAGGTCGGGGGTCTGCGTCGCCCATTCGTAGCCGAGCGTCGCGGTGCCGAGGATCGTGTGATAGCCGTTGAACGGATGGATGAAGAAGCGGCCTTCCTCGGCCTCGATCCGCCGGACGAGATCGAACGCCTGCGATGCGCTGCCCGCGAGCACGACTTCCGCGCCGTACTGCTTGCACTGCGCGATGCGTGTCGGGCTCGCTGTATGGAACATCACGACCTTCGCGCTGCTGCCGAGTCGCATCGCTGCATACGCGACGGCCGCCGCGTGATTGCCGGCCGACACGCAGGTGACGCCGGCGTTCTTGCGCGCCTCGTCGAGCGCGAGCAGGTGCGTGAATGCGCCGCGCACCTTGAAGCTGCCGCTCACCTGCAGCAGTTCGAACTTGAAGTTGACGTGCGTGCCCTCGAGGGACGGCAGGTCGGCGCGTTCGAACACGGGCGTGCGCGCGACCCAGGGCGACAGCGCGAAATGCTGCGCGGCGATGTCGTCGAGCGTCGGGATCGGCTCGCCGTCGATCGTCGTATGGGCGGTGCCGTGTTGTTCAGTCGACATGACGTGGCGGGTGGCGGAGTGGGCCGGCCCGCACACGCGGGCCGGCGTGGCGGGAGGCAGTCAGTGCGCGTCGACCGACATGCTGCGGATGAACTTGCGCAGGAACTGTTCGCAGCCGGCGAGCTGCGCGAGCTCGACATATTCGTTCGGCTTGTGCGCCTGCTCGATGTTGCCGGGCCCGCAGACGACGCTCGGGATGCCCGCGCGTGCGAACAGGCCGGCTTCGGTGCCGTATGCGACCTTGCGCTTGTCCTGGTCGGCCGTCAGCGCGCGCACGAGCTGCGTGATCGCGGCCTGTTCGGTTGCGTCGAGGCCGGGCGCCGCGGCGATCTTCGAGAACTCGATCGCGGCATTCGGATGCTCGCGCAACATCTGCGGCAGCAGCGTTTCCTGCGCATACGCTTCGATGCGCGTGAAGATCTGCTCGGGATCGAGCGTCGGCAGGTTGCGGAACTCGAAGTCGAAGCGGCATTCTGCCGGCACCGTGTTGATCGCGTTGCCGCCCTGGATCGTGCTCGTCTGCGCGGTGGTGAACGGCACGTCGTACAGCTCGTCGAACGGGCCTTCGGCGCGGAAGCGGTCGGCGATGTCGCGGATATGGCAGATGAGGCGCGCCGCATATTCGATCGCGTTGAGCCCCTTCGGCGTCAGCGACGAATGCGCCGCGTGGCCGCGCACGCAGCAGCGGTACGCGTTGATGCCCTTGTGCGCGATGATCGGCCGCATGCTGGTCGGCTCGCCGACGATGCAGCCCGACGGTTGCACGCCGCGCTTGACGAGATCGGCGATCATCAGCGGCGCGCCGGCGCAGCCGATTTCCTCGTCGTAGGACAGCGCGAAATGGATCGGCTTAGCGAGCTTCGTCGCCTGCATCTCGGGCAGCAGCGCGAGCGCGGTGCCGATGAAGCCCTTCATGTCGCAGGTGCCGCGGCCGTACAGGCGGCCGTCGCGGATTTCCGGCGCGAACGGGTTGCTGTCCCATTGCTGGCCGTCGACCGGCACCACGTCGGTATGCCCCGACAGCACGATGCCGCCGTTCGTCGAGCCGTCGTGCGCGGGCACGGTCGCGAACAGGTTCGCCCAGCCTTCGCGCGGATCGTGCGTGATCGTCGACGCGATGCCTTTCGCGGCGAGCGCGTCGCGCACCGTTTCGATCAGGCCGAGGTTCGGCACGCGGCTCGTCGTGTCCATCGACACCAGTTGCTTGATCCAGGGCAGGCTGACGAGCGGCGCGTCGCCTTGGGTTGCGGCGGACGGCGCCGTCGCGTCGAGAGTGGACATGGCAAAACTCCGTCTGATGAATGCGAAAATCATACTCAAAAACGCGCCGGCCCGCCTTCGTCGGGCGCGATGCGGTGCAGCAACGTCGCGCCCGTCAGTATCGCGTCAGCGCGCCGCGGTGGCCGCACCCTGTTTCGGAGCCAGCGCGCGCAGCGTTTCCTTGATCGTCGACACGCGGATCGCGAGATCGGGCGAGCGGGTCTCGATGCGCAGCTTGTCCTGGCCCGCGAGCTTGATGTGCCGGTGCTTCTGCACCATCTCGATGATCCGCATCGGATCGATCGGCGGGTTCGGCTCGAACTGCAGCCCGATCGCGACCTCGCTGGCATCGATCTTCACGATGCCGAGCGGCTTCGCGGCGATCCGCAACCGGTGCGTCTCGACGAGCGCGTGCGCCTGCGGCGGCAGCTTGCCGAAGCGGTCGATCAGCTCTTCCTGGATGCCGTCGATCGCGTCGCCATGCTCGCAGTTCGCGAGACGCTTGTACAGCGACAGCCGCTCCTGCACGTCCGCGCAGTAGTCGGCCGGCAGGATCGCCGGCGCATGCAGGTTGATTTCCGTCGTCGCGGCGAGCGGGGCGGTGAGGTCGGGCTCCTTGCCGTTTTTCAGCGCCTTCACCGCGTCGTTCAGCATGTCCGTATAAAGCTGGAAGCCGATCTCGTGGATTTCGCCCGATTGCTTGTCGCCGAGCACTTCGCCGGTGCCGCGGATCTCGAGGTCGTGCATCGCGAGATAGAAGCCCGAACCGAGCTCCTCCATCTGCTGGATCGCTTCCAGCCGGCGCTGGGCCTGCTTGGTCAGCGCCTGCGGATCGTGGACCAGCAGGTACGCATACGCCTGGTGATGCGAGCGGCCGACGCGGCCGCGCAGCTGGTGGAGCTGCGCGAGGCCGAACTTGTCCGAGCGGTGCATGATGATCGTGTTCGCGCTCGGCACGTCGATGCCGGTCTCGATGATGGTCGTGCACAGCAGCACGTTCGCGCGCTGCGCGACGAAATCGCGCATCACCCGTTCGAGCTCGCGTTCATGCATCTGGCCGTGCGCGATCACGATGCGCGCCTCGGGCACGAGCGCCTCGAGCTTTGCCTTGCGGTTCTCGATCGTCTCGACTTCGTTGTGCAGGAAGTACACCTGGCCGCCGCGCTTCAGCTCGCGCAGCATCGCCTCGCGGATCACGCTTTCTTCCTCGCGGCGCACGAAGGTCTTGATCGCGAGCCGCTTCTGCGGCGCGGTTGCAATGACCGAGAAATCGCGCAAGCCCTCGAGCGCCATCCCGAGCGTGCGCGGAATCGGCGTCGCGGTGAGCGTCAGCACGTCGACTTCCGCGCGCAGCGCCTTCAGCGCTTCCTTCTGGCGCACGCCGAAGCGGTGTTCCTCGTCGATGATCACGAGGCCGAGGCGCTTGAAGTGCACGTCCGACGACAGCAGCTTGTGCGTGCCGATCACGATGTCGACGGTGCCTTCGTTGATCTGCGCGATCGCCGCGTTCACTTCCTTCGTGGTCTTGAAGCGCGACAGCTCGACGATCCGCACCGGCCAGTCCGCGAAGCGGTCGGCGAAGGTCTGCGTGTGCTGCTCGGCGAGCAGCGTGGTCGGCGACAGCAGCGCGACCTGCTTGCCGCCCAGCACCGCGATGAACGCGGCGCGCAGCGCGACCTCGGTCTTGCCGAAGCCGACGTCGCCGCACACGAGGCGGTCCATCGGCTTGCCGCTCGTCATGTCGCCGATCACGGCCGCGATGGCTGCCGCCTGGTCGGGCGTTTCCTCGAAGCCGAAGCTTTCGGCGAACTTCACGTAGTCGCGCGGATCGAGCGAGAACGCGTGGCCTTCGCGGGCCGCGCGGCGCGCGTACAGGTTCAGCAGTTCGGCGGCCGTGTCGCGGATCTGCTGCGCGGCCTTGCGCTTCGCGCGCTCCCACTGGCCGGAACCGAGTGCGTGCAGCGGCGCGCTGTCGGGATCGGCGCCGCTGTAGCGCGAGATCACGTGCAATTGCGCGACGGGCACGTAGAGCTTGCTGTCGCCCGAGTATTCGAGATGCAGGAATTCGGTCTCGCCTTCGCCGAGATCCATCGACACGAGGCCCATGTAGCGGCCGATGCCGTGCTGCGCGTGGACGACCGGGTCGCCGACCTTCAGCTCCGACAGGTCGCGCACCATCGCGTCGACGTTGCTGGCCTGTTCCTGCCGGCGGCGGCCCGCGCGGCGGCCGAGCGCGCCGTAGAGCTCGGTTTCGGTGACGACCGCATAGCCTTCGCCCGGCACCGCGAAGCCGTTCGCGAGCGGCGAGACGCCGAGCGCGAAGCGTTCGTCGCTCTCGAGCCAGCCCGCGAAGTGGTCGTTCGACGCGGGGCGCAGATGGTGTTCGGCGAGCAGTTGCAGGATCGTCTCGCGACGGCCGGCCGATTCGACGGTCAGCAGGACACGCTTGCCGGACGATTCGACGAACGTGCGCAGCGACGCGAGCGGATCGTCGGCATGTCGATCGACGGACAGCTCGGGCAGCGCCGTCGCCCAGCCGCCGGCCGGCTGCGCGGGTAGCGCGACGCGTGCGAACGGCTTCGCGAACGCGAAGAAATCCTCGTCGGACAGGAACAGGCGCTGCGGCTCGAGGATCGGCCGCTCGCGATCGTGCGCGAGGAACGCATGGCGCTGCTTCGTATCGGCCGTGAAGCGGCGGATCGACGCCTCGAGATCGCCGGCGAACACGAGGTGCGCATCCTGCGGCAGGTAGTGGAACAGCGTGGCGGTTTCGTCGAAGAACAGCGGCAGGTAATACTCGATGCCGGCCGACGGCACGCCGTTGCCGATGTCCTTGTAGATCGGCGCGCGGCTCGGGTCGCCTTCGAAGGTCTCGCGCCAGCGGCTGCGGAAGGCCGTGCGCGCGGCTTCGTCGAACGGGAACTCGCGGCCGGGCAGCAGGCGCACGTCGCGCACCGGGTAGAGGCTGCGCTGCGTGTCGGGGTCGAACGCACGGATCGAGTCGACCTGGTCGTCGAACAGGTCGATCCGGTACGGCAGCGGCGAGCCCATCGGGTACAGGTCGATCAGCGAGCCGCGTACGCAGTATTCACCGGGCCGCACGACCTGGCTCACGTGCTCGTAGCCGGCCAGCGTGAGCTGCGCCTTCAGCTTCGCTTCGTCGAGCCGCTCGCCCTGCGCGAACGCGAACGTGTACGCGGCCATGAACGACGCGGGCGGCATCCGGTACAGCGCGGTGGTCGCGGGCACGAGCAGGATGTCGCAGCGGCCTTCGCCGAGATCGTGCAGCGTCGCGAGACGCTCCGACACGAGATCCTGGTGCGGCGAGAACGTGTCGTACGGCAGCGTTTCCCAGTCCGGCAGCAGGCGCACGCGGGCGTCGGGCGAGAAGTAGCGGATTTCCTGCGAGAGCCGCTGCGCGTCGACTGCGTTCGCGCAGATCACCGCGAGGAGCGGCACGTCCTGGCGGTTGTCGGCGAGATAACGGGCGATGGCGAGCGCGTCGGCGGAACCATGCGTGCCGTCGAAGGCGAAACGCTGGCCGGGCTTGACGCGGGCAACGGGCGAGGCGAACGGGGTGGAAGCGTTATCTGGCATAGGGACGACAGGGGTGGCGTGCACGGGCGCATCGCGGTGCGCGGGTCGAGACGAAAGACCTATTATAAAATCCGCTTCTCGATTTCATCTTTCCGGCGTTTCCTTTCGTGACTCCCCGACTTTTCGCCCTGATTCCCTGTGCCGGCACGGGCAGCCGTTCCGGCTCGGCCGTGCCGAAGCAATACCGCACGCTGGCCGGCCGCGCGCTGCTGCACTACACGCTCGCCGCGTTCGACGCGTGCAGCGAATTCGCGCAGACGCTCGTCGTCGTCGCGCCCGACGATTCCCATTTCGATGCACGCCGCTTCGCGGGCCTGCGCTTCGCCGTGCGCCGCTGCGGCGGCGGCTCGCGCCAGGCGTCGGTGCTGAACGGGCTGCTCGAGCTGGCCGAATTCGGCGCGACCGACCACGACTGGGTGCTGGTGCACGACGCCGCGCGCCCGGGCATCACGCCGGAACTGATCCGCACGCTCGTCGCGACGCTGAAGGACGATCCGGTCGGCGGCATCGTCGCGCTGCCGGTCGCCGATACGTTGAAGCGGGTGCCGGCCGGCGGCGACGCGATCGCTCGCACCGAGTCGCGCGACGCGCTGTGGCAGGCGCAGACGCCGCAGATGTTCCGCATCGGCATGCTGCGCGAGGCGATCCTGCGCGCGCAGCGCGAAGGGCACGACCTGACCGACGAAGCGAGCGCGATCGAATGGGCCGGCCATACGCCGCGCGTCGTGCAGGGCAGCCTGCGCAATTTCAAGGTCACATACCCGGAAGATTTCGCGCTCGCGGAAGCGATCCTCGCGCGTCCCGCGAACGCTTCCTGACTTTCACCCCCTCTCAATCGGAACACGCATGGATTTCAGAATCGGACAAGGCTACGACGTGCACCAGCTCGTCGAGGGGCGCCCCCTCATCATCGGCGGCGTGACGATTCCGTACGAACGCGGCCTGCTCGGCCACTCGGACGCGGACGTGCTCCTGCACGCGATTACCGACGCGCTGTTCGGCGCGGCGGCGCTCGGCGACATCGGCCGCCATTTCTCCGACACGGACGCGGCATTCAAGGGCGCCGACAGCCGCGTGCTGCTGCGCGAGTGCGTTGCACGTATCAAGGCGGCCGGCTTCACGATCCAGAACGTCGACAGCACCGTGATCGCCCAGGCGCCGAAGCTGGCACCGCATATCGACGGGATGCGCGCGAACATCGCGGCCGATCTCGGGCTGCCGCTCGATCGCGTGAACGTGAAGGCGAAGACCAACGAGAAGCTCGGCTATCTCGGCCGCGGCGAAGGCATCGAGGCGCAGGCCGCCGCGTTGCTGGTGAAGCAGGGCGGCTGATGGCTGCTCGTGGCGGCGCGTGGTTCGCGCCGCACGCCGTCCCGCGGAAATGAAAAATGCCACGCATCAGCGTGGCATTTTCGTTTGAAGCGGGCGTCGCTGCCGGCATCGCTGCCGGCGCGCGTGGCGCAACCGCTTATTCGCCTTCTGCGGCGATGACTTGCGCGGCGGCGTTGATCACCGATGCGATACGGCCGACGTCGCGCAGCTGCGTGACGGTCATCCCTTGCTCGTTCTTCAGCAGCGCATAGTGCGACTTCACGCAGAAGTGGCACTTGCCGACGATCGACGCAGCGAGCGCGTACATCTCGAACTTGCGCTTGTCGACGCCGCCGTGCGTGGCATACGCACCCATCCGCAGCTCGGCGCGCTGCGTCTTCAGGTCGGCGTCGTCGGCCATCTCGACATACGGATACCAGGTGTTGTTCATCCCCATCAGCGCGGCCGCCGTCAGCACGGCGTTCGTCTCTTCGGGCGACAGCACGCCGGCTTCGCGGATCGTCTTGATGAGCACCGTGCTCTTCGCCGCGATCGCCGCCGCCAGCGCGACGCCGACCGCGTCGGTGCCTTCGAGCGACGAGCGCGAGATCGTGCCGTCGAGGTTCAGGCGAATGTCCTTCGCGTAGTCGGGGATACGTGCCTTAATCGAGTCGATGAATTCCATTGATATCTCCTATGGGTTGGCCGTTAAAAAAGCCCGCAGGCAGGACGTGCGCCGCGGGCTTCGTGCATCGATGCGCTTACAGCGTTGCGCCGCCGACTGCACGGTTGCACGGGCACAGTTCGTCCGTTTGCAGGCCGTCCAGAATTCGCAGGACTTCTGCCGGGCTACGGCCGACGTTCAGGTTGTTCACCGAAACGTGCTGGATCGTGTTGTCCGGATCGATGATGAACGTTGCACGCAGGGCCACGCCGGCTTCCTTGTCGCGCACGCCGAGCTGGTCGATCAGCTCGCCCTTGACGTCGCCGAACGCGTAGTGGTTCAGCTTGTCGAGGTCCTTGTGCTCACGGCGCCATGCGAGCTTGACGAATTCGTTGTCCGAGCTGCCGCCCAGCAGGATGGCATCGCGCTCTTCGAACTGCTTCGTGAGCTTTGCGAATTCGACGATTTCCGTCGGGCACACGAACGTGAAATCCTTCGGGTAGAAGTAGATGATCTTCCACTTGCCCGGGAACGACGCTTCGGTGACGGTCTCGAATGCCGACTGGCCGTTTTCTTCGTGATGGTTGAAGCCCGGCTTCGCGGCCACGACGGTGAAAGCTTCGAGTTTATCGCCCACGGTTTTCATGCGGATACTCCTGTATGAGTTGGGAAGAAGACTGAGTCAAGCTACCTCGGTGCTGCAACGATGGTGTGACAGCATGGCCGAGACTGTATCACTATTAGTAAAGCGCTTCAATAGATTTTGACTAACGATCTTCATAGTTTTTTTCAACCGGATCGATAGTGTGTAGGGCGGCAAGCGTGCGCGAGCGCGTCACGCGGTCGCACGTGCCTTGCCGGCGCCGGGGAATTCGAGCGTGACTTCGAGGCCCGCTTCGGGGCTGCGGTTGCGCAGGCGCAGTGCACCGCGATAGCGGCCGACAAGGCGCAGCACGATCGCCATCCCGAGGCCGGTGCCGTCCGCCTTGGTGCGGGCGGTGTCGACGCGGTAGAACGGCCGCATCACGAGCGGCAGTTGATCCTCGGGGATGCCGGGGCCTTCGTCGCTGACCGACAGCTCGACGCGCGCGTGCGTCACGCGCGTCTCGAGCGTGATGCGCGACACGCCGTCCTGCTTGCTCTGGCCATACTTGCGCGCGTTCTCGACGAGGTTGCCGATCACGCGGCGCATGTCGGTCTCGTCGGCTTCGATCACCGCGCTCGGCGCGAGCCGCGTGCGAATCTCGACGCCATCTTCGCCCGACACGCGCGCGGCGACTTCGTGCGCGATCGACGACAGGTCGACGGGCTCCGGTTTGCGTTGCGACGGGCGCGCGTAGTCGATGAAGGCCGCGATGATGCGGTCCATCTGCTCGATGTCGTCGACCATCGCGTCCTTGGTCGCCTGGTCGGACGGACTCATCTCGGTTTCGAGGCGCAGCCGCGCGAGCGGCGTGCGCAGGTCGTGCGAGATGCCCGCGAGCATCAGCGCGCGATCGGCCTCGAGCTGTTCGAGGTCGCGCACCATCTGGTTGAAGCTGCGGTTGGTGTCGGCCGCGACGCCCATCCCGCGCTCGGGCAGCGGGTCGGGCGCCTGGCCCGAACCGACCTGGCGTGCGACGAGCGCGAGCCGCGAGAACGGCCGGTTCACGAGGCTGGTGATGAACGCGGAGCCGAACAGCGACAACGCGAGCGCGAATAGCCCCCAGCCGGCCCACTGCAGGCCCGTGACGTTGTCGAGCTGGTCGCGGTCGAGCGCGACCCAGTAATCGTCGTCGTCGATCTTGAAGCTGATCCACACGCCGGGAATGTCGTTGACCGACTGTGCGATCACGGTATCGTCGCCAAGGCGGCTGCGGATGTCGTGTTCGATCAGGCGGTTCAGCGATTCGTCGGGCTGCAGCTTGAACTTGTCGGTCTTCTCGCGCGGGTAAACGCGCACGCCCTCGTTGCTCTCGAGATCCTGCAGCAGCGCACGCCGCAGATCGGGATCGGAATAGAGCAGGGCGGTACGCGTGAGCTTCACGATCGCGACGAGCTGCAGCGCGACGCGCTGCGCACGCGGCTCGCGCTCGATCACGCGAAAGCTCTGGAACCACGCGGCGAGACTGACCGAGATCAGCAGCGCGATCAGCAGGAAGGTGCGCCAGAACAGCCCGCCGAACGCGAGCTGCAGGAGGCGCCGGTCAATACGCATGGGACGGGCCGTGGGCGGGCGAAACCGGAAAGGAAAAAGATCAGGCGGCGCCGTCCGGGATGAACACGTAGCCGAGGCCCCAGACGGTCTGGATGAAACGCGGGCTGCCCGGATCCGGTTCGATCAGCTTGCGCAGGCGCGAAATCTGCACGTCGAGGCTACGGTCGAATACTTCGTATTCGCGGCCGCGCGCGAGTTCCATCAGCTTCTCGCGCGACAGCGGCTGGCGCGGGTGACGCGCGAACACCTTCAACACCGAGAATTCGCCGGTCGTCAGCGGAATTTCCTGGCCGGACTTCGTCAGCGTGCGCGTCGCGAGGTTCAGCGAGAACTCGCCGAACTCGAACACCTCGGTGGTTTCCGACGGCGCGCCCGGCAGTTCGGCCGGCGCCTGGCGGCGCAGCACCGCATGAATGCGCGCAACGAGTTCGCGCGGGTTGAACGGCTTCGGCAGGTAATCGTCGGCGCCCATCTCGAGGCCGACGATGCGATCCACATCCTCGCCCTTCGCGGTGAGCATGATGATCGGTGTGCGGTCGTTGCTGCCGCGCAGGCGGCGGCAGATCGACAGGCCGTCTTCGCCCGGGAGCATCAGGTCGAGCACGAGCAGGTCGAAACGCTCGCGGACCCAGAGCTTGTTCATTGCGGTCGCGTTTTCCGCGACGTAGACATTGAAACCCTGCTCGCCGAGATAGCGGCGCAGCAGATCGCGCAAGCGCGGGTCGTCGTCGACGACGAGAATCTTGGAGGGGTTTTTCGTTTCCATGATCGGCATCTTATCGCGAATGGGAATTGACGCACGGCCGCGTATTTTCGTGCGTTACAGTCGGTTACAAAATTTACCCGTAGTGTCGCGCGGAGTAAAGGCAGGCTATAGAGATTCCTTTACTCGAAGCCGAAATTCGGTAGATACTCCCCTGCACTCCATCTTTCATCTTTGCACACCCGAATTCCGCAGGGTTTTTCAAGTACCAGAGGTAACCGGTTGCCGCGTGACGAAGGGAACAAATCGACCAAAGAAGCGAGGACGGTCATGCGATCTGCCCGGATTGCACTGATGCTGACGATCGCGCTCGCCGGTCCGTATGCGTCGAACTTCGCGTATGCGCAGCGCCCCGAGCAGGGCGCATCGTCGCGCAAGCTGCCGCGCGCCAAAGCGCCGCAGCCCGATCGTGCCTCCGAGATGGCGGTCCGTTCTGCCGTGCCTCCCGATTTCGAGCAGCGCCGCCGCGACGGGCACATGACGCCCGAGGAACGCCACCTTTTGCGCCAGCACATCGAAGACGCCGTTCGCGAGCTGTACAAGCGCTGACGCGCCGTCTTTCGCCCCGCGGGATATCGCCGCGATACACCGCGCGGAAAAGATTCGTAGCAATTTTTCCGTCAACTTTCCCCTGCCGATTGCCGTTGTACCGGCATCCGCACCGCTGGTGCGTTCCGGGAGTCCATGACGATGAAAGCGAACGTTGCCGTACCGGCGCCGTCGCCCGCTATGCAGTCGCCGCTCGACGCCGACGATGCGCTGTTTTTCCTGAGCCGTACCGGGTTTTCTCCCGCGCCCGCCGATGTTGCACGCATCGTCGGCATGACACGCGCGCAGGTCGTGGCCGACACGCTCGGCAGCGTTCGCCGCGACCCCGTCACGACGTGGCCCGACTGGATCGCCGAGCTGCCGCCGACGCGCGCACAACGCCAGGCGCTGACCCCCGACATGCGACGCGACGAGCAGCGCGAACGCAATGTCCGCTACGATGCGCTGCGCGCGGTCTGGGTCAACGAGATGATCGTCACGCCGTCGCCGCTGACCGAGCGCATGACGCTGTTCTGGCACGGACACTTCACGTCGGGGCAGGACAAGGTGCCTTATCCGCAGACGATGGCTGCGCAGAACGCGCTGTTTCGCCGCGAGGCGCTCGGCAACTTCGGCGTGCTGCTGCACGCGGTCGCGAAGGATCCGGCGATGCTTCAGTATCTCGACGGCGCGAGCAATCGCAAGGGCCGCCCGAACGAGAACTTCGCGCGCGAGGTGATGGAGCTGTTCACGCTCGGCGAAGGGCATTACACCCAATACGACGTGACCGAAGCCGCGCGCGCGATGACGGGCTGGACGGTCGATCCCGATACGCTGCGCTTCGAGGTGCGGCCGGAATTGCACGATGCGGGCGACAAGACGATCCTCGGCGAAACGGGGCCGTTCGACGGCGACGACTTTCTCGACATCCTGCTGAAGCGGCCCGGCACCGCGCGTTTCATCGCCGGCAAGCTGTGGCGCGAGTTCGTGTCGGATACGCCCGATCCGGGCGCGCTCGATGCGGTGGCCGAGCGGTTTCGCTCGACCGGCTACGACATTCGCGCGGCGCTCGCCGCGCTGTGGTCGACCGACGCATTCTGGGATCCGCGCAATCGTGGCGTGCTCGTCAAGTCGCCGGCGGAATTCGTCGTCGGCTCGGTGCGGCTGTTCGACGTGTCGTACGGCGATCCGCAGATGCTCGCGAACACCGTGCGCACGCTCGGGCAGAACCTGTTCTACCCGCCGAACGTGAAGGGCTGGCCGGGCGGCGCGCTGTGGATCAACAGCACCACGCTGCTTGCGCGCAAGCAGTTCGTCGAGCAACTGTTCCGCGCGACGGAGACGGCCGGCATGCACCCGCCGGCGCATGCGATGGTGCCGCCGCAGAGTGTTCGCGCGCACGCGATGCCGGTGGTCGATACGGCGTCCGCTGCCGGCATGCGCGCGGCGCCTGCCAAGCCCGCGCGCGGCGGCCTGCGATTCGACCTCGAACGCTGGCTTGCGCAATATCGCGCGCGGCCGCAGGCGATCGCGGGTTTGTCGACCGAGCTTCAGTTGCAGCACGCGGTGCTGCAGCTTTCGCCGGTCGCGGCGATCGACACGGATTCGACCGGCAGCGCGTATCTCGAGGCGCTGCTGATGGATCCGGCCTATCAACTGAAATGATTCGAACGACGATGAAGCGGGGAGCCGGTGCGGCAAAGGTGCCGGGCGGCGAACCAAAGGATGCGCGATGAACCGACGTGATTTTCTGACCCTGACGGGTGCTGCGGCCGCGGCCGGCGTGTCGATGTGGCAGGCGCCTGCGATGGCCGCGACCGGGCGGCAGCCGGCGGCCGGGTATGCGAACGTGCTGATCCTCGTCGAGCTGAAGGGCGGCAATGACGGCCTCAACACGGTGGTGCCGTATGCGGACCCGCTGTACTACCAGTTCCGGCGCAGCATCGGCATCAAGCGCGAGCAGGTGCTGCAACTCGACGCGCACACGGGGTTGCATCCGTCGCTCGCGCCGCTGATGCCGCTGTGGCGCGACGGGCAGGTCGCGGTCGTGCAGGGCGTCGGCTATCCGCAGCCGAACCTGTCGCATTTCCGCTCGATCGAGATCTGGGATACCGCGTCGCGCTCGGACCAGTACCTGCACGAAGGCTGGCTCACGCGCACGTTCGCGCAGGCGCCGGTGCCGCCCGGGTTCGCGGCGGACGGCGTCGTGCTCGGCAGCGCCGAGATGGGGCCGCTCGCGAACGGCGCGCGCGCGATCGCGCTCGTCAATCCCGCGCAGTTCATCCGTGCGGCCCGGCTCGCCGAGCCGTCGTCGCTACGCGAACAGAACCCCGCGCTCGCACACATCATCGACGTCGAGAACGATATCGTGAAGGCGGCCGACCGGCTGCGCCCGCGCGGCGGGATGCGTGAATTCCGGACGGCCTTTCCGGCCGGTGCGTTCGGCACGTCGGTCAAGACCGCGATGCAGGTGCTGGCCGCGTGCGAGGCGTCCGGGCCCGGTGCGCAGGATGGTGTCGCGGTGCTGCGCCTGACGCTCAACGGGTTCGACACACACCAGAACCAGCCGGGGCAGCAGGCCGCGCTGCTCAAGCAGTTCGCGGAAGGGATGAGCGCGATGCGCGGCGCGTTGATCGAACTCGGGCGCTGGAACCAGACGCTCGTGATGACGTATGCGGAATTCGGGCGGCGCGTGCGGGAGAACCAGAGCAACGGCACCGATCACGGCACGGCGGCGCCGCATTTCGTGATGGGCGGGCGCGTGGCCGGCGGGCTTTACGGTGCGCCGCCGGCGCTCGGGCGGCTCGACGGCAACGGCAACCTGCCGGTCGCAGTCGATTTCCGCCAACTCTATGCGACCGTGCTCGGGCCGTGGTGGGGGCTCGATGCGACACGCGTGCTGCAGCAGCGCTTCGACACGCTGCCGTTGCTGAAGGCGTGATGCGCGGCGATCAGCGCCGGCGTGCGGCGCGCCACGCGATCCACAGTTTGCGGATCGGCGTCAGCGCGATGCGCTGGTGCAGCACCTGGTAGCCGTCACGCTCGATTTCGTCGAGCAGCGAGCTGGCCAGTGCGATCTGCGCGCGCAGCGTGCGCTGGGTGCGGCGTTCGGATGCAGGGATCGCCGCTTCGGCGGCCGCGAGCGCTTCGCGCGCCCGTGCCGTCTGGAATTGCAGCAGCTCGGTGAACGCCGGGCTGTAGCGACGGTTCAGCAGGTCGGCCGCCGTCACGTTGTAGCGCTGCAGCTCGTCGATTGGCAGGTAGATGCGGCCGTGGCGCGCGTCTTTGCCGAGTTCCTGCACGAACTGCGCGAGCATCAGCGCGCGGCCGGCGTCCGCGGCCCACGGCTGCGGGTCGGCCGGGTTGGCGGCGCCGGCGCGCGCGACCAGCGACGCGAACGTGCTGCCGGTCTGCGCGACGTAACGCTGCAGGTTCGCGAAATCGAGGTAGCGCGCCTGTTCGAGATCCATCCCGTAACCGTTGACGAGCATGCGCAATGCATCGGCCTCGGCGGCGATCGCCGGATGATGCTGCGCGAGCGCCTTCGTAACAGGGTGCGACGGCTGCCCGTCGGCCAGCGCCGCGAGTTCCTTGTGCCACCACGCGAGCTTCGTGTGTCCGACGGTTGGGTCGCTGGTTTCCTTGACGGTTTCCTCGAGTTCGCGGCGCAACGCGAACAGCGCGGTCAGGCGTGGCTGCGTGGCGAGCGGCGCCTGACGCAGCGCGTAGTAGACGCTGGAGCCCGCGGGGGCGGCCTTTTGCTGACAGTATTCGTCGAAGTTCACGGGCGGAATCGTGTGGGGGCGGGTTCGGGGGACGCGCGGCGGCGCGGTGCCGAAACGTCGAGCGCGGCATTCTAGCACCGCTGCACGACGGGTGCCGGCGGGGCGAGACAACGCCGCACGGATCGGGTAGAATCTCGCGCTCGCCTGATCGGGCGTGCCGGTTCCAGGCTGGCGCGATGTCCCGGGCGCGCGGAAACGCATCTTGCGTGCCGCGTAGTCAGGCGACAGGAAATGCGCGTGAGTGGCGAAATTGGTAGACGCACCAGGTTTAGGTCCTGACGCCCGCAAGGGTGTGCCGGTTCGAGTCCGGCCTCACGCACCAGAAGTCGAATGCGCCTCCGTCTCGGGCCATTCATAAAAAGCGCTGTCGGTCGATTGGCCGCAGCGCTTTTTTGTTGATGCCTGTTTTGTTCGCCGACGTGCGGCCCGCACGGGCACACCCTGAAATTCGGCCGCGTGTAATATCGTGATCGCGATCGAATACACGAAGTACAACAACATCGAGGGGCCACCGATGCAAAACACCGTACGCCTCTCGATTTCCGTTCTGGCGCTGATGCTGACCGCGCCGGCATTTGCCAATACGCCTGCCGACAACATCGCATGGAGCGCCAAGCCCGTGCAGACGGTTGCATCGTCGTCGGCGTGCTCCGCGTACTCGGGGCGGGTGATGTCTAGCGGCCAGTCGCTGGCGACCGGAAGCGGGCTGGAAGCGCTCGGCGCGTCGCTGGCTAACGCCGCGCTGGGCGCCGCCCTGGGCGCCGTCGTCGGCAGATATCAGGGCGCAGCCCCCAATCCGTGTCCGCGTCCCGGCCTGTGACCGGCCTGCAAACGAATCGCGGGGCTCGCCGCTTCATCTGAAGCAAGCCCAATACCAAGCGCCGCGCGTCACCTGACCCGCGGCGCTTCGTCGTTTCTGGCGCGCCTATTCCCAGAAACTCCGGATCGCGACCGCCACGATCACCGGCACCGAGAACACCAGCGGAATCGCGAAATACTGCGCTTCGCGATCGACGACCCAGCTATAGATCACCCACGCCGCGCCGATCGCGAACGTGATGAGGCCGACCGTCACGGCGGCGATGTTCAGGACCAGCTTCGAAGGCTGGCGGCGCGCCTTGGTATTGTCGTCGTTATCGCGCGGGGACGATTTCATCGGAAGAGTGCGGCTTCGGGCCGGAACGGGGATAAAAGCACAGGAAACCCCATCCGCTCCGATCGCGCAAGAGGGCCGGCCCCGGCCGGCCCCCGCCGCGTCTGTCAGCGCGCCTTACAACCCGAACGACGCCGCCAGTTCGTCCAGCAGTCCGCGCTGGAACGTGACGAACCGCTCGCCCGGCTGCTGCGCGATCGCGAGGTCGAGCATCGGATCGGCGACGTCGGTGCGAATGCCGGCCAGTTCCTCGACGATCGCGAGCCCGCAGAACGGCACGTACGCCTCCGAATAGCCGCCTTCGTGAACGATCACGAGCCGCCCGCCGCAATGGCGTTGCGCAGCCTCCTTCACCGCACGCGTCATGAACCGGTAGCTGTCGGTATGCAACTGCATGCGCGCGAGCGGATCGACCGCGCTCGCATCGAGGCCGCTGGCGACGACGATCAGCTCGGGCCGGAAATGCTCCAGCGCCGGCAGCACGATCCGCTCGAACGCGTAGCGATACGCATCGTCGCCGCTGCCCGCGAGCAGCGGCACGTTCAGGTTCGCGCCGACGCCCGCGCCTTCGCCGCGATCGTCCGCGCCGCTATAGCCGGGCGGGAAACAGCGGTCCTGGTGCAGCGAGATCGTCAGCGTGTCCGGATCGTCGTAATAGATCGACTGCGTGCCGTTGCCGTGATGCACGTCCCAGTCGATTACGGCGACGCGCTCGATGCCGTGGTTCGCGCGTGCGGCCTCGATCGCGATCGGGATGTTCGCCAGCATGCAGAAGCCCATCGGGCGATCGCGCAGGCAGTGGTGGCCGGGCGGCCGCGACAGCGAGAATGCATTGGCCGCGCGCTCGCCGACCACCGAATCGACGGCGGCGATCGCAAGGCCGGCAGACAGCGCGGCGATCTCGTAGCTGCCCTTGCCGAACGGCGCGAGATCGCCGAGGTCGCCGCCATTCGCGTCGCTGAGCGTGCGGAACGCGTCGAGATAGTGCGCGGGGTGAATGCGCAGCAGGTCGGCGGTCGATGCCGGTTCGGCACCGCGCAGGTCGAGCTGCGCGGCCAGGCCCGAGGCCTGCACGAGGGACAGGAAGCGGCGTTTCGAATCGGGCGATTCCGCGTAGCCCGCGCTCGACGGCGGCTGGACCCAGCCGCCGACCGGGAAGAACAGCGCATGCGTGCCGCCGGTGTGCCAGAAAGTGCGTTCGTCGGTGAAGAAGGCAGTGCGATTCATGGATGTGCGTGACCTGTCACGGTTGGGAGGAAACGGAAGGGCGCGTGCGGCGGTCGATGTGGCGCAGCGCGGCGAACGACAGGATCGCGACGGCCGTCGCGATCGTGAACAACGCATGCATCGTGCCGCCGGCGTCGAGCATCAGCCCGGCGAGCAGCGGGCCGGCAGCGAGGCCGGCGCCGATCACGAAATTGAGCGTGGCCACGAGGCGGCCCGACGTGTCGATCTGCGCGACGGTCGCGAGGATGAACGGCAGGACGAAGGTCCACGCGAACTTGAATGCGAAGATCGCCGCGCTGTAGCCGCCGGTTTTCCGCATCACGGCGAGCGCAACGAGCGACGCCGCAAGCAGCGCGTAACCGGCCGCGAGCATCGCGCGCCGCGCGAGCCGGCCGCCCGCGCACGACGCGAGCGCCGCACCGGCGATGCCCATCACGCTCGCGATCGCGAGCACGTTGCCGGTCGACTGCGGATCGAACCCGGCTTCGGACGCGGCACGGCTTGCGAACGTCCACACGCTGCCGATCGCGAGATAGAACGTCAGCACCGCGCCGATCGCGAGCACGATGAAGCTTTGCGGTGTTTGCGCCGCTGCGCCGCGCGCGTTTTGCGCGGGTGCGGTTCGCGCGCCCAGCGATGACGGAAAGCCGCGCGACAGCGGCGAGGCGAGCAGCGCGAGCGCGGCGAGCGCGACATACAGCGCGCGCAGCCCGAATGCCGCGAACACATGCGGCAGCGCGAACAGGCCGATCGCGCCCGCAATCAACTGGCCGACGACCCACAGGCCGTACACGCGGTCACTGTTCTCGCTCGTTGCGGCACTTGTCATGCAGAGCACCATCAGCGAACCGCCGCCGAGCGCGGTGACGGCGCGCAGCGCGAGCAGGGCGGCGAAGCCCGGCATCCACAGTGCGGTCAGCAGGTTGCCCGCGCCGAACAGCGCGATAGCGAACGCCGCGACACGGCGCGCGTCGATCCGGCCGAGCCACAGGTACGACGGCACGGTCGCGAGGCTGAACGCGCCGAGTTCGACGAAGAAGTAGGTGCCGATCTGCGACGCGGACAGCCCGAGTTGCGTCGCGAGCTGGCCGGCGACCGCGGGTGCCACGAGCAGCAACAGCGGCGTGATGGCCGCGAACACGACGAGCGCGACGAGCGTCGAGCGCGCGAAGGTCGATGCGCGGCCGTCGGGCGGGAGTACGGCATCCGGGGACAGGGTTTTCATGGCGGGATCTCGTTTGGGGAGTCAGAACAGGTGGTACATGCCGACCATCGCGCCGAACTGCGATGCGCCCGCGAGCGGCGTCGGATCGTATTCGTAGACGGTTTGTGAGCTCTGGCCGCTGTTGCGCGCGTAGCCGAGGTTCACGTAGGCGACGGAGCGTTTCGACAGCGCGTACGTGGTGCTCGCGATGAACAGCGTCGGGTGGCCGATTGCCGGCGTGCGCGAGTCGGTGTGGTAGACGCCCGCGTTCAGGCCGATCCCGTTCGGTGTCAGGTAGCGGGCACCGCCCCAGACGATCGTGCGCGCGGCGTCGAGGTCGCCGGTCAGGCGTTCGACACCTGCATAGACGGTGAGCGGCAGCGCGGCGAACGCATAGCGCGCGGCGAGCGTGCCGAGTTCGCGGCGGCGTGCCGACGTGTCGTCGGCCGCCGATAGATCGCCGTGCGCCTGATGCAGCACCGCGCTGACCGACAGGCCGTTGCTCGTGTACTGGCCGCCGAGTTCGAGCACGCGTCCGGCACGCGTATTGCCCGCAACGCCGGACGTCGCGGCAAGCGCTTCGACGTCGAAGCCGGCGAACGTCGGCGACTGGTACTTGACCGAGTGGTCGATGAAGTTCGCGTTCATCGGCACGATGACGCCCTGGCCGCTGTACGACGCGTACCAGAGCGGGTCGTAGAACAGCGTCTTGTCGAACAGCACGCTGAACTGCCGGCCGAGCGTGACGGTGCCGACAGGCCCCGCGATGCCGACGTACGCGCCTCGGAAGAACGCGTAGCCGGGAGCGGTCGCGGTGCCGTCGTTGAGGTTGAGGCCCTGTTCGAGCTTGAACAGCGCACGCCAGCCGCCGCCGAGATCCTCGTTGCCCTTCAGCCCGATCTGCGAAGGCAGGATGCCGTAGTTCTGCAACTGCACGGCCGAGTGGCGCCCGTCGGCATGCGTCAGGTATTGCACGCCGGCGTCGAGCGCGCCGTACAGCGTGAGGGTCGACTGCGCGTGCGCGGCGGCGCTGCACGCGACAAGCGTCGCGGCGGCCGCGGCCGTGCGGATGAAGCGGGGTTTCGTCACGTGGGGTTCTCCATACCGTCCTGCATCGGTTTGTCGTTGGTGTTGTCGCGACGCAGTGTCCGCAGCGGGAAAACCTTCGAACAGTCGTACAGATGAACGGTGTGGAAAACCCGCGGTGCGCGGCATGTACGTGACGCGCTGGCGTCGCGCGGCGTGCTGCGGAGCAGCAACGTGCCGTGCACCGTTCAAATGGATGGGGCTGGCGCCCGTTCCGGCACCGTGGCCCGTCAAAAAAGCCGATCGCTATAATCGGCCGGTGTCGTTGCGCACGTCAGCAGCCCGATCGGGCAGGGGAGCGGAAGGTGAGGATCACGACGGATATCGGGCAGGATCTCGAAGCGCTGCGGGACGTGCCGGCAGCCATCGTGCTCGACGAGTTCGCCTGGCCGCCGCTGCCGTCCCGGCGCGCCGATTTCAACGGTGTCACGCGCGGCGACGCATCGCAGCGCGAACTCGGGCTGATGCTGCTCGACCTGTACGCGGTTGCCGCGCGGTCCGGCATCGGCGAATTCGAATATCGCTTCTTTTCGCTGCTGCAGGCGCTCATTCCGTTCGACGCTGCATGGACCGGCGTCGCGACCCATGTGCCGACCGGCCCGGTGATGCACAACAGCTTCCTGTACCGCCTGCCGCACGCGTTCTTCAGCGACTGGAAGCGTGTGCGCGATTGCGACCCGCTCGCGCATCGCACGCTGCGCGGCGCGCACGGCCACGCGGTGCGGTTGTCGGTCGTCGAGCCGGGGCTCGATGCCCGGTTTCGCGACTGGTGCGTGAAGTACGGGCTCGCGCAACTGATGTGCGTGTGCACGCTCGATCGCCGTTTCGGCCTGACGACGTTCATGTCGATCTACCGCCAGGGCCTGAATCGCCCGTTCAGCGACGACGATGCGCGCCGTTTCGAGGAAGTGATTCCGCATCTCGCGGCGGCGCTGACGATCAATCGCGCCGCGCAGCTCACGCGCGAGCGCGGCGATACGGTTGCACCGGCGGCGCGCGCACTGTGCGACAACTTCGGCGTGCTCCACCACGCCGATCACGGCTTCGACGACGTGCTGCGCACCGAATGGCCGGCATGGGCCGGTGCGCGCGTGCCGGAGCCGCTCGTTGCGCACCTGCGGCGCCAGGCGGGCCAGCCGTTCGTCGGCGATGCGTTGCGGATCCAGTGTGTGCCGGTTGCGGGGCTGTTCCAGATCGAGGCGCGGCCGCGCTCGCTGCTCGACCGCCTGAGCCCGCGCGAGCTCGCGGCGATCCGTTATTACGGTGCCGGGCGCTCGCACAAGGAAGTCGCGCAACAGATGGCGATTTCGCCGACGACCGTACGCCACTACCTGCGCTGCGCGTACCGCAAGCTCGGCATGCATGACAAGAGCCAGATCGCCGGCGTGCTCGGCGCGACGGGCGGCGCGGCTGATGACGAACCGGTGGAGGCCGGTGGCGAGCCACGCTGAAGCGGACGAACACCGTGCGTGGCACGCGGTCGCGCGAATGGTTGTGTCCGCAACCATTGAGCGTTATGCTCGTCGGCTTCCAGGAGACGGAATTCCATCATGAACGACACGAATTCAGGGTCGGTGCGCGCGGCGGTGGTCGGGGTCGGCGCGATCGGCGGATTGCTCGCGGCCGCGCTGTCGCGGGCCGGCATGACCGTGAGCGCGTACGCGCGCGGCGCGACGCTCGATGCGCTGAATGCGCACGGCGTGCGCGTGATCGACGAGGCGGGCGCGACGTCGTCGGTTCCGGTGCGAGCGAGCGACGATGCGGCCGCGCTCGGCGTGCAGGACTACGTGGTGATCGCGCTGAAGGCACAGGCGCTGCCGGCGCTGGCCGCGCGCATTGCACCGCTGGTCGGGCCGGACACCGTGATCGTCGCGGCGATGAACGGGCTGCCGTGGTGGTTCACGCACGGGCTCGAAGGGGCGCTCGACGGCGTGCCGCTCGATGCGGTCGACCCGGCCGGCACGGTGTCGGCGGCGTTGCCGCCCGCCCAGGCGATCGGCTGCGTCGTTCACCTGTCGTCGAGTACCGACGCGCCGGGCATCGTGCGCCGCGGGCGTGGCAACCGGCTGATCGTCGGTGCGCCCGATGCGCGGCTCGACACGGCCACCGCCCGGTTCGCCGCGGCGCTCGCGGCGGGCGGTTTCGACGTCGAGTCGACGCCGGCGATCCGGGCCGAGATCTGGACGAAGCTGTGGGGCAACATGAACATGAATCCGCTGAGCGCGCTGACGGGCTCGACGGCCGAGCAACTGCTCGACGATCCGTTCACGCAGGATCTCGCGCTGCGGATGATGGAGGAGGCGGCCGCGATCGGCGCGAAGCTCGGCCTGTCGACGGGGATGAGCGGGCCCGAGCGGATCGCGGTCACCCGCAAGCTCGGTGCGTTCAAGACGTCGATGCTGCAGGATTTCGAAGCGGGGCGCGCGCTCGAGATCGGGCCGATCCTCGGCGTGTTTCCCGAACTCGGGCGCAAGCTCGGCGTGCCGACCCCGTATTGTGACGCGGTGCTCGGGCTGCTGCGCCAGCGCGCGACGAACAGCGGGCTGTAGCGCCGGCGGGGCCGCTGCATGCGCGATGTCGGTGAGGGCGGAGCGCTGCAATCCGGTTGCAGCGCGCGGCGCATGACGCAAGGCGGGCCGCCCGCGTCGCCGGTGAGGCGATCGGGGCGGCCCGCCGAATTCATCTGATCAATGCGACAGGCGCCGTGCCCGTGTTGCCGCTCAGTCGTCCCGCTCGGTCGCGTGCGCGACGACCTTGTCGAGCAGCCGTTCGAATGTCTGGCGTTCGCTGTCGGACAGGCATGCGAGCAAGCCGTCGTTCCACTTGCGCACGATCGGCATGATCTTGCGATGCAGCGCGCGGCCGTCGGCGGTCAGCGCGATCAACACGATCCGGCCATCTTCCTCGCTTGCGCTGCGTTCGAGCAGCCCCTGACGCAGCAGCGCCTCGGCCGCCCGGCTCGCCTGGCTCTTGTCGAGATTGGTGTGGCGCGCGAGATCCATGATCGAGAACGGGCCGAAGGCGCCGACGGCGGCGATCACGCGCGCCTCGGGCAGCGAGATGTCGAGCTTGTGCCGGTACACCTCGCCGATCCCGCGGTCGGATCGCTTCGTGAGCGCGTGGAGGCGATAGGTCAGAAACTGATCGAGCCCGGCTTGACGGCCTTTCATGTCGAATCCTGAAGAAAAAGGGCGGGCCCGATTGTTCCTGTATCGCGCGCTCGGGTCAACGGTCAGTGTGCGCCGTACTTCAGGCGTGTCAATTGCTCCGCTTCGTTCGCGAGCAGATTGGCTGCGTCGCGGATCGCGACGTCGAGCGTGATCGGCCCGGGAGCCGGCGAGAAGCAGCCGGAAAAATGTTCGGACAGGCGCGGCAGCGCGGCCGGGTCGACCGCGCCGGACAGCAGCGACGCGGGTACGCCCGCGGCTTGCGCGTGGCGGCACGCGATGAACGGCGCCTTGCCGTGCAGCGTCTGTACGTCGGAGCGGCCTTCGCCGGTGATCAGCCAGTCGGCGCCGGCGAGCGCCGCGTCGAGCCCGACCTGCCGCGCGACCACTTCGGCACCCGCTTCGAACTGCGCGCCGAGCATGTGCAGCGCGAAACCGAGACCGCCCGCGGCACCGGCGCCCGGCAGGTCGCGGCTGCGACGGTCGAGCGCGGCTTCGAGCAGATCGGCGAAGTGGGCGAGCGCGGCGTCGAGGGTCGCAACGTGCTCGGGCGTCACGCCCTTTTGCGGGCCGAACACGGCGGTTGCGCCGTGCGTGCCCGTCAGCGGATTGTCGACGTCGGACATGCCGATGAATTCGGTTTCCTTCAGGCGCGCGTCGAGCCCCGACGCGTCGATGCGCGCGATGTCTGCGAGCCGCGACGGTACGGGCTCGACGGGCTGGCCGCCCGCATCGAAGCATTGCAGGCCGAGGCCCGCGAGCAGCCCGGCGCCTGCATCGTTGGTGCTGCTGCCACCCAGCGCGACGAAGAAGCGGCGCACGCCTTCGTCGAGCAGCGTGCGGATCGCCTCGCCCATTCCGCGCGTGCTGCGCGCGTCGACCGGCACGCTCATGCCGACCGGATCCGTAATGCCGACGATCTCGGCCGTTTCGACGATCGCGGTGCACGCGTCGATCACGCCGACCGCCGCGTCGCGTGCCGCGAGCGACGCACCGGCCACCCGCAGCGCGCGCCGCGAGCCGCCGCCCGCCAGCATCGCGTCGAGCGTGCCTTCGCCGCCGTCGGCCATCGGGCAGCAGCGCACGACGGCGTCGGGCCGGGCGCGGCGGATGCCGGTGGCGATCGCGTCCGCGACCTGCTCGGCGGAAAGCGAGCCTTTGAACGAATCGGGCGCGATGACGACGACAGGCGCGGACGGGTGTTGCGGCATGGTGTCTCCGGAAGGCGTGATTGGTGTGACGAATATTGGGGGCGACGGCGGCGCACCCTCATTCGGAGCTTACAGGATGGCGGGCACGTGGTGGATACGGCGTGCGGCATAGCGGCGATCCGCGCGCACGGCCGTGCAAAGGGCTGCCGACACGGCGCAGACGCACGCGCGTCGTGCCGATCTGGCGTGTGTGAGGAAAATTGTTTGCTAGAATAGTCGATTCTTCCGGCCAAAGCCGTGCTCCGAGCCGCTTGCGCTAGCCATTCGGCGCGTGCAGGGATGGCGTGGCGCTCCGGCGCGGCGAGTGTATGTGACGCACATCACGCCGCAGGCAGGCACGGCAAGGAAAACCCGATTCGCTCGAATAATTTTAGGACGATTGAAGCCATGGCTAACGTTGTTGAGAACCTCGGCAAGCTTGAACGCCGCGTGACGATTTCCCTGCCGAAAGACACCGTGCAGAAGGAAATCGACGCCCGTATCCATAAACTCGCGAAGACCGTGCGCATGCCGGGTTTCCGCCCGGGCAAGGTGCCGGTGAAGATGGTCGCGCAACAATACGCGGGCCAGGTCGAGGCGGAAGTGCTGAGCGACAAGATCGGCCAGGAATTCTTCACGATCAGCCGCGCGGAAAACCTGCGCGTCGCCGGCCAGCCGAGCTTCGAGCCGAAGCAGGAGCAGGCTGAAGATGCATACGCGTTCGACGCGACGTTCGAGGTCTACCCGGAAGTCAAGATCGGCGATCTGGCGACGGCTGAAGTCGAGCGCTCGACCACGTCGATCGGCGACGCCGAAATCGATCGCACGCTCGACATCCTGCGCAAGCAGCGCGTGCACTTCCACGCACGTGGCGAAGCCGGCGAGCACGGCGACGGCGGCGCGGATACCGCAGCCAAGGACGGCGACCGCGTGACGGTCGACTTCGTCGGCAAGATCGACGACGTCGCGTTCCAGGGCGGCACGGCCGAAGATTTCCCGTTCGTGCTCGGCGAAGGCCGCATGCTGCCGGAATTCGAAACCGCGGCGCTGGGCCTGAAGGTCGGCGAAGCACGCACGTTCGACTTGAAGTTCCCGGACGACTACCACGGCAAGGACGTGGCCGGCAAGACGGCCCAGTTCACGGTCACGATGAAGAAGATCGAGTGGCCGCACCTGCCGGAAATCGACGGTGAATTCGCGAAGTCGCTCGGCATCGAAGACGGCGATCTCACGAAGATGCGCGGCGAGATCAAGGAAAACCTCGAGCGTGAAGCGAAGCGCCGCACGCAATCGATCGTCAAGAACCAGGTGATGGACGCGCTGCTGAAGATCTCCGAACTCGACGTGCCGAAGGCGCTGATCGAGCAGGACCAGCAACGCCTCGTCGAAATGGCTCGCCAGGATCTGGCGCAGCGTGGCGTGCCGAACGCGAAGGATGCACCGATCCCGGCCGAGATGTTCACCGAGCAGGCAGAACGCCGCGTGAAGCTGGGCCTCGTGCTGGCCGAGCTCGTGAAGTCGAACAGCCTCGAAGCGAAGCCGGAACAGATCCGCGCGGAAGTCGACGAGTTCGCGAAGAGCTACGAAGACCCGAAGGAAGTGGTCCGCTGGTATTATTCGAACCAGCAGCGCCTCGCCGAGATGGAAGCGTTCGTCGTTGAAAGCAACGTCGTCGATTTCGTGCTGGGCAAGGCGAAGGTGACGGACAAGGAAGTGAGCTTCGAAGCACTCGCGAGCGCATCGGCGCAAGCGTAAGTGTTGCTCTAGCGGCGTGCCGGCTGTCGGAGCGACGGCCCGCACGCCGTTTTTACGTCAAGCGCACGGTTGCCATTAATATGGCGATTGAGCGGGCGGCTTCCTTCCGTTCAATTTTCCATTCGAACAAGGTTCATTGAATGATCACTCGCGCTGAATTGCTGGACATGCTTGCTTCGAACGCGCCGCAAGGTTTCGAGGCGCAAGCGCTGGGGCTGGTGCCGATCGTCGTCGAAACGAGCGGCCGCGGCGAGCGTTCGTACGATATCTATTCGCGTCTCCTGAAGGAGCGCCTGGTGTTCATGGTCGGCGAAGTGAACGACCAGACCGCCAACCTCGTGGTCGCGCAGCTGCTGTTCCTCGAGAGCGAGAATCCCGACAAGGACATCAGCCTGTACATCAACAGCCCGGGCGGGTCGGTATCGGCCGGGATGGCGATCTACGACACGATGCAGTTCATCAAGCCGGACGTGTCGACGCTGTGCATGGGCCTCGCGGCCAGCATGGGCGCGTTCCTGCTCGCGTCGGGCGCGAAGGGCAAGCGTTTCGCGCTGCCGAACTCGCGCGTGATGATTCACCAGCCGCTCGGCGGCGCACGCGGCCAGGCATCCGACATCGAGATCCAGGCGCGCGAAATCCTCTACCTGAAGGAGCGGCTGAACCAGTTGCTCGCGCAGCACACGGGCCAGGACGTCGAGCGCATCGCGCGCGACACCGACCGTGATAACTTCATGTCGAGCGAAGATGCGAAGGCGTACGGGCTGATCGATCAGGTGCTGTTGAAGCGCCCGTGAACTTAAGTGGGGTGCCGCCCCGATTCGCGCGGCACCCTTGCGATGTTCCGCACGCCCAGAGCATCTGCGGCAAGCGCATCCGGCCGGCTCCGGTCGCGCCCTAGGCGCGGCGTCCGGAGCATTCGGCGTATCATGTCATTTACCTGTCCGGAGGCTCTACATTCATGGCGGACAAAAAAGGTTCGAACAGCGAGAAGCTGTTGTATTGCTCGTTTTGCGGAAAGAGCCAGCATGAGGTGAAAAAACTCATCGCGGGCCCGTCGGTGTTCATCTGCGATGAATGTATCGACCTCTGCAACGAAATCATTCGCGACGAGGCGGCTGCCGCCGGCGTCGAGGCCAGCCTGTCCCGGTCGGATCTGCCGAGCCCGCAGGAAATTCGCGACATCCTCGATCAGTACGTGATCGGCCAGGAGCGCGCGAAGAAGATCCTCGCGGTGGCCGTGTACAACCACTACAAGCGCCTGAAGCATCTCGACAAGAAGGACGACGTCGAGCTGTCGAAGAGCAACATCCTGCTGATCGGCCCGACGGGCTCCGGCAAGACGCTGCTCGCGCAGACGCTTGCGCGGTTGCTCAACGTGCCGTTCGTGATCGCCGACGCGACGACGCTGACCGAAGCCGGCTACGTCGGCGAGGACGTCGAGAACATCATCCAGAAGCTGTTGCAGAACTGCAACTACGAGGTCGACAAGGCCCAGCGCGGGATCGTCTACATCGACGAAATCGACAAGATCAGCCGCAAGTCGGACAACCCGTCGATCACGCGCGACGTGTCGGGCGAGGGCGTCCAGCAGGCACTGCTGAAGCTCGTCGAGGGCACGATGGCGTCGGTGCCGCCGCAGGGTGGCCGCAAGCACCCGAACCAGGATTTCATCCAGGTCGACACGACCAACATCCTGTTCATCTGCGGCGGTGCGTTCGACGGCCTCGAAAAGGTGATCACCGATCGTACCGAGAAAACCGGTATCGGCTTCGGTGCGACGGTCAAGAGCAAGCAGGAGCGTGACGCGGGCGAAGTGCTGCGTGAAACGGAACCGGAAGACCTGATCAAATTCGGTCTGATCCCCGAATTGATCGGCCGCCTGCCGGTGGTCGCGACGCTCGGCAAGCTCGATGAAGCGGCGCTGATGAAGATCCTGGTCGAGCCGAAGAATGCGCTCGTCAAGCAGTATCACAAGCTGTTCGCGATGGAGCGCGTCGAGCTGGAGATCCGGCCGGGCGCGCTGCAGGCAGTCGCCCGCAAGGCGATCCGCCGCAAGACCGGCGCGCGCGGTTTGCGTTCGATCATCGAACAGGCGCTGCTCGACGTGATGTACGAGCTGCCGACGATGAAAGGGGTCAGCAAAGTCATCATCGACGAGAACGTCATCGATGGCGACGGCAAGCCATTGCTGATCTACGAGGACACGCCGAAGGTGGCGGGTTCGAACTGACCGGCTTGCCGACGATGTTCTGCGAAAAAGGCCGTTCATGAGACCGTGGGCGGCTTTTTTTCGTTTATCTTGTGGGTAACTCTGACTCGAAACGCGGTGGTTACTTTCTTACCGAATATTTCCCGCACTTGAAGGCTTGCAATTCGTTGTGGCGGCCTCAATTACCGAACAATTGATTCCACTCATGGGGAAATGAAATGTCAGGCACCCAACTTCTCCCGCCGGAACGCATCACGCTCCCGCTGCTGCCGCTGCGGGATGTCGTCGTTTTCCCGCACATGGTGATTCCGCTCTTCGTGGGCCGGCCGAAATCGATCAAGGCCCTCGAAGCAGCGATGGAAGGCGGCAAGCACATCATGCTCGTCGCCCAGAAAACCGCGGCCAAGGACGAACCGACCGAAAAGGACATGTACGAGGTCGGTTGTATCGCCAACATCCTGCAGATGCTGAAGCTGCCGGACGGCACCGTGAAGGTGCTCGTCGAGGGCTTGCAGCGCGCGAAGGCGTTGTCGATCGAAGAGCAGGAAACGCAATTCTCCTGCGACGTGATGCCGCTCGAGCCCGATCATGCCGACAGTGCTGAAACGGAAGCGCTGCGCCGCGCGATCGTGTCGCAGTTCGACCAGTACGTGAAGCTGAACAAGAAGATCCCGCCGGAAATCCTCACGTCGCTGTCGGGTATCGACGAAGCAGGCCGCCTCGCCGACATGATCGCCGAGCGCCTGCCGCTGAAGCTCGACCAGAAGCAGCACATCCTCGAGATGTTCCCGGTCATCGAGCGCCTCGAGCACCTGCTCGCGCAGCTCGAAGCCGAGATCGACATCCTGCAGGTTGAAAAGCGCATCCGCGGGCGCGTGAAGCGCCAGATGGAAAAGAGCCAGCGCGAGTACTACCTGAACGAACAGGTCAAGGCGATCCAGAAGGAACTGGGCGAAGGCGAAGAGGGTGCCGATCTCGAGGAACTCGAGAAGCGCATCAACGCCGCGCGCATGCCGAAGGAAGCGAAGAAGAAGGCCGACGCCGAGCTGAAGAAGCTGAAGCTGATGTCGCCGATGTCGGCGGAAGCCACCGTCGTGCGCAACTACATCGACACGCTGATCGGCTTGCCGTGGCGCAAGAAGAGCAAGGTCAACAACGACTTGTCGAATGCCGAGCAGGTGCTCGACGAGGATCACTTCGGCCTCGAGAAGGTGAAGGAACGCATCCTCGAGTATCTCGCGGTGCAACAGCGCGTGGACAAGGTCAAGGCGCCGATCCTGTGCCTCGTCGGGCCCCCGGGCGTCGGCAAGACCTCGCTCGGCCAGTCGATCGCCCGTGCGACGAACCGCAAGTTCGTCCGGATGGCGCTCGGCGGCGTGCGTGACGAAGCCGAGATCCGCGGCCACCGTCGCACGTACATCGGTTCGATGCCGGGCAAGATCCTGCAGAGCCTGACGAAGGTCGGCGTGCGCAATCCGCTCTTCCTGCTCGACGAAGTCGACAAGATGGGCATGGATTTCCGCGGCGATCCGTCGTCGGCGCTGCTCGAAGTGCTCGATCCGGAACAGAACCACACGTTCGCCGACCACTACATCGAAGTCGACTTCGACCTGTCGGACGTGATGTTCGTCGCGACGTCGAACTCGCTGAACATCCCGCCGCCGCTGCTCGACCGGATGGAAGTGATCCGTCTGTCGGGCTACACGGAAGACGAGAAGGTCAGCATTGCCCAGCGTTACCTGCTGCCGAAGCAGAAGAAGAACAACGGGCTGAAGGAAGGCGAGATCGAAGTCACCGAGCAGGCGATCCGCGACATCATCCGCTACTACACGCGCGAAGCCGGTGTGCGTTCGCTCGAGCGGGAAGTGTCGAAGATCTGCCGCAAGGTCGTGAAGATGCTGCTGCTGAAGAAGGCATCGGGCGCGATCAAGGTCGACGGCGAGAACCTCGATACCTTCCTCGGCGTGCGCAAGTACGACTTCGGCCTCGCGGCGAAGGAAAACCAGGTCGGTCAGGTGACAGGCCTCGCGTGGACGGAAGTCGGTGGCGATCTGCTGACGATCGAAGCTGCGGTGATGCCGGGCAAGGGCAACGTGATCCGCACGGGTTCGCTCGGCGACGTGATGAAGGAGTCGGTCGAGGCCGCACGTTCGGTCGTGCGCTCGCGTTCGCGGCGTCTGGGCATCAAGGACGAGGCGTTCGAGAAGCAGGACATCCACATCCACGTGCCGGAAGGTGCGACGCCGAAGGACGGTCCGTCCGCGGGCGGTGCGATGACGACCGCGCTGGTATCGGTGCTGACGGGTATCCCGGTGCGTGCCGATGTCGCGATGACGGGCGAAATCACGCTGCGCGGTGAAGTCCTGCCGATCGGCGGCCTGAAGGAGAAGTTGCTCGCAGCGCATCGCGGTGGCATCAAGCTCGTGCTGATCCCGGAAGAGAACGTGAAGGATCTCGCCGAGATTCCGGACAACGTGAAGAACGCGATCGAGATCGTGCCGGTCCGCTGGATCGACAAGGTGCTGGAACTCGCGCTCGAGCGTTCGCCGACCCCGCTGCCGCCGGAAGAAGAGGCGAAGGCGGCGGCACCGGTCGCCGATGCGGCGAAGGATGCCGGCTCGACGGAATTCGTCAAGCACTAAGCATTAGGACGCCGTCTGTTCTGACGGTTGTTCACGAAACCCGCGGCGTGGCCGCGGGTTTTTTTATATGTATCGGAATCGTGCGCGCGCGTTAAAAAAATTCACGCCAGGGCTTTGCAAAATGATCGGGGATGAATTAAACTTGCGGGCTCGCTGGTTGTTGATGCCGAAACGCAGATCGCAGCCAGAACGAATCGGAAACGGGTGCTTAGCTCAGCTGGTAGAGCGGCGCCCTTACAAGGCGTAGGTCGGGGGTTCGAACCCCTCAGCACCCACCAGTTTCCTGATTCAGCCAGACCAAGGAGCGGTAGTTCAGTCGGTTAGAATACCGGCCTGTCACGCCGGGGGTCGCGGGTTCGAGTCCCGTCCGCTCCGCCAAACAAAACGAAAGTGCCCGCCTTGTGCGGGCATTTTCGTTTGTGCGCCCGGTTGTGGCATTGCGCTCGACCGCGGCACGTCTGCTTTTCTCCCGTCTCACCCCGTATGTTGTAATATCGGTCGTTTTGTCCAATTTTCCCGTCACGCATGCTCGATTTCTTCCGTAATCACCAGCGCCTGATGATGGCGCTCCTGCTCCTGATCGTGTTGCCGGGGCTGGGTTTCGTCGGGATCCAAGGCTTCCGCGGCTTCTTCGACGATAGTGCGAACGTCGCGGCAGTCAACGGGCACAAGATCACGCGGGTCGAATTCGACGGCGCGTTCCGCCAGCAGATCGACCAGGCGCGTCAGGCGCTCGGCGGGCAGTTCGACGTCAAGATGTTCGATACGCCCGAGCACCGCAAGCAGGTGCTCGACGGCCTGATCCAGCAACGCGTGCTGGCAGACGAGACCCAACGCCTGCACCTGACCGCATCCGACAACGCCGTGCGCGACGCGCTGATGAGCGACCCGATGATCGCGTCGCTGAAGAAGCCGGACGGTTCGATCGACGTCGAGCGCTACGCGCAACTGCTGTCGTTCCAGGGGATGACGCCCGAGCAATACCAGGAGCGCGTGCGCTACAGCCTCTCGCTGCAGCAGATTCCGGCCAGCATCGTGTCGAGCGCGTTCACACCGAAGAGCCTCGCGCAACGCCTGTCCGAACTCGCTGCACAGCAGCGCGAAGTGCAGGCGCTCGTACTGAAGACGAGCGACTTCGCAGCGAAGGTCCAGCCGACCGACGCGCAGCTCACCGCGTACTATGACGCGCACAAGCAGAGCTTCGCGACGCCGGAGACCGCGACGATCCAGTACCTCGTGTATTCGCCGGCCGCAGCGGCCGCGAGCGCGCAGCCGACGGATGCGGACATCAAGAAGTTCTACGACGACAACCCGACGCACTTCCGCACCGAAGCACAGGTTCGCGTGAGCCACATCTTCATCGCCGCGGCGGGCAGCGCAAGCGCGGCCGACAAGGCTGCGGCGAAGACGAAGGCCGAGCAACTGCTTGCCGACGTGAAGGCGCACCCGGACCAGTTCGCGCAGATCGCGCAGAAGGACTCGCAGGATGCACCGTCGGCCGCGAAGGGCGGCGACCTCGGCTTCATCACGCGCGGCTCGACGGCGGGCGGCAAGGCGTTCGACGATGCCGCGTTCGCGCTCAAGCAAGGCGACGTGAGCGGTGTCGTGCAGTCGGATCTGGGCTTCCACATCCTGAGGGCGACGGAAGTGAAGCCGGCGGCCGTCAAGCCGTTCGCTGACGTGAAGGACCAGATCGCAGTCGACCTGAAGCAGCAGTACGCATCGAAGGCGTTCACGGACAACGCGGAAGGCTTCACGTCCACCGTCTACGAAAAGGCGAAGACGCTGCAGCCGGCCGCGGACAAGTACAAGCTGACGATCCAGACGACCACCGTCACGCCGACGCCGAATCCGCAGTTGCCGCCGACGAGCCCGCTGAACAATCCGAAGTTCCTGGCCGCCGTGTTCGCAAACGACTCGGTGAAGAGCCAGAACAACACGCAGGCGATCGACGTCGGCAACAACACGCTGATCTCGGCGCGCGTGACCGACTACAAGCCGGCTGCCGTGCCCGTGCTCGACGCGATCAAGGACGTCGTGCGCCAGAAGGTGGTCGCCGAGCAGGCCGCGGAACTCGCGAAGAAGGATGGCGCGGCGAAGCTCGCCGAGTTGCAGAAGTCGAAGTCGGCCGACGGGTTCGCGGCCGCGCAGAAGGTATCTCGTACACAGTCGCAGGGCCTGACGCCGGCTGCGCTGAGCGCCGTCTACAAGGTCGACGCAAAGACGCTGCCGGCCTATGTCGGTGTCGATCTCGGCGCGGACGGCTATGCGATCTACCGCGTGAACGCGGTGATCGCGGGTTCGGCGGTCGATCCGCAGCAACTGGCGGCCGCGCAGCAGCAGATGGCGCAGGTCGACGCGCAGAGCGAAGGCGAAGCGTATCTTGCCGCGCTGCGCGATCGCTCGAAGGTGAAGCTGTACGGCTCGACGGCCGGCCAGTCGCAGGACGGCGACAACTGAGCGTCGTTTCGCACACAACAAAAAGCCCCGCTTCGTGCGGGGCTTTTTGTTTTCTGGCGGGGCGTCGGCGTCAGCCGCGCGGCTTGCCGAGCAGCGGTTTCAGCGCCGGCCAGACGTTGTCGAGCAGAATGCCCTGCGCCTGCTGCGTGGGATGCATCTGGTCGGACTGGAACATCTCGGGCTTGTTCTCGATGCCGGCCAGCAGGAACGGTACGAGCGGCACGCCGAGATCCTTCGACAATCGCGTATAGACGGTGTGGAACTTCTGCGTGTAGTCGGGGCCGTAGTTGGGCGGCACGTACATGCCGACCAGCACGACCCTGGCCTGCGCCTGCCGCGCACCGGCGATGATGTCGCGCAGGTTCTGTTCGGTCGTTGCGAGCGGCACGCCGCGCAGCGCGTCGTTCGAACCGAGTTCGACGACGACGATCGACGGCTTGAGCCGCTGCAGCACCGCGGGCAGCCGCGCGCGGCCGCCGCTCGTGGTGTCGCCGCTGACGCTGGCGTTCGCGACGCTATAATCGATTCGCTCGGTCGTGAGCCGTTGCCGCAGCAACGCCACCCAGCCGGTGTCGCGCGGCAGCCCGTATTCGGCCGACAGGCTGTCGCCGAGCACGACAATCACGGGCTGGCCCGGTGTCGCGGCCGGCGGCGTCGCGGCGCGTGCCGGCACGGTGGCGGCCAGCAGGGTACCCAGCAGCGCGGCGGCCGCCGCGCGTCTTTTCCAGCGAAATGTCGTGTCCATGTTCAAGATTACCGATCCGATCATCGAAGTCCATGACGTGTGCAAGCGGGTCGCCGACGCAACCGGCGAGCTGACGATCCTCGACGGCATCACGTTCGCCGTGCGGCCGGGCAGCAGCCTCGCGATCGTCGGCGCGTCGGGGTCGGGTAAATCGACGCTGCTCGGCCTGCTTGCGGGGTTGGACAGCGCAACGAGCGGCACGGTTCGCCTGCTCGGTCGCGCGCTCGACCAGCTCGACGAGGATGCGCGCGCGGCGCTGCGCAACGGCGCGGTCGGGTTCGTGTTCCAGTCGTTCCAGTTGATGCCGCACCTGACCGCGCTCGAGAACGTGATGCTGCCGCTCGAGCTGCAGGGTGGCATCAGTGCGCGCGATGCAGCCGATCGCGCCCGGGCGCTGCTTGTGCAGGTCGGCCTCGGCGAGCGCACCGCACATTATCCGAAGCTGTTGTCCGGGGGCGAGCAGCAGCGCGTCGCGCTTGCGCGCGCATTCGTCACCCGCCCGGCGATCCTCTTCGCCGACGAGCCGACCGGCAGCCTCGATGCGGCCACGGGCCATGCGGTCATCGACCTGATGTTCGAACTGAACCGCACGCACGGTGCAACGCTTGTGCTCGTCACGCACGACGTCGAACTCGCACGCCGCTGCGCGACGACGGTGACGCTCGATGCCGGGCGCATCGTCGAGCCGCACGCGGTGCAGCGCAACGCCTGAATTTCGTGCCGGCCGCGCAGCGTGAGCCGAGCGGCCGGCATGGGCATGACGCCGTTGCGTCAGTGCTTCAACGCTTCAGCGCCGCCCGGGCGCGCTCGATCAGCGCGGTGGTCGACGAGTCGTGCTTCGCCGGATCGACCGACTCGGCCGACAGGTCGGCTTCCACGACCTTGCCGAGAATCTTGCCGAGCTCGACGCCCCACTGGTCGAACGGATTGATGTCCCACACCGTTGCCTGCACGAGCACCTTGTGTTCATACAGCGCGATCAGCGCGCCGAGCGTACGCGGCGTCAGCGCATCGACGAGCAGCGTCGTCGTCGGGCGGTTGCCCGGGAACGTCAGGTGCGGCGCGAGCGCCTCCTTGCCGGGCCCGGCGACCTTGCGGGCTTCTTCGAGCGTGCGGCCGAGCATCAGTGCCTCGCTTTGCGCGAAGCAGTTCGCGAGGAGCTTCGGATGATGGCTCGCGAGCGGATGCTCGGGCGTCAGCACCGCGATGAAGTCGATCGGTACGATCGTCGGCCCCTGGTGCAGCATCTGGAAGAATGCATGCTGGCCGTTGGTGCCCGGCTCGCCCCACGTGACGGCCGACGTCGGGTAGTCGACGAAGGTGCCGTCCAGGCGCGCGGATTTGCCGTTGCTCTCCATTTCGAGTTGCTGCAGGTACGACGGCAGGTAGTGCAGCGCTTCCGAATACGGCGCGACGAGATAGCTCTGCGAGCCGAAGAAATTCCGGTACCAGATGCCGATCAGGCCGAGCAGCACGGGCAGGTTGCGCTCGAGCGGCGCCTCGCGGAAATGACGGTCCATGTCGTTCGCGCCGGCCAGCAGCTCGTCGAACTGCTCGGGGCCGATCGCGATCATGATCGACAGCCCGACCGCCGACCACAGCGAATAGCGGCCGCCGACCCAGTCCCACATTTCGAACACGTTGTCCGCCGCGATGCCGAACTTCACGACTTCGGCCGGATTCGCCGACACGCCGACGAAGTGCTTTGCAAGCGCGTCCTCGGGGCAGCCGCGCACGATGAACCAGTCGCGCAGCGAGCGTGCGTTCGTCATCGTCTCGAGCGTCGTGAAAGTCTTCGACACGATGATCGCGAGCGTTTCCTCGGGATCGACCTGTTCGAGCACGCGCGCGAGATCGGCGCCGTCGACGTTCGACACGAAGTGCGTGGAGATTTCAGGCGTCGCGACGTGATGCAGCGCGTGCACGACCATCTTCGGCCCGAGATCGGAGCCGCCGATGCCGATGTTGATCACGTGGCGGATGCGTTTGCCGGTGTAGCCCGTCCAGGTGCCGCTGCGCACGGCGCGCGCAAACGTCGCCATTTTCGCGCGCTCGGCACTCACCTGCGCGTGGAACGGCGCTTGCGGATCGGTCGCGCGCAGCGCGGTGTGTAGCGCGGCGCGGCCTTCGGTCGGGTTGACGATCTCACCGGCGAACATCGCATCGCGGCGTGCTTCGACACCCGCGTCGCGTGCGAGCTGGACGAGCAGGCGCAGCGTTTCGTCGTTGACGCGGTTCTTCGAGAAATCGGCCGCGAGACCGCCGCCCGGAATCGTGAAACGTTCGGCGCGGGTCGGCGCGCGGTCGTTTTCCGGCGCGAACCAGTCGCGCAGCCGGGCGTGGCGGATCTGTTCGAAGTGGGATTGAAGGGCAGTCCAGGCGGGGAGCGAATTCAGCGTCATGGCGGTTCGAGTGAAGCGTGAATCGGGAGGAATGCCGCGCCGGCTCATCGGGATCGGAAGGCCGGCGGACGAGAGGGCCCGCCGTGCGGCGGGGCAGTCAGTATAGCGGCGTTACGTGTCGGCGCGCGGCGACGGATAAAAAAGGCGATTGATCAGCGTGCGCACCATCGGTGCGAGTTCGCCGGCCGTGAGTCCGGCCGGGCCGATGCCGTTCGCGGTCAGCGTGTCGGCCGCGAGCCCGTGCAGGTAGACGCCCGCGAGCGCCGCTTCGTATGGCGCGACGCGCTGCGCGAGCAACGCGCCGATCAGGCCGCCGAGCACGTCGCCGGTGCCGCCCGTGGCGAGCGCCGCGTTGCCGGTGGGATTGATCGTCACTCGGCCGTCGGGCGCCGCAATCACCGTGCCCGAGCCTTTCAGCACGACGATGGCCGCATAACGCGAAGCGAGCGCCTGCGCGGCTGCGATGCGGTCGCGCTGAATCGTTGCCGTGTCGCAGCCGAGCAGCCGTGCGGCTTCGAGCGGATGCGGCGTCAGCACGCACGGATTGCCGTGTGCGGCGACGGCGGCCGCGAGATCCGCATGCGTCGCGACGAGGTTCAGCGCGTCGGCATCGAGCAGCGTCGCGGCGTCGTGCGCGAGCACGTCGCGCACGAGCGTTGCCGCGGCCTCGCGCGTACCGAGCCCGCAGCCGGCGGCGATCGCGGTCATTGCGCCGAGGTCGAGGGTGTCGGCTGCGTGCAGCATCAGTTCGGGGAAGGGTGGGTCGTACGGCGGTGCGCCGGTGCCGAGAAAGCCGACGTGCACCTTGCCGGCACCTGTGAACAGCGCGGCGCGTGCAGCCAGGATCGGCGCGCCGCACATGCCGGTGTCGCCGCCGAGGACAGCGAGGCTGCCGTACGTGCCCTTGTGCGACGAGAATGCCCGCGCGGGGAGCGCCGCGGCGAACCGCGCGGGCGCATTCAGCACGATGGCCGGTGCGGCGCGCGGCGCGACGTCGAGCGGCGCGATGTCGATCTCGCCGGCGAGGTCGCGGCCGTCGCCCGTGTAGAGGCCCGGCTTCGCGCCGATGAAGGTGAGCGTGTGGGTGGCCGCGACGGCGACGCCCGCGCCGACGATCCGGCCGGTATCGCTGTCGAGCCCGCTCGGCACGTCGAGTGCGAGCACGCGACCGCCGTTGCGTGCATGCGCGGCGATGCGAGTGGCCTGCTCGGCGAACGCGCCGTCGAGCGCGCGGCCGAGACCGATGCCGAACAATCCGTCGACGACCCACGCGTATTCGTCCAGCGATGCGGGCGGCGTGGCCGACAGCGGGACGCCGGCTGCGCGTGCGAGGCCGAGCGCCCATTGCGCGTCGTCCGGTTTGACTGGTACCGGCATCCACGCCTGCGTCGCGACACCGAGCTGCTGGAGATGCGCGGCGGCCACCAGTGCATCGCCGCCGTTGTTGCCGGGGCCGACCGCGAACCAGACGGGGCGGTCATCTCCGGCGACGCGCTCGGACAGCCAGTGCGCGGCGGCGGCGCCCGCGCGACCCATCAGCGTGTGCGGCGGCAGTGCCGCGGTGGCGTCGGCTTCGGCTGCGCGCAGGTCGGCGACGCGCAGCAGTGCGATCGGATCGGAATCGGGAAGCGGGCGGGTAACGGTCATCGCGGGATCGTGGCAGCTGGCAAGGATGCCGCCACGGGACGGGCCCGCGGCGGTCAGGTCGTGAAGCGGCCGGCGCCGAGCGCGGCGAGCGTGTCGGCGGGCCACTGCCGGGCGTCGCCGCCCAGGTAGTCGGTCACCACTTTAGCAGACCCGCATGCGAGCCCCCAGCCGGTCGGCCCATGCCCGAAATTGACGAACACGCGCGGATGCGGGGTCGGACCCACGACGGGCAGGCCGTCCGGCGACAGCAGCTGCATGCCTTGCCACGACAGCGCGGCCGAGATTTTGGCGGCGCCGGGTACCCAGTCGTGGACGGCCTGGCCGAGCAGTGCGAGCGCGGTCTCGGACAGAGGCTCGGCGAGCGGTTTCGCGGTGTCGGCGAGGCTCTGCAGCACGGCGCCGCCGCCGATGCGCAGCCGCTGATGGGTGCGCGTGATCGAGATCCGCTTGATCGAATCGACGACGCTCAGGTGCGGCGCATGTTCTTCGTACGCGACCGGCGCGGTGAGCGTGTGGACGCGCACCGGGTGCAGCGGCATACGCCAGCCGAGCCGGTCGAGCAGCGGCAGGCTGCCGGCGCCGGCGGCGACCACGATTGCATCGGCGGAAATCACGTCGACCTCGCGTGCGTTCGACGCGTGGCGGTCGCCGGGCGGGACGAGCTCGACCGCGGCGCGGCCGGTGTCGACGCGGATCGCGGCGACTTCCGCGCCGAAGCGGAACTGCACGCCGTGCTCGTCGAGCGTCTGCTTGACCAGTTTCGCGAACAGCGGGCAATTCCCGGTGCGCTCGGTTTCGAGCAGCACGCCGCCGGCGAAGCCGGGCTCGGCCGGCACCGAAGGCTCGAGCACCGCGCATTCTTCGGCGGAGAGCAGGCGGTACGGCTGGTCGAGCGTGCGCAGCAGGTCGAGCGCGGGCTGCATCGCTTCCCAGTCGCGCGGATCGCGCACGACGTGCAGGATGCCGGGCTTCTGCTCGAATTCAAGTTCGAGGCGCGTCTCGATATCGGCGAGCGTATCGCGCGATGCGTCGATCAGCGGGCGCAGCCGCGCGTACTGCGCGGCGAACGCGTCGGGCTCGCGCAGCGTGCCGAGCTGCTTGACGAAGCGTCGCACGCCGCCGTTGAAGCCGGGTTTGTAGACGATGCCGCTGTCGCGCGGCTGGCGCTGGCGCATGAAGGTCGGGCCGAACCAGACGTCGAGCGGGCTCGGCAGCAGCGCGCCGCCGTCGCCGTAGGTCGCACCCTGCGCGACGGTCGCGTGACGTTCGACCACGCACACGCGATGGCCGGCCGCGCGCAACTGGTAGGCGGTGGCGACGCCGCTGATTCCGCCGCCGATGACGATGACATCCATGGATTGCTTCGATGACGGGCGGCGCGCAGGCGCCGCCCGGTGAGAATTCGCTGAGGGCCCGGGCCCGGTGAACCCGGAATGATAGCGCCAAAATCGCGGGAACCGGCGCCGGGCGAGCACGGACCGAACCGCCGAACCGCCGAACCGCCGAACCGCCGAACCGCCGAACCGCCGAACCGCCGAACCGCCGAACCGCCGAACCGCCGAACCGCCGAACCGCCGAGCCACGCCCGCCGCCCGCCGCCCCGCCGAACCACGCCCGCCGCCCGCCGCCCGCCGCCCGCCGGCTGCCGCCCGCCGGCTGCCGCGCCCGCGCCCGCACGAGGCGGCCCGGAGAGCGGCCCGTGCGCGATGCGCATCGCGGCACCGTCGCGGTGCATGCGGGCTGCCGATCGGCCGGTCTTGGGCGACCGACTTCCGGGTATAATTACGGCCTTCCTTTCGCCCCACGTCGCCATCTCGCGCGACTCATCGACGTCAGTCCAGCCCATGGCTCACTTCTCGTGTTTTCCCGGCGCTTCGGCCCTCTCCGATTTCCGTCAAACCCGTCTGCTCGACACGCTCAGGCAAATCGACGCCAACATCGTCGCGCTGCGCGGGCAGTTCCTGCACTTCGTCAACGCGGCCGAGCCGCTGTCGGCCGACGACAGCGCGCGCATCGACGCGCTGATGCACTACGGCGCGCCGTTCGAGCCGGCCGCCGAGAAGGGCACGGCCGAGACCTTCGTCGTGCTGCCGCGCTTCGGCACGGTCTCGCCGTGGGCGAGCAAGGCGACCGATATCGCACAGCACTGCGGCCTCACGCACGTGCGCCGCATCGAGCGCGGCGTCGAATTCACGGTCACGCTGAAGTCGGGCCTGCTCGGCGGCAAGAAGGCACTGTCGGACGACGCGCGCGCGGCCGTCGTGGCCGCGCTGCATGACCGGATGACCGAAAGCGTGGTCGCGGCGCGCGACGACGCGAAGCACCTGTTCGACGAGCTGCCGGCCAAGCCGCTCGCGAGCGTCGACGTGCTGGGCGTCGGCCGCGGCGCGCTCGAGCGCGCGAACGTCGAGCTGGGCCTCGCGCTCGCCGATGACGAGATCGATTACCTGGTCGACGCGTTCCGCAAGCTCGAACGCAACCCGACCGACGTCGAGCTGATGATGTTCGCGCAGGCGAACAGCGAGCACTGCCGCCACAAGATCTTCAACGCGCAGTGGACGATCGACGGCGAAGCGCAGGACATGTCGCTGTTCGCGATGATCCGCAACACCGAAAAGCTGAACCCGCAGGGCACGATCGTCGCGTATTCGGACAACTCGTCGATCATGGTCGGCGCCGAAGCCGAGCGCTGGTTCCCGCGCAACGCGGGTGCGGCCGGCGAGCCGGGCGAGCGCTACGGCCGCCATACCGAGCTCACGCACACGCTGATGAAGGTCGAGACGCACAACCACCCGACGGCGATCTCGCCGTTCCCGGGGGCGGCGACCGGCGCGGGCGGCGAGATCCGCGACGAAGGCGCGACGGGCCGCGGCGCGCGTCCGAAGGCCGGCCTGACGGGCTTCACCGTGTCGAACCTCGACCTGCCGGACGCCCGCCAGTCGTGGGAAAACGCACGTGACGCAGCGCAGCCGGTCGGCGAGCGCAACCCGAACGACGCGCATGGCCCGTACGGCCGCCCGGACCGCATCGCATCGCCGCTGCAGATCATGATCGACGGCCCGCTCGGCGGCGCCGCGTTCAACAACGAATTCGGCCGTCCGAACCTCGGCGGCTATTTCCGTGTGTACGAGCAGAACGTCGGCGGGAAGGTGCACGGCTATCACAAGCCGATCATGATCGCGGGTGGCCTCGGCAATATCGCCGATCAACACACGCACAAGCACGACGTGCCGGCAGGCTCGCTGCTGATCCAGATCGGCGGCCCCGGCATGCGGATCGGGATGGGCGGCGGCGCCGCGAGCTCGATGGCGACCGGCGCGAACACGGCCGAACTCGACTTCGACTCGGTGCAGCGCGGCAACCCTGAAATCGAGCGTCGCGCGCAGGAAGTGATCAACGGCTGCTGGCAGCTCGGCGCGGAAAACCCGATCCTGAGCATTCACGACGTCGGCGCGGGCGGCCTGTCGAACGCGTTCCCCGAGATCGTCGACGGTGCGGGCAAGGGCGCGCGCTTCGAGCTGCGCAAGGTCGCGCTCGAGGAATCGGGCCTGTCGCCGCGCGAAATCTGGTCGAACGAGGCGCAAGAGCGCTACGTGCTGGCGATCGCGCCGGCCGACCTGCCGCGCTTCGAGGCGATCTGCGTACGTGAGCGCTGCCCGTTCGCGGTGGTCGGTGTCGCGACCGACGAACGCCAGCTGAAGCTCGTCGACGACGAAGCGACGGGCGCCGACGAATACCCGGTCGACATGCCGATGGAAGTGCTGCTCGGCAAGCCGCCGCGCATGCATCGCGACGTCACGCGCGTGGCGACCGAGCGCGCGCCGGTCGACGTGACGGGCATCGCGCTGTCGGAAGTCGCGGTCGACGTGCTGAAGCACCCGACGGTCGGCAGCAAGTCGTTCCTGATCACGATCGGCGACCGTTCGGTCGGCGGCACGTCGGTGCGCGACCAGATGGTCGGCCCGTGGCAGGTGCCCGTGGCCGACTGCGCGGTCACCGCGCTCGACTACGCGGGCTTCAAGGGCGAGGCGATGACGATGGCCGAGCGCACGCCGCTTGCGGTGATCGACGCGCCGGCGTCGGGCCGCATGTCGGTCGGCGAGGCGATCACGAACATCGCGAGCGCGCCGATCGCGTCGCTCGACAAGCTGAAGCTGTCGGCGAACTGGATGGCCGCGTGCGGCACGGCCGGCGAGGACGCCGCGCTGTTCGACACGGTCAAGGCGATCGGCATGGAGCTGTGCCCGGCACTCGGGATCGGCATCCCGGTCGGCAAGGATTCGCTGTCGATGAAGACGAAGTGGGACGAGCAGGGCGTCGCGAAGGAAGTGGTGTCGCCGGTGTCGCTGATCATCTCCGCGTTCGCGCCGGTCGAGGACGTGCGTCGCCACCTGACGCCGCAACTGCGCCGTGTTGCCGACGCAGGCGACAGCGTGCTGATCGCGATCGATCTCGGCCGCGGCAAGAACCGGATGGGCGGCAGCATCTTCGCGCAGGTCACGCAGCAGGTCGGCGACACGACGCCGGACGTCGATGATGCGGAAGACCTGAAGCGTTTCTTCAACGCGATCCAGTCGCTCAATGCGCGGGACTTGCTGCTCGCCTACCACGACCGCTCGGACGGCGGCCTGTGGGCGACGGTGTGCGAAATGGCGTTCGCGGGCCACGCGGGCGTGTCGCTGAACGTCGACATGCTGACGCTCGACCCGAATCACGAATCCGACTACGGCGACGCGAAGGACTGGGCGAAGCAGACGAGCGGCCGTCGCGAAGATCGCACGCTGCGCGCGCTGTTCTCCGAGGAACTGGGCGCCGTCGTGCAGGTGCGTGCGACCGACCGTGACGCGGTGCTCGGCGCGCTGCGCGAGTTCGGCCTGTCGGCGTGCTCGCACGTGATCGGCTCGGTCAACGACCGCGACGTGATCGAGGTGTACCGCGACGCGAAGAAGATCTTCGACGCACCGCGTACCGAACTCCATCGCGCGTGGAGCGAAGTGAGCTGGCGCATCGCGCGCCTGCGCGACAACCCCGCATGCGCGGATGCCGAATACGACGCGCTGCTCGACGCAGCCGATCCGGGCCTCTCGCCGGTGCTGAGCTTCGATCCGGCCGACGACATTGCCGCGCCGTTCATCGCGACGGGCGCACGGCCGCGCGTCGCGATCCTGCGCGAGCAGGGCGTGAACTCGCATCTGGAAACGGCCTATGCATTCGACCGCGCGGGCTTCGATGCACACGACGTGCACATGAGCGACCTGCTCGCCGGCCGCGCGAATCTTGCCGATTTCGCGGGTGCGGTTGCATGCGGCGGCTTCTCGTACGGCGACGTGCTCGGCGCGGGCGAAGGCTGGGCGAAGACGATCCGCTTCAACGCGAATCTCGCCGACATGTTCTCGGCGTTCTTCGCGCGTCCCGACACGTTCGCGCTCGGCATCTGCAACGGCTGCCAGATGCTGTCGAGCATCTCGTCGATGATCCCGGGTGCGGAAGCCTGGCCGAAGTTCACGCGCAACAAGTCCGAGCAGTTCGAGGCACGTTTCTCGTTCGTCGAAGTCGAGAAATCGCCGTCGATCTTCTTCGCCGGGATGGAAGGCTCGCGGATTCCGGTCGCGGTCGCGCACGGCGAAGGCTACGCAGACTTCTCGCAGCAGGGTGACATCGATCGTGTCGCGGTCGCGATGCGTTTCGTCGACCACCGCGGCGAAGCGACCGAGCGTTATCCGTTCAACCCGAACGGCTCGCCGGCCGGCATCACGTCGGTCACGACGGCCGACGGCCGCTTCTCGGTGCTGATGCCGCACATGGAGCGCGTGCACCGCACGGTCGCGATGAGCTGGCACCCGGAAAGCTGGGGTGAAGCGAGCCCGTGGATGCGTGTGTTCCGCAACGCGCGCCGCTGGATCGGTTGATCCCGATGATGTTCGACCCGAACGCGCCGGTCGAGGTCGTCACGCTGCGCGACGAGCGCGCCGGCGATGTCGACGCGATCGGCCGCGTGATCGTCGCCGCGTTCGCGGGCGAGCCGGAAGGCGGGCAGTTCGAACGGCGGATCGTCGACACGCTGCGTGCCGACGGTACGTTGAGCGTATCGCTCGTCGCGGAACGCGACGGCCGCGTGATCGGGCACGTTGCGTTCTCGCCGGTGTCGATCGGCGGCGAGCCGTCCGGCAGCCAGGGCTGGTACGGGCTGGCGCCGCTCGCGGTGCTGCCCGACTGCCAGCGGCAGAGCATCGGCGCGGGGCTGGTGCGCACGGGGCTTGACGCGTTGCGCCGGCTCGGCGCGCGCGGCTGTGTCCTGCTCGGGGAACCCGCGTACTACACGCGTTTCGGCTTTGCGCCGTCCGGCGACATCGTGTTCCCTGGCGTGCCGCCCGAGTATTTCCTTGCGCTGTCGCTCGACGACTCGGCGCCGCGGCCGTCGGGTGACGTTCGCTATCACGACGTGTTCTATCCCGCGTAGCGCAGGTTTGCGGCGCGCGTCGATCCGGCACACATGAAGGCCGCTCTTCGGAGCGGCTTTTTCTTGGTTCATCGCAGGAAACCGTGGAGCCTTGGAGAGCGATTGCGTAACCTGATGCCTGACTTTATGGAGGTCAGGAGGAAGAATTGCTCGATCGCAAGGCACTTCAGGCACTGGGTTGCTGGACAGGCTATCGGCTGGAGCGGGTGGAGTGGCCGGCGGGTGAAAGGCGCACGCTGTCGCTGTACTTGAAGCCGGTCAGCAAGGTCATGTACTGCGAGCAATGCGGAGCGCGTTGCCAGCAGATTCATGAAACGACGGTGCGGCGCGTGCGCGATCTGCCGCTGTTCGAGTATCGGGTGGTACTGCATGTCCCTCGTCGCCGAGTCTGGTGCGAACGCTGCGGCGGGCCGAGGCTGGAGAAGCTGGACTGGCTGGGCCGCTACCAGCGAGTGACGGAGCGATTCGCCAAGGCCTGCGAGAGGCTGCTGCAAGCGGCCAGCGTGCAGGCGGTAGCCGCCTTCTACGACCTGGGCTGGCATACGGTCAAATCGATCGACAAGATGCGCTTGCGCGCACGCGTGGCCGAGCCGGACTGGTCGACGATCCGCTATCTGGCGATGGACGAGTTCGCGCTACATAAAGGCCATCGCTACGCCACGGTGGTGGTCGATCCGATCGGCCGGCAAGTGCTCTGGATCGGACAGGGGCGCTCTCGCGAGACGGCCAGGGCCTTCTTCGAACAACTTCCCGCGGGCGTCGCCGAGCGCATCGAAGCGGTCGCGATCGACATGACCACGGCCTACGAGCTGGAGATCAAGGCGCAGTGTCCGCAAGCCGAGGTGGTCTACGACTTGTTCCACGTCGTCGCCAAGTACGGGCGCGAAGTCATCGATCGGGTACGGGTGGATCAGGCCAATCAGCTACGCCATGATCGGCCGGCCCGGAAGGTTCTGAAGTCCAGTCGATGGCTGCTGCTGCGCAACCGCCGTAACCTGAAGCAGGAACAGGCCGTGCATCTGAAGGAACTGCTGGCCGCCAATCAGCCGTTGCTGTGCGTCTACGTGCTACGCGACGAACTCAAGCGGCTCTGGTTCTACCAAAAGCCAGCTTGGGCGCAAAAAGCCTGGGAGCAATGGATCGAGCAAGCCCGGCAAAGCGGGATCGCGGCGCTGCAACTGTTTGCTCAGCGCTTGCAGGGTTACTGGCACGGAATCCTGGCACGTTGCCGACACCCACTCAATACCAGCGTCGTCGAAGGTATCAACAACACCATCAAGGTCATCAAGCGTCGAGCTTACGGGTACCGCGACGAGGAATACTTCTTCCTCAAGATCCGCGCCGCGTTCCCCGGTAATCCTCGATGAACCTTTTTCTTTGGGCGCACCGCAGCGCATCGTGATGCGCCGGCAGTCAGCCTGCGGGCAATAAAAAAGCCGCTCCGGAGAGCGGCCTTTCGATGTGCGTGCAGCGTGCGCCGGCGTTACTTGACCGTTGCCTGTTGGCGCAGGCCTTCCTCGAATGCCTGCAGCTTCTGCTGCACGAGTTGCTGCGCGATCTGCGCCTTCACCTGCTCGAGCGGCGGCGGAGCGATGTCGCGAATGTCGTCGACGCGGATGATGTGCCAGCCGAACTGCGTCTTCACCGGCGTGTCGGTCATCTGGCCTTTCTGCAGCTTCTGCGCGGCCGCCGCGAATTCCGGCACGTACGCCTTCGGGTCGGACCAGTCGAGATCGCCGCCGTTCTTGCCCGAACCCGGATCCTTCGAGTACTGCTTCGCGAGATCCTCGAACTTCGCGCCGGCCTTGATCTTCGCGATCAGGTCCTTCGCCTGCTGCTCGTCGCTGACGAGGATGTGGTGCAGGTGGTATTCGCGGTTGCCGCCGGCGCCCTTGACGAGGTCGTCGTAGCGCGCCTTCACTTCGGCGTCGGTCGGCTGGTTCTTCTTCAGGAAGCTCTCGATCATCGAGCGCAGCACGACGGTCTGCTGCGCGACGGCGACCTGTGCCTTCACGTCCGGACGGTTCGGGATGCCTTCACGGATCGCTTCCTGCATCAGGATTTCGCGGTTCACGAGTTCCTGGCGCACGGCCTGCTGCAGTTGCGGGCTGTCGGTCTGGCCTTGCTGGACGAGCTGAGCAACCATCGCATCGGCGCGCGACTTCGGAATCGGCGTGCCGTTGACGACGGCGATATTCTGGGCAAATGCCGGTGCCGCTGCGAAAGCAGCCGCCGCGACCCACAGGCGGGGGGATTTGAGGATCATCGGGAATTCCTAATGAGACTAGATTGAAGATTCGTTGAATTCTTCGGGCGTGTAAGCCACGATCGCGAGCGCGTGAATGCCGCGCTGCATCGCATCAGCGAGCGCATCATACACCAGCCGGTGCCGCGCGACGCGCGGCTTGCCCGCGAAGGCGGCCGACACGATCGTGACCGTGAAGTGGCCGCCGGAGGCCGCGCCGGCGTGGCCCGCGTGCTGCGCGCTGTCGTCGCGCACGGTGAGCGACAGCGGTGCGAGCGATGCGGTGAGGCGCGCTTCGATCAGCGCGATGCGTTCGTCGGGCGACGCGTGGAGAAAGGCGTCCGTCATGTCACTCGTCCTTCAGGTATTTCGTGAGCCACAGGCTTTGCAGGATGATGAACACGACCATCGCGCCGGTCGTGCCGAACAGCTTGAAGTTCACCCATTGCGATTCGGTGAAGTTGTGCACCACGTACAGGTTCGCGACGCCGAGCACCGCGAAGAACAGCGCCCAGGCGACGTTCAGCTTGTCCCACACGGGAGTCGGCAGCGTGAGCTGCTTGCCCATCATCTTCTCGATCAGGTTCTTGCTGAACGCATAACGCGCGGCGAGCAACCCGATCGCAAACAACCAGTACAGCACAGTCGGTTTCCATTGAATGAATTTCTCGTCATGCAGGACGAGGGTGGCGCCACCGAACACGACGATCACGCCGAGGCTGACCCACAGCATCGTGTCGACCTTCCGGTGCCGGAAGGCGACCCAGGCGACCTGGGCCAGCGTCGCGACGATCGCGACGGCGGTGGCGGTAAAGATGCCCCAGACCTTGAAGGCGGCAAAAAACAGGATGATCGGAAACAGATCGAACAGGAATTTCATGGCGCTCGCAGCTGCGTGAAAGGCCGCGTGCGCGGCCTTTCACCGTTGTAGGGACCCGCCAGGCACCGCCGTCGCGGATCGGGGGCGGCCAGCCCGAGGGTAGCCGCCCGGCGAGGGTCGCCCCCGAGGGTCGCCCCGCCGATCCGCCCGGCGCCGCTCATTCGTTTTCGGGTCGGGACTCGAAGTTTAACGCAGCCGAATTGATGCAGTAGCGCAAACCGGTCTGGTCGCGCGGGCCGTCCTCGAAGACGTGGCCGAGATGCGCGCCGCAGTGGTTGCAGCGGACCTCGACGCGCACCATCCCGTGCGAGTAGTCGACCTTTTCGTCGATCACCTCGCCGTTGAGCGGCTTGAAGTAGCTGGGCCATCCGCAGCCCGAGTGGAATTTGGAGCCGGATTCGAACAGCGGCGTGCTGCAGACGACGCATTTGTAGATGCCGGCATCTTCGGTGTCGGTGTATTCGCCGGTGAACGCACGTTCGGTTGCCGCGTGCTGCGTGACTTCGTACTGCATCGGCGTGAGCCGCTGGCGCAGCTCGGCATCGTCCTTCTGGTACGGGAAGGTCTTGTCGTCGGAATCGTGGGACATGTGGGGTTCTCCTGATCGGTCGGTCGATACGCGCGGGTTGCGGGCTCAGGACGAGCAGCTCACTTCGAGCGACCCGGCCCAGTCGGGCGGCAACGCCGCGTACGCTTCATGCTCGGGTTGTTCGTCGAACGGGCGGCGCAGGATCTGCGCGAGCCGCTCGACTTCCGAAAAATCCTTTTCCTTCGCGCGCCGGATCGCGACTTCGGCCAGATGGTTGCGCAATACGTATTTCGGGTTCGCGCGATTCATCGCGGCCGCGCGTGCCGCGTCGTCGCGCGTTTCCTCGGACAGCCGCGCGCGGTAGAGGTTCGCCCACGCATCGAATGCGTCGCGGTCGATGAACAGGTCGCGCACGGGCGCGTCGCGGCTCGCGTCGTGCTTCGAGATCTGCGCGAGGCGGCGGAACGTCAGCGTGAAATCCGCGTGGCTCGCGTGCATCGTCTCGAGCAGCTTGTTGGCGAGGTCGGCATCGTTCTCGCGTTCGAGCTCGAGGCCGAGCTTCGCGCGCATCGCGCGTTCGAGCGCGGGGCCGAAACGTTCCGGGAACTTCGCGAGCACGGCCTGCGCATCGTCCACCGCACGCTCGGCGCGCGCATCGTCGTCGGCGATGCCGTGCTGCAGCCCGATCAGCGGCAGCAGCGCCTGGGCGAGGCAGTAGCAGTTCCAGTGCGCGATGCGCGGCTGCATCCGGTACGCATAGCGGCCGCTGTTGTCCGAGTGGTTGCAGATGTGATTCGCGTCGAACGCATCGACGAAGCCGAACGGGCCGTAGTCGATCGTCACGCCGAGGATCGACATGTTGTCGGTGTTCATCACGCCGTGGCAGAAGCCGACGGCCTGCCACTGCGCGACGAGGTCGGCCGTGCGCAGCGTCGCGGCTTCGAGCAGCGCGAGGTACGGATCGTCGGCGCGGCGGCAATCCGGATAGAAGCGGTCAATTACGTGATCGGCGAGCTGGCGCAGCAGGTCGAGGCGATCGTTCGAGAAGAAGTGCTCGAAGTGGCCGAAGCGCACGAAGCTTTCCGACACGCGCGTGACGACGGCCGACGTCTCGATCTCCTCGCGCACCACCGGCTGGTCGGAACCGATCACCGTCAGTGCGCGCGTGGTCGGGATGCCGAGGTGATGCATCGCTTCCGAGCACAGGAATTCGCGGATCGACGAGCGCAGCACCGCGCGGCCGTCTCCCATTCGCGAATACGGCGTGCGGCCGCTGCCTTTCAGCTGCAACTCGTAGCGGCGGCCGTCCGAGCCGGTGCGCTCGCCGATCGTCAGCGCGCGGCCGTCGCCGAGCTGGCCCGCCCACACGCCGAACTGGTGGCCGGAATACACCGATGCGTACGGCATCGCGTTCGCGGGCCAGTCGCGCGTCGGGTTGCCGGCGAACAGCTCGGCGAAGCCGGGCTGCGCGGCGATCGACGGCGGCAGGTCGAGCAGTTGCGCGACTTCGCCGGAAAAGCCGACGACGTACGGCGCGGCCAGCGGCGCGGCCGGCAGCCGCGTATGAAACGCGTCGCCGAGCGTGACGAACGCGCCAACGGCGGGCGCGCCGAGCGTGGCGGCGAGGTCGGGGAGGGTGTCAGCCGTATCGGCTGCGCTTCGGGAAAACGACATGTTGAGCGCCTCTGGGTAAGCCGATATTGTAAGGCGGCGCCGCGCCGCCCGCATGGTGGCCCGCGCGCTATGCGCCACGCCCGTCCGGGGCCGCTGACGGGCGCGCCGCAGAGGCTGGTCGCCGATTCGCATCCTCACGGAGAACAAGACGATGGGTAAGCCGTTGCTGGGCCAGATGATGGACATGCCATTGCTGGTGTCCTCGCTGATTTCTCATGCCGCGCGGCACGCCGGCGACACGGAGATCGTGTCGAGGCGCGTGGAAGGCGATCTGCATCGCTACACGTACCGCGACTGCGAACGCCGCGCGAAGCAGCTGGCGCAGGCGCTCGCGCGGCTCGGCGTCGAAACCGGCGATCGCGTCGGCACGCTGGCGTGGAACGGCTACCGGCATCTGGAGGCGTACTACGGCATCGGCGGGATGGGCGCCGTATGCCACACGATCAACCCGCGCCTGTTCCCCGAGCAGATCGCGTACATCGTCAATCACGCGGAAGACCGCTACGTCTTCTTCGACATCAATTTCGCGCCGCTCGTCGACGCCATCGCGCCGCAGTGCCCGAACGTGAAGGGCTGGGTCGCGATGACCGATGCCGCGCACCTGCCGTCGGGCACGACGCCGTACCTCTGCTACGAAACGCTCGTCGAAGCGGAGGACGGCCGCTACGACTGGCCGCGCCTCGACGAGCAGCAGGCGTCGGGTCTCTGCTACACGTCGGGCACGACCGGCAACCCGAAGGGCGTGCTCTATTCGCACCGCTCGACCGTGCTGCACGCGTACGGCGCTGCGCTGCCCGACGCGATGAATCTCTCCGCGATGGACGCCGTGCTGCCCGTCGTGCCGATGTTCCACGTCAATGCGTGGGGGCTGCCGTATGCCGTGCCGCTCACGGGCGGCAAGCTCGTGCTGCCCGGCAAGGATCTCGACGGGAAATCGCTGTACGAGCTGATGGAAGCCGAGCGCGTGACGTTCTCCGCGGGCGTGCCGACCGTGTGGCTCGGCCTGCTGAACTACATGCGCGAGGCCGGCGTGCGCTTCTCGACGCTGAACCGCACGGTGATCGGCGGTTCCGCGTGCCCGCCCGCGATGCTGCGCACCTTCGAGGACGAATACGGCGTGCGCGTGATCCATGCGTGGGGGATGACCGAACTGTCGCCGCTCGGCACGCTCGCGAAGCTCAACTGGGCGCAGTCGCAGCGGCCGCTCGACGCGCAGCGCAAGCTGCTCGAGAAGCAGGGGCGCGTGATCTGCGGCGTCGACATGCGCATCGTCGGCGAGGACGGCCACGAGCTGCCGTGGGACGGCGTCGCGTTCGGCGAACTGCAGGTGCGCGGCCCGTGGGTGATCGACCACTACTTTCGCGGCGATACGTCGCCGCTGTCGGACGGCTGGTTCCCGACCGGCGACGTCGCGACGATCGACCCCGACGGCTTCCTGCAGATCACCGACCGCAGCAAGGACGTGATCAAGTCGGGCGGCGAGTGGATCAGTTCGATCGACATCGAGAACGTCGCGATCGCGCACCCGGGCGTGGCCGAGGCCGCCTGCATCGCCTGCGCGCATCCGAAATGGACCGAGCGCCCGCTGCTCGTCGTGGTGCGGCGCGAAGGGGCGAACCTGAATCGCGACGCGCTGCTCGCGTTCTACGAAGGCAAGGTCGCGAAATGGTGGATTCCCGACGACGTCGTGTTCGTCGATTCGCTGCCGCACACCGCGACCGGCAAGCTGCAGAAGCTGAAGCTGCGCGAGACGTTCCGCGATTACGTGTTGCCGACGGCGGTCGGCGAGCCGTAACGTCGGCGCCCGAGCCGGAAGCGGCTCGCAAAGCGGTCGCCCGATCCGTCCCCGGATCGGGAACAAAATTCAAATTGAACGATCGTGCTTTTTCGTTGTATGCTGCCTCAGTTCATCCGGACATGCGGCTGTTCGACCGCGCACAATGAAGCGCAGCCACCCCGGCGCGCGATGCATGGAGGCAGGCAGATGGCAGTGGATTACTCGACTCGCGACGGCGTGGCCGTCCTTACGCTCAACAATCCGCCCGTCAACGGGCTCGGCCTGTCGACCCGTCAGGGCGTCATGGACGCGCTCGATCGCGCCGCGCAGGACCCGTCGGTCACGGCCATCGTGCTGACCGGCGCGGGACGCGCATTCTCGGGCGGCGCCGACATCACCGAATTCAATACGCCGAAGGCGCTGCAGGAGCCGACGCTGCACACCGTGATCCGCGCGGTGGAGGCGAGCGCGAAGCCCGTCGTCGCGGCGCTGCACAGCGTCGTGATGGGCGGCGGCCTCGAGCTCGCGCTCGGCGCGCACTACCGTATCGCGGCACCCGGTGCGCAGGTCGCGCTGCCCGAAGTGAAGCTCGGCCTGCTGCCGGGCGCCGGCGGCACGCAGCGCCTGCCGCGCGCGGTGGGGCTCGAAACCGCGTTGAACATGATCGTGTCGGGCGCGCCCGTGCCGTCGGAGCAACTCGCGAAGAGCGGGCTGTTCGACGAGATGGCAGACGGCGACCTGCTCGACGCGGCTGTCGCGTTCGCGCGCAAGGTGGGGGCGCAGAAGGGGCCGTATCCGCGCGTGCGCGATCGCAAGATCGTCCACGCGAACGCCGCGGGCTTCATCCAGTTCGCGCGCAATTCCGCGCAGGCCGCCGCGCCGAATTTCCCCGCGCCGCACAAGTGCATCGACGCGATCGAGGCCGGCGTGCTGCACGGCTTCGACAAGGGCAGCATTGCCGAGCGCGAGGGTTTCGTCGCGCTGATGATGACGCCGGAAAGTCGCGCGCTGCGGCACGCGTTCTTCGGTGAGCGTGCGGCGAGCAAGATTCCCGACGTGCCGGCCGATACGCCGCTGCGCGAGATTCGCCGCGTCGGCGTGATCGGCGCGGGCACGATGGGCGGCGGGATCGCGATGAACTTCATCAACGCGGGCCTCCCCGTCACGCTGCTCGAGACGAAGCAGGACGCGCTCGAGCGCGGCATCGCGACAATCCGCAAGAACTACGACGCGCAGGTGAAGAAGGGCAAGCTCACGCAAGAGAAGCTCGACGCGCGCATGGCGCTGATCGCGCCGACGCTGTCCTATGACGACCTGAAGGATGCCGACCTGATCGTCGAAGCCGTGTTCGAGGAACTCGGCGTGAAGGAGCAGGTGTTCAGGAAGCTCGACGAAGTCGCGAAGCCGGGTGCGATCCTCGCGTCGAACACGTCGACGCTCGACGTCGACAAGATCGCGGCGTTCACGAAGCGCCCGCAGGACGTCGTCGGCATGCACTTCTTCAGCCCGGCGAACGTGATGAAGCTGCTCGAGGTCGTGCGCGGCGCGCAGACCGCGAAGGACGTGCTCGCCACCGTGATGGCGGTGGCGAAGAAGATCCGCAAGACGGCGGTCGTGTCGGGCGTGTGTGACGGCTTCATCGGCAACCGGATGATCGAGCAGTACATCCGCCAGGCGCTGTTCATGCTCGAGGAAGGCGCGCTGCCCGCGCAGGTCGATCGCGCGATCGAGAAGTTCGGTTTCGCGATGGGGCCGTTCCGGATGAGCGACCTCGCCGGCAACGACATCGGCTGGGCGATCCGCAAGCGCCGTTATGTCGAGAAACCCGATCTGCAGTACTCGAAGATCGCCGACCGCCTGTGCGAACAGGGGCGCTTCGGCCAGAAGACGGGCGCCGGCTGGTACGACTACGTGCCGGGCGAGCGCAAGGCAAAGCCGTCGTCGCTCGTCGACGAGATGGTCGTCGCGTATTCGAAGGAGCGCGGCGTCGAGCGGCGCAAGATCGGCGACGACGAGATCGTCGAGCGGCTCGTGTTCGCGCTCGTCAACGAAGGCGCGAAGATCCTCGAGGAGAAAATCGCGTCGAAGGCGTCCGACATCGACATGGTCTACCTGACAGGCTATGGCTTCCCGCTGTGGCGCGGCGGCCCGATGCTGTACGCGGACGTGGTCGGCCTCTACAACGTCGAGCGTGCGATTCGCCGCTACGCGGCCGCGCCGAACGGCGACGCATGGCAGCTCGCGCCGTCGATCGCGGAACTCGCGAAGGCCGGCCGCGGGTTCAACGGCTGACGCGCCGGATCGCGGCGCGACGAACACCCGGAGAAACGCAATGAAACGCACCGACGACGTCCTGCTCGTGATCGACGTGCAATACGACTTCATGCCGGGCGGCGCGCTCGCGGTGCCCGACGGCGACGCAGTCGTGCCGGTGATCAACGCGCTGGCGCAACGCTTCGACCAGGTCGTGCTGACGCAGGACTGGCACCCGCGCGAGCACGTGTCGTTCGCGGCGAACCATCCGGGCCGCGAACCGTTCTCCACGCTCGCGCTGCCGTACGGCGAGCAGGTGCTGTGGCCCGTGCACTGCGTGCAGGACACCGAGGGCGCGGCGCTGCATCGCGACCTCGACATCCCGCATGCGCGGCTCGTCATCCGCAAGGGCGGCGACGCGCAGGTCGACAGCTATTCCGCATTCGTCGAAGCCGACCGCACGATGCGCACGGGGCTCGCGGGTTATCTGCGCGAGCTCGGCGCGAAGCGCGTGTGGTGCTGCGGGCTCGCGACCGACTATTGCGTTGCGTGGTCGGCACTCGATGCGCGTGCGGCCGGTTTCGAAGCCGCGGTGATCAACGATGCGTGCCGCGCGATCGACCTGAACGGGTCGCTCGCCCACGCATGGCAGCAGATGCAGGCAGCGGGCGTCGCCCATGTGACGTCCGCGGGCGCGCGCCCGGCGGCGTAGCGCATTCCCCCATCCGATTCAGGACATGAAGCAGGACCGAAGGAGACTCGCATGACCGAAGCCGTAATCGTATCGACCGCCCGCACGCCGCTGGCGAAATCCTGGCGCGGTGCTTTCAACATGACGCACGGCGCGACGCTCGGCGGCCACGTGGTCGCGGCCGCGCTCGAACGCGCGAAGCTCGACCCCGCGCGCGTCGAGGACGTGATCATGGGTTGCGCGAACCCCGAAGGCGCGACCGGCGCGAACATCGCGCGGCAGATCGCGTTGCGCGCAGGGTTGCCCGTGAGCGTGCCGGGGATGACGGTGAACCGTTTCTGCTCGTCGGGGCTGCAGACCATCGCGCTGGCCGCGCAGCGGATCATCGCGGGCGAAGGCGAGGTGTATGTCGCAGGCGGCGTCGAATCGATCTCGTGCGTGCAGAACGAGATGAACCACCACATGATCCAGGAAGGCTGGCTCGTCCAGCACAAGCCCGAAATCTACTGGAACATGCTCCAGACGGCCGAGAACGTCGCGAAGCGCTACGGAATCTCGAAGGAGCGGCAGGACGAATACGGCGTGCGGTCGCAGCTGCGTGCCGCGGCCGCGCAGGAAGCCGGTCTTTTCCGCGACGAGATCGTGCCGATCACCGTGCTCGCGGGCATCGCCGACAAGGCGACGGGCCGCCTGTTCACGAAGGAAGTGACGGTATCGGCCGACGAAGGCATCCGCCCCGACACGACGCTCGAAGGCGTGTCGAAGATCCGGTCGGCCGTGCCGGGCGGCGTGATCACTGCCGGCAACGCGAGCCAGTTCTCGGACGGCGCGTCGGCCTGCGTCGTGATGAGCGCCGACGCCGCGCAGCGCGAAGGGCTGCAGCCGCTCGGCGTATTCCGCGGTTTCGCGGTGGCCGGCTGCGAGCCGGACGAGATGGGCATCGGCCCCGTGTTCGCGGTGCCCAAGCTGCTGAAGCAGGCAGGGCTGAAGGTCGACGATATCGGCCTGTGGGAACTGAACGAAGCGTTCGCGGTGCAGGTGCTGTATTGCCGCGACACGCTCGGGATTCCTGAAGATCGCCTGAACGTGAACGGCGGCGCGATCGCGGTCGGCCATCCGTACGGCGTGTCGGGCGCACGCCTGACGGGCCATGCGCTGATCGAAGGCAAGCGGCGCGGCGTGAAGTACGTGGTCGTCACGATGTGCATCGGCGGCGGGCAGGGCGCGGCCGGCCTGTTCGAAATCCTCTGATCTTTGGCAGGCAGCGGCCGCGGTTTCGCTTCGGCGAGGCAGGCGGCCGCGATGTGAATCGGTGCGACTGAGCCGCCATTCGAAACAATCGGGAAGCAAAAGGCGTGCGCCGGGCAATGCCGTTTCCCCTTACTTGTCAAACGAATTGCCCCACCTATACTTGCTCTGACATTTGCCTTTCGGCACGATGGGCCGGATCGTGTGTCGCGCGATCCGTGCCGCGAAGGTTCGAACCAACGCAGCAGACCGACCGGGGACCGAATGAGTACGACCTATGCAGCAGGGGAACCGCCGCGCGTCGTCAGCGCGGCCGCGAGGCTCTACGCGAAATGCCTGCTGGTCGGATTCGCGTTGCTGCCCGCCTATCTGATCGCCTATCTGTGGTTCTTCAGCGACCCGCACGTCGTGTACGAGAGCCACGTGTTCCATGAAATCGCGATCGCGGCCGCGACCCTCGAGGGCGCGTTCGTCACCTACGTGACGTGGGTGTGCTACCGGTCGTCCGGCGAACCGCTGCTGCGCTGGCTGACACTTGGCTTTCTCGGTTTCGCGATGATCTATGCGCTGCACGGTGCCTTCACCGGGATGGCGCATCACAATATCTGGCTGTTCCTGCTGTACGGGCCCGCGTCGCGGCTCGTGATGTCGATCCTGCTGCTCACGGGCCTGCTGTCCTATTCCCGTCCGCCGGACCGCCTCGACAAGCGCACGAGCGTGCGCACATGGCTGCCGTGGATCGTGTTCTTCGTGATCGTCAACGTCGTGGTGGCGTACATCGCGTATTCGCCGGTCGCGGGCGCGCTGGGCACGCGGCTGTCGATGGAAGGTGGCGCGCTCGTGTTCTCGCTGCTGAACGTCGCCGTGCTGCTCGCGCGGCGGATCCGCTCGCCGCTGATGGTGATCTACGGCGTGTCGATCATGGCGTTCGCGCTGTCGTCGCTCGCGTTCATTCTCGGCAAGCCGTGGAATCACATGTGGTGGCTCGCGCACGCGATTTTCGCGGGCGGCTTCTTCCTGCTCAGCTACGGTGTCGTGCAGGCGCTGCAGACGACGCGCTCCTTCTCGGCGATCTACAGCCAGGAAGACCTGATGAGCCGGCTGTCGGAGTCGATGGCGCGCACCGAGAGCGCGCTGCAGGAGCTGCGGCGCACGAACCAGAAGCTCGAATACATGGCCGCGACCGATCCGATGACGGGTGCGTCGAACCGGCGGCAGTTCATCGCGCAGGTCGAGCGCGAGATGGTGCGGGCCGAGCGCGACGGCACGCCGTTCTGCCTGCTCGCACTCGATCTCGACAATTTCAAGAACATCAACGATGCGTACGGGCACCAGATCGGCGACGAGGTGCTGCGCGGCGTCGTGCGCCAGTGCCTCGACGCGATCCGGCCGGCCGGCGGGCTCGCGCGGGTCGGCGGCGAGGAGTTCATGGCGCTGTTGCCGGACATGCCGCTCGAAGGCGCGCGGATGACGGCCGAGCGCGTGCGCTCGTCGATCGCGAGCTCGCCGTTCGGGCTCGATTTCAAGCGCGTGCAGGTGACGGTCAGTGTCGGTGTCGCGCAATACGGGGTCGATGGAAGTACGGTCGATGCGTTGCTGAGGGTGGTCGACGAGCGGCTGTACCAGGCGAAGCGGGAAGGGCGGAACCGGGTGGTGTCGCGGTGAAGGGATGCTCGGCGTCCTGATGGACAGTGCGTGTTCGACCGATCGAATGCCGTGATTGCCGTGCTGCGTACAGTGGTTGCAACGCCTGAAGCCGATAGTCGGCCAAAATCTTTCACATGCATTTCGATAAATTGGCATCGAATCGGATCTCGGGATGCGCTTGCATATCGACAAGTAAATTTTCCCGTCTCTTGTTAATGTCAGGCAATATCCATTTCGCGACTGGAAATAATTTCCGAATTGGGCGTGGGTGAACCGCCTCGAAGTACTTAAGACTTTGAAATATTAATGAAATGCCGCCGCTATAATGCCCGATCCGAATTAATCCATTAAAATCCGTGCGCGCCGCTCTGGCGCTAAACGGAATGGAGTAAAAATAAAATGGGGGCGGCGGACATTGTCGATCAGCTTCGATCCGGATTTCTTCAGAACGAGCGGCTGGTCAGGATAGATACGCCATTGGGCGACAACGCATTGCTGGTGCAGCGTGTCGTCGGGCAAAGCAGGGTAGGACGCGACTACGGCTTCGTTGTGGATGTGGCGTCCCTGAACGAATCGATTGAGCTGAAAAACCTGATCGCCCAGCCGGTGACGCTCTGGCTGCAGCAATCCGACAAGTCCTACAGGCCGATGCACGGTTATGTGCATACCGCGCGGCGACTCGGTTCTGACGGTGGGGTGACAAGCTACCAGTTGGAGTTTGCGTCTTGGTTGCACTTCCTGCGGTTTCGCAAGGACGCGCGCATCTGGCAGGACACGACGGTTGATGACATCATCAGCCAGGTGTTCAACCAGCATCCGCAGGCAACGGGCGCTTTTCGTTTCGCGTTGAGTAAACCTGCGCATCCCCGATCGTTTTGTGTGCAGTACGAGGACGACTGGAATTTCGTCTGCCGCCTGATGGAAGCCGAAGGCTGGTTCGGTTTCTTCGAGCAATCCGACGACGGAAAGGCGCACACGTTGGTCGTGACCGACGATCTCTACACGTTTCAGTCGCTGCCCCTCGCCACGGTCGAGTTTTATCGCGCAGGCGCGAATAGCGAAACGAATGCGCTGGTCCAGTGGGCCGCGACGAGAATGCTGCAGAGCGCATCGATTGCGACCAGTACCTTCGACTACAAATCTCCGCGGGAACGCAAGGTCACCGACATTCCTGCGATGCCCAACCAGGGCGAACTGCCTTCGCAGACCGAGGTGTACGAATACACGGGCGCGTACTCGTACCAGAAGCAGGATCGCGGGGATGCGCTGTCGAAAATCCGGATGGAGGAGTTTGAGTCGCGCGCCAAGCGTTTTCATGGCGTCGGCGGGTTGCGCAGCGTCGATGCTGGGCGCTGGTTCGAATTGACCGATCATCCGGACCACCATGCGGACAGCCGGGAGAACCGGCAGTTTGCGGTGCTGGCGGTGGAATGGGCGATTGAAAACAACTTGCCGGTATCGGCTGGCACGGTGGAATTTCCGCACAGCCTGCAAGCCAGGATGGCTGTGATGCGCGGGCGTTTCGGCGTGGCTCCGTCGGAATCGCGAATCGATGCTGGCGGTGCCAGCACCGGCTTTTTCGTGACGACGATCGAGGCACAACGCCGCACGATGCCTTTCCGCAGCCCTTTCGATCATGCCAAACCGGTCATGCCCACACAGACGGCTACTGTCGTGGGGCCGTCCGGCGAAGAGATATATACCGACAAGTTCAATCGCGTGAAGGTGCGCATGCACTGGGATCGCCTGAACAGCGGCGACGAGAACGCGTCCTGCTGGGTGCGGGTTTCCTATCCGAATGCCGGCGAAAACTGGGGCGGCGTATTTGTTCCCCGCGTCGGTCAGGAAGTCGTGATTACGTATGTGGACGGCGATCCGGATCGGCCGCTGGTGACCGGCCGGGTTTACAACAGTGCCTGTGCGCCGCAGTGGCACACGGAGGGCAAGCTTTCCGGCTTCAAATCGAAGGAGTACAAGGGCTCGGGATATAACCAGCTCGTGCTCGACGACTCGTCCGGTCAAAATCGCGTTCACCTGTACAGCTCGCAAACATCGGCACAACTGAATCTCGGGTATCTGGTCGAGCAACGCGACAATGATCGCGGCTCGTATCGCGGAACAGGGTTCGAACTGGCGACCGATACGTACGGTGCGATCCGTAGCGGCAAAGGGCTGTATATCAGCACGTTCGGGCGGCCGGGCGCGAGCGCAGAGCAACTCGACGTCACCGAGGCGCGCGGGCAACTGTCGGCTGGCGGGCAACTGCTCGCCGCGACGTCGGATGCGGCCAAGCAGCACGGTGCCGCCAGCATGGATGCCGTCGATTCTCTGAAGACCTTTACCGCGGCCACGCAAACGGCGCGAAGCGGTGCATCGCCTGACGGACTGGGTCCTTTGGCGGCCGGCGGCGCCGGTTCGGCAAACGAATTCAGCGATCCCGTGCTGCTGCTCGCGTCACCCAAGGGTGTCGGCGTGACCACGCCGACGAGCGTTCATGTCCACGCGGGCGAGAACACCACGATGTCTGCCGGCAAGGACGTCAACATTGCCGTCGGCAAGGGATTCGTGATGAACGCCGTCGAGCGTGTGAGCCTGCTCGCGTACAAATTTGGGATGAAGCTGATCGCAGCGCGCGGCAAGCTCGAGATCCAGGCGCAGCAAGACGGCATGGACCTGATTGCGGCCAAGGGCATCCAGGTGACGTCGACGAGCGATTCAATCAGGATCAGTGCGCAGAAGGACATTCTGCTGACGGCTGGCGGCGCGTATATCCGGTTGAGTGGCGGCAATATCGAAATCCACGCGCCGGGGGCGGTAGACATCAAGGGCGACCAGCATTCGTTTTCCGGTCCGACGCGCTACGACGGTAAGGCGCCGCCGCTGCCCAAAAGCATCGTCAACGATGAGCAGTTCGTGCTCAAGGACGAGGCGAGCGGCAAGATCATGCCATTCGCGCCGTATCGAATCGAGGGAGACAGCGGCGAAGTGCTTGCGCGTGGCATCACGGATGCGGAAGGGAAAACCGTGCGTGTCTTTACGGGCACCCGAGCGCATGGACTGAAGATGTTCCACGAAGGCGACGATGCGCCGGATACGACGACGACTTGATAACCAGAAATGACACAACAGACATTGGCCGGAACCGGCGCATCGAATCCCCAGGAAGGCAGCCACGCACCCGCACAAGGCAAACAGGGGCCGCTTTATTTCTTTCGGCCCTTTACACCCGAGTTGCTCGTGTGCCCGGCGGAGTCGGTCGAGACGCTTGCCCAGGAAATTGCGTTGATGAATCGTGTGTCGGAGGATCTCATCGTCGCGCGGCAGGAACTCGGGCTGGCGCATGCGAACTGGCTCGCCCAGCAGGACAATACAGCGTTGCAACCCCACCTCGAAGCGGCGCTGAAGACCGCAGCAAAGAAAGAGGAGGCGGCTACCGCAAAAGCGCATGAGGCGCTTGCGGAAACACCCGCGTTCAACAAGGACGGTGTGTGGGAGTTGATGCCGCTGATCAAGCGAGGTGCCGGCGGCGAGCGATTCAGTGCGCAGCAGTTTGTTTATGTGCGGTCCAACAAGATCATCCCGGTTTTCAAGCGGATCAAGCTCGATACGGACAAGCCGCAGATGAAGTCGTTTCTGGTCAAGGATCCGGCGACCGGCAAGCGGAAGATTGACCACGAAAAGGTGAACGACGCACTCAAGGAGGCGCTTCACAAATACACGTTGCACGAGTGGAAAACGCCGCCTTGGGGGAAGGAATGGGCACCGGAATTTGCGGAGTCGTTCAACAAGTGGGCACAGTACAAGACGACCGAGCATGAAGGGGAGATGGCCGAATTCTCCGCGGGTACGCAGATCCTACGATTTTTTGCCGGGGCTGGTATGAGCGCGAAGGCGGAGAACTCCTTTAAGACATTCGATGACGCGTTGCATTTGCGCGGCGAAATCGCGGTGTCCGGAAAGGCAAAGGGAGAGGTCGGCGGCAATCTCGCGTCCGGCAAACTGGAGGCGATATTTTATCTGCCGTCGAAGCAGGGCATGAAGCTGTGGATTCCCACGCCGACGGAGCAAAAAGGCGGCGGTTTCACCTGGGACAGCAAGCCCGAGGCGGAGCTGGGTTTCTTCCGCCTTTATGTCAAGTGTGGTGCGGAAGCGTCGTGCGGCGGCAGTTTGCTTGCCGAAGTCGGCCTCGAATTCAAGCTGGGGCGCGGCAACGTCCAGCAGTTCAAGGGTTCGCCCGCCAAGCCGAACGTTCCGGCATTGCTGCAACCGAGAATGGACGTGACCAAGTTCGACGCGAAGGCCGATGGCGGGGGCGATCTCAAGGCATTTGTCGGTGTCGAGGCGGAGGGATCGGTCGAAGGCGCGTTCGACTGGCGTCGCCCGGGTGCGAAGAAGGACGACTGGAAGAAATTCGCGTCGGTGAAGCCGGGCGCAAGTGCACAGGGCGGTGCTGGCGTGCAGGCGGCTTTCCACATCACGTACGACGAGGGCAAGTTCCGTGTGCTCGCGAAGCTGGGTGCCTGCCTGGGCCTCGGCCTGAAGGGGGAGGTAGAAGCGGTTGTCGATGTCGTCGAAATCGCCGAATTTGCGTGGTGGGCGAAGACGCAGGTGGCCTATGCAGGCGACAAGAACATCAAGTACTTTGAAACCCAGGCGTTCAAGACCTTCGTGGCGATGTATACGCTCGTGCTGGCGAAGGGGAAAAAGCTCGAAGACATGGCGAAGTATCTCGGACGCACGCTTGGCGATCTCACTTCCGAACTCACGAGCTATATCGCATCGTCGCCGAGACAATTCATCGAGGCCATCAGAAACGCGAACGACACGTTGCTGAACGGGCTGGCCGAGGTGAAAGGCTATATCGTTTATGCGCTGCAGCGGATCGGCGACAATCTGGACGATCTTCGTCGCGACGCAGCCGATGCGATCGAACGCGTTCTCCTGTCGGCACAGATCTCGAATGAACTGTCGAACGTCTACCAGAACGTGTCGCCCAACATCTGCGAACGCGGCGATGCGCAACTTGCCCGAAATGCGATCGGCAGTTTGATCGGGATGGGGCTGGTCGCGACGATCGAGGGCGGCAAGCGAAAGGAGCCGGCGCCGGGCTACCGGTTCGAGTTCAGCAATACGCACGAATACGCGATGCAGGTCGGAACGAATGTTGCGTGGCTCGATTCCGTGCCGACGGCCGGGAGCGGTACCATGGCGGCCTGACGTCGCATGGCTGAGCAAGTACGGGAATGGTGAGGTCGAGATTGATGAGTGATGTGCGGAAGATGATGCAAAAAAAAACGAACCGGCTGCTGATCGGCGGCGCGTTGTTGTTGTCGTCAGCTGCGATGGCCGCGAACGACGCGAATGCGCCGCCGGACAAAGCGCGCTTGATTCGGGAGATCACGACACCGTCTCCGCAGAAGGATGTGTGGGAGCACATCAGCGTGGCCGTCCAATGGACCTTTGGAAAGGTGCACGACGACACGATCAGGATTCTCCAGGATTACTTCCGTTCGTTGCCGGCGCCGACCGAGTCGGAACTGGCTGATTTCCGCAGCGCAATCAACAAGGAGTGGATTGTCGTCAAGGGCGGCACATTCCTGATGGGCGATTTCGGTCCGGAGAAATCCGTGGAGAAGGTGCCGTATTCGGCCAACCAGGGCGCTGCACCGGCGCACGACGTGACGCTCGACGGCTATTCGATTCTCAAGCATCGGGTGACGTATTCGGCGTATGACCTCTATACGCGCGCCAATCATTTGCCGCCGATCATGACCGACACGGGCTTCAATTTTCAGTTCCGTTTCCCCGATTTTCCCGCCGGCGGGGTGACATGGCAGCAGGCCCGCAATTTCTGCACGTGGCTGGGCAAGGAACTGAACGAGCCGGTGGATCTGCCGACCGAAGCGCAGTGGGAGTACGCGGCGCGCTCGCGCGGCGAGCTCTGGGTCATTCCTAGCAAGGCGGTACCGGTCGTCGATGGCAAATACGGCCTGACGGACCTGGACGACACCATCGCCCGAATGGGGCAGGGCAAGAGTTCGATGCCGGAGGTCAGTCGTCCCGTCGGCACCTATGGCGACAACGACATCGGCATGTCGGACGTATTCGGCTACGGGCGCGAGTGGACGTACGACTGGTTCGACAAAAATTACTACAACCACAGCCCGAAAGCGGATCCACGCGGGCCGGCAACCGGCACATTGCGCAGCGTGCGCAACGGCACGGACAGCCGTGTAAGGCTCGTGATCGATCGCCGGGGCGAGCAACCCGACAAGAAGGACGTCGAACTCGGCTTTCGTTGCGTGCTGAACCAGGCCGCGCCGACGGGGCAGTAATGCCGGGCCGCAAGGACATTCGCGTGGATGAAAAGACGCACGCTTCACCGCACAAGCGTATCAACGTGTTCCTGCTGGTCGGGCTGGCGCTGTTGGCATGCGCGGCCGTCTGGGCCTATGCGTCGATCACGGCTACCCACCGGATGACAGCCGCAGAAGCCGTCGTCGTCGGCTTTTCGCACGATGGCTACGACACCGGTCACTATCGGACGGTCTACCAGTTCGTGACGGCAAGCGGCGAGGTCGTCAAGGTGACGGGGCAGCTTGCATCGACGTCACCAGGCGCGGACCCGGGCGACAAGGCCCGGCTCTATTACGATCCTGCGCATCCGGCAGACGGCGTCATTTTCGCCGGGTTGTTCGAACGATGGTTCGGCGTGGGGATCCTGACCATCCTCGGCGTCGTGTTCGCAGGCATCGGTAGGGTGTTCCAGTCGGGTGGTCCGTCGTCGCCAGAGCATGCGCAGTATGCCGGGCCGATAGCCACGCCTGAATCCGGGAGCGAATCCGAGCCGCAGTCCGAAGAGATGAACCCGCTGGCCGGCCTCGCGCTCGTCGTCGGGCTGCCGCTGTTGCTCGGCGGCAGTGCGCTGGGCGGCGCGGGCGCACTTTACTGGCACGCGCAACAGCAGATTCGGGATTACGTTCCTGCGACGGGGCAGGTCGTCGAGATGGCCGAACGCAAACGCAGTGGACGGGAGGCCGGCAGCCAGTATTCGGCGATCGTCACGTTCAAGACGGAAACCGGCCGGACCGTGACCTTCGCGCAAGGTTCGTCGTCGACCGGCAACACGCTGAACAGCGGAGATTCTGTCCGCGTGCTCTACGATCCCCGCAATCCCGACCGCGCGGTCGTGCGCAGTTTCGGCGAGCAGTGGGGCGCGATCCTGATCCTGTGCGCGATCGGATTGCCGTTTGTCGCGGTCGGCGCGGGCTTCGGCGGGCGCATTGCGCTGGATGCGTTGCGCAATCTGCGGGCGAAGCGCAACGACCACTGAGCGACGAAGCCGGGTTGCGCCCCGGTACGCAGCACCGATCCGGTATGCAGATGTCGCGTACCGGGGCCCCGGACGGAGAGCGCACGGGGTGCGTGCTTCATCGGTGCAGCGCTTGCCGCTTCAGTCAGCGTGACGCCAACGCTGCCGCATCCTTCGACTGAGTGTCCTGCATCCGCGGTGACGCCTGCCACCAGTACTTGCCCGCGCGCTGCTGCGGATCGCGGGTCGCGAGATACGTCGTACTCCAGAGCTGCGCCGCGTTCGCCTCGGTGGCGTCCGCGCTGCGCGTGCCGAATGCATCGGTCTGGTACTTGCCGTTCACGTAGGACCACGTCCACATCTCCGACGTCCGCATGTCGCGTCCGTTCGAGATCACCTGCCAGATCGTTTGCCGCGCCTGCGTGAGCAGTGTGCGTGTCGCGGCCGACAGGTCCTGGCGCGCGAGCTGGCGATCCAGCCCGGCCACCCACATCGCCTGCTGCCACGACCAGATCACCGTGCCGTGATACGCGGAGCTCGTGAATTTCGGCCATAGCGCCTGGTTCGCATATGCCGGGTTCGCGATCAGCATGCCGGCATCGGTCACGAGCCCGGTCGGGAACGGCCGCGTGACGTCGGTGACGATCCGCTGGAGCTGGTCGTCCGGTGGCGTGCCGAACAGCAACGCGAAGCCGCCGTCCGAATTCATCACCGGAATCGGATTGCCCTGCTGATCGAGCGACAGCGCGTAGAAGGCCAGCGGTGCGCTTGGCGCGGCACCGGCCGGCACGCCGGCGGCCGGCGCATAGGCCGACACGTCGGTGGTCGCCTGCGCGGCCGGCACGCTGACCTGGAACAGTGGCGGCGCCTGCGTTTCCCACGTGGTCGCTTCGTTTGCCGTGTTGGCGAGCGTCGCGCGCTGCCCGGCATCGAGGTACGGATCGAGCAGGCCATGCGCGAGGAACGCGTTCGCCGCGCGTAGCGCGGCCGGCACGAGCACCGCGTTCACATCGTACGGGTAGACCCCGCCGCCGAGCCCGTCGGTGCTGTCGCGCCAGTTGCCGACGATCTCGCCGGGCCGCAGGTGGATCAGGTTCGCGACCGACGGCTGCTGCGCGAACGGCTGCGCGGTCGTCGCGACGTGCAGCAGGTTGACGACCAGGCGGCTGCCGTTGGTCTGCCCGTCGCTGCCGCGCTGCGCGAGATACGCAGCCGCACGCGCCTGGCCGCGCGTATCGTCGATCAGCCACGCTGCCGCGATCGGCGCGAGCAGGTAGTCACTGTCGATCATCTTGTAGTCGTAGGTCGGCGTCGGATCGTTCGGTTTCCCGTTCTTCTGGTTGTCGACCAGCGCGAATTCGCCGATGCCTTCCTCGTGCGCGACCTTGCCGTCGACCGACAGGCGGCTCAGCACCGACGACAGGCCGGCCTCGATTGCCGCGGGTTCGAGCACGGGCATCAGCATGCGGACCGAGATCAGCGTGTCGCGGCCGAAGTAGGTGTCGTACTGCCACGAGCCGGCCAGCAGCTTGTCGTTGAAGCTCAGGAATTCGAGCACGTTCTGGCTCACCGGATCGGGGTTCACTGACGGCGCGAGCAGGTCGGCACGCGTGATCGGCGACAACGGCGTCTCGCCCGACAGCGCATCGACATGCAGCCGCAGCGTGTGCGAGCCCGCCGGTGCACTCAGGACGAGCTTGCCGCCCGCTGCCGGAGCGATGCTGCCGCCGTCGCGCAGCGTGATGCGCAGCGAATAGCCGGGCGCGCCGTCGATCCGGTCGCGTTGCCATTGCGCGGCGCTGCCCTGGACCGTCGGCGCGGTGAGGATCTGCTGCGGAATCGTTGCACCGCCGTTGAAGTCGCGCAGGAAGCGCACGTTGCTGAGCACGCCCTGGCGGATCGTCAGCGTGCTGGTGTCCACCGACACGTCGGCGCCGATGCCGTACAGCGGGCGACCGTGCGTGTCGGGTGCCGACAGCGCGGACGGCGGCGTGTCGAGGCTCCAGTTCACCGGCTGGGCGGTGTCGTCGAACCACAGCCCCGTGCCGCTGTTGCCGGCGGGGAAGACCACGAGCAGGCGCGGCTTCGTCGACGAGCGCACCAGCAGGTGCGCGGCGACCTTGTCCTGCCGATAGAACGCGTTGATCTGGCCGCCGGTGTCCATGCGGAACGACAGCGCGGCGTTGTTCGACGACGGGCTGCTCGATTTGACATCGTCGTCGTTGCAGGCTGTGAGCAGGCCGGCACAGATGAATCCGAGACACAGCGACTTCGCAAGGCGATGCATGTTGATGTCCCTCCTGATGACTGGCGATTTTTATCGGAATGGTTGAATGAACGGATCTGATGTCCGTTTCGTTCCGTGCTGCGGGCATTCGGGTGAATGCCTGGCGTAAATCGGGCAGTGTTGCTTCTGTAGCAATCGAATTGAACGGAAAATAAGGGGATTGCTGATAAATGACGAAAACCGAAATGACAGAGGGCGTCGCCCGTGGTGAGGCACGGGGAAAGTCAATGCGGACGGCCTTCGCGCGGGCGAACGGTGGCTCGTGTACGGCGGGAGAAAATGAAACGTAAGCCGTCGTAGGGGATTTTAAATTTACGGGAAAGTCGAAGTCAATAATCTTTTATAGGTTTTATGATATTCGATTTAAATGAAGTGGCAATTATTGCCTGTTGAATCGGTAAAGTGTGCGATTTAATGGAAGTCGGCAATGGAATTCGGGTGTTCGGCGACGAAATGATTGCAATGACGTCTCATTCCGGAAATTGATGCCGGACAGGAAATGAATCGTCGCGTTTGTGCCGGTTGTTGTCGGGCAAGCCGTGTTCCTGTGATTTAACCGAAGCCGAGCGCCGCGCCGGGCTGGAAGTGCGATCCGGATTACTGGCTCCGTGGTCGACGTTTGCGCGATCGGTGCTGCTTCGGGCCTAAGCCGCGCGATTGTTTCATCGGAGCCGTCAGTTACGCGTGTTGCGCGGAAATACGGTGCGACGACAGCGGTCAAGACTGGCAAGCTGATCCTGCTGCCGCGCGGCGGCGGCAACAGCGCAAGCGGCAAGCCGGTGCCTGCGGTGACGTTCATGTACGTCCCGCTGATCGCCTACGACATCGGTTTTCCAGACCGCGCGCGCTTCGCGGCCGTTCGCTCGAAGGCCACGACCGTAAGTCAGCGAAGAAGACCGATCTCACGATCCCGAATCCGGACGCACAGTCAGGTGCGTCCACAGTGCATATCGGACGCCACGCGTTCGCCAGTCCGGAAGCCGCGAAAGAGGGTGCAAAGTCGCAATTGGAGACGCTCAATCGGCATATGTCGTCGAGCCGCCTCACGATGTGCGGCCAAGCCGATCTGTCGATCGAAAAGACGATCGCGCTGAAGGGGGCAGGATCGGTGTAGAGGATGAGTATCCGATCGAGCCGGTCGAACCACGCTCGTGTCGCGTGGATGGATCACGGTCGTTACGTTCACCAGAGGGGCGAACGGGAAGGTGACGGTCGGACACCGGAAGAAGCAGGACAACAGGATGGATCACATCGTTCCGAGGCCGGATTGGCACTCAGTAAATGATTTGTGTCCTCTCCGCTAGAAACTTCTCTAGGGAACCGTTCTGAGCATCATCGACGGCGCGTTCAAGGTTTTTTCTCATATGCTCCGGCCCTTACTCGATTTTTCGCGACACATTCGCTAGCTGGTTCGTAGCGAATCCTCGATAAGGGCCGGTGCGACATGATTTATAAATGGCTAATTACCAACCGCGACGAACGCAAAGCTTCTGTTTTGAAGGCTGCCTGAATTATTGCCGGTGTTGACTTGACAGGAATTCTTGTTGACGAACGGGAAGGCTACGCCGTCGGAATTGGCCTGTCCTGTTTCGTTGAAGTTGTTTTGCGACCCGACAATTCCAGGGAGTGCCGAGAATCCGGGGCTGAAAGAGATCGAATATTTTCCGGAGCTGACGTTCTCGACGGTGAAATCCCCGCTGCCGTTGAGAATGGAGCCGTTTTTGTCGATGGTGCCCCAAACGATACGAGCCATTATTTCCTCCGGTGTGGTCAATGTAGGTAACGTGCCATATTGGGATGGCTTGGGCCAAGGCGATCAATGCATTGGGAGTGCGAAAGAATTGCATTTGGATCGTATTGGAGTTTCGATGGTAGGTCTTGATTGTATGAAAGTAAACCGCTGGTTAAGGGAGATTTAATTGCGTGAATGTATTAATTTGGTTTTCTTTTTTGGGGATTGTTTTGTATTTTGATTGATCAATAAATTGAAGGTAATGTGACTTCTGTTAAATATTCCGGATTCGTCCGGGGTGGCTCGGGCGATTTGTTTATGGGGGCGGATGTAAGACCACGAAAAGACCATTCTGGAGCTGATCATCATGGGGGGCTGACCGGTGTCGCGAAGGAACTGGCGCGCAGGGGGCAACTGACGATTTCGCTCGTCGCCGGCCGGGCAACGCTCGGATCGTCGACGTCGACGGTGACCGGGATTGTGCTGCGTCAGATTCCGGATCTGCAGCCGATTGCGCTACTCGGTCTTGGGAGCGTGATCGACTCGACGAAAATTGCTACTGCGTCGGTGAGTGAGTCCGAGGATCGTCCAACGGGCCATCAGGCACGCATCGTTATCTGTGACGTAAGCGGAAAGAATCCTGTCGCCAGAGCCTGGGACCTGACAGCCGGACCTCAAAGATACGATCCATTGGCGTCGGTAAGTTTGGTAGGCTTGTCGCCTGCCTTCGCTTGTCGGATCTTGACGTCGGCAAGTGGCACGGTGAAAGGGTGGGTATCGTCTTTGGCGGATTGAAATGATGCCCGCTTCAATACCTGCTTTTTTCTCGGTTGGACATGACATCCGACGAACTTAAGCGAACGGTGGCAGGGCACGGGATGCCCGGCTGGCAAGGATTCTAGGAAAATAGCGGCACCAAGACGAACCGGAGCGAACGAAGTGATCAGACATATTGTGATGTGGAAGTTGAAAGAATCGGCCGAAGGCGCGACGCGCGCGCAGAACGCGCTGAAGCTGAAGGAAAAGCTCGAAGGCTGCCGCGACCTCGTGCCGGGCACCCTGCAAATCGACGTCGGCGTGGCAACGCCCGGCCTCGACGCGACCGCCGACATCGTGCTCGTGTCCGATTTCGCGGACAAGGCCGCGCTCGATGCCTACCAGGTGCACCCGGTTCACCAGGAAGTGAAGAAATTCGTCGTCGCGGTGGCTGAATCGCGCGAATGCGTCGACTACATCGTCGACAGCGCACGATGAGCGACGCGGCAACTCCGACGGACGGCCCGTCGATCGAAAGCCCGTTCGTCGACCTGCTCGGCGTGCAGCTCGTGTCCGCGAAGGACGGTGCGAGCGAGCTCGTGCTGCCGCTCGAAGAGCGGCACATGAACACGTGGAGCATCGCGCACGGCGGCGTGACGATGACGCTCGCGGACATCGCACTCGCGATGGCCGCGCGCAGCCTGACCGACGACGGCGTCGGCGTGGTGACGGTCGAGATGAAGGTGAACTTCATGCAGCCGGGGCGCGGCGAGTTGCGCGCTTACGGGCGCGTGATGCATCGCTCGACGACGATGGCCTACTGCGAAGGCGAAGTGCGCGACAGCGACGGCAATTTCGTCGCGAAGGCGCTCGGCACGTTCAAGTACATGCGGCGGCTCGCGGTGGGCCGCGACATCAAGCGGCAACGCTCGCGCACGGCGCCGGACGCCCAGCCCGGCCCGAGCGACGCGTAAGCGCCGGAACGCACGGCCCTGCCTCGTTATTGGCAGGGCCGTTTTGTTTTGCGGGGCGCTTGTGTACGCCACGCCGAACGCGTTCACGGCAGGCCGAAGGGGGCCGGGATTTCGACGCGCGAAGCGCGCCACGCCTGCGCGACGAGGGCATGGCATCATGTGACGCTTGTCCGTTCACGGCGCCGCACCGGCGCCGTCCTAGCCGATGCCGCTGAATCCGAAGATCGCCCAGGTGCTCGACATGATCGAGCGCGCGAAACGTCCGTCCTACCACCACCAGACGCCGCAGCAGGCGCGCGCCGCGTACGAGAAGAGCGCGCCGATCCTCGACGTCGCACCGGCGCCGATGCATTCGGTCGAGGAATGTGTCGTCCCGACGCGCGATGGCCGCACGATCGGCGCGCGGCTGTACCTGCCGGTCGCGCCGAGCCTCGCGGAGCCGCTGCCCGCGCTCGTGTATTACCACGGTGGCGGTTTCACGGTCGGCAGCGTCGAGACGCACGACGCGCTGTGCCGGATGTTCGCGCACGATGCGCAGTGCGCGGTGCTGTCGGTCGGCTACCGGCTCGCGCCGGAACACCGGTTTCCGACCGCGGTGAACGACGCCGATGACGCGTTGCAATGGCTGCATCGCGAGGCCGCCACGTTCGGCATCGACGCCGCACGGCTGGCCGTCGGCGGCGATAGCGCGGGCGGCACGCTTGCGACCGTCTGCGCGGTGCTCGCACGCGATGCGGGCATTCGCCTGACGCTGCAGATGCTGATATACCCGGGCGTGACCGGCTACCAGGGCACCGAATCGCACGCACGGCTCGCGAACGGCTATTTGCTGACGCAGGACACGATCCAGTGGTTCTTCACGCAATACGTGCGCGATCGGGCGGATCGCGACGACTGGCGTTTCGCACCGCTCGACGGCACGCACGACGCGCCGTCGTTCGCGGGCGTCGCGCCGGCGTGGATCGCGACGGCCGAATACGATCCGCTGAGCGACGAGGGCGCCGCGTATGCGGAGAAGTTGCGTGAGGCGGGCAACGCGGTCACGCTGGTCTGCTATCCGGGGATGATCCACGAATTCTTCAAGATGGGCGGCTACGTGCCCGAGGTGCGGGCCGCGCATGCTGACGCCGTCGCGGCGCTGAAGGCCGCATTCGACGACGTTTGACGGCGTACGCGCCGCATGGAGGGCTGCGATGACGGACGGCGTGGTGGAAACGGGCGACTGGACGGTATTGGGCGGCGACGCCGCGCGGATCCGCGACGCGGTGTTCGTGCGTGAGCAGCAGATTCCGCCGGAATGGGAGCTCGACGACGACGATCCGCTGTCGCTACATGCGGTGGCGTACCGGGTCGATGCCGCGACCGGCGTACGCCGCGCGGTCGCGACGGGGCGGCTGCTGCCGTCCGGCACGATCGGCCGCGTCGCGGTGCTGGCCGACGCACGCGGGCAGGGTGTCGGGTCAGCCGTGCTGGACGCGCTGCTGGATGCGGCGCGGCGCCGCGGCGAAATCGTCGTGCGGCTCTACGCACAGGATTCGGCCGTGTCGTTCTACTTGCGGCACGGCTTCGCGGCGGTCGGTGAACCGTTCGTCGAAGCCGGCGTGCCGCACGTCGAGATGGTGCGTGCGCCGTAGTACGGCGCACGCTCGCGCGCTCAGCGCGGCGGCGTAGCGTCGAGGTCGAACGTGAATGCGCGCTCGAACGTGCCCGGGCGGACGGTGCGGTGCGAGCCGTCGTCGTCGCAGCGTTCCTTGATCTCGACCGTGAGCCGCACGCCTTCCTTCATCGTGACGCGCAGCGCGGTCGTGCCGCGCGTGCCGTATTCGGGTGTCTCGATGAATGCGGCCGACAGCGCACGCTCGCGCTCGATCGGAATGCCCGTGTGCGGCAGCGCATCGTCGTCCGCGACATGCGGATCGCGCATCAGCGCGATCAGTTCGTCGAGCGACGGGGTCGGATTGTCGGTGAGCAGCGTGCCGAGCTCCGCGCGCTTGCGCACCACTTTCGGCCAGGGTGTATCGAGCCGTGCATTCGACAGCGCATGCACGCCGGGCGCGATCGCGACGGGTGCGGCTACACCGCTTTCGCCCTCGGGCGCGCGATTGCAGAACCACGCGAGTTCGCGTCGCCTCCAGTCGCCGACGAGCAGATTGAAGCCGTTGTAGACGGCCGCATGCTCGGCCAACTGCCCGAGATAGTCGAGCGGCGCAACGGACGGGCCGCCGAGGAAATCGGACACGAGCTTGCCGCGGGTCGGCGCGCCGGCTCGGATGTCGAACGGCGCGCGGTAGTTCGTCAACGCGGCGAAACGGCCGTCGCGCGATACGCCGAGCCACGTGCCGCCCGCTTCGAGATCGCGGCCGGCCAGTACGCCCGGGACATCTTCCCACCACGAGAGCGGCGCGCTCGTGCGGCGAAAGAACTCGTCGCGGTTGGCGGTGAGGGTAAAGACGGGACCGGCGGCGGCATCGGGCTGCCAGTCGAAGGCAATCAGACACATCGGGCGAATCTCTCGCAGGAAACATCGGGCGCCGGCTGCGACTCGCGAGCCGGCACGCGAACGGGTTGTCAGTGCGTCACGCTTCCGTCGGCCAGGCGTACGGCAGCGTATCGAATGCGAGCACCGGGCCGTCGGCCGAACCGAGGTGCACCGTGCCGTTGTCGAGCGCGGCGAGCTTGATTTCGACGAGCGCGTCGACGCCGCCGGCGGGCGCGGCCGCCGCGTTGACGATCATCCCGCACGGCTGACCGGGATCGTCGCTGTGGAACAGCTCGACGCCGGCATGCACGGTATCGGTCTCGCCGGCGACGTGCGCGAGCGCCGTGCGGCGCTTGATCGTGCCGCGGTACTGGCTGCGTGCGACGATTTCCTGGCCCGGGTAGCACCCCTTGCGAAAGTTAACGCCGCCGATCACGTCGAAGTTGACCATCTGCGGCACGAACTGTTCGACGGCAGGCTGCGTGATGCGCGGTTCGCCCGCGCGGATGTCGAGCCAGTCCCATACGGCCGGCGACACCACCGGCAGCGTAGCGCCTAGCGCGGCGATGCGCGCGTCGACTTCCGCACGCGGGCCGATCCACAGATAGCGCTTGCGACCGGCCGCATCGGGCACGCGGATCAGCGTCCCGGCCGGGCCGTCGACCTTCACGTGCACGCCGTCCGGCAGCGCGTCGAAGATGCCCGACAGCGCGTCGCGCACGTCGCCCGCGAAGCCGACCACCGCGAGCGCGTCGCTCGCATCCGTCAGTTTCGCCTTCGCACGCAGCACGAACATCGACAGCCGCTTCTGCACGGCGGGCTGCACGTCCTTCGATATCAGCAGGCGCACGCCGTGGCCGGCGCGCCACGTGAGGAACGACCCGAGGAGGCGACCTTTCGGCGAGCAATAGCCGGACAGCCGCGCGCTCGCGGCGTCGAGATGCTCGATGTCGTTGGTGAGCTGGCTGTGCAGGAACGTCGCGGCGTCGTCGCCGGCCACGTCGATCACGCCGAACTGCGGCAGCGGCATGCAGGCGCCCGGCGCGTCGAAATCAGCGGCCAACGGGCGGGGGAAAACGGGGAGCGAGGCAGATGCGGCCTGGGCAGCCGGTGAAGCGAACGGTGTGCTCATGGAATGAGGGAACAGTCAACCCTGACTTTGACGAAGGCGAGCAAGTATTATATGGGTCTTACCTGAGTCACGTTTCCATGTCCCTACTGAAGAAATGCGCCGCGACGATCGTGGCGCTGGCCGTCGTTGTGGCCGCTGCCGGCGCGGGCGGCGGGTATTACTGGGCAACCCGGCCGCTGTTGCTGGGTTCCGCATCGCTCGACGTCACGATCAAGCCGCGCAGCACCGTGAAGAGCGTCGCGTTGCAGCTCAAGCGCGGCGGCGTGCCGGTCGAGCCGTTCGGCTTCGTCGCGATGACGCGCGTGCTCGGGCTGTCGAGCCGGCTCAAGTCCGGCAACTACGAATTCAAGACCGGCATCACGCCTTACGAGGTCCTGCAGAAGATCGCGCGCGGCGACGTGAACGAGTATGTCGCGACGGTCATCGAAGGCTGGACCTTCAAGCGGATGCGCGCGGAACTCGACGCGAACCCCGACCTTGCGCACTCTACGGCCGGCATGAGCGACGCCGAGCTGCTGCGCGCGATCGGCGCGTCGGACAACGCGGTGCAGCGCGGCAGCGGCGAGGGGCTGTTCTTCCCCGATACCTACCTGTTCGACAAGGGCACGAGCGACCTGAACATCTACCGGCGCGCGTACCATCTGATGCAGACGCGTCTCGACGAGGCCTGGGCCGCACGCGTGCCGGGCCTGCCGTACAAGACGCCTTACGAAGCGCTGACGATCGCGTCGATCGTCGAAAAGGAAACGGGCCATGCGGCCGATCGCGCGTTCGTCGCGGCCGTGTTCGCGAACCGGTTGCGCATCGGCATGCCGCTGCAGACCGATCCGTCGGTGATCTACGGGCTCGGCGATGCGTACGACGGCCGCCTGCGCAAGCGCGACCTGCAGGCCGACACTCCTTACAATACCTACACCCGACGCGGGCTGCCGCCGACGCCGATCGCGTTGCCGGGCGTTGCCGCGCTGCAGGCGGCGATCAATCCGGCACCGACGAGCGCGCTCTATTTCGTCGCGAAAGGCGATGGCACGAGCGTGTTCTCGGACACGCTCGGCGACCACAACAAGGCCGTGGACAAGTACATACGAGGTCAATAATGGCGAGCGGTAAATTCATCACGTTCGAAGGCATCGACGGGGCGGGGAAGACCACCCACCTGCAATGGTTCTGCGAGCGCCTCCAGGGCAAGCTGGCCGCGGCCGGCCGGCAGGTCGTCGTCACCCGCGAACCGGGCGGCACGCAGCTCGGCGAGACACTGCGCGAGATCCTGCTGAACCAGCCGATGGATCTCGAGACGGAAGCGCTGCTGATGTTCGCCGCGCGTCGCGAGCATCTCGCGCTCGTGATCGAGCCGGCACTCGCGCGCGGCGACTGGGTCGTGTCCGATCGCTTCACCGATGCGACGTTCGCGTACCAGGGCGGCGGCCGCGGGCTGCCGCGTGACAAGCTCGAGACGCTCGAGCGCTGGGTGCAGGGCGGCTTCCAGCCCGACCTGACCGTGCTGTTCGACGTTGCGCCGCAGGTCGCGAGCGAGCGGCGCGGCGCCGCGCGCATGCCCGACAAGTTCGAAAGCGAGTCCGACGCGTTCTTTGCGCGCACGCGCGGCGAATACCTGCGGCGTGCGGAAGAAGCGCCGCACCGCTTCGCGATCGTTGACGCGACGCAGTCGATTCCCGAGATCCGCCAGCAGCTCGAGCGCGTGCTCGCCGCGCTGTAATTCGCAAGGAACGCACCACATGATCTATCCGTGGCAGACCGACGACTGGAACCGCCTGCAGCAACTGCGTGCGCAATGGCCGCACGCGCTGCTGCTGCATGGCCAGGCCGGGATCGGCAAGCTGCAGTTCGCGCAGCATCTCGCGCAGGGCTTCCTGTGCGAATCGCCGCAGCCGAACGGCGAGCCTTGCGGCACCTGCGCGGCCTGCACGTGGTTCTCGCAGGGCAACCATCCGGATTACCGGATCGTGCTGCCCGAGGCGCTGGCGGGCGAGGCGCCGGGCGCCGCGGACGACGCGAAAGCGGCCGACGCGGACGAAGGCGGCAAGAAGACGCGTGCGCCGAGCAAGGAGATCAAGATCGAGCAGGTGCGCGCGCTGCTCGACTTCTGCGGGGTCGGTTCGCACCGCGGCGGCGCGCGCGTCGTCGTGCTGTATCCGGCCGAGGCGCTCAACGTCGCCGCGTCGAACGCGCTGCTGAAAACGCTCGAGGAGCCGCCGTCCGGCGTTGTGTTCCTGCTCGTGTCGGCACGCATCGACCGCCTGCTGCCGACGATCATCAGCCGTTGCCGGCAGTGGCCGATGACGGTGCCGGCGCCCGACGCGGCCGAGGCCTGGCTCGCGGCGCAGGGCGTCGAGCATGCGAGCGCGCTGCTCGCCGAGGTCGGCGGCGCGCCGCTCGCCGCGCTGGCGCTCGCGAGCGACGAGAACCGCCCGCTGCGCGACTACACGCTCGGGCAGCTCGCGGCCGGTGCGGGATGCGACCCGTTCGCGTGCGGCGAGACGCTGCAGAAGCTGCCGGTGCCGCTGGTGCTCGGCTGGCTGCAGCGCTGGCTGTACGACCTGCTCGCGCAGCGGATGGCGGGCGCGCCGCGCTACTTCCCGATGCACGCGGCGGCGCTCGCGCGCTGCGCGGAAGCGGTCGATGCGAACGCGTTCGCGCGCTTCATGAAGGCCGTGACGCGGCAGCGGACGGTCGAGAACCATCCGCTCAACGCGCGGCTCGTATTCGAGGAATTGTTTCTCGGCTACCGGGAAATATTCGCGTGATCCGACATTGTTTCTCGTGGGTTGCGAAACGATGACCGGCTCGCGCCGCGACGCGACCGTGGCCGGCCGGCCCGCGAACGCCGCCCGTTGCCGCATGCCGGCGTGCGCATGAGCGCACGCCTTACGTATTCAGGAAACACGATGTTCGTCGACTCTCACTGCCACATCAATTTCAAGGGGCTGGCCGACCGCCTGCCGGCCGTTCTCGAGAACATGCGCGAGCACGACGTCACGCACGCGCTGTGCGTGTCCGTCGATTTCGAGACGCTGCCGGAGGTCATTGCGATCGCGGACGCGCACGACAACGTCTATGCGTCGGTCGGCGTGCATCCCGATCACGAGGACGCGCGCGAGCCGACCCTCGCGGAGCTCGTCGAGCTGGCCGCGCACCCGAAAGTCGTCGCGATCGGCGAAACGGGCCTCGACTACTACCGTCTCGAGGGCCGCTCGATCGCCGACATGGAATGGCAGCGCGAACGCTTTCGCACGCACATCCGTGCGGCGACCGCGACGATGAAGCCGCTGATCATTCACACGCGCTCGTCGTCGGAGGACACGCTGCGGATCATGGCCGAGGAGCGCGCGGACGTGCCGGGCGGCGTGATGCACTGCTTCACCGAGCCGTGGCCGGTGGCCGAGCAGGCGCTCGCGCAGAACTTCCATATCTCGCTGTCGGGCATCGTCACGTTCAAGAACGCGACCGACGTGCAGGATGTCGCGCGGCGCGTGCCGCTCGACCGGCTGCTGATCGAGACCGACTCGCCGTACCTTGCGCCGGTGCCGTATCGCGGCAAGCCGAATGAACCTGCGTACGTCAGCCATGTCGGACGCTTTATCGCGTCCGAGCGCGGGATCGCCGTCGAGGCACTGGCCGACGCGACGACGCAGAATTTTTTCCGGCTGTTCAAGATCGCCCGCTAACGACGTGCGCGCAGCCGACAACCCAGGGAAGGAGCCCACAACAATGACGAAGCCGATCAACCATCTGCCGAAACGCGCACTCGTTGCCGCCGCGCTCGTCGCGAGCGGCCTGTTCGCGGCAGCCGGCGCGCATGCCGAATCGCTCGACGCGATCGTCAAGGCCGTCAAGTTCGACGACATCGCCGACATCGGCAAGCAGCTCAAGAGCGGCAAGCTCGACCCGAACACGATCGCGCCGAATGGCGACCCGCTGATCGTGATCGCCGCGCGCGAGAAGTCCGACAAGGTCGCGGCGGCACTTGCCGCAACGCCGAACGTCGACCTCGAGAAGGAAGACAAGGCCGGCGAAACCGCGCTGATGCTTGCGTCGCTGAACGGCGACCTCGGCCTCGCCAAGGTGCTGATCGACAAGGGCGCGGAAGTCAGCAAGAAGGGCTGGGCGCCGCTGCACTACGCGGCCACCAACGGTCAGGACGCGGTCGTGAAGCTGCTGCTCGACCACGACGCGTATATCGATACCGCATCGCCGAACGGCACGACGCCGCTGATGATGGCCGCACGCGGCAACCATGCGTCGACGGTGACGCTGCTGCTCGACCAGGGCGCCGATCCGCAGGTGAAGAACCAGCTCGGCATCACCGCGCTCGAATTCGCGAAGCACTACAACGCGCCGGACGCGATCGAGATCCTGAGCAAGCGGACGACGCGCGTCGGGGCGTCGACGCCGGGCGATGCGCAAAAGAGTGCAAAATGACGGTTTTCGGTGCGGCAGACGGTGCCCGCCCGGCCGGATTCCGGCCGGAGCAGGGTGTCCCGGCGCCGCGCCGGCCAAGGCAGCAGGCGGTCTCGGGCCGCATTGACATAAGGAACACCATGTTGCGCGCAATGTTTTGTGCCGCGGCGTTTGCCGTGCCGTTGTCGGCGGCGGCTTTCACGGGCGCGGATCTCGACCGGCTGTGCGCGAAGACGGACGTCAAGTCGCGGGCGTCGTGCGCGGCCTACATCGAAGGTGCCGCCGACGGCGTCTACAACACCATCGATGCGATCGGCGGCACGACGGGGCCGCGGGTCGGCCAGTATTTCTGCCTGCCGCCCGACATCCGGGCGCAGCAGATGACCGACGCGGTGCGCAAGTACATCGCGGAAAATCCGAAACTGGCCGACTACAACGCGAGCACCGCGGTGTCGCTCGGTCTCGGCAAGGCGTTTCCCTGCAGGAGCGGCAGCTGATCTGACGCCGTGTCCGGGCACGCGCGGCCCGGACGTCGCCGACGCATCCAGGACGAGGCGTGCGCGCCTCATCACCCACGGGCGCCGATGATTTCAATCGAGGAACTGCAGCGCATCACCGATGCGCCGTTACATTCGTGGCTCGGCACGCTGGCCGTGTCGGTCATCGTCGTACTCGTCGTCGCGATCGTGCACCGTCTCGGCGCACGCATCGTCAAGCGCATCGCACAGCCGTATCCGTTGATGAGCGCGATCCTGCGCTACATCGACAGGCCGTCGCTCGTCGTGCTCGCGCTGCTGACGCTCGAATTCCTGTGGGTCCAGACCGACGACGGCATGTCGTTCGTGCGCGGCATGCGCACGGCGGCGGCGGTCGGCTCCATCGTGTCGCTCACGTGGCTGCTGGTGCGGCTCGCGGCGGGCGTCGGCGACGCCATCATCCAGGCGCATCCGATCGATACGGCCGACAACCTCCAGGCCCGGCGCATCCATACGCAGGCCAGGGTGCTCGTGCGGACCGTGATGGTGCTGATCGTGATCATCGGCACCGGTGCCGCGCTGATGACGTTCCCGAACGTGCGCCAGGTCGGCGCGAGCCTGCTGGCGTCGGCCGGCGTCGCGGGCCTGGTTGCCGGTATCGCCGCGCGGCCGGTGCTCGGCAACCTGATTGCCGGGCTGCAGATCGCGCTCACGCAGCCGATCCGGCTCGACGATGTGGTCGTGATCCAGGGCGAGTGGGGACGCATCGAGGAAATCACCGGTTCGTTCGTGTCGGTGCGGCTCTGGGACCAGCGGCGCCTCGTCGTGCCGCTGCAATGGATCATCGAGAATCCGTTCACGAACTGGACGCGCAGCAGCTCGGAGATCATCGGCACGGTCTACCTGTCGGTCGATTACCGCACGCCGCTCGCGCCGCTGCGCGAGGAGCTCGCGCGGCTCGTCCACGCGGCGCCCGAGTGGGACGGCCGCGTGCAGGTGCTGCAGGTGACCGACGCGACGGAGCGCACGATGCAGTTGCGCGCGCTCGTCAGCGCGGCCGATTCGTCGTCGTGCTGGGACCTGCGCTGTCGCGTGCGCGAAGGGTTGATCGCCTACCTGCAGGACCGCTATCCGCAATGCCTGCCGCGCAGCCGGACGGAACTGTATCCGCATGATGCTGCACCGGACGCACCGAATCCCGAACGGCCGCATGCGCGGCCGCCTGCCGCCAGTACGGCGGCCAACACCGCAGCCGATCCGCAGGCCAACGAAGGCCGCTGAAAGCGGCCCGCATATCTGCCCGCCACCGTCATGACCGCGCTGAAAACGCTCGCCATCGCCAATTACCGCTCGCTGCGCGAGCTGATCGTGCCGCTCGCGGCGCTCAACGTCGTCACAGGGCCGAACGGCAGCGGCAAGTCGAGCGTGTACCGCGCCCTGCGGCTGCTCGCCGACACCGCGCAGGGGCGCGTGATCCCGTCGCTTGCCCGAGAGGGCGGGTTGCCGTCGACGCTGTGGGCCGGCCCCGAGCGCTTCTCGCGGGCAATGCTGGATGGCGACACGCCGGTGACCGGCACGGTGCGCAAGGGGCCCGTGAGCCTGAAGCTCGGCTTCGCGTGCGACGATTTCGGTTACGCGATCGATCTCGGCTTGCCGGTGAAGAACGACGCGTCGATGTTCCGGCTCGATCCGGTGGTCAAGCGCGAATGCATCTGGGGCGGCGCGCTGCCGCGCCCGTCGACACTGCTGGTCGACCGGCAGGGCGCGCAGATCCGCGCGCGTACCGCGTCGGGCGACTGGCGGACGATTCCGCAACCGGTCGCCAGTTTCGACAGCATGATGACCGAGTTCGCCGATCCGACCGGTGCGCCGGAAATGATCGCGGTGCGCGAACGGATCCGCTCGTGGCGCTTCTACGACCATTTCCGGACCGATGCGCAGGCGCCGGCGCGACAGTCGCACATCGGCACCCATACGCCGGTGCTCGCGGACGACGGCGCCGACCTGGCCGCCGCACTGCAGACGATCCGCGAAATCGGCGACGGCGCGGCACTCGATGCGGCGATCGACGACGCATTTCCCGGTGCGTCGGTCGAGATCGACAATCCGGGCGGCCGTGGCCGCTTCGACGTACTGATGCGCCAGCCGGGGCTGCTGCGGCCGCTCGCGGCGGCCGAGTTGTCGGACGGCACGCTGCGCTACCTGCTGCTCGCGGCCGCGCTGCTGACACCGCGGCCGCCGGCGCTGATGGTGCTGAACGAGCCGGAGACGAGCCTGCACCCCGATCTGCTGCCGGCGCTCGGCCGCCTGATCGCGCAGGCGGCGCAGCGTTCGCAGGTGCTCGTCGTGTCGCACGCGGCGCGGCTCATCGCGACGCTCGAGCGCGAGGCCGGCTGCGAATCGCTGGTGCTCGACAAGCAGCTCGGCGCGACGGGGCTCGTCGATGCGGACACGCGCGACCTGCCGGCATGGAAGTGGCCGTCGCGCTGACAGGCGGAGCGGCATGCGTCCGGGCACGCTCGTCGCATCGGGGGCCGTATCGGCCCGGCGGGCGGAATGTATCCAGCCTGTAACAACATCCATAAAATGCAAGACGGGCGGTTCCAGGTAACGGGATCGCGAATAATGAAGAGATATCCGGCTGGCGCTGCATGGGGGCAAGCAGGGCGCGAAAGCGCAAGGGCCCGCCGGCCGTGCCGCAACGGACAGGACACAGGAGACGTGGACCATGAGAATTGCCCAGATCGCGCCGCTGACCGAATCGGTACCGCCGAAGCTGTACGGCGGCACGGAGCGCGTCGTGTCCTACATCACCGAGGCGCTCGTCGAGCTCGGTCATGACGTGACGCTGTTCGCCAGCGGCGATTCGACGACGCGGGCGAAGCTCGAGCCGGTCTGGCCGCGTGCGCTGCGGCTCGATTCGTCGATCCGCGACCGGGTCGCGCCGCACATGCTGCTGATGGAGACGGTCGCGCGCCGCGCGAAGGACTTCGACGTGCTCCATTTCCACATGGACTACTACTCGTTCTCGGTCTTCAACCGGCAGGAAACGCCTTACGTGACGACGCTGCACGGCCGGCTCGACCTGCCCGAGCAGCAGCCGGTGTTCGACACGTTCAACACGGCGCCGGTGATCTCGATTTCGAACTCGCAGCGCCAGCCGTTGCCGCAGGCGAAATGGCTGACGACCGTCTACCACGGGCTGCCCGATACGCTGTACATGCCGCAGCCCGTCGAGCCGCGCTATCTCGCGTTCCTCGGCCGCATTTCGCCTGAAAAGCGCGTCGACACGGCGATCCGCATCGCCCGCCAGTGCGGGCTGCCGATCAAGATCGCCGCAAAGATCGACGCGGCCGACCAGGAATACTTCGAGCGCGAGATCAAGCCGCTCTTCGCGTTGCCGCATGTCGAATACATCGGCGAGATCGCCGATCACCAGAAGGCCGAATTCCTGTCGGGTGCACATGCGTTGCTGTTTCCGATCGACTGGCCGGAGCCGTTCGGCCTCGTGATGATCGAGGCGATGTCGTGCGGCACGCCGGTGATCGCGTTCAATCGCGGCGCGGTGCCCGAAGTGGTGGACGAGGGTGTGTCGGGTTTCATCGTCGAGGATGAAATCAGTGCGGTGGCGGCCGTGAACCGGCTGCACCTGCTGCCGCGCGCGCGCGTGCGGCAGCGTTTCGAGGCGCGCTTCACGTCGCGCCGCATGGCGCAGCAGTATGTCGACGTCTACCAGTCGGTGATCCGCGCGCAGAAACGCTCGCGCTTCAAGGTCATCGATTCGACGACCTGACGCGCGTCGCGTGCGGATATAAAAAACGGCGATGTCCGCAAGGACATCGCCGTTTGTGCATGGCCCGCGCGCAATCCGCACGGGCCGCGTCAGCGTCAGATCTTCAGCTTCGAGACCTTCGTGCCGTTGATCGACACGTCGCCCATCAGGCCCGCGTTCGTCAGCACGACGACCTGGACCGGTGCGGTGGCCGTGGTCGTGTCGACCGCGCCGTTCGCGCCCATCTTCACGAGCGCGACCGACGCGCCGGCGCCGGCGGCCCAGCCGTCCGAGCCGCGGAATTCGTCGAGCGCTTCCTGCGTCATGAACAGGAACACGATCGCCTTCGACTGGGCACCGGCCTGCAGGCCGACCGACAGCGACGACGTGTTGTAGTAGCCGACCGTGCTGCCGCCGACGCGCAGTGCGCCGTTGCCGGACTGGCCGCCGACGATGAAGCCGGCCTGGATCACGTCCGGGAAGACGAGCACGCCGCGCGATTTCGCGACGAGTTCACGCGAACCCTTGACCGTGGAGTACATGCGCGACAGCGTGGCGTCGACGCTCGAGTCGATGGCCTGGCGCTTCGACGCGTTGGTTGCGGCGTTGTCCGGCTTGTCCGGGGTGGTGGTGCAACCGGTGAGCGCGAGGCTACCGACGATGAGTGCCGCGGCGGCTTTCAGCACAAGATTCCGTTTTTGCATCGTTCTTCTCCATCGGATGACGTTCGGAGTGAGTCTCGCTCAGGGAGCGGATCACGTCGGCAGTTATATCACAGCGGATTACAGCCTCTTTTCGTCGCGGCGTGAAAAAGCGTCAAATCGCTTGGGGATGTCGCGGCGTGCCAACGGACGAACCGGCGCCCGCACGCCGAGGCCGGGTCGGCATGCGGGAAACCGGCGGTCGATCGGATGGCCGCGCCTGCCGCGCGCATCAATGCGTGACGGGCGGAACAGGCGGCTTGATCGGTGGGCGGCGCAGCGCGCGGCGGATCAGCGCGATCACGACGCCGAAGGCGAACAGGAACGCGGCCGGCACGACCCAGTAGCCGACGAACGCATGCCACAGGTAGCCCGCGAGCGTATTGCGGCGCAGCACGTATTCGTCTCTCGCCGCCTGCTGGCGCGACGCATTGGCGGCGAGCACGTCGGCCGGGCAGCCGGCCGCGCGCGCCTCGTCAGGATCCCCGTGGCACTTCGCGGCGGCGCCGGCTGCCTGCTGCGCGTCGGTGAGCTGCCAGGTGGTCAGCGCGAGTTGCAGGTCCGCCTTGTTGTAGGCCATTTCCTCGCGGATCTCGCGGACGGCGACGATCGCGACGGGCACGGCCCAGAACACGATCACGATCAGCCAGCGGCGGAACCAGCGGTGTTGTCTCCATGCCATCCATGCCTCCGTTTGACGCGCGTGCGCGTCCGTCTCGAGGGCGGCCCGATGGCGCTTCTTGTACTTGGATGGGCCGCGTTGCAGCCATCATAGAAGAAAACGCGGCGAATTGCCGCACCATGTGGCGGCGGCCGGTACGGTGGGCCGGGAAAGCGGGGCGGGAAAGGTCGGGGCGCGTCGATGCACGTGCAACGAAAACAAAAATGCCGCGCCCGCCGAAGCGGTGCGCGGCATTCGATACGGGAGCGCCGGAACTCAGGCGGCCGGCTGGCTGCTCAGGCAGCTCTTCATGAACGCCTTGCGGTCGTCGCCCTTCTTGCCGGTGGCTTGCGTGTTGCAGGCCTTCATCTTGTCCTGCTGCGACATCGCCTTCGCGGGCTTCGCCGACAGGCAGTCCTTCATGAACGCCTTGCGTTCGTCGCCCGTCTTGCCGGCTGCCTGGGTGTTACAGGCCTTCATCTTGTCCTGCTGGCTGTTCGCCGCGAACGCGGGGGAAGCCAGCATGCCGCCGAGAAGCACTGCGGCTACGAGCGATTGGATTTTCATTTCGACACTCCCATGGGGTGAATTGCGTTTTATCGACGCCGTCACGAAGCACCGCGCGATGAGGATAGGGCCGCATCGCACGACGCGCTCCGATTATGGCAAATCAATGTGAAAACACCAAAACGGCACTTCCTATAACGTTGCGGATACCACGACCGTTGACGGCACACCCGGCCGGGCGATCGGGACAAACCATGAGGTGCGGCAGCCGGCCTCGGCCGCCGAGCCGGAACCTGCCGGATCCCGCCCGCAAGCCTTTACAATCGCGGCCATGAATACTCCGAATTCCGCATCTCCTTCGTCCGCGGCGGCCCTGCCGCGCATCGCCGTGCTCGCCACCGGCGGCACGATTGCCGGTGCCGCGCCCGACGCGGCCAGCACGGCCGGCTACCAGGCCGGCGCGCTCGGCGTCAATTTCCTGGTCGACGCGGTGCCGGCGCTCACGTCCGTCGCGCGCATCGACGCCGAGCAGATCGCCAGCATCGACAGCAAGGATCTCGCGCTGCCGCTGTGGAACACGCTCGCCGCGCGGATCGACGCGCTGATGGCCGACCCGGCGATCGACGGTATCGTGATCACCCACGGCACCGACACGCTCGAGGAAACCGCGTATGCGCTGCACCTGGTCGTCAAGGGCGACAAGCCGGTCGTGCTGACGGCCGCGATGCGGCCGGCGACCGCGCTGTCGTCCGACGGCCCGCTGAACCTGTTGAATGCGGTGACAGTAGCCGCGCATCCGTCCGCGCGCGGGCAGGGCGTGCTGGTCGCGTTCAACAACCGGATCCACGGCGCGCGCGACGTCGTGAAGACGAGCACCTATGCGGTCGACGCGTTCCAGTCGCCGGAACTCGGCGCACTCGGCTGGGTGCAGGACGGCCGGGTCGAATTCGCACGCCGCGTCACGCGTTCGCGCGACACGCAACTGGCGATCGCCGCAGCGTGGCCGCCCGTCGAAGTCGTCGCCAGCTATGCGGGCGTGACGCGTACGGCCGTCGACGCGCTCGTCGCAGCCGGCGTGCGCGGCCTCGTCGTCGCGGGCACGGGCAACGGCTCGATCCATGCGACGCTGCAGGCGGCGCTGGCCGATGCGGTGAACGCAGGCGTTGCGGTGGTGCGCGCGTCGCGCGTCGGGTCGGGGCACGTGATGCGCAACGGCGCCGCGAACGACGATGCGCTCGGCTTCGTGAGCGCGGGGTCGCTGGGCCCGTACAAGGCGCGGGTGCTGCTGATGCTTGCGCTCGCGAACGGCATTCATGGCCGCGACGAACTGCAACGCAGGTTCGATACGCTGTGAACGGCTGACCGATACGCGCGGCTCGGGCCGAGCGCGTCACCATGAAAAAAGGCAGGCCATCGGCCTGCCTTTTTTGCGTCGGTCAGTCCGGCACGAATGCTCAGGACTGCGGCGGAATCACGAGCTTCTGGCCCGGGTAGATCCGGTCCGGGCTCGACAGCATCGGCTTGTTCGCCTCGAAGATCGCCGGGTACTTGTTCGCGTCGCCATAGACTTCCTTGGCGATCGCCGACAGCGTGTCGCCCGGCTTCACGTCGTGGTATTGCACTTCCGGATCGTCCGGTTGCAGATCGTCGTCGTTGACGCCCGCGACGCCCTGCACGTTGCCGGCCGCAACCTTGACCTTCGCCTTCGTGTCGAGGTCGGCGACGCTGCCCGACAGCGTCACGGTGCGCGATGCGCCGTCGAACGCCACGGTCAGGTTCGACGTATCGAGACCCTGCGTGCTGATGTAGTTCTTGATGGCATCGGCCGCGGTCTGGTTCGCGGCATTGGGATCTTCCGCCGCTTGCGCGTCGGCATGACCCAGCAGTTTTTCACCCGCCTCTTTGATAAACGAAAGAAGACCCATCGTTGCACTCCTTAGGTGGTTGAAAAGAAAACGCGCCGTGAAGTGGCGAAAAAACACCGCGCTGGGCGCGGTCACCGGAGGTGAGCGCAAGCGCGGCGGTTTTCTCGAAAGGCGTGGCGAAAGTGTAGGCGTTCATGACGACGATTGCATGAAAAATCGCACGCTTGAACGTAAAGAAATGTAATACGCGAAATCCGACAGGCGGACACCCGACGACGACGTCTGACCGACCAAGGCTTCCCCGGCGTCGCCGGGTGCCGCTGCGGACCCCACCACGCCGCTCTCAGCCCAGAGCGGCGTTTTTCGCCCCGTCCCGCATGCCGTCGGCAGTGCAGGGCGGGGCGCCCCACCGTGATGCGCGCGTGTCTCGCGCATCGAAGCGACCGGCCGTGCCGGTCACGTGTGTCGTTCGCGTGTCCGTCATCGCGACGGACCACGCGTTACTGCATCTACTCAAGGCAGCCGCTTGCGGCGGCATGCGTTCAGCCTGCCGTCTTCTCGATCTCGAAGTTCGACATGATCTCGAGCGCGCGCACGAGTGCCGAGTGATCCCAGGCCTTGCCGCCGTGCGCGGCACACACGCTGAACAACTGCTGCGCGCTCGCGGTGTGCGGCAGCGCGAGGCCGAGCTTGCGTGCGCCGTCGAGCGCGAGGTTCAGGTCCTTCTGGTGCAGCTCGATGCGGAAGCCCGGATCGAACGTGCGCTTCGTCATCCGCGCGCCGTGCACTTCGAGGATGCGCGACGCGGCGAAACCGCCCATCAGCGCCTGGCGCACGCGCTCCGGATCCGCGCCCGAACGTGCGGCGAACAACAGCGCTTCGCCGACGGCTTCAATGTTCAGCGCGACGATGATCTGGTTCGCGACCTTGCAGGTCTGGCCCGCGCCGTTGTCGCCGACGAGCGTGATGTTCTTGCCCATCTTCTCGAACAGCGGCTTCGCGCGCTCGAATGCCGCCTCCGGGCCGCCGACCATGATCGTCAGCGTCGCTTCGCGTGCGCCGACTTCGCCGCCGGACACCGGCGCGTCGAGGTAGTCGCAACCGAGTGCGTTGATCTGCTTCGCGAATTCCTGCGTGTCGAGCGGCGAGATCGAGCTCATGTCGATCACGAGCTTGCCGGCCGTCAGGCCCTTCGCGACACCGTCGTCGGCGAACAGCACGTTACGCACGTCGGGCGTGTCCGGCACCATCACGACGATGACGTCCGCGTTCTGCGCGACTTCGGTCGAGTTCGCGACGACCTTGGCGCTTGCGCGCAGGTCGTCCGGAATCGGGAACGCGCCGTTCACGACGAGCTGGTGGTCGCCCTTGAGCAGGTTGCGCGCCATGTGCGCGCCCATGATGCCGAGGCCGATGAAACCGATGGTTGCCATGTGAAAGTCTCCTATAGGGGCGTATGCGGAAAGGGCGGATCTCAGGCGGCGCGACGCGCCGAACCCGGTGCGCAGCCGGCGACGCTTTGCAGCCAGCCGAGGCCTTCCGTCGTGGTGGTGCGGGGCTTGTACTCGCAGCCGACGTAGCCGGCATAGCCGAGCCGGTCGAGCAGCGCGAACAGGAACGCGTAGTTGATCTCGCCGGTGCCCGGCTCGTTGCGGCCCGGGTTGTCCGCGAGCTGGACGTGCCCGATCGACGCGAGGTTGCGTTCAATCGTCGCGGCCAGTTCGCCTTCCATGCGCTGCATGTGATAGATGTCGTACTGCAGGAACAGGTTGTCCGAGCCGACCGCGCGGATCACGTCGAGCCCTTCCGACGAGCGGTTCAGCGCGAAGCCCGGGATGTCGAAGCTGTTGCACGGCTCGACGAGCAGGCGGATGCCTTCGCGCTTCAGCGCATCGGCGGCAAAGCGCAGGTTGTCGACGATCGTGACGAACGTCTTGTCGCGCGCCGTGCTCGCCGACGGAATCCCGACGAGGCAGTTCAGCTGCGGCACCTTCAGCGCCTTCGCGTACTCGATCGCACGGCCGACACCTTCCTGGAATTCGCCGACGCGATCGGGTAGGCACGCGATGCCGCGTTCGCCCTGATCCCAGTTGCCGGCCGGCAGGTTGTGCAGCACGAGGCGCAGGCGATGCGTTTCGAGCCGCTCGGCGAGTTCCTCTTTCGCGTACGGGTACGGGAACAGGAACTCGACGGCGTCGAAGCCCGCATCGGCGGCCGCCTTGAAGCGGTCGAGGAACGGCACTTCGTTGAACAGCATGGTCAGGTTTGCAGCAAACTTCGGCATGAGCTAAGCCTCTTCGGTCGGTCAGTCAAAAATGTCGTGCGGTTCAGTCGAGCATCGAGATCGCGGTCGGCGCGTGCTCGGCCTTTTCGGCGAGATCCTCGAATTCGTTGATCGCGTCGATTTCGGTGCCCATCGAGATGTTCGTCACACGCTCGAGGATCACTTCGACGACCACCGGCACGCTGAACTCTTCCGCGAGCGTTTGCGCCTGGCGCAGCGCCGGCTCGATCTCTTCCGGCTTGAACACGCGCAGCGCCTTGCAGCCGAGGCCTTCCGCGACGGCCACGTGGTCGACGCCATAGCCGTTCAGTTCCGGCGCGTTCACGTTGTCGAACGCGAGCTGCACGCAGTAGTCCATGTCGAACGCACGCTGCGCCTGGCGGATCAGCCCGAGGTACGAGTTGTTCACGACGACGTGCACGTACGGCAGCTTGAATTGCGCGCCGGCTGCCAGCTCTTCAATCATGAACTGGAAGTCGTAGTCGCCGGACAGCGCGACGATCGGGCGGCTCGGATCGGCTGCGCGCACGCCGAGCGCGGCGGGGATCGTCCAGCCGAGCGGGCCGGCCTGGCCGCAGTTGATCCAGTTACGTGCCTTGAACACGTGCAGGAACTGCGCGGCGGCGATCTGCGACAGGCCGATCGTGCTGACGTAGCACGTATCGCGGCCGAACACCTTGTTCATCTCTTCGTACACGCGCTGCGGCTTGACCGGCACGTTGTCGAAGTGCGTCTTGCGCTGCAGCGTGCGCTTGCGTGCCTGGCAATCGGCGACCCATGCGCTGCGATCCTTCAGCTTGCCGGCGGCCTTCCATTCCTGCGCAACCGCGACGAACAGTTCCAGCGCGGCCTTGGCGTCCGACACGATGCCGAGATCCGGGCCGAACACGCGGCCGATCTGCGTCGGCTCGATGTCGACGTGCACGAACTTGCGGCCCTTTGTATAAACCTCGACGCTGCCCGTGTGACGGTTCGCCCAGCGGTTGCCGATGCCGAGCACGAAGTCGGACGCGAGCATCGTCGCGTTGCCGTAGCGGTGCGACGTCTGCAGGCCGACCATGCCGGCCATCAGCGGGTGGTCGTCCGGAATCGCGCCCCACGACATCAGCGTCGGGATCACCGGCACGCCGATCGTTTCGGCGAACTGGACGAGCAGGTCTTCGGCCGCTGCGTTGAGCACGCCGCCGCCCGACACGATCAGCGGCTTGTCCGCGTCGTTGAGCATCGTGAGCGCCTTCTCGATCTGCGCGCGGCTCGCCGCGGGCTTGTAGATCGGCAGCGGTTCATACGTGTCGATATCGAATTCGATTTCGGCGAGCTGCACGTCGATCGGCAGGTCGACCAGCACCGGGCCCGGGCGGCCCGAGCGCATCAGGTGGAATGCCTGCTGGAACACGCGCGGCACGAGCGCCGGTTCGCGCACGGTGACGGCCCACTTCGTGACGGGCTTCGCGATCGATTCGATGTCGACGGCCTGGAAGTCTTCCTTGTACAGGCGGGCACGCGGTGCCTGGCCCGTGATCGCGAGGATCGGAATCGAGTCGGCCGAGGCGGAGTAGAGACCGGTGATCATGTCGGTACCGGCGGGACCCGACGTGCCGATGCACACGCCGATGTTGCCCGGGGCCGCACGCGTGAAGCCTTCGGCCATGTGCGATGCGCCTTCGACGTGGCGGGCCAGCACGTGGCTGATGCCCCCCGACTTGCGCATCGCGGAGTAGAACGGGTTGATTGCTGCGCCCGGCACGCCGAACGCGGTCTGGATGCCTTCCTTCTCGAGCACGAGCACAGCTGCGTCGACGGCTCTCATCTTGGCCATGAATGTCTCCTTGAATGTGGCGGATTCTTGCGAATGGGTCTGTTGGGAACACTTTAGGGATGCGTGAAAGGTTTGATAAGATCAGCCGAAGTCGCTTTTTTCGAAACTAAAAGTATGGAATGACGGCCGGACGGGGCTTTCCGCCGGTGCTGGAACAGAGACGGAGACAGGAGATGGACCGCTTCAAGCAGATCGAGACGTTCGTGCGGGTGGCCGATGCCGGCAGCCTCGCGGCGGCGGCGCTCGAGGAGGGCGTGTCGCCGGTGGTGCTCGGGCGGCGCATCGACGCGCTGGAGAAGCGCCTCGGCGTGAAGCTGATGTACCGCTCGACGCGGCGGCTGGTGGTCAGCGAGGAGGGCGCTGCGTTCCTCGAGCGCTGCCGCGGGCTGCTGTCCGAATGGGACCAGGCCGAGAACGAGCTGGCCGCCGGGCGGCGCGCGGTCAGCGGGCACCTGATCGTGTCGGCGCCGGCCGCGTTCGGGCGCAAGCACGTCGCGCCGCACGCGCCGGGCTTTCTGGCCGACAAGCCCGAGATGCAGCTGTCGTTCAACCTGACCGACCGCGTCGTCGATCTCGTGCGCGAAGGTTACGACCTGTCGATCCGGATCGGCGGTGCCGTCGATCCGAACTTCGTCGCGGTGAAGCTCGCGTCGAACCGGCGCGTCGTGTGCGGTACGCCCGCGTATTTCCGCAAGCACGGCCGGCCGAAGTCGCTCGACGACCTGCTCAAGCACAACTGCCTTGCGTTCAACCTGCAGGGCGGGCAGAACCGCGGCTGGTATTTCCAGCGCCACGGCAAGATCGCGACGATGCGCGTAGCCGGCAACCTCGACTGCAACGACGGCGAATTGCTGCACCGCTGGGTGGCCGAAGGCCTCGGGCTCGGCTGGCGCTCCACGTGGGAAATCGCCGCGCAGCTCGAGACGGGCGAGCTCGAGACCGTGCTCGACGAGTATGCGCTGCCCGACTACGACATCCTCGCGGTCTACCCGCAACAGCGCTACGTACCGGCGCGCGTGCGCTACTTCATCGACTACCTGCGCGCCGCTTACGCCAGCCCCGGCTACTGGAGCACCACGCCGTAACCGGCGTGGGCCGCCCGGCCGGGGCTGCTGGGCCACAGGGGCATCCGGAGTTTTTTTTACGCTTCAGGCGCGTGGCGCGGGAATAAACTCGACGCAACGACGGTAAGGTCATCAAGCGTGCACGTTGCCGGTCTGTCCGGGCATCGTGCGCGGAACGGGCGCGGCATCGGCCGCCGGGACCAGGGAGGTCATGTGGCGCAAGCCGGACAGGCGGTCGATGAACGGGTGGCAGACGACGCGGTCGCGCGCGGCGAGCGGTTTCGCGTGCTCGTGCTGCCGCATCTCGACGCCGCGTACAACCTCGCACGCTGGCTGAGCGGTAACCCCGGCGACGCGGACGACGTCGTCCAGGATGCGTGCATGCGCGCGCTGCGCTTCGTCGATTCGTGCCGCGGCGACAACGCGCGGCCGTGGCTGCTGACGATCGTGCGCCACACCTGGTACACGGAGTGGCGGCGCCGCACGCATGCGCACGAGGTCGCGCTGCCCGACACGCTGGACGACACCGACGTGCCCGACGACTGGCAGCCCGCCACCGAGGATCCGCTCGCGCACTTGCTGCGCGGGGAGAACGTGCGGCTCGTGAACGCGGCGCTCGCGAAGCTGCCGCCCGAATACCGCGAGGTGCTCGTGCTGCGCGAGATGGAGGACCTGAGCTACCGCGAGATCGCGGCGATCGCGGACGTGCCGGTCGGCACGGTGATGTCGCGGCTCGCACGTGGCCGGCGCAAGCTCGCCGCGCTGCTGGGCGACCCGCCGGCACCGGCGACCGAAGGCAGGCCGGGCCGTACGCCGGCAGGCGGAACCGCATCGGAGGCTATCGATGGACTGTAACGAAGTGCGAGCGTTGCTGGACGCGGACGTCGACCGCGAGCTGTCGGCGCCCGACGCGTTGCGGGTCCAGCAGCATGTCGAAGGGTGTGAAGCGTGCCGCCATGAGCGCGCGCGGATCGTCACGCTGGTGCAGGCGGTGCGTCAGGCCGACTATCACCGTGCGCCGGATGCGTTGCGGGCCAGCATTCTCGCGAGCCTGCCGGCAGCGGTCGACGCGCCGGTGCGCGAGCCGGCGCGGGTGGAGCCGCAGTCCGAGCCAGGATCACAGCCACAGCGGCAACCGCAGCCGCGCCCGCGTGGCCGCCGCTGGTTCTCGTGGCTGACGGATCAAGGCGGGTCGGCACGTCCGGCGTCTGCCGGCACGGGGCCGCGCGTCGCCGCGCTGCCCGGCCTCGGTTGGGGCGTCGCGCTGCTGGTGGCGCTTGCCGCGGCGGGCGGGATGGCGTTGTCGGCGCGCCACGCCGACACCGACCGCACGGTCGACGAGCTCGTGTCGAGCCACGTGCGTGCCGACCTGTCGGCGCGCGACATCGACGTGATCTCGACCGACCGGCACACGGTCAAGCCGTGGTTCAACGGCCGGCTCGACTATGCACCGCCGGTCGAGGACCTCGCGGCGAACGGTTTCGCGCTGGTCGGCGGCCGGCTCGACTACGTCGGGCGACGCCGTGTCGCGGTGCTCGTCTACCGTTACCGGCAGCACGTGATCGACGTCTATGTGCGGCCGGCCGGGGAAGGGCCGGGGGCGCCGTACGCGACCGTGTCGCAGGGCTATGCACTCGACCGCTGGGACGCGGCCGGGATGACGTGGTGGGCCGTGACCGACGCCGAGCCGTCGGCACTTGCGGCGTTCAGGGCCGCGCTCGACGCGCGGCTTGGCGGCACGCGCAGCGAGTGACGTCGCGACGGCGGGCCGAGGGTCCGCCGCACGCTTCCGTTCCGACCCTGACCGGGAAAAGGCCGAAGGGCGCCCGCTTGCCCGGGCCCGCCCCTTCAAGTCTTTGAAAACATGGCCGAATCCGCGCGGGAATCGGCGAATGGTCTTGCATGCGCCCCGTATCCAGGTTAGAATCTTCGGCTTCTCACTTGCCACACCGGTTCAGACGCCCGGGTGGCTTTAATCCACAAGGAGTGTGTAATGCGTCATTACGAAATCGTATTCATCGTGCACCCCGATCAGAGCGAGCAAGTGCCCGCGATGATCGAGCGTTACAAGACCACGATCACGTCGCACGGCGGTCAGATCCACCGTGTCGAAGACTGGGGCCGTCGCCAACTGGCCTACATGATCGAGAAACTCGCGAAGGCTCACTACGTCTGCATGAACATCGAGTGCGACCAGACGACGCTCGACGAACTCGAACACGCGTTCAAGTTCAACGACGCCGTGCTGCGTCACCTCATCGTCAAGATGAAGAAGGCCGAAACCGGCCCGTCGCCGATGATGAAGGAAGTTCAGCGCGAAGAAGCCAAGAAGGCGGCTGCAGCTCAGCCGACCGAAGCGCAGGCTTAAGTTCGTCATTCATTAAGCCATCAAGGAGCGCGCCACTCACGTGAACAGGTTGCAATTGACGGCAAGCGTCGTCGAACGCGCACCGGTGCGATATACGCCGGCGGGTGTTCCGATCGCAAGCGCCACGTTGCATCACCGCACGGAAGTCGTCGAAGCAGGCATTCCCCGTCAGGTCGAAATGACGATCGAGGCGGTGGCGGCCGGTGAGGCGAGCGGCAGGCTGGAAAGCCGTGAAATGGGCGTCGAAACGCTGTTCACGGGCTTCCTGGCAAAGAAAAGCCGCAACGCGAGAACCTTGGTGTTTCACATCACAGCATTGCAGGACATTGGAAAGGACTGAAATCATGCCCCGCCCGACTGGTAAGAAATTCGACAAGCGTCGTCAGCAACAAAACCCGCTCTTCAAGCGCAAGAAGTTCTGCCGTTTCACGGCTGCAGGCGTCGAGCAGATCGACTACAAGGACACGGAAACGCTGAAGGACTTCATCGGCGAAAACGGCAAGATCACGCCGGCGCGTCTGACGGGTACGAAGGCGCACTATCAGCGTCAGCTCGACACGGCAATCAAGCGTGCGCGTTTCCTCGCGCTGCTGCCGTACACCGATCAGCACAAGGCGTAACTCGGCGACGCCATAAGGAGAATTCGAATGCAAATCATTCTGTTGGAAAAAGTCGCCAATCTGGGCAACCTCGGCGACATCGTCAAGGTCAAGGACGGTTACGCTCGCAACTTCCTGATCCCGAACCGCAAGGCTCGCCGTGCAACGAAGGAAGCGATCGCTGAATTCGAAGTGCGCCGCGCTGAACTCGAAAAGATCGCCGCTGAAAAGCTGGTGGCATCGCAGGCAGTCGGCGAAAAGCTGAACGGCCAGTCGTTCGAAATCACGCAGAAGTCGGGCGTTGACGGCCGTCTGTTCGGCTCGGTCACGAACGGCGACGTCGCGGAACTGCTGAAGAAGGCAGGTTTCGAAGTCGAGAAGCTGCAAGTTCGCATGCCGGAAGGCCCGCTGAAGATGATCGGCGAGCACAGCGTCCAGGTCGCGCTGCACACGGACGTCGTCGTCGACGTCACGATCAACGTGATCGGCGACCACGCGTAAGCGTACGCAAGCTTTCCGGGCGGCTTCCGTCGTCCGGACAAGGGCAGGCGCCCGGGCAACCGGGGCCTGCCTTTTTTATTGCCCGATCGCCGGAGCGGTAGCGCTACTGCGATCTATTCGCGATAATCCCAACCCATGAACGCGCCGCAAGATCCCCAAATCGAATCGCTGAAAGTCCCGCCGCATTCGGTCGAAGCCGAACAGTCGGTGCTCGGCGGCCTGTTGCTCGACAACGCGGCATGGGACCGGATTGCCGACTTCCTGTCGCAGGGCGATTTCTATCGCTACGACCACCGGATCATCTACGAGCACATCGGCCGCCTGATCGCGTCGACGCGCCCGGCCGACGTCGTGACCGTGTACGAAGCGATGGTCACGTCGGGCAAGGCCGACGACGTCGGCGGGCTCGCGTACCTGAACGCCCTTGCGCAGAACACGCCGAGCGCGGCGAACATCCGCCGCTATGCGGAAATCGTGCGCGACCGTGCGGTGCTGCGCCGGCTCGTGTCGGTCGCCGACGAAATCTCGGCAGACGCGTTCAATCCGCAGGGCAAGGAAGTCCGCCAGCTGCTCGACGAAGCCGAATCGAAGGTGTTCTCGATCGCCGAAGAGGGCGCGCGCGGCAACCAGGGCTTCCTCGAGGTCGGCCCGCTGCTCACGCAGGTCGTCGAGCGCATCGACACGCTGTACCACACCGCGAACCCGAGCGACGTCACGGGCACGCCGACGGGCTTCGTCGACCTCGACCGGATGACGTCCGGGATGCACGGCGGTGAGCTGATCATCGTCGCCGGGCGTCCGTCGATGGGCAAGACCGCGCTGTCGATGAACATCGGCGAGTACGTCGCGGTCGAGTACGGACTGCCCGTTGCGGTGTTCTCGATGGAAATGCCGGGTACCCAGCTCGTGATGCGTATGCTCGGCTCGATTGGCCGGCTCGACCAGCACCGGATGCGTACGGGTCGCCTGACCGACGAGGACTGGCCGAAGCTGACCCACGCGGTGCAGAAGATGAGCGAGGCGCAACTCTTCATCGACGAGACGGGCGGCCTGAACCCGATGGAATTGCGCTCGCGCGCGCGGCGTCTCGCGCGGCAATGCGGCAAGCTCGGTCTGATCATCGTCGACTACCTGCAGCTGATGTCGGGTTCGTCGCAAGGCGAGAACCGCGCAACCGAAATTTCGGAAATTTCACGTTCGCTGAAGAGTCTCGCCAAGGAGCTCGACGTGCCGGTGATCGCGCTGTCGCAGCTGAACCGTGGCCTCGAGCAGCGACCGAACAAGCGGCCGGTGATGTCCGATTTGCGTGAATCGGGCGCAATCGAGCAGGATGCGGACGTGATCCTGTTCATTTACCGCGACGAAGTTTACAATCCGGACAGCCCCGACAAGGGAACGGCCGAAATCATCATCGGCAAGCAGCGTAACGGTCCGATCGGCCCTGTTCGGCTCACGTTCCTGGGGCAATACACGAAGTTCGATAATTTTGCCGGGGCGCAGAACTTCCACGGCGAGTAGCGCCGGAAGTAAACCCTTATTTCGCCAAGCGTTGTATTCAATCCCGGCGCGCGCATATGCGCGCGCCGTGTCGCGATCGGAAACGGTACAATGTCGCCCGTTTTCGTGACAGTAGTTTGACAATCTCCCAGGAATCCCATGTTCGGTCGATTCATGCCCACCGAGGGCAAGTTCTTTGAACTCTTCAATGCGCACGCGAAGTACATCGTTTCCGGTGGCCGCGAGCTCGAACTGCTGATCGACAATCTCGCCGACGCCGAGATTCACAAGCAAAACGTGCAGACCGCCGAGAAGGCCGCCGACAAGCTCACGCACGAAGCGATCGATCTGCTGCACAAGACTTTCATCACGCCGCTCGATCGCGACGAGATCCACAAGCTGATCACGACGATGGACGACATCCTCGACCTGATGGAGGACGTCGCGACCGCCGTGTCGCTGTACGACGTGCAGTCGGTCACGTCCGAGGCGAGCCAACTCGCGCATATCGTCACGCAGTCGGCCCAGCACGTGCAGCAGGCAGTCGGGATGCTGTCCGACATGAAGCAGTCGGCGCAGATCCTCAAGCAATGCGAGGAGATCGACCGCTGGGAGTCGGAGGCCGATCGCGTACTGCGCGCGGCGATGTCGAAGCTGTTCCGCGAAGAAGACGACGTGAAGACGCTCATCAAGCTGAAGGCGATCTACGAGCTGCTCGAAGAGATCACCGACAAGTGCGAGGACGTCGCGAACATCATCGAAGGCATCGTGCTGGAAAACGCCTGAGCGGACCACGATGCATTCGATACAACTCGCCCTCTGGATGGTCGCGACGCTGGTGCTCGTCGCGCTCGTATTCGATTTCATGAACGGCTTTCACGACGCGGCGAACTCGATCGCCACCGTCGTGTCCACCGGGGTGCTGAAGCCCCAGCAAGCCGTGGTGTTCGCGGCGGCGTTCAACGTCATCGCGTACTTCATCTTCCACCTGAAAGTCGCGCAGACCGTCGGTAAAGGCACGATCGATCCCGAGATCGTCGACCACTACGTCGTGTTCGGCGCGCTGGTCGGTGCGATCGGCTGGAACGTAATCACGTGGTACTACGGGATTCCGTCGAGCTCGTCGCATGCGCTGATCGGCGGCCTCGTCGGCGCAGCGCTCGCCAAGTCGGGCTGGGGTTCGCTGAACATCGACGGGCTGCTGAAGACCGTCGCGTTCATCTTCATTTCGCCGCTGCTCGGCTTCATCCTCGGTTCGCTGTTCATGCTCGGCGTGTCATGGCTGTATTTCCGCACCGCGCCCAGCAAGGTCGACCGGCGCTTCCGCCGGCTGCAGCTGCTGTCGGCCGGGCTGTACAGCCTCGGCCACGGCGGCAACGACGCGCAAAAGACGATCGGCATCATCTGGATGCTGCTGATCGCGTCGGGCTACGCGTCGGCGACCGCCGATGCGCCGCCGGCGTGGGTGATCGGCGCGTGCTACCTGTCGATGGGCCTCGGCACGCTGTTCGGCGGCTGGCGCATCGTGCGCACGATGGGCCAGAAGATCACGAAGCTCAAGCCGGTCGGTGGTTTCTGTGCGGAAACCGGTGGCGCGATGACGCTGTTCCTCGCGTCGTTCCTCGGCATTCCGGTGTCGACCACGCACACGATCACCGGCGCGATCGTCGGCGTCGGCGCGACGCAGAAGCTGTCGGCCGTGCGCTGGGGTGTGGCCGGCAACATCGTATGGGCGTGGGTGCTCACGCTGCCGGCCTCCGCGCTGTTCGCGGCCGGTGGATGGTGGCTCGGGCACCAGATCTTCTGATCGACAGCACTGTCGAACGGACATGAAATGCGCCGCAAGCCGAAAGGCTGCGGCGCATTTTCTTTTGGGGCGCGGGAATGTGCGGCGAACGGCAGGTGCAGTCGCGGGTGGCCGCAGGCGAGGGCGGAACGGGCTAGTAACTTCCGTTCGCGAACCGGGCAATCGGATCGTCTGTGGTGGCGGTGCGCGGGCTGACGGGCGCGGATTGCGTCGATGCGCGCAATACCTGCACGGGGGCTGGCTCGGCGCTGCGCGGTGACGTCGCCGCGACAGCGGGCGGCGGCTCCGCATCGAATGCGGCAGCCTGGGCAGCCGTCAGCGCCGTGGTCGGAATCCGTGTGCCGACCTCGGCCGGGCCGACTGGCGCTGCATTCGCCGTCATGGCGGCGGCGCTCGTGCCGTCATTCACGGACGTTGCCTGCTGCTCAGGCGCCTGCATGCGCGGCGGCGGTTCATACGGGTCGGCCGACGCGGCCGCGGGGGCAACTGCTGCGGTCGATACGGCCTGCGCGGCCGGCATGACCGGTGCAGTTGCCTGGGTCGCGGCAGCTTGCGACGACGCATAGGCCGGCTGCCGCGGCGCGGAGGCCGTCACGACGACAGGGGCGGGCGCAACGACCGGCGCGCTGCGCGGCTCGTCGCGCTTCGCCTCGTAGGTCGGCGCATCGAACGGCGTTGGCGCCCCGCGCGGCGGCGCGACACGGCGAATGCCGTCGAAACGCTTGGCCCAGTACGGGTTCGTCAGGTAGTCGAGCCGCACGGTGCCGCCCGTCGACGGTGCGTTGACGAAGCGCAGCTTGCCGACATAGATGCCGACGTGCGAATGCGGCCGCCCGGTCGTGTTGAAGAAGATCAGGTCGCCCGGCGCCACCTGATCGGGTTCGATCGACACGCCGCGGCCGCTCATGTCGGCGGTCGTGCGCGGCAGGTTCACGTCGGCCGCACGACCGATCACGTAGCGCACGAGCCCGCTGCAGTCGAAGCCGCTCGTCGGCGTGTTGCCGCCCCAGCGATACGGGACCCCGACGAGGCTCATCGCCTGGATCGAAATTTCTTCCTGGCCGACGCTGTGATCGACGAACTTCGGGAAATTGGCGGGGGCGGGGAACGCACGCGGTGTCGTGATCTTCATGCCCGAGGCGGGGCGCGATGCCGACTGCGGCGGCACGCTGGAGCAGGCCGCAAGCAGTGAAACGACAGCAACGGGAACCCAGATTCGAAGCATGGCAAGGCGGGCGAGCGCGGTACGCTCGCGAATCGTATGACAACAGACAGACCCGATGGTAGACGCTCCGGCGGGGCTTAAGCAACCGTTCTTGAGAATTTACTTGAAGTTTCGCGCGTAAACCGGGTTGTTGCGTGACGATGTGTTACTTGTGTTTTCGACCCCAAATAAAAACGGCGCTCCGGAAACGGAGCGCCGTGTGGCGTCGACAGCCGGCCGATCGGCCGGCTTGCGGTGTTACAGGATGTCCGACGCGTAGTCGGCAAGCCGCGAGCGTTCGCCGCGCGCGAGCGTCACGTGGCCGCTGTGGCCCCAGCCCTTGAAGCGGTCGACGACGTACGTGAGCCCCGAGCTGCCTTCGGTCAGGTAAGGCGTATCGATCTGCGCGATGTTGCCGAGGCACACGATCTTCGTGCCCGGGCCCGCACGCGTGACGAGCGTCTTCATCTGCTTCGGCGTCAGGTTCTGCGCCTCGTCGATGATCAGGTACTTGTCGACGAACGTGCGCCCGCGCATGAAGTTCATGCTCTTCACCTTCAGGCGCGAACGGATCAGCTCCTGCGTCGCGGCACGCCCCCATTCGCCGGCAGCGTCGTCGGTCTTCTGCAGCACTTCGAGGTTGTCGTCGAATGCCCCCATCCACGGCTGCATCTTCTCTTCCTCGGTACCGGGCAGGAAGCCGATGTCCTCGCCGACGGGCACGGTCGCGCGCGTCACGATGATCTCGTTGTAGCGCTTGTCGTCGAGCACCTGCGCGAGGCCGGCCGCGAGCGCGACGAGCGTCTTGCCGGTACCGGCCTGGCCGAGCAGCGTGACGAAGTCGATCTCGGGGTTCATCAGCAGGTTCAGCGCGAAGTTCTGCTCGCGGTTGCGCGCGGTGATGCCCCACACGTTGTTCTTGTGGTGGCTGTAGTCGCGCAGCGTCTGCAGCAACGCCGTCTTGCCGTTCAGTTCGCGGACGATCGCATGGAACGTCGGCTCGCCGTTCTGCGGCTCGAGATAGACGAACTCGTTGACGAGCATCGACGCGACGAGCGGGCCCGTCACGCGGTAGTACGTGGTGCCCGTCTTCGTGTCCTGCCAGCTCTCCATGCCCTTCGCATGCTTGGTCCAGAAATCCTGCGGCAGTTCGCGCACGCCGTTGTACAGGAGATCCGAATCCTCGAGCACCTGGTCGTTGAAGTAGTCTTCAGCGGGCAGGCCGAGCGCATGCGCCTTGATCCGCATGTTGATGTCTTTCGACACCAGCACGACCTGGCGGTCCGGCCGGTCGCGCTGCAGCGCACGCACGACGCCGAGGATCTGGTTGTCGGCCTTGCCTTGGGGCAAGCCTTCGACAGGCGCGATGTCGGTGAGCTTCGTCTGGAAGTACAGGCGGCCGACCGCCTCGCGGCTGCCGAGGCGCGACAGCGGAATGCCGGCCGTGATCGGGCCTGCATCGGCGACCAGCGCGTCGAGCGTGCGGCTGACCTGGCGTGCGTTGCGCGCGACTTCGGACATCCCCTTCTTGTGGTTGTCGAGTTCCTCGAGCGTCATCATCGGCAGATAGACGTCGTGTTCCTCGAAGCGGAAGAGGCTGCTCGGGTCGTGCATCAGCACGTTGGTGTCGAGCACGAACAGTTTCTGCTGTTCGGCTTCGGCGGGCTTGCGGTTGCGCGACTTCGTCGCGGCGCCTGTGTCGCGCGCGGGAGCCGCGGCCGGTTTGTCGGCGGCCGGCTTGTCGTTGCGCGCGACGACCGGCGTCGCGGGTTCGGCGGGCGCCGGCATCGGCTGCAACAGTGCGGCCGTCTGTTTGGTCTTGCGACCGCGTGCGGGTGCGCTCGCGGTTTCCTGCGCCGAAGACGCGACGGCGCGCAGCGGCGCGGCCGTGTTCGCGGCTTCGATCATCGGTTGGGCCACGCTCGCCGGACCGTAGTCACCGGCTGTGGATGCGTCCCCTTCGGCGGATTTCTTCGCGGCTTTCGCGGGCCGCGCTTTCGCCTTGTATTCGTCGGGCGGCAGCAGGCTGCCGAGCTTGCTGGGGGGAGTAGGCAAAGGCATGGTGTCCCTCGGGAGGAATCGTGTCGCATGGCGTGCGCCGCTGATCGCATCCTGCGTGACGTAGACGCATGCAGTTTGCGCGCGGTGGCGCACAGGAATTTCGTCTAGCCGGTTCGCCTAAGTGTCGATCAGCTCCTTGACGGGGTGAGGGCCGGACCGAGGGCCGGCGCGCAATCCATAAAAAAAGCCGCTGCCCCGTCGACAGGGACATGCGGCTCGGCTGATACGGTCGTGATGCGCGTCAAGTGCCGGAAAGCATCGCATCGAGCACCGGCGCAGCTACGAGAAATATGGGGCGAACTGGCATTCATTGCGGCCCAATATAACGCGCCTCAAAGCGCTTGTACAGCACTTAGCACGTCGTCGACATGCCCCGGTACCTTGATGCCGCGCCATGCCTGACGGAGCACGCCGTCGGCGTCGATCAGGAACGTCGAGCGCTCGATTCCGCGTACTTCCTTGCCATACATTTTCTTCATCTTGATGACATCGAACAGCGCGCACAGCGCTTCGTCGGCATCGGAGATCAGCGGGAACGGCAGTTCGAGCTTTGCCTTGAAATTGTCATGCGAGCGCAGGCTGTCGCGCGACACGCCGATGACTTCCGCACCGGCTTTCTTGAACTTCGGATAGAGATCGCGGAACTGCAGCCCTTCGGTCGTGCAGCCCGGCGTGTTGTCCTTCGGATAGAAGTACAGCACGAGCTTCTTGCCTTTCAGGTCGGACAGCGAAATGTCGCCGCCCGTGGCCGGTGCGGTGAAATCGGGAACTTGACGGTCAACTTCGACAGACACGTGTTTCTCCTGTTGTTATGGAAAGGCGCCGCTGCGGCGGCGCGGTGCGGCGAGGCGTCGCGGCACCGCGTGGCAACGGCGCTGCGGGCGACGCCGGCTCGCGCGCGAACTCAGTCGGGCTGGACGATCAGTTCGCCGGAGCGGCCGGGGATTTCGCCCCACGTGACAGGGTACGATGGCAGCGAGTCGCGGTCCAGCGTCGCGTGGTAGTCGCCCATCGTCGCAAACGTGTGGCCTTGCGCGCGCCAGCCGGCGAGCAGTTGCTCGAACACGGGCGCGAGCTTCTGGCCTTCCAGTTCCGCATGCAGCGTGAACACCTGGTCGTGCGGATTGGTTTCGGTGAACTTGAGGATATGCGCGGCGACGTTGTGCGTGTCGACGCCGTCGATGCCGAGCACTTCGTCGAGCGTCGGCAGTGTGGTCGGCATCTGCACGTGCGACAGCGTGCGGCCATCGACGACGGGCAGGTACGGCGAATGGCCGCGCCCGTCGGATGCGTAGCGCATCCCCCATGCGTCGATCTGCTCGAACGCGGAATCGTTCATCTGCCAGCCGGCCGCGCCGTGCGTGACGGGCGGCGCGCCGAAGATCTCGATGAAGCGCGCGTGGCTTTTCTGCATTTCACGCGCGGTCCAGTCGCGATCGCGCGCGCGGACGTTGTCCTGCCAGTACACGTGATCCCACGTGTGGATCCCGCATTCGAAGCCGGCCTCGTGGATCGCGCGCATGTCGCTGACCGCACGGCGGCCGATGTCGGGGCCCGGCAGCAGCACGCCGTACATCAGCTGCTTCACGCCGTAGTGTTCGACCACCGACGTGCGCGACACCTTCTTCAGGAAGCCCGGGCGAAACACGCGCCGCAGCGCCCAGCCCGTGTGATCGGGCCCGAGGCTGAAGAGGAAGGTCGCGCGCGCACTGAAGCGGTCGAAGATGCGCGCGAGGTTCGGCACGCCTTCGCGCGTGCCGCGCAGCGTGTCGACGTCGATCTTGAGAACGATGCGAGCCAAGCGAACGTCCCGGTCAGCCTTGCTGTTCGACGAGCGCGCGCGCGTCGGCGACGTGGCCGCGATACGCTTCGAAGATGTTGCGCAGCGCGTCGTCGAACGTTGCCTGCGGCGCCCAGCCGAGCTCCTGCATCGTGTTGTCGATCTTCGGCACGCGGTTCTGCACGTCCTGGTAGCCGTTGCCGTAGTACGCGCCGGAGGTCGTCTCGACGAGCTTCACCTGCTTGGCCGAATCGGCGTACTCGGGGAATTCCGCCGCCAGTTCGAGCATCTTGTGCGCGAGCTCGCGAACCGAGAAGTTGTTCTTCGGATTCCCGATGTTGTAGATCTTGCCCGATGCGACGCCGTTCGCGTTGTCGATGATCTTCATCAGCGCGCTGATGCCGTCGCCGATGTCGGTGAACGCGCGTTTCTGCGAGCCGCCGTCGACGAGGCTGATGTTCTCGCCGCGCACGATGTGGCCGAGGAACTGCGTGACCACGCGCGAGCTGCCTTCCTTCGGCGTGTAGATCGAGTCGAGGCCCGGGCCGATCCAGTTGAACGGGCGGAACAGCGTGAAGTTCAGGCCTTCCATCCCGTAGCCCCAGATCACGCGGTCCATCAACTGCTTCGAGCACGCGTAGATCCAGCGCGGCTTGTTGATCGGGCCGTAGGTGAGCGCCGACGCATCCGGGTCGAACTGCTCGTCCGAGCACATGCCGTAGACCTCGGAGGTCGACGGGAACACGAGGTGCTTGCCGTACTTGACGGCCGAACGCACGATCGGCAGGTTCGCCTCGAAGTCGAGTTCGAATACGCGCAGCGGCTGCTGGACGTAGGTGGCAGGCGTCGCGATCGCGACGAGCGGCAGGATCACGTCGCACTTCTTCACGTGATACTCGACCCACTCCTTGTTGATCGTGATGTCGCCTTCGAAGAAATGCATCCGTTCGTGGTTGACGAGATCGCCAAGCCGGTCGGTCTGCATGTCCATGCCGAACACTTCCCAATCGGTGGTTTCAAGAATGCGCTTCGACAGGTGATGGCCGATGAAGCCGTTCACACCCAGGATCAGGACTTTTTTTGCTTTCATGAATGACGGGAAGAATGAATGAACTGCGCGAATTCCGCGGGCGTCACGACGGTTTCGCTGCCGTCGCGCTGCTGCCACAGCTCGAGAATGGATAGGGCGCGGCTGTCGCCGCAGACGCCGAATAGCGCATTATCGCTTACGTGCAGGCCGGGCGGCAAATCTGCCGCGGCCGCCGCCGCCGCGCTGCCGGGCGCCGCGAGGCGCGCGCGCGCGATCACGAAACGCGTGCCGTCGACGTCCGTGAACGCGCCCGGATACGGGGGCGCGACCGCGCGCACCAGGTTGTAGACCTGCGCGGCCGGCTTCGACCAGTCGATCCGGCCGTCTTCGGGCTTGCGCCCGCCGTAGTAGCTGCCGGTCGCGAGATCATTCGGCAGGTGCGGCGCTTCGCCCGCGAGCAGCGCGGGCAGGACGCGCCAGAGCGTCTGCTCGGCGGCCACCGTGACCTTGTCGAACACCTGCGTGGCCGTGTCGTCCGGCAGGATCGGCACCGCGGTCTGGCCGATGATCGCGCCCGCGTCGGGTTTCGCCGCCATCTCGTGCAGCGTCGCGCCGGTTTCGGTTTCACCGTTCAGCACGGCCCAGTTGGTCGGTACCCGACCCCGGTATTTTGGCAGCAGCGAACCATGCATGTTAAACGCGCCGCGCGGTGCGATCGCGAGCAGGTCCACCGGCAGCATGTGCCGGTAGTAGAACGAGAAGATGAAGTCCGGCTGCGCGTCGGATACCGCGCGGCGCAGCGCCGGATCGGCGGGGTCGGCCGGTGTGACGACCGGAATGCCGTGCTCGGCCGCAATCGACGCGACGCTGCCGAACCAGATGTTCTCGTTCGGGTTGTCCTCGTGCGTGACGACGAGCGCGACGTCGACGCCGCGCGCGAGCAGTACCTGCAGGCATCGCACGCCGACGTTGTGATACGCGAAGACGACCGCGCGCGGCTTCATTGCCCGGCTCCCGCGCGGTTCGCGCCGGCCGGCACCGGCGGCACGCCGTCGTGCTGCTCGAGCACGGCCTGGATCAGGTAGCGCGGCCGTGCGCGCACCTGCTGGTAGATGCGGCCGACGTATTCGCCGAGCAGGCCGAGCGCGAAGATGATCACGCCGAGCAGGAAGAACGTGATGGCGAACAGCGTGAACACGCCTTGCACTTCCGCGCCGACGATGAAGCGGCGCACGAGCAGCAGCACGAACAGCGCGGCGGAGCCGAGCGACAGGATCACGCCGATGAACGACAGCCATTGCAGCGGCACGACCGAGAAGCCGGTCACGAGGTCGAAGTTCAGCCGGATCAGGCTGTACAGCGAGTACTTCGATTCGCCGGCGAAGCGCTCTTCGTGCGCGACCTCGATTTCGGTCGGTTTCTGCGCGAACGTATAGGCGAGCGCGGGGATGAACGTGTTGACTTCGCCGCACACGTTGATTGTGTCGATGATGCGGCGGCTGTACGCGCGCAGCATGCAGCCCTGGTCGGTCATCTTGATGCGCGTGATGCGCTCGCGCAGCCGGTTCATCATCTGCGACGCCTTGCGCCGCCACAGGCTGTCCTGGCGCTGCTTGCGGATCGAGCCGACGTAGTCGTAGCCCTCGCGCATCTTCGCGATCAGCTTGCCGATTTCCTCGGGCGGGTTCTGCAGGTCGGCGTCGAGCGTGATGACGATCTCGCCGCGCGACTGCGCGAAGCCCGCGAGGATGGCCATGTGCTGGCCGTAGTTGCCGTTGAGCAGCACGACGCGCGTCGTGTCGGGCCGTACGTGGAACTGATCGGCGAGCATGGCCGCCGAGCGGTCGCGGCTGCCGTCGTTGATCAGGATCACTTCGTATGACGTGTCGAGTGCGTCGAGCGCCGGATACAGCCGCGCGAACAGCGCGGCGAGGCCGTCTTCCTCGTTGTACACGGGGATGATGATCGATACTTCGGGCCGGCCGGCGTCCAGGTGCCCGGCGCCCGGATGCCCGGCGCGTGCTTCAAGGTGACTCATGTACGCTTATTTTCCGTATTGTTCGCAAATCTGGTTGATGGCGTCGACCACGCGACGCACGTCGCCTTCCGTCATCTGCGTGAAGAGCGGCAGCGTGACGGTCGACGCGCCGTACCGTTCGGCGTGGGGGAACATGCCCTCCTTGAAGCCGCGCGCCCGGTACAGCGTGAAAAGATGGATCGCCGGGTAGTGGATGCCCGTGCCGATGCCGCGTTCCTTCAGTTGCGCCATGAACTCGGCGCGCGTGATCGTCAGCCGCTCGAGCGGCAGCGTGATCAGGAACATGTGCCAGTTGCTGTTCTCGAAGTCGGCAACCGGCAGGCCGACGCCGAGCTTCACGGCCGCGCTGCCGTCGAACGCGTCGAAATACGCACGGGCGAGCGTGCGGCGCTGCGCAGTGAAGCGGTCGAGGTGCGGCAGCTGGCCGAGGCCGACGCGGGCGGCGACGTCGGTCAGGTTGTACTTGCCGCCGAGCACGTCGCAGTCCATCCCGTCGAAGCCGGTGCGCGTGATGCCCTGCAACCGGTACTTCTGCGCGAGCGTCGCTTCGTCCTCGTTGTTCAGCACGAGCGCGCCGCCTTCGATCGTCGTCAGGTTCTTGTTCGCGTGGAAGCTGAACGACACGATGTCGCCGATCGCGCCGATGCGCTTGCCGTTCCACGTCGAACCGAACGCCTGCGCGGCGTCTTCGATCACGCGCAGCTTGTGTGCGCGCGCGATCGCGTACAGGCGGTCCATGTCGACCGGCAGGCCGGACAGGAACACGGGGATGATCGCCTTCGTGCGCGGCGTGATCGCCTGCTCGAGCTTGTCGAGGTCGATGTTGCGCGTGACGGGATCGATGTCGGCGAACACGGGCGTCGCGCCCGTTTCGATGATCACGTTGCTGGTCGAGACCCACGACGCCGGCGTCGTGATGACCTCGTCACCGGCACCGACACCCGCGATGCGCAGGCCGATCTCGAGCGTGCAGGTGCCCGAATTGAACGCGCGGACCGGACGGCCGCCGCAGTACTCGGACAGCGCCGCTTCGAATTTCTGGCTCTGCGGACCGGTGGTGATCCAGCCCGAGCGCAGCACTTCGACGACGCCCTGGATGGTTTCCTCATCGATCTCAGGGCGGGTGAACGGCAGAAACGGAGCGGTAGTCTGGCTCATGAACGCGTTGGCCTGTAATGGCGTGTAATAAAAGGGTCGGGCGATCCCGCCCGAAACCGGCATTAAACACCGGTTGGCGGATTCGCACCGTGATTTTTTGTAGGCAGCCGCTTAACGCGGCGAGGCGTGCTCAGCTTCGCGCGAGCACCAGCACCCCGATCAGGATGATGCCGATGCCGATGAGCCGCTGGACCGACAGCACCTCGCCGAACAGGTACCAGGCCGCGAACGCGTTGACGACGTAGCCGAGCGACAGCATCGGGTACGCGATCGACACATCGACCCGCGACAGCCCGAGAATCCAGACCACGACGCTCAGCACGTAGCAGCCGAGGCCGCCGATGATCGGCAACTGGGTCGCGATCTTCAGGCCGACCGGAATGATGTTCGCACGGCTGAATTCGAAGTGCCCGACGGCGTTGACGCCGGCTTTCAGCAGAAGTTGCGCAACGGCGTTGAGCATCACGCCGGTGATGATGCAGACGAGTGAAACGGGATTCATGCGGCAGGCGTCCTTACGATTGCGGTTTCTCGACGATCACGCGACGGTTGTCGCGCGCAATCACGCGCATCGGCACGTCTTGCTTGACCAGGGTGTCGTACTGGCCGGGCGACATGATCGCGAGCGCATGGGTTTCCTGCTTCCAGCGCGTGATCCATTCGTCGACGGTCGGAATCCACTTGTTCGGCTCCATCGAGATCCCGAACCCGAGCTCGTCCTGGCGCTGGACCATGATCGTCGTGTGACCCATATAGAACGGGAACGTGTGATCGAGCATCTCGACCGAGTAGAACGGCGTGTCGGGCGGCAGTTTCGCCAGTTCGGCGCGCACCGCCGGCGCGAGCAGCGCGCCCGAGCTGTAGCGGCCGAATTCGTCGTGCCCGGTGCCGCCGATCGTGCCGAAGGCGAGCCACGCGGCGCCGAACGCCGCGATTGCGGCCGCGACGCCCATGCGGCGATTCAGCCATGCGGCCGCGAGCGTCAGCGCGGCCGAGACCGCGAGGCCCGCGTACAGCCACATCTGGAACGCGCGGTACAGCGCGTTCGGCGTGCGTGCGTCGCCCAGGTACGCGAGGGAGATGAGCCCGAACGCCGCGACGACGAAGAACACGAGGTAGCCGAGCAGGTGGCGACGGAACCGGTCGGCGGTCATCAGCGGCAGGTACGCGCCGATGATCAGCGCGAGCGCCGGCGCGACCGGCAGCACGTACGAGATCAGCTTCGAATGCGACGCGCTGAAGAACAGGAAGATGAATGCGCTCCAGATCAGCAGCACGAGCATCGGCGAGAAGCCGTTCGGCTGGCGCGGCATCCGCAGCGCATGGCGGATGCTCTGCCACGCGATCGACAGCCACGGCAGGAAGCCGACCAGCAGCACGGGCACGAAGTAGTAGAGCGGGCCCGGGCGGTTCTGTTCCGGGGTCAGGTACCGGCGGAACTGCTGGACGATGAAGAAGAAGTTGAAGAATTCGGGGTTGCGCTGCTGGACGAGCACGAACCACGGCGTGACGATCGCGAAGAAGATCACGAGGCCGCTCACCAGGTACAGGCGCTTCCAGAGCGCCCAGTCGCGCGCGATCAGCGTATAGAGCACGAGCACGGCGCCGGGGAGGATCAGGCCGACGAGGCCCTTGGACAGCACCGCGAACGCCATCGCGGCCCAGCACGCCCACATCCAGCCGCGCACCGCGGCCGGACGCAGCCCGGGCCGTTGCGCGAGCAGCAGCGAGCAGAGCGACAGCGCCATCCAGAACGCGAGCCCCATGTCGAGCGCGTTGAAGTGGCCCATCAGGTTCCAGTACGGCGAACACGCGAGCACGACGGCCGCGAGGAAGCCCGACAGCGGGTTGAACAGGCGCGCGCCGGTGTAGCCGACGAGCAGCACGCCGGCGAAGCTCGCAACAGCCGTGTAGAGGCGCGCCTGCCATTCGCCGATGCCGAACCACGCGAACGTGAGCGCGTTCAGCCAGGTCTGCAGCGGCGGCTTCTCGAAGTATTTGTAGCCGTTGTAGCGCGGCGTGATCCAGTCGCCGGTGACGAACATCTCGCGCGCCATTTCCGCGTAGCGGCCTTCGTCGCTCGGGATCAGGTGGCGCAGCCCGAGCGGCGCGAACCAGACGATCGCGAGCGCGACGACGAGGAGGACGAGCGTGATGCGATTGAGCGGTAGCCTCGACGGCGTATCGTTCATGGATTTTCAGCCTGTTGGTTGTTGTGACGGGCCGCCGGCGGGTTGCGCCGGGGGCGGGCGGCCTGGCCGGGCCGATCGGGGGGGATCGACCCGCTGCGCCGGCCCGAGTTTTACCGCATCGGGGATTAACGTTCAATTAAGAGCGCGGCGGCGACCTTGCGACCCTCGGCCATCAGGATGTTGTAGGTGCGGCAGGCGGCCTGGAAATCCATCGTCTCGACGCCGATCCGCTTGGCCGTGAGCGCCGCGACGAGCCGTGGGTGCGGGAAGCGCAGCCGCGCGCCGCTGCCGAAGATCACGAGTTCGGGCGTCGGGTCGAGCAGCATCGCGAAGTGCTCGGGCGCGAGCGCGTCGAACGACGACACGGGCCACGGCTGGACCGGCACGCCGGGCAGCACGATGACGCTCGTTTCATGGCGTTCGAGATTGACGTCGACATAATCGGGGCCGTAGCCGGTGACGGTGTTGAGCGCGCCGCTCGCGTCCTGGTGCAGTTTCAAATCGGTATTCCGCGGTTCCGTAGGGGGAATGTGTCGCAGGGCCACACGGGCCCGGATGGCCGGTTTCGCTCGCCTGCGCACGCGGGACGCCTGACGGCGTGGGCCCGGCGCGGCTATGGTGCATTGCGAAAGTCGGCCAAAATCCGCTAAATTATAACTTTTTGGTCGCCCCCGGGCGCCACTTGCGTCGCGCGTCGCCACAAGCCGCGCCCGACCGCCCGCTTTTTCCCAGTCTAGACAGCGCGCACAGACCGGCCGCTTTCCAGTTTTGATCCCGTCCCCCCCGGCCGCAAGGCCAACCCAGGAACCGTGTCGTCGTGAAACCGATTCAGAAGTCGAACAAGCTGCTCAACGTCTGCTACGACATCCGTGGCCCGGTGCTCGAGCACGCGAAGCGCCTCGAGGAAGAAGGCCACCGCATCATCAAGCTGAACATCGGCAACCTCGCGCCGTTCGGTTTCGACGCGCCGGACGAGATCATCCAGGACATGATCCGCAACCTGCCGACGTCGTCCGGCTATTCGGATTCGAAGGGCGTGTTCTCGGCGCGCAAGGCTGTGATGCACTACACGCAGGAAAAGGGCGTCGTGGGCGTCGGCCTCGACGACATCTACATCGGCAACGGCGCGTCCGAGCTGATCGTGATGGCGACCCAGGCGCTCTTGAACGACGGCGACGAAGTGCTGCTGCCCGCGCCCGACTACCCGCTGTGGACGGCGGCGGTCAGCCTGTCGGGCGGCACGCCGGTGCATTACATCTGCGACGAGCAGAACGCCTGGATGCCCGATCTCGACGACATCCGCCGCAAGATCACGCCGAACACGAAGGCGATCGTCGTGATCAACCCGAACAACCCGACGGGTGCGCTTTATTCAGACGAATTGCTGCTCGAACTGCTCGAGATCGCGCGCCAGCACGGGCTGATCGTCTTCGCCGACGAGGTGTACGACAAGATCGTCTACGACGGCCTCGAGCACACGGCGCTGGGTTCGCTGTCAGAGGACGTGATTACCGTCACGTTCAACAGCCTGTCGAAGAGCTATCGCTCGTGCGGCTACCGGGCGGGCTGGATGGCCGTGTCGGGCCTGGGCGGCGACAACCGCCGGCGCGCGAACGACTACCTCGAGGGGCTCGGCATCCTGTCGTCGATGCGCCTGTGCGCGAACGTGCCCGGGCAGTTCGCGATCCAGACGGCGCTCGGCGGCTACCAGAGCATCAACGAGCTGATCGTGCCGAGCGGGCGCCTGTACAAGCAGCGCGAGCTCGCGTACGACATGCTCACGTCGATCCCGGGCGTGACCTGCGTGAAGCCGCAGGCCGCGCTGTACATGTTCCCGCGCCTCGACCCGAAGCTTTATCCGATCCAGAACGACCAGCAGTTCATTCTCGACCTGTTGCTCGAGGAGCGCGTACTGCTCGTGCAGGGCACGGGCTTCAACTGGACGACGCCGGACCACTTCCGCGTGGTCTTCCTGCCGAACCTCGACGACCTGACCGATTCGATCAACCGGATCGCACGCTTCCTCGACGGCTACCGCAAGCGCCATTCGGCCTGAGCGGCGAGACCACACGGCACTCACTACTTCTTACTCATCGATCACACGCAGCATGGAACCGATCAAAGTTGGCCTGTTGGGCTTCGGCACGGTGGGCAGCGGCACCTTCACGGTGCTGGGCCGCAACCAGGAAGAAATCAAGCGACGCGCGGGGCGCGGTATCGAGGTGACGCGCATTGCAGTGCGCAACCCGGCCAAGGCGCTGGCTGCGCTCGGCGGCGATGCCGGCGCCGCGCAGATCACCGACGACTTCAACGCGGTCGTCGACGATCCGTCGATCGCGATCATCGCCGAGATGATCGGCGGCACGGGCGTCGCGCGCGACCTCGTGCTGCGCGCGATCGCGAACGGCAAGCATGTCGTGACCGCGAACAAGGCGCTGCTCGCGGTGCACGGCACCGAGATCTTCGAGGCCGCGCGCGCGAAGGGCGTGATGGTCGCATTCGAGGCGGCCGTCGCCGGCGGCATCCCGATCATCAAGGCGTTGCGCGAAGGCCTGACCGCGAACCGCATCCAGTACATCGCGGGCATCATCAACGGCACGACCAACTACATCCTGTCGGAAATGCGCGATCGCGGGCTCGACTTCGCGACCGCGCTGAAGGCCGCGCAGGAGCTCGGCTACGCGGAAGCCGATCCGACCTTCGACATCGAAGGCGTCGACGCTGCGCACAAGGCGACGATCATGAGCGCGATCGCGTTCGGCGTGCCGGTGCAGTTCGACCGCGCGTACGTCGAAGGCATCAGCAAGCTCGACGCGACCGACATCCGCTACGCGGAAGAGCTCGGCTACCGGATCAAGCTGCTCGGCATCACGCGCCGCGCCGAAAACGGCATCGAGCTGCGCGTGCACCCGACGCTGATCCCGGAGAAGCGCCTGCTCGCGAACGTCGAGGGCGCGATGAACGCGGTCGTCGTGCATGGCGACGCGGTCGGCACGACGCTGTACTACGGCAAGGGCGCGGGCGCGGAGCCGACCGCATCGGCCGTGGTCGCGGATCTCGTCGACGTCACGCGCCTGCACACGGCGGATCCCGAGCATCGCGTGCCGCATCTCGCGTTCCAGCCCGACAGCCTGTCGAACACGCCGATCCTGCCGATCGAAGAAGTGACGAGCGGCTACTACCTGCGCCTGCGCGTCGCCGACCAGACCGGCGTGCTGGCCGACATCACGCGCATCCTCGCCGCATCGGGCATCTCGATCGACGCGCTGCTGCAGAAGGAATCGGAGCAGGTGGACGACGCGAACGGCGAGACCGACATCATCCTGATCACGCACGTCACGGTCGAGAAGAACGTGAATGCAGCGATCGCGCAAATCGAGAGCCTCTCGACGGTGGTATCGAAGGTGACGAAGCTGCGCATGGAAGCGCTGAACTGAGCTGAGGACGACATGAACTACATCTCCACGCGCGGCGCCGGCATCGGCGAGCGCCACACGTTCTCCGACATCCTGCTGGGTGGTCTCGCGAAGGACGGCGGGCTCTACCTGCCGGCCGAGTATCCGAAGGTGTCCGCCGACGAGCTCGCGCGCTGGCGCACGCTGTCGTATGCGGATCTCGCGTTCGAGATCCTGGCGAAGTTCTGCGACGACGTGCCGGCCGACGACCTGCGCGCGATCACGCGCCGCACGTACACGGCCGACGTGTACCGCAACACGCGCCATGGCGAGAATGCGTCCGACATCACGCCGCTGAAGACGCTCGGCACCGAGAACGGTGCGGCGCTGTCGCTGCTCGAACTGTCGAACGGCCCGACGCTCGCGTTCAAGGACATGGCGATGCAGCTGCTCGGCAACCTGTTCGAGTACACGCTCGCGAAGCACGGGCAGACGCTGAACATTCTCGGCGCGACGTCCGGCGACACGGGCAGCGCGGCCGAATACGCGATGCGCGGCAAGGCCGGCGTGCGCGTGTTCATGCTGTCGCCGCACAAGAAGATGAGCGCGTTCCAGACGGCCCAGATGTTCAGCCTGCAGGATCCGAACATCTTCAATCTCGCGGTCGAAGGCGTGTTCGACGACTGCCAGGACATCGTGAAGGCGGTCTCGAACGATCACGCGTTCAAGGCGCAGCAGAAGATCGGCACGGTCAACTCGATCAACTGGGCGCGCGTCGTCGCGCAGGTCGTGTACTACTTCAAGGGCTATTTCGCGGCGACGCAGTCCAACGACGAGCGCGTGTCGTTCACGGTGCCGTCGGGCAACTTCGGCAACGTGTGCGCGGGCCACATCGCGCGGATGATGGGGCTGCCGATCGCGAAGCTGGTGGTTGCGACCAACGAGAACGACGTGCTCGACGAGTTCTTCCGCACGGGCGCGTATCGCGTGCGTAGCGCCGAGAACACCTATCACACGAGCAGCCCGAGCATGGACATCTCGAAGGCGTCGAACTTCGAGCGTTTCGTGTTCGACCTGCTCGGCCGCGATCCGGCGCGTGTGATGCAGCTGTTCCGCGACGTCGAGGAGAAGGGCGGCTTCGATCTCGCGGCGAGCGGCGATTTCGCGCGCGTCGCCGAGTTCGGTTTCGTGTCGGGCCGCAGCGGCCACACGGACCGCATCGCGACGATCCGCGACGTGTTCTCGCGTTACGACACGATGATCGATACGCACACGGCCGACGGCGTGAAGGTCGCGCGCGAGCATCTCGACGCGGGCGTGCCGATGGTCGTGCTCGAGACGGCGCAGCCGATCAAGTTCGGCGAGACGATCCGCGAAGCACTCGATCGCGAAGCCGAGCGTCCGGCCGCATTCGACGGGCTCGAGGCGCTGCCGCAGCGTTTCGAGGTCGTGAACGCCGACGCGCAGCAGGTGAAGGACTTCATCGCCGCTCATACGGGCGCATGACGCACGGCCGGGCCGCGGGCCCGGCTGCGCAGGACGGCCGGAATGCCGATTCGTCGAACGGATCGGGGTTCCGGCCGTTTCGTTTGGCGGTGGCGCGCGGCGCAGGTGTTCGCAGCGCGCCGCGCGGCTGCCGCCGCATCGCGTGCGAAACAAGTGCCAGACCCGCGCGTTCGCGCGAATCACAGTTTCCGCATGTCCGCCATATCGCGCGCCCGCGCGACGGCGTCGCTACAATGACGTATTGAATCCAACGATCCCCGATTCCATCGATGTCGAACCCGAATCCCGCGGCGCCGCGCGCGCCGATGCTGTCGACCGCCGAGGCACTTGCCGCGCTGCTCGATGCCGCGAAGCCGCTGCCCGGCGTCGAAACCGTCGCCACGCTCGATGCGCTCGGCCGCGTGCTGGCGGCCGACGTAAGCTCGCCGCTCGACGTGCCGCCGATGCATACGAGCGCGATGGACGGCTATGCGGTGCGCGTCGCCGACCTGCTGCATGGCGATCGGCGTTTGCCGGTGTCGCAGCGCATTCCGGCCGGTCATCCGGCCGAACCGCTCGCGGCCGGCACGGCCGCGCGGATCTTCACCGGTGCGACGGTGCCGCCCGGCGCCGACGCCGTCGTGATGCAGGAGCAGGCGTCGGCCGACGGCGATGCGGTGGAGATCCTGCACACGCCGAAGGCCGGCGAATGGATCACCGCGCAGGGCGCGGATATTCGGCAGGGCTCGGTGATCCTGCCGGCCGGCACGCGGCTCACGCCGCAGGCGCTCGGTCTCGCCGCATCGGTCGGCTGCGCGCAGTTGCCGGTCGCGCGGCGGATTCGCGTCGCGGTGTTCTTCACCGGTGACGAGCTGACGATGCCGGGCGAGCCGTTGAAGCCCGGCGCGATCTACAACTCGAACCGCTTCACGCTGCGCGGGCTGCTGGAGCGGCTCGGCTGCCACGTGACCGACTACGGGATCGTGCCCGATTCGCTCACCGCCACGCGCGATACGCTGCGCGCAGCCGCGCGCGACCACGACGTGATCCTGACGAGCGGCGGCGTGTCGGTCGGCGAAGAGGATCACGTGAAGCCGGCCGTCGAGGCCGAAGGGCGGCTCGCGCTGTGGCAGATCGCGATGAAGCCCGGCAAGCCGCTTGCCTATGGCGCGGTGCGCCGTGGCGACGATCGCCCCGATGCGCACTTCATCGGGCTGCCCGGCAACCCGGTGTCGAGTTTCGTCACGTTCCTGCTGTTCGTGCGGCCGTTCCTGCTGCGCCTGTCCGGCGTGCGTGACGTCGCGCCGCGCGCGCTGTCGCTGCGTGCCGATTTCTCGCAAGGCAAGGGCGACCGGCGCAACGAATTCCTGCGTGCGCGCGTGAACGCGGCCGGCGGGCTCGACCTGTTCCCGAACCAGAGCTCGGCGGTGCTGACGTCGACGGTGTGGGGCGACGGCCTGATCGACAACCCGCCGCAGCACGCGATCAGCGCCGGCGAGACCGTGCGTTTCATTCCGTTTTCCGAACTGCTGTCGTAACGCGACGGCTTCCCGAACCATGAAGATTCAGCTGAAATTTTTTGCAAGCGTACGCGAGGCACTGGGTGTCGCCGACGAGCAGGCCGACGTGCCGGACAGCGTCACGACCGTGGGCGACGTGCGCGCATGGCTGCGCGTGCGCGGCGGGGCGTGGGCCGAGACGCTCGCGGAAGGGCGCGCACTGCGCATGGCGTGCAACCACGAGATGACCGATCCCGACACGAGGCTGACCGAAGGCTGCGAAGTCGCATTCTTTCCGCCGGTGACGGGCGGTTGAGGCACTGGCGATGGCAACGGTACGAATCCAGACCGACGACTTCGATCTGAACGCCGAGGTCGCGGCATTGCGCGCGCGCAATCCGAAGATCGGCGCGGTTGCGTGCTTCGTCGGCACCGTGCGCGATTTGAACGAAGGCGATGCGGTTGCCGCGATGGAGCTCGAGCACTATCCGGGAATGACCGAGAAGGCGCTTGAGAAGATCGCCGCCGAGGCCGGCCGGCGTTGGCCGGGCATCGACGTCGCGATCGTGCATCGCGTCGGCAAGCTGCTGCCGCTCGACCAGATCGTGATGGTCGCAACGGTTGCGTCGCACCGCGGCGATGCGTTCGCGTCGTGCGAGTTCGTGATGGACTACCTGAAGACCGAAGCGCCGTTCTGGAAGAAGGAAACCACACCGGAGGGCGAGCGCTGGGTCGATGCGCGCAGCACCGACGATGCCGCGCTTGCCCGCTGGGGAATCGAATCGGGTAATACGCGGCGCTGAGCGCGCCGTCAGGATCGTGCGACAAGGTGCCGCATGCGCGCAAGCGCCGAGCGTGACGGCTGCCCGTTACGCGTCCGGATCGACGCTGCGCCCGATGATCTTCGTCGGAAACGGCTCGCCGCGGGCACGCGACGGCAACGCGTGCGGATCGTCGCCCCCGTCGTCCCCGCTGCGCCGGCGCGGCGCGATCGCGTCGAGCAGCGCCTGCTGCTCGGGCGGAATCTGGTAATCCCAGCCGAACCGGCTCAACTGCAGGCTCTGCGCAATCCGCAGCGCGGGTTCCATGAAGCGGATCGCCGCGCTCGGCGCGTAGCGCGCCTCGACGGTCTTCAGGAACAGCGACAGCCAGCGGCTGAAATGAGCCGGCTCGATCCCGTCGAGCGGCTGGTGCGCTTGCTGCACGTTGCCGCGATAGCCCTTGGTGCCGAGCACGAGGCTCGACCAGAAGGTGACCATCTTCGGCAGGTGATCGTCCCAACGGCCGGCCAGCTTCGCGTCGAACACGGGCCCGAGCAGCGGATCGGCGCGCACGCGGTCGTAGAACGCGTAGACGAGATCGCGGATGTTCTCTTCGGTCGGCTCGGTGTCGCGAGGGCGGGCCGGTGCGGTATCGGGCGAGGCGGGCAGGACGGTCATGGCAAAAAGGGCCGGGAGAGAGAGGCGGCAACGGGGCGGCGGCGCGGGCATCGTGCAGGACGCCGGCCGGATTTTGACGCAAAATAGCGTCCAACAACCCCTGACAAACGTGTAGATGTCACGCATCTTATTGCGCACGCGCCATCCCGGCAACCCGGGGCCGCGGAACAGGGCTGTCAACCGGCCCCGTGCGCATCCCGATCGGCCCGGCTCACGTAATTGGGACACGACCGATCTTTTCCGTATTCACCCATGAGACTCACCGACTACACCGACTATTCGCTGCGCGTGATGCTGTACCTTGCCGTGCGCGGCGAGGGACTCGCGACGATCCAGGAGATTTCGGACGCCTACGGCATCTCGAAGAACCATCTGATGAAAGTCGTGCAGCAGCTCGGCGAGCTGGGGTGGGTCGACACCGTTCGCGGCCGCAATGGCGGGCTGCGCCTGTTCCCCGAATCGCTGCAACTGACCGTCGGCCAGGTCGTGCGCGCGACCGAGAGCGATTTCGCGCTGGTCGGCTGCTTTTCGGCCGAGGGCGAGTCGCGCGGCTGCGTGATCGAGCCGCAATGCCGCCTGAAGGGCGTGCTGGCGGCTGCGCGCGATGCGTTCTTTGCCGAACTCGACCGTCACACGCTCGGCGAACTGGTCGAACCCGCTTCGCCGCTCGCGGCGTTGCTCGGCATTCGCCCGGTCGTGCGTGTGCATGTTGCGCCGTCGCCGGAAGACGTGCCTGCATCCGTCGAGCCGCCGTCGGCGGCCGGCTGATACGCGATCGCCGCGCGCCGCGATCCGGCGGTGGCCCGTCCCGGGGCCGCTTCGAGGATATCCATCGATTTTTGCGCTGAATCAACCCGAATTTCGCTTGAAAGCCGCATAACCATCCTCATCTTGGTGTTAATCGAAAATTGGAGGTCTCGACTAAATGAGAATCGACAAGCTCACCACCAAGTTCCAGGAAGCACTCTCTGACGCGCAAAGCCTCGCGGCTGGCCGCGACAATCAATACATCGAACCCGTTCACGTGCTGGCCGCACTGGTTGCGCAGCAGGACGGTTCCGCCCGCTCGCTGATGTCGCGCGCGGGTGTTCACATCCAGGCGCTGCAAGGCGCGCTGAACGAAGCGATCTCGCGCCTGCCGCAAGTGACGGGCACGGGCGGCGACATCCAGATCGGCCGCGAACTGGCCGGGCTGCTGAACCAGGCCGACAAGGAAGCGCAGAAGCTCAACGATACGTTCATCGCGAGCGAGATGTTCCTGCTCGCCGTGTCCGACGACAAGGGCGAAGCTGGCAAGCTCGCGCGCCAGCACGGCCTCACGCGCAAGTCGCTCGAAGCCGCGATCGCCGCGGTGCGCGGCGGCTCGCAGGTGCACAGCCAGGACGCGGAAAGCCAGCGCGAGGCACTGAAGAAGTACACGGTCGACCTGACCGAGCGCGCCCGTGCGGGCAAGCTCGATCCGGTGATCGGCCGTGACGACGAAATCCGCCGTTCGATCCAGATCCTGCAGCGCCGCACCAAGAACAACCCGGTGCTGATCGGCGAGCCGGGCGTCGGCAAGACGGCGATCGTCGAAGGGCTCGCGCAGCGGATCGTCAACGGCGAAGTGCCCGAGACGCTGAAGGGCAAGCGCGTGCTGTCGCTCGACATGGCCGCGCTGCTCGCCGGCGCGAAGTATCGCGGTGAATTCGAGGAGCGCCTGAAGGCCGTGCTCAGCGACATCGCGAAGGACGAAGGCCAGACGATCGTCTTCATCGACGAAATCCACACGATGGTCGGCGCGGGCAAGGCCGAGGGCGCGATGGATGCAGGCAACATGCTGAAGCCGGCGCTGTCGCGCGGCGAACTGCACTGCATCGGCGCGACCACGCTCGACGAATACCGCAAGTACATCGAGAAGGATGCCGCGCTCGAGCGCCGCTTCCAGAAGGTGCTCGTCGACGAGCCGAGCGTCGAGGCGACGATCGCGATCCTGCGCGGGCTGCAGGAGAAGTACGAACTGCACCACGGTGTCGACATTACCGACCCGGCGATCGTCGCCGCGGCCGAGCTGTCGCACCGCTACATCACCGATCGCTTCCTGCCCGACAAGGCCATCGACCTGATCGACGAAGCCGCTTCGAAGATCAAGATGGAAATCGATTCGAAGCCCGAAGAGATGGACAAGCTCGACCGCCGGCTGATCCAGCTGAAGATCGAGCGCGAAGCCGTGAAGAAGGAGCAGGACGAAGCGTCGCAGAAGCGCCTGCAGCTGATCGAGGAAGAGATCGACCGCCTCGGCCGCGAATATGCGGACCTGGACGAGATCTGGACCGCCGAGAAGGCCGCGGTGCAGGGCAGCGCACAGCTCAAGGAAGAGATCGAGAAGGTGCGTGCGGACATCGCGCGTCTGCAGCGTGACGGCAAGCTGGAGAAGGTCGCCGAACTGCAGTACGGCAAGCTGCCGCAACTCGAGGCGCAACTGAAGCAGGTCACGCAGGCTGAAGAGCAGGAGCAGCACAACCCGACGCGTCCGCGCCTGCTGCGCACGCAGGTCGGCGCCGAGGAAATCGCGGAAGTCGTGTCGCGTTCGACCGGGATTCCGGTGTCGCGGATGATGCAGGGCGAACGCGAGAAGCTGCTGCACATCGAGGAAAAGCTGCACGAGCGCGTGGTCGGCCAGCATGAGGCGATCAGTGCGGTGGCCGACGCGATCCGCCGTTCGCGTGCGGGTCTCGCCGATCCGAACCGTCCGTACGGCTCGTTCCTGTTCCTCGGCCCGACGGGGGTCGGCAAGACCGAGCTGTGCAAGGCGCTCGCGTCGTTCCTGTTCGATTCGGAAGAGCACCTGATCCGCATCGACATGAGCGAGTTCATGGAGAAGCACAGCGTCGCGCGGCTGATCGGCGCGCCGCCGGGCTATGTCGGTTACGAGGAAGGCGGTTACCTGACCGAAGCCGTGCGCCGCAAGCCGTACAGCGTGATCCTGCTCGACGAGATCGAGAAAGCGCATCCGGACGTGTTCAACGTGCTGCTGCAGGTGCTCGACGACGGCCGCATGACGGACGGGCAGGGGCGCACGGTCGACTTCAAGAACACGGTGATCGTGATGACGTCGAACCTCGGCTCGCAGGTGATCCAGGCGATGACGGGTGCGCCGCAGGAAGAGATCAAGGACGCGGTGTGGCTCGAGGTGAAGCAGCATTTCCGCCCCGAGTTCCTGAACCGGATCGACGACGTCGTCGTGTTCCATGCGCTCGACCGCAGCAACATCGAGTCGATCGCGAAGATCCAGCTCGCGCGCCTGCACGATCGGCTTGCGAAGCTCGACATGGCGCTCGAGGTGTCGGAAGCGGCGCTCGAACAGATCGGGAAGGTCGGTTACGATCCGCTGTTCGGTGCGCGGCCGCTGAAGCGCGCGATCCAGCAAGAGATCGAGAACCCGGTCGCGAAGCTCATCCTCGCGGGCCGCTTCGGTCCGAAGGACGTGATTCCGGTCGACATCCACGACGGCAAGTTCGTGTTCGACCGCGTCGTGCACTGATCGTCTGCCTTGGCCGCCCACCCGGTTCGCGCCGGGCGCGCAAAAACAAACACCCCGCCTCGGCGGGGTGTTTGCTTATGGAGCGTCGCAACGACGCAGGGCTTCAGCCCTGCTTGTTGCCGCCGAACATGCCGGCGATCTGCGACAGCGAGCCGAGCACGTTCGACGGGTCGACCTGGGCCTGGCCGTCAGCCGGTACTGCGCCGTCCGGCGTCGCGTGATTGACGACGTGCGGCAGCACCTGCGCGAGGACGGTCGAGGCCATCGACGGGTCGACGCCGAACTTGCTCGCGAGCGCACCGATCGCGTCCGAGCCCAGCACGTTTTGCAGCGCGTCCGGCGAGATCGGCTGGTTCTGGCCGGTGCCGACCCACGAGCCGATGACGTCGCCGGCGCCGCCCGCCTTGAACTTCTCGATCAGGCCATTCAGGCCGCCTGGCTGGTTGTTGATGAATTCGAGCGCGGTCGTGATCAGCGCGCTTTGCGAGTTGCCGCCGGCCTGGCCGCCGAGCAGACCGCCAACGATGTCGAGGAGACCCATGGTTCTTCACCTTTACCGATAAGGGCGCCACGCTGTGGGCGCCCGTTGAACGAATGCCGCGCGCACGCCGTCGCGCGCGCGGCGCACATCAGGCGCCCGACGCCGCGGCGGCGGAGGCTGCCTTGTCCTTCTTGCTTTTCTTCTTCGAACCCTTCGTCGCTTTTGCCGACGACGCTGCGGCCGATGCGCTCGCACCTGCGTCGGCGGATGCCGCCGCTGCGGCCGCTGCTTTTTCCTTCTTCGACGCGCGCTTCGCCTTGGCCGGTTTCGCCGCCGCATCCGGTGCGCTTGCCGCCGGGGCCGGCGTCGCAGCCGTCGTGCCGGCCGTCGCGGTCGTGGACGTCGATGCAGTGCCTGCCGACGTCGTTGCCGACGTGGTAGCCGATGTCGTCGCGGCCGGTTTCGACAGCTTCACGCCCTTCGGCGGGGTCGACGAGCCGCCGATCGTCAGGCCGTTCTCTTCGAGATGCCCGACCGACTTCGTGCCGAGGCCCTTGACGCGGTTCGCGAGATCGTCCGCATCCTTGAACGGGCCGTTCTTGGTGCGTTCGTCGATGATCGCCTTCGACTTCACGGGCCCGAGACCCTTCACGGATTCGAGCGTGGCCTGGTCAGCCGAGTTGACTTCGACGGCCGCGGCAAGGCCTGCGGCGAGCGACAGCGATAGCGCGACGAACAGCATCAGCAGCTTTTTCAGCATGGCAAAGGCTCCCTGGTTCTGACGGATGAATGGCTGTTGCAACGGACGGTGGGGCGAGACCCGGCCGGGCGTCGCCGTTAAGCATAGGACAAATGCGTGCCCTTTTTAAGACAGGCTGACCGAATCTTGCTGAAGGCTTGCGGCGCTGTAAAGACCGAAACCCGTGCCGGGCGGCGATTTTGACCATTCTTTACGGTGTCGCGGGTTGTCGTCGCGCTGGCCGTTCGAAAGCGCTTGACTTAGAGTTGGCTCTAACTCCTAACCTTGTTCCTGCCATGTCCAAAACCGTATCCCAACCTTCCTCCGCCGGCCCGCTGACGATCGGCCAGGTCGCCGAAATGACCGGCCTGTCGACGCATACGCTGCGGTACTACGAGCAGGCCGGCCTGCTGCGCGCGATTTCGCGCACGGCGGCCGGGCACCGGCTCTATGCGCCGGCCGACCTTGACTGGCTGGCCTTCGTGATGCGCCTGAAGGCGACCGGCATGCCGATCGCGCAGATGCAGGCATTCGCGGCGCTGCGCGCGCAGGGCGAGCCGACCTTCGGTGCGCGGCGCAGCCTGCTGGTCGCGCATCGCGATGCGGTGCGCGCGCATCTCGCGGAGCTGCAGGCGAGCCTCGACGTGATCAGCGACAAGATCGCGTACTACGAGGCACAGGAGCGCGATACGGCACGACGGGCAAAACCAACTCACTCTCCATCGGAACAGGACGGACACAATGGAACGACTCGTTGAAGACCGCTACACGCGCGGCTGGAACAAACTGAAGGAAATCGACGGCGAAGTCGGTGAGCGGGTGATCGCAGCCCTCGCACCGATCGCGCCGGACTTCGGGCGGCTCCTGGTCGAGTTCGGTTTCGGCGATATCTACAGCCGGCCGCAGCTCGACCTGAGGGCGCGCGAGATCGCGACGATCGCGGCGTTGGCCGCGCTCGGCAACGCGCAGCCGCAACTGAAGGTGCATATCGAGGCCGCGCTGAACGTGGGCTGCACGCGCGACGAGATTGTCGAGGTGTTCATGCAGATGGCCGTCTACGCGGGTTTTCCGGCCGCGCTCAACGCGCTGTTCGCCGCACACGAGGTGTTCGTGCGCCGCGACGAAGCGGCCGTGCAGGCCGCATGAGGGCAGACGCGCCGGTGCGTCACGCGCGGTGCGGCGCGACGATCCGGTGCTTCGCGATGCGCCGGTACAACGTCGCGCGCGAGATGCCGAGCGCCTGCGCAGCCGCGTCGGGCCGCCAGCGGTGCGCGGTGAGCGCCGCGACGATGCGGCCGCGTTCGTCGTCAGGCAGGGTGCCGGTCGACGCGCCGCCAAGCTGCGCGGCGATATCGGCCGGCAGGTCATGCCGCGTCACGCGCGCGGCGTCGCACACCGCGCACGCATAGCGTAGTACGTTGCGCAACTGCCGCACGTTGCCGGGCCACGGGTACGCGGCGAGCTGTTCGGCGAGCGTTGCATCGAGCGTCAGCACGTGGCCGGTTGCCTGTGCCTCCTCGGCGAACACGGTGGCAATCACGTCGCGCACGTCCGCGCGCTCGCGCAGCGGCGGCAGTTCGAACGTCGCGCCGCTCAGCCGGTAATACAGATCCTCGCGGAACGTGCCGTCGGCCACCATCCGCGCGAGATCGCGGTGCGTCGCGCAGATCACGTCGAGGTCGACACGTACGGGCGTATCGCTGCCGAGCGGCACGACCTCGCCATCGGCGAGCACGCGCAACAGGCGCGTCTGCAGCGCGAGCGGCATGTCGCCGATTTCGTCGAGGAACAGCGTGCCGCCGTCGGCGAGCGCGATCTTGCCGCGCGCACCGTGCTTGCGTGCGCCGGTAAACGCGCCGGCCGCATAGCCGAACAATTCGCTCTCGATCAGGGCTTCCGGCAGCGCGCCGCAATTGACGGCGACGAACGACCGCGTGCGCCGCGCGCCGGCGTCGTGGATCGCGCGCGCGAACACTTCCTTCCCCGCACCGGTTTCGCCGAGCACGAGAATCGGCAGGCGCTTGCTCGCGACACGCAGCGCGAGTTCGGCCTGTTGCGCGATCTGCACGTCATTGCTGTGCAGGAACGGCGTCAGCGCGCCGACGTGACGTTGCGCGGCGCCTGGGCGGCGCGACGCCGTGCCGGGTTCGCGGCCGGTGCGCCGTAGCGGCGCACGCAGCCGCGCATAGAGCGGCGCGCCGGTCGCGCGCAGCCGCAGTGCGACGATCGCATCGAGCCGCGCGGCATCGCGCAGCGGCATCTCGGTCGCATCGAAGATCTCGTCGATATGGCGCGGTTCGCGCAGCGCCGGCAGCGCGTCGCGCGCCTGCCGGTTCGCGGCGACGATATTGCCGCATTCGTCGAACGCGATCAGCCACTCGGGTTGTGCTTCGACGTAATGACGATTCGGATGCCCGAACAGGATCCAGTGCTGCGCGGTGCTGTGCACGAAGTAGCCGTCCTCGATCAGCGCCGCGCTCTGCCGCACGAGCTGATAGACGAGACGCTGGCTGTCGCGGCCGTCGGGTGAATGAACGGCCGACGCGTCGAGCACACCGATCAGCTCGCCGCCCGGCGAGAAGATCGGCGCCGCGCTGCAGGTGAGCGTCGTGAATGCCGCGCGAAAGTGATCGGTCTTGTGCACGGTGATCGGCGCGAGATCGGTCAGCACGTTCGCGACACCGCATGTGCCTTCCTCGCTTTCCGACCAGCACGAGCCGATGTGCAGCCCCGCATGGCGGAAGTCGTTGCGGCGCTCGCGGTCGATCCGGTAGTCGATCGTCACGCCGTGCGCGTCGGTCAGCATCACGCAGTAGTCGGCGACGCGGATCATGTCGTGCAGCCGCGTCAGGCACTGGCCCGACGCGCGCAGGAAGGCCTCCTCCTTGTCGCGCACTTCGCGCAGCTCGGCCGCGGTCAGCACGCGCGGGCCGATCGACGAAGCGGGGTCGAGACGGTAGCGCTCCAGCGACCGTTGCCACGAGGACACGAGGCGCGTGGATTCGGCCGGCGCGGGCAGGCGTCCGGCGAGCGCGCCGAGCACACGGTCGGCGTGCTGGGCCTGGGGGACGGCGTAGGGCATGGTCGGCTCCGGTTCCGTACGGCGGGGAATGCGATGTTCTTGTAGCACATCCCGTTCGACGGATCACATTGCATCGCAGCACGCGGAGGGCGTGAGACGTTCGTCTCACCGGTATCGCGGGCTGTCTCGTGTCGCTGAGACGCGTTCGTGTGCGACATGCGGAGGTCGGCCGGCATGACGCGGCACGCGCGGTGCCGCGATGCCGCGGGGTTCGCGGGCGCCACGGCGCGCTTGCACCGACGTCGCGATGGCCGTTTCGTCGCATCGACGCGGTGAGACGAACGGGCCGGATTGCCGCGTGCATCGTGCTTCCGGCAGCGGATCGGAGGCGCCGCCACGAGCGCCGCGCCAGCGTGTACACGGGTTTCACTGTCATCGCATGCACGATGGCACGCCGCTTGCAGAGATCACGGACAGGTCGGCGCGGTCGCGTCGGCGATGAGGATCCGCCGCCCGGCGATGGCAGCGGACGAAACAGGCAGGGCCGCGGCGTACGTCAATGCGCCGGGGCCGGCCAACTGGATGGAGACGAACCCGTGACAACGCCCGTTACCGTCGGCGTGATTGCGAACCCCGCATCGGGGCGCGATATCCGCCGCCTCACGACGCATGCCTCTGTGTTTCCGACCGCGGAGAAGGCGAACATGATCGTGCGCCTGCTGGCCGGCCTCGGCGCGATGGGCGTCGAGCGCGTGCTGACGTTGCGCGACCGGACGGGCATCGCGACGTTGCTGCTGCGCGCGCTCGACACGCATCGTGCGGTCGCGCCGCACGAGCGCTGGCCCGAGGTCGAGTTCGTCGACCTGCCGATCACCGACACCGTTGCCGACACACAGGCCGGTGCCGCGTACCTGCACCGGATGGAAGTCGCGTCGATCGTCGTGCTCGGCGGCGACGGTACGCATCGCGCCGTGGCCGCGCACTGCGGCGCGACGCCGCTCGTCGCGCTGTCCACCGGCACCAACAACGCGTTTCCCGAACATCGCGAAGCAACCGTCGCCGGCGTCGCGGCAGGACTCGCCGCGACGGGCGCGGTGCCGGCCGAAGTCGCGTTCACGCGCAACAAGCGGCTCGTCGTGCGCTGCGTCGCGGGCGCGCAGCCGGGGCGCGAGGAGATCGCGCTCGTCGACGTGTGCGCCGCGCGACAGCGTTTCATCGGCGCCCGCGCGATCTCGGGATCCGACGACATCGAATCGCTCTACCTGACGTTTGCGGAACCGGACGGGATCGGCCTGTCCGCGCTCGGCGGCGCGTGGGCGCCGCTAGAACGCAGCGCGCCGCACGGGCTTGCGATGCGTTTCGCGGCCGACGGCAAGACGGCGGGCACGCCGCTCGTCGCGCCGATCGCACCGGGCCGCGTCGACCGCGTGGTGATGCGCAGCTGCGAGCGGCTCGAACCGGGTGCATGGCAGGCGATCCCGTTCGAGCGCGGCACGCTCGCGTTCGACGGTGAGCGCGAGATCGAGGTCGCGCGCGGCGATCGCTACGAGATTTCGCTCGACTGGCGCGGGCCGCTGACGGTCGACGTCGGCCGCACGCTGCGCTACGCGTCGTCGCGGCAATTGCTGCGCGATGCCGGTGCGTGGCACGACTGAGTACCTGGGTCCCTGAACGACATTTCGACTTCCATAACGATTATCAAGGAGACATCGCCATGACACCCCCACTCGAAGGACAGGTCGCCATCGTCACGGGCGGCGCGCGCGGCATCGGCCGCGGCATTGCGCTGACGCTTGCCGGCGCGGGCGCCGACATCCTGCTGGCCGACCTGCTCGACGACGCACTCGACGCCACCGCGCGCGAGGTACGCGCGCTTGGCCGCCGCGTGGCGGTCGCGAAGGTCGACGTCACGCAGGCCGCGCAGGTCGACGCGATGGTCGCGCAGGCGCTCGCCGAATTCGGCCGGCTCGACATCCTCGTGAATTGCGCGGGCGTGATCAGCATTCATCCGGTCGGCGAGCTGACCGAACGCGACTGGGATTTCGTGATGGACGTGAACGCGAAAGGCACGTTCCTCGGCTGCCGCGCGGCGCTCGCGCATCTGAAGGCGCAGGGGCGCGGCCGGATCATCAACGTCGCGTCGATCGCGGGCAAGGAAGGCTTTCCGAATCTCGCGCACTACAGCGCATCGAAATTCGCGGTCGTCGGCTTCACGAACGCGCTCGCAAAGGAGCTCGCGCGCGACGGCGTGACCGTCAACGCGATCTGCCCCGGCATCGTCCGTACCGACATGTGGGACCGGCTGTCCGACGCATGGAAGACCGGCGGCGAAACGGTCGAGGAATCGTGGCAGCGGCACCAGTTGACGCTGATTCCGCAGGGCCGCGCGCAGACGCCGGAAGACATGGGCCGGCTCGCGCTGTTCTTCGCGACGATGGACAACGTGACGGGCCAGGCCGTGAACGTCGACGGCGGCTTCACGTTCCACTGACGGCCGCAGGCCGTGCAATCCGTCGCCGCGGCCCGGCCGCGGCGGCATTCGCAGTCAGACCTACCCAGGAGACACACATGACCGTTTCGACCCAGCTCAGCAGGGAAAAACTGCTGGACGCCTACCGGCTGATGCGCACGATCCGCGAATTCGAGGAGCGCCTGCACGTCGAGTTCGCGACCGGCGAGATTCCGGGTTTCGTTCACCTGTACGCGGGCGAGGAGGCGTCCGCGGTCGGCACGATCCTGCATCTCGGCCTCGACGACTACGTTGCGACCACGCACCGCGGCCACGGCCATTGCATCGCGAAGGGCGTGGACGTGCACGGGATGATGGCCGAGATCTACGGCAAGAAAACCGGCGTCTGCCACGGCAAGGGCGGCTCGATGCATATCGCCGACCTGTCGATGGGGATGCTCGGCGCGAACGGGATCGTCGGCGCGGGCGGCCCGCTCGTGTGCGGCGCGGCGCTCGCGGCGAAGCACAAGAAGACGGGCGGCGTCGGCGTGTGCTTCTTCGGTGACGGCGCGTCGAACCAGGGCGTGATCTTCGAATCGATGAACCTCGCGTCGGTGTGGCGGCTGCCTGCGATCTTCGTGGCCGAGAACAACGGCTATGCGGAAGCGACGTCGTCGAGCTGGTCGGTCGCGACCGACAACATCGCCGATCGCGCGAACGGGTTCGGGATGCCGGGCGTGATCGTCGATGGCTTCGACTTCTTCGCGGTGCACGAAGCGCTCGGCGAGGCGGTCGAACGCGCGCGCAACGGCGGCGGGCCGACGCTCGTCGAGGTGAAGTTCACGCGCTATTTCGGCCACTTCGAAGGCGATGCGCAGACCTACCGCGCGCCCGGCGAAGTGCAGAAGCTGCGCGACGAGAAGGATTGCCTGAAGCATTTCGAGACGCGCGTCGTGCGTGCCGAAGCGCTGACGAGCGCCGATCTGCGCACGGTCGACGCGCAGGTGAAGGCGCTGATCGACGACGCGGTCGCGCAGGCCAAGGCCGCGCCGGTGCCGGATGCCGCCGACCTGCTGACCGACGTCTACGTGTCGTACCCGTGAGCGCGGCCTGACACCGAGGCAGGCACGGCGAACCGAACATTCCAGGAGACAGACATGGCAAGGAAGATCACTTATTCGCAGGCGATCAACGAGGCGCTCGCGCAGGAAATGGCGCGCGACGACAGCGTGATCGTGATGGGCGAGGACAATGCAGGCGGCGCGGGCGCGCCGGGCGAGGACGACGCGTGGGGCGGCGTGCTCGGCGTGACGAAGGGGCTGTTCCACAAGTTTCCGGGCCGCGTGCTCGATACGCCGCTGTCCGAGGGCGGCTACATCGGCGCGGCGGTCGGGGCGGCCGCATGCGGGATGCGGCCCGTCGCGGAGCTGATGTTCATCGATTTCATGGGTGTGTGCTTCGACCAGATCTTCAACCAGGCCGCCAAGTTCCGCTACATGTTCGGCGGCAAGGCCGTGACGCCGGTCGTGATCCGCGCGATGTACGGCGCCGGGCTGCGCGCGGCCGCGCAGCACTCGCAGATGCTCACGTCGCTGTTCACGCACATCCCGGGGCTGAAGGTCGTGTGCCCGTCGACGCCGTACGACGCGAAGGGGCTGCTGATCCAGGCGATCCGCGACAACGATCCCGTGATCTTCCTCGAACACAAGTTGCTCTATACCCGAGAAGGCGATGTGCCGGAGGAGTCCTATGCAATTCCGTTCGGCGAAGCGAACGTGATGCGCGACGGCGACGACGCGACGATCGTCACGTACGGCCGGATGGTGCATCTCGCGATGGACGCGGCCGCGAAGCTCGCGAAGGACGGCATCCAGGTCGACGTGATCGATCTGCGCACGACGTCGCCGCTTGACGAGGAAACGATCCTCGAAAGCGCGGAGCGCACCGGGCGCGTGGTGGTCGTCGACGAAGCGAATCCACGCTGCTCGATCGCGACCGACATCGCCGCGCTCGTCGCGCAACGCGCGTTCCATGCGCTGAAGGCGCCGATCGGGCTCGTGACCGCACCGCATACGCCCGCGCCGTTCGCGAGCGTGCTGGAAGACCTGTATATCCCGTCCGCCGATGCGATTGCGCAGGCGGTCCTGAAGACGAGGAGCTGACACGATGTCGATTCACATGATCACGATGCCCAAGTGGGGGCTGTCGATGGAGCAGGGGCAGGTCAACGGCTGGCTGAAGGCGCTCGGCGAACGCGTGACCAAGGGCGACGAAGTACTCGACGTCGAGACCGACAAGATCTCGTCGGGCGTCGAATGCGCGTTCGACGGCACGCTGCGCCGGCAGGTCGCGCAGGAAGGCGAGACGCTGCCGGTCGGCGCGCTGCTCGGCGTCGTCGCGGCCGCCGACGCGAGCGATGCGGACATCGATGCGGCGATCGCCGATTTCCAGCGTGATTTCGTGCCGAGCGCGGCCTCGGATGAAGCCGCGGGCCCGCAGCCCGAAAAGGCGCAGATCGGCGGCCGGACGGTGCGCTTCCTGACGCTCGGCGAAGGCACCGGCACGCCCGCCGTGCTGATCCACGGCTTCGGCGGCGACCTGAACAACTGGCTGTTCAATCACGCGGATCTCGCCGCGCACCGGCCCGTGTGGGCACTCGACCTGCCCGGTCATGGCGAATCGGGCAAGGCGGTCGAGACGGGCAGCCTCGACGAACTGGCCGACACGGTGCTCGCGCTCCTCGATGCGAAGGGCATCGACCACGCCCACCTGATCGGCCATTCGATGGGCGGCGCGGTGGCGATGGCGGCAGCCGAGCGCGCGCCGCAACGCGTCGCGTCGCTGACGCTGATTGCGAGCGCGGGGCTCGGCACCGACATCAACCGCGCTTACATCGACGGTTTCGTCGCCGGCAACAGCCGCAACACGCTGAAGCCGCACCTCGGCGCGCTGTTCGCGGACAACGCGCTGGTCACGCGGCAACTCGTCGAGGATCTCGTCAAGTACAAGCGGCTCGAAGGCGTGCAGGCCGCGCTCGAGAAGATCGCGAATGCCGCGTTCGACGGCGCCGCCCAGCGGCGTGTGTTCCGCGACCGGCTCACGACGCTTGCGCCGCGCACGCTCGTGATCTGGGGCGAGCGCGACCAGGTGATCCCGGCGCAGCACGCGCAGGGTTTGCCTGAAGGCGTGCGTGCCGAGGTGATCGCCGGCCGCGGGCACATGGTGCAGATGGAGGCGGCCGCCGACGTGAACCGCCTGATCGTCGCGTTTCTCGGAGACTGACGATGGCCGCCGCGCTCGAACGACCCAGCCTCACGGCGCTCGGCCAGCCGGGCGCGAGAAGCCGTGACAAGCTCGCGCGCATTCCGGTGCGCGTCGAGCCCGCGGCAGGCGCGGCGCTGCCGAAGCCGCCGTGGCTGCGCGCGCGGCCGATGATGAGCGCGGCGGTGGCCGACATGGCCGCCGTGCTGCGCGACCATCGGCTGCATTCCGTCTGCGAGGAGGCGATGTGCCCGAATATCGGCGAATGCTTCGCGCAGCGCACCGCGACCTTCATGATCATGGGCGGGCTGTGCACGCGGCGCTGCCCGTTCTGCGATGTCGCGCACGGCCGCCCCGAGCCGCTCGATCCCGACGAGCCGGCGCGGCTGGCCGACGCGGCCGCGGCGCTCGGGCTGCGCTACGTCGTGATCACGTCGGTCGACCGCGACGACCTGCGCGATGGCGGCGCCGCGCATTTCGCCGCGTGTATCGCGGCGGTGCGCGCGAGCGTGCCGGGCATCGGCGTCGAAGTGCTGACGCCGGACTTCCGCGGCCGCGTGGCCCGTGCGCTCGATGCGCTGTCGACGGCCTGGCCCGACGTGTTCAACCACAACATCGAGACGGTGCCGTCGTTGTATCGCGCGGCACGCCCCGGCGCCGACTATCGCGGCTCGCTCGAATTGCTCGCGCAGGCGAAGCGGGCGCGACCGGGGCTGGTGACGAAATCGGGGTTGATGCTCGGGCTGGGCGAGTGCGACAACGAAGTGCGCGACACGCTGCGTGACCTGCGCGCGCACGACGTCGATGTGGTGACGCTCGGCCAGTATCTCGCGCCGTCGGAACACCATCTGCCGGTGCGGCGCTACGTGAGCCCGGAGGCGTTCGCTGCGTGGCGCGACGAGGCGCTCGAACTCGGTTTCAGGGAAGTCGTCGCCGGCCCGCTCGTGCGGTCGTCATATCATGCGGCCGATGTGCTGGAGGACGCGTAGCGGGCCTTGTGTCAGGCGGCGGAGGCGGCAGAGGCGTGCGCACGACTCACGCGCCGCAGGTACAGCATGAGCCCGGCGCCCGCGAGCATCAGGCTGATCGTGTTCGCGAACCAGAAGCCGCGCGCGCCCGTCAGCCACACGGGCGCGATCCCGCCCACGTCGAAGCCGAGCGCGTAGCCGCCGCTGAGCCCGACGCCCCACAGTGCGACCGCATAGATCACGGTCGGCACGATCGCGACCTTGTACGCACGCAGCACGAACGCCGACGTGACCTGCAGCGCATCGAAGACGTGGTAGCACGCAACGATCGCGACGAGCGGCATCGCGGCCGCGGCGACGGCCGGGTTCGGCGTATAGCCGCCGATGATCAGCGGTCGCAGCACGAACACGAGCAGGCCGTATGTCGCGGCAATGCCGCAGGCGAAGATCACGCTGTGCCGGCCGAGCAGCCGCGCTTCTTCCGGGCGTCCGGCACCAAGCGCACGCGCGACCAGCGTCGACGCCGCCACGCCGATCGACAGCGGCGTCATGTACAGCACCGCGCCGATGTTGCCGGCGATCTGGTGGCCGGCAAGCGTCGTCGTGCCGAATTGCGCGATGAACAGCGCCATGCACGTGTACGACGTGACCTCGATCAGGTACGACAGGCCCATCGGCACGCCGAGCTTCAGGATCGCCTTCTGGCGTTCCCAGACCGGCCAGCAGAAGCGCGAGAAGATCGCGAGCGGCGCGAACACGTCGAGCTTCGCGAGCAGCGTGTAGCCGATCAGTGCAAGCGCCCAGTTGATCAGCGTGCTCGCGAGCCCGCAGCCCGGGCCGCCGAGGGCCGGTACGCCGAACCCGCCGAAGATGAACCACACGTTGAGCGGAAACTTGAGCAGCAGCGCGCCGATCTGCAGGATCATCGCGAGGCGCGGCTTGCCGGCCGCATTGGTCAGCGCGTTGTAGATGCGGAACACGAGGCTGGCGGGCAGCCCGTACGACAGGATGCGCAGGTAGTCGACGGTGCGGTCGTGCAGCGCGGCGGGCGTGTGCGCGACGTGCAGCAGCGGTTCGGGAAAATGCAGCAGCAGAAAGCCGGGCACCGCGAGCAGCAGCGCGAGCCACAGTGCCTGGCGCACTTCCTCGCCGATTTCGGCATAGCGCCGCGCACCGTACAGTTGTCCGGTGATCGGCTGCAGCGCGGACAGGATGCCCGTCAGGCCGATATAGATCGATATGTAGATCGACGAGCCGAGCCCGAGCGCGGCCAGGTCGACGGCCGAGTAACGCCCGACCATCGCGGTGTCGATCACGCCGAACGCGATGATCGCGAGCTGGCCGACGAGCACCGGCCACGCGAGACCGACGATCCGGCGGATGTCGCCGAACATCGTCAATCGGCCGGCTGACGGCGCGGCGGACGCCGCTTGACGGGCGCCTTCGGCCGTTCGATGCGCTCGTACAGGCGGAAGCGCTCGTCGCGATCGGCGACGCGGCGGCCTTCCCACACGAGACGCCACACGTATTGCGACATCGAGCTCGGCTCGCCGAAGTCCGCGTGGTCCTGGCGCAGGATCACGTCGCAGTCGCCGGAGAAATCGAAGCGCATGTTGCCGAAATACGCGAAGGTCGCGATCTGTGCGTCACCGAGCCGCACGGGCGAGATGCACTCGTAGTCGGACGGCAGGTGCACGGCGATCTGCTGCGCGACATCGCGATAGGTCCGGCCGTAGTTGACGATCGGCAGCCACAGCGTCATCAGCAGCACCCACATCAGCGTGGTGCCTGCACCCGACAGCACGACGCTGCGCCACAGGACCTTCGGCTGTCGCGAGATGCGCCAGCGCACGAGGAAGCACCAGCACACCGTGGCGATCACCGCGCAGATGAACGACAGGATCTTGAAATGCGGCTCGTAGCCGGGCACGAGGCGCGCGAGGTTGCGTGCGAGCGGATGCGGGAAGCCCGTGAGCGATGCGAGCCACACGAGCCACACGAAGGTGCCGAGGATCGTGAAGCTCAGTACCGCGAACCAGTCGATCGCGTTGATCGCGCCGCGCTTGAGGGTCGGCAGCGCGAACGTCGCGAGCACCGCGAGCGGCGGCAGCAGCAGCATGTACATGCGGTTCGACTGCTGACTCTGCAGGATCACGAGCGCGACGAGCGGCACGGCGACCGACAGCGGGATCGCGACGTGCGCACGGCGGCGCATGCCGGCCCAGCTCCACCATGCCCAGATCGCGAGCGGCCACGCGGGCCAGGTGAACAGCGGCAGGTTCTTTGCCGCATAGCCGAGCACCGCGGTCGGCGGGCCCGAAAAGCGCATCAGGCTGCCGTGGATCCACTGGTTGAAGAACCAGGCGGCATCGTCGGGCGCCGCGACGAACGCGGCAAGCGGCCACAGCGCGAAGATCGCGGCCGCGAGCGGCACGCCGACCAGCGGCAGGTGCAGGTTGCGCATCTCGGGCGTGACGAGCCACAGCACGGCCGTGCCGGCAAGCAGGGCGACGACCAGCACCGGGTTGCCGGACAGTGCGACGAGGCCGATCGCGAGCCCCCACCACAGCGCGCCCTGCATCGGCTTGTCGATGCCGCGCACGAGCCCGTAGACGAGCATCGCGATCCACGCGAACTGCGCGAGCTGCGGCGTCGTTTCGTGCCCGCGCTCCGCGAGGCCGAAGCAGGCGACGAGAACCAGCAGCGCGCCGTCAGCGAGCGTGCGGCCGTAGTCGCGCGGCTCGGGCTCGCCGCCGAACGCATATTTGAACGGCTGGACCTCGGCACGCCGGCCGAGCAGGTAGGCGGCGTACCAGACGAATGCGCACGCGACGCAGAACAGCACGCCGGAATCGACTCGCGACGCGTTGCTCGCATCGACCCAGGGGCCGAGGCCGCGGATCGACAGCGCGCCGAGCCAGTAGCCGAGCGGCCCGTCAGTCGTGATGTACTTGCCGACGAGGTTCGGCAGCAGCCAGTCGTGCCAGCCGCCCTTGGCCATCGTCCACATCACGCCGAAGCCCGCCGCGTCCTCGTTTTTCCACGGGTCGCGGCCGAACAGGCCGAACGCCGCATAGACGAAGCAAAGCGTGAGCAGCAGCCAGCGCGGCAGCGCACGCGTGGCGGAGGCGGTGAGACGGACGACAGGCTTCATGCAGATGAGCGTTTTGTTATGGGCGGGCGTCCGGCGCGGTCGCGCACGGCCGAGCCGGTTTCGAGCATCCGGCATTGTAGACGCGCCGGCTTTTGCGCGTCAGGTCATTGCCCGGACGCCGGCTGGCGCTTTCCAGGCGAGCAGAGACAAAAAAGGGCAGCCTGGGCTGCCCTTTTGTGCGATACCGGTGCGTTGCAACCACCGGATGCGGTGCGAAGCTTACTTCGCCTTGCCGCTGGCGCGAACGCCGAACTTGTTCTTGAACTTCTCGACACGGCCTGCCGTGTCCATGATCTTTTGCTGACCCGTGTAGAACGAGTGCGATTCCGACGACACTTCGATCTTGGCGAGCGGGTAGGTCTTGCCGTCGAGTTCGATGTTTTCGCGCGTCTGGATCGTCGAGCGCGTGATGAACTTGAAGCCGTTCGACATGTCTTGGAAGACGACTTCGCGGTAATTCGGGTGGATGCCTTCTTTCATGGTCTTTCCTTGGTGAGAGCGGTAGCCAACCCGCCGCTTGCCGTGCCGGATCGCGTGAATGACGCGTACCAGCCGACGCCAAGCTCGGCGCGAGCCACTTGCCTAAGGTCGAAAAACGGCGATTATGCCAGAAAATCAGATGGTTGACGAATAATTTTCACGGTGCGTCGAGTGCGCCGGTGCCCGCCGGATCCTGCCGGTAGTAGCGCGCGAGCAGCCGGTACAACTCCGGAAATTCGGACTCGAACGCTTTCGGCCGCACGAACAGCGCTTCGCTGCACACCGCGAAGAATTCCGACGGGTGGTCGGCGGCATAGGGATCGATCAGCGATTCCCGCTCGAAGCGCGCCCACGCGCGGTCCGGCACCGCGTCGACACGCGCGCAGAACTGGTCGTACGCGTGTTCGAACACATCGGCCCACGCCTGCGCGTCGAGGTGCGGCGCGTGCCAGCGGCGAAAAAGGGGCGGATAGCCGTCGGCCGCGCCGTTCACCATGTCGATCTTGTGCGCGAACTCGTGAATCACGACGTTGTACGCGTCGCGGCCGTCCGTCATCTGCGCGTCTTCCCAGGACAGGATCACGGGGCCGCCTTCCCAGGCCTCGCCGCTCGCATCCTGCTCGACTTCATGGACGACGCCGTCCTCGTCCTGCACGGTCTTGCGAATCACGAATTCGCCCGGATACACGACGACGCCCACCCAGCCGTCGTACAGCGACAGGTCGAGATTCAGCACGGGCAGGCAGGCCTGCGCGGCGATCGCGACGATCATCGCGTCGGTCAGCTCGAGCCCGTGCGCGGTCGAGAACGATTTCTTCGCGGCGAACAGGCTCGTCAGTTCGCGCAGCCGGCCGAGCGCGTCGGGCGACAGCGCCGCGAGGAACGGCAGGCGCTCGACGGTGTCCTGCCACAGCGCGTCGGAGATCGGGTGGCTGCGCAGCGCACGGTCGCGGCGGCGGTCGTCGAACCAGCGGGTGAGTTTCGAGAGCATGGAGATGGCTGACGATAATCCAAAGCCTGTCTTTTAACTCAATCGATCTCTTTTTGCCATGCTGCGAAGACGCCGCCGACGAGCGCGACGCCCGCCAGGAAGTAAAAGCCGTCGAGCGACGCGAGGAACGACGCCTGTTGCGCGACCATCCGCGCGATCGAGGCGATCGCGAGCGCGTGCGCCTCGTTCAGTGCGTGGCCCGCCGCTGCGTAGCTGCGCGTAAGGGTATCGACGGTCTGCTGGAACAGTGGATCAAACACGTTCGCGCGCTCGACGAGCCGCGTCTGGTGCACGGCCACGCGGTGCTGTTCGACGATGATCACCGACGACGTCGCGAACGAGATCGTCAGTTGCCGGACGATGTTCTTCAGTCGGTAGCCGTGCGTATATTCGTCGATCGCGAAGATCCGGAACGTCAGGTTGGCCACCGGCAGCACGATGAAGAGCAGCAGCAGCCCGCGCAGCAGCAGCGGGACGATCAGCGCGGCTTCGCCGACCTGCGGCGTCATGCGTGTCATCCATAGCGCGGCCGTGATGGCGATCGCGAACCCCGGCACGACGAACCACTTCTTGTGCGTGACGAATTTCGCGTAACGCAGGTAGGCGAACAGCGCGGTGGCCGAAATCAGCGACATCGTGCCCACCAGGCGCCCGGCGTTCTCGACCGGATAGCCGAGCCCGCCTTCGAGAAACCGCGACGTCAGGTAACTGAAGCCCGTCGACTCGTAGTAATAGAACATGTAGAGCAGCAGCCCGACCTGGAACGTCCGTTCGCGGAACGCGTGAAGGCGCACGAGCGGCGTCGGATGGTTCCACTGGTGATACGCGAACCACGCAAGCGCGCCGATCCCCGCGATCGTCAGCAGGATCAGCATCGGCGAGCCGCTGTAGAGCTGGTAATGCACCTGCTGCAGCACGATCTGCAGCGCGCCTTGCGCGAGCGCGAACACGACATACGGCCAGAAGTGTCCGGAGCCGCGTTCGTCGTCGGGTGTCCGGCCCGAATCGGGCAGCGTGAGCAGCGCGAGGATCGCGAACGCGATGCCGGCCGGCGCCGTGCACGCGAACAGTGCGCGCCACGTCGAATGTGCGACGAGCAGGCCGCCGGCAATCGGCGCGAACGCGCTGCCGAGCAGGATCATGATCAGGAACGCGCGCGTCGCGGGCGGCCGTTCCTGCGGCTTGAAACTGATCTGGATCAGGATCCGGCACGCGCCCATCATAGGGCCGATGAAATAGCCCTGGAAGCCGCGCGCGAACGCGAGTTCGAGCGACGTGTCGGCAAGCGCGGCCGCGATCGCGCCGAACGAGAACATCAGCATGCAGCCGGCGACGTAGCGGCGGTGGCCGAGCCGGTCGACCCACCATTGCTGCTGCAGGATGCCGAGCACGGCCGTGACCGCGTAGGCGCTCGACGACCACACGAGTTCGTCGGGCGATGCGTTGATGCCGCCCGCGATGTAGCTCGCGAAGAACGAGAAGACCGCGTTGTCGAAATAGTCGATGCCGGTGACGAGCGCGAGCGCCCACGGGAACAGGTCCGCGCGCAGGTTCGCGCGGCTCCACAGCGGCGGGCGACCGGGCGTCGCGTTCATTCGCGAGCCTTGCGCGCACGCCGCGTGCCGGCTTCGGCCTGCCGCTGCGCGATCAGCGCGTCGGCGTTTTCGCCGGCAAGACGCCGTTCGACGTAGTCGATGTCGTGCTGCAGTTCCTTGCGCAGCGCGACGGCTTCCTTCAGTTCGCGCTGGACCGCCGCGATCCGCCGGTCGAGCGTATCGATCTGCTCGGCGAGACCGTTACGGATGTCGCGCAGCGACGCATCCGAATAGCGGCGCCGACCGTCGCCCGTTTCTTCCAGCGGGCGCTTCAGCATCTCGGTGATGCCATGCAGCGAGAAGCCGATCGCCCGCAGTCGCAGGATGCGCGCGAAGCGCTCGAGGTCGGCTTCGTCGTAGAGGCGGTAGCGGCCTTCGCTGCGTGACGGGGTGACGAGACCGCGCTCTTCGTAATATTTCAGCGTGCGCGGCGTGACGCCGAGCCGCGACGCGGCGTCGCTCACGGTCAGCAGCGGGTTGGGGGCGTCGTTCGGCATCGGGATGGGGCGGGGAATTCGGTCAGGGCAATGACGCGATTATAGATCAACGTGTACGTTCACGTTCATGTTTGAATCGAAAAACGGCCGCCGGGCACGATGCGCGGGCGGCCGTTCGAATGCGGGGCGAGGGCGATCAGCCGCCGCGGCGCATCAGGTCGAAGAACTCGGAGTTGCTCTTCGTCTGGCGGATCTTGTCGAGCAGGAATTCCATTGCCTCGACTTCATCCATGTCGTGGATGAACTTGCGCAGCACCCAGATCTTTTGAAGGATCTCGGGCTTGATCAGCATTTCTTCGCGACGCGTGCCCGACTTGTTCAGGTTGATCGACGGATACACGCGCTTTTCAGCGAGGCGGCGCTCGAGGTGCACTTCCATGTTGCCGGTGCCCTTGAACTCTTCGTAGATCACGTCGTCCATGCGGCTGCCGGTTTCGATCAGCGCGGTGCCGATGATCGTCAGCGAGCCGCCTTCCTCGATGTTGCGCGCCGCGCCGAAGAAGCGCTTCGGACGCTGCAGTGCGTTCGCGTCGACACCGCCCGTCAGCACCTTGCCCGATGCCGGGATCACGGTGTTGTATGCGCGTGCGAGACGCGTGATCGAGTCGAGCAGAATCACGACGTCGTGCTTCATTTCGACGAGGCGCTTGGCCTTCTCGATCACCATTTCGGCGACCTGGACGTGGCGCGTGGCCGGTTCGTCGAACGTCGATGCGATCACTTCGCCCGCGACCGAGCGCTGCATTTCGGTCACTTCTTCAGGGCGCTCGTCGATCAGCAGCACGAACAGGATCACGTCCGGGTGGTTCTGCTTGATCGCGTGCGCGATGTGCTGGAGCATCACGGTCTTGCCCGACTTCGGCGACGCGACGAGCAGGCCGCGCTGGCCCTTGCCGATCGGCGCGATCATGTCGATGATGCGGCCCGTGACGTTTTCCTCGCCGCGCATTTCGCGTTCGAGCGACAGCGGCTTGTTCGGGTGCAGCGGCGTGAGGTTCTCGAACATGATCTTGTGTTTCGAGGCCTCGGGCGGCTGCCCGTTGACTTTGTCGACCTTCACCAGCGCGAAGTAGCGCTCGCCGTCCTTCGGCGTGCGGACTTCACCTTCGATGGTGTCGCCGGTGTGCAGGTTGAAGCGGCGGATCTGCGACGGGCTGATGTAGATGTCGTCGGTGCTCGCGAGGTACGACATTTCCGGCGAGCGCAGGAAGCCGAAGCCGTCCGGCAGCACTTCGAGCGTACCGTCGCCGAAGATCGTCTCTCCCGTCTTGGCGCGCTTTTTAAGAATGGCAAACATCAACTCCTGCTTGCGCAGGCGGTTCGCGTTTTCGATCTCCAGGCCGTTGGCCATTTCGATCAGTTCGGAGACGTGCAGAGACTTGAGCTCGGATAAATGCATACGGAGAACCCGCCAGGGAGGAGACGACGAAAGAAATAAAGGGAGGAGGGCGAGCGGAAGCGCTCAGAGACTTAAATGCGTCTTGTAGACGTTTTTTAATTCTAGCATAGGCCGATTCGCGCTTGAGCGAGCGATCGGCGGCTTGACGGCGGACGTGTTGCCGGTTGACAACACGTCCGCGGAACTGCCTGTATTACAGGTGGCTGTCCAGGAATGCGGTGAGCTGCGACTTCGACAGCGCGCCGACCTTCTGCGCGGCGGCCGCGCCATTCTTGAACAGGATCAGCGTCGGGATGCCGCGCACGCCGAACTTGGCGGGCGTCGCCTGGTTGTCGTCGACGTTGATCTTCGCGATCTGCAGCTTGTCGCCGTAGTCCTTCGCGACTTCGTCGAGGATCGGGGCGATCATCTTGCACGGGCCGCACCATTCGGCCCAGAAATCGACGAGCACGGGCTTGTCGGACTTGACGACGTCCTGTTCGAACGATGCGTCGCTGATGTGTTTGATCTGTTCGCTCATTGGGTCAATACCTCTTACGGTTCGGGGACTGCCTGCTTGCGCGTTGCGGCGTACCGGCCGCCGTTGGCAGCCGGCCGCTGCGGCAGGTCACTCCGCTCTCCGGAAAGGAGGGGTGTAAGCGCTGCATGCCGCGGCTCGCGGGTCGTTCGGGCGTCATATTAGCCTAAATTGCTATCTGCTGCGGGCGGCGATAGTAGCCGCTACGCGAGTAGGGGTACGGCGCGCCGTTCGACCGTTGTGTCCAGCAGGTGGAGGCCGGCCCGCGAATTACAAGGGGTGGGCGCGCATGCAATTCGATGCGCGTGATCGTCGTGCGGCCCGATGCGCGGCGGTTTGCCTGGTCATATTCGCATTGGTGCGAACAAACGGTCGCATTCATCCGGAAGCGGTGATAGAATATGCCGTGACGGGCCTCCTCGCATGGTGGGGCGGTGAACCTGGTCAGGTCGGGAACGAAGCAGCCACAATCGTTTTCCGCCAGTGCCGAGGGTTGGGCTCGTCACCTTCCTTCTCGCCCCGTTCGCCGGGCGTTTTTTATTTCTGCACCACACTCCGTTTTACCTGCGCGTTGCCTGTCTTCCGCACCGTTTCGCGTGTCGGCGCGACGCAGCGTTACTGATACAATTTCCCGATGACCTATCAAGTTCTCGCACGCAAGTGGCGTCCGAAGGATTTCGCTTCGCTCGTCGGCCAGGAGCACGTCGTCAGGGCGCTCACGCACGCGCTCGACGGCGGGCGTCTCCATCACGCCTATCTGTTTACCGGAACCCGCGGTGTCGGCAAGACGACACTGTCGCGGATTTTCGCCAAGGCGCTCAACTGTGAAACCGGCGTCACGTCGCAGCCGTGCGGCGTGTGTCGGGCCTGTCGAGAGATCGACGAAGGGCGTTTCGTCGATTACGTCGAGATGGATGCCGCGAGCAACCGCGGCGTCGATGAAATGGCCGCGCTGCTCGAGCGTGCCGTGTACGCGCCCGTCGATGCGCGCTTCAAGGTCTACATGATCGACGAAGTGCACATGCTGACGAATCACGCGTTCAACGCGATGCTGAAGACGCTCGAGGAGCCGCCGCCGCACGTCAAGTTCATCCTTGCGACGACCGATCCGCAGAAAATCCCCGTCACCGTGCTGTCGCGCTGCCTGCAGTTCAACCTGAAGCAGATGCCGGCCGGGCACATCGTGTCGCATCTCGAACGGATTCTCGGCGAAGAGCACATTACGTTCGAGTCGCAGGCGCTGCGCCTGCTCGCGCGTGCGGCGCAGGGCAGCATGCGCGACGCGCTGTCCCTCACCGACCAGGCGATCGCCTACTCGGCAAACGAGGTGACCGAGTCGGCCGTGTCGGGCATGCTCGGTGCGCTCGACCAGACTTACATGGTGCGTCTGCTCGACGCGCTTGCAGCGGGCAGCGGCCCGGAAATCCTTGCGATTGCCGACGAGATGTCGCTGCGCAGCCTGTCGTTCTCGACCGCGCTTCAGGATCTCGCGAGCCTGCTGCACCGGATCGCGTGGGCGCAGTTCGCGCCAGGCTCGGTGCTCGACGAGTGGCCCGAAGCGGGCGACCTGCGCCGCTTCGCGGAGACGCTGAGCCCCGAGCAGGTCCAGCTGTTCTATCAGATCGCGACGGTCGGTCGCGCGGAACTCGGCCTGGCGCCGGACGAGTACGCCGGCTTCACGATGACGCTGCTGCGGATGCTCGCGTTCGAGCCGGCTGTTGCAGCCGGCAGTGCGCCGGGCGGCCAGCCTTCCGTGCCGCGTGCGGTGCCGGGTCCGCGCATTGCGGCGGCAACGGCTGCTGCGGCGAAGCCGGTATCGGCCGCACCTGCCGAGGCAGCGCGGCCGCAGGCTGCCGCAACGGCTGCGCCCGCGGCGCCGGTTGTGCGCTCGGCGCCGGTGCAGTCGGGCGACGAAATGGCCCGGCCGGCCGCGAAGCCGGCTGCCGTCCAGGTAACCGCACCGGCTCCGGTTGGCGCGCCAGTTGTCGAAACGCCGCAGCCGCATCCGGCCGCAGCGCTGCAAGCAGAGTCGCAAGCAGAGTCGCAAGCAGAGCCGGCCGGCGAAAAGCCGACACCCGTCCGCAATGAACCCAAGCCGCCCACTGCCGTTGCGCAGCGTAGCGACGAACCGGCTGCGCCGGCCGAACCGGTGCCGCGCGCTGCGCCGCCCGAGCCCGCCGCGCGTCCGGCAGCGCGTTCCGGAGGAGCCGCCGCCGCGCTCGACGTGCTGCGTAACGCGGGGATGCGTGTGTCGTCCGACCGCGGGCGCGCAGGCGTTGCCGCGAAACCGGCAGCCCAGCCGGCCGCCGAGAAGCCGGCCGCACCGCGTCCCGCCGCCGTACAGGTGCCGACGCCGCGCGCTGCGGCCCGTGCGCCGCAAGCGGCCGATTCGCGCCAGGCCTCGCCGCCGTGGGAGGACATCCCGCCGGACGACTACGTGCCGCTCAGCGCCGACGAGATGTTTGGCGGCCCGCCCGACGATGGCTTCGTACCGGTATTCGACAGCGGCCCCGACGACGTGCGCGTGACGCCGAAGCCGGCGGAAACGCGTCCGTCCGCACCGGTCGACACGCGTCCGCTGCCGCCCGCGATCACGCTCGATCCAGTCGGCTTCGACGGCGAATGGCCGGCGCTCGCCGCGCGGCTGCCGCTCAAGGGTGTCGCGTACCAGCTCGCGTTCAACAGCGAGCTGACGGCGGTCGATGCGACGACGTTGAAACTTTCCGTGCCGGTGCCGCAATATGCCGACGCCGCGCAGGTGGCGAAGCTGAAGGCCGCGCTGGCCGATGCGCTCGGCAAGCCGGTCGAGGTGGCGGTCGAAGTCGGGCCCGCACGGCGTACGGCGGCGGCACTCGATGCGGCCGCGCGCGCGGCACGCCAGCGTGAGGCCGAGCAGGAGATTCACGGCGATCCGTTCGTCCAGCAGCTCGTGCGCGACTTCGGTGCGCGCATCGTCGAGGGTTCGGTGCGCCCGCTCGCCGACGCGGCGCCGGACGGCCCGCCGCCGACGCTGCATTGAACTGACCGCCCCGCGACAGGCACAATCACGCCCACACATTGACCGGCACGCGCCGCGTGCCGGTTTTCACACGATCAAGAAGGAGTATTCCCATGTTGAAAGGCAACCTCGCCGGACTGATGAAGCAAGCGCAGCAAATGCAGGAAAACATGAAGAAGATGCAGGAGCAGCTTGCGCTGATCGAAGTCGAAGGGCAGTCGGGCGCCGGTCTCGTCAAGGTGACGATGACGTGCCGCAACGAAGTGCGTCGCGTGTCGATCGACCCGAGCCTGCTCGCGGACGACAAGGACATGCTCGAGGACCTGGTCGCGGCTGCGTTCAACGACGCCGTGCGCAAGGCCGAAGCGACGTCGCAGGAAAAGATGAGCGGCATGACGTCGGGCCTGCCGCTGCCCCCGGGCTTCAAGCTGCCGTTCTGAGCGCGGCGTCCGTGCCACTTTTTGCCGCCGTATGAAACAGCCGTCCGCCCTGTCCGCTCTCGTCGAAGCGTTGCGCGTGCTGCCCGGCGTCGGGCCGAAATCCGCCCAGCGCATGGCGGTCCACCTGATGCAGCACGATCGCGAAGGCGCGGAGCGGCTCGGCCGGTCGCTGCTGTTCGCGACCGAGCACCTGCAGCACTGCGAGAAGTGCAACACGTTCACCGAAGCGCAGATCTGCGAGGTCTGCAGCGACGAAGAGCGTGATCCGACGCTGCTGTGCGTCGTCGAGACGCCCGCCGACCAGATCATGCTCGAGCAGACGATGACTTACCGCGGGCTGTATTTCGTGCTGATGGGGCGGCTGAGCCCGCTCGACGGGATCGGCCCGAAGGAAATCCATTTCGACCGCCTCGTGCGGCGAGCGTCCGACGGGGTCGTCAAGGAAGTCGTGCTCGCGACCAACTTCACGAACGAGGGCGAAGCCACCGCGCACTACCTCGGCCAGACGCTGAAGGCGCGCGGGCTTGCGGTCACGCGCCTCGCGCGCGGCGTGCCGGTGGGCGGCGAGCTCGAATATGTCGATGCGGGTACCATCGCCCGCGCGATGCTCGATCGCCGCACGATGTAAGTCGGGCGCCGCCGGTCGGCGGCGCCGTTCCTCATGCCAGGGAGACACATGAGCACCAGCCAGGGCCCGCTCGCGGGCGTCAAAGTGCTCGAATTCGGAACGCTGATCGCGGGGCCGTTCGCGTCGCGGCTGTTCGCCGAATTCGGCGCGGAAGTGATCAAGATCGAGGATCCGAACGGCGGCGACCCGTTGCGCAAGTGGCGCAAGCTCCACCCGGAGCAGGGCGGCACGTCGCTGTGGTGGTCCGTCCAGGCGCGCAACAAGAAATCGGTCACGCTCAACCTGAAGGCAGACGCCGGCAAGGCGATCGCGCGGCAACTCGCGCGTGAGGCCGACATCGTAATCGAGAATTTCCGCCCGGGCCTGCTGGAAAAGCTCGGGCTCGGCTACGACGTGCTGTCGGCCGAGAACCCGGGCCTCGTGATGGTGCGCCTGTCCGGCTACGGGCAGACGGGCCCGTACCGCGACCGGCCCGGCTTCGGCGCGATCGCCGAATCGATGGGCGGGCTGCGTCACATCACCGGATATCCCGACCTGCCGCCGCCGCGCATCGGCATCTCCATCGGCGATTCGATCGCCGCGCTGCACGGCGTGATCGGCGCGCTGATGGCATTGCATCACCGCAAGGTCAACGGCGGTGCGGGGCAGGTGGTCGACGTTGCATTGTATGAAGCCGTCTTCAACATGATGGAAAGCGTGGTGCCCGAATACGGCGTGTACGGGATGGTGCGCGAGCGCACCGGCGCGTCGCTGCCGGGTATCGTGCCGTCGAACACGTATGCATGCCGCGACGGCAGCATCGTGATCGGCGGCAACAGCGACCCGATCTTCAAGCGGCTGATGAAGGCGATCGAGCGCGACGACCTCGCCGACGATCCCGCGCTCGCGCAAAACGACGGGCGCGTGCCGCGCACGCAGGAGATCGACGACGCGATTGCCGCGTGGCTCGCACCGCGCACGATCGATGAAGCGCTTGTCGTGCTCAACGCGGCCGATGTGCCGGCCGGTCGCATCTACAGCGCCGCCGACATGTTCACCGATCCGCAGTTCGTCGCGCGGCAGATGATCCAGCGCTTCAAGCTGGCCGACGGCACCGACATTCCGCTGCCGAACATCACGCCGAAGCTGTCGGATACGCCCGGCGAAACGCGTTGGCTCGGGCCCGAACTCGGCGAGCACACGGACGAGGTGCTGCGCGGCCTCGGCTACGATGTGCAGGCGATCGCGGCACTGCGCGACGCGGGCGCGATTTGAGCGCTCCCGGGCCTGTCGCCGCGTGCCAGGCTCCCCGAAGGGAGCATTCCCCAAGGGGGCTCCTTCGGCGGCGGAAAACCCGGGGCGGCTCGGCGTTTTCCTGAGCGCGCGGAACGCCGCCGCGCAACGCGGCGGCGCAGCGTGCACGGGTGCCCGCAACGGTCCATCCGCAGTCGCCGGACTGTCGCTCTCGCGCCATCTTTCCTCGGTTACAATCGCCGGATGCGAATCCTACTCAGCAACGACGACGGCTATCTCGCCCCCGGTCTCGCCGCGCTCAGCGACGCGCTGCAGCCGCTGGCCGAGCTCACGGTGATCGCGCCCGAGCAGAACTGCAGCGGCGCGTCGAATTCCCTCACGTTGTCGCGGCCGCTGTCGGTGCAGCGTGCGGCGAGTACGGGTTTCTTCTACGTGAACGGCACGCCGACCGATTCGGTGCACGTCGCGTTGACAGGGATGGCCGACGCCAGGCCGGATCTCGTCGTTTCCGGGATCAACAACGGCCAGAACATGGGCGAAGACACGCTCTATTCGGGGACAGTTGCAGCCGCCACCGAAGGCATCATGTTCGGCGTGCCGGCCATTGCGTTTTCGCTGGCCGACAAGGGCTGGGCCTATCTGGCGGACGCGGCGCGCGTCGCCGGGGAAATCGTCGCGCACTACCTCGCGCATCCGCTGCCGGGACAACCGCTGTTGAACGTCAACATTCCGAACCTGCCTTACGACGAACTGAAAGGCTGGAAGGTCACGCGTCTCGGCAAGCGTCACCCGTCGCAGCCGGTGATTCGCCAGACCGACCCACGCGGTGAACCGATCTACTGGATCGGCGCGGCGGGCGAAGCGCTGGACGCCAGCGAAGGCACCGATTTTCACGCGGTGGCAAACGGTTTCGTGTCGATCACGCCGCTGCAGCTGGACCTCACGCACACGCAGATGCTGCCCGCGACGCGCGAATGGGCGAGCGCCGGAGGGCGGGCTTCATGAGCGGCGAGCGCGCGAAGCGGTTCCCGCTCGCGCTCGAGGATCTCAAGCGAGCGCCACGCAAGTCGGAAGGTCGGGCCGGCGAACGCCATGCGGCGGTCGCGGTATCGAAGGCCGCCGACAAGCCCGCGGCCGTGCTGAAACCGGTTGCGGTGAAACCTGCTGCGGTGCGAACAGCATTGCCCGGTTCCGCCGCTGCGAAGCCCGCGACCGCACCGAAGCCGACCGCGCTGAAGCCCGCGATGCCGAAACCGGCTGCGCCGAGCGTCGCGCCGGCCGGCGCGTTCGCGCTCACGTCGGAACGCGTGCGCGAGCGGATGGTCGAACGATTGCGCGCGAACGGCGTGACCGACGCGCGCGTGCTGGACGCGATGGCCGCGGTGCCGCGCCACCTGTTCGTGGATCCGGGGCTCGCGACGCAGGCCTACGAGGATTCGGCGTTGCCGATCGGCCACCAGCAAACCATTTCCAAGCCGTCGGTTGTCGCGCGCATGATCGAGCTCGCGATGGCCGGCCGCACACTCGAGCGCGTGCTCGAGATCGGCACGGGCTGCGGCTATCAGGCCGCCGTGCTGAGCCACGTGGCACGCGACGTGTATTCGATTGAACGCATCAAGCCGCTCTACGAGCGCGCGAAGCTGAACCTGCGGCCGCTGCGCGTGCCGAACATCCGTCTGCACTACGGCGACGGGCGTGTCGGCCTGCCGTCCGCGGCCCCGTTCGACGCGATCGTGATCGCGGCGGCAGGGCTTGACGTGCCGCAGGCGCTGCTCGAGCAGCTCGCGATCGGCGGGCGGCTCGTCGCGCCGGTCGGCGCGCAGAGCGGGCAGCACCAGGTGCTCACGCTCGTCGAGCGCGTCGCGCACGCGCAATGGCGAGAGTCACGGCTTGATCGCGTTTTCTTTGTCCCTTTAAAATCCGGAGTAATTTGAAACCGATGAGTATGTTGCGCGCGATGCAAAACAACCGATCCAGGGAACCGCTCACGCTCGCCCAGCGCGCGATCTGCGTAGCTGCGTTCTCCACGCTACTGGCCGCCTGTGCGACGCGGCTCGACAACGCGCCCGTCGTCGATCGCTCCGGTTCGCTCGGCACGACTGCCGCCGCGCAGCCCGCGGTGCCGCTTCCGCCGGCGCCGCCGGGTTACTACCGGGTGAAGCCGGGCGACACGCTGTACCGGATCGCACTCGAAAACGGGCAGAACTATCGCGACATCGCCGCGTGGAACAACCTGGCGAACCCGAATCAGATTGAAGTCGACCAGCTGCTGCGCGTTTCGCCGCAGGCCGGTGCCGCCGTGGCGGGCACGCAGGTCGCCGCGCCGATCGCGGGCGCCGCCGTTGCTACCGCGCCGCTCAGCAGCGGCCCGGCAACGCCGGCCGCCGGTACGTCGTCCTCGGTTGCGACACCGCCTGCCGCGGCAGGCGCATCGAGCGACACGGCAGCTGCGCCGAGTGGCCCCGTGACGTTCGCGTGGCCCGCGCGCGGCCCCGTGCTGAACGGGTTCGACGACGCGAAGAACAAGGGCGTCAATATCGGCGGTACGGCCGGCGAGGCCGTGAAGGCGGCAGCCGACGGCCGCGTCGTCTATTCCGGCAATGGCCTGCGTGGCTACGGCAACCTCATTATCATCAAACACGATGCAACTTACCTCACGGCGTATGCACACAATCGCGCTTTGATGGTAAAAGAGGGGGACGCGGTAACGAAGGGGCAGAAGATTGCCGAGATGGGTAACAGCGACTCCGACCGCGTGATGCTGCATTTCGAGGTTCGCCGGCAGGGTAAACCTGTCGATCCGCTGAAGTATTTGCCGCCTCAATAACCGAGACGACCATGCCGAAATCGAAGCGCCACGAGCCGCAAGCCGAGTCTGAGAAGATCAGTCGTGCCACGCAAGCATCGGTGGGGCGAGCGGGTGCTTCGACGGACGACGATGACGACAGCGCGGATAACGAACGCGATCTCGAGGCGCGCGACGCCGAGGCGGACGGCGGCGACGACGAGCGCGAAGGCCGCGCCGAGGCGGCGCCGGATGTCGACGATTTCCGCACGATGCTACAGGCCGAACTCACGGCCGACACGATCCAGCATTACCTGAACCGTATCAGTGTGAAGCCGCTGCTCACCGTCGAGGAGGAGCAGCGCTATTCGCGTCTGGCCAAGGCCGGTGAATTCGAGGCGCGGCAGGTGATGATCGAGCGCAACCTGCGCCTCGTCGTCAGCATTGCGAAGGGGTATCTGAACCGTGGGGTACCGCTGCTCGACCTGATCGAGGAGGGCAACCTCGGCCTGATGCACGCGATCGAAAAATTCGACCCGACGCGCGGCTTCCGTTTTTCGACCTACGCGACGTGGTGGATCCGGCAGAGCATCGAGCGGGCGATCATGAACCAGGCCCGCACGGTGCGCCTGCCCGTGCACGTGATCCGCGAACTGAACCAGGTGCTGCGCGCGAAGCGCCACCTCGAAAAGAATTCGATGTCGACGGGCGAAGCGGCCGAGCGCCGCGAAGCCAGCATCGACGACATCGCCTATCTCACCGGCAAGACCGCCGAAGAAGTCACCGACATCCTCGCGCTCAACGAGCACACGGCGTCGCTCGACGCGCCGCTCGACCTCGATCCCGCGAGCAGCCTGCTCGACCTGCTGCCCGACGACCAGAGCCAGTCGCCCGACGCCGAAGTGCAGCACCGCGAGCTCGAGACGCTGACCCGCGCGTGGCTGTCGCGGCTGTCCGACAAGCATCGGCACGTGATCGAGCGCCGCTTCGGCCTGAACCACATCGAACCGGCGACGCTCGAGGAGCTTGCCGACGAGATGGGGCTCACGCGCGAGCGCGTGCGCCAGATCCAGCAGGAAGCGCTGGTGCGCCTCAAGCGGTTTTTTGCCTCCAACGGCGTGCGCAAGGACGCCGTTCTGTAACAGATGACTCCGATTCTTGTTTTTGACATCGAGACGATTCCCGATGTCGACGGCATTCGCCGTCTGGAAGACCTGCCCGCGACGCTCGACGATGCCGCGGTGGCTGAACATGCGTTCGCCGCCCGCCGCGAGAAGACCGGCGGCGATTTCCTGCCGCACCACCTGCAGCGCATCGCGGCGATCTCGTGCGTGTTCCGTGACAACAACGGTTTTCGCGTACGCTCGCTCGGCACGGCGCAGGACAACGAAGCGACGCTGATCCAGTCGTTCTACCGCGTGATCGAGAAATACACGCCGCAGCTCGTGTCGTGGAACGGCGGCGGCTTCGATCTGCCGGTGCTCCATTACCGCGCGCTCGTGCATGGCATTCCCGCGACCCGCTACTGGGATCTGGGCGAGGACGACCGCGATTTCAAGTGGAACAACTACATCTCGCGCTATCACTCGCGGCATACCGACCTGATGGACGTGCTCGCGATGTATCAGGCGCGCGCGAACGCGCCGCTCGACGCGCTTGCGAAGATGTGCGGCTTTCCGGGCAAGCTCGGGATGGATGGCAGCCAGGTGTGGCCGGCGTTCCAGGACGGGCGGATCGAGGAAATCCGCAACTACTGCGAAACCGACGTCGTCAATACCTACCTGCTGTACTGCCGGTTCCAGTTGATGCGTGGCGGCCTGACGCCGAGCGAGTATGCGGACGAGATCCTGCTTGTGAAGAACTCGCTTGCACAGGAGCCTGCGTCGCACTGGGCCGAATACCTGGCTGGCTTCGACGCGTAGCGCGTGCGGGCTGCGCCGCGGCCGGCACGATCAATCGAGTTCGAGCAGTACCGGCTGGTGATCCGACGCGCGGACGTCGCCGTCGATGTCGCAGTGCATGACGCGCGGCAGCAGCGTATCGGTCACGAATACGAAGTCGCACGCGAGCGGCCCCTCCGACCATTGCACCGTATCGTAGACGCCCGCCGTTGGCGGTGGTGAGCGGCCGGGGTGCCGTTCGACCCACGCGTCGACGAAGCGCGGCGCGTCTGCGATCGGCTCCAGGAATCGACAATAGGCATCGCTGCCGAACGCGCTGTTGAAATCGCCGCAGACGATCGCATCGCACGGCTGGCCAGTCGCGCTGAACGGCCCCTCAACGGTTTCGGCAGGTGCCGGTCGTGCCGCGTGCGCGCAGGCCTCGCGGTGCCGGTCACGTAGCGCGTCGACCTGAGCGAGCCGCTGGCGCGCCGAATAGTATTCCAGATGCGTGGTGACCACGCGCAGTGGTCCGAAGGGTGTCTGCAACTCGACGTCGAGCGCGACGCGCGGCATCGACGGCGCGCCGGCGTCTGCCGGCCACGGCAGTAACTGGCGGAGCACGCGCCCGACCGGCAGCCGGGTCGCGATCGCATTGCCGAACTGGCGGCGCGGTGCGCCGGCTTCGATGGCCGGCAGGTCGGCGCCGATCGCTTCGACGATCGTATGGCAGGGCAGCAGCGCTGCGAGTTCGGCGAACTGGTCGGTGCCGGGCCGGCCGGGCAATGCGCCGAAGCCGCGCGTGACTTCCTGCAGGCACAGCACGTCGAAGTCGCCGAGCCTGCGGATCGCAGCGACGGTCCGCGAAAGATCGACGACGCCGTTCGCGTCCCGACCCCATTGGATGTTCCAGTCGATCAGTCGCATGGTCGAATCTCCTGCCGGGCGGATTCCGGGTCGGGGGCGGCTCCCGATCGGCTCCACTGCCTGCGCCGGCCGTGGGCGCTCCCCGGGCTGCCTGCCGGGCCGTTCCGGCGCAATGCCGGGCCGTCTATGCTTAAGTATCGACGCTTGCCTCATGCAAAGCGGGCGATGCGAGCCTTCGTCGTCTACAATCTCGCCTTCTTCAACGTTTGTCAGGAAAAGCTGGTGTCCGAAGCCGTCCCCACTTCTGCGCGCAAATCAAGAAATGCGCCCGTCGCGCCCGGAATCGCCCCGGTTCTCGAGATCGAATCGCTCGACATGGAAGCGCGCGGTGTCGGCCGCACGATCACCGAGGACGGCGAGCCGGGCAAGGTCATCTTCGTCGAGGGGGCGCTGCCGGGCGAGCGCGTGACCTATTCGAGCTACCGCCGCAAGCCGAGCTACGAGCAGGCGACGGTTGTCGATATTCTGCGCCCGAGCGTGATGCGCACGAAGCCGAAATGCGCGTTCTTCGGCACCTGCGGTGGCTGCTCGATGCAGCATCTCGATATGCGCGCACAGGTGGCGGTCAAGCAGCGCGTGCTCGAAGACAATCTGTGGCACCTGGCGAAGCTGCGCGCTGAAACGATGTTCGCGCCGATCCACGGCCCGTCGTGGGGCTATCGCTACCGTGCACGCCTGACCGTGCGCAACGTCGCAAAGAAGGGCGGCGTGCTGGTCGGGTTCCATGAGAAGAAGAGCAGCTACGTTGCCGACATGACGAGCTGCGAAGTGCTGCCTCCGCACGTGTCGGCGATGCTGGTGCCGCTGCGCCGGCTCGTCGAGGGGCTGTCGATTCGCGATCGGATGCCGCAGATCGAGCTCGCGGTCGGCTCGGAAGTCACGGCCCTCGTGCTGCGTGTGCTGGAGCCGATCAACACCGACGACGAAGCGTTGCTGCGCGCGTTCGCGGATGAGCACAAGGTGCAGTTCTGGCTGCAGCCGAAGGGCCCTGATACGGTGACGCCGTTCTATCCGCTCGACGTGTCGCTCGACTACACGCTGCCGGAATTCGGTATCCGCATGCCGTTCAAGCCGACCGACTTCACGCAGGTCAACCATCAGATCAACCGCGTGCTGGTGGGCCGCGCGCTGCGTCTGCTCGCGCCGTCGCGCGACGACCGCGTGCTCGACCTGTTCTGCGGAATCGGCAACTTCACGTTGCCGCTCGCGCGGCTGTCGCGCGAGGTGATGGGCATCGAGGGCAGCGACACGCTGACGACGCGTGCACTGGCGAACGCGCGCGAGAACGGTGTCGACGGCCACACGACGTTCGCGTGCCGGAACCTGTTCGAGGTGACGGGTGACGACCTCCGTGCGCTCGGCGCATTCGACAAGTTCCTGATCGACCCGCCGCGCGAAGGCGCGCTCGCGGTGTCGAAGGCGCTGGCCGAGATCGCGCAAAGCGGTGAAGGCCCGCTGCCGAAGCGCATCGTCTATGTGTCGTGCAACCCGTCGACGCTGGCGCGCGACGCGGGCCTGCTCGTGCACGAGGCCGGCTACCGCCTGAAGGGCGCGGGTGTCGTGAACATGTTCCCGAATACGTCGCACGTCGAATCGATCGCGCTGTTCGAACGCGACTGATCCCCGGGCGGCGGACGTAAAAAAACCGGCCCGCGGGCCGGTTTTTCATGATGCATGGCGAACGTCAGTTGCGGTTGCCGCCGAAGATGCCGAGCAGTGCGAGCAGGTTCGTGAACACGTTGTACAGGTCGAGGTAGATCGCGAGTGTCGCCGAAATGTAGTTCGTCTCGCCGCCGTTCACGACGCGCTGGACGTCGAACAGCATGTACGCGGAGAAGATCGCGATCGCGAGCACCGACACGGTAAGCATCAGTGCCGGCAGTTGCAGGAAGATGTTCGCGACCGACGCGAGCAGGATCACGATCACGCCCATGAACAGCCACTTGCCGAGACCCGAGAAATCGCGCTTGCTGACGGTGGCGATCGTCGCCATCGTGGCGAAGATGATGCCGGTGCCGCCGAACGCGAGCATGATCAGCGACGGGCCGTTCGAGAAGCCGAGGATGAAGCTCAGCAGCCGCGACAGCATCAGGCCCATGAAGAACGTGAAGCCGAGCAGCACGAACACGCCGGCCGCGCTGTTTTTCGTCCGCTCGATCGCGAACATGAAGCCGAACGCAATCGCGAAGAACGCGAGCAGGCTCATCATCGGGCTCGTGGCCGCGAACAGCGAGAAGCCTGTCGCGACGCCGACCCAGGCGCCCAGCACGGTCGGCACCATCGACAGCGCGAGTAGCCAGTACGTGTTTCGCAGCACGCGGTTGCGAACCTCGGCGGTGCTGACGGAACCGCCGCGGCCGAAATTGTACGGATAGTCGTTCATGGTTTCTCCTAACATTGAACGCGTGGGCGTCCGGGGCCGGTTCGGCACACGCGGTGTGCGGCGCAGCAAACCGGAGCAGCTATGGCTAAGATACGTTCCGTGCCGGGAGGTTTCAATGGCCGTGCGGCACAAAACATATAGATTCGGAACCTTTCGCGTGTGTAAGGGTTCAATCGCAATGATACACGGGATCGTGCTACAATAGCGGATTCATTTGAACCTGTAACTTCTTAATTTCTTGGAGTTTTTATGGCAATCGAGCGCACCCTGTCGATCATCAAGCCGGATGCGGTGGCAAAGAACGTGATCGGCCAGATCTACAGCCGTTTCGAAGGCGCCGGCCTGAAGATCGTCGCATCGCGCATGGCACACCTGTCGCGTGCTGACGCAGAGAAGTTCTACGCGGTTCACGCAGCGCGTCCGTTCTTCAAGGACCTCGTCGATTTCATGATCTCGGGCCCGGTGATGATCCAGGTTCTGGAAGGTGAAGGCGCGATCCTGAAGAACCGTGACCTGATGGGCGCAACGGATCCGAAGAAGGCAGAAAAGGGCACGATCCGCGCCGATTTCGCCGACAGCATCGACGCGAACGCCGTTCACGGCTCGGACGCTGCAGAAACGGCAGCGGTCGAAGTCGCGTTCTTCTTCCCGGAAATGAACGTTTACTCGCGTTAAGCCCTGGCTGACAGCAAGTAGGCAGGATCCAGCGCACGCGGCAAGGCAGCACATCATGACGAGCGAAACTTCCGTCAATCTTCTCGACTTCGATGCCGAGGGTCTTGTCGCGTACTGCGGCAGCCTCGGCGAGAAGCCGTTCCGCGCCAAGCAGTTGCAGCGCTGGATCCATCAGTACAACGCTGGCGATTTCGACGGCATGACCGATCTCGCGAAGTCCTTGAGAGAGAAACTCAAGGGCCGCGCGTCGATCGGCATGCCCGAGATCGCCAGCGATCACGTTTCCGCCGACGGCACGCGCAAGTGGCTGATCGACGTCGGAAACGGCAATGCGGTCGAAACCGTGTTCATCCCGGAAGAGACGCGCGGCACGCTGTGCGTGTCGTCGCAAGCCGGGTGTGCGGTCAACTGCCGCTTCTGTTCGACGGGCAAGCAGGGCTTTTCCCGCAACCTGTCGACAGCCGAAATCATCGGCCAGCTCCGCATGGCCGAATTTGCATTGCGAGCGTCGCTGGGCCGCGCGCCCGGCCCGAACGGCAAGGCCGAACGGGTCGTCACCAACGTGGTGATGATGGGCATGGGCGAGCCGCTGCTGAATTACAGCGCAGTCGTGCCGGCGATGCGGCTGATGCTCGACGACAATGCGTACGGCCTGTCGCGCCGCCGCGTCACGCTGTCGACGTCCGGCGTGGTGCCGATGATGGACCGTCTCGGTGCCGAGCTGCCGGTTGCGCTGGCCGTTTCGCTGCACGCGCCGAACGATGCGCTGCGCGACGAGCTGGTGCCGCTCAACAAGAAGTATCCGCTGCGCGAGCTGATGGCGGCTTGCCAGCGTTATCTGAAAGTCGCGCCGCGCGACTTCATTACTTTCGAATACTGCATGCTGGACGGCGTCAACGACACCGAAGCGCATGCGCGCGAATTGCTGGCCGTCACGCGCGACGTGCCGTGCAAGTTCAATCTGATCCCGTTCAATCCGTTTCCGGAATCGGGCCTCATCCGCTCGAAGCCGGAGCAGATCAAGCGCTTCGCACAGGTCCTCATCGACGCGGGTGTCGTCACGACCGTGCGCAAGACGCGCGGCGACGACATCGATGCCGCGTGCGGCCAGCTGGCCGGCGCGGTGAAGGATCGCACGCGCCTTGCGGAACGAACGGGTACTGCAGGAAAAATCATCGAAGTTCGGGCAGTTTGACAGGAATGCCTGGCCGGGGATGCCAGGGCCTGTTGGCGGTACAACACGCGAATAGCGATCGGTCGCGGCGCCTCGGCGTCGCGCATGGTATGGACAGTTGCGGGTGCCGGCCGGCGGGAGCCGATGGCGGCCGCCAGTGAAGAAGAATCGACGCGAGGACAAGGATGAGTGAGCCGCAGCCGTCTAACGGCGCAGAGACGAATGGCGCGAAGCCGGCACCGGCAGGGTTGGAATCGCTTGCGGCGGTCGGCAGCCGGCTGGCGCAGCTTCGGGAGACAAGGGGGTGGACCGTCGACGACGTGTCGGCGCGACTCAAGGTCGCACCGCAGAAGCTCCGGGCGCTCGAGGCGGGTGACATCAGCCATTTGCCTGGCGTCACGTTCGCGCTCGGCGTCGTGCGCAGCTACGCGAAGATGCTAGGCGTCGATCCGGAACCGTTCGCGCAGGCGTTGCGTCGTGAGCGCGGGGTGCCGGAAGTCGACCTGTCGATGCCCGCGTCGTCGGGGACGGATCTGCCGCGCGGCCGCGTGTCGATTCCGCTGGGCGGGTCGTCGCGGCATCATCCGTGGCTGTGGGGCACGGCGATCGTCGTGGTCGCGGTGGTTGCAGTACTGATGTGGCACACTGGCGGCGATTCGTCGAGCCTGCTCGCGCGCTTCAAGAGCGGCGACGCGGAGCATGCGTCGGCCGCGAGCGTACCGGCGGCGGCATCCTCGTCATCCGTCGAAGAGGCGGCCTCGAGCGGCGCGTCTGCCGTGATTGCGAATGAGGTTCCGGCCCCGGTTGCTGCATCCGCAGCCCCGGCGCCGGCAATTGCATCGGCTGTTCCGGCGCCCGCGCCGGTGGCGCCGGTCGTGACGGCGGCCGCGTCGCAGCCCGTCGTGGCAACGACGGCGACAAGCGCCGCCGCGCCGGCTCAGCCGGCGAGCGTCGCGGTTGCGGCTGGCCAGTCGATGGTGGAACTGAAGGTCAAGCAGGACAGCTGGTTCAGCGTGCGCGACAAGAACGGCAAGGAGCTGTTCTCCGGGCTGGTGCGGGGCGGCGAGGCGAAGCAGGTCGCGGGCGATGGGCCGTTCAAGGTCACGATCGGCAACAAGGCAGGCCTCGACGCAGTTGCGTTCGACGGGAAACCCGTCGATCCGGCAAAATATTCGGCAGCGCGGGGTAACGTGGCGCGGTTCACGTTGCCCTGACGTCAAGCGCCGTGGCGAAGGCCTGTCGTCGATATCGGCAGGCCGTGAGGGCACGGCGCTTTTTCAATTCATGCGCCGCGTCGCGGCGCATTCCGCGTAAATGGATCTATCGATGCAATCCGAAGCTCAATCCCCACGCAGCAGTCAGATTTGTTCAACCGAGCCGGTGTTCGGCGGGCATCAGCCGCGCCGCGTATCGCATGCGGTGGATGTCCGCTGGGGCGGGCAGCTCGTGACGATCGGCGGCGACGCGCCGGTGCGCGTGCAGTCGATGACGAATACCGACACGGCCGACGCGATCGGCACGGCGATCCAGATCAAGGAACTCGCGAACGCAGGCTCCGAACTGGTGCGCATCACGGTCAACACGCCCGAGGCCGCGGCCGCCGTGCCGGCGATCCGCGAGCAGCTCGACCGCATGGGCGTGACCGTGCCGCTCGTCGGCGATTTCCACTACAACGGCCACCTGCTGCTGCGCGATTACCCGGGCTGTGCGGAGGCGCTGTCGAAGTACCGGATCAACCCCGGCAACGTCGGCCAGGGCGCGAAACGCGATACGCAGTTCGCGCTGATGATCGAGGCCGCGGCCAAGTACGACAAGGTCGTGCGAATCGGCGTGAACTGGGGCAGCCTCGACCAGGACCTGCTCGCGCGCATGATGGACGAGAACGGTGCACGCTCGCAGCCGTGGGGCGCGCAAAGCGTGATGTACGAGGCGCTGATCCAGTCGGCGATCGGGTCGGCCGAACGTGCGGTCGAACTCGGCCTCGGCCGTGACCGCATCGTACTGTCGTGCAAGGTCAGCGGCGTGCAGGACCTGATCGCCGTGTACCGCGAGCTCGGCCGCCGCTGCGGCTTCGCGCTGCACCTCGGGCTGACCGAAGCCGGCATGGGCTCGAAGGGCATCGTCGCGTCGACGGCCGCACTCGGCGTGCTGCTGCAGGAAGGGATCGGCGACACGATCCGCATCTCGCTGACGCCGGAACCGGGCGCGCCGCGCACGGGCGAAGTGATCGTCGGCCAGGAAATCCTGCAGACGATGGGCCTGCGCTCGTTCGCACCGATGGTGATCGCGTGCCCGGGCTGCGGCCGCACGACGAGCACGCTGTTCCAGGAGCTCGCGATGCAGATCCAGACCTACTTGCGTGAGCAGATGCCGGTCTGGCGCAAGGAGTACCCGGGCGTCGAGAAGATGAACGTCGCGGTGATGGGCTGCATCGTCAACGGCCCGGGTGAGTCGAAGCACGCGAACATCGGCATCAGCCTGCCGGGTTCGGGCGAGAACCCGGCCGCGCCCGTCTTCATCGACGGCGAGAAGGTCAAGACGCTGCGCGGCGAGCGGATCGCCGAGGAATTCCAGCAGATCGTCAGCGACTACGTCGCACGCAATTACGGCCGCACCGAGGCCCTGAACTAATTCGTCCACACACACGAACGATGACTGAACAGAAACGCAAGATCGAGAAGCTCACCGGCGTCAAAGGCATGAACGACATCCTTCCGCAGGATGCCGGCCTGTGGGAATTCTTCGAAGCTACCGTGAAATCGCTGCTGCGCGCGTATGGCTACCAGAACATCCGCACGCCGATCGTCGAACACACGCAGCTCTTCACGCGCGGCATCGGCGAAGTCACCGACATCGTCGAGAAGGAGATGTACAGCTTCACCGACGCGCTGAACGGCGAGAACCTGACGATGCGCCCGGAAAACACCGCGGCTGTGGTGCGCGCGTCGATCGAGCACAACATGCTGTACGACGGCCCGAAGCGCTTGTGGTACATCGGCCCGATGTTCCGTCACGAGCGCCCGCAACGCGGCCGCTATCGCCAGTTCCACCAGGTCGGCGTCGAGGCGCTCGGCTTCGCGGGCCCCGATGCGGATGCCGAGATCATCATGATGTGCCAGCGCCTGTGGGATGACCTCGGCCTGACCGGCATCAAGCTCGAGATCAACTCGCTCGGCCTTGCGGAAGAGCGTGCCGCACACCGCGTCGAACTGATCAAGTACCTCGAGCAGTTCGCCGACGTGCTGGACGAGGATGCGAAGCGCCGTCTGTATACGAACCCGCTGCGCGTGCTCGACACGAAGAATCCCGCGCTGCAGGAAATCGCGCAGAACGCACCGAAGCTGATCGACTTCCTCGGCGACGAATCGCGCGCGCACTTCGAAGGGCTGCAGCGCCTGCTGCTCGCGAACAACATCCCGTTCAAGATCAACCCGCGTCTCGTGCGTGGCCTCGACTACTACAACCTGACCGTGTTCGAGTGGGTGACCGACAAGCTCGGCGCGCAGGGCACGGTTGCGGCGGGCGGGCGCTACGATCCGCTGATCGAGCAGCTCGGTGGCAAGCCGACCGCGGCGTGCGGCTGGGCGATGGGCATCGAGCGGATCCTCGAACTGCTGAAGGAAGACGATCTCGCGCCCGAGCAGGAAGGCGTCGACGTGTACGTCGTGCACCAGGGTGAGACCGCGCGCGAACAGGCGTTCATCGCGGCCGAGCGCCTGCGCGATACGGGTCTCGACGTGATCTTCCACTGCAGCGCCGACGGCGCGCCGGCGAGCTTCAAGTCGCAAATGAAACGGGCCGACGCAAGCGGCGCCGCGTTCGCGGTGATCTTCGGCGAAGAAGAGGTTGCGAACGGTACGGTGGGCGTGAAGGCGCTGCGCGGTGCGGGCGGAGATGGGGAAAAGAACGTTCAGCAGACCGTACCGGTCGAAGGCTTGACCGAATTCCTAATCAATGCGATGGTTGCATCCGCCGAAGACGGCGACGACTGATCGCGCCGGCATCCGCTCGACAAGAAAGGCCTGAACAGGAAGGAATCGCTCGCCGATGAGTTATCACGACGAACAAGAATCGATTGAAAGTCTCAAGGCGTGGTGGGCCCGCTGGGGCAACCTCACCACGTGGATCGTGCTCGCGGCGCTCGTCGTCGCGGCCGGTTTCAATGGCTGGAACTACTGGCAGCGCCGTCAGGCTGCCGAGGCGTCCGGGCTGTACGAACAGGTCCAGAAGGCTGCCGCCGCGAACGACAAGGCGACGATGGCTCGTGCGGCCGCCGACATGGAAGACAAGTTCGGCAGCACGCCGTATGCGCAGATGACGGCGCTCTCCGCTGCGAAGACGCTTTACGCGGCCGGCGACGCGGCAGGTGCGAAGGCGCAGCTGCAATGGGCTGCCGATCACGCCAAGGATGACGAGTACAAGCAGATCGCGAAGCTGCGTCTCGCTGCGCTGCTGCTCGACGAGAAGGCGTACGACGCGGGCCTCGCGCTGCTGTCGGGTACGCCGGTCGACGCATTCAAGGGCCTCGTGGCCGATCGCCGCGGCGATCTGCTTGCCGCGCAAGGCAAGACCGACGACGCGCGTGCCGCTTACAAGCTCGCGCTCGACGGCCTGTCGAAGGACGACCAGTCTGCGCGCCAGCTCGTGCAGTTCAAGCTGGACGCGCTCGGCGGCTGAACCCCGGTCCCCTCAACCTCTTAACTCTGCTTCGCTAACCGATGAATTTGCTGAAACGTTACGCTGTGCCCGTTGCCTGCGCGGCGGCTGTCCTCGCATTGGCGGCCTGCTCGTCGTCGAAGGACGCGCGCCGCGTGCCGACGCCGCTCACCGAGTTCAAGCCCGTGATGGACGTGCAACAGGTCTGGAAGGCGAGCGTCGGCAAGGGCGGGCGCTACCTGTTCTCGCCGGTGGCCGTGGGCGATGCCGTCTATGCGGCGGGCGAAAACGGTTCGGTCGAGAAGATCGACGCGAAGACGGGCCAGACGCTCTGGCGTTCGAAGGTCGGTTCGGACCTGTCGGCCGGTGTCGGCAGCGACGGCAACCTGACCGCGGTCGGCGCGCTGAAGGGCGGCGTGTTCGTGCTGGGTCCGGACGGCAAGCAACTGTGGAAGACCAGCGTGCAGGGCGAGATCTTCTCGCCGCCGCTCGTCGGCAACGGCCTGGTGGTCGTCCGCACGATCGACGGCCAGGTGATCGCGTTCAACGCGCAGACGGGCGAGCAGAAGTGGAACTACCGCAACCGCGCGGTGCCGCTGAACCTGCGCGTGTCGGCCGGCATGACGTTCGCGGGTGACGCGGCGGTGCTGGCGGGCTTCCCCGGCGGCGGACTGGTCGCGATCAACCTGCAGACGGGCGAGCCGTTCTGGCAGACACCGGTGTCGTTCCCGAAGGGCGTGACCGAGGTCGAGCGCATCAACGACGTCAGCGGCCCGCCGACGCTCGTGGGCGCGGAAGCCTGCGCGGTGACGTTCCAGGGGCAGCTCGGCTGCTTCGATGCGAACTCGGGGCGCCCGCTGTGGGAGAAGGCGTTCTCGAGCCGCAGCGGCCTCGCGCAGGACGATTCGGTCGTCGCCGGCGGCGACGATTGGTCGGTCGTGACCGCGTACGATGCCGCTTCGGGCAACCAGCTCTGGCGCAACGACAAGCTGAAGAGCCGTGACGTCGGCGTGCCGTATCTGCTCGGGCACGCGGTCGTGATGGGCGATTACAAGGGCTTCGTGCACTTCCTGTCGCGTGAAGACGGCACCTTCATCGCACGGATGAAGACCGACGGCAGCGCGATTACGGCGGCGCCGGTCCTCGCGGGCAATACGCTCGTCGTGCAGACGAAGGACGGCGGCCTGTACGGGTTCCGTCCGCGCTGACGCGCAGGAAACATGCGCGAGCGCGGCGCGACGGGCTTGTCCCGCGCGCCGCGCTCGCGCGACTTGAAGGCGGCCGGTGCTCCCGGCCGCTCGGTATTTGAAAGGCAGTTCGAGACGAAAGACGACGGCGCGTAACGCGCGCCCGGCGCGCGCATCCGGCGCTGCGCGAATTCGTGATATTTTCATTCAGCGCAGCCGCCCGCAGCAGCGGGCCTCCCGCTGCTGCGCTTCACCGTAGAAAACACAGATGAAACCGGTCATTGCCCTTGTTGGGCGCCCCAATGTGGGGAAATCCACGCTGTTCAACCGGCTCACACGTTCGCGTGATGCGCTGGTCGCCGACTTGCCGGGCCTGACGCGCGATCGCCATTACGGCGAAGGGCGGACGGGCGAGCGGCCGTACCTGGTCGTCGATACCGGCGGCTTCGAGCCCGTCGCGAAGGACGGCATCCTGCACGAGATGGCGCGCCAGACGCGCCAGGCCGTCGAGGAAGCCGACGTCGTCGTGTTCATCGTCGACGGCCGCAACGGGCTCGCGCCGCAGGACAAGTCGATCGCCGACTACCTGCGCAAGACCGGCCGGCCGATCTTCCTCGTCGTCAACAAGGCGGAGGGGATGAAGTACACGGCGGTCGCGACCGACTTCTATGAGCTCGGGCTCGGCGACCCGCGCGCGATCTCGGCCGCGCACGGCGACGGCGTGACCGACATGATCAACGAAGCGCTGGAGGTCGCGTACGCGGACCGTCCGGCGGAAGAGGACGAGAACGACCCGTCGCGCGGCATCAAGATCGCGATCGTCGGTCGCCCGAACGTCGGCAAGTCGACGCTCGTCAACGCGCTGATCGGCGAGGATCGCGTGATCGCGTTCGACATGCCGGGCACGACGCGCGATTCGATCTATGTCGACTTCGAGCGTAACGGCAAGAAATACACGCTGATCGACACGGCCGGCCTGCGGCGCCGCGGCAAGGTGTTCGAGGCGATCGAGAAGTTCTCGGTCGTGAAGACGCTGCAGTCGATCTCCGACGCGAACGTCGTCATTCTTCTGCTGGATGCGCAGCAGGACATTTCCGACCAGGACGCGCACATCGCCGGCTTCGTCGTCGAGCAGGGCCGCGCGCTCGTGATCGGCGTCAACAAGTGGGACGGGCTCGACGAGCATGCGCGCGATCGGGCGAAAGCGGATTTGACCCGCAAGCTGAAATTCCTCGACTTCGCGAAATCGCACTTCATTTCGGCCACGAAGAAGACGGGCATCGGCACGCTGATGCGCTCGGTCGACGACGCGTACGCGGCGGCAATGGCGAAGCTGCCGACGCCGAAGCTCACGCGCGCGCTGATCGAGGCGGTCGAGTTCCAGCAGCCGCGCCGTCGCGGCCCGGTGCGTCCGAAGCTGCGCTACGCGCACCAGGGCGGCCAGAATCCGCCGATCATCGTCATCCACGGCAATGCACTCGACGCCGTGACGGAAACGTACAAGCGTTACCTGGAAAACCGGTTCCGCGAAACTTTCTCACTGACGGGGACTCCATTGCGCATAGAGTTCCGTTCGTCGAACAATCCGTACGCGGACAAGAGCTGAAGCACGCCTGTTACACCCGTTATGCAAGGGGTCGGCCGCAAGGCCTATGCCCCGGGCTGGCCAGGCAAAATCGGCTATAGTGTAGCGATTGGCGCCGGATCTCTTTTTCTTCGCCGCCAATCCAGATCAACCTGCAAAAAAAGATGGAGTACGCCATGAGCAACAAAGGGCAATTGTTACAAGACCCGTTTTTGAACGCACTGCGCAAAGAGCACGTTCCCGTTTCGATCTACCTCGTCAATGGCATCAAGCTTCAAGGGAACATTGAATCGTTCGACCAGTACGTCGTGTTGCTCCGTAATACGGTGACCCAGATGGTGTACAAGCACGCCATCTCGACGGTCGTGCCGGCGCGTCCGGTGAATTTCCACCCGGACGCGGAAGCCTCGTCCTAACCTATCGCAGCGGCCGGCATCCGGTCGCCGCGAGCGACCGATGCCAGCCGCCTTATCTTGACACCCGATAATTTGATCAACGCAGCGCTCGTCGGCATCGATTTCGGCAAGACCGATTTCGAAGCCAGTCTCGAAGAACTCAGTCTTCTCGCCTCCAGCGCGGGGGCCCGTCCCGCCGTCACCCTCACGGGTCGTCGCGCCAGTCCCGATGCCAAGATGTTCATCGGCAGCGGCAAAGCCGAAGAACTCCGGCTCGCCTGCGACGCGCACAACGTCGAAATCGTCATCTTCAACCACGCACTGGCGCCGGCCCAGCAACGTAATCTGGAGCAGGCACTTAACAGGCGTGTGGTCGATCGCACCAGTCTCATCCTCGACATCTTTGCGCAGCGCGCCCGTAGCCACGAAGGCAAGCTGCAGGTCGAACTCGCGCAGCTTCAGTACCTGTCGACGCGACTCATTCGCGCGTGGACCCACCTCGAACGGCAGAAGGGTGGTATCGGCCTGCGCGGCCCCGGCGAAACCCAGCTCGAAACCGACCGTCGGCTGATCGGCGAGCGCATCAAGATGCTGAAGGCGCGGCTCGACCGGCTGCGCCGGCAACACAGCACGCAACGCCGTCAGCGCGCGCGCAGCGGCACGATGTCGGTGTCGCTCGTCGGCTATACGAACGCGGGCAAGTCGACGCTGTTCAATGCGCTGACCAAAGCGCAGGCGTATGCGGCCGACCAGCTGTTCGCCACGCTCGACACGACGTCGCGGCGCGTGTACCTCGGCGACGAGGTCGGCCAGATCGTTGTGTCGGATACGGTCGGGTTCATCCGCGAGTTGCCTCACCAGTTGGTCGCTGCATTCCGTGCGACCCTCGAGGAAACGATTCACGCGGATCTGCTGCTGCATGTGGTCGATGCATCGAGCGCGGTCAGGCTCGAGCAGATCGAGCAGGTCAACGGCGTGCTGCACGAAATCGGCGCGGACACGATCCGCCAGGTGCTGGTGTTCAACAAGATCGACGCCGTGCCCGAGCTGGCGGCCCGCGGCGACGCGGTCGAGCGGGACGAATATGGTAATATTTCGCGCGTCTTTTTGAGCGCGCGCACCGGTCAGGGTCTTGATACGTTGCGTGCCGCCATCGCCGAAATCGCCTCCGCGGAACACCTCTCCAGCGCGACGTTACCCAGCGGCGCGCTCGACGGCGCACCCGCTGAACCACACGAAGACCACACGATTTCCGAACACGGGCGCTAACCGGTCCCGGCCGGTTCGCCGGCGTCTTATCTGGTGAACAAACTCTGGTGAACGAATACAACGAGCGGAGTACCTGGCGGCGGATGCGCGCCTTGCTGTCGATCAACGATCCCCGCTGGGGACGCGGCGAAGGCAATGGCAAAGACGGATCCCGTCCCCGTCCGAACGAATCGAAGCGTCCGCAAGGCGGCGACGGCGATGGTCCGCCCGACCTCGACGAGATGTGGCGCAACTTCAACCGGCGCCTGAATGGCCTGTTCGGCGGCAAGGGCGGCAACGGTTTCCGTCCTGACAACGGGCGAGCCGCGCGAGTCGGCGTAGGCATCGTGATCGGCGTACTGGTCGCGGTCTACGTGGGCAGCGGGCTGTTCGTCGTGCAGGAAGGCCAGACGGGCGTCGTGCTGCAGCTCGGCAAGCTGTCCGGCACGGTCGGCCAGGGCGTGCACTGGCGCGCGCCGTATCCGTTCGCGTCGCACGAGATCGTCGATACGACGCAGGTTCGCTCGATCGAGATCGGCCGCAACAACGTCGTGCGTCTCGCGAACGTGAAGGAAGCAGCGATGCTGACGCGTGATGCCGATATCGTCGACGTGCGCTTCATCGTCCAGTACCGGATCCGTTCCGCGACCGATTACCTGTTCCGCAGCGTCGATCCCGAGCGCAGCGTCTCGCAGGCCGCCCAGGCTGCGGTACGCGCGATCGTCGGCACGCGCAGCGCGGCCGACGTGCTGAACCAGGACCGCGACGCGCTGCGCGAGCAGCTCTCCGCCGCGATCCAGCGCGATCTCGATCGCTACCAGTCGGGGCTCGAGGTGACGGCCGTCACGATGCAGAGCGTTGCGGCGCCCGAGCAGACGCAGGCCGCGTACGGCGAAGTCGCCAAGGCGCGTGACGAGCGCGAGGCCGCGAAGCGCGCCGCGCAGGCGTATGCGAACGACCTGCTGCCCAAGGCGCAGGGCGATGCCGCGAAGCTCGTCGACGAAGCAAGGGTGTATGCCGATCGCGTGGTCACGGAAGCCGAAGGCGATGCCGACCGCTTCAAGCAGGTCTATGCGCAGTATTCGAAGGCGCCTGCGGTGATCCGTGAGCGGATGTATCTCGAGACGATGCAGGAAATCTATTCGAACTCGACGAAGGTGTTCGTCGGCAACAAGGGCGGCAACAGCGTCGTGTATCTGCCGCTCGACAAGCTCGTCGAGCAGGGGCGACAAAACGCCGCGGCGTCCAACGGCGCGTCCGCGTCCGCACCCGATGCGGCGTCGGCACCGACCGCCGTCGCGCCGACTGCAGCGGCACCCGCGAGTGCGGCGTCGGCTGCGGCGGCGTCGGGCAACGACGTGCTGCGATCGCGCGAAGCGTTTCGCAGCCGGTCGCGCGAAGACGATACGAAGTAACGGGGAGCGCAGAACATGAACCGAATCATTGCGCTCGTCGTCGCAATCGTGATCGTTGCCTTCGCGGCATCCTCGACCGTCCTTACCGTCGATCCGCGCCATGCAGCCGTGCTGTCGGGGCGCGACGGCGCGCAGCCCGAGCTGGCGGGGCCCGGCATCCATTTCAAATTGCCGCCGCCGCTGCAGACGGCCACGCTGATCGACACGCGCCTGCAATCGCTCGAGTCGTCGGATCCGCTGCAACTGGCAACGGAAGACAAGCACGACCTGCTCGTCGCCTATGCGGTGAAGTACCGGATCAGCGATCCGATGAAGTATTTCACGGCGACGGGGGGCGACCCGGCGGCAGCGGGCGAACGTCTGGGCGGCGCACTGAAGAGTGCACTCGGCGACGCGTTCGGCAAGCATGCGCTCGACGATGCGCTCGGCGGCCAGCGCGCGATCGCTGATGCGGCCCGCGACGAAGTGAAGGCAAAGGCATCCGCTTTTGGCGTCGACGTGGTCGATGTCCAGCTGACGCGCGTCGACTTGCCGGCCGCGCAGACCGATGCCGTCTATCAGCGGATGATCGGCGCACTGCGCGATCAGGCGGCACAGGTGCGTGCGCAAGGCACGGCCGACGTCGAGCAGATCAAGGCCGACGCCGAACGCGAGCAGCAGGCCGTGCTCGCGAACGCGTACAAGTCCGCGCAGACGATCAAGGGCGAGGGCGACGCGAAGGCCGCGACGATTGCCGCCGACGCGTTCGGCCGCGATCCGCAGTTCTATCAGTTCTACGCGAGCCTGCAGGCTTACCGGAACACGTTCAAGCGCAACGACATCATCGTCGTCGATCCCGACAGCGAGTTCTTCCGCTTCATGCGCAGTCCGACGGGCGGTGCCGCACCGGCGGCGCCTGCTCCCCGCAAACACTGACTTTGGGGCGCCGCGTCGAGCGGCGCCGTCGCTCGCATGGACCTGGCTGGCTCGTTGTTGCTCGCAGTAGCGCTGATGCTGATCATCGAGGGGGCGTTCCCCTTCGTGTTTCCCGTCGCCTGGCGCGACACGTTTCGTAGAATAGCTGAGCGGCCGCCGCATCATATCCGGATCGGCGGGCTGATCGTGATGGTGCTCGGGCTCATACTGCTGCTGCTCGCTACCTGACCGGGGACCAGATCCGGACGGCGCATCCGCCGTTCGTCCCGCCCGAATTCAGAATTTCCGATTCACATCGCGGCGCGCGTGTCGCGCGCTGTTTCCTGTCGTAGGACCGTACCGATGTCGACCTGGTTACTTCCCGAGAATATCGCCGACGTACTGCCGTCGGAAGCGCGCAAGATCGAGGAGCTGCGCCGCAGGCTGCTTGACCGCTTCCGTTCGTATGGCTACGAGATGGTGATGCCGCCGCTGCTCGAGTATCTCGAGTCGCTGCTGACGAGCGGCGGCGCCGACCTGCGCCTGCGCACCTTCAAGCTGGTCGACCAGTTGTCGGGCCGCACGCTCGGCCTGCGTGCGGACATCACGCCGCAGGTCGCGCGGATCGACGCGCACCTGTTGAATCGCCAGGGCGTGACGCGCCTTTGCTATGCGGGTCACGTGATGCATACGCGTCCGCGCGGCCTGCACGCGACGCGCGAGCAGATCCAGATCGGCGCGGAAATCTATGGTCATGCCGGGCTGGAAGCCGACCTCGAGATCCAGCAACTGATGCTCGATGCGCTGCATCTCGCGGGCCTGTCGCGCATCCGTCTCGACCTCGGCCACGCGGGCGTGCTCGCGGCGCTGCTGGCGCGCGACGCGCAGGCTGCCGAGCGCGGCGAGTCGCTGTATGACGCACTGTCGGGCAAGGATGTGCCACTGCTGAACGAACTCACCGACGATCTCGGCGCCGATACGCGCGCCGCGCTGCGCGCGCTGCCGCACCTCTATGGCGACGCGAGCGTGCTCGCCGAGGCGCGGGCGAAGTTGCCAGTGCTGCCGGAAATCACGCGGGCGCTCGACGATCTGGCGCAGCTCGCGGCCCAGGCGAAGGGTGCCGAAGTGGCGATCGATCTCGGCGATCTGCGTGGCTATGCGTATCACAGCGGCGCGATGTTCAGCGCCTACATCGACGGCGTGCCGAACGCGATCGCACGGGGCGGTCGCTACGACCACGTCGGCCAGGCGTATGGCCGTGCCCGTCCGGCCACGGGCTTCTCGCTCGACCTGCGCGAACTCGCACGGATTTCCCCGGTCGAGGCACGCGGTACCGCGATTCTCGCGCCGTGGGCGCAGGACGACGCGCTGAGCGCAGCCGTTGCGGCGCTGCGCGATGCGGGCGAGGTCGTGATCCAGGCGCTGCCGGGCCACGATCATGTACTCGACGAGTTCGCCTGCGACCGGTCGCTCGTCGAGCGCGACGGTGCATGGGTGGTCGAACCCCGGTAAACAGGCGTTCGCGGGACGTGCTTCGGCGTGCATATCGTTGAAGCTAAACGGAAAAATTCGGAATCGCCCGCGAACATAGGTAGAATACGTTTTTAACCAGCTAACGAATCAACATGTCTGCCAGCGCAGTGAACGTGACTCCCGGGCGCAATGTCGTCGTCGTGGGAACGCAATGGGGTGATGAAGGCAAGGGCAAGATCGTCGACTGGCTGACGGACCACGCTCAAGGCGTCGTGCGTTTCCAGGGCGGTCACAACGCCGGCCACACCCTCATCATCGGCGGCAAGAAGACAATCTTGCGCCTCATTCCGTCGGGCATCATGCGTGAAGGCGTCGCCTGCTACATCGGCAACGGCGTCGTCCTGTCCCCCGAAGCACTGTTCAAGGAAATCGGCGAGCTGGAAGAGGCCGGCGTGAACGTGCGCGACCGCCTGTTCATTTCCGAAGCCACGACGCTGATCCTGCCGTACCACATCGCGATCGACCAGGCGCGCGAAGCGCGCAAGGGCGCGGGCAAGATCGGCACGACGGGCCGTGGCATCGGCCCCGCGTACGAAGACAAGGTCGGCCGCCGCGCGCTGCGCGTGCAGGACCTGTTCGACGCGAAGACCTTCGCCGACCGCCTGCGCGAAAACCTCGATTTCCACAACTTCGTGCTGACCCAGTACCTGGGTGGCGCGGCCGTCGATTTCCAGGCTACGCTCGACACGATGCTCGGTTATGCCGACCGCCTGAAGCCGATGGTGGCCGACGTGTCGCGCCGCCTGTACGACGCGAACAATGCGGGCCAGAACCTGCTGTTCGAAGGCGCACAAGGCACGCTGCTCGACATCGATCACGGCACCTATCCGTTCGTCACGTCGAGCAACTGCGTCGCAGGTGCGGCGTCGGCCGGCGCGGGCGTGGGCCCGCAGAAGCTCAACTACATCCTCGGCATCACGAAGGCATATTGCACGCGCGTCGGCTCGGGCCCGTTCCCGAGCGAACTGTACGACGCGGACAATCCGCAGCGTCAGGACCAGGTCGGCGTCACGCTCGCCAACGTCGGCAAGGAATTCGGTTCGGTCACCGGCCGTCCGCGCCGCACGGGCTGGCTCGATGCGGCCGCGCTGCGCCGCTCGATCCAGATCAACGGCGTGTCGGGCCTGTGCATGACGAAGCTCGACGTGCTCGACGGCCTCGACGAAGTCAAGCTGTGCGTCGGCTACAAGATCGACGGCAAGGATGCGGACATCCTGCCGCGCGGTGCAGCCGACGTGGCGCGTTGCGAACCCGTGTACGAAACGTTCCCCGGCTGGAAGGAAAGCACGGTCGGCATCAAGACGTGGGAAGCGCTGCCGGCGAACGCGCAGGCTTACCTGACTCGCGTCCAGGAAGTGGCTGGCGTGCCGGTCGACATGGTGTCGACGGGCCCGGACCGCGACGAAACGATCCTGCTCCGCCATCCGTTCAAGGTGTAATTTTCAGATGACGCAGCAAATCACGATGACGGCGGCAGACTTGATGACTGATCCGCGCAACGACGACAAGAACCTGTGGGTAGGCTGGGACGAGTATCACCGTCTCATCGAGCTGCTCGCGCTCCAGGTGCATGCATCGGGCTGGAAGTTCGACCAGATCCTGTGCCTCGCGCGCGGCGGCCTGCGCGTCGGCGATCAACTGTCGCGCATCTACGACGTGCCGCTCGCGATCCTCGCGACGAGTTCGTACCGGGAAGCGGCCGGCACCGAGCAGGGCGACCTCGACATCGCGCAGTACATCACGATGACGCGCGGCAACCTGGCGGGCAACGTGCTGCTGGTCGACGATCTCGTCGATTCGGGCGTCACGCTTGCGCGCGTGCAGGAGCATCTGAAGGAGCGCTATCCGTCCGTGACGGCCGTGCGTTCGGCCGTGCTCTGGTACAAGGGGTGCTCGAAGGTCAAGCCCGACTATCACACGCAGTATCTGCCGACGAATCCGTGGATTCATCAGCCGTTCGAGGAGTGGGACACGGTTCGCCCGCACAACCTCGAGGCGTGGATCAAGCGCGGTCGCGCACAGCGCGACGGTTCGGGCGCGTAAGCGGCCGGCCAATCGAAGGAAAGCCTTGTACGGCGCCGCTTGCGGCGCCGTTTTTCATTGGGACGCCATGTGCGGCGGCGCCGCGCGCGCCGCGGACCCGGTAGGCAGACGGCGCTGCCCCGGCTATGATTGGCAGCCCTGCCACAGCTTGCGCCGGATTGCATGCGTAGCGTGGATCTCGTGGTTCCACGGCAACAGAGCAGGGCGGCGTTTCACGGGGGCGCGAGTAGAATAGCGCTCGTTTTGTCCGACCCGGACCCGATTATTACGCTTCATATGAACGACACGATCCACGCGACCGACGCCGCACAAGCGCCGCATTCGACGCAACAACACTCGATGCGGGCGCTAGCGATAGCAGCCATCGGCGTCGTGTTCGGCGACATCGGCACCAGCCCCTTGTATTCGCTCAAGGAGGCGTTCAGCCCCGCACACGGCATTCCGCTCACCGAAGGATCGATTCTCGGCGTGATCTCGCTGCTGTTCTGGGCAATCATCCTGGTGGTCGGCATCAAGTACCTGCTGTTCGTGATGCGGGCCGACAACAACGGCGAAGGCGGAGTGCTTGCGCTGATGGCGCTGTCGTTGCGGCCGCTCGACTCGAAGACCCGCGTTGCGGGCGCGCTGATGGCGCTCGGGATATTCGGCGCGTGCATGTTCTACGGGGACGCGGTGATCACGCCGGCGATCTCGGTGATGTCGGCGGTCGAAGGTCTCGAAATCGCGACACCGCACCTGTCCCATCTCGTGCTGCCGATCACGATCGTGATCCTGATCGCGCTGTTCTGGATCCAGCGTCATGGCACCGCGCTGGTCGGCAAACTGTTCGGCCCGATCATGGTGCTGTGGTTCATCGTGATCGCGGCGCTCGGCGTGTACCACATCGTGCGCGTGCCGGGCATCATGGCGGCCATCAACCCGTATTACGCGGCGTCGTTCATGGCTGATCACCTGCTGCAGGCGTACGTGGTGCTCGGCTCGGTCGTGCTGGTGCTGACCGGCGCGGAAGCGCTCTACGCGGACATGGGCCACTTCGGCGCGAAGCCGATCCGCATCGCCGCCTACGGGCTCGTGATGCCGTCGCTCGTGCTGAACTACTTCGGCCAGGGCGCGCTGCTGATCCAGAACCCGAAGGCGATCGAGAACCCGTTCTTCCTGCTGGCACCCGAATGGGGACTGCTGCCGCTCGTCGTGCTGTCGACGGTCGCGACCGTGATCGCGTCGCAGGCGGTGATCTCGGGCGCGTATTCGCTGACGTCGCAGGCCATCCAGCTCGGTTACGTGCCGCGCATGAAAGTGCTGCATACGTCGGAACTGGCGATCGGCCAGATCTACGTGCCGGTCGTGAACTGGCTGCTGCTGTTCGTGATCCTCTGCATCGTCATCGGCTTCAAGAGCTCCGACAACCTCGCGGCTGCGTACGGCATCGCGGTGACGGCGACGATGGTGATCACGACCGTGCTCGCCGCGGTCGTGATGGTGAAGGTGTGGAACTGGAACCGGCTGCTGGTCGGCGCGATCATCGCCGTGTTCCTCGCGGTCGACCTCGGCTTCTTCGGCGCGAACCTGCTGAAGGTTGCGCAGGGCGGCTGGCTGCCGCTCGGCATCGGCGCGCTGCTGTTCTTCCTGCTGATGACCTGGTACAAGGGGCGTCACATCGTCAAGGAGCGCACGGCTGCCGACGGTATTCCGCTCGAGCCGTTCCTGCAGGGGCTGCTCGCGCATCCGCCGCATCGCGTGTCGGGCACCGCGATCTACCTGACCGGCAACGACAAGCTCGTGCCCGTCAGCCTGCTGCACAACCTGAAGCACAACAAGGTGCTGCACGAGCGGACCATTTTCCTCACGTTCGTGACGCGCGACATTCCCTACGTGCGCGACGACAAGCGCCAGACCTCGCGTGATGCGGGCGGCGGGCTGTACATCGTCAGGGCCGAGTACGGCTTCAACGAGACGCCGGACGTGAAGGCCGTGCTCGAGGAATTCGGTCGCATGCACGACATGACGTTCGAGTTGATGGACACGTCGTTCTTCCTCGCGCGCGAAACGGTCGTGCCGACGCATCTGCCCGGGATGTCGATCTGGCGCGAGCGCGTGTTCGCGTGGATGCACCAGAATGCCGCGAAGCCGACCGACTTCTTCTCGATTCCGGCGAACCGCGTGGTCGAACTCGGGACGAAGATCGAGATCTGACCGGGCGCGGCGCGCGGGCCGTTCAGCCGCGCGCCGCCGAGTCTGCCGAACAGGCAATCAGGCCGCGATCGTCCGCATCGCCGGCCGCGAACGCAGCCGCATAGCGCTGCGTATCCCGCGCGACCCAATCCAGATAGCCGCGTATCCAGTATCGGCAGCCGTCGACGAGGCCGTGCACGCGCGTGTCCGCATGCTGTGCGAGTGCATCGGCGCACAGGACGAACGCGCTGATTTCGGCGCGCACACGTTCGGCCGTGTAGTCGACGCTTGCCTGCAGCGTATGGCCGCGGGAAGCGTGGATCATCACCATGTTCCGGAACTGCCCGGGCTGGCGCGCTTCGACGCCGATGCTCTGGATGTCGTTGCTCCAGCAGACGATATGGTTCGCGTGCCGGCACAGTGTCTGGATTTCCGGCCGATGAAACGTATCGGGCGGGACGGCGCCGGAATTGGCCGCGTCCGCCAGCGCGAGGCACGGATTCATCCCGCTCGTGTGACGCCGGATCGTTTCGTATTGCTGCACTGCGATCGGCTCGGGCCGCAGGTGGCCGATAATCTGCAGCCCGGCCGTGGTGGCCCACAGGCGCATGCCTTGTGCGAAGCGCGCGAAATGTTCGGGCGACAGGCGCGCGCGCAGGCGCTGACACAGATCGAACCACGCTCGCTCGCCATATACAGGCTGGGGGGATGTACATTCGTAGTCGAGCACATCGATCATCGCGGTCAGATTGCGCAACGTATCAGGGCCTACCGGCTCGACGCGGTCGACGAACAGGTCGTCGACGAGAAAGAACCACACGAAATAATCGGCGAGCGCTTGCAGCAGCGAAGGATCGGCGTTCGGGTAACAGCGCGAGGCGAGCCAGCCGTATCGGGTGCGCGCGACGCGTTCCCGGTAGGCGTCGCTGATGAACATGCCGTATGCGTCGGCCCATTCGAGCATGCGCGATTCGATTCGTTCGACGTGCGGTGAACAGGCACCGGCCCACGGGACGTCGAAAACGGGAATGCGCAATGCGGCCAGTTCGGTTTTCAGATGGTCGTCTTCCATGGTTCCCCGATCCATTTTTCGCGAATCCGTCCCGGTTCGCCGGCCGGGCGAATACCGGATGCAATGCGTCGCGAATCGACTGCAAAAAGCGAGACTGAAACAAGCGAGGCCGGATATTCACGGCGCATCCGAGCGCCGCGGAAAATCCTGCCGCTGAGCTGAAAGATCGCTGCTTGTTACGGAAGCATCAAAATACGGCCGTTCGAAAATTTATTTTATGTACCGATCGTGAAGCGTCAAGAAAACGCATGTCAGAACGCGGATTGTTTAATTCGCCGATTAAACGTGAGGGAATGGTGATGAAAACGCGCACATTCGGTTTTCATCGCGGATATTGAAATGCACGCGACGATTCAATAAAAAAACCCGCCGTAAGGCGGGTTTTTTCGTACGTTGACGCTTTTCGCGTGCTCAGCGCTTCAGCTTCGCGAATGCCGCGGCCATTGCGCCGGCCGGTTCCGGCTCGCGCGAACGCTGCGGGCGGGCGGCGCCGCGCCCCGCGTTGCCGCGATCCTGGCCACCGCGCGACGGCATGCCGGGCGCTGCCGCGTCGTCGTCGAGGCGCATCGTCAGCGCAATGCGCTGGCGTTTCACGTCGACGTCGAGCACCTTCACCTTGACGACCTGGCCCGCCTTCACGACTTCGTGCGGATCCTTGATGAACTTCGTCGACATCGCGGACACGTGGACGAGGCCGTCCTGGTGGACACCGATGTCCACGAACGCGCCGAACGCGGCGACGTTCGTCACGACGCCTTCGAGCGTCATGCCCGGCACGAGATCCGACACTTTCTCGACGCCTTCGCGGAACGTCGCGGTCTTGAATTCGGGGCGCGGATCGCGGCCCGGCTTCTCCAGTTCGGACAGGATGTCGCGCACGGTCGGCAGGCCGAAACGTTCGTCGACAAATTCCGTCGGGGACAGGCCCGACAGCGCTTCGCGGCTGCCGAGCACGTCGTCGATGCGCTTGCTGATCTTCGCGAGCATCCGCTCGACGACCGGATACGCTTCCGGGTGCACCGACGAGCGGTCGAGCGGATTCTCGCCGCCGTTGATGCGCAGGAAGCCGGCGGCCTGTTCGAAGGTCTTGTCGCCGAGGCGCGGGACCTTGCGCAGGTGCTCGCGCGACGGGAACGGGCCGTTCGCATCGCGGTAGTCGACGATGTTGCGTGCGAGCGTCGCGTTCAGGCCCGACACGCGCGCCAGCAGCGGGGCAGACGCCGTGTTCGCGTCGACGCCGACCGCGTTCACGCAGTCTTCGACGACCGCGTCGAGCGAGCGGGCGAGTTCGCGCTGGTTCACGTCGTGCTGGTACTGGCCGACGCCGATCGCCTTCGGCTCGATCTTCACGAGCTCGGCGAGCGGATCCTGCAGGCGGCGCGCGATCGATACGGCGCCGCGCAGCGACACGTCCATTTCGGGGAATTCCTTCGCCGCGAGTTCGGACGCCGAGTAGACCGATGCGCCGGCTTCCGACACGACGATTTTCTGCAGGCGCAGTTCCGGGTGCTTCGCGATCAGTTCGCTCGCGAGCTTGTCGGTTTCGCGCGACGCGGTGCCGTTGCCGATGCTGATCAGCTCGGCCTGCGTCTGCGCGGCGATGCGCGCGAGTTTCGCGATCGAGCCGTCCCAGTCGCGGCGCGGCTCGTGCGGGTAGATCGTGTCGGTCGCGAGCACCTTGCCGGTGCGGTCGACGACCGCGACCTTCACGCCCGTGCGCAGGCCGGGGTCGAGACCGATCACGGCCTTCGGGCCGGCCGGCGCGGCCAGCAGCAGGTCGTTCAGGTTGCGCGCGAACACGCGGATCGCTTCCGTTTCGGCCGTTTCGCGCAATTGCGTGAGCAGCTCGTTCTCGATATGCGGCTGCACCTTCACGCGCCAGCACCAGCGGCAGACATCCGACAGCCATTTGTCGGCCGGGCGGTTCTGGTTCGCGATGCCGAAATGGCGCGCGATCATCGCCTCGCCGGGATGGGGCACCTGCGCGTCGAGCTCTTCGCCGAGGCCGAGCTTGACCGTCAGCACGCCTGCATTACGGGCGCGGAACAGCGCGAGTGCGCGATGCGACGGCACGGTCTTGATTGTTTCCGCGTAGTCGTAATAGTCGCGGAATTTCTCGCCTTCCTCGTTTTCCTTGCCCTCGACGACGGCCGACGACACGACGCCCTGGTTGTGCAGGTAGTCGCGCAGCTTGCCGAGCAGCTCGGCCGTTTCACCGAACTGTTCGGACAGGATGTCGCGCGCACCGTCGAGCGCGGCCTTCACGTCGGCGACGCCCTTGTCGGCGTCGACATAGGCGGCCGCCTCGACCTGCGGGTCGAGCAGCGGATTCGCGAGCAGCGCCTGCGCGAGCGGCTCGAGGCCGGCCTCGCGGGCGATCTGCGCACGCGTGCGGCGCTTCGGCTTGTACGGCAGGTAAAGGTCTTCGAGCACCTGCTTGCTGTCGGCCGTATCGATCGCGGCGCGCAGCTCGTCCGTCAGCTTGCCCTGTTCGTCGATGCTCGACAGGATCGTCGCGCGGCGATCCTCGAGCTCGCGCAGATACAGGAGACGCTCCTCGAGGTTGCGCAGCTGCGTGTCGTCCAGGTTGCCGGTCACTTCCTTGCGGTACCGGGCAATGAACGGAACGGTCGAGCCTTCGTCGAGGAGTTGCACGGCCGCCGCGACCTGGCGCGGCTGGACGGACAGTTCGGTGGCGATGCGCTGTACGATCTTGAGTGCTACGGTTTCCGTCATGTCGTGGATGATCTGCCTGCTGAAATCGCGGCGCGGGCCGGCAGGCCCGAAGCGGCGGGCTGCATGGCGGGCCCGACGGGCCAGATGCCGCGGGTGAGTGAAGCGGGGCATTTTGCCATAAATGGCGGAGCGTCCAGCCGGGGGTGATAGAATTTGACACATGTCCCGCAGCTTTCCTACGACGTTGCCAACTTCCCGAATTTCTCTCGTCGCGCTCGGCGCAGCGCTCGCCGCGGCTTTGTCTGCCGGGCCTTCCGGCGCGTTCGCGCAAGCTTCGGGCGCCACTGCGCCGGCCGCTGCCGCGGCCGCACCGGTGACGGCCACGGCCGCACCGGACTTCGACGCCCGTCAAAAAGTGCTCAATCAACGCTCCGCGGAAAACGATTATCGTTATGCGGTGGCCGAGCACGACTGTTACAGCAAGTTCTTCGTCAATCACTGTCTCGGCAAGGCGCGTGAACAGATGCGCGACGAGCGGGCGAGCATCCGCCAGGAGCAGCTCGCGCTCAACGACGAGCAGCGGGCGGTGCGCGCACAGCAGCGTGACCAGCAGCAGGCGCTGAAGGCGGCGCAGGATGCGGCACAAGCGCCGCAGCGCGCGGCGAACGACGCGGCAAACGCCGCTGCGTTCCGCGACAAGCAGGAGCAGAATGCGCTGAAGCAGGCGCAGCGTGGCGCGGAAGGGCCGCAGCGCGCGGCGAGCAAGCAGGCATACGACCAGAAGCAGGGCGACTTCCAGCACAAGCTCGACCAGGCGCACCAGCAGGCCGGGCAGAAGGCGCAGGAGCGTGCGGACAACGCCGCGCGCTACGAGCAGAAGCAGAAGGAGGCCGCGCAGCACAAGGCCGATGTCGAGCAGCGTCAGAAGGAAGCGACCGAAAAGGCGCAGCAGAAGCAACAGCAGGGGCAGTAACGTGTTGGATTGATCCGGAATCAGTCTCGTGCGCGCTGGCACGCCAGCCGGCGCGCTGCTTCGATGAGGAGGCAAACATGCAAAACCGTCTCACGGAACAGCAGCAGGAATTGCACAACCGTTTGGCTGCATTGCAGGAGCAGCACCAGCAGCTCGCTCGGGAGATCGAGCTGAAGGAAGGACACTCCGACATCGACGACATCACGCTGCACCGGCTGAAGAAGGAAAAGCTGGCGGCCAAGGACAAAATCATTTTGCTGCAATCGCAGCTGGAACCGGATAAGCGCGCCTGAGCGCGGCCTGGCAAGCGCCGGCGCCGCCCGGGCGCTGGACACAGGAACGCTTGCCTTGAATTCTCCGCTTGAAGCCACCCCCGATGCCCGGCGCGACGTGTCGTCCGCCGGGCGCGCACGTGCGCCCGAAGGCACCTTTGAACTGAGCCGCAAGCGCGTCGACGAACTCGATACGATCTTCGGCGAAGGCGGATTGCTGGCGCGTGCGCTCGACGGCTATCGGCCGCGTACGTCGCAGATCGAGATGGCGCGCGCCGTCGCGTCCGCGATGGAAGCGTCCGCGCGCCGGATGCCCGAGCCCGAGATCTTCGAAACCCGCAAGCGGCCGGCGCGTCGCCTCGGCGACGGCGACAAGGCGGCCGAACCGGGCGCCGCTGCAGCCGAGGTCGACAGCGATGCTGGCGACAACACGCTTATCGTCGAGGCCGGTACGGGTACCGGCAAGACCTATGCGTATCTCGTGCCCGCAATGCTGTGGGGTGGCAAGGTGATCGTGTCGACCGGCACGAAACACCTGCAGGACCAGCTGTTCCAGCGCGACATCCCGACCGTGCGCAACGCGCTCGCGGTGCCGGTGTCGGTGGCGATGCTCAAGGGGCGGTCGAACTACCTGTGCCATTACTACCTGCAACGCACGGCCGACAACGGCCGGCTGCCGTCGCGGCAGGATACGGCCTATCTGCAGGAAATCGTCCGTTTCGCGAAGATCACGAAGAGCGGCGACAAGGCCGAGCTCGCGAGCGTGCCGGAAACGGCGCCCGTTTGGTCGATGGTCACGTCGACGCGCGACAACTGCCTTGGCCAGGAATGCCCGCATTACAAGGAATGCTTCGTGATGCAGGCGCGGCGCGAGGCGCAGCAGGCCGACGTCGTCGTCGTCAACCACCACCTGTTCTTTGCGGACATCATGCTGCGCGATACGGGGATGGCCGAGCTGCTGCCGAACGCGAACACGGTCATCTTCGACGAAGCGCACCAGTTGCCGGAAACGGCGACGCTGTTTTTCGGCGAGACGCTGTCGACGACGCAGATTCTCGAGCTCGCACGCGACACGGTGGCAGAAGGCCTGAGCCATGCACGCGACGCGGTCGAATGGGTGAAGCTCGGCGGCGATCTCGAGCGCGCGGCGCGCGACTTGCGCCTTGCGTTCGCGAACGACCAGATCGTGCGCATGTCGCTCGCCCAACTCGGCGACGATCACCCGATGTTCGGCGCGCTCGACGCGCTCGAAGCTGCGCTCGACGCGCTTGCATCGGCGCTTGCAAGCCAGGCCGAACGGGCGGAATCGCTCGGTGCGTGCCTGCGGCGTGCACGCGAGCTGCAGGACCTGCTGGCCGGCTGGGTCGCGCCCGGTGCGACGGAGGCGGCCGCGAAGGCCGACGCGGCGGCGGCCGGCGACAAGGCGGCATCCGACGGCGATCCGAACGAGAAGGTGCGCTGGGTCGAAGTGTTCGCGCATACGGTCCAGTTGCACGAAACGCCGCTGTCGGTCGCGCCGATCTTTGCCAAGCAGCGCGCGGGCGTGCCGCGTGCATGGGTGTTCACGTCGGCCACGCTGTCGGTGCGCGGCGATTTCACGCACTACGCGGCTCAGATGGGCCTCAGCTCGCGTCGCTCGATGACGCTCGCGAGCCCGTTCGACTACCAATCGCAAGGGCTGCTGTACGTGCCGCGCAACCTGCCGCAACCGTCTTCGCCGGCGTTTACCGATGCCGTCTTCGACGCCGCGCTGCCGGCGATCGAGGCGTCCGGTGGCGGCGTGTTCATGCTGTGCACGACGCTGCGCGCGGTCGACCGGATCGCGTCGAAGCTGCGCGACGTGATCGAATCGCGCGGCTGGAACACGCCGCTGCTCGTGCAGGGCGATGCGAGCCGCACCGAACTGCTCGACCGTTTCCGTGCGTACGGCAATGCGATCCTGGTCGGCAGCCAGAGTTTCTGGGAAGGCGTCGACGTGCGCGGCGATGCGCTGTCGCTCGTCGTGATCGACAAGCTGCCGTTCGCGCCGCCGGACGATCCGGTGCTGGCCGCGCGGCTCGATGCGCTGACGAAGAAGGGGCTGAGCCCGTTCGCCGTGCACCAGTTGCCGCAGGCCGTGATCACGCTGAAGCAGGGCGCGGGCCGGCTGATTCGCGCGGAGACGGATCGCGGCGTGCTGATGATCTGCGACACGCGGCTCGTCGACAAGCCCTACGGGCGCCGGATCTGGCAGAGCCTGCCGCCGTTCAAGCGGACCCGCGAGATCGCGGTCGTCCAGGACTTCTTCGACGAGCACCGTTCGGCAAAGCTCACGTGACGGCGCGCGCGGCGATCGCCGCGCGATCGCACCGGCGCCGCCTGAACGCGGCGCCAATAAAAAACCCGGCTCGATGGCCGGGTTTTTTGTGCGTGCAGCGGGCGCTGCACGGTGCTTTCGTCAGAACTGCCACCACGACTTCTTCGCGCCGGGGCGCGAGTGGCCCGTGACGTACGGGCTGTCGGGGAACGTGCCTGCGAGCACGCGCTTCGTGTCCTCGGCGAGTTCCGGCTGGTTCAGCTTGCCGTACGACAGGATCATGATGTGCAGTGCGTCCTCGATCGCCGGGGCACCCTTGTAGTCCTTGATCGCGAGCTGCGCGCGGTTGATGGCCGCGACGTAGGCGCCGCGCCGGTAGTAGTAGTCGGCCGCGTGCACTTCGTGCGACGCGAGCGCGTTGACGATGTAGCGCATCCGCGCGGCGGCGTCGGGCGCGTACTTGCTCTTCGGGAAGCGGTCGACGACGACCTTGAACGCATCGTACGATTCGCGCAGTGCCTGCGGATCGCGCTCGCTCATGTCCTGACCGGAGAACCGGCCGAACAGTCCGAGATCGTCGTTGAAGTGGATCATCCCCTTCAGGTAGTACGCGTACGGGATATCCGGATGATCGGGGTGGAGCTGGATGAAGCGGTCGACGGCCTGGTCGGCGGCTGCCGCTTCGTTGTCCTTCCAGTTGCAGTATGCAACGTTGATCTGTGCCTGCTGCGCGAAATGACCGAACGGATCGCGGCCTTGCAGCGACTCGAAATATTTCGCGCACTTGCCCCAGTCGCCGCCGGACAGTGCGTCCTGGGCCTCTGAGTATAATTTGTTATTCGACCAGGTAGCCGTCTCGTCCTGCTTCTGCGGCAAGCCGTGGCAGCCGGCGATGAGGGCCGCGGCCGCTACCGCCGCAGCCCGGGCGGCGACGGTTCTGGCCGTACGTTTGGTCGAATTCATCATGCTCGCATGTCCTAGCTTCAAGTCTCGGTGACCCAGTCTAAATGACCCGTTCAAGTTCGCAGAATGCCCAGCCGGGCACACCAAATCGCGAAGATTATAGCCCAAGCGATCGGCCCGCCGACGCTGCGTCGGGGGATTCCCTCGATGACGATCTGGCTGGCGACGCAATGCAGCCGCCCGTCGTGCCGTCCGCGGCGGTCGACGACGCGCCGCGCGTCGTCGAAGTGCCGCTGTCGCTCGCGGGTGAACGCCTCGACAAGGCGCTCGCCCAACTGTTCCCCGAATTCTCGCGCAGCCGCCTGCAGAGCTGGATCGAGGCGCAGCGCGTGCTCGTCGACGGCGCACCGGCGAAGATCCGACAGCCGGTGCCGCTCGGCGCGAAGGTCGAGCTCGTGCCCGACCTGCTCCCCGAGCAGCTCGCCTTTACGCCGGAGCCCGTGCCGCTCGACGTGATCTACGAGGACGACGCGCTCGTCGTGATCAACAAGCCGGCCGGCCTCGTCGTGCATCCGGCTGCCGGCAACTGGAGCGGCACGATCCTCAACGGGCTGCTGCATCGCTACGGCGACGCGGCGGCCGGCCTGCCGCGCGCGGGCATCGTCCACCGGCTCGACAAGGAAACGTCCGGCCTGATGGTGGTGGCCCGTACGCTGGCCGCGCAGACCGACCTCGTGCGCCAGTTGCAGGCCCGCACGGTGAAGCGCCGCTATTTCGCGCTCGTGTGGGGCACGATGCCCGAGGAAGGCACGATCGACGCGCCGATCGGCCGCGATCCGCGCGAACGCACACGCATGGCCGTCGTCACCGGCGCATCGGGCAAGCCCGCGCGCACGCATTTCCGCACGGTTGACACATGCCTGTGGCAACGTCAGCCGGTTTCGGCGATCCAGTGCGATCTCGAGACCGGTCGCACGCACCAGATCCGCGTGCATTGCGCGCACGCCGGGCACCCGCTGCTCGGCGACCCCGTGTACGGGCGGGCGCGCGGCAAGCGCTCGGTCGCGCCGTTGCCGGACGGTTTCGCGCGACAGGCGCTGCATGCATGGCGGCTCGGTCTCGTGCATCCGGTCACGGGCAAGTCGATGCAATGGCGCTGCCCGCTGCCGGACGACATGAACGCACTCATCGCGGCGCTCGGCTTCGGGCACGGTGACGAGGAATTCGACGACGATGACGGTGTCTATGACGATGACGATTTCGGCGGCGAGTATCACGACGATGAGCCGTATCTGGACGATGAGGAGGAGTGAGTGCCGATGACGAACCTGGCGCCGTTGACGTGGCAGGACTGCGTACAGCCCGACTGGCAGGTGTCTCCTCGCGTGCGCGCGCTGATCACGACGCGCGACGGCGGGGTGAGCGAAGGCCCGTACGGGCGCTGGCAGGGCGCAGAAGCGCTGCCGGGCGGGATGAATCTCGGCCTGCATACCGGTGACGACCCGGCTCATGTCGCCGGGAATCGCGCGCGCTTGCTCGCGCTGGCGGGCCAGCCGGGAGCCGCCTGGCTCGAGCAGGTTCACGGCGCGCAGATCGTGCACGCGGACGAGGTGATCGCGGCGGCCCCCGCGGCGGCGGCGCCGGTGCAGGCAGACGCGAGTGTCACCGACCATGCTGGCGCCGTCTGCGTCGTGATGGTCGCGGATTGCCTGCCCGTGCTGCTGTGCGACACGCAAGGCCGCGCCGTCGGCGCCGCGCATGCGGGCTGGCGCGGGCTGGCGGCCGGCATCGTCGAGCAGACCGCGGCGCGTGTCGCGGCACTCGCGGGCGGCGCGACGGACGCGCTTCATGCTTACCTCGGGCCGGCGATCGGCCCGCGGGCGTTCGAGGTCGGCGCCGACGTGCGCGACGCGTTTCTCGACACGGCCCCGCAGTCGGAGCATGATGAAACCCGGCTTGCGTTCGTTGCGGTCGATGGTGCGCCCGGCAAGTTCCTGGCCGATCTCTATGCGCTCGCGCGCTTGCGTCTTGCGCGTGCGGGTGTTGCGCACGTGAGCGGCGGGACGGCCTGCACGGTCACCGAACAGGCGCGCTTCTATTCGTACCGGCGCGACCGCGTGACAGGCCGCATGGCGGCGGCGATCTGGTTGGCCGATTGACGGGATGCGCATGCGCAAGGCATTTGCTGCGCCGCAAAATCGGGTTATCTCGATATTTCGGCGGCTATGCCGCACCGCATGCGCGGCTGAATGAAAAATCGCGAAGTCAAGTCAATCAAAATGTTTTATGTTTCGCCGGAACCCTTGTCCCGCCTGTTGCGCGAGGATTATCTCCGTGCGGAAATGTTCAGCGGTTTGACATGGCGCTTCACATGGGGAAAACGATAATGATAAAAATACCGCACTGCGGCAGAATCTGGAGACGCCTCTCCAGAGCATGACGGCCCGGCTCGCAACCGGCATGCCGCGCGCGAGCAGGATTTCACGATAGACGCTCACGAATCACCGGTAAGGCAGGTAATGACAGCATCGAAAAAATCGTCGACGTCCGCTCAGGCGGGCACTTCCACGGGCAGCATTGGTTTCGATCCGGCCGCCCAGCCGATGCAGCAGATGTTCGAGTCGTGGTTGAACGCGTGGCGCGGTTTTGCAGATCCGGCACGTGCCGCGACTGCGTCGGCCACCGTGAATCCGTTCGCGACATTCCAGTTCCCGACATCATTCCCGTTCCAGGTGCCGTCGATGCCCGATTTCGGCGCGATGGCGTCGCCGTTCGCCGGGCTGAAGCTGCCGGCCGCCGCGATTCCGCCCGAGCGGCTGCAGGCGTTGCAGGCCGACTATGCGCGCGATTGCATGGCGCTGATGCAGCAGGCAGCCGCCGCGAAGCTCGAGTCGCCCGAACTGAAGGACCGTCGCTTCAGCGGCGATGCGTGGAAGGCGTCGCCGGCGCATGCGTTCGCGGCGGCCTGGTATCTGCTCAACGCGCGCTATCTGCAGGAACTGGCCGACGCGCTTCAGACCGATCCGAAGACGCGCGAGCGGATTCGTTTCACGGTCCAGCAGTGGACGGCCGCGGCCGCGCCGAGCAACTTCCTCGCACTCAATCCCGACGCACAGAAATCGATCCTCGAGACGCAGGGCGAAAGCCTGCGGCAAGGGATGATGAACCTGCTCGGCGACCTGCAGCGCGGCAAGATTTCGCAGACCGACGAATCGCAGTTCGTGGTCGGCAAGAACCTCGGGTGTACTGAAGGCGCGGTCGTCTACGAGAACGACCTGATCCAGCTGATCCAGTACACGCCGAAGACGGACAAGGTGTTCGAGCGGCCGCTGCTGATCGTCCCGCCTTGCATCAACAAGTTCTACATCCTCGACCTGCAGCCCGAGAATTCGCTCGTCGCGCACGCGCTGTCGAACGGTCATCAGGTGTTCCTCGTGTCGTGGCGCAACGCGGATGCATCGGTCGCGCACAAGACGTGGGACGACTACATGAACGAAGGGCTGCTCGCGGCCATCGACGCCGTGCAGCAGGTGAGCGGCCGCGAGCAGATCAACACGCTCGGCTTCTGCGTCGGCGGCACGATGCTCGCGACCGCGCTCGCGGTGCTCGCCGCGCGTGGCGAACATCCGGCCGCGTCGATGACGCTGCTCACCGCGATGCTCGACTTCAGCGACACCGGCATTCTCGACGTGTTCGTCGACGAGGCACACGTGCAGATGCGCGAGCAGACCATCGGCGGCAAGAACGGCACGCAGCCGGGGCTGATGCACGGCGTCGAGTTCGCGAACACGTTCTCGTTCCTGCGTCCGAACGATCTCGTGTGGAACTACGTCGTCGACAACTACCTGAAGGGCCGCACGCCGGCGCCGTTCGACCTGCTGTACTGGAACAGCGATTCGACGAGCCTGCCGGGCCCGATGTACGCGTGGTACCTGCGCAATACCTATCTCGAGAACAAGTTGCGCGAGCCGGGCGCGTTGACCGTGTGCGGCGAATCGGTCGACCTGACGCTGATCGACGTGCCGACCTTCATCTACGGCTCGCGCGAGGATCACATCGTGCCGTGGCAGACGGCTTATGCATCGACGTCGATCCTGTCGGGCCCGCTGAAGTTCGTGCTCGGCGCGTCGGGGCACATCGCGGGCGTGATCAATCCGCCGGCGAAGAAGAAGCGCAGCTATTGGGTCAACGACAGCGCCCTGCCCGAATCGGCGGACGACTGGTTCGCCGGTGCGGCCGAGCAGCCGGGAAGCTGGTGGACGAACTGGGTCGAATGGCTCGACGAGTACGGTGGCCGCAAGGTGGCGCCGCCCGCCCAGCCCGGTACCGCGCAGTTCCCGGTGATCGAGCCGGCGCCGGGGCGTTACGTGTTGCAGCGCGATTGACGAAAACCGGACAGCGGCGCACGCTGTCCGGAGCACCGCAGTTTTTTAACAGGGCCGGTAGCGATGCGCCGTGTCGTGCGGGCCTGGAGGAAAGGGAAATGACGGACGTAGTGATCGTATCGGCCGCGCGTACCGCGGTCGGCAAATTCGGCGGTTCGCTTGCGAAGATTGCGGCGCCGGAGCTGGGCGCGACGGTGATCCGCGCGGTGCTGGAGCGTGCGGGCGTGAAGCCCGATCAGGTCAGCGAAGTGATCATGGGCCAGGTGCTGACGGCCGGTTCCGGGCAGAACCCGGCGCGGCAGTCGCTGATCAAGGCCGGGCTGCCGAGTGCGGTGCCGGGGATGACGATCAACAAGGTGTGCGGCTCGGGCCTGAAGGCCGTGATGCTGGCGGCGAACGCGATCGTCGCGGGCGACGCGGAGATCGTGATCGCGGGCGGCCAGGAGAACATGAGCGCATCGCCGCACGTGCTGCCGGGCTCGCGCGACGGCTTCCGGATGGGCGACGCGAAGCTGGTCGACACGATGATCGTCGACGGCCTGTGGGACGTGTACAACCAGTACCACATGGGCATCACGGCGGAGAACGTCGCGAAGGAATACGGGATCACGCGCGAAGAGCAGGACGCATTCGCGGCGCTGTCGCAGAACAAGGCGGAAGCCGCGCAGAAGGCCGGGCGCTTCAACGACGAGATCGTGCCGGTGTCGATCCCGCAACGCAAGGGCGAGCCGCTGCAGTTCGCGACCGACGAATTCGTGCGTCACGGCGTGACGGCGGAATCGCTGGCGGGGCTGAAGCCGGCGTTCTCGAAGGACGGCTCGGTGACGGCGGCGAACGCGTCGGGGCTGAACGACGGCGCGGCGGCGGTGCTGGTGATGTCCGCGCAGAAGGCGGCGGCGCTGGGTCTGACGCCGCTGGCGCGGATCAAGGCGTACGCGAACGCGGGCGTGGATCCGAGCGTGATGGGGATGGGCCCGGTGCCGGCATCGCGCCGGTGCCTGGAGCGCGCGGGCTGGACGCCGGGCGACCTGGACCTGATGGAGATCAACGAGGCGTTCGCGGCGCAGGCGCTGGCGGTGCACAAGCAGATGGGCTGGGACACGTCGAAGGTGAACGTGAACGGCGGGGCGATCGCGATCGGTCACCCGATCGGCGCGTCGGGCTGCCGGATCCTGGTGACGCTGCTGCACGAGATGGCCAAGCGCGACGCGAAGCGCGGGCTGGCGTCGCTGTGCATCGGCGGCGGGATGGGCGTCGCGCTCGCGGTCGAGCGTCCGTAACCGGCCGTTCGTTACCGTCGAACCGAATCCGAGGCACCGGCCGATTGCGGCTTCGGCCGGCGCCACGTGAAGTCAGAGGGGGCCTCGGCAGCTCTCGAAACCAAAAAATGGAGTGAGATTCATGTCTCAGCGAATTGCGTACGTAACGGGCGGGATGGGCGGCATCGGCACCAGCATCTGCCAGCGTCTGTTGAAGGACGGCTTCAAGGTCGTCGCGGGTTGCGGCCCGAACTCGCCGCGCCGCGTGAAATGGATCGAGGACCAGAAGGCGCTCGGGTACGATTTCATCGCGTCGGAAGGCAACGTCGGCGACTGGGACTCGACCAAGGAAGCCTTCGACAAGGTCAAGGCCGAAGTCGGCGAGATCGACGTGCTGGTCAACAACGCGGGCATCACGCGCGACGTCGTGTTCCGCAAGATGACGCATGAAGACTGGACGGCCGTGATCGACACCAACCTGACGAGCCTGTTCAACGTGACGAAGCAGGTGATCGACGGGATGGTCGAACGCGGCTGGGGCCGGATCATCAACATTTCGTCGGTGAACGGCCAGAAAGGGCAATTCGGCCAGACCAACTACTCGACCGCGAAGGCCGGCATCCACGGCTTCACGATGTCGCTCGCGCAGGAAGTCGCGACGAAGGGCGTAACGGTCAACACCGTGTCGCCGGGCTACATCGGCACCGACATGGTGAAGGCGATCCGTCCTGACGTGCTCGAGAAGATCGTTGCGACGATCCCGGTGCGGCGTCTTGGCGGGCCCGAAGAAATCGGCTCGATCGTCGCGTGGCTCGCGTCGAACGATTCCGGCTTCGCGACGGGCGCCGACTTCTCGCTGAACGGCGGCCTGCACATGGGCTGACGCCCAGGCTGCGCGGGCCGGGTGGCCGCGCAGCCGGGTGTGTTCCGAAGGCCCCCGCCTCCCGGATTCGGGCGGCGGGGATTCGTCACTTGCGCTACCGCTGCACTCAAAGGCGTTACATGACTACTACAAAGAAGACGGCCGAACGGCTCATCAAGAAGTACCCGAACCGCCGGCTCTACGATACCGAGACAAGCACGTACATTACGCTCACCGACGTGAAGCAACTCGTGCTGGAGCAGGAGGACTTCAAGGTCGTCGATGCGAAATCCAACGAAGACCTCACGCGCAGCATCCTCCTGCAGATCATCCTCGAAGAGGAAAGCGGCGGCGTGCCGATGTTCTCGTCGTCGATGCTGTCGCAGATCATCCGTTTCTACGGTCATGCGATGCAGGGCATGATGGGCACGTACCTGGAAAAGAACATCCAGGCGTTCATCGACATCCAGAACAAGCTCGCGGATCAGTCGAAGAACCTGTACGAAGGCAATGCGATGAATCCGGAAGTCTGGTCGCAGTTCATGAACATGCAGGCACCGATGATGCAAGGGATGATGACCAGCTACATCGAGCAGTCGAAGAACATGTTCGTGCAGATGCAGGAGCAGATGCAGAACCAGGCGAAGTCGATGTTCAGCACGTTCCCGTTCAAGCAGCCGGGCGCGTCGGAGCCGGAGAAGAAGTAACGGTTTCGCGGCTGGCCGGGCGCGACACGGTGGCGCGAGCCATCGGGTGTCGGTGCCGCGAAGCAGCGCGGTGCGGGTCGGCCGATCGTGCATTCGGGCGCGACGATGTACGGCCGCCGCCTGCCGGACTATCTTGCCGACGGTCGTTCATGACCGTCGGTACCGAATGCGCGCGCCGGGTTCGGGCGTGCATGACCGTCGTCCAGTCGATCGAGATCCAGTCACCAGCGAAGAAACACCGGGGCGCGTCGCGCCGGACGGTGTGCGTTCGTGCAGGCGCGCGTACCATGAGCGGCGCTGCCCGGTGAAGCGTGGAGGCTACCTTCGGCGAAATGCGATACCGGTGCCCGGGCACAGCAGGCGGTGACGGGCGATGCCGCATCGATGCAGTGCGACCAAGAAAAAACCGACTGAGAGAGAGCATGCGAGGGATTCGAATGGCATCGGCCGGCAGGCTGGCTGGTCTTGCTTCGATGTTCATGATGGGCGTTGGCGTGGCGCTACCGGCCTTTGCGATGGATTGCGCGAAAGCCGTGCAGCGGATCGAGAAGCGCATCTGCGCGAGCCCGGTGCTGCGCGCGGCCGACGCGCGGATGAATTCGGCGTACGCGGGCGCGCTGAAGGCCGCGCCGGACACGGCTATCCGCGACATGCTGGTGCGTAGCCAGCGCCGCTGGATCGACGCGCGCAACAATCGTCTCGACGCCGACTACGAAGGCCGCCCGCTGGCCGTCGACGAAGTGCGCAAGGCAATCGACCGGCGCACCGCCGTGCTGGCCGATCAATCGGATAAGGGGTTGATCGCGCGTGCACAGGCCGAGCGCAAGTGGCTCGCGAATTTCACGGGCGGCCCACTCACCGGTTTCGATGCAAACTGCGATTTCATTCCCGACGATGCGCGTGGCGCGCACGTTTCCTATGCGTGTTTCGGTGCGGTCCATGTGCAGCATCGTGCGCGGGTCTGCAGCCAGAGCGAGGACTGGGCGACCGGTGCGGTCTATCAGTACCGGTCGGTGAGTGCGGCCGACGGCGGGAAGGTGCGCCCCGTGGCGTTCTGCGAAACACAGGCGCATGCGAGTGCATGCGACAACGGTGGCACGCAATCGGGGTGGATGCGCGCGGGGGCGTCCGGCGGCGATAACCACGCGTCGGCGCCGGTAACCGGGTTGCCGCAACTCGACGCGGAAATGTGGCCGATCGGCGACGGAGACGATGCGGTTTGGTTCGATCGGTGCCTGAAGGCGTCGGTGTTTCCGGACATGCGGTGAATTGCCGAGTCCGGTGTTCGAGCAAGGCCCGCTTCGGCGGGCTTTTTTGTTTCGTCAGCCCGTCTCGCGTGCCGCGGATGTCGATCGATCGGTTCGGTGCCGGGCGCGAGAGGGCGAGACGATTCGCAATGATGGGCGGCAGGCAACCGCACAGCGGCGAAAAGGGGGCGGACGGTATAGTCGGAATCCCGCGACTTCCGAATGTCACTCATGAGATACAACCCGCTGCGCGTCGTCGTGGTTGGCGCAGGCATCGTCGGTGCGTCCACCGCGTGGCATCTTGCGCGATCAGGTGCGCGGGTCACGCTTCTGGAAAAACAGACGGCGGCCGCAGGCGGCGCGACTCGCTGGTCGTTCGGCTGGGTGGGCACCGGCAGCGCACTTCCTTCCGAAAACCCGTCCCGATTCTCTCGCACGCTCGGAGCGCTTCCGGAGTTCGCCCGGCTTGAGCGTGAGCTGGGCCCGTTGCCGGTGACGACGCGCGGGGCACTTGTCTGGCTGGACACGGATGCGCAGACCGCTGCACTGATCGACGAGCAGCGTGCGGCGGGCGTGCAAATGGAAGCGTTGGGGCGTCGAGAGGTGGCCCGGCTGGAGCCGCGTCTTGCACGGCTTCCCGAGCTGATTGCATGGGCACCGGACGATTTCGTGGTCGAGCCGATCGACTTGACGCGTCAGTTGCTGGCCGGTGCGCAAGCGGCCGGTGCGCGGATTCGGTGCGGTTGTGCAGTCGATGCGGTCGAAACGCGTAATGGGCGCGCTGTCGGTGTGCATACCGCGAACGGGCATGTGCCGGCGGATGTCGTCGTCCTGGCGAATGCAGCTTCCGCGGTTGCCATCGCCGCGGGTCTGGGCGTGTCCTTGCCGGTTCGCGAAGAGCCGGCCGTCCTGATGCGTTTCGCGGCCGAACCGGGGCTGATCAGCCACTTGCTCTACGGGCAGGATCTCGAAGTGCGTGTTGGCCCGGCGGGCAGCCTGCTGTCGGCTGCGGATCCTCCGGAAGAGGGGGATGGCGGGCTTGCAGCGCTTGCTGCACGTACGGCCTCGGCTATTTCAGCGCTGTTTGTCGATCCGCCGACCGTCACGCTGCTCTCCGCGAAATCGGCGCCCCGGCCGATGACGAACGACGGGGCGCCGATCAACGGATTTTTGCCGGGTGTTGCCGGCGTCTATGCCGTCGTTGCGCATCCCGGAGTGATTCTGGCCCCCCGACTTGGGCGACTGGCCGCGAGCGCGATCCTGGGTGCGTAACGCGTCTCGTCGCCCGTCAGTGCGCCGGATCGAAATCCTGCTCGCCGTCCGGCGGAGGAAGGTCGAGCACGAGCTTGACCGCGCTGTAGTTGGCCTTGAGCGAAAACACGCGGCCGATCACGAAAAACGTTTGGCTCGAATTCTCGAGTTCGACGAAGTCGCCCGGTTGCGGCACGTGTGCGCCCTGGTCATATGAAAAGCTGGTGCTGGTCTGCTCGCCGATGGCTTCCGCTGCGTGCTCGGTGAATTCGATTGTGATGTGCGTGGTCATGCGAACCCCGTTGGGTCGGTTGAATAGGATGGGTGCCTGGATTTTCGCATAGCGGGCGGGCGCATCCGGGGTGATTTTTTGTGAGGTTCGTGGCGTCGATGGAGCGCCATGGAGCCGTCGCGTAAGGCGATGCGTAGATGCCCCGTTTCGCCTGCGTCAATCGGGCAAGCACTGCGCAACGACGTTCTGGATCGAACAGGCCTGACGGTAAGAGGGCGTGCGCGAGAGAACAGGATCGCCGAGATACGTGAATTCATGGTGCGCTTGCCATCGTGCTCGGCAGAATCGCCGGCCGTACCCTGTGCGTCGCCGGTTGTGGGGAGCGTGACGACGCGTCGACGAATCATGGCAAGCCGGATCCGGAAGCTCTCCGTTCCGTTCCCGATGACATGCATATCAGAGCGCGAGAACGATCTCGGAACACGATTCGTATCAAGGCTATTGGTATCCGGGGTGGGCCCAGCGGCTCTCGCCAACGTATAGCCGCAACGGGTACAAACCTCACTTCCGGACGCAACTCCAGTCCGTTATCGAACCGCTGACGAAATAGGGCGGTCGCTTGCGTGCGGCAACAAACTGCAGGGTTGATCCTGGTGCGTGCTGGGTGATTGATTGTTGAATGGCGAGTTGCTTTGTTTCCTGAATTTCATTGATTTCGTGTAATCGAGTGTAATGGATTTGTTGCGCGGAAAGGGATATTTTGGTTGTGCACAGGATTTAATGTGCAATTTCAGCGAAATTGGTTGGCGTTTCATTAACCGTACCTGAGTAAGGAGATAAAATTATGGCAGCCGCTATTTTGAGTGCGTGGTATGGATATCATGAGCAAACGCGTGAATGCACCGATGAAATCAAGGCGGGGTATGTGAGGGGGGATCGAAAATTCACTGCAAACAATACTTATGTTGGTGATCCGGCTCCGGGGAAAACGAAAACCCTTGTAATCATTTGGCAGGATGTGGCTAGCCAGGGTGAGCGGAGTGGATTCACGATTGAAGGTGATTCGGTGCCGATTATTATTGAATAAGAATGCCGTTGCTGTAATTTTTAATTTTGTGTTCCGGATTCTGATCCAAAGTAAGCGTTCCGCCAGCGTCGTCTGGCGGGACGCGTTGATGGAGCAGAAGGGGCAGGCATTCAAAGTGTGGTTGCAACGGCTGGTGCCTGCCGCTTTCGATCGCTTATGAAGCCAGTCGGATGCGGATGCTCTTCGGTCTGTGAAACAACAACGGCGCCGTGAGGCGCCGTTGCCATTCTTGCTTCTGTGGTTCACCGGGATGGATCAACCTTGCGAAGCTCTACGAGTACGCGATGCGTGACGCTTTTGAATTGCAGTAAGGCGTGGGCTGACGCGACTAGAATCCGCAGGCACGGAGACGTACAGCCAGCTGATCGTTGATCCGGGGTTTGGGAAGGTCGTGTCTGCGCCAGACTGCGTCGCCACACCGTCCACTTGCAATTCCCAGTAGTACTCGCCATTGTACGAATCTCCATTGATGCTTTCGAGTTCGTATCCCATGTAGCCGGGAAATTGGGTGGACTGACTGTACCCGTAATATTCGAAAGTGAAAAGGAATGGGTCGGGACTTGTCGGCGTCTGACCAATTAGAAAAGCTTGTTCGAGTACTTGTCGGACGGTGATCTTTGGCGAGAATGGCACGGTGTATTCGAGTATCTGTTGGCCGCTCCGGGTGTCGATCGCGCGAATGACAATCGGATTAAGGTCGCTCATGATTACCCCCGTTTTTTTGCGTGACCGTATCAGCATAGGCGACGCCTTCCTGCTATTCAATGCAATGAGGGTACGTTTGCTGCGACCTCTAGTCAGTGGAGGGTTTCAATAGATCAGCACAGAGCCGGCCGGCACCTGTGCACACTCGACTGCACGCAGGAAGACGTCCAACGCACCTTGTCGGACGTGCCGCTGATGGTAGGCCGATAGCCCTTCGTCCCGGTGCGAAAGGGATGCATCAAGCGTCGTTTCATGATCGGCTTCCCATCGGGCGGCCAACCGGTGCGGGTTGCGCTGCCGACGGCTGCCCGATTTTGCCTCGCCACCCCTAAATCGCTGTAAACTCACGCTTTTGCTGCCACGCCCCCACATTCCAGATGTCCCAATCCCCCAAAGTAGGGTTCGTATCCCTCGGGTGCCCGAAAGCCCTCGTCGATTCCGAACAGATCATCACGCAACTGCGTGCCGAAGGTTATGAAATCTCCGGCACCTACGACGGCGCCGACCTCGTCGTCGTGAACACCTGCGGCTTCATCGACGAAGCCGTGCAGGAAAGCCTCGACGCGATCGGCGAAGCGCTGACCGAGAACGGCAAGGTGATCGTCACCGGCTGTCTCGGCGCCAAGTCGAGTGCCAGCGGCTCGAACCTGATCGAGGAAGTCCATCCGAAGGTGCTCGCCGTCACCGGCCCGCATGCGGTGGGCGAAGTGATGCAGGCCGTGCATTCGCACCTGCCGAAGCCGCACGACCCGTTCACGGATCTCGTGCCCGCGGCGGGCATCAAGCTCACGCCGCGCCACTACGCGTACCTGAAGATCTCCGAAGGCTGCAACCACCGCTGCACGTTCTGCATCATCCCGTCGATGCGCGGCGACCTCGTGTCGCGCCCGGTCGCCGAAGTGATGCTGGAAGCCGAGAACCTGTTCAAGTCGGGCGTGAAGGAACTGCTCGTGATCTCGCAGGACACGAGCGCGTACGGCGTCGACGTGAAGTACCGCACGGGCTTCTGGAACGGCAAGCCGATCAAGACGCGCATGACCGACCTCGTCGCCGCGCTCGGCGAACTCGCCGCGCAGTACGGCGCATGGGTGCGCCTGCATTACGTGTACCCGTATCCGAGCGTCGACGAAGTGATTCCGCTGATGGCCGAAGGTCCGTTCAAGGGCCACGTGCTGCCGTATCTCGACGTGCCGTTCCAGCACGCGCATCCGGAAGTGCTGAAGCGCATGAAGCGTCCGGCGAACGCCGAGAAGGTACTCGAGCGCGTGCAGAAGTGGCGCGAGATCTGTCCGGACCTGACGATCCGCAGCACGTTCATCGCGGGCTTCCCCGGCGAGACGGAAGAGCAGTTCGAAACGCTGCTGGACTTCATCCGCGAGGCGGAGCTCGATCGCGTCGGCTGCTTCGCGTATTCGCCGGTCGAAGGCGCGACGGCAAACGAACTCGACGGCGCGCTGCCGGATGACGTTCGCGAGGAACGTCGTGCACGCTTCATGGAAGTGGCCGAGGAAGTGTCGGCGAACCGCATCCAGCGCAAGGTCGGCAAGACCCTCAAGGTGCTGATCGACGAAGTCAGCGAGGAAGGCGGCATCGGCCGTACGGCGGCCGATGCGCCGGAGATCGACGGCGTCGTCTATGTCGAGCCGGCAGCGAAGGCCTCGAAGCGCTACAAGGTCGGCGATTTCGTGTCCGTGAAGATCACGGGCGCCGACGGCCACGATCTGTGGGGCGAGGTGTAAGCGATGACCGCCGCATTTCCGGAGATTCTCGCGCTCGGCGAGGCGATGATCGAATTCAACCAGTCGCAGCCGGGCCGGCCTGAATTCCTGCAAGGCTTCGGCGGCGACACGTCGAACTTCTGCATCGCCGCGGCGCGCCAGGGCGCGTCGACGGGCTTCGTGTCGGCGATCGGCGACGATCCGTTCGGCCGGCTGCTGGCCGACATGTGGCGCGCGGAACGCGTCGACACGACGTACGTGCGGATCGACCGCGCGGCGCCGACCGGCGTGTATTTCGTCACGCACGGCGCCGACGGCCACCAGTTCGACTACCTGCGCGCGGGCTCGGCGGCGAGCCGCTATGCAGCCGGCGACCTGCCGCTTGACGCACTGGCCGCCGCGAAGGCCGTGCACCTGTCGGGCATCAGCCTCGCGATCAGCACGGCCGCGTGCGACGCCGCGTTCGCGGCGATCGACCACGCGCGCCGCAACGGTGCGAAGGTCACCTTCGACACGAACCTGCGCCTGAAGCTCTGGCCGCTGCCGCGCGCCCGCGCGGTGATGCGCGAGGCGCTGCGCCAGACGGATATCTGCCTGCCGAGCTGGGACGACGTGACGGCCATCACGGGCGCGAACGATCGTGACGCGATCGTCGACGTGATGCTCGAACACGGGCCGCAGGTCGTTGCGCTGAAGCTCGGCAAGGAAGGCGCCTACGTGGCGACGCCGAACGAGCGGCGCGTCGTGCCGGGCTTCGCGGTCGAAGCCGTCGACGCGACGGGCGCGGGCGACTGCTTCGGCGGTGCCTTCGTCGCGCGGATCGTCGCGGGCGACGATCCGTTCGCGGCGGCGCGTTATGCGAATGCGGCGGCGGCGCTGTCGACGACGGGCTACGGCGCGGTCGCGCCGATTCCGCAGCGCGAGGCGGTGGAGCGCCTGATGCAAGGCTGATGCGGCATGCGCGCGCCGGCCACGGCACGGCACGGCACGGCGGGCAGGGCATCGCCGCGATTTTCGAGCGAATCTGAAGCAAGGAGCAACACAAGGTGGGTCGATATTCGCAATGGCAACGGGCGCTCGTCGTCGCGGGAGCGCTGGCGGCGGGCATGGCGGTGCCAGGTGTGGTCACGGCGCAGGCCGTCGCGCCGGGCGTGCAGCAGGATGAACCGGCAGCGGCGCGGCCGCTGAAGCCGAATCCCGAGTTTGCCCGCCTGCCGCGCTACGAAGGCACGCTGGGCGACCGGCCGATCGTCGTGCATCTCGGCCCGAAGACGGACGAGGAAGGCGTGCACGGTGAATACCAGTTCGCCGATACGGGCGAGGTCGTGCTGCTCGCGGGCGATCGCGACGGCGACACGCTTGAAATCGAGGAATCGAACGACGGCACGAACATCACGGGTGTGTGGGTCGGCCGCTTCGACGCGACGGGCGCCCTGAAGGCCGACCGGATGAATTCGGACGAGTCGGATCCGCAGCCCGTCGTGCTGCGTCTCGCGCCGGGCAAGCGCGCGGCGCTACAGGTGCGCGACGGTCGCGTGCAGGAAATCGAGACGGTGGGTGGCGTGGTCAATCTGCGCACCGACGACTGAACCCGCGCTGGCTCGGCGCGCGCGGCGCGCATTGTACCGGGCCAATTGCGCCGATCTTGGCTAATCTAGCGACATATTCCGCAACCGAACGGCCTCGTGCCCGGCTTCCCGACATGACTGCATCCACTCCCAAGCGCGCGCTGCAAACCCGCATCGTTCAACCCGACGACGTGATCCCGGAAGGTTTCCGTTCGTTCGTGCCGCCGGTCGCGCGTGCGTCGACGGTCGTGTTCCCCGATCTCGCGACGATGCGTGCGCTCGTCTGGCACAACGACAACCAGTGGCGCTACGGGCTGCACGCGACGCCGACGTCGCTCGCGCTCGCGCAGCGGCTCGCCGAGATCGAGGGCGGCACGCATGCGCTGCTGCAGCCGTCGGGCCTCGCGGCCATCATGAACGTCTACTTCGGGATCGTGAAAACCGGCGACGACGTGCTGATTCCGCACAACGTGTACGGGCCGAACGCCGATTTCGGCAACTGGCTCGCGAAGGATTTCGGCATCACCGCGCGCTTCTACGATCCGCTGGTCGGTGCCGGCATCGCCGACCTGATCCAGCCGAACACGCGGCTGATCTGGATCGAGGCGCCCGGCTCGGTGACGATGGAAGTGCCCGACGTGCGGGCGATCACGGCGGCCGCGAAGGCGCGCGGCATCGTCACCGCGATCGACAACACCTTTTCGGCCGGCCTCGCGTTCAAGCCGTTCGAACACGGCGTCGACATCTCGGTGCAGGCACTGACCAAGTACCAGTCGGGCGGCAGCGATGTGCTGATGGGCGCGACGATCACCGCGGATGCCGAGTTGCAAGCAAAGCTGAAGCTCGCACGGATGCGCTGCGGCGTCGGCGTGTCGGTCGACGATTGCTCGCTCGTGCTGCGCAGCCTGCCGAGCATGCAGGTGCGCTTCGACGCACACAGCAAGAGCGCACTCGCGCTGGCGCACTGGCTGAAGGCGCGGCCGGAGATCGCGTCGGTGCTGCATCCGCAGATCGCCGATTGCCCGGGGCATGCGTCGTTCGTGCGCGATTTCACCGGCGCGGGCGGGTTGTTCTCGGTGGTGTTCGACGAACGCTATAGCGCGGAGCAGATCGACCGCTTCGTCGAGTCGCTCGAACTGTTCGCGATCGGCTGGAGCTGGGGCGGCGCATGCAGCCTCGCGATGCCTTACGACGTCGCGTCGATGCGTCCGGACTGGCCGCATCGCGGCACGCTGGTGCGTTTCTATGTCGGCCTGGAAGACGAAGCCGACCTGCGCGCGGATATCGAGCGCGCGATGCAGGCCGTACTCGGCTGATCAACAGCCGATATCGTTCGTCGGAACGACAAAACGCCGGCGCGATGCAACATCGCGCCGGCGTTTTTCATTTGACGCGCGACAGGATCAGAACAGCCGCAGCAGCCCGTCGAGGCCGACGTGGTCGAACGCGACCGTTGCCGCGTCGCGCACGACCGGCTTCGCGTGGTACGCGACCGACAGCCCGGCTTCGGCCATCATCTTCAGGTCGTTCGACCCGTCGCCCATCGCGATCGCACGGCTCGGCTCGAGGCCGAGCGACGCGCACGTCTCGCGCAGCAGGCGCGCCTTCACGTCGGCGTTGACGATTTCGCCGAGCACCTTGCCGGTCAGCTTGCCGTCGACGATCTCGAGCGTGTTCGCATGCGCGTAGTCGAGGCCGAGGCGCGCCTTCAGCCGCTCGGTGAAGAACGTGAAGCCGCCCGACACGAGCAGCGTCTTCATGCCGGCGGCCTTCACGCCGGCGAGCATCGTCTCGGCGCCCGGCGTCAGTTGCAGCCGTTCCTCGTACACGCGTTCGAGCGCGTGCGCGTCGAGCCCGGCCAGCAGCGCGACGCGGCGCGTGAGGCTTTCGTTGAAGTCGCGGATCTCGCCGCGCATCGACGCTTCGGTGATCTCGGCGACCTGCGTTTTCAGGCCGCAGAAATCGGCGATCTCGTCGATGCATTCGATCGTGATCAGCGTCGAATCCATGTCCATCACGGCGAGCCCGAAATCGGCGAGCGTGCGGCCGGCCTCGACGAATGCGAAGTCGAGCGCGTGCGTGCCGCAGTACGCGTCGATGTCGAGGCGCTGTGCGGGGCTCGCGTTTTCGATACGCAGCGCATGATCGTCGGTCTGCACGATGCGGGTGCCGCGCGACAACGCGAGCAGCGGTTTGTGATGGGCGTCCGACAGCGGCGCAAGACTCTGGATGACGAGGTTGTGGGTCATGACGGGATGATTGGGAGGCGAATGAAAAGCGTGCGCGGCCAAAATGGGCGGCCGTCTGCGTGCGTGGCCCCGTTCGGCTGCGGGCCATTGCGTCGCGAACGCGTCATTGTAGCCGCTCGGTCGGGGCCGGTACGAATCCTGAGGCCGGACGCGAAACGGCACGTTCGCGGCGCGAGTACGAGCACTTGTGCCTAACGTTCGTCCGCGCGATCCCAATAAGGCGGATCGCCGAAATGCTCGGCGAGGAACGCGATGAAGGCGAGCGTTTTCAGCGGCACGTGCGCGCGGCTCGGATAAACGGCCCAGATCGCGATGTCCTCCGCGAACGGATAGTCGTCGAGCACCGTGACGAGCGCGCCGCTCGCGAGTAGCGGCCCGACGTCCCAGGTCGACTTGATCGCGATCCCGAAGCCGTCGACGAGCGCTTCGCGGATGGCCTCGCCGTTGCTCGCGACGAGCCGGCCGCCGACCCGCACGGTGAGCGGGCCTTGCGGTGTGGCGAACGACCAGTCGCGCTGGTCGCCGAGGATCACGCACTCATGCTGCGCGAGGTCGGCCGGATGGCGCGGCGTGCCGTGCTCGGCAAGATACGCGGGCGAGCAGCACAGCACGCGACGGTTCACGGCGAGCTTGCGCGCGACGAGTGTCGAATCCTTCAGCGCGCCGAGGCGGATCGCGATGTCGTAGCCGTCGTCGACGAGATCGACGATCTCGTCCGACAGCCGCAGGTCGAGCGACACGGACGGATAGCGGCGCAGGAAGGCGGGAATCACCGGCGCGACATGCTGCCGGCCGAACGACGACGACATCGACACCTTCAGCCGGCCGTACGGCTCGGTGCGGCCGTGGCCGACCGACGCGCGCGCGGCGTCGGCGGCCGATAACAGCGTGTCGGCGTGCGCCATGAAAACTTCGCCGTCCTGCGTGAGGCTGATGCGGCGCGTGGTGCGGTGCAGCAGCCGTGCGCCGAGCTGCCGCTCGAGCTGCGCGATGCGCGCGCTCGCGACCGCGGCCGACACGCCGAATTCGCGCCCGGCTGCGGTGACGTTCGCGAGCAGTGCCGCGCGAACGAACAGCGCGACGTCGAGCAGGTCGAGCGGCTTGTCGGGGGCCGGAATCGGGTCGAAGGCCATTATTCTGAAATTCCTGAAAATGTTTCAGGAAATATAGCGGTTTTCTCGAATGATCGGGTTGCCTACGATGACGTTCATGGGGCTGCGCCGCGGCCCCCAGGTTTCCCTGAAGGAGTTTCATGATGAAGGCCGTTGGACTGACCCGTTATCTGCCGATCGACGACCCGCAAGCCTTGCTCGACGTGGAGCTGCCGCAGCCCGTGCCGGGCCCGCGCGACCTGCTCGTGAAGGTCGAGGCGATTTCCGTGAACCCGGTGGACACCAAGGTGCGCGCGCCGAAGCCGCAGGTCGAGGACACGCCGCGCGTGCTCGGCTGGGATGCGGCCGGCACGGTGGTCGCGGTCGGCGCCGACGTCACGTTGTTCCGGCCCGGCGACGAAGTGTTCTACGCGGGCAGCATCACGCGGCCCGGCGCGAACAGCGAATTCCATACGGTCGACGAGCGGATCGCCGCGCTGAAGCCGCGTACGCTCGATTTCGCCGCGGCGGCCGCACTGCCGCTCACCGCACTGACCGCGTGGGAAGCGCTGTTCGACCGGCTGCATGTGTCGCCGCAGGGCGCGGACGCCGGCAAGTCGGTGCTGATCATTGGCGGCGCGGGCGGCGTGGGCTCGATCGCGATCCGGCTCGCGAAGGCGCTGGGCAAGCTGCACGTGATCGCGACCGCGTCGCGGCCGGCGTCGGCCGAATGGGTGCGCGCGCTGGGCGCGGATGCGGTGGTCGACCATTTCGGCGACTTGCCTGCGCAGTTGCGCGAGGCCGGGCATCCGAACGTCGACTACGTGCTGATTTTCAACGATACGGATCGTCATTTTCCTGCCGCTGCGGAGGTAATCCGGCCGCAGGGCGGCATTTGCACGATCGTCGAGAACGACAAGCCGGTGCCGGTCGAACTGCTGAAGTTGAAGAGTGCCGCGTTTCACTGGGAGTTCATGTTCACGCGTGCGATGTTCGAGACACCGGACATGATCGAGCAGCACCGGATCCTCGGCGAAGTCGCGCGGCTCGTCGACGGCGGCACGCTGCGCACCACGCTCGGCGAACAGCTCGGCACGATCAATGCCGCGAACGTGCGGCGCGCGCACCAGTTGCTCGAGGCCGGCCGCTCGATCGGCAAGCTCGTGCTGAGCGGCTTCTGAGCCGGCATCGCGCGTAAGGTTACGGCGCCGCGAACGCAAGCGGGGTAACACCCGATGCGTTTGCGGCGCACGGCCTCCTCCTTGGCGGTAGACTGGCAGCGCATCATGCATCGAAAACCGCGCGGCACGCGCGTGCCGCCGCATACCAAGGAGGTCAGCATGAGCCAACGCAGCTTGTCAGTCGCCGCATCGTGGTCGGTCGTGTTCGCGGCGGCGTGTGTCAGCGCGAGCGTATTCGCGGCGCCGCCGGTCAAGGGCAGCCTGAAGGGCGGCGGCACCGGACAGCTGGAATACACCGTCAAGGTCGACTCGAAGACCTTCGGCAATACGCAGGAGACCCGCAAGATCCGCTCGGGCGAGACGGACGACTTCAACTGGAAGTCGGTGCCGCCGAGCGGTGCGGTCGCGATGCCGGACGGTTGCCCGAACGCCGACAGCCTGCCGCGCGACGAGAACGGCGCGATGGTGCGCCAGACCCAGGTGCGGCTCGCGCCGTCGATCGACGCGAAGGGGATCGCCAACGTGCAGATGAGTTTCCAGGCGTCCGCGCCGAAGGGTACGCGCAACGTGACGGTCGGCGGCAAGTCGCTGCAATGCCCGGACGTCGTGTCGGTGAGCCAGGTGAAGTGGGTGTCGATCCCGACCAACGGCGGTTCGAAATCAATCTCGATGAGCGACGGCACGAAGGTGACGGTGTCGATCAAGCGCTGAGCGGCGCGCGCGGGCCGGTGCCGGAACCGGTGCGCGCGCAACGGATTCGACTCGCGGGCCGGCCCGGCGACACATGAGCGTTTCGTGTTGCCGTCACGATGCTTTCCCACGATCTGCTTCGCGGTACCGTGCTGCTGCAACGGTATGGCAGCAGCACGGCGTGCGGCAGTGTCGCGTGGCGACCCGCGTGACGTCATGCGAATGTCACGCTATGCTCGCCCGCATCATCATCTTCCTGTAACGACATCCCGATGAAATGCCGAATGCGCGCGATGCTGTGTGCCATTGCGTTCGTCGCCGCGCATGCACACGCGGCCGATGATTGCGGTTTCGTGAAAAAGGTCGGGCTGCCGTCGCGGCAGCAAGTAGCGGTCGTGTCGAGCGGCGCGCTCGAACCGTGCTCGACCGGCAGCTACGCGGTGCGGGTGTATTCGACCGCGCATGCGGCCCCCGGCTTCGATACCGACGATTACGTGACAGGCGTGCTGCATGCACGTGACGGTACGGTCACCGATGCGTTTACGGCCGACCTCGGCGCGCGGGCGCCGCAGGCGCTTGTCGTGACCACACGCTCGGCCGGCAGCGGCGGTTATGTCGGCGCGCAGGCCTATGTGACGACGCCGCGCGCGGTGCGGCTCGTTGCGTCGGTCGACGGGCTCGCGCCGGACGCGGACATCGCGGCGGCATTGCGGCAGGCGATCGGCAAACGCCGCGGCGTGCGCTGACCAGCGAACCGCGCGAACGCCGCGCGCGGTGACACCGCGTGTCAGTGCGCGCGTTCTTCGAGCCGCGATGCGAGAAAGCGGTGATCGGCCGAGAACAGCCGGCGATAGGTCATCAGTACCGCACCGACGGTGCCGAGCGCGGAAGCCGCGGCGATCAGGAACATGATCACGATCTGGTAGCGCACGGCCTGCAGCGGCGACTGGCCGGCGAGCACCTGGCCCGTCATCATCCCCGGCAGGCTGACGACGCCGACGACGGCCATCTGGTTCAGCGTCGGCAGCATGCCTGCGCGCACGGCCTGGCGCGCAGCGTCCTGCGCGGCTTCCCAGCGCGTCGCGCCGAGCGCGAGTGCGGTTTCGACACGGTCGCGGCGCGCCGTGAGCTCTTCCATCATCCGCTCGACGCCGAGCGACACGCCCGTGAGCGTATTGCCGAGAATCATCCCGAGGATCGGAATCGCGTATTGCGGTGCGTACCACGGATGGATGCGGATCACGACGAACAGGCCGACCGCCGCGACGAACCAGCTGCTGAACCAGATCGACGCGATGCTGTCGATGCGCTGGCCGCGGTAGGTGCGTTTGCCGCGCCCCGCGCCGGCGAACCCGGCGATCAAGGTCATCAGCGCGGTGAGCGGCAGCACGATGTACCAGTGAGGATGACCGAATACCCAGCCGAGCACATAGCCGATCGCGAGCAACTGCACGACGGTGCGCACGGCCGCGAGCGCGAGCTTGCGGCCGAGGCCGAGCGACAGTGCCATCGAGATCGCGCCGTTGACCGCGACGAGCGCGGCGGCGATGCCGACGTCGACGAGGCTCAGGTCCTGCAGTGCGGGGCTCATTGCGTTGCCTCCGTCGGGTTTGCAACGTGCATCACGCCGGCCTGCATCACGAGCCGCATCGTGCCGATCCGCGCGGCCTGGGCCGGATCGTGCGAGATCCACATGTACGCGCGGGCGTCGGGTGCCGCGTCGAACCACGCACCGACGAGCGCCTCGATCGCACGCGCCGATTCGGGATCGAGCGCGGAGGTCGGCTCGTCGAGCAGCAGCACGTCGGGGTCGAGCTGCAGCACGCGCAGCAGCGCGGCGATCTGCGCTTCGCCGCCCGACAGGTCGCTTGCGCGCTTGTCGAGAAAATCGGCGCCGCGGCCGGCCTGCGCGGCGAGCGCTTCGGCGCGCGCGCGATCGAACGCCACGTCACGATAGATCGCGAGCGAATACGGATAGCGCAACTGCGATTCGACGGTGCCGTCCATCTGCGCGGGGCGCTGGCGTACATAGGCGACGCTGCGCCGGTAACGCGGGATCGCACTGCGCCGGATCCGTTCGCCGCGCCACAGGATGTGGCCGCCGTCGAGCGGGTCGAGCAGCGCGAGCGCGCGCAGCAGCACGCTCTTGCCCGACCCGGACGGCCCGGTGATAGCAATTCGCGATCCTGCTGCGAGGCTGAAATCGGTCGGGGCGAGCAAGGTCTTGCCGCTGCTGGCATCGCGCCGCGTGATGCGCTGTGCATCGATGAGGCCGGTGGGGGCTGTCATGTCACAAATGAAAAAAAGCGTTAATGGCGTCGAAGCGTCACCATGGCGTGCGTCATAATACCGATTGAAAAGCCGCGGGTGTCGTGCGCCGTTCGTCCACGCAAGCGGCCCGGCATGGTGCGGCAACATTTCAGAACAACAACGGAACCGCCATGACGCTTACCCGAGCCATCGGCAAATCGGCTGCATGGATCGTCGGTATCGTCGCGGTGCTCATCGCGGCGGCCGGCGTCTTTCTTTTCGTCTTCGACTGGAACCGCGCGAAGCCGTGGGTCAACGAACAGGTGAGTGCCGCCCTCGGCCGCCCGTTCGCGATCAACGGCGACCTGAAGGTCGGCTGGCGCCGCCCCGACGGCGAAACCGGCTGGCGCGCCTGGGTGCCCTGGCCGAGCTTTTCGGCCACGCAGCTCGAGATCGGCAACCCCGACTGGGCGAAGACGCCCAAGTTCGTCACGCTCGACGCCGCGCACTTCGATCTCGCGATCCTGCCGCTGCTCGCGCATGAAATCGTCATCCCGTCGATCGACGTTGTGAATCCGGCCGTCGACCTCGAGCGGCTTGCCGACGGCCGCAACACGTGGACCTTCCAGTTCAAGCAATCGTCGCAGCCGTCGCCGTGGAAAGTGCGGCTCGACAGCTTCGGCTTCGCGAAGGGCACCGTCACGTATCGCGACGCGATCACGAAGGCCGACCTGACCGTCGCGATCGATACGCTCGGGCAGCCGATTCCGCTCGGCGACGTGCTGAAGGAGCAGGAGCAGACGTCGCGCGCGGCATCGGCGCAGCGTGTCGGCAAGCACGGCGCCGCGCAACTGAGCGCAAAGGCCAACGCGGAGGCTGCGTCGAGCGCGTCCGCCGCGCAGGCTGCGAGTGCGGCGTCGGTGGAGGGGGCTTCGGCCGCGCCTGCCGCGGTGCCGGCTGCGTCGTCGTCCACCGCTTCAGCATCGGTTGCTGCTGCCGCTTCCAGTGCAAGCGGCGCAACCGGTGCCGCTGCGCCCGCGAAGCCGTCCGGCCCGACCTATGCGTTCGGGCTGAAGGTCGACGGTCGCTACAAGAACGTGCCGATCACCGGTACCGGCAAGCTTGGCGGCGTGCTGGCGATCCAGGATGCGTCGCGGCCGTTCCCGCTGCAGGCCGACGTGAAGGCCGGCGACACGCGGCTCGCGATCGTCGGCACGCTGACCGATCCGATGCATCTCGCGGCCATCGACCTGCGACTCTGGCTGCAGGGCACGTCGATGTCGCATCTTTATCAGCTCAGCGGCATCACGCTGCCCGATACGCCGCCTTACGCGACCGAAGGGCGTCTGATCGGCAACTTCAAGCGGCACGCAAGCACGTTCCGCTACGAGAATTTCAACGGCCGCGTCGGCGGCAGCGATCTTGGCGGAACGCTGGCCTACGAGCAGCGCGAACCGCGGCCGAAGCTGTCGGGCGAACTCGTGTCGAATCTGCTGCAGTTCTCCGATCTCGCCCCGGTGATCGGTGCGGATACGGCCGCGAGCAAGGCCAAGCGCGGCGACACGACGAAACAGCCGTCGAGCCGCGTGCTGCCGGTCGAGACGTTCCGCACCGACCGCTGGCGTGCGCTCGATGCGGACGTCAAGTTCACGGGGCGCAAGCTGGTCAAGAGTTCGGACCTGCCGATCACCAACCTGTACACGCATATCGTGATGCAGGACGGTGTGCTGTCGCTCGAGCCGCTGCAGTTCGGCGTCGCGGGCGGCACGCTCGCGACGACCGCGCGCCTCGACGGCAGCGGCGCGCCGCTGAAGGGCCGCTTCACGGTGGCTGCGCGGCACCTGAAGCTGAAGCAACTGTTCCCGGCGCAGAAGGTCATGCAGTCGGCGCTCGGCGAGATCAACGGCGATGCGTCGCTGTCGGCGACCGGCAACTCGCCGGCCGCGCTGGCCGCGACGTCGAACGGGGAAGTGAAGGCGCTCGTGACGGACGGCCGCATCAGCCGCCTGCTGATGGAAGCGGCGGGGCTGAACGTCGCGAACGTCGTCTACGAGAAGCTGTTCGGCAACAACGACGTGAAGATCAACTGCGCGGCGATCGACTTCGTCGCGACCAACGGCATTCTCGACCCGAAGGTGTTCGCGCTCGATACGGACGACGCGCTGATCAACGTCGACGGCCCGATCAGCCTGCGCGACGAAACGCTCGACCTGAAGATCCATCCGCATACGAAGGGCTTCCGGATCTTCTCGCTGCGCTCGCCGCTGTATGCGAAGGGCACGTTCAAGAACCCGAACGTCGGCGTCGATGCGACCGCGCTCGCGCTGCGCGCCGGTGCGATGCTCGGCCTCGGCCTGATCAACCCGTTCGCGGCCTTGATTCCGCTGATCGCGCCGAGCAACAACAAGGATGTGCCGTGCTCGGAGCTGTTCGGCCAGATGAATGCGAAGGCCGCGCAGCGGGCGGCGGCGAAAGCCGGCAAGTGATGGATGCACGTAGCGCGACGAACGCGACGCGTGGGCGCGCGATGCAACCGCCGCGTGCGTCGCGCAGACACGCAGACACGAAGAAACGCAGAAACGCAGAAACGCAGAAACGCAGAAACGCAGAAACGCAGAAACGCAGAAACGCAGAAACGGCCAGCCGCCCGGCAGTACCGGGCAGGCGCCGTGATGTCCGCCCGCGACGCGTCAGCGGCCCGCGCGCGCCCACAGCAGCACGGGGTCGACTTCCCGGCCGTCGATCCGCACCGGGGCGGAGGGGCCGATCTGCAGGCGATCGCCGTCGAGCCTGGCGATTCGCTGCTGGATGTTGCCGACCCAGTTCGGGAACAGGCTGACGTCCATTTCGTGGGTCAGCGTGCCGTCGTCGCCGACATGAAAGGGGCCTGAATAGGCGATGTAGCCGCGCGCGGCGGCCGCGCACTCGTCCTCTGCGCCGTGGTGCAGGTCGCCGTTCGCGTACGGCGGCCGGCCGGCGGCCATCAGCTGGGCCGACATGTAGCCGTCCCGCGTATAGAGAATCCAGCCGCGCGCGTCGCGGCCGAGCGGATAGGCGATTGCACTGCCGTCCCGCGGGCGGACTTCGTAGGACACGAGGCGCCACGCGCCGACGAGTTGTTCGCGAAGCTGGCTGGCAAGCATGCGGGATTCCGGTAGGGCGGCGGTGGGGCGCGTGCCGTCGTGTTGGCGGGCCGCCGCGCGGCCGGCCAGGGGGCCTGGAATGCGCTGCGGGAACGGCGTGGTCGGCAGTTTCTCCGACACCTGCTAAAATACACGGTTTTCCGTCGATTTATCCTTTAACGGGACCTGCCGTGCTTTCTACTGCCAACATCACGATGCAATTCGGGCCAAAGCCCCTGTTCGAGAATATCTCGGTCAAATTCGGCGAGGGCAACCGCTATGGTCTGATCGGCGCGAACGGCTGTGGCAAGTCGACGTTCATGAAGATCCTCGGCAGCGACCTCGAGCCGAGCGCCGGCAACGTCGCGCTGGAGCCGAACGTCCGCCTGGGCAAGCTGCGCCAGGATCAGTTCGCGTACGAAGACGTGCGCGTGCTCGACGTCGTCATGATGGGCCACACCGAAATGTGGGCCGCGATGACCGAGCGTGACGCGATCTACGCGAACCCCGAAGCCACCGACGACGACTACATGCACGCCGCCGAGCTCGAAGGCAAGTTCGCCGAATACGGCGGCTACGACGCCGAAGCGCGCGCAGGCGCGCTGCTGCTCGGCATCGGCATCGAGGAGAAGTTCCACACCGGCACGATGAGCGACGTCGCGCCGGGCTGGAAGCTGCGCGTGCTGCTCGCGCAGGCGCTGTTCTCGAAGCCGGACGTGCTGCTGCTCGACGAACCGACCAACAACCTCGACATCAATTCGATCCGTTGGCTCGAGCAGACGCTCAACGAGTACAACTCGACGATGATCATCATTTCGCACGATCGTCACTTCCTGAACTCGGTGTGCACGCACATGGCCGACATGGACTTCGGCACGCTGAAGGTCTGGCCGGGCAACTACGACGACTACATGCTCGCATCGGCACAGGCGCGCGAGCGCCAGGCCGCGGCGAACACGCGTGCGAAGGAGCGCGTGGCCGAACTGCAGGACTTCGTGCGCCGCTTCTCGGCGAACAAGTCGAAGGCCCGCCAGGCAACCAGCCGCGCGAAGCAGATCGACAAGATCAAGATCGAGGAATTCAAGCCGTCGTCGCGCCAGAACCCGTTCATCCGTTTCGAGTTCGAGAAGAAGCTGCACAACGTCGCGGTGGTAGCTGAAGACATCACGAAGAAGTACGAGCGTACGATCTTCCAGAACTTCAACCTGTCGGTGCAGCCGGGCGAGCGCATCGCGATCATCGGCGAGAACGGTGCAGGCAAGACGACGCTGCTGCGTTCGCTGCTCGGCGCGCTCGCGCTCGAACACGGCACGGTGAAGTGGTCCGAGAACGCGAATGTCGGCTACATGCCGCAGGACACGTACGAGGAGTTCCCGAACGACATCACGCTGATGGACTGGATCGACCAGTACCGCAAGGACGGCGATGATGAAACGATGGTGCGCGGCACGCTGGGCCGCCTGCTGTTCTCGTCGGACGACATCAAGAAGTCGGTGAAGGTGCTGTCGGGCGGCGAGAAGGGCCGCATGATCTGGGGCAAGCTGATGCTCGGCCGCCACAACGTGCTGCTGATGGACGAGCCGACCAACCACATGGACATGGAGTCGATCGAGTCGCTGCAGATCGCGCTCGAACAGTTCGAAGGCACGCTGATTTTCGTGTCCCACGACCGCGAATTCGTGAGCGGGCTGGCGAACCGGATCATCGAAGTGCGGACGGACAGCACGCTGTTCGACTTCGGCGGTAACTACGAGGAATTCCTGACGAGTCAGGGGCAGGAGTAAAACCCGCCCGTTTGTACCCAATCTGATGTACCCGATTGTACCCAAGAGGCCCGCCGAGTTGTACTCGGCGGGCTTTTTGTTGTACCCGGGGCTTCGGGCGCTCAGTGTCGCCTTTTTGTTCTTCTAGTCCTCCTTGTCGTCGCGCCGATTCTCTGGCTTCGCTGCTTCCTCGTCATTCTCTAGTTGGCCCCGCTCCTGCGCCTCTATGCAGTCTGTTGCGGAATGAGGCCGAACGCCTTGTAAGCGAAAGCGTGGCGCAACATTGACTGTTGGTCTCCAAGTCTGGGACGAGCATGGGCGCATTGCTCTGGATGCGACTACGCGCGCAGGGCGGGTTAGCGGCGTCGTCCGAATTCATCCACCAGGAACGAAGGATGTGCAGTGGATTGCAGGTGAATCCGGTTCCGTTGCGGCTGACCTCTCAGGAGGAACACCGTTTTGGGCGTTTACACCAGATTGGTTGTATCGGCACGTGAGCGGTAATGCTCCAGTTCCCATTGTCCAGGTCGCAGCGAATGGAATCAGTTGGTTCTATTCCGGCTCGCCTGCCGATTACCGTACACCGATGCCAGGAACACTGGTGTACGGCGTTTATTAACCAAGGAGGTTTACATAGCAGGTTCAAATAACAACACGGTAATGCGATCTTTGCGAGGTCCGCGAGAACAGACGTAGCGAACGAGCTAAAGCTAGCCTTGCCTGTCGTGATGAACGTATCGAGAGCGCTACTTACCGAATCGAACGCACGACGGAACACGCATTGACAAGGCGCGACTCGGATCACGAAGCGATTTTGTAAAAACGCTCATCTGTTCGGCATGGGCTATTCTATCGTCTCGCAGAAGGCTGCAATATGGTTGTAGGACAGCTGATTCAGCCACATTGAGTTTCAACCAAATATCATCGTCGAGCGAGTGTCTCTTCACGGCCGATTGTGGATAGCAGGGCTGCCACCAATTATAGGGCCGCATGGTCCTGGAGGTGATCGCGCTCCGGAGACTCCTAAACGCGAGCGTCACGATAGCCTCCGAATCGCGCGAGGTCTAGTTACTTCTTGTCGGGCGGGATGTCCCGGCATGCACACTTGAGACGCACAGCCCCGCGTGGGCCACGCAGCGAATCATCGAGGCGCGGGGCTCGACTGGTTCGGGAACTTGAAGCGGATTACTACGGGTTCACCCAGGCCGTTGCTGGAAAGCCACGCCGAAGAAAATTAATTTATTGACTTTTCGCCGAGAGATTCGTCCGGAATCGGTATTCCGGGATGTATATTTGTGTATAAGAATGAATATGCGTGAAAAGTAGTGATAACACGGCGCTGACAAGTTGCTAAGGAGTTTTTAACCAGCCAACTTGTTGCACAGTACTGGTATCACTCACTGCAAAAAGACTGTGTTGGACGCGGAGAAAAGGTGCGTTAGGATTGTGTCTGCAAGGTCATCCGGCCTTGTAAAACAAGAGGGCGAGCTACCTGTGGCCTGGAAACCGAAGTAGCCCGCCCTACACGCAAACAGGCAATCAAATGAAACCTGATCCTGCAACCCTTTACTGGGTTCTCGCGGCAACCTACGCGTTGATGGCGTTGATGCACGGTCATCCGTAGAGGTTTTTGTATCCTACATATGTGTTTGTAGGATAAACGCAGTCTAGCACTTTCGGATTACCGGTCAACAGATATTGTCGACCGAACGAGGCGCTAGGCTCTTGGCAAATCGCGCCTGTGCGTGATGAGTCCCGGCCGCCCACCTAGAAATAGGTGGCGGCTTTGTCACGACTATATTCATAACGTTGCGGCGGCCCAATACTTCTGGAGGTGGCAGTGGAGTTTCCTATCGCAATCCATAAGGACGACGGGACCGTCTACGGCGTGACTGTTCCGGATATCCAGGGCGTTCACTCCTGGGGCGAGACCATGGACGAGGCTATCGAGAACACCAGGATTGCTATCACCAGTCATGTTGAGACTTTGCTCGCGCTTGGAGAGGGAGCGCACTTCAACTGTTCGACCATGGATCAATTGGCTTCGGACCCGGACTATGCCGGAGCGGTCTGGGCGACGATCGAGGTTGAGCTTCCTCGGCGGGCCTAACCCTCAATCAGCAAGGTACCGGTTATGAAGATGCTTGCAATTGTCGGTTGGCTTACGTTGCTTCCTGCGTTCACAGGCGTCTACGCCGCGCGTCTCTGGTACCTCTCCAGCAAACTCTACGTAAAGCCGACTTGGGAAAAATTTGGTGGGGTCGAACCAGGGGTTCCCTCCGCCTCCCATTCGGGTTGGATTGCCGGAATCCTCGAAGCAAGCAGCGAGAGTGCCGAGCTAAATCGACGTGCGGCTCTGTGGACGGCTGTATCGGTTGGCCTTAGTGCGGTAACGACGGTAATCGGGACCGGCTTGCCACTCATCATGGGCCAGTGATGGTTTGACGAAGGTCGGGTGGGTTAGTCATGGGCGGTGATATTCCAAAGAGGGTCAGGCGGTCTGTTAAGGATGGACGACTCCCTAACATGCGCGATCCTCGCCACCTTGGGTACGTCCCCCCGGCGACCGGGTTCGCGCATGCGCGCTTCGTCGGTTACTTTGAGCTTGGCACGCATGAGGGAGAATACAAAGGCAAGAAGCGCGACCGCGAAAGGGTCGATCTGGTCTTTGAACTGAGCGGCCCGAATCACGAACCTACCGTGCGGGAAGGGCACGCGATTCCTGTTCGGATTACCGCGCAGGAGACGTTAGACCTATCGTCTGGATCAAGCTTCCGTCAGCTTTTCAATGCGATGGACGCTGCGTGCGGTGGCGGTGCTACTCACATAGCCGAAATGCTTGGTAAGCGGTTCATCATTGAGGTATTCCATCGGAGGAGCAGGGACCGTAAGACGGTCTATGCAAATCTGCGAGGATTGGGCGGCTACGACGTGAAGGGGACCGCGCGGCAAGATCATCGGACGGGTGAGCCTATTGTCGTGGAGGTTGCGCCAGCGATTACGGATAACTACGAGGAATTCCTGACGAGCCAGGGGCAGGAGTAAGTGTGCTGAGGCGTCGTCCGGTCATGTGTCCCGGCTAGGCCGGTAGGCAGTACCCCCAGCCGGACCCCCGGAGCGAACCGCCGGAAGTACATCAGGCCCGCATCGACAGCGTTGTCGATGCGGGCTTTTTCATGTCCGCTTGCAGCGAAGTCCGGCAGCGTCGTGCATTCCAGTTTCCTCCCGCGAATCGACTTCGGGTAAATTACCCACCGAACGCCAATCATCATTCCCCATTTCGACCCGGAGCCGTCCCCCGATGCCGGACCATCCTCGCCCGCTCGACCTGTCCGGCCTCGCGCAAAGCCTGTACGCGCAGGGCACCGAGGAGGGCATCCTGTCGCGCCTGATGGAGCGGGTCGCGCCGGTCAACCGGTTTTGCGTCGATATCGGCGCGAGCGACGGCCTGCGCAACAGCAACACCGCCCGGCTGTTGCGCGAACAGGATTGGGCCGGCGTGCTGGTGGAAGGCAGCGCGTACCGGTTCGGCAAGCTCGCCGCCCACTACGCGGGCGCAGAGCGCGTCCGCCTGCATCACGATCGCGTCCAGCCCGACACGGTCGATCGCCTGCTTGCCGAGGCGAAGGCGCCAACCGACTTCGACCTGCTGTCGATCGACATCGACGGTAACGACTACTGGGTCTGGCGTGGCCTGCAAGCGTTCAAGCCACGCATCGTCGTGATCGAATACAACCCGTACTACACGCCACCCGAGCGCTGGGTCATGTGCTTCAACCCGGACCACGAATGGGACGGCTCGACCTATTACGGCGCGAGCCTCGAATCGCTCGTCCATCTCGGCAGGCAGAAGGGCTATGAACTCGCCTGCTGCGACGACATGGGCAACAACGCATTCTTCGTGCGGCAAGACCTGTATCCGCTGCTCGGCATCGCGAACAACGATCCATCGGTGCTGTTCCGCCCGGCGATGTACAAGGTACGCTACGTCGGGCACAACACGTTCCTGAGCGGCCATCCGTATCGATACGGGCCGGCCGAGCACATCTGAATGGACCCGCTCTCCGCGACCTTCGACGAGATCCTGAACGCCTACGCGCTTGGCCGTAGCGGGCCGCCGCGCCAGGTCGGCGAACGCGTGTGGCACCTGCCGACCGATGATGGCGGCGTCGCGGTCAAGCTCTACGCGCTCGCGCATCAGGCACGTGCGGCAAAGGAAGCCGCGATGCTCGCGCACTTCGAGACGCACGGCGATACACGTTTCCATGTGCAGGCGCTGAAACGCACGGCAGCCGGCGCGCCGCTGTGGACGGGGTCCAACGCCCACGCGATGCTGACGCGCTGGGAAACCGGGCAGTTCAGAACCTACGACACGTTTTCGCCGGCCGAATGGGATGCGCTGGGCGCGAGTCTGGCGGCGTTGCATCTGAGCCTCGAGCGGCTTCATGTGCCGCAGCTCGACACGATCCGCGCACGACTGGCCGCGATCGACGCGGATGGGGTGCGCCGCAGCCTGCTGGACGCACTGGATCGCGCGCGCTCGAACGACGGCGCCGGGAACCTGCGCCGCTACGTCGATCTCGCGCTGCGCATGCTCGACCGCTACTATCCGGGCAGCATCGACGCGTTTCCCGCCGACGATCCGCAACACCCGATCCACAACGACTACAACCAGTTCAACTATCTGTTCACGGGCACGCTGCCGCCGCTCATCCTCGACTGGGAAGCGGCGATCGGCGCGCCGCGCGAATACGAACTGGTGCGTTGCCTGAACCATCTGCCGCTGGAGGCGCCGCACCTGGCGGAAGCGTTCGTGCGGGCATATCGGCGGACCCGGCCGGTCGATCCTGCGCGCATTGCCTGGGCGGTCGATGCCGCGTGTCTGCAGCACGCGCTGAAGCTCTGGATCGTGCAAGGCTGGCTCGACGAGCCGTCGCGTTTCGCGTCGCATCTGAACGGCGCGGTGACGATGGCATCCGCGATGGTGGATGCGCGTGACCGTCTGGTCGATTTCTTTTCCCGTTGCCTGGAAGCAGGACGCTGAAGTGAATGCGAATCTGAAACGGATCTCGAATCCGACGCCGCCGGGCGAGCGGCAGCACGTATTTCCGCCGCCGCTGGACCGCGATTACCGTGTCGAAGATGGGCGCGTCCTGACGCGCTCGCTGGAAGCGCATATCGTCGATCACTGCAACCTGACGTGCGCGGAATGCTGCTCGCTGTCGCCGCTGCTGCCCGAGTGGTACGCGAGCCCCGAATCGCTCGAGGCCGATCTGCGCCGTGCGGCGAAGGTGCTGCGCCCGCGCATGTTCAAGCTGGTCGGCGGCGAACCGCTGCTGCATCCGGCGCTCGTCGAACTCGTCCGGCGCGTGCGCGCCACGGGCATCGCGCCCGTGATCTCCGTCACGACGAACGGCCTGAAGCTCGGCGAGATGACGGACGCGTTCTGGCAGGCGGTGGATGCGCTGACGATCTCGCGCTATCCGAAGCCGGCGCTTTCACCCGACCTGGTCGCGCACATCGAGCACCAGGCCGCGCGCTTCGACGTGCGCCTGAACTGGAAGGTGCAGGACGTGTTCACGACGATGAACCGCGCGCTGCCCGGCACCGACCGCGACGCCGCGCAGCGCCTTTATCACGATTGCTGGATTCGCGAGCGCTGCCATATGATTCGCGACGGCATGTTCTACACGTGCACGCGTCCGGCGCATTTCCATACGCTCTACAAGGGCGAGAAGGATTTTCAATCCGACGGCCTGCCGCTGCGCGACGACGCGGACATGCTCGACGCGATGCTCGCCTATCTGCAACGCGAGGCGCCGCTCGAAGCATGCCTGCATTGCCAGGGCGGCAGCGCGCCGGTGGCGCCGCATCGCATCCTCAAACGCATTGAAGTGGACTCATTGAAGGCTCGTTATCCATGATTGTCGGCACGCGCGACCTGTTCGGCTTCGACCGGCTTCACTACCATCCACGCAGCGGCACGGCGGCGTCCGGCATCCGGGCCGTCCTGCGCGCGTCGGGGCAACCGGCCGGCGAGCCGGACGCGGCGGCCATCGTGGGCTACCTGAACGGCGAACGTCTGGTCGGCCGCACCGTGCTGCGCGACGTGCGCGCGGTGCCGCCCGGCCATGCGCTGATCCGTTCGCCACACGGGCTGACCGTCCAGCCGGCACCTGGGCAGCCGCGGCACGCCGATCTGGAAACCGTGCTGCGCGCGTCGCTGCAACGCGCGCTCGACAGCGGCAAGCGCGTTGCGCTGGCGTTGAGCGGCGGGCTCGATTCGGCGTTGCTGCTCGCGTTGCTGCGTGAACTCGGCGCGCAACGGCACGTGACGTCCTACATTCTCGTGACCGACATGCCGGATTATTGCGAACGCGATGCCGCACTCGAACTGGCCGGACAGATGCAGGCGAACGTGAAGCTCGTGCGCGTGAACGAGGCGGACTTCGTCGCGGCGCTGCCGAGAACGACCCATGCGGTCGAAGAGCCGATGTTCAACCTGCATCCGGTGGCGAAGCTGCTGCTGGCCGAGGCGATGGCCGCGGACGGCGTCGAGGTGGCCATCACCGGCGACGGCGCGGACCAGGTGCTGCGCCGCGACCAGTCGGCCAACTATCTGCCGCTGTGCCATGCGTTGTTCGATGCGGCGTCGGTCGACCTGCATCCGCCGTTCGTCGACGATGCCGTCGTCGCGCACCTGACGAGCATCGCGCCCGATCCGGACAAGCAATGCCTGCGCGATCTCGGTGCGCGCCTGAACCTGCCGGACCGCCTCGTGCGCGGCCCCAAGCGCGGGCGGCTCGCGCCGGCGATGGACCTCGCGGCGCTGCTCGATCGCGATCGTACGCGCGCGCTGGCCGATACGCTCGGTCTGGCCGCGCCCACGCTGCAGACGGACAACGAGCGCGTGCTGTGGACGACGCTGTCGCTGATCCTCGATCATTTCGACCACCTCGATGCCGCGCATCGCCCCACCTGAACCGCTCATGAAACGCATCCTGTTCTGCGTGGTGCCCGAGAAAGGGCACGTCAATCCGTGCATCGGCCCGGCCCAGCATTTGCGCGCCGCCGGTTGCGACGTCGCGTTCTATGCGCCGGCCGATATCAGCGCCCAGCTCGACGGCGCCGGCGGCTTCGCGTTCGTCGGGCCGCGCGAGACACCCGAGCGCCACGACCTGTCGCGCGGCGCGAGCTTCGCCGCGAACATTCGCGACGCGGACTGGCTGCGGCACTGGATCCGCACGCTGCTGATCGATCTCGCGCCCGCGCAGGTGGACGGCATCCGCGCGGTGCTGCGCGACTGGCAGCCCGACGTGGTCGTGATCGATCCGCTGCTCTATGCGGCAGCGATTGCCGCCGAGCTCGAAGGGCTGCCGTGGGTGGCGATGTCGAATTCGCTGAATCCGGTGCTGCCGGACGATCTCGACTCCGAATTGCTGCGCACGGTGCGGTGGCTTGAGCCGGAACGCACACGATTGTTCGCGCGCTACGGGCTCGATGCGCGCTTTCGCGGTTGCGACATCCTGTCGCCGCATCTGACGCTCGCGTTCACCACCGACGCGCTGGTCGGCGCGCCGCCGCCCGGTGTCGAACTGGTCGGCCCCGCGCTGCCGTCCGGCCCGCGAGGCGACGAGACGCCGTTCCCGTGGGAGCGCCTCGATGCCGATCGTCCGCTCGTCTACATGTCGCTCGGCAGCCAGCTTTACTACCATCCCGATGTGTTCGCGAAAGTCATCGAGGCAACAAGCGCGACATCCGCGCAACTGGTGTTGTCGGTGGGCGAACTGGTCGATTCGGATCTGCTGCCGGCCGACGACGCGCGCGTCGTCGCGGTGCGCTACGTGCCGCAACTGGCGCTGCTGCGACGCACGCACGCGTTCGTCAGTCATGGTGGCGCGAATTCGGTGATGGAGTCGCTTGCATGCGGCGTGCCGATGTTGCTGTCGCCGTTCTGCAACGACCAGTTCCATTCGGCGCACTTCGTCGAGCGGGCCGGCGCGGCGCGCGTGCTGGATCTGCAGCAGGCCGGCGTGGCGGACATTGCCGATGCGCTCGAATGCCTGTTGCGTCCCGGTTCGTTGCGCGAGCAGGCGGCGCGGATTCGCGCGAGCTACGCGCGCGACGGCTCGGAGGAGGCGGCGCGCCTGATCAGCGCACTCGCTTCAGGAAACCGCCTGGCGACAGCGTCATGAGTACGCGGTCTTCGATGTCGGAGTCGACCTCGAACCGGCCGTCGCGGTCGAGATATTCACGCACGGCGGTGGCCGGGTTGTTGCCTTTGCCGTACGGCTTGCCGTCGAACATCGACGCGGGCAGGTACTCCATGATGGTATCCATCACGATCGCGTAGCTGCCGGGCGTCACGAGCGGCGCATAGCATTCGAGTTCGCGCAGCACGTGCGCGTGGGTATGCGTGAGGTCGAGGATCGCCATCACGCGCGCACCGTCACGCAGATGTGCGCGCACCGAGGCAAGGGTGTCGGCCGCGCACGATTCGCCTTCGATCAGCGTCATGCGGTGGGCGAGCCGGTGCGATTGCAGGCGCTGCCTGACCTCGTCGCGCAGGCGCGGCTCGATCGCGACGACGCGGCCGCTGTCGCCCGCCAATTCCAGCATCGACGCGGTGAACACGACCCCGCCGCCCGCCGCGATGCCGGTCTGCACGATGCAGTCGGGACGCTCGCGCCAGATCAGTTCCTGGAGCGCGAGCATGTCGCCAGGCAAGTGGAAGAAGCGCTCGCCGAGCCAGCGCGTCTGGAACAGATGGTCGAATTCGGCGGCGCGCGTCAGCCATTCGATATTGATGTCCCGCATGCGGGCCGAAGGACGCTCTGACATGGTCAATGCAACGAGTAGGAGTGACGTGAAAACGCTGGAACCGTGGCTTCACCGGTACTGGAACATCGGGCCTGCGAGCATGCAGGCGCTGGCGTCGGGCCATACTAACAAAACGTATCTCGTCGAGTGCGATGCGGCGCGCGCGGTGCTGCGCGTGTCGTGGCCCGGCAAGCCGGTCGAGCAGGTGGATCGCGAGGCGGCGATACTCGGCCGTCTCGGCGATCTCGGCCATCCGCGTACGGCGCAGAAGCTGCCGGTGCTGCCGCGCCTGCGGCCGACCGTGGATGCACGATCCGGTGTGCAACTGCCCGATGGAAGCTGGCTGCATCTGTTCGAGCATATCGACGGCAGCCCCGGCCTGCCGGACGATGCGGAGGCGGGCGCGATCGATGCGATGCGTGCGCTCGCGCATCTGCATGCAGCGCTGGCGGCGATACCCGCGACCGAATCGGCGCCGCTGGCGTGGCTGTCGGCACGGCACGCGCGCGTGGCGGCGCGTGCCGTGCCGTCGTTGCCGGGCGACTTGAGCGGCGACTACGAGACGGTGATCCATCGTATCGGTGCGCATCTCGACACTGCCGCACGCTGGCTGACGGGGACGGTGCACTGGCTGCACGGCGACTATCACGCGGGCAACCTGCTGTACGTGGGAGGCGCCGTGAACGGCGTGCTCGATTTCGACGATGTCGGGCAGGGCGCGCAGTGGCTCGAAGCGGCCTTTGCGCTGTTTGCGCTGTCGCGCGATGCGGGCCGGGACGATCACTTCGTATTCGACGCGCGACGCTGGGACGCCGGCCTGCGGGCCTATGCGGCGACGCGGCCCGATGCCGCGCCGGACTGGATGCAGGATCGCCGCGACGCGCTGATGGTGCTGTTCTGCGCGGACCAGACGCTGATTCATCTCGAAGCCGCGCAGCGCGGCCTGTGGGCGCCGGGGCCCGGCATCGGCTTTCTCGGCGGCTGGTGGCAGTTGCTGGATGGTGCGGCGCCCTGACGCGAGCCGGCTGCGGCGTCAGCGCCGCCGGTTCAGGAACAGGCGCACCGCTTCGACCGTGTTGGGCCGCGCCTCGCCGTGCCGCGAGCCGTCGTGCATGCAGAACAGCACGTCGCGCTGCCGTGCGGTGCTGGCGTCGACATGGGCACACATCGCGTCGCACAGCGCCTGCGGCGACGGCGCCGGCCGCTGCCAGTCGTCCAGTATCGCGGTCCAGCCGGTATGTTCGCGCTGCAGCCGCGCAAGCACGCCGGCGCGAGGGTCCTGCGGCATCAGTCCATAAGGCAGGCGCAGCGGGATCGCATCCGGTGCGGGAACGCCGGCCTGGCGATAGGAATCGCGGATCAGCGCGTCGGTCGTCTCGATCTCGTCGATCAGCGCGTCGTCCGATAGCGTGCCGGGCTTCGCGTGCGTACGGGTGTGATTGCCGAGCCGATGGCCTTCACGGGCCATTCTCTCCGCGACGTCGAGCGCGCCCGTCAGGTTCTTGCCGAGCAGGAAGAAGGTCGCTTTGCACGAGGCGGCGCGCAGGACGTCGAGCAAGGCCGGCGTCGAGGGGCCCGGGCCGTCGTCGAAACTGAGGCGAACTGACATCGCGTGTGTGATGCGCCGTGTGAGTGGAACCCGAACGATAGCGCAATCCGACGACGGGCTGCCTGGGCACGACCGTCGGTATGGCGCTGGCGCGTGCGCCCGTCTCCGCGAGCGGGGCGCACGGGCGAGCGTGCCGGTGCGGCACGCCCGTGCCGTTCGATGGCCTGTCGTGCGATCGGCGTGCGGTTCGGCGCGTCGAAGCGCGGATCGGCAAACGTCGCCCGACCGCCTTGCCGGGCCTGCGTCGTCAGGTTTGAATTGAATCGACGTCGGATTCGCTCGAGTTCGAGATCGAGCCGCTGCCTGGCGTCCATTCCGTCCGTATTGCGAGCACCGTCAAAAGCCGAGGAAATCCGTGCAGCATAGGGTGCGCCTGCGCGCGGAAACGACGACAGGCGAACAAAGGCGCCGAAACACGAACGCGGTCGTGCCGTGCGCGACACGGCGACGGCCGCGCGAAACCGCCTGCGTTCGAGCGTCGCGTCGCTCAAGCGTCGTGCGCGAGCGCGGGCTCGTCCGGAATCGCGCGCTCGGCCAGCGCGACATAATCGCCCGATGTCGTGCGCTCGACCCGCGCATCGACGCGGTACGCGTGCCGCAGATTCGACGGCGTCAGCACGTCGGCCGGCGCGCCGGCCGCGACGAGTCCGTCGCTGCCCAGCAACACGAGCCGGTCGCAGAAACGCGACGCGAGATTCAGGTCGTGCATCGCGACCAGCACGATCGCGCCACGCTGGCGGGCCGCGTTGCTGACAGCCTCCAGCGCGAGCAATTGCCACCGCAGGTCGAGCGCGCTGGTCGGCTCGTCGAGCAGCAGCAGCGGCGTGTCGCGCACGAGCACCTGCGCGAGCCCGACCATCTGCCGCTGGCCGCCCGACAGGCGATCGAGCGGCGACATCGCCAGCATGTGCAGTCGCAGCCGCGTGAATACCTGTTGCAACCGCTGGTCGCGCGCCGCGTCGGACAGGCCGCCGCAGGTGGCGCGCAACGCGCTGCGCACGGCTTCGTACACGAGCAGCGACGACGGCTGCGGCAAGGTCTGCGGCAGATAGCCGACCTGCCGCATGTGTTCGCGGCGCGGCCCGCGCAGCAGGTCGAAGCCGCCGAAACCCGCGCGGCCGGTCGCGGTCGCGAGCCGGGCCAGCGCTCGCAGCAGCGTCGACTTGCCGACGCCGTTCGGCCCGAGCAGCCCGACCATCGTGCCCGGCTCGACCGGTGTGAGCGACAGCCCGTCGAATACGGCCCGGGTGCCGTAGCGGACCCGCAGCGCGTCGAGATACAGCGTCGGATCAGCCATCGAGCCTCCTGCGGCGGCTGACGAGCAGCATGAACATCGGCACGCCGACCAGCGCGGTGATGATGCCGATCGGCAGCGTTACGCCGGGAATCAGCGTCTTGCTGAGCACGGATGCGCCGGCCAGCATGATCGCGCCGGCGAGCGCCGCGCCCGGCAGGTAGTAGCGATGCTCGTCGCCGACCAGCAGCCGCGCGACGTGCGGCCCGACGAGGCCGACGAAGCCGATCGTGCCGACGAACGACAGTGCCGTTGCGGACAACAGGCTGATGCGCGCGAGCGCGACGAGCCGCAGCCGCTCGACCGCGATGCCCATGCTGCGCGCCTGCTCGTCGCCGGCGCGCAGCGCCGTCAGCGACGCGACGTCGAACCGTGCCCACAGCGTGCAGGCGGCGAATACGCAGGTCAGCAGCGCGATCTTGCCCCACGTCGCGCGCGCGAGGCTGCCCATGCTCCAGAACACGATCTGCTGCAGCGCATTCGCGTCGGCGATGAACTGCAGCAGCCACAGCAGCGCCTCGAAGCTGAACATCAGGCCGATGCCGAACAGCACGACGGTTTCGGTCGTCGCGCCGTGCCGCCAGGCGAGCCAGACGATCAGCAGCGTGGCGCCGCTCGCGCACGCGAACGCACCGAGCGACAGCGCGATGTTCTCGTTCCACAGCACCAGATGCCAGCCGGAAATCACGACGAGCGACGCGCCGACGCTCGCGGCGGCCGACATGCCGAGCGTGAACGGGCTCGCGAGCGGATTGTTCAGCACGGTCTGCATTTCGGCACCGGCGAACCCGAGCGATGCACCGACCAGCACGGCCATCAGTGCGTAAGGCAGGCGCACGTCCCACAGAATCACGCGCTGTTCGAGCGGCAGGCCGTCGGGCCGGAACAGGCCGCCGACCAGGTCGGCGACCGGGAACGGCGACGGGCCGGTCGAGATGTCGATGACGAGCAGCGTGACGAGCACGCAGGCGAGCGCGGCCAGCGCACCGACCCGCCGCACGGTGACCGCACGGTAGCGGACCCGCAGGGACGGGGGCGTAACGGGTGTCGTCGTGCTCATGCGGCCGCTCCGGACACGGGCTCGAACACCATGCGCGACGCGAGCGCGAGGCTCGGCGCCACGACGCCGCCGTGGTCCTCGCCGTCGATCAGGTGGAACGCGGCGGCGAGCCCCGGGCGGCCGCCCACGCGTGCGACGAAGTCGCGGGCGGAGCTGACCTGCTTGCGCGCCTGCTGACGGCGCATCCGCTCGGCGTCGGGCGTCGGTGCGCCTTCCTCGAGACTGCCGGCGGTCACGAGGACGCGCAGCGGCGGCGCGAGCGGGGCGGCTTGCGCGGCAAACCGGTCGGCATAGGGCAGCAGCGCGCGCTCGCCCCACCAGATCGACGGGCTCGCTGCCACGTAGCGCCGAAACAGGTGTGCGCGCGTGAGCAGCGCGTACAGCGTCAGCAGGCCGCCGTACGAGTGGCCGAACAGCGTCTGCCGTGCGGGATCGACCGGCAACTGGCGGGCGAGCCACGGCTGCACGTCGTGTTCGATGAAGTCGAGAAAGCGGTCGGCGGCGACGCCGCGACCGTCGGGCAACGGCGCAAGCGTGTAGTCGTCCGCGCGCGCGGCCATGTCGTAGGGCCCGTCGACCGGATAGCCGATGCCGATCACGACGGCCTCGGCGTCGCGCGCACCGTCCGGGCGGGCGCGGCGATTGCGGACGAGTTGCGTGGCGAGCGGGAACAGCGCATTGCCGTCGAGCACGGTGAGCACCGGGTGGGGTGTCGTGCCGGAGCGCTCGGTCGGCAATGCAACGAACAGGCGCCGCGTGCGGCCGGCGATCGTCACGTCGAACTGGCGGCTATGCGGCACGACGACGGGCGACGCGGCGTCGAGGCCGGGCCATGTGGGCGCTTCGGCGGCGCGCGCGGGCGCGAGCGCGCCGAGCGGGCCGGTCAATCCGGCGACGAGCAGGGAGCGGCGCATGGAAGAGGCGGGCGTCCGCATGTCAGGAGCCCTCCTGCACCCAGTATTCGCCTTGCAGCGCAACGGGCTGGAAGCGCCGCACCATCGTGTCGAACGTGGCGCGTGGATCGAGATCGGCGAACAGCGCGGGATGCAGCCATTTGGCCATCGCTTGCACGGCGACGACGTTGAACGGCGAATTGTAGAAGTGATGCCAGATCGCATACGCGCGCCGTTCGCGGACTGCGCGCAGCGGCGCGATCTGCGGCCGTTTCAGCGATTGGTCGAGCGAGCGGATGGCAGCGTCGCGCGGCACGCCGGCGCCGAGTGCGATGCGCTGCGGCGCGCTTTGCAGCGTCTGGACCGAGCCGATCGCGGTGCCGATGTAGAAGTCGGGCTGGCGGCTCAGCAGGTATTCGGGGTTCAGCGTGCCGTGCTCGCCGGGCACACGGCCTTTCGCAACGTTGTTGCCGCCGGCGGCGTCGAGCAGGTGGCCCATCATGCCGGTCATCGTGTCGCAGCAGTCGCCCGACAGGCCGACGCGGCTTTCGAGGAATACGCTCGGCGCAGCGGGGCGCGCGGTCGCGAGCCGCGTGCGGACGAGATCGAGCTGCTGCTGCCAGTACGCGTTGAATTCCGCCGCGCGCTGCGGCGCGCCGAGCACCTGGCCGAGCAGTGCAATGCTGCGCGGCGTGTTGGCGAGCGGATCATGCCGGAAGTCGACGAACACGATCGCGACGCCGGCCGCCTCGAGCCGCGCGAGCGTTTCGCGGTCGCGCTCGCCCGGGCCGTGGCCGCCACCGAGCCCGAAGATCGCGACCTGCGGGCGCAGCGCGAGCGCGCGCTCGTCGCTGAAGCTGCCCGATTGCGAGCGGCCGATGCGCGGCACGTCCTTCAGGCGCGGGAAGCGTGCGAGCCATTGTGCGTAGCTGGCGGGATCGAGCTGCTCGAAATCGCCCATCATGCCGACGAGCCGGCGGGCCGGATCGCCGCCGTCGACGACCGCCAGCGCCGGCAGCAGGCGGCCCTCGCCGAGCAGCACGCGCTCGACGCGCGCAGGAATCCGGACCTGGCGCCCGGCCAGGTCGGTGACGATCGTCGTGTCTGCCTGCGCGGCATGCATCACGAGCCAACTGCACAGCCATACCCCCAGCATCGACCACATTCCGCTTGTCTTTTTCACGCGACTCCCGATACGATATAAATGAGAACCATTCGCATTTAATTGTAACCGAGCCGAAGCCGCGACAGGGGTATTGGCCGTTTGATCGAACACCAGAATAGTTTGCGCGGGCACGAGCGGCCCGCGCGCGGGGGTAATGACGACATGACAGCGCTGACGCCAGCCGCTTCCCATTCCGATCGCTATCGACACGACGCACACGTCGCGAAGATCCGCGAGGTGCGGCCCGGGCTGCGGATCCACTCGGACGATGCCACCGACGAATTCGACGCCGTGATGTCCGGACAATGTTCGCCGGGCCTGCATCTCGTCCTGCTGCTCGAGGGCGCGCTCGACGTGTCGTACGGCGACCGGCGCGTGGTGCTGACGACGGACGGGCGCCGCACCGGTCGCGCGGCCTGTGACGCCGCGCGGCCCGCGGTGCGGATGCAGTCGTTCCTGCTCAACGCGGTCGAGCCTGACACGTTCCGCCGGCGGCTCAGCAAGGGCGGGTACGCGCGGCGGCTGAGCCTCGCGATGTCGGGCGAATGGCTCGGGCATCTGCAGGCGGCCAGCTGCGGTGTCCTGCCGCAACCACTCGATGCGATGCTGTCCGCGCATCTGGCGATCCGCTTCTGGCAGCCGACGCCGCGCGCGACGGCGCTCGCCGAGCAGATCGTGCGGCCGCCGGCCTATCAGCCGATGCTGCAGGCGATCTATCTCGAAAGCCGCGTGCTCGAACTGCTCGCGGAGGCGTTCACGCCGCTCGAGACCGGCGCGGCGCAGGCGGCCGACACGTCGCTCGGCTCGCGCGACTTCCGCCGGATGGCCGAGTTGCGCGCGTTCCTCGCGAGCGACGCGGTGCAGGAACTGTCGCTCGACGACATCGCGCGGCACGCCGGGATGAGCGCGAACGCGATGCAGCGGCAGTTCCGCGCGGCTTACGGCACGACCGTGTTCGACTTTGTCCGCGAGCATCATCTGCAGCGTGCGCGGCTCGCGCTCGAGCGCGACGCGGTGAGCGTCAAGCAGGCCGCGGCACTGGCCGGCTATACGAGTGCGGCGAATTTCGCGACGGCCTACAAGCGCCGCTTCGGCGTTACGCCCACGCTCGCGCGGCGCAGCGACCAACGCTGACGACATCCGGCGGCGGCGCTCAAACGAGTTCGATGCTTACGCAAACATTTCGGCTGCTTACATGTTTCACAATACAAATGAGAATCAATCTCATTGTGAAACATAGAAAGCGCCACCATGTCGAATCAAGCCGCAAGCTTTGCATTGAAGCCGGTCGTCGTTGCCGGTCTGTATCTGATGGGTGCGTCGTGCGCATGGGCGCAGACGCCTGACCGGGCGGCGGAACCCGCCGCGTCCTCCGTCGCTGCCCGATCCGCCGTCGCCAACCCGGACGATCCGGGCAAGCCGGCCAAACCGGTCGAAGCCACGCCGCCGGCTGCTGCTGCCGATCCGGTCGCGCTGAAGGAGATCGTCGTGACGGCGAGCCGTCGCGAGCAGGCGATCCGCGAGGCGCCCGCGAGCATCTCGGTGATCAGCCGCGAAGACATCGCGGCGAAGCCGTATACGTCGGTTGCCGAGATCGTCGCCAACGTCGAAGGGGTGAGCGTCGTCGGCGCGTCGCCGAACGACCAGGACATCTCGATTCGCGGGATGCCGGGCGAGTACACGCTGATCCTCGTCGACGGGCGTCGCCAGAACACGCGCGAAACGATGAACCGAGGCACGGCCGGCGTGCAGTCGAACCTGATGCCGCCGCTGTCCGCGATCGAGCGGGTCGAGGTCGTGCGCGGGCCGATGTCGTCGCTGTATGGCGCCGACGCGATGGGCGGCGTGATCAACGTGATCACGCGCAAGGTGCCGAAGCGCTGGGGCGGCACGATCACGGCCGGCAGCGTGTGGCAGCTCGAATCGGATCAGGGCGACACGCAGAGCGTCGACTTCTGGCTCGGCGGCCCGCTGAAATCCGATGTGCTCGGGTTGCAGGCGTCGGGTCGTCTCCTGCATCGCGGCGAAGACGACATTTACTACCCGAACAGCGGAACGGGCGGCGCGAACGGGCAGCGGATCGGCAGCTTCGACGTGAAGTTGTCGGCAAAGCCCGCGAGCAACCAGGACGTGAGCGTCAACGTCGGGCGCGAGCAGTTGACCTATCTCAGCACGCCCGGCAAGAGCGCCGCGCCGCTCACCCCGCGAACGGCAGCCACCGCGCTGACGGAAACGCGGCACGTGCGTGACTACTGGGGCATCACGCACGATGGCCGCTGGGGCTTCGCCGACACGACGGTATCGCTGTACGGCGAGCGCGGCGTGCAGGATCAATGGACGCCGTCCGGGCGTTCGTCGGTGAAACCCGCGCTGACCGACACGATCCTCGAAGCCAAGGCCGCGGTGCCGTGGTGGGGCGAGCGCAACATCCTGACCGTGGGCGGCCAGCATATCTGGTCGCGGCTGTCGGGCGTGAGCGTGCAGGACGCGGTGCCGAAGGGCCATGGCGCCAACGCGGATCGCGTCACGCGCAACGCATGGGCGTTGTTCGGCGAAAACGATTATTTCTTCAACGACCGCTTCACGCTGACGACCGGCGTGCGGCTCGATCACGACGATCGCTACGGTAGCCACGTGAGCCCGCGCATCTACGGCGTGTACCAGCTCAGCAAGGCGTGGACGGTGCGCGGCGGCGTCTCGACCGGTTTCCGGCCGCCGTCGTTGCGGCAGAGCACGGCCGGCTATTGCATGACGTCGGGCGGCGCGGCGGGCGCGATGCCGGGCACGCTGTGCGGCAATCCGGACCTGAAGCCTGAAACGAGCCTGACCGAGGAGCTCGGCGTGCGCTACGACCTGGGCGACACGTATGCGGGCCTGACGCTGTTCAACAACCTGTTCAAGAACAAGGTGGCGAGCTACGACACGGGCAGGCCCGATCCGCGCTCGCCGGGCCGCAACGTCTACGTGTACGACAACATCGACAAGGTCAAGCTGTACGGGCTGGAGATCGGCGCCGGCACGCGGCTGTCGCGCACGCTGAAGGTGTCGGGCGCGTACACGCTCACCGAATCGCGCCGCGAGGGCAGCGGCGAGAAGGCGTTCAACGGCAGTTCGCTCGATGGCCATCCGCTCGACAAGACGCCGAAGCACAAATTCAACGTGCAGGTCGACTGGACGCCGACGGCCAAGCTCGACCTCTACGCGACGGCGAACTACATCGGCAGCGAATACTGGGCCGCGTTCCGCAACGGTGCGCAGGGTGTGCGCGAACGGCCGTCGACGACGACCTTCGATCTCGGCGGCCGTTACCGGATCGACAAGCGTTTCTCCGTCAATTTCGCGGTGCTGAACCTGACCAACAAGATGGTGCCGATCGACGATCGGACACGCACGACCGGGCTGAGCGGCAACTGGCTCGTCGACCAGGGGCGCCGCATCGCGGTGAGTCTGACCGCCGAAATGTGACGGCATGGCCGGCGCCAGGCGCCGGCTCAATTAATCTCGAGGCAATGTCATGAATGCGATTTCCCGACCTTCCGAGTTATTAGTACCCCATAACGTATGGGATGTGTATCGCGCGGATACGCCGCTGTTTCTCGCGACGCCGGCGCATACGCTGCTGGCGAGCGACATCGCGGACGCGATTGCGCATGCGGACCTGCCGCTCGCGACGCGCGTGAACGACGCGCTGCGCCGCGCGCGGGACGACGGTCATGCGGGCGCTGCCGTGGTCGGCGCGGTGCCGTTCGATGTCCACGCGCCGGCCGCGCTGCGGGTCGCGCACACGATGCTGCGCGCGCGGCCGCTCGGTGCGCAACGCGCAGCCGCGCCGGCCGCTGCGCGCTATGCGACGCGCGAAGTGCCGTCGGCGGACGCCTATGCGGACGCGGTCGCGCAGGCGGTCGCCACGATTCGCGCGGGCGAACTCGACAAGGTCGTGCTGGCGCGCACGCTGGAGGCAACCGGCGACGCACCGGTCGACGTAGCGGCGCTGGTCGCGCGGCTCGCGTCGAGCAATCCGCACGGCTACACGTTCTCGGTGAATCTCGGCGAGGGCCGTACGCTGCTGGGTGCGAGCCCGGAGCTGCTCGTCAGCCGCTTCGGCGGTGTCGTGCGCGCGAATCCGCTGGCGGGGTCCGCGCCGCGCAGCCGCGACCCGGACGAGGATCGACGGCGCGCGCAGGCGCTGCTGGCGTCCGCGAAGGATCTCGACGAGCACCGGGTCGTCGTCGAGGCCGTGCGCGACAGTCTCGCGCCGCTGTGCCGTCGGCTCGACGTGCCGGCGCGTCCGTCGCTCGTGCATACGGAAACGATGTGGCATCTGTCGACCGAAGTGTGCGGCGAAACCGACGCCGATGCGCTGACGCTAGCGCTCGCGCTGCACCCGACGCCGGCCGTCTGCGGCGCGCCGCGTGCGGCGGCGCGTGACTGCATTCGCAATGCCGAGCCGTTCGATCGCGGCTTCTACGCGGGCATGCTCGGCTGGGTCGATGTGCAGGGCGACGGCGAGTGGGTCGTCACGATTCGCTGCGCCGAAGCGTTCGACCGCACGCTGCGGCTCTACGCGGGTGCGGGGGTGGTCGGCGAATCGACGCCTGCCGGCGAGCGCGCGGAAACCGCCGCCAAGTTCCGGACGATGCTGGATGCGCTCGGTATCGACCGCGACGCCGCGTCGGGTGCCGCGCAGGAGGCGGCATGACGTCCGCGAACCGCACGCCGTGGCCGGACGAGGCCGCCGCCGCTTACCGGCAGAAAGGCTACTGGCTCGGCCAGTCGTTCGCGCAATGGTTCGGTGAACGTGTTGCACGACACGGCGAACGCATTGCGCTCGTGCAGGGCGAGCTGCGCTGGTCGTACCGGACGTTCGCGGCGGAAGCCGAACGCACGGCCCGCGCGCTGAGCGCATGCGGGATCGCCGCGGGCGACCGCGTGGTCGTGCAATTGCCGAATTGCGTCGCGTTTTTCGCGGTGACGTTCGCGCTGTTCCGCATCGGCGCGCTGCCGGTGTTCGCGCTGCCCGCGCATCGCCGGCGCGAGATCGGCCACTTCTGCCGGCACGCGGGCGCAGTGGCCTATGTCGCGGCGCAAACGCATGACGGATTCGACTACCGGGCACTCGCGAACGAGGTCCGTGCCGATGCGCCGACGCTGCGCCACGTGTTGTTCACGGCGCCCGGCAATGCACGCGTCGCGTTGCCGGAGGCGCCGTCCGACGTCGAATTGCCGCCGGGCCCCGGCGCGCACGAGATCGCGTTCCTGCAACTGTCGGGCGGCAGCACGGGCACGCCGAAGCTGATCCCGCGCACGCACGACGACTACCTGTACAGCGTGCGCGAGAGCGCGCGCATCTGCGGGCTGACCGAGCGCAGCGTCTATCTCGCGGCGCTGCCGGCTGCGCATAACTATGCGCTGAGCTCGCCGGGCTCGCTCGGCGTCTTCGAGGCGGGTGGCACCGTCGTGCTGGTTGACGGGGCCAGCCCGGACGTCACGTTTCCGCTGATCGAGCGCGAGCGCGTGACGGTGGCGGCGCTGGTGCCGCCGCTCGTGCCGGTATGGCTGGCCGCGGCCGGGCGGCGGCACGGCGCGCTCGCGAGCCTCGAACTCGTGCAGGTCGGCGGCGCGCGCTTCGATCCGGCGCTCGCGGCGCGCGCGGCCGACGGTTTCGGCGCGCAACTGCAGCAGGTGTTCGGGATGGCCGAAGGGCTCGTCAATTACACGCGGCTCGACGATCCGCGCGACGTGGTGACCGGTACGCAGGGGCGTCCGATCTCGCCGGACGACGAGATCCGCATCGTCGACGACGACGACCGACCGGTCGAACCCGGCGAAGTCGGCCATCTGCTGACGCGGGGGCCTTACACGATCCGCGGCTACTACGACGCTGCCGCACACAACGCACGTGCGTTCACGCCGGACGGCTTCTACCGCACCGGCGATCGTGTCCGCGTGACGGCGGGCGGTCAGCTCGTCGTCGAGGGGCGCGCGAAGGACCAGATCAACCGCGGCGGCGAGAAGATCTCCGCCGAGGAGATCGAACACCTGCTGCTCGCGCATCCGGGCGTCGTCGATGCTGCGCTGGTGGCGATGCCCGACCCGTATCTCGGCGAGCGCAGCTGCGCCTACGTGATTCGCGGGACGCCCGCGCCGGCCGCGGTGGACCTGGTTCGCTTCGTGCGCGAGCAGGGCGTGGCCGCGTACAAGGTGCCCGACCGGATCGAATTCGTCGACGCGTTCCCGAAAACGCCCGTCGGCAAGATCGACAAGCGCGCGCTGCGGCAGCACATCGCGGACAGCCTGGCCGACGCCGCGTGACGCGTGCGCCGGAACCCCGACTCTTTCATCTCAACGCAAACCATCATGGCCATTCCGAAAATCGCTTCCTATCCGATGCCCGCCGAGCTGCCGGCCAACCGTGTGGACTGGCGGTTCGACCCGCGCCGCGCGGCGCTGCTCGTGCACGACATGCAGGATTACTTCCTCGATTTCTACGACCGCGCGGCGGCGCCCGTGCCGACGCTCGTTGCACACGTGCGCCGTCTGATCGATTTCGCGCATGCGGCCGGGATGCCGGTCTATTACACCGCGCAGCCGGCGACGCAGGCGGCGGCCGACCGCGCACTGCTGACCGACATGTGGGGCCCCGGCCTGACCGCGCAGCCGTCGCGCGCGGCGATCTGCGGCGCGCTCGCGCCGGCGCCGGGCGATACGGTGCTCGACAAGTGGCGCTACAGCGCATTCCGGCGCTCGCCGCTCGAAGCGAGCCTGCGCGAGCAGGGGCGCGACCAGCTTGTGATCTGCGGGATCTATGCGCATATCGGCTGCCTGATGACGGCCTGCGACGCGTTCATGCGCGACGTGCGGCCGTTCTTTGTCGCGGACGCTCTCGCGGATTTCTCGGAGCGCGAGCACCGGATGGCGCTCGACTACGTGGCCGGCCGCTGCGGGAAGGTGGTGACCACCGACGCGTTGGTCGGCGCTGCGCTGGAGGCTGAAGCGGCTGCGGATGACACGGCGCCGACGCTTGCCACGATCGCGGCACAGGTCGCCCGCAGCCTGCGGATGCCGGCCGCCGACCTGCGCGAGCACGACAACCTGATCGATTGCGGGCTCGATTCGATCCGGATGATGACGCTCGTCGAAGCGTGGCGTGCGCAAGGTTACGACGTCACGTTCGTCCAGCTCGCGGAGCAGCCGACGCTCGACGCATGGACGCAGGTGCTGCGTCGCGCGGCACAGGTGAGCGCATGACGGTGCGTCCTGCAATGCCCGACGCCCGTCCGGCACCGTTCGTCAGCACGGCGGAAGTGTCGGTGCCACAGGCCGACCGCGTGCTGTTCAAGCTGTGCAAGCACTACGCGATCAAGGTGCCGGTCGTGTTCGACACGCATCGCGCGACCATCGATTTTCCGTACGGCGTCTGCCGGATGCTGCGTACCGACGACGTGCTGCAGCTTCGATGCGAAGCCGATTCATCGGAGCGCCTCGAGCAGATCCAGTACGTGATGGACGAACACCTGGGGCTGATGTCGCGCAACCGCGCGCTGGTGGTCGCATGGGAGCGGGGCGCGTAACGCGGCCCGCTGCCGGTTCAACGAACTTCGGGGCAAACCCGCTCATGAAAAACGAATCCCTGCCGATCCGCGCGACGTCCGCGCAATACGGCATTTGGGTCGCGCAACAGGTCGACTCCGACGATCCGGGCTATCTGACGGCCGAGACCGTCGAACTCGACGGCGCGCTCGACGTCGCCGCACTGACCGACAGCGTCGAGGCCGTACTCGATCACGCCGACGCGCTGCACATGCAGTTCGCGTGGCAGGACGACGCGCTGTGGCAGGTGCGTCGCGCGCCGCGCACGCGGCTGCCGCTCGTCGACCTGTCGGCGCAGGCCGATCCCGTCGAGGCGGCGCATGCGTGGATGAAGGCGTCGCTGTCGATCTGCTGCGACGTAACGGCCGATCCGCTCTACCGCACGGCGTTGTTGCGGCTGTCGCCGACCCGGCACTGGTGGTATCTGCAGGTGCACCACATCGCGCTCGACGGCTTCGGCTACGGGCTGTTGCAGCAGGCCGTGGCGGCCCGCTACAGCGCGCGCGTCACCGGTGCGCCGCTGCCGCTGCTGCCTGACTGGCGGATCGATCGTGTCGTGGAGGCCGAGGCGCGTTACTGCGCCAGCAGCGGCTTCGACGCGGATCGTGCGTTCTGGCGCGCGCACCTGCGCGACGTGCCCGCGCCGCTCGAGCTCGCGCCGAAACAGGAGGTCGCCCGGGATGCGCGGCGGGCGACGTGCGTGATCGATGTCGAACGCGTGCATGCGTTGCGTGCGGCTGCCGAGCGGATCGACGTCGACTGGAATGCGTGGCTGCTTTGCGCGACCGGCCTCTGGCTCGCGAAGCAGGGCGGCCAGCGCGACCTGACGCTCGGACTGCCGGTGATGAACCGTCTCGGCACGCCGGCGCTCGGCGTGCCGTGCATGGCGATGAACATCGTGCCGCTGCGCATGCATGTCGATGCCGGGCGCTCGCCGCGCGCGCTCGCGCACGAATGCGCGGAACGCGTGCGCGCGATCCGGCCGCACCTGTACTACCGGTATGGGTGGATTCGCGGCGATCTCGGGTTGCTGGAGCGCAATGCGTTCCTGTTCAACCAGGCCGTCAACGTGATGCCGTTCGAACGGCAGGTCGCGTTCCAGGGGCTTGCGAGCAACACGCAGGCCGTGAGCGGTGGTCCGGTGAAGGACCTGAACGTGACGCTTGCCGTACGCGGCGGCGCGTGGCACCTGACGCTCGAGGCGAATCCCGACGCGTACGACGAGGCCACGGTCGTTGCGCACGCAAACGATCTTTCCGCGTGGCTCGACGCATTCGCCGCGCACGTGCCGGATGCGTCGCTCGATACGCTGCTCGACGGGATGCCCGCGCCGTCGATCGTGCGCGGCGCGCCGCTGGCCGGGCCGTACGCCGACGTGCTCGCGCGGATCGAAGGCATTGCGCGGGATGCGCCGGCGCAACCGGCGATCGAGGCGGGCGGCCGGTGCGTCGAATACCGCGCGCTGCTCGCCGATGCCGATGCGCTTGCCGAGGAACTCGACCAGCGAGGTGTCGCGCGCGCCGCACGCGTGGCGATCGCCGCGCCGCGTGCGCCCGACGTGATCGCGGCGATGCTCGCCGTGCTGAGGGTCGGTGCCACGATCGTGCCGGTCGATCCGGAGGGCCCACCGCAGCGCGTCGCGGCGATGCTGGAGGATGCCGCGCCCACGCTCGTGATCACGCGGGCGGCCTACCGTGGCTGCGCGGGTGGCCTGCCGGTGCTCGATCTCGACGCGCCGCGCACGCCGTCGCTCCGTGGCATCGCGCATGCCGCGTTCGACGCCGGGACACCGGCGTACCTGTTGTACACGTCGGGTTCGACCGGCCGGCCGAACGGCGTGCTGGTCGGGCGTGGCGCGCTGGCGCATTTCGTCGACAGCACGAGCCACCTGTATCGCATCGCCCCGGGGGACCGCGTGCTGCAGTTCGCGCCGCTGCATTTCGATGCGAGCTTCGAGGAGATTTTCGCGACGCTCTGCAACGGTGCGACGCTCGTGCTGCGCGACGATGCGATGCTCGACTCGGTCGACGCGTTTACGGCCGAGGTCGAGCGGCGCCGCATCACGGTGCTCGACCTGCCGACCGCCTACTGGCACGTGCTTGCGCACGCACTGGACGCGCGCCAGGCGCAACGCCTGGCCGGCGTGCGCCTGACGATCATCGGCGGGGAGGCCGCGCTGCCTGAGCGGATCCGGCGCTGGCATGCGCACCTGCCGGACCTGGCGCTGCTGAACACGTACGGGCCGACCGAAGCGACGATCATCGCGACGGCTGCCTGCGTGAGCGGCCCCGGCGCGGTCTGGCGCGACGGCGAACCGGTGCCGATCGGGATGCCGCGCGCGGGCGTCGACGTGCGCATCGTCGACGAACGGCTGTATCCGGTGGCCGAAGGCCGCACGGGCGAACTGGTGGTGTGCGGCGACGCGCTGGCGCTCGGCTACCCGGGCAATGCGGGGCTGACTGCCGAGCGTTTCGTCACGCTCCCCGGAGGCGCGCGTGCGTATCGGACCGGCGACCTCGCCACCGTACGTGACGGCCGGCTGGTGTTCGAAGGCCGGATCGACCACGAGGTGAAGATCAGCGGCGTGCGCATCGATCCGCGCGAGATCGAGGACTGGCTGTTGCGCACGCCCGAGGTGCGCGAAGCGGCGGTCGTCGCGTTGCGCGGCGACGCCGACGTGACGACGCTCGCTGCGTTCGTCGCCGGAGTCGACGGGTTCGACGATACGGCTGCGTTGCGCGCGCGGCTCGCCGACGCGCTGCCGGCTGCGGCGATCCCCGACGCGTGGCACGTGCTCGAACGGCTGCCGCGCAACGTCAACGGCAAGACCGATCGCAACGCGTTGCGGCAGTTGGCGGTTGCGGGCCGGATCGGCGTGGACGACGATCCGCGCGCCGACGCGCTGGAACGCCAGGTGATGCATGCGTGGCGCAGCGTGCTCGGCGGCGTCGCGCTCACGCCGGATTCGAATTTCTTCGACATCGGCGGCAAGTCGTTGCAGGCGATCCAGGCGAGCGCGAGGCTGGCAACCGCGCTCGACCGCGACGTGCCCGTGTCGATGCTGTTCCGCCACGCGACGGTCGCGGCGCTGACGGCCGCGTTGCGCACGCCGCTGCCGTACCGGCCGCGCGCGGCGCGCGACGCGTTCGCGCCGCATCTCGCGATCCAGACGGCGGGCGGGCCCGCGCAGCGGCTGATCTGCATCCATCCGGCCGACGGTCTCGCATGGAGTTACCTGCGACTTGCCGCGTACCTGCCCGACGCGACGATCGACGGGTTGCAACTGTCGGTCGACGACACCAACGATGCAGCCGATTTCGACGCGCTCGTCGGCACCTATGTGCGGCGCGTGCGGGCGCTGCAGCCGGACGGGCCGTACCACCTGCTCGGCTGGTCGCTGGGCGGCGCGCTCGCGTATGCGGTTGCGGCGGCACTCGAGCGGGCCGGCGCGACGGTCGGCGTGCTCGCGCTGATGGACAGCTATCCGTCGTCCGCGTGGACGGCGCAGTCGCAGCCGGAAACGGGCGACGCGCTGCGGATCCTGCTGACGGTCAACGGCGATTTCGACACGGCGTCGTTGTCCGACGCGCAACTGCGCCAGCGTCTGCTGCGCGCGAACAGCCCGTTTGCGGCGCTCGGCGGCGCGGGGCTCGATGCGCTGGTCGACGCGACGCTCAGGCAGATGCGCCAGTTTCGCGCGGCGTCGACGCCGCATTACGGCGGGGAGCTGCTGCTGTTCAACGCGACCCGCAAGCGGCCCGGCACGCCCGTGCCCGACAGCTGGGCCGCGCACCGGCCGGCGGCGTTGCCGACCTGCGTGGCGCTCGACTGTTCGCACGACGGGATGTCCGACCCCGAACCGATGGCGGCGATCGGCGCCGCACTGAGCGAGCGGCTTGCCGTTTGGGCCGCGATGGAAACCGATACGAGGAATCTGAATCGATGAGCAGGGAAACCGACATGACATTTCCGACGGGCGTCGCCGTCGTGACCGGCGCGGCGCGCGGGATCGGCGCAGCCGTGGTGCGCGCGCTCGCCGAACGCGGCGTCGACGTTGCCGCATTCGACGCCGATGGCGACACGCTGATGCGAGCCGGCGAGGACCGCCCGCCGGCATCCGGGCGCGTGCATCCGTTCGCGGTCGACGTGGCGGACGCGAACGCCGTACGCGCGGCAATCGAGCAGGTGGAGGCGACGATCGGTCCGATCGGCATGCTCGCGAACGTCGCCGGCGTGTTGCGGTTGGCGGCCGCGACATCGCTGACGGACGACGACTGGGCGCACTGTTTCGCGGTGAATACGCACGGCGTGTTCCACCTGTCGCGCGCGGTTGCGGCACGCATGATCGAGCGGCGCGCGGGCAGCATCGTGACCGTGGGCTCGAACGCGGCGCTCGTGCCGCGCACGCAGATGGCCGCTTATGCCGCATCGAAAGCCGCCGCGCACCAGTTCACGCGCTGCCTCGGCCTGGAGCTGGCCGGCCACGGGATTCGCTGCAACATCGTCGCGCCGGGCTCGACCGATACGCCGATGCAGCGCCAGCTCTGGCGCGGCCCCGAAGGCCCGGCGGGCGTCATCGCAGGCTCGCTCGAAACCTATCGCACGGGTATCCCGCTCGGCCGGATCGCCGCACCGGCCGATGTTGCCGACACCGTGCTGTTCCTGCTGTCCGACGCCGCCTGCCACGTGACGCTGCACACGCTGTGCGTCGACGGCGGCGCGACGCTCGGCGTGTGACGGCCCGCCCGTCTTCCGTTTCCGGAGCATCACCATGAAACATATCCCGGCCTGTGCCGAACACGGCACGGCAGGTGCATTCGCGTTGCCGCACCCCGACGAGCGGCTGCGTGTCGGCGTGCGGCTGCCCGTACCCGATGCGCTGCGCCACGCGGTGCCGGCGTCGTATGCCGCACAGGCGACCGTCGATGCGGGACGTGCACAGGTGCGCGCGATTCTCGAACGGCGCGATGCGCGCCGGATTGTCGTCGTCGGTCCGTGCTCGATCCACGATCCGGCGGCCGCGCTCGACTACGCGCGTCGCCTCGCCGGTCTGGCATACGCGGTGCGCGACGCGCTGTGCGTCGTGATGCGCGTCTATTTCGAGAAGCCGCGAACGACGGTCGGCTGGAAAGGGCTGATCAACGATCCGGGGCTCGACGGCAGTCATCGTGTCGCGGAGGGGCTGCACACCGCGCGCCGGCTGCTCGTCGACATCAACGCATTGGGGCTGCCGGTCGCGACGGAAGTGCTGGACGTGGCGACGCCGCACTACCTGTCCGATCTGGTGAGCTGGGCCGCGATCGGGGCCCGCACGACCGAGTCGCAGATTCATCGCGAGATGGCGTCGGGCCTCGCGTTGCCGGTCGGTTTCAAGAACGGCACGGACGGCCAGGTCGACATCGCAGCGCACGCGATGCTGGCCAGCATGCGGCCGCACACGTTCATCGGCATCGACGGCGCCGGCCACCCGGCGTTGCTGCACAGCGCCGGCAATCCGCACGCGCACCTCGTGCTGCGCGGCGGCCGTCACGGGCCGAACTACGATGCCGCGTCGGTGGCCGCCGCGGTCGAGACGCTGCGCGCCCAGCGCCTGACGCCGAACCTGCTGATCGACTGCTCGCATGCGAACTGCGGCAAGCAGGCCATGCGGCAACTGGCGGTGCTGGACGATGTCGTCGGGCAGATCGGCGCGGGCAATGAAGCGATCCGCTGGGTGATGCTCGAAAGCTTCATCGAGGACGGCGCGCAGCCGCTGGGCGATACGTTGCGCTACGGCTGCTCGATTACCGATCCGTGCATCGGCTGGGAGGCGACCGTGGACGCGCTGGTGCGCGCCCGTCGCCGGCTGACTGGCAATGGTGCCGATCTTCACTGATGCGCGACGTTTTACTTTCTTTCATCGGAACACCTTATGTCGACGACTTCAGCTGACTCCCTGCCCACGCCGGCCGATGCCGGCGTGTCCTTCCTGCCGCTGCTGCTCGCGAACTTCGCGATGGTGGCCGGCACCTATGCATTCGTGACGATTGCCGGTCCGATGGCGAGGCGAATGCATCTCGCGCCGCTGCACATCGGCGCAATCATCGGCATCGTCGGGCTTGTCTGGATGATCGCCGCGCCGCGCTGGGGGCGCGCGGCGGACACCCGCGGCCGGTTGCCGTCGATGCGTGCGGCAATTGGCGGCTTCGTCGCGAGTTCGCTGCTGCTGGCCGCCTATGTCGGCTGGGCGTTGCGCGCCGGCGGCAGCGCGGTGCCGCCGGTGTGGGCCGGTTTTGTCGCGCTGCTCGTCACGCGCGCGGCGATGGGGGGATGTTATGCCGGGCTGCCCGTTGCGGCCATGGCGTGGATCGCCGACCGGACGCCGGCCACGGGGCGCGCGGCCGCGATCGCGCGATTCGGCGCGGCGGGTGCGATCGGGATGGTGCTCGCGCCGCCGCTCGCGGGCTGGCTGGCCGGGTTCGACATGACGTTCGCACTGGCCGTTTTCGCGCTGCTGCCGCTCGCCGGGCTGACGGGATTGCGCCGGCTGCGCGACGACAGCGCGCATGCAATGCGGCAGGCGCCGCCCCGGCTGAAACCGACCGATCGACGCTTGCGCTTGCCGTGGTGCAGCGCGTTCGCGCTGTACAGCGCCGTGATGATCGCGAACAGCGTGCTGGGTTTCTACGTGATCGACAGCCTGCGCGTGCGGACGAGCGACGCGTCGATGGTGGTCGGCTACGCGCTCGGCAGTGCGGGTGTCGGGCTGATCGCGACACAGTCGCTGGTGGGCCGATGGCGCTCGGTCGCGCCGCTTCAATGGTTGCGCTGGGGTGCGCTGGCGGGGGGCGCAGGGTTCGTATCGGCGCTGGCGGCGCCGGCCGCCCACCCATTGCTGCTGTGCGCGAGCTACTTCGTCGCGGCGTGCGGGATGGGTGCTGCGTTTCCGGCGGTTGCGGCGCTGGCAAGCACGCGTGTCGAAGCGCACGAGCAGGCCGCGTGCGCGGGGGCGATGTCGATGGCGCAGGGGCTCAGCATGGTGGTCGCGCCGCTGGCCGGCACGATGCTGTACGAACTGCATCCGGCGATGCCGTTCGCGTCGATCGGCGCGGTGCTCGCGGGGGTATTCGTCGCGGCGTGCGGTGCGAGGCGCAGCGCGCCGGCGGGGTAATCGTTATCGCGCGCGCCGTGCGAATCCGCCGCCTACTCGCGCGGCTCGATCGGCAGCGGGCATGTGCCGACCGGCCGCAAGCGCGTACCGGTCCACTCATAGAAGTACCGGGCCGCCTTCGCGTTGCTGTCGTCGCAATCGTCGTTGAAGCAGCCCGCGACGATCAGCAGCGTACTGCCCGGCCGGAAATCGACGCGTTCCTCGTCGTTGCCCATCACGCCTGCGATGGCCTGTACGCCGGGCATCGTGTACGTCGCGCCCGTGTACTTGTCGACGATCGCGAAATTCCGGCAATCCGTTCCGCAACCCCAGGTCGCGACACGATAGTGGCCGGCAAAATTGGCCGGTTGCGTGAATTCGTCGCGAATGACGGTGCGGTAGAGGCGCGCTTCCTTGCTGGTCAGGCGGGGTGCCGCGGCCGGCTTGCGCGGCGCGCTTGCGGCGGGTGCCGGGTAGCGGTCGAACGACGGCGACGGGCATGCAGCGGCCGCCGCGGCCGTGGCCGCGCCGGCGGTGCCGGTGCCGCAACACAGCGCGGCCGATGCGCCGGCGATCAGCAGAAATCGATGGGCAAGCGTCACGCGAGCATCCTTCATGTTCGGGATTGAGATCGGGCCGGAGGGTCCGAACGGCCGGCGACGACGATTCTATGACGCTTCTCGCGCGCGGGCGACCCGGGCGGGCGATCGCGCGCGGGTGCAAAACCGGCGTTTCCGCACACGGCTCGCCGTCAAGCTTTGTCAAATTGTGGCGATATCACGATGCCTGACGTTTCAGGCCGCATGCGAAGGCTGTCATGTACGGGTTGATTGAGTATCCTTGGATTCGATTCGCGGTACTCACGCAGTCACAACCGGGAGGCTTCACATGAATGCACGTCTATACCGCGCGACCGTTGCCGGCGCGCTGATCGGATTGCTCGCGCCGTTTTCGGTGGCGCATGCGCAGCTTGGCGATGTCCTGAAGCAGGTCGGCGGCGGTGGCGATTCAGGCAGCAGCGCGGGCGGTGCGCTCGGCAACCTCGGCGGCATCGGCGGCGCATTGACGGGTGGCGGCGGTTCGTCGCTGATGCCGGGCAGCACCGGCAACGTTGCGGGCCTGCTGCAGTTCTGCATCCAGAACAACTATCTCGGCGGGGCGTCCGGCGGTGCGTCGTCGGTGAAGGACGCGCTGATGGGCAAGCTCGGCGGCAACGCGTCGTCCGACAGCGGCTATAGCAGCGGCGCGAGCGGGATCCTCGACGCCGGCAACGGCAGCAAGCTCGACCTGAGCGGCGGCGGCCTGAAGCAACAGGTGACCAAGCAGATCTGCGACAAGGTGCTGACGCAGGCGAAGTCGCTGCTGTAGGCGCAACGGCACGCCTCGCGCGTGCCGGCATCGGAGGGGGCGGTGCGCGTGCACCGTACCCCGTCAGCCATTCAGACTGTTACGTCCGGAGCGGCGGCAAAGCCATCGGATGCCGTGGCCGCGCGCACGCGGCGCCATGGACGGCTCAATCGGCCAGCCGCTTGTCGGCGAGCGCCTTGCAGCAGTCTTCGTAGACCCATTGCACGAGTTTCGCCCGATAGTCGAGATCGTCGGTATCGACGATTTCCTCGACCGCGTCGCGCGCCCACGATGCATCGACGAACCCGGCGTGCCGCTTGGCGATGTCCTGCGCGAGCGCCGCGAGCTTGGCGAGCACGAGCCAGTCGGCCTGACGGTGATGGCGGTCGAGCCAGCGATGCGCGGCCTGGACCTGGAATGTGGCGTCCGGCCACGATTCATTGAGGTAAAACGCGCCGAGATTGCCGCAGGTGAGCCAGCAAAGCAGCTCCAGGCGGTCTTGCGAGCCGAGGGTATGGGGTGCGTCGGACATGGCAGCGCTCACGAAATACGTCGATTCCGGGCGGCGCCGGTTGCAATAGGCCGGTGCCGATAATAAAAACATAGCACGATGCGGGCCCGGCCGCGCACCCGGGCGGATGCTGACATGGCGGTGGCGAAACGGATGCCATGCCGGCGCGGATGGCCGACCGCGGAGTGAGGGAGCGGCGGGAACGGAAAGTGCGGGAGCGTGAGGAACAACGCGGGAAGACGCGGCCGGAAAGCGACCGGAAAGCGGCCGCTTGCGCCGCGCAGCGGGCCCGTTGCCGGGCCCGCCGCAGCCCGGCGCGCGGGCTAGCGGATGAACGGGATCAGATCGTCGTGTGCGTGGCGCGCGCGATCGAGCGGATGCTGCGCTCGACGCGGATCAGGATGATCAGCACCGCGAGCGACACGAACGAATACAGTGCGACGAGCGCGGCGACGCCGGCGTAGCGCGCGGTCTGGCCGTTCTCGGCAGCGGTTTCTTCCGCGGCCTTCTTCTCGTTGTCGATCGCGGTCCGGCGTGCGTCGTAGCGCTCGGAGAAGTCGCGCATGACCGCCGACACGACGTCGGTGTACGCCTGCTCGCGCTCATATTCGTCGCCGTGCCCGGTGACCTTCTTCTTGACGCTGGCCGCGACGTCCGCGCGCGACAGCACCTTGTCGAGATACGCGATCTGCTGCTCGTAGTACGCGACCTCCGGATGGTCGTCGTCGCCGAGCACGCGCTGGAACGACGGCTCGTATGCGTCGCGATCGACCGCGTAGTCCGGCGACAGGGCCGCCCGGCCGTGCTTCTGCACGATGCCCGACAGTTGCGTCGACAGGCGCAGCGCGGGCGACGCGTTGTCGTCCTTGGCTGCCGTGCCGTCGGCGGCCGGCGCGGCCTTGGCGGGTGCATTTTTCTCCCACGCGAATGATGCAGGATCGACCTGGATGGCCGAATCGACCTTCGGCGGTTTCGACAGGCGCGCATCGAGTGCGATCGCGCCGAATATGACCCCGCCGATCAGGACTGCGGTCGCGAACAACAGCACGATCACGCGCAGTACCTGAAGATAGCCGCCCTCGATTTTGGTCAGGATGCTCAAGGCATTCTCCTTTCTTATGATGAATGAGGCGCCGAGGCTAAAGACCTTTCCAAAGGCTGTCAATCGTCACACCGGCCGACCGAAACGCTCGCTAGAATGTCGGCTTTCCTGGAGGCGGAAAACGATGAAAACCTACGACCAGTTCTATATCGACGGCGCATGGCGCAAACCGGCCGGCACCGGCACGATCGACGTGATCGACTCGGGCACCGAAGCCGTGATCGGCCGGATTCCGGAAGGCGTCGCGTCCGACGCGCAGGACGCGATCCGCGCGGCGCGCGCAGCCTTCGACGCGTGGGCGGCCACGCCGGCCGCGACGCGCGCGGGCTACCTGCGCAAGATCGTCGAGCATCTGCAGGCGCGCAGCGAGGAGCTCGCGCAGTCGATCACCGGCGAAGTCGGGATGCCGATCAAGCTGTCGCGCGCGATCCAGGTCGGTGGCCCGATCTACAACTGGAACGCGTACGCGAAGCTCGCCGAGTCGTTCGAGTTCGAGGCACAGGTCGGCAACTCGCTCGTCGTGCGCGAGCCGGTCGGCGTCGTCGCGGCGATCACGCCGTGGAACTATCCGCTCAACCAGGTGACGCTGAAGGTCGCACCGGCGCTCGCGGCCGGCTGCACAGTGGTCCTGAAGCCGTCCGAAGTCGCGCCGCTCAACGCGTTCATCCTTGCCGAAGCGATTCACGAAGCCGGGCTGCCGGCCGGCGTGTTCAACCTCGTGTGCGGCTACGGCCCGGTGGTCGGCGAGGTGCTGGCGACCGATCCGGACGTCGACATGGTGTCGTTTACGGGCTCGACGCGTGCCGGCAAGCGCGTGGCCGAGCTGGCGGCCGCGGGCGTCAAGCGCGTCGCGCTCGAGCTGGGCGGCAAGTCGGCATCGGTGATCCTCGACGATGCCGATTTCTCGACGGCGGTGAAGGGCACGGTCAACGCGTGCTACCTGAACGCGGGGCAGACCTGCTCGGCGCATACGCGCATGCTGGTGCCGGAAGCGCGCTACGACGAAGCGCGCGAGATTGCGAAGGCGGCGGCCGAAACCTACGTTGCCGGCGATCCGCGGCAGGATGCGACGCGCCTTGGCGCGCTTGCATCCGCCGTGCAGCAGCAGCGTGTGCAGGACTACATCCAGCGCGGGATCGACGAAGGCGCGGAACTCGTGACGGGCGGCACGGGCCTGCCGGAAGGGCTCGCGAAGGGTTTCTTCGTGAAGCCGACCGTGTTCGGCCGCGTCGATCCGAAATCGACGATCGCGCAGGAGGAAATCTTCGGGCCGGTGCTGTCGATCATCACGTATCGCGATGAAGACGAGGCCGTGCGGATCGCGAACGATTCACCGTACGGGCTCGGCGGCGCGGTATGGGCCGGCAGCGACGAACGCGCGATGGGCGTCGCGCGCCGTATCCGCACGGGGCAGGTCGACATCAACGGCGGCACGTGGAACGGCGCCGCGCCGTTCGGCGGCTACAAGCAGTCGGGGCACGGCCGTGAGAACGGCGTGTACGGGCTCGAAGAATATCTCGAGTACAAGTCGATGCAACTGAAGCCGGCGAAGCCGGCCTGAGCGCTTCGCACGACCCGAACCGGAAACGGCACGCTCGCGTGCCGTTTTTTTATTGACGGTCGTCAAGGTGCGCGGCGGTGGATCGTCGATCATCGCGGTTCCGATGTTCCGACGAGGTATCAGATGACCGTACGCACTTCCTTTCCGCCGCTGACTCTCCGCGGCCGCACCTTGCTGCCTGTCGTGCAGGGCGGCATGGGTGTCGGCATCTCCGCGCACCGGCTGGCGGGCAGCGTCGCGCGCGAAGGCGCGGTCGGCACGATCGCGAGCATCGACCTGCGTCACCATCATGCGGACCTGCTCGCGCGTTGCCGCGCGCAACCCGATCGCGCGACGCTCGAGGCCGCGAACCTCGAGGCGCTCGCGCGCGAGATCCGCCTCGCGAAGACCTACAGCGAAGGGCGCGGGATGATCGCGGTCAACGTGATGAAGGCGGTGAGCGCGCATGCGGACTACGTGCGGGTGGCGTGCGACGAGGGCGCGGATGCGATCGTGATGGGCGCGGGCCTGCCGCTCGACCTGCCCGATCTCACGCAAGGACACGATATCGCGCTGATCCCGATCCTGTCGGACAGCCGCGGGATCGCGCTCGTGCTGAAGAAGTGGATGAAGAAGGGGCGCCTGCCCGACGCGATCGTGATCGAGCACCCGGCGCATGCGGGCGGCCATCTCGGCGTCACGCAGATCGACGACATGCACGACCGTCGCTTCGATTTCGCACGCGTGCTGGACGAGACCGCACAGGTGATGGCGTCGCTCGGCCTCTCGCGCGAAACGATCCCGCTGATCGTTGCGGGCGGGATCAACAGTCACGACACGGTGCGCGCGGCGCTCGAGGCCGGCGCGAACGGCGTGCAGGTCGGCACGCCGTTCGCGGTGACGGAAGAGGGCGATGCGCATCCGCACTTCAAACGGGTGCTGGCCGACGCGACACCCGACGACATCGTCGAATTCGTCAGCGTGACGGGGCTGCCCGCACGCGCGGTGAAAACGCCGTGGCTCGATCGTTACCTGCGCAACGAGACGCGCATCCGCAACAAGCTCGGCGCGCTGAAGCAGCGCTGCCCGACCGCGCTCGAATGCCTGAGCGTATGCGGCTTGCGCGACGGCATCGAGAAGTTCGGCCATTTCTGCATCGACACACGGCTGGCGGCGGCGCTGCGCGGCGACGTCGCGAACGGGCTGTTCTTCCGCGGCCGTGAAGCGCTGCCGTTCGGCCGTGCGATCCGCAGCGTGCGCGATCTGCTCGACCTGCTGCTGACGGGCTGTGCGACCGAGCCTGCGGCAAACCGTCCCACGTTTACGCTGGCTTGACGGATATCAAGACGATGAAAAGACCCTACAGGGAGAATGGAAACCATTCTTCGGGGGTCCGTACCATGCATAAAACGATTCGAACTTGTGTCACCGCTGCCGCCGTTGCGGCCAGTTTCGTCGCGCTGCCTTCGCTGTCGCACGCGGCCTCGCCGGGCGACGGTATCAACCAGGGCGACGTCCTGGTCCGGCTGCGCGCGATCAGCATCCAGCCGAACGAACGCGCGAGCGACACGCTGGGCGCGCTCAACGTCGGCGTGAACAACGCGATCGTGCCCGAGCTCGACTTCACGTACATGATCCGCGACTACCTCGGCGTCGAACTGATTCTCGGCACGTCGCGGCATCAGCTGACGTCGAGCCTCGGCAATCTCGGCGGCGTGGGCGTGCTGCCGCCGACGCTGCTGCTGCAGTATCACTTCAACCATGCCGGCAAGGTGCGTCCGTACGTCGGTGCCGGCGTGAACTACACGTACTTCTACAACAACGGGCTCAACGTCGGCGGGGAGGGCGTGTCGATCAACAAGAGCAGCTTCGGCCCCGCGCTGCAGTTCGGCGTGGACGTGCAGGTGACGAAGAAGGTCTTCATGAACGTCGACGTGAAGAAGATCTGGATGAGCACCGATGCGACGCTCGGCGACAAGGGCATCGGCACGCTGCACATCGATCCGCTGATCGTCGGCGTGGGCGTCGGGATGAAGTTCTAGACGCGGCGGGAAAAGAACAGAAACAGAACAGAGTTGGGGTTGGCGGCATGTCGGTCGGCATGCCGCTTTTTTTTATGCGCGGCGGATTTACAGCTTGTCGTACTGGAAGCGCATCGCGGTGCCTTCGCGCTGGATGCGCTCCCATACCGCGCGCTTTTCGTCGTCGCTCAGGAACACCCAGTTCGACACTTCGGCCGCCGTGCGGCCGCAGCCCTTGCAGATTTCGTCGAAGAGGGTCGAGCACACGCCGATGCAGGGGCTGTCGGGCAGGTCGTGGAGATTGGAGGCCATCGGAGGGGTTCGCGCAGTTGAATCGTCAGGCCGTCATTTTAATGCATCGGCGCCGGACGGTCCGACGGAGCTGCCGGCATGCTGTACCGGCGTGCCGTCGTGACAGTACGGCCGCGCGATCGATGGCGCTGCGGCCAACGGCGGGCCGGCGCCGGCGACCGCAGCAGGTGCGCGAGACGTGTCGCGGGTTCGCCGGTGATACCGCAGCCTGCACGGCTGCCCGGCAGGCGACCCGCCCGCCGCACGAACGTCGTTTCGCGACCGCTTGTTTTTCCGGTGGACAGCCGCCGATTACCCGATAGAATTTCCTCCGGAATATCCTGCCGGACAGGCCGCCAGACAGGCGGGCGGCGGGAATTTGTTCCGTTTGCGCGACACCGGCATGATTTTTTTGTGACGGGGCGCGAATGATGGTAGTTTTCGGGGTTTTCGAGGGGCGGCGTGCCAGAATGCGCCGCCATGACGAGGCAGACGGCAGCCGGGCGACGTGTCCGGTCGGAGGGAGAACGGGATGAAAGCAAAGGTAGTGGGCCGGTTCGCAGCGCTCGCGCTGTGCGTGGGTGCATCGGCGGCAGCGGCGAAGGATACGCAGCTCAATGTCTATAACTGGTCGGACTACATTGCGAAGGACACGATCCCGAACTTCGAGAAGCAGTCGGGCGTCAAGGTCCGCTACGACAACTACGACAGCGACGACACGCTGCAGGCGAAGCTGCTGACGGGCAGCTCGGGCTACGACATCGTCGTGCCGACCAGCAACTACGCGGGCAAGCAGATCGCCGCCGGCATCTTCGCGCCGCTCGACAAGTCGAAGCTGCCGAACCTCAAGTACCTCGATCCGCAACTGATGGCGCTCGTCGCCGGCGCGGACCCGGGCAACAAGTTCGCGGTGCCCTGGGCATACGGCACGACCGGTCTCGCCTACAACCTGACGAAGGCGCAGCAGGCGCTCGGCAAGGTGCCGCTCGACAACTGGGACATCCTGTTCAAGCCGGAAAATATCTCGAAGCTGAAGACCTGCGGCGTGTCGGTGCTCGACGCGCCCGACCAGATGTTCGCGGCGGCGCTGCACTACATCGGAAAGGATCCGATGAGCACGAACCCGGCCGACTACAAGGCCGCGATGGAAGTGCTGAAGAAGATCCGCCCGTACATCACGCAATTCAACTCGTCGGGCTACATCAACGACCTGGTCGGCGGCGACATCTGCTTCGCGTTCGGCTGGTCGGGCGACGTCGTGATCGCGAAGCATCGTGCGATGGAAGCGAAGAAGCCGTACAAGGTCGAGTACTACATTCCGAAGGGCGGCGCGCCGGTGTGGTTCGACGTGATGGCGATCCCGAAGGACGCGAAGAACAAGGATGCCGCGCTGCAGTGGATCAACTACATCGAGGATCCGAAGGTGCACGCGGCGATCACGAACGCGGTGTATTACCCGAGCGCCAACGCCGAGGCCCGCAAGTACGTGCGGCCCGACGTCGCGAACGATCCGGCCGTCTATCCGCCGGCCGACGTCGTGAAGACGCTGTTCCTGCTCAAGCCGCTGCCGCCTGAAATCCAGCGTCTGCAGACGCGTCTGTGGACCGAGCTGAAGTCGGGCCGCTGACGCGAGCCGGCATTCCCAGCAGTCATGAAGCCCCTGGTGCCCCCGGGGGCTTTGTTCGTTCAACGCAGGAGAGAAGCAGCACATCATGAATAGCCAGTCGGGTGCGCCGGTCGTGGGCGCGCCGTCCTCCGTTTCCTCCTCCGGCGCCGATGCGCGCGCCGAGAACTTTGTCCAGATCGTCGACGTCGTCAAGAAATTCGGCGACACCGAAGCCGTGCGCAGCGTCAACCTGACCGTGCGCCAGGGCGAGCTGTTCGCGCTGCTCGGCAGCTCGGGCTGCGGCAAGTCGACCTTGCTGCGGATGCTCGCGGGCCTCGAGACGGTCACGTCGGGCAAGATCCTGATCGACGGCGAGGACCTCGCGCAGATGCCGCCGTACAAGCGGCCCGTGAACATGATGTTCCAGTCGTATGCGCTGTTCCCGCACATGTCGGTCGAGTCGAACGTCGCGTTCGGCCTCAAGCAGGAAGGCACGCCGAAGGCCGAGCTGAAGGAACGCGTGGCCACGGCGCTCGAACTCGTGCAGATGAGCAAGTATGCGAAGCGCAAGCCGCACCAGCTGTCGGGCGGCCAGCAGCAACGCGTCGCGCTTGCGCGCTCGCTGGTCAAGCGGCCGAAGCTCCTGCTGCTCGACGAGCCGATGTCCGCGCTCGACAAGCAGATCCGCCAGCGCACGCAGATCGAGCTCGTCAACATCCTGAACAAGGTCGGCGTCACCTGCATCATGGTCACGCACGACCAGGAAGAGGCGATGACGATGGCCAATCGCCTCGCGGTGATGAGCGAAGGGCAGATCGTGCAGATCGGCTCGCCGAACGAAGTGTACGAATATCCGAACAGCCGCTTCTCGGCCGAATTCATCGGCTCGACGAACCTGTTCGAAGGCTTGACCGTCGAGGACGAACCCGACCACGTGTACATCGAATCGCCGGAACTGCCGAGCCGGCTGTACGTGAGCCACGGGATCTCGGGCCCGCTCGGGATGCCGGTCACGGTGTCGGTGCGCCCCGAGCGGATCGCGCTCACGCGCAAGCCGCCAGAAGGCGCGTTCAACTGGGCGCGTGGCCGGATCAGCAACGTCGCGTACATGGGCGGCTACTCGCTGTATCACGTGAAGCTCGACGGCGGCAAGACGGTGATCGCGAACGTGTCGAGCCTCGCGATTTCGGAGCTTGAAACGCCGGCGCTCGGCGACGAGATCTACGTGCGCTGGAGCGCGACCGCGGGTGTGGTGCTGACGTCATGACCACGTTCAAGTCCCTGCTCGAGTGGCCGGTGCGGCGCTTCAACCTGACGGGCGCCACGGCGGTCGTCGCCGGCCCGTTCACGTGGCTCGTGCTGTTCTTCCTCGTGCCGTTCGTGCTGGTCGTCAAGATCAGTTTCGCGGAGCTGCAGCTCGGCATCCCGCCGTACACGGAGCTTGCGTCGTATACCGACGGCGTCGTGCACGTCGCGCTGAACCTGTCGCACTACGCGTTCCTGTTCACGGACAGCCTGTATTTCGCCACCTACGTGAACTCGGTATGGGTCGCCGCGATCACGACGCTGCTGTGCCTGCTGATCGGCTATCCGATGGCGTACTACATCGCGCGCTCGAACCCGGCGACCCGCAACCTGCTGATGATGGGCGTGATGCTGCCGTTCTGGACGTCGTTCCTGATTCGCGTGTACGCGTGGATCGGCATCCTGAAGAACAACGGGCTGCTGAACAATTTCCTGATGTGGATCGGCCTGACGCATACGCCGATCGAGCTGTATCGCACCAACTACGCGGTGTACATCGGGATGGTGTATTCGTACCTGCCGTTCCTCGTGATGCCGCTGTACGCGCACCTGGTGAAGATGGACCTGCGTCTGCTCGAAGCCGCTTACGACCTCGGTGCGAAGCCGTGGAAGGCGTTCGTGCAGATCACGCTGCCGCTGTCGAAGAACGGGATCATCGCGGGCTGCCTGCTCGTGTTCATCCCGGCGGTGGGCGAGTACGTGATTCCCGAGCTGCTCGGTGGCGCGAACACGCTGATGATCGGCCGCGTGATGTGGAATGAGTTCTTCAACAACGCAGACTGGCCGATGGCATCGGCCGTGACCTGCGCGATGGTGCTGCTGCTGCTCGTGCCGATGGCGATGTTCCAGCACTTCCAGGCGAAGGAGCAGGGAGGCCGTCGATGAAGCCGAACCGTTACCTGCAGTTCGCGGCGCTGTTTGCCGGCTTCGCGTTCCTGTACATCCCGATCATCAGCCTGATCGTCTACTCGTTCAACGAGTCGAAGCTCGTCACCGTGTGGTCGGGGTTCTCGTTCCGCTGGTACTCGGCGCTCGTCGAGGACGACGAGCTGCTGACGGCCGCGTGGCTGTCGCTGAAGATCGGCGTGCTGACCGCGTTCGCGTCGGTGTTCATCGGCACGTGGGCCGGTTTCGTGCTCGCGCGGATGGGGCGCTTTCGCGGTTTCGCGCTGTTCAGCGGGATGATCAACGCGCCGCTCGTGATTCCCGAGGTGATCCAGGGGATCTCGCTGCTGCTGCTGTTCATCGAACTGGCGAAGTGGATCGGCTGGCCGGCCGAGCGTGGCGTGTTCACGATCTGGCTTGGCCACGTGATGCTGTGCATCTCGTACGTCGCGATCATCGTGCAGTCGCGCGTGCGCGAGCTGAACCCGTCGCTGGAGGAAGCCGCGCTCGATCTCGGCGCGACGCCGCTGAAGGTGTTCTTCACGATCACGCTGCCGCTGATCTCGCAGGCACTGATCGCGGGCTGGCTGCTGTCGTTCACGCTGTCGATCGACGACCTCGTGCTGTCGGCGTTCCTGTCGGGCCCCGGCTCGACGACGTTGCCGCTCGTGGTGTTCTCGCGTGTGCGCCTCGGGCTGAACCCGGAGATGAATGCGCTCGCGACGCTGTTCATCGTCGCGGTGACGGCCGGCGTCGTGATCGCGAACTTCGTGATGCTGCGCCAGGAACGCAAGCGGATGGCGGGGTTCGCGACCTGACGGTTGCGTTGCTCGCAGCAATGAAAAACGCCTGGTGCCGACGACGAGTCGGGCCGGGCGTTTTGTTTGGCGAGACGGGCTGCGGTGGTACCAGGCCAAGGCGGGGAAGAGGCGCTGTATTTCGGCGGGCGCCACGGGAGAAAGGACTTGAAGATTTCAGAATGGCTTGGCGCGAGCCTGACTGCCGCGATCGTGGCAGGCTTGCTCATCGGTTTTTTGTCCGTCAAGGATTTCGGCGGTGTTTCGATCGTTTTTGCCGTTGCGGCTTTCGCGGTTGCATTTCCCGTGACAATGCTGCTTTCGTATCCGGTCTATTGGGTAAGCACGCTGCTTCCTCGGAAGGCGGTGTTGCCGATGCTGGTCATCGTGGGCGGCGTTGCCGGAGCGAGCGTTCTTGCGGTGCTGACGAAGGCAGCATGGTCGAACATCGCAAGGAACGGAGAAATGGCCATGCTGTACGCGGCAATCGGAACGATGTGCGCGGTTTCGGCGCAGGGGTATCTCGAGCGATCCAGAATTGCCGGCAGGCTGCGCAAATGGCTCGAATGACGGCCACACAGCGTCTGTTTCGACGATGACGGGCCGTCGCTCTGTTGGCCGGTGGTGCCCGCAATGAAAAACGCCCGGTGCCGACGAAGAGTCGGGCCGGGCGTTTTGCTTGGCGGTGCTGCGCGTCGATCGGCGCCGGTCAGTACGCGAAACTCTTGCCGGGCGTCGTCCAGACTGCCGTGGCCGCCGTGCACGGCTGAAGGCTCAACGCGCCGCCGGCGGCAGGCACCAGGCAGCGGCCCGTCGGCTGCGACACGAGCTGTGCCGAACCCGGCCCCGTGCCGGCTTTCACGAGCCATTGCTGATCCGTCGCGCCTGCCACGCAGGTACGCAGCAGCGTGCCGTTGGCCTGCGCGGTGAGGCAGTAGCTGTACTTGGTCTGCAGCGTGCCGTCGCCCGCGACGACCCACAGTTGCGGATTGAAGTGCGTGCCGCCGGACGTACGGACCGACGCGCGGGTCGGGCATGTTGCGAGTGCGGTGGGACTGCCGTCGCTCAGGCCGCTGGTCGCCGTCAGGCACGTGCCGCTCGCCTTCACGAGGCCGGCCGCCGACTGCCGCGGGCCGCCGATCAACGTGGCGACGCCGTTTTCCTCCGAGGCGTTCGCATCGCTGGCGGGACACGACTTGTTGACCGTGACCGACGGTGCCGGGACCGTCACCGCATTGCCGATCGAATCGTAAGCGCGGATGCTGAACTGCGCGTTCGTATATGCGACCGACGCACAGCTCGTCCGGCTCGAGTTCCAGTCGAAATATTCGACCCACTGGCTGATCGAGCTGACGGGCACCTGCGTCTGCTTGTTGCCGACGTAGATGCTGCCGATGTCGAAGCTGTCGCCGGTCGAGCCGGGTGTCACGTCGGTGACGTTGCTCTTGAACCAGCCGGGGCCCTGGCTCGTATCCGGCGTGATGCGGAACCGGTACGTGTGCCCGGCCAGCCAGTCGTAGCGATAGCGGCATTGCGCGCCCGCGCTGCCGTCCGTCGCCGAGCCGCTGACCGTGCAATAGCTGCCCGCGCCGATGCCGGCGCTCGCCGGGGTGCCGGGTTTTGCGGCGGTGGCGCCCCACAGGCTGAACAGGAATTGCTTGCCGACGCCTTCGCTTGCCGATACCAGTTCGGTCGACTGCAGGCCGGTGTAGCCGTTCAACGAATTGATCTGGTTCGACCAGAACACATTCGAGTTCGGGCCGGGATCCGTCTTTGGCGTGATGAACAGGTCGAGCGTGCCGACGCTGCGCACCGTCGACGGAAACCATGTGTCGCTGTAAAGGCCTGGCGTCGAACCGAGGAAGCCGGACAGCGTCGGTGCCGTGGCGGCGGATAGCGTTGCGAGCCCAGCGGCCGTGTCGGCCGCGATCGTGAAGCCGCGCGCACCCGCCGGCGGCAGCGACGCGACGGGCGGTACGTCGAGCGTGAAGCCGAGCGTGCAGGCGCCGCCGGCCGGCACCGTCATGCCCGACAGGGCGACGCGCGACGCACCGTCGTCGGCGAGCGTGCCGCCGCAGGTACTGGTGAGGCCGTTCGCGCTGAAGCCGGCGGGCATCCCGACGAAGAGCCCGGCGGCCGCGGGCGCGGTTCCGGTGTTGGCGAGCTTGAGCGTGGCCTTGTCGGTTCCGCCGACCGACGGCGACAGCGTGGCGAGCGTCAGCGCGGCGGTGTAGGCAGGGGTGGCGAACGTGGTGAGCGGTGCGAACAGCAGCGTGGCAATCGCCGCGCATCCTCGTGTGCTGATGGCCATAACAGGAATCCTTACTAGTTGTTAGATTCGATACCCGTCGCGACGGCGACGCGACACGAATCTAGCACGGGACTCCCGGCGGATCATGAAGATTTCGGAACGGCGGCCGCGTCGTGATCCGGGCGCCGGCTCGTTGCCCGCGCCCGGTCGTGTGCCGGCTCACGCGCCGAACGCCGCCTTGGCCAGCAGGCCGAGCGCGACGCACACGAGCACGGCTGCGAACCCGGCCTGCACATGCCGCGCGGCGAGGTGGCGCGACGCGCCGCGACCGGCGGCCATGCCCAGCGCGGTCGCGACGGTGAACCACAGCGTGACGTCGAGCGGTGCACGCGTGCCCGACACGAGCGTCGCGAACACGCCGCCGGTGCCGACGAGCGCGATCACCATCAGCGACGTCGCGACGACGCCATGCATCGACACGTTCGTGAACTTGCGCAGCATCGGCACGATCACGAAGCCGCCGCCGACGCCGAGCAGCCCCGTCATCAGGCCCGTCATCGCGCCGGTCGACGCCAGCGCGACGCCGACCGGCCAGGACCACACGAGCCGGCCCGTATCGGGATTCACGCGGCCGACGCACAGCGGCGACGCGTCGGCGTCGACCGGCGCGTGCCGCAACGCCTGCCGCAACAGGCGGCCGGCGACGACCAGCATCGTCAGCGCGAACAGAGCGAGCAGCAGGCGCTGGGGCAGGAGATGCGCGAGCCGCACGCCGAGCGTGGTCAGCGGCACGCCGGCCACGGCCATCAGCAGTGCCGCGCGATAGCGCACGAGCCCGCGGCGGAAACCTTCGAGCGCGCCGAGTGCGGCGCTGCCGGCCACCGCGACGAGCGCGACGGGCGTGGCCTGCTGCATCGGCCAGCTCATCCCGACGACGAGCGCGGGCACCGCGAGGATGCCGCCGCCGGCGCCGGTCAGGCCGAGCACGGCGCCGACGAAGCCGCCCAGTACGAGAGAAATCAGCATGACGTCATTGCGCTCCGGTCAACGTGCGACGGCGGGTTTCGCGAGCCATTCGCGGCCCTTGAGCATCGCCTTCCAGTAGAGCGGCGGCAGCACGCGTTCCTTGAGCAGCCACGCGAGCCGCGACGGGCGCTTGCCGTCGAGCAGCCACGCGGGGAAGGTCGGCGCGACCTTGCCGCCGTACAGGAATTCGGCGAGCACGATCTTGCCGCGCTCGACGGTGAGCGGGCACGAGCCGTAGCCGTCGTACGCGGCGTCGCCGTGTGCGCGGCCGAGCGACGCGAGCAGGTTGTGCGCGACAACGGGCGCCTGCTTGCGGGCGGCCGCGGCAGTTTTCGCATTGGTCGTGTTGGTGGCGTCGCCGAGCGCATAGATGTCCGGAAACTGCCGGTGCCGCAGCGTCGCCGGATCGACGTCGATCCAGCCGGCCGCATCGGCGAGCGGGCTCGAACGCACGAAATCGGGCGCCTTCTGCGGCGGCACGACGTGGATCATGTCGAACGCACGCACGACGGTTTCCTTGCCGCCGTCGGGCAGCGCGCGTGCGAAGGTCGCGCGGCGCGCGGGCCCGTCGATCGAGACGAGGTTGTGACCGAACGACAACGCGATGTCGTAGCTTTTCACGTACTCCATCAGCGCAGGGACGTAGTCGGCGACGCCGAACAGCGCGCCGCCCGCATTCAGGAACTCGACGTTCGCGGCCTCGAGGCGCCCCGCGCGCCGCCAGTGGTCGCACGACAGGTACATCGCTTTCTGCGGTGCACCTGCGCACTTGATCGGCATCGGCGGCTGCGTGAAGAGTGCGTTGCCGCCGCGGAACGCGCGCACGAGCTCCCACGTGTACGGCGCGAGGTCGTAACGGTAGTTGGACGTGACGCCGTTGCGGCCGAGCGTGTCGGCGAGGCCCTCGATCGCGTGCCAGTCGAGCTTGAGCCCCGGGCACACGACGAGCTTGCGATAACCGATGCGGCGGCAGCCGTCGAGCACGACCGTGTGCGCGTCGGGCTCGAAGCCCGCGACGGCGGCCTGGATCCGGTGCACGCCGCGCGGCAGCACGTCGGTCATCCGGCGCGCGGTGGTCTCGGGCCGGAACACGCCCGCGCCGACCATCGTCCAGCCCGGCTGGTAGTAGTGGACGTCGGCCGGATCGATTACCGCGATGTCGAGCGACGCGTCGCGCGCGAGCAGGCTCGACGCGACCGCGATGCCGGCCGCGCCCGCGCCGACGATCACGATGTCGTGCCGTGCGTCGACAGCCGGTGCTGCTTGCTTGCCGCCTTGCACGACCCGCGAGGCGAGCGCGCGCAGGTCGTAGCCGGCCGCGGCGGCCGTCGCGACGATGTCGTTCAGCGGGCGCAGGCCGGCTTGCGACAACGCCCACAGCGTGGCCGAACGCGTGCCGCTGCGGCAGTACGCGAGCACCGCGCCGTCGAGCGACGCGACGAGCGCACCGAACTGCGCGGCCTGGTCGTCGGTCACCTTGCCGGTATCGACCGGCAGGTAATGCACGTCGATGCCGAGCGGCGCGGCGGCCGCGCGGATTTCGGTGACGGTCGGCTGGTCGGGGCCTTCGCCGTCGGGGCGGTTGCAGATGATCGCGCGGATGCCGGCCGCGTGAAGCGCGGGCAGGTCGGCCGCCGCGATCTGCGGCGAGACCGACAGCGCGTCGGTCAGCTTGCGGATGGAGGTCATGTCGGGGGTCTCGGTTGGGGCGCCGACGCTCAGATCGCGTCGAGCGGGATCTTCAGGTAGCGCACGCCGTTGTTTTCGGGCTCGGGCAGGTGGCCGGCGCGCATGTTGACCTGCACGGACGGCAGCATCAGCACGGGCATCGCGAGCGTGGCGTCGCGCGCGGTGCGCATCGCGACGAAATCGTCCTCGGTCACGCCGTCCTTCACGTGCACGTTCGCGCGGCGCTGCTCGGCCACGGTCGTCACGAACTGCACGTCGCGGCCGCCGGGCTGGTAGTCGTGGCACAGGTACAGGCGCGTGTCGGGCGGCAGGCCGAGCACGCGCTCGATCGAGCGGTACAGCGTGCGCGCGTCGCCGCCCGGGAAATCGCAGCGGGCCGTGCCGTAGTCGGGCATGAACAGCGTGTCGCCGACGAATGCCGCGCGCTGTGTCGCGTCGTCGACGCAATAGGTCATGCACGCGGGCGTGTGGCCCGGCGTATGCAGCGCGCGGATCGTCAGCGCGCCGAGCGCGAGCGTGTCGCCGTCGTCGAGCAGCCGGTCGAACTGGCGGCCGTCCTGCGCGAAACCGGGGCCCGCGTTGAACAGCGTGCCGAACACGTGCTGCACGCGGCGCACGTGCGAGCCGATCGCGATCCGGCCGCCGACGTGTTCCTTCAGGTACGGCGCGGCCGACAGGTGGTCGGCGTGCACGTGGGTTTCCAGCAGCCAGTGCACGTCCGCGCCGAGTTCGGCGACGCGGGCGATCAGCCGGTCGGCGCTGGCCGTGTGCGTGCGGCCGGATTTCGGGTCGTAGTCGAGCACGCTGTCGATCAGCGCGCACGCGCGGCTCGTGGTATCGAGCAGGAGATAGCTGACGGTGTGGGTCGCCGGGTCGAAAAAGCCTTCGACCGACAGCGTGGTGGCATGGCTCACGGGGTGTCCTCGATCGGGTTCTGCATCTGCAATCGGGATCTGTAACTCAAGAAGCGTGCCAGCGTGCAGCGCGGCGCCGGCCGATCTGCCAGGGACTTGATTCGGCTCGGGTTTTCGGTGCGGCCGCAGCGAAACGCGGGCGTCGCCGGCATCCGGTTGCCGCTGCGGACTGCCACATCTGGCAGTGTCGTGGCAGAATTGGCAGTCAGCTTGGCAGTGCGCCTTGCAGTTCGTCAGCCATCCCCTTCACCGAGCGTCCGCATGAATCCGCACGACACCATCCCGATCGTCCCCGCGCCGCGTCGCGACGTCATGCCCGACGTGCGCGCGCTCGTCGCGTATCTCGAGCAGGACCCGCAGCCGATGATCGTCGTCGATCCCGACTACCGCATCCTCGCGGCGAACGATGCGTACCGGCGCCAGTTCGGCGTCGCGGGCGTCGAGCACGTGGGCCGGCACTGTTTCCAGGTCTCGCATCACTACGACGTGCCGTGCGACCAGGCCGGCGAGCATTGCCCGATGAAGCAGGCGCTCGAATCGCGCGGGCTGAACCGCGTGCTGCACATCCATCACACGCCGCGCGGCCCCGAGCATGTCGACGTCGAATTGCGGCCGATCTTCGATGCGCACGGCAACGTGATTGCGTATGTCGAGCGGCTGACGACGGTGCGCAGCGCGTCCGCGCAGCCGAGTGCGGAAGGGCTCGTCGGCGGCGCCGACGCGTTCAATGCGGCGCTCGGCGCACTGCAGCGCGTCGCGCCGTCGATGCTGCCGGTGCTGCTGCTCGGCGAATCGGGCACCGGCAAGGAACTGTTCGCCCGCGCGCTGCACGAAGCGAGCGATCGGGCGATGGGGCCGTTCGTCGTCGTCGATTGCTCGGGGATCGCCGAGTCGCTGTTCGAGAGCGAGCTGTTCGGTTACGAGAAGGGCGCGTTCACGGGCGCGAACCAGCGCAAGCCGGGCCTCGTCGAGACCGCGCAGGGCGGCACGCTGTTTCTCGACGAGATCGGCGACGTGCCGCTGCCGATGCAGGTGAAGCTGCTGCGGCTGATCGAGTCGGGCACGTTCCGCCGCGTCGGCGGCGTCGAGGCGCTGCGCGCGGATTTCCGGCTGGTCGCGGCGACGCACAAGCCGCTGCGCGAGATGATCGACGACGGCCGGTTCCGGCAGGATCTCTACTACCGGATCAACGCGTTTCCGATTCCGTTGCCGGCGTTGCGCGACCGGCGCGGGGACGTCGCGCTGCTGGCCGAATCGATCCTGCGGCGGATCGCGAACGCGCGTGCCAGCGCGGGCGACGCGGGCGCACGGCCATTCGCGGCCCGGCTGTTCGTGCTGACCGAACGCGCGCGCGCGTGTCTCGATGCGTATGCGTGGCCGGGCAATATCCGCGAGCTGCGCAACGTGCTCGAACGCGCGTGCCTGTTCGCGGACGACGGGACGATCCGGGTCGAGCATCTGCCGGCCGAGCTGGTCGCCGCATCGGTGGCGCCGCAGGATCGTACGGCCGATGCGCGCGGCGTGTCGGACGCGGAGCTCGTGCGCATCGCGCGCACGTTCGACGGCACGCGCAAGGCGCTCGCCGAGCAGGTCGGGATGAGCGAGCGGACGTTGTACCGGCGGATGAAGGCGCTCGGGCTCGGGGTGCGCGAGCGCTGAACGGGCGTGCGGCGCGCGGCTGGCAGCGGCGCGCGGCTTTGTCGATAATGGCGCGTTCGATCCTGCCTCCACCTCGCCGATGAAACGACGCTTCCTTTCGCCTTGCCTGTTTCTTGCCACCACTGCGCTGTGCAACCTCGCGCAGGCCGCCACCGAATACACCTGGACCGATGCGGCCGGCGCGCATGCAGTGACGCTCGCACGCACCGCGTCCGGCGACGACCTCGAGCTCAAGGTTGCCGCGACGCTCGACGGCCGGCCTGACTGGACCGTGCGCGACTACGTGAAGGCATGCCCGGTCGACGCGATTCTCGATGTCGTGCCCGCGTCGATCGAAATGCGCGACCTGCTCGGCAACGGCCGCAAGCAGTTCCTGTTTGCGTACAAGATCGGCTGCCGCGGCGACGTCAGCGCCGACCAGGTCAAGTACTTCCTGATCGACCAGGGCACGAAGTACGTGCTGCGCGGCGAGGAAACCGTCACGGTCAACGGCAAGTTCATGGACGGCGGCGCGGCGCCCGTGCCGAATGCAGACCTGAAAGCCCAACCCGCGTTTCTGCGCTACATGACCAAGCATTGGCACGGGATCAGCGCGCAAGACTATCGATAGGCGCGCGCCCGGCGACACGCGATGGTGCGCGCGACACGCGCCTGTCGAGGCGGGTTGAGCATGCCATGCGATAAGAAATCATGAAGATACGACAATTAATTATCGTTTTACGATAATTATCGGCGTACAATCGACGCACGTTCATTTCCCGTCGAGGACTTCGCATGCATTCCGATCGCATTGCCCGTATCAGCCAGCAGATGGCCACCGTCACGCTGTGGTTCATCGTCGGCATGCTGGTGCTCAACGCCGCATGCTGGGCATTTCCGTCACTGAACGCGGCCTCCGGGCCCGGCCTCGTATTCGGCCTCACCGATTCGGTGATCTCGAACCTGCGCGTGGATGTCGCCGCATTCCCGTGGTGGCAGAAGGCGGTCGGCATCCTGCTGTCGAGCGTGCCGCTGATCGCGCTCGCGAACGGCCTGCGTCATCTGCGTGCGCTGTTTCGCACCTACGCGCGGCGCGACTATTTCTCCGCGCAAGCGGCCGGCCATCTCGGCAAGACGGGCCGTGCGATCGGCATGTGGGTGGTGCTGAGCCTGCTGTGCGAACCGCTCCTGAGCGTGTGGGCGACGCTGCGCGAACCGGTCGGCCATCGCGTGGTCAGCATCGGTTTCAGCCTGCCGTACGTGGTCGCGCTGTTCACCGCGGCCTGCATCGCGGTCATCGCGCACATCCTCCGGCAGGCGAGCGAACTCGATGCCGAACATCGGCAGTTCGTCTGAGGCGCGCCATGTCGATCGTGGTCAAGCTCGATGTGATGCTCGCGACGCGCAAGGTCCGCTCGAAGGATCTCGCGGCGGCGGTCGGCATCACCGAACAGAATCTGTCGCTGCTCAAGCAGGGGAAGGTCAAGGGCATCCGTTTCGCGACGCTCGAGGCGATCTGCCGCTATCTCGACTGCCAGCCCGGCGACCTGCTCGCGTTCAGCGATGACGGTGTCGGCGAGCCGGACTGACACATCGCCACCGCGACGTGTCGAGGCGGCGGGGCGGCGCCGGTCGCGCATCGTCGCGCTGGCCGTCGCCGCGTCCGTATCGCTTCACCTGCTCGGATGGTTCGTGCTGCAACGGGCGTCGACGGTGGCCGGCCCGAAAGCCGGGGCGCGGCCCCGGGTCGCGCTGCGCGTCGAGCTGATTCCCGCGCGGCCGGTGCCCGTGGCCAGCGCGCATGGCGCCGGGCGAATCGGGCCAGCCGCGGGTGGGCGTGGTGCCGAGGGGGCCGAGCCGTCGACGAAACGATCCGCCGCGGTTGCAGCGTCGCGCATGACGACGCGGTCGTCTTCGGATGCAGCAGGCGTTTCGCATCCGCAAGGTGAAACACCTGCCGCCGCAATCGCGGGCCGACGTGAACTCCGTCCCGAGACCGCACCAGGCCCCGATCTCGACTGGCGCCGCGACCTGGACGCGATCGGTTCGCGGCCTGCGGCGGCGCGCAGCCCGGCGCAGGCCGCGGTCGGGGCATTGGGCGCGTCCTCCGGCGGCATGGCCGCGCGTCGTGACACCGTCGATGCGAGGCTGGCCGACGGCGTGTCGGAGGCCCGTCGCACCGACTGCCGGCAAGCGTATTCGCGTGCGGGCCTGCTGGCATTGCCGATGCTCGCACTGGATGCGGTGCGCGACACGGGCTGCAAATGGTGAAACGGGCGGCACGCGGGAAACCTGCGTGCCGCCCGCACCTTCATGCGCTCAACGCACTCTGCGCGTTCAACGCGCAGGCGCAAGCTGCGCCATCGCCTCCCGCACGAAACCGATCAGCGTGTCGTCGACCCACGTATCCCGCGTCAGTGCAGGCTCGTTCATCATCGCCTCGCGGAATTTCGCATGCGTGGCCGGATCGGTGCCGGCATAGCTGCAGAACAGCTCGAGCCAGCGCTGCGCGAGCGCGCGGCCTTCCGGCGAAGCAGGTCGGGTGCCCGCATCGATCGCGTCGCGCACGTCGCCCATCAGTTGCGGCCACTCCATCGCGTGTTCGCCGTAGTGCGCCCGCATGAAACGAATCTCGTCCGGCGCGAGATACTTCTCGAAGATCCGCATCTTGGTTTCCGACGACGCGCGCAGCACATAGTCGCGCAGCGCGGTCGAAATGCCGATCTTCGACTGCATCGCCGGTTCGTGCTGGTGCATCAGGTTCAGCTTCGCCAGCAGCCGCGGGTCGTTGTTCGTGTCGCGCACGAGCATCATCATCCAGCGACCGGCGAGCGCACGGGTGCGTTCGTCCTCGGCGGGTACGCCCGCGTCGTGCAGCGCGCGAACTTCGTCGATGAGCGCAATCCATTCGGCGTCGCCCGCCTGGCTCTTCTGGTACATCGGCAGGCGCGCGAGTTCTTCCTCGGAAAAATATTTGTCGTACACGGTCATCAACTCCAGTGTGGTGAGCCAATCGGCCAGCTCCGGCTCCGTGCCTGCGGCGAGCTGCGCGTGCAGGCTCACGAGCCGCTCGCGCAGCTGCGCGGTTTGCGCGAGCTGACGGTCGAGCAGCGCGATCTGCTTCGCGACGAGATCGACGAGCGGGGTGTCGGGCTGGTTCAGGTGGTCGCCGATTTCGGTGAGCGACAGGCCGAAGCGACGCAACGCCTGGATCTGGTGGAGCCGGGCGATGTCGTGGCGGTCGTACAGCCGGTAGCCGTTGTCGGCGCGCGCCGAAGGCGTCAGCAGACCGATCGCGTGATAGTGATGAAGCGTGCGGACGGTCAGCCCGCTGCGTTTCGCCAGTTCTCCCACTTTCAGTCGCATTCGTTCCTCCGTTCGGTACGCACACTGGAGTCTCGAACGTTACGCTACGTGAGGGTCAAGCGGAAGATCGGGAGACGGGTGCGCGGGGGATTCCGCGCGCACCCGATGGCCGGGCCGGCTTATTGCGGCGAAGGCGGGGTGTGGGCGATGTCGGCGGTATCGGCGGTGGCGGCGCGTGCTTGCTGGCCGGTTGCGCCGTCGCTGCCTGCGTTGCCGGGCTTGCCGGCCTTATCGGCCTTGTCGACCGGCGGCGTGCCCATCGCCTGGTAAAGCCGAGCGGTATCCGCGAACCGTGCGCCGGTCGCGCGGATCTCGTCGAGCCGGGCATTGCGATACTGCAGCTCGCTGGCGCGCGCGGCCGACGGCGGCAGCGCGCCGAGCCGCACGCGGGCCGCCGCGTCGTCGTATGCGCCACGCGCGGAAAGCGCGGCGCGGGACGATGCGTCGAGTGCTTCCGCATCGTGTTCGAGCGCCGCGAGCGAATCCGCGACGTTCTGGAACGCGCCGAGCACGGCCTGCTTGTACTGGTCGACGGCGGCCTCGTAAGTCGCCTTCGCCGCGCGGCGCTGCGCGAGCAGCGCGCCGCCGTGGAAGATCGGCTGGCTCAGCGACGCGCCGACGTTCCAGATCGCGCCGGCGCCCGACAACATCGTCGGCCAGCTGAAGCCGCCTTTGCCCATCGCGGCCGACAGCGACAGCTGCGGGAACATCTGCGCGGTCGCGAGGCCCACCTCGGCTGCGGCCGCCTTCAGCCCCGCGTCGGCCGCCTGGATGTCCGGGCGGCTTTGCAGCAGGTCCGACGGCACGACGACGGGCACCTGCTCGGGCAGGTGCAGATCGGCGAGCGTGAGATCGGCCGGCGGCCGGTCGGGCGTGCGGCCGACCAGCACGGCAAGCGCATGGCGTGCCGAGTCGCGCTGCTGGCGCAGCGCGGGCAGGCTTGCCGCGAACGTGTCGGCGCTTTGCCGCGCGTTCAGCGCGTCGCTGCGCGAGGCCGATCCGAGCGCGTAGCGGCGTTCGGCATCGTGGGCCTGATCGTTGGCGAGCGCGACGAGCCGCTCGGTCGTGTTGATCTGGGCATTCAGCACCGACACCGTGATCGACGCGGTGACGATGTTCGCGGCCAGCGCGCGCCGTGCGGATTCGAGCTGGAACGCGCTGACGTCGACGCGTCGGGCCAGCGCGCGGTTCGCGAAGCGCGACGCGCCGAACAGGTCGATCGTGTAGCTCGCCTGCAGCTGGCCGACGAACGTGTCGTACAGCAGCGTCGGCGCGCCGAGCGCGGGAATCGGTACGCCGAGCGCACGCTGGCGCGTGGCCTGGCCGCCCGCGTCGATCGACGGCAGCATCGAGCTGCCGATCTGCCCGCGCAACTGTTCGCGCGCGGCATCGAGCGAATGCGATGCCGCGCCGAGTGTCGGGCTGTTGCGCAGCCCTTCGTCGACGAGCGCGTTCAGCGCATCGGAGCGGTACTGCTTCCACCAGTCGGGCACCGGCTGCGCGCCGACCTCGAACTGCTGCGCGACGCCCTGCGCGGATACGGTCTGCTGGACTTGCGGCGTGGTGCCGTAGTGCGCGGGCGACGGCATCGCGGGCGGCTCACCGCTCGGCGCGAACCAGGAACAGCCCGCGAGCGGGCCGGCGAGGCTCGCCACGGCGAGTGCCCGCACGGCTTGTGTTTTCAGGTTCATCGATCGATCCATGGTCAGGCCCCCGACGGCGCGGCAGGCGTGCCGCCAGGCGGCGGGCCGTTCTGCGGGTCGCGTTCGTCGCGCTTCACGCGGAACCACGTCGCATACAGCGCGGGCAGGTAGAACAGCGTCAGCACGGTCGCGCTCGTGATGCCGCCCATCAGCGCGGTCGCCATCGGCCCGAAGAAGTTCGAGCGCAACAGCGGGATCAGCGCGAGCACGGCGGCCGCGGCCGTCAGCGTGATCGGGCGGAAACGCCGCACGGTCGCGCCGATGATCGCGTCGACGCGCCCGTGGCCGACCGCGATGTCCTGCTCGATCTGGTCGACGAGGATCACCGAGTTGCGCATGATGATCCCGAACATCGCGATCACGCCGAGCATCGCGACGAAGCCGAACGGCTGGCCGAACAGCAGCAGCGTGGCGACCACGCCGATCAGCCCGAGCGGTGCGGTCAGCACGACCATCAGCACGCGCGAGAAGCTCTGCAACTGGATCATCAGCAGCGTGAACACGGCGATCGCCATCAGCGGCATCTGCGCGTTGATCGAGTTCTGCGCCTTCGCGCTTTCCTCGACCGAGCCGCCGATGTTGATCTGATAACCGACCGGCAACTGCGCGCGCAATGCGTTCAGCTTCGCGTCGACCGCATGCGTGACGTCGATGCCCTGCGAACCGGCGCGCACGTCCGACTGCACGGTGATGGTCGGCTGGCGATCGCGCTCCCACACGACGCCGTATTCGAGCGTCGGCTTGAAGCGGCCGAGCGAGCCGAGCGGCACCGGGCCGTTCGGGGTCGGCAGCGCGAGGCCGGCGAGCTTCGCGGGGTCGACGCGATCGGCCTTCGGCGCGCGCAGGTCGACCGCGATCAGCTTGTCGCGCTCGCGGTACTGCGTGACGGTCGTGCCGGACAGCGTCATCGCGAGGAAGCTCGACACGTCCTGCGACGTGACGTTCAGCTCGCGCGCCTTCTTCTGGTCGATCTCGAAGCGCACCGAGCGCTCGGCCGGCTCGTCCCAGTCGAACTGCACGTTGACCGTGCGCGCGTCGCCGCGCATCGTCGCCGCGACCTTCTCGGCGATCGAGCGAACCGTCGCGATGCTGTCGCCGCTCACGCGGAACTGCACCGGGTAGCCGACCGGCGGGCCGTTCTCGAGCCGCGACAGGCGCCAGCGCACGGCCGGGAACTGGTCGCGCAACGTGGTTTCGAGCCAGGTCGCGAGCTTCTCGCGATCCTTCACCGACTTCGCGGTGATCACGAACTGCGCGAAGTTCGGCAACTGCAACTGCTGGTCGAGCGGCAGGTAGAAGCGCGGCGCACCGCTGCCGACGAAGTTCACCGAATGGTCGATCTCGGGGCGCTTGTCGATTACCTTCTCGAGGCGCTCGGTCTCGCGCAGCGTCGCCGCGAACGACGCGCCTTCGGGCAGCCGCAGGTCGACCAGCAGCTCGGGGCGATCGGAGCTCGGGAAAAACTGCTGCGGCACCAGCGAGAAGCCCATCAGCGACACGACGAACAGGGCGCCCGTGATCAGCAGCACGACGAAGCGCCGCTCGATGCACCAGTCGATCCAGCCGCGCAGCCGCCGGTAGAAACGCGTGTCGTAGATGTCGTGCTCGTGATCGTCGGGCAGGTGTGCCTCGTGTGCTTGCCGCTTGCGCTCGGGCAGCATGTGGTAGCCGAGCAGCGGGATCAGCACGACGGCCGCGAACCACGATGCGATCAGCGCGATCGCCGACACCTCGAAGATCGAGCGCGTGTATTCGCCGGTGCTCGATTTCGCGAGCGCGATCGGCAGGAAGCCCGACACGGTGACGAGCGTGCCGGTCAGCATCGGGAACGCGGTGCTCGTATAGGCGAACGCGGCGGCGCGTGCGCGGGTGTAGCCCTGTTCGAGCTTCACGGCCATCATCTCGACCGCGATGATCGCGTCGTCGACGAGCAGCCCGAGCGCCAGCACGAGCGTGCCGAGCGACACCTTGTGCAGCCCGATGTCGAACATGTACATGAAGAGGGCCGTGACCGCGAGCACGACCGGAATCGAGATCACGACGACCATCCCGGTGCGCAGGCCGAGCGACACGAGGCTCACGACCAGCACGATCGCGACTGCTTCGGCGACGGCTTCGAGGAAGTCGTCGACCGAGTGCGCGACCGCGTGCGGCATGCTCGACACCTCGACCAGTTTGAGGCCGGCCGGCAGTTGCGCCTGCAGGTCCTTCGATTCGGCGTCGAGCGCCTTGCCGAGCCGGATCACGTCGCCGCCCGGCTGCATCGTCACGCCGATGCCGAGCACGGCCTTACCGTTCGAGCGCATCTGCGTGACGACCGGATCGTCGTAGCCGCGCTTGACGGTCGCGAGATCGCCGAGCCGGAACGTGCGGCCGTTGATGCGGATCAGCGTATCGGCGATCGCGTCGACGTTGTCGAACTGGCCGCTCGGGCGCACGAACACGCGATCGTCGGCGGTCGTCAGCACGCCGGCCGACGAGATGTCGTTCTGCGCGTTGATCGCCTGCCCGAGCTGCTGCGGCGAGATGCCGAGGCGCGTGAGCTGCGCGTTGTTCACCTCGATGAAGATCCGCTGGTCGGGGTCGCCGAAATAGTCGACCTTGCCGACGCCCGGCACGCGCAGCAGCACGGTGCGCAATTGATCGGCGTAGTCGTGCAGTTGGGCGGGCGTGAAGCCGTCGCCTTCGAGCGTCCAGATGTTGGTGTAGACGTCGCCGAACTCGTCGTTGAAGAACGGGCCCTGCACGCCGGGCGGCAGCGTATAGCCGATGTCGCCGACCTTCTTGCGGATCTGGTACCAGGTCTCGGGCACGTCCTTCACGGGCGCCGAATCCTTCATCGTGAAGAAGATCAGCGATTCGCCGGGGCGCGAATAGCTGCGCAGGAAGTCGATGGCCGGCGTTTCCTGCAGCTTGCGGCCGATCCGGTCGGTCACCTGTTCCTGCACCTGCCGCGCGCTCGCGCCGGGCCAGAACGTGCGGATCACCATCACGCGGAACGTGAACGGCGGGTCTTCGGACTGCGCGAGCCGCGTGTACGCGAGGATGCCCGCGAGCGTCGCGAGCGCGATCAGGTAGACGACCAGCGCCTGGTGGCGCAGCGCCCACGCGGAGAGATTGAAGCGGCCTTCTTCGTACGAAACGCTCACGATGCGAAGTCCTCCGGATGCAGCGGCGCGATCGCGCGTACCTTCTCGCCCGCGCTGACCGTGTGCACGCCCTGCAGCACGACGCGCTCGCCGGGCTGCAGCCCGTGCGACACCGTCACCGTGCGCTCGTTGAAGCGCGCGACGTCGACGCGGCGCAGCTCGAGCGTGTCGTCCTTCGCGCGCACGACCCATACGGCCGGCTGCGCGCCGTCATGGAACAGCGCGGTCGCGGGCAGCGTGATCGACGGTGCGTCGCCGGCGGCCGGTGCGCCGTCGAACGCGACGCTGGCCGTCATCCCGAGCCGGATCGCCGGATCGGGCGCGGCGAGCGTGAGCTTGACGCGATACGTGCGGCTTTGCGGATCGGCGGCCGGCGCGATTTCGCGCACCTTCGCGGCGAACTGGCGGCCCGGCAGCGACGGCAGCGTGACGGCGGCCGCGTGGCCGGGCGCGAGCGAGGCAAGCGCGGCCTCGGGCACGTCGCTGACGACGTCGACGTCGCCGGACCACGCGAGCTGGTAGACGGCCTGGCCGGCCGACACGTTCTGGCCGGTGTCGGCCTGTTCGGCGGTGATGTAGCCCGCATGATCGGCGACGAGCGTCGCGTAGCGGAGCTGGTTCTTCGCGAGTGCGAGCTGCTGCTGCGCCTGGTCGCGCTGCGCGAGCGCCGACGTGTAGCTGTTCTCGGTCTGCTCGAGCTGGGCGGTCGCGATCAGGTTTTCGCGCGCCTGGGCGCGATCGCGGTCGAGCTGCTGCTTCGCGAACGCGAGGCTGTGCGTCGCGGCATCGAGTTGCGCCTGCGCGCTCGCGGCGTTCTTCTCGACGTCGGACGGATCGAGCAGCGCGACGACCTGGCCGACCTTGACGGTATCGCCGAGGCGCACCTTGCGCTCGATGATCTTGCCGGCGATGCGGAACGACAGCGGGGTGGCATAGCGCGGCTGGATCTCGCCGGGGAGCGTGCGGGCGACCGCGGCGTCGTCGGCATGGGCGGGCAGTGCGACGACGGGGCGCGGGGCGGGCGGCGCGGATTCTTTCGGATGACAGGCGGCGAGGACGAGCGCGGCGCCGATCAGCAGCGCGGCGCGGGAACCGGAGCGATTCACGAAACCCCCAGATGAAGTGAGAGCGAGAACGGAACGAAGCCGGCAAGCGCGGCGGGCGCTTGCCCCGAGCGGCGCCGGCACGGGCGCGCGGACACCATCTTTCAGAAACTGTGGCGAATTCTAATACACACCTGTATCTGAGTGCAAAGATGAATCTGAAAGGCAATTGGTGCTAGACTGCGCGCCATGAAACCACAGCGCTTAACACGCGAGCAGAGCAGGGATCAGACGCGCGAACGTCTGCTGGTTGCTGCGCACCGCATTTTTCTGAAGAAAGGGTACGTCGCCGCAAGCGTCGAGGACATTGCGGCGGCGGCAGGCTATACACGCGGCGCGTTCTATTCGAATTTCCACAGCAAGTCCGACCTGCTCCTCGAGTTGCTGGAGCGCGATCACGCCGAGGTGCAGGCTGACTTCCAGGCGATCTTCGACGGGGGCGGATCGCGCGAGCAGATGGAGTCGATGGCGCTCGCGTATTACCGGACGCTGTTTCAGGACGACGAATATTCGCTGCTGTGGGGCGAGGCGAAACTGCAGGCCGCGCGCGACGCGAAATTCCGCGTGCGCTTCAACCAGTTCCTGCATGGCAAGCGCATGCAGATGGCCGAGTTCATCCGGCGCTTCGCCGAGCGCGCGGGCACGCCGCTGCTGCTGCCGGCGGAGACGCTTGCGTTCGGGCTGATGTGCCTGTGCGACGGCGTGCAGTCGTACTACACGGCCGATCCGCAGCACGTGTCGGCCGATGTGGCCGAGTCGGTACTCGCGGGATTCTTCGCGCGCGTCGTGCTCGGGCGTGCGCCGGACTGACGCGGCAGCGGGTTCGTCGTGCCGCGTGCGATGCGCGGCAGAGGCGGGGTGCGATGAAGCATGCGGCGCGCGCGCCTCATGGCGTCGTGCGAATCAGCGCTCGCCGGTCATCCGGCGGTACGCATCGAGCAGCGACGTCTTGTAGACGACCCCGGCGAGCGTTGGCTCGGCTTCGCTTTCGATCACCGGCAGGCGTTCGCCCTGGAACGCCATGAAGCGTTCGAGCGCGGTGGCGAGCGGCATGTCGGGCGTCAGGAGCGGAAACGGCGTGTGCGCGTAATGCGCGGCCGTCTTGTCGGTCGTGTCGCGCTTGTCCAGCAGGTCGGACGTGATGTCCTTCAGCGCGACCGCGCCGCGAAAGCGCCCGGCGTCGTCGGTCACGTACAGATACTTCACCGGATATTCGAGAAACACGCGCGTCATGTCGGCGACGCTCGCCGTGAGCGGCACGACCGTCTGCGCGGGCTGGATCAGCTCGCGCATCTGCGTGGTGCGCAGCCGCAGCTTCTCCTGCGCGTCCTGGTAATGGTGCTGCGTGATCTCGTACATCGACGTCGTGCCCGTCGCGCGCGCGACGAAATACGCGAATACGCACGACACCAGGAGCGGCAGCACGACCTGGTAGCTCAGCGTCATCTCGAAGATCATCAGGATCGCCATCAGCGGCGCCTGCGTGGCGCCCGCCATGAACGCGCCCATGCCGACGATGGCGTAGGCGAAGTACGCCGACGTATGGCCCGGCCACAGCGCTTCCATCGCGAGCCCGAACAATGAGCCGAACACCGCGCCGACGAACAGCGTCGGCGTGAACACACCGCCGATCGCACCCGAGCCGACCGTGGCGGAGGTGGCGATCACCTTGAACACGAGCACCGCGACCAGCGCTTGCCAGGTCCACGGCGAATGCAGGATCTGGTTCACGACGCTGTAGCCGTTGCCCCATACGTCCGGCGTCCACACCGAGATCACGCCGACGACGAGGCCGCCGAGCGCGAGCCGCACCGGTAGCGGCAGCGGCAGCCGCTTGAACTGGTTCTTCGACGCGTCGAGCAGGTGCAGGAACTGCGGCGCGAGCACGCCGCACAACGCGCCGAGCACGACGAACAGCAGGACCTCGGGGCCCGTGACGGCCGGAAACACCGGCATCTCGTACGGCGGCCGGTAGCCGGCGAATTCGCGCATCACGATGTTCGCGACGACCGATGCGACGACCATCGGCCCGAAGCTCTCCATCGCGATCGTGCCGAGCACGATTTCCGACACGAAGAACGCGCCGGCGATCGGCGCGTTGTACGCGGACGTGATGCCGGCCGCCGCCCCGCAGGCGACCAGCAGGCGCAGGCGCGGCGGGTCGAAGTGCACGAAGCGGCCGACGAGCGACGCGGCGAGCGCCGCGAGCTGCACCATCGGGCCCTCGCGGCCGATCGAGCCGCCGCTGCCGATCGTCAGCAGCGACGACACGCTGCGCCACAGGCTCTGCCGCACGGGGACGACGCCGTTACCGAGCGCGACCGATTCCATGTAGTCGGTCTTGCCGGCCTGCTTGTCGCCGCGCGTCGCGAGCAGCAGCACGCAGCCGGCGAGGAAGCCGCCCGCGGCCGGCATCCAGAACCGCACGTACCACGGCAGGCGCTTCGCCATCTGCACGAAGCTGCCGCTTTGCCCGGAGATCAGGTGCTGCATCAGGTCGATGCCTTCGCGGAACGCCATCGTGGCAAAGGCGCCGCCGACGCCGACGATGGCCGACCAGATCAGCATCGTATGGGCGTCCGACAGGCGGAACAGCTTTTGGGCGCGAGTGCGCAGCTTCAGCAGGAACGAGAGCACGGCTGAAAGAGGGCGATGGAAAACGACGCGAAGCATAGCACTGCGCCGCGCCCGCGGGACCATCCCGTCGGGCGCGGCGCGCGAAGTGTCACGGGCGGGCAACTCAGCCAAGCCAGTGCTGCACGGCCCAGGTGATCCCGTAGCCGCCGACGATCAGCCATACGTACAGGATCAGGCCGGTCATCAGTGCCCGGGGGCCGGCCGCGCGGATCTGCGCGACGCGGGTTTCGATGCCGAGCGCGGTCATCGCCATCGTCAGTGCGAAGGTGTCGAGCACGTTCAGCGTGTGGGTGACCTGGCCCGGCAGCACGTTCAGCGAATTGACGATCACGAAACCGAGGAAACCGAGTGCGAACCAGGGCACGGCCACCTTGCGCTTGCCTTGCGCGCCGCCGGCCGTCGCACGTGCCGAGCGGGCGAGCCACCAGCCGAGCACCAGCAGCACCGGCACCAGCAGCATCACGCGCGTCATCTTCACGATCGTCGCGATGTGCGCGACCTGCGGGCTGATGTCGCTGGCCGCGCCGACCACCTGCGCGACCTCGTGGATCGTGCCGCCGAAGAACAGGCCGAGGCCGGCCGGATCGAGGTTCAGCAGCCCGGCGTGATACGCGATCGGGTACAGGAACATCGATAGCGTGCCGAACAGCACGACGCTGCCCACGGCCATCGCGCTCTGGTGCGGCTTCGACTGCAGCGTCGACTCGAACGCGAGCACGGCGGCCGCGCCGCAGATCGCGCTGCCGGCAGCGGTCAGCAGGGCGGAATCGCGGTCGAGCTTCATGATCTTCATGCCGGCCCAGGTGCCGATCACGAGCGTGCTGACGACGACCAGTACCGACACCGTCAGGCCCGGCAGCCCGACCTGCGCGATTTCCTGCAGGCTCACGCGCAACCCGAAGAACGCGACCGCGATGCGCAGCAGCTTGCGCGCGGAGAAATTGACGCCGGCCGCCCAGCTGGCCGGCATGCCGTCGCGCAGCGCGTTGCCGTACAGCGCACCGGCGACGATGCCGACGATCAGCGGCGACAGGCCGAGCCCCGCGATCGCGGGAAGTTGGGACAGGCTCGTGACGGCGGCGGCGAACAGCGCGACGAACAGCACGCCGTTCAACTGGCCGCGCATCGACGGCGCGGCGGGGCTGAGATGGGGAGTCGGGGCAGTGGACATGGAAGCACCGTGTTGGAGCGTGTTGCGATGCTGTAATCCTAATTTCGTTATATCGATATGAAAAATTGTGATTTGTGACATAAACTATCCGGAAAGCCGATAATTTATCCCCATGACCCCGGATCAACTGATAACGTTCGCCGCCGTCGCCGAACACCTGAACATCAGCCACGCCGCCGTGGCGCTGCATCTGTCGCAGCCGGCCGTGTCGGGCCAGCTGCGGCTGCTGCAGGACGAATTCGGCGAGCCGCTGTACCAGCGCGAAGGTCGCGGCATCCGCCTGACCCCGGTCGGCGAACAGCTCGCGCAGTACGCGAAGGCGCAGCGCGACACGTTCGCGCAGGCGCGCGCGTTTCGCGACGCGGTACGCGGCCTCGAGGCCGGCACGCTGCGCATCGGCGCGAGCACAACGCCCGCGAGCTACCTGTTGCCGTACCTGATCGCGGCGTTCCAGCCGCGCGCACCGCGCGTGGCGATCCACACGATGAGCGGCAACACGGCCGACGTGGTCGCGGCGCTGCCGTCGCTCGATATCGCGATGATCGAAGGGCCGCCCGGCGAGGCATTGCCGCCGGGCACCGCGGTGCACGCGTGGCGCGAGGACGAGATCGTGGCGATCGTGCCGACCGGGCATCCGCTGGCCGCGCCCGAATACGCGCCGGGGGTCACGCTCGCCGCGCTGGCGGCGCATCCGCTGGTATTGCGCGAGGCGGGCTCCGCCGTGCGGCAACTCGTCGAGCGCGCGTTCGCGCATGGCGCGGCGCCGATGCGTGTCGCATTCGAGATCGCGGGTGTCGAGGCCGTGAAGGAGGCCGTGCGTGCCGGGATGGGCGTCGGGTTCGTGTCCGCCATGTCGCTGCGTCACGACGATGCCGCGCTCGTCCTGCGCTCGCTCGCGCCCGCGCCGCTCACGCGTCACTTCTCCATCCTCGTGCCACACGGCGGCGCGCCGTCGCGGGTCGCCGCGCAATTCCTCGAAATGAGCCTCGCGCACGACATCGCCTGAACATCGCGTGAACGGCCGACCCCGGACCGGGCACGCGCGATGCGTGCCGTCAGGCGCGCGTTCGCGCCGTGCACCGTCTTAGGGATTTCCTCTATGGCGTGGGTCCGAAGCGAAGCGCACCATCCGTCTCAAGCAAATGGAACCGGTTCCATTCCGGGGAAAGAGGGCAAAATGACAGACATCGTGATCGTGGCGAGCGCATTCGGGATGGACCGCGTGCGTCAGGAGGGCCACAGCGCATTCGTCGCGACCGCGGCGGCATCCGGTGCGACCGGTTTCGAGGTGCGGCGCGAGCTGTTCGCGTCGGAAGCGGATGCGGCGCCCGGCGCGCTGGCCGCGCTCGGTGCGCAACTGACCGGCCAGGGGCTGTGGTCGGTCTATTCGACGCCGGCCAACCTGTACACGGAAACGGGCGCGCTCGACGCGGATGCATTGCGCGGCGCGCTCGCGGAAGCCGACGCGCTCGGCGCGCGCTTCGTGAAATTCCAGCTCGGCGGTTTCGCCGGCGACGCACACGCGGCCGACATCGTCGCGCTGTCGCGCGGCGCACGGGCCCGCGTGGTGGTCGAGAACGGCCAGCTTCCGGTCGGCGGCGCGCTCGCGCAGTTCCGCGGGCTGTTCGAGGCACTGGCCGCGGCGGGCCTGCCCGATGCGCTCGGGATGACGTTCGACATCGGCAACTGGCAGTGGCCGGGCGAAGCGCCGCTTGATTGCGCGCAAGTGCTCGCGCCGCATGTGGAATACATTCACTGCAAGGCTGTCGAGGGCGAGGGCGCGCGCCGTTTCGCCGCCGCGCCGGCGCCGAATGACCCGCTCGTGACCGGCGTGCTCGCGGCGCTGCCGCAGCAGGCGCCGCGTGGCATCGAGTTTCCGTTCGATGCGGCCGACCTGGCGGGCGACGCGTGCCGGCGTGTCGCGTGGCTCGCAACCGCGTGACGGCGGAAGGATCCTGGAGAGTTCATTCATGAAAGCAGCACTCGATGTCGTGACCTACGGCGAAGCGATGGCGATGTTTGTCGCGACCGAGCCCGGCCATCTCGCGCACGCGACGCAATTCTCGAAGCGGATCGCGGGCGCCGACCTGAACGTCGCGATCGGCCTGTCGCGGCTCGGCTTCCGGGTCGGCTGGATGAGCCGCGTCGGCCGCGATTCGTTCGGCGGCTACGTGCTCGACACGCTGGCGCGCGAGGGCATCGACGCGTCGTGCGTGACGGTCGATCCGCGTTACCCGACCGGCTTTCAGCTCAAGTCGCGCAACGACGACGGCAGCGACCCGACCGTCGAGTATTTTCGCAAGGGCTCGGCCGCGAGCCACCTGTCGTGCGACGACTACGTGGCCGACTACGTGCTCGGCGCGTGCCACCTGCACCTGACGGGCGTCGCACCGGCGATCTCCGCGACGTCGTGCGAGCTCGCGTTCAAGCTGGCGCGCGAAATGCGCGCGGCCGGCAAGACGATCTCGTTCGACCCGAACCTGCGCCCGACGCTGTGGCCGTCCGCCGACGTGATGACGAAGACGCTGAATGCGCTCGCGTCGCTTGCCGACTGGGTACTGCCGGGCATCGCCGAAGGGCGGCAACTGACCGGACACGACACGCCGGCCGACATCGCGGGCTTCTATCTCGCGCAAGGCGCGCGCGGCGTCGTGATCAAGCTGGGTGCGCAAGGCGCGTACTACCGGACGGCTGACGGCCGCGACGGAACGGTGGTGGGCGAGCGCGTGCAGAACGTCGTCGATACGGTGGGCGCCGGCGACGGCTTCGCGGTCGGCGTGGTCAGCGCGCTGCTGGAGGGGAAGACGATCGAGCAGGCCGTGGCGCGTGGCAACCGGATCGGCGCGCTCGCGATCCAGGTGATCGGCGACTCGGAAGGGCTGCCGACCCGTGCCGCGCTCGATCGGTTCGAAAATGTCAGCAATCGCGCCGATCGCTTAGAGGAAACCTTCACCGCGCAATGAGAGGCCGGACACGGCACAATCCGCGGACTCATTTCGTCGTACAAGCATGGGATCTGAGTAGGTGCTGAAGGGCAAACTCGGGTCGACCGCGAAGCATGGGGCTGGAGTAAGCGCTGAAGCGCTAACTCGGGCCGACCGCGAAGCATGGGGCTGGAGTAAGCGCTAAAGCACTAGCTCGGATCGACCGCGAAGCATGGGGCTTGAGTAAGCGCTAAAGCGCTAACTCCAGCCGACCGCGAAGCATGGGACCCGAGTAAGTGCTGAAGCACTAACTCGGGTCGACCGCGAAGCATGGGGCCTGAGTAAGCGCTAAAGCGCTAACTCAGGCCGACATAGGAGACATTCTGATGGCCAATACTCTCGCTGCCCGCCGCTGGTGGACGATCATGCCGATCGTCTTCATCACGTACAGCCTCGCCTACCTCGACCGCGCGAACTACGGGTTCGCCGCCGCGGCCGGCATCAACCAGGACCTCGGGATCAGCAAGGGTCTCTCGTCGCTGATCGGCGCGCTGTTCTTCCTCGGCTACTTCTTCTTCCAGATCCCCGGCGCGATCTATGCGGAACGCCGCAGCGTGAAGAAGCTCGTGTTCGTCAGCCTCATCCTGTGGGGCGCCTGCGCGGCGCTCACGGGCGTGGTCAGCAACATCCCGTCGCTGATGGCGATCCGCTTCCTGCTCGGCGTCGTCGAGGCGGCCGTGATGCCGGCGATGCTGATCTACATCAGCAACTGGTTCACGAAGAACGAGCGCTCGCGCGCGAACACGTTCCTGATTCTCGGCAACCCGGTCACCGTGCTGTGGATGTCGATCGTCTCGGGCTATCTCGTGCACGAATTCGGCTGGCGCCACATGTTCATCGCCGAAGGCGTGCCGGCCGTGCTCTGGGCCGTGTGCTGGTGGTTCCTCGTGCAGGACAAGCCGGCCGATTCGCCGTGGCTCAACGCGCAGGAAAAACGCGACCTCGACGCCGCGCTCGTAGCCGAGCAGGCAGCAATCAAGCCCGTGCGCAACTATGGCGAGGCGTTCCGCTCGCCGGCCGTGATCAAGCTGTGCGCACAGTATTTCTGCTGGAGCATCGGCGTGTACGGCTTCGTGCTGTGGTTGCCGTCGATCGTCAAGAACGGTTCCGATCTCGGGATGGTCGCGACCGGCTGGCTGTCCGCACTGCCGTATCTCGCGGCGACGATCGCGATGATCGCGGCGTCGTGGGCGTCCGACAAGGTCGGCTCGCGCCGCGGCTTCGTGTGGCCGTTCCTGCTGATCGGCGCGGCCGCGTTCGCCGCATCGTATGCACTCGGCTCGTCGCATTTCTGGATCTCGTATACGCTGCTGGTCGTGGCCGGCGCCGCGATGTACGCGCCGTACGGCCCGTTCTTCGCGATCGTGCCGGAACTGTTGCCGAAGAACGTCGCCGGCGGCGCGATGGCGCTGATCAACAGCATGGGGGCGCTCGGCTCGTTCGTCGGCTCGTACTTCGTCGGCTACCTGAACGGTGCGACCGGCTCGCCCGTCGCGTCGTACGCATTCATGAGCGCCGCGCTCGTCGCTGCGGTGATCCTCACGCTGTCCGTCAAACCCCACGCGCCCGATGCGCATTCGCTCGCGGCGCCGCTGCAAGGAAAATGAATCAGATGAAGCCCCGTATCGTCGCGTACAAGCCGCTGCCCGATGACGTCCTCGCGTACCTGCGCGAACATGCGGACGTCGTGCAGGCCGACGGTGTCGCAGCCCTCGCCGATGCGCTCGGCGACGCGGACGGCGCGATCGGCGCGAGCCTGAAGGTCACGCCGGACATGCTCGACCGCGCACCGCGGCTGAAGGCGTGGTCGACGATTTCGGTCGGCTACGACAACTTCGACGTCGCGGATCTCACACGGCGCGGGATCGTGCTCGCGCATACGCCGGACGTGCTGACCGAGTCGACCGCCGATACGGTGTTCTCGCTGATCCTCGCGTCCGCGCGACGCGTGGTCGAGCTGGCCGAGTGGGTGAAGGCGGGCCACTGGCATCACAGCATCGGCCCCGACCTGTACGGCACCGACGTGCAGGGCAAGACGCTCGGCATCGTCGGGCTCGGGCGGATCGGCGGCGCGGTCGCACGCCGCGCGGCTCTCGGTTTCCGGATGCAGGTGCTGTACGCGAACCGGTCCGCGCATGCGGAAGCGGAGACGCAGTACGGTGCGCGGCGCGTGAGCCTCGACGAACTGCTCGCGCAATCGGACTTCGTGTGCCTGCAAGTGCCGCTGTCGCCGGAAACGCACCACCTGATCGGCGCGGCCGAGTTCGCGAAGATGAAGCGCAGCGCGATCCTGATCAATGCGTCGCGTGGGCCGGTGGTCGACGAAGCCGCGCTGATCGATGCGCTGCGTGCGGGCACGATCCGTGGCGCGGGGCTCGACGTGTTCGAGAAGGAGCCGCTGGCGGCGGATTCGCCACTGCTGCAGATGAAGCATGTCGTCGCGCTGCCGCATATCGGCTCGGCGACGCACGAGACGCGCCATGCGATGGCGCGCTGCGCCGCGGAAAACCTGGTCGGCGCGCTGGCCGGCACGCTGCGCACGAATCTCGTCAATCCGGATGCGCTCGCGCGCGCCTGAGCCGCGGCGGGTAATGGGCCGGCCAGCAGTCGATGTCCGGCCGGCGGGGGGGCCGGCTTCGTTAGAGTCGATGATCTTGGTGCCGGAGGGCTGGCTGCGTTATGATCCCCGCGCGTCGTATCGATGCGTCCGGCCACGATGCCGGCGGCGTCCCGCGACGGGTATCCACGCCAGGTCCGATGCTGTCGACTGCTTTTGCGCGTGACCGGGGCGGGTGCCACCGCGCCGGCGCCGATCGACCGCGAAGCATGGGGTCCGCGTAAGTGCTGAAGGGCTGACGCTGACCGACCGCGAAGCATGGGGTCCGCGTAAGCGGTGAAGGGCTGACGCTGACCGACCGCGAAGCATGGGGTCCGCGTAAGCGGTGAAGGGCTGACGCTGACCGACCGCGAAGCATGGGGTCCGCGTAAGCGCTGAAGCGCTAACGCGGACCGACAGGAGATTCCACCGGGTGGCTTACGTTTCCAACAACAAAGGTCCGTCTGCTCACGAAGCGGCGCGGATCGCACGTCGCGAGGCACGACAGTGACCAATTCGCAACCAACCACAACGCGTCCGGCGACGATCAGCGATGTCGCGCGCGAAGCTGGCACAGGCAAGACCAGCGTGTCGCGCTACCTGAACGGCGAGACGCACGTGCTGTCCACCGATCTGCGCCAGCGGATCGAAGCAGCCATCGCGCGGCTCAACTACCGGCCGAACCAGATGGCGCGCGGGCTCAAGCGCGGCCGCAACCGGCTGCTCGGCATGCTCGCAGCCGACCTGACCAATCCCTACACCGTCGAAGTGCTGCAGGGCGTCGAAGCCGCCTGCCACGCACTCGGCTACATGCCGCTGATCTGTCACGCGGCGAACGAAATCGAGATGGAGCGCCGCTTCCTGCAGCTGCTCACGACCTACCGCGTCGAAGGGCTGATCGTCAACGCGCTCGGCGCCGATGAGGACGTGCTGCGCCCGCTGCGCGGGGCCGGCATCCCGGCCGTGCTCGTCGACCGGACGGTCGAAGGCTTCGAGGCCGACCTGATCGGCCTCGACAACGCCGACGCGATCGAGACGGCACTCGCGCACCTGGTAGAACACGGTTTCGATGCAATCCATTTCGTCGTGCAGCCGTTCGAGCGCGTCAGCTCGCGGCGCCTGCGCGAGGCCGCATTCCGTGCGGCACTGGCGGCGCGCGGGCTGACGGTGCCGTCGACGGTCGTGCTCGACCTGAACGAGCCCGACGCGGTCACAGCGGCGCTGGCCGACATCGATGCCCGCATCGATGACGCGGCACGGCGCGGCGTGCGCGCGGCGCTGTTCGCCGCGAACGCGCCGGTCGCGCTCGCGATCGCGCGCCATCTGCGCGCGCGTTTCGGCACCGCGTGGCAGCAGAAAGCGGCGCTGCTGTCGATCGACGATCCGGAATGGGCCGAGCTGATCGGCATCACGACGATCCGGCAGCCGACCTACGAAATCGGCTACAAGGCCGTCGAATTCGTGCACGAGCGGATCGACGGCGCGGCGGGCGACGTACGCGTCTCGCTGTTGCCGGGCGAGCTGGTTGCGCGCGCGTCGACCGCAAGCTGAGTATCATTCGGGGCACGCAGCGCGCCAGGTGCGCTGCCCCGAACAAGGAAATACATGACTGTCGCTCCCGTCACGCTGGCGGTACTGATCGCCGCCACGCTGATCATCGCGCTCCTGCCGCTCGTCCTCTACCGTATCCTGCGCAAGCCGCTTGCGCTGAACCGCCGCGACACGATCGTCGGCGTGGCCGTCTTCACGCTGTTTGCGATGATCCTCGAACGCGCGTTCCACGGGCTCGTGCTGAGCCGGACGCCGCCGGACGGCTGGCTCACGCAGCCGCTCGCGTTCGTCGCGTACAGCGCGCTCGTGACCGCCGTGTTCGAGGAAGTCGGCCGCTATCTCGGGATGCGTTTCCTGAACCGCCGTTACGGCGCTTCGGCCGGCGACGGCCGCGGAATCGGCTACGGGATCGGTCACGGTGGCGCCGAAGCGTGGTTCGTCGGCGTACTCGTGTGGGGCCAGTGGTCGTATCTCGCGTGGCTCGCGAGCCGCGGCCAGCTCGAGACCCAGCTCGCCGACCTGCCGGGCGATACCGTCGTGCGGCTGCACGTGATGCTCGCGACGCTGTCGACACAGTCGATCCTGCTGTTGCTGCTCGAACGCTGCGCGGCGTTCGTGCTGCAGCTTGCGCTGTCGGTGCTGGTCTGGCGCGGCGTGCGCGCCGGCCGCGCGGGCGTGTTGCCGCTTGCGATCGTGCTGCATGCGCTGGCGGCCGCGCCGGCGCTGCTGTACCAGGTGCGTGTGCTGCCGGCCGGCTGGGTCGAGGCCGCGTATTTCGTGCTGGCGGCGATCCTGGTCGTCGTGCTGGTGAAGACGTGCCGGCCGAAGCAATCGGCAGCCTGACGGGAGAGATGGGATGGACGACTATCTGATCGAATGCCAGAGCGCGGAATTTGACGCGCTCGCTCGCGTGATTTGCGATCTCTTTCCGGAGCAGACGCGTTTCGCCGAAAGCAGCGATGAGCGCGGGCGGTTCCTGTCCGTGCACTGGCTGGCGATGCGTTTCGGCGCTGTGCCGAAGCGGATGACGCTCGATATCCGCATCGTGCCGACGGCGCTCGCGCGCTATCTGGCGCTCAAGCCGATGCAGCGCGCACGCAGCCATGCGGTGCTGCACGCGTATACGGAAGCGATGCTCGGGTCGCTCGAGGAGCGCCATGCGGCCGGCGAGGCCGTCGAGCGCGACGCGGAACTCGAACTCGACGAAGACTTTGCGTGACCGTTCGCGCCGGCGCAATGCCGGCGCGCCGCATTACGCGCCGCGGTAGACCTGCGCGAAGCGCTGCGCCTGCACGACACCGTAGTCGCCGGGCGCGTATTGCATCACCCAGTCGCCGGCGACGCCGCGCAGCGTGTCGCCGTTTTCCGAGCGGGCGATCGTGAACGGCTCGTCCATGCGGCGGGCGAGCACGACGGCCGGCCGGTTCCGGTAGGCGCCCGGTGCGCCGTGCGCGAGTGCCGGATCGGCGGGCAGGTATTTGGCGTCGAAGCGCGCGCGCGACACGACCCAGCGGTCGCCGGTCGAGCCCGTGATCAGCGCGTCGCCCGCCACATAGCGGTTCGGGCCTTCGAGGCTCATCAGTTCGCCGTCCGCATCCGCGAAGGAAACGGCGACGGTTTCGTCCTTGACGACGCGACGGGCCTGCGGATCGGTACGCAGGTCGATGTGCTTGAGTTCGAGCATGGCGAGGAAGTGCGGGAAAGCTGGAAAAGCCGGGAGCTTATCCCGAATCCGGCGCGCCGTGTGACGCGCCGGTCGCCTGTAGCGGCGCGGCGCCGTTCGGCCCGGACGGGCGGCACGGCGCCGGCGGGGAGGGTATCAGGGCTGCGCGGGCGCGCTGGCGGCCGGCGCGGCTGCCGCCTTGCCTTCCTTGCCCTTCGCCTTGCCCTTGCCGCGGTGCTCGCCACCGTGGTGCAGCCAGCTGCGGAACGTCGTGTCGGCCAGGGCCTTCTGGTCGGCCGGGAAGCTCTCGTAGAGCGGTGCGAAGGCGTCGGCGAGCTTCTTCGCGCCGTCGGCGTTCGCTTGCGACAGTTCCGCGTACTGCTTCATGTCGTCGAGCGCGGAGACGTCGTGCTTGGCCATCCGTTCGCGATAGAGGCGGCCCATCGTGTCGCCGTTGTCGCGCATCGTGTCGGCGAACGTCTTCCACTGCGGTTCCTGCGCCGACGTGATCTTCAGCTGGTCGTGCAGGTACTTGATGCGCTGCTCGACGCGCGCTTCGTGGCGCGCCTCGCGCTGCTCGGCGCTCGGGGCCGAAGCCGCGGCCATCGTGGCCTGAGCGGGCGCTTGCGGCTGCGCCGGGGTTTGCGCGAACGCGCTGGCTGCAACGGCGAGCGTAGCGAGGGTGAGCGAGATTTTCTTCATGGTTGGCTCTCCGGGGTGGTGTCGTGCGAACGGGCGCGGCGGCAACTGCCGCAAGCGCGCATCTCGCGTCGCCCGCTATTAGTAGCACGTTGCGTGCGGCGCAGCAGTGAATGCGACACTTGCTTACATCCGATACGAATCGAAATTGAAAGGTTCGTATCGGCTCCGGGCGATGCCGTTTGGGCGCTCCGGCGTTCGGCGCTATCATCGCGTCACCTTCCACTTCGCCGGCGCGTCGTGCCCCGGCCCAGCCTCATGCGTCCACCCCGCCTCGACCAACTCGACGATCTCGACCGGCAACTCGTCGCGCTGCTGCAGGCCGATGCGCGCGCCAGCGTCGCGGATCTCGCGCGCCAGCTCGACGTCGCGCGCACGACGGTCGTCGCACGCATCGCGCGGCTCGAACGCACCAACGTGATCGCCGGCTACAGCGTCCGGCTCGGGCAGGACGTGCTCGACGCGAGCATTTACGCGTATGTCGGCATCATCCTCACGCCGAAGTTCGGCAAGGACGTGTTGCGCAAGCTCGACCGGATGCCCGAGGTGCAACTGCTGTGCGCGGTGAGCGGCGAGTACGACTACGTCGCATGGCTGCGCGCCGATTCGCCCGAACGTCTCAACGACCTGCTCGACCAGATCGGCACGCTCGAAGGCGTCGAACGCACGACGACGTCGATCATCCTGTCGCGCAAGATCGATCGCGGGACGATCGGCGGCTGACGCTCAAGCGCGGTGTCCGTCGCGCCGCGCGTGTTGCGCCGCCGTATCGGCCCGGCTGTCGGGCAGCGCCGCACCGGGCGGCCGCGCAAGCGGAATCCGCACCGAGATGCGCAAGCCGCCCGATTCCGATTCGTCCGCATAGGCGAGCGTGATGTCGGCGCCCATCCGGTCCGCGACGATCTTCACGATCGACAGGCCGAGCCCGGAGCCGATCTGCGCGTTGCCGGGCACCCGGTAGAACGGATCGAACACGCGCTCGTGTTCGTGCGGCGCGATGCCCGGCCCGGTGTCGGCGATCGTCACGCACGCGTGCGTGTCCGTGCATTGCGTCGACAGGTCCACGCGTCCGCCCGGCGGCGTGTAGCGGATCGCGTTGTCGACCAGGTTCATCACCAGTGACGTGAGTTCGCGCTCGTCGACGGACACGGAGGTATCCGGGCCGTCTTCGATGCCGATGTCGATCGTTTTCGCTTCGGCGAGCGGCATCAGGTCTTCCAGCACGCGGCGATAGACCGCATGGACCGACACGTCGCCGGGCGGCGTAGCCGGCGCGCTTTGCGCCCGCGCGAGCGCGAGCAGTTGCCCGACCAGGTGGCGGCTGCGGTCGAGCCCGCCGCGCAGTGCGGCGAGCCGCGCGCGCGCATCGTCCGGCAGGTCGGACTCGGCCAGGCGCTCGGCCTGCAGCGACATCGCCGTGAGCGGCGAGCGCAATTCGTGCGCGGCGTCGGCGACGAAGCGGCGCTGCGCGGCGACCGATTGCGCGACACGCGCCAGCATCCGGTTGATCGCGACGACGAACGGCCGTACCTCGACCGGCACGCGATCGACCGGCACCGCGCGCAGGTCGTGCTCGTCGCGCGCATCGATACCGGCGGACAGCGCGGCCACTGGGCGGAACAGCTTGCGCACGAGATCGGCGACGAGCAGCAACAGGATCGGTACGAGGATCAGCAGCGGCAACGCGGTGCGCCACGCGCTTTCGCGCGCGACATCGTCGCGCATGCCGGTTTCCTGCGCGACCGCGATGCGCTCGCCGTTCGCGAACGTCCGGACCATCACGCGATACGTGCTGCCGCCGGCGTCGACCGTATGCAGCCCGTCGGCGAGCGTCGGCGCCAGCGCGAGCCGCGGCGCGCCGTCACTGCCCGGCTGCGGTGCGCCGCCGAGCGGCTGCACGATCACGCGCGACAGTTCGTCGCTCTCACGTGCGGGCCCGGCGCCGGCGGCATGGAGCGACGGTGTCCGCTGGCGATCGAGCAGCGTCGCGACCTCGCGCAGCACGTCGTCCTGCAATTCGTGCGCTTCGTCGAATGCCGATGAAAAGGCGAACGCGGCCGCGGCCATCGCGACGGCCAGGATCGCGGCCGACAGCGCGACCGACAGGCGGAACCCGATCGATTCGTTCAGACGTTTCTTGAAACCATCCATCCCGCACCCCTGACGTTCTTGATCACGGTGCTGCCGAGCTTGCGGCGCAGCGAATGGATCAGGAATTCGACCGCGTTGCTTTCGACTTCCTCGCCCCAGCCGTACAGGCGATCTTCGAGCTCGCGCCGCGACAGGATCGCGCCCGGGCGCACCAGCAGCGCGCGCAGCAGCGAGAACTCGCGATTCGACAGCGGCACCGGCGCCTGCCCGTCGACGGCGGCCTCGCGCGTCGCCGGGTCGAGCGACACGATTCCGTTGCTCAGCAGCGGCGCGGCCGAACCGGCCCGGCGCCGGATCGCGACGCGAATCCGCGCGAGCAGTTCGGCCATCTCGAACGGCTTCACGATGTAGTCGTCGGCGCCGCCGTCGAGGCCGCGCAAGCGATCGTCCAGCCCGTCGCGTGCGGTGACGATCAGCAGCGGCGTACTGGCATCTTTCGCGCGGATGGCGGCCAGCACGTCGAGCCCGTCGCGGCCGGGCAGGCCGAGGTCGAGCAGGACCAGGTCGTAGGGCTGCGCGGCGAACGCGGTCAACGCGCGCACGCCGTCGGTGACCCAGTCGGTGGCGTACGACGCATCCTTCAGCGCGGCATGGACGGCCTCGCCGATCATCGGGTCGTCTTCGACGAGCAGTATTCGCATGCGTGTTCTCCGTGCCGCGCAAACGCCGCCAGCGTATGCGATTCCCGCGCGTGCGTCACGTGCCGTGCGCTTGCCGCGATCCTCACGTGCCGCTGAACCGGTCGAGGGCCGCGAGCAGGCTCTTCATCGCGGCGGCCGAATCGGCCTGCGTCGGATGGTCGGCGCGCAGCGCGGAGAGCGCCCGGTCGATCTCCTGGTCGACCATGTGCCAGTCGGCGGCCGCGCGCGGCTTGAGGCCGGCTTCGGCTGCGTCCCACGCGATCTCGAGATCCTTGATGCGCGTTTTTGCGCCGGGCAGGTCGCCCTTGGCGACGAGCGTGTTCACGTCGACGGCGATCGTGCGGAACTGCGACAGGTCGCCGAGCTTCGATGCGTGGGCCGCCGCGGGCGATGTTGCAGCCGAGGCGGGCAACGGGGTCGATGCGTTCGCATCCTGCTGCTTCGAGCAGCCGGCGGCGGCGCTCAACAGCGCAATGGTGGCCGCGGCAACGGCGAGACGGGTAACGGGATGGGGGATGCGCATGGCGTGTCCTCGATTCGGTGAACGGAAAGAACGGAAAGAACGGAAAGCAAAGGGCGTCATTCGGCGGTACCGGCACGCGTGCGCGGGCCGCTGCCGAACTGCGCGACGGCGACGAGCAGCACGATCACGGTCAGGAACAGCAGGCTCGTCCATGCGGCGCCGAAGCCGAGCCCGCCATAGGTGCGCGCCTGCGTGAGCAGGTCGCCGAGCGATGCGCCGAACGGGCGCGTCAGGATGTACGCGATCCAGAACGCCAGCACTGCATTGGCGCCGAGCCGCCACATCACGAACACGGCCGCGATCAACCCGCCGAAGATGAGCGCGCCGAGCGTGAAGCCGAGCCCGAGCGCCTCGGTCGCGAGATCGCCGGCTGCGGTGCCGAGCGCGAACGTGCAGAGGATCGCGGCCCAGTAGAACAGTTCGCGCCGCGGCGTGACGATCGTGTCGATCGACAGCGTGCCTTCGACGCGATGCCACACGAAGAAGATCGTGGCGAGCGCGACGGCAAACGCGGCGGTACTCGCATACAGGCTGACGTTCAGGCCGTCGGTGAGCAGGTCGGTGATCTGCGTGCCGACGATGCTGACCAGCACCACCGTGAGCCAGTAGATCCACGGCACGTAGCGGCGCGTACGCAACTGCAGCCACAGCGCGATCGCGAGCAGCGACGCCATCGCGACGCGCGTGACGGTCTGGCCGAGCCCCGCGTTGACCGCGAGAAAGTCCGCGCCGGTTTCGCCGACCGTGGTCGACATGATCTTGATGATCCAGAACGACAGCGCGACGTCGGGCACCTTGTTCAGCCAGTGCGGCGTGCGATGGGCGGGCAGGGATTGCATGCGATGCCTCCTTGGCAATCGGGTGGTCGGCATGCAGTCTGAATCGCGAGACTTAGGCCAGCCATAGCGGGCCGGCAGCGGGTGAAAAACGCTCGTTTCGACGTTTCGACGAAATGTGTCGTCGTAACGTCGAAATTATCGGTCGTTTCGCATCATTCTTCGTCTTGGAACTGATTTTGCGCGTCCCTAAACTGTGTTCATGGCTCAACGCCGTCCACAACACCAAACCCATCATCAGGAGATAAGCGCATGAAAATCGCCATCGTCGGCGCAGGTCTGATCGGCCACACCATTGCTCACATGCTGCGTGAAACGGGCGACTACGAAGTCGTCGCGTTCGACCGCGATGCGGATGCGCTCGCGAAGCTCTCGCGCGAAGGCATCGCGACGCAACGGGTCGATTCGGCCGACGCCAACGCGATTCGCGAAGCAGTGAAGGGCTTCGATGCGCTCGTCAACGCGCTGCCTTACTACCTCGCGGTCAACGTCGCCGCCGCCGCGAAGGCTGCCGGCGTCCACTACTTCGACCTGACCGAAGACGTGCGCGCGACCCACGCGATCCGCGAGCTGGCCGACGGCTCGGACCGTGCGTTCATGCCGCAGTGCGGCCTCGCACCGGGCTTCATCGGTCTCGCCGCGCATGAACTGGTGAACGGCTTCAGCGAAGTGCGCGACGTGAAGATGCGCGTAGGCGCCTTGCCCGAGTATCCGACCAACGCGCTGAAGTACAACCTGACCTGGAGCGTCGACGGCCTGATCAACGAATACTGCCAGCCGTGCGAAGCGATCCGCGACGGCCGCAAGCAGTGGGTGCAGCCGCTCGAAGGCCTCGAGCACTTCTCGCTCGACGGTACCGAATACGAAGCGTTCAATACGTCGGGCGGCCTCGGCACGCTGTGCGAGACGCTGTCGGGCAAGGTCGAGACGCTCGACTACAAGTCGGTGCGCTACCCGGGCCACCGCGACCTCGTCCAGTTCCTGCTCGAAGACCTGCGCCTGTCGACCGACCGCGACACGCTGAAGTCGATCATGCGCCGCGCGGTGCCGTCGACGAAGCAGGACGTCGTGCTCGTGTTCATCACGGTGACGGGCGTGAAGGATGGCCAGCTGGTGCAGGACGTGTTCACGCGCAAGATTTTCGCGAAGGACGTGTGCGGGATGCACATGAGCGCGATCCAGATCACGACGGCCGGCGCGATGTGCGCGGTGCTGGATCTGTTCCGCGAGAAGAAGCTGCCGCAAAGCGGTTTCATCCCGCAGGAAAAGGTCTCGCTGAAGGCGTTCCTGTCGAACCGCTTCGGCAAGCTGTACGAAGGCGGCACGATGGAGCGCGTGCACGCGGTGGCCTGAGCGTCCGCCAGCCTCTGGCACGAGGGCCGTACGACGCCGGGAGCGCAGCAGCGCTTCCGGCGTTGTTTTTTGCGGGGAGCGAAAAAGGTGCGGCGCTCAGGCCGGCAGCGGCGGGACGATCGTTGCCGCAGGCGGAGGCGGCGCGATGCGGTACAGCAGCGTATCGACGTCGGTGTCGGACGGCGCGGTGTTGTCGAACATCACGATGCCGTCGCATTCGTGGCCGGTCGGCACGAATCGGCGCTGCCGGTATTCGTCCCAGTGCGTGAGCTTGTACGCGTCGTTCGGGTTGCCGCGCGCGACGATCCGCTGGTGCGCGACGTCTTCCGACGTATGGACCCAGACGACCGTCAGCGTGACGTCGGGTGCGATGCCGAGCCATGCGCGGTCGAGAATGCGGCGATCGCGCACTTCGCGCGACAGCGGGCCGACGACGAGCGCACCGATGCCCAGCGCGAGATTTTCACGGGCCGTGTCGAGCAGGCCGTGGTATTCGGGATCGCGCAGGTGCTTCAGGTAGAGCGGGCTGTCGCGGTCGTTCGGATCCTCGGTGAGCGCGCCCATCGCGGCCGAGCTGTAGCGGCCGTACAGCGTGTCCTTGTCGAGCAGGCAGAACGCCTCGCCGGTCGCGCGCATCAGCGGCCCGATGAGCCGCTTCGCGAGCGTGGTCTTGCCGGTGCCGGCGTGACCGCAGAAGAACACCAGGTGTGTCACGAAACCTTGCCCCCCGGCCGCGGGCTCGACGCACCGTTGCGCTTGTCGCCGCGCGAGAACACTTCCGCTTCCAGCCACATCGCGTTGATGATGCCGAAGCCGAGCGCCACGCCGATGCCGAGTATCCACGAGAAATACCACATGGGTCTGTCTCCTTGACGGTTGGGCCGCACGGCCGTGCGGCGTGTGTGCCGCAGTGTTCCGGTGCGCGTGCTGCGGCGCACGCAGCCCGATCATGACCAATATCGCCGTGCCGCGCAAGCCGGGCTGCCCGCGCAGCAAACCGGTAAACTGATGCGCAAACCGCAACATCACGGACACCATGCTGATCAACTGTGCTGCATACCAGGACGGCCGCAAGCTGGCCGACATCGATATCGACGCCATCAGCGACTACGTGTCGAAGCCCGAATGCTTCGTGTGGGTCGCGCTGAAGGATCCGACACCCGAGGAAATCGACCTGATGGGCGAGGAGTTCGGGCTGCACGAGCTGGCACTCGAGGATGCCCGCAAGGGGCATCAGCGGCCGAAGATCGAGGAGTATGGCGATTCGCTGTTCGCAGTGCTGCATACGGTCGAGCTCGACGATGACGACGAATTCAAGATGGGCGAGTTGAACGTGTTCGTCGGCCCGAACTACGTGCTGTCGATCCGCAACCATACCGAGCAGGATTTCCGCGACGTGCGCAAGCGCTGCGAGCGCGAGCCGCACCTGTTGCAGGAAGGTTCGGCGTTCGTGTTCTACGCGCTGATGGACCAGGTCGTCGACCGCTATTTCCCGATCCTCGAAACGCTCGGCACCGAGCTCGAGGAACTCGAGGATCGCATCTTCGCGAAGGCCACGCCCGCGTCGTCGCGCGCGATCATCGAGGATCTCTATTCGCTGAAGCGCCGCCTCGTGATGCTGTACCAGCACACGGCGCCGCTGATCGAACCGCTCGCGAAACTCACCGGCGGGCGCGTTCCGCAGGTCTGCAGCGGGATGGCGGCGTACTTTCGCGACGTGTACGACCATCTGCAGCGGATCGTGAAGACGATCGAAGGGCGCCGCGAGATGGTCGTGACGGCGATCCAGGTCAACCTCGGGATGATTTCGCTGGCCGAGAGCGAAGTGACGAAGCGGCTCGGGTCGTTCGCCGCGCTGTTCGCGATACCGACGATGATCGCCGGCATCTACGGGATGAACTTCGCGAATATGCCGGAACTGCACCTGAAATACGGTTTCTACGGCTGCATCGCCTCGATGGTCGTCGCCGACTTCGCGCTGTGGTGGCGATTCAAGCGGGCAGGGTGGTTGTAGTCCTGCGTCGCACCTATCGCGGCGCGTGCTTGCCGATCACGACGCGCCACGGACGCACGCGCCACGATTTCACGAGGCCGTTCTGCACATACGGATCGGCGCGCGCGAACGACTCGGCCGCCTCCGGCGAATCACCTTCGAATACGAGCACGGCCTGGTCGGCCGGGTCCGACAGCGCGCCGGCGAGCACGAGTTCGCCGCGCTCGGTCGCGGCCTGTGCAAGCGCGAGGTGCTGGGCGCGGTACGGTTCGCGACGGGACAGGTAATCGTCGACGAGTTCGTAGATCAACTGGTAATGCATGCGTTGCTCCGGGAAGGGTTGGCGGCCGCGGCCGTCGTGCCGGCGCGGCTTTCGGTCAGTCTGTTGCGGGCAGTATAGGACAGCCGGGTGGCCAGCGCGCTGCAGCAAGAAGCGTGTTCTCGCCTTCTAAATTGCAACTAACGGTCAAGACATCTTGCGCCCTCGAATCCTGACCGCGCTCGTGCTTTTGATCCACGCGCCTGTTCATCTCGTTCTGCAAGGCCGGGAGGCGAGATCCGCATCGATGATGCGGTCACGTCTGCAGGGCAGGGCCCGGGGGACGTGCCGCACGCGCGGCGCGTCGGCCCCGGCGGCGCGCGCCTAAGCCTTGTATCCGATCGTGCGCAGCAGATCCTTGCGCCAACGCACGTCGTCGTCGTTCTCGACGCCGAGCGGCGGAAAGCCGTCGACGACGCCGACGATCCCGCGCCCCTGCGCGGTTTCCCCGACGATCACGTCGGTCGGGTTTGCGGTCGCGCAGTAGATCCGGCAGACCTCCGGCACGGCCTTGATCGCATTGAGCACGTTGACCGGATAGAAGCCGTCGCCGAGGAACACGATGAACGCGTGACCGGCGCCGATCGCAAGGGCGTTGCGGCACGCGAGTTCGACGAGTTCGGCATCGGTGCCGGAACGGCGCACGAGCCGCTTGCCCGATGCCTCACAGAACGCGAGCCCGAAACGGATGCCGGGCACGGTGCCGACCAGCGTCTCGTGGATGTCCTCGACGGACTTGATGAAATGCGACTGGCCGAGGATGAAATTCACGGCCTCGGGCTTGTCAATGGCAACGGATTGCAATTGCAGCATGGCGGACCTCGTCTGGCGATGCGGCGCGTGCCGCAATGGGCTCTCCAAGCTTAGTACGCGGCGGCCGGCGTCGAAAGCCGCGGGCGCGTCCTATCCTTCGTTGTGTAGGGCGCGCGAGCGCGAATGCAACGGAGGGCAACATGGACGTGCGACACGGCTTCGTCGACTGCGTGGGACGCACGCCGTTGATCCGGCTGACGAAGCTCAGTGCGGAAACGGGCTGCGAAATCCTGGGCAAGGCGGAATTCATGAATCCCGGCGGCTCGGTGAAGGATCGCGCGGCGCTCTACATCATCCGCGACGCCGAGCGGCGTGGCGCGCTGAAGCCGGGCGGCACCGTCGTCGAGGGCACGGCGGGCAACACGGGCATCGGTCTTGCGCATATCTGCGCGGCGCGCGGTTATCGCTGCGTGATCGTGATTCCCGATACGCAATCACCGGACAAGATGGCGATCCTGCGCACGCTCGGTGCCGACGTGCGCCCGGTGCCGGCGGCGCCGTACCGTGACCCGAACAACTATCAGAAAATTGCTGGACGGCTCGCGGACGAACTCGACAACGCGGTATGGGCCAACCAGTTTGACAACGTCGTGAACCGGCAGGCGCACTACGAGACGACCGGGCCGGAAATCTGGCGCGACACGGCGGGCACGGTCGATGCGTTCGTCTGTGCGACCGGCACGGGCGGCACGCTGGCGGGCGTGAGCCGCTACCTGAAAGAGCAGAATCCGGAGATCCGGATCGTGCTGGCCGATCCGCACGGCAGCGGGCTCTACGGTTACGTGAAAACGGGCGACCTCAGCGCCGAAGGCAGCTCGATCACCGAAGGCATCGGTTCGACGCGCGTCACCGCGAATCTGGCTGGCGCGCCGATCGACGACGCCGTGAGGATCGACGATACGGAGTGCGTGACGATGGTCTACCGGCTGCTGCGCGAAGAAGGGCTGTACGTCGGCGGATCGAGCGGCATCAACGTCGCGGCGGCGGTCTGGCTGGCCCGCCGGATGGGCCCCGGGCATACGATCGTGACCTTGCTGTGCGATCGCGGCGACATCTATCGTGCGCGGCTTTTCAACCGCGAATGGCTGCGCGAAAAGGGGTTGGAACCGGAGCGGGCGCCCGAATGAGGAAGGGGCGAGGCGGCGTTTCCATTGGCTCGAATGCGACCTATGCTGAACAAATCCGGAGCGAACTCCGTTCGCCCGATTCGCCCAGACGAGGTGTGTCATGCCTGTATCTGCCACCCTGCAGGATTGCCTGCGCCAGAAGTCATCCCGGTACGAAGTGGTGTACCACCCCTATAGCCATACGAGCATGGAGACGGCCGCCGCCGCGCATATTCCCGGCGATCGCCTCGCGAAAACCGTGCTCCTTGAAGACGACGAAGGCTACGTCGCCGCCGTATTGCCGACCACGCACGCCGTGCGCCTGTCGGATCTCTGGGTGAAGACGGGACGCCATCTCGTGCTTGCCCGCGAGGTCGAACTGCGCGAGCTGTTCAAGGATTGCGACATGGGTGCGCTGCCGCCGGTCTGCATGGCGTACGGAATGAAGACGTTTCTCGAGGAACGTCTCGCGCAGCAGCCGGAAGTCTATTTCGAGGCCGGCGACCACGAAGCGCTGATCCACATGATGCAGGATGAATTCCTGATGCTGATGGAGACGGCCGAGCGTGCGCATTTCTCGCACAAGATGCAGGGCATGCAGTCCTGACGCGCGCGGTGCATGGGCATTTGCCGGTGCGTGTGTGACAGGGTTGTGTGTCGGGGCAATCGTCGAATTTTCGGCTAGTTGTTTCGATGTGCGAAATACTATGCCGGTTTTTTCAGGTGGCTGGTCAACCTGAAATTTCCATCGCATTCCAGATTAACTGTCCGGATATCTTCCGCGTGCCAGACGTTTTGAGGAGACGATATCGGCCAGTTCGAGGCGGTCGATTGACGCGCCTGGCGACCGATGCGGGCATTGACGAAGCGAGGGTGCGCATCCAGCCGGTCGCTTCCCGGACGACCCGTTTTGGTGCGGTGCAGGAAATACGCCTTTATTTATGTTGAAGCGGCTTAATATCCGGTTTTGCATATATCCATACAATTCAATTACCGTTTTAATAATAAAAGTTTGATTTGTGCTTACCGTAATATTATTTGAATAAACCCTCCAAACTTTGTATTCGGGCATCAAATAAAGTTTGACGCGCAAATTTTTTCCTTGCTATCTTCTGCACCCAAGTGAACGGCACCAGTGACATCACCGTGTAACGAACGGCTAATCGTCATGCGACTTACAAGGTGCCGCCCGCTCAGCTGACAATTGCCTGAACGAGCAGGCGCGTGGTTTTCCGGTACCACACCGGGCCGCGCCGGCCGGAACGATTCCTTGAAAAAGAATGAATTGGAATTCGAATGTAATTCTTTCAATTCGGATTGCTAATTGAATTTGAAATGAAATGTTCGGGTTGATGCGGTGGTGATGCCGACCTGGCTTCACCGTCGGCTGCAATCCGAAACTGGGCGAATCGCTTGGGGGATGGATGGTGGGCATGAAAGTCGAAGAACGTCTGGCTACATCGAACAGCGGACTGGCTACGCTGGGCCGTCCGCGAGAGTTCGGCAAGAAGCAACAGAACCCGGTACGCCGGTTCGGCGGCATCGGAATCGTCCTGGTGCTGCATGCAGTGCTGATCTACGCGCTGCTCAACGGCCTGGCGACGAAAGTCGTCCAGGTGATCCAGCATCCGATCGAAACCCGCATCATCGAGCCGGTCAAGCCGCCGCCGCCACCGCCGATGCCCGTGGTCAAACTCCCGCCGCCGAAATTCGCGCCGCCGCCGCCGCCGTTCGTCCCGCCGCCGGAAGTGCCGGTGCAGGCGCCGCCGCAGGCGACGATCACGCACCAGTCGGCCCCGGTACCGTCCGCGCCGGCCGTGCAGGCACCGGTCGTGGCGCCCCCGGCACCCGCCAAGCCCGTCAGCCATGACGTGGGGGTCGTCTGCCCGAACTCGGACACGCTGCGCGCGTCGATCCAGTATCCGAAGGAAGCACAGGAAAACAACATCACGGGCGACGTGACGATCGAATTCGTCGTGGATGCGGAAGGGAACATCACGAACGAGCGCGTGGCGCAGTCGGCGGACCCGATCCTCGATCGCGCTGCCTTCAACACCGTGAAACGATTCAAGTGCGTCGCGCAGGGCCAGTCGGTGCGGGTCCAGGTACCGTTCTCGTTCAATCTGAATTGATGCAGTGGGCGGCCCGGCGCGAACCGGGCCGGGAAAAACCATCTCGAACTGACGTATTAAGTTCACCGAAATAACTGGAGTGGGGTATGACGAAGCGTTCAATGGCCGCGCTGGCGGCAAGCATCCTGATGTCCGTCGCCGCAATCGACGGGTTCGTTGCGCCGCAGCTCGCCCATGCGCAGGCAAGCGGCGCGGCCGACACATCGGCACAGGCCGCGGCGCCGTCGGCTGCGCCGACCACGGCTCCAGCCGCAGCCGAGCCGGCTCCGCCGCCCGCACCGGCCGCAACGGTAGCGGTCGAGAATCCGTACGGGCTCGGTGCGCTATGGAAGAACGGCGACTTCGTCGCCCGTTTCGTGCTGATCCTGCTGGTGATCATGTCGATGGGAAGCTGGTACATCATGATCACGAAGTTCCTGGAGCAGTTGCGCGCCAACCGCCGCGCGAAGCTGGCGGACGCACAGCTCTGGTCCGCGCCGTCGCTGGCCGAGGGCGCCAAGCTGCTCGACGAGGCGTCGCCGTTCCGGTTCATCGCCGAAACGGCAATCGAGGCCGGCGAGCATCATGAAGACGCGCTGCTGGAAGCGGTGGACCGCAACACGTGGATCGACGTCTCGGTCGAGCGCTCGATCACGAACGTGTCGAACCGGATGCAGGACGGACTCGCATTCCTGGCCACGGTGGGCTCCACGGCGCCGTTCGTCGGGCTGTTCGGCACGGTCTGGGGGATTTATCACGCGCTGACGGCCATCGGTATCGCCGGCCAGGCGTCGATCGACAAGGTCGCGGGCCCGGTGGGCGAGGCGCTCATCATGACCGCGATCGGCCTCGCCGTCGCGGTGCCCGCGGTGCTCGGCTACAACTTCCTGGTCCGGCGCAACAAGTCGGTGATGGAGCGGGTTCGCAACTTCGGCGCGCAACTGCACACGGTGCTGCTGGCCGGCAATCGGCGCCCGGTGCGCGCATCGTCCTCGTCGTCTGCAGCAGCATCGCTTGCGAACTGATCGGCTGACGGAGACGCGCGATGGCCATGAACGTCGGGCAGGACGATAGCGACGAGGTGATCGCCAACATCAACACGACGCCGCTCGTCGACGTGATGCTGGTGTTGCTGATCATCTTCCTGATCACGATTCCGGTCGTGACGCACACGATCCAGCTTCAGTTGCCGAAGGAGACGGTGCAGCCGCTGCAGACAACGCCGAAGAGCATCGAGATCGCGGTGAACCGCGACGGCGATTTCTTCTGGGGCGAGCAGCTGGTGGATGCACAGACACTGCTCGCGAAGCTGAAGGACGTGTCGCAGCAGCAGCCGCAGCCGAGCGTCCACGTGCGGGGCGACCAGAACACGCGTTACGAGTTCATCGGTCGGGTGGTCACGATGTGCGAGCGCGCGGGGATTGCGAAACTGTCGTTCATTACGGAGCCGCCCGCGCGTGGTGGATAGTCGTGCACGGGAACGTTGGTGAGGCAGGGGGCCGGCGGCAAGGGTTGACGTACTGATGCCGGTCGACCGCGAAGCATGGGGCCAGCGTAAGTGCTGAAGCGCTAACGATGATCGACCGCGAAGCATGGGATCGGCGTAAGTGCTGAAGCACTAACGCTGATCGACCGCGAAGCATGGGGCCAGCGTAAGTGCTAAAGCGCTAACGCTGATCGACCGCGAAGCATGGGATCGGCGCAAGTGCTGAAGCGCTAACGCTGATCGACCGCGAAGCATGGGATCTGCGTAAGTGCTGAAGTGCTAACGCTGATCGACCGCGAAGCATGGGACCAGCGTAAGTGCTAAAGCACTAACGCTGGTCGACAGGAGTCGACGATGGGAATGAATGTGCCTTCGGGCGGGAGCAATGCCGAACCGGAAGTGATGGTCGATATCAACACCACGCCGCTGATCGACGTGATGCTGGTGTTGCTGATCATGCTGATCATCACGATCCCGATTCAGATGCATTCGGTGAAGATGGACCTGCCGGTGGGCAATCCGCCACCGCCGGCCACGCCGCCGGAAATCGTGCAGATCGACATCGACTTCGACGGCACGACGACGTGGAACGGTGCACCGGTGCCGGACCGTACGGCGCTCGAGGCGAAACTGACCCAGGTGGCGGCGGAACCCGTGCAGGCGGAAATCCACCTGCGCCCCAACAAGCTGGTGCCGTACAAGGACGTGGCCGCCGTGCTCGCGTCCGCGCAACGCGTGGGCGCGACCAAGATCGGCCTGATCGGTAACGAACAGTTCATGCAATGACGACACGGACGAGCCGATGAACCAGCGACGATGGAAACGGATGATGGCGGTGGCGGCGCTCGGCGCGGCAGGCTTGCTCGGACGCCCGGCGTTGTCGGCGGACGCGCTGCGGCCGGACGTGGCGAAACCGTTGGCGGCCGCTCAGGAGCTGTATCGCGCGCACAAGTACCGCGACGCGCTCGGCAAGATCGCCCAGGCGGCCGCCGTGCCGAACCGGACGCCGTACGAAACCTACATGGTGGAGGAGATGCGCGGCGCGGCCGCGATGGCGGCCGGCGACCCGGGTACGGCCGCGCAGGCCTACGAGGCGGTGCTGAACTCGGGGCGGCTGTCGGGCGAGGACGAGCAGCGGACGACGGCGGCGCTGGCCGGCATCTACTTCCAGCAGAAGAACTACCCGCTGGCGATCCGGATTGCCCAGCGCTACCTGAAGGCAGGGGGATCCGATCCGGAAATGCGCACGCTGCTCACGCAGTCGTACTACCTGTCAAACGATTGCGCGCCGCTCGTGAGCCAGTTGAAAGCGAGCACCGACGCGCAGGCGAATGGCGGGCACGCGCCGGATGAAGGGCAGTTGCAGATGCTTGCGACCTGTGCTCAGAAGGTGAAGGACGGCAACGCGTATCGCAGCGCGCTCGGGCTGCTGGTGGCCTACCACCCGAGCCCCGCGTACTGGGACGAAATGGTCACGGCCATTCGCGGCAACCCCGGCTATCTGCCGTCGCTCGACCTCGACATCTACCGGTTGCGCCGGGCGACAGGCTCGCTCGCGACAGCCAACGCGTACATGGAGATGACGCAGCTCGCGCTGGTTGCGGGGTCGCCCGCCGAAGGCAAGCAGGTGATCGACCAGGGGTTCGCGTCCGGCGTACTCGGCAAGGACGCGCAGGCGGATCGCGAGAAGCGGCTGCAGACGCTGGCAGCAAAGCGCGCGCAATCGGGCGGCGACGCCGCAACGCCGTCTGCGCCGATCGACGCGGGTATGAACCTCGTCTTCGCAGGCAATGCGCAGCAGGGGCTGCCGATGATGGAGCAGGCGATTGCGAAAGGCGGGCTCGAGCATCCCGATGCGGCGCGACTGCGGCTCGGCGAGGCGTATTACGTGGCCGGCCAGAAGGCGCGGGCGGTCCAGGTACTGCGCACGGTCAAGGGTACCGACGGTTCCGGTGACCTCGCACGGCTCTGGACGGTGGTGGCATCCCGGTAACGCAACGCAAGGGTACGACGGCGCACGGTGCGGGAGCGGATGCGATCGGCAAACGAGGTGCCGCCGCGATAGCACCGATGCACGACTGGCAGGTCAGCCGATGGAAAGGGGCAACCTTGTTGATTAGTAAACCGAATGAAATGTGCGAGGGCTGCGTGGCCGCGCGACGCAGGTGCCGTGCCGCACCACGCGTGGCGTGCATGCCGCGACGGCGTGCAGCCGGGTATCGCGCCGGGCCGGTCGCGTCACGGCATCGGTCGACGCTTGACGACATCAAACCGAATTCGACTGCGAGGGTCCGTCTTTCCATGGCTTTGCCCCCTGATGAGTCGGTGCTCGTCGCCGTGTCGCTAGGCAACAAGATCCGGGCGCTGCGCCAGCGCCTGAAGCTCACGCTCGACGAAACGTCCACGATCGCCGGCATTTCGAAGCCGTTCCTGTCGCAGGTCGAGCGCGGGCGGGCGACGCCGTCGATCACGTCGCTGGTCCGGATCGCGAAGGCGCTGGGCGTGACGATGCAGTACTTCATCGACACGCCGACGGAAGCGCGCTCGGTATGCCGCGGCGATGCGCTGCAGTATTTCCAGTTCACGAACTCGGCCAGCCGGTTCGCCCGGCTGACGAATCTGGTGGACGGCCGCAAGCTCGACGCGATTCTCGTCAGGATGCCGGCGGGCCAGTTGTCGTCCGAGGTGACGACGCATGCGGGCGAGGAGTTCGTCTACGTGTTGCGCGGGCAGGTGGCGCTGACGCTCGAGGATTGCACGTTCACGCTGAACGAGGGCGACACCGCGCATTACGAATCGACGATGCCGCATGCGTGGCGCAACACGGCCGACGAAGAGGCGGTGATCGTCTGGGTCGGCACGCCCAGGCTGTTCTAGCAAAGGCGACCGGCGCGGCAGGCCGCCACGAAGGAGAAGTACCCGATCGGTAGCGGAGTGTGCGCAGTACGGCGCGTGCAGAGGCTCGCCGTGTGCATCGCGGCTGTCCGTCGAATCGGCAGGAAGCAGGCAAGGCGCTCAATGTAGGTGGTTAGCATGACGAATCAAAAATAGAAAACGACGGTGATGCTGAAAGGTGCTGGTGCCCCGAAGCCGATCCGTTCGAGTCGTGGCAGTCGAAAGCATGGCAATCGCGGGTTCCGGCACACGGGCACCCAGGACGCGCAAGGAATTCACAAGGTTCCGGCGCACAGCAGGTGGGGTCTTACTACGAGCGAGAGGGAACAAGATGAAGCAGAGAGTTTTGGCGTTGGCCATCAAGAGGATAGTCTGGGCGGAACTGGCGCTGACGGCAGTCCTGGCGCCGCCGGCGTTTGCCCAGAGCCAGCCGGCGCCGGGCGCCGTCGCGGTCGCCGATGCGGTCGCGAACGGCGCGCCCGTGACCGTTGCACAGGCGGGTGGCACGCCGGGCGCCGCCGCTGCCACGGGCGCCGCGGCGCCCGATGCGGCAGCGGGCGCGGCAACCGAGGCCACGCCCGCTGTACCCGGTGCGAACGGGCAAGGCAAGGTCGCGCAGATCAAGCGCTTCGAAGTGACGGGTTCGCTGATCCGGCAGGCCGACAAGACCGGTTTCCAGCAGGTGCAGACGATCACGCCGAAGGAAATCCAGGCCAGCGGCGCGGTGACCGTCACCGACTTCCTGCGTGACGCGGCGGCCAACTCGGCGAACAGCTGGGGCGAAGGGCAATCGGGCAACTTCGCGGCTGGCGCGGCCGGCATCGCGCTGCGCGGCCTGTCCGAGAAGTACACGCTCGTGATGGTCGACGGCCAGCGCGTCGCACCGTACGCATTCTTTTCGAACAGCGTCGACTCGTTCTTCGACCTCAACACGATCCCGCTCAACGACATCGAGCGGATCGAAATCGTGAAGACGGGCGCCGTGTCGCAGTACGGTTCGGACGCGATCGGCGGTGTCGTCAACATCATCACGAAACACGATTTCCGTGGCCTGCAGCTCGACGGCAGCCTTGGCAGCGCGATCAACGCCGGTAACGGCGACGGCACGGTGAAGTTCGGCGTGCTCGGCGGCTTCGGCGACCTGAACGCCGACCGCTTCAACGTGACGGCCGCGATGAGCTACTACAAGTCGAACGGCTTCACGCTGGCCGACCGCGATTCGACGCGCAACCAGGACTTCACGGGCAAGCCGGGCGGGTTCTCGCTGCTCGCGCCGTCGTACTGGAACATGCCCGGCGGTGTCGCGCAGGCGCTGAACGGGGGCTGCCCGTTCGGCGGCTCGGTGCATCCGGCCGTGTCGAATTCGCTGTCGGCCGGGTCGCAGGGCACGGTCTGCGGGTACAACACCGCTGAAAGCACGTCGATCCTGCCGATGACGGAGCGCCTGAACGCGAAGCTCCATGCGGACTTCAAGATCGACGACAAGACGACCGCGTTCGCGGATTTCCTCGAGAGCTACAACACGACCACGACCAACGACGGCTTGTGGAACAACGTGATCGGCAACTCGCAGAACCCGGCGCTCGTCTGGAATCCGCAGACGAAGCTGCTGTCGCCGTTCAACTTCACGGTACCGGTCAGCAACCCGTACAACACGACAGGCGCGGCCACGCCGCTCACCTACGCGTTCCCGAACACGGTCGCGCAGAAGACCTGGGCGAACTACTGGCGTGCGGCCGCCGGCATCAAGGGGTCGTTCACGTTGCCGTACGGCGACTGGGACTGGGCGACGTCGGTCAGCCATTCGCAGAGCACGGTGTCGAACGTGTTCACGAACCAGCTGAACGTCAATGCGCTGAACAACATCTACCAGAACGGCACGCTTAACTTTGCGAACCCCGCGGCGACGCCGAACGCGTTCAACGGGCTGTACCAGGAAGCGAACAACTTCGGCATCTCGAAGCTCGACACGATCGACGCGACGCTGTCGACGCCTAACCTGTTCCATCTGCCGGCCGGCGACGTCGGTATCGGCTTCGGCGCGCAGTTCACGCACCAGAGCGAAGTGCTGACGCCGGGCTCCGAATACCTGAGCGGGGCGGTCATCACGCCGGACCTCGAGACGGTGAACGGCCAGCGCAACGTCGCGGCCGTGTATTACCAGATCAACGTGCCGATCCTCGAGAACCTGACGTTCAGCCAGGCGGGCCGCTACGACCACTACACGGACGTGGGCGGCGCCTTCTCGCCGCGCTTCGCGTTGCGTTACCAGCCGATCAAGGCGCTCACGCTGTATACGTCGTACAACCGCGGGTTCCGCGCGCCGACCTTCGTCGAGGACAGCAAATCACAGACGCTCGGCATCCAGATCGACCCGGCCACCGGCCAGAACTATACGTCGATCACCGTCGGCAACCCGAACCTCGCGCCGGAACGCACGCGTAACTTCAACATCGGCTTCCAGGTGTCGCCGAGCAGGTACACGGATCTCGGCTTCGACTGGTACAAGATCCGCATCGACAACGTGATTGGCCAGGGTGCGCCGTCGCAGGTCGTGACCGATCCGACGACGGGCCAGCTACTGTACAAGGTGATCCCGTACCAGAACCTCGGCTACCTCGACACGAACGGCTTCGAAGGCACGTTCCGCCAGGGGCTGCCGCTCAAGGGCTGGGGCACGGTCACGCTGTCGGGTGACTGGGCGTACATCAACAGCTACAAGATCGGCTTCCCGGGTGGCACACCGGTGAACGGCGCGGGCAACAACTACACGATCACGCAGCCGTTCGGCGGCAGCTTCCCGCGCTGGCGCGGCAACACGACGCTGGACTGGAACTACCGGAAGTTCGACGCGGCGCTGACGTGGGAATTCACGGGCCCGTACGCGCAGAACCTGATGCCCGCACCCGCCCCGTCGAAGGTCGGGTCGTACAGCCAGTTCAACCTGATGATGACGTACACGGGTTTCAAGAACTGGACGATCTACGGCGGCATCAACAACCTCTTCAACCGCACGCCGCCGTACGACCCGGAATTCGCGAACGGCACGCTGGACCAGAGCGGGTACGACACGTCGGTGTATTCGTACATCGGCCGGTTCGCGCAGATCGGCGCGACGTACAAGTTCTGATGGCGATCGCGATGCACTGACAGGCTTTAGACCGGCCGCTCCACGTCCACTACCCCCCTTTTGGAGCGGCCTTTTTTCGCCTGGCGCCACGACGGCCCGCAACCGGGACGCGCGGCGGCGCAGTTGATCCGATCGAGTACAGCACGAACCATTCGCGGGACGCGGCCGGTATGCGGCGTCCGGCACAGGCATCGACCGTGCGCAGGCATCGCGCCCGCACGTTTCCGGACAGACTGACCATGAGACTGTTGAATGGGCGACGGGCACGCGTGCCGCGCCACTCGCACCTGAAGCGCACGCACGCGCGGATGCGCGCCGCCACGCGCGCCGCGCTGCTCGCGTGCGCCGCGTGGCTCGTGTCGGGCGGCGTCATGCCGCAGGCCGCGCTCGCCGTGCCGGCGATCTCGCAATACGATCATCCGAAATATCCACCGGGCTTCACGCATTTCGACTACGCGAATGCGGATGCGCCGGACAGCGGCACGCTCAATTTCGAAAACTACGACGAAACGCAAAGCTACGACTCGCTGAACCCGTTCCTCGTGCGCGGCTCGCCCGCACCGGACATCAAGAACCTGATGTTCGACACGCTGATGCAGCGCAGCTGGGACGAGCTCGCATCCGAATACGCGCTGATCGCCGACGACGTCGACGTCGCGCCCGACGGGCTGTCCGCGACGTTCCACCTCAATCCGGCCGCACGCTTTTCGAACGGCGACCCGATCACCGCGGCCGACGTCAAATATTCGTTCGACACGCTGACGAGCCCGCAGGCCTCGCCGCTGTACAACGCGCAGTTCTCGATCATCAAGCGCGCGGTGGCCGTCGACGGCCACACGGTGCGCTTCGAGTTCAAGCACGCGGAGCGCGACGCCGCGCTGATCGCGGGCGACCTGCCGGTGTTCTCGCCGAAATGGGGGCAGCGTGCGGACGGCACGCGACCGCCGTTCGACCAGATCGCGAACGTGCCGCCGATCGCGAGCGGCGCGTACCTGATCGACCAGCGCAAGAACGACAAGCAGATCAGCTACGTGCGCGACCCGCACTACTGGGCGGCGAACCTGCCGTCACGGCGCGGCATGTTCCGCTTCGCGCACGTGTCGTTCAAGCTGTACCTGGATCAGTACACGGCGCTCGAGGCATTCAAGGCCGGCGACATCGACGCGCGCATGGAATACAGCGCGACGCAGTGGGCGCGCAAATACGTCGGCAAGAATTTCCGCAACGGCATGCTCAAGCGCGGCGAGTTTCCCGACGGCCCCGCGCAGATGCAGGGTTTCCTGATGAACATGCGCAAGCCGATGTTCCAGGACGTGCGGGTGCGGCATGCGCTCGCGCTGGCGTTCGACTTCGACTGGATGAGCCGGATGATGTTTTACGGGCAATACCGCCGTACCAACAGCTTCTGGGAGGCGAGCCCGTTCGCGGCAACCGGCACGCCGAGCGAGAAGGAGCTTGCGCTGCTCGAACCGTTCCGCTCGACGTTGCCGCCCGAGGTGTTCGGCCCGATGGTCCAGCAGCCGTCGACGCTGCCGCCCGATTCGCTGCGTGCGAACCTGAAGCAAGCGCGCGACCTGCTCGCGCAGGCCGGCTGGCATTACCGCGACGGCGCGCTGCGCGACGCGAACGGCACGGCGATGACGATCGAGATCATCGACGACCAGCCCGGCATGGACCGCCTGATCCTGCCGTACACGCAGGCGCTCGCGATGCTCGGCATCCACGCGTACCTGCGGGAGATCGACAGCGCGGTCTACCTGAAGCGCCTCGACAACTTCGAGTACGACATGACGACGTACATCTACCTGCCGGTGACGATCCCCGGGGCGGAGCTGACGCGCCGCTTCGGCAGCGCGGCCGCGTCCCAGCCGGGCTCCGAGAACTATCCGGGCGTGAAGTCGCAGGCCGTCGATGCGCTGATCCGCGCGGCGCTCGCGGCCGACACGCTCGACGATCTCGAGACGGCCACGCATGCGCTCGACCGCGTGCTGATCAACCTGTACGCGCTGATTCCGCAGTACTACCTGCCGAATGCACGGATCGCGTACAAGGCGGCGCTCGGCCATCCGGCGATCGTGCCGGACTCCTATCAATACGAGGACTGGATCATCGACTACTGGTACGTGAAGCAGCCGGCGGCGAAGCCCGCGCCGGCGGCCTGACGGGGGAACGACGATGCTGGCATACATACTCAGGCGATTGCTGCTGATGATCCCGACGCTGATCGGGGTGGTGACGATCACGTTCGCGGTCACGCAGTTCGTGCCGGGCGGCCCGGTCGAACAGGTGCTCGCGCAGTTGCGCCACGGCAGTGCGCGCGGCGGGGAGGCGGGGGGCGCAGGCGGCGGCTACCACGGTAGCCAGGGCGTCGACCCGCAGCAGATCGAGCAGATCCGCAAGCAGTTCGGCTTCGACAAGCCGCCGCTCGAACGCTACGTGCTGATGCTGAAGAGCTATGCGACGTTCGATCTCGGCCAGTCGTATTTCGCGCACCGCAGCGTGTGGGCGGTCATTCGCTCGAAGCTGCCGGTGTCGATCACGCTCGGGATGTGGACGGTGATCCTCACGTACCTGGTGTCGGTGCCGCTCGGCATCGCGAAGGCGGTGCGCAACGGGTCGCGGTTCGACACCGTGACGAGCGTGCTGGTGCTGGCCGGCTACGCGGTGCCGGGCTTCGTGCTCGGCGTGCTGCTGCTGATGCTGTTCGGCGGCGGCACGTTCTGGCAGGTGTTCCCGATGCGCGGGCTCACGTCCGACAACTTCGACGACCTGACGCTGACGGCCAAGGCGCTCGACTATCTGTGGCACATCGTGATGCCGGTGACGGCGTCGGTCATCGGCAACTTCGCGATCGTCACGATCCTGACCAAGAACACGTTCCTCGACGAAATCGGCCGGCAGTACGTGCTGACCGCACGCGCGAAGGGCGCGCCCGAGCGCGACGTGCTTTGGAAGCACGTGCTGCGCAATGCGGCGATCCCGTTGCTCACCGGGCTGCCGGCCGCGTTCGTCGGCGCGTTCCTGAACGGCAACCTGCTGATCGAGACGCTGTTCTCGCTCGACGGCATGGGGCAACTGTCGTACGACTCGGTGATCCGCCGCGACTATCCGGTCGTACTCGGCTCGCTGTTCCTGTTCACGTTGATCGGCCTGCTGACCAAACTCATCGCGGATATCTGCTATGTCCTCGTCGACCCCCGTATCCAGTTCAACCGCCTGGACCACTGACCAGGCATGCGCCGCGTGCGCCGCGTCGCCGTCACCGTGGCGGCGTACGTGGTTGCGCTTTCGCGCGCAGCCGCTCGGCTACTGGAGCCTCGTGATCTTCATGGTGCTGTTCGTGCTCAGCCTGGGCGCGAATGTCCTGTCGAACGACCGGCCGCTGATCGTGCGTTACGACGGGCACTATTACTTCCCGATCGTGAAGGACTATCCGGAGACTGCGTTCGGCGGCGATTTTCCCGCGATGACGAACTATCTCGACCCGTACATCCGCACGAAACTCGAGTCGCACGGCAATTTCTCGATTTATCCGCCGAACCGCTATCGCTACGACACGATCGACTATTTCGCGTCGCGGCCGTATCCGGCGCCGCCGTCGGCCAGCAACTGGCTCGGCACCGACCAGTTCGGGCGCGACGTGCTGGCGCGGCTGCTGTACGGGTTCCGGCTGTCGGTGCTGATGGCGTTTGCCCTGACGGTATCGGGCGTGCTGGTCGGCGTGCTGACCGGCGCGCTGCAAGGTTTCTACGGCGGCCGCACCGACCTGGTCGGGCAGCGCCTGATCGAGATCTGGAGCGCGCTGCCGGACCTGTACCTGCTGATCATCTTCGCGTCGATCTTCACGCCGTCGCTGTGGCTGCTGTTCATCCTGCTGTCGATGTTCGGCTGGCTCGTGCTGTCCGACTACGTACGTGCCGAATTCCTGCGCAACCGCGCGCTCGATTACGTGAAAGCGGCGCGCACGATGGGGCTGACGAACGCGCAGATCATGTGGCGCCACGTGCTGCCGAACAGCCTCACGCCGGTGATCACGTTCCTGCCGTTCCGGATGAGCGCGGCGATCCTGTCGCTGACGAGCCTCGATTTCCTGGGCCTCGGCGTGCCGCCGCCGACGCCGAGCCTCGGCGAGCTGCTGCAGGAGGGCAAGAACAATCTCGATGCGTGGTGGATCTCGATCGCGGCGTTCGCGGCGCTGGTGGTGACGCTGCTGTTGCTCACCTTCATGGGCGATGCGCTGCGCAACGCGCTCGACACGCGCACGCGCGGTTCGGCATTCGGCGGAGGGCGATGATGACGAGACCGTTGCTGCAGATCGACGGGTTTTCCGCGCATTTCGGCGCGAACGCGGCCGTCCAGGACCTGAGCCTGTCGATCGGCCGCGGCGAGCGCGTGGCGCTCGTCGGCGAGTCGGGGTCGGGCAAGAGCGTGACCGCGCTGTCGATCCTGCGGCTCGCGCAGCAGGCGACGCTGTCGGGGCGGATGCTGTTCGACGGCGAGGATCTGCTCGCGAAGACCGAGCAGCAGATGCGCGGGATCCGCGGCGCCGATATCGCGATGGTGTTCCAGGAGCCGATGACGGCGCTCAATCCGCTGTATACGATTGGCAAGCAGATCGCCGAGAGCCTGCGGCTGCACGAGGGGCTGCGCCCGGGCGACGCGCGCGAGCGCGGGATCGCGCTACTGCGGCGCACCGGGATTCCCGAGCCGGAGCGCCGCATCGACAGTTTTCCGCATCAGCTGTCGGGCGGGCAGCGGCAACGCGCGATGATCGCGATGGCGCTGGCATGCCGGCCGCGGCTGCTGCTCGCCGACGAGCCGACGACGGCGCTCGACGTGACGGTGCGCCAGCAGATCGTCGACCTGCTGATCGACTTGCAGGAGCGGGAGGCCGCCGCGCGCGGGATGGCCGTGCTGCTGATCACGCACGACCTGAACCTCGTGCGGCGCTTCGCGCAGCGTGTGGCCGTGATGGAGAAGGGCGTGCTGGTGGAGACCAACACGACCGCCGCACTGTTCGCGGCGCCGCAGCATCCGTATACGCGCCGGCTGCTCGACAGTGCGCCGCAACGGGCGCTCGAGCCGGTCGCCGCCGGCGCGCAGACGATCCTCGACGTACGGCACCTCGCCGTCGACTACCGCATGACGGCGAAGGGCTGGCGCTCGGTGCTGGGCAAGGCGACGTTCCGCGCCGTGCACGACGTGCAGTTGAGCCTGAAGCGCGGCGAAACGCTCGGGATCGTCGGCGAGTCGGGCTCGGGGAAATCGACGCTCGCGGCGGCGGTGCTCGGCCTGCAGCGGCCGGCGTCGGGCGGGATCGAGATCGACGGCATGCCGCTGGCGTCGCTGCGTACGACGCAGGGCCGGCGCACGCTGTACGGGCGCATGCAGGTGGTGTTCCAGGATCCGTTCGGCTCGCTGTCGCCGCGCATGACGGTCGAGCAGATCGTCGGCGAAGGGCTGGGCGTACACCGGCCGCAGGTGGCCGGCGACGCACGGCGGGCGCGGATCGCCGCGCTGCTGCAGGAGGTCGGCCTGCCGGCCGAGGCGATGCTGCGCTATCCGCACGAGTTTTCCGGCGGGCAGCGGCAGCGGATCGCGATCGCGCGGGCGCTGGCGGTGGAGCCGGAACTGCTGGTGCTCGACGAGCCGACGAGCGCGCTCGACGTGTCGATCCAGAAGCAGGTATTGAATCTGCTGACGAATCTGCAAAAGAAGTACAAACTCAGCTACCTGTTCATCACGCACGATCTGGCGGTGATGCGCGCGATGGCTCACCGGGTCGTCGTGATGAAGGCGGGGCGCGTGGTGGAGGAGGGCGAGACGCTCGACGTGCTGCACGCGCCATCCCATCCTTACACGCGGGCGCTGCTCGCGTCGTCCCTGCTGGCGCCGGAGCGCGCCGCGCAGGAGAGGCAAGAGAGAACCGATGATTGACGAGAACCGGGCGCCGGGCGCCCGAGCCGTACAGGCGGCGCAGGCGTTGCGCAGTGACGCCGATTTCTGGTCGCTACGCATCGTCGACGAGACGATCGACGAACATGCGGTGCGTAACGACGTCGCGCAGCCGTTCTCGCGCACGCGCGAGCGCGGCGCGATGCTGATGGCCTGGGCCGGCACGGGCGCGGGCTATGCGGCGACGCCCGACCTGTCCCCGGCCGGGCTGCAGGCGGCGCTCGACATCGCGACCGCGCGGGCACGGGCAAGCGCGCCGTGGGCGCTGGTCGATCATCGCCAGGCTGCGCGCCCGCAGGCGAGCGGCACCCATGCGTCGCCCGATGTCGATGCGGCGCTGCCGTCGCGGGCGGAATGGATCGAGCGTCTCGCGCACGAATGCGCGGCGGCGAACCTTGGCGCGCGCATCGTCGAGCGTGTGGCGAGCGTGATGATCGTCAACACGGAGCAGTGTTATCTGACGAGCGACGGCGTCCGGATCGACCAGCGGTTCCGCTTCCTGATGCCCGAACTGCACGCGGTCGCCCACGCCGACGGCGACACGCAGACACGCTCGCTCGGTCAATCGGGCACGCTGGCGCAGGGCGGCATCGACGTGCTGGCGCGCTACGGCTTCGACGGCGCCGGCGCGCGCGTCGCCGACGAGGCGCTGCAACTGCTCGCCGCGCCGAACTGCCCGACCGGCCGGCGCGACCTGCTGCTGATGCCGGACCAGATGATGCTGCAGATCCACGAGTCGATCGGCCATCCGCTCGAACTCGACCGGATCCTCGGCGATGAACGCAATTTCGCCGGATCGAGCTTCGTCAAGCCGGAGATGGTTGGGCACTATCAGTACGGCTCGCCGCTGCTGAACGTCACGTTCGATCCCGAACCGTCCGCCGAAGCCGCGTCCTACTCGTTCGACGACGACGGCATGCCGGCGCGCAAGCAGTACCTGATTCGCAACGGCGTGCTCGAACGGCTGCTCGGCGGGGCGCTGTCACAGCAGCGTGCGGGCCTGCCGGGTGTGGCCAACTCGCGCGCGTCGAGCTGGAACCGCGCGCCGATCGACCGGATGGCTAACCTGAATGTCGAACCCGGCGACCAGTCGCTCGATGCGCTGATCGCGGGCACCGAGCATGGGATCCTGATGCGCACCAACACGTCCTGGTCGATCGACGACCGCCGCAACAAATTCCAGTTCGGTTGCGAATTCGGGCAACTGATCGAGAACGGCCGGCTCACGCAGGTCGTCAAGCGCCCGAACTACCGCGGCATCTCCGCACAGTTCTGGCGCAGCCTGCGCGCGGTAGGCGATGCGGGCACGTTCGGCATCTACGGCACGCCTTACTGCGGGAAGGGCGAACCCGCGCAGATCATCCGTGTCGGCCACGCCGCGCCGGCCTGCGTGTTCGCCGGCGTCGACGTATTCGGAGGGGCGTGATGACGGGATTCGATCCGATGGCACGCCGCGCCGGCATCGACTGGCATGCGCATTTCACCCGGCTCGCCGACGAGGCACAACGGCTGACGGCGCCGGCCGAAACCGTCCTGCTCGGCTTCTCCGGCGAAACGTCCGACTTCATCCGCTTCAATGGCGGCAGGATCCGCCAGACCGGCCGCGTCACGCAGGGGCGACTGTCCGTGCGGCTCGTCGACGGGGCGCGGCAAGCGCACTCGGCGCTGACAGTGTGCGGCGATCCGGCCGCCGACCTGCCTGAACTGGCGGCCGCGCTGGCCGTGCTGCGCGACGGCCTGCGCGATGCGCCGGACGATCCGCACTTGCTGTTCGATACCTCGTCGTGGGTTCAGGAAACGCGCCGCACCGGGCGCCTGCCGGATGCGGACGGGCTCGCGCGCGTCGTGACCGAATGCGCGCGCGGGCTCGACTTCGTCGGCTTTTACGCGGGAGGTACGCTGGCGCGCGGCTTCGCGTCGTCGACCGGCAGTCGCGGCTGGTACGAGGTCGAGAACTTCAACTTCAGCTGGTCGCTGTACGACCCGAGCGGACGGGCGATCAAGACCGTCTATGCGGGGGACGACTGGCGCGATGCGGCGTTCGCCGCCCGCGTCGAGGCGGCCGCCGCGCGGCTGCCCGTGCTCGGCCGCACGCCGAAGGCGCTTGCGCCCGGGCGCTACCGTGCGTATTTCGCGCCGGACGCCGTCCACGAGATGACGAGCCTGCTTGGCTGGAGCGGCTTTTCGGCGCGCGCGCTGGCGAGCGCCCGCAGCCCGCTGCATCGCCTGTACGCCGGCGAGGTCGCGCTCGATCCGCGCGTGTCGATCACCGAGGATTTGTCGCTGGGCCTCGCACCGGCGTTCAATGCGGACGGCTACCGGCGCGACAGCGTGCCGCTCGTCGTCGGCGGGCGGGGGGAAGGGCAGCTCGTGAGCGCACGCACCGCGCGCGAGCACGGGCGAGCGCCGAACGGCGCGGACAACGGCGAATCGCCGCAGTCGCTGGCGATCGCGGGCGGCACGCTCGCGGATGCCGACGTGCTGGCCGCGCTCGACACGGGGCTCTACGTCGGCAACCTCTGGTACTTGAACTTCTCGGACCCGATCGCCTGCCGGATGACGGGGATGACGCGCTTCGCGACGTTCTGGGTCGAAGGCGGGCGCATTGTCGCGCCGGTCGACGCGATGCGATTCGACGACAGCTTCTACCGGCTGTTCGGGCCGGAGCTCGAGCAGCTCGGCGCGGTGCCGACGCTGCTCGCGAACGACGACACGTACGGCGAACGCGCCACCGGGGGCGCGCAACTGCCGGGGCTGCTCGCGCGCGCGTTCGAACTCACGCTGTAGCGCGGTTGCCGATATTCGCCGATGCCGTCATTCTTCATCGACCGTCCCGTCTTTGCCTGGATCGTCGCGCTCGCGATCGTCGTTGCGGGCGTGCTGGCCATTCCGCAACTGCCGATCGCGCAGTATCCGCGCCTGGCGCCGCCGCGGGTCGTGATCACCGCGGCCTATCCGGGCGCGTCGACCGAGACGGTCGATGCCGACGTCGGCAGCATCATCGAGGAAAGCCTCGACGGCGCCGACGGGCTGCTGTACTACGAGACGAGCAGCGATGGTCACGGCAACCTCGAGATCGACGTGACGTTTTCGCCCGGTACCGATCCGGACATCGCGCTCGTCGACGTCAACAATCGCTTGAAGCAGGTCGAGCCGCGGCTGCCGCAGCAGGTCGTCCAGCAGGGGATCGGCGTGTTCAAGGCAGCGAACACGTTCCTGATGCTCGTCACGCTGACGTCGACCGACGGCACGCGCGATTCCGCGCAGCTCGGCGATTACCTGAACCGCTACGTGCTGCGCGAGTTGAAGCGCGCGCCGGGTGTCGGTGCGGCCGAGCTGTGGGATGCCGGCGAGGCGCTGCGGGTCTGGCTCGATCCGGTCAAGTTGCGTGAATACGACCTCGGTGCCGACGACGTGATCGCAGCGATCAGCGCGCAGAATGCGACGGTCACGGCCGGTGCGATCGGCGATGCGCCGTTCGTGCATGGCCAGCAGCTCACCGCGACGGTCGTGGTCAAGGGGCAGCTGACGTCGCCCGAGGAGTTCGGCCGGATCGTGCTGAAGTCGAAGCAGGACGGTTCGGCGGTGCGCGTCGCCGACGTCGCACGCGTCGAGATCGGCCGCGACGACTATTCGTTCTATTCGCGGCTGAACGGCCGGCCGGCCGCGACGGTCGGCATCCAGCTCGGCCCGCGCGGCAATGCGCTCGAAACGTCGAATGCGATCCGCGCGCGGCTCGCCGAGCTGTCGCGGACGCTGCCGCCCGGCGTCGCGGTCGAGATTCCGTTCGACGGCGCGCATTTCGTCAAGATCGCGATCCACGAAGTCGTGCTCACGCTCGTCGAGGCCGTCCTGCTAGTGTTCTGCGTGATGTGGCTGTTCCTGCGCGACCTGCGCTATACGCTGGTGCCGACCGTCGTGATCCCGGTCACGCTGATGGGCGCGTTCGTCGCGATGTGGGCGTTCGGGCTGTCGATCAACGTGTTCACGATGTTCGGCCTCGTGCTGGCGATCGGCATCCTCGTCGACGATGCGATCGTCGTCGTCGAGAGCGTGCATCGCGTGATGGAGGAGGGCGTGTCGCCGCGCGACGCCACGCGCCGGGCCATGAAGCGGATCGGCGGGGCGATCGTCGGCGTGACCGCGGTGCTGACCGCCGTGTTCGTGCCGATGGCGTTTTTCCCGGGCAGTGTCGGCGGCATCTACCGGCAGTTCGCGGTGTCGATGATCGCGTCGATGCTGGTGTCGTCGTTCATGGCGCTGTCGCTTACGCCCGCGCTGTGCGCGAACCTGCTGAAGCCCGTCGCGCGACACGACGGCGGAGCCGCGCGTGCGACGCGACGCGGCATCGGCGCGCGCCTGGCCGACCGGTTCGGTGCGGCTTTCGCGCGCGCCGAATCCGGTTATCGCCGCGTTGCCGTGTTCGCCGTGCGGCGCACCGGCATGGCCGTGGCCGTCTATGCGGGGCTCGTGATCGCATGCGGGCTGCTGTACTGGATGATGCCCGGCGGCTTCCTGCCCACCGAGGACCAGGGGCAACTGCAGGTGATGATCCAGTTGCCGGCAGGCGCCACGCAGGCGCGCACGCTCGCGGTCGTCGAGCGGGTGGAGGCGATCCTGCACGCGGAGCCGGCGATTGCGAACGTGACGAGCGTGATCGGCTGGAGTTTCGCGGGCAGCGGGCAGAATGTCGGGATGGCGTTCGTGGAACTCAAGGACTGGGCGCAGCGCGACTTCGACGCGATGGCGTTGCGCGACCGGCTCAACGGGCGTTTCGGCGCGATCCTCGACGGCGACGTCGAGGCGGCGCTACCGCCTTCGGTGCGCGGCATCGGGCATTCCGACGGATTCACGTTCCGGCTCGAGGATCGCGGCGGGGTCGGGCTCGACGCGCTGAAGGCGGCTCGCGAGCAGCTGGCCGAACGTGCGAAGGCGGATCCGCTGCTCTCTGCCGTGCACTTCGAAGACCTGCCGGACGCGCCGCGTATCGAGCTCGATGTCGATCGCGCGAAGGCGTATGCGCTTGGCGTGCCGTTCGAGCGGATCGCGGGGCTCCTGGGCGGCACGTTCGGCTCGAACTACATCAACGACTTTCCGGCGTCGGGCCGGATGCGGCGGGTGATCATCGAGGCCGATCCGGTCGCACGCGCGACCGATGCGCAGCTGATGGCGCTGACCGTGCCGAACCGCACCGGCGACATGGTTCCGCTCTCGGCCATTGCCGCGCCGCACTGGACGATCGGCCCGGTGATGCTGAACCGGTACAACGGCTATCCGTCGCTCGACATCAGCGGCCGGGCGGCGACCGGTACGAGTTCGGGCGCGGCGATGGCGGAGATGGAGCGGCTTGCCGGTGCGCTGCCGGCCGGGATCGGCTTCGACTGGGTCGATGCGGCGCGCGAGGAGCAGGTCGCCGCACGGCAGACGCCGCTGCTCGTCGGGCTGTCCGTGCTCGCGGTCTTCATGGCGCTCGCCGCGCTGTACGAAAGCTGGACGATTCCGCTGTCCGTGCTGACGATCGTGCCGCTCGGCATGATCGGCGCGATCGCGGCGGCGCTCGCGCGCGGCATGCCGAACGACGTGTACTTCAAGGTCGGGATGATCACCGTGGTCGGGCTGGCGGCGAAGAACGCGATCCTGATCGTGCAGTACGCGCGCGACCTGGCTGGTCACGGCGTGTCGTTGCGGCAGGCGGTGGTCGACGCGGCCGCTGCGCGATTCCGGCCGATCGTGATGACGTCGATGGCGTTCCTGCTCGGCGTCGTGCCGCTCGTGCTGGCGACGGGCGCCGGGGCGGAAAGCCGGCGCTCGATCGGCACGGGCGCGTTCGGAGGCGTGCTGGCGGCGACGGTGTTCGGGCTCGTGTTCGCGCCGGTGGCCTTTCGTGTCGTGGCGTCGGCCGGGCGACGCGGCCGGCGTGCAGCGGTGACGACGCGCGACGATCGTCAGGCGGAGACGGTAGGGGAGTGATGCAGCCCGCCGGCTGATTTTCGTGCGTTGCGTTGATCAGATACGATCGTCGTGCGGATGGCTCGCAGGCGACTCGCAGTCAACTCAACTCAAGGAGACTGATTCAAACCATGTCCTACGTTCTGTATTACTCGCCCGGCGCGGCAAGCATGGCCGTGCACTGGATGCTGATCGAACTCGGTGTGCCGTTCGAAACGCGCCTCGTCGATATCGATACGGGTGCGCAGCATACGGCCGAGTACCTGCGGCTGAATCCGGCCGGCCGCGTGCCGACGCTGGTCGTCGACGGCGTACCGCGGACCGAATCGGCCGCCTTGTTGATGCTGCTTGCCGAACGTCATCCGGAGCCGGCCCTGGCTCCCCATCCGGGTGCGCCCGAACGTCCCGAGTGGTTCGAGATGATGATCTATCTGGCCAATTCCGTACTGCCTGCGATGCGAAACTGGTTCTATGCGGAGACGGATGGCGATCCGCGATGCGCTGAGATGGTGAAGGCGTTTTCGCAAGGACAGGTCGAGGCGTCGATGGCGCAGCTCGATAATTTGCTGTCCGACGGTCGTTCGTACCTGATCGGCAATCGGTTGAGTACGGTCGACTTCCTTGCGCTGATGCTCATGCGCTGGACGCGCAACATGCCGCGCCCGGCAACGACGTGGTCGAATCTGGCGAGGTATATACAGCACCTTCGCGGGATGCCGACGTTTATCGAGTTGAATGCGCGCGAAGGTCTGACGGAGTGGGTGAATCCGGGTTCGTGAGCGTTTCGGGGGTGTTCAACAGTGCGGCAGCGGTCGGTTGGGGGCTGCTTGCCGCGGGTTTTTGGGGGGAAATATCGTATTTGACATAATCATCATTATCGATATGACTGGTTGTAGTGGCTAGATTGAAATGTCCGCTTTTGGCTACATAGAAATGTCCGCTTTCGTGCCACGTAAGCTGTCCGGCCGCCGGGTGTCCGGCGCCGGAGGCTGCGATGGCTGCAACGGAGCGGATCACGATGACGATGCGCGAGCTGGACAGGTTCAAGGTCATTCAAGACGTGGCGGACGGCAAGCTCAAGCCATGGCGTGCAGCGGAACGGCTGGAATTGACGACACGACAGATTCGCCGACTGGTCGCCCGGCTGCGTGAGCACGGTCCGGCGGGTTTGGTGTCGGGACACCGCGCGAAGCCCGGCAACCGCCGTCTGGACCCAGGAGACGCCGACCGGGCGCTGTCGATCATCCGCGATCGCTACGCCGATTTCGGACCGACACTGGCCTGCGAGAAGCTCTGGGAATGTCACGGCATTCGGCTGGCCAAGGAGACGGTCAGGAAGCTGATGACGGAGGCAGGTTTATGGGTGCCGCGCCGGCAGCGTCCGCCGAAGGTTTATCAGCCGCGAGCGCGCCGGGCGTGTCTGGGCGAGCTGATCCAGATCGACGGCAGCGACCATCGATGGTTCGAGCAACGCGCGGCGGCCTGCACGCTGCTGGTGTACGTGGACGACGCGACGAGCCGGCTGATGATGCTGCACTTCACGCAAACAGAATCGACCTTCAGTTACTTCGAGGCAACGCGAGCGTACATCGAACGTCACGGCAAGCCGGGGGCGTTTTACAGCGACAAGGCCAGCGTGTTTCGCAACGTGAAGCCAGGCAAGACTGGCAATCGCGTGACACCGTTCGGCCGCGCGATGTACGAGCTGAACATCGACACGTTCTGCGCGAACAGCAGCTCGGCCAAGGGGCGTGTCGAGCGAGCGCACCTGACGTTGCAAGACCGATTGGTCAAGGAGATGCGATTGCGCGGGATCAACACGGTGGCCGACGCCAACGCTTACGCGCCCTCCTTCATGGCCGCCTACAACGCGCGCTTCGCGAAGCCGCCGAAGAGTGACTTCAATGCGCATCGGACGCTACGGGCCAACGAGAGTCTGGACTTGGTGCTGACGTGGCGTGAGCCGCGGAAAGTGACGAAGTCGCTGACGGTACAGTACGACCGGGTGATGTACTTGCTGGACGACACGTCGGAGAACCGGAAGCTGATCGACCGGCAGATTGAGGTGTGGGAGTACCCGGATGGACGAATCGAGCTCCGGGCTGACGATCGCGTGCTGCGCTGCCGGCAGTACGATCGTTTGGCTGAAATCGATCAGGGTGCCGTCGTCGAGCACAAGCGTTTGAGCCATGTGCTGCAGGTCGCGCAAGCGCTTCAGGCGCAACGCGATAACAGCCGAATCGGTAAAGCGCCGTCACGCACACATCGCGGCGACTCAACCCGGACCGACCGAAACGAACCCCAAGCGGGCAAGAAGAAGCAACGCAAGATCACGCAGGCCGACGTCGAGCATGTGATCGTGGATCTGGCGCAACGTCGGCAAACCGCAAAGCCGCCAAACAAACCTGGCCGTCGGTCTGCAAAAGCTGAAGATACAAACGCAAGCGCCCTGCCCGTTCAGGCACCGACCTTCGACACTGCGTAATGGTTAAAGCGAGGAAAGAGACGCAGCAAAACCGACCTTAAAACCGGACATCTCTAAATGGCTGGAAGGTGGACATCTGAATCCGGCTATGACACTGGTTGTAGTGGCTAGATTGAAATGTCCGCTTTGGGGGTGCGGCGGAATTCTTGGACTGCGTTATGTCGTCAGCCCGAGACTCTCCCGGTACTCAATCGGACTGAGTGAGCCAAGCGAGATCTTGATCCGTTTCTCGTTGTACCAGCGAATGTACGAGTCGACGACCTCGATGAATTGGTCGGTGCTGATGGTCTGCCAGTCCCGAGAGTAAAACAGTTCCGTTTTCAGCCGTCCAAAGAAGCCTTCGCACACTCGTCGTTGCAACCGCACTCGCCGCGCCGGCAGTCGTTTTCGCGCAGGAAACCCAGCCGCTGACGCGCGCGCAGGTTCGCGCCGAGCTCGTCGAGCTCGAACACGCCGGTTACAACCCGATGGACTACTACTACGCGGAAAGCCTGCAGGTCGCCGAAGCGAAGGTTGCGCGCCAGCACAAACTTGATGCGCAGGCCGAATCCGGCAGCAAGCAGGTCATGTTTCAGGCGGAAGCGCATTCGCCGCTGAACATCACGCGGAAATGAAGACGCGAAACGAACGGGAACCGGCTTCCCGTGCACGGCCGGTACGCCCCCTTCCGCTCACCTCAACGTGCGACGGAGCACTTTCCCGACCGGCGACTTCGGCAACGCGTCGATAAATTCGAACTGTCGAGGCACCTTGTAGGCGGTCAGGTGCTCGCGGGCGAATCGCTGCAGAACGTCTGCCGTGAGTTCGCGCCGCCGCGACACCACGAACACCTTGAGCGCTTCGCCCGTCTTGTCGTCCGGAACGCCGATACACGCGCACTCGACGACTGCGTCGTGCAGGCTGATGACGGCCTCGATCTCGTTCGGGTAGACGTTGAATCCGGACACCAGCACGACGTCCTTCTTGCGATCGACGATCGACAGGAATCCGTCCTTGTCGAGCATGCCGATATCGCCAGTTCGAAGATAACCGTCGGCGGTAAAGGTGTCGCGGGTTTCCTCGGGCCGGTTCCAGTAGCCGCTCATGACCTGCGGACCTTTTACCGTGATTTCGCCCGGCGTACCGATCGGTGCCTCATCCCCCTCTTCGTCCAGCAGCGTGATGTCGGTCGACGGGAACGGCACGCCGACGCTATCCCGACGCGCGAATGCATGAGGCGGCGTGGCACAGACGCTCGGAGAGGCCTCGGTCAAACCGTATGCACTGAGAAGATGGCAGCCGGTCAGTTCCAGCCACCTTCTCGCGACGCTCGCCTCCACCTGTGCGCCGGCGCCGATCGTTTGCCGGAGGCAACTGAAATCCAGCGCACGAAACGGCTCGTGTTCGAGCAGCGCGTTGAACAACGTGTTGACGCCAAGCAGAAACGTAAAGCGGTGGGTGCGGAATTCGTTCGCGAAATGCTCGAGATCGCGCGGGTTCGGGATCAGCACGTTCTTGCGTGTCATCGCCACCGAAAAGAAGCAGCCGACGGCCAGACCCATGATGTGATAGATCGGCAGGACGGTCACCAGACACTCGTCACCGCGCGTGAAATCGGCGCCGAACCAGTCGCACATGATCCGGGTGTTCGCGATGATGTTTCGGTGCGACAGGATGGCCGCCTTGTTTTTTCCCGTCGTGCCACCCGTGTACTGCAAGAAAGCGTTCATGTCCGGTGTCACGACCGGATCGCGATAGGCCACGGTGCGGCCTTTCAGGAGCGCGTCCTGGAACCGGCACCGCTCCCCTTGCGCCGGACGCGGAGCGGTGATGGCGGCGGGCATGGCCGTTTGCCGCGCCCACTGCGCAAACGACGGCATTTCGCCGGCCGCCGCAACGACGATCCGGCAGGGCCGCCCGTCGACGTCGGCCGGCACCACGTCCAGCGCCGATTCCACCACGACGAGCAGGCTTGCGCCGCTATCCTGCAGATTGAACAGCACCTCGCGCGCCGTATAGAACGGATTCAGGTTCACGAGCGTGAGGCCCGCCCGCAGCGCGCCGAACACGACGACGGGATAGTGAAGCAGGTTCGGCAACATGATCGCGACACGGTCGCCGGCATGCAGCCCTTCGACGTTCAACAGGTAGCCGGCGAACGCACGACTGAGCGTATCCAGCTCCCGATAGCTCAGTGTCGAGCCCAGACAGACCATTGCCGTCTCGTCGGGGCGCGCTTCGGCGGCCCGAGTGAGGACATCGACCGCCGACCGATAACCGCTGATGTCGATTTCCGCAGGAACACCTTCCTGGTACTGCCGCTGCCAGATTCTCTCCATGCTGCCTGCCCCCTGACTGGGTTCGTTCAATCGGCCGCCAGTGCGTCGCGCACGAAGTCGAGCCGATCCTGCCCGAAGAACATGTGTTCGCCGACGAACATCGTCGGCGCGCCGAACAGCCCTCTGGCAACCGCCGCCTCGGTATCCGCTTTCAGCTGGTCCTTGACCGCCTGATCCTGGAAGATCTCGTAGAGCAGCCGAGGATCGAGATCGGCGTCTCGCAAGACCTTTTGCAACGTCTCCATGTCGCCGAGGTTCTGCGGCGTTTCCCACATCGCCCGGAATATCACGTCGACATATCGCTGGAACAGCGCTGCGTCGCGCATCTGCGTGCCGGTGGCGCCGCGCATCAGTACGAGTGTGTTGATGGGGAAATACGGGTTGTATTCGAAGCGAACGCCGTACTTGCGCGCGAATCGTTCGAGATCCTTGCGCATCCACGCGGACTTGGCGGGGATCGTTGCCGGTGACGCATTGTTCGTCGCCTTGTGGATGCCGCCCAGCAGAACCGGCTTGAAGACAAGCTCCGCCTGATGGTCGGCGGCGATGCCGGGAAGCTGGGTCCACGCGAGGTAGGCCGTCGGGCTGCCGAAGTCGAAGTAGAAGTCGATGCGTTTGCTCATTGAGATTCCTTTGGGTTTGCGGGCCGTCGAGACGGATGACTCACCACGTTTCGCGCCACGGCCGTAGATCCAGCTCGTGCGTCCAGGCATCGCGAGGCTGGGTATGCAGATGCCAGTAGTTGTCGGCGATGTGATCCGGATTGAGGATGCCGTCTTCCGCCTTCGTCGCGTATCGCTCCGGGAAATTCTCGCGAATGAATTCGGTGTCGATCGCGCCGTCCACCACGACGTGCGCGACATGGATATTCTTCTTCCCCAGTTCGCGCGCCATGCTCTGGGCCAGTGCACGCAGTGCATGCTTGGCGCCGGCGAACGCCGCGAAATTGGCGGACCCGCGAATGGCGGCGGTCGCGCCGGTGAAAATGATGGTTCCCCGCTCTCGCCCGGCCATGCGCTTTGCCACTTCCCGGCCGAACAGGAAGCCGCTAAAGCAGGCCATTTCCCAGATCTTGTAGTACTTGCGCGCGGTTTCCTCGAGGATGCTGCACGGCACGTTCGCACCGATGTTGAAGACCATCGCCTCGATCGGGCCGATCTCCCGTTCGATCCGCGACACGACATCGATCACGTCCTCCTCCTTGCGCGCGTCGGCCCCGAAACCGACTGCCGCCCCGCCTTCGGCCTCGATTTGCCGGATCAACGGCTCGAGCTTGTCCGCCTGGCGACGCACCACACAGGCGACCAGCCCTTCGCGTGCGAAGCGTCGCGCGATGGCGCCGCCGGTCGCATCGCCGGCGCCGATAACGAGCGCTGCCGGCCGGCCCTTCACGATCTCATTGGCCATCTTTCCTCCTTTATTGATTAACGGTCGTTTACTTATAGGGCACAGATCCCGATCTGCCTAGTCATTGATTACCCTAGTACCGTCCGCTTCTTGCGGAAAGGTGGTTGACGGCCCCCGGCGGCGCCAGGCGGGCGTGCTAACATCGTTCGGCCCTTTTCCGCGTCAACCTTGGCGTTCGTGATCCCTGCGAGTCCAGGCTTGAATGGCCGGCAACTGACGGCTATTCTGAATTTGAATTTTTTGCCAACGATGGATCCCGGCGACCATGCGCTACTCAAGTACCCACAAGGAAGAAACCCGCCAGAAGCTGATCGCCCAGAGCAGAGCGATCGCAAAGCGCGGTGGCTTTGCGACAACGGGCATCGATGCGTTGATGGCCTCGATCGGACTCACCGGCGGCGCTTTCTATACGCACTTCCCTTCGAAGCAGGCGCTGTTTGAAGCGCTCGTCAGCGAGGAGGTCGAGAAGAGCGCGGAGATGCTGGCCGGGGACGATTCGTCGCCGGCCGACCATGTCGCACGCTGTTTGCGAAACTACCTGAGTTCGGTGCATGCGTTGCACCCGGAGGACGGCTGCGTTCTGCCGACGCTCGGGCCGGAGATCGCACGCGCGGAACCGGAGGTTCGGGCAGTCGTGGAGCAGGCGCTCAAGCGCACGCAAAAGAGCTGGAGCGGCCGCACCGGTGATGCCGACGTGGCCTGGGCACTGATTGCCCAATGTGTCGGTGCATTGGTGCTCGCACGCTCCGTGGAGTCGGAGCGCACGCGCAAGGAGATTCTTGCCGCCAGCCGGCGCTTCCTCGGCAAAGCGCTGGCGATCGATTCGCTGCGCTGAGCCGGGTCGTCAAGCCGGGTCGTCAAATCTCGCCGGCGCCCGCACTAGCGCTGCCAGCGCTCCGGCTCCAGCCATATCGGGAACGACAGGATCACCGCCAGCCCGTTCCCCCCGATACCGGCCGTCACCTCGACCGACCCGCCGTGCGACTCGGCGATTCGCGCGACGAGTGACAGGCCGATGCCGCTGCCCGGCTGCACTGTCCCCGGTACCCGGTAGAAGCGTTCGAGGATTCGCTCGCGCTCGCCGGCCGGCACACCGGGCCCGTCGTCCGCGATACGCAGCCTGACCCGCGTCCCGTCCGCGTCGGCACGGATGTCGCACGTGATCTCGACCCGTCCGCCGTCGCGGCCGTAACGCAGGGCGTTGTCGATCAGGTTGCGCACCGCAATGGCGATTTCGTCCAGGTCGCCCCAGACGCGCACCGGTTCGACCGCGATCCGCATCGTCTGTCGGCGCGCCTGCGCGGCCGTGTCGAAGTCGCTCGCGATCAGCGCAACGAGCCGCGACAGCTCCACCGGCCCATGCTGTTCGGTGCGCGATCCCGCATCCAGCCGTGCCAGTTCGAGCAATTGCCCGGATAGCCGCGCGCTGCGCTCGACGCCGGTTGCGAGCCGGCGCAGTGCCTCGTTCTTGTCCGCCAGGCTGTCCGCCTGCAACGCCACTTCCGCCTGGGCCGACAACGCCGCCAGCGGCGTGCGCAACTCGTGCGCCGCATCGCCGATGAAACGGCGCTCGGTGTCGACAGCCTGACTCAGCCGCGCGAGCAGCCGATTGAACGATTCGACGAGTTTCGCGCGATTCGCGTCGGGCGCCGCGGCCGGCATCGCGTTATGGAACACGCTGTTCATCACCGCCGGCTATCTGGCCGCGCAAGTGACCCTCTAACCGGACATGTCATGTCCCGATCGATTCCGCCAGGAGCTTGTCGATGCGAATCCCCGAATGGATGCTGTTCCTGCGTACCTGGTTGCGCCATCCGCGCCGGGTCGGCGCGCTCGCGCCGTCCGGCCCGGCGCTCGCCGCGCTGATCACCGCACATATCCCGCGCAAAGGTGCATTCGTGATCTAACTCGGTGCGGGTACCGGCGTGTTCACGCGCGCACTGCTCGCGCGCGGCGTCGCGAGCGACAGGCTGGTGCTGGTGGAAGCCGATCCGGCTTTCGCGAACGCGCTGCGGCATCGGTTCCCCGCGGTGCGGATCATGCAGATGGATGCGGCTCAACTCGGCATGACGGGTGATTTCTTCGGTGGGGAGCGCGCACATGCTATTGTGAGCGGATTGCCACCCGTCGCGATGCCGGTCGAACAGGCCGTCGCGATCGTTCACTGCGCCTTCACGCACCACCTGGCTGCCGGTGGTGCGTTCTACCAATTCACGTATGTGCCGCGCTGCCCGATCCCGGCGCGTTATCTGGAGGCCATGCGCATTCGCGCAGTCCGAGTCGGCATCGCGTGGATGAACTTCCCGCCCGCCATCGTGTATCGCTTCGAACGTCGGATCGATGCGGCCGGCCACCAGCGGCCTGGCACGCGACCTCTGTCAGAGGTGGTTGCGGAAGCCACTACTTCATACAGCCTCGACACCACCCGATTCTCCCGTACTCCATCACTCGACTCGAGCGGCGCCGGGCAGTCAATAGACGGAAGTCCATCATCATGAACGCTCTCGGGTACTGGCTGATGCTCGGCCTGTTACGGCTCCTTTCCGTTCTTCCGTACGCGCTGGTCGCGCGAACCGGCAGCGGCATCGGCGCCGCGCTTTACCGCATACCGAGCCGACGCAAACACGTGGTGCATGTGAACCTGCAACTCTGCTTTCCGCTGAAGACCGACGCGGAACGCGACGTGCTCGCGCGAGCCCATTTCGAACATGTCGTCCGGAGTTACCTGGAGCGCGGATTCCAGTGGTTCGGCAGCGCGCGGTCGCTCAATCGCCTGGTCGAACTGGACAGCCGCATCGATCTCCACGACCCGGATGCGCCGCCGACGATCTTCATGGGTTTTCACTTCGTCGGCATCGAGGTGGGCTGCATGCTCTATTCGTCGTCGCTGCCCGTGGCGGCGCTCTACACGCGCATGTCGAACCGGCGCATGTGCGATCTCGCCAAACGTCAGCGCGGACGCTTCGGGGCCGAGATGATCGAACGCAGTGCGAGCGCGAAACACCTCGTCAGGCTGCTGCGCGCGGGCACCCCGGTGATGCTCGCCGCGGATATGGATCACGGAACGACGGGTTCGGTGTTTGCCCCGCTGTTCGGCGTGCAGGCCTGCACGTTGACGTCGGTATCGCGGCTGGCGAAGCTGAGCGGCGCGCGGGTTGTCCCGTTCGTGACCGAAGTGCTGCCGGAATTCCGCGGCTACAAGCTGACCATCTTCGAACCGCTCGGCAGTTATCCGACCGATAGCGAGTCGTTCGACGCGCGCACGATGAATTCCTTTCTCGAAGCGCAGATCCTGCGATTTCCCGAGCAGTACTACTGGGTGCACCGACGCTTCAAGCATCGTCCGGCGGGCGAGCCGGGCGTCTATTGACGGCTGCGTGAGCGGCACGTCCGGCGGCCGCGGCCGTTATGCCCCGCTGTTCGTGCCGACCAGCCCGGACGCCTGCAGATCGCTCAGGTCGGGAACCGTCGATGAAAACGCCGCCGACTGCATCGCACGCTGCGCGAGACTCGCCAGTTGCGGGAAGGCATCGCCGGTGATCGCGTGCGGCATGACCACCGCGGCACTCTGAAACGCGATGACCGTCATGATGTCGGCTTGCGAAATGCGCGCGCCAAGCAACCACGGTTCCGCATGCGCGTCATTCAGTACGCCGAACCCGGCCTGCATCTGCTCCAGGTGACCGGCCTGCAGATGCGGCAGCCGGTGAGATTCGGGGCGCAGCATCAGTTCGTCGCAATAGCGCGCCAGCTTGTCGTAGCAAGCCGCCGCATAGCTGACGAACTGCATCGCGCGCACCCGCTCCGGGCCGCCGGCGGGTATCAAGCGCTGCCCGGCCGGAACGAGGCTGTCGAGATAGTCGACGATCGCGCCGCTGTCGATGAGTACCTGCCCGTCGTCCAGTTGCAGCGCGGGGACCCGCTTCATCGGGCTGAATGCTGCGACGCGTTCCGGTTGCCGGTAAGCGTGATAAGGCAGATGCTCGAACGGAATGTTCAGCAGATTCAACGTCACGCCGACACGGCGCGTGTACCCGGACAACCACGGACCCACCAGTTTCATCGGGAACGCTCCACGGACATCGGTTGAACGACGTGAAAAATCCAGTTTAAGTCAATTCATTCACGATCGACGGGCACGCGCGCATCGATTGCGGACCGGCATCGCCGACATGGGCGGGCGGGTAATCACGTAGCCGCCGCCGCGTGTGGCGGCCTTTCCCGCCGCGGTTTAGACTGCGCGCTGGGCGTAACGGTCCGGGTTGCGGCCTCCCGCGCGTATCGAACGCGACGGAGGCTTCATGAGTTATCAACGCGTTGTTCTGAAAGGTCCGCGCCATGGATATCGTGTTGGCCATGAGAGTGTTCGCGCGCGTCGTGGAAACGAAAAGCTTCACGCGTGCAGCCGAGACGATGGACCTGACACGGGGGCGCGTGACCGTGATCGTCCAAAGCCTCGAAGCGCACCTGAAAGCGCGGCTGCTGCAGCGCACCACGCGCAGCCTGAACCTCACGGCGGACGGCGCGGCCTATTACGAGCGATGCGTGCGCGTGCTCGCGGATCTCGACGACATCGAGAATTCGTTTCTCGGCAAGGAGCGTTCGCCGCGCGGCCGGTTGCGCGTGGACATGCCGGGCGCGCTCGGGCGCGTCATCGTCATGCCCGCGCTGAGCGATTTTCATGCGCGCTATCCGGACATCGACCTGATGCTCGGCCTCGGCGACAAGCCGCTGGACCTCGTCCAGGAAGGCATCGACTGCGTGGTGCGCATCGGTACGCTGCAGGATTCGTCGCTCGTGGCGCGGCGCGTCGGCGTCTACCAGGGCGTGACGGTCGCGAGCCCCGACTACCTGGCGCGATCGGGCACCCCGCGGACGCTCGAAGCGCTCGACGATCACCGCACCGTGAACTACTACTGGGGCCGCACGGGGCGGATCATGCCGCTCACGTTCGACGTCGACGGCAAGGCGGTCGAGGTGAAGATGCGCGGCGCGATCGCGGTGAACGATGCCGAGGCCTACCTGAGCGGCGCGCTGAAGAGCCTCGGGATCGTCCAGGGTGCCCGCTTCCTTGCACTGCCGCACCTCGAATCGGGGGCGCTGGTCGAGCTTCTGCCGCAATGGAAACCGCCGCCGCTGCCCGTCTCCGCGGTCTATCCGCACAATCGCCACCTGTCCGCCACCGTGCGCGCATTCGTCGACTGGATCGCCGAGCTGTTCCGCACCGATCCGCGCCTGGCCAGCACGCCGGAGACGGATGCCCGCTGCGGCCCGGCCAGCATCGAGTCGCAGGACGGCGATGCGATCGACCTGGACGGTGACGAGGAAGCGCCGCTGGCGTAGGCAAGCCCTGCCGGCCACGGCCCGCGCATTGTTCTCGAGGAGAGAACACTGTTGAGGCGAGCGCGAGATTTATCGGTTTCGCGGTAACAACCAGAATGCGTTCATTGTTCAAGCAAACGAGAACGCAGCCGCGTTGACTGGTATGTCTACCGTTTCCCTTGCAGGTTTGCTGGTTGAAGACGCACGCATCGACGGCCATAGCCAGCCGATCGACGTGCGCAGCTTCCGGCCTTTGGCGCAAAAGCACCCGCTCTCGATCGTCCTCTATTTCCACGGCGGACTGTTCACCGCCGGTTCGCTCGACGAAACGCATTCGGTGTGCGAGGCGCTCGCAACGCAGGCGCGTGCGTGGGTGGTCTCCGTCGGTTATTCGCTCGCCCCGGCCTTGCCGTTTCCGAATGCGGTGGAAGACGCGCATCGCGCGCTGCTGTGGGCGCGGGCGGAAGCCCGGGGCATGCGCGCGGACAAGCGGCAGATGGCCGTGGCCGGCCATGATGCCGGCGCGAATATCGCCACCGGCCTTGCCGCGATTGCGCGCGACCGCGGCGACGCCGGCATCCGTGCACAGGTGCTGCTTGCGCCGCTGCTCGACCCGAGCATGACGCGCATCGGCCGCTACATGACGCCCTCGACACCGGCCATCGACACGCTGGCGGCCAGCTACCGTGCGTATCTGCCGACGCTGTCGCAGCGCGTTCATCCGTATGCCGCGCCGCTCGAATCGTGTCGCCTCGCCCATCTGCCCGCCACGTTCATCGCGACGGTCGAGCACGATCCGCTGCATATCGAAGCGGAACATTACGCCGCGGCGTTGATTGCCGCGGGCGTTCCTACCGAATGCGCACGCTATGCCGACACGACGCGCGCAGGCATCGCGACGTATGCCCCCGTGCTGCGCTCCGTCGGCGGCTTTCTCCAGCGCCATCTCGCGGGCAGCTGACAGCCGCGCACGCACATCGACACCTTTCACCCACCCAGGAGCACTCATCATGAAACTCAGCGGAAACACCATTTTCATCACCGGCGGCACGTCGGGTATCGGCCGTGCGCTGGCGGAAGCCTTCCACCGGCGCGGCAACAAGGTCATCGTCGCCGGCCGCCGCAAGGGGCTGCTCGATGAAATCGCACAGCGGAACCCCGGCATCGACACCGTCGAGCTCGATATCGGCGATGCGGCGCAGATCCGTACAGTCGCCGCGCAACTGATCGCGCGCTATCCGGCGCTGAACGTCGTGATCAACAACGCCGGCATCATGCCGTTCGACGATGCCGGCGGGCCGCTCGACGACGAACAGGCGGTGCGACTCGTCACGACGAACCTGCTCGGCCCCGTGCGCGTGAGCGCGGCGTTCGTCGAGCACCTGAAGCGGCAGCCCGACGCGACGATCATCAACAACAGCTCGGTGCTCGCGTATGTGCCGCTCGCCGCGACGGCCCTCTACTCGGCGACGAAGGCTGCGATCCACTCGTACACGCTGTCGCAGCGTTTCGCGCTGCGCGACACCAGCGTGCGCGTGCTCGAAATCGCGCCGCCGTGGGTCGACACCGATCTCGTGCACAAGAGCGGCGACCCGCGCGCGATGCCGGTCGACACGTTCATCGCCGAAACGCTGACGCTGCTCGAAACCGCGACGACCGAAGTCGTCGTCGACGCCGGCAAGCCGTTGCGCGACAACGCGGGGCCGAACGAACACGCGTTCGTCGAGCAGTTCAACCGGATGATCGCGGAGAACCCGATTCCGGTCGCATGACAGCCGCAAGCGCCACGCATGCGCGGCGCAGCAACACGTATTGAAGACGCTTTCCCGTCACCCTGCCGTGTCGTTCCGGAGGATCGTGCCGCGGTGAAAGCTAACCGGAATGAATGGAACGACACCTTTAATTATCGGAGTCCGAATCATGTCGAAAGAAATGGAAGAGAAGAACATCGCGTTCGTGCTGGACGCGCTCGATACCCTGTTCAACAAGAAGGATTACGAGAAGGCCGCGCAGTTCTGGTCCGACGCGTATATCCAGCACAGCCAGCACGTGCCGGCTGGCCGGGACGGCCTGTTCGGCCTCGTCGATTCGATGCCCGACCTGCGCTTCGAATACGACATGGTGGCCGCCAACGGCGATTTCGTGTGGGTGCACAGCCGCTATAGCCACTCAGCGTCGCCTGTCGCGCTGATCGCGATGGATATCCTGCGCATCGAGAACGGCAAGCTGGTCGAGCACTGGGACGTGCTGCAGAACGAAGCGGCGCGCAGCGAATCCGCCGGCGGCTATCCGATGTTCGGCGACAGGTTCGGCGACGAGCGCTGACACGCGCTTGCCAGGTCACTCGGTTCAACCTACGGAGGACGCAATGAGTACGCTGCTCGACGAGGCCATCCACGCCCATGGCGGGATCGGCAACTGGGAAAGATTCCGCACGGTTTCGGCGGAACTCGATATCGGGGGTGCCGTCTGGCACCTGAAAGACCAGCCCGGGATGTTCCACGGTATCGAGCTGGCCGCCGACCTGCGGCGCCAGCACGTCGCGATCACGTCGAGCGGCGGCAACTGGCGCGGCACGTTCGAGCCGGACGTCGTCGCTATCGACTCCATGAACGGCGCGGCGCCCGAAGCAAGGCGCATGCCGCGCAGCGCCTATCAGGGCCACACGCAGCAAACCCGCTGGGATCGCCTGCATGCGATGTACTTCACGGGCTACGCGTTGTGGACCTACCTGACCATTCCGTTTCTCTACGCCCGCCCGGGTTTCCGGACGGAGCAGCTACCGGACTGGCACGAGAACGGTGAAACCTGGCGACGCCTGAAGGTCACGTTCCCGGATGCGATCGCGAGCCACAGCCGCGAGCAGATTTCCTATTTCGGCGAAGACGGGCTGCTGCGTCGCCACGATTACACGGTCGACGTGATGGGCGGCGCACGCGGTGCGAACTATGCGTCGGACTACCGCAACGTGCGTGGCGTGATGGTGCCGATGTCGCGCCGGGTCTTTGCCTACGACGATGCGACGCAAAAGATCGACGAGCCGCTACTCGTGTCCATCGATTTCCGCAGCATCGATTTCCACACCGAATAGGTGCGGGGTGCCGTTGATGTTTCGCAGGAGCGTGTCGTGACCGCTCCTTCCGCGACGGTCGATCCGCGCGTCGGGTCCGTCACCGTGCCGCCATGCGACGGGCCGATGAGGCCCCTGCGTCGCGCTAGCCCTGCGCCGACGTAAGCATACTGTTGCCGTTGGCGCTCTGTGCCACGGGCACCGCGCGCCGTCCGGGGCGGCGTCGCTTCGACCGGAGACACGACAGACGCCATGTATCGGTCGGAACGGGCCGCGCAGCGCCCGCTTCACCGTTTCGCGGCGGCGCCGGGGCCGAACGGCGGACGGGCGAGCCAGACCACCGCGATCACGGCGAGATACACGCAGCCGAGCGCGAACGAAACGTCGTTGAACGAGATCTGGTACGCCTGCGCGTCGACCAGGTTGCCCAGCAGCGTCGCCGCGCGCTGCGGATCGCCGGCGCCGAGCCGCGCGACTTCGGCCCGCACGGCCGGATCGAACGCGCTCACGTGCTCGCTGAGCTGCGCGTGGTGCAGGATCGCGCGGCGGTCCCACAGGAACGACGTGATCGACACCGCGAAGCTCGCGCCGAGCGTGCGCAGGAACGTCGACAGGCCGGAGCCGGCGGCGATCTCGTCCGGCTTCAGGTCGGACAGCAGGATGCTGTTGATCGGCATGATGAACAGCGCGAGACCGAGGCCCTGCAGCAGCTGGATCAGCGCGACGTGCGTGAAGTCGATGTCGGGCACGAAGCCCGCGCGCAGGAACGACGACGTGCCGAGGATCGCGAACGCACAGCACACGAGCACGCGCATGTTGAAGCGCGGCGCGTACTTGCCCATGAACGGCGTCAGCAGCACCGGGATCACGCCCATCGGCGCGACGGCGAGCCCGGCCCGGAACGCCGTGTAGCCGAGCGTGCGCTGCAGCCATTGCGGCACGATCACGTTGACTGCAAAGAACGCCGAATACGCGAGCACGAGCGTCAGCGTGCCGGCCGCGAAGTTGCGATGCGCGAAGAGCCGCAGGTTCACGATCGGATTCGGCTCGTTGAGCTCCCAGATCAGGAACAGCGCGATGCCGAACGCAGCGACCACCGACATCACGACGATGAACGTCGAGTTGAACCAGTCGGCTTCGTTGCCCTTGTCGAGCACGATCTGCAGCGCGCCGACCCCGACGATCAGCGCGGCGAGGCCGACATAGTCGACACGCGCGGCAACGGTCGTCTCGATGCGTGCACGCATCTGTGCGAACACGCACATCGCGGCGAACACGCCGATCGGCAGGTTGATCAGGAACGCCCAGCGCCACGCGTAATGCTCGGTGACCCAGCCGCCGAACACGGGCCCCGCGATCGGCGCGACGACCGTGACCATCGCGATCATCGACAGCGCGAAACCGCGCCGCTGCGGCGGGTAGATCGACAGCATCAACGCCTGCGTGGTCGGGATCATCGGCCCGGCCACCAGGCCCTGCAGCGCGCGGAACGCAACGAGCTGCGGCAGGTTCTGCGCGAGGCCGCACAGGAGCGACGCAAACGTGAACGCGAGCGTCGCCCACACGAACAGCCGCACCTGCCCGACGCGCTTGACGAGAAACCCGGTCAGCGGCAGCGCGATCGCATTGCTGACCGAGAACGTCGTGACGACCCACGCGCTCTGCGTCGTGCTCACGCCGAAGTTGCCGGCGATCGTCGGCAGCGACACGTTGGCGACGGTGCCGTCCAGCACCTGCATGAACACCGCGAGCGCGAGGCCGAAGGTCGTGAGCACGACGCTCGACGGACGAAAGCCGCTGTCGGCGGCCGCCATCGGGCCGCTCATCGCACCGCCTCCGCGCGCGCTGCCGCCGGCAGGTTCGCATGGACGACATCGGCGATCAGGTTGTCGGCGCGCGCGAGCTCGTCGCGGTACACGTCGGTGCGAAAGACCGGCGCACGCTGCTCGAGATGCGACAGCATCGCGCCGCTGCGGTCGTGCTGGTCGACGCGCGCGTGCATCGACAGGCCGATGCGCAGCGGATGCGCGTCGAGCTGGGTCGGATCCGTCAGCTCGATGCGCACCGGCAGCCGTTGCACGATCTTGATCCAGTTGCCGGTCGCGTTCTGCGCGGGCAGCAGCGAGAACGCGCTGCCGGTGCCGACGCCGAGGCTCTGCACGCGGCCGGTATAGCGCACCGCGTCGCCGTACAGGTCGGCGGTCAGTTCGACCGGCTGCCCGATGCGCATGTGTTCGAGCTGCTTCTCGGTGAAGTTCGCATCGACCCACAGCTCGCGCAGCGGCACGACGGCAAGCAGCGGCACGCCGGGCGACACGCGCTGCCCGACCTGCACCGTACGCTTCGCGACATAGCCGGTGACGGGCGTGACGACGTCGGTGCGGGCATGCGCGAGGTAGGCGGCGCGCAGCCGTTCGGCCGCGGCCTGCACGTCGGGGTGCGACGCGACCGCGGTGTCGTCGATCAGCGCCTTGCTCGTCTGGTGCTGCTCGCTCAACGTGGCGAGCGAACTTTGCGCGGCCGCGTACGCGCTTTGCGCGGATGTCAGCGTGTCGCGTGCATGCGCGAGTTCTTCGCGTGAAATCGCGCCGGAGCGGCCGAGATCCTCGCGGCGGCCGTAGTCGGCCTTCGCCTTGTCGAGCGCGGTGCGTCGCGTGTCGAGTTCGGCGCGTGCGCCGTCGATGCTGCTCGCCAGCCCGCGCTCGTTGCTGTACAGGCCGCGCACCTTGCGCACCGTTGCCGCGAGATCGGCCTGTGCGGTCGCGAGCGCGATCTGTGCGTCGCTCGGGTCGAGACGCACGAGCGGCGTGCCGGCGCGGACGAGGTTACCGTCGTCCGCGTCGATCGACACGACGGTGCCTGTCACCTGCGGCGTCAGCGCGACGACGTTGCCTTGCGCGTACGCGTTGTCAGTGGATTCGTACCAGCGTCCGACGATCACGTACCAGATGCCCCAGCCGACGATGCCGAGCGCGAACACGGCGACGAGCGCGCGCACCAGATGCTTGCGCCGCGCAGGTGGTGGTGGTGGCGTCGCGGGTGCGGCACCGCCCGGCGCCGGTTGCGTGCGGGCGTCCGGCCCGCCCGGCGTGCGGGGTGCGCCGGAGTGGTCGGCCGCCGGCTGCTGGCGGGCGCTGGCGGAATCGGCGGCGGCCGGCCGCGCGGGAGTCTGCAGGGAGTTGTCGCTGCTCATGGTTCGATATCAAGGATGTTGGGAAGGAGTGGCGGCGAGCGCGACGTCGTCCGGCTCGGCACGAAAGCCGCCGCCGAGCGCGCCGACGAGCTGCAGCGACTGGTCCGCGCGCTGCGCGCGCAGCGCGGCGACCTCGCGGCTGGCGACCAGCAGTTGCTGGCGCACGACGAGCGCGTCGAGATAGCTGCCGACGCCGGCCCGGTAGCGCGCGTCCGCGAGCCGCCACGCGTCGGTGGCGGAGTCGAACGCCTGCTGCTGCGCATCGGTCTGCACGGCGAGCGAATGCAGCCGGTGCAGATCGTCGGCCACCTCGCCGATCGCACCGATCAGCGTCTTGTTGTAGCTGGCGACCGCGAGGTCGTATTGCGCGTCACGCCTGCGCAGCACGCCGCGCCGTTCGCCGCCATCAAAGATCGGCAGGCTCACGGCCGGGCTCGCGTTGTAGGTGCGTGACGCGGCCTGGAACAACGATGCGCCCCCGCGTGTCGCGAGCCCGATCAGCGCGGTGAGACTGACGTTGGGCAGGAAGTCCGCACGGGCGGCCGCGACGTTGCGGCTGGCCGCCTCGACCCGCCAGCGCGCGGCGACGAGGTCGGCGCGCCGGCCGAGCAGCGCGGCCGGCAGATCGGCCGGCACCGCGAGCGCGGCGGCCGGCAGCGGCGCGGGCCGCACGAGCGCGAGGCCGCGGTCGGGGCCTGCGCCGAGCAGGATCGCGAGCGCGATGCGCGCGCTGTCGATCGCTTGCGCCGTGCGCGCCTGTTCGCGTGTCGCGGCCGCGACTTCGCTTTCCGCCTGGCGCTGTTGCGCGACGTTGTCGATGCCGTTCGTGACGCGCTGGCGCGTGAGCGTGAGCGCTTCGTCGGCGCGCTCGTGTTCGGCCCGCGCGACGTCCTGCTGATCGAAGGCGTACGCGAGATTCACGTAAGCGCGCGCAATGTTGACCGACAGCAGCACGCGAGCGGCCTGCGCATCGATCTGCGCGGCGCGCGCTTCGCCGAGCGCGGCCTCCCACGCGGCACGGCGGCCGCCCCACAGATCGAGATCCCAGCTCAGGCCGAGATTGATCTCGCGCGTGTGGCTGAAGAAGCCGCCGCCCTCGCCCGAGGAAAACTGGGTGCCGGACAGCCGCTCGGCCTTTGCGCTCGCGCGGCCGACGAGATGGGGCAGCCGCGCGGCCCGTGCTTCGATCACCAGCGCCTGCGCTTCGCGTGCGCGCGCATCGGCGGTCGCGAGATCGGGGTTGCCGGCGAGCGCCTCGTCGATCAGCGTGCTCAGTTGCGCGTCGTTCAGCGTGCGCCACCAGTCGGCGGCAGGCCAATCGGCGGCCGGCACATGCGCGAGGCTGCGCGATGCGGCGAGCGTATCGGCGCCGCGCAGTGTGCCGGCCGGCGCGAGCCCGTCGCGGCTCGCGCACGCGCCGAGCACGACGAGCGCCGCGGCGACAGCGATGCGCGACATCACGCGCAGTGCGCCGACATCGCGTGTCCTGGGAGCAAGTACTGCATGCATCGCATTCCTCTGCTTCGTATCGGTTTGAACACGACACGCATTGTTGGACGCCCCCGGGCAAAGCTGATAATGTTGTTTAGACAAAAAATAATGAATTCCGGCCATGTCCATCCGAGACGTTTCTCCACCGCGCACCGTGCCGCGCGCCGATTCCGATCCGAGCGAACGTGAGGACGGCCCGTCCCTGATCGCCGTCTGGGGCGAGGACGACGGCAGCAACACGTACCGGCTCGGCACCCGCGAGGTCGACTGGCACCGCCATCTGCGCGGACAGGTGTTCTGCGTGGAAAGCGGTTTCGCGCACGTGCGCACGCCGCACGGTTCGTGGCTGCTGCCGCCGCATCGCGCGGGGTGGATTCCGCCGGGCGAGCAGCACAAGGTCAGCATCAGCGGCGCGTTGAGCGGCTGGAGCGTCGTGATCGCACCGGCTGCAAGCCGGCGGATGCCGGGCCAGCCGTGCGTGATCGCGATCACCGAGCTGATGCGCGCGCTCGTGCGGCGCGCGGTGTCGTGGGCGGACCAGGACAGGCTCGACGTCGAGCAGGCACGCATCAGCGTCGTGCTGCTTGACGAGATGCGCCGCGCGCCGCATGAGCCGCTGCACCTGCCGATGCCGCGCGACCGGCGGTTGCTGCGCATCGCCAACGCGATCCTCGGGCAGCCGCACGACAGCCGCACGCTCGAAGCGTGGGCCGAATGGGCCGGGCTGTCCGCCCGCACGCTGAGCCGGCTGTTCGTCGCCGAAACCGGCACGAGCTTTGCGCAATGGCGCCAACAGGCGCGTCTCACGCATGCGCTCGAACGTCTCGCGAACGGCGACAGCGTCGCCAACATCGCCGACGCGCTGGGCTATGCGACACCGAGCAACTTCATCGCGATGTTCCGCCGCGCGTTCGGCGATTCGCCCGCGCATTACTTCGCGAAACGCAGGCAGCCGTAGCGCCGCCCCGCCCCTATCACCCTTGCCAGTACGGCACCTGCATCGACGCCGCTATAGTCGCCGTGCGACCGGCCGGCAAGGCGACCGCACGCCGATCGTCGATGCCGGGCGGATCGTCGGCGCGATCCAGCGCGACGGCGCTGCGATCTCGCACTAGCCAGCCGGCCCGCTCGAACTGCCGGGTGCGCCGCTCGAGACGCTGCGCGACACGCATGCCGAGCTGCATGCGCATTTCGCCGCGGCGCTCGACGTGGGTGAACCGCTCCGCCCGCGCCGCACGCTGCTGCTGCATACGGCCGACCCGCGGCAAACCCTCGCCGCGTTGTACCGCATGCACGACCCGCTGTATCGCGAATGCGCACATGTGCTCGTCGATACGACTGCGCAGGATGTCGCGCGCGCGACGACCAACGTGTTGACGGTGCTGCTGGCGTGGATAGACGCAGCGGATTGAAGCCGCGCGCACCGAACCGTCGCTTCCCTGCCCCCGAATCGATGGCGAGACGCATGGGGGGCTCGAACCGTGTCCATCAGACGCGTTTTCGAAACGACGAGTTTGGATTTTCAATCATGCTATTGTGATAAGAAAAGTTATCCGAATAGGTGGGATGATTTATCCAACTGCGTGTTTCGTGACAGACGAATCGGCTCGTCAGACGACGCAAAAATCGATCCCCTCGGTGAGAATCGATTCATCCCGCCACGCCGATCGTGGTCACTGCCCTCGTGATCGTCTGGTCGCGCAACCCCATCCAGCTAAACCGGTTGCGTTCGCCAGAATGGCTGATCGACCCCACCTGAATCCACCGACATCACCAGACGACGCGCGCCGCACAACTACCACGACGCGCGTCCGGAATGCTGGCACGGTAGCCCGCGAGATCGCCGGGCGCGGGGCGATACTTCAGCGCACCTTGATTGTGTAAGTGGCTCGCGCGTCAGCCAGTCCCCCGTCGTTGGTGGCCGTGACGGTGAAGGTATAGCTCCCGGCGTTGCCGGGTGTCCCGACGATCCCGCCGGTGTCGTGGTTGAGTCGAAGACCCGGGGGCAATGCGCCGCTGGTCAGGGCGAAATGGATGGTCGCAGGCGTATTCGTCGTGACTCGCGCTTCGTAGAGCGTGCCGCGAGCGGCGTCCGGCAAAACGGCGGGGCTCAGTTGCGGCGTCGGTGCCGATACGATCTGAGGATCGCCCGTCGGGACGCCGCCGGATGTCAATTTCTGCAACGACCAACGCTGGCCAGGGCGAGTGACGGTCAGGGTCCAGTACGTATTCAGGTCGCGGAACTCAAACCGCTGTTTCTCGGTGAATGCGCCCAGATGTCGGGCGGTTTCCCACTGCTTGATTTTCTCGAAAATCAGTTGCGTCTGTGTTCCTCCTGCGGACAGGTTCTCCATCGTGACCCAGAAGCCGATGCCGGCGTTGAGCCCGGCGCCGCGTGCGAGCCAGGTTTCGACCTCGAACAGCGTATTGGGGTCGAGCATCGAGGCCTCTTTGAGATCGAGCCATCCGAGCATGCCCGGCAGGTAGTTGGCCTGGTAGAAGTCATTGTTGAGGAACAACTGGGCCATATCGTCGCTCCAGCTCGCACGGGTCAGCGCGTCCCACGCGTTCGAGGTCATCCGGCTGGTCTCGCTGATATAGCCATCGTGCCCGGCCTGGGCAGCATAGGTGCCGTTTATCAACCGGGCAATGCCAAAGCTGCCCCAGCCGGAGTCGCTGGCGGATTCCACACCATCGAAGGAATGGGACCGGATGCCGACGTTGTTCCGCAGGGTGCCCAGCCGGACCGCAATCTCGTCGATGATGCCGAGGCCGCCAATGGCCCCGCCATACGAATTCACGATCACCCGCGCAACGGGCGTGCCGGTCCCGGCGTAGGCCGCGGTGGAGCGCCATTGGCCTCGCTTTAGCCCGCCGATTTGCCATACATTGCCGATCTTCTGGACATCGGTGAACGAGATGAATTCATTGCCTACACGCAGCATCCGTCCTTGAACCTTGCCCCGCGCGGGCCCCGGTACGGGCAAGTAGAGCGCCGTGTTCTCCGCGCTCAATGGCCGCGACAAAGCGGCTTGTCCGCCCAAAACCAAACGAGGGTCCGGGTGCGGCGAAACATAGGGGTCAATGGCGCGTTCGGCGTCCGAGCCGGTGCTGATGAAATCCGACATGGTATGAACGCCGACGCGGACACCGTGTTCACTTGCGACAGCGACAAGATTTGCCGCAGCGTTGTCGCTGCTGCCAAACGTGGCGTCGAACTGATAATGCCCGGTGGAATACCAGGGGCCGCGACAGTCCCACGGAAGCGAGTAGACGTAGTTGATGCCCGCGCTTTGGGCGAATCTGGCAGCCTGGTCGACATTGTCGGTTGCGAGATTCGTCAGTACCAGGAACGACTGGCTGCTGGCCTGGGCGACTTTCTGCCATTGGCCGTTCTGGGTCGGATACAGGAGGTTCTCGCCCGACGCAATGAATGACAACAGGGTCGTCACGAGCTCCGGCTCGCAACCGTAGAGTGCAATTTTCGATCCGATGACCCTGGCAGCGCTGTCGAGCGGGCCGACCGGGATCGGGTAGCCGTCGAGGTTGAGCCGCTCGCGCCGGCGCGTATAGTCAAAAGTAAAGGCGCGCAGCACGGCCCCCCACGAAGTCTTGGCGGCCACGCTCCACGGTTCCATGTGCGCTACCGTCAACTGGTACGGATTCGGGTCGACGTCGCTTTCCCAGCCGCATTGCGGATATTCCCTGGGCCAGGCGCCTTCGGTGCGGTCGTTGAGCGGCTTGAGGCCGATCGCGAAATCCTTGTTTCGTACAACCCCCGCTGCTTCGCCGACGGTCTGGTTGATCGCGACAGGCAATGGCCCCCACAGCAGCGTCTGAACGTCGCTGCCGGCGGTGATGAACACCCGGGTGACTTCAAAGGTGGCGTAACCGTTCTTCTGCAAGACGCGGACATCGGCCTCGAATCCGGAGCGCGTCTCGCTCACGAAGATGAGCGTGTTGTCAGCGGAAGACCATCGGACGCCAGTGGGCTTCACCTGTTGTCCGTTGATCACGAGGCTGACGAGCGGGACGGACTTCCCTGGCGAAATGAAGTCGTGGCCGCTGCGGGAATCGACGAGTTCGACGACCGCGCCGGTGGCGTCCAGGCCCAGCGTCAAATAACCAGCCGGAATGTGTAGAGTGCTTGTCATTTTTCGATTTTCCTGACGAGAACAACGGGCGCGTGCGGCGCAGATGTGCCAGTGCTTTCTTCCCTGGCATGCCGCACGGCCATGTTTAGAACATCGAACCGATCCTCGTGGCATACATGTAGCAGCGGTCGACCGATACCCCGGATCAATGAACGCGGCAAATCCGGCCGACGGGTTCGAGCGCTCGTGCATGCGGTCGACGCTGGCAATCCTGCATCGACGGGTGAACGAACCGGCTTTCGAAGCCCGCCCCTTCCGGGATCAGGATCGCGGGTGAGCTTCGCGCGAAAGCACTTCGCTCGAAGCAACGTTATGCCGCGCGCATGGCGAAAGCGATTACACGTGATTACATGACTGAAGCGGCGATCAGGGCCCGTGCCGTCGGGCGACGCCGCGACGCCGGGCGGCCTTGGGGCGTCCACGCCTGAACGTCCTGACGGGTTGCGCCAACCGCAGACACTTCCCCTCCCCGCATTTGTTCCCGCGACGCAAGACTGTTGCTCCACGGTGGGTATTCGAGATCGCGGCCGGCGCGCCTACAGTTTGCCCATCGGATCCAACGATCCGTTCGGCACCGAAGCCGAGACCCCTTCACCTATCGAGGCAAATCATGAGCGCATCCAAAGTCATTATCGTCACCGGCGCATCGCAAGGCATCGGCGCGGAAACCGTCCGCGCATTCCGCGCACGCGGCCATCGTGTCGTCGCGACATCCCGTTCGATCGGGCCGTCGAACGATCCCGATCTCGTCACCGTTGCGGGCGACATCGGCGACCCGGCCGTCGCACGGCGCGTGGTCGACGCCGCCATCGAGCACTTCGGCCGCGTCGACACGCTCGTCAACAACGCCGGCATCTTCGTCGCGAAGCCGTTCACGCAATACACCGCGGACGACTATGCGCAAGTCACGAGCGTCAACCTGAGCGGTTTCTTCCACGTCACGCAGCATGCGATCGCCGCGATGCAGAAGCACGGCAGCGGACACGTGGTGAGCATCACGACGAGCCTGATCGACCACGCGAACAGCAACGTGCCGTCGGTGCTCGCATCGTTGACGAAAGGAGGCTTGAATGCGGCGACGAAGTCGCTCGCGATCGAGTATGCGAAGGCCGGCATTCGCGTGAATGCGGTGTCGCCCGGCATCATCAAGTCGCCGATGCATGCGCCCGAATCGCACGCGACCCTCGCGGCGCTGCATCCGGTCGGCCGCATGGGCGAAATGAGCGACATCGTCGACGCGATCCTGTACCTGGACTCGGCACCGTTCGTCACGGGCGAGATTCTGCATGTCGACGGCGGCCAGAGCGCCGGGCATTGAGCCGCGGCGTCGAAGCCGCGAGCCGGCGCGCCTACCGCGATGCGCGGGCCCGTCTGGTGCGTGTCCCGGCCGCCGGCCTGGCGGGCGCGTGCGCGAGATGTTCGACCAGAAAATCGACGAACACGCGCACGCGCGACGACATAAAGCGCGCATGCGGATACAGCAGCATGAATGGCCGCGACCGGCCACCTACGCCGGACAGCACGTCCACGAGCGTGCCGGCGCGCAGATCCTGCTCGACGATGAAGCGATAGGTCTGGAACAGGCCCGCACCGCTGCGTGCGAGCGTCACGCCGGCGAGGTAGTCACCCGACGTGCCGTAACTGCCGGTCGTCGCGACGTCGACTTCCTCCGGTCCATCGTTGAACAGCCACGGCACCGGCCGCCCGCTGCTCGGCAGCTCGAATTGAATGCACTCGTGCGCATGCAGATCGTCGACGGCGGTCGGCGTGCCCGCGCGCTTCAGATACGCGGGCGTCGCGACGACCACGAGTTCGGCGTCCTCCAGCTTGCGTGCGACCAGGTTCGAATCGGCCGGCGCGCGTCCGCGGATCGCGAGATCGTAGCCTTCCTCGGCGAAATCGATGTTGCGGTTGCTCAGGTGGGTTTCGACGCGTACGTCCGGATACCGCTCGCGAAACGCCGGCAGCAACGGCAGCACGCGATAGTGCCCGTACGGCGTCGGCATGCTGATCCGCAGCAAGCCGGCGGGCGTTGCCTGCTCGCCGGTCGCCTCGCGCTCCGCGTCGACGAGTTGCGACAGCGCGTCGCGGCATTGCTCGAAGTAGCGGCGGCCGGAATCCGTCAGGCGGATCTGGCGTGTCGTGCGCACGAACAGCCGCACGCCGAGACGCTGCTCGAGCCGCGCGACCGACCGGCTGACCGCGGCCGGCGTGACGCTCGCCGCGTTGGCCGCAAGTGTGAAGCTGCCGAGTTCGGCGGCAAGACAGAACAGCTCGATGCTGCCCAGCAGCAGGTCGTCGAATTGTCGTTGCATGGTTCCTGCCGTCTCCGGCATGTGGCGCGCGATGGAGCAACGAGTGTGCATGAATCTCGTGCGGGAAACCAGCGGGCACGCATGGCGTGATTCGTTACATCGCGTCGCGAATCAATTGCCCTGCCGACATTTACCGGCTTCGGCCGCGTGACTACAGTGACTCACAGGCAGCACCGATCGCCGAACCTTTTTCCGCAAGGAGCACGACATGACCGTCGAACAGAAGCTGGCCGACCTCGGCCTCGCGTTACCCGAACCGCCGAACCCGCTCGGCAGCTATACGGCCGTCAGCGAAGCCGGCAACCTGCTGTTCGTCTCGGGACAACTGCCGCTCGTCGACGGCAAGGTCGCCTATACCGGCCGCGTCGGCGAGCAGTTGAGCGTCGACGCAGGCAAGCATGCCGCCCGGCTGGCGGCGCTGAACGTGCTCGCGCAGATCCGCCGGCACCTGGGCGGGTTCGGGCGCCTGCGCAAGATCGTGCGTGTCGAGGGGCACGTGAGTTCGGCGGACGGCTTTTTCGGGCAGCCGGCCGTGATCGACGGCGCGTCGGACCTGTTCGCCGCCGTGCTGGGCGACAAGGCGGGACACGCGCGCTCGGCGTTCTCCCAGCGCCAGTTGCCGGCCGACGCGGCCGTGATCCTCGTCGTGATTGCCGAGATCGACCCGGCGTGACTTGTCGGCCGCCCCATGGGGCGGCGACCGGCCTCCCCCCGCGCTACACGGCCGTGAGCGACGCCGGCACGCCGGCTTTCCGAATCAGCACGTCGGGCGTCAGACCGCTGCACTGCTCGACGCCCAGCATGGCCATGTTCCGGTCCACTTCGTCGCGCAGCAGGCCGATCGCGTGCATGACGCCGGCTTCGCCGGCCACGGCCGCCGCATAATTGAACGGCCGCCCGACGAACACCATGCGCGCGCCCATCGCGACCGCTTTCAGTACGTCCGACCCGCGACGAAAACCGCTGTCGATCATCACCGGATAGTCCGCGCCCAGCGCCCGAACCACGTCGGGCAGGATCCGCATCGGCGAGACCGCGCCGTCAAGCTGGCGGCCGCCATGGTTCGACAGGATGATGCCGTCGGCACCCGCGTCGCGGGCGATGACGGCATCGTCCACACTGAGGATGCCCTTGATCACCAGTTCGCCCTTCCATTCCTGCCGGATCCGTTCCAGGTGCCCCCAGTCGAGATGGTCGCGGGCCGAGAAATCCCGCTGCACCGTGGACGACAGGATCGGCGCGCCGCGTGTGGCGAAGGAGTTCTCGAAATGCGGCATGCCGTGCGCGAGCAGCGTCCGCGCGAAGGTGCCCGCGAGCCAGCGCGGGCGCACGATGCCGTCCCAGAACAGGCGCGGCCCGGGGCGCAGCGGCGTGGTGAAGCCGGTACGCACGTTGTTTTCGCGATTCGCGGACACGGGGATGTCGACCGTGATCACGAGCGTCCGGTAGCCGGCACGCGCCACGCGTTCGAGCAGCGCGCTGATGCGGCTTGCGTCCCCTGGCAGGTAGGCCTGGAACCAGGTGCCTGGCGCGGCGGCGGCGACCTCCTCCAGGGGAATGAGCGACGAGCCGCTCATGATCGACGCGATGCCCGCGCGCTGCGCGGCACGCGCCAGCACGATATCGCCGCGATAGGCCGACAGCGCGTGGATCCCCATCGGCGCGATGCCGAACGGCGACGCGTAGTGTCGTCCGAACAGTTCGACGCCCTGCTGCCGCTGCGAAACGTTGCGCAGCACGCGCGTTGCAAACCCGTACTCGTCGAACACGGCACGGTTGTCGTCGCGCGTGCGGTTGTCTTCCGCGGCGCCGCTGACGTAGCCGAAGATCGGGCGCGGCAGCGCGCGACGTGCCGCGGCTTCGAAATCGTGAAGGCACAGCATTTTGCGCAGCACGCGCGGCATGTGCGGCACGCGCGCATCGGTCAGGGGGCGGCTTGTTCCGGGAACGGATGAGGCGGAAGGAGTCATGTCTGCGACCTGTTTTCGAATCGATGGTGGAATTTTAGGTACGCGCGCCGTGCTTAAAAAGCGATAATCTTCCAATGAATTTGTTCGATAAAAGCGAAAGACAATGGCCACTCCGACTCTCAAGCAGCTCGACGCGTTCTACTGGGCGGCGACCTGCGCAAACTTCTCGACCGCGGCGCAACGGCTGCATCTGTCGGTGTCGTCGCTGTCCAAGCGCATCAACGAACTGGAGCAGGTCGTCGAGCGCACGCTGTTCGACCGGAGCGGCCATCGGGCCGTGCTGACCGACGACGGCGAGGCGCTGCTGCCGGCCGTGGTGCGGGTGCTCGAGTCCGTGGCCGCGCTGCAGGAATCGGTTGCCAGGGACGAAGGATTGAGCGGCCGGCTGCGCTTCGGCGTCGGCGAACTGTCGGCGCTGACGTGGCTGCCGCGCTTCGTGGCGGCGGTCCAGAAGCTGCACCCGAAGCTGGCGCTGGAGCCGTATGTCGACGTGGGCGCGGCACTGGAGGAGAAAGTCGACGCCGGTGAACTGGATTTCGCGGTGATCGCCGGCCGGTCGTCACGCGGCAGCGTGCTGTCGCAGCCGGTGGCGGAAGCGCGGTTCGCGTGGATGGCGGCCGAGGCGCTGGTCGGCCGCGAGCGCGTGCTGACGCCGGCGCTGCTCGCCAGCCATGCGCTGGTGCTGCTGCCGTCCGGTTCGGGCGTGACGCGTATTCTCGACGACTGGCTGCTCGCGTGCGGCATCAATCACGCGCGCAGGATCGCGTGCAACAACTGGAGTGCGGTGGCCGGCATGCTGGGCGAAGGCGTCGGCATCGGCTTCCTGCCTGTCGACTGGGCGCGCGCGCGGCCGGGCGGCCATCTCGTGCAACTGACGAGCGAGCCGCCGCTGGCGCCGCTTCAATATGCGTTCCAGTGGCGCCGCGGCGACGTGCGCGGGCTGATTCCGTCGATGCTGTCGCTGGTGCGGCAGTACGCGGATTTCCGCTGAACCGTGACTTGCCGCCCGGCGTCAGGCGCGGGCGGTCCCGAAGATGCGTGCCGTCGTCACGCTTCGTCGATGCGCGAGACCTGCTTGGGATCGGGCATCCACAGGTAGCACAGCAGCGACACGAGCACGCATGCCGACACGTAGTAGAAGAACCACGCTTCGTGTCCGATGCTCTTCATCCACAGCGCGACGTATTCGGCCGTTCCGCCGAACAGCGACACCGTGATCGCGTACGGCAAGCCGACGCCCAGTGCGCGCACGCCGACCGGAAACAGTTCGGCCTTGGCCACCGCGCTGACCGATGAATACAGGCTGACGATCAGCAGCGCGACGACGATCAGCGCCAGCGCGGCGCCAGTGGTCTGAACCCCGCGGAGCGCCTGGAAAATCGGCACGGTGCAGAGCGTGCCGAGTACGCCGAACGCGATCAGCAGCGGGCGACGCCCGACGCGATCGGACAGGCTGCCGAAGATCGGCTGCATCGCGACGAACGCCAGCAGGCTGATCACGGAGACCATCGATGCGTCGGCCTTGCTCATCCCCGCGCTGTTGACGAGGAATTTCTGCATGTACGTCGTATACGCATAAAACGCGACCGTGCCGCCGAGCGTCAGCCCGGCCACGATCAGGCACTCGCGTTTGTGGTGAAGCAGGTCGGCGATCGACGCGTGGCGGCGCTTGCTGCGGCGATGCTGCTCGAACGATGCCGTTTCCTTCATGTTGCTGCGCAGGAAGATCGCGCTGCAGGCCAGCAGCGATCCGAGCAGGAACGGGATGCGCCATCCCCAGCTTTCGAGTTGCGCGGTGGTCAGGAAAAACTGCTGCAGCACGACCAGCACGCCCATCGCGAGCAACTGGCCGAGCGACAGGGTCGCGAACAGGAAGCTCGAATAAAAGCCGCGACGGGATTTGTCGGCCATCTCGCTCAGGTACGTCGCCGAGCTCGCGTATTCGCCGCCGAGGCTCAGCCCTTGCAGCAGTCGCGCGAAGACCAGGAGCACGGGCGCGGCAATGCCGATGGTGTCATAGCCGGGGGTCAGGCCGATGATCAGCGAGCCGACGCACATCGCCAGCACCGAGACGAGCAGCGCGGCCTTGCGTCCGTGGCGATCCGCGTACAGGCCGACGAGCCAGCCGCCGATCGGGCGCATGACGAAGCCGACGGCAAAGATGGCCGCCGTGTTCAGCAACTGTACGGTCAGGTTGCCGTTGGGAAAGAACGCCTTCGCGAAGTACAGCGAAAACGCGGAATACACGTACCAGTCGTAATACTCGATGAGGTTGCCTACCGATCCGCTGAAGATGGATCGGAGGTTCGCGAGGGTTCCGGTCGGCCGGGAATCCGTGGCCGTTGCAAGAGGGCTGACGCGCGACACGTAATGTCTCCGTTTCGATTGTGCTTGTGGTCCGTGCAAGTGCGGGCCGTGCGTGGGCCGCTTGCGATCGGGTGCGGCAAGGTTAGAAGAGACGTCACATTGTAGAAAGCGAAATAATGACAAGGAACCTGTTCGCTTTATGGAAAGTCAGGCCGGTGGCTCCCCCTTCCCGCTTCCGTTCCGGCATCGTTCACTGTTCCCCGATTATCAGGGATCGATCGGCGGAAAGTCTTGTCCCGGAAGGCGCTCCGCGTTCCGGATACATTGAAATACAAAATATCGCATGCGATTTAATCGAATACGCTTGACGTGGGTGGTCGCCAAGACCAAACTGCGTCGCATGCGATCGAATCGCATCTGAGACAAACCAGCCAACTGACGGAGCAAATGATGAGCAAGATCGAAAACGTGCTGTACACGGGCAAGACGCATACGACTTCGGGCGGGCGCGACGGCGCGGCGCGCAGTTCCGACGGCCGCCTCGATATCCAGTTGTCGTCGCCGGGCAGCGCCGGCACCGGCACCAACCCGGAGCAACTGTTCGCGGCCGGCTGGACGGCCTGCTTCATCGGCGCGATGCAGCTTGCGGCGCGCGCCGCGAAGGTGACGTTGCCGGCCGATCTCGCGGTCGACGCCGAAGTGGATCTCGGCACCGCCGGCAACGCGTACTTCCTGCAGGCCCGCCTGAACGTGAACGTGCCGGGGCTCGAGCGCGACGTCGCGCAGCGCATCGTCGATGCCGCACACCAGACCTGCCCGTATTCGAAGGCGACGCGCGGCAACATCGACGTCGACATCCGTATCGCTTGAACGTTGCGTCAGGCGGCCTGGCGCCGCCTGACCGAATGCCCGCTTTCCATGGTTTCTTTTCGAGGTGAATGATGAATACCCGACTGATCTCCACCCTTCTCGTCGCTGTTTCGGCCTCCGTTGCCGCACCGGCGTTCTCCAGCGAAGCCGCCGTGACGCGTGCGCAGGTGCGTGCCGAGCTCGCGCAGCTGCAACAGGCCGGCTACCCGCTGAATCGCGCGACCGACGCAACCTATCCGGACGATCTCCAGGCCGCCCTCACGCAGACCCACGCGGCCGATGCGGTCGCGAGCAACGACCCGGCGTCCGGCTACGGCGGCAATGGAGATGCGGCAACGCAATCGGGCCGCCGGCATGCGCTCAGCGTGGCCGACCGCTCGGTGTATTTCGGTCATTGAGCGCGGTGCGTCGTCGATACGCGAACCCTGAATCCCTTCTCATCCTGTTCTGTCGAGGTAAATGATGAAAACCCAATTGATCGCAGCCCTTCTCGTGGCCGTTTCCGCCTCCGCTGCCGTACCGGCATTCGCCGATGAAGCCGTCGTGTCCCGTGCGCAGGTGCGTGCCGAGCTCGTCCAGCTCGAACAGGCAGGCTATCGGCCGGGCCGCGCGAACGATCCGCACTATCCGGACGATCTGCAGGCCGCGCTGACACGCATTCACGCGAACGACACCGCGGTGGCCGACGCGGCGACATCCGGTTACGGCAGCGATGCCGTCGCCGCGACGCAATCGGGCAGCCGGCCCGCGACACGCATCGCCGAACGCTCGATCTACTTCGGTCATTGAACGAAACCGCGAACGGCGCCGGTTGCCGGCGCACGGTGCGCAACCGCTGAATCCTTATTTCTTGTCGAGGTGAATGATGAAGACCCAACTGATCGCCGCCCTTCTTGTTGCGGTGTCGGCCACCGTTGCCGCGCCGACGTACGCTGGCGAAAGCACCGTGACGCGTACGCAGGTGCGTGCCGAACTGGCCGCGCTGCAGAAGGCCGGCTACCTGCCGAACCGCCCCAACGACCCGAACTATCCGGACAACCTCCAGGCTGCGCTGCGCCGGGTCCACGACAACGATGCGGTTGCAGTTGCGGTCGAGTCGCAGGCGTCCGGTTACGGCGGCGACGCCGTCAGTGCGACGCAGTCGGGCAGCCGCAGCGCGGTTCGCACGGCGGAGCGGTCGATCTACTTCGGCCATTGAGCATGGCGTGTCGGAATCGCCGCGCGCATCCGGGCAGTTCGGTACGACGTGTGAGGAACGGGGGCGCGCGAGCACGACGCGCGCCTCGTCGGACTTCGACGGAACGCAGCGTTGCAGGCAGACGTGCATCCGTTACTTGCGTCGGCCCGGGAATCGATCGTGCGCAGCGCCGATGCAGCCGCTGGTTCTCGCGATCAGCAAGCATGCAGGAAGAGACAGCAGGCAGAGCAGCCCCCCACTCCGGCGCGCGTTCACGTTGATGGATGTCCGTGCGTCGATGTCCCGGCGCCACTTGAATTGAGTGACGGCGTATGGGGATTCAGCGTGGCATCCAGGCCGCGCAAAATAGTTGCTTCCGCAACCACATCACGATGCAACCGTACACCGGGCCACTGACGACGAACCGCATCGATCCGGCGTTCGAAGCGATACACGATGGCCGGCGGAAAGTTCATCCACGCGACACCAACCCGGACGGCGCGAAGGCGCATGGCCTCCAGGTAGCGCGCTGGAATCGGGCAGCGCGGCACATAGGTGAACTGGTAGAACGCGCCCTCCGCAGCGAGGTGGCGCGCGAACGCGCAGTGAACGATCGCGACGGCCTGTTCGACCGGCATCGCGACGAGCGGCAACCCGCTGACGACGGCATCCGCGCGCGCGCCGCCGAAGAAGTCGCCCGTCATGCCGAGTTGCGCCGCATCCATCTGCATGATCCGCAGCGCGGGAAACTGCTGCCGCAGTGCGCTCGCGAAAGCGGGATCGGCTTCCACCAGCACCAGCCGGTCGCTCGCGACGCCGCGCGCGAGCAATGCGCGCGTGAACACGCCGGTGCCCGCACCGAGTTCGATCACGGCGGCACCGTCGCGCGGAATATCGGCGGTGATCAGCGCGGCGAGCGCCGGGCCGGACGGCGCGAGCGCACCGACCCGGCGCGGATGGCGCAACCAGGTACGCAGGAACAGCATCCATTCGGGGATTCGCATCGACAGGCTCCAGGCGGGATCGATCGGTCAACGACAGGTCGGACTAGGCGGCCGCGTGCGCGGCCAGGTAACCCGCCGTGATGAACAGCGTGTTCCATAGCGCGATGCCGGCCGCGGCGCCGGACGCGAATCGCGCGAAACTCGTTTCCAGCAAGCCGGCGAGCGCCGGTGCGACGAGCCGGACGAACGGCACCAGTTGCGACCAGAGTGCGAGCCGCGCGGGCCGCGCGCGGATTCCCTCGATCAGCGCGTCCATTCTTGCGGGCTGCAGCCTGCCGAGCGGCGCGATGCGGCGCAGCAGGGTCAGCACGCTGTCTTCCGGCCACAGGTTGCCGAGCGCGTAATGCAACAGGCAGCCGGCGAAGCTGCCGAGCGCTGTGACGACGATCGCTTCCGGCAGCGTCCATGCGCCTTGCGCGCAGGCGACGCCGATCATCGTGAGGAGCACGTGGGACGGCAGCACGGGAATCAGCCGTTCGATCAGCGACAGGCCGACGAGGCAGGCAATGCTGTTGGCGCTGGCCAGGCTGAGCGCGAGGCCGAACGGGACGAGCGTGGCGAACTGGTTCATCGCGCCGCTCCCGCGCGGCGGGCGCGCGCCATGCACGACGCGCGCAACCTGCGCGACCTTCCGTGCCAGAATGGCGCGCACCGGGACGGCGCGAAGGTGGAACCTCGTGCCGCATTGCGTTGCAGCAACGGAATTGAAGGACGTGACACGGTCATCGCGAGCCTCTCGGGAAAACGCCAGATGCATTGCACCGGCAATGCGGCGATCGGCACGCATCGTGGCCCCCTGGCTTTAAGAAGTTTTTAATCGCGGTCCGTCAGGCTGGCGACCTCGCCATTCGAGGAGCGAAACCGATGCATATCCTGTTGGTAGAAGACGATGTGATGCTGGCCGACGCCGTGTGCGCCGGCCTCCGGCAGAACGGCTGGCACGCGGACTGGTCGGCCGACGTGCCGGCCGCGCGGCTCGCGCTCGTCGGCCACGACTACGACGCGGTGCTGCTCGACCTGCAGCTGCCGGGCGCGTCCGGCTTCACGCTGCTCGCCGCGATGCGCGCGAACTACGACCCGACGCCGGTATTGATCGTGACCGCGCGCGACCAGCTCAGCGACCGGATCCGTGGCCTCGATGCCGGCGCCGACGACTATCTCGTGAAGCCGTTCCAGCTCGACGAGCTCTATGCGCGGCTTCGCGCGCTGACGCGCCGCAGCCAGGGCCGCGTGTCGGAGCGTCTGGTCTACCGCGACGTGCACGTCGATCCGGCACGCAAGGCAGTCACGCGGGCCGGCGAACCCGTTGCGCTCAGCATCCACGAGTACCGCACCCTGCTCGCGCTCATGGAGCGGCAAGGCCGCGTCGTCACGCGCACGCAGCTCGAAGAGCGCGTGTACGGCAACGACGGCGCGATCGAAAGCAACACGATCGCGGTGTACATCCATCAACTTCGGCGCAAGCTCGGCGACGAACTGATCGTGACGGTGCATGGCTTCGGCTATCGCGTCGGCGAGAGCCCGGCATGAAGTCGCTACGCGTGCGCCTGCTCGCGACCGTGATGGCGGCGGTCGTCGTGTTCTGGGCGAGTTGGGGGGCGTTTCTCGGCATCGGCCTGTGGCGTGAACAGCGCGGCTGGCGCGACGGCATGCTTGAGAGCGCCGCGCAACTGCTGCTGCTGTCGTTGCCGGATGCCATCGATCGCCTGCCTGCCGCGAATGCCCAGGCAGTGATGCCGAAAGCCGCGTATGGCAAATACGACGTTGCGTTCCAGATCTGGGTCGACGGCCGCAACGTCATGCACAGCGCGGATGCGCCGGGGCCGGCGCTCAAGGCCGACCTGCGGGACGGATACGGGGTGAGCACCGGTCGTGGCGCCGCGCACGACGAGACCTGGCGGGTCTACTCGCTGTCGGATCCGGCGGGCCGGATTCACGTTCAGACGGGCGGGCCGGCCACGACCTGGCAGGAGAAGGCGAACAACGCGCTGCAACTCGGGCTGTTCAATACGGCGGTGATGCTCGGGATGCTGGGTGTCGTGATCTGGTGGGTGATCCGCTGGTCGTTCGGGCCGGTGCGAGACGTCCAGCAGGCGATCCAGCGCAAGGCCGCGTTCGATTTCTCGCCGTTGCCGCTCGTGACGCTGCCGCGCGAACTCCGCCCGCTCGTCGAATCGTTCAATCGGCTGCTCGCGCGGCTGAGTCAGGCTGTCGACACCGAGCGCCGTTTCATCGGCGATGCGGCGCACGAGTTGCGCACGCCGCTGGCGGCGTTGTCGGCCCAGGCGGAAGTGGCGTTGCAGGCGGACAGCCTGGCGGACAAGAACGAGGCACTGCGCCGGCTCGCAACCGGCGTCGAGCGCAGCGCGCGGCTATCCGGGCAATTGCTCGAACTGGCGCGGCTGGATGCGGGGTCGCGCACCGAACAGCATGGGCCGGTGGAGCTGTCGCGGCTCGTTGCGCTGATCGCGAGCGACTTCGACACGACGGCGCAGGCGCGCCGACAGACGATGCGGATCGCGGTCGAACCGGTGCGCGTCTGGGGCGACCTGGACGAAATCGCCATTGCGGTGCGCAACCTGATCGACAACGCACTGCGTTACGGCCGCGACGGCGGGCGGGTCGAGATCACGTGCGACATCCGTGCCGACGCGGACGGGGCGCGGGTCAGGCTGCGTATCGCGGACGACGGGCCCGGTGTGCCGGCCGGCGAGCGCGAGCGAATCCTCGAACGCTTCTACCGGGTACCGGGGACGGTGCAGCCGGGCAGCGGCATCGGCCTGTCGCTGGTCGCGCGAATCGCCGAGTCGCACGGCGGGTCGGTCGAGGTGACGGCCGGTATCGGGGGGAGCGGGCTGGCGGTGATCCTGTCGTTTCCGATCTGGGTGGATCCGGCGCGCTGGCAACGCTAGCACGGGGTTCGGCAACACGTGCCGCGCCTGCCGCACCGTGCCGGTGACGCGATCGATGCTGCGTCGCGCCCTGCCCGTCCGGTCCCGGTCTATGCTGTGCAACCGAAACCTTCAATCGAGGAGCAGCCGATGTCCGATGCAACGACCGGAACCGCGACAGGCAGTGCGCACCCGCTCGACCATGTGGTGTGGAACGCGCTGACGGGCAGGCAGCGCCGCTTTGCGCTCGGCAACGGACGTGCATGGCGGTTTCCGGCGGCCATCGCGCCGTTTGCCGCGATCGAGGACACGAGCGACGCATCGTTCGACGCGTTGCGTGCACTGGTCGCCGCACACGGGCCGGCGGCGCTGGTCATGCCGGACGAGCTCGAATTGCCGGCGGACCTGTCGGTGATCCGGCGCGCGACCCTGTTGCAAATGGTCTGGCAAGGGACGCCCGCCCCGACACCTGAAACGGGCCACGTCACGCTCGCGGAAGCCGACGTGCCGGAGATGCTCGCGCTGACCACGGCCGCGCAGCCCGGCCCGTTCGGGCCGCGCACATTCGAGCTCGGCCACTACATCGGTATCCGCAGCGAAGGCAGGCTGGCCGCGATGGCCGGCGAGCGGATGCAGGTCGACGGGTATACCGAGATCAGCGCCGTCTGCGTGGATGCCGCGTTTCGGCGGCAAGGGCTGGCGGCACGTCTGATCCGGTCGTTGATTGCGGCGATCGATGCGCGCGCGCAAACGCCTTTCCTGCACGTCCTCACGTCCAACCAGGTTGCGATCGAGCGCTATCTCGCACTGGGTTTTGTCGTGCGCCGCGAGATGCACCTGCTGGTGCTGGGCGACGGGCACGCATGACGACGCGGCCGGCACGATGCACGTGCCGGCCGCCGGTTCCCGGGGGGGTTATTCGTCGGTCGCCCGGATCAGGTTGCCGCGCAACGTGACGATTGCCTTCTGCATCTTCGCGAATTCGTCCGGCTTCAGCCCGGTGGCTTCGACCAGGTTCATGTCGAGCCCTTTCTCGCGCACGCGGCGGCCGCTCTTCGTCAGGCTGACGAGCACCTGGCGTTCATCCGACGGATCGCGGTGCCGCTCCAGGTAGCCCATCGCCTCGAGCTTCTTCAGGATCGGCGTCAGCGTATTGGATTCGAGGAACAGCTTCTCGCCGAGCTGGCCGACCGTCTGGTTGTCCTGTTCCCATAGCGCAATGATCGTGATGTATTGCGTGTACGTGAGGCCCAGCTCTTCGAGGATCGGCTTGTACGCCTTGCCGAACGCGAGGTTCGTCGAGTAGATCGCAAAGCACAGGAACTCGGACAGCTTCGGCGCGGCGACGGATGGTGCTTCGGTCGGTTTCATGAATGTCCTCCAGCGACGCGAACGGCCGCAGATGGACGGATTATATATCGCGTGCGATCTTATCGGAAGCATGATAAATCGGCCTCGATGAACCGACGAGGGACGCGACGCGGGCGGCGCGCCGTCAATCTGGCCTGCGGCGCTTGCCGGTCTGCACGCGGTTCGCCGACAGCAGCGTGCATTGCACCGGATGCGCGATTTCGGTCGCGACCCCGCCTGCGGCAAACAGCAGGATCATCAGCCAGCGTTTCATGCGTCCTCCACGACCGAGAGGCTCGCGCCGTCGGCGACCGTCGCGTCGAGCGCATACGGGTCGATTCCTTCGAGGCAGCCGAGATTGACGCGCCAGCAGGCCGGGTCCTTGCGCGTCTGATGGAACGGATAGACGCCGCAATGGCGGCAGAAATAATGGCGCGCGGTGTGTGTGTTGAAGTGGTAGCACGTCAGCGCGCCCTCGCCTTCGACGATCTTCAGTTCGCCCGCGGCGAACATCGGGCTCATCAGCGCGCCGCGCCGGCGGCACAGGCTGCAGTTGCAGCGAACCGCCGGCGTGACAGTGGTTCGGACTTCGAATCTGACGGCCCCGCAATGGCAGGACCCTTTGAACCAGGTTGCAGACATGAGGCACTCCGGAAGAGGTCATGCCTGCTTTATAGCGGACGCCCGAACCTGCGATGTATCGCGATGTATCCGCGGTTCGCGCAGATACAGAACATTGCAAATCGGCGGCGGGCGGCGAAGCGTGGCGGCCCGGATCGGGTTGCGTTCACCGATCGCCGGCATGTGCGTGCGGCCCGCCGCCCGCGGATCCCGGATCGCGCGATCAATCCAGCACGTGCTGCATCCGCTCGATCGCCACCCGCGTTTCGCGTTCGAGCGTGGCGAACAGCTCGGCAGCCGGCAACTGCCGCACGAGCGGCGCCGCCTGCCCGGCCCACTGCGCGCCGTAGCCGAATTCACCCTTCGCCTTCGCGGCCGCATGCAGCGCCTTGCCGGCGTCGTAGGCGATCGGGTACGCGGGCGTGACCGGCGCCTGCGGGTCGTCGCCGAGCGCGGTCAGCCGGTTCGCGATGCCGCGCGCGGTCCGGCCGGAGATCGCGGCCGTGAACGTCGTGCGTCGGGCCGCGTCGCCGAGCAGCGCGCGGCGATAACCGTCGTCGATCGACGTCTCGGGGCACGCGACGAACGCCGTGCCGAGCTGCGCGGCCTGCGCGCCGAGCGCGAGCGCGGCGGCGATGCCCTCGCCGTCCATGATGCCGCCGGCGGCGATCACCGGCAGTGCGCATTCGCGCACGATCAGGCGCGTGAGCGCGAACGTGCCGAGGCGGTCGTCATGGGCGGTCGAATCGAACACGCCACGATGGCCGCCCGCTTCGATGCCCTGCGCGACGATCGCGTCGATGCCGGCGGCGGCGATCTGGCGTGCCTCGTCGAGATTCGTCGCGGTCGCGAACAACGTGACGCCCGCGCGTTTCAGCGCAGCGATCACGTTCGCCGACGGCAGTCCGAAATGGAAGCTGACGACGGCCGGTTTTGCTTCGACGAGCAGCGCCTGCATCGCGTTGTCCGCGATGAAACTCGTATAGATTTCCGACAGCGATGCCGGGGGCGTCGCGCCGTATTCGCGGAAAGCCGGCGCGAGCCAGTCGAGCCACGCGCGTTCGACGGCTGCGTCGGCGCGCGCCGGCTGATGGCAGAACACGTTGATGTTGAACGGCCGGTCGGTGAGCGCGCGTGTGTCGTGGATCATCTTGCGGGCGCCGTCGGCGTTCGTCGCGCCCACGCCGAGCGAGCCGAGCCCGCCCGCGTTCGACACGGCGGCCGCCAGCGCCGGTGTGCTGACGCCGGCCATCGGCGCCTGGACGATCGGTGCGCGCATGCCGAGCGTGCGCAACAGCGTCCGGTTGTCGGTCGATTGATTCATGTCGCTTGCCTCCTGCAAGATCCGTCATCGAAATGCTTCGGCCGGATGCGGGCCGAAGCACGTGGGCCGGGATCGGACCGGTGCGTGTTGGTCGTGCCGCACGTGCGGCCGGTCGCGTAAAAGGTCTGTGGAAAACGATAGGCAGCCGCGCGGGATGGTGTTGGCCATTGCGGCGACGGTGTCCGTCATCGCCATTTCTCGGCGCGGCACTCGCCCGCAGCTGCCCCCATCCTACGCCCGCCCGCGACTCGCCGGCCGGCGGCTATCGGCCGCGCGCCCAACGCGCGAGCCCCGCGCAGGCCGCCAGCAGCGCACCCGTCACGAAGAACACTGAATGCAGCCCGAGCGCGACGCCGATCTGCCCGCCGATCACCGGGCCGATCACCTGCCCGCTGAATTGCGCGGACTGCAGGTAGCCGAGCATCTGCCCGGTCGCGCGCTCGTCGACCGATTGCCGCACGAGCTTGCCGATCGCCGGCAGCAACCCCGCGAGCGTCATGCCCATCAGCACGCGCAGCGCGGCAAGCTGCCACCAGTGCGTGACGAACGCCTGCGGCACCATCGCGAGCGCGGTCAGCAACAGGCAGCCGATGATCACGTTCCAGCTGCCGATCCGGTCGGCCAGCGCGCCGAGCCGGGCGGCGGTCAGCATGCTGCCGAGCGCCGAACACGCCATCACGACGCCGGCGACGCGCGCGAGATGGTCGCCGCCGACGCCGAGCCCGCCGATATAGACGGTGATGATCGGCTCGATCGACATGTTCGCGAGCAGCACCATCATCGCCGTCACCAGCAGCGCGGCGACCGCCGCGCGATTCGTGCGGTGCGGCGTACCGGTCGTCGCGCTCGCGGTGCGCGGTTTCGCGTCGGTGCCCGCGTGGAAGTCCTCCTTCACGACGAAGATCGTCAGCAGCGCGGCGACGGCGATCATCGCGCCACCGGCGAAGAACGTGCCGCGAATGCCGACCCAGCCCGGCAGCAGCCCGCCGACGAGCGGCCCGACCAGGTTGCCCGCGAGCGCGCCGGTCGACAGGATGCCGAGCGCCCAGCCGGCGCGCTCGCGCGGCGCCTGCGTGCCGACCATCACGGTCGACGCCGACGCGTAGCCGCCGACGAGCCCCGCGAGCAGCCGCAGCGCGACGAGTTCGGCCACGTTGTGCGCGACGCCGATCAGCGACATCACGATCGCCATGCCGATCGCCGCGCGCACGAGCATCGGCTTGCGGCCGAAGCGGTCCGCGAGCCGGCCCCACAGCGGCGCGGTGACGGCCGTGCCGAGAAACGTCGCGCCGAACGCGACGCCCGACCACTGGATCACGGCCGACTGTGTATCGACGCCGAGTTGTCGTACGTACAGCGGCAGGAACGGCAGCAGCATGCTCAGGCTGACGAGCGTCGTGAACGACCCGAACACGCAGACGGCGAGATTGCGCCGCCAGTAGCGCGTGTTGCGTTCGGCGTAGCTGGCGGCGGGCGGTTCGGCCCGTGCCGAAACGGGTGCGTGCGAGATCGTGCTCATTGTGCCCTCGCCGTCGCGGTCATCGGTGCGGGGAACCCCTGCGTGGCGAAGTGCGCGGGCAACGGCACGAATGCGAAACGGGCGACGCCGGCGCCGGAAACAGCGCGGTGCGTCCGTCCGAACGCACGGGCGCGACGCGGGGCGGGAAGCGCTTGATGCATGTTGACCTCCATTCGCTGAACGGGCGCCATACGCGTCCGTTGGTTGAAGGAAGTCTAGATTGAGCCGATTGTCGGGAGAATCCCCGTCACACGAAAGCCATTCTTCCGTATCCCGGTTCAATCGCCGTCGGTAATGGCCGCCAGCCGCGCGAAGTGCGCACGCAGGCGCGGCGCCGCGAAATCGACGAATGCGCGCACCTTCGGTACCGAAAGGCGACCGTAAGGCGTGACGAGATGGATGGGCAGCGGCGCATGTTCGCTGTCGCGCAACACGATCCGCAGCGCGCCGTCCCGCACCGGTTCGGCGACGTGATAGGAAAAGAGCCGCGTGACGCCGTGGCCGGCGACGGCCGACGCGACCGCGCCACGGATGGTGTTGATGACGAAGCGCGGCGCGAACTGGACGACCTGCGGCAGCGCCGACGGCGCGGACGGCGGAAAACTCCACGAATCGAGGCCGAAGTGCGTCATCGAGATGATCCGGTGCTGCGCGAGATCGGCCGGCGTCTCGATCGCCGGATGCTTCGCCAGATAGTCAGGCGAAGCCACAACGACCCGCCGCACCGCGCCCACGGGAATCGCGACCAGCGTCGAATCGCTCAGGTGCGCGATTCGCAGCGCGACGTCCATGCCTTCGTCGATCAGGCTGACGGGACGGTCGAGCAATTGAAGGCGGATCGATACCGCGGGATGGCGTTCGATGAATTCGTCGAGCAGCGCGCGCAGCACGTCCTCGCCCGCGGCAACCGGCGCGGTGACGGTGAGCATGCCGCGTGGCGCCGAGCGTTCGTCGGCGACCAGCATGTCGGCTTCCTCGAGATCGGACAGGATGCGGCGGCACGCGGCCGCATAGCGTTCGCCGGCCTCGCTGAGCCGGATCGTCCGGGTCGTGCGGTACAGCAGCGCGGTGCCCGTGTGCTCCTCGAGAAACGCGATCGCGCGGCTGACCGCCGCCGGCGACCGGCCGAGCTTGCGGCCCGCGCCCGCGAGGCTGCCTTCGTCCAGCGTGGCGACGAACACCTTCATCGCGTCGATTCGATCCATGGTCTGAGCGGGCTGGGTGCGAACGGTCGTGTGATGGGCGGCAGGCAGGCGAGCGAGCAGTCTACCGCACGCGGGCCCGGTACTTTGCCCGACGGATACCGCACCTGCCGGTTTGCCCCTACAATGCGCAGGCGAAGAAACCGCACGAACGGCCGTCAGGGCGCCGCGTTCATCGAACGCAGCGTCCGACATTCAAGCGGTTCCGCTGAATAACGAACAACATCCAACCAGCACTCATGAAAAGAAGAACATTTCTCGCGCTGCCCGCCGTGGCGGCGTCCGGCATGCTTGCCGGCTGCTCCAATTTCGGTCCCGTCACCAAGGCGTGGATGGAGGACTCGAAATACGACGAAACCTTGTCGACGTTCCTGATTACCGCGGACGGCAAACAACTCGTCGTGCTCGGCAAGCGGTATCACTACATCTTCGAGATGCCGCCGAGCCTTGCGACGGTGCTCAACGCGCCCTATCGCCCCAAGATTCACACGGCGTTCAACGATTTCGAGGCGCACGGCGACGCGATTTCCGGTCAATACACGATGAGGCTGGACTACGCGGATGCGCCGACCGGCTCCGACGTGCGCGCGCGTGCGTTCGCGGACGGTTTCAAGAAGGACGGTGCCTACCTGGAGTCGGAAGGCAGGATCAGCGGCAAGCGCTATCTGCCGAACGATGTCACGCCTTCGTCAGTCCCGCAGGCGTTCAATCGTCCGTACGGGGTCACGGTGACGGACAAGCTGACGGCTGTCGGCCGCGGTGCGAAGCTGGCGTTGTCGCCGATCGCGATGGCCGCCGATGGCGCGTTGGGCCTGCTCGGCCTCGCCCTGTTTCCGATCGCGCTCACCACCTTCATCATCGTGGCGAGTTGAGGCGGAATCGGCGATGAAATCTCCTGTCCGAAACCTGTTCCGGATCGGCTGCGTGGCTACCTGCCTGGCCTTCGCGCAACATGCCGCGGCCGAAAGCGACTGGGACGCCGCGCGCCATGTCCGGACCGACTGGGTGTTCGCGTCGATGAAGGAAAGCGACGTGCGGCCCACGCTCGATCGCGCACTGAAGGATCAAGTGCGCTGGGCTGACCTGCCCGGCAATGCGCCCGATGCCGGCGCGTTCCAATGCACGAAGCTCGCACTGCCACCGCCGTCGGCCGAAGCGCAGGCCGCATTCGACGCGGCGCCGTCGCCGCGCGGCCGCGACGCCGACAAGGCGTACGCGAAGGCCGCGTCCCTCGGTTCGTGGCGTGCGGCCGCACGTCTGGCAAGCAGTTCGCTCGACGACGAGGATTGGGAAGGCGCGCAGCCGGCGATTGCGTGGCTGCTCGTGCATCACGTGCCGGCCGGCTACAACAAGCTCGCGGATGTCTTGCAGGCGATGTCGGGCTACGACGGCGAAACACCCGGCGAAGGCATGAGCGGAATGATCGCGTCGCTGCGCTGGCGCGCGGCGCGCGAAGGCGATCCGGTCGCGCAGATGGAGATGGCCGATCTGTTCGAGAAGCTCGGCAAGCCCGATCTCGTTACCGCGTTGCGTGCCTGCGCGACGCAGCAGAATCCCGCACTGAAATGAAGCGAGCCGGTACGCCGCGATGACAGGCGGCATACCGGCTCGTGCCGCGACGTTTGCCGTGACGTCGTCACATCAGGCTTCGTACCGCACCACGTGCGCTTCGGTGGGCAGTGGCAGATCCCAGCGCGGCAGCATCGCCTCGAGCGCACGGTTCGTCAGCGACGTGTCGCGCCGCGCGTTGCGGCGCAACAGCTCCGCGCGCGGCTGCTCGAGGTAGACGAGCGTCACGTCGGCGTCGTACGCGAACAGCAGGTCGAGCGTCTTCTTGCGCATCAGCGGCGACAGGTTCGTCGCGTTCCACACAAACGGCCGTTTCTCCCGCAACAGCGCCTTCGCCGCGTCGACCGCATGGTGCGCGACGGCGCCCTCGTTCCGGCCGTGCCGCAGCCCCAATGCCTCGCGTGCATCGTCGAACGACACGACGGGCAGATCCGGATGATGCCGCGCAACCCACGTGTTCTTGCCCGACGCGGGCAGGCCCGACATCACGACGACCGGCGAGCCCGGCGTACGGAACAGCGGATAGTCGGGATGCAAGTCCGCGCCGCGAAAGTAGCTGAGCGCGGTGTGCGCATCGGCGAACGCGCGCGGCTGCCCGTAACAGCCCTCTTCCCGCGCCAGTTCGCGCAGCAGTTCGATGTTGTCGAGCACGCGCTGCGTATCGTTGCAGATGCGCCCGCGCATATCGGCCTCGGCGAGCAGGCACAGCAACGGCAGGCTCACCTGCCACGACAGTTCGCGCACGATGAACTCCGGCGTGCCGCGGCGCGACCCGCTCATCGCGAAGAACGGCACCTGGTGCACGGCGATCATCCGGCAGATCGCCTCGCGCACCGCGAACGGTACGCCGGCATCCCACAGCGCGATACGCGCATCGATCGCGCCCTTGCGCGAGTGGCCGGGATGGCCGATCGCACCGGTGACGGGATCGACGACCGTCGTGCGGTACTTCGCGATGTCGTGCAGCAGCGCGGCCAGGAACACGATTTCCTGGTCGGCGCGCGACGCGGCCTGATAACCGGGCAGCGCGAGCAGCGCATCGATCACCATCGTCGTATGGGTCCACACGTCGCCCTCGCCGTGGTGCGTCGGCTCCTGCGGTGTCGTCTTCGCCTGTTCGAGCGCGGGAAACGCCGCAAGGCACGCGTGATAGTCGGGCTGCCGGCCGGGTGCAGGCACGAGTGCCTGCAGTTGTTCGTACTTCATGATCAAGACTCCTCTCGAAACGGCGCACGGCCGTTCCGCATTCATTGGTTCGCGCGCGCAGCGGGGATCGATCCCCACGTTACCGTCGGGCGCGGTGCATACAGGTCGACATCCGGCGCGAGCAGGTTCGGGATGAACGGCTGCTCCGAGTGATGGCGCGCCGATTCGAGAATCGCCTGCACGAAATCGTGGCGTACCCACTTCAGGCGTGCGATCGTCGTGTCGTCCGTCTCGACCTTCACGTAGAGCCCCTCGGAGCGCTCCGACTTGTCGCATTGCTGCCATGCGCGCGCGAGGTCGAGCCCCTGCCGCCGCACCGTTGCCTCGAACGCGCGACGCCAGTCCGGCGTCTTCGCGAGCGACGGGCCGAGCAGTGCCTTCAGGTCGGCGAGCCGCGCCGGCGCGATGCCTTCGTACAGCACGGGCACCGATAGCACGGGCCCGTCGGCAAGCAGCGCGCGACGCGCGGCCGTCGACAAGAACAGGCCCGTCGTGCGGTCGAACACGTCGAATTCGAAGAAGTGATGCGGTAGCGCGTCGTAGAACACCGCGTGCTTCTTGCTCATCGTCTCGCCGTACATCACGTAGCGATCGCCAAGGCGGTCGAGCAGCCAGCCCGCATGGGCGGCGGCCCACGTTTTCACGAAACCGAACTGCCGCTCGCGGCCGCCGCCGGCCAGATAGTGGCCGCGCGACTGCAGCAGCAGTTCGCCCGCCGGGCTGAAGCTGATGCCCGTGTTCGCGCCGTCGAGTTTTTCCTCGACGACGATATGTGCGCCCGCGAGGGTGCGATACGGAACGTGGTCGTGACCTTCGTCGCCGTCCTGCAGGCGCGAGCCTTCGAGATGCGGCGTGCGCGGGTAGCGGGCGAGGTCGAGCGATTGCGCGTAGGCGCGAAAATCCAGCGTCATGGTCTTTCTCCGGAAACAACAGAAAAAGCCGACGACGTGAACGAACGGTCTGGTGTGCGTTGCGGTGTCAGTGCTTGTCCGGGCGCGTTCCTGCGGTCAACGTTTCGCCGCTGCAAGGCAGACGGAAACGGGCAGGACGACACGCGGCCGGGACGGCAGTCGTCGGCGTATCAGGCGAAGGGACGAATGTTTGCGGGCACTTGGATCACCGGTTCGATGAGGGTTCAGGGATGAAGCAGGCGGATGCTACGAAACGGCTTTTGCGCTGTCAAGCGCCGTCGGGGCCCGCTGTTGCGGATGTCGGCACGCGCCGAATGCCTGCTGCGGCGTGCCGCGCGTGCACTCGGCACGGAAATTATCAGGATGCCTATATGTGTGTTTTTCGCCACATCGAGTGGCGATTCGATGGGCAGCGCGGCGCGACCTGCTTGCTGCGCCCGTCGCGTGCATGCTAGAGTCGCCGCCATTCCGATCAACCCCTCACTCGCAAGGAGAAGAACATCATGACGTCACGCCAACACTCCTCCCGTCGCGGGTCGTAGTCCGGGTTTTTCGCGTCCGTTCGTTTCATCGTTCACGCCACGCAGCACACCGTATCGCCGTCATGGCGATGAATCGGGTCGTTCCGATCCGGTCGTGCCGCCCTCTTCCCGACTTCCGATGTCGGGCAGTGCATTTGAGCGCTGCCTGCGCCATGGCCCGCCGTTCTACCTTTTCATCGAACGGAAACCTCCATGGGCAATTCCATGCAATACCTGGGCGAGCGCATCACGCTGTGCGCTTGCGCCACCACCTGGATCGAAGGTGAGGCCATCCGGCAGCTCGAACACGCTGCCACCCTCCCCGGCATGCGGCGCGTCGCCGGCATGCCCGATCTTCACCCCGGACGCGGCTACCCGGTCGGCGCCGCGTTCTTTTCGACGGGCCGGCTGTATCCGGCGCTGATCGGCGGCGATATCGGCTGCGGGATGGCGCTGTGGCAAACCGCGCTCGATGCGCGGCGCGTCAGCGCGTCGAAGCTCGCGAGCCGGCTCGGCTCGATCGACGCCACGCCCGACGCGAGCTGGCAGCCGCTCATCGCGGCCGCCGGGTTCGCGGATCACGCGTTCGCGGCGTCGCTCGGCACGATCGGCAGCGGCAATCATTTCGCGGAAGCGCAGCGGATCGACGCGGTGTACGACGCCGACGCCGTCCAGGCGCTCGGTCTCGATCGCGACCGCCTGCTGCTGCTCGTGCACAGCGGGTCGCGCGGCTTCGGCCAGTCGATCCTCGAACAGCACCTGCGCGAGCACGGCTACGACGGCCTCGACGACACGGATGCCGCGTGCGCGGCATACCTTGCGCGTCACGATGCGGCGTTGCGCTACGCGATCGCGAATCGCGACCTGATCGCGCGGCGTATGCTGGCGCGCTGGCGCAGCGACGGCCGGTGCGTGCTCGACGTGAACCACAACCTCGTGAGCCGCGCGAGCGTCGACGGCGAGCGCGGCTGGCTGCATCGCAAGGGCGCGACGCCGGCCGATGCGGGGCCGGTCGTCATTCCCGGGTCGCGCGGCGACTACAGCTATCTCGTCGCACCCGTGCGGCCCGACGATGCGGCCAGCCTGGCGTCGCTGGCGCATGGCGCGGGCCGCAAGTGGGCGCGCGGCGATTGCAAGGGGCGCCTCGAACGGCGCTTCACGCCGTCGCAGCTCACGCGTACGCCGCTCGGCAGCCACGTCGTCTGCGAAGACCGCGAACTGCTGTACGAGGAGGCGCCGCAGGCCTACAAGCCGATCGACAGTGTCGTCGACGCGCTCGAGGCGGCCGGCTTGCTGCGCAAGCTGGCGCGGCTCGCGCCGGTGCTGACCTACAAGACGTCCGGGGAGGCTGGCCGATGCTGATGCAGATTTCTTCGGCGCACGGGCCGCTGGAGTGCCAGCTCGCCGCGGCCAATGCGTTGCGGCGCCTGCAGGCGGAAGCCGAGGCGCAGCGCGTCGCCGTCACGGTGCTCGATGCGCAGCCGGGCGAACGGCCCGGCACGCTGCGCTCGGCACTGCTCGATCTCGACGGCGCCGGCGCGCAGGCGCTGGCGGACCGCTGGACGGGCACGCTGCAATGGATTTGCGCGAGCCCGTACCGGTTGCGCCATCCGCGCAAGAACTGGTTCATCGGCGTCACGCGCTGCACCGACGCGCAGCCGCTGCCGGATGGCGACGTGCGGTTCGAAGCGATGCGCGCACGCGGGCCGGGCGGCCAGCACGTGAACAAGACGAGCTCCGCGATTCGTGCGACCCATGTCGCGACCGGCCTGTCGGTGCGCGTGGAAACCGAGCGCAGCCAGCACGCGAACAAGCGCCTGGCGCTGCAGTTGCTGCAGGTTCGACTGCAGCAGGAAGCCGACCGTCATGCGTCCGACGCGCGCCGGCAGCGGCGGATGCAGCACTTTGCGCTCGAGCGCGGCAACCCCGTGCGCGTGTTTCACGGGGCGGCGTTCGTGCCGGCTGACTGAGTACGAGCGACTGGCCGCCGGCGGTTTTCGCGCCGGCGGCCAGGCCCCGGGCCTCATGGTTTTCCCGGCCTGCCGGTTGCGTGAGTGCGCAATCGGTTCCGGTGCATTACCGCGCATGAGGCAGGCCGCACGGGCCTGCCGCGCGGATGCCGGCTGCCGTGCGTTCCGCACCCTTTCTGCGCGGGAAAGGACGCTTGAAACATCCGCAATTATCACGTGCCGCGGATTTGCCCACCATGTGTCGAACGATCGGTACAGCCCGCCTGTCCGGCCCTTTCACTGGCCTTACGGTGCCTGCCGCCACGTCGTGCGACCGGATGCAACGCGCCGGTCGCGAACGGCCGGGCCTTGCGCCACGGCGTATCGATAATCAGGAGACGCGATGAACAGCCATTCCCTCGATCTCGGCGGCGACGCGGGCGGACCCGCGTCCGCACGACCGCCGGCCGCTGCCGCCGGCGTCGGCGCCGATGCGGCGGCCCTCCCCGCCCGCCGCGTCACGCTCGGCGATTTCATGGACGACCTGCCGGTTGGCGCACTGCACCGGTTCGTCGTCTGGGTGATCGGCATCGGGCTATTTTTCGACATGTACGAGATCTTCCTCGTCAGCACGATCGGTTCCGCGTTGCAGAACGAATACGGGCTGAGCCGGCAGAGCGGCGATTTCAAGCTGCTGCTGGCGTCGGCATTCATCGGCATGTTCGTCGGCGCGATGTGCCTCGGCAGCCTCGCCGACCGCATCGGCCGGCGCAAGGCATTCCTGCTGACGCTCACGTGGTACAGCGCGTTCTCGCTGGTCGGCGCGTTTTCCGTGAATGCGGACATGCTCGTCGCGTGCCGGTTCCTGACCGGCATCGGCGTCGGCGCGATCTATCCGGTTGCCGACAGCTTCCTGTCCGAGATCCTGCCGAAGGAAAAGCGCGGGCGGCTCGCCGCGTGGGCCTATACGACTTCCTATGTCGCGGTGCCGCTCGTCGGCTTCCTTGCGCTGTGGTTGAATCCGCTGCATGTGGGCGGCGTGGCCGGCTGGCGCATCATCCTCGCGATCGGCAGCCTCGGCGCCGTATACGTGCTGTTCGTCCAGCACCGGCTGCCGGAAAGCCCGCGCTGGCTGCTCGCGCAGGGCCGCACCGCCGATGCGCATGCGGCATTGCGGCGCTTCGCGGAAGGCACCGGCGTGCGCGTGCCCGAGCAATTCGCGGAACCGGTCGAGCCGCAACGGCCGCTCGGGCTCGGCGAGCGTATCGCACTGCTGCGGCGCGAACCGTACGGCGCGCGCTACCTGATGCTCGCGATCTTTCACCTGTTCCAGGGCTTCGGCTACTACGGCTTCGGCACGCTGGCCGGCACGGTCGTGAAGAGCCGCGGCTTCGACGTGACGGACAGTACGCTGTTCATCGCGCTGTCGTTCATCGGCTATCCGATCGGCTCGCTGTTGTCGATTCCGCTGCTCAACTGGGTCGAGCGCCGCACGCTCGTGATTGCGTCGATCCTGTCGATCGCCGTGTTCGGGCTGTGCTTCGCGTACTCGGGTCAAACCGTGCTGATCGTCGGCTTCGGGTTCCTGACGACCTGCGCGTCGAACGTGTTCAGCAACGCGTATCACGTGTATCAGGCGGAGATTTTTCCGGCGCGCGTGCGTTCGACGGCGATCGGCAGTACCTATGCGCTGTCGCGCATCGTCAGCGGCGCGCTGCCGTTCGTGTTGCTGCCGGTGCTCGGCAGTTATGGCGCGGGTGCGATGTTCGGCGTGATCTCGGTTGCACTCGGTATTGTCGCGGTCACGCTGCGCGTGCTCGGGCCGCTGACTACGCGGCGCAGTCAGGATGAAATCAATCCAGTGTGAACGTGAGTCGATGCGGGGGCGCGGGAACGCGCTCGCGCATCGTTTTTGATGCTTCGCGGATTACCGGGCTATCGGTCGCCTGGCGTGCCGCAGTAGACGTTCGCATCTTCCGCATACGGTTACGGCCGCGCAACGGCCATGTGCGTGAACCGATAGCGGGCGAAGTACCCAGCCGGATGCTCGCCGATCGATCGCTGCGCCCTTCAGTTCGCGCCGCGGTGGCAAGGCCCCTGCGCCGACATTTCCGCTGGAGAAACGACGACCGTGAATTCGATCCCCGATTCGAAATCCAGTGTCATGGTCGAGAACCGCGGATCGTCATCGAGGTAGTGCTTGTACGGTCGAACGGCGTCCTCGGCCGTGTACATGTTGTCGGCCAGTACGATCGACCCCGGGCGCAGCAGGCGCTCGATCCGCTTGAACAACGTCAGGTAGGCGTCGGCCCACACGTCGATGAAGACCATGTCGAAGCGACCGTCCAGTTCGGCAACGGTCTCGAATACATCGCCCTCCCGGATGTCGACATGGGCGTCCAGGCCCGCCGCCCCGACGTGATCGCGCAAGCGTGCGCACTTGAGCGCATCGCGTTCGGTCGCTATGACCACGCCACGGCCCAACGTGCGCAGCGCGTCGGCGAAATACAGCGTCGACACGCCGCACGAGCTGCCGAGTTCGAGGATGCTGGCCGGCCGGTGCGATAGCACCATGTTGCGCAAGAACCCTCCCGTTTCCGGCGACACGGCCAACGACAGCGGGCTGCCTTCCGGGGAATCGAAGTCGTCGGTGGACAGCCCGAGCGTTTCGAGAAACCGGCCCCGCAGGCGGGGTGCGATCGCTTCGTATTCGTCGGTCAACGACAGAAAATCCTCGTTCGATCCCTGGAACTGCGTGCGGGCGCGGGCGATGATTTCGGATCGGCTCTCTTCGTGGAGCCGTTGCAGGAGATCGATGGTGGGTGAAGCCATGTGCATTCCTTGACGGGATGGATCAGGTCGACGATGTATCCCGCGACCGCCTCTCCCGTCAGGGTTGCTGCGCTGTCGCTCGATATCGACGATATCCGGAGGTTGTTATGCCGTGCGGGCGAGCGTGATGGCGCGTTCGGGGCACGCCGTCACACACAGTCCGCATGACCGGCAGGCAAGCGCGTTCGGCGTGTAGGCGACTTTCATGCCATGCACGCGCTGCTTCAGGCGATGCATCAGATCGAGGCCGACGTAATCGGCGTGGTCGATGCGCCGGATCTCGAACACGTTCTCGGGGCACACCGCGACGCAATCCCCTTTGCCTTCGCAACGCTTCAGATCGACGACCGGCGCAATCACGCCCGGTTTCTGTTTGCAGTCGCCCGTTGATTTTTCGCGCACGTTCATTCTCCCGTGGGCCGGTTGCGGCCGGATCGCCACGCGCTCCGGAACTGCTCCCGTTCTTCGGGTGTCATGGCTTCCCACTTGCGCCAGTGGCGCCGGCCGCGCCAGCCGTGGTGTCCGCGGAATCCGCCGAACAGGATGCGGCTCAACACGAGCAGGCCCAGCGCATGGGCGAAGTCGATCGTCCGGGCGCCGACGAACAGCGCCGGCATCACCCAGTTCCATAACATCATGACGACCCATCCGAGCACGCCTATGGCGATCACGACGAGCAGCGCCTTGCCTGCACACTTGATTCGAAAATTCATCTGTCGACTCCTCTAGGAATTGTCCAATTCGTCATAAATGAGCTGCAGTCGGGCACGCAGATGCAAGACCGCATAGCGTTTGCGAGCGAGCAGCGTATTGAGGGCGACACCGCTTTGCGTGGCCATCTCCTTGAAGGACAGGCCCTCCAGTTCGTGCGCGACAAATACCTCGCGCTGATTCGCCGGCAATTCGTCGAGCGCGTCCTGCAAGGCTTCGAGCAAGAGCGTGCGCGCGTAGCGTGCTTCGGGGCCGGCATCGTGCGCCGGCAGTACGAGGTCCAGGCGATACTCGCTGTTCGCGTCATCGTCGGCGTCGGCTTCGAATAGATCGGTCAGCGGCTGCTCCTTCTTCTTGCGAAAGCGATCGACGATACGGTTGCGCGCGGCGCGGAACAGCCACGCGCTCGCCTGTTCAATCGGCGCGGGAAGCCGGTAAGCCTGAACGAATTCGTGAAACACATCCTGCAGGATGTCCTCGGCATCGTCCGGATCGCGTATCCGACGCCGGATAAAGCTCACCAGCCTCGTGCGTTCACGCAGCACTATCGCGGTGATGTCGCGGTCTGGGTCGGTCATGTGCGTGAAGTGGGTGGCGATTCCATGCACCTGAAGACGTTTCAGGCGCGCGAATATTGTGTCGAGTGCGAAAAATGACTGCCCGACGCGTCGGCTTTACGGTGGGATGTCGATCACGCCGCCAAGCCTGGGGAATACCCATTTGTCCGGCCCCGGAGATCATCGCCGACACAACCGGGAACGGTGTAACGATAGTGCAAGGAACGTATCCGCGACGACAAGGCGGAAAATGCGCTTCTCGGCAGCGAAATATGCGGGCGGCAGGCGTGTGTCGCGGCGTCGGCGTTGCCGGGTCGAGATGGGAAAGCGAGATGGGGAAGCGCGTGCCGTGCTCGCGATGGTTGGCTGCAGTCGAGCCGTGCTACTCGAGGGCGGTTCGTGGTCGTCGGCCGGTCGGTCTGGCGCGGCTGCTTTGAATCGGCTTCCCGCAGCGGCGGGCCGAATGCGCACCGATGATCGCCCTTCCTCGCAGCCGCCCCACGCAAATCCCTACCGCTTGCAGGCTCGCCTCAACGCGCCGACATGAAATCGAACAGCTTCGCGATATCGGTCGTCAGCACGGTCCCGGCCTTTACGCCGACCCACAGCGTGCGCGTCGCCCACGCATCGTCGAGCGTCACGACCCCGAGCCGCGCCGCGCGCTCGCCGGTCACCGCATCGCGCGGCAGGATGCCGATACCGAGCCCCGCCTCGATCATCCGGCTCACGCCGTCGAAATTCGAGACCTGGATCCGCAGCTTCAGCGAACGCTCGACCGCAAACGCGGCGTCGGTCATGCGCGCGAGCAGCGAACTGCCGTCGCTGAGCCCCACGTAGTCCTCGTCGAGCGTGTCCGCAAAGCGGATGCTGTCGCACGCGGCGAACCGGTGCGTGCGCGGCACGAGCAGCACGAGCTCGTCGCGCCGATACAGCCGCCGCTCGATGCCGGGCGCCGGCACGTTGTCGGCGAACACGCCGAGATCGGCCTTGCCGGACGCGAGCGCGTCGACGATTTCGTGGCTCAGCCGCTCTTCGAGGCTGACCTTGATACCCGGGTTGTCGGTGAGGAACGCCGCGAGATCGGCGGGCAGGAACTGGACGATCGCGGACGTGTTGGTCCACACGTGGATGTGGCCGCGCACGCCGGCGACGTAGTCGCTCATCTCGTGCGCCATCCGGTTGACCTGCTCGATCACCTTCGCCGCATGGTCGAGCAGTGCGCGGCCCGCAGGCGTCAGCTCGACACCGCGCGCATGCCGGACGAACAGTGCGCTGCCCGTCACGCTTTCAAGTTCGGCGATGCGCTTGCTGACCGCGGACAGCGTGAGCTGGCCGTGCTCGGCCGCTTTCGTCAGGCTGCCGTGCTCGGCGACGAGCGCGAAGACGCGCAGCGATTGCAGATCGAAATGAAGCGGGTTCACCATGTCGTGGGTCCTGGGACGGCCGTGCCGGCGCTCGCCGCGAGCGGAGGCGGCCTGACGCCGATCATACGCGCGGCCGACCCCGCGCGGTACGTTGCGAAACGTTGTGATAAGGCGCGCCTAGCGCAGCGCGATCGACTGCAAGGCGGCGAGCATCGCCCCGTCCGGCTTCGCGAGATCGTCGAGCACGTCGAAGTGCCGCATGCCGGGGAGCCCGACGTGGACGATCCGTTCGCCCGCCGCTTCGCATGCGCTTGCGTAGTCGCGTGCTTGCCGGACGAGTTCGGGCAACTCGGCATCGCCGACCGCAACGACCGTCGGTGCGCCGGGCCCGACATGGCGCAACGGGCTGTACGCGTCGACTTCGCGCGCGGTGAGCTGCAGCTTGTCGTTCAGGCAGCACAGCGAGATCGGTTCGAGATCGACGAGCGGGCTGATCGCGAGCGCCGACACGACGGCCGGATGCGCGCGGTACACAGCCGTCAGGTGGCCGCCCGCTGAATGGCCGCTCAGGTGGATCGGCCTCCCGGCGGTCCCGATTGCGTCGGGGTCGTTCGCCAGGTAGTCGAGCAGCGCCCCGATCTCGTCGACGATGCCGGTCATCGTCGCGACCGGCGCAAGCGTGTATTCGGCGAGTATCACGTCGAAACCGCGCGCGAGCGGCCCGCTTGCCGCGTACGCAAAATCCTCTTTCGCGCAGTGCTGCCAGTAGCCGCCATGAATGAACACGAACAGCGGCGCATCGGGCCGACCGCACGACAGCCAGTCGAATCGCTGCGCGGGTTGCGCACCGTAACGCAGGTCGCGCCGGCCGCGTGTCGCTTCGTAGAGCGCCGCGCTGCGCGCCTGCATCGACGCCAGCAACGCGGGGAAATCGGGTACCACTTTCGTGTTCAGATAGGCGGCGTCGAGCGCCGCGCGGTCCATGCCGCGATAGAGGATCGTCATCGGGAATCGCCTGGGTCGGGTTGCGGAAGCGCGGACGCAAGCGTCGCGCTGGTGCGAAGGCGGCTTCTCAGTCGCCGAAGCACGCATTATCCGCAGCGTGGCGCGGGCCGGCTATCCGGAATCGGCGAGCGCGGAAACCGGCTGTCCGCTTTCGGCGGAAGATCGGCGCTGCATGCGGCCGCACCGGCACGATCCGGGCCGCATGCGCGATTGCATGAGGCGGCCTCCGCTCAGATCAGCTCGGAGATCTCGATCAGGTTCAGGTCGGGATCGCGCACGTAGACCGACCGGATCTTCTGCGTCGCGCCCGTGCGTTCGACGGGCCCTTCGACGATCGGCCATGCGACGCGCTTCAGGTGCGCGATCACGTCGTCGAGCGGCACCGACGCGATGAAGCACAGGTCGAGCGCACCGGGCACCGGCACATGCGCTTTCGGTTCGAACTCCGCGCCGCGCACGTGCAGGTTGATCTTCTGGTTGCCGAAGCGGAACGCGATCCGTCCGGCGCCGAAGGTTTCGAGCTGCATCTGCAGCACCTCGGTGTAGAAATGCTTCGTCCTGTCGGGATCGACGCAGGTCAGCACGAGATGGTCGAGGTGGTCAATCAGTGCCATGAGGTTCGCTCCGGTTGGTCGTTCATGAGAAAGCGCGTTGCGCGGGCATGTCGCCGGCGTCCGCGCGCGGCGGCGGATGAAGGTCCGAGCGGCGCCCGGCCTTCAGGATCTGGCTCGGCACGTCATGGCCGATCAGCGCGGGCAGGCGTGCCGACGCGGCCAGCACGGCCGCGAGATCGACACCCGTATCGTAGCCGTCGAGTTCGAGCATGTGCACGAGTTCTTCGGTGCAGGCGTTGCCGGTCGCCCCCGGCGCATACGGGCAGCCGCCGAGGCCGCCGAGCGATGCGTCGAAGCGGTCGATCCCGGCGTCGCGTGCCGCGAGCGTGTTCGCGAGCGCCATCCCGCGCGTGTTGTGGAAGTGCAGCGTGAGCTGCAGCGCGCCGAAGCGCTCGCGTGCACGTGCCGACAGGTCGCGCACTTGCGACGGAAACGCCATGCCCGTCGTATCGCACAGCGTGAAGCCGTGCACGCCGAGATCCGCGAAGCGCTGCATCCAGGCGAGCACGCCCTCGGCCGCGACATCCCCTTCCATCGGGCAGCCCATCGCGGTCGACAGCGATACGTTGATGGCGACACCCGTGCCGCGTACCGCGTCGATCACGTCGCGCAGCTGTGCGAACGATTGCTCGCGCGTCATCCGCAGGTTCGCGCGGTTGTGGCTTTCGCTCATCGACATCACGAGGTTCACCTCGTCGACGCCGCACGACAGCGCGCGCTCGGCACCGCGCACGTTCGGCACGAGCACCGTGTAGACGACACCCGGTGCGCGCGCGATGCCGTGCATCACGGCCTCGGCGTCGCGCAACGCGGGGATCGCCTTTGGCGACGTGAACGACGTGACCTCGATCTTCGCGTAGCCGCAGGCGCTCAGCGCGTCGACGAGCGCGATCTTGTCGTCGGTGTCGACGAATGCCGCTTCATTCTGGAAACCGTCGCGCGTCGCGACTTCGTGGATGTAGAGCCGTGTGCGTTGCCTGCTCATGTCGTCGTCTCCTGGTTCGGGTTCAGATCACGCCGCGCGTGCGCCAGTCGCCGCGCGTCGTGGCATCGATGCCGAGCGATTCGAGTACCGCGTCGGTATCCGCGCCCAGCGCGGGCGCCGCATGTTCGATGCGCCCGGGCGTCGCACCGAGCTTCGGCACGATGCCGGGCACGAGCACGGGCGTGCCGTCAGGCAGCGCGGCATCGACGAGCATGTCGCGCGCACGGTAATGCGGATCGGCTGCGATGTCGGCCACGTCGTAGATGCGCCCGGACGGGATGCGGGCTTCGTTCAGCGCCGCGAGCACGGCGTCGAGATCGTGCCGCGCGCTCCACTCGCCGATTGCCGCGTCGATGCGTTCGACCTGCGCGACCCGCCCGTCGTTGTGCGCGAGCGCGGGATCGTTGCCGAGATCGGGCCGGCCGATCAGTTCCATCAGGCGCCGGAAGATGCTGTCGCCGTTGCCGGCGATCAGCGCGTACCTGCCGTCGCGGCAGCGGTACGCGTTGGTCGGCGCGATGCCGGGCAGGCTGCTGCCGGCCGCCTCGCGCACGGCGCCGAACGCCGAGTATTCGGGCAGCAGGCTTTCCATCATGTTGAACACCGACTCGTACAGCGCGACGTCGACGACCTGCCCCTTGCCGCCCTGCTGCTCGCGATGCCGCAGCGCGAGCAGCACGCCGATCACGCCGTGCAGTGCCGACAGCGAATCGCCGAGCGAGATGCCGACGCGCACCGGCGTGCGGCCTGGCTCGCCGGTCAGGTGCCGCAGGCCGCCCATCGCCTCGGCGATCACGCCGAAGCCGGGACGGTCGCGGTACGGGCCCGTCTGGCCGAAGCCGGACACGCGCAGCATCACGAGCCCCGGATTGATCGCGGACAGCGCGTCCCAGCCGAGCCCCCAGCCTTCGAGCGTGCCGGGCCGGAAGTTCTCGATCAGCACGTCGGTTTCCGCGACGAGGCGGCGCACGACGTCCTGCCCTTCGGGCGTGCGCAGGTCGAGCGTCAGCGAGGTCTTGTTGCGCGACTGCGCGGCCCACCAGACCGACGTGCCGTCGCGCAGCAGCCGCCATTTGCGCAGCGGGTCGCCGAGCCCGGGCGGCTCGACCTTGAGCACGTCGGCACCGAATTCGGCGAGCATCCGGCCCGCGAACGGGCCGGCGATCAGTTGTCCGAGTTCCAGCACGCGGATGCCGTCCAGGGGGCGTGTCATGGCAGTCTCCGATGAAATCGTGTTGTCGATGACGGCGATCATGACGGCGTTCGCGCCCGGCGAAAATCGATCGATGCTCAACCAGCCTTTCCGAAACGGAAAGGCGTGCATCCCGTCCGTTCACATGCGCGATGCGTCAGCCTTTCCCTCCGGGAAAGCGCACTCGCGCAACGGTCAAACGACGGCACGCGCGCCGCCGGCAGAATCGAACCCGTTGCGCGCCCGCCGGGCGCCCGTCAGCGAGACCCGCCATGTTTTCTGTTTCCTCTCCCGCGAAGATCGTGTTTCTCGACCGCGCGACGCTGTCGCCGCAAACCGTGCTGAAGCCGTTCCCGTTTCCGCACGTGTTGCGCACGTTCGAGCGAACGGCCGCACACGAGGTCGCCGCGCGCATCGGCGACGCGGACATCGTCGTGACCAACAAGGTGCGGCTCGACGCGGCGGCGCTTGCCGATGCGCGGCGCCTGCGGATGATTGCGATCGCCGCGACCGGCACCGACATCGTCGATCTCGACGCGTGCGCCGCGCATGGCATCGTCGTGAGCAACATTCGCGGGTATGCGGTCCGTACGGTGCCCGAGCACACGTTCGCGCTGATCTTCGCGCTGCGCCGCAGCCTCGTCGCGTACCGCGACGCGGTGCGCGCGGGGCGCTGGCTCGACAGCGGGCAGTTCTGCTTTTTCGATCATCCGATTCGCGACCTGGCCGGCTCGACGCTCGGGATCGTCGGCGACGGCGTGCTCGGTCGCGCGGTGGCCGGCATTGCCCGCGCACTCGACATGCGGGTGCGGTTCGCGGCGCACGGCGATGCGTCGGGTGGCGACTACGCGCCGCTCGACACGCTGCTTCGAGACAGCGACGTGATCACGCTGCACTGCCCGCTCACGCCCGCGACGCGGCACCTGATCGACGCGGCCGCGTTCGCACGGATGGCGCGCCGGCCGCTGCTGATCAACACCGCGCGCGGCGGGCTCGTGGATGAACACGCGCTCGTCGACGCATTGCAGTCGGGGCAGATCGCCGGCGCGGGGTTCGACGTGGTCACGCAGGAGCCGCTGCCGGCCGCGCATCCGTTCCACGCGATCCTGTCGCATCCGGCCTTCCTCCTGACGCCGCACGTTGCGTGGGCGAGCGACGAAGCAATGCAGGCGCTCGCCGATCAGCTCGTCGACAATGTCGCCGCGTTTGTCGAGGGCACCCCGACGCATGTGGTGTGACGCGCGCGGCCGCGAGGGTCGTTTCGACCGCCCAAAGGGAAAAGCCCCGCGCGATTGCTCGACGCGGGGCTTTGGAGATGGGAGCTGCTTACGCCAGCGACTCGGCACCTAATGGGTTCGTGCATCGGGTTCATGCATCCGCCCTATCTTGCGGCTGGTTTCTGAATGCCTGACGAGCGTTACGTCAAGACATTCAGGCCGCCGATGCTGTAGGGCCAGCCCAGGAAGTCGCCCGTGCCGGTTGCAGCGCACCACCCGGCGCGCTGATCCCGACGTGAATGCGCGCGTTTCAGTAAGCGGACATCTCGACGCAAGGATCGACCTTGGACGGCGAGCAGATGACCGAATACTTCGCGCTCTCGCGCATCAGCGCTTCGCCTTCGTGCAGCGCGATCTTGATCTCGGGGTGACGCTCGTACGCGAGGAATGCCGAGCACACGACTGCGGACATCACGACGAGGGAAAACACAAATTTTTCAAGGGTTTGGAAACGTTCAGGCATGGTTCGACCTATCTCTTAGGCCGTGATTATAGCTCGAAATAAGGGTTTTCCCTATAACCCTGCCCGCATACCGAGGATGCCTTCGATCGCACGCCGATCCGATGCTCGAGCCCTTTTTCTCTGCCAATCCACGCTCGACTGCGGGGCGAACAAGCCGGTTACAAGCCGCTGAAAGGCCCATATCAGGACGATATCCAGGCGGCCGAAGCGCGCATCGCGTAATCGTCGGGTATCGGCGCGGAAGCCACTGCGTCGCCCGCGTCCGCGCCGTGTCGGCGTTGCCGGCAACCGTGTCCGGCCTGGCCCGTCGCGGGCGCTGACCCGCCGCTGCGCCAGGTGCATACGGCGAATCATGCGTGGGCAATCGGTCGATGGCGTGCCGTCGGCAGAAGGAACGCCGCGGCGTCCAGGCGCGACAGGCCGCGCATCACGGGAGGGAAACGATCAGCCGGTCGGCCGTGCACATCACTGCGTCACTGCGGCGCCGACGCACCGCTCGCCGCATTGCCGGGCCATGCCTTGCCGATCTGGTCGACCAGCGATTTCGCGGTGCCTGTCACGATCGCCGCGTCGACGCCGGACGTCTGCCACGAGCCGTCGGCGGCCTGCACGAAGGTCAGGTTCGCACGCGAGGGCTTGTAGTCGGTATTGCGCCACGTGACCACGATGTCGCACGAGTAGGTGCGATCGCCGAGCTTCTTGCAGTCGCCGTCGGGCTTCGCCGACACGACATCGGCCGAGACGGGCAGCGGCTGGCCGAACAGCGCGTTCAGGCCGCCGTGGTTTTCCGCCTCGAGCGCGCGGCGCACGGCGGCGTCGACGTCGCTCGACCCGGGGCCGTCGTGGAGCAGGTTGCAGGCGGCCAGCAGGGTCGATGCACAGCCGAGTGTCAGCAGCGTTTGAAACTTCATGGATATCCGTCAATCGGGTCAACGTCGGGGGGCGTGCGGCGACATGCACGAACGCAGTCGCCAGGCCGGTACGCCGCGTAGTCTGCAACGTCCGCGCGTCGTACGCGGTATCCATTTGTAACCAATTGCACGGACGAGCCGCGGCACGGCGCCCCCTCTTCTCTTCTACTGCCGCTCCTGCTTCACGCGGCTGACCAGCTGCGTCGGGCTCACGAACTGCAGCGCGATCACCACCCACACGAGCGTGATGGCCATGTAGATCATCGCCATCGCGTCGATCGACTGCGGCGCGCGCACGCCGGTCGAGAACACCGCGTAATACAGCGCGACGACGAGCGTCTGCGTGCTCGGCCCCGCGGTGAAGAAGGTCAGCTCGAACATCCCGATCGTGCGCACCAGCACGAGCAGCCCCGCCGCGAGCATGCCGGGCACGAGCAGCGGCAGCAGCACGTGGCGGAAATAACGCCACGTGTTCGCGCCGAAGATGCGCGCGGCGGCCTCGAGATTCGGATCGATCTGCTCGATGAACGGCGTCATCACGAGGATCACGAACGGCAGCGCCGGCACGAGATTGGCGAGGATCACGCCGGGCAGCGTGCCCGCGAGCCCGACCTTGTACATCACGGTGGCCATCGGGATCCCGTACGTGACGGGCGGCACCATCAGCGGCAGCAGGAACACCAGCAGCGCGAAGCGCTTGCCGCGAAACTGCACGCGCGCCAGCGCATAGGCGGCCGGCACGCCGAGCGCGATCGACAGCAGCACGACCGCGCCGACGACCTCGACGGTCACCCACAGCACGCTCGCGAGCTGGAAGTCCTCCCACGCCTTCGCGTACCAGTGCAGCGTGAAGCCCTGCGGCAGCGGCGTGCCGAACCAGCGTGTCGCGATCGAGTTCACCGCGACGGTCGCGATCAGCAGCATCACGTTCAGCAGGAAGAACGCCATCAGCCCCCAGACGAGCGCCTGCCACGCACGGCCGGCGAGATGGCTTGTCATCTTCCGCGGTTTCCTCGCGTCGGCGGGCCGCACATCGGGCGGGTCGGGCGCGTCGTGCTTCGGCGGCCACGCGCGGGCGGCACGATTGTCGGTCGCCATCAGCCCTTGCCTCCCGTCACCGCGCCGGTATAGAAGAAGCGGCGCGCGCCGAGCATCGACGCGACCACCAGCAATTGCACGAAGCCCATCACGATCGCGATCGCCGATGCGAGCGAATAGTCGTAGCTCTCGAACGCGGCTTCCGCCGCAGCGATCGAGATCACGCGCGTGGGCCCGGCCGGCGCGCCGAGCAGCACTGCCGACGGGAACACCGAGAACGCCTGCACGAACGACAGGCACGCGGCCATCGTGAGCCCCGGCACGAGCAGCGGCAGGTAGATCCGCCGGAACTGCTGCCACGGGTTCGCGCCGAGCGTCGCCGCGGCACGCGCGAGCGTCGGGTCGATGCCGCTGATGTACGAAAGCATCAGCAGGAACGCGAACGGAAAGCCCGACACGATCAGCGACAGCAACACGCCCCAGTAGTTGTGCGTGAGGCGCACTTCGTCGGTGTACAGGTGCAGCCCCTGCAACGCCTGCGGGAACCAGCCGTTCGGCCCGAAATACGTGAGCATCCCGTCGGCGACGAGCACCGTGCCGAGCGTGACGGGAATCACGAGCAGCGTCGTGACGAACTTCTGGTACGGCGAATGGCGGCGCAGCGCGAACGCGACGGGCACCGCGACGCCGACGTTGATCAGCGTCGCCGGCACCGCGAGCTTCAGCGTGACGAGCACGGTCGGCCACATCGCGGTGTCGGTGAAGAACTGCACGTAGTTCGCGAGCACGCCGCCGCCGTTCATCGGCTGGAACGACAGCACGAGACCGTACGCGAACGGATAGATGAACAGCGCGACGATGAACGCGAGCGCGGGCGTGACGAGCCACGCCTTCGCGTCGCGCGGCGTGCCGGCCGGGAGCGTGCTCATGCGGCCTCCCGGTGACGCGCTGTCGCGCACGCGGTGCGGCGGCCGTTCATTGCGCGTCTTCCGCATAGACGAGCGTGCGCGACGGCGCCACGCGCAGCCGCAACGGCTCGCCTTCCGCGAATTCGCCGGCCACGCGCGCCCAGATCGGGCCGAACGGCGTGAGCGCACGGATCAGCGAATCGCGGCCGCCGTACTCGACCGTTTCGACCGTCGCGTCGAACGCGTTGTCGGCGCCTGCTTCCGCGCGCTCGATGTCGTCGGGGCGCAGGGCAACCGCGACGTCCTTCGCGTCGAAGCCGGCCATCGGCACACCCGTGAGCCGCACGCCGGCGGCGCTGACGCTCACGTGGTCGCCGGCCATCCCTTCGAGCGTGAACGGCAGCACGTTGCGATAACCCATGAAGCGCGCGACATGCAGGTTGTGCGGGCGCGTGTAGACGTCCTTCGGCGTCGCGACCTGCTGCACGACGCCCTCCCTCATCACGACGATGCGGTCGGCCATCGACAGCGCCTCGTCCTGGTCGTGCGTCACGTAGATCGTCGCGCGTTCGAGCTGCGTGTGGATGCGGCGGATCTCGGCGCGCATCTCGATGCGCAGTTTCGTGTCGAGGTTCGACAGCGGTTCGTCCATCAGCACGAGCGGCGGCTCGATGACGATCGCGCGTGCGATTGCGACGCGCTGCTGCTGCCCGCCCGACAGTTGCCCGGGCAGCTTGCCCTCGTGCCCGACGAGCTGCACGAGTTCGAGCGCCTGCTGCGCGCGCCGCCGGGTTTCCTGCTTCGGCACGCCGCGCATCTTGAGGCCGAAGCCGACGTTCTCGAGCACCGACATGTGCGGAAACAGCGCGTAGTTCTGGAATACCATCCCGAAGCCGCGGCGCTCGGGCGGCAGCACGTCGATGCGCGTGTCGTCGAGCCAGATGCCGCCGCTCGTCAGCGGCTGCAGCCCCGCGATGCAGTTCAGCGCGGTCGACTTGCCGCAGCCCGACGGGCCGAGCAGCGCGATGAACTCGCCGCGCCGGATCTCGAGATCGAGCCCGTTCAGCGCGGCGACCTGCGCGCCTTGCGCATTGGTGAAGCTGCGGCTGACGCCATCGAGCCGCAGCCGTTCGAAACTGTGCTTCATTGCGCGAACTCCATCGACGCGGGCGCCGCGGCGCCCGCCGGCCCATGCGTCACTTCGACTTCTGCGAACCGATCTCGCGATCCCATTTCTGGAACGCGGCGACCATCGCCTGCGCGCTGAGCGGCTGCACGTGCGGGCGATCCGCCAGCAGCTTCGCGTACTCGGGGCGGCCGAACTTGCGGACCACTTCCTGGCTGTGCGCGGGCGCCATCTCGAGCGTCACGCCCTTCACCGCCGGGCCCGGGTAGAAGTAACCGTCGTCGTAGGTCATCGCCTGCTGCGCCGGTTCGAGCAGGAAGGTCATCAGCTTGAACAGCACGTCGAGCTTGTCCTTCGGCACGCCCTTCGGGATCACCATGTAGTGCGCGTCGTTGACCCACGTCATGTTGTCGAACGCCTGGATCCTGAATTCGGCCGGCACGATGCCGAGCGCGCGCGGGTTGAGATCCCAGCCGGTGACGGTCACGGTCATGTCGCGCGTGCCCTCTCCGAGTTCCTTCATCACGGCCGACGTGCCGCCGGGGTAGTACGGGACGCAGTCGTTGAGCTGCTTCAGGAACGCCCAGGTCTTGTCCCAGCCGTTGATCGGATCCTGCGGATTCTTGTCGCCGAGCACGTACGGCAGCCCCATCAGGAACGTGCGGCCGGGGCCCGAGTTCGCCGGGCGCGCATAGATCAGCTTGTTCGGATGCGCCTTGCACCATGCGAGCAACTGATCGGGTGTTTTCGGCGGATCACTGACCTTCGCCGGGTTGTATTCGAGCAGCGGGCCGGCCGGCATGTAGGCGACTTCGAGACCGAAGCCCTGTGCAAGGTCCTGCATCTTGCGCGGGCCGGGCGCGTATTTGTCCAGCACGCCGGGGAACGCGCCCGCGTTGTCGGGCAGCAGCTTCAGCCACAGGTTTTGCTCGATGCCGGCGGCCAGCGCGTCGGTGCCCGTCAGCACGAGGTCGATGTCGGCGCGCCCCGCCGCCTGCATCGCCTTGATCTTGCCGGGCAACTGCGGCGCCGGCGCGTTCGTGAACGTGACGTTCGACACGAGGTTCGGGTTCTTGTCCCTGAAGGCTTCGATGGCCTTCTGCGTGAGCTGCAGGTTGCCCGCGACATCGACGATGTTCAGCGACACGGGGGCGGCAACGGCTGCCGCGGCCGACAGCGTGAAGCCCAGGGCGAGTGCGATCCGGCGGACACGGCGAGCGATCGTGGTGGCGTTCATGTCTCCTCACTTCGGTCGGTGGATGGGACCTTTGTTTTCAGGAAATCATGACGGCGTTATACGATGTCGGTCAACAAAAAACCGAGCTGCGCGGGGCGGGACTTTCCCTGACAAATTCCTTCCGGTGGATCGCAATTTGATTGCCGGGCAAGATGGGCCGGGGATCGCGGCTGGACGCCAAGTCGTCTTGCGACGTCATATCTCCAGGTCGCTAAACCTGACGAAGCAGACTCAACCGGCATCCGACGTGGATCGGGTCTGTCGGCGTTGGGCAGGCCCGGCAAATCAGCGGTTCTTCAGCGCGATCAACACGTCGCGGTGCTCGGCAATGACTTTTCGCGCCGCGCGCAGCACGTCGCCCTTCTCGGCTTCGGTCGAAGCCTTGATCTCGTGGGTGGGGCGGATGATCGTGCGGGGTTTCAACTCAACCCCGTACAGCACCTTTCGTTTGGGATCCATGACAGCATTCCGCTAAAAAAACCGACAACGATCGGCCGATTATCCGTCGATCGGATGCTGCGGTCACGTCGCTGTCGATCATGGCGCCCGACGAACGGACGAAGGTGGCCCAAAGCCGGCAAACGATGCCCGAATATCAGTTCCTCAAGCGTGAATCGCCTTCGCCCAACACCTTCACCGCTTCGATCAGCCGTTCGGCGTCATGCCACTCGCCATACCCGGACGCCGGATTCAGGTGGCCCACCTCGCCGAGATCGACGAGCTTGCTGCCCCACCCCGCCGCCAGCACTTCGACGCGTTCGAAGCGCGCGAGCGGATCGTTGCGGCTCGCGGCGACGATGCTCGGAAACGGCAGCCGCCCGGTCGGCACCGGCGTCCAGCCGTTCGCGTCGATCGCATCGGGCGCCGGATAACCGGCGGGCATCGGCGACTCGAGATCGGCCGGCGCCGCGAGCAGCGCGCCGTGGATCGGGCGCGTGGCCTGCCGCGCCCAGTGCACCGTAATCATCACCCCCGCGCTGTGCGCGACGAGGATCACCGGGCCGTCGATCGCGGCCAGCGCCGCATCGAGCGCCGCGACGCGTGCGGCGCGGCTCAGCTTGTCCGCTTCGAGCGGTGCGACGGAGCGCGCGTTCGGCAGGCGCCGTTCGAGGTGCGTCTGCCAGTGGTCTTCGACGTGATCGCGCAAGCCGGGCACGATCAGGATGGTGGGTGCGGTCGTCAGGGTCATATAGGCTCCGAAGCGTTCAGGAAAGTCGGGATGCGCGCCGTTCGCGTTCGACGCGCGCGAGGTCGGCCACATAGCTCGCGCGTCCGATCGCGAACAGCACGGCGGCCATGAGCGGCACGACGGGAATCCATTGGAGTGCGCCGACGAGGCCGGCGCGATCGGCGACCCACCCCGTCAGCAGCGGGCCCGGCGCCATGCCGAGCAGGTTGTTGGCGAGCGTGAGCGTCGCGAACGCCGACGCGTGGATCGCGGCCGGCGTCAGGTTTGCGACCATCGCGCCCGACGCACCGGACGCGCCCGCGCCCACCAGCATCCCCGCGCAGATCAGCGTGAGCTGCAGCGGCCCGGGCGGCAGCCGGAACGCGACCGCGAGGCAGACGCCGGTCACCACGCAATACGCGATCGCGGTCAGCCACTTGCGCTTGCCGTCGGTCTTGCCGACGCGGTCGGTGAATATCCCGCAGCCGACCATCCCGACGCCCGCGAGCAGCACGAAGCCGGCCGCGAGCACGGCCGCGCGGTCGGGCGCCATCGCGTAGTAGCGGTTCAGGTAGCTCGGCAGCCACGCGAACAGCGCGCCCGGCACGAACAGGTGCAGCCCGCTGCCGAGATACGCGCAGATCACCGAACGCGACGCGAACAGCCCCGACATCAGCACGCGCACGCTGCCGCGCAGGTCGCGCGGCGTGTCGGCGTCGCGCCGACAGGGTTCGGCGCCAAATTCGGTGCCATATTCGGTTCGATACGCGGCGAGCCGCCGTTCGGTCACGACGCAGCGATACGCGACGAGCAGCACGATGCCGAGCGCGGCCATCACGCCGAACGACCAGCGCCAGCCGAGATGCGCGCCGACCAGCCCGCCGAGCGCCATGCCGAACACGGAGCCGAATGCGCCGCCGGCCATGAACGCGCCGGTCAGCGTCGCGCGCAGGCGGGCCGGAAAGATGCTGAGGATGAGCGCGACGCCGACGCTGCCGTACGCGGCTTCGCCGAGCCCGACGAGGCCGCGCGCGACGAGCATCTCCGTGTAATTGGTCGACAGCGCGCAGCCGAGCGTCGCGACGCTCCACAACGCGGCCATCAGCACGATGCTGCGCACGCGCCCGAAGCGGTCGGCGAGCACCGACAGCGGGAACGTCAGCAGCCCGACCAGCAGCGCGACGACGCCGGAAAGCGAACCGAGCTGCGTGTCCGACAGCGCCCACGCGTGCTTGAGGAGCGGGAACACGGCGTTGAGCACCTGCCGTGACATGTAGTCCGACAGCAGCAGGCCGACGGTCAGCCCGAACACGAGCCACGCATAGGCAGGCGCGCGCCGGCCGGCGGCGACGTCCTGCATCGACGGCTCGACATGATGGATCAGCATGCGTGTCTCCTCCGGCACCGGAGCGGTCGTGCTCCGGCGCGGCTTGCGTGGCCCCGCTCCGTTGACCGGAGTCCGCCCCCGCACCACGTGCGGGGATGGGTGCCACGCCACAACGATCGGCGGGCGGCGGCCGCCACGGCCGCTTGCCCGGATGCGCGGATGCGTCAGGCGGCCCGCAGCGGTACGTTCACCTGGCCCGGCCGGCGGTTCGGCGCCATGCCGAGCTGAGCAAGGGTCTCGTCGATGCCGTCGTACTGCACGCCGATCCGGTAGATCGCCTTCGCCTCCTTGCCGGTGGCGATGTCGCGGCCGAGTTCGCGCGCGATCCGTGCGCACTGCTCGACCTGCTGTACCGATGTCATCCGGTTGCCCTTCTGGTCGATGATCGTGTCCTCGATCCCGCAGCGCGGATGCAGGCCCAGCGCCATCGCGACCGTGTTGATCGGCAGCACGTTCTTCATCAGCGATTCGAGCGTGATGCACGCGCCGTCGGGGCAACGCCGGACGAATTCCATGAAGTTGTACGGATTCGGGCCGTCGAAGCCGCCGCCGATGCCGACCCACGTGACGTTCAGCGGGCCGCGATAGACGCCGCGGCGGATGATCCGTTCGAGCGTTTCCAGCGCATGCATGCCGGTGAGCTGGAAATGCGGCTGGATGCCGGCCTCCTGCAGGCGGCGCAGGTGCTCGTCGACCCAGCCGGGGCCGGCCGGCACGGTCATCTCGCGGTACGCGTCCCACAACGCGGCTTCGTTCAGCGACGTGCCGGCGATGTCCTTGCGGTTCATCAGCTCGGTGATGTTCATCTGCACGGTGTTGATCGCGACCGTCACCTGGTCGGGTTTCGGCGTCAGCTCGGCGAGCATGTGGCGCGTGTCGTCGGACAGCCATTTCGCATCGGCGCCCTCGCCCTCCGGCGCGAACGAGATCGAGCCGCCCACCTGCAGGATCATGTCGGGCACCGCCTCGCGCAGCCGGCCGAGCAGCTCGTTGAACTTCGACAGCCGCTTGCTGCCCTTGCCGTCGAGCTCGCGCACGTGCATGTGCAGCACCGTCGCGCCTGCGTTGTAGCAGTCGACGGCCTTCTGCACGTGCTCGTCCATCGTCACCGGAATGTCTTCCGGAAAATCGGCCGGCATCCATTCGGGGCCGTACGGCGCGACCGTGATGACCACCTTGTCCTGGTTTTCCGGGTGCAGCGAATCGTCGAGAAATTGCATGTCGTCCTCCAGTGGAAATCGTTGTATTCGGGCGTACGGGCGTGCGTATCCCGTCGCGCCGGGCGGCGGGCCCGGCGCGTTGTTCAGGGGTGCGGATCGGTTACGGTGCGGGCGCGCTCAGAACGGCACGTCGCCGACGATGCCCGCGCGCTCCATTCGGCGCACGCACGGCGGGTAGTCCATCACCGCGTAGTGCTGGGTGCTGCGGTTGTCCCAGATCGCGACGCTGTTCTTCTTCCAGCGCCAGCGCACCTGGTATTCGGGAATGAAGGCCTGGCTGATCAGGTACTGCAGCAACTGGCCGGCGCCGGGGTTCGCGTCCTGCCCGACCCGCACGCGCGCGGGCGTGTGAAAGTTCGTGAAATGCGTGGTGAACGCGTTCACGTACAGCACCTTCTCGCCGGTTTCGGGGTGCGTGCGCACGACCGGATGCTCGGCGTCCGGGTACTGCGCTTTCAGCGCGAGGCGCTTGTCGATCGGCATCGCCGCGCCGAAGCTCGCCTCGATGCTGTGGCGCGCGCGCAAGTCGTCGATCTGCTGCTTCACGTGCTCCGGCAGGCGCTCGTACGCGAGCACCATGTTCGCCCACATCGTGTCGCCGCCAACCGGCGGACCGTCGATGCAGCGCAGCACGCAGCCGAACGGCGGCGCCACGCGCCAGCTCGCATCGCTGTGCCACGCATTCTCGTAGCGGTCGTTCGCCTGGTCGGGCGACTTGTAGATCCGCACGAGCCCCGGGTGCTCGGGATCGCTGCCGGCAACCGGATGATCCTCGAGCTCGCCGAAGCGCCGCGCGAACGCGACATGCTCGGCGCGCGTGATGTCCTGGTCGCGCAGGAACAGCACGCGATGCCGGAGCAGTTGCGCGCGGATCTCGGCGAACAGGCCGTCATCGTGCACGGCGTCGGCGAGGCTCACGTCCAGCAGTTCCGCGCCGAGCGCGCAGGTCAGGGGTTCGACTCGCATGCGCGTCTCCTCAGACGATGAACACCGACGAACCGGTGGTCTTGCGCGATTCGAGATCGCGGTGCGCCTGCGCGGCGTCCTGCAGCGCGTAGCGCTGGTTGATCTCGATCTTGATGCGGCCGGCGGCGACGTGCGCGAACAGTTCGCCGGCCAGGTCGTTCTTCTCGGCCGGATCGGCGATGTAGTCGGCCAGCGCCGGGCGCGTCAGGTACAGCGAACCTTTCATCGCGAGGCGCTGCGGATCGAACGGCGGGATCGGGCCCGACGCGGTGCCGACGCACACCATCAGCCCGCGCCGCTTCAGCGAATCGAGCGAGCCTTCGAAGGTGTCCTTGCCGACGCTGTCGAACACGACGCCGACGCCCGCGCCGTCCGTCAGCTCGCGCACGCGTTTCGCGACGTCCTCGCGGCTGTAGTCGATCGTATGGTCGCAGCCGTGCGCGCGGGCGATCGCGGCCTTGTGCTCGCTGGATACCGTGCCGATCACGGTAAGCCCGAGCAGCTTCGCCCATTGCGACACGATCAGCCCGACGCCGCCGGCGGCCGCGTGCAGCAGGATCGTGTCGCCCGGCGCGAACGCGTGGATGCGGCGCAGCAGGTAGGCCGACGTCAGTCCGCGCATCGTCATCGCCGCGGCCGTTTCGCACGAAATGCCGGCCGGCAGCCGCACGAGCGGCGCGGCGGGGATCAGCCGTTCGGTGCTGTATGCGCCGAGCGTGTTCAGGAAGCCCGTGTAGGTCACGCGGTCGCCGACGGCGACGTTCGTCACGCCGGGCCCGATCGCCTCGACCACGCCGGCCGCCTCGACGCCGAGGCCGGCCGGCAGCGGCACCGGATACAGGCCGCTGCGGAAGTACGTATCGGCGAAATTCAGCCCGACCGCGTCGTGCCGCAGGCGCACCTGGCCGGCGCCCGGGTCGCCGACGTCGATCGCTTCCCAGCGCAGCACGTCGGGGCCGCCGGTTTCGTGGAATCGCACTGCATGTGCCATGTTGTTCTCCGTAGGGTGTCAGTCGGATGCGCGTCGCGCATCGTCGGGTTCGTTCGGTTCGTTCGCTTTGTTCGCGCGTGGCGGCGTCGCGGCTGCGCCGTCCGCCAGCGGTTCATCCAGTTCGGCCCAGTCCGCGTCGCCCAGGTAGCGCCGCGCGGCCGGGAAAATCACGCCTTCCATCCGCCCCATCTGCTCGAACGCGCCGTGCGCATAACGAGCGAGCGCCGCATCGAACGCGGCCGACGGCAGCCCGTCCGCGGCGATCCGCTCGAGCGCATCGAGCGCTTGCGCGTCACGCTGCCGCTGGCGGTCGAGTTCGTCCAGTTCGGCCGCGACGCACTCCGCGCGCACGCGCAATGCCGTGAAGAGGCGCGCTTCGGCGGCCGTGCCGACACGGGCGCGCTGCAGCGCGGCGAGCGATGCCAGCGCACGCTGCATGTCGGCCGCGCGCCGCTGCGGCGCGTCCGCGTTCGCGGCAGACGCCGTCAGAGCACGCTGCGTGTCGCTCGCTTGCCGCTGCGGTACGTCCACGTGTGTGGCGGACGCCATCAGCGCACGCTGCGTGTCGCTCGCTTGCCGCTGCGGTGCGTCCACGTGTGTGGCGGACGCCATCAACGCATACAGCAACACGCCGACCGTGCGATGCGCATCGAGGCAACGCGCCATCACGCGTGCCTCGGCGGGCGATCGCCGCGACGTGCACACGAGCACCGGCACGCCGCTCGTCGCGAGCAGGTCCCGCCGTTGCGCGCAGGCCGCTGCATCGGCATCGTGCGGCAGCGCCGCGACACCGATCAGGTCGCAGCCGAGTTCGGCCGCCAGTGCGCCGGGGGCTGCGCCGCCGGCCGCCGGGTGGCCGGCCCCCGCGATCGCGTGGGACAAGCCCTGCGCCCGCGCCGCGGCTTCCACTTTCGCACCGTGTTCCGGCAGCCGCGCTCCGGATAAACGCGAGTCCGGCGCGGCGCCGGCCAGCATGAACGTGACCCGGGCGCCGACCGCGCGCGCCAGTTCGAGCGCATGGCCGATCGCGTCGATGCCGCCGGGCGCGCCGTCGACCGTCACGAGCAGATGGCGGTACATCGTGCCGCTCCGTTTATCCGGCGAGCGGCGCGTGGCGCCGCGTGCCGGTCGATACGATGTTCATGGCCCTCTCCTCGTTGCGTTCGTCCTGCATCGGAACCCATGCTATCGACACGGTGCCGGTGCGGCCCCACTCGTCGCGGGGGGGATTGACGCGCGAACGCGGTTCGGCCGATCCTTCCCCCCACGCCCACCCCGGACGCTGGCCCGCACGGCACCGCCGGAATCCGACCCCTGCCCCGATGGCCCACCCACCCGAACGCGCCGACGCGCCCCCCACCGAACTGGTCCTGAAGACGACCGCGCCGCGCGTGCCGGCGCAGTTGCTGGCCCGCGCGCGGCTGAGCCTCGCCGCGCCCGCTTTCGACGGCCGGCCGGTCACGCTCGTGCAGGCGCCGGCCGGCTACGGCAAGACGTCGCTGCTCGCGCAATGGCGCCGCGAGACCCTCGCGCTCGGCCGCGCGGTCGTATGGCTGTCGGCCGACGAGCGCGACGATGCGGCCCGATTGCTGCAGGGGCTCGTGCAGGCGGTGCGGACCGGTTGCGCGCGGCCCGGCTTCGGGCGCCTGATCCCGCTCGGCGCGGCCGACGCGGCCCGCGCGCTGGAGGGCGTGACCGCGTGGCTGGCCGAGGTCGCGCAACTGTCGATCGATGCACTCCTGATCGTCGACGATGCGGAGCGGCTGCCGCCGGCCGGCCTCGATGCGCTGACCTACGTGCTGCACAACGCGCCGCAGAACCTGCATGTCGTCGTTGCCGCGCGGCGCGGGCTCGACCACACGGCCGGCGACCTGCTCGCCGGCGGGCAATGCACGCTCGCGGGCCCCGACTGGCTGCGCTTCACGCTCGACGAGACGATCGCGCTGGTCGGCGCGCGCTTTGCGCAGCGGGTCGACGCCGACGCGTGCGCGCGGCTGTTCGAACGCGTCGACGGCTGGCCGCTCGGCCTGCAGCTCGCGATGGCCGCGATGGCGCGCTCGGCCGATCCGCGCCAGGCGGTCGACGCGCTCGCCGCCCGCGTGGACGGCACGCGCGACCGCCTCGTCGAGCTGCTGCTCGCGAACCTGTCGGCCGACGACACGGCGTTCCTGACCCGCACGAGCATCGCCGATCGCCTGCATCCGTCGCTGTGCGCCGCGCTGCTCGACGACGCGGACGCGCCCGGCCGTCTCGCACGGCTCGCCCGCGACACGCCGCTGTTCATTGCGTCGGACGATTCGGACTGGTGCCGGCTGCATCCGCTCGTGCGCGACACGCTGCGCGACCGCCTGGCTGCGAGCCCCGACGCCGAGCGCAACGCGCTGCATGCGCGCACGGCCGCCTGGCTCGACGCGCACGGGATGACCGAGGAAGCCGCGCGCCACGCGTATGCGGCCGGCCAGTTCGAGGTGGCGTACGCGCTCGCACAGCGCTGCCTCGAGGATGCGATCAAGCAGGGCCGCATCAACGACGTGCTCGACTGGCTCGCGCTGTTGCCCGATGCGGAGCTCGACAAGCGCCCGACGCTGCGCATCGCGGTCGCGTGGGCGCTGGCGCTCGGCGAGCGCCACGTCGAGGCGCAGCGCCAGATCGCGGGCATCCTCGCGGATACCGGCACGCCCGCGGCGATGCGCTACGAATGCGCGCTGATCCTCAGCGCGGCTGCGTATTACGCCGACGAAATCGACCGTTTCGTCGAGCTGTTCGAACCGTGGGCCGACTTCACGCCGCCGGCGGCGACGTGGCTCGCGCAAATGCACGCGAACCGGCTGTCGGCGCGCGCGATCATCGTCGGCGAACCGGCGCAGGCGCGCCGCTTCCAGCACGCCGCGCCGCGCGGCGAGACGGCGGCCGGGTTCGGTTATGTCGCGCGCTGGGGCGAGCTGATCACGGGCCTGAGCTACCTGCGCGAAGGCCAGGTCCGGCTGGCCGACGATGCGCTGTCGCCGGCGCTGGCCCGCGCGGAAGCCGATCTCGGACGCCGCCATCCGCTGACCTGCATGCTCGCCGCGATGTGCGCGGCGCTCGCGTACGAGGCCGACCGCGTCGACCAGGCCGCCGCGTTGCTCGCGAACCGGCTCGACGTGCTCGAACATGCAGGCACGCCCGATACCGTGCTGCTCGGCTATCGCACCGCCGCGCGCATCGCGCTGCTGCGCGGCGTCGAGCACCGCGCGATCGACCTGCTCGAAGCGCTCGACGCGATGGGCGTCGCGCGCCGCTTGCCGCGCCTGTCGGTCGCGAGTCTCGCCGAGCAGGTGCGCATTCACGCGGCGCGCTATCGCGAGGCGACTTGCCATGCGCTCGTCGAGCGGATCGATGCGATCGCCGCGGCCGAGTTTCCGTCGCACGGGCCGTTGTGGCGACGCCCCGTCGTGCTGCTGCAGGCGAGCGCGCATGCGGGCGCGGCGCTGGCCGCGCGCCGCTGGGACGACGCGCGCGCGGCGCTCGACGAAGCAGCGGTGCTGGCCCGTGAAATGAGCATGGGGCAGGCGCGGATCGAGATCATGGCGCTCAGCGCGTTCGCGCTCGAACAGTCGGGCGGCGGCGGCCGCGCGCTGCTCGACGAGGCGATGAACCTCGCGGACGTGTTCGGGCTGACGCGCACGCTCGCCGACGCCCATCCGGCCGTCGCCGACTGGGCACGCCGCGCCGGCGACGAAGCGGCCGGCGGTGCCGGCCCCGCGCGGCACACGCTGCCGCCGCCGCGCATCGTGCCGCCCGCCCCGCGCGGCGTGGCCAGCCCGCGCGCGGTGCCGAGCGTCGTGCTGACGCCGAAGGAGCGTGCGATTCTCGAGCTGCTCGCGCGCAACCTGTCGAACAAGGAGATCGCGGTGGCGCTCGCCGTCGGCGAGGAAACCGTGAAGTGGCACCTGAAGAACCTGTTCGGCAAGCTCGACGCCAGCTCGCGCAAGCATGTGGTGCGCCGCGCGCTGGTGCTCGGCCTGCTCGAAAGCGCGCCGTAACGCTGGTTCGGCCGGTTCCGCCGATCGGGCGTGATCGGGCGTGTCGACGCGCCCCCGCCTCCCGTCTCGCGTCTCCCCCCCGCCGATTCTCCGCAACCCTGCCCCCCGCGCATGGGGGGGAGCGGCCGCCCGCCGTTGCGTAGTCTTTCCGCACGGCTCACGCGGGCATTGCCTGTCACGTCTTCCCGCCAGCCTCGTTGCTTCCCCGCTTCACCCGGACGGGCTCGATCCCGTCCGGACCAATACGACCCTGGAGACTTCATGAAGACGAAACTGGCCGCGCTCGCGGCGCTTGCCGGCTGTTCGGCGCTCGCGCACGCGCAATCCTCCGTCACGCTCTACGGCGTGATCGACACGGGCCTGCTGTACCAGAGCACGTCGGCGGCGTCGTTCAGCCCCACCGCGCCGAATACGGGCAAGGTGTTCCGCATGAAGGACGGCGGCATCTACTCGAGCTTCTGGGGCATCAAGGGCAGCGAGGACCTCGGCGGCGGCTACAAGGTCAACTTCAAGCTGCAGGGTTCGTTCGACAGCGGCACCGGCAAATTGCAGCTGAGCGATACGCCGGGCGCCGTCGCGATCTTCAACCAGGTCGCGTCGCTCGGTGTGTCAGGCCCGTTCGGTTCGGTCACGGCCGGTCGCCAGATCGTGCCGATGATCTACGCGATGGCCGACACCGACGTGCGCAACGCGCAGTTCTTCGGCAGCGTGCTGACCGCGTGGCTCGGCCTGAACACGGCGGCCGGCTGGCCCGGGACGAGCACCAACGGCGCGATCGGCGCGCTGTACGACAGCAATGCGCTCGTTTACCAGTCGCCGGTTTTCGCGGGCGCGTCGCTCGCGCTCGAATACGCGCCGGGCGGCGTGGCCGGGCAGTTCCAGGGCGGCACGCGTGAATCGGTCGTGCTCAGGTATGCGAACTACGGGCTGAACGCGTCGGCCGTCTACTACAACGGGCACGACACGAACCCCGCGCCGGGCGTCGCGCCGACCGGCGTCGACAACAACCGCTTCATGTACTTCGGCGCGAAATACACGATCCACGATTTCTCGGTGTCGGCGTCGTACGGCAACGGCCGGAATCCGTCGCATGCGGACAAGGTGAACCTCGACATGCTGTCGGCCGGTATCGGCTATCGCTTCACGCCTTTCCTGCAGGTGAGCTCGGCCGTGTATTACCTGAAGGATCGCAACGTGTCGGCGAACAAGTCGACGGCGGTCGTGCTCGCGGCCGACTACAGCCTGTCGAAGCGGACGACGGTCTATGCGCAGGTCGGCCACGTGAACAACCGCGGCACGATGGACCAGATGCTCGTATACGGGCAGCCGGTCGCGCCGGGCGTTGGCACGACGGCCGCGATGGTCGGGCTGCGGCATAGCTTTTGACGGCTGGCGGGCATGTGGCGGCTGTTTCGTGACAATAAACCTTCTTGAGCGCGGCGAGCTGCTCGTTGATCGTCGCCCGATCCAGCGTTCCGGGTACCAGTTGCTTGATCAGTTCCGGGTCCAGGTTCAAGCCCTTGCCCGGTTCAATCGTCACTTCTTCCTTGCGTTTGCGTGGCATAAAGTGGCTCCTTGGCCGTCAGTTTATGCCTCACACACAAAGACTCGGATAGGCTCCGCCATAGCGCGCTGAAATACCGCTCGCCCCGCGAGTTCCGGCGCTCAATGGATTCAGCAACCTTAGTGTGATGCTGTGTCCGGAAATACAGGGTCAACTCCAGCTGCCAAGATGGTCGAACAGTCAATGCATATCTACAACCATGAGCGGCCATATGTCGCCCTGAAATACAAAACGCCCGATGCGGTGCATCGGGCGTTCTAGTGCTCGGATACTGTAAATCTATTCCGGAGCTTGACAGCTTTTCAGTAAGTCGGCCCCGCAGTTGCTATGAAAATTTAAGTTGAAGAAGAAAATAAATCTCTAACCGACTTGGTAATAAGGCCTTCACGAAACCTTCCAGTGCGATATGCTTCAGCAATCGCTTGCTCATTAGAAAATCGCTTCAACTCTTCTCCGACTTCACTTGCCAGTAGGCTGAGGAACACTTCGTATTTTCTCGACTGCTCCATATCATCAAGCGCTCCCGCCCCGACAATCAACTCGCGATGCTGTGCAAACAAACGATCGAGCCGAAAGTACATGTGTGACTGTTCGATACGAGTTATTTCACCGATTCCGATCCGGTCAAGACAGAATCCCGCATTAACAAACCACTGTTGACCAAAACCATTTTCCACTCCGACTGCAATTTGTGCTCCATTTCCAGAAAAGCACATTAAATTACCTCGTCGGAGGAAGCCGCGTTCCATTAGAGTTGCAAATATACCTTGCTTGAATTCGTTTGACTTCATCGCTTGTGTGCCCGATAGCGTACGTGGTGTATAAGGCCCGTCCAATCTCCGGCGGGAACACGTAGAACGGCACGCCGTGCTCTCACGCGCGCTGCCACGACTGCACGGTCGTCGGATACTTCGTGCCCCAGGGACCGCCGGCGAAATCTTGCAGCACCTGCCTTGCCGCCTCTTCGCTGGCGGCCGCGTAGATTGGCCGCAACGCGGCGGCGAGTAGACCCCTGGCGCTTTGCCGGCAACGCGTAACTACGGTCTACGACGCAGCGCCGGGGCGTCAAAGCCAATCAGCCTCACACCCTGCTCAAGCGCACCACCCAGAGCAGGTTATTGTCGTTCTCGTACTTGATCAAAGAAACGGCGTACCTCCCGCACTCGACCACGACCTCGATCGTATTGTCCATGCCGACAGCATCTTCCCAGGCAAACGCCGCGTCGAACACAACCATGTTCGATGATTTGATCTCGAACTCGAAGGGTTGATCCTCGACGCTCGCCCATCGTCCGTTCACCACTTCACGCACGCACTGCTCGATTTCCTCTTCGCTCCCACCAAACTCGATCTTCACCAACAAGTACGAACCAGCGGAAATTTCATAAAAACCGATCTCCTGTTGCGCCCCACACACCACCAAAACATCGCTGACGAGCACGTTTCTCAACACATTCACATACTCGTCCGGTCCCACGAGGCTACGGCATGCCAGGTCGTAATCGCTGCCACCGGTGTCAGCGAGCGTCACACTCGATCCTTCGTTGCCTCGCCATCGCTCAGCAACAGGCATTCCCGTGAAAATGAAATTTCCGCCGCTGGAGTAGATCCATTTCATCATGCAAACCTTATGAAGAGTCTTGCATCTAAAAGCCCTGCGCACAGGGTGCGCAGGGCCGCAGCCTGACGTTCAAAAACCCGACGCGCCTTTACGCATGCCCTTCAGGGTCCCATCTCCCAGGGAGTTTGACTGCATCGTCCAGGAAACCCCTCCCAGTGGATCTTGCTTGAAGTCGTTCCACACATGAGTGGCGGCTTCGCTGATTGTCGAACCTACCACTGCAGTTGCCTCCGCCGTAAGCCTAAGCGGTCCGCTCACGAATCCACCCTGGGCATTGGGACACGTCACCCAACTCGGGAACAGACTCTGCTCTTGAGCGCTCGCCAACTTGGTCGGTGGGATGTGATCGCCAATGCAATAGCCTGATTTCGTTCCCGGATCCTTGGTGCCGCATATGTGACATCCGCTTTCAGTGACCTCGCGATTACTATTGTCATAGCCGATGACTTCCGTCGCGCTCATCAGGTCGACATTCGTGTTCGTGATGTCGTCGTTCAGGTCGTACGCATATGATGGTCGGGAGTCGGTAAGCTTGGTCTCGCCCCATCCCGCAGGCGGCTTTGATCTGGGTGCTGGTCACTCGGACTTCGTAAGAATCGCTTATGGTTCAATTCATGGATGAGCAAGGCCGCTTTACTGTAATATGAACCAGTACCGATCCTCTACATGAGATTTCGACACCATACAGCCGACCCACGCGGTTTATGAGGTTCGGTTCGTCACGTCAGGAGACACGAGCAAGGATTCTTTCGGCTCACGCAGACTGGCTCAGACCTAAGGCCCTCATCCCAAACGAGTAGTATGCAGACGACCCTTAAGAATCCCGAGCAGCTCGACCTAGTAACGGTCGATCCAACGAGCAACGAATATGTCCTGGTTATCTCCGCGATGAACGACTGGGACGACTCGGAGGAAGAGCAAACTCTCCTTCTTCAAAAGCTCAATAACTACGTGAACTTCGCACTTGATGGCGGACTTGCTGCGCACTTTCCTCAAAGCAAGGGAAAGCCCGTAAGAATCCAGATAGATAGCGCAGCGAGGCCGCCACTCAATGTCGATAGCGTTATCACGCAAGCCCAAGCCTTGCTGTTGAAGCAAAACATCCGCCTATGTGTCAATCTGATCAGCCAGTGACGCAAGGACCCGCGCAAATTGCCTGAAGCGCTCGGCGGCCAAGTCACTTCTCGCTTCGAGTTGGTGACAGCCAGCAGCGCAATTATCGCGCCCGAGGGTGGGATTCAAGGGGTGCGCAGTTCGTCCTCGAAAAAACCGCTCAAGATCGCTGGATTCCGCGAGGATCAAATCCGCTTCGCTACCGCGAGCAGCTATCGACAGTGGGACTTCAGCTATGCGCCGACAGCCGTAAAGCCGCCTGCCAGATAGGCCGCGGGCGAACCGGAAAGCGGTGTCATGTCAGCCGGAGCACACAACTCCAGACGCGCCTGCGTGCAACGCGACGCTCAGACCATTCAGTAAGGCCGTTTGCACCTCGTCGCAAAATCGATCAGTTCGAGTGTGCGCTGTCAGTGATTTTGCACAACCGTAGAAGTTCAAATTTCGAAAAAATGCCCTCGTGACGAGGGCTTTCATGTCGGTTACGATCTAAAAAATTTTGCCGGTCACCTCGTCAACTTTCCAAGCTTTGTTGGCATTTCTAAAATTTATTGTGACGGAACAGCGCCCGCCGCGCGCGGCGGCCATCGGCATCGATCGCCGGGATCGGCTACAGTGGGCGTTTTCGGCGCGCTCCGCCCCGCCGCCGCGCCATCGACCGTGGCGCGCGGCAGCATGGACGGCGCGCGGATCATTCACTTCGACGAGCGAACCTTCATGTCCGACCTGTCCGCCTTCCCGATCACGCAAAAGTGGCCGGCCCAGCATCCCGACCGTCTCCAGCTCTACTCGCTGCCGACGCCGAACGGCGTCAAGGTGTCGATCATGCTCGAGGAAACCGGCCTGCCGTACGAGCCGCATCTCGTGCGCTTCGACACGAACGACCAGCTCTCGCCCGCGTTCCTGTCGCTGAACCCGAACAACAAGATCCCCGCGATCATCGATCCGGACGGCCCCGACGGCAAGCCGCTGCCGCTGTTCGAATCGGGCGCGATCCTGATCTATCTCGCGGACAAGACGGGCCAACTGATCCCGAAGGATCTCGCGGGCCGCTACGAGACAATCCAGTGGGTGATGTTCCAGATGGGCGGCATCGGGCCGATGTTCGGCCAGGTCGGCTTCTTCCACAAGTTCGCCGGCCGCGACTACGAGGACAAGCGCCCGCGCGACCGCTACGTCGACGAGTCGAAGCGCCTGCTCGGCGTGCTCGACGCGCATCTCGCGAACCGCCAGTGGGTGATGGGCGATACCTACACAATCGCCGACATCGCGATCTTCCCATGGGTGCGAAATCTCGTCGGTTTCTACGAGGCGGGCGACCTGGTCGGCTTCAGTGAATTCCGCAACGTCGCGCGCGTGCTCGACGCGTTCGTGGCGCGTCCGGCTGTTGCGCGCGGGCTCAATATCCCGGCACGCGGCTGAACGGCCGCGCGGGTCGCACGCTGTGCGGCCCGCGGTCTTGAACCGCCCGCCGCATTGTGCGGTGGGCTTTTGGGGGCATTGCGAATTTCCAGGGAACGCTGAAAAGACCGTCGGGGTTTGGCCAAAAGCGGTCGTTCGAAAACACTTTCATGCGGACGTTGGAACGTTAGCGCCGCCCCAGAGAGCGGCCCTTCATGCCCGAAAGTCGGAGGCAGGGAACTCAAGGTTTTAATCCGGTAGCCGATATCCAGATTACCTAATCTGGTCTTCCAAGATCGGAAGATCACAAATATCACATCGATCAGAGCGCAGTCATGCCGCAAATCGCCCCCCTGTATCCGAATGTCACGGAACGTTCGCTTCGACTTGCCAGTCTCCTCTTTCCGATTCTGGTCGAATACGCGAAGCAAGGAAAGCTGATTAGCTATGGCGATCTAATTGAACGAGCTCAAGCGACATACCCCGACAACAGCGAGATTCAGCGCGTCATCCCACGTGCGTCGGGCAGGATTCTTGATGTAATTCGCACCTTCTGCTTGCGCCGCGGCGTTCCGGATCTTGCAAGTATCGTAGTCCAGCGGGGAACGACCGCACCCGGCCCGAACTATGTGGGGCTCGCTCAGGCAAGCGAATTTCAGAAAGAAGCATTCGCTTTCAATTGGGAGGTCGATGGTGTTGTATTTGAAGCAGAAGTGGTCGAGACAATACGCATCAACAGGCGAAAGCCGCTTTCGGAAGCAGCGGCTCGGGACGTGCTCTTCGCCTATTTCAGGGAAAACGAGGCACGACTCCCCGCCTCGATTCGTAATCACAGGGAGAAGATCCTGGCGCTCCTCATGGAAGGTTTTGACCCACACGAAGCATTCGAAATGGCGTTGAAATAGACTACTGCCTATTGAAGTCGCTGTTCGGGGTGGCATCCAGCAGTGCAGCCGTCGCGCACTGGCAGCGCCAGAATGGATGCCTATGGCCGATTGATCTAGCGCAACGAACGTTCTAAGCAGCCGACGTTGCAAATCCCTACGACAGCTTTCCGGCGGTGTATGTGAACAAGTCTTGTCGGTGAGGAGCGTCCCGTCGAACTTTACGTTCAAGCGTCCGTTACGGATGTGGAGGCAGACATCCATCAAGATGCCTTGTCGACGACTTGAATTCACAGAAGCAACTTCTTTGCCTTCAAGAGAAAGTATGATTTGGGTTTTGGCCTTCGCGAATTTCGCGTATCAGGGTCACCAACACTAAATCCAAGAGGCTCCCTGTGACCTTCCCGCTAGAGATCACCTTCCCTATAAACGGTTACTCTCATCCGATCACCAGAACCATCACGCTGCATTCTGGATTGACCGTTTTCATAGGTCCCAATGGATCGGGGAAGACACAATTGCTACGCGGCTTACAATCCGTTATGCGCTTCCATTCGGTTGGAAGAAAAGTCCGGTTCATTTCGGCTGGTCGAATTGGAGCGATTGAGAATGCTCGATCTGATTTCGATGGGCACCGAAATGGCAATCTGATGTACGAAACTGCGAGGTTCGGTAACAAACATGATCTCGAGAGACGTCATGCAATTGAAACGCTGAATGGCGACTTTCAAACGCTTTCGCAGCGAACTGATATTCAAATAAAAATCCGTGAGAGATTAAAAAAACTATTTAAACGGGATATTTTTGTCGAATGGGATGCTGGCGGCCTTGAGGTTAAATTCGCACGATATGAGCGTGGCGCAAAGACCTATTCATCAGGAAGGGAGGCGTCGGGGTTGCTGCATTTGGTCGGCATTCTCACGGCCCTCTATGATGATGAAGTGGGTGTTTTGCTGCTTGACGAACCGGAGGTATCTCTTCATCCTCAATTGCAAGCATTCCTTAATCGAGAGATCCGCAAGGCTGCAGGTGACCCACTCGACGGACCCAAGCGGAAGATCGTCATCATCGCTACCCATTCGACTGAAATGTTGCAGATCACGAAACCGGCCGATCTACCATCGCTCGTGTTTTCGCATGACATTAACACTCCTCCGACTCAGATCGATGCGAACGCACGAGAGTTAAAAAATAAGAAAATCCAGGCGCTGATTGCTCGCTTGGGACAGGAGCATAAGCTCGCCCTATTCGCAAAACGCCCGCTGCTGGTTGAAGGGCCTTCAGACGTTATTATTTGTTCAGCGATAGCCGCAAAAATCGACATGGATTTGGAAGCGGCCGGGTCCCAACTCCTACCCGTTGTCGGGAAAGGGCAAATGCCAGTTGTCGCTAAGCTGCTAAGGCTACTCGGAAAAGAACCCGTGGTGCTTGCCGATGCAGATGCTATTGCCGACGGGCTAGACCTCATCAATGAATTTCTGATCACGGATGCAGACTACGCCGCAGGTGAAATGGGGTTCGCTTCGGCCAGACACATGGCTCATGGAATCTATAACGACTTCTGCAACCAGGTCAAGAGCGGTTGGTCAGAGATTCGGGAGCATGCTGAAGACCATGCATATTGGATCAATAGAGGTTCCGCCGATGAAGACCTAGCAAAGCGACGAGCGGCCTTCTGCACGTTGTTTATACTAGGTGCTGTAGAAATTAAAAGGCTCGGCAATGGTTGGGTGCAAATGCACCGTCGCCTTACAGCCCTTCTCGATGTGCTTGAAAAGACTGGTTGCTTTATTCTTCGGCGCGGCTCCATTGAATCCTATTACAAGAAATCTGATCAATTGACTTCGACCGAAAAGCCAACCGCCGCCGCAGCCGAAATGGAATATATAGAGGGGCTTGCCGTAAATGGTGCGAGAGAGCTGTATACAGACATCGCGCGCTGCATTGTCTTTGCGGCAGAAGCGGAGTGTATTAACGAAGCCGAATCTCTTCGAGATATTCTTTTGTCGGTTGCGTCCCCAGCGTTTGCAAAATTTCAAGATGGAGCCGCCGTGAGCGATATTGAGTTGGCCGCTCAATCCCTCGCCGGAGATCGCGCCAAACTATTTTCATTCGAAGCTCTAGATGGTGCGATGAGTGTTTCATTTGCGACTAAGGTGTTAGACGTGCCGGACCAACCACTTACCTTGCGACCCGGAGATGACATATTTTCAAAGGTCAACGATACACTTGGCTTGAAAAATAAAAGATAAGCCGGTGAGATTGCAGAAATGCTGCGATAACTGGAGTCAACTCTGAATTCATAGATAGGATGTTTGCGAGTGTTCGGTATGGCGGTGTCGAGCAGATGTTCGACGCCGCATTGCGACCGACCGCTTCGGGTCGGCAAGCGAAGCCCACGAAAATTCACGAAGAACCTTGTTTGTGCCCGCGACGTGCGTTTGCGTGACGCATTCGGCACCGCTACTTGCCGTCCGCCCCTTTCGGCCCCCCGTCCCCCAGCCCCGCCAGCAGCTTCGCCAGCAGTTGCGACAACTGCACCTGCTCGTCGTCCGACAGCACAGCCAGCAACTCGCGCTGATTGTCGACATGCGCGACGACGGCCTCGTCGATCAGCGCGCGGCCGGTCTCCGTCAGCGCAACGAGCGTACCGCGCCCGTCGGCCGGGTTCGGCCGGCGCTCCACCCAACCGGCCTTCTGCAGTCGGTCGATGCGCGCAGTCATCCCGCCCGACGACATCATCAGCGCGTCATACAGCGCCGTCGGCGTCAGCGCGAACGGTGCACCGCCGCGCCGCAGCGTCGCGAGCACGTCGAATTCGCCCGGCTGCATCCCGTAGCGCGCGAACAGCGGATTGAGACGGTCGCGCGCGATCACGAGCGCGGCTTCCTGCAGCCGCCCCATCACCACCATCGACGACGCGTCGAGATCCGGACGCTCGGCACGCCATTGCGCGAGCGCATGCGCGGCTCGATCCACCTGATCCATTAACCCTCCTCGGCCTACCAGTTATCTTGACGTCGAGATAAACCAACGTTTATCTTGATGTCGAGATACTTTACATGAAAAACGCGCGGCGCCGTCCCGGGGCCGCGCACCGATTTCGAGGGCCTTGCGATGAATCGCTTCACTTCCCCCGGATGGCGGCTTGCCGCCATCGTGCTCGTCGGGCTGAACCTGCGGCCGGCGCTGGCCGCGGTCGGCCCGCTGCTCGACATGATCCAGCGCGCGACCGGCATCGACGATAGCGCCGCCAGCCTGCTGACGACGATCCCGATCCTGCTGATGGGGCTCGGCGCGCTGAGTGCGCGGCGCCTGCAGCGCGTGACCGGCATCGCGGGCGGCGTGTGGCTCGGCGTGGCGCTGATCGGGCTGGCCTGCGTGTCGCGCGTTGGCGCGCAGCACGCGTGGCTGCTGCTTGCGAGCGCCTGCTGCGCGGGCATCGGGATCGCGATGGTGCAGGCGCTGCTGCCCGGCTTCGTGAAGGCCCATTTCGCGACGCGGATCGGCGGTGCGATGGGCGTCTATTCGACGTCGATCATGGGCGGTGCGGTGCTCGCGAGCGTCGTCGCGCCGCTCGCCGCGGCCCGTTGGGGCTGGCTCGCCGCGCTCGCAGGCTGGGCGCTGCCGGCCGCGGTGGCCGCGCTGGCCTGGCCGCTGGCCAGCCGCGGCGGCAACGCGCTCGCCGCCGGGCCGGCGTCGGCAACGCATGCGCAGCCGTCGCGCTCGCCGCGTGCGTGGCGGCTCGCGCTGTTCTTCGGCATCGCGACCGGCGCGTACACGCTCGTGCTCGCGTGGCTGCCGCCTTACTACATGCGGCTCGGCTGGTCGCCGACGGCGGCCGGCAGCCTGCTCGGCGGCGTGACGCTCGCGGAGGTCGTCGCGGGGCTGACGATCTCGGCGATGATCGACCGCCTGCCCGATCGCCGGCCCGCGCTGCATGCGGCGATCGCGTCGCTGTTCGTCGGCTTGCTGGTGATGCTGGCCGCGCCCGAAGCGCTCGCGTTGCCGGCCGCGCTGCTGATGGGCGCGGGGATCGGCGCGCTGTTTCCGCTGTCGCTGATCGTCACGGTCGACCATGCGGCGACGCCGGCCGATGCCGCATCGCTGACGGGGTTCGTGCAGGGTATCGGCTACCTGATCGCCGGGCTGTTTCCGTTCGCGGCAGGCATCGTGCGCCAGCATCTCGCTGACCTGACGCCCGCGTGGGGCGCGATGGCCTGCCTGTGTGTCGCGCTGTTCGCGCTGGCGTCGGGGTTTGCGCCGAAGCAGACGCTGCACGCCGCGCGTGCGTAGCGCCGGCAGCCGTTCAGTTGACCGGCTCGCAAAACGGGATCTTGTCGCGCAGCGCGTTGCCTGCGGCGACAGGGTCCCGCCCGGCCGGCAACGTGACGGAAACCGAGGTATGCCCGGTTTTGCTCTGCGGTTCCTGGCCCGGCCAATGGCTCTCCTTCCAGGTGGCGATCCAGTCGAGCTTGCCGGCACTCGCGCCGGGCACGAAGCGCAGCCGCAGGGAACCGTCGAAGTCTTCGCTGCAATGCGGCGAGTGCTGATAGTCGTGCTCGGTGAAGCAGGCCCGAATCTGCTTGTTGCAGCTGAACGGGAGCTTCGATACGCGTGGCGTGCTCGCATGGCCGCCGTTCGGCTGCAGTTCGACGAAATCGGCGTTTTCCCAGCTTCCGCCACCGCCTGAATAGCTTTCGGACCAACCGGCCAGCACCGCGACCGCGAAGCGCTCGCCGCCCAGCGGATACAACGCGGGGTAGATCCCGAGCGGCGGTGGCTCGCCGTCGCCGTCGACCCGGTTGGTCCGCTGGTAGTCGGAGAAATCCCACTGCTGCACGCGCTTCCAGCCGGCGGCGGACGCGAAACTCACTTTCAGCAGTTGCGGGCCCGGCAGGATCGCGTAGTAGATGCCCGGCGCGTCGTTCCTGGCCCGGTACAGCGACGGCGCGTTGTCCGCGTCGCCGGGCTGGCCGGGGGCGCCGCACGATGCCGACGCCAACTCGCACACCTTGCGCGGCCAGTCGCGATCGGGCACGGCGGTTTTCGCAACCTCGACAAAAGGCACGGCGCGAGCTTCGCTGGCGTCACCGGCAGCGTGGGCCGTGGATGCCGCGATCAGAGCGGCCGTCAATCCCGCCAGGCTGCACATGCCCGATCGAATACGGGTACCCATTCAACGTTGTCCTTGTAAGGTGGTTGGCGCGCCGTGATCCCGTGCGGTGATCCAGCGACGTGGCCCAGTCTGCCCGAAAGTGCCCGCCCCGCCCAGACACCGCGCCGTTATCGACCGCCCGCTTCCCGTTCCGCCTCGAACCGCCGATAGGCACGCTCGGACGGGCAGCGCCGCAAGTCGCACGCGTCTTCGTCGCACAGCCGGCACACGCGGATCGCGTTCTGCATGTCGTCGGCCAGCGCGCCGACCAGTTGCTCGCAGATCGGCGTGAGTTGCGCGCATTGCTCGGACGTCAACGTGCGCGTGAGGTCCGCGATCGCCGCGCCGCGTGCAGCGAGCACCTGCTGCACCGCATCGTGCCCGGCCTCGGTCAGCGTCAGCACGACGGTGCGTTTGTCGTCGCCGGGCTCGCGCGCGACGAGCCCTTCCTGCGCCATCCGCTCGGCAAGTCGCACAGCCGACGAGTGGACGAGCATCAATTGCCGCGCCAGCGCGTCGATCGTCAGTGCCTGCGCCTGCGACAGCAGCACCAGCGCATCCACGCTCGACCCGTGCAGCCCGGTGTCGCGGGCGATCGCGTCCTCTACCCGGTCGTTCAGCCCAAGCGCGAGCGCGCCCAGCAGGTTGTTCAAGCGTTGCTTTTTCATGTAGGCACTCCTGGTATATGTGTGCGTCACGCATATAATTTAAACCATCGTGTCACCGATGTCAGCCGCAGCGCGACCCGCTCGATCCGGGCGGTCGCTCGCCCGCATTCTACGAGTCGACAGGCCGAGTGGAGCCAACGCATGAACGACAGCGCGCGCAAGACCGGATGCCTGATCATGGCGACGCTGTGCTGGGGCGTCGCCATCCCGTTCAGCAAGATGGCGCTGCCTGCCCTGTCGCCCGCGTGGCTCATCGTGCTGCAGATCGGCGCCAGCGTCGCGGTGCTCTCGTGTCTCGCCGTCGCGCAACGTGTCAGCCTGAAAGGCATCGCCCCGGCGCAGGTTGTCGTCGTCGCGCTGATCGGCATGCTCGAGCCGTGCGGCGCGTACTACCTCGGGTTCGTCGGCATGCAATCCACGTCCGCGCTGCACACCGCGGTGATCTTCGCGCTCGAACCGCTCGGCATCCTCGCGTTCAACATCGCGCTGTTCCGGTTCAGGGTCGACAGGCGGCTACTGTTCGCGGGCGTCGTCGCGTTGACGGGTGTCGTCATCATCACGCTCGGCGATACCTCGGCGGACGCTCACGCGTCGCTGCGCGGCGATGCATTCGTGTTCGCCGGCGTGATGGTGGCCGCGCTGTATGTGTCGTTGTCGACGCAGGCCGTGACGCTCACTTCCGCGACGGCGATGCTGCTGATCCAGCAGGCCGGTTCGCTGCTCCTCGCGCTCGTGCTGCTCGGCATCGACCTGGGCGGCGGCGGGTCGCACCGGTTGCCGGCGTGGCCGGCCGTGTGGCCCGCGCTGGCGATCGGCGTGCTGCAGTTCACGCTCGCGTTCCTGTTTTATTTTCGCGGCGCGCGCGACAACGCATCGTACTGGAGCGTGGTCGTGCTCAACCTGATTCCTGTCGTCGGTATCGCCGCGTCGATCCTGATCCTCGGCGAATCGGCCGCGCCGATCTACTTCGTCGGCGGCGCGATCACGATCGGCGCGGCGCTCTACACGCACCTGCGCGAACGCCGTGCCGAACCCGGGCCGGCCCGCACGTGATCAGCCTGCGCTCGCGTACAGCGTCGAATCCGCGAACCCTTCGGCATCGAGCACGCGCCCGATCAGGATCAGCGCGGTGCGTTCGATCTGCGTGCCCCGCACCTTGCCGACGATGTCGGCGAGCGTGCCGGTCACGCGTTCTTCATCCGGCCAGCTCGCGCGATAGATCACCGCGACCGGGCAATCGGCGCCGTAATGCGGCAGCACTTCGTCGACGATGCGCGCGAGATGGCGCACGCCGAGATGGATCGCGAGCGTCGCGCGGTGCGCGGCGAGCGAGCCGAGGGCTTCGCCTTCCGGCATCGTCGTCTTGCCCGCGAAGCGCGTGAGGATCACCGTCTGCGCGACGCCCGGCAGCGTCAGCTCGACGCCGAGCGTCGCCGCGCACGCGGCCGTGGCCGTCACGCCCGGTACAATGTCGTATGGAATCCCGAGTACCTTGAGGCGGCGGATCTGCTCGCCGATCGCGCCGTACAGCGACGGGTCGCCCGAATGCACGCGCGCGACGTCCTGCCCTTTCGCATGTGCGGCGGCAAGCAGCGCGACGATCGCGTCGAGGTCGAGCTCGGCCGTATTGACGACCTGCTCCGCGCGATGGCCGTCGAGCACGGCGGCCGGCACCAGCGAACCCGCATACAGGATCACCGGGCACGTGCGCACGAGGCGCTGGCCCTTCACCGTGATCAGCTCCGGGTCGCCGGGGCCCGCGCCGATGAAATACACCGTCATCGAAAAATCTCCGTCAATTCATGGAATGACCGGCCGCGCGGCGTCATGCGCGCGCGGCCGGATCGAGCGCGTCGATGAGCGCCGCGGCCGAGTCGAACGCGCGGTCGGCGTCGGGCAGCGGCGGCCGGCGCAGCATCACGACCGGCAGCCTGCGTTCGCGCGCCACGTCGAGCTTGGCTTCGGTGGCCGCGCCACCGCTGTTCTTGCTGACGACGACGTCGATGCCCGTCAGCGCGAACAGTGCGCGCTCGCCGTCGAGCGTGAACGGCCCGCGCGCGGCGACGACCTGCGCATGCGCGTTGCCGGGATGCGCGTCGAGGCAGCGCACGAGCCAGAACTGGTGCGGCGGGATCGCGTCGAGATGCGCGAGCGGTTCGCGGCCGAGCGTGAACAGCGGCCGCCGGAACGGCGCGAGCGCGGCTTCGATGCCGGCCCAGTCGCCGACCATGCGCCAGTCGTCGCCGGGTTGCGGCGACCACGGCGCGCGGCGCAGCGCCCACAGCGGCACGCCCGCTTCACGCGCCGCGGCGGCGGCATTCGCGCTGATTTGCGCGGCATACGGATGCGTCGCGTCGATCACGAGGCCGATGCCGGCGTCGCGCAGATACGCGGCCAGCCCGGCGGCGCCGCCGAAACCGCCGACGCGCACGTCGCAGCGCAGGTCGTCGGGCACCTTGCCGAGGCCGGCCAGGCTGTAGACGTGACGGGGCCCGAGCGAGCGCGCGATCTTCAATGCGTCGCCGGTGCCGCCGAGCAGCAGGATGCGCGTGCTCATCGCGCTGCCCCGACGAAGCGGCCCTGCCGGTCGATCGCGAACATCTCGACGGCGACCGACGCCGGCACGATGTCGCGCGCGACGCGCAGCGCGTGTGCGCAGACGAGATCGCCGAGCGGCACGCCGTCGGCGTGCGCGAGCTTCAGCGCTTCCTGGCTCGTGTTCGCGGCGCGCATTGCGGCCTGCAGCGCGTCGCTGGCGCCCGCCTCGGCCGCCCACTGTGCGAGCAGCGGCAGGTCGATGCTCGAATGGCGGCTGTGCAGGTCGAGATGGCCGGCCGCGAGCTTGCTGAGCTTGCCGAAGCCGCCGCACATCGACAGCCGCGCGACCGGCGCGCGCCGCAGGTGCTTGAGCACCGCGCCCGCGAAATCGCCCATCTCGATCAGCGCCATGTCGGGCAGGTGGTAGTGCGCGCGCATCGCATCCTCGCTTGCATTGCCCGTGCACGCGGCGATATGCGCGATGCCGTTTGCGCGTGCGACGTCGATGCCCTGGTGGATCGACGCGATATAGGCCGAGCACGAGAACGGCCGCACGATGCCGGTCGTGCCGAGGATCGACAGCCCGCCGACGATGCCGAGGCGCGGGTTCATCGTCTTCAGCGCGAGCGCCTCGCCGCCCTCGACGCCGATCGTCACGTCGAAGCCGCCCGCATAGCCTTGCTCGGCCGCCAGCGCTTCCAGGTGCGTCGTCATCATCTGGCGTGGCACTGGGTTGATCGCCGGTTCGCCGACCGGCAGCGTCAGCCCCGCGCGCGTGACCGTGCCGACGCCCGGCCCCGCATGAAACCGCACGCCGGGTGCCGCCGCGAGCGCGACACGCGCGAAGATCAGCGCACCGTGCGTCACGTCCGGATCGTCGCCGGCGTCCTTGATCGTGCCGGCTTCCGCACCGTCGGCCGTGGCCCGGCAGAACTCGAGCCGCATCATGACGTGCTGCCCCTTCGGCAGCACGATCTCGACGGCGTCGTCCGCATGACCCGCGAGCAGCAGCCGCGCAGCGGCGAGCGACGTCGCGGTCGCGCAGCTGCCGGTGGTATAGCCGAAGCGTAATGGCGCGGGCTGTTCGGGGGTCTCGTCGCGCATCACGCGTCCGTCGAGTTCGTCGTGGCCGGCGCTGCGGCCGTGCCGGCCGCGTCGGGCTTGCGCACGTCGTACAGCGTGACCGGCAACGGCTGACGCCAGGTGTCGAAGCGGCCGAGCGGCTCGGCATGCGCGAGCGACACGCGCGTGAGGGTGCCGCCATGCGTCTCGCGCCATGCGGCGAGCGCCAGCTCGCCCTGCAGCGTGACCGCGTTCGCGATCAGCCGGCCGCCGGGTTTCAGCGCTGCCCAGCACGCGTCGAGCACGCCGGGCGCGGTCGCCCCGCCGCCGATAAAGATCGCGTCGGGTGCGGCGAGCCCCGCGAGCGCATCGGGGGCGCGGCCCGCGACGAGCTGCAGGCCCGGCACGCCGAGCGTGTCGCGGTTGTGCTCGATGAAGCGCTGCCGTTCCGCATGCGCTTCGATCGCGATTGCCTGGCATGACGGATGCGCGCGCATCCATTCGATGCCGATCGAGCCGCTGCCGGCGCCGACGTCCCACAGCAGCTCGCCGGGCGCGGGCGCGAGGCGACCGAGCGTCATCGCGCGCAGGTCGCGCTTGGTGAGCTGGCCGTCGTGACGGTACGCATCGTCGGGCAGGCCGGGCGTGAGCGCGCGGCGCGGCGCGTCGGGGCCGGCCTGGCAGTCGAGCGCAACCAGATTGAGCGCGGCCGTTTCGTCGACGCGCCAGTCCTGCGCGAGCCCGTCGAGACGCCGCTCGAGCGGGCCGCCCAGATGTTCGAACACGCAGATGCGGGTCGGCCCGAAGCCGCGTGCGACGAGTTCGGCCGCGACGGCGGCCGGCGTCCGGCCGTCGGCGCTCAGCACGAACAGGCGGCGTCCTGGCAGCAGGTGACGCGCGAGCGTCGCAAGCGGACGGCCGACGAGCGAGACTGCGCCGACATCCTGCAGCGCCCAGCCGAGGCGGGCGGCCGCCAGCGACAGCGACGACGGTGCGGGCAGCACACGCCAGTCATCGGCGCAAAGCTGGCGCGCGAGCGTCGCGCCGACGCCGAACAGCATCGGGTCGCCGCTCGCGAGCACGCACACGGGCGAGCCGCGCCGCGCGAGCACGCCCGCGAGATCGAACGGCGACGGCCATGCTTCGCGTTCGGCACGCAGCCGTGCGGGCAGCATGTCGAGATGCCGTTTCGCACCGACCACGAGCGTCGCGTCGAGCAGCGCGCGTCGTGCGCTGCGCCCAAGCCCCGCGTAACCGTCGTCGCCGATGCCCACTACCGTCAGCCACGCCGTCATGCACCCTTCCCCATCGTTCGATTCCATACAATTTGTTGCGATGCGCGGCTGCCGGGCCGCCGCGCGTTGATCCGTTTCCATGCTGTGCGCGTCGCCCGCCCGCCGGTGCGATACGGCGACGATGTCAGCCGAGCGGCACGCCGACGACAAACGTCAGCAAGGCCAGATACATGCCGGCGATCGACGCGATCAGCAGCCAGCCGAGCAGCAGCCACATGAGCGGCCGCGCACCGCCTTTCCTGTACAGGAGCGTTCCGCCCGCCACGATCGGCACGCCGAGGCCGGCAAGCCCGACATTCTTCGGCCACTCGGCCGACGGTGCAAGCGGGATCAGTATGCTCGCGAGCAGAACCCATGCGGGGATGGCCAGCAGGCCCAGCGCGATGCCCATGCCGAACAGCTCTGTCCTGCCGAGTTTCATAGCGGGTGCCGGCGGTCGCCGATCTGATGTCGAGCCGCCAATCGTACCATTGGCGAGACAGCGCAAAACCGGCTGCGGCCATGCTGCGACGCGGTTGCGCGGCGCATCGCCGCTGCCGGATCGTCGCGAAAATCGGGTATCCTACGGCCGTTCGTTCGCCGGTGCCCCTCGGGGCCGAAGAGGGAACACAGGGCGCACCACGCGCCGCTGTGGCTGCCCCCGCAACTGTAGACAGCGAGCCGATCTCCCCCTCATGCCACTGGTTCCACCGGGAAGGCCGGGAGCCGGCGCCGACCTGTCAGCCAGGAGACCTGCCGGCCAGAAAGTGCGTGCGTGCCAGTCGGCGTCGGGCGGGGTGTACCGATGCGTTGGCCGCGGCGCGACACTGCCCCGGTATCCCGTTGAGTTCCGCCCCCGTTTCGATTCCTGCGTCGCCCGTCGTGCGCCCTTCGGCTTGCCCGGGGCTCGTGCGCGTGGTCGCGGCCGCCGACGGCGGCCTGTGCCGGATCAAGCTGCCGGGCGGCCGGCTCGACGCGCGTCAGGCGCGTGCGATCGCCGCTGCCGCGCGTGACTTCGGCTCCGGTGCGATCGACGCGACCAATCGCGCGAACCTCCAGCTGCGCGGCATTCGCGACGGCGCGGCCGACGCGCTGATGCGCGCATTGCTCGACGCGGGGCTCGGCCCGCCCGTCGATGCCACCGCGAGCGCCACCGCCGATGCGGCCGCGCTCTCCGCGAGCGACGACGTCCGCAACGTGATGCTCAGCCCGCTCGCCGGCCACGACCCTGCCGCACTCGTCGATAGCCGCGCGCTCGCCGCACCGCTCTTCGACATGCTGGCGCGCGAGCCGCGCCGTGGCGAGCTGTCGCCGAAATTCTCGATCCAGCTCGACGGCGGCGAATCGGTTGCGACGCTCGATCATCCGCACGACATCTGGCTGGCCGCATGGCGTCGCGGCGACGGTGCGGTGCGCATTGCGGCCGGGCTGGCCGGCTGCCCGCCGGTCGCGCATGACGCCCCACCCGCTTTGGTCGATGTCGCGCCCGATCAAGGTACCGCGCTGGTCCGCGCGCTGCTGCTCGCGTTCCTCGATCTCGCGCCGGCGGACGTCACGCGGATGCGCGCACTGCTCGCAACCTGCGGCGAGCGCGTGCTGCTCGAACGCGCGCAGCACTATGTGCCCTTCCCGCTGGCGGCCGATCCGGCGCTCGCCGGCTGGCGCCGCACGCGCACCGACCCGGCGCTGCGTTTCGGCGTACGCCCTTCGCGCGATGCGGCGCGCTGCAACGTCGGCGCGCAATTCACGCTCGGCCGGCTCGATGCCACGCAACTGGAACGGCTCGCCGCGCTGGCCGAAACCGACGGCGACGGCACGCTGTCGATGACGCCATGGCAAGGCGTGTTCATGCACGGCGTATCGCGTGAACGCGCGCCGGCCACGCTCGATGCGCTGTCGTCGCTCGGCCTCGTCTGCGCGTCGTCCGACCCGCTGGCATCGGTCGTCGCGTGCACCGGCAGCGCGGGCTGCGCGAAGGCGCGTGCCGACACGAAACACGACGCGCTCGCGCTCGCCGCGCGCATCGGCCACGCGGTCGACGTGCACCTGACCGGCTGCGAGCGCCACTGCGCGCTGCCGCATCCCGCGACGCACACGCTCGTCGCGGTTGCGCCCGCGCACTACGACCTTTACCGGCGCGACGCAGCCGCGGGCCTCGGCGCCCCGCTCGCGCGCCATCTGACGATTGACCAGGCCGCGGCCCGACTGACGGGCGCGCGGCACAGCCAGGACACCACCGATGCTTGACTACATTCGCGACGGGCAGGAAATCTACCGCCAGTCGTTCGCGACGATCCGCGCCGAGGCCGACCTGTCGCAGGTTCCGCCCGACCTCGAGAAACTCGCGGTGCGCGTGATCCATGCGTGCGGGATGGTCGACGTCGCCTACGGCCTGCGCTTCTCGGCCGGTGCCGGCACGGCAGGCCGCACGGCGCTCGCGGCCGGTGCGCCGATCCTGTGCGACGCGCGAATGGTCGCCGAAGGCATCACGCGCGCGCGGCTGCCGGCCGACAACCGCGTGATCTGCACGCTCGGCGAGCCGGAGGTGCCCGATCTCGCGCGGCATCTCGGCAACACGCGTTCGGCTGCCGCGCTCGAACTGTGGCGTCCGCACCTCGCCGGCAGCGTCGTCGTGATCGGCAATGCGCCGACCGCGCTGTTCCACCTGCTCGACATGATCGATGCCGGCGCGCCGCGCCCCGCGCTGATCCTCGGTTTCCCGGTCGGCTTCATCGGTGCGGCCGAATCGAAGGCGCTGCTCGATGCCGACAGCCGCGGCGTGCCGTACGTCGCGCTGCTCGGCCGGCGCGGCGGCAGCGCGATGGCGGCTGCGGCGGTCAACGCACTCGCGACGGAGGTCGAATGACGACCGCGCGCGGACGCCTGTTCGGGGTCGGTGTCGGCCCCGGCGATCCTGAACTGATGACGATCAAGGCGCTGCGCGTGCTGCAGGCCGCGCCCGTGGTCGCGTATTTCGTCGCGAAGGGCAAGAAAGGCAATGCGTACGGCATCGTCGAGGCGCACCTGCAGGACGGGCAGACGCAACTGCCGCTCGTCTATCCGGTGACGACCGAGGCGCTGCCGCCGCCGCTGTGCTACGAGACGGTGATCGCCGACTTCTACGACACGGCCGCCGAAATCGTTGCCGCGCACCTCGATGCGGGGCGCGACGTCGCGGTGATCTGCGAAGGCGACCCGTTCTTCTACGGCTCGTACATGTACCTGCACGACCGCCTCGCGCCGCGCTACGACACGGAGGTGATCCCCGGTGTATGCGCGATGCTCGGCGGCACCGCCGTGCTCGGCCAGCCGCTCGTCTATCGCAACCAGAGCCTGTCGGTGCTGTCGGGCGTGCTGCCCGATCACGAATTGCGCACGCGGCTCGCTCAGGCCGATGCGGCCGTCGTGATGAAGCTCGGCCGCAATTTCGACAAGGTGCGGCGCGTGCTCGACGAGCTGGGGCTCGCGAAGCGCGCGCTGTATGTGGAGCGCGCGACGATGGCGAGCCAGCGCATCGTGCCGCTCGACGAGGTCGATCCGATGGCATCGCCGTATTTCTCGCTGCTCGTCGTGCCGGGGGAAAAATGGCAAGGATGACGACCCCGCCCGCGATCGTGATCCTCGGCGCGGGCGCGCTCGATACCGCGCGGCGCATCCAGGCGCGCTATCCGGGCGCCCTCGTGCATGGCCTCGCATCGCGCGTCGCCGCCGACGTGCCGTTCGACGAGCTCGGCGCGCACTTGCGCGAACTCTATGCACGCGGCCTGCCGATCGTCGCGCTGTGCGCGGCCGGCATCGTGATCCGCTGCCTCGCTCCCGCGCTTGCCGACAAGGGCGTCGAGCCGCCCGTGCTCGCGGTGGCGGAAGACGGCTCGGCGGTCGTGCCGCTGCTCGGCGGGCTGACGGGCGTCAACGTGATCGCGCGCGAAATCGCCGCATGCGTCGGCGTTGCACCGGCCATCACGACGAGCGGCGAACTGCGCTTCGGCGCGTGCGTGCTCAATCCGCCGGAAGGCTATGCACTCGCCGATATCGCGCAGGGCAAGCGCTTCGTGTCCGATCTGCTCGCGGGCGAATCGACGCGCATCGACGGCGCGGCGCCGTGGCTCGACGATGTCGCGCTGCCGCGCGACGACGCAGCCGCGCATGCGATTCGCGTGACCCCCGAAGCCTGGCGCGGCGCGCGCGACGAACTCGTGATTCATCCGCGCAGCGTGGTGGTGGGCGTCGAGGCGCAGGCGGTCCACGCGGATGACGCGCTCGCCGCGCGCATCGCGGCGTCGCTCGACGCGCAAGGTCTTGCGCGGCTGGCGCTCGCGGCCATCGTCGCGCCCGCATCGGCGATCGGCGATGCCGCGCTGGAAGATGCGGCGCAAACGCTCGACGTGCCACTTCGTTTTGTCGATGGCGACGGCGATGGCGACACACCGACCGACGCGGCCGCGCTGCTCGGCCGCGCGTTGCGTGTCGTGCACACGCTGCGGGCCACGACGAACGGCGTCGCATGCGCGGTCGCGTCGCATCCGGTCGATGCCGCCACGCTCGGCCGTGCACGCGGCCGCCTGACGGTGCTCGGGCTCGGCCCGGGCGGCGCCGCGTGGCTCACGCCGGCCGCGCGCGCCGCGCTCGCGGAAGCGACCGACATCCTCGGCTACACCACCTACGTGAACATGGCCGGCCCGTTCCGCGACGACCAGCGCGTGCACGGCACCGACAATCGCGAGGAAATGCAGCGCGCGCGCCACGCGTTCGAACTGGCGGCAGAAGGCCGGCGCGTCGCGGTCGTGTCGTCGGGCGACCCGGGCGTGTTCGCGATGGCCGCGGCCGTGCTCGAAGCGCTCGACGAAGCGCGCGACCCGCACTGGGCCGCGGTCGACCTGCGGGTGGAGCCCGGCATCTCGGCGTCGCTCGCGACGGCCGCGCAGGCCGGCGCGCCGCTCGGCCATGATTTCTGCGCGATCTCGCTGTCGGACAACCTGAAGCCATGGGACGTGATCGAGACGCGCCTGCGGCATGCAGCGCAAGCCGATCTGGTGATGGCGTTCTACAACCCGATCTCGCGTGCGCGGCCGTGGCAGCTCGATCGTGCACTTGATGCCGTGCGCGCGCATCGCACGGCCGATACGGTGGTCGTGCTGGGCCGCGACATCGGCCGGCCGGGCGCGACGCTCACGACGACGACGCTCGGCGCACTACGCAGCGACCAGGTCGACATGCGCACGATGGTGATCGTCGGCTCGTCGACGACGCGGCGCTTTGCGATCGGCAAGGGTCGCGAGTGGGTCTATACGCCGCGCTGGTATCGCTGACCCCGGCTAGCGTGCCGGCCTGACGCCGGGCGCATCGGCGAGCGCCGTGCCGGCGGCGCCGCCGGTTCGCCAGAACCGGTACACGAGCACGCCGACGATGGCCTGCGCGACGACCACGAACGCGACGCAGCCGGCCCATCCCCACCGGTGCCAGCCGGGCACCGGCAGGATCGAGCCGAGGCTGCCGCCGAAGTAATAACAGGACAGATAGATGCCGATCGCCGTCGAGCGCGCGCTCGACGCCGCCTGCGAAATGAACGTGTTGGCCGACGCCTGTTCGACGAACACGGCGGTCGAGCTGAGCGCGAGGCCCGCCAGGATCACCGGCACGTGGTCGGACAGCGTGAGCAGCGCCCCGCCGATCGCGAGCGCGGCCGCGGCCAGCCCCGGTGCGCGCGGGCCGCGATGCCGCGCGAGGCGCCCTGCCAGCGGCGTCACGACCACCGCCACCAGGAACACCGCATAGATCGCACCGATCCCGACCGTGCCGAAGCCGAACGGCGCGCGGGCCAGGCGCAGGCCGACAAACGTGAACGTCGCGACCTGCGACGCGAGCACGCACGCGCCGATCGCGAACGATGCGAGCAGCGGGCCGCGCGTGACGATGCGCCAGGACGGCCCCGCACCGGCATCCGCATCGTGTTCGACACGCCGCGCGATCGTGCCGGACGCCGGCAGGCTCGCGTAGATCGCGACGCCCGTGACGAGACACAGCGCCGCGACGACGTCGAGCGCATGCCGCCAGCCCCACATCGACGTCATCAGGTTGGTCGCGAAGCGGCCGGCGAAACCGCCGAGTGTCGTGCCGGCGACGAACAGCGCGCTGATCTCGGCCGACGTGCCGCGATCGAAGCGCTCGGCGATATAGGCGATCGACAGCGCGAAGACGAACGGCATGACGAGCCCGGCTGCAAAGCGTGCACCGAGAAACGACGCGAAGCTTGCCGCATGCGCGGACCACACGACCGGCAGCGCGACCGCCACCGCCGCCAGCGAGATCGCGACGCGCCGCTCGATGCGCGCGGCCAGCACGCCGACGAACGGCGCGATAATGGCGACGGCCGTCGTGGTGGCGCTCACGCCCTGCCCCGCGCGCTCCGCGCTGACGCCGAAGGCGGCCGCGAGTTCGTGCAGGATGCCCTGCGTCGAATACAGATTGAGAAACGCGGCGAAGCCGCAGAGAAAGAACGCGATGCGCGTGGTCCTGTCGTTCATCGGAGCTGCCTGGTCGTCGATGCCGACAGTCTGACGAGCGCGCCGCGCGCACGCCAATACCGTTTTCATCGCCATTGATACCGGAACGACAACAATGCTCGACCTGCGCCGCCTCCGCTATTTCGTGGTCGTCGCCGACGAACTGCACTTCGGCCGCGCGGCGTTGCGCCTGCGGGTCGCGCAGCCGCCGCTGACGCGCCATATCGCCGCGCTGGAAAGCGAACTCGGCGTCCGGCTGTTCGAGCGTTCGACGCGCGCGGTGCGGCTGACGCCGGAAGGCGCCGCATTCCTCGAACATGCGCGCAACGTCGTCAGCGCGGCCGCCGAGGCCGAGGCGAGCGCGCGCAAGATCGCGCAAGGCATCGCCGGGCGAATCGTGATTGGCTATGCGAGTGCCATTCCGATGTCCGACACGTTCCCGGACGTCATCCGCGCCGCGAGCCGGACGATGCCCGACGTCGAACTCGCGTTCCGCGAGGCGGCGACCGCCAGCCAGCGCCAGCAGATCGCGGACGGCACGATGGACATCGGTTTCGGCTGGGCGTGGAACGGTGCGCCTGGCATGCCGGTGGCGTCGCTCGTCGTGTCGCGCGAACCGCTCGTTGCGGCCGTGCCGGCCGGCGATCCCCTCGCGAGCCGTGCGAGCGTCGACGTCGCGGCGCTTGCGGACGCAACCTTCGTCACCTTTCCGCCCGGTCACGGCTCGGCATTGACCGCGGCGCTGGACGACCTGTGCGCGCAAGCCGGATTCACGCCGCGTATCGGCGCAACCGCCGCACAGATCACGACGCTCGTGTCACTGGTGGCCGCCGAGCGCGGCATCTCGATCGTGCCGGGCTTTACGGCCACGCTGCAGCGTCCGGGTGTCGTCTACGTGCCGCTCGCCGGCACGCGCGCGGTTGAACAAATCGTGTCGTGGAACGAGCCGTTCGCGTCGACCTGCGTCGAGCGCTTCGTCGCACTGGCACGCGTGCTCGCGCAGCCGGCATCGGCCTGATGCAGCGCGAACGACGCGCGTCGGGCCGTGCGCGTTCGCTCGGGAAAAACACCCGCGTCACGCGTTCCGCAACTGTGTCGAATCGACAAGATCGTTACGTATCGGGAATCAAATAACAAAAAGAACTCCTGACTATTCACTATTCGACGCGAATCCTCCAAGATGGGCACGCCGCCGGCCGGGCATGCCCGGTTGCCCGACCGGCGGCGATACGCAGGCCAGCGTATCCCTCTTCCACTTGGAGAACACAATGAACAACAATGTGTTGCCGCGTTTCATCCCGCGCGCATTTGCTGCGGGTTGCTTTCTTGCAGTGGCGAGTGTGTCCCAGGGCGCAGGCGTCTATGCGCCTTATGTCGACGTGACGCTCTATCCGACGCCGCTCGTCGACCAGATCGGCGTCCAGCAAGGCATCCAGCAGTTCACGCTCGCGTTCGTGGTCGCGGGCAACGGCTGCGTGCCGTCCTGGGGCGGCGTGCAGCCGATCGGCAACGGCGCGAGCGGCGGCCTGCTGACCGCGCTGTCGACGTCGATCGCGAGCTATCGCGCGAAAGGCGGCGAAGTCGCCGTTTCGTTCGGCGGGGCGAACGGCACGCCGCTGATGCAGGCGTGCTCGACGGTCCCCGCACTGGCGAGCGCGTATCAGACCGTGATCGACACGTATGGCCTCACGCACCTCGACTTCGATATCGAGGGCGTGTCGCAGCTGGACACGGCCGCGGTCGCGCGCAACTTCCAGGCGGTCACGCAGCTGCAGGCGAGCTATGCGGCGAAAGGCAAGCCGCTGCACGTCACGCTGACGCTGCCGACGATGCCGACCGGGCTCACGCAGGACGGCCTGAACATCGTCAACGCGGCGATCTCGAATCAGACCGTGTTCGATGCGGTGAACGTGATGGCGATGGACTACGGCCCCGCGAACCTCGACATGGGGGCGGCCGCGATCAGTGCCGCGCAGGCGCTGTACTCGCAGCTCGATACGGCCTTCAAGTCGGCCGGCCAGCCGAAAACCAATGCCCAGCTCTGGCAGATGGTCGGCGTCACGCCGATGATCGGCGTGAACGACGTGCAGGGCGAAACCTTCACGCTCGCGAATGCGCAGAGCGTGCTGAACGCGGCGGTCAGCAACGGCTACGGCTTCTTCGGCAACTGGTCGGTCGGCCGCGATCAGGCGTGCCCGTCCGGCGGCACCTATGCGTCGCCGACCTGTTCGGGCGTCGCGCAGCAGCCGTACGCGTTCGCGACGATCTTCAAGCAACTCGACGGCAAGTGGGGCGCGGGCGTCACGCAGGATCCTAATTACGGCGGCGGCTCGAACGGCGGCACGCCGCAACCGGGCGCGCCCTGGGCGGCCGGCCAGGTCTATACGGCCGGCGCGACGGTCACCTACCAGGGCACGATGTACCAGGCGCAATGGTGGACGCAGGGCGACGTGCCCGGCCAGGCCGCGGTGTGGAAGCCGGTCGGCGGCGGCACGGCCACGTGGTCGGCGACAACCGCGTATTCAGGCGGCACCTGCGTGATGTACCAGGGCGCGAAATACTGCGCGAAATGGTGGACGCAAGGCGACAACCCGAGTGCGGGCGGTGTGTGGGTGAAGTCGTGATGCCGCGTATCGGCCGTCGCTAGGCCCGCGCATCCGGGGCCGTTCACGGCGATCGCTGCCCGAGCGCCGGCGGACGGCCCGCTTGTTGACCTGCTTGTTGCCTGCTCACCGGCCCGTTTGTCGGCCCGCCCTGCCCGCCGTCAGCCGCGCGCGTGCTCAGCCAGCAGTTTGGCCTTCGCGTCGACCAGCAGCGCCGCATGCATCTCGCGATGCTGGCGGATCCGCTCGGTCGGCCCGACCACCGACAGCCCGTACCAGTCGCCGTCGAGCGTCAGCGCGACCGCGATCGCCGACAGCTCGGGCGCGCTCTCGCCGAGGTTCTCGGCCCAGCCGAGTTCGCGAAACCGTGCGGTTTGCGCGACGAGCGCGGGCAGGTCCGCCACCGTTGTGTCGGTGAAGCGCTCGAACGGCAGTTGCGCGCCGAGCGCCTGCTGCGCGTCGCCATCCAGTTCCGCGAAGATTGCCTTGCCGATCGAGTTCGCATGCAGCGGGCGCAGTTCACCCGGCGCGCGCGTATAGCGGATCGCCTGCTCCGATTCGACGACGTCGAGGTAGGTGACCGACCCGCCCTGGATCTTGCCGAGCACGGCCGTCTCGCGGCTCGCGTCGCGCAGCGCGACGAGATGCGGATGGACGATGTCGACGACCGGGTCGGTCGCGTCGATCGCGGCGGCGATCGTCTGCAGGCGGCGCGTCGGGTAGTAGCCGCCGCGCTTGCGCACTTCGTACAGATAGCCGCGGCTCACGAGCGTGCGTGCCATCGCGAGGCAGCTCGACGGCGGCACATCGAGCAGGCGCGCGAGTTCGGTGAGCGGCAGCGGCCGCCGTTCGGCGGCGAACAGCTCGAACAGGTCGAGCGTGCGGGCAACGAGTTTGACGTCCATGACGAGCGCTTGAATCGGAACGGGAAACCGCGCGCCGGGCCGGCCGCCGCGTCGATACGGTCAGTACGACTTCGGCAGCCCGAGCACCTTTTCCGCGATGTAGCACAGGATCAGTTGCGGGCTCACGGGCGCGAGCCTCGGAATCATACACTCGCGCAGGTAGCGCTCGACATGGTATTCCTTCGCGTAGCCCATCCCGCCGTGTGTCGCGACCGCCGTCTGGCACGCCTGGAACGCGGCTTCCGCGCCGAGGTATTTCGCGGCGTTCGCCTCCGCGCCGCACGGCTGCCCCGCGTCGTAGCGCGTCGCGGCCTTCATCACCATCAGCCACGCGGCTTCGAGCTGCATCCACGCCTGCGCGAGCGGATGCTGGATCGACTGGTTCTGCCCGATCGGCCGGCCGAACACGACACGCTCGCACGCGTACTGCGTCGCGCGGCGCAGCGCGGCCTGGCCGAGCCCGATCGCCTCCGCGGCGATCAGGATCCGCTCCGGATTCAGCCCGTGCAGCAGGTAGCGGAAGCCGTCGCCTTCGTTGCCGATCAGGTCGCCCTCCGGCACGCGCAGGTTGTCGATGAACAGCATGTTCGAATCGACCGCCTTGCGGCCCATCTTCTCGATCTCGCGCACCTCGACGCGCGACCGGTCGAGATCGGTATAGAACAGACTCAGTCCGTCGGTCGGCTTCGCGACCTGGTCGAGCGGCGTCGTGCGCGCGATGATCAGCATCTTGTTCGCCACCTGCGCGGTCGAGATCCAGATCTTGCGCCCGCTCAGCACGTAGTGGTCGCCGTCGCGGCGGGCCTGCGTGCTCAGGTGCGTGGTGTCGAGGCCCGCATCGGGTTCCGTCACCGCGAAGCACGCCTTGTCGCACCCGGCGATCAGCGGTGGCAGGAAGCGCGCCTTCTGCGCGTCGTTGCCGAACACCTGCACCGGGTTCAGCCCGAAGATGTTCATGTGGACGGCCGACGCGCCGGACAGGCCGGCGCCCGATGCGCTGATCGTGCGCATCATCAGCGCGGCCTCGGTCATCCCGAGCCCGGCACCGCCATGGGCCGGGTCCATCGCGATGCCGAGCCAGCCGGCCTCGGCAAGCGCCGTGTGGAAATCGGCCGGAAACCCGCCCGCGCGATCGCGTTCGAGCCAGTAGTCGTCGCCGAAGCGTGCGCAGATTTTCTCGATCGCGCTTTCGATCGCGCGCTGGTCATCGGTCAGGTCGAACTGCATGGATTGCTCTCCGGAAAAAGGCCGAGCGGCCGCGCCGCTGTGAAGAAAACGCCGGGCGGCGCCAGGGTTTCCGCTTGGCAGAACGTCCCCGTGCCGGATTGCCGCCTCGGGGTGCCGGCACGAAGCGGCAGGACTGGCGCGCTCACAACGGAAACACGCCAACGATCACCGCGGCGAACACCATCAGCACCGTGGCAGCAAACAGGAACGGAATCGTGAATTTCTGGTGCTCGGCGAGCTCGACGCCGGTCAGGCCGACGATCAGGAACGTCGCGGGCGTGAGCGGGCTCACCGGGAAACCCGTCGTCATCTGGCCGAGCAGCGCGGCCTGCGCCATCTGGATCGGCGGCACGCCGAGCAGCTTCGCGCTTTCCGCGAGCACCGGCAGCACGCCGAAGTAGAACGAATCGGGGTCGAACAGCAGGCTGAGCGGCATCGACAGCAGCCCGAGCACGAACGGCATGTGGCGCGCGTGCTCGACCGGTACGTGCGCGACCACCACTTCCGCCATCGCCTTCAGCATCCCGGTGCCGGACATGATGCCGGTGAACGCGCCGGCCGCGAGCAGCACGCTCGCCATCATCAGCGCGGCCCTGGCATGCGCGTCGATCCGCTCGCGCTGGGCCTGCACGTCCGGGTAGTTGATCACGAGCGCGGCGACCGTGCCGAGCATGAACATCACCATCGGGTCGACGATCCCCGACACGAGCGTGACGAGCACGACGAGCGTCAGCACGAGATTGACCCGGAAGCGGTCCGGCCGGCGCAACGCGCGCTCGGCATCGGTCAGCGCACGCGGCGCGATCGCGAGCGCCGCCGCGCCGGCACGATCGAGCCCGAGCCGTTTCGCCTCGCGCACGCCGAGCACGTACGCGGTGCCGAACACGAACACGAACACGAGCCCGACGATCTGCACCGGAATCATCGGCATGAAGATCGCGGAGCCGGGAATGTGCAGCGCCGCCGACGCCCGCAGCATCGGCCCGACCCACGGCAGGAAATTGACGCCGGCCGCCATCGACGCGACGCACGCGAGGATGCGGCGATCCATCCCGAGCCGCGTATAGAGCGGCATCATCGCGGGCAGCGTGACGAGAAACGTGACGGCGCCGGAGCCGTCGAGATGGATCAGCAGCGCGAGCAGCGCCGAACCCATCACGATGCGCGGCGGATGGCAGCCGATCACGCGCAGCACACCCGCGATGATCGGGTCGAGCATCCCGGCATCGGTGAGGATTCCGAAAAAAAGAATCGCAAAAACGAACATCCCGGCGATCGGGCCGATGTTCTGTACGCCGTGCACGATGAACTTGCCGGTCGCGAGCCCGAAACCGGCCGCGAGCGACGCGGCCACCGGCACGACGATCAGCGCGACGAGCGGCGACAGCCGCTTCGTGATGATCAGGCCGAACAGCGCGACGATGGCAATCGCGCCGATCCATGCAAGCATGATGCGTCTCCTCTTCAGCCGATGCGCCCGTGCGCGGCCCGGCGTGGTGTTCGAATGGTCGTGCGGCACGCATGGCCGTGCGGCGCCGTCGGGCGCGCGGCACGGCCGGCGGCCGCGATGCCGGTCAGTCCCGGCGTGGGTCGTGATCGCGGTCGTTGGTGTCGGTGTCAGCTTCGGCTTCGGCGAATACCTGCGCCGCGTGTTCGTTCAGCGCGGGCGGCGGCCGCCGGTACGTCGCCGGCGTGCGGCCGAGCTTGATCGGCGACGCGATGCCGCGATGCCGGCCCAGCTCGACCTTCATCTCCCGATGCGCGACATGCGGATGGTCGAGCGCCGCGTCGAGCCCGAGCACCGGCGCGCACGGCACGCCGCGGCGCATCAGTTGCTCGGCGAGCGCCGCGCCGTCGTGCGCGGCCAGCGCCGTTTCGAGCAGCGTGCGCAGCGCGGCGCGGTTCGCACTGCGCGCGCGGTTGTCCGCGAAACGCGGATCGTCGAGCCAGTCGCGCGTGCCGAGCACGTCGCACAGCGCCGCGAACTGCCCGTTGTTGCCGACCGCGAGGAAGATGTCGACGCTCGCCGTCGGAAAGCTGTCGTACGGCGTGATGTTCGGATGCGCGTTGCCGGTACGCACGGGCGCCTTGCCCGAATGGAAGAAGTTCGGCGTATGCGGATGCAGGATCGACAGCGCGCAGTCGAACAACGTCGCTTCGACGAACTGGCCGCGGCCGCTCGCGTCGCGCTCGCGCAGCGCCATCAGCACGCCGAGCGCCGCGTTCAGCCCGGTGACGAGATCGACGATCGGCACGCCGACCCGCAGCGGCGCGCCGCCGGCTTCGCCATTGACGCTCATCAGCCCCGCGAGCGCCTGCACGGCCGCGTCGTAGCCGGGCAGCCCGCCGAGCGGGCCGTCCGCACCGAAGCCCGACACGCGGCAATGGACGAGGCGCGGAAACCGCGCATGCAGCGCGTCGAAACCGAGCCCCCAGCGCTCCATCGTGCCGATCTTGAAGTTCTCGACGATGGCATCCGCATGTTCGAGCAGGCCGAGCAGCCGCTCGCGGTCGGCCGGTTGCGTCAGGTCGAGCGCGATGCCGAGCTTGTTGCGGTTCACGCCGAGGAAGTACGACGCGGTATCGCCGTCGAATGGCGGCCCCCACGTGCGCGTTTCGTCGCCGGACGGCGGTTCGACCTTGATCACCTCCGCGCCGTGGTCGGCAAGGATCTGCGTGGCATACGGGCCGCCCAGCACCCGCGACAGATCGATGATGCGCAATCCCGCCAGCGCGCCCTGCTGCTCGTGTTCCGCCATGCGTCCCGCTCCTGGTTCCGGTTGATCGGACTGCCGGTTCCGGCGGCCCGGCGCCTGCGGCGCGACCTTCCGGATTCGACGAATAATTCTTGTGCGTGAATTTATATTCACACTCGGGAATTATGTTGTCAACCCCGGCGGCACCCTGAGGCCGCGCGGAAGACGCCGCCGTGCGCAAGTGGGGGCGACACCGAGCACGGGCCGGTTGCGATGGCGCCCCGCCTTTCGCTAAGCTGGCGGGAAACCTTCATCTCAAAAAAATCAGGCGGATTATTCATGAAACGGATGCTGCTGGCGGCCTTCGTGCTGGCGTCGACGCTGGGTGTCGGACATGCGCAAACCCAGACGTTCCATTTCGGCGAGGGACAGACGCAGATGCCGGGGGGAGCGCAGCACCCCGCCGCGCCGAGCGCACGGCCCGCGCCCGCGCGCCGGCACGTGGCACCGCCGTCGCCTCACCATCGGCGTGCCGTTCACAAGCGCCGCCATCCGCGCCACGTGAAGCCGACGCGCAGCGGGATCTATACGCACGCGTGACCCGGTGTCGGTCCCGCGACGCCGTCCACGGAACTGTCATGAACGGCCGGTAGGATCGTTGCGGCTGCCTGCAAGCCATCGCGGCCTGCTGCCGGGCAATGCGCCGCCGGCGTGCACTTTCTCCACGATTCAGCACCTGTTTTGCCGAACATGAGTACCGGGCCGGACACTCTCGCCGTCATCAAGGAACGCGCCACGATCGTGTGTCGTCAGCGCAGCAGCGTGCTGCTGGTCGCCCGCACCGCGTCGCGCTGGTCGCTGCCGGGCGGCACGATCCGGCGCGGCGAGACGCCGCTCGACGCTGCACTGCGGGAACTCGCCGAGGAAACGCGGCTGGAGGGGCTCGCACTCGACTACGCCGTGCAGTTCGGCGGGCTGACGAAGCTCCATCATGTGTTCGTGGCCGACGTGCCGGCGCACCTGACGCCGCGCGCGAGCAACGAGATCGCCCGCTGCAAGTGGTTCACCATCGACCGGCTCGACACGCTTCGTGCGAGCGTGCCGACGCGCAAGATCATCGAGTTGCTGCGGCTCGACTGTTTTACTGCGATCGCGAACGGCCGGCTGCGCTGAAGTCGATCTTACCCGCGCCAGTTACGTGCGCAGGAACGGGCCGGCCTTGCGTTCGAGCAGCGTGACGAGCTCGGGCTGCATGTACGCGTAACGGTCGGGAATGTCGAGGCAGACGATCTTCTTGTGCCGCAGATGCGCACCGAATTGCGCCGCCAGCCTTGCCTTGTGCACACGCTCCATCACGAACACGACATCGGCCCAGTCGAGCTGCTCGGCGCACAGGTGCGTGTCCGCATCGGGTGCGAGGCCCGCCGAATCGGTTTCGACGCCCGGCCACGCGGCGAATACCGCTTCGGCCGTCGGGCTGCGCAGCCGGTTGCGGCTGCAGATGAAGAGTGCCCGCGTCATGTCGCTGCGGGGTTCACCCCTGCGGAATCGTGCCCGGCCGGACGTACGCGAGCATGTGCGACACGTAGTCGGCCTTGCCGAGTTCGACGCCATGGTGGCGCAGGATCGCGTAAGCGGTGATCGCGTGGAAATTGAACTGCGGCAGTGCCCAGTCGCGCGCGTATTGTTCGCCCGTCATGTCGAACGCGATCCCGTTCGGCATCTCGAGCGCGATCGGCAGCGCACCGCCGCCATCGAGCGCATCCGGCGCGAGTTCGCCGAGAAACGTGAGCGTGCCGGCGATGATCGCCTGCGCGTCGGCGAGCGAGCCGGGCTGCGCGTCCGCATTCCACCCCGCCTCGCGCAAGGCCAGCAGCGCAGCCGGCAACGGTTCGCCACGCAGCCGGTGGACAGGCTCCATCGCCTGGAAGCACGAGAAGCGCACCTGGGCCGCGAGCGGATACATGTCGGGCGCCAGCTTCAACGTCATCGCCGTGTCGGGCGCGTCGCCCGCGGCCTGCCGGTGCGCAGCAGCCTTGTCGAGCCACGCGGTCTGTGCGCGCAGCATGTGGGTGAAGGTCGGGACGAGAAGTTGGGTCGGTGTCACGCGCGCGCTCCTGGGTTGGGTTGTCGTTTGCGCCACGATAGCAGCGTCGACTCAAACATGCATCCCGGCCCGGGTGACGAGCGCGATTCGATGCGGTTCCGGCGATCCGGCGATGTGACGTGTGGCGTCCGGGTGTTCTCCCAAGCACGACGATCACAACGATCACGACGCGCGGCCGTCGCGCCCCGGCCTCAAGGCTTGCCTTGCCGAGCCAGGAACCGGTCGAGCTGTGATGCAAACGTCTTGCCGTCGCGCGCGCTGAACGGCGCCGGCCCGCCCGTGTCGATGCCGGCGCTGCGCAACTGGTCCATCATCGCGCGCGTCGACAGGCGTTCCTCGATGTTCTCGCGGCTGAACCAGTTGCCGCGCGGGTCGAGCGCATGCGCGCCCTTGTCGAGGACGGCGGCGGCCAGCGGAATGTCGGCGGTGATCACGAGATCGCCGGCTTCCGCCAGCTCGACGATGCGCGCATCGGCCACGTCGAAACCGGCCGGCACCTGCACCGCCTTGATGAACGGCGACGGCGGCGTGCGCAGGAACTGGTTCGCGACCAGCGTCACGCAGATTTCGGCACGACGCGCGGCGCGAAACAGCATGTCCTTGATGACGGCGGGACACGCGTCGGCATCGACCAGTACTTGCATGGCGGTTTTTTCCAGTAGGCAGAAGCGGCGATCATAGCGCACCGCCGGCCGGCGATCAGCCGGCGCGGCCCGTGCACAGCGCGTCGGCCGTCACCCACTGCGCGCCCCACGCGGCAGCCAGCCGCGCGCCCTGCCCGATCCGCACGGCCGCATCGTCGAAGTCGACGAACACGACATGATCGGCGGCCGCGGGTTTCGCGGGCGTCTCGCGCGTGCGCCCGTCGGACAGCACCCACAGCCAGCGCTGCTTGCCGGGCTCGCGCCGCGCCGCGCGCGCGAGCAAGTGCGCGGCGGCCGCGATGCCGTCCGCGAGCGGCGTGCCACCGCCGCCGTCGACCGGTTCGAGCCAGCGCGCATTCCACCAGCGCGGCACGGCCGGGCCGAAACGCCGCACGGCGCCCTCGCCGCCGAAACAGATCAGCGCGGTTTCGACACGGTCGCGCGCGGCCTGGTCGAAATACGCGACGATCAGCCCCTTCGCCAATGCGAGCCGCTCGTGCGACAGCATCGACGACGAACAGTCGAGCACGAAGCAATGCAACGCGTCCGGTGCGCCGGTTCGCTTCCGGAAGCGCAGATGGCCGTGATGCAGCGGATCGCCGCGCTTCGCGGCGAACGTCGCCGGCCACGCGACGGCCGTGCCGGTGCGCGCCGTGCCCGGCACGCGCCCGGCTGCGCCTTGCTGCCATCGAGGACCGCGAACGGCGTTCGCGGCGGCACCGGCTCGATGGCTCAGCGTTTTTTTAGCGGCAGCGGTACCACGCCTTTCACGTCACGCAGCCCGGCCGGCTCGGGCCGCAGGTAACCCCAGTCGCCCTGCGCGACGGCGGTGTCGTTCCCGGTTGTGCCCGGTTGATCTTCCGGCTGCGGGCGCGCATCCGGCGGCGAACGATCGTCGCGTGCGCGGTCCGGCTGCGATGCGCCGGACGACGGCGGCGCACCGACATGGCGCCGGTGCCGCAGCACGGCCTCGGCCACGCGCGCCACGTGCGACACCGTCACCGCATCGGCCTCCTCCAGTGCGGCGAGTGCGCGCGCGGCGCGCAGCATCACGAGATCGGCGCGCAGCCCGTCGACGGCCGCGTCGATGCACAGCGCGCTGACATGCGCATGCACCGCATCGCCGAAATCGAGCGTCGCCAGCCGTGCGCGTGCCGCGTGAATCCGGTCGCCGAGTTCATGCTGCGCGGGGGCATGGCGTGCGCGGAACGCGTCCGGATCGAGATCGAATGCCAGCCGCGCCTTCACGATCCGCTCGCGCTGCGCGGCATCGAAACAGTTCTCCAGCTCGACCATCAGCCCGAAACGGTCGAGCAGCTGCGGACGCAACTCGCCCTCCTCGGGATTCATCGTGCCGACCAGCACGAAGCGCGCGTCGTGCGCGTGCGACACGCCATCGCGTTCGACGATGTTCACACCGCTCGCAGCGACGTCGAGCAGCGTATCGACGAGCCCGTCGGCGAGCAGGTTCACTTCGTCGACATACAGCACCCCGAGGTGCGCCCTCGCGAGCAGGCCCGGCCGGAAGCGCACGCCGTTTTCGGCGAGTGCATGCGCGAGATCGAGCGTACCCGTCACCTGTTCGTCGCTCGCCGACAGCGGCAGCGTGACGAATTGCCCTTCGGGCAACAGCTCCGCGAGGCCGCGCGCCGCGGTCGATTTCGCGGTGCCGCGCGGGCCGCTCACGAGCACGCCGCCGAGCGTCGGGTCGATCGCGGCGAGCAGCAGCGCCTGTTGCAATGCGTCCTGTGCGACGAGCGCCGCAAACGGAAAGACCGCGCGGGCGCGGTGCGTCGTCGGATCGGTCATCGCCGTCCTCCTTCCTGGAGTTGTTCACTTGCGAGCCAGACCGCTTCGATCCGTTCGCGATAGTCGCCCGGCTGCTGCCACAGGCCGCGCTGCATCGCTTCGACGAAACGTTCGCAGATGCCGTGCAGCGCCTTCGGGTTGTGCCGTTCGAGGAATGCGCGGGTGGCGTCGTCGAACAGGTACGCGTCGGCGACGAGCGCGTACTGGTGGTCGGACAGCACGCGCGCGGTCGCGTCATAGCCGTACAGGTAGTCGACGGTCGCGGCCAGCTCGGCCGCGCCCTTGTAACCGTGACGCTTCACGCCGTCGAGCCATTTCGGGTTGACGACGCGCGAGCGGATCACGCGCGCGATTTCCTCGCGCAGCGTGCGCATCTTCGGCGCGACCGGGTTCGCATGGTCGCCGTGGTAGATGCTCGGCTGCTGCCCCGACAGGTGCCGCACCGCGGCGGTCATCCCGCCCTGGAACTGGTAGTAGTCGTTCGAATCGAGGATGTCGTGCTCGCGGCTGTCCTGGTTCTGCACGACGACGTCGATCGTCGCGAGCCGCTCGCCGAACACGTCGGTCGCGAGCTCGCCCGCGCTGTTCTGCGCATACGCATGGCCGCCCCACTGGCGGTATGCCTCCGCGAGATCGGCGTCGGTCTGCCAGCGGCGCTGGTCGATCAGGTCCTGCAGGCCCGCGCCATAGCTGCCCGGCCGCGCGCCGAACACGCGCCAGCCGGCGCGGCGCCGCGCTTCGTCCGGTGCCACGCCCTGCGCGAGCCATTTCGTGCGTTCGCGCTCGATGCGTGCGCGGATCGGGTTCAGCTCCTCGGGCTCGTCGAGCGCGGCCACCGCCTGCACGGCCGCGTCGAACAGGTGCATCAGGTTCGGGAACGCGTCGCGGAAGAAGCCCGACACACGCAGCGTCACGTCGATGCGCGGCCGGTCGAAGATCTCGATCGGCAGGATCTCGAAGTCGGTTACCCGGTGGCTGCCATGCGCCCATTTCGGTCGTACGCCGAGCAGCGCGAATGCCTGCGCGATGTCGTCGCCGCCCGTGCGCATCGTCGCCGTGCCCCATACCGACAGGCCGATCGCGCGCGGATAGTCGCCGTGATCCTGCAGATGGCGCTCGATCAGCTGCTGCGCGGATTTCAGGCCGAGCGACCACGCGGCCTGCGTCGGCACCGCACGCGTGTCGACCGAGTAGAAGTTGCGGCCGGTCGGCAGCACGTCGGGGCGGCCGCGCGACGGCGAACCGCTCGGCCCCGGCGGCACGAAGCGGCCGTCGAGCCCGCGCAAGAGCTGGCGCATTTCCTCGCCGCCGCACGCGTCGAGCGAGGGCAGCAGCGTCGCGCGGACGCGCTCGATCACCGCGAGCGTATGCGGCCAGTCGCCGGACGGTATCGCGTCGGCGCCGGTGTTGCCGCCATCGGCCGCACACAGCTCGTCCAGCCATTGCTGTGCGAGCCGTTCGAGCCGCTCGCGCGTATCGCCCGCATGGCGCCACGGCGATGCGTCGAGCGCCTGCAGGATCGCCGGGCGCGGGCCGACCCACGGCGCGGCCCAGTCGGCCGCGAGCGGATCGAAGTCGTCGCCGAGCGCGAGATCGCGCGCGAGCGCGCCGATCAGCCCCGCGCGTGCGCCCTTGCCGTCGCCGACCGGAAAGCGCGCGAGCGCGAGCAGCGTGTCGCGTCGCTGGCGATCGGCCGGCGACATGCCGAACACGTGCAGCCCGTCGCGAATCTGCGCTTCCTTCAGTTCGCACAGCCACGCGTCGACGCGCGTGAGCAGCGCATCCTCGTCGCCCGTATCACGCGGCGGCGACACGCTCAGTTCGTCGTGCAGACGATGCTCGGCGATCGTCGCGAGGATCGTCTTGCGCAGCAGCTTCGCGCGCCGCGCGTCGACCATCAGCGCTTCGTAGTATTCGTCGACCTGCCGCTCGAGATCCTGCAGCGGGCCGTAGTTTTCCGCGCGCGTGAGCGGCGGCATCAGGTGATCGATGATCACGGCCTGCGCGCGGCGCTTCGCCTGGCTGCCCTCGCCCGGATCGTTGACGATGAACGGATACAGGTGCGGCAGCGGCCCGAGCGACAGGTCGGGCCAGCACGCGTCGGACAGCGCGACGCTCTTGCCCGGCAGCCATTCGAGGTTGCCGTGCTTGCCGAGGTGGATGACGGCGTCGATGCGATACGCATCGCGCAGCCAGAAATAGAACGCGAGATACGCGTGCGGCGGCACGAGATCCGCGTCATGGTAGCTCGCGTAGTCATTCTCGCCGCGTGAGCGAGACGGCTGGATGCCGACGAACACGTTGCCCGCGCGCCAGCCGGCGATCGTGAAACGCCCTTGCCGCAGCGTCGGATCGGCTTCGGGCGGGCCCCAGCGTTCGTTCAGCGCGTCGCGCACGGCCGCCGGCAACCGCGCGAAATGCGCGACGTAGTCTGCCAGCGCGAAACTCTGGAACGCGGGGCGCAGCGCATGCACGGCCGCGTCGTTGGTCACGCCTTCGGTGAGTCGCGCGATCAGCGCGTCGCCGTCGGGCGGCAGGTCGGCCACCGCGTAGCCCGCGTCGCGCAGCGCCGCGAGCACGCGCAGCGCGGACGCCGGTGTGTCGAGCCCGACGCCGTTGCCGATCCGCCCTTCGCTTTGCGGATAGTTCGCGAGAATCAGCGCGACGCGCTTCTCGCCATTGTCGAGCGTGCGCAGCCGGCACCAGCCGCGCGCGAGCGCCGCGACGAACGCGATCCGCTCGGCGTCCGGCTGGTAGCGCACGACATCGACCTCGGTGTGCGGGCAGCGGTACGCGAGCCCCTTGAAACTCACCGCGCGCGTGACGATCCGTCCGTCGACTTCGGGAAGCGCGATGTGCATCGCGATGTCACGCGCATGCAGGCCCTGGTTGTCGGCCACCCATGCGTCGCGATTGCCGCCGGACAGGATCACCTGCAATACCGGCGCGTCGCCGGCGAGCACGTCGTGTTCGGGGCTGTCGATCGAGCCGGCCGCGAACGCGGTCGTGTTCAGCACGAGCGCGACGTCGTGCATGTCGCAGAGCTGCGTGATGACCTCGCGGCTCACCGCATCCTTCAGCGACGTCACCGCGATCGGCAGCGGATTCAACCCTTCCCGCACGAGCGCATCGGCCAGCGCGTCGAACACGGCCGTGTTCGCGGCCTGCCAGTGCGCGCGATAGAACAGGATCGCGACGACGGGCGCACCGGGCGTCCAGCGCGGCCGCCAGTCGTCGACGCTCGCGCGGTCGCGCGCCGGGTGATACAGCGCGGCGGCCGGCAGCGGGCGCGGCGGTTCGGGTTCCTCGCCGAACCCGAGTGTGTGGAATGCAATGCTGCGCAGCAGCGCCTCGGCATTGTGCACGCCGCCTTCACGCAGGTAGCGCCACCACAGCCGGCACAGGCCGGGCGCGACGGTGCTCTTCGCGACGAGGTTCGGGTCCTCCTGCAGGTCGCCCGAGAACATCGCGAGCTGCTGGGCGCGCTTCGACGCGAGCGACACGGCCTGCTCGATCCCGTACGGCCAGTACGCCTCGCCGCCGAGATGATCGATCACGACCGACTTCGCGTGTTGCAACACGTCGTCGACGTAGAAATCGACCGACGCCGGCTGGCGCAGGAACGTGACGTTCGCGAGCCGCACGCTCGGGAAGCCGGCCGGCAGTTGCGGCACGACGCTTGCGAGCAGCGACAGCGTCGTGTCGGCCGAGCTCAGGATCACGATGTCGGCCGGTTGCTGGTCGATCCGGACAACACCCTGCGTATCGTCGACGAAGCCGCCTGGCGTGGTGCGCAGCAGATGCATCGTGCGTTACGCCTGTTGCGGCTCGGCCGCGCACGCGGCGTCGAACGCGCGTTGCAGCGCGGCCGCGTCGAGGTCTTCGCCGATCAGCACGAAGCGGCTCGCGCGCGTTTCGCCGTCCTGCCAGCGACGGTCGAAATAGCTGTCGAAGCGGCGGCCGACGCCCTGGATCACGAGCCGCATCGGCGCGCCCGGCAGCGCAGCGAAGCCCTTCGCGCGGTAGATCGTGTGCGCTTCGACGACCCGCTGCAGCGCGGCGATCGTCGCTTCGCGCGTGCCGGCGTCGCCCGACACGACCACCGAGTCGAAATCGTCGTGATGGTGATCGTGATCGCCGTCGTCGGCCGAGCCGTGATGGTCGTGACGCAGGTGGATCGTTTCTTCCGATGCCGATTCGAGACCGAGCAGCATCGCGAGATCGAGTTCACCGCGCGTCGCGCGCACGATCTTCACCTGCGGCGGGATCTCGTCGCGGATCGCGGTTTCGATCTGCGCGAATTCCGCGTCGCCGACGAGATCGGCCTTGTTCACGATCACGAGATCGGCGGACGACAGTTGATCGGCGAACAGCTCGTGCAGCGGCGATTCGTGGTCGAGGTTCGGATCGGCGCGGCGCTGCGCCTCGACGGCCTGCGGGTTCTCCGCGAACTGGCCGCTGGCGGCAGCCGGCCCGTCGACGACGGTCACGACCGCGTCGACCGTGAAGCTGTTGCGGATCGTCGGCCAGTTGAATGCCTGCACGAGCGGCTTCGGCAGCGCGAGGCCGGACGTCTCGATCAGCACGTGGTCGATGTCCGCGCGGCGCTCGACGAGCGCTTCCATCACCGGATAGAACTCTTCCTGCACGGTGCAGCACAGGCAGCCGTTCGCGAGCTCGTAGAGCTGGCCCGACGCTTCGCCCTGCGCGCCGTCGGCATCCTCGCAGCCGATGCCGCAGCCCTTGAGGATTTCGCCGTCGATACCGAGTTCGCCGAATTCGTTGACGATCACCGCGATGCGGCGGCCTTCGGCGTGCTGCAGGATGTGGCGCATCAGCGTCGTCTTGCCGCTGCCGAGAAAGCCCGTGACGATCGTGACGGGAAGCTTGCGTAGGGTCATGGAATATCCAGGGTCGTAAGGAAGAGTCAGGCCGAGATCGTCACGTCGATCTCGTCGTAGCGTTTTAACCGGTAGATCAGGGCCGACACGAGCCAGCACGCGAGGAACAGGCCGATCACGACATAGCCGAGCACGCCGAAGTGCGACGCCACCATCGACGCGAAGTCCCACACCGGGCCCTGCAGCGACAGCTTGTCCGCGAGCAGCGCGAGCACCTCGATGCCGCCGATCAGCGCGGCGACCAGCACCGACACGAAGGTGATCGTCATGTTGTAGTAGATCTTGCGGATCGGCCGCACGTACGCCCAGCGATACGCGCCCATCATCAGGATGCCGTCGGTCGTGTCGACGAGCGTCATGCCGGCGGTGAACAGTATCGGCAGCGCCATCACGGACCAGAACGACAGACCGCCCTGCACCTGCGCCGCCGAGATGCCGAACAGCGCGATCTCGGTCGCCGTGTCGAAGCCGAAGCCGAACAGGAACCCGACCGGATACAGGTGCCAGCTGCGCGACACCAGCCGGAACAGCGGACGGAACAGGCGCGCGAGCACGCCGCGCTGGTTCAGCAGCAGGTCGAGATCGGCGTCGACGATCGGCTCGCCGCGCCGCGCGGCGCGAAACGTCCGGTAGACGGAAACCAGGATCAGCAGGTTCGCGATCGCGAGCACCAGCAGGAAGAACGCCGACACGCTCGTGCTGATCACGCCGCCCCACGCTTTCAGGCTCTCGAAGCGCGCGAGCGACGCGGCCGTGAGCGTCACCACGACCGACATCACGATCACGACCGTCGAATGGCCGAGCGAGAAGAACAGGCCCGCGCCGAGCGGGCTGCGCCCCTCCTGCATCAGCTTGCGCGTGACGTTGTCGATGGCCGCGATGTGGTCGGCGTCGACCGCATGACGCAGCCCGAACACGTACGCGAGCAGTGCGGTGCCGAGCAGCACGGGCTGGCCGTGGAAGGCGGCGAACGCCCAGATCCACGCGCCTGCGTTGAAGGCGATCAGTAGCGCATAGATCGCGACGATCTTGCCGCGCAGCCCGGACGGACTGTCGTTGAACAGGCGGAACAGCGAATCGAGCATGACGCTCCTTTGCGAACGGTCGACATGAAGCATGCCAACACGGCCGTCGCTGCGCGGCCCCGCGCGGTCCGGCCCTTCGTCGCACCGGGTCATGCGCATTCGCGCAGGCGGCCGGACGACGGGGATCGGGAAACGCTCGGGTGTCGGGCACGCTGCGGCCGTGGACGATGCGCCGCTTCCCCGCGGCGCTGAACCCCAACGTTTAGGCCGGTATCCGGGCTGACGAACACGCCGCTTCGCCTTCCCGGATACGCAGGGCATCCAGTGGCGGTCGTCCGCATGCAGGCGGCATGCGGCGAAGCGGCGTTGCATCGCGGCGGGCACGATGCGTTCGCTTACCGTTGCGGGGGCAGCACAGGTTGGCTCGACTGCGACGCAGGCAGGCTCCCTGTTTCCCGTTTAACTGCGCACGCCGGAGGGCACGCGCGAGCACCAAAACGCGTGCGAGTGTAGGCGCCGGGGGCGGGAGCGTCAAGGCGGCGCGACCCGCCGAACGGCGTCTTGCATGGCCGCCGCGCCACGCCGGAGGCCGCTTCCGGCATCGGCGAAGCGGGTTCGCGCGGGCGGATCGCTGTGCTATCGTAGCGCCGCGTTCGGTGCTCGCATGCGCATTCCGCGCATGCAGTTAAACGGGAAACAGGAGGCGGATTACCGCCCGGCCTGTGCTGTCCCCGCAACGGTACGCCGCCCGCGCGACGCGCTTCCCCGCGCACGCGCCCATGCCGCCCACGATGCCACTGCCCTTCTAACCGGGCGGGAAGGCTGCGGCCTGGCCGGCGGCCAGCCCGGATACCGGCCGACGCAAGGGGCGAGCCCGATGCTCGCCGAACGCCCGATCCGCGGGGGACGGATGAGGTGCGCATTCCGCCCGCGTCCGCGCGGGCTTCGTTCGATCCGTCATGCGTGACCTGTCTGCTGGCCGCCGCCGTGCCGCCCGCCTGCCCTATTCCCCTGTTTCGACACGGTGCGCGCCGTGCCGCGCCCGATGAGCCGGGCCTGGCTCATCGGCGCCGGCCCCGGCGACGCCGACCTGCTGACGCTCAAGGCCGTCCACGCGATCGGCGCGGCCGACGTGCTGCTCGTCGACGATCTCGTGAACCCCGACGTGCTGCGCCATGCGCGTGCCGACGCGCACATCGAGCACGTCGGCAAGCGCGGCGGTCATGCATCGACGCCGCAGGATGCGATCGTCGCGGCGATGCTCGCGCATCTGCGCGCGGGCCGCAGCGTCGCGCGGCTCAAGGGCGGCGATCCGTTCGTGTTCGGCCGCGGCGGCGAAGAGCTGGCCGCGCTCGGCGCGGCGGGATTTCAAGTCGAGGTCGTGAGCGGCGTCACGGCCGGCATCGCCGCGCCGGCCGCGCTCGGCATCCCGGTCACGCAGCGCGGCGATGCGCAGGGCGTGATCTTCGTCACGGGCCACGGCGCGGGCGCCGACGAACCCGACTGGCGTGCGCTCGCCGCCACGCACATGACGATCGTCATCTATATGGGGATCCGCCGGCTCGACGCAATTGCAGCCGCGCTGCGCGAAGGCGGCCTGCCTGGCGACACGCCGTGCGCGGCGATCGAGAATGCGACGCGCCCCGGACAACGGCACGTGCTCGCGACGCTCGACACGCTCGTCGAACACGTCGGCGCGACCGGCATCGGTTCGCCGGCCATCTTCGTCATTGGCCGCGTCGCCGCGTTCGCCAACGATCCCGCGGTACGTGCCGCACTCGGCAGCGGCGCATGATGCGCGTCGCGCTCGGTGTCGGTTTCCGCGCGGGCGTGACGGCCGCGCAGCTCGATGCCGCGATCCGCGCGGCGCTGAGGCTGTACCCGGCTGCCGAACCGGCGCTCGTCGCCACGCTCGCCGACAAGGCGCGTGCCCGCGCGCTGCGCACGCTGTGCGCGAGACGCGGCTGGCCGCTCGTCGCGTTCGACGCGGCACAACTCGCGAGCCGCCCCGAACTGGCCGCGAGCGGTCCGTCGGGTGCCGCGCTCGCCCGCTTCGGCGTCGCGGGCGTGGCCGAGCCGTGCGCGCAGCTCGCGGCGCCGCACGGCCGGCTGCTGGGCCCCAAATCCATCCGGGACGGTGTGACGGTCGCACTTGCCGGCCCGCTCTGAACCCTTTGTTTCGCTTTCTTTCGACAGGATCAATCCGATGAAAACCGACACCGAATCCCATCAACGGATGACCGAACGCCGCCGCGCGGGCCACGAGAAGAAGCAGGCCGCCGCCACCAACGAAAAGGGCCTGCTGATCGTCAACACCGGCAACGGCAAGGGCAAGAGCACCGCCGCGTTCGGCATGGCCGTGCGCGTGCTCGGCCACGGCATGCGGCTCGGTGTCGTGCAGTTCATCAAGGGCGCGCTGCACACGTCCGAGCGCGACTTCCTCGGCGCGGTTGCCGAATGCGATTTCGTGACGATGGGCGACGGCTATACGTGGAACACGCAGAACCGCGACGCCGACATCGCGACCGCGCGCAAGGGTTGGGACGAGGCGCGCCGGATGATCGAAAGTGGCGACTACCGGATGGTGATCCTCGACGAGCTGAACACCGTGCTGAAGTACGAATACCTGCCGCTCGACGAAGTGCTCGCGACGCTTGTCGCGCGTCCCGATTCGGTCCACGTCGTCGTGACCGGGCGGCATGCGCCCGATGCGCTGATCGATGCGGCCGACCTCGTCACCGAAATGCGGCTCGTCAAGCATCCGTACAAGGAGCAAGGCGTGAAGGCGCAGCGCGGCGTGGAGTTCTGAGCATGCCCGCCTGCCCCGCGCTGTTCGTCAGTGCGCCCGCGTCGGGCCAGGGCAAGACGTCGGTGACGGCCGGCCTCGCGCGGCTGCACCGCCGGCTCGGCCGCCGTGTGCGCGTGTTCAAGACCGGGCCCGACTTTCTCGATCCGATGCTGCTCGAACGCGCGAGCGGCGCCCCCGTGCATGCGCTCGACCTCGGGATGGTCGGCGAGGCCGGCTGCCGCGCGCTGCTTGCCGATGCCGCGCGCGAGGCCGACCTGATCCTGATCGAAGGCGTGATGGGGCTGTTCGACGGCACGCCGAGCAGTGCCGATCTCGCGGCTGCGTTCGGCGTGCCGGTCGTCGCGGTGATTTCCGCGAAGGCGATGGCGCAGACGTTCGCGGCGATCGCGTTCGGGCTCGCCCGGTTCCGGCCGGGGTTGCCGTTTCACGGCGTGCTGGCCAATCGCGTCGGCTCGGCCCGGCACGCGGAGCTGCTGCAACAGGCGCTGCCCGACGACCTGCGCTGGCTCGGGCATGTGCCGGCCGATGCGGGCATCGCGCTGCCGGAGCGGCATCTCGGCCTGCACCAGCCGGCCGATATCGACGATCTCGACGCCCGGCTCGATCGCGCGGCCGACGTGCTCGCGCAGACGGCGCTCGCTGAATTGCCACCCGCCGTCGCGTTCGCGGAACCGGACGCCGCGGCGCCGCTGCCGCGTGCGCTCGCCGGCAAGCGGATCGCGGTGGCGCGCGACGCGGCGTTCTCGTTCATCTATCCGGCGAATCTCGCGCTGCTCGACGCGCTCGGTGCGCAGTCGAGGTTCTTCTCGCCGCTCGCCGACGAACCGGTACCGGACGATTGCGACGCGCTGTTCCTGCCGGGCGGCTATCCGGAACTGCATGCGGCGACGCTCGCGGCGAATGCGGCAACCGCACGGACGATTCGCGCGCATGCGGCGGCCGGCCGGCCGATCGTCGCGGAATGCGGGGGGATGGTGTATCTGAGTGAATCGCTGACCGACGTGGACGGCGCGTCGACGCCGATGCTGGGGTTGCTGCCGGGCCACGCGACGATGCAGCGCCGGTTCGCGGCGCTCGGCATGCAGCAGCTCGAAACGCGGCACGGCTCGATGCGGGGCCATACGTTCCACTACTCGCGGCTCGCGACGCCGCTCGATCCAGTCGCGCATGCGGCGCGCCCCGACGGCGCGGCCGGCAGCGGCGAGGCCGTCTATCGCCACGGCGCAATCGTCGCGACCTACATGCACATGTACTGGCCGTCGAATCCGGATGCGGTCGTGGCGTTGTTCAGCGGCGAAGCGTTCTAGGTTGATCGATGCAGCGATGATGAGCCGACCGGCAATGATCGCACCGCTCGACGGGCGCAGCTACAGGTGCCGTTCGATATCCATCCGCTGATGGAAGATTCGAATCACATCGATCGTGTCATCCGTTTCGCGATAGATTGGGTACATCTCGCATTCAGTCGCCGTGGCGACCTTGCCGATGTCCAGTCCGCGCCGCATGCGTTGCGTCCTTCGACATGTCAGGGCTTTTCGCGCCCCGGCGCTTCCGAACGCGAAGTGCGGATCACGGTGCCGTCGGGCGAGAAATGCGCATTGAACATCGCGTCGCCCGATACACCGCCCTCGGCCCAGTGCCAGCTCCACACGTCTTCATGGCTCAGCGCGTATTGCGCGATCTCGGTCGGCTTGCCGAGCAGTTGCCGCACGTCGTCCTTCGACATCCCGGGCACGACCTTCGCGATGTTCGCCGCCGTCAGCGCCTGCGTGATCGACACGAGCCGGCCGTCGGGCCCGAAATCGAGCATGTAGGTGCTCGTGCCGTACGGGCCGCGCGGATATTCGAACCGCTGCGAGCCGTCGTCGCCCTGCCTGACCATCTCGGGCTTGCCCGCCTGGCGGAGCACGTCTTCGGTCGTCGAGACGCCCGGCTGCAGATTACCGAACGCCATCGGATCGGGCTTGATCGCATTCACCGCGTCGGCCACCTTCTGGTCGTCGCACCCGGCCGCCAGAACGCCGACCGCACAAGCCGTCAGCACGGTCAGAAGCTGTTTTCGCATGTCATCACACCTGTATTCATCGAGCCGATCCGGCGTCGCGCGCAGCGTAGCACGCGACCTGTTCCGTCGATGTCAAGGAGCGTCAAATTCACGCGCGTGCTGTCGCGTCCGGTTTCACGGACGCATACGCACACGTCGAACGGCGGCTGCGACGCCGCCGCGCCTCTGCGTCAAACCAGGAATGCCTCGGCCAGCTTGACCCAGTACGACGCACCGGTGGGCAGCGCCGCGTCGTTGAAGTCGTAACCGGGGTTGTGCACCATGCAGCCACCCTCCCCGTCGCCGTTGCCGATGATCAGGTAGCAGCCCGGCCGCTTCTCGAGCAGGAACGCGAAATCCTCGCTGCCGGTGAGCGGCACCATCCCGTCGATCAGGTTCGCTTCGCCCACCCATTCGCGCGCAATACCGCGCGCCAACTCGGTCATTTCCGCGTCGTTGACGAGCACCGGGTAGCGGCGCTGGTAGTCGATCGTCGCGGTCGCGCCGTACACGGCAGCCTGCGCATGCACGACTTCCTTGATGCGCGTCTCCAGCAGGTCGCGCACGTCGGGTTTCAGCGCGCGCACCGACAGGCGCATCTGCGCGCGATCGGGAATCACGTTCGGCGCCTCGCCCGCGTGGATCGCGCCGACCGTGACGATCGCCATGTCGAGTGGCGGCACGTTGCGCGACACGATCGTCTGCAGCGCCAGCACGATCTGCGCGCACACGACAACAGGATCGATTGCCTTGTGCGGCACCGCGCCGTGGCCGCCGCGGCCCTGCACGTCGATGACGACGGTGTCGGACGACGCCATGAACGGCCCCGGCAGGAAGCCGAATTTGCCGGTCGGGAAACCCGGCATGTTGTGCATCGCGAAGATCGCATCGCACGGGAACAGCTCGAACAGCCCTTCGTCGAGCATCTTCTTCGCGCCGCCGAGCCCTTCTTCCGCCGGCTGGAAAATCAGGTTCAGCGTGCCCGAGAAGCTGCGCTCGCGTGCGAGATGCTTCGCGGCCGCGAGCAGCATCGCCGTGTGGCCGTCGTGGCCGCACGCGTGCATCTTGCCGGCGATCCTGCTCTCGTACGGCAGGCCGGTCGCCTCGTGAATCGGCAGCGCATCCATGTCGGCGCGCAGGCCGAGGCGCTGCGTGCCGTCGCCGACCTTCAACTGCGCGACGACGCCCGTGCCGCCGAGCCCGCGATGCACCGTGTAGCCCCACGACTGCAGTTGCTCGGCGACGAGGTTGCTCGTCGCGAATTCCTCGAAGCCGAGCTCGGGGTAGGCATGGATGCGGTGCCGGATCTCGATCATTTCATCGGCCAGGCCTGCTGGAATCACGCTGTGCGTCACGGTGTCGTCTCCTGTTTCTGCGGGGAATGTGCAGGCAAGGATAGTCGGTTCACCAGCAACCGGGCAGACGGAAAGTCGTCACGGTAGCAACTGATGGTTGCCGTATCGCGCACCGCACACGGGATAGGAAAACTGGCCATCCGGATGACTGCCGCACGCGGTCCAGGCACGTGAAACTGTGGGCTCCACATCGATTTGATGAGCACCGGGATTCGATGATGACCGTTCAAGCATCCGGAATAGCTCAGATATATCAATGTGTTGCGGATGTTTGTTCATTTTTTGACGTGCGTACATTTTTTGTGTACGCTGATGAAGAAGTGAACAAGCAATCGCCTCCGATGCCCGAGAATGCCCCCCTTCCGATGTCGGAACAGCACGTGCTCGATGAAGCCTGCGCCGCGTTCGAACGCGCGACCCGGCGCTTCAGCGCGCGGCCCGTGCGCGTGCCGGCCGCATACACCGGGCAAGCCGACGCGATGATCCGCTTCGACGTTGCCGGGCACGTATTCGAGATGCCGGCCGCCGTGAGCCTGCGCGTCGAATCGCTGCCGGGTGCACTCGCGGCACTGCACCGCCGCGGCGGTACTACCGCGACGCCCGGCGAGCGGCCGCTGATGCTGATCGCACCCTATCTTTCGGCCGAACTGGCCGCCGGCCTGACCGACCAGGGCATCCCGTTTCTCGACACCGCGGGCAACGCATGCCTGATTCAACCGGAGGCGACCGTGATGATCGCGGGCCGGCCGAAACCCGCACGCACACCGCGCCGGCAGGCATCGCGCGCAACGACGCCGAAGGGCTTGGCCGTGATGTTCGCCATCGCGACGCAGCCGGGCCTCGTTGCGCAGCCGTATCGGGCGATTGCGGCCGCGTCGGGTGTCGCGCTCGGCACGGTCAACCTCGCGATGGACGACCTGATCGCGCGCGGCCTCGTCGGGCAGCGCCGCAATGGCGAGCGCCTGATACCCGACTGGCCGCGCTTCGTGCAGGAATGGGTTGCGCTGTACCCGAGCCGCCTGCGCGCGAAACTGCCGAGCCGCCGCTATGCGAGCCTCGCGCCCGACTGGTGGCGCGGTTTCGATTTCACATCGTTCGATGCGCGGCTCGGCGGCGAACCGGCGGCCGACCTGCTGACGCACGATCTGAAGCCGGCCGCGATCACCGTCTATACGCACGGCGCGGCATCGAACCTCCTGCTGCTCCAGGCCCGCCTGCGTCCGGACGATCACGGCGACGTCGAAATCGTCGAAGCATTCTGGCCGCACTCGCCCGCGCTCGATTGGCACGAGCCGCACGTGTCGCTCGTACCGCCGCTCCTGATCTATGCGGATCTCGTCTCGTCGGGGGACAGCCGCAACCTTGCCGCCGCCGAACGGATCCATGACCGATACCTCGCCCACCCGCCCGCTTGAAGTCGACGTGCGCCGGCCGCTCGACCCGGCGGCGGTCGCGTTGCTGCAAGCGGTCAGCCGTGCCTGCGCGCGCGTCGACGCGGCCTTCGTCGTCGCCGGCGCAACCGCGCGCGACATCCTGATGTGGCACGTCCACGGCATCCGGCCGGTGCGCGCGACACGGGACGTCGACGTTGCGGTGTGTGTGGTGAGCTGGCCGTTTCACGCGCAGCTCGTCGATGCGCTCGTCGCGACCGGGCAATTCACGCGCGCGCCGAAACAGCAGCAGAAACTGCTGTTCGAGAGCGGTACGCACGGTTTTCGCACCGAGCTCGATCTCGTGCCGTTCGGGCCGCTCGAAACGCCGCCGGGCGAAATCGCGTGGCCGCCGGGCGGTGAATTCGTGCTGAACGTGCTCGGCTTCCAGGAAGCGGTGGATACCGCGCAGCCGGTGTCGGTCGACGCGCGCACCGTCGTGCCGGTGGCCAGCCTGCCGGCGCTCGTGCTGCTGAAGCTGCTCGCCTGGAAGGACCGGCGCGCACGCCAGAACAGCGATGCGTACGACCTGCTGTTCCTGCTGCGGAATTTTCACGATGCAGGCAACCGCGAACGCATCTGGGATGCCGCCCCCGACCTGCTCGAACTGCATGCGTTCCAGCCGGGCCTTGCCGCCGCCGCACTGCTCGCGCGAGACGCGAAACGGATCGCTTCACCGCAAACGCGCGATGCCATCCGCGCGCTGTTGTCCGACGCAGCGACCTATGCCGTGCTCGGCCAGGATCTGCTGGCACGCGCGTTCGCGCTGTTGCCCGGTGAATTCAGCGATGACGCCAACCGGTATCTCGACGCATTCCGCGACGCCTTTCTCGCCGATTCCCCTGCCCCCCACGCATGACGCGACGTGGTGGAGCCGCAGCGTCATCGCTGCTTTCGAACCGCCGCGCTCAGGCCGCCCAGTCTTCGAGCGACAACCCGGCCACCCGGCCGAATTCCCGGCCGTTGTTCGTGACGAGCACCGCACCGGCCGCGATCGCATGCCCGGCGATCGACGCATCGTTCGCGCCGATCGGCGTGCCGCGCGTGGCGAGATCGGCACGAATCGCGGCCGTTGCATCGACGGCCGCCGTATCCCACGACAGCACGCCATCGAGCCGCGACACAAAGGCCGTCACGAGTTCCGCATGCTTCGGCGACGCCTTCCTGCCGACTGCGCCGAACCGCATTTCGGCATAGGTAATGGCCGAGACGACAATCCGGTGCTGCGCATTGACGCACGATTGCAGCCGCGCCAGCACCACCGGCGGCCGCTCGCGCATGATGAACGAACAGATGTTCGTATCGAGCATGTAGAGCGTGGTCACTGGCCGGACTCCGTCGGCGCGGCATCCCCGCCGGAAAGGTCGAAGCGGCCTGGCTCGATCACGGCCGGGCGTTCGGCGAGGAAGTCGGCATCGGCCAGCGGTTCGCTCGCGAACGAGAGCCACGTGGGCCGTACCGGCCGCAGCAGCAGGGTGTCACCCTCGCGGCGAATCTCGAGTTCCGTCACCCCCTCGAACTCCATGTCCTTCGGGATGCGGATTGCCTGGTTACGGGCGTTCTTGAAAATGGAAACGGTGCGCATGAGCCACTCCATGGGAGTACGATGCGCCCATTCTAGGCATATGCCTGCATATGTCAACTTGAGGGGGCGCAAATCGGATGTCGCGCCCCACGCTGCCACGGGTGTTTTTGTCATGTTGCCGGCCTGTCGTCGATGAGGAGAGCGATCCATTCTTCACGACGCAGGCCGCGCAGTCCATATCCCGAACGGCCGATGCCGGCGCGGCACCGGACCGCGCGCAACGTCGCACCGACGCTGCGCGCCCGCCCCGTCACGGCAGCCGGAAAGTGTCAAAGAACGTATCGCGCTCGATCACGGTGAGCGCCGCGCGCTTGTGTGGAAAGTCGAACTCCTTCAGCGTGTAGAAGCCGAGCCGGTGCATGTACGCGATGTGCCGCACGTGATCGACGCGCGGCTCGCCGACGAGCCGCTGCGTGCGCGGTTCGTCGACGAACATGTAGTGCAGCACCCCGCTCCACCATGCATGCAGCTTGCCGGCGCTCTGGAAACGCGAGTCGCCGATCAGAAGGTGCAGCCCGCGGTCGTAGTCGTGCGCATCGTAGAACGGAGCGAGACGGTCCTCCTTCGCCCAGTAGAACTCGAAATAGCCGAACGGCGTGTCGTCGAAATAACCGATCATCGGGTGCATGTGCGGATCGGCGAGCCGCTCGGCGAGATACGCCGCGTGCTCGTCGCGCGTGCCGCGCTGGTCCCAGAACTGCGCGACGCGATCGAGGTTCATCCAGCCGCTGAACAGGTCCGCGTGCGCGTCGATATCGACGGTGCGCAGGCTGAACGTCATCCCCACCTGCGGCATGGTGCGCGCATAGATCTCGCCGGCCGGCGACGGCGGCCGCACCGGGTGCCGGTGCCCGTTCGTGATCGCATAGCGCAGCGGCATCCCGCCCGATGCGGGCGCCTTCAGCCACGGCCGCGGGTTCTGCCAGAAGGTCGTGCGCGACACGGTCAGTCGCAGCGTGTCGCCCGCGACCTGCGCGCCGTCGATCACGCCCTCGCGCACCGCGCGCGCGACGTACGACGCAACGGCCGCCGCATCGGCGCCGCCGAGCGGCACCGTGATCGTTGCCGCGTCGTATCGCGTGTCGGTGTTGAAGAGCGCGACGAACGCCGCGAGCAGGGCATCCGGCGAATCGTCGGGCCGCCAGGCGTCGAGCGTGCGCTCGGCGACTGCCATCGCCTGCCCGTGCGCGGCGCCGTCGAGCGCCGCGGCCACTTCACCTTCGACGGCGTCCGCGGCGCCGGCCGGTTTCGTCAGCGTGTCTTCCATCACAGTGCTCCCGCGTCGTGGCGATCGGCGAGAACGTGCAGCCCCCGCTCGAGCGCCGGAAACAGGCTGCGCTGGAAGTTGTTCCAGCGCAGTTCGAGAATCGTGTCGCGCGGTGCGATCGGCGTGTCGAGCACGTCGCAGATCACCTCGCCGGAATCGATGCCGTTGTCGACGTAGTGGAACGACGCGCCCGTCATCGTCACGGGCTCGACGGACGACGTCGCGCCGCTCGCCCAGTCGACCCGTTCGCCGCGCGCGCCATGCAGCGCGTCGAGCGTCGCCCACGCGCCGCGCCGCTGGTACGGCGAACCGTCGGCGGTGATGCCCGGGTGGATGTTGGCGATGCGCCGGTGAAAACGCGCACCGGACCGCACGAGCTCGTCGAGGATCACGAGCAGCCCGTCGAGCACGACGACGTCGGCTTCGAGTTCGAGCAGGCGCTCGAGCAGACGGCGCTCGAACGCCTGTTTGCCGGCTGCACGCTCGTGCGCGTCGCGCGGCAGCCGCCGGTACGTCGACGGAATCGAACAGAACAGTTCGTCGACCGGCCGGCCCTGCACCGCCAACCCTTCCGGCAGGATCCACGGGCGGCCCGGCGTGCGTGCAAAGCCGTAATCGGCCACTTTCGCGCGATCGGCTGGCGAACCGTCGTCGTCGTCGAAGATCACGCCCCTGAGCGTGTAGCGCTCGCCGAGCGGCGAGTCGTTCAGGCGTTCGACGAGGAATTCGAGCGGCGCCTTCATGTAGCGCGTGCCGCCCTGATAAGCGACCGGCTGCCCGGCACGATCGGCCGCGCCGTTGCGCAGCGACTGGATGTAGACGAGATTTTTCTTCGGCATGGATGCGTCGTGGAAAAGCGGACGAAGGCGCCGCAGCCGGCCCGCGCCGGCCACGAAGGCCGGCCGGCGGGCCGCGGCGCGCATCGTCACCAGTTGTATTTCGCGGTCGCGATCACCGTGCGGTCGGTGCCGAAAACGCAGACGTTCACCGACTGGCAGCCGCTGATGTAGTGGCGGTTGGCCAGGTTCGTCGCATTCACGGCGAAGCGCCAGTTACGCGTGTCGTAGTGCACACCCGCGTCGAACAGCGTGACGCTCGATACCGTCAGCGCGTTGTCCGACCCACCGGCCGACGCGCTCTGGTAGCGAATGCCGCCGCCGAGGCCGAGCCCCGCGAGCGCCCCCGTATGCCACGTCCAGTCGGCCCACAGCGATGCCATCTGGCGCGGACGCGGAATGTCGACCGGCCAGTTGTTCAGCGAGTTGTCGTTCGCCTTGATGACCTTCACGTCCTGGTAGACGTACGAAGCGATCATCGACAGGTTCGGCGTGACCTTGCCGGTCGCGCTCAGCTCGATCCCGCGCGAACGCACCTCGCCGGACTGTACCGACTTGGTGCCGCTGTCGTCCTGGCTCAGCAGCGCCGGCGTGATCCCGTTGGTCTGGTTGATCTGGTAGATCGCCGCGTTCAGCATCAGGTTCTTGCCGGGCGGCTGCCAGCGCAGGCCGGCCTCGATCTGCTTGCCGCGCGTCGGCTGCGGCAACCCGCCGCCGAGCAGGTTCACGCCGATCAGCGGATTGAACGACGTTGCGTAGCTGATGTACGGCGACAGCCCGTAGTCGCCCTGGTACGTGAGGCCGACGCGGCCGGTGAACGCCGTGACGTCCGCCTTCGTCGACGTGCCGCCCGCGCGGTCGTCCTGGCGCATGGTGACCCAGTCCTCGCGGCCGCCGAGCGTCAGCGTCCAGCGGTTCCACTTGATCTGGTCCTGCGCGTACAGGCCGAAGGTGTTCATCGTCGTGTACGTGTTCGTGCGATACGTGGTGTTCGGATCGGAGAACACGGCCGTGGTCACGGGCGTGTAGACGGGGTTGTAAATGTTCAGCGTCGGCGCGGCAGCCATCCATTCGCTGTCGGTCGCGGTCTGGCGGTTGTACTGGAAGCCGAGCAGCAGCGTGTGCTGCAGCGGGCCCGTCGCGAAGCGGCCTTCCACGTTGTTGTCGATGTCGAAGCGGCTGTAATTCATCTGGAACACACCGGCCCAGCGGTTGACATCGGTCTTGCTGCCGTCGGCGAAGCCGGCGCCCCACACCGACCCGTTGTCGAGCGACAGGTGCATCAGCCGCACGTTCTGGCGGAACGTCCAGGCCGAAGTCAGGTTCTGCTCGAACTGGTAGCCGACCGACCACTGTTTCTTGCGGTAGTAGTTGAAGTTCGGGTCGCCCTCGTACACGTCCTTGTTGATCTGCCCGTTCGGGTTCGGCAGCACCGTGCCCTGTGCGGGCAGGAAGTTCGACGAGATGTCGCCCCAGTCCTGCAGGTACGTCGCGGACAGCGTCAGCGACGTATCCGCGTTCGGGCGCCAGCGGAACGACGGCGCGAGCGCGACGCGCTGGTCGTTGTTCGGGCCGGTCAGCGCGTTGCCGTCGCGCGCGACGCCGACGAACCGGTACGCATACTTGCCGTCCGGGTCGAGCTTGTCGCCCACATCGATCATGAACTGCTTGCGCGCATAGTTGCCGATCTGCACGCCCGCTTCGCGCACGCGCTCGCCGTCGGCGAGCTTGGTCTGCACGTCGATGATCGCGCCGGGATCGCCCGCGCCGTACAGCACCGAGGTCGGCCCGCGCAGCACGCTGATGCTGTCGATCATGTACGGATCGACGCGCCAGCTCGCGAGGTTGATCGTGTTCGGCACCTGCAGCCCGTTCACGTACGCGGTCGGCGTGAAGCCGCGCAGCGCCGAGTACCAGTCAGAACGGTTGTCCGAGCCGTACGACGAGAAACCCGGCACGTAGCGCAATGCCGCGTTCACGTCGGTCGCGCCGGTCATCTCGATCTGCTGCGCGGTGACGACGTTGATCGTCTGCGGGATCTCGTTGATCGGCGTGTCGGTCTTCGTGCCGGTGCGGCTGCGCTTCGCGACGAGTCCGACCGTGCCGTCGCCTTCCGAGGCCGCGTTGACGTTGATCGTCGGCAGCGTGCCGGTCGACGCACTGGCCGCCGCACCGCCCTGCGCACTGCTGGCCGACGCCGCGGCGCCTGCGTTCACGGCCGGCGCCGTCTGGGCATACGCCTGCCCTGCAGCCGCACCGAACGCCACGCTCGCCGCGGCTGCGATCGCACGCAAACGCGTGCCTGTTGCCCACTCCATCTTTCTCTGCTCCACTTTTTTCATGCGGTCTCCGACCGCGCCTTTGTCAAAGAGCGAAAGCCATCCGGCTCGCGCTCACCCCGTTTTCTTGTCTTGCCCGGGCCGCGCCTTCGTCATGGGCGGGCGCGATCCCGTCTTCGAGCGACGCGCAGATTTCGTCCGCGCGGCGCGCCAGTACCGACAGCAGCGTGTCGGACAAACCGTGGCTGTCTTCGCAGCAGCCTTGCAGGTAGATGCGCGGCGCGAAGGTTTCGGGCGTCGCGAGCAGGTAGTCGCGCGTGACGTCGCCGCGCGTGAGTGCATCGCCCAGGTGCGGCGCGAGCCCTTCGAGCAGCGCCGAGTGCGTGTCGCGGCGGTAGCCGGTCGCCAGCACGAGCGCGTCGAAGCGTTCGACGCGCGTGGCGCCACTCATCCGGTCGCGCAGCGTCAGCTCGATGCGGCCGTCGGCGGTACGTACCGCGGCCTCGATCGCGCTGTTCGCGAGCAATGCATGACGCGGCGTGCCGTCGATGCGCTGCAGGTACAGCATTTCGTAGATCTGTTCGATCAGCGGCCGGTCGACCACCGCGTAGTTCGTGTCGCGATAGCGTTCGAGCAGCGCGCGGCGTGCGTCGTGCGGTTGCGCATAGACGACATCGGTGAATTCGGGGCTGAAGATCTCGTTGACGAACGGGCTGTCGTCGGCCGGCTTCAGCGCGCCGGCACGCATCACGAGGCTCGCATCGACGTGCGGGAAACGGCGCGCGAGATCGATGAACACCTCGGCCGCGCTCTGCCCCGCACCGATCACCGCGACACGGCGGCGCTCGCCGTCCGGCGACGCGACGAGCCGGTCGATGTCGGTCAGGTACGACGACGAATGGATCACGCGGTCGCGGCCGAGCGCGGCGAACGCGTCCGGAATCGCAGGCGTGCCGCCGACGCCGACCGACAGCGCGCGCGTGACGCGCTGGCGCTCGTGGCCGGTGGCGTCGCGCGACAGCACGCGCAGCGCGTCGATCCGGGCACCGTCGCCACGCACGGGCTCGATGCCCAGCACGGTCTCGCTGTAGTGAACGCGATCGTCGAACGCGTCGGCGACCCAGCTCAGGTAATCGTGGAATTCGACGCGCGTCGGATAGAAATTCTTCAGGTTGACGAATTCGTTCAGGCGGCCGCGTTCGAACAGGTAGTTGATGAACGTATAGCGGCTTTTCGGATCGCGCATCGTGACGAGATCCTTCAGAAACGAGATCTGCATCCGGCAGTCGTCGAGCAGCATCCCGCGATGCCAGCCGAATTCAGGCTGGCGCTCGACGAAGCAATGGGCAAACGTGCGCGCGCCGCTGCGCTCCGCGAGGCGTATCGCCAGCGCCAGATTCGACGGCCCGAAGCCGACGCCGATCAGGTCGAATACGGTTTCTCTCTGCATGTCTCAGCTCCCTTGTCGGTGAATCCGGCCCGTCAGACGTGACGGCCGGAGAAGAACGTCTCGCGCAGCGTGCGCATCCACAGCGGCTGCGCGTCGGCCAGCGCGAGACGGCGCTGCCGCGCGAAGCCATGCCGCGCGAGATGGTCGGCAACCCGCGCGTGGCCGGCCGGAACGGCACAGCCGACCGCTTCGGTACGCGGGTCGTCGAGAAACAGGTAATGAACGACGGACGGCAGCCAGCCCGCCACGCGATGCGGGCCGCGCCAGCGCGCTTCGCCGACCAGCATCCGCAACCCGCGGTCGTAGTCGCGCGCTGCGACGTGCGGCGCGAGCGCGTCTTCCTTCAGCCAGAACGCTTCGAAATACGCGAACGGTTCGCCGTCGAAGCAGCCGACCAGTGGCGTGACGTGCGGATCGGCATCGGGTGCGGCGCCTGGCGTACCGTCCGCGCCGGGCTGCGCGCCCGGCCAGCCGTCGCGCACGCGCGGCTCGTCGAACCAGCGCGCGACGAGTTGGGCGTCCTCGGCCGGCTGCCAGCCGCGCAGCGTGAAGCGCACGCCGAGCGCGGGCAGGTCGCGCGCATAGACGTCGCCGCGCGGCGCCGGCGGCCGGCGCGGGTGGCGGCGGCCGTCGGTGAACATCGGCAACGTCGCGCACGGCAGATGCGGGCCGACGAGCCACAGATCGGCCTGCTGTGCCCAGCCTTCGCGCATGCAGCGGCCGGCGTCGGCGAGCACGCCGCTCGCGCGCAGCGCATCGAGCGCGACCGCGGGCCATGCAGCCGGGTCGAGCCGGATCGCCGCGTGGCGCGCGCTGTCCGAAAACGCCGCGGCCAACGCGGCCAGCAGCGCACGCCGCTGGTCGGCCGGCGCCGCGCGATGGTTGTACGCGACGAGGCGCAGTGCGCCGTCGTCGCCGAGTTGCGCGCGCAACAGCTGCGCGCCGATGCCGTCGCCCTGCGCGACGCGGATCTCCGCGCCGTCGCGCAGGGCGAACAGGCCGTCCGCGAATGCGAGGCGGTACGTATCGAGCATCGTGAATCCGTCCGGACGCACTTCAGCCAGCATGGCGTTCCTCCTGTCCCGTTTCCGTGCGCGCATCGAGCCGCGCGCCGAGTGCCGCGAGCGTCGGCGACGCGAACAGGTCGGCGACCGTCAGCGCGTGACCGGCCCGGCCGGCCGCGTCGACGAAGCGCACGACGTCGAACGAGGTCGCGCCCGCTTCGAACAGGTCGGCATCGGGCTCGGGCGCGGCCGTCGCGAACGTGTCGGACCACAGCGCCGCGAGCGCGGCAGCCGCATGCGGTGCACGCGACGGCGTTGCAGCGCGTGCGCTGCCTTCCGCTTGCGCGCGATCCGACGCCTGCGCAACGGCCCGCTTGTCGGGCGCCCCGAGCGCGGCTTCCGACGCGCCGGCGAAGCGCGCGACTTCATCGTGGTAGACATCGACGAGCGCATCGACGAAGCCGCGCTCGAGCAGCTCGTCCGCATACGAGAACGCGGCGCTCACGCGGCCGTCCGGATGCTCGACGACGTCCAGCTCCAGCGTGAACACGACGCGGTGGCGCACATCGTCGAATCCGGCCAGCGACAGGCCGGCCCAGTCGCGCGCCGCGGCACCGGTCGGGCGCAGGTAGTTGAACATCACCTGGAACAGCGGATTGGCCTGCGCGGCACGCGGCGCGCGCAGCGCCGCGACGACGTCCGCGAACGGCACGTCGGCGTGCGCATAGGCCGCGAGCGCCGTGTCGCGCAGGTGTGCGAGCACATCCGCACGACGCGCGGCCGGGTCGATCCGCGTGCGCACGACCACCGAATTGATGAAGAGGCCGAGCGCCTCGCGGGCGGCGTCACCCGTCAGCTCGCGCGTCGACGCGAGCACGCCGACCGGCTGGTCGGCCGCACCCGTCGCGCGGAACAGCGCGGTGTTGAGCGCCGCGTGCAGCAACATCGGCAGCGTCGCGTGCGCGGCCGATGCCGTGTCGCGTGCGGCGCGGATCAGCGAAGCGTCGAATTCGAACGCGATGCGGGCCGCGCGCCATTGCGGCACGGCCGGCGCGTCCGCGCGCTGCGGCAGCACGCGCGCCGGCAGGTCGGCCAGCGCATCGCGCCAGTACGCAACGCGGGACGGATGGCACGGCGCGGGGAGCACGAGCGGGACGGCCAGTTGGGTGGCCGGTTGCACGGCCTCTTCGGCCGGCACGTCACCGCCCTGCACGCGGGCGACATAGCGCGCACGAACCGCATCGAGCCACAGCTCGATCGATTCGCCATCCGACACGATGTGATGAATCGTCACCGACAGCACGTGATCGTCCGCACCAAGCCGCAGCACCCGCGCGCGCCACAGCGGCGCGTCGGCCGCGAGGTCGAACGGCGCGAGTGCATCCTCGTCGGTCAGCGCTGCGGCACGGGCGAGCGCATCGGTATGCGCCGACAGGTCGATCACCGGCAGTTCGACCTGCATCGCCGCGTCGACCCGCTGGCCCGGCAATGCGCCGTCGCGGGCGACGAGCCGCGCGCGCAGTGCCGGATGCACGGCCGCCGCATCCGCGAACGCAGCCCGCAGCGCATCGACGTCGAGCGGGCCGCGCACCCGCAGCGCGACCGGAATGTTGTACGCGGCGCTGTCCGGCTGCGCGCGCCACAGGAACCACAGGCCGAGCTGCGCCGGCGACAGCGGCCACACGCCGTGTGCGTCCGGCTTGGCCACCGCGACGCCCGGTGCCGCGGCACCGGCCTGCGCGGCGCGCGGCGCATCGGCCACCTGACGCGCGTACTGCGCGAGCACCGGCGCTTCGAACAGCGCGCGCACCGGCACGTCGCGGCCGAGCCGTTCGGCCACGCGGGTCGCGACGCGCACGGCGGCAAGCGAATGGCCGCCGAGATCGAAGAAGTGATCGCCCCGGCCCACGCGCTCGAGATTCAGCACGCCACACCAGATCGCCGCGAGCGCGGCTTCGTCGCCGTCCTGCGGCGCTTCGTACGTGCGTTCGACACGCACGGGCGCCGGCAGCCGCGCGCGGTCGACCTTGCTGTTCGCGTTGCGCGGCAGCGCGTCGAGCACGATCAGCTGTGCGGGCACCATGTAATCGGGCAGCGTACGACGCAGGTGCGCGTCGAGCGTCGCGGCTTCGACCGGCTGCGCGGCCGCCTGTGCGTCGGCGGTCAGCTCGACGTACGCGACGAGCTGCGCGAGTGCGCCCTGCCCGTGCACGACCGCGCATGCTTCGCGAACCGCGTCGTGCGCGGCAAGCTGTGCCTCGATCTCGCCGAGTTCGATGCGCAGCCCGCGCAGCTTCACCTGATGGTCGACGCGGCCGATGAAGTCGAACACGCCGTCCGCGCGACGCCGCACGAGGTCGCCCGTGCGGTACAGCCGCGCGCCCGGCGCGCCGTACGGATCGGGCACGAACCGCTCGGCGGTCAGCGCCGGGCGGTCGAGATAGCCGCGCGCGACGCCGATCCCCTCACCGCCCAGATACAGTTCGCCGATCACGCCGACCGGCAGCGGATGCAGCCGCTCGTCGAGCACATGCGCGGTGCGAGCGCCGACCAGCGTGCCGATCGGCAGGTACGCGGCGTCACCGAGCTTCACGAGATCGTCGCCGGGCCGGAACATCCACAGCGTCGGCGTGATGACGGTCTCGGTCGGGCCATAGCCGTTCACCACGCGCACGTTCGGCAGTGCGCGGCGCAGCATCGCGAACGCCTCGCGCGACGTCGCTTCGCCGCCGACGGTCAGCGAACGCAATGTCGGCGGCGCGCCGTGCGCGAGCGCCCATTCGGCGAGTTGCGCCGCGCAGCCGGGCGGCACGTAGGTCATCGTCACGCCGTCGCGGACCATCATCGCGCAGGTCTGCGCGGGCGGCCACAGCACGTCGGCCGTCACCGACACGGCGGCGCCCGACATGTATTGCGAAAACCAGCCTTCGTGCGCGCCGTCGAAGTTGACCGACTGGAACAGCAGGAACACATCCTGCTCGCCCGCGCCGTAGCGCTCGGCGATCGCCGCGCAATGCAGCGCGAACGACGCATGGTCGACGATCACGCCCTTCGGCTTGCCGGTCGAGCCCGACGTGTAGATCGCATAGGCCGCATGGCCCGGCAGCACGTCCGGCAGCACGACGTGCGCCGCTTCGTCGAGTGCATCGACCTCATCGGCGCGCCACACGCGCAGCGCCGGCAGCTCGGGCAGCGACGCGACGCTCGCGCCGTCGGTCAGCACGTGCGCGATGTTCGCGTCGCCGACGATCTGTGCGAGCCGTTCGCGCGGATGAGCCGGATCGAGCGGCACGAACGCGGCGCCCGACTTCAGTACCGCGATCAGTGCGACGAGCAGGTCGACCGAGCGCTGCAGCGCGACGCCGACCCGCATTTCCGGCCGTACGCCGGCCGCCACCAGATGGCGTGCCAGGCGGGCCGCACGCGCGTCGACTTCGCCGCGCGTGAACGCACGATCGATATCGGCAACACCGCGCGCGTCGGGCCGGGCTTGGGCATGCGCGGCGATGCGCGCATGCACGGGGACGAACGGCTCGGCATCGGTCGCACCGGCCGGCGCGTTCCATGCAAGGAGCTGCGCAAGCTCGCCGGCAGGCAGCCAGTCGAGATCGCCGACCGGCACGTCCGGGCGCACGAGCGCATCGGCGAGCAGCGTGACGAAACGCGCGGCCAGCCGTTCGATCGCGTCCGCATCGAACAGGTCGAGCGCGTAGATGAACGCGGCGTCGAACGTGCCGTCCGGCGTCGCTTCGACCGAAAGCGTCAGGTCGAATTTCGCGGAAGGCGTACCGGAGGGCAGCAACGCTGCCGACGCCGCACCGAGCGCCGGCAGCGCGCGACGCTCGCCGTACGCGGCCATTACCTGGAACAGCGGATGGTGGCTCGCGCTGCGCGACACGCCGAGCGCATCGACCACCTGTTCGAACGGCACGTCCTGGTGCATCTGCGCGTCGACGAGTGCACGCTGCGTGCGCGCGACCAGCGACGAGAAATCGCCGTGCGCGGGCACGTCGACGTCGATCGCCAGCGTGTTGACGAAGAAACCGATCAGGCCGGCGACTTCCGCGCGTTCGCGGTTCGCGGCCGGCACGCCGACGCAGATCCGCGCATCGCCCGTCGCGCGCGCCAGCAGCGCATCGAGCGCGGCGAGCAGCACCGCGAACGGCGTCGCGCCCGATGCGGCCGCGAATGCGCGCAGTTGCGCACCGATGCGCGCGTCGAGCGAGAACACATGGCGGGCGCCGCGCGCACTGCGGTGTGCGGGTCGCGCTGCCGCTCCCGGCAGCGTCAGCACGCCGCGTTGCGGATCGAGCCGTTCGCGCCAGAACGCGAGCTGGCGTTCGCGTTCGCCGGCGTCGAGCCAGCGGCGCTGCCACAGCGCGTAGTCGGCGTACTGGATCGGTAGCGGCGCGAGCGGCACCGACCGGTCGGACGCATACGTGCGATAGAACGCCGCGAGTTCCTCGAGCATCACGCCCGACGACCAGCCGTCCGACACGATGTGGTGCACGGTCAGCGCGAGCCAGTGATGCGTCGCATCGAAGCGCACCAGGTGGGCGCGGACGAGCGGCGCCACACCGAGATCGAACGGTTCGGCTTCATCGGCCGTCGCGACGGCTTTAGCGTGCGCCGTGCGCTGCGCGTCCGGCAGCGCTTCGAGACCGGTTTCGCGCCACGGGCAGCGCATCGGCGCATGGATCGTTTGCGCAACGCCGTCCTGCGCTTCGTCGAAGGTCGTACGCAATGCCTCGTGGCGCGCGATCAGCGCATCGCACGCCAGGCGCAGCGCGTGCGCGTCGAGCGGGCCCGTCAGTGCGAGGCGCTCGGTGATGTGATACGCGTCGGGCGCATCGATCAGCCGCGCATGCAGCCACAGCCGCGTCTGTGCGAACGACGCCGGCACGCGGTCGCTGCGCGGCGTGCGCGGCGGGATCGGCAGCACGCGAAAATCGATGCCGGCCGCGCCGAGCTTGTCGATGAAAACGGCGCGCTGCGCATCGGGCAGTTGCGCGAAACGCGTCGCGAGCGCGAGCCAGTCGGGTTGAACCTTCGTCATCCGTCGTCCTTATTGGGTTTCTAGTTCGCCGAGCAGCGCGTCGATCGCGCTCGCCGCATCGGTCGCGCCGCGTGCCGCGCAGGCCGCGTCGATCGCTTGCGCGCAGCGCGCCAGCGTGCGCGTGTCGAACAGCGTGCGCAGCGGCAACGCGAGCCCCCAGTGCAGGTTCGCCTGCGCGTGGGCCTGCGTCGCGAGCAGTGAATGGCCGCCGAGCAGGAAGAAGTCGCCGTCGCGACCGATCGCGTCCATGTGCAGCACGCGTTGCCAGATCTCGGCGAGCGCGTGTTCCGTGTCGGTCGCGAGTTCCACTTCGGCTGCCGTTTCGCGCACCGGCGCGGGCAGTGCATGGCGGTCGCACTTGCCGTTCGGCGTGACGGGCAACGCATCGAGTTCGATCAGCTGCGACGGCACCATGTAGGCCGGCAGTTGCGCGCGCAGCGCGTCGAGCAGCGCCGCACGGTCGAGCGGGCCCGCGTCGCCGCGCGCGACATAGCCGATCAGCTGCTCGTCGCGCACGATCACGACCGCATCGTTTATGCCGGGCGCCGCGCGCAGCAGCGCCTCGATCTCACCCGGCTCGATCCGCTGGCCGCGCAGCTTGACCTGCGTATCGACGCGGCCGAGGTAGTCGAGCGCACCGTCGGCACGCCGACGTGCGAGGTCGCCCGTGCGGTACATGCGCGCGCCCGGGACGAACGGATGGGGCACGAAGCGCTCGGCGGTCAACGCAGGACGGCCGAGATAGCCGCGCGCGAGGCCCGCGCCCGCGAGATACAGTTCGCCGGTCGCGCCGGCCGGCACCGGCTGCCACGCGGCATCGAGCACGTGCAGTTGCAGGTTCGCGATCGGATGACCGATCGGCACCGCGACCGCACGCGCGTCGTCGGGGCCGCACGTCCAGTGCGACACGTCGATCGCGGCCTCGGTCGGCCCGTACAGGTTGACGAGCGTCGCGTTCGGCAGCAGCCGCGCCATTTTCGCGACCAGCTCGGGGGCGAGTGCCTCGCCGCTCGCGACGATCAGGCGCACGCTGTCGCATTGCGCAGCGGCTGCAAAATCGTCGAGATACGCGGCGAACGCGGCGAGCATCGACGGCACGAAGTGCAGCACCGTCACGCCGTGCGCATGGATCGCGGCCGCGAGACGCGCCGGATCGCGATGGTCGCCGGGCGCGGCGATCGCGAGCTTCGCGCCGATCGCCAGCGGCCACACGAATTCCCACACCGACACGTCGAAGCCGAATGGCGTCTTGTGCAGCACGACGTCGTCGCGCGTCAGCCGGTATGCGTGCTGCATCCACGCGATCCGGTTCGCGAGCGCGCCGTGCGTGTTGCCGGCGCCCTTCGGCTTGCCGGTCGAACCGGACGTGTAGATCAGGTAGGCAAGCTGTGCGTCGTCGATCTCGGCGGCCTCTCCGCCGTCGTCGTTGTCGATTTCATCGGCGAGCAGGTCGGCAACCGTCAGCAACTGTGTTGTCGCACCGTCGCCCAGCGCGGCCTCGACCTGCTCACGCAGATGGACCTGAGTGATCGCGACGGCCGGCCGCGCGTCGCGCAGCAGATACGCGATGCGCTCGGCCGGATAGTCGGGATCGACCGGCAGGTAGGCCGCACCGCTCTTCAGCACGCCGACCAGCGCCATCACCATGTCGAACGAACGCTCGACGCACAACGCGACCGGCGTATCAGGCCGCACGCCGCGGCGACGCAGCGCGGCCGCGATGCGCGACGTACCGACGTCGAGTTCGCGATAGGTCGCGCGATGCACGCCGCCGTGAACGTCCGTGTATTCGAGCGCGATCGCGTCGGGCGTCGCCCGCGCCGCATCGGCGAATTGCAGGTGCAGCGGCTGTTGTTGCGACACCGGCCATACATGCGCGGTGTCCTGCGCCAGCGCGTCGCGGGTGATGTCATCGGCGATCGACAGCGAGCCGAGCAGCGCATCCGGCGTGCGGGCCAGCGCGTCGAGCGCGCAGGCGAACGCGCGGTGCCAGGTTTCAACCTGCCGCGCATCGACGCGCGCGGTGTCGTAGCCGTAGTCGATCGTCAGCTCGGCACCGCTCTCGATCACGAGCGTCAGCGCGAAATCGGTGGCTTCGATGCTGCGCACGCCGCTCAACGCCAGCGCGCGCGGGTCGGTGTCGCGCGCCGTGTCGTCGACCGGGTAGTTCTCGAACACGACCAGCGTGTCGAACAGTGCGCCGCCCGCACCGCGCGCCCAGCGCTGGATGTCGGCGAGCGGCGTATGCGCGTGCTCGGCGGCCGCCGCGTTCTCGCGTTGCAGCGTTTGCAGCCAGTCGGCCGCGCGTTGCTTCGGCGCCGGCGCGGTGATCACCGGCAGCGTGTTGATGAAGAGACCGAGCACCGAGTCGACGTCCGCGAGTGCGTCGGGACGGCCCGCGACGGTCGCGCCGAACGCGACGGCGGGCTGGTGCGTCATCCGCTGCAGCGCGAGCGCCCACGCGCTCTGCACCAGCGTGTTGACGGTCAGCTTCAGGGCGCGTGCCGCCTGCGCGACGCGCGTCATCGCGTCGGCATCGAGCGTCGCGCGCCACGTGAGCATCTCGGCATCCGCGCGGTCGGCCGTGCGTTCCGCGATCAGCGTCGGGGCGTCGAGTCGCGCGAGGCGTTCGGTCCAGAAGCGTTCGTCGGCGTCGCGGTCGCGCGTGCCGAGCCAGGCGATGAAGTCGCGATAACGCAGCGCCGGGCGGCTCGCAAACGGCGACACGGCGTCCGGGTCGCGATAGTCGCGCAGGACGTCCGCCAGCAGGCGCGCGGTGCTCCAGCCGTCGAGCAGCACGTGGTGACGCGTCCATACGACGCGCCATGCGTCGTCAGTCACGCGGATCAGCGTGAGCCGCATCAGCGGCGGCTCGCGCCAGTCGAAGCCGCGTGTACGATCGGCCGCGAGCCACGCGTCGAAATCGGCGTCGAGCGTGTCGCCGCGCATGCGCCAGTCGAGTTGCTCGACCGGCATCTGCGCGTGGCGATGCACGCACTGCAGCGGCGCCGCTTCATCCGGCATCACGCTCGTGCGCAGGATGTCGTGACGCGCGACGGACGCCTCGAACGCAGCTGCGAGCCGGTCGGCATCAAGCGCGGCCGCGGTCGCGACGAGCTGGTTCACGTAGCTGGCATGGCCTGGCGCGAACAGCGCATGGAACAGGATGCCCTGCTGCATCGGCGAAAGCGGATACACGTCGTCGATCGTGCGCCAGTCGAGCGGCGTGCGTTCGATTGCGGCCTGCGTGAGGCCAGCGGCCTGCGCGAGCGGGAAATCACCCGGCGTCGCACCGCCGCCGCGATGCGCAACGCGCGACGCACATGCGTCGACGAGTTCACGCAGCGCCGCCGCGAAGCGTTCGGCAAATGCGTCGATCGTCGCGCGCTCGAACTGCGGCGCACCGTAGACCCAGTGCACTTTCAGCGTGCGCGCGCCGTCGCGGTCCGTATCGAGGTACGCGTGGATCGCCAGCGTATTGCCGAGCGGGCCTTGAGGATCGCGCTCGACGCCGGTGCCGCCGAAGCGCGGCACGAGCGTTGCATCGCGCGGCGCGTCGAACTGGCCAAGATAGTTGAACGTGACACGCGGGCGCGGCACGGCGGCCAGCGCCGCGCGCGTCGCCGCATCGCCATAGTGCGCGAGCACGCCGAAGCCAAGCCCCTTGTGCGGCACCGCGCGCAGCGTGTCCTTGACCGCGCAGAGCGTGTCGCGCGCGGTGGCCGCGACGGGCAGCGTCACCGGGTAATGGCTCGTCAGCCAGCCGATCGTGCGGCTCGCATCGGCATCGTCGAACAGCGCCTCGCGGCCATGCCCTTCCAGTTCGACACGGCACGATGCGGCGCCGCTCACGCCGGCCAGCGCCAGTGCAAGCGCGGCGCCCAGCACTTCGATCGTCTGCGTGCGATAGGCCGCATGCGCATCGGTCAGCGCCGCGCGGGTCAATGCCGCGTCGATCGTCTGCACGACGACGGCCGCATCGACGTTCGTCGCCGCTGCGTCGGGATGATCGGGCACGATGTCGTCGCCCTGCGCCATGCCGGACCAGTACGCCGCTTCGGCCGCGAACGGCGATGCCGGTTCCGTCGCGGCGCGCGCGAGCCTTGCGGCCCAAGCGTCGGCGCGCAGGCCGGGCTGCGACAGACGGACCGGCGTGCGTTCGCATGCGGCGCGGTAGGCCGTGTCCAGGTCGTCGAGCAGGATGCGCCACGATACGCCGTCGACGATCGCATGGTGAATCGCCAGATAGAGCTGCGTCGAGCCGTCCGGCAAGCGTGCCGAGCATGCGCAGGCAAGCGGCCCGCGACCGAGGTCGAGACGGCGCTGCAATGCGTCGAAGCGCGTGAGCGCGTCGGTTTCGTCGCGTGCGACGACTTCGACGAACGGCAGCGCATCGTACGGCTTCGCGGCGTCGCTGGCGTGCCACGTGCCATCCGCGCCGCGCGCGAAGCGCTGGCGGAACGCGTCGTGATGCGTCAGCAATGCGTCGAACGCGCGTGCGAATGCATCCGCGTCGAACGGCCCGCGCACGTCGAACGCCACCGACTGGTTCCAGTGGCCGCGATGCGGGATGTCGAGCGCGAAGAAGCGTTGTTGCGCGGGTGTCAGGATCTGCGCTGTCAGCGGTGCGCTGGCAGCGGCCACGGCCGCAGGCTGCGCGGCGGCGGTGGCAACCACGTCCTCCGTCTTCGCAATGCGTGCGAGTTCGGCCACCGTCGGGCCGTCGAACAGCTGCTTCGGCGTGAAGCGCACGCCACGCTTGCGCGCCCGGGCGATCACCTGCAGCACGAGGATCGAATCGCCGCCGAGTTCGAAGAAGTTGTCGTCGCGGCCGACCTGCGGTGCTTTCAGCACGGCCTGCCAGACTTCGGCGAGCACCGTTTCGACCGCGCCCTGCGGCGCGTTGCCGGACGCAACCGCGACCGGCGCGGCCGCCTGCTCGCGCAACGCGGCGCGATCGATCTTGCCGTTCGCGGTCACCGGCAGGCGCGCGAGCGCGACGAACTGCGCGGGCACCATGTAGTCGGGCAGCTTCGCGGCGAGCGCCGCGCGCACGGCCGCCTCGTCGAAGTTCGCGCCGTCGCGCATCACGACGAACGTCGCGAGCCGCAAGCGGCCGTCGTGTTCGATCGCGAGTGTTTCGGCCTGTGCAATCGGGCCTGCTGCACGCACGGCCGCACTCACCTCGCCCGGTTCGACACGGTAGCCACGAATCTTCACCTGGTCGTCGATGCGGCCGAGGAACGCGAGACGGCCATCCGCGCGCAACCGGACGCGGTCGCCCGTGCGATACAGCCGCGCGCCGGGCGCAAACGGATCGGGCACGAAGCGTTCGGCGGTCTGCGCCGGGCGCCCCAGGTAGCCGCGCGCGACGCCCGGCCCGCCCAGATACAGTTCGCCGGTCGCGCCGGCCGGCACGCACGCGCCGAACGCGTCGAGCACCAGCGCGCGCGCATTCGGCAGCGGCCGACCGAGCGGCACGCCGCTCGCGGGATCGCGCGCATCGGCGGCGATCGACGCCGTGTCGCATGTGATCGCGCCGACCGTCGCTTCGGTCGGCCCGTAGTGGTTGATCACGCGGCAGGCCGGCGCAAGCGCGGCCAGCCGCGCGACGAGCGCCCACGTGAGCGTTTCGCCACCGGTCACGAGTGCGTGACGCGGCAGCACGTCGGCCGGCACGCGTGCGTCGAGCAGCGCCTGCAGGTGGCTCGGCACGATCTTCAGCACGCCGACGTCGCGGCGGCGCATCTCGTCCGCGAACGCATCCGGGTCGAACGCGCACGCTGCCGGCAGCAGGTGCAGCGTGCGGCCTGCGCACAGCGCGCCGAACAGCGTCGTGTGGCCGAGGTCGGCCGCGACGGTCGACACCATCGCGAACGACGCGTCCGGCGCGAACGCGAGTTCGTCGAGCATCCCTTGCACGTAGTCGGCCAGCGCGCCGTGCGACACGACGACGCCCTTCGGCGTGCCGGTCGAGCCCGACGTATAGATCAGGTACGCCCCCTGCTCCGGATGCGGTGCAATGCGCACGCCGGCCGCATGCGCGAGCGTCGCGTCCTGCGCGAGCGTATCGACGTCGAGCGGCTGTGCGTCGATGCCGGCCGGCCAGGCGGCGGTATCCGCGACGAGCGCCCAGCGCGCGCCGCAATCGGCTGCCGCCGCGGCCAGTCGCGCGGCCGGCTGGGCGGGATCGAGCAGCACGGCCAGCGCGCCGGCCTTCAGCGCGCCGAGCAGGCCGACGACGAAACGCGCCGAGCGTTCGATGCAGACGATGACGGACGCTTCGGCGCCCACGCCTCGCCCGGACAGCGCGCGTGCGATGCGGTTCGATGCGTCGTCCAGTTCGCCGAACGTCAGCGACGTCGACGCATCGGCGAGCGCGACGCGATGCGGATACGCGGCCGCCTGCCGCGCAAACGCGGCGACGATGTCGGCATGTTCGACCGGCAGCGCCCGGCCGTCGCGCGGCTGGCGAGAAGCGGCCGACGCGTCGCACGGCAGTACGGCCGTCGTCTGGTGCGGATCGCGTGCGGCCGCACCGACGAGCGCCGCGTAGCTGTCGAGCCACGCGCGCGCGGTGTCCGCATCGATACAGTCGGTCGCATAGGCCGCGACCAGTTCGATGCCATGCGCATCGTCGGTGAAATCCACTGCGAAGTCGAAGCGCGCGGCGAGATCGGGGCCCGGCGTCGCGACGGCCGTCGCGCCCGGCAGCACGCTGTCGTGCCGCGCGTCGAACTGCTGCGCGAATTTCACGCGCAGCCATTCGTCGCCGCGCTTGACCCGCGGCTTCACCGCGTCGACGACGCGCTCGAATGGCACGTCCTGGTGTGCGACCGCGTCGAGCGCCGCCGTGCGCGCCGCATCGACAAGCGCGCGGAACGGCAGCGTGGGCGCCACCCGCACCCGCAGCGCGACCGTATTCAGGAACAGGCCCAACAGTGCACGCGTTTCGGGGCGCTGACGGTGCGCGACCGGCACCGCGACCACGACATCCGTTGCGCCGGTCAGGCGCGACAGCCACGCGTCGAGCGCGGCCAGCAGCACCGTGAAGACGGTTGCCTGCGCATCGCGCGCGAGTTGCCGCACGTCGGCCGCGACTGCATCGGGCAGCCGCACCGACACGCGCGCACCTTGCAGCGTGCGTGCGGCGCCCGGCTGGCGATCGACCGGCAGCGCGAGCGGGCCCGGCACGTCGCGCAATACGCCGCGCCAGTAATCGAGCTGACGTTCGCCCTCGCCACCGGCCAGCATGCCGCGTTGCCAGTCCGCATAGTCCGCGTACTGGATCGGCAGGTCGGGCAGCGACGGTGCGCCGCCTTCCGCATACGCACGATAGGCCGCCGACAGTTCGTCGAACGCGCAACGCGAGCTCCAGCCGTCGGTAATCGCGTGATGGGCGGTCAGCAGCAGGCGGTGGCGGTCGCCGGCGAGCGCGACCAGCGTCGCGCGCAGCAGCGGGCCGCGCGCGAGGTCGAACGGTTCGGCCGCATCGCGCTCGGCGAGACGCGCGGCTTGCGCGTCGCGGGCGGCGGGCGGCTGGTCGCGCAGGTCGACGTCGACGATCGACACCGGCAGATGCGCATGAATCCGCTGCATCACGACGCCGTCGTCGTTGTCGACGAGCGTCGTGCGCCACGCTTCGTGGCGGCCGATCACATGATCGAGCGCGCGTTGCAGCGCGTCGCGATCGAGCGTGCCGTCGATCGTCCAGTGCGCGGCGATGTGATACGCGGCGCTCGCGTCACGTGTTTGCGCGAGCACCCAGAAACGTTGCTGTGCGAGCGACGCGGCTCGATCGACGTGCGGCGCGATCGTTGCGGCCGAATCAGCCGTCATACGGCGCGCGGTGATCGCGGCCAGCGGTTCGCCGGTTTCACGTTCCGCACGATCGACCGCTTCGGCCAGTTCGGCGAGCGCCGGATCGGCAAATAGCGTATCGAGCCGCAGGTTCACGCGTACCGCGGCGCGGATCGCGGCCTGCAACTGCATCGCGGCGAGCGAATCGGCGCCCAGCGCGAAGAAGCGGTCGTCGCGCGACGGTACGACATCGAGGCCGAGCAGCGTCTGCCAGAGGCCGGCGAGCTGCTGTTCGGTCGGCGTGCGCGGTGCGTCGCCGCCACCTTGCGCCGTGTCGCGCGCGGCGGCAATCTTCTCGCGCAGCGCGGCACGGTCAATCTTGCCGTTCAGCGTATACGGCAGCGCATCGCAACGCACGAACCGGTGCGGCTGCCATGCGGCCGGCAGTTGCGCGGCCACGTGCGCCTTGAGCGCCGCGTCGTCGGCCGCCGCGCGCAGTGCGACGCACGCGATCAGGCGCGTCGGCCCGCTGCCGGTTTCGGCGACCACGGCCGCGTCGGCCACGGCCGGATGCGAGCGCAGGCACGCGGCGATTTCAGCAGGCTCCACACGCACGCCGCGCACCTGGACCTGGTCGTCGAGGCGGCCGAGATAGTCGAATGCGCCGTCGTCGCGCAGCCGCGCGAGGTCGCCGGTGCGGTACACCCGCGCACCGGGTTCGCCATCGGCATCGGGAGTGAAACGTTCGGCCGTCAACGCCGGGCGGCCGTGATAGCCGCGCGCGACGCAAACGCCGCCAAGCAGCAATTCACCCACGCCATCGGCCTCGTCGCCATCGACACGCGCGACGCGCGGGCCGATCACGCGACCGATCGGCAACGACGCATACGCGTCGTCGGCGGCCAGCGACGGCGTCTCGCCCGGTTCGACCGGCCACAGCATCGGCGAAATGACGGCCTCGGTCGGCCCGTAACCGTTGATCAGGCGTACCGACGGGAACGTGCGGCGCACGAATTCGAACGCCTGCTGCGGCAGCGCTTCGCCGCCGAACGCGAGCACGCGCAGTGCCGGCGGCACGCCGTCGCGCGCGGCCACCGCGGCGAATTCGCGCAGGTACGCGGGCGGGAACGCGGCCACGTTTACCGATTCACGCACCATCAGCGCATGCGCGGCATCCGGCGCGAATGGCTGCGGCGGCGCCACGACGATGCTGGCACCGGTCGCGAGCGGCGCGAGCCAGCACTCGTGCGCGGCGTCGAAATTGACCGACGCGAAATGCAGCAGGCGGTCGCCGGCCTCGATCGGCAGCGCGGCCGCAAGCGCGTCGCAGTGCGCGGCGAGCGGCCCGTGTTCGACGACGACCGCCTTCGGCGTGCCGGTCGAACCCGACGTATAGATCATGTAGGCGGCCGAACGCGGGTGGACGGGCACGGCTTCGTCATCCCCGGCGATCTCCTGCCCGTCCGCCGCGTCGGCGGCCGCGTCGAACGCGTGTTCGAACGGCGCGCCGAGCGCCGCGCGGCCGGCCGCGTCGACGATCCCGTGCCGCAGCTGGGCATCCTGGACGATCCAGTCGAGGCGCGCGGCCGGATGGCGCGGATCGAGCGGCACGAACACGCCGCCCGCCTTCAGCACGGCCAGCAGCGCGACGAACAGTTCGCAAGAACGCTCGACGCACACGCCCACCCGCACTTCCGCGCCAACGCCGGCCGCGCGCAGTTGCCGGGCCAGCCGCGACGCCCGCGCGTCGAGCGCGCCGCGTGACAGGCGCAAGTCGTTCTGGAAAGGTGCCGCGATTGCGGGTGCGTCGGGCGCGATGCGCGCCAGTTCGCGGATTCGGTGATGCAGCGCAGTCGGGAAACTCGTCATGTGCGTGAAGTCCTTCGGTCCGGCCGCTTCGGCCAAGTCTCGGGGCCGCTTGGGGCGGCTTCACTGGTGTGACGAACGGCGCGGCCGATTTTTTACCGTTTTGTGCTCAAAGCGCGCGCGGATACTTTTTTTTAACGCGCGGCTAAATATTTGCGCGGCCCGTTCGTCTATCAGGGAGGAAAGCCGGAACGGGGCCCGCGCCTCGCCCGCCGCTTTCGCGCCAGTTTTGCCGTTTCCGCGTTTTCGCCTGCCTTCCCTTTACCGACGTTGCCGATGACAGCTGCCCACGAGCCTTCTTCCCCGCCGTCCCTCGACGCCTCCCCCGCCCGCCCCGCGGCGCGGCTGATCCTTGCGCTGCTGCGCGAAAGCCGCGCGTCGCTCGCGCTGGCGCTCACCGCGTGCGTGCTGAACGGCGTCGCGAGCGTGCTGCTCGTCGCGACGCTGAACCGCGCGCTGTCGCAGCCAGGCGCCGCCGACACGTCGCTCGCATGGCGGTTCGCGCTGTGCGCGGTGATCGCGCTCGTCACGCGGATCGTGTCGGGGACGCTGTTCGCGCGCCTGTCGCAAGACACGATGGCGCGGCTGCGCGTGCATCTCGCGCGGCGTGTCGGCGCGGCCGAACTGCGCGACATCGAGCGGATCGGCGCGGCACCCGTGCAGTCGGTGCTGACCGACGACGCGACCAACGTATCGATGCTGTTCTTCGCACTGCCGAACCTGGTCATGCACGGCTCGATCGTGTTCGGCTGCCTCGGCTATCTCGCGTGGCTGTCGTGGCCTGTGTGCCTGCTGGCGCTGGCCGCGATCGTCGCCGGCTCGCTCGGCTATCACACCGGCGATCGCCGCGCGATCGCGTCGCTCGAAGCGGCCGGCCAGGCGCAGGACCGCCTGTTCGGCTATCTCGGCTCGCTGTTTTCCGGCGCGAAAGAGCTGAAACTGCACGATGAACGCGCACGCCAGTTCGTCGACGGCCAGCTCGGCGCCGCGATCGGCGAAGTGCGCGACCACCGCCGCCGCGCGTTCAGCGCGTACGCGGTCGGCGTCGGCTGGATCATCTTCCTGTTCTATGCGTTCCTCGGCGTCGCGTCGTTCTGGCCGCAGCTCGGCGTGCATGCCGATCCGGCCACGGCCGCCGGCTACGTCGTCGTGTTCCTGTTCATGCTCGTGCCGCTCGACGGACTGCTGAACAACCTGCCGACCGTCAACGCGGCACGCGTATCGCTGACGCGGATCGAAGGCGTGATGGCCGAATTCGGCGCGCTGCGCACGGTGCCGCCCGCGGCCGACGCACCCGACGTGCCGCCGGCCGGCGCCGTCACGCTGCGCGGCGTCACGCATGCGTACTTCCACGAGCGCGACGAACGGATGTTCAGCGTCGGGCCGATCGACCTGACGATCAAGCCGGGCGAGCTCGTGTTCATCGTCGGCGGCAACGGCAGCGGCAAGACGACGCTCGCGAAGGTGCTGACGGGGCTCTACGAGCCGGAGGAAGGCACGATCGAGGTCGACGGCCGCCCGATCGGCTGGCGCGAGCGAGCAGCGTATCGGCAGCGCTTCAGCGCGGTGTTCAACGATTTCCACCTGTTCGATGCGCTGCTCGGCATCGTCGATCCCGACGATCCGTCCCGCGCGCAGGCCGATGCGCGTGCGAACGCGCTCGTCGCGAAGCTCGCACTCGACCACAAGGTGAAAGTGGTCGACGGCGCGTTCTCGACCCGCGCGCTGTCGACCGGGCAGCGCAAGCGGCTCGCCCTCGTCGTCGCGTACCTGGAGGACCGGCCGTTCTACCTGTTCGACGAATGGGCGGCCGACCAGGATCCGTCGTTCAAGGCCGTGTTCTACGAGCAGTTGCTGCCGGAGCTGCGTGCGCGCGGCAAGGCCGTGATCGTGATCACGCACGACGACCGCTACTTCGATCTCGCCGACCGCTTGTTGAAGCTCGACAACGGGCGCATCGTCAGCGACACGACGCCGGCGCGGTCACGCGCGCAGGATGGCGTCGACGCGCTGAGCGCGTAATACGGCAGTCGATGGAAAAAAATCGCCGACGCGCTGCAACGGCAGTGCGTCGGCGATTTTCGTTTCGGAAGGACATGTTTCGGGCGCGTTGCGCGATCGTGGAAAGGCCCCGGCGATTCACCGCGAGCCAGGCCGACCGCAACGCCGTGCCCGTCGAAGCCGAAGCCGAAGCGGCATCACCCGCCGCTCGACCGCCGCACGCTCAACGCACGGCCGGCAGCTTCAGCATCGTGTCGGTCATCACGTCGGCCAGTTTCAGCGCCGACATCGGCCCGCCGAACCCCCAGATATTGCGTTCGATGAGCGCGATCCGGTGTTCCCTCATCGCAGGCACGAAGCGCCACACCGGCGAATCGAGTTTCGATGACAGCGGCACGTCCATGCCCGAAGCAGTCACGAACAGCACGGCCAGCTCGCGCTGCCTGAGCAAATCGGCCGACGTCACGTACAGCGTGCCTTCCCGCGTCGGCTTCTGCGGCCACGGCTCGAGCCCGAGCGCCCGCGCGAGGCCCGCCGACGTGCTGTTGCCCGTGTAGGCCCAGTAGCGGTCGGGCAAGCCGAGATCCTGCAGCAGCGCAACGCGCTCGCCTTTTCTGCCCGCGGCCGCGAGCCGCGCCGCATTGCGCGCGATGCCCGCATCGAGTTGTGCATCGACCGCTTGCGCGCGCGCATCGCGCCCCGTGACCGCACCGATCGTCCGGAAGATCTGCCGCATCCAGTCGAGCTGCGTGACCGGCACGCCGCCGTCCGATACGTTCGGGCTGAACTGGAACAGGATGGTCGGCGCGATCCGGTCGAGCGCGTCGAAAATCGGCGCATGCCGGAAGCCGACGCCGATGATCAGGTCGGGCTTGACCGCCGCAATCGCCTCGAGGCCCGGCTCCTGGCGCGAACCGATGTCGGTCACGCTGGCGAGCCGGTCGCTTTGAAAGCCGAGCCAGCCCGGATAGAACGCCGTATCGGCCATCCCGACCGGCACGAGGTCGAGCGCGATCACGCTTTCCGCGAACATGAAGTCGAGCGCGACCACGCGCTGCGGCCGCACCGGCATCGTCGCACTCGCCTGCGACACGACGGGGTTGCCGGCCAGCGACACCGCACCCGGCGCACGCACGCCCTGCGCGCGATGCGCATCGAGGGTCGCGGCAACGGCGCCGGACGATGCGGATAGCGCGCCGCAACACGCAGCGCCGAGCGCCGCGAGTGCGCCGAGTGCGTGCCGGCGGCCGGCATCCGTCACCGGATCGCGTCCTGCTCGGCCAGCGCCGCGTCGTCCATCGTCAGTAGCAGGGGGCAGCTTCCACACAGTTGCGTTTCTCCAGGAATTTCATAGCGCAGGCAGCACACGCGGCGCGCGCGGAACGGCGTCGGCAGCAGCGCCGAGCGCGGCACGGCATCGCGCACGGGCATCCGCAACGGATTCGGTTCGCATGCGAAACACGTCGCGCCGAACAGCCAGCCCGCGTCGCGCACCGGATCGGCCACGCATGGCAGCGCACGATACGTATCGAGCAGATAGTCGAGCAGGTTGCCCGCGTTGCTCCACAGCACACGCGGCGTGACGCGCCCCATCGCCGCGAGCAGGTCGATCACAGCGCCGAGATGCGCGACGAGCCCCGCATAGCGGGGCGCAGGATCGTCGCAGGGTTCGCCGAGCGCATCGTGCGTGAAGTACAGTGCGGCGGGCATTCCGTCGTCGAGCGCGACGAACGTGCGCTCGGGCGACATGTCGAGCGGCCGGCCGAGCGTCAGCGCGGCGACGACGCCGGCCGGCGCCGCGCGGCCGAAATAGTATTTGCTCCATTGCGACATCAGCGCGCGCGCATGCTGCGCCGGATCGCCGCCGTAATGGCGGACCATCGCGTCGAGCACGATGTCGCGATGCGCCGGCAACGCGCTGACCGGCACGATGAGGCGGCCCGGCGCGTGCGCGTCGTCGGGCATGCCGAGCCAGACGACGTCGAGGTGTTCGGCGAACGGTTCGGGCGCGAACGCCGAGAAACGCGTGGCGCGCGCGCCGTCGAGCGGCGGTGTCATCGCCCCGCGCGCCGGGCGCGGCGCCCCTCGAGAATCAGCAGCCCGAGCAGGTACGGTGCGCCGATCAGCGCGGTCAGCACGCCGGCCGGCACTTCGCGCGGCGCGACGACCGTGCGCGCAGCGAGATCCGCCACACCGAGGATCAGCGCGCCGCACGCGGCCGCGAGCCACAGCCGCGTACGGTGCCGGCGCGCGCCGAGCATCGTCGCGACGTGCGGCGCCATCAACCCGATGAAGCCGACCGGCCCGACCGCCGCGACGGCCGCGCACGCGGCGAGCGTTGCGATCGTCAGCGCGAGCGGCCGCAGCGCGGCCACCGGCAGGCCGAGTGCGGCCGCCTGGTCGTCGCCGAGCGCGAGCATGTCGAGCGGTTTCGCGAGCCACGCGAACACGGGCACCGCGAGCACGCACCACGGCAGCAGCATCGACACCTCGCCCCAGCTCCGGCCGTAAGTCCCGCCGACGAGCCACACGACGAAGCGCGCGGGCTGCACGCTTTCCTGCGTGATCAGCCATTGCGCGAGCGTGGTCCACAGCGCGCCGATCACGATGCCCGTCAGCGCCACGGCGAGCGGCGCGTAACGATGCCGGTGATTCAGCGCGAGCGTGATCGCGAGCGACAGCCCGCCGCCGATCAGCGCGGCGGCCGCGAGCGTCACGTGGCCCATCAGCGGCCATGTCGACAACGCGAACAGCGTGACGAGCCCCGCACCCTGCGTGACACCGAGCACTTCGGGGCCCGCGAGCGGATTGCGCACGACGCTTTGCATCGCGACGCCGCTGACCGCGAGCAGTGCGCCCGAGAGGAGCGCGCACAGCAGCCGCGGCATGCGCAAGTCGATCAGCATCCGCGCGAGCGCATCGTGACCGGACAGCGCAGCGGACCAGCGTGAGATCGACAGCCACTCGGGGCCGGCCGACACGCCTACAAAAACGACGAGCACGCCGATCACGACGAACAGCGCCGTGCGCAGCGGCCAGCCGAGCCGTTCGAGCCAGCCGACGAGCCGCGTCGAGCCGCCGCCCGCCGCGCGTTCGGCATCCGCGTGCAGTACGCCCGACCACGCGGCCCCGCGCCGGATCATCGCAAGCATCAGCGGCGTGCCGACCAGCGCGATCGCGACGCCGGTCGACAGCGTTGCGTCGAGATCCGACGCGAGCACCGCGCTGTCGGTGACGAGGACGAGCGCCCCGCCCGCGAGCGCCGACAGCGGCACCAGCACGCCGAGCCGAGCCGCGCGCGCGCCGCGCACCTGGCGCAGCAGGTTCGGCGCGACGAGGCCGACATACGACAGCGGGCCCGCGATACTGACGGCCACGCTCGTGAACGCGACCGCGACGATCGTCGCGGCGAGCCGCGTTGCGTCGACGCGCACGCCGGCCGCGGCCGCCGCGTCGTCGCCGAGTGTGAGCGGATTCAGCGGCCGGATCACGAACGGCAATGCGATCAGCGGCACGACGAGCCAGCGCGCTGCGAGCGCGAGGCCCGTCGCGCCCGGCTGGTACAGGCTGCCGTTGGTCCACAGCGCGGCGCCCGCGATGTTCTGCTCGAAGAAGGCGAGCACGAGCGTCGACAGCGCGGCGAACAGCAGCATGCACACGCTGCCCGCTAGCACGAGGCGCAGCGGCGTTGCACGCCAGCCGCCGGCCGCGACGATCGCGCAGGCGGCAGCGGCCAGCCCGCACACGAACAGCAGCGGCACCGATGCGACGCCGGCCAGCGCCGGCACGAGCATCGCCGCGAGCAGGCCGAGCTGGGCGCCGCCCGTCACGCCGAGCAAATCAGGCGACGCGAGCGGATTGCGCGTGAGCGACTGAAACAGCGCGCCCGCGATGCCGAGGCACCCGCCCGCGACGAGCGCAGCCGCGACGCGCGGCAGGTTGAGGTCGAACAGGAACACGTGCGCAAGCGCAGCGGCATCGCTGCCGGGCACCGCGCTCCACCACACGCGCAGATCGGGGGCGACGCGCAGCACCGCCAGTGCCGCGATCAACGCGACGAGACCGATCGCGATCGTACCGGCCCGGCCCGACGCCGTGCCCCTCCCCGCCGCTGCGAGGCGCTTGCGCATCGCGAACGTGGTCATACGGCGAGATCCCGGTCGAAAACGCCGGCCGCCTGCGGCGCGCCGTCGGTCGTCGGCCCATAGGCCGGCACACACATCGGTGCACCCGTCTGCGGATGCGCGAGCTTCAGCATCTCGACGCCGAACGCCGCGCGCAGCCGCGCCGGATCGAGCATCGCGTCGGGTGTGCCCTGCGCGACGAGGCGGCCCGCACGCATCAGCACGATCTCGTCGCTGTACGCGGCCGCCTGGTTCAGGTCGTGCAGCACCCAGACGATCGTCAGCCCGCGCGTGCGGTTCAGCGTGCGCAGCGCATCGAGGATGTCGAGCTGGTGATGGATGTCGAGATAGGTCGTCGGCTCGTCGAGCAGCACGATCGGCGCCTGCTGCGCGAGCGCCATCGCGATCCACGCGCGCTGACGCTCGCCGCCCGACAGTGCGCCGACGTCGCGATCCGCATCGTCGGCGAGGCCGCTCGTCTCGAGCGCCTCGTCGATCGCTGCATGGTCGGCGCGTGACAGGCCGCGCAGGAAGCCGCCGTATGCATAACGCCCGTACGCGACGAGCTCGCGCACCGTGAGGCCCGACGGAATCTGGTTGAACTGCGCGAGCATCGTCAGCTCGCGCGCGAGCGCGCGACGGCGAAACGCTGCGAGCGGCTGCCCGTTCACTTCGACATGGCCGGCACGCGCGGGCTGCAGGCCCGCGAGCGTGCGCAGCAGCGTGCTCTTGCCGCAGCCGTTCGGTCCGCACAGCGCGGTTACGCGGCCGGCCGCGATCGACAGGTCCAGCCCGTCGATCACGACATGGTCGCGATATCCTACCGACAGCCCGCGCGCGGCAAGCGCGGCGGTACTACGCGTCATCAATCCTCCGTTCGGTCGCGCGGGACCGTATAACTCTGCGCCATCGCGACGACCACCTTGCGCGGCCCCTCGAACGGGTCGCGCGCATGCGCGGTCAGCATGTTGTCGAGCATCAGCACGTCACCCGTGCGCCACGGGAACACGATGCGCTGCTGGTCGAGCACGCCGCGGATTTCCGCGAGTGCGTCAGCCTCGAGCGGTTCGCCGTCGCCGTAATACACGTTGCGCGGCACGTTCTCGAGCCCGACCGCGTCGACCAGCGCTTCCTGCATGTCGTCGTCGAGCGCCGACAGGTGAAACAGGTTCGCCTGGTTGAACCACACGCGCTCTCCGGTGCGCGGATGGCGCGCAACCGCCTGGCAGCGCTCGCGGGTACGCAGCAACAGCTCGCCGTCGTCGTCGGTGCGCCATGTGCATTCGATGCCGCGCGCCGCGCACATCCGCTCGACTTCGGCCGGCTCGTCGGTGCCGAACGACTGCTGCCACGGCAGGTCGAGCCCCTGCCCGAAATTGCGCACGTACAGCAGCTCGCGCTTCTCGAAGCGCGCAACGAGCGCCGGGTCGAGCGCACGGTAGACGGCGCGGCTGTCCGCGATCGGCGTCGCACCGCCCTTCGGTGCCGCGAGCGCGCAGTGGAACCAGATCCGCAGCGGCCATTCGCGCGTGTACGACTGCTCGTTGTGCAGCGGAATCGCGCGGTGCGGCGGGTATTCGGTTGACGTGTAGACGGCGCCTTCGACCTGACTGCGCGGCGTCGATGCGTATTCATAGCCGATCAGCGGATCGCCGAACGACGCCGCGAACTGCTGGAACGCGTCGATCGACGGCACGTGAAAACCCGTGAACAGCACGCCGCCCGCCCGTTCGAGCGTGTCGGCCGCGATCTCGCGCGCCAGCGGCGCGACGTCGTCGATCGACATCCCGTCGCTGCCGCGCGGCGACACGACGGTGGGCAGCCCCGGCTCGATACGCAGGTCGTCGAGCGTCGGCAACGAAAGCTGGGTCATGCAACGTCCTCTTCAGGTGGCGCGCCGCACACACGGCGCAGCGGGTCACGACGCGCGCGATGCGCGCTCGCCGTCCATTGCGCGGCGCAGGCTCGCGGGGCGCATGTCGGTCCAGACGGACTCGATGTGCGCGAGACAGTCGGCTTTCGGGCCGCTCACGCCGACCTCGCGCCAGCCGGCCGGCACGGGCCGGAACGTCGGCCAGATCGAATACTGTTCTTCGTCGTTGATGACGACCGTATAGACGAGGTCGTCGGTGTCGGCGGAAGGCGTCGTGGCTTGCGTCATGATCGGGAATCGCTGAGGCGGTTGAAGGTGGCAAAGCGGGTGGCAAATCGGATTGCAAAGCGGCGGTTTCGGCCGCTCCTGTCTGATAGACGATTGGCCGGCGCGGTTTTTTACCCGCGCTTAGCGGCGCCGCGCGCGGCCGCCCAGGAACACCGGGCACGCGACGCCGCGATGGCATGCATCGAGGCATTCCGCGCAGTGACGCTCCGCATCGCGCACCATGAAATGCACGAGCGTCTGCGACACGTTCAGCGCGCGCGCAGCGGTCTGCAGCGTCTCCTCGCGCAGCCGCACCATCTCGAATGCCGCGCGGCTGCGCGCCGGCAGGTCGTCGAGCGCGGCCCATACGCGCCGCAGCGTATCGCGCGTCAGCAGTGCGGCTTCCGGCGTCGGCTCGGGCGACGGTACGTCGATGCCGTCGTCCTCTTCCGTGTGATAGACGTTCTCGAGGTTTTGCCGGCGGCACGCGTCGATCGACGCATTGCGCACCATCCGCGTCACGTACGCGACCGGCTGGCGCACCGCATCCTGGTTCGGGAATTCGACGAGCTTCACGAACACGTCATGTACGACGTCCTCGGCACGGCTCGCGCAGCCGACGAAGCCGCGCGCGACATTAACGAGCATCGCGCGATGCGAGATCAGCACGTCGAGCAACGCGCCCTGCGCACGGGGCTCCGCGGCGCGGCGCGCACGCGGCGGCCGGTCCGGATGACTGCCGAAGAACGGGTTCGCCGCTGTCGCCGCCGGTCGGTCGAGCACTTCCGCCATCGCCATCGATCTGCTCCGTCAAATTCCGAGATAGCGCAATTTAACGTAAACGCAAATCATTCTCAATCCGATTACGAGATGACCCTTTCGATTATCGGGATTTGTCTGAATAATTGGCGAAATCGTTGCCAGGGCGGATGGGACGCGAGCCCGTGGGCCCGGTAGGTGGTCATCGGTCAATCCGGACGGCGTGACCGGCTTGCGACACGCCGACACGATCTTTCACGTGCCTGACGAAACGCCTGCACCTGTCATTTGCGGTAGCAACTTCTTACCACGTGAAATTTTGGGGGCTCGTACGATCGGGGTGCTGTTTCCACGGGAGAAAACCATGAAATCCATCGTGTTATCCGCTGTCATGGTTGGCGCGCTGTCGAGCGTGATGCTGACCGGGTGCGTTGCCTATCCTGCCGGCCCGGCTCAAGTCACGATCGGCTGGCACGGCGATCGTTACTGGGATGGGAATCGCTACTGGGAGCGCCGCGACTGGGAAGCGCAGCATCCCCGCGGAAATGACGACCGCCGCGACGACCATCGGGACGACCGACGCGACGACCAGCGGCCGCAGTGGTAAGGCCCGCCCTCTTCCCGTGATTCACTGTTCAACGACAAGGACTTCAACATGAAAACGCTACTGAAATCGCTCGCCGTCGCGGCGCTTGCCGCTGCCGTGCTCGTGCCGGCCATCGCCGAAGCGCATCCGCACCGCGTGTGTCACTTCGACCATCACCATCACAAGATGTGCCGCTGGGTGCGGTAAACGAAACAAGGCGCCGGAGAACCGGCGCCTTGTTTCATCGCTTCACCTGCGTGCGGCTGCGGCCGGCAACCGCGGCAGGCATCGCGCGAACTGCGCCGGGCTGACGGGCATGCGGCACACGCTTCGCTGTATCGCTGCGTCCGGCTTCGCCGCCAGCATCCGTGACACCGCCTTCTGCGGTGAAGCCCGGACCCGTACTGCGTCGGCGCCCGGGCTCGCCGGCCGCAACGCGCGCAGGGTCGCCGCATCGATGTGCACTTGCCAGAACTGCGGCCTGTAGTCGGGATCGCCGTCGCGATAGCCCTGCCCCGTGATGGTCTGCCCGTCGGGGCTCACGCCGATCACGTTGGCCAGGTTCAGCGTGCCGACCGACAGGCCGGCCGCTTCGAGCAACGCAACGAGGCTGCGCATGCCGCTTTGCGGCGTCCACACGAAGACGCGCTCGACACCGGTCTGCCCGTTGCTCGACGTGCCGATGACGACCCGCCCGTCCGTGCTGATCGATTGCGCGTAGCTGCTGTCGTCGCCGTCGAGAAAACCGAGCCGCTGGATGCTGTCGCCGCCGTTCGTCCACAGCACGGCCTCCGAGTCGACCCGTTGTCCATCCGGCGTGACCACCAGAGTGCCGAGCGAACCGGCGATCGTCCGTTCGTCTTCGGTCACACCACGGGCCAGATCCATTCTGGCCACGCCCGCGTTGATCGTCGGCAACAGTCGTTCACCGATTCGTTCTGTCCAAAGGAGCGCACGCGAGCCATACACGCCGTCGACATTGCCGGCGAACCCGGTTGCCGCATTCCCGGACGAGGTCATCGACAGGAGCTGCACGGCATAGTCGCCGCCCGGCGGCAACTCGCGGAAACCCCTCGGCTGGTCCCACATGAACCGTGCATTCCGGCCGTCTGTCGTCGTGAAGCTGCCCGTCATCCTCGTGCCGGCGAGGTTCGCGACTTCGACCCATGCGCCCCAGCCCGCCGTATCCGGAACGAGTTTTTGTGTGCGACCGTCGCCGGGCCATCGCACCGCCCATCGATCGAGGTTGCTGCTTTCCGCCTGGCGCGCGCTGATCGAGCCGCCGATCACCTGCCCGTCGCCCGACACCGTCTGTGCCAGCGAGTCATAGGCGTTCGCCGGCGCGGCCAGCCGCTGCCAGCCCGTCGTGGCCGACCACGAGAAGGCCATCGAGTTACCGGGCTGCGCTTCGCTCCAGTAGGAGCCGATGATCGTCTTGCCGTCCGCGCTGACGGCCTTGCCGTCGTACCGCATATTGCGCGGCCCGCCCAGGTCGCCGATCACGGTCAGCGAATAACCGCCGGCCGATACCGTCTGTGCGTGAGCCGTGCCTGCCATCGAAGCAACGCACAGTGTCGCTGCCATGGTGCCCTTCAGAATCATCTCCGTCTCCCCCGAAAAAGACGCTCGGCCGTCGGCCTGCCTTGCACGGCAAATTCCCGCTCAGGCCGCGCTCGCATGCGTCAGTAGATAAACAATCGAATCGTCGCCGTACCGTTGAACGGACCGATCTTCGGCGGACCGAACGCCTTCAGCACGGCATCAAGCGTCACGCTCTGGTAGTTCACACTTCCCGGCATCTGGGCGAGCACGAACTGTTCGTTAAACGCAATCGCCTTGCCGTTTCGGTCCTCGATGCCGATGCCGAAATTACTCTTCGGATCCGGCACGAGCAGCCCGTTCTGCACCGTCTGCGAAGTCTCGAAGTAGCCGTCCACGCGCACCGGCACGTTGCATTGCTTGGTCAGCGCGAGACTGAACGACTTGCGCGGCACCGCTGGCGAGAAACCGTTGCCCGTCGCCTGAACCTGGCCGAACTTCACGATGCCGGGCTCCGGCGTGACCTTCACGTCGACCATGCAGGGGGTCGGCTTGAGATTCTGGAGACCGCTCAGTTTGTAGCGGAAGCTTCCCTTGCTGTTCAGCCCGCGCTCGCCGTCGAACTGAAATACCGCATAGATATCCGAGGGTGGCCTCGTCCATGCCCCCCGCTTGCGAATGACCACCTGATACGTAATGCTGATGGGCCATTTCGGACACATTCCGGCATCGACCTGCCGGTCGTTCAGCTCGCAGATTTTCACGGAGCGGTGCGTGTCGATGCCGTCCCCCGGCTGGCTGCTGCGTCCGTAGTAGTCGGCGCCCTCGAAGCGAATGCCGACTTCGAGCCCCCACGCGGCAGGATTCTGTTTCTCCGGGTTCGCGTAGAAATAGATCTGTTCGGGGAAATTCTGCAACCCGCCGATATCCTTGTAGCAATAGCCCGTTGTCGTGCGCGGCGGCGACACCCAGATCACGTAACCATCCGGCGCGTCGGTCGGATACGACGCGACATTGCCGATCGCCTCGGTCAGCGACAGGCCGCCGCTGTTCGCAATACATTTCAGTGCCCACGCCGGCTGCGCGAACATGACGAACAGCGCGAGCACACACCACCTGAGCCAGGCCGGCATGCGCAACGCGATCCCATTTCGTCGCGCGCCGCTCATTTCTTCACGCTCTTGCAAGCACCGGCCTCACACGCATACTCGACCGCCACCTGGCCGCCGTAATCGTCGACGTGCGTGACGAACAGCGTCGCCGGCGTCGCGGCCTTGAACGGCACATCGGCCGTGCTCATCGGGCTGACCATCACCGGCTCCAGCGGCACGTGCGTCTTCTGCACGCCCGATGCCAGGTCGACGATCGTGATGTGATACGGCGTCGGATTGTCGAACACGAGCTTGTGTGCGGCCGAATCGACACGCAACGTCATCGGCAGCGTCCAGTCCTCGTCGCGCGCGGGCTGCACGGCCTTCGGCCGGTAGAACAGCTTCATCTGCGTATGCAGCGCGATCTGCAGCGTGTTCGGCGTATCCGTCTTCGGCGGCACTTCACGGATGTTCAGGTAGAACACCGATTCGCGATCGGCCGGCAGCTCGGTGCCCGGCAGCTTCGCGATCCGCAGCACGTTGCGCTCGTTCGCCTCGACGCGCTGCAGCGGCGGCACGACCATCAGCGGCGACGTGATCTTGTTGCCCTTCGCGTCCTCGAGCCACGACTGCACGAGATACGGGTATGTCGTGCTCTTGTTGGTGATCGTGACGACCGCGGCCTGTTCGCCTTCGTTGAAGATCACGCGCGTACGATCGGGCACGATCGCCGCGTGCGCGGCGCCTGCGAACAGCGCGCCGGCGGTCGCGAGCACGCACCATGCGCGCCGCGGAAAGGAAAGGGAGAAGGAATTTTTCATCGCTGGATCCGTGAATTCATCGTTCGACCCGTGCGGCCGCTGCGTGCGACTCGCCGGGCGTCTGGCACGTCACCGGGATCGGCGTGCCTTCGAGTTGGAGCTGGTTCGGCAGCGTGTCGATCGTGCACAGCGTGCGTTCGCCCGCACGCACCGCCAGCATGGATTTCGGTTGAACCTGGGTCAGGAACGCCGCGCCGCCCTCGCCGACGATGCCGAGCTCCTTGCCGTTCGCCATGTCCTGCACCGACGCGCCGAACGGCAGCGGCTTGCCGGCCGGGTCGGTCAGCGTCAGGTACAGGTTGCTGCCGCGCGCGGCGGAGAACTTCACGAAGCCGATCGCGCCGTCGGTCAGCACCATGCGCTGGATCGGGTTCGACACCTGCACTTCGAGCGGCAGTTTCTCGACGTTGACGGTCGCGTCGTAGACGTTGTACGGCGAGATGCCGTCGAGCACCGCATAGCCGCGCGAATCGGTATGCGAGAGCGTGCCGGACAGCGGCACATCGGGCACGCCGTCGGTCGATACCAGCAGCCGCGTGTCGCCCGCATTGCCGTTCGAGTGCGCCGAGACGCCGTATTGCGTCGCGACGAACGAGCCGTCGACTTCGAGCGACGCGGCCGCATACGCATTGGCGAGCGTCGACGCCTGCGCGGTCAGCTGATACGCCGACGAGCGCTGCCGGTAGCTCGCGTTCGCCGACGCACGTCCGTCGGTCGCGCCCGCGTTGACCTGGTAGGTGCGGCCATCCGGATCGTCGTAGATGTAGCCGGCGTTCACGCTCGTGCTGCCGCTGCCCGTCGTCAGGTTCGACGTGACGGTGTGACGGCCGCCGATCGGCAACGTCGCGGTGACCGATACCTGGTTGCCGCTCGCACCGGCGCTCTGCGTGCGGAAGGCCGACACGCTCACGTTCAGGTTGCGCAGCGTGCCGATCGAGAATGCCCGCGTCAGCGTGAGGCCGACGCGCTGCTCGTTCGCACGTTGCCAGTAGGTCGTCTGGTCGTAGGAAAAATAGGTCGACGTGTCGCCGAAACGCTTCGACAGCGTCGCCGAGTAGCGCTGCTTGCTGTTGGCGAGGCCGTACGCGGTCGGGTCGCCCGAGAACTGCGCGAAGTTCGTGTATTCGCGCTCGGAGAAGCGATAGCCGAAGAAACGCACGTCGGCATCGAGCCCGTCGAAGTGCTTCGAATAGTTGATGCGGTACGAGTTGCCGTTGCGCGTCGCGCCGTTCCACCACAGCTTCGCCCGCGCATGCGTGACGTCGGCCGACAGCGCGCCGAACGCACCGAAATCGCGACCGACGCCGAGCGCGATCGACGTATAGCCCGACGCGGCGATGAAACCGCCATACGCGGTGACGTCGAACGGCAGGCCGTAGGCGATTTCACCGAAACCGAAGAACGGTGTGATGCCGGCGCCGCCAAAGAGCCGCGGCTTGCCGACGGCGGCCTTGTAGCGCAGTTGCCCGGCGCGCGCGAGGAACGGCACGGCGGCCGTCGTCACCTGGAAGCGTTGCACGCTGCCGTCCTCTTCCTCGACTGCAACGTCGAGCGTGCCCTGCACGCTCGTGTTGATGTTCTGCAGTGCGAAGGCGCCCGGCGACACGCGCGTCACGTACAGCACGCGGCCTGCCTGGGACACGGTCACGGTTGCGTTGGTGCGCGCGACGCCCGAGATCAGCGGCGCATAGCCGCGCAGCGAAGGCGGCAGCATGCGGTCGTCGCTGCGGATCGACGCACCCGTCAGCGCGAACGTGTCGAAAATGTCGGAGGTCAGGTAGTCGTCGCCGAACGTCACCGTCGACTGGATCGACGGCAGCGCACGAAATGCGTAAAGCCGGCTGAAGCGGAACGTGCGGTCCGCGTAGGCCGTATTGCCCACGTTCGATTGCGCCTGGTAGTCGCCGCGAAAGCGCCATGCGTCCCAGTTCGCGCCAACCGTCCCGTAGGCCTGGATCGAATTCGTCTGGCTACCGCCCGTGCCGAAGTTGCGGTTCGTGTTCGCGATCACGCGATAGTCGAGCATCGCGCCCGGAATCCCTTCTGACCACCGCGACGGCGGCAGGTAGGTCGTATCGGTGAACTCGAGCGCAGCTTGCGGAATCGTGACCTTGAGCCGCCCGTCGCTTTTCAGGTAGCGCACGGTCGCCCCCTCGATCGCGCCGAGGTCGACGCAACGTCCGCCCTGGAAGCGCGGCAGGTCCTTCAGGAGCGACGGCTTCAACCCGAACTGCGCGACAAGTTCCGGACGCAGGCACGGTTTGCCTGCCCCCGACGCGTCGACGGCGATGAACTCGATCGCCTGCAGCCCGTAGAACAGGTCGTTGACCTGTACGTCGAGCATGTACTCGCCCGGAAGCGTGAAGTCCGCCTGCGAAAACTGCGACAGGTCGACATTGTTCGAGCCGTCGATGTTCAGGAACGACGAATTGAATTCCGTCGCATGGCTCTGGCTGCCGACAACCAGCACGGAGACGCAAAGGAAGGAATGTCTGATTCGCACGCGGCGCTACCGGAAGTCCAAAGAGGGGGAAAAAGAGGAAAAACGAACGAGGAAGGGTGCGCGCACCCTTCCCCGGTACGGCGGCTTACTGGTAGCGGACCGTGAAGTTCGCCACGCCTTCGGCGGTACCCGGCGTCACGCCGGCTGCGGTCGCTTCGTACATTGCCGCGAAGCGCGCGACGTTCGTGCCGTTTTGCAGCACGGTCGGTGCCTTCTGCTCGGCGCCGTTATCGAGGTATTCGCCCGACGCGGCCTGCAGGCGGATGCCGACGTTGGTCGCCGAACCGATCGTCGCGAGCAGCTTCGGCTGGCCCGCGCTCGACGTGCCCGTGAACGTGAAGTACGCGTTCTGTGCGACGCTCGTGTCGCAGTCGGTCAGCTTGATGTCGAAGTTGGTCGGCGTGGACTTGTCGCCAGCCTGCTTGAACACGTTGGTCGGCACCTTGCCGAGGTTGACGGTCTGGTTGACCGAGCCCGAATCGATGCCGCATGCGCCCGCGACGATCTCGCCCGTGAAGTTGATCGTGCCGGTGCCCGCTGCGAAGGCCGAGGTCGACAGGGCCGCGAGTGCGACAGCGGTCAGGATGGATTTTTTCATGACGTTTCCCGTAAGGACTGCAAATGGAATAGATGACGTGGCGGACACAAACGGCAGCGTGTGGTTGGCTCCCGTCCGTCACGAGGCGGCATTATCGAGATAATCGTGAAAGTTTTCTGTAAATCATTGTCAAATGCATCTGACAATGTCCGATTCAGCCCTCTAAATCCACATTCTTTCCTGTCGATTTCCAATCACGTCATTTTTATCCGCAGTCCTTTTCTATTTTCAGGAAGCAATTGAAGATTAAAGATATTTTCGACAGATAGTCGCCACCACCCTGCTCAACCTTGCTGGCATTGACTCCCGCAAGATCCGCCCGAAAAAGGACAAAACATTGTCCAGCGCCGCCACCGTTGCCATTCGACAACGTCAATATCAAATCATTTTCAACAAACAGGAAATTAAACGGCGATTCAATCAATTCAATTTTTTCGCGCAAACGATTGCGACCCGAATACAAACGTTTTACTGCGACACTTTGCCGCTCTCATTATTTCCGATATATGGTTAATTCGATTGTCAATTCCGAATCGTAAATCGCACGCATGAGCGGTCGCCGGAACCCGACTTCCGGACCGCATCGCATGGGAGAAAGATGGAAAAATGACCCGCACACGTTTGCGCGGAATTGCGACACGAGCGGTCGCAGGACAACGGCTGTTCCGGAACGCGCACGTGCGCGTTGCTGCAGGATGAAAAACGTCCTGGCCGGCCTGTCAGTGGGAAAAGATATCGCTGGAACAGCGTTATGGATCGAAGGAAGCGGCGGCGGCACGCCGAAGCGTACCGCCGCCGTCATGCCGCCCGACGCGCTGCTGCGTCAGGCGACGGGCACTACGCGGAAGCCGCGACCTCCGCCGACGCCGACGCCGGCGACCAGCCGCCGCCGAGCGCGCGATACAGCGTGATCGCATTCGCGAGCCTGAGCTGCTTGAGCCGGATCAGCTCCTGCCCCGACTCGTACGTGCTGCGCTGCGCGTCGAGCAGTTCGAGATACGTCGCGACGCCGCCCGCGTAGCGGCGTTCCGCGAGCTTCAACCGCGCGCCGTCCGCCGCATACACGTCCTGCTGCGCGGCGAGCTGGCGATCGATCCAGTCGCGCGCGGCGAATGCGTCGGCCACTTCACGGAACGCGGTTTGCACCGTCTTCTCGTAATCGGCTACCGCGATGTGCTTGCGCGCGTTCGCGACGTCGAGGTTCGCGCGGTTGCGTCCGCCCGCGAAGATCGGCAACGTGATGCGCGGCGCGAACGTCCACACGCTGGTGCCGCCGGTAAACAGGCTCGAGAACGCATCGCTGACCGAGCCGTAGTCGCTCGTCAGCGTGATGCGCGGGAAGAACGCCGCGCGCGCGGCGCCGATCTGCGCGTTGGCGGCCTTGAGCCGCGCCTCCGCCTGCCGGATGTCCGGCCGCCGTTCGAGCAGCGCACTCGGTGCGCCGGGCGCCACGGGCGCGATCGACAGCCTGTCGAGCGCGGTCGTGTCGCCGGGCACGTTGCGCGCGAAGTCGCCCGCGAGCAACTGCAGCGCCCGCACGGACTGCGCATGCTCGCGCTGCAGCGCGGCCTGCGACGCGCGCGCGGATGCCACCAGCATCTCGGCCGAGCGCAGCTCGATCGCGTCGCTCGTGCCGGCCGCATAGCGGCGCTGCGTGAGCGCGGCCATGCGTTCGCGCGCATCCAGCGTGCGCTGCGCCAGCGCGAGCTGCTCGTGCAGCGAGCGCTCCGAGACGTACGCGCCCGCCACGTCGGCGATCACGCCGATGCGAACCGTGCGTTGCGCGTCGGCCGTCGCGAAATACTCGGCGAGCGCCGCGTCGGACAGGCTGCGCACGCGGCCGAACAGGTCGAGCTCGTACGCACTGACGCCGACACCCGCACGATACAGCCCGCTGATCGCGCTTTCGCGCACGACCGGGTCGTACTGGCGCGCACGGTCATAGCCCAGATTCGCATCGACCGACGGCATCCGATCCGCACGCTGCACGCCGTACAGCGCGCGCGCTTCCTCGAGCCGGCCCGCCGCGACCCGCAGGTCGCGGTTGTTCTCGAGCGCCGCGTCGATCCACGCCTGCAGCGCCGCATCGGTAAAGTACGTGCGCCAGTCGTCGAGCAGCGCGGCATTGGCGGACGTTGCCGAGGCCGCCGCCGGCGCGGCACTGTCATCGACCGGCGCATAGGTCGCCGGCACGGGCGCCGCCGGCCGCTCGTAACGCGGCGCGAGCGTGCAGCCGGCCAGCGCGAGCGCGGCGGCCAGCGCAACCTGAACCCGCAGCGCGGCGCGTGCATTCAGCGCAAACATCATTGAGAACCCTCCATCGTCGCCGGCTGCGCGCCGCCGCGCCGGCGCGGGCCGACGTCGAACAGGCGGCCGACGATCACGAAAAACAGCGGGACGAGGAACACTGCGAGCACGGTCGCCGTGATCACGCCGCCCAGCACGCCGGTGCCGATCGCCATCTGTGCGCCGGACGCGGCGCCCGACGCGAACGCGAGCGGCAGCACGCCGACGCCGAACGCGAGCGACGTCATCACGATCGGCCGCAGCCGCAGGCGCGCGGCCTCGAGCGCCGCGTCGACGAGCGACATGCGCTGCGCGACCAGGTCCTTCGCGACTTCGACGATCAGGATCGCGTTCTTCGCGGAAAGCCCGATCGTCGCGATCAGCCCCACCTTGAAATAGATGTCGTTCGGCATCATCCGCAGCGTGACGCCGAGCACCGCGCCGATCACGCCGAGCGGCACGACCAGCATCACCGCGAACGGAATCGACCAGCTCTCGTAGAGCGCCGCGAGCGCGAGGAACACGACTAGCACCGACAGCGCGAACAGCATCGGCGCCTGCGCGCCCGACAGCCGCTCCTCGAACGACTGCCCCGACCACGAGTAGCCGATGCCGGCCGGCAGCTTCGCGGCGAGTTGCTCGATCGCGGTCATCGCCTCGCCGCTACTGTGGCCTGCCGCGGCCGAGCCGTTGATCGTGAACGACGGATAGCCGTTGTAGCGCGTGAGCTGCGGCGGCCCCATCGTCCAGTGCAGCGTCGTGAACGCCGCGAGCGGCACCATCTCGCCGCGCGCGTTGCGCACGCGCAGCTTCTTCACGTCGTCCGGATCGAGCCGGTGCAGCCCGTCGGCCTGCACGACCACGCGCCGCACCTGCGTGCCGTGCATGAAGTCACCGATATAGTCGGAGCCGAACATCACCGCGAGCGTCGTGTTGATCTCGTCCATCGACACGCCGAGCGCCGACGCCTTCGCGCGATCGATATCGAGCTTCAGCTGCGGCGCGTCCTGCGTGCCGGCGAACATCAGGTCGGTCAACGCCGGATCCTTGTGGCCCGCCCCGAGCAGCTGCTCGCGCGCGGCGCTGAACGTCGCATAGTCGAGCCCGCCGCGGTTCTGCAGCCGGAAGTCGAAACCGCTCGACGAACCGAGATCGGGCAGCGCCGGCGAGTTCATCGCGAACACCGTCGTATTCGGCGTACCCGTGAAGCGCTCGTTGATGCGCGCGACGATCGACTGCACGTGATCGCGCTCGGCCTTGCGGTCCTTCCAGTTCTTCAGCGTGACGAAGATCATCCCGCCGTTCGGCCCTTCGCCGTACAGGTTGAAGCCGCCGAGCGCGAACGTGTACGCAGCCGGTTCGTCCTTGCGGATATACGACTCGACCTCGCGTACGCTCTGCATCGTTTCCGCGAGCGGCGTGCCTTGCGGCCGGATCACCATCACCATGAAGTTGCCCTGGTCCTCGTCCGGCAGGAACGCGGTCGGCAGTTGCGTGAGCATCAGCGCCGCAGCCGCGGTCAGCGCGCCGTACACGACGAGCCAGCGCACCGGCTTCTTCAGCATCTTGCCGACACGCGTCGCATAGCGCTGGGTCGAACGCGCGACGAAGCGGTTGAACCAGCCGAAGAAGCCGCGCTTCTCGTGGTGATCGCCGGACACGGGCTTGAGCAGCGTCGCGCACAGTGCGGGCGTGAGCGACAGCGCGAGGAAGGCCGAGAAACCGATCGACACCGCGAGCGACAGCGCGAACTGCCGGTAGATGTTGCCCACCGCGCCGCCGAAGAACGCCATCGGCACGAACACCGACGTCAGCACCACGGTGATCCCGACGATCGCGCCGCTGATCTGCTTCATCGCCTTGACGGTCGCGTCGTAGGGCCCAAGGCCCTCCTCGACCATCAGCCGCTCGACGTTCTCGACCACGACGATCGCATCGTCGACGAGGATGCCGATCGCGAGCACCATCCCGAACATCGTCAGCACGTTGATCGAGAAACCGGCCGCGTACATCACGCCGAACGTACCCGCGAGCGCGACCGGCACGACGAGCGTCGGGATGAGCGTCGCGCGCAGGTTCTGCATGAACAGGAACATCACGAGGAACACGAGCACGCCGGCCTCGATCAGCGTCGTGACGACCTTGTTCATCGACACGCGCACGAACGACGACGTCTCGTACGGGATCTGGTACTTCACGCCCGGCGGGAAATACGCGGACAGCTCGTCCATCGTCGCGCGCACGCGCTTCTCGGTGGACACCGCGTTCGAGCCCGGCGCGAGCTTGATGCCCATCCCGGTCGCGACCTTGCCGTTCACGTACGACGGGTAGTTGTAGTCGTTGCCGCCGAACTCGATGCGTGCGACGTCGCTCAGGGTCAGCGCGGAGCCGTCGGCCTGCGTGCGCAGCGCGATCGCGCCGAAGTCGGCCGGCGTCTTCAGCGGCGCATCGGCGAACACGGTCGCCGCGATCGGCGCGCTGGCCGGCACCGCGGTGCGGCCGATGTCGCCGATCGTCACGCGCGCATTGTGCGCACGCACCGCCGACGCGATATCCGACGCGGTGAGGCCGTGCCCGGCCATCTTCACCGGGTCGGGCCAGATCCGCATCGCGTACTCGGCGCCCCAGAACTGCACCTTGCCGACACCCTCGACGCGGCGCAGCGCCTGCACGACGTTCGCCGACGCGTATTCGCCGAGCTGCACGTCGGTCATCCGCCCGTCTTCCGACGTGAGCGACACGACGAGCTGGATGTTGTCGGCGGCCTTCTCGACCTGGATGCCGTCGCGCCGCACCGGTTCCGGCAGCCGCGCATCGACCGTTTTCAGCCGGTTCTGCACTTCGACGGCCGCGAGATCGGCGTTCACGCCCTGCTTGAACGTCAGGTACAGCGACGCCATCCCGGCGCTGCTGGTGGCCGATGTGTACATCAGCCCCGGCGCGCCGTTCATTTCGCGCTCGATCAGCGCGGTCACCGATTCCTCGACGACCTGCGCGGACGCGCCCGGGTACGTCGCATAGATGCTGACGACGGGCGGCGCGATGTCCGGGTACTGCGCAACGGGCAGCGCGCGGATCGCGAATGCGCCGCCCAGCATGAAGAAGATTGCGATCACCCACGCGAAGACGGGGCGATCGATGAAGAAACGTGCCATGGTGGTGTGGTGTTAACCGGTCAGGTTTGACGGGCGGCCGCCTGCGAAGCGGCCGCTGCCGGCACCGCTTTCGACGGCGGCGCCTTCTCGACGGGCTTGACGGCCGTATCGGGCGCGAACTGCGCGGCGTCGTCGACGATCACGCGCTCGCCACCCGCGAGGCCGCGCGTGATGCGCCAGTCATGGCCGCTCATCTGGTCGGCTGCGACTTCGACGTCCTTGACCTTGCCGTTCGTGCCGACGACGCGTACCGACGTGCGGTCGGCCGTGCGCAGCAGCGCATCGCGCGGCACGAGGATCGCCCGCTGGTCGACCGCCGTATCGAGCGCGATCCGTACATACGCGCCCGGCAACAGCTCTCGCTCCGGATTCGGGAACAGCGCGCGCATCGCGACGGTGTCGGTGGTCGGATCGACCGCGAGATCGCTGAACAGCAGCTTGCCCTTCAGCGGATACGCGGTGCCGTCGGCGCGCAGCAGCGTCACCGAAATGTCGTGCTGCGCAATGCCCGTCGCGCGCCCGCTCTTCACCGCGCGGCGCAGCGCGTCGACGTCGGCGGCCGGTTGCGAGAAGTTCACGTAGATCGGATCGAGCTGCTCGACGGTCGTGAGCGGCGTCGCCTGGTCCTGGCCGACGAGCGCACCTTCGGTCACGAGTGCGCGTCGCGCACGGCCCGCGATCGGCGCGGTGACGGTCGCATAGTCGAGCTGCAACTGCGCCCGTGCGAGTTCCGCCTTCGCGGACGCCACGTCGGCCTTCGCCTGCGTGTCGCCGGCAACGGCCTCGGTGTGGTCGCGCTCGCTCACTGCGCGATCGCGCACGAGATCCTCGTAACGCCGGCGCTTGTCGCTCGCCGCGAGTGCGGCGGCCTGCGCCTTCGCGAGCGCGCCCTGCGCGGCGTCGCGTGCGGCCCTCAGCGGCGCGGGATCGATGCGGAACAGCACCGCGCCCTGCTTCACTTCCTGGCCTTCCTCGTAGGTGCGTGCGGTCACGATGCCCGCGACCCGCGCACGCACTTCCGCCTGCCGGTATGCGTCGAGCCGGCCCGGCAATTCGACGGTCATCGGCACGGCCGTCGGGCGCACCGTCACGACCGTCGCCTGTTTCGCGGCCTCCGGCGCGGTGTCCTTGTCGCCCTTTCCACATCCGGCCAGGGCCAGCACGGCCGCCAGCGCGAACGGCGCCAGCCCATGGCGCAACAGGGAGCGATTGTTATTCATGTGTGACCTCGGATCGATCGCCGCCGATAAAATGCGGCAGCTCAGGGTGGCCGATTATAATCAGTCACGACTGATTAAATACACACCGCTTCAATCTGACCGTCACACTGTCTCAATAAAACGACAGCGAACTGTAAGGAACATCAGGACATGGCCCGCAAGACCCGCGAAGAATCGCTCGCCATCAAGCACCGGATCCTCGACGCCGCCGAGCTCGTGCTGCTCGAGAAAGGCGTCGCGCAAACCGCGATGGCGGATCTCGCCGAGGCCGCCGGGATGTCGCGAGGCGCCGTCTACGGCCACTACCGCAACAAGATGGAAGTGTGTCTCGCGATGTGCGATCGCGCGTTCGCTCACACGTCGGAAGGCTTCGACGCAGGCGAAGGCCTGCCGCCGCTCGCCACACTGCGGCGCGCCGCGTCGCACTATCTGCAGGAATGCGGCGAGCCGGGCCCGATGCAGCGCGTGCTCGTGATCCTCTATACCAAGTGCGAGCAGAGCGAGGAAAACGGCGCGCTTCAGCGGCGCCGCATGCTGCTCGAATTGCAGATGCTGCGGATCACGAAGGCGCTGCTGCGCCGCGCGATCGCGGCCGGCGAACTCGCCGCCGATCTCGACGTGCACCTGGCCGCCGTCTACCTCGTGTCCCTGCTCGAAGGCGTGTTCGCGTCGATGATCTGGACCAACCGGCTGCGCGGCAACCTGTGGAACGACGCCGAGGCCATGCTCGACGCCGGCTTCGACACCGTGCGCATGTCCACCGCGTTGCGCAATCGCGCGCACAAATTGCCTGACTGATGAAAATTGTCGTAATAAATGCTGATTTAACCCGATTTACCGCACTGCGAAACGAATGAGCTGACCCCCTTTAAAATTTTTAACGTTTTGCGGAACATCGGTAGACTGACGCTGTCATCTTTCTTTAGCGTCTTCGTGATAACCGGGTTCGACCCGCTATGCACGCCGCCGTTCGAAGCGGGCCCGCCCCGCGCGTTGGGTCGAACGGAAACGACACAGGCCCCTGGCGGGGCCTGTTTTGTTGCACGCCCGCCGCCCGCCCCGTCGCTACCCGACGGATGCCACCGGTGGCCCCTGCCCACACCCCTTTGAACCGCTTTCCTGGATGTGGACACCTTGGTCAAGCCTGCCGCTACCCCTGATGCTTTCGCGCCCGGCCGCGCGCAGCGTGTCGTGCGCGCGCTCGTGCCGGCCGCCGTGCTCGGCGCCCTCGCCGCACTCGGCCTCGCCGCGCTGCCGGCCGTGTCGCAACTGCCGGGCGCCGTTGATTCGGGCACGGCCGCGCTGCCGCAGCGCGTGCTGTCCGACACGCCGTTTCCCACCGCGCAGCATTTCGTGACGAGCGAGCTCGCCCGCACGATCGGCGAGCGCAACGATGCCGGCGAACGCAACGACCGCAGCCCGCAGCCGGGCCTGTTCGCACCGCTCAGCGCGCACCGCAACGACATGCTCGGCTATGCGAACCTGTTCCAGTTCGCGGCCCCTGAAAGCCAGCACGGGATGCGCGCGGGCGACATCGAGCTCACGCTGTCCGATACGCTGAACCGACTCGACGTGCCGCCCGAAGTGCGCATCCAGCTCGGCGATCTCGTCAGCGGCAAGGTCGCGGTGCGCGCGAGCGCGCAGCGCGGCGACTACTACCGCGTCGCGTTCGATACGAACGACGGCACGCCGCGCCTCACCGCGCTCGAACTGCGCGTCGCCGGCCGCACGTTCGGCGCGATCTGGTTCCGCGCGCCGGGCGCCGAGCACGGCGCGTACTATGCGCTCGACGGCTCGCCGCTCGAAGCCGCCGCCTTCACGATGCCGGTCAAGTGGACGCGCATCAGCTCGTTCTTCGGCGAGCGCATCCATCCGCTGTCGCAGGCGATGGCGTTCCACACGGGCGTCGATCTCGCCGCGCCGACCGGCACGCCCGTCGACGCTGCGGCCGACGGCGTCGTGTCGTTCGTCGGCACCGATCCGGGCGGCTACGGCCGCTATGTGATCGTCGATCATGCCGATGGTTACTCGACCTACTACGCGCACTTGTCCGCGTTCGCGCACGGCCTGAAGACGGGCGAAACCGTGAAGCAGGGCCAGCGCATCGGCTCGGTCGGGATGACCGGCGCCGCAACGGGCCCGCACCTGCACTTCGAGGTGCGCGTCGCGAACAATCCGGTCGACCCGCTCGTCACGCTCGCGAGCGCGCAGACGGCGCTGTCCGACATGCAGCTCACCGCCTTCCGCCAGGAAGCGGCGCAATGGCGCTTCCGTTTCGCGTCGATCAATACGGCGCCGTTCGCGTTCGCGCAGAACGACGGGCCGCTGTGGGGCGATTTCGCGACCGACACCTCGACGCTGCGCGCGGTCTTCAATACGCACTACTCCGCGTCGTGACGCACGCGCCGCCTGCCGCCGCTCGACGAGCAGCGGCGCGCGGCCGGCCCTCTTCCTTCCTTGTCCGTACTGCCCGCCGGGCCCGACCTGCCCGGTGTGCGGTCCGCTGCATCCATTCACCGACACAGCCTCATCGGCAATTCGAGACGGCCGCGGCAACGGCTAGCGCCGCGGCATGCCGTTACCGCGCGGGTTCCGTGTACTCGGCCGCCGCTTGCGCGGCGCGTTGCGCGCGCGGACGGCGCGACAGCAGCCAGCGTGCCGCGCCGTCGAGCGACGTACACAGCACCAGATAGATCAGCGCGACGAACAGGAAGATCGGCGCCGGATACACCATCAGCCGGTTGTTCACCTGCGTCGCAACGAACGACAGTTCCGGCACGCCGACGATATAGGCGAGCGACGTGTCCTTCACGAGCGCGACCCACTGGTTCACGAACGACGGCGTCATGATCCGGATCGCCTGCGGCAACAGCACGTAGCGCACCGTCTGCCAGCGCGTGAGCCCGAGCGACAGCCCGGCCTGCCATTGCCCGTCGCCCGCCGCGACGATGCCCGCATGCACCGCGTGCGCGAGATACGCGCCGCCGATCAGCGCGAGCGCGCACACGACCGTCGCGAGCCCCGGCACGTCCATGTGCAGCAGCATGGGCATCAGGAAGTAGGTCCAGAAAATCAGCATCAGCACGGGAATCGCGCGGAAGAAGCCGATGAACGCGAGCAGCAGCACGCGCGCAGGGCCGCGCGCGAGCGCCATGGCAACGCCGAGCGCGATGCCGAGCACGGCCGATGCGAGCGCCGACGCGATCGCGAGCAGCAGCGACAGCGCGGCGCCGCCGAGCGGCCCTTCCGGGAATGCGCCGACGAGCAGGTACGGCAGGTTCGAAAGCAGCAGCGAGAAGTCCATCGTCAGCGCCCCGCCCCGAGCCGGTCGCGCCACTGCGTCGCGGCATACGCGCCTGCTTCGATCGCGGCCACCGCCGCGACGTACAGCAGCGTCGCGACGCCGAATGCGGCGAAGGTCTTGAAGGTCTCGGTCTCGACCTGCCGCGATGCATACGACAACTCGGCCACGCCGATCGCCATCGCGAGCGACGAGTTCTTCACGAGATTCATGTATTGGCCGAACAGCGGCGGCAATGCGATGCGCACGGCCTGCGGCAGCACCACGTAGCGCAGCGACTGCATCGGCGTGAGGCCGAGCGCGGCAGCCGCATCATGCTGCGCGCGCCGCACGCCGCGCAAGCCGGCTTCGCATTCCTCGGCGACGAACGCAGCCGTATACGCGCTCAGCCCGACCCAGCCCGCGACGAATTCGAACGACGGCCACGCGAGCGTGAACGGACCCATGCTCAACGCATGGCGCGCGTTCAGCCACGCGACCCAGGTTTCAGGCAGCAGCGACGCGACGCCGAAATACCAGAACAGCAACTGCACGAGCAGCGGCGTGTTGCGGAACGTGACGACGTACGCGGCCGCCACTGCGCGCGGCGCCGTGCCGCGCGCATGCCGCATGACCGCGAGCAGCAGCCCGCCGGCGGTTGCCGCGACGGCCGACGCGGCAGCGAGACCGAGCGTCAGCAGGAAGCCCTGCCAGAGCCAGGACAGATATTTGGGAGCCAACCCGAGCATGTCGTGTTACGGGCGCGAAGCGCGCGATCGGAAGAAAACGAAAAGCGCCGCGACGCCGGTGTTCCGGCGCGAACGCGGCGCGCGTGCGGCTTTTACCTGATTCAGGTCTTGTCGCCGATCCGGAAGATGCGCGTGAGCGGCGTCTTCGTCGTCGGCCCGAACCATGCGTCGTAGATCTGCACGGCGCGGCCGTTCGCCTCGAGCCCCTTCAGCGTGTCGTTGACGAAGCCGAGCAGGCGCGTCTCGCCTTTCGGCACGCCGACGCCCATGTAGTCGTTCGAGATCGTAAACGCCGGGATCTCGTAGTTCTGCTTGTCGGGCACGTTCGCGAGCAGCCCGATCAGCTTCGGGCCGTCCTGCGTGATCGCCTGCACGTTGCCGGCGCGCAGCGCGGCGAACGCGAACGGCGTGTCGTCATACGCGACGATCGTCGCCTTCGGGAATTTCTCGCGCAGCGTGATCTCGTTGGTCGTACCCTTGTCGGCACCGACGCGCAGCGCGTTCAACTGGTCGGCCGATTTCAGCACGCCCTTCTTCGCGAGAAACTGCTGGCCCGACGAGAAATACGGAATGCTGAAGTCGACCTGCTTCGCGCGCTCGTCGGTGATCGTGAAGTTGGCGAGCACGAGGTCGACCTTGCCGGACGTCAGAAACGGAATGCGGTTCGCGGGGTTGGTCGGCTGGAGCTGCAGCTTCACGCCGAGCTTGTCGGCGAGTGCCTTTGCATAGTCGACGTCGAGGCCGACGATGTGATTGCTTTTGCCGTCGACATAGCCGAACGGCGGGTTGCTGTCGAACGTCGCGACGCGCAGCACGCCGGCCTTCTTGATGTCGTCGAGACGGTCCGCATGTGCGACGGTGCCTGCGGTAACGAGCGCAACCCCGACGAGCCACGTAGCGAGAGTGTGGATTTTCATGAGCACGACCTGATTTGTTATGAAGGCCGCCGCGGATCGCGCGGCGGCCTGGTTCGAAGAACATCGCGACGGAGTGTGTCGTCGCGAAGCCGCTAACGTATCAGCGCGTGCTGTGAATCCGAACCAACAAATGGTGCTTTGCTCAGCGGGTTTCGTGATGAGCCACGCGAGCCGCCGGCGCGGCATGGCGCTGCGCGCTGCCCGCCGCGCCCGGCTTCGGGCGCATCACCCGGCGAGCGACGTCGCCGCCTCGTCGATCAGCGCGGCGACCGCCACCGGCTTCGACGCGAGCGATGCATGGCTCGCATCGAGCGTGATGACCTTGCGCGCGTCCATTCGCGCCGACATCCGTTGCTGGTTTTCCGGCGCGATCATCCGGTCCTCGCTCGAGATCTGGTACCACGATGGTTTCACGCGCCACGCGGGCGCGTGGATGGTGTCCGCGAACGTGCTCGCCACTGGCGCCTTCTGCGTGACGGCCATCACGAGCGCTTCGTCCGACGAAAGGTCCTGGCAGAAACTCTCGTGGAATTTGTCGGGCTTGATCCACAGATAGCCGTCGCTGTCCGGAGCGAGGTTCGGCGCCGCCGCCGGCAGGTGTTCCTGCGTGATCCCGCCAGGGCTTTCGCCGGCGTCGGGGGCAAATGCGGCAATGAACACGAGGCCGGCGACATTCGGCAGGTTGCCGGCCTCGCTGATCACAGCGCCGCCATACGAATGGCCGACCAGCAGCACGGGGCCCGACTGCTGCGCGACCATCCTGCGCGTGCGTTCGGCGTCGTCGGCGAGCGAAGTCAGCGGCAATTCGACCGCATGCAGCGACGCATGGCCTTTGCGCGCGAGTTCGACGATCACTTTTGCCCAGTGCGCGGCGCCGCCCCAGAAGCCGTGCACGAGCACGATCGCGGGTTTGCTCATCATGACTCTCCTTGACGTGGCATGTCATCGAACCGTCACCGGCCCGGCCGATCCGGACCGTCGCGCGGACATGCAGCAACCAGCATAGGCGAGCGGCCGCGCGCGACCAACCCCGCCGGGGCCGGCGTGAGACGCAACACACCAAAAAAAGACGCCCGCTGCAAGCAGCGGGCGCGAATCCCAGTCAAGGAGGTGTCACACGAACTACGGGCTCAGATTAAGGAATTCGCCCGTCATGGACAACGAATCGATTTCAATATCGATATGACGGGACACGCTCACGCCGGCACTTCCCGGGTCGAGCAATGGATGCCGCCGCCGCCCGACGCGATGCCGAGGATGTCGACCTGCACGATCGCGCGACTTCCCGCATACGGCCGGATCGCCGCGACCGCGGCGGCATCGGCCGCTGCATCGTTGAACTTCGGCATGACGATCGCACCGTTGCACGTGTAGAAGTTGATGTAGCCGGCCGCGAAGTTCGTCATTTGCCGGTCGTTCAGGCTCGTGCCGGCCGACTTGCCGAAATTGACCGGCGGCACCAGTTCGACGATCTTCAGCGGCCGGCCGTTCGCATCGGTCTGGCCGGCCAGGCGTTGCCGGTTGGCGTCCGTCAACGCGCGTTCGCCGGTCGAATTCGACGCGTCGTAGCAGCACGCGACCACGCCGGGCGCGAGAAAGCGCGCGTAAAAATCGACGTGACCGTTCGTGATGTCGCTTTCGCCGGCCGGCGTCGCCGCACCGCCCGCGCCACCGACGCCGCTGCCGCGCGGATAGGTTGCCGTACCCGGCAGCCAGATGATCTTCCGCACGCCGAGCGTGCGCTGCAGTTCGGCCAGCACGGTATCCCGGGCCGTCGGCAGCAGCGTCGCATTGGCGATCACGCCGTTCGGGATGTCGAACAATTGCGGATTCCGGTTCACGTGCAGCACGGACGATTCGGTGAGGATCGCCGTCCCGTCGCCGTCGAATTCGATTGCGCCGCCTTCGAGCGTCAACGTGCTGCGGACCAGGTTCGCGCCTTTGGTCTGCGCCATCCAGCCCGCCACCCGGCTGTCCTGGCTGAACGCCTGGAAGAACTTGCCCGCTTTCGACCGGTTGCTCGCGGCCAGGATCGCCGGCGGAATCGTCCCCGCACTCTGGCCGGCGCCATCGGTGTTCGCGTTGCCCCAGCCGTTGAAGTTGAAGCCGATCGCGTTCAGCGCATTGCCGTTCGCCGTGTCCCTGACGAACACGCAACCCGTGTCGCGCACCCAGAAATCGTTGAAGCCGTCGGCGAGCGGCACGAGGGTGATCCCGCCCGTGCCTGCGGCGCGTGCCGCATAGCGCGCATGCAGGTCGGGATTCGCCACGCTTGCGTTCGCGAGCAGCACGCGGGCCGCGTCCAGGTCGACCGGCAGCACCAGCATGTTGACCGGTTCGGTTGCGCCGATTGCCTTCGCGACGTCCATCAGGTCGGCCCGCACGCGGTCGATGCCGGCATCCGTGCTCTGTGACGTGACCGGCGCCCAGATACCGTCCACGCCGGACGCGAAGGTCATGTAGGTCAACGCGTGCGGCGCATCTTCGGCCGGCAGCCGGTACACGGCCTGCCGTGCCGACGGCGTCGGGCGCGACGCGCCTCCCGGGTCGGATGCACCGCCACCGCCGTCGCCGCCACCGCATGCAGCCAGGCTGCCCAGCAGCGGCATGCCGAGCCAGGCCGCCGAATAGCGGATGAATCCGCGTCGGCCGGCATCCGCCATAAGCGGCTCGCGCTTGTTCGTGCTCGCGTGAGTACCTTTCTTCGTCATGTATTCAACTCCGTTGCGCAACCCGTGCGCGCGTGCGCATCGGCGTCCGTCCTCCGAGACGGATTTCGCGCGGTTTATCAGTAGTCCGTAAAGACTGGAAAATGCAGGCAGCGTGCGGACCGGTCGCGGGGACCGGCCCGTGGCCGCGTTCAGGCCGGCTGCTGTTGCGTGGTGCAGTGGATGCCGCCGCCACCCGCGGCGATGGCGTCGATGTTCAATTGAATGACTTCACGGCCGGGAAACAGGTCGACGAGCGCGTCGCGCGTATTGCGGTCGGCCCGGCTGTCGCCGAATTGCGGCGCGATCACCGCGCGATTGCACACGTAGAAGTTGATGTAGCCAGCCGCGAACTCCGCGTTCTCGTAGGTGCGCCGGACGGTCTTCGGCCCCTGCAGCACGACGACCTTCAACGGGCGCCCCTTCGCATCGGTGGATTTCCGCAGGATCTCCAGATGCTGCCGCGTCACCGCGTGGTCGTACGACGACGGATCGGTGTCGAGCCCCGCCACCACGACGCCCGGGCTCGTGAAGCGCGCGTAGAAGTCGGTATGCCCGTCGGTGATGTCCTTGCCTGCGATGCCCGGTAACCAGATGATCTTCTTCAGCCCCAGCAACCGGCTCAGTTCCGCCTCGCACTGGGCCTGGCTGACGCCCGGATTGCGGTTCGGATTGAGCACGCAGCTGCGCGTGATGATCGCCGTGCCCTCGCCGTCCACCTCGATGCCGCCGCCTTCCAGCACGAGCTTCGTGTCGATCAGCCGCGCACCGGCGCGCTCCGCCACGAACGGCGCGACTTCCGCGTCCTGGTCGTGTTCCTGCTTGTTGCCCCAGCCGTTGAAATTGAAGCTCACGCCGCCGAGCTGGCCCGACGCGCTCTTCACGAACACGGGCCCGGTGTCGCGCATCCACAGGTCGTCGACCGGATGCTGGACGAGTTCGACCGACGAGCCGCACAGGCGCGACGCGACCGCGTAATCCTCTTCCCGCACCAGCATCTTGAGCGGCTCGTGCGCGGCGATGGCCTTCGCGACCGCGGCGAGATGCTCGCGCACCACGGGCAACAGCCGCGCGCCCCAGATGTCCTCGCTCGGGCCGAACGCCATCCAGGTCGCCGTGTGCGGCGCGCCTTCGTCCGGCATGTGCCAGGTGGCGCCCTGCTGCGCGTGCGCGGCGCGGCCGAACAACCCGCCCATCGCGCTGGCGGCCAGCGCCGCGCCCGAGACGGACAGGCCGCGTTTCAACAGTTGACGTCGTGTGGTCATGGCATTCCTCTTTCGCTTGCCGGTTACTTCGATTGTTTCGGTGCTGGCCGTCACGGGCGCGCCGTCTTGAAGCCGAGCCAGGTCCGGCCTTCGAGACGCATCGTGGCCGGCGATTCGGCGATCGGCGTGAACAGCGTACGCCGCGTCGACTCGTCCGGATAGATGGCCGGATCGCGCACCAGCGCCGGATCCATCAGCTTCAGCGCACCCAGGTTCGCATTCGCGTAACGCGTCGAATTCGAGATCTTCGCGATCACGTCCGGACGCAGGATGTAGTTGATGAACGCATGCGCGTTGTCCGGATGTTTCGCGGATGCCGGAATGACCATCGCGTCGAACCACATCAGGGTGCCGATCCGCGGAATGTCGTACACGACGTCGCGTTTCGGATCGAGCGCCTTCGCCTTCTGCGCGGCCAGGTTGATCGCGCCGGAAAAGCCGACCGTCACGCACAGCTCCCCGTCGATCAACTCGTTGGCATCGGACGAACCCACGAACTCGCGGATGAACGGCCGGATCTTCATCAGCATCGCCTGCGCGGCTGCATAGTCCTGCGTGGACGGATGCATCGGATCGCGGCCGATGTAGCGCAGCGCCAGCGGCAGCACGGTGCTCGCGGAGTCCTGCAGGCCCAGCCCGCACTTCGCGGCCACGCGCGCCGCGATCTCCGGCTTGAACAGCAGGTCGAGGCTGTCGGCCGGCATGTCCTTGCCAAGGATCGCGCGCACCCTGGCGCGGTCGTAGCCGACGCCCACGGTACCCCACATGTACGGCACGCCGTACTGGTTGCCGGGATCGGATTGCGCCATCTGCTTCAGCAGCGACGGATCGAGATACTTCAGGTTCGGCAGCCGGTTCTTGTCGAGCTTGCGAAACACGCCCGCCTGGATCTGCTTGGCCATGAAGTCGTTGGTCGGCCACACGAGGTCGTAGCCGCTGTTGCCGGTCAGCAGCTTCGACTGCAATGTCTCGTCACTGTCGTACGCGTCGTAGCGCACCTTGATGCCGGTTTCCTTCTCGAAGCCGGCCAGCGTATCCGGCGCGAAGTAATTGCTCCAGTTGTACAGGTTCAGCACCTTCTCGTCGTCGGCGCGGGCCGTTCCGGCCAATACGCACAGCGCGAGGCCCGGCACCGCGAAGCGCAACCATCCGTTCCGTTTCATCGGGCCTCCCTCATCGATAGCAGGACGATACACCGTCGCTGGTCAGCAACGTGCGATACATCTCCGGGCGGCGATCGCGGAAAAAGCCCCACGATTGCCGGTCGGCGCGGATCGCGTCGAGATCGAACGTGTGCACGAGTACCGCTTCGTCGGTGCGGTTCGCCTCGACCTGCTTCTCTCCGGTGTGATCCGCGATGAAGCTCGACCCGTAGAACACGCCCGTGAGCGCCTGCTGCTGCGGATTGCCGTTGCCGAAGCCGACTTCGCGGCCGATCCGGTTGGCCGCCACCACCGGCACCATGTTGGCGCCCGCGTGGCCCTGCATCGTGCGCTGCCAATGCCCCGCCGAATCGAACTCGCTGCTGAACGGCTCCGAGCCGATGATGGTCGGAAAGCACAGGATCTCGGCGCCCATCAACGCGAGGCTGCGCGCCGTCTCCGGGTACCACTGGTCCCAGCAGATGCCGATGCCGATCCGGCCGAAGCGCGTATCCCACACCTTGAAGCCGGTATCGCCCGGCGTGAAATAGAACTTCTCCGTATAGCCCGGCCCGTCCGGGATATGCGTCTTGCGATAGACGCCGAGCACGCGCCCGTCCGCGTCCGCCACGGCGATCGAGTTGTACGCGGCATTGCCCGCACGCTCGAAGAAGCCGATCGGCAGCACGACGCCGAGTTCGCCGGCCAGCGCCGCGAAACGGGCGATCTGCGCGTTGCCTTCGAACGGCTGCGCGAGTTCGAGATGGCGCACGTTCTGGTCGAGGCAGAAGTACGGCATCGCGAACAGCTCCGGGCACAGCACGAGATTCGCGCCCTGCGCGGCGGCCGCGCGGATCAGGCGCTCCGCGGTGGCCATGTTGTCTTCGAGATTCCAGCTGCCCGACGCCATCTGGACGGCGGCGACGGTAATGTGTTTGGACGGCATTGCGATTGCTCCTCGGTGGGACCGGAAACCGCTGACGGGACGTCGCTCAGTTCGCGACGGACGGCTGCTGCTGCGTCGAACAGTGGATGCTGCCGCCGCCGATCGACAGCGTCGGGATCGGCAGCATCTCCACATTGCGCCCGGGGAACGCGCGACCGAATACCTCGCGCGCGGCCTGATCCTGCTCGACGCCGAACGCGGACACGATCACCGCGCCGTTCACCAGAATGTAGTTCGCATAGCAATCGCAGTAGCGCTCGGAGCCGAAGCGTTCGGTGACGATCGGCGACGGCAGGTCGAGCAGCTCGAAACGGCGCCCCGCCGCATCGGTCGCGAGTTCCAGCGCGCGACGGTTTTCCCGCATCACATGAAAATAGTCGCCCTGCTCCGGCAGCGCGGTCTGGCACAGCATCCGGCCGGGTGCGATGAACGACGCGATGCCGTCCACGTGCCCGTTCGTCTCCACTTCGTCGGGATTGCCCGGCAGCCACACGATCTTCTCGACGCCCAGCATGCGGCGCAGTTCCGCCTCGATCTCCGCGCGGCTCAGGTGCGGATTGCGATTGGGATGCAGCAGGCAACTCTCGGTGGTGACCAGCGTGCCCTGTCCGTCGACATAAAACGAGCCGCCCTCCAGCACCATGTGCGAATTGAAGATCTCCGCACCGGCCGCGCGCGCGATATCCTGTCCGGCCTGCTGGCAGCCGTCGTACGGCTGGTACTTCTCACCCCAGCAGTTGAAGCGGAACACGGCCGCGCCCAGCCCGCGCTGTTCGCTCGTGAGGAAGATCGGCCCGCAATCGCGCAGCCAGTTGTCCTCGGCCGCGACCGGCAGCACGTCCACGCTCGCGCCAACCCGCTCGCGCGCGGCATCGGCCTGGCTGTGATGCACGGCCACCACGCAGCGCTGGTAGCGCGCGATCGTCCGCGCGACCAGCGCGAATTCGCGGCACACCTGCGCGTAATGGCTCCCCCACAGCTCCTCGCGATTGTCGAGAACCGGCCATCCGAGCCACGTGGCATCCATGGATTCCCATTCGGCAGGCATCCGGTAACCGCGCTGGCGAGCATCAAAGCGACCCATCGTTCAACCTCCGTTGTGATTGATGGCCGATTGTGCGTCAGGTTAAACTTGATGAATATTGATATTTTTTGGCTTAATCGATCAATTAACCTCATACCTCGATGCAACGTGTTCCGTCCCTGAAGCTCCTGATCGGCTTTGAAGCCGCGGCCCGGCTGGGTAATTTCTCGCGCGCGGCCGACGAGCTGCACCTGTCGCAATCGGCGATCAGCCATCAGATCCAGCAGCTCGAAGCGCAACTCGGGCAACCGCTGTTCCGCCGGCGCGGCCGCGGCGTCGAGCTGACCATCGCCGGCGAGGTCCTGCAGCGCAGCGTGCAGCGCGCGATGGACACGTTGCGCGGCGGGCTCGACCGCATCGCGACCTACCTGAACCCGGGGCTCGTCGTGCTCGTGTGTCCCGCGCCGTTGCTGCACGGCTGGCTGCAGCCGCGCCTCGAGCAGTTACAGCAGGTCCTGCCCGACCTGTGCCCGCTGCTGTCGACCGACGAAACCGCGCGCTACGTCGACGAGATCGACGTCGACATGACGATCGGCATGCGGCCGATGCTGCAGCCCGGCCTGCTCGATATCCCGTTCATGCGGGACGAATGGGTGACGGTGTGCGCGACCCCGCTGGCGGAGCAACTCGAACGCGTGACGCGCGACGAGCATCCGCAGCATGCGGGGCTCATCTGTCTCGAAGCCAGCCTGACCGACGAGCGCCTGGCGACGGTGTTCCGCGAGCGGCTGTCGGCGTTCCGAATGCATGCGATCTACGACGACCAGCGGCTCGTGCTGGACGCCGTGCTGCGCGGCCGCGGCATCGCCTGCCTGCCGCGCCTCGTTGCGCAGGCGAGCATCGACCAGCGCGCGCTGACCGTGCTCGCCGACTACCCGCGATTGCCCGGCACCACGTGGTGGCTGTCTCGCATGGAAGGCCCGTCGCGCTCGCCGATCGTCGAGCGGATGTTCGAATGGCTGGTCGAGCAAGGCAGCTTGTCGAGCGCATCCGCCGCGGCGCCCGACCCTGCGCCGCCTCCACCCGCGTAATCGCACGCCGCAAAAAAAAAACGTCCCGCCGGCTGGCGGGACGTTCGTCAAGATGCAAATGCGCGCAATGCGCACCATATGCGCAATGTGCAGCCGATCACGGCTCGTGACGCAGATACCCTTCCTTGCTCGGATCGCGCATCTGCCACGATACGAGCAGCGAGATCGCGCACAGCACGGTCACGTACCAGTAGAAGGTTTCCTCGCTGCCGATCGACTTGAACCACAGCGCGACGTACTCGGCCGAGCCGCCGAAGATCGCGTTCGCGACCGCATACGACAGGCCGACACCCATCGCACGCACTTCCGGCGGGAACATCTCGGCCTTGATCAGCCCGCTGATCGACGTGTAGAAGCTGACGATCGCGAGCGCGACCGTGATCAGCACGAACGCGGCCACCGGGCTCGTCACGTCCTTCAGCGCATGCATCAGCGGCACCGTGCCGATCACCGCGAACGCGCCGAACAGGATCATCGACGTGCGGCGGCCGATCTTGTCGGACAGCGCGCCGAACACCGGCTGCATCAGCATGTAGACGAGCAGCGCGACGGTCATCACGTTGCTGGCCGTCTTCGCATGCATGCCGGCCGTGTTCACGAGGTACTTCTGCATGTACGTCGTGAACGTGTAGAAGATCAGCGAGCCGCCGGCGGTGAAGCCGACCACCGTGAAGAACGCCCCCTTGTGCTGCCACACGCCGCGGATCGTGCCGGCATTTTTCTTGTCGCGCGATGTGGACGTCGACGTCTCGTCGAGCGACTTGCGCAGGTACAGCGAGATCAGCGCGGCCGCCGCGCCGACCACGAACGGAATGCGCCAGCCCCACGCCTTCAGTTCGTCGGCCGATAGCGTCTGCTGCAGAATCACGAGCACGAGCAGCGCGCACAGCTGGCCGCCGATCAGCGTCACGTACTGGAACGACGCGAAGAAGCCGCGGCGGCCCTTCAGCGCCACCTCGCTCATGTAGGTCGCGCTCGTGCCGTACTCGCCGCCCACCGACAGCCCCTGGAACAGCCGCGCGACCAGCAGCAGCGCCGGCGCGAGCGCGCCGATCTGCGCATAGGTCGGCAGCACCGCGATCACGAGCGAGCCGCCGCACATCATCAGCACCGAGATCATCATCGCGTTGCGCCGGCCGTGGCGGTCGGCGATGCGGCCGAACAGCCAGCCGCCGATCGGACGCATCAGGAAGCCGGCCGCGAACACGCCCGCCGTGTTCAGCAGCTGCGTCGTCGTGTTGCCGCTCGGGAAAAACGCCGGCGCGAAGTACAGCGCGCAGAACGAGTAGATGTAGAAGTCGAACCACTCGACGAGGTTGCCCGACGAGGCGCCGACAATGGCGAACACGCGCCGCCGGGTGTCATGCGCGGACAGCGCAGCTTGGTCGGTCTGGACGTCCATGGATTGGTCTGTTCCTTATAGTGCTTTCTGGGCGAGACGGCCGGGGCCGCCGCGTGCGATCGAACGTGGCACCGGTTCCGGCGCACGGCGCTACGGGATTTTAGCGAAATGTAAAGTAACAGGCTCTCCGGGTTCGTCCGGATGTAGAAAATTCTTCTCCCGCCACGTGTTCGTCATATGAAAACGCCAGCCCGCAGGCTGGCGTCCGATGCAAACTTTCCGCAGGCGCTGATCAGATGCGCACCTCCGGCGGTACGTAGCGGCACTCGTAGCGCTTGCGCACGGTGCCGGCCTCGTCGACGCTTTCCAGGAACACGTCGAATTGCCAGAGCCGCGCCATGTGCTTGAGCACCTCGTCGCTGTCGTTCGACAGGTGGCGGTTGTCGGTCATGAAGTGGCGCAGCGTGAGACTGCGGTCGCCGCGCGTGTTCACCGCCCACACCTGGATGTTCGGCTCGCGGTGATGGATGTCGTACTGCCTCGACAGTGCCTGTCGCACGTACTGGTAGCCCGAATCGTCGTGGATCGCCGACACCTCGAGCGAATCGCGCATGTCGTCGTCGAGCACCGAGAAGAGCCGCATGTCGCGGATCAGGCTCGGCGACAGGTACTGCGCGATGAAGCTCTCGTCCTTGAAGTTGCGCATCGCGTAGTGCATCGCCGGCAGCCACGGGGTGCCCGCGATCTCCGGAAACCACTTGTAGTCTTCCTCCGTCGGCGCTTCGCAGATCCGCCGGATGTCGCTCATCATCGAAAACCCGAGCGCATACGGGTTGATCCCGCTGTAGTACGGCTTCGTGACGGGCGGCTGGTAGACCACGTTGCTGTGCGAATGCAGGAACTCCATCATGAAGCTGTCTTCCAGCTTCCCTTGGTTGTACAGCGTATTCAGCAGCGTGTAGTGCCAGAATGTCGCCCAGCCTTCGTTCATCACCTGCGTCTGCCGCTGCGGATAGAAATACTGGCCGATCTTGCGCACGATGCGGATCACTTCCCGCTCCCACGGTTCGAGCAGCGGCGCATTCTTTTCCGCGAAATACAGCAGGTTCTCCTGCGGCTCGGGCGGATAGCGGTCTTCCTGTTCTTCCATCAGCTCGGGCTTCTTGCCCGGCAGCGTGCGCCACAGTTCGTTCACCTGCGACTGCAGGTACGCCTCGCGTTCGCGCCGCAGCGCGGACTCCTTCGACAGCGAAGGCTTCTGCGGCCGCTTGTAGCGGTCGACGCCGTAGTTCATCAGTGCATGGCACGAATCGAGCAGTTCCTCGACGCGATCGAGGCCGTAGCGCTCCTCGCATTCCGCGACGTAGTTCTTCGCGTACACGAGATAGTCGATGATCGCGTGCGCGTCGGTCCACAGCCGGAACAGGTAGTTGCCCTTGAAGAACGAGTTGTGCCCGTACGCCGCGTGCGCGATGACGAGCGCCTGCATCGTCATCGTGTTCTCTTCCATCAGATACGCGATGCACGGGTTCGAGTTGATGACGATTTCGTACGCGAGCCCCATCTGGCCGCGGCGGTAGCTCTTCTCGGTCGACAGGAAGTGCTTGCCGAACGACCAGTGACGGTAGTTCACGGGCATCCCGACCGACGCATACGCGTCCATCATCTGCTCGGCGCTGATCAGTTCGAGCTGGATCGGGTAGATGTCGAGCTCGTATTGTTCGGCAACCTGCGAGATGTGCGTGTCGTATTCCTCGAGCAGTTCGAACGTCCAGTCGGACGGGCACGGCAACGGCTTGCGTTCGGCAACGTTCATACGCGCTTCCTTTTGCCCTGGACCGGGCAAGTCGGCGGCCGGCGGCGGCGGTTCGGCCTGCCCGCGTTGCTGCGATGCGGCAGAGCCGGCCGTGTCGTCACCGGAAGGGCGCGGCGCATAGCCGCGCGACTCGTTGTGCAGATGGCGGGTCGTCATGACATTTCCACCTGCTTTTCGAACAATTCGCGAAACACCGGGTAAATGTCGGCGGCCGACTCCGCTTTTTTCATCGCGAGATGCGGCTGCGACAGGGCCAGTTGCGCGTATTCCAGCCACAGGTTCTGCTCTTCCGGCGCGACCTGGATATACGCGAAGTAACGCGTCTTCGTGAGGATATCCTCTTCCAGGATTTTGCGACACTTCGGCGAATCGTCGGTCCAGTTGTCGCCGTCGGACGCCTGCGCGCCGTAGATGTTCCACTCAGTCGGCGAGTAGCGCTCGTTCATCACCTTGCGCATCAGCTCGAGCGCACTCGACACCACCGTGCCGCCGCTTTCGGTCGAATGGAAGAAGGTGTCCTCGTCGACTTCCTCGGCACGCGTGTGGTGACGGATGAACACCACCTCGATGCGCTCGTAGTTACGCTTGAGGAACAGGTAAAGCAGGATGAAGAAGCGCTTCGACAGATCCTTGCGCTGCTCGTCCATCGAGCCCGACACGTCCATCAGGCAGAACATCACGGCCTGGCTCGACGGTTGCGGCTGCTTCACGCGGTTGATGTAGCGCAGGTCGAACGGATCGATGAACGGAATCCGCCAGATGCGCCCCTTCAGGTGATGGATCTCGGCCTCGAGCACCGCGATCTCCGCGCGCCGGTCTTCCGGATCGCTCTTCATCGCGTCGAGCTGCGCTTCGAGCTCGCGCAGCTCGTTGACGAGCGGCGAGCCGAGCGCGATGCGACGCCCGAGTGCGCTGCGCAGCGAACGCACGACATCGATGTTGTTCGGCGTGCCTTCCGCCGACCAGCCCGCGCGCACGTTCTTCCAGCTCGGCACCGTCAGCAGGTGCGTCTTCACAAGGCGCGGCAGTTCGAGATCGTCGAAGAAGTACTGCATGAACTCGTCGCGTGACAATTCGAACACGAAGTCGTCCTGCCCTTCGCCCTCGTTGCTCGCCTGACTGCCACCGCCGCCCGAGCCGCCCTGCGGGCGCGGGATCTTGTCGCCGCGCACGTAGTCCTCGTTGCCGGGGTGCACGTATTCGCGACGCCCGCCCGGCCCGTGCCGGAAATTCGGCTCGGCGATGTCCTTGCGCGGGATCGTGATGCTCTGCGTGCTCTGGATATCCTTGATGCTACGGTCGCGCACCGCGTCGGACACGGCACGACGAATGTAGTTCTTGACGCGACGCAGAAAGCGTTCGCGGTTGGCGATACTCTTGTTCTTGCCGGCCAGCCTGCGGTCGATGATTTGATGAAGCACTGCCGGTCTCCCGCTCGAAAGTCGATATGCCGGGACGCTCGCCGCACATGCCGTCTCCCGTCAAGCGGGCGGCGTCTCTGAAGTTGCCCGTACGGACTCGCCGTACGGGCGCGGTACCACGCGCGTCATGACGACTTGCGCACGCGCAGGTACCAGTCGCAAAGCAGCCTCACCTGCTTCGGCGTATAGCCCTTCGCGACCATCCGGTTCACAAAGTCCTCATGCTTGCGCTGTTCCTCCGCCGAACCCTTTGCGTTGAACGAAATCACCGGCAACAGTTCCTCGGTATTCGAGAACATCTTCTTCTCGATCACGACGCGCAACTTCTCGTAGCTCGTCCACACGGGGTTCTTGCCGGCATTCGCCGCCCGTGCACGCAACACGAAGTTCACGATCTCGTTGCGGTAATCCTTCGGATTACTGATGCCGGCCGGCTTCTCGATCTTCTCCAGCTCCGCGTTCAGCGCGGCGCGGTCGAAGCTCTCGCCCGTATCGTGATCGCGGAATTCCTGATCCTGGATCCAGAAGTCCGCATACGTGACGTAGCGGTCGAAGATGTTCTGGCCATACTCCGAATACGACTCGAGGTAGGCCGTCTGGATCTCCTTGCCGATGAATTCCGCGTAGCGCGACGCGAGCACGTCCTTCACGAAGGACAGGTACTTCTGCTCGGTTTCCGGCGGGAACTGCTCGCGTTCGATCTGCTGCTCGAGCACGTACATCAGGTGCACGGGGTTGGCCGCGACCTCGCTCGAATCGAAGTTGAACACGCGCGACAGGATCTTGAACGCGAAGCGTGTCGACACGCCCGTCATCCCTTCGTCCACGCCCGCGTAGTCGCGGTATTCCTGGTACGACTTCGCCTTTGGATCGGTGTCCTTGAGATTTTCGCCGTCATACACCTGCATCTTCGAGAACAGGCTCGAATTCTCCGGCTCGTGCAGGCGCGACAGCACCGAGAACTGCGACATCATCTTCAGCGTGCCCGGCGCGCAGACGGCCTCGGCCAGCGACGAGTTGCGGATCAGCTTCTCGTAGATCTTGGTCTCTTCCGAGACGCGCAGGCAATACGGCACCTTCACGACGAAGATCCGGTCGAGCAGTGCCTCGTTGTTGCGGTTGTTGCGGAACGCCTTCCACTCCGACTCGTTCGAGTGCGCGAGGATGATCCCGTCGAACGGAATCGCGCCGAAGCCCTCGGTGCCCTTGAAGTTGCCTTCCTGCGTGGCGGTGAGCAGCGGGTGCAACACCTTGATCGGCGCCTTGAACATTTCGACGAACTCGAGCAGGCCCTGGTTCGCGAGGCACAGGCCACCCGAGTAGCTGTACGCGTCGGCGTCGTCCTGCGCGTACTGTTCGAGCTTGCGGATATCGACCTTGCCGACCAGCGACGAGATGTCCTGATTGTTCTCGTCACCCGGCTCCGTCTTCGCGATGCCGACCTGCCGCAAGATCGACGGATAGCGACGCACCACGCGGAACTGGCGGATGTCGCCGTTGTATTCGTGCAGGCGCTTGACGGCCCACGGACTCAGGATGTTTTTCAGGTAGCGGCGCGGAATGCCGTACTGTTCCTCGAGGATCGGGCCGTCTTCGTCGTAGTCGAACAGCCCGAGCGGCGATTCGTTGACGGGCGAACCCTTCAGCGAATAGAACGGCACGCGCTCCATCAGTTGCTTCAGACGCTCGGCGATCGACGACTTGCCGCCGCCCACCGGGCCAAGCAGATAGAGGATCTGCTTCTTCTCTTCGAGCCCTTGCGCAGCGTGACGGAAGTATGCGACCACCTGCTCGATCACTTCCTCCATTCCGTAGAACTCACGGAATGCGGGATAGACCTTGATGACCTTGTTCGCAAAGATCCGCGACAGGCGCGGGTCGTTGCGGGTATCGATGTGTTCAGGTTCCCCGATTGCTGCCAGCATGCGTTCACCAGCCGTCGCGTACGCGGATGGATCGTTCTTGCAGAGCGCGAGATACTCCTCCAGCGAGAGCTCTTCCTCTCGCGTTTTTTCGAAGCGGTTCGCGAAGCTGCTGTAAATATCCATGCTACCTCCCTCGCCTGAGTCTGAAGACGTGCCTGCCTTCGTACGACTGCGCAGAAGCAAGCTCGTTCGAATTCATCCTAAACCCTTTCTTATTTTTTTTCACGAACTCTTCGTATGAAGTTCGTCATTCTCGGCAACACCGCTTGGACAACGCATTTCGTCGTTTTACAATCGACCTCCCGAGTCGCAGAAACTGCATCCGTCGCGTCTCGTCGAACAACGGAACGTCTTGTGCGTTGGACACATCCGACGTCGCCACTTCCCCCTTCATCCCTATACGTTCGAGCCGCTGTTTACGACGACACGTTGCGCGCGCCGTTACAAATTTTTTTCGCAGTGCCCTTACGGAGATACCCGTACAACGGATGCGGGAACTTCACACGCACCTGTACGCGCATCCGTCGATGCAGGTCACTCGACGCACGCGACAATGCGCGATCGTCATTCGTGCACATCGCCTGTCACATTTTTCCAGCGCAGAAACGACGACGCCCGCATGTCGCGGGCGTCGTTCTCAACCAAATGGGGATAGATGCGCGGCACGCGCGAATCAGAAGGTTTCCCAGTCGTCCGCGCCGGTGGTAGCCGCAGCCTGCGCGGGCGCAGCAGAGGCAGCGACGGGCTTGCGCACCGGTGCCACCGTGGCGGCGCGCTTCGGCGGTGCATCGCGATCGTCGCGCGCGGCAGCCTGGACGGGCGCGGCAACCGCTGCCGTGGGCGCACGCGGCGCGTGACGCACCGCATGCGGAGCCGCGGCACCCGCGCGTGACGTGTCGTCGTCGAGCTGGAATACCGCTGCTGTTTCACGCAGGCGCCCGGCCTGTTCGTCGAGCGACTGCGCGGCGGCCGCGGCTTCCTCGACGAGCGCCGCGTTCTGCTGCGTGACCTCGTCCATCTGCGCGACCGCGCGCGCCACCTGGTCGATCCCGCCGCTCTGCTCCTCGGACGCCGCCGCGATCTCGCCCATGATGTCCGTCACGCGCTGCACCGCGCCGATCACGTCGCTCATCGTGCGCCCCGCTTCATCGACCAGCGTGGAACCCGACCGGATGCGCTCCACCGACGCGTCGATCAGCACCTTGATCTCCTTGGCCGCGGTCGACGAACGCTGGGCCAGGCTGCGTACCTCGCCCGCGACGACCGCGAAACCGCGGCCTTCCTCGCCTGCCCGTGCGGCTTCGACTGCTGCATTCAGCGCAAGAATGTTGGTCTGGAACGCGATTCCCTCAATGATCGCGATGATGTCCGCGATCTTCGCCGAGCTGTCGTTGATCTCGCCCATCGTGCCGACCACCTGGCCGACCACCGTATTGCCCTTGTTTGCAATCTCCGACGCATTCGCGGCCAGCGAACTGGCCTGGCGTGCATTGTCCGCGTTCTGTTTCACGGTGCCGGTCAGCTGTTCCATGCTCGATGCGGTTTCCTGCAGCGCCGCGGCCTGCTCCTCGGTGCGCGACGACAGGTCGATGTTGCCGGCCGCAATCTGGCGCGCCGCGGTCGCAATCGACTCGCTGCCGCCGCGCACGGTGCGCACCGTGTCGACGAGCCCGCGCTGCATCTTGCCGAGGCCCTCGAGAAGCTGGCCCATCTCGTCATGCCGGTCCACGACGATCGGCCGACGCAGGTCGCCGGCAGCGATTGCGTCAAAATGCGAGAGCGCGTCGGCAATCGGGCGGCCGATCGCGCGGCTCAGCGTCAGCCACGACACCACCGCGGCGCCGAAGCCGGCCACCAGCGTGACGATCGCGAGCACGCGCAGCGTGTCGTACACCGATTCCGCGTGGTCGAAGCCGGTTTGCGCGTCACTGAACTGGAAGTTGCGCAGCGCCTCGCTCGACGTCGCGAGGTCGTTGTAGCGCGCCTGGAGCTGCTTGGCACCGTCGCCGATCCGGTCGGCCTGATTCGCGCCGACCACGCTCGCAAACGCGTCGCACTCGTGCTGCAACGCCTGCCGCTTCGCGGCGACGTCCTGTGCGAGCCGGTCTTCCTCCGGGCCGCGCGGCAACGCGAGGTACTTCTGCCACCACGCGTCGGACTGCGCGCGCATCGCGCGGCTTCGCTCCACGGCCGCCGCCGCGTCGGGCGTGGCGGCCAGGAGCGCCGCACGGTCGAGCGCCAGGCGTTCGCGCGCAGCGTAGATTTCGGCGACCGAGACGTCGACCGCGCTTGGCATCTGGTTCGTGAAGATATCGCGCGTCGTGTCGTTCGCGCGCGTCATTCCGTACAAGCCGAGCACGCCGACCACACCCAGGAGCACCGCCAGAAACGCCATCGTGAGACCGATGCGCGCACGAATCGTCAGGTTTTTGAACACCATCATCCTTCCTGTGTTGCGTCGTGATGGACGGGACGGGCCCGTCGCTTCGAAGCATTGCTTCGCTCGATACATTTACGACAGTGCACCGCACAACTTGATGGTGTTTCCGCTATTTTTTCGAATTATTCGTCTGTTTATTACAAACAGCTAAATGAAAATGCGCGTTTCGGCGTGTGCTGGAGGCAAGGCGATGGAAGGCCCTCCGCTTCCGGCGGGCGTCGCTGATACGCGGCCGGCCGTCGTTTGCGACGAACCGGCTGCGATGCGTGATCAGGCCCTATCCGGCCAGTTCGGCAAGCGTTGGAATCGACGGTTGCGCGCCCGATCGCGTGACCGACAGTGCCGCTGCGCGTTGCGCGAAGCGGATCGCCGTATCGACGTCCGCGCCGGCCGCGAGCCGCGCGGAAAAACCGCCGATGAAGGTATCGCCGGCCGCCGTCGTGTCGACGGCCTGCACGGCTGGCGCCGGATAATGCCGCGCGGCGCCATCGGCCGTCAGCGCAAGCACACCGCGCGCACCCAGCGTAACCAGCACGTTGCGTGCGCCGCCTGCCTGCAGCGCGCGCGCTGCCGCTTCCGCCTCCGCCGGGTCGCGCACCGGCAGCGCGGTCAGCGCGGCTGCCTCGACCTCGTTCGGGATCAGGTAATCGACGAGCGGCAGCCAGCCGTCCGGCAGCGGCGCGACGGCCGGGGCCGGATTGAGCACCACCGTGCGGCCGAGCCGGCGCCCGGCCGACAGCGCCGCGAACACCGCGTCCGGCGGCGTCTCGAGCTGGCAGATCAGCACGTCGGCCGACGCCAGCGCGGCCTCGTGCCGCGCGACCGTATCGGTCGTGACCTCGCCGTTGCCGCCCGCGACGATCACGATCGCGTTCTGGCTCGCATCGTCGACGACGATCAGCGCGACGCCGGTCGACGCCGACGCGCTCGTCGCGAGTCCCGCGCAGTCGATCCCCTCGGCTTCCAGGCCCGTGCGCAGTGCCGCGCCGTGCGCATCCGCGCCGACGCAGCCGATCATCGCGACCTGCGCGCCGAGCCGCGCGGCAGCGACGGCCTGGTTGCCGCCCTTGCCGCCCGCCGCCTGCGCGAACGCGTGTCCCGCGAGCGTTTCGCCGGGCAGCGGCAGACGCGGCGCGCGCACGACGAGATCCATGTTGAGGCTGCCGACCACCGTCACGCGGCCGGAGCCCGGTGCAGGCGCCGTCATGCGCGACCGCCGGAGGCCGGAGGCTCGCGGTAGACCGCCGTCGATTCACGCAGCACGAGACGCGGCGACACGACGCGCCGCCGGCTCGGCACGGCCGTCGAACCGCCACCGATCCGCTCGATCAAGGTCTGCGCGGCCATTTCGCCGAGCGCACGCACCGACTGGCCGACCGTCGACAGTGCCGGATACGTGTAGCGGGAGAATTCGATGTCGTCGAATCCGATGATCGAACAGTCGTCGGGCACGCGCATGCCGCGCTCGGCCGCCGCGCGCAGCGCGCCGACACCCATCAGGTCGTTGCCCGCGAAGATCGCGCTTGGCCGCACCGTTTCGAACAGCCGCGACGCCGCGTGATAACCGCCGAGGCACGAGAAGTCGCTTTCCGCGATCGCGCCCGGCACGATGTCGACGCCGCGCTCGGCCATCGCTCGGATGAAGCCGTGCACGCGCATCGCGCTGACCGCCGTGTCGGTCGGCCCGGTGATGCAGCCGATCTTTGCGTGTCCGAGCTCGAGCAGATGGCGCGTCGCCAGGTACGCGCCGCGCTCGTGGTCGATCTGCACGAGGTCGGCCGCGAGCCCCTCGATGTTGCGATCGACGACGACGAGCGGCGCATGGATGTCCGCGAGCGTCTGCGCGAGCACCGCATCCTCGCCGGCGGACGCGACGATCAGCCCGTCGATGCGCTTTTCCTGCAGCACGCGCAGGTAACTGCGCTGCTTCACGGGATCATCGTCCGAGTTGCAGAAGAACACGCAATAGCCATTGGCCGCGCACTGATCCTCGATGCCGCGCGCAAGCTCCGCGAAGTACGGATTCGTGCTGTTCGGCACGACGAGGCCGATGGTCGCTGTCGCACGCGCCTTCAGCGAGCGTGCCACGGCCGACGGCACGTAATTCAGCTCGCGGATTGCGCCCTCGACCTTCGCACGCACATCCGCGGACACCGGCCGCGAATTGTTCACCACGTGCGAGACGGTCGTAAACGACACGCCCGCCATGGCCGCCACATCCTTGATCGTCGCCATTTCCCGTTTCTCTCTGGTCTGTTCTGTCTGTCTTTCTACCGCACGCGCGTGCGCCGGCTGCGATACGTATCGAGCACGACCGCCACCACGATCACCGCGCCGGTGATGATCCGTTTCGTCGGCTCGTTCGCGCCGATCTGCGCCAGCCCCGCGGCCAGCACGGAGATGATCAACACGCCAAAGAACGTGCTGATCACCGAGCCGCGCCCGCCCATCAGGCTCGTGCCGCCGATCACGACGGCGGCGATCACCTGCAGTTCGAGGCCGACGCCCGCGTTCGGGTCGGCCGCCTCGAGCCGCGAAATCTGGAACAGCGACGCAAGCCCCGCGAACGCGCCCATCAATGCGAATACGAGAATTTTATACGGCCTCGGGTTAACCCCCGCAAGTCGGACCGCTTCTTCGTTCGTGCCGATCCCGACGAGATAGCGTCCGAACACGGTGCGCGTCAGCACGAACTGGGCCGCGATCATCACCGCGACCGCGATCAGGAATGCCGGCGAGATGCCCAGCGCGATCGGGTTCGACAGGAAATCGAACGCGTCGCCGATATAGGCCGTGCGCGAATTCGTCAGCTGGTACGCGAGGCCGCGCGCGGCCTCCAGCACGCCGAGCGACACGATGAACGACGGGATCCGCCAGCCGACCGTGACCGCGCCCGTCAGCGCGCCCGTGAGGGTCGCGACCGCGATGCCGATCAACGCGGCCGGCAGCGGCCCCCACTGCCATTTCAATGCGGCGACGCTGACCATCGACGCGGCGAGCGCGAGCACCGAACCGACCGACAGGTCGATCCCGGCGATGATCAGCACGAAGGTCATCCCGACCGACATCACCACGAGATCGGGAATCTGGTTCGCGATCGTGCTGAACGTGTCGTAGGTCAGGAAATGCGAGCTCAGCACCGAGAACAGCGCGATCATCGCGGCAAGCGCACCGGCGAGCCCGAGATAGTTCGACAGGCCGAGCCGCGTGCCGGACAGCATGCGCGCACGGCGCCCCGTCACGTCCTGCTGCGCGCCTGCGTCGGTCGGGGATACGGGAGGCTGGGTCATTGCTGTCGTCCTGTCGTCGAAGTGCCCGGAGCGGCGCCTGGCGCCTGCCCCGCGGCCGGATGCTGCACGCTGCCCGGCAGCGTCTCGCGGCCGAAGCCGGCGAACGCCGCGGCCAGCAGCGCATCCTGGGTCCAGTTGCCGCGCTCGAACACGGCGGTCATGCGGCCGGCCGACATTACGCCGATCCGGTCGCAGATCAGCATCAGCTCGCGCAGGTCGCTCGACACGACGACGAGCGCGCGGCCTTCGCGCGCGAGCGCACCCATCAAAGTGTAGATCTCGAACTTCGCGCCGACATCGATCCCGCGGGTCGGTTCGTCGAACAACAATACGCCCATGTCGCGCGCGAGCCAGCGGCCGATCACGACCTTCTGCTGGTTGCCGCCCGACAGCTCGCCGACCGTCTGCGCCGCGCCGTGCGTGCGGATCCGCAGCGCGTCGATCTGCTGCTCGGCGAGCGCCGTTTCACGCGCGCGGTCGACGATGCCGCCGCGCGCGAGCCGGTCGAGCTGGCCGAGCGACACGTTCGCGGTGATCGACTGCGTGAGCAACAGCCCTTCGCCCTTGCGATCCTCGGTGATCAGCGCGATACCGTGCTTCACCGCCTCGACGGGCGAACCGATCCGTACCGGCTTCGGCGGCTGGCCGATCGCGATCGTCCCCGCATCCGGCGCATCCGCGCCGTAGATCAGCCGCAGCAATTCGGTGCGCCCCGCGCCGATCAGCCCGGAGATGCCGAAAATCTCGCCCCCGCCCACTTCGAGCGACACGTCCCGCACGGCCCCGCCGCGCGAGAGGCCCGACACGACGAGCCGCGGCGCGCCGATACGACGCTCGCCGAGATCGATCTGCTCGCCGATCTCGCGCCCGACCATCAGCGTGACGAGCCCGTCGGACGTCGTCGCCGCCATGTCGCCCGCGTGAACGAGCCGGCCGTCGCGCAGCACCGCAACGCGCTCGGCGACCCGCGCGAGTTCCTCGAGCCGGTGCGAGATGTAGACGATCGCGACCCCGCGCGCCTTCAGCCGGTCGATCTGCTCGAACAGCAGCTCGACTTCACGCGCCGTCAGCATCGCGGTCGGTTCGTCGAGAATCAGCACGCGACAGTCGCCGATCAGGTTGCGCGCGATCTCGACCATCTGCTGGTGGCCGATGCCGAGCGCGCCCACCGGCGTATCGGGATCGACCGTGTCGAGCCCGACCTGCGCCATCGCGACCCGCGCGTCCTCACGCAGCTGCGCGCGATCGATGATCCCGAAGCGCCGCGGCAGGCGGTTCAGGAACAGGTTTTCGGCGACGGTCAGCGTCGGCAGCAGGTTCAGCTCCTGCATCACCATGCGCACGCCGAGCGCCTCGGCCTGCGTGCGGCTGGCCGGTGCATACGCGTGGCCGCCCAGCTGCATCGTGCCGGCGGTCGGCTCGACGAGCCCGCCGATGATCTTCGACAGCGTGCTCTTGCCCGCACCGTTCTCGCCCGTCAGCGCGAGCGCCTGGCCCGCCGCCAACGTCAGCGTGACGTCGGCGAGCACGGGCTCGGCATAGGTCTTGCCAATGCCGGATACGGACAGCACGGGGGGGGCTGAACGGGAGGGTTGGAAAGTCGGGTCCATCGCGATCCTGGTTGCGGCCGCGCGCACGCGGCGCGCGGGTGTGACGCTCACAAGTGCATGTGCATGCAGTGGCCGTGATCGCGCTCACCCCGGGATAACGGCCGCCGCGCCAAATTCTTGAGGACGGCGGCCGCATCGGGGCTGCGTCACTTCGTCACGAGATCCACCGGCGTCTCGACCACGCCCGACATGTCGGCCTGCTTGCGATGCTCGGCGATCGCCTTGAGCGCCGTGTCGATGCCGAACACGGCCTGCTTCGCCGCGTACTGATCGGCGGTCGCGAGCACGCGGCCGTCCTTCAGCATCGGCTTGATCGCGTTGATGTTGTCGTAGCCGACCACGAGCACCTTGCCCTGCTTGCCGGCCGCGCGCACGGCCGACACGGCGCCGATCGCCATGTTGTCGTTGCCGCACAGCAGCGCCTTCAGGTTCGGGTATTCGTTGAGCATCGCGGCAGCGACCGCATTGCCCTTGTCGATCTCCCATTCGCCGGACTGCACCGACACGACCTTCATCCCGCCCGCCTTCATCGCGTCCTGGAAGCCGGCCGTGCGCTGCTGCGCGTTGGTCGTCGTCGACACGCCTTCGACGATGCCGACCTGGTCGCCCGCCTTCAGCCGCTTCGCGAGGTAATCGCCGATCTTGCGCGCGCCCTTGCGGTTGTCCGGGCCGACGAACGGCACGTTCAGGTTCTTCGACTTCAGCACGTCAGGATCGAGCCGGTTGTCGATGTTCACGACGATGATGCCGGCGTCGACCGCCTTCTTCACGACCGGCACGAGCGCCTTCGAATCGGCCGGCGCGAGCACGATCGCATCGACCTTCGACACAATCATCTGCTCGACGATGCGGATCTGGTTCGCGGTGTCGGTCTCGTCCTTGATACCGTTGGTGATCAGGTCGAACTGGCTCGCGTTGTGTTTCTGGTATTCCTTCGCGCCCGTTTCCATCGTCAGGAAGAACTCGTTGGCGAGCGACTTCATCACGAGCGCAACCTTCGGCTTGGCTGCAGATTGCGCGTGGACGGCCGGTGCGGCGGCGACCGCGACGGCTGCAAGCGCGGCGGTCAGGAAGCGACGGCGAAAGAGAACATTCATACACATCTCCTGGCGACTGGCCCCAAGGGCCGGACGATTGTTTGGCTGTTGTTTTAATGTGAGCAAACGTTTGCGCCACACTACCCGGGCAATGGCCATCGATGCTGCTGTCGGTACCACGGAATGGAAGCGAGGCAGACGGCCGACTGCCTGACGCGTGCTGTCGTTTACGCGTCGCCGCCGGCGAGAAGCCGGCGGAGTGAGGGCTATGCTGTACCGATTCGCGTCGGCGCGCAACCTGTCTGATCAATATTTAAGGGTTTATTCGGAGCGCGCGTCACGCCGGTCCTGCGGCGCCTGCTCGTCTTCATCGGCTGACGGCGGCTCGCCAAATCGGTTCGCATGCGGCGTGCCGGCAATGAAGCCGTTCATCACGAACAACGCGAGCGCGCCGGCGATCGGCACGAACAGCAACAGCATCCACCATCCGGACTTGTCGATGTCGTGCAGCCGCTTCACACCGACCGCAATCGACGACCATCCCGCGACGACAGCGATGACGACGAGAACCAGCATCGCCAGCAACGGCAGATCGTCATCCGGCGAGCCGCGCGAACCGGCATCGAAAAACGCACTGAGCAAAGCGGAAACCAGCGCGTAGATCCACCACGGCAGACGCCCGATCCGGCCTTCGAAGGAAAAGAGAAACCATTTCAGATTCATTGTTTACCTCTTCGTCACGCGTGTTGCGTGCTGCGCGCCATGTCGCCGAGTGTGTCGGAACGGGCGCTCCGCGTGCATGGTTTCGTGAATGCGAACGGGCTGTGGGTAACGCGCTCCGCAGGTCGTTCCGGCGTTGCGCATGGTGTCGTTGATGCGGGCCTGTCGGTCAGGATGGCGGCCAAAGAGCCGCCTCGACACCCGTCAGCCGGCATCCACGCGCATTGAATCACATCTGAGGAGAAACGGGGCGTCCGGTACGGCGGATCGCTGAACCCGATACGAGGCGCTCGAACCTGCCGCCTCGATTTCGCGCTGGCCGGCGAGCGCATGTCGCGCGCCGTATGTGGTGATGAATCGGACTGGAAGCCGCGACTGCGGCCGATGATTCGGTGATTCGGTGATTCGGTGATTCGGTGATTCGGTGATTCGGTGATTCGGTGATTCGGTGATTCGGACAACCAAGGCGGCGGCAGATCGCCTGCCGCTGCCCGATGCACGACAACACGCGCAGGTACGTTGCGTCATCCGCAGTGATGGCGCGGATGACGCACGACGCGCCGTCGTCAAACGGCTTCGCGCAACATCCCCGCGATTTCCGCTTCGTTCAGGTGCGGCGCAAACATCTCGATCAGCCGGTACGCATATGCGCGCAGGAACGCGCCCTTGCGCAGCCCGACCCGCGTCGTGCTCGCCTCGAACAGGTGCTGCGTATCGAGCGCGACGAGCCCCGTGTCGCGCTGCGGATCGTAGGCCATCGCCGCGACGACGCCGATCCCCATCCCGAGTTCGACATAGGTCTTGATCACGTCCGCGTCGATCGCGGTCAGCACGACATCGGGCACGGCGCCCGCCTGCGTGAACGCCTGGTCGATGTGCGAGCGGCCCGTGAAGTCCTGGTCGTACGTGATGATCGGGTACTCGGCGATTTCCTCGAGCGTCAGGTTCTCGCGGCCGACGAGCGGATGGCCCTTCGGCACGACGACCGTGTGGTGCCACGAATAGCACGGGAACGTGACGATGTCCGGATAGCGGTCGAGCGCTTCGGTCGAGATGCCGAGATCGGCCTCCCCGTTCAGGATCATCTGCGCGATCTGCTGCGGGCTGCCCTGGCGCAGCGCGAGATGCACCTTCGGGAACACGTCGGTGAACTGACGGATCACCTTCGGCAGCGCGTAGCGCGCTTGCGTGTGCGTCGTCGCGACGACGAGGTGGCCGCTGTCCTGGTCGGCGAACTGGCGCGCGACGCGGCGCAGGTTCTCGGCATCGAGCAGCATCCGCTCGATCAGCTGGTGCACGGCCTTGCCGGGCTCCGTGAGCCCCGTCAGCCGCTTGCCGCGCCGGATGAAGATGTCGACGCCCAGCTCATCTTCGAGATCCTTGATCTGCTTCGACACGCCCGACTGCGACGTGTACAGCACGTTCGCGACTTCCGTCAGGTTCATGTTCTGGCGCACCGCTTCGCGCACGAACCGCAATTGCTGAAAATTCATGGGTATGCCTCTTAGGCTGTCGTTGTTTGATTGTCTGATCGGAGCGCGTTCCGCCCCCTGCCCTGCATTCTGTCGTCAACGCGCGGGAAACACACGCACCGCGCGCGGCACCGCCGTCGCACCATCGCCGACCTGCAGCGACAGCGCACGCCATGCGTCGCGATCGAGTTCCGCCTCGAGCGCGCCGCCTGCGCGCGCCTCGAGCTCCACCCGCACCGAACCACCGAGCGGAATCACGCGGCGCACGTCCACCGCGATGCCGTCGCGGTGCCCTTCGCCCGCCGGCCACAACTGCAGATCGTGCGGTCGCACGTAGGCGTTCGCGGGGCCCGCGAAATCGGCGTCGACCTCGATCGGCGCTGCCGCGCCCTCGGCGACGAAGCCGCGCCCGGCCACTGTGCCCGGCAGCCGGTTCGCCGCGCCGAGAAACTCGTAGACGAACGCGCTTTGCGGATGATCGTAGACGTCCTGCGGGCTGCCGACCTGCTCGACGTGGCCGCGGTTCAGCACGACGATGCGGTCCGCGACTTCCAGCGCCTCCTCCTGGTCGTGCGTGACGAAGATCGTCGAGATGTGCAGGTCGTCGTGCAGGCGACGCAGCCAGCCGCGCAGCTCCTTTCGTACCTTCGCGTCGAGCGCGCCGAACGGCTCGTCGAGCAGCAGCACCTTCGGCTCGACCGCGAGCGCGCGGGCGAGCGCGATGCGCTGGCGCTGGCCGCCCGACAGCTCGGACGGATAACGCTGCGCGAGCCAGTCGAGCTGCACGAGCTTCAGCAGCTCGTGCACCTTGTCGCGGATCGCGCTTTCCGACGGCCGCTCGCGGCGCGGTTTCACGCGCAGCCCGAACGCGACGTTCTCGAACACCGTCATGTGGCGGAACAGTGCGTAGTGCTGGAACACGAAACCGACCTGGCGATCGCGCGCGCCGACCGACGCGACGTCGAGCCCCTGCAGCACGACCTGGCCGGCATCCGCGTGCTCGAGGCCCGCGATCACGCGCAGCAGCGTGGTCTTGCCGCAGCCGGACGGCCCGAGCAGCGCGACCAGTTCGCCGGGCGGGAAGTCGAGCGACACGTTGTCGAGCGCCGTGAAATCGCCGAAGCGCTTCTGAAGGTTACGGACGGTGATACCCATTCTGGTTGCCTCTTTACGATTTCGACGAAACGGCGGCGACGGGGCCGGCATGTGCGGGAACGGTGTCGCGCGCGCCGGCCAGCTCGGCGGCGAGATGGCGCTCGGCGAGCAGCTTCAGCGCGAGCGTGACGAGCGCGAGCAGCGCCAGTACCGACGCCACGGCGAAGGCCGCCGCGAAGTTGTATTCGTTGTACAGGATCTCGACGTGCAGCGGCATCGTGTCGGTCACGCCGCGGATGTGGCCCGACACGACCGACACCGCGCCGAACTCGCCCATCGCGCGCGCGTTGCACAGGATCACGCCGTACAGCAGGCCCCACCTCACGTTCGGCAGCGTCACGCGGCGGAAGATCTGCCAGCCCGACGCGCCGAGCACGCGCGCGGCTTCTTCCTCGTCGGTGCCCTGCGCCTGCATCAGCGGAATCAGCTCGCGCGCGACGAACGGGAACGTGACGAAGATCGTCGCGAGCACGATGCCAGGCACGGCGAAGATGATCTGTACGTCGTGATCCTGCAGCCACGGACCGAACCAGCCCTGCGCGCCGAACAGCAGCACGTATACGAGGCCCGAGATCACCGGCGACACGGAGAACGGCAGGTCGATCAGCGTCGTCAGCAGCGCCTTGCCGCGGAATTCGAATTTTGCGATCGCCCACGATGCGCACACGCCGAACACGAGGTTCAGCGGCACGGCGATCGCGGCGACGGTCAGCGTCAGCTTGATCGCCGACCACGCATCGGGATCGGCCAGCGATTCGAGATAGAAGCCGACGCCTTTTCTCAGCGCCTCGACGAACACCGCGGCAAGCGGCACGACGAGGAAGAACGCAAGGAACGCCAGCGCGATGCCCGTGAGCAGCCAGCGCACGACGCGCGACTCGCTGACGGGGTCGAGCCGCTTCGCGGCGCGCCCCTGCGCGGCCGAAGACGGGGTTTTCAGCACGACGGTGGCCTCCTGGCTCATTGCTGGCCTCCTGCTGCGACGGCGATGACGGTAGCGGGCGCGGGACCGCTCGCGCCCTTGCTCGTGCGGCGCTGCAGATACCACTGCAGCGTGTTGATCAGCAGCAGCATCAGGAACGACACGACGAGCATCACGACCGCCAACGCGGTCGCGCCCGCGTAGTCGTACTGCTCGAGCTTCGTGATGATGAGCAGCGACGTGATCTCGGATTTCATCGGCACGTTGCCGGCGATGAAGATCACCGATCCGTATTCGCCGAGCGCGCGCGCGAACGCGAGCGCGAAACCGGTGAGGAGCGCCGGCAGCACGGCCGGCAGCACGACGCGGCGGAACGTCAGCCAGCGCGACGCGCCGAGGCATGCGGCGGCCTCTTCCTGCTCGCGCTCGAAATCCTCGAGCACCGGCTGCACCGTGCGCACGACGAACGGCAGCCCGATGAAGGTGAGCGCGACCAGCACGCCGGCCGGCGTGAACGCGATCTTGATACCGAGCGGCGCGAGATACTGGCCGACCCAGCCGTTGGTCGCGTAGACGGCCGCGAGCGAAATGCCGGCGACCGAGGTCGGCAGCGCGAACGGCAGGTCGACGATCGCATCGACGAGGCGCTTGAACGGGAACGTGTAGCGCACGAGCACCCACGCGACGAGGAAGCCGAACACGGCGTTGATCAGCGCGCCGCCGAGCGCGGACGTGAACGTCAGCCGGTACGACGCGAGCACGCGCGGCGACGTGACGGCGGTGACGAACTGGTCCCACGACAGCGTCGCGGTCTTCAGGAATGTGGCAGCGAGCGGTATCAGCACCACGAGGCTCAAATAGGCCACCGTGATGCCTAGCGTCACGCCGAAACCGGGCAGCGCGCTCGGCTTGCGAAAGGTGTACGTCGTCATCGGATGCTCTTGCTGGGTCGATGCTGCTCATGGGTCCGACGCAAACGCCGGCGCGATGCATTGCGCCGGCGGCCCGTCGAGGGTGCGGCGCGCTATCGTGGCGCGCCGCTGTCGTTATGGCGTTACTGCGGCTTGTAGATCGAATCGAACACGCCGCCGTCCGCGAAATGCGTCTTCTGCGCATTCGTCCAGCCGCCGAAGGTATCGTCGACCGTGTACAGCTTCAGCTTCGGGAACTGCTTCGTCAGTTCCGCCGGCACGTTCTTCGAACGCGGCCGGTAGTAGTTGCGCGCCGCGATCTCCTGGCCCTGCGGGCTGTACAGGAAGTTCAGGTACGCCTCGGCCAGCTTGCGCGTGCCCTTCTTGTCGACCACCTTGTCGACCACCGCGACGGGCGGCTCGGCCAGGATGCTCACCGACGGCACGACAATCTCGAACTTGTCGGTGCCGAATTCCTTGACCGACAGGAACGCCTCGTTTTCCCATGCGATCAGCACGTCGCCGATCCCGCGCTGCACGAAGCTCGTCGTCGCGCCGCGCGCGCCGGAATCGAGCACGCCGGCGTTCTTGTAGAGCTTCGTGACGAAGTCCTTCGCCGTCTGCTCGTTGCCGCCCGGCTTGTGCTGTGCGTACGCCCATGCGGCCAGGTAGTTCCAGCGCGCGCCGCCGGACGTCTTCGGGTTCGGCGTGACGATCGAGATGCCCGGCTTGGTCAGGTCGTCCCAGTCCTTGATCCCCTTCGGATTACCCTTGCGCACCAGGAACACGATCGTCGACGTGTACGGCGACGCGTTGTCGGGCAGGCGCTTCTGCCAGTCCTTGTTGACGAGCCCCTTGTTCGCGAGCGCGTCGATGTCGTACGCCAGCGCCAGCGTGACGACGTCGGCCTGCAGGCCGTCGAGCACCGAGCGCGCCTGCGCGCCCGACCCGCCGTGCGACTGCTTGAAGTTGACGGTCTCGCCCGTCTTCGCCTTCCACTCCTTGCCAAACGCCTGGTTGAAATCCTGATACAGCTCGCGCGTCGGGTCGTACGACACGTTCAGGAAGGTCGTATCGGCCTGGGCGTGCGTCGCGACGCCCAGCGCCGCCGCCGCGCCCAGCGCGAGTGTTGCGATCAGGCGGCCCACTCCGCCCACCAGCCCCGTATTGCGCTTGCCCATCCTTGGTTCTCCAGTGTTGTCGGTATTGCGATGTCGGGCCAGTCTAACGAACGGGTTACATGATTAAAAATAATCGTTCCTCATTTTTTAATACCCAAAAGTGCTAACGCATACGGGATGGACGGTTGCGGCAGATGAACCGCCGTCCGGACGTCGTGAAATCGCGCCGGAACCGGCGTGATCGCGACGAACCTCACGTAACACTTGAAATTCGCGAACTACTGTATAAAAATACAGCTCACTGTCTATCCATACAGTTGAGCCATGACCAAACTGACCGCCCGCCAGCAGCAAGTGTTCGACTTGATCCGTCGCGCGATCGAGCGCTCCGGATTCCCGCCCACCCGTGCCGAGATCGCGGCCGAACTGGGCTTCAGCTCGCCGAATGCGGCCGAGGAGCACCTGCGCGCACTGGCGCGCAAGGGCGTGATCGAGTTGGCCGCCGGCGCGTCGCGCGGCATCCGCCTGCTCGGCCTTGAAGATTCCCCGCACCAGTTCACGCTGCCGCACGCCGGGCTGATGCAGCTGTCGCTGCCACTCGTCGGCCGCGTGGCAGCCGGTAGCCCGATCCTCGCGCAGGAGCACATCTCGCAGCATTACGCGTGCGATCCCGCGCTGTTCTCCAGCAAGCCCGACTACCTGCTGAAAGTGCGCGGCCTTTCTATGCGTGACGCCGGCATTCTCGACGGCGACCTCCTCGCCGTGCAGAAGCGCACGGAAGCGAAGGACGGCCAGATCATCGTCGCGCGTCTCGGCGACGACGTCACGGTCAAGCGCCTGATGCGCCGGCCGGGCGGTCTCGAGCTGATCGCGGAGAACCCGGATTACGAAAACATCTTCGTCAAGGCCGGCAGCGCGGAATTCGCGCTGGAAGGCATCGCCGTCGGGCTGATCCGCTCGGGCGAACTCTGACATTCCGTCTCGCTGAGGAGAACATCATGGAACGCCTTGCCCGTCTGCTGCCTTTCCGTCAATTCGGTCGCCTGCGTCACCTGCGCGGCCGCACGCCCTGCGCACCGCTGTCCGCGGCGGCGCCTGTGCAAGAAGAAGTCGCAGTCGAACAGCAGGCGTCCCTGCTGCCGTCGGCGCTCCCCGCTTTCGCGCGGGTATCGCTGAACGCCGGCCTGAATCACGCGGAACCCGCGCGCCGTGCGCCGGTGCGCGTCTATCACGGCCGTTCGCGCCTGATCATGGTCGGCACGATCGATGCCGTGTGCCGGATGATCGATCGCTGCATCGCAGAGGAACGATCGGCCACGCCAGGCGGTCTCTGATTGCGGAACATCCCCGCACCGGAGGCAACGTGACAGGATCTTCGGGCCGCATATGGCGGCTCAAGCCCCTGCTGATCGTCGTGGTGGCCGTCGCCGTCATTGCGGCGATCGGCTATGCCTACGCGTCGCCGTACGTCGCGCTCGGCCGCCTGAAATCGGCGATCGATGCGCGCGATGCACAGGCCATCAGTGAATATGTCGATTTTCCGTCGCTGCGCATCAGCCTGAAGCAGCAGGTCACGGAAGAGTTGATGCGCCGGATCGACGCGGTGAAGAAGAACAATCCGTTCGCGGTGATTGGTGCACTGATCGGGTCTGCCCTGATCGGCCCGCTGGTCGATGCGTACGCGACCCCGGAGGGCGTGGCCGCGCTGATGAGCGGGTTGCCACCGCGTGGCAATCCGGGTGAGCGCCCGCCCGATTGGCCGAATCGGCCGCAAGGCAATGCGCCTGCAGACACGCCGGCCGCACCGCAGGCCAATCCGGCACCGGCAAGCGCCGTCGCTCCGGGCAACAACGCGGCGGCTGCGTCATCGCCGGCACCCACCTCTACCGCACCGGCCAGTGCGAACGATGCAACGCATGCGCCGCATCAGCAGCAAACCAGCGCGGGCTACCGGAATATCGATGAATTCGTCGTGACCTACCAGCGCAGTGCCGACGGCACGCGCTACGCGGCGATATTCCACCGCTTCGGGCTGTTCTCGTGGAAATTGTCCGCGATCGACCTGCACGCGTAGCAGGCCGCGCGGTACCCGCGCCGCTGATGCGGCACGGCGCCTGACCGGCGCGGATCGCCGGTCAGGCCGTCATCGAATCATTCGATCATTTGCCATTCGCCGTGGCGGCTTCCCGCTCACGCGCGATTTCTTCCTTCTGCTCCTGTGCCGACGAACACGCCACCAGGATGCTGCAGTTGACGCGATCGAGCAGTTGCGTGTTGCCCGAGCCCATCCACCATCTCGACAGCCCGCTGCGGCAGCGGTGGCCGACGACAACGAGGTCAACCTTCAGCTCCATCGCGAGATTCGCGATTTCGTCGATCGGATAGCCGAACGCGAAATGGCCTTCGGCCTGCACGCCGCGCTCGCGCAGCCAGTTCACCCCTTCCTGCAGGATTTCACGCGCGGTTTCCTCGAACCGGCCGCACGCGACGTCGGTCAGCAAGCCTGCGCTCTGCGCGATGCTCGAGCGCATGTCGACGACCGACAGCAAATGCGTCTCGGCCTTCAGGTCCATCGCGAGATTGGCGCCGCAGCGCAGTGCCTTGCGCCCTTCGAGCGTGCCGTCGTAACACAGCAGAATCTTGTTGTAGCTAGCCATGAAACCTCCCTATCGCAACAACGAGCCTACGCATTCATCATGGTGCGCCGCAATTCAGGACGCAAGGGATGGAAAACGCTGATTCGCCCCGCTCGGCGCGTGCGCGATGATGCGGTGCACGATCGGTGCGCGCATGCATCGCACCGTGCAGGCATGCCCTGAAGAGACGCAGCCGATGCACTAGAATGGCCCGTTCGTACTCCAGCGGGCCAGCAGGCGCCGGCGTCGTGCGCTTCGGTCATGCCCGTGTGACACGCAATCGTCCGATCGGTTCGCCAGCCGGCTACGCATCCGGCAGCGGAACGCTTCCGCGCCCGCTTACAACGACAACATGCCCATGTCCGTTGCACCGATCGATTTCCGGAACGTCGAAAAGCGCTTTGGCGACAAGCTCGTCGTCAACGGCCTGTCCTTCACCGTACAGGCCGGCGAATGCTACGGCCTGCTCGGGCCCAACGGCGCCGGCAAGACCACCACGCTGAAAATGCTGCTCGGCCTCACACATCCCGATGCAGGCGCCATTTCGCTCTGCGGCGAACCGGTTCCATCGCGTGCGCGACATGCGCGCCAGCGCGTCGGGGTCGTCCCGCAGTTCGACAATCTCGACCCCGACTTCAGCGTGCGCGAGAACCTGCTCGTCTTCAGCCGCTATTTCGGCATGTCGGCGCAGGCTGCGCGCGCGCTCGTGAAGCCGCTGCTCGAATTCGCGAAGCTCGAGAACAAGGCCGATGCGAAGGTCGGCGAGCTGTCGGGCGGCATGAAGCGCCGCCTCACGCTCGCCCGTGCGCTCGTCAACGATCCCGATGTGCTGGTGCTCGACGAGCCGACGACGGGGCTCGACCCGCAAGCGCGTCACCTCATGTGGGAGCGGCTGCGCTCGCTGCTCGCTCGAGGCAAGACGATCCTGATCACCACGCACTTCATGGAAGAAGCCGAGCGCCTGTGCGACCGCCTGTGCGTGATCGAGGAAGGCCGCAAGATCGCCGAAGGCGCGCCGCACGCGCTGATCCAATCGGAGATCGGCTGCGACGTGATCGAGATCTACGGGCCCGATCCGGCCACGCTGCGCGACGAGCTGGCGGCGTTCGCAAAACACACCGAGATCAGCGGCGAGACGCTGTTCTGCTACGTGAGCGATCCGGAACCGCTCAGCGCGCGACTCAAGGGTCGCGCGGGGTTGCGCTATCTGCATCGCCCGGCCAATCTGGAAGATGTGTTCCTGCGGCTCACGGGCCGCGAAATGCAGGACTGATCGATCATGGACGTGCGCAACTATTCCGCCACCGCACCGTCGGCACCGCCGCGTGTGTCACGCTTCGCGATCGCGATGCCCGCGAACGCGACCAACTGGATCGCCGTCTGGCGGCGCAACTATCTCGTCTGGCGCAAGCTCGCGCTCGCGTCGCTGTTCGGCAATCTTGCCGATCCGATGATCTATCTGTTCGGCTTGGGGTTCGGGCTCGGCCTGATGCTCGGCCACGTCGACGGCGTGTCGTATATCGCGTTCCTCGCGGCCGGCACGGTCGGGTCGAGCGTGATGATGTCCGCGAGCTTCGAGTCGATGTATTCGGGTTTCTCGCGGATGCACGTGCAGCGCACGTGGGAAGCGATCATGCATACGCCGCTTGCGCTCGGCGACATCGTGCTCGGCGAGATCGTCTGGGGAGCCAGCAAGGCGATGCTGTCGGGGGCCGCGATCATGCTCGTCGCGGGGGCGCTCGGCTATGCGCAGTTTCCGTCGATGCTCGCGGCGCTGCCCGTGATCGCGCTCGCAGGCCTCGCGTTTGCGAGCATCGCGATGATCGTCACGGCGCTCGCGCCGTCCTACGATTTCTTCATGTTTTATCAGACGCTCGTGCTGACGCCGATGCTGCTGCTGTCGGGCGTGTTCTTCCCGACCACGCAGCTGCCGCCGATCGCGCAGTACGCAGCGCAGGCGCTGCCGCTCGCGAATGCCGTCGAGTTGATCCGGCCCGCGATGCTCGGTCGGCCGGCGACCGACGTCGCGCTGCATGTCGCGGTACTCGCCGGCTACGCGGTCGGCGGATTCCTGCTGTCCGCGTGGCTGTTCCGGCGGCGGATGATGCGCTGACGGCCGACGCATCGGGCGCCGGCTTCATGCGACGACTTTATTCGTCGTCGTCGCTCCACGGGATCTCGACGTCGGTCAGGAACGCGACGGTCGCGAGCGGGCCCCCTTCCTGGCGGCCGAGCTTGCCGTCCGCGCGATGCCATTCGACGCGGAACTGCGTGCCCGGATCGTCGGCAACCAGGTAGACCGAGCGCAGTTCGTCCGCATCGGCTTCGTCCACCGGGCCGTCGAACGACACCAGCATCTTCTGCGGCCACAGGCCGTTGACCGGATCGTAAATACGCTCACCTTGCGGAATGTCGATGCTGGCCTCGACGCCGATCGTCGCGGAGGCCTCGATGATCATCGTGCCCAGTGCGTTCAGCACGGCAGTCGCCCGCGCGGAATTGGCCTGGCGGATCGCGAGATCGCCGCGCGTCAGCGCCTTTTCGAGTCGAGGATGGATCTTCGGTTGGGTCATGCGTTTTCCTGTTTGCTTCTTGTAAATGGCGCCGCACGCGTGAAACGGCGGCGCCGGATGAATATGACGATTGCGCCCGGCCGGCGCACCGCTTGCGCGCGTCAGAACCCGAGCGCGATCGCGAGCAGGCCGCTCGCGATCCCGAACACGACCACGAGGATCGCGACGATCGCCAGCATGTACGGCTTGAACGAACGCGCGAGCATCGCGAGCGACGGCACGCTGATCGGCGGCAGCGTCATCAGCAGCGCGGCGGCCGGGCCGACGCCCATGCCGAGCGACAGCATCGCCTGGATGATCGGCACCTCGCCGGCCGTCGGGATCACGAACAGCATGCCCGCGACCGCGAAGGCGACGATCCAGCCGAGATGATTGCCGATGTCCGGGCCGATATGCGGGAACAGCCATGCGCGCGCGGCGCCGAGCAGCAGCACGAGCACGATGTATTCGGGCACGAGCCGCACGGCCATGCGCGCGAGCAGCTTCACCCAGCGGACGAACGGATTGCCGGCCGCGGCCTGCTCGGCCGCCAGCGCGGCAAGCTGAGCATCGTCGATGCTGCGGTCTTCAGGTCGCGCAATGCGGTTCAGCAGATAGCCGATCCCGAACACCATCGCGATGCCGAGCACGAGGCGCAACGCACTCCAGTGCCAGCCGAGCACGAAGCCCATGAACACCAGCGCGGCCGGATTCAGCACCGTGTTGCCGAGCCAGAACGCGACCGCGCCGCCCGGCGATGCATGGCGCGCACGCAGCCCCGCGACGACCGGCGCCGCGCAGCACGTGCACATCATCCCGGGCAGCGACAGCAGGCCGCCCGCGGCGACGCTGCCGAAGCCGGTGCGGCCGAGCACACGCGCGACCCAGTGCGCGGGCAGCAGCGCCTGCACGGCCGAACCGAGCAGCAGGCCGAGCACCATCGCCTGCCAGATCGCCTTGCCGTACGCCCATGCGTAGTCGAGCGCGGCCTTCAGCGACGGCTCGGGGGCGGTCGCCGACGTGCCCATCAGGATCGACTGGCCGATCGAATGGTGCTCGGCGGCAACGAACGCCTTGTTGTAGTACGGGAACCATTTCACATAGAACAGTCCCGCGACCGCGATCAGCAGGAAGGTCATCCAGCCGAGGGCCGGACTGGGTTGGGAGCGTGTGGTCGTCATCGTGTGGTCGTCGATTGGTTTTTGTCGGTTGCGGACGTCGCGCCTGCGGCAAGCGCGGCCGATGCGGGCAACCCGGTTTGCGCGAGTTCGGCCAGCAGCGTGCGCGCCTGTTCACGCACGTCGGCCGCGTTGGGTCGGAACGTGAACGTCAACGCCCGGTTCGGCTTGTTGTACGCCGCGCGGTAGGTCCGTGCGTAGGCGGGATCGTAATGCTTGTCGATCAGCTCGGTGAACAGTTCGGCCCGCGCGTTGCCATCGATCAGCGCCTTCCAGTGCGTCACCTGTTCGCGGCTATGCAGGCCGATCAGCCGATGGAGCTGCGCCTTGAACGCGTCCGGTTCGTCGAACAGGTGCGCGTAATCCTCGAGGAGGAACGCAATCCGCTCGTCGTGCGCCGCGTCGACATGCACCCACGGCCCGGCGTGAAACGCTTCGATCAGCGCGATCGGCAACTGCACGAGCCCGATCCTGCGGCTTTCCGACTCGACGAACACCGGCCATTCGGGGTCGAAACGTCCAAGGCTTTCGACGAGCCCCGAATCGAACCCCTTCTGCGCCGGCTGCGGCTTGCCCGGCAGCGCGCCGAGCAGCGAGCCGCGATGGCACGCGAGCGCCTCGAGATCGAGCGTCTGCGCGCCCACGTCGTGCAGCGCGTTCAGCAGGCGCGTCTTGCCGCAGCCCGTATGGCCGACGAGCGCGATGTAGCGAAAGCGCGTCGGCAGCGAGTCGAGCGTCGCGCACACCGACTGGCGGTACGCCTTGTAGCCGCCGTCGAGTTGGCGCGCCTTCCAGCCGATCAGGTTGAACCAGGTCGTCATCGAGCCCGAACGCTTGCCGCCGCGCCAGCAGTAGATCAGCGGCCGCCAGTTGCGCGGCCGGTCGGCAAACGTCGTGTCGAGATGGCGTGCGATGTTGCGCGCGACGATCGCCGCGCCGACGCGCGTCGCCTCGTACGGCGACACCTGGCGGTACATCGTGCCGACGAGCACGCGCTCCTCGTTGCTGAGCACGGGCGCGTTCAGCGCGCCGGGAATATGATCCTCGGCGAACTCGAGCGGCGTGCGCACGTCGATGATCTCGTCGAACTCGCCGGCGCGATCGAGGGTGACAATCAGGTTCTTCAATTTGGCGTCGAACAGGGGCAATGCGGCTCGATGAGCCGCATGGGCGCGGAAGGCGGATTGGCGATTATCTCACGGGCCGGCGCCTCGGGCCGCGCGCGGCGGCCGGCGGTGGCGATGCGGCCTGCATCGCGTCGATCAGATGGTCGCGAAACGCGCGAACCGACGCGGGCAGATCGCGCCCCGCCATCGTCTGCACCTGGATGCTGCGCTCGCGAAGCTGCGGGTTCGTCACGGGCACGACGACGAAGCCGTCCGCGTCGCAGCGGTCGCGCACCGACAGCAGCCCCGTGAACATCACCGCGCCCGTGCGGCGCGCGTAGCCGTACATCGCCGCCGTGTTGTTGCTCGTCAGTTCGGGCTCGAGCAGCAGCCCGTCGAGTGCGCACGCGATGTCGATCAACTGGCGCACCGTCGTGCCGGCCTCAGGCAGCACGTGCGGGTGACGCGCGACATCGGCGAGCGATACCGCTTCACGCGTCGCGAGCGGATGGTCGCGCCGCATCAGCGCGAAGATCGGCGCGCGCTCGGTATGCTCGACGCGTACCCCCTTCTCCGGCGCGAGGCTGAAGCTCAATGCGATGTCCACATCGCCGTCACGCACGCGCCGCGTCGCTTCCGCCGGCGACACGACCCACACGGAGAAATCGACACCCGGATGGCGCGCCTTGAAGCGCGCGAGCGTGCCGGGCAGGAAATCGATCGCGAACCCTTCCGAGCATGCGATCTTCAACAGGCTGCCGTGCAGCGCGTCGAGCCCGCCGATGTCCTTCATCACGTGCTCGGCTTCCAGCAGGCTGCGCTGCGCGAACGCCAGCAGCCGCTCGCCGGCCTCCGACAGCGCCATCCCGCGCGGCCGGCGCTCGAACAGCGGTGCGCCGAGTTCGCTCTCGAGTTTCGCGATCTGGCGGCTGATCGCCGATACGGCCACGTGCAGCCGCGCGGATGCATCGCTGATCGAGCCGGTGCGCGCCACTTCGACGAAATACCGCAACGCCAGGCCATGCAGGAATGCCGCCATCGTTCTGTCTCCACCCGGCTGCCGGCCGCGCTGCTTTGCCTTTTCGGCAAAGAAAGGTTCGAAATTCGATCATTGTGACAAAAAAAACGGCTTTCTAGAATCGATCGCACTTCACGTTGCATGCGCGGTCCGCGCGCGTAGCGACCCCGTCAGAGGAGACACGACTTGAGCCGTACCGCCGCCATCCAGCACGCGCTGAACCAGTTCGAATCCGGTGCGTTCTTCACGACCCTGAGCCGCCGCGTCGGCCTGCGCACCGAAAGCCAGGACAGCGGCAACGAAGCCGCGCTGCGCGCGTACCTGATCGACGAGATCGCACCCGAGGCTGCCCGCCTCGGCTTCACGTCGCGGATCGCCGACAACCCCGTCGACGGCGGCGGACCGTTCCTGCTCGCGTCGCGCCATGAAGACGATGCACTGCCGACCGTGCTGATCTACGGCCACGGCGACGTCGTGCGCGGCTACGACGCGCAGTGGCGTGCGCCGCTGTCGCCGTGGACGCTGACCGCCGACGGCGACCGCTGGTACGGCCGCGGCAGCGCCGACAACAAGGGCCAGCACACCATCAACCTGGCCGCGTTGGCAAGCGTGCTCGACGCACGCGGCGGCCGGCTCGGCTTCAACGCGAAGCTGCTGATCGAGATGGGTGAAGAAACGGGGTCGCCGGGCCTCGACGCGCTGTGCCGCCAGGAACGCGATGCGCTCGCGGCCGACGTGCTGATCGCGTCCGACGGCCCGCGCATCGCCGCCGCGCGCCCCACGGTATTCCTCGGCTCGCGCGGCTCGGTCAACTTCAAGCTGAGCCTGCGCGCCCGCGACGGCGCGCATCACTCCGGCAACTGGGGCGGGCTGCTGCGCAACCCGGCGATCGTGCTCGCGCATGCGCTCGCGAGCCTCGTCGACGCGCGCGGCGCGATTCGCGTCGAAGGGCTGCGCCCGCCGCCGATCCCGGCCGCCGTGCGCGACGCACTTGCGGATCTGTCCGTCGGCGGCGGCCCCGGCGACCCGGCCCTCGACGCCGACTGGGGCGAGCCCGGCCTCACCGCGCCCGAGCGCGTGTTCGGCTGGAACACGTTCGAGATCCTCGCGTTCAAGGCAGGCAATCCCGAGCACCCCGTCAATGCGATCCCGCCCGTCGCGTACGCACACTGCCAGTTGCGCTTCGTCGTCGGCACCGACTGGGAAGCGCTGCATGCACATCTGCGCACGCACCTCGATGCGCACGGCTTCGCCGACATCGAGATCGACGTCGAACGCGGCGCACCGGCGACGCGCGTGCCGCCGGACGATCCGTGGGTCAGCTGGGCCGTCGCGTCGCTGGCGCGCACCACCGGCAAGAAGCCGGCGATCCTGCCGAATCTCGGCGGCACGCTGCCGAACGAGGTGTTCGCCGACACGCTCGGGCTGCCGACGCTGTGGGTGCCGCACTCGTACCCGGCGTGCTCGCAGCACGCGCCCGACGAGCACCTGCTCGCGAGCGTCGTCAGCGAGGGGCTGCAGATGATGGCCGGCCTCTTCTGGGATCTCGGCGACGACGCGCCGCCCGTTCGCCGCGCGGCACCCGCCGCGGCCGGCGCCGCCCTGTAACGCGCTTCGCCCCTTTCACGGGACCTGCACATACGATGAACACGACCACCCTGACCTCGCAGGACGCCGCACGCCCCAGCGCCGCGAAGATCCGGCGCCTCATCTTCGCGGCGTCGATCGGCAACGCGCTCGAATGGTTCGACCTGATCGTCTACGGCTTCTTCGCGGTGACGATCGCCAAGCTGTTCTTCCCCGCGACGAGCGAAGCGACGTCGCTGATGCTCACGCTCGGCACGTTCGGGCTGTCCTACCTGATCCGGCCGATCGGCGGCTTCGTGCTCGGCGCGTACGCGGACCGCGCGGGCCGCAAGGCGTCGCTGCTGCTGTCGATCGCGATGATGATGGCCGGCACGCTGCTGATCGCGCTGATGCCGACCTACGCATCGATCGGCATTCTCGCGCCGCTCGGGATCATGCTGTCGCGGCTGATGCAGGGCTTTTCCGCCGGCGGCGAATTCGCGAGCTCGACCGCGTTCCTCGTCGAACACGCGCCGCAGCGGCGCGGCTTCATGTCGAGCTGGCAGTTCGCGAGCCAGGGCCTCGCGACGCTGCTCGCATCGGGCTTCGGCGCGCTGCTGACGGCCACGCTGACCACCGCGCAACTCGAAAGCTGGGGCTGGCGCGTGCCGTTCCTGTTCGGGCTCGCGATCGGCCCGGTCGGGCTGTACATCCGCCGCTACGTCGACGAAGGCGTCGAGTTCAAGACACAGGCGCGCTCCGAGGCGCCCGTGCGCGAGCTGTTCGCGGAACAAAAGATGCGGGTACTGTTGTCGATCGGCGCGCTCGTGATCTCGACCGCGATCAACTACATGATCCTGTACATGCCGACTTACGCGATCAAGCAGCTCGGACTGCCTGCGTCGACGGGCTTCGCCGCGACGCTGGCGACCGGCTTCGTGCTGACGCTCGTCACGCCGGTCGTCGGCCATCTGTCCGACAGCACCGGGCGGATCCGCATGATGGCGGTCGCGGCACTGCTGATGCTTGTCACCGTGTGGCCGACGTTCGCGTGGCTCACTCGTCACGCATCGTTCGCGACGATGCTCGCCGCACTGGTCTGGATCGGCATGCTGAAGGCGATGTACTGCGGCGCGCTGCCGGCGCTGATGGCCGAACTGTTCCCGTCGCAGACGCGCGCAACGGGGCTCGCGGTCAGCTACAACACGGGCGTCACGCTGTTCGGCGGCTTTGCACCGTTCGTGATCACCTGGCTGATCAGCACGACCGGCAACCGGCTGTCACCGGCGCTCTATCTGATGGGCTGTGCGGTGCTGAGCCTCGCCGCGCTGTTCGTCGCGCGCACGCGGCTCAAGATGCGATAACGGAAGAAATGACGGCGCAGCGATGCGCCGCCGGTGCGGCCCGTCACGGCATCGCCGCCGAGCGGGCCGCGCGCCGTTTACGGCGCGGGGTTCGGCTGCAGTTCGTGCAACGCGTCGATCTCGGCGAGGATCTCGTCGGACAGCTTCACGTCGATGCTGCCGATGTTCTCCTTCAACTGCTCGAGCGACGTCGCACCGACCAGGTTGCTGCGCACGAACGGCCGGCTGTTGACGAACGCCAGCGCGAGCTGCGCGGGCGACAACCCGTGACGCCGCGCGAGCGCGACATAGCGCGACGTCGCCTCGACGGCCTGCGGCTTGCTGTAGCGCTGGAAGCGCTCGAACAACGTGATGCGCGCGCCGGCCGGACGCGCACCGTTCTCGTACTTGCCGGACAGCCAGCCGAACGCGAGCGGCGAATACGCGAGCAGGCCAACGCCGTCACGATGCGTGAATTCGGACAGCCCGTTCTCGAACGTACGGTTCAGCAGGCTGTACGGATTCTGGATGCTCGCGATGCGCGGCAGCCCGAGCTTCTCGGCCGCGCGCAGGAACTGTGCGACACCCCAGGGCGTTTCGTTCGACACGCCGATCGCGCGCACCTTGCCGGCCTTCACGAATTCCGCGAGCACGCCGAGGGTTTCCTCGATCGGCACCGTATAGGTGTCGTCGACCCACGGATAGGCCGGACGGCCGAACGTCGTCGTGCTGCGGTCGGGCCAGTGCAGCTGATAGAGGTCGACGTAGTCGGTCTGCAAGCGCTTGAGGCTGCCGTCGAGCGCTTCGGTCAGGTTCTTGCGGTCGAACTGGTTGCCTTCGCCGCGAATATGGCGCGGATTGTGCGGCTGCCGCGCCGGCCCCGCGATTTTCGTCGCGAGCACGATGCGCTCGCGCTGCGCGCGATGCTGCGCGAGCCAGGTGCCGATGTACTGCTCGGTGCGCCCTTGCGTATCGGGCTTCGGCGGCACCGGATACATCTCCGCGGCATCGATCAGCGTCACGCCTTGCCCGATCGCGTAGTCGATCTGCTCGTGCGCATCGCGCTCCGAATTCTGCTCGCCCCACGTCATCGTGCCGAGGCCGATCAGGCTGACCTCGATGCCCGAATCGCCAAGTGTGCGGTATTCCATGCTGTTCCTGTCGCGTCGGTGGAAAGCAGGAACGTATCACATTGAAGCGGCCGCTTCAGTCAGGCGCCACATCCGCTTACAGGCGGCCTTCGGTACCGGCGTGAAGGCGCATGCGCGGGCCCGACCGATAGTGCTGCCGCCCCGCCTTCATTGCGGCCGCTGGATGAAGCAGGTCGCCGACGCATGCGCGACGATCTTGTCGTCCGGGGTCTTCAGCGTGCCCTCGGCAACGCCCAGCGAACGCGACAGGTGAATCACGCGTCCTTCCGCCACCAGGTCGACGTCGCGCGGCACGGGTCGCAGCATCTTCACATGCAGATCGACCGTGCCGTAGCCGATGCCCGCATCAAGCATCGAATGCACCGCACACCCCGTGACCGAATCGAGCACCGTCGCCGCGAACCCGCCGTGCACGCCGCCGAGCGGATTCAGGTGCCGGCCGTCCGCCCGCGCCGAAAATTTCACATAACCGAGCTCGACGTCGAGCGGTCGCATCGGGATCGTCTCGGAAATCGACGCGAGCGGCGCATCGCCCGATACCGCAGCGCGCAGCAAATCGAGACCAGACAGGGAAAGCGGGTTCATCGGGTTGTCTCCGGGTTGAAAGCGCGTTGCCGCGCGAGTAAGTTCCAAATTGGAACTTATTATTGACAACGACGACGGCCGTTGTCAACGTGGCCGGGCCCGATGCAATCGAAGGCGGGTTCTATAATCGAGCCCGCTATTTCGCTGAACCGCCGCAAGAGACTCGACGATGAAATGGGATGATATCGGCACGCTGAACTGTTCGGTCGCGCGTACGCTCGCCGTGCTCGGCGACCGCTGGACCATGCTGATCCTCCGCAACGCGTTCCTCGGCTGCCGCCGCTTCGACGCGTTCCAGACCCAGCTCGGCCTCACGCGCCATGTGCTGGCCGAGCGGCTCGCGCGGCTCGTCGACGAAGGCGTGCTGGCCAAACGCGCGTATCAGGAGCGTCCGCCGCGGTTCGAATATCGGCTGACGGAGAAGGGCATCGACCTCTACCCGACCCTGCTCGCGCTGATGGCATGGGGAGACCGCTGGAAAGACGACGGCCAGGGGCCACCGGTGCAGTTGCGTCACCGTACCTGCGGCCATCTGATGCATGCGGTCACCGTATGCTCGGCGTGCGGCGAGCCGCTCGACGCGCGCGACGTACAGCCGGAGCGTGGCCCCGGATGGATCGCAACCGGGGCAGCCGGCACACCTGCGGCCGAGGATTGACGCTTCGCGCATACCCGAACGCGTGACGCATACGGATCGTTCGTTGCGCTCGCGCTGCTGTCTCGGGCCTCATCGGGCCCGCCCGGCGGCACTCGCGCACGGCTTGCACGCCGATATCCCGCCACCACCGCACGCGCATTCGCGCGCTGCCATCGCCCCCATCCGCTGATCAACCCGATCGCGCACACGGATCCCGCACAACGCAACTTTGTGTCACCGCCTCTGCCATCGCCGGTCATTGCGATGCGTCATCACGTTGCATCCGCACGTGACCGGGCCGCCACGTCTGCGTTACACTCACGGCCCGCTGTCTCGAAATTATTCGCTGTCCAAGATGTTGTCGCGCAATCGCCTCGCCGCCGCCTGTCTCGCTGCTTCCCTGCTCGCCACACCGTTCGCCGCCTTCGGCAAGACGCAAAGTGAATCGCTGCTTCAGCAAGCGATCGACTTGGTGTCGCGATGGCTGCCGGCCCCTACTCACGAAGCGCCCGCAACACAGGTCGTCGAATCGGCGTTTTCGCCCGATGGCGGTGCCGAAGCGCTCGTGCTGAAAGCGATCGGCGCCGCGCGCAGCTCGATCCGCGTCGCCGCCTATTCGTTCACGTCGCCGCCCGTCACGCGCGCACTGCTCGCCGCCAAGCGACGCGGCGTGAATGTCGCGGTGGTCGTCGACGACAAGGGCAATCGCGCAAAGAGCAGCAAGCAGGCGTTGAACCTGCTCGTCAACGCAGGTATCCCGACGCGCACGATCGACGCGTATGCGATCCATCACGACAAGTACCTCGTGATCGATGCCGAGCACGTCGAAACGGGCTCGTTCAACTACAGCGCGTCAGCGGCCAGCCGCAATTCCGAGAACGTCGTCGTGGTGTGGAACAACCCGCAACTCGCGTCGCGCTATCTCACGCACTGGCAAAGCCGCTTCGATCAGGGCACGCCGTACCGCTCCAGCTACTGACGCACGCCGCGCTCCCCCGTGTTCGATTCGCCGTGTTGCAGATGATCAGCGAGCATGGCGCGAAGTTCAATTCGGCCGAATGGCCAGCGCGCCGCCTTGCTCAATGGATTTCGGCTATCCGCCCTGCGCGGCACCGGCCCGCACAGTCGGCGCGCAGCGAGTCGCATGCCCCTCCACGCCGCTTGCCGATGACGTCGACATGCCGCTGGCGCCGCCAGGCAGCGCGTTGCCCACACATACAACGCCAAATGCCAGCGTGTTCTGAACCATCGGGTAAAGAAGATACAGCGCAAACGCGAGATAGCCCGCGTACAGAATTCGAACCATGGTGCAATGAAAGGCGATGAACGATTGGACTCGCCCTGTTTACGGCACTGTGCCGGGCACCTTGAGACATCGCGCATCCGATTGCGCATCGGGGCGAAACGCGGGCCCATGGCACCCGCTTCTCACCGCATCTGCATCGATCCGGGGCGAGCCGAATCCGCCCCTGACCCGATTGCCGGCGTGGCGATGCGCCGAACAATGCGCGATACTGTCCGGCATACGATTCCGTGACCGGCCTCGCAGCCGGGACAAAAGGCAAGGCCCATGCAAATCGCACCGAAACCGGCCGACGAGGCGGCCCGGCTCGATACGCTTCATTCGCTCTCGATCCTCGACACGCCGCCCGAAGAGCGCTTCGATCGCCTGACGCGTCTTGCACGCAGGCTGTTCGACGTACCGATCGCACTCGTCAGCCTCGTCGACGACGATCGCCAGTGGTTCAAGAGCCATGCCGGGCTCGAAGTCACGCAAACGTCGCGCGACGTGTCGTTCTGCTCCCATGCGCTGCTCGCGGGCAATACGATGGTGATCCAGGATGCGCTGAACGACAATCGCTTCCACGACAATCCGCTCGTCACCGGCGCGCCCGGCATCCGCTTCTACGCCGGCCGGCCGCTCGCGGCGCCGAACGGCGCGCCCATCGGTACGCTGTGCCTGATCGACACGCGGCCGCGCTCGCTCGAACCGGACGAACTCGCGCTGCTCGGCGATCTCGCCCACATGACCGAGCGCGAGATCGCCGCGCTGCATTTCGCGACCACCGACGAACTCACCCAGCTGACGAACCGGCGCGGCTTCGAGATCCTGGCCCGCCACGTGCTGAGCCTGTGCGATCGCCTGGGTCGTCATGCGGTGCTGCTGTTTTTCGACCTGAACGATTTCAAGTCGATCAACGACCGCTTCGGCCATGCCGAAGGCGACCGCGCGCTCAAGGCGTTTGCCGATACGCTGACGGGCGGGCTGCGCGACAGCGACGTGATCGCACGGCTTGGCGGCGACGAGTTCGTCGTGCTGCTGAGCGCCACCGATCCAACCGACGTTGCCGAGCCGGTCGAACGCGTGACGCAGGCGCTCGCGCTGCGCAACACGGCCGACGCGCGCGGCTATGAGATCCGGTTCAGCGTCGGGCACGTCGACTACGACCCCGCGCACCATCACGACGTGGCCGGCCTGCTCGCATCGGCCGATCAACGGATGTACGAAGACAAGCAGCGCGGCAAGACGGCCGGCGCGTGAGCGCGGGCGCATGCCGCCGCCCTTCCGATCAACCGCGGTTGCGCGACTGCGTCAGCTACCGCACGGCGGCGCGCTGGCCATTGCCGCCGCGATCTGCTCGGGCGTCAGGTCGCGCTGGTGCGTCGCGAGCGACCAGCGATGCCCGAACGGATCCTCGACCTGTCCGTAGCGATCGCCCCAGAACATGTCTGCGGCCGGAATCGTCACCGTCGCACCCGCTGCGACCGCCTTCGCGATCGCCGCATCGGTGTCCGGCACGTACAGGTGCAGGCAAACCGGCGTGCCTTTCAGGGCCTTCGGCCCGAGCGCGCCGTGATCGGGCATTTCATCCACCAGCATCAGTGTCGAATCGCCAATCACGAGGCACGCGTGCGCGAGCCGGCCGTCGGGCATCGCCAGGCGAAACTGTTCGCTCGCATTGAACGCGCGCTTGTAGAAGTCGATGGCTGCTGTTGCGCCGGCGCAGATCAGGTGCGGCGTCAGTGTGCGCATCCCTTCCGGGATCGGTTTGACGGACGTGGACATGGGTGTCGCTCCTTCGGTCGGTTGTCGTATCGCAATCGGGACGGACGCACGATGCGCACGCCTCCGATGCTACGACGGACGACCCCGGCGGAAATCGACACGCCCCCCTACATTTTTTTCTCGAGTATCGGGATGCGCGGGTTCGCCGCATCGGGCGTCATCGGCCCGTCCGGTCGGCCTCGTTGCCCGGCATGCCGAACTGCCGGCGGCATGCCTCCAGCAATCCGGCCACCGCATCGAGCGGAAGATCGGCAAACCGGGAGATCGGCAGCATCACGCCACCCGGCACCCTGGTGCGCGACGAATGCGCAGAGAACTGGTAGCCGATGTATCGATTACCGGCCACGCTGATGATCCGGAATTCGGTGACGTCACGCCATGGCGTGACGGGCTGTTCGCGTACGCCCCCGATCAACCTGAAACCCGTCTCGTCGACACGCAGCGCCATCCTGCGTCGCGACGACACGTAGAAGGCGGCACCCGCCAGCGCCAGCAACCCGGCCAGCGCCGCCACCGGCCAGAGCGCCGGGGCGGCCGCATAACCGCACAGGCTCGCCGCGGCCAGCACCATGCACGCGATCGCCCTTCTTTTCAGGCTCCGGCTGTCGACCGCCAGCGTCACCGGCAACTGTCCGGCGATCGTTCCCGCGACGGGATCGACGTGCCAGCCGGAATCGGTGGTTTCGCGTTCGTCGTTCATCGCGATCGCTCACATCGAAAGCAGCCGGGCCATCGAGGTTCGAGACCCTGTCGACGCGCCGAGACGGCCGGCTTGTCGACGGGAAATGATCGTGATCGTGGCAGGTACGCATCGACGCACGGCAACACACTTGCGCCCGCGCGGAACATACCGCGCTCTGTCGGCATCGATCATGTTCAGTTGCACACCTTGACGGTGCCGTTGGTCGTGCATTGACCGGTGGCCCAGTGACTCTGCCCTGCCAGACGAGGCGCCAGGCCGATGCCACGGATCGGCGCGGCCGGCGACGATGCCGGAACGGCTGCGGCGGCCGACGCGGTGTCGGGCGACGGCAGCGGAGGCGGCTCGGTCGCGGTCTGGCAAGCCGACAGCGCCAGACAAAGTGCGGATGCCAACGGGGCGATGAGCGATCTGGACATGGTCTCGTACGCGTTTGCGATATTCGCTTCCGGTAACGGCTCGCCGAAGATCGCGTGGCCCGTCAAACCGCTCGGCACGACCGGCAATTCGGCATGACGGTCGTCCAATACTACTCCTCGCGATCGACGTCGTGCGAGTGGCCGTTCGGCCAGGTGTCGCCATCCATGCGGCGGCACCTGCTGGCACCGGCGCATGCCGCGCCGGTCAGATTTGCGGCAGATCGCGCAACGTGCGCGACTCGCTCGTTGCATCGATGTCGAGCTCGATGCCTTCCGACGCATCGCGATACAGCACGCGTTTCAGCCTGGGCCCGATCGCGGTGTCGTCCGATGCCGAAAAAATGGCGCGGACATCGTTGCCGGACGCGAGCGCGCGCGCCACGTCCGCCACCGGCGCCTCGCTCGGCGTCGCTGCCCACGACCGGTCGGACGGATTCACGGCCGCCCAGCGCACATGCGTCACGCGCGCGCTGAGGGGATCGATTCGCACACCATTCACCGCAAACGTCGACATCGGTATCTCCTTCGAATTTTTTTTCGGCCCGCCGTACCGATGCGCGGTCACGGGCGGCCCCAGATCTCGCAGACGTTTCCCGCCGGGTCCGCCACGGAAATCGCAACCGTGCCGTCGCCGTAGTCCCACTCGTTCAGGATGCTGACGCGACACGACTCGAGCCGCGCGACGGCTTCCGACACATGCGCCACTTCGATCGCCAGCGCGATGCCATGGCCGGTCGGTCGAAACTCCGGGTACGGAAACTTGCCGCCGCTGCCCGTGTGAACGGTGAGTGTCGCCCCGTCCACGACAAAGCGGTGCCACGGATTCCCCGCAGCCGACACACCTTCGGAATCAACCGGCAGCCCAAGCGCCAAACTGTAGAAATCCACCACCGCCCGAAAGCGATCGTCTTCGACCGGCACCAGGATGCCCAGACTCGCGATCATGTGCGCTTCTCCAGCCAACGCGATTTTCGATGATACATTGGGACGCTTTGCAACCGTCAACAGACAATCGTGTACGGGAGAAACACATGACCGACGCCTGGGGAACCTTCCCTGCCAGAATGGGCGACCATCAGGCTTTCATCAGCTTCAACCACGAATTTGCGGAAATCGCCGAAGGCGATCCGCGCACGTCGCTGCTCAGCGTGCGGGTCCCCTTCGCGCAGCCGACGCCGGAAGGCCTGCCGAGCGGCGACGAATTCGCCGACCTCGCGAAGATCGAGGATCTGCTGGACGCCGCGATCACCGCGAAAGGCGGTGTGCAGGTTGGCCGCATCACCGTCGATGGCCATCGGGATTTCCTTTTCTACGTGCCGCTCGACGAAGCGGCGACGGCGGAGATCGTCGACGCGCTGGCCGATCAGACGACCTACGCGCTGCAGTACGCGCACCAGGACGATCCGGACAAGGAAGCGTACTGGCAGACGCTCTACCCGACCGACGACGACTGGCAGATCATGCGCGACATGCGCGTGCTGGATGAATTGCGGAAGCAAGGCGACGCCAGCGACGTCAGCCGGCGCGTGATGCACTGGGCGTACTTCCCCGACCAGAGCGATGCGCATCAGTTCGCGGACTGGGCCGAAGCGAAAGGCTATCCGGTCGAATCGGTCGCCCCCACCGAGGACGGCAAGTCGGCCGTGCGGTTTTCGCACGAAGGCACCATGGCACTGGCCGACATCACGCGCCATACAGTCGCGATCAATCGCGAGGTACGTTCGTTCGGAGGGGAATACGGCGGGTGGGAAACCAGCGTCGAACAGGCGGGCTGAGCGGGTTGACCCACCCGCTGTGCACTACGTGATGCAACGCATCCGGCGCAAAAAACATCCCGGCGGCATTGATGCCCGCCGCCGGGACCAAGGCATCACCGGCCGAAACCGGCGATGGGCCTGAGGGTTCGCTCAGGCACGAGGAAAGCGATTCGTGCGGATCAGGCGAACGGATGTCGGAGCGCGCAACCGGTGCGATTACGCCGCCCGCCGAACGCCTGTCCGGTTCCGCCGACGCAGCCTTCCGGCGTCGGTCGGGCAAAAAGCCCCCGCTCCTGCGCGAGCGAGCGGGGAAACGGTTGACCGGGCCGGGGAAGAACGGTCAACCGGCCAGATTGTGAGCGCGGGCCGCGCAACGATCTGTGCGGCAACTCACCCTTTGGTGACAATGCCGCGGCAACCGGTACGCTCGCGGGCCGCGCGGATCGCATCACGGCTGGAGCGCGATACCCGCGATCATCACAACGGCGATGGGCGTCAGCACTACCGCCCCGACCATCATCACGCCATCGGCCGCGAGCGTGACGGGTGTCGCGAGCACGCGCACGGCCTTGCCCGCCGTCGTGATGCGGTCGGTGACGTCGATCTTGTACGAATGCGCAAACGACGACCACGTCTTGCCCTGCGCAAAACCATCGGCCCGATAGCGCGAACCGGCCAGCGCGCCCTTCATCTCCAGATCACTGCTTCCGCGCTTCGTGAAGCCGTCCTCCAGCGCGCGGTTCCAGTCGTCGTCGGTCATGTCGGCGCGACGGAGCTGGAGCCGGAACTTGCCCGAGATCTTGCTGCCCTCCGCGACGAACCCATCAAGCGACGCGTTGATCGATTTGCGGTATGGCGACGCCAGCACGGCACCAAGATGCTCGGGCATATCAAAGATGTAGTGATATTTCTCGCCGAGCACGACGAATTTCTTGCCATCCTCGCTGACAAGGAATCGGTCGACCGTCTCTTCGTATTTGCCGTCTTCGAACAGCATTGCAGTGCAGCCTGTCAGGCCGGCAGCGACAATGATCGCGCCCGCCGTCAGCAGCGTTCTTCTTTTCATGTCTGGAATTTTGTTTTGTTTTAATTCAAGCGGAAATTTTCAGGCCCGGGCCGAGTTTCCGGTAAGTCGCGGGTGTTGTCAAAGCAGGTTTATTCTATTTTTCCGAACGACACGATTCTCACTTCATTTTTCCGCACCGACTTCTTCGAAACATCGTTACGCAAACACGAGAACTCGCGTCATGACAACTGGGTTTCGTCATCGTGACGGTCAGCTGAAAAGCCATTCCGCAACCATCTCGATCCAGTCGAGATCGCTGGCGATGTCGATGACGGTTTCGCCCACGATTTCGGCAGTCGATGTAGTCGGTGCGGTCGATGCGCCTGCCGCCACCGCCCCGGCAGCAACCACATTCGCCTTCGCCATCTCGGCCGACGCACCGAATCTCGGATCGGCCAGCCGCTCCAGCCAGTCGACGATATTGGCACGCGCATCCTCTTCATCGGCGAAATCATTTCGTTCGAGATAGCGGTCGAACACGATCCACGCAAGCGTCTTGCTTCGCGAATCCGATTCGAGATGCCAATCGACAACGCTTGTCCGACCGGACTCCCTGATTTCGAGCGTCGCGGTGAAACAGTAATCGAGATACTCGATCTCAAGTTTCGACGACATGGTTTTCTCCGGTCAACCTGCCTTCCCTGTGCTTGTGATGATCCGCGCGTGCCGGGTTTCGCGACACAGTGTGAATCCTGGATGAAATTCGTGCGGAACGCCATTCCCGCCGGCAGTATCGCGATATTCTCGTGACCTGTCGATATCGATCGCCGACACATGACCGCACTCGATTTGCCCACCATTCCCTTCTGCGCTTTCGCTCGCGGTTCAGGTTCTGCTGCGATTCGATCAGCTTTCCTGTTCCGGGTATTGCCCTGCTTCGCCGTCGCAATCGCACTGCTAAACTCCGGCCAAGACGACCGCTTGCAACACCAGAGGAAATAATGGCACTCGCCCGCGCACAACAAAATGGCGTAGAAGTCTGGATTGTCCAGCTTCCCGGGCACACCCCGTATGCGTATACGCACCTCAAGCGGGTATTCTCGTCCGACGATACGCGACACCGGGTTGTGACGATCGACCTGGCGAAACTGCTGGCATGTGCCGACCGGGACACGACGGATTACGTCTTGCCGTCTGTTCTGTACTGGGCCCCGGGAAAAGCCGCGGGCATTCGCGAATTCCTCGATCCTGAACAGGACAGGATTCCGGACATGCCGTACATCACGTTTCGCGAGACGAGAACACGAACGCTGCTCGGCATCCCCGGCCTGTCGAAGATCGGCGTCGCGTCGTTCCGAAACGGCCAGCATCGCGCGCGCTATCTTGCCTATGCAGGCGCAACGACCCTGCCCGTCGAGGTGCACGAGACGGAAGTCGATTTGCTCGTGCGGTACTGCGGCGAGTAACGGTGAAGTACGTTCGACTTTCGCGCGGAGATGGCCGCACATCGTGCGGCCGTCCCCGCGAACGTCGTCAAACGGCTAGGCCCGTATCGCATAGATCCGGTCGGTGACGTCCGTCGGGCCGATGCGGCTCGTTTCGATACCCGCCAGTTGCCAGCCGTTGTGCTCGTAGAAACCGATCGCGCGTTCGTTGCCCTCCAGCACCTTCAGGTGGACCTTGTCCACGCCGAGCGTTCGCGCCCAGGCGCGGACGGCTTCGATCATGCGCTTGCCCGTGCCGCTTCCGTGATGCGATGGATGGACATGCAGGCAGTCGAGTAGCACGCCAAGCGCCGGATCGACGGGGCGCTCGGCACTGACGAAGCCCACGGGCTCGCCGTCCGCCTCGGCGACCAGCACCAGGCCCCGCTCGTTTTCATTGCGACCGAGATATTGCCGCCACCGGGTCGCGTGTTCCGTCGGCACCTCGTCGGACAGGTAGGCCGCCGGCAAGATATGGCTGTATGCGGTTTGCCAGCTCAGCGTGTGCAGGCGAGCGATGTGGTTTGCGTCTTGTGCTGTCGCGGCACGCAGCGTGGCTTGGATTTCCGGCATCGGTGGTCACTCCTTCCGCTGGTTCTCTTGATCGGGATGTCTGACCGCAAAATATACCGCGTGTGGCGGCATGCAAAGCTCAACGTCGCCACGTGCGAACGATACTGTGTCGGCCGGACCCCGGACGACGGGAACAGGTCCCTGGAGAAATCAAACGATGCGACGTCTCTTCGGAGCGATCGGATTTGCGATCGCGGGCGTCATCAGCGTGATCGCGTGGGCCATGATCGACAGTCGCCTGTGCGTCGCGTTCGATCGGTTGTGCGTGCCGCCGGCCGGTTCCTGCGGTGGCGGCGTAGATGCTTGCGCAGCAACGACGCACACCATCGTCGACCTGTTCGCGTACATGTTCGGTCCACCTGCCCTGTTTGCGGTGCTCGGCGCCTATCTGTTTTCACAGCGTCGCCCCGCGCACGTCATCGTCGCGCACCGTGCATGCGCCATCGCCGCACACTGGCTCGTGACGTTCGCAGGCGTTCGCGTCCTTCACGTCTGACGCGAGCGCGTCAGCACCTGCCTGCCGGACGCCGTGCCGGATTCGCGCACCGCTGCAACTCGTTGCCGGAGCAACGGGATGCAGGCAAAAAAAATCCCGACGCCGTCATGGGTTGTCGGGATCGAACGGCCCTGCAAAGCATGAGGGCACGAGGAAGTCGTTACATTACACCAACGTAAGACTGTTGCGCTCTGTCGGTTCCTGCCAAGTCCCTGTCTTATTCCGCCATTCAGGCAGCAACGGGCCGCCATAAACGAAAAAAGCCTGCTCACGCGGAACGCGAGCAGGCAAGAACACGGATCAGCATTCGAGGCACGAGGGCTGTCCAGAGAAGATAACGGCACGGGAAGCGAGAACCTTAGTCGGGAGAGGAAACTGCGCACCATCACGTCGACTGGATACGGCCATACAATCTCGCGTCGACGTGGGTTTGACGAAAACCGGCTACACGGTGACGATGTCGTGTCGCTCCCAACGCAGGCTTTCCGTCAGTCGTTCGCAGTTCGACTGCGGCTCGCAAGTAGCGAAGCGCCAGTCCGGTTGATCGGCCATATATGGCAAACTTCGGCTCCGAATCGATGCAGCTCGCACTCTTTACTGCAGGGAAATCATGTACGTCTTGATCTATATCGCAGCGGTCGCTGTCGCCAACCTGATGGTCGCTCATTTCGGACCGGCTGCTACACCGATCATCGCGTTCCTGCTGATCGGACTCGATCTCGCGATTCGAGACCGGCTCCACCTGGACTGGCGCGGCCGCGCACTTTGGTCACGGATGTTTGCGTTGATCGCAGCCGCCGGCGTCGTCAGTTACGCGCTCAATCCCGCCGCCAAGGAAATCGCCCTCGCGTCTCTGGTGGCGTTCGGTTCGGCAGCCGTGGCGAGCGCAGTCGTGTTTCAACTCGCACGTCGCTTTCCGATACTGGCACGCGCAAACGGCGCGAACGTCGCGGGTGCGGCTGTCGACTCCATCATCTTTCCGCTGATTGCGTTCGGGGCAGTGTTTCCGACGATCGCCGCATTGCAGTTCGTCGCCAAGGTGGCCGGCGGCGCTTTGTGGTCGTGGGTGGTTTTTCGGAACACGCGAACGGTTCAGGCGGGAATCGCGAGCAACGCGGTCGATCGGTGAGGACGGGTTTGCTTTTTCGCCGCATTCACTACGTCCATATACGCAACTTTCCGGACACCAAAAGGCAAACAGCCCAATCCGTGGCACAGCGAACAGGGCAAGCGCGGCGCACGGCCTGAGACGTCAAGCAGGAAGATCAGCGGATGCGGCCACAGGCCGAAGCCATCGAACGGCCGCGATGCTGCCTGGATCGAACTGCACCCGTCGGGCGGAGAAGATGGTCGTAGCGCCGTACTCGACCGCCATGCACCTGCCGACCAGATGTAGGTGACGACGGTTTACGCAGCATCTTGCGTCAGATTCAGTACCTGAGACACCTGCTCAAGAAAGGGAAACAGCGCGACGATTTTGCGAGGAGGACGCGGTATCAGAACCTATCGCAGACGATGCCTGGCCCAGCGTCTCACAAGCAGTGCCACAAATGCTTCCAGCACATAGACAATCACCACGACGTTGCAAGCGATGAGGGCATAATCACCGAAATCCACCGGGTGCAGGTGATAACCGATTCGGTGGTTATCGATGATTTTATCCACCGAGGCAATGGCCGACGGCAAGCTGACGACGCTCCCGCAGATCAAGAGAACGATGACTCCCGCAACGTGTTTGATGCGTGCCTTTTGCGGCAAAACGCAAGTCGCGAGAAGCAAGCCGATGCTCCCTGCGTTGGAGAAAAGGAAAGACCACGCTGTAGGCCAATCCACGGCCCAATCCAGCAAAGAGAAGACAAACAAAAACCACGACAAGATCAGCAGGGGCATCGCCGGTGCAACTCCAGCGAGCAGATAAAACGACACCCTCACTACCCTGAAAGTCGTCATAACCATCACCTTGGGCCCCGTATCTTTTTACCGCTCCATTGCCTGCGCCACGGGCCTACTCTTTCACCGCATGGATTGCCCGAAAAGCCTCGGATTCAAAACCTGTGGGGCCCGTCAATTTACCGTAGAACGCTGCTCCGCCAATAGAGCGCGCGAAACGCGATCGAAAAATTGAGCGCCCGCTCCTCTCGCCGCATTGGCGCAGCAGCGTTTATTCGCTCGGATTTCCAACACCGAAATTTTCGACGGCCCGAGGTACGGCACGCGCCTGGAAGATGAGCGCGTGTTCCGATGCAGTTTCCGGATACCGTTCGAAGCCGCTCGAAATACGCGATCGCTGTCCGTACAACATGCAGCACGTCTACGCGATCCCGTTGGCCGGAATGCCCCCGCCGCTGTGCGCGGTACGGCTCAAGCGCAACATCGAGATGCTCCTGACTACGTGCGTGAAATGGACGGATGGCGAGCAGAACGCTCTGGAGATGGCGAGGCTCGAATCGACGCTATTGCGCCAGATTCTCTCGCGCAAAGCAAAACAGGCGCCTAAGCGCCTGTTTTGTTAATGCATTCGGTGGGGTGGCTGATGGGACTCGAACCCACGACGACAGGAATCACAATCCTGGACTCTACCAACTGAGCTACAGCCACCACTGTTACTGCTTTTTGTTCTTCGCTGCTTTTGTGTTTCAGCAGCGAAGAACAAGATTATACGAACACTTTTGAATCTTGCAAAGCTTTTTTTGCAAAAACTTCTTCGGCCTCGTTCAGATGCGCGCGCGCCTCGTCGAACACGGCCAGATCGCCGCGTGCGAGCTTCTTGTTGTCGGACAGCACACGACGCCAGCCGCGTGCGCCGGGCATGCCACGATATAGTCCAAGCGCGTGCCGCACGATCGCGCCGAGGTAGGTCCCGCGCTTCAGTTCGGCCGCGCAGTATTCGAGCAGCTTCGCCTCGGCCTCTTCGCGCGTCGGCGTCGCCGCGGTCGATCCATAGAAACGCGCATCGACCTCCGCAAGCACGTACGGGTTGTGATACGCCTCGCGGCCGAGCATCACGCCGTCGACATGCTCGAGATGCTGCGCAACCTCGTCGAGCGTCGTGATGCCACCGTTGATGACGATCTCGAGCGACGGAAAATCGCGCTTCAACTGATACGCGTAGTCGTACTTGAGCGGCGGGATCTCGCGATTCTCTTTCGGCGACAATCCTTTCAGGATCGCATTGCGCGCATGCACGACGAACGTCTCGCAGCCAGCCTCGGCCACCGTGCCGACGAAGTCGCGCACGAATGCGTAGTCCTCGACCGCGTCGACACCGATCCGGTGCTTGACCGTGACCGGCACCGACACCGCATCGCGCATCGCCTTCACGCCGTCGGCGACAAGCTGCGGCTCGTTCATCAGGCACGCGCCGAACGCACCGCGCTGCACGCGCTCGGACGGGCATCCGCAATTCAGGTTGATTTCGTCGTAGCCCCACTGCTCGCCGAGCTTCGCCGCGCGCGCGAGATCGTCGCGCTCGCTACCGCCCAACTGCAGCGCGACCGGCGATTCGTTCGGCGTGAACGCAAGATGCCGCTGGGCATCGCCGAACAGCAGCGCGCCCGTCGTGATCATCTCCGTATACAGCCACGTATCGCGCGTCAGCGTCCGGTGGAACGAACGGCAATGACGGTCGGTCCAGTCGAGCATGGGCGCGACGGATACGCGGCGGGGAGGAAGCGAGGACGGTACGGACATGGATTTCGGGCAACAGGCCAGGCGGCGCGGAAACAACCCGGCATTTTACCGCAACACCGGGCAAGCCTGCCCGCGCCATGCACGCTACCCCTCACCCAGCTCCGCATCGACCGCCCGCCGTGCCTCGTCGAGCACGCGCTCGATCACGCGGCGTTCGATCAGCAGCATCCCGTCGACCTTGACGAGCCGCCAGTCGATCCGCACGGCATCGCCCTGCAGCACGCGGTAATGCGCATGCTCGCCGTCCCAGACCTGCTCGGTCTTCACCTCGATCTCGAAGCCGCGGTACGGCTCGCTGAAATCGCCGAGGTCGCTGCCTCTCGGTTCCATCGCACGCTCCGTGGCGACGCGGCGCCAGGCCGCCCGCGCGGCCGGCGCCGTGCGCTCAATCGTATTCGTCGGATAAAAAGGATTTGCCATCGGCAGTCAGGTCGACCCGGTCGGCCGCCGCCTGATAGATCAGCCCCTCGTTCAGCAACGCGTAGACGACGTCGTCGAACGCAGCGGGAACCGGCCGGCTTTCACCGAACTGGTCGATCCATTTCAGCGCCTCGATGGCTTCGGGGGAAAGGATGGGGGTCATGCGTTGGCCTCCGGCATCGGTGTCGCTCCATCCTAGCACTTCGTCCGGACGCCGAATACCAAGGCAAACGCGCTGCGCAAATGCCGGGCGGCGCCAACGGGCAGGTTGCCCGTGGCGCCGCCCGGCGCGGGACACGCGCGCTCAGAGGCGTGCGATCGATACTTCGGTCGATTTCACGAGCGCGACGACTTCCGCGCCGACCTTCAGTTCGAGTTCGTCGACCGAACGGGTCGTGATCACCGACGTGACGATGCCGAACGGCGTCTCGACGTCGACCTCGGAGACCACGGATCCGCGAATGATCTCCTTCACCTTGCCCTTGAACTGGTTACGTACGTTGATTGCAGTGATGCTCATCAGGTTGATCGCTCCGAAGAAAAAGATCTCAGAACGGGCGGCCGCTGCCGCCCGGATTTAAACGGCCCAGCGGATCTGCCCGACCGGTCGAACGTTGTCTGCCTCATGCACCGCGCCCTGGTCGGCTGCCCCTGGGCCGCCGGCGAGCACGCGTTTCAGCACACGATCCTCCAGCGCCGCAAACGCAGCCGATGCGCGGGCGCGCGGCCGGTCGAGCGGCACCGGCTGATCCAGCGCCACACGCCCCTGCTCGATGAGCAGGATGCGGTCGCCGAGCGCAACGGCCTCCTGCACGTCGTGTGTGACGAGGAGCGCGGTGAACTGGTGTTCGCGCCACAACCGCTCGATCAGCGCATGCATCTCGATGCGGGTCAGCGCGTCGAGCGCGCCGAGCGGCTCGTCGAGCAACAGCAGTTGCGGCCGGTGAACGAGCGCGCGCGCCAGTGCCACACGCTGCCGCTGGCCGCCCGACAGTTGCGCCGGCCAGTCGTTCGCACGCTCCAGCAGGCCGACTTCATCGAGCACCGCGCGCGCATCGTCGCGCGCGCCGCGTCCGAGGCCCAGCATCACGTTCTGCAGCACGGTCTTCCATGGCAGCAGGCGCGCATCCTGGTACATGATCCGCGTGTCGAGCACGCCGCCGCCATCGCCGCGCGTCACGAGCGCGCCGCTGCTCGGCTGCTCGAGCCCGGCGACGAGGCGCAACAGGGTCGACTTGCCGCAGCCGCTGCGGCCGACAATCGCGACGAAGCTGCCGCGTGCGATGCCGAGCTCGACGTTGTCGAGCACCGTACGTGCGCCGAAGCGCTTGCTGACGCCCGACAGCGTCACCGCATCGTCGGGTGCCGGGCCCCCTGCCCGCCGCCGCGCGAGCGGAACGACGGATGCACTGCCGTCACGTTCGAGGATCGCCGCATCCCGCGCGTCGCCGTCAGCGATGCGCGCCTGTGCAAGTTCGGCCTCGAGGTCTGCGCCGGCGAGCAGGCCGTAGGCGGCCGCCGAAGTCGTCGCATTCATGCCTTTGCTCCTGATTGATAAGCGGGGTGCCAGCGCAGCGTCACGCGCTCGAGCCATTTCGCCAGCACGTCGGCCAGTTTGCCGAGCACCGCGTACAGCAGGATGCCGACCACCACCACGTCGGTCTGCAGGAATTCACGTGCGTTCATCGTCATGTAGCCGATACCCGACTGCGCGGAGATCGTTTCCGCGACGATCAGCATCACCCACATCAGCCCGAGCGCAAAGCGCACGCCGACGAGAATCGATGGCAACGCTCCGGGCAGGATCACGTCGCGATACAGCGCAAAGCCGCGCACGCCGTAGCTCTTCGCCATCTCGATGAGGTTGGCATCGACCGAGCGGATCCCGTGATACGTGTTGATGTAGACCGGAAAGAACACCCCGAGCGCAACGAGGAACAGCTTCGCCTTCTCGTCGATGCCGAACCACAGGATCACGAGCGGAATCATCGCGAGCGCCGGGATGTTGCGGATCATCTGGATCGTCGAATCGAGCGCGATCTCGGCCGCCTTCGACAAGCCGGTCGCGAGCCCCAACGCCAGGCCGACACCGCCGCCGATCGCGAAACCGAACAGCGCGCGCCATGTGCTGACTTTCACGTTCGCCCACATTTCACCCGAGGTCACGAGCGACCAGGCCGCTCGCACGACCGCGACGGGCTCGGGCAGCACGCGGGTCGACAGCCAGCCGATGCGCGCGCCGATTTCCCATGCCGCCAGCAGCGCGAGCGGCACGAGCCACGGCGCGACGCCGCGCCATGCGCGGGCGGCCACGGCCGCGCCCATCGTCGACGTTTTCGTTGTCATCGCAGACCTCCTGTCACTCAGCTCTGCGCTGCTTTCGGCAGATAGCTGTTGCCGACGATCTCGCCGAACGGGCCGGACAGCGGGCCGGTCGCCTTCGCCGCGCCGTCGCCCTTGATCAGCGGGAACACGAGTTCCGCGAAACGGTACGACTCCTCCAGGTGCGGATAGCCGGACAGGATGAAGGTTTCGATGCCGAGATCCGCGTATTCGCGCATGCGCTCCGCGACCTGCTCCGGATTGCCGACGAGCGCGGTACCTGCGCCGCCGCGCACGAGGCCGACGCCGGCCCACAGGTTCGGATACACCTCGAGCGCCTCGCGGCCGCCGCGCTTGCCGCCGTGCAGCGCCGCCATCCGGCGCTGGCCTTCCGAATCCATGTTCGCGAACGCCTTCTGCGCGCGTGCGATGGTTTCGTCGTCGAGGCGGCTGATCAGGCGCTCTGCGTCGCGCCATGCTTCGTCCTCGGTCTCGCGCACGATCACGTGCAGACGAATACCGAACTTGATCTTGCGGCCGCGGGCTTCCGCGCGGGCACGAATATCGGCGATCTTCTTCGCGACAGCCTCGGGCGGCTCGCCCCAGGTCAGGTAGGTGTCGATGTGATCGGCCGCGATCGTATGCGCAGCCGGCGACGAACCGCCGAACCACAGCGGCGGATGCGGACGCTGCACGGGCGGATACAGCGCCTTGCCGCCCTTCGACTGCAGGTGCTTGCCGATGTAGTCGAACCCGCCGTTGTCGTGCGACGCGGATAGCAGCCCGCGCCAGATGTTCAGGAAGTCGTCGGTGATTTCGTAGCGCGTGTCGTGATCCGCGAACAGGCCGTCACCTTCGAGTTCGGCGGCATCGCCGCCCGTCACGACGTTGATCAGCAGGCGGCCGCCCGACAGGCGGTCGAACGTCGCGGCCATCCGCGCCGACAGGCCCGGCGACGCGATGCCGGGACGGATCGCGACCAGGAACTTCAGGCGCTGCGTCGCCGGGATCAGGCTCGACGCAACGACCCACGCATCCTCGCAGGAACGGCCGGTCGGCAGCAGCACGCCCTCGTAGCCGAGCGTGTCGGCCGCCACCGCGATCTGCTTGAAGTAATCGTAATCCGCGGCGCGCGCACCTTCGGCCGTGCCGAGATAGCGGCTGTCGCCATGCGTGGGGATAAACCAGAACACATTCATCTGCTGCTCCTGCTTGACTGTCCTTGCCGGAATTTGAAAAAACACCGCCCTGCTCGCGTCGCGGATCAGCGGCGCATGCATGGTGTGCGTTCGAATCGGGATGGTTCGCCGGTCAGGCCGTGCAGCGGGCGAGGACGCGATTGCACGGCTGTTTCTGGGAAATCAGTCTAGGGATCGGTGCAGGGCTTTGGAACGATTTTTTTGAGCTTAGGTTTTCCGCTTTCGTGATTAGCACGACGCTGGAGCGAATATCGCAGCGAGCGGGCCCTATAATGACGCACTTATCCGAATAACTCCGCGCGGACGGCCCCGGCCGTGCGCGCCTGCGGTGCACTCATCGATGCAGAAAGTCATCCTGCCATTCCTGTCCGGCTTCCTGGCCGCCCTGTTCTTCCGCGAAGCCACGCTCGCACTCCTACATACGGCCGACCTGATCGCCGCTACCGGCTTCTCCACGCAGCCGTTCGCGCCGCTCGGCATTCCTGAATTTGTCGCGAATGCGCTGATCAGCGCGTGCTGCGCGATCCCGATGGCGTGGCTGCTGCGCGTCTCGCCGGAACGCGAGGCATCGTGGATCGGCGCGCTGGTGTTCGGCGGCATCGTGCTGACGGCCGCCCGCGTGTTCGCGATCGATCCGCTGCGCGGCATCTGGCCATCGGGCAACATGATGCCGGTGCTCGCGGCCGGTTTCGCGGCGAACGCGGTATGGGGCTTTGGCGCGCTCGTGTTCATGCGCGCGTTCATGTCGGACGACGCAGGCGACGAGTAACGCGGGCGCAAGCGCTACGCACTTCGACCGCGGGCCGGGTCATCCATGATAAAAAGGCCGCCTGCATGTGCAGGCGGCCTTTTCGTTTCCAGCTCGCGCGTCGGTCAGACTGACATCAGTCCTGCAGATTCCGCAGCGGATGCGTGTCAGGCGTCCACGGGCTGTCGAACATCGCGAGCACGTCCGCGCGATCGATATCGGCGGACGACTTGAAGCGCCAGGCCGGCTGGTGGTCCTTGTCGACGATCAGCGCGCGCACGCCTTCGATCACGTCGCCGCGCGCGAACGTCGAACGTGTGAGATCGAGATCGCGCCGCAGGCAATCGGCCATCGTTGCGCCGCGTGCACGTTCGACGACTTCCAGCGACACGGCCATCGACAGCGGCGACAACTGTTCGCGCATCGCATGGGCCGCCTTCTCGACCCATCCGTCGACGGCCGCGCAATCCTGCTCGGCGTCGAGCGACGCGAGGATCACGCCGATGTCCGGTTGCGCGAAATGCCGGTCGATCCCCGCGCGCGCGTCGGCCAGCGCCGACGTGTCGGGTGTCGGCACGACCTTGTGTGCGGCGGCCGCCTCGGCCACGCACGCGACGGCCTGCGCACCGCTGTCGATGCGCGCATGGCGCAGCGTGTCGAGCAGCACCGGCAGCGCGGCATCGGGCAGATAGACGTCGGCGAGCTGCGCGTACAGTGCGCCGGCCGCGTCGAGCGTCGCGCCGGTCACGGCGAGATAGCGGCCGAGCGCGCCGGGCGTGCGCGCGAGAAACCAGCTCATCCCGACGTCCGGGAACAGGCCGATACGCGTTTCCGGCATCGCCATCTTCGTCGAGTCGGTCACGACACGCAGGCCGCCCGTATGTCGCGCCGCCTGCGAAATACCCATGCCGCCGCCCATCACGACGCCGTGCATCAGCGCGATGTAAGGCTTCGGATACGTGAAGATCGTGTGGTTCAGCGTGTATTCGTCGATGAAGAACGTGTCGACCGCATCGCGGTCGCCGCGCTGCCACGCATCGTGGAAAAAGCGCACGTCGCCGCCCGCGCAGAACGCGCGCGGATGCGGGCTGTGCACGACGACCGCGACGACCTCGGGATCGTCGCGCCACGCGTCGAGCGCCTGCTGCATCAGCCGGATCATGCCGACCGACAGTGCGTTCAGCGCCTTCGGCCGGTTCAGTTCGAGAAAGCCGATGCGGTTCGCGACATACGCGCGTACGTCAGGCTGGGTGGATTCGGCGGAAACGGCTGCGGAAGGGGAATCGGTCATGAGGGTCATCCGGCAAACGGCAGTCGCACGCTCAGTGCGCCTGCATCTTCGAAAACAGGTTCAGTACCACGACGCCGGCGATGATCAGGCCGAGGCCGATCACGGCCGGCAGGTCCGGCACCTGGCGATAGAGCAGCATCGCGACGAGCGTGATCAGCACGATGCCGGCGCCCGACCAGACTGCATAGATGATGCCGACGGGCATCGTGCGCAACGTGAGCGACAGGCAGTAGAACGCGATGCCGTAACCGGCGACGACGAGCGCCGACGGCCAGAAACGCGTGAAGCCATCCGCCGCGCGCAACGCGGACGTGCCGACCACTTCCGCGACGATCGCGATCGCGAGCCATGCGTACCCGGGAAGCTGCATCGCTCAGCTCCTTGCGAGGGCCAGCACGGCGTAGTCCTGGCCGAGTTCGGCACACAGCGCCTCGACGACGAATTCGTGGTCCGCGCGCTGCGGCAGCCCGGACGCGGTGATCGAGCCGATCACGCCAGCGCCGGCGACGGTCAGCGGAAACGCGCCGCCGTGCGGCGAATACTCGCCGATCGGCAGCCCGTGCTTGTCCGCCAGCGTCGCGCCGGCCTGCTGCATGCGCAGGCCGATTGCATACGAGCTACGGCGGAAATGCGCGACGACGTTACGCTTGCGGCGCACCCAGTCGGCGTTGTCGGGCGTCGCGCCCGCGAGCGCCGCGTAGAACAGCGGCTGACCGAACGTGACGATGTCGATCGCGATCGCATGGCCGCGCGATGTCGCGAGGGCATGCATCCGGTTGCCGAGCGCCCACGCGCGAGCCGGGTCGAAATGGGGAAACACGAGCGCCTGTTCCTGTGCGCCGATCGATTGCAGATCGTGAGCGATGTCCATGAATCCGTCGATGCAATAAGGTGAGTCGCAACGGCGCCGATGCGATCGCGCGCGGTGCCGCTACCGAAGAGACGAAACAAACCGTTCGATTCTAGCGCACGTGCCCACCGTACCGTCCCTACAAGACGCGACACGCGATTGTCAGAAAGTGCTTGCACGCGTTCGGGTAACTCCTTATAATTCATTTCTTCGACGGACGCGGGGTGGAGCAGTCTGGCAGCTCGTCGGGCTCATAACCCGAAGGTCGTAGGTTCAAATCCTACCCCCGCAACCAACGTCCAGATTCAAGCCAAAAGCCCGGCCCAGTGCCGGGCTTTTTGTTTTTCCGTCGCATTTCCCGCCCCTCTTCGCGCGACACGCGGCCTGCACGCGCAGGCGTTCAAGAATGCCGCGCCCCGGTGATACACTCGCATTCACCTCGTCCCTCCCACTCGACATGAAATTCTGCTCCGTCTGCGGTCACGAAGTCATCGCACGCATTCCTCCGGGCGACAACCGCGAGCGCTTCGTCTGCGATCACTGCGGCACGATCCACTACCAGAATCCGCGCAACGTCGTCGGCACGGTCCCGGTCTGGGGCGATCAGATCCTGCTGTGCCGCCGCGCGATCGAGCCGCGCTACGGGTTCTGGACGCTGCCCGCAGGTTTCATGGAAATGGGCGAGACGACGGCCGAGGCCGCCGCACGCGAAACGCTCGAGGAAGCCGGTGCGCGCGTCGAGGTGCAGAACCTGTTCACGCTCCTCAACGTGCCGCACGTGCACCAGGTTCACCTGTTCTACCTCGCGCGGCTCACCGATCCGGGTTTCGAGGCCGGCGAGGAAAGCCTCGAAGTGAAGCTGTTCGACGAAGCCGACATCCCGTGGGACGAGATCGCGTTCCCGACCGTCAGCCAGACCCTCCGATTCTTCTTCGCCGATCGCGCCGCGGGCGACTACGGCGTGCACACCGGCGATATCTTCCGCTCGCTGCGCAACGGCTGAGCCCCCGCCCCATGGTCCCCTGGCTCGGCCCGGACGATCCGTTTCCGCCCATCGAACGCGCGCTCGGCCCCGCGACCGGCGCGCCGGGGCTGCTCGCCGCAAGCGCCGACCTGCTGCCGTCGCGCCTCATCGACGCGTACCTGCGCGGCATCTTCCCGTGGTATTCGGATGGCCAGCCCGTGCTGTGGTGGAGCCCCGACCCGCGCATGATCCTCGTGCCGGCCGAGTTCAAGGTATCGCCCTCGCTGCGCAAGACGCTGAAGCGCGTGCTGCGCGAGCCCGAATGGGAAGTGCGCGTCGACCACGATTTTCCGGGCGTGATGCGCGCCTGCGCGCAGGCGCCGCGCCGCGGTCAGCGCGGCACGTGGATCACGGCCGAGATCATCGACGCGTACACGTCGCTCTACCGCTCCGGCAATGCACACAGCATCGAGACGTGGCACGACGGGCGACGCGTCGGCGGCCTGTACGGCGTGTCGTTCGGGCGAATGTTTTTCGGCGAATCGATGTATGCGGACGCGACCGACGCATCGAAAATCGCGCTGGCTACGCTCGTCGCGCACCTTCGCGAGCAGGGGCTGGAGATGATAGACTGCCAGCAGAATACGTCGCATCTAGCGTCGCTCGGCGGCCGCGAGATCGCACGCAAGGCCTTTGTCGCTCACGTGCGCAGCGCGGTAGCCGAACCGCCGATTCCGTGGCAGTTCGACAAGCGCGTGCTCGCCGCGCTGACGGGCCGCGCCGAAACGGCGCCCCCCTCCGGGATCGAGCGCTAGCGCGGCACTCCCTCCCTGCAACGAGAGCTGCCCATGACTCACCCGACTGAGCTGCCGCTTTCACCGCTTTCGGCGCTGCAATTCTATGCAACGGCGCCCTATCCGTGCAGCTATCTGGACGGCCGCGTCGCGCGCTCGCAAGTCGCGACGCCGAGCCACCTGATCAACTCCGACATCTACACCGAGCTCGTCAAGGCCGGTTTCCGCCGCTCGGGCGTCTTCACGTATCGCCCGTACTGCGACGGCTGCCGCGCCTGCGTGCCGGTGCGCGTCCCCGTCGAAGCGTTCGCGCCGTCGCGCACGCAGCGCCGGATGTGGAAGCGGCACCGCACGCTCGTCGCGACGGTTTCGCCGCTGCACTACGACGAAGAGCACTACGCGCTCTACATGCGCTACCAGTCCGCACGCCACGCGGGCGGCGGCATGGATCGCGACAGCCGCGACCAGTACGAGCAATTCCTGCTGCAGAGCCGGATCAACTCGCGCCTCGTCGAATTCCGCGACCTCGACGCACCGGGCGGCGAGCCCGGCAAGCTGCGCATGGTCAGCATGATCGACATCCTCGGCGACGGGCTGTCGTCCGTTTACACGTTCTTCGAGCCCGACGACCAGCACACGAGCTACGGCACCTACAACATCCTGTGGCAGATCGAGCAGGCGAAGAGCCTCGGCCTGCCCTACGTGTACCTCGGCTACTGGATCCGCGAGAGCCCGAAGATGGCCTACAAGGCGAACTTCCACCCGCTCGAAGGGTTGCTCGACGGACGCTGGAAGACACTGGATCCGGAACGGATCGACCTGCCTCCCGTCGACGCGGCGCTGGCCCGCGCGCCGTTGCCGGGCGGACATTCCGGCTCGGGCTGACGCGCGCCGCGAGGGCGACGAAGCGAAGCGCGCCCCTGCCGCTCAACTCCCGGTAAAATAGCGGGTTGTCATTCATTCCGGCTGTCCGCCCTATTCCCGTGTTCAGTTCCCTTTATCCGCTGGCCCGCGCATCCCTGTTCAAGATGGATGCGGAAGACGCTCACCACCTCACGCTGCGCGCGCTCGGCGCGGCCGGCCGCACGGGCCTTGCCTGTGCGCTGTCGGCCCGCGTGCCCGACGCACCGCGCACCGTGATGGGGCTCACGTTCCGCAACCCGGTCGGCCTCGCGGCCGGCCTCGACAAGGACGGCGCGGCCATCGACGGCCTTGCGGCACTCGGTTTCGGCTTCATCGAGGTCGGTACGGTCACGCCGCGCCCGCAGCCCGGCAACCCGCGCCCTCGGATGTTCCGCCTGCCGCAGGCCGAAGCACTGATCAACCGGATGGGCTTCAACAACCACGGCGTCGACCAGTTCGTGAAGAACGTCCAGGCCGCCCGCTATCGCGGCATCCTCGGCCTGAACATCGGCAAGAACGCCGATACGCCGATCGAGCGCGCCGCTGAGGATTACCTGTACTGCCTCGAGCGCGTGTACCCGTTCGCGAGCTACGTGACGATCAACATCTCGTCGCCGAACACGAAGAACCTGCGCCAGCTGCAGGGCGCGGGCGAGCTCGACGCGCTGCTCGCGGCGCTGAAGGACAAGCAGCAACGCCTCGCCGACCTGCACGGCAAGCTCGTGCCGCTCGCGCTGAAGATCGCCCCCGATCTCGACGACGAACAGGTCAAGGAAATCGGCGACACGCTGCTGCGCCACAAGATCGAAGCGGTGATCGCCACCAACACGACGCTGTCGCGCGCGGCCGTCCAGGGCCTGCCGCATGCGGACGAAGCCGGTGGCCTGTCGGGCCGCCCCGTGTTCGACGCGTCGAACGAAGTGATCCGCAAGCTGCACGCCGAAGTCGGCAGCGAAGTGCCGATCATCGGCGTCGGCGGCATCTTCTCGGGCGAGGACGCCCGTGCGAAGCTCGCGGCCGGTGCCGCACTCGTGCAGCTCTATACGGGCTTCATCTACCGCGGCCCTGCGCTCGTCGCGGAATGCGTGAAGGCCGTCGCCGGCGAACGTGCCGCGTAATATAGGCATAAACAAACGGTATTTAGAGGTCGATTGCGTTTTTGCTATGATCGACCCCGTTATCAGAATCAATGACCCGGACAGGGCAAGGAAACACACGATGAAGATTGCGCTGCTGAAGAAACTGCTGGTTGCCGGCCTGATCGGCACGTCGTTCGCCGCCGCCACCGCGCATGCGGCCGACCTCCTCGACCAGGTGAAGCAACGCGGCACGCTGCGAGTCGGCCTCGAAGGCACGTTCCCGCCGTTCAACTCGAAGAACCCGCAGGGCGAACTCGTCGGCTTCGACGTCGACATCGCGAAGGCCGTCGCCGCGAAGCTCGGCGTGAAGGCGGAATTCGTGACGACCGAATGGAGCGGCATCATCGCGGGCCTGCAGGCCGGCAAATTCGACGTGATCGCCAACCAGGTCGGCATCACCGACAAGCGCAAGGAAACGCTCGACTTCTCGCCGGCGTACACGTACTCGTCCGCGCAACTGATCCAGCGCAACGACGACACGCGCCAGTTCAAGTCGCTTGAAGACCTGAAAGGCAAGAAGCTCGGCGTCGCGCTCGGCACGAACTACATGGACATGGCGAAGTCGGTACCGGGTATCGACGTGAAGACCTACCCGGGCGCGCCCGAGTACCTGCGCGATCTCGCGGCCGGCCGCCTCGACGCGGCGCTCAACGACCGCCTGATGCTCGCGTACCTGACGAAGAATTCGCAGTTGCCGCTGCGCCCGGGTGCGAACGTCGGCTCGGCGAACCCGTCGGGCATCCCGTTCAAGAAGGGCAACCCGAAGTTCCAGAAGGCAATCGACGACGCAATGGCGCAACTCGAGGCCGACGGCACCTTCACGAAGATCTCGGACAAGTGGTTCGGCATCGACGTGACGAAGCCGATCAAGTAAGCACGCCTGCATTTCCCGCCTGACGGCGGGCCGGAAAGGGCGGCATCCGTGACGATGCCGCCCTTTGTTTTATTCGTCCGGTTTATGATTGCGCTTTCGCGCACGCATCCGATTCGTATTCCATGTCGACAACGTCCCTGCTCGTCCAATCGCTGCCGGTGCTCGCCCAGGGCGCCGTGCTGACCGTCAAGTTCGCCGTGCTGTCGATGGTATTCGGCCTGCTTGGCGCCGTCGTGCTCGCGATGATGGGCATCCGGCAAAGCGAAGCGCTCGACGGCTTCGAACGCATCTGGGTCAACGCGCTCGCGTGGCTGGCACGCGCGTACGTGAGCCTGATGCGCGGCACGCCGCTGCTCGTGCAGATCTTCGTCATCTATTACGGGCTGCCGAGCCTCGGCATCTCGCTCGACCCGACGCCCGCCGGCGTCATCGCGCTGTCCGCGAACGTCGCCGCTTACATGTCGGAAAGCATGCGCGGCGCGATCAACGGGATCGCGCGCGGCCAATGGCTCGCCGCGTACAGCCTCGGGCTGTCGTGGGGGCAAACGCTGCGCTACGTGATCGGTCCGCAGGCGCTGCGCATCGCGGTGCCGAGCCTGTCGAACAGCCTGATCAGCCTGATCAAGGACACGTCGCTCGTGTCCGTGATCACCGTGACCGAGCTGCTGCGCAGCGCGCAGGAAGTGATCGCGGCAACCTATCAGCCGTTGCCGCTCTATCTCGCCGCCGCGGCCGTGTACTGGATCCTGTGCCAGATTCTCGAGTGGGTGCAGCGCTGGTACGAAAAACGCCTGTCGCTGCCGTCACGGCACTGAGCACGTGCCATCCGCCGGGCCGCACACGTGTGCCCGGCGCCCTCCTTCCCGCTTACTCGCCCGAATAGCGCACGCCGAGCGCCGCTCGCGCGGCATCGGTCATCGCGATCATCTGCCGCGAATGCTCGTGCGTCATGATCGGGCTTTCGGTCTTGCCCGCGCGCAGCAGGTCGCAGAAATGCGCGGTCTCGTAGTTCAATCCGCCGCCGTCGGCCGGTGCGTCGAGTTCGACGGTACGCCCGTCCGCGTAGCAGATCGTCGCACGCGCGGGGTTCCACCACTTCTCGTGAATCGTCACATGGCCGCCGGCCGCGGCGATCAGTGCGTCGCCGCGCCCCATCACGTCGAGCCCGCAAAAGAGCTGGGCGATCCCGCCGTTCGCATGCACGCTGTTCAGGCTCGCGAACAGGTCGACACCCGTCGCGCCGACGCGGCCGAGCGTCTGCACGTCGAGCGCCGCGCCGAGCCAGTCGACCGCGAGAAACGCCTCGTAGATCCCGATATCGAGCAACGCACCGCCCGCGCGATCGAGGCGATAGACGGAATGATCGCCGGGCACCGACGAAGACGCGCACCCTGCCCGCACGAGCCGGATCTCGCCGATTGGATCGTCATGCAGGTGCGCGCGCAACTGACGGTACAGCGGAAAGAACGGCGGCTTCATCGCCTCCATGAAAAGCCGCCCGGCGCCGCGTGCCGCCTGCAGCACGGTGTCGAGCTGCGCCGCGTTCAGCGTGGCGGGCTTTTCGCACAGCACGGCCTTGCCGGCGGCAAGCGCGGCCAGCGTGTACTGCGCGTGACTGTCATGGAGCGTCGCGATGTAGACCGCGTCGATATCGCTCGCAAGGAGTGCTTCGAGGCTTGCGGCAGGCGTACCGCCGTACGCTCCGCAAAAGCTTGCCGCGGCATCGGCGCGGCGGGCCCAGGCACCGGCGAGCGCGGCACCCGGCACGTGTGCGAGGCTTTGCGCGAAGCGGCGCGCGATGCTGCCTGCGCCGACGATGCCGAAGCGCACCGGGCGATGGTCGTTGTCGTTCATCCTGATCTTCCGTGTCGGTCATATGACGGTGGCCGGCACGCAGCCGGCCGGCCGTCATGATAAACGGCCCGGCGGCACACGGATGAGCGACACGCGCACCGTCAGGCGCGCATGGGCACGTCGACGGAGAAATCGCGCGAGATTTCGTCGGCGCTGAAATCGATCAGCGCAAGCGAAGCGGCTTCGGCTTCGCGCGGATCGCGACGCTCGATTGCATCGACCACACGCGCGTGCGCCTTCACCACGATCTCGTGCGCCCCCTCCTTCTGCACGACACGCGGATTCACGAGACGCACCGCACCGCGCACGATCGCCGCCATCTGCTGAAAGAACTGGTTGCCGCTCGCCTGGACGATCCGCGTGTGCAGCAACTCGTCCGCCGTGTCGTAGCCGGGATCTCCCGGCTGCAGCACCTTGAACGCATCGAACGCTTCGCGAATGCCCGCGACGTCGGCTGCCGTTGCGCGCACCGCCGCCTGCGCGGTCGCGCGCGGTTCGATCAACATCCGGAATTCGATGACGTCGCGCATGAACTGCGGATCGGGTTTCGCCCGGAATCGCCAGCTCACCACGTCTTCGTCGATCATGCGCCAGTCGCGCATCGGCCGCACGCGCGTGCCGACTTTCGGACGCACGTCGAGCATGTCGCGCGCAAGCAACATCGACAACGCTTCCCGCATCACGGTGCGACTCACATCGAACTCTTTCGACAACACGTCCTGCGGCGGCAAGATGCCGCCGTACTTGTCCTCGACGATACCCGAGACAAGCCCATCCATCACTTTAGCGACCAGTGACCGGTCTTTGCCCTGCTCCATGACACCTCCCCGTGCGTCGATTTGCGAACACCTGCTCCGCAGTTCCGCCGGCCCTGGTTACGACTGTTCTTATGATCTATAAGTTGATGAGTTCGAGGACATTTCGCTATCTGGTAAACACCTGACAGGGTTATCCCTCTTTTTGACGGGGTGATTTATACGGCTAAAAATAAGGCCCGGGAAGCGCATTGCGCCTACCGGGCCCCGATTTCCACAAGATTTAAACATTCAGTCCATTACGGTATGTGACACACCATTACGGACTGCTTGTCATGTCTTTCAATTAGCAGAATAAACGATCGTTTCAACGCCGCTTTCCGTGCCGAGCAAGCACAGATTCGCGCCGCGCTCGGCGAACAGGCCGACCGTCACGACGCCCGGCCATGCGTTCACCTGCGCTTCGAAGCCGCGCGGATCGGCGATCTGCAGGCCCTTCACGTCGATGATCTCGTTACCGTTGTCGGTGATGTAGGGCGCACCGTCCTTCGTCACGCGCAGCACGGGCACGCCGCCGAGCGCAGTCACGCGCCGGCCGATCGCCGTGCGCGCCATCGGCACGACTTCGATCGGCAGCGGGAACGCGCCGAGCACCGGCACGCGTTTGCTGGCGTCAGCGATGCAGACGAACGTGTCGGCCACCGACGCGACGATCTTCTCGCGCGTCAGCGCGCCGCCGCCGCCCTTGATCATCGCGCCGCTCGCGTCGATCTCGTCGGCGCCATCGACGTACACCTGCAGAGAGTCGACCTCGTTCAGGTCGAACACCTTGATGCCGTGCGATTTCAGGCGTTCGGTCGTGGCGACGGAGCTCGACACGGCGCCGCGATAACGCGCCTTGACGACGGCGAGCGCGTCGATGAAGCAGTTGGCGGTCGAGCCGGTGCCGACGCCGATCACGGCGCCTTCCGGCACGTTCTGGATCACGTAGTCAGCGGCGGCCTGGCCGACGAGGCGTTTGAGTTCGTCTTGAGTCATGGAGTGGTAACGCTGCGGGATTGCGGAAAACCGCCAGTTTACCGGACTCGGATGACGGCCCGCGTTTTTCGGCGTGCGCCGCGCCGCGGGTTCAGGGCGCGCCCGCCGCGGGCGCATTGTCCGCGGGTTGCGTGCCGGGGAAGTACTTGTCGAGCAACGCCTGCGCGATCGCGTCGGTTTCGGCGTCCGGGTTGCCCGCATAGTCCGACGGCCTGAAATGCATCTGGAACGCCGCGAACACGCGCCGCGTGCGTGCGTCGAGCACGCCATCGGTGGCCACGTCGTAGCCGTAGCGCACGAGCTTGAGCTGCAGTTCGCGCACGTCGACCGGCGCATGCGGATCACGACCGCCGAGCCGCGCCGCCACCGTCGCATCGTCCGGCCACGCACCGACGCCGGCCTGGGCCAACGCATGCCACGGAAACAGCGGCCCCGGATCGATCTTGCGTTGTGGCGCGATGTCGCTGTGCCCGACCACGCGCGTCGGCGGGATCCCGTAGCGCGCGACGATGTCCTTCGACAGCCGGGTCAGCGCGGCGACCTGTTCGGGCGGATACGGCTGCCAGGTGCGGTTCTGCGGATCGAGCGGACCACGGTTCACGTTCTCGATGCCGATCGACACCGCGTTCAGCTCGGTCGTGCCCTGCCACTCGCTGACGCCCGCGTGCCATGCACGCTCCGATTCCGGAACGAGCTGGTAGACGATGGGCATCCCGCGCTCGACGCGCGGCTGCGGCGGGACGACGTAGTGCACGCTGACCGAATCGCCTGTCAGCGTACGCAGCGATTTCGCCTCGTCGCTTTCGGTGTAATGCATCACGAGAAAGCGGATCCGCGAATCGGCACCGCGCGCATGCAGGCTCGTGTCGGCATAGTACGTGCCGCGTTCGACGAGCGCCGGCGACGTGCAGGCAGCCAGCAGGCACAGCACGGCGCAGGATGTGCCGACGCGGAACAGGGTCATCGGTCGTGCTCCGGGGGGCCGCGTGCCGCATCGGATCGCGGCACGCGTCGTTCGGGTCATTCGAGGCCCGCGCAGGTCGTGCGGGACGGGCTGCGTCAGCCCTTCACGCGCCGCTGGCGCACGGCTTCGTACAGGCACACGCCACTTGCGACCGACACGTTCAGGCTTTCGACGCTGCCCGCCATCGGAATGCTCATCACTTCGTCGCAGGTGTCGCGCGTGAGCCGGCGCATGCCTTCGCCTTCCGCACCCATCACGAGCGCGACGGGGCCGTCGAGCTTCGTTTCGTAGAGCGTCGACGACGCCTCGTCCGACGTACCGATGATCCACACGCCGGCTTCCTTCAGCTCGCGCAGCGCGCGGGCGAGGTTCGTCACCGTGATGTACGGCACCGTATCGGCCGCGCCGCTCGCCACCTTGGCAGCGGTCGCGTTCAGGCCGACCGCACGGTCGCGCGGCGCGATGACCGCGTGCGCACCCGCCGAATCGGCGACGCGCAAGCACGCGCCGAGGTTGTGCGGATCGGTGACGCCGTCGAGCACCAGCAGCAGCGCGGGGCCCTGGATGCCGTCAAGCAGCTCGGACAGGTTTTGCGCGAGCGGGACGTCCTCGACGCGCGCGACGACACCTTGGTGACGCTCGGTATGGGCGAGGCCCCACAGGCGCGTTTCGTCGGCCGCGATCAGCCGCACGCCCGCTTCCTTCGCGGTGTGCAGGAAGTCCTGCATGCGGCGGTCGCGGCGCGTCTGGTCGTACAGCACCTCCGCAACCGTCGATGCATCGTGCCGCAAACGTGCGGTCACCGCATGAAAACCGTAAAGAACCTTCAGACGTGACATGACTGGAACAACCTTCGATCAAACGTGCGGCCGCGCGACGCGCGCAGCCGCGATCCATGGAAAAGGAAAGCGCCGCGTTGCCGGCCGATGACCGGTAACGCGGCGTCTCTCGATACTGCAGGGCGTGCGCTTGGCGCCGCCCCGAACGCTCAATACTTCTTGCGGGCGCGTGTCTTCTTCGCGGTCGGCTTCGCCGCCGCACCGCCGCCGCTGCCGCCCTTCTTCTTCACGGCGGCGCGCGCGGCGTGCGCCTCCTTCACCGCGACGCTCGGCGCGCTCGCGGCCTTCTTGCGGCGCGGCGCGGGTTCTTCCGCCTGCGGCAGCGCACGGACACGCGGGCCGTTGCGATCGACACCGCCGCCAGCGGAAGCCGGCGCGGGCGACGGGCGCGGCGCCTTCACCGGCGTATCGCGCACGAGGCGGAAATCGATCTTGCGCGCGTCGAGATCGACGCGGCTCACCTGCACGCGCACGCGATCCGACAGGCGATAGCGGATGCCCGTTCGTTCGCCGCGCAGCTCGTTCTTGATTTCGTCGTACTGGAAGTAGTCCGAGCCGAGTTCCGTCACGTGCACGAGCCCTTCGATGAAGAGCGTGTCGAGCTGCACGAAGATGCCGAACGACGTGACGCCGTTCACCATCCCGCCGTACTCCTCGCCGAGCTTGTCGCGCATGAAGTAGCACTTGAGCCAGGCTTCGACGTCGCGCGACGCTTCGTCCGCGCGGCGCTCGTTTGCCGAGCAGTGCAGGCCGAGTTCTTCCCAGATCGCCGTGTTCGGATGCGGGCGGCCGCGCGTTTCGTCGTCGGCCTGCTGCATCGCACGGGCGCGCGGCGACAGCGCGGTGTTCAGCTCGAAACCGTCCGGCGCCTTCGGAACGTATTTCTTGCCGGACAGGATCGCGTAGATCGCGCGGTGCGTGAGCAGGTCCGGATAACGGCGGATCGGGCTCGTGAAGTGCGCGTATGCCTCGTAGGCCAGGCCAAAGTGACCGATGTTGTCCGGGCTGTAGACGGCCTGCTGCATCGAGCGCAGCAGCATCGGCTGCAGCATCTGCGCATCGGGCCGGTCGCGGATCTGCGCCATCAGTGCCGCATAGTCGCTCGCATGCGGCTTGTCGCCGCCGCCGAGCGACAGGCCCATGCCCCGCAGGAACGCGCGCAGGTTCTCGAGCTTCTCCGGCGTCGGCCCCGCGTGCACGCGGTACAGGCCCGGATGCTTGTTGCGCTTCAGGAAGTCGGCCGCGCAGACGTTCGCGGCCAGCATGCATTCCTCGATCAGCTTGTGCGCATCGTTACGCTGGCGCGGCACGATCTGCTCGATCTTGCCCTGCGAGTTGCAGACGATGTAGGTCTCGGTCGTGTCGAAGTCGATCGCGCCGCGCTTCTGCCGTGCGGCGAACAGCGACTTGTAGACGCCGTACAGATCCTGCAGGTGCGGCAGCAGGTCTGCGCGACGCGCGGCCTCCGGCCCCTTCGTGTTCGACAGCACGGCCGCGACTTCGGTGTACGTGAGGCGCGCAGCCGAATGGATGACGGCCGGGTAGAACTGGTACGCCTTGATCTCGCCGCGCGCGGTGATCACCATGTCGCACGCGAGCACGCAGCGGTCAACCTGCGGATTCAACGAGCACAGGCCGTTCGACAGCTTCTCCGGCAGCATCGGAATCACGCGGCGCGGGAAGTAGACCGACGTGCTGCGCTCGAGCGCGTCGGCATCGAGCCCACTGCCCGGCTGTACGTAGTGCGATACGTCGGCGATCGCGACGATCAGCCGGTAGCCGTCGCCGCGGCCGACCTTGACCGGCTCGCAGTAGACGGCGTCGTCGAAGTCGCGTGCGTCCTCGCCGTCGATCGTCACGAGCGGCACGTCGCGCAGGTCGACGCGGAAACGCAGGTCGGTCGGCCGCACCTTGTCGGGCAGCGCGGCGGCTTCGTCGAGCGCCGGCTGGCTGAATTCGTGCGGCACGCCGTACTTGCGCACCGCGATTTCGATTTCCATGCCCGGATCGTCGATGTCGCCGAGCACCTCGACGACACGGCCGAGCGGCTGCGAATGGCGGCTCGGGAAATCGGTCAGCTCGACGACGACGACCTGCCCGACCTTCGCCTTCTTCACGTTCTGCGTGATCAGGATGTCGTGGCCGATGCGCTTGTCTTCCGGTGCGACGATCAGCGCGCCGTTCTCGTTGAGCAGGCGGCCGATCACGCGCTTGTTCGCGCGCTCGGTGACTTCGACGACATGCCCTTCCGGGCGGCCGCGGCGATCGTAGCCGACGATCCGTGCGAGCACGCGATCGTTGTGCATCACCTTCTGCATTTCACCGTTCGGCAGGAACAGGTCGTCCTGGCCGTCGTCGCGGATCACGAACCCGTAGCCGTCGCGATGCCCTTGCACGCGCCCGGCAACGAAGTTCGACGGATGGGTCAACTGGTAATGGCCACGCTTGTCGAGGCGGATCTGGCCGTCGCGTTCCATCGCGGCGACACGCCGGAAGAACCCCTCGCGCTCCTGACGCTTGATCGACAGTGCCTCGGCGATGTCGTTGGCGGCCAGCGGCGCGTCGCTCGTACGCAGCACGCCGAGAATTTCTTCACGGCTCGGAATGGGGTACGGATATTTGCTCAAGGGTTTGTCGATGGTTGTTCTCGTTGCGTTGATTGATGGTGCACGGCATCAACATAGAGGTGTCCTTCAGACAGTTCTATATTGACGGCGGCGGGTCATTCTATCACCCGGCTGTGTCACCAAATGACGGGAATGCCGCCGGCAGGCGCGACGGAGCCCGGTTTGCGATGCATCGCAAAAAAGTGTTGACACGAATAATTGGGGCGCTATAATTTCGCTTCTTTGCAGCAAGCAGCTACTGCAAAACGTGCCCAGGTGGCGGAATTGGTAGACGCACTAGGTTCAGGTCCTAGCGGTGGCAACATCGTGGAGGTTCGAGTCCTCTCCTGGGCACCATCTGTTTTATAAAAAGGTCGGCTTCTAGCCGGCCTTTTTTCATTTCAAGCCCAGGAAGCAAAGCGCCTGCGCGCTTTGCGTGAGGCCTCGAAAGGCTGCGCTTGCAAGCGCAGCCGGGGTCGCGCACGTGTGACCGAGTCCTCTCCTGGGCACCATCTGTTTTATAAAAAGGTCGGCTTCTAGCCGGCCTTTTTTTCATTTCCGGCACCAGGAAACGGCGCCCGGCTTACTCGCCGATGAACTTGCGCAGCAGCCTGGACAGCTCGTCAAACTCGGCCTTCGAAAATTTCCGCAAGCGGGCGTTGAGCACCTTCGGCGCAATCTCCGGAATCTGCGCGGCAACCGCCTGCCCCGCTTCGGTCAGCGCGAGGTTCACCACCCGCCGATCGCTGACGCTGCGTGAACGCTCGACGAGCCCCTTGTCCTCCAGCTTGTCGAGCACACGCGTCATCAACCCGGTGTCGACACCGAGCAGCTTCGACAATTCGAAAGGCGTCGCCGCGCTACCGATCCGCAGGGACAGCAGGACGCCCATCTGCTGCGCCGTGATATCGAGATCCTTCAACGCCGCATCCATCTCGGACGTGATCAGGTTGCGCGCCTTCGCGAGTACGAACCCCACGCTTTCGGTGTGCAGGAAATTCTTCGGCGTGTAGTGTTCCATCGTGCTCGCTGAGTCGCATATTGTTGACCGACACAATAATTGCGACATCACGATTTTTCAAGGCACGCGGCATCTCGCGGACGCGCCGCCCGCATCGGCTCAATGCCCGCCGGCTGCCGCGGCCCCGGCAGCCACGCCCTTGCCCGGCTTCGTCACCCAGACCAGCGGAATGATCAGCACGAAGATCACCGCCGACAGCCAGAACACGTCGTTCAGCCCGAGCATCGTCGCCTGCGCATTCAACGTCGCCTCGAGGTAGGTCAGCGCCTTCGGCGCACCGGCGTCGAGCGCACTCTGCACGCTGGCGACCGCGCTCGCGAAGATCGGGTTGTTCACACTGCCCTGCTCGGCCAGTTGCGCGTGATGCAGGATCGTGCGGTCGTTCCAGGCGGTGCTCGCGAGCGACGTGCCGACCGCGCCCATGAACACGCGTGCGAAATTGGACAGGCCCGCGGCCGCCGGGATGCGCTCCGGCGGCAGCCCCGACAGGATGATCGACGTGAGCGGCGTCATGAAGAACGCCGTCGGGATGCCCTGCAGCAACGTGGGCACCACGAGCGTCCACGTGTCGACGCCCGTCGTATAGCGCGAGCGCATGAAAAATACGCCGGCAAAGCCGAGAAACGCAAACGTGACGAGCACACGCATGTCCGATTTCGGCATCACCTTGCCGACCACCGGCGCGAGGATCACCGCGAAGATGCCGAGCGGCGCGGTGACGAGGCCCGCATTGACGACCGGATAGCCGAGCGAGCCCTGTATCCATTGCGGCAGGATCACGAGATTCGCGAAAAATACCGCAAACGCAATCGAGATGGCCAACGTTCCACCGAGAAAATTTCGTTGTGCAAACAGCCTGAGATCGACGATCGGGCGCGCCTCGGTCAACTCCCAGATCAGGAAGAACACGAAGCCGGCCACGGCCACGATGGTCAGGATCCAGATCGTCGACGAATTGAACCAGTCGAGATCCTTGCCCTTGTCGAGCATGACCTGCAGTGCGGCAACCCACACGACCAGCGCGATCAGCCCGACCTTGTCGACCGGCAGCTTGCGGGCCGGCGTTTCCCGGTTGCGATAGAGCGCCCAGATCACGGCCGCCGCGAACAACCCGACGGGCACGTTGATATAGAAGATCCACGACCAGCTGTAGTTGTCCGTGATCCAGCCGCCGAGCGCGGGGCCGGCAATCGGTCCGACGGTGGCCGTCATCCCCCACAGAGACAGCGCGCTCGAACTCTTCTCCTTCGGGAACGAAGCGAGCAGCAACGCCTGGGACAAGGGCACGAGCGGCCCGGCCACGGCACCCTGGACGATCCGCGCGGCGAGGAGCACGGTCAGGTTGGGCGCGAGCCCGCACGCAGCCGACGACAGCACGAACAGCAGGATGGCCCAGACGAACAGCTTTACCTGCCCGACCCGCTGCGTCAGCCAACCGGTCAGCGGGATCGACACCGCGTTGGCCGCCGAGAACAGCGTGATGACCCACGTACCCTCGTCGATGGACACGCCCAGATTGCCGGAAATGGTTGGAATCGCGACGTTGGCGATCGACGAATCGAGAACGTTCATGAACGTGGCGAGCGCCACCGCGAGCGTTCCCAGCGCGAAGCTGGCGCCGGTCAGCGGTGCCGGCGTGCCCGGACTTTCGGACGGTTTCATCGGATGTCCTTCTGATCGGGCGCCACGCGAACAACCGCCGCGGCACCGAGCAAAATTAACTGACAAGTCAGATAAATGATTGAAAAAAACGATCGGCGCGACGCGCGGGTGTTTCCCGCGACAACGCCAATCGCTGACTCTAAATTTTCTGCAATGAATATATTTGACTATGCAATCAAATGCAAGCTCGAAACATCGATCGGCTGCGCATGCATGGGTGCGCCGCGAGCACCGGCACCCCGCTCTTATGCCCGCCAGCCGGATCGATAGCAGAATTTATCGGTTATCGTCCAATCGACCTGTTGGTACGTTAGCCGGCTCGCTTCAACGCAACGAACCAGACAAGGAGCATGATCCATGACACCGATGAACCGCCGCGCATTCGCACGCGCGATGCTGGCCGCAGGCCTCACTGCCGCCGGCGTCCGAGCGCACGCCGAGAACGCACCCGATGTGCTGCGTATCGGCTACCAGAAGTCGTCGACGCTCATCACGGTGCTCAAGACGCGCGGTGCACTCGAGCAGGCCCTGGCGCCGCTCGGCTTGCGCGTGTCGTGGCACGAATTCGCGAGCGGATTGCCGCTGACGGAAGCGCTCAACGTCGGCGCCGTCGATTTCAGCGCCGACGTGGCCGATACGGTCCCGGTCTTCGCTCAGGCCGCGCATGCGCGTTTCGTGTACGTCGCACAGGAAGCGCCTTCGCCGAAGGCGCAGGCGATCGTCGTCAAGCAGGACAGCGCACTGCGTACGCTCGCCGATCTCAAGGGCAAGCGCATTGCGGTCACGAAGGCGGCTGGCAGCCATTACCTGCTGCTTGCCGCGCTCGCACGCGCGAAGCTCGGGCCGGCCGATGCGGCGACCCACTACCTGACGCCCGCGGATGGTCGCGCGGCGTTCGAACGTGGCAGCGTGGACGCGTGGATCACGTGGGATCCCTATGTCGCATCGGTCGACCGGAATCCCGACGTACGGATTCTCGCCGACGGCAACGGACTCGCGTCGTACCAGCGCTACTACCTCGCGTCGACCGGTTTCGCGGCCGCGCGGCCCGACGTCGTCCAGGTCCTGTTCGACCAGTTGTCGCAGGCCGGCACGTGGCTGCGCGACCACCCGCAGGAGGCTGCGAGTACACTCGCGCCGATCTGGGGGCTCGACGCGACGACAATCGCGCGCGCGAACGCGCGGCGCAGTTATCTCGTCCGCGCGGTGGTCGCGCAAAATTTCGGCGAACAGCAGAAGATCGCCGACACGTTCCTCGCAGCCGGACTGCTGCCGGCCCGAGTCGACACGAGCCAGGCGCAGCGCTGGAATTTCGCCGCGAAACGCGCGAATCCGGTCGGCGCGTAAGGATCCGTCGCGCGAGGGGCAATATTTTTATCGCTTTGAATGAAATTGTGTTGACAGGCTCCGCCGACACGCTAGAATAGCGGTCTTCGCATCGCAGCAAGCGAAACGTGCCCAGGTGGCGGAATTGGTAGACGCACTAGGTTCAGGTCCTAGCGGTGGCAACATCGTGGAGGTTCGAGTCCTCTCCTGGGCACCACTTATTTAAAAAGGTCGGCTTCTAGCCGGCCTTTTTTCATTTCCAGCCCAGGAAACAAAGCACCTGCGCGCTTTGCCTGAGGACTCGAAAGGCTGCGCTTGCAAGCGCAGCCGGGGTCGCACACGTGTGACCGCCCCCTCCTGACCACCATCCGCCTTCTCAAACAGTCCGCTTCTAGCCGGCCATTTCTCATTCTCGGCATTCGGAATGGATGCACCCGCGTACATATCCGGAATCACAAGTTCGACGATGCACGCCTGCTGCCACGATGTTTGCGCACGCTGCCCGATGCCACGAACACTTCCTCCAAATTATTTTCGTTCGCGACCTCAAATTCTGTTGACAGGCGCTCAAGGCACGCTATAATTTCACTTCTTTGCAGCAAGCAGCTACTGCAAAACGTGCCCAGGTGGCGGAATTGGTAGACGCACTAGGTTCAGGTCCTAGCGGTGGCAACATCGTGGAGGTTCGAGTCCTCTCCTGGGCACCATCTGTTTTATAAAAAGGTCGGCTTCTAGCCGGCCTTTTTTCATTTCCGGCTCCGGAAACACATCCCCCCATATTCGCAAGCAGACCAGTCGCTTCGGTTAGCGTCGCCAGCGCAAGCGAGCCGTGGCGGCATGCCGCAAATCCGACGACAACTGGCCACTACCCACGCCACCTTTGGCCTGAATCGCTGGATCCCCGCAATCCATCCGCGATTCCGGACACCCCACACCGCCATCCCCGCCTCCACCCAAACCGGGATTTCCCTAAGCTGACATGCCGGCGCTCACGCGGTTAAATAAATCAACGTGATTTATTTAATGCGCCGCCGGACGGCGCACCATGGAAGGAGACGCCATGAGAAGCCCGCACTTCGGCCAGGGCAGCAATTCGGCCAACGTGCGCCGTTACAACGAGCGCCTGCTGCTGAAGACGCTGCGCCGCGCAGGCAGCGCGTCAAAGGCCGACCTCGCCCGCCTCGCAAACATGACGGGCACGGCGGTCGGCAGCATCATCGCGTCGCTCGCCGACGCAAAGCTGATCGAATTTGCGGGCCGCACCGAAGGCCAGCGTGGTCAGCCAGCCTCGTTGATTCGCCTCGACCCGCGCGGCGCGTTCGGCATCGGCGTCCATCTCGACCGGATGCGCATCGAAACGGCACTCGTCAACTTCGCGGGCGACGTGCTCGGCCGCCGCTCGCACGACACGCTGCTGCCTCCCCCGGCCGACGTGCTCGAGATCGTCCGCCACGACATCGACGCGATGCAAGCCCTGCTCCCCGACCACGAACGCGCCCGCCTGACCGGCATCGGCGTCGCGCAGCCCTACAACCTCGGCGCGTGGATGCGCGAACTCGGCCTCGCACCCGATACGTTCCGCGCGTGGGAAGACGTCGATTTCGCAAGCGACCTCAGCCGCACGCTGTCGCTTCCGGTCTTCGGCGAAAACGACGGCAATGCGGCCGCGATCGCCGAGCTGTTCTACGGATACGGCCGGCAGTGCGACGACTTCGTCTACCTGTTCATCGGGCCGGCGATCGGCGGCGGCATCGCGATCGACGGCGACTGCCTGCGCGGCTTGACCGGCAATGCGGGCGACATCGCCGTAATTCCCGTGCCGCCGAGCCGGCTGGCTTCCGCGCCGCCGCCGCGCGGCCCGTGGGACATCCTGCTCGCGCGTGCGTCGCTGCATGCACTCGTGCGTCATCTGCGCCATCACGGCGAGACGGTCGACAACCGGGCCGATCTCGAAGCTTGCATCGCTCGCGGCCTGCCCGCGGTCGACGAATGGATCGACGATTGTGTCGACGCGCTCGCACCGGCGTTACGCGCGGTGCTGTGTGTGGTCGATGCGCCGGTGGTCGTGCTCGACGCCGACACCGACGCGGGCCTGCTCGACGCGGTCACGACGCGCCTGCGCGCAGCGCTCGTCGCCACCGCGCCCGAAGCGCGCGGCACGCCGGTGCTCGTACGCGGCACGTTCGGCGCCGACGCCGGCGCGATCGGCGCGGCCACGCTGCCGATGTATTTCAACTTCTCCCCGCGGGCCGGCATCCTCAAGGGCGCCCGCACCGACTCGCAGGAGGTCAACCATGTCGCGATCTGAGTCGCCCCGCCCGCTGCTCGAAATGCGCGGGATCAGCAAGACGTTCCCGGCTGTGCGTGCGCTCGACAACGTGAGCCTGACCGTCTATCCCGGCGAGATCCATTCGCTGATGGGCGAAAACGGCGCGGGCAAATCGACGCTGATGAAGATCCTGTCGGGTGCATACCGCGCTGATGCCGGCGGCGAGATCCTGATCGACGGCGAACGCATCGACATCGACGGCCCGCTAGCCGCACGCGATGCGGGCGTCGCGGTGATCTACCAGGAGCTCTGCCTGTCGCCGAACCTGAGCGTCGCGGAAAACATCTACATCGGCCGCGAACTGAGGCGCGGCAACCGGCGTTGGGGCACGATCGACCGCGCGGCGATGGCGCGCGGCTGCGAGGACGTGCTCGCGCGCCTGGGCGCATCGTTCGGGCCCGACACGCTCGTCGACACGCTGTCGATCGCGGAGCAGCAGCTCGTCGAAATCGCGCGCGCCGTGCACACCCGCGCACGCATCCTCGTGATGGACGAACCGACCACGCCGCTGTCGTCGCGCGAGACCGAACACCTGTTCCGCCTGATCCGCCAGTTGCGCGAGGAAGGGCTCGCGATCATCTACATCAGCCACCGGATGGCGGAGATCTACGAGCTGTCCGACCGCGTGTCGGTGCTGCGTGACGGCACGTACGTCGGCACGCTCGAACGCGCATCGCTGTCGGCCGAGCGTCTCGTCGCGATGATGGTCGGCCGCGACATCTCCGGCTTTTACAAGAAGGAACACGCGCCATACGACCCGGGCCACCTGCTGCTGTCGGTACGCGACATCGCCGACGGCGGGCGCGTGCGCGGCTGCAGCCTCGACCTGCATGCCGGCGAAGTGCTCGGCATCGCGGGGCTCGTCGGCGCAGGCCGCACCGAACTCGCACGGCTGATCTTCGGCGCCGAACCGCGCGTGCGCGGCGACGTGAAGGTGGGCGAACGCACGTTCGGCGCGCACTCGCCGCGCGACGCGATCGACGCCGGCCTCGTCTACCTGACCGAAGACCGCAAGCGCCAGGGCCTGTTCCTCGACATGAGCGTGCGCGACAACATCAACATCTCGGTCTGCAACCGCGATGCACGGCTCGGTGCGCTCGACCTCGCGCGCGGCGCCGAGCGCGCACGCGACGCCATTGCGTCGCTGTCGATCCGCGTCCCCCACGCGAACGTCAACGTCGGCGCGCTGTCGGGCGGCAACCAGCAGAAAGTGCTGCTGTCGCGCCTGCTCGAGACGAAGCCGCGCGTGCTGATCCTCGACGAACCGACGCGCGGCGTCGACATCGGTGCCAAATCCGAGATCTACCGGATCATCAACGAACTGGCCCAGGCCGGCGTGGGTGTGATCGTGATCTCGAGCGAACTGCCGGAGATCATCGGCGTCGCCGACCGGGTGCTGGTGATGCGCGAAGGCGAGATCGCGGGCGAACTCGGCGGCCACACGCATACGCCCATCACGCAGGAAGCCATCATCGCGCTCGCCACCGGCTCGCAAGCCGAACTCGCCGACGCACACTGAGCCTCGACCTTTTCATTTCCTTCTTACATTCAGGTTACCGAAATGATCAACCCGACCAAGCAGCGGAACCTCGCTTCCGCGACGGCCCACCCGGTGGGCGATCGTACTCCCCGGTTGCGCGTCACCAATCACCGCGCCCGCATGCAATCGCTGATCCGCACGGCCGGCATGCTGCCGGTGCTGCTGGTTCTGTGCATCGGCTTCGGCTTCCTGACCGACGGCTTCTTCACGCTGCAGAACCTGTCGATCGTCACGCAGCAGGCGTCGATCAACATCGTCCTCGCCGCCGGCATGACCTTCGTGATCCTCACGGGCGGCATCGACCTGTCGGTCGGCTCGGTGCTCGCCGCCGCGGCCGTCGCGGCGCTGCTCGCGTCGACCATTCCGGGCTGGGGCTGGCTCGGCGTGCCGTTCGCGCTCATCGTCGGCCTCGTGTTCGGCGCGATCAACGGCGGCCTGATCTCGTTCCTGCGCCTGCCGCCGTTCATCGTCACGCTCGGCGCAATGACGGCCGTGCGCGGCGTCGCGCGCCTGATCGGCAACGACACGACCGTGTTCAATCCGCAGTTGCCGTTCGCGTTCATCGGCAACGGCACGATCCTCGGTGTGCCATGGCTCGTCGTGATCGCGTGCGCGGTGATCGCGATCTCGTGGTTCATCCTGCGCCGCACGGTGCTCGGGATGCGTATCTATTCGGTCGGCGGCAATCCGGAAGCCGCCCGCCTGTCGGGCATCAACGTGCGGGCCATCCAGCTGTTCGTGTATGCGGCGTCGGGCCTGCTCGCCGGCCTCGGCGCAGTGATGTCGGCCGCGCGGCTCTATGCGGCCAACGGCCTGCAGCTCGGCCAGTCGTACGAACTCGACGCGATCGCCGCGGTGATCCTCGGCGGCACGAGCTTCGTCGGCGGCGTCGGCTCGATCGTCGGCACGCTGATCGGTGCGTTGATCATCGCGGTATTGACGAACGGCCTCGTGCTGCTCGGCGTGTCCGACATCTGGCAGTACATCATCAAGGGGCTCGTGATCATCGGCGCCGTTGCGCTCGATCGCTATCGCCAGCGCGACTCGGCGCGCACCTGATCCCTTCCCGTCGATTCAACCTTGCGGCGCAGGCCGGTTCGCCTGCGCCCGTTCGCCAACAAACCTCACGGAGACACAACGACATGTTCAAGCACAAAGCCGCCCTGACCGCCATCGCCTTCGCACTCGCCTTCGGCGCTTCCGCCGCACACGCGGCCGACAAGCCGCTCAAATCGATCGGCGTCACCGTCGGGTCGCTCGGCAACCCGTACTTCGTCACGATCGTCAAGGGCGCCGAGGCGCGCGCCAAGCAGATCAACCCGAATGCGAAGGTCACGGCCGTGTCGGCCGACTACGACCTGAACAAGCAATTCACGCAGATCGACAACTTCATCTCCGCGCACGTCGACATGATCCTGATCAACGCAACCGATCCGAAGGCGATCGAGCCGGCGGTGAAGAAGGCGCAGGCAGCCGGCATCACGGTCGTCGCGGTCGACGTCGCGGCAGCGGGCGCGAACGCGACCGTGCAGACCAACAACGTGAAGGCCGGCGAGCTGGCATGCGACTACATCGCGAAGAAGCTCAACGGCAAGGGCAACGTGATCATCGAGAACGGCCCGCAAGTGTCGGCCGTGATCGATCGCGTCAACGGCTGCAAGACCGTGCTCGCGAAAAACGCGGGCATCAAGCTGCTGTCGAGCGACCAGGACGGCAAGGGCTCGCGCGAAGGCGGGATGAATGCGATGCAGGGCTACCTGACGCGTTTTCCGAAGCTCGACGCGGTGTTCACGATCAACGATCCGCAGGCGATCGGCAGCGATCTCGCCGCGAAACAGCTGAATCGTCCGGGCATCGTGATCACGTCGGTGGATGGTGCACCCGACATCGAAGTGGCGCTCAAATCCAACACGCTCGTGCAGGCGTCGTCGAGCCAGGATCCTTGGTCGATGGCACAGCAGGCCGTGAACGTCGGCTACGGCATCATGAACGGCCAGAAGCCGGCCAACCCGATGATCCTGATCGAGCCGACGCTCATCACGCGCGACAACGTGAAGACCTACAAGGGCTGGAGCACCCCGCGCTGATCGCGCCGCCCGTCCGCCCGCGCAACCGGGCAGTGCGGGGCCGTGTCGCCATGCGCGACGGCCCCGCACTGCCCGCCTTTTCGGATCAACCGCTGTACGGCCGCGCGCAACGCCGCGGCACAAGGTTTCGACATGACGACGACGTTTCCCCGCCTGATCGTATTCGGCGAAGCACTGACCGATTTCATCCGCGACGACGCGCAGCACTGGCACAGCGTCGCCGGCGGCTCATGCTGGAACGTCGCGCGCGTCGGTGCGCGACTCGGCGTGCCGACGGCCTTCGCCGGCACGGTCAGCCGCGACATCTTCGGCGACGAGCTGATGCGCAAGAGCGCCGACGCCGGGCTCGACTTGCGCTTCATCCGGCAGGTCGATCGCGCGCCGCTGCTCGCGATGGTCGTGTCGAAGCAGCCGCCCCACTATTTCTTCATCGGCGAGAACAGCGCCGATCTCGCGTTCGATCCGGCGGACCTGCCCGCCGGCGCGCTCGATGCGGCCGAGATCGTGCACGTCGGTTCGCTCGGCGTCGTACGCGAGCCGCTAGCGGCGCGCCTGATCGAAGTCGCGCAGGCCGCGCGGACGGCCGGCAAGCGGATCTCGTTCGACCCGAACTTCCGTGCGCCAATGGCCGCGCCGTCGTATCGCAACACGCTGCGCCGGCTGGCCGGGCTCGCCGACTGGATCAAGGTATCCGACGAGGATCTGCGCGGGCTGTTTCCCGAACTCGATGAAGCCGCCGCGCTCGCGCAACTGCGCACGTGGGCGCCCGACGCGACGATGCTCGTCACGCGCGGCGCATCCGGCATGCAGCTCCTGCATCGCGACACCGTGCTGTTCCAGCCCGCGTTCCCGACCAAGATTGCCGACACGGTCGGCTGCGGCGATGCGAGCATCGGCGGCTGGCTCGCGAGCCAGCTTGCGCGCCCCGATGCCACGGCCGTTGAACATCTTCGCTACGCAGCTGCGTGCGCGGCGGTCGCCTGTGCGCACGCAGGCGCCTATGCGCCGACTGCCGAGGAAGTGGCCGACATGATCGATCGCACGGCCGGCGCTGCGCTTTCGCTCTAGACGGCGCCGTCGCGCCGCCGCATCACGCGGCGGTGGTGCCGCCGCTGCCGTCCGGCGGCATGCCGGCCCGCAGCAGTTGCAGGCTCTCGTCGACGCTCAGTTCCGACATCGCGTCGTCGTGCAGTGTATCGTCCGCCGCGCGGCGCAACGCGTGCAGCGCATGCACCTTGAGCCGCACGATCGCAAGCCGCAACCCGCGCGCCGTACACTCGGCCGCGAACGTGCGCAACGATTCGATCGTCGTGCCGTCGACGTCCGGCGTTTCCTCGAGGCTCAGCATCACGGTATGCGTGTCCGGCGCGGCCTTCATCAGCACCCGCACACGGTTCAGCATCCGGTCCGCATTCGCGAAGAACAGCTGCGCCTCGGGCCGCACGATCAGCACGCCCGGCACCGGCTTCGCATCGGCATGGCTCGCCACGTCGACGAAATCGTGGCTGTCACGCAGCCTGCCGAGCACGCTGACGTTCGGCTCGGACAGCTTGCGCAGCGTCAGCAGCAGGCTCACGCCGATGGCCGCGAGCAGCCCGTGCAGCACGCCGAGCACGAGCACCGCGAGCAGCGCGGCGATCACGACGAGCCGGTCGCGATGCCAGGCCCAGTACGGCCGGAATACCGACGGATGCAGCGAGTGGCTGACCGCGAAGATCACGATCGCCGCGAGCACGGGCTCCGGTGTGCGCGCGAGCTGCGGCAGCAGCAGCCAGACGATCAGCGCGACCACGCCCGCCGCCCACAGGCCGGCAAAGCGCGACTGCGCGCCGGCCGCTTCGTTCGCCGAGGTCGCCGAGTAGCCGGCGCCGACCGGCATCCCGTGCAGCAGGCCCGACACGAGATTCGCGCAGCCGAGCGCGACGAGGTCGCGGTTCGGCGACACGCTGTCGCCATGCTTCAGCGCGAAGTTGCGGATCGACCCGTACGACTCCGCGTACAGGATCAGCATCAGCGCGAACGCAAGCTCGACGGTCTGCATCCACGCATTGCGGTCGAGGGTCGGCAGGCCGAATTCGATATGCCGGAAGTCGATATGGCCGACGATCGCAATGCCGTACCGGTGCCAGTCGATCGCATAGCCGGCCGCGATCGACAGCACGATCACGACGAGCGTCGCGGGCACGCGCGAGCTCCGCCCGAGCGTGAACAGCAACGCCAGTGCGGTCGCACCGAGCACGACGCTCGCGAGATTCGCATGCGGTGCGCCGGTGATCAGGTCGAGCGCGACATGCGGCGCATCGCTGTGCTGCACGGAAATCGCGAGAATCTTCGGCAACTGCTTGATGACGATCGTCAGCGCGAGGCCGAACGTGAAGCCGCGCAGCACCGGCCGCGCGACGAAATCCGACATCCCGCCGAGCCGCGCGGCACCCGCCAGGATGAACAGCACACCCGTCATCGCGACGAGCGCCGCCGCGAGCGCGAGCTGCGCGGCGAGCGCCATCCCCGACTCCGCGAGCACGGTCGCCGCGAGCACGGCAGCTGACGATGAGGTCGACGACACGATCGCGAAACGGCTGCTGCCGGTGAGTGCATAGACGACGAGCCCCGACAGCAACGCGATGAGACCGGCCTGCGGCGGCAGGTTGGCCAGCCCCGCGTACGCGACCGCCTCGGGTATCAGCAGGCCCGCGATCGACAGGCCGGCCAGCGCATCGAGACCGATGCGTCGCGTGGGCGGCGGCGAGGCCGCGTCGAGCGCGGAAAAATGGTCGGCGTGCTGCGGGCCGGCATCGGGGCGGATCGGGGCGGTCGTCATGAGGTGGTCAGGGTTTGACGGCGATGACGCCCGACCAGCCGGGCAGATAGCGTGCGTCCTGCTCATGCGCGCGATGCAGCGCGATATCGAGCGCCTTCGCGAAGTTCTTGCGGATCTGGTCGAGCGACACGTGCTGGCGCAGGTAGTCGGCCCACAGGAATTCGCTGAACGGCGTCGCGTCCTTCGCATAACCGCCCGCCGTGCGCAGCTCGCCGGCGAGGCTGCGGTACGGATCGTCCACGAGCCCCGTCAGCGCCTTCGGCAGATTCCCGTAGTCGCGGCGCGTGCCGTCCGCGCCGAACGGATGCACCCACTGGTTGTGTTCCATCATCCGCCAGAAGATCGTGTGGTCGAGCCAGGACAGATCCTTCAGCAGCATCGCGTTCACGCGCGCCTCGCCTTCCTCGATCAGCGCGAGGCCGAGATGGTGATGATCGGTGATGTAATGCAGCCCGTCCGGGCCGAGCACGGCCGGGAACCAGTGCGATTCGATCGCGGCCTTGCGCGCGCGCTTGCTGAGCGCCTTCCAGTGCTTGCGCTTCGCCTTGACTTCGCGATAGCCGACCGTCATCTGCGTGGGACGCAGTTCTTCCAGCTTGACGGGAATCAGGTGAACATCGTTACCGAGTGCCATGGTCGTACCCCATGTTGCGAAATTCCGGCAACGATACTCCTGATCGCGCGAGCCGTTAATACGTCATGACCTCGATACGCATCCGGTTGACGATCTCTGACAAGCGCTCGCGCACGCATGGCGCCGCGCTACACGCTCAGATCGTTGCGTTCGAGACGATGTCGAATGTAAGGAATGCCATCGTGCACAACGCTCACTCGGCGCATCCCGAGCTTGCGCGCGACATTCAGCGAGCCGCTGTTGGCCTCCGCGATATCGGCGATCACGCGCGGCAGGCGCACGGTGTCGAAGGCATGACGCACGACGGCCGCGGCGGCCTCGCTCGCGATGCCGTGCCCCCATGTCGCACGCACCAGCCGCCAGCCGATCTCGACGTCGCGCGCGCCGCCTGCATAGTCCGGAATCAGCAGGATCCAGCCGATGAACGCATCCGGCGCGGCCTTCTCGAAGATCGACCAGTAGCCGAGGCCCGGCGGATAGTCGCGCGTGATCCGGTGCGTGACGAAGCGCCGATGCTCGACGGGATCGTGCCACGGGCCCGCGATGTGCTGGGTGACTTCCGGATCACGATCCATCTCGACACACGCATCGAGATCGGCCAGCACACGCGGACGCAGCCACAGCCGGGCAGTTTCGAGCACGGGCAGCGTGGCGGCGGAACGTTCGGTCATCTGGACTCCTGATTCGGTGACGATGCGCTTCTGACGCATTACAAAACAAATACAAACAGCCTTCCGGAATGATACAGATACCTGTCGCCGGTTTCGCGCGACACCGTTTCCCATTCCGAAACAGTTCATTTCCTAGGGATTATTCCCGATTCGACGTCATCGCGCCCCGCATCGCTCAGCGCCGCGGCCTACACTCGATCAATGCCCCCGCACCGCGCGCAAGCCGGGCCGGCATCCGCATGCACATCGTGAGCGCGCAAGCCAACGAGGAGACCTCGGACATGAGCTGGACCCGCGAACAACGCAACGTCACGATTGCCGCTTACCTGGGCTGGACACTCGATGCGTTCGATTTTTTCCTGATGGTCTTCGTGCTGAAGGACATCGCCGCCGAATTCGGATCGACGATCCCCGCCGTCGCGTTCGCGCTCACGCTGACGCTCGCGATGCGCCCGCTTGGCGCGCTGATCTTCGGCCGGCTCGCCGATCGCTTCGGTCGCCGCCCGACGCTGATGGTCAACATCGCGTGCTACTCGCTGCTCGAACTCGCATCGGGTTTCGCGCCGAGCCTGACCGCGCTGCTCGTGCTGCGCGCGTTGTTCGGCGTCGCGATGGGCGGCGAATGGGGCGTCGGCTCCGCGCTGACGATGGAAACCGTGCCGACCCATGCACGCGGCTTCGTGTCGGGACTGCTGCAGGCCGGCTATCCGAGCGGCTACCTGCTCGCGTCCGTCGTGTTCGGCCTGTTCTACCAGTACATCGGCTGGCGCGGGATGTTCATGGTCGGCGTGCTGCCCGCGCTGCTCGTGCTGTACGTGCGCGCACACGTGCCCGAATCGCCGGCGTGGAAACAGATGGAGAAGCGCCCGCGCCCGAGCCTCGGGGCCACGCTGCAGCAGAACTGGAAGCTCACGATCTACGCGATCGTGCTGATGACCGCGTTCAACTTCTTCTCGCACGGCACGCAGGATCTCTATCCGACGTTCCTGCGTGAACAGCATCACTTCGATCCGCATACCGTGTCGTGGATCACGATCGTGCTGAACATCGGCGCCATCGTCGGCGGCCTGTCGTTCGGCACGATCTCGGAACGGATCGGCCGGCGTCGTGCCATCTTCATCGCTGCGCTGATCGCCCTGCCCGTGCTGCCGCTGTGGGCATTCTCGAGCGGCCCGGTTGCCCTCGCCGCGGGTGCGTTCCTGATGCAGATCTCGGTGCAGGGTGCGTGGGGCGTGATCCCGGTTCACCTGAACGAGATCTCGCCCGACGAGATCCGGGCGACCTTCCCTGGCGTCGTCTACCAGCTCGGCAACCTGCTCGCGTCGGGCAACGCGACGATGCAGGCATCGCTTGCCGTTTCGCACGGCAACAATTACAGCCTGGCGCTCGCGCTCGTGGCCGGCATCGTCGCCGTCGTGATCGCCGTGCTGATCCTGTTCAGCCGCGAGCGGCGCGGCATCGACATGACGCAATCGGTCAATACGCGTAGCGCGGTCAGCTAGATCTGCGCATTTCCGCACCGCACCATCGCGCGTGCCCCGCCCCGCCGGGGCCGCGCACAATACTTTCCGCATTCGCACATCGAACTAGAGGAATTTGTCCAGATTCCCCGCTTGCCCGCTCGGCCCGTGATTTTTTATCTTAATAAAAACGACTGTTTGAATCAGATAATCAAATCACCTGTTCGCGGCCGGGCAACCGGCATGGGAGGCGGAACATGGCAGTAAGTCAGGAGGGGCGACCGTCCGCGGGACGGCCGTCCGGGGCGCGGTCATCCGGCACGCGGCAGACCGGCGGGACGAAGGCGCGCATCCTCGATGCGGCCGAGGACCTGTTCATCGAGCATGGCTTCGAGGCGATGTCGATGCGCCAGATCACCTCGCGCGCGGCGGTCAACCTCGCCGCGGTCAACTACCACTTCGGCAGCAAGGAAGCGCTGATTCACGCGATGCTGTCGCGCCGGCTCGACCAGCTCAACCAGGAGCGCCTAGGCATCCTCGACCGCTTCGATGCACAACTCGGCACGCACATTACCTGCGAGCACGTGCTCGGCGCGATGTTCATTCCCGCGCTGAAGGCATCGCGCAATCCCGAACGCGGCGGGCCCGGGTTCCTGCGGCTGATAGGCCGTGCGTACACCGATCCTTCGCCGTTCGTGCGCAACTTCCTGACCGCGCACTATGCGAGCGTCGCGGGCCGCTTCTTCGACGCGTTCCAGCGCGCATTGCCGCACCTGCCGCGCACGGAGCTCGGCTGGCGGCTGCACTTCGCGATCGGCGCACTGTCCGGCGCGCTCGCGGGTGCCGAAACGGAAAGCCTGATCGACGAGTTCTCGCAAGGCCGCACGATGAACGACGTGCAGATGATCGCGCGACTGTCGTCGCTGATCGTCGCCGCGCTGAAAGCGCCGATGCCCGACAGCGCGCAACTGTCGATCTTCGCGGCCGTACTCGACGACGCAGGCGCAAGCGAAGTGTTCGGGCTGCCGCAGTCGGGCGCGACCACCGTCGATACGGCGACGCTGCATTCCACGAACTGAGCGCGCGAGGCCACGCGCGGCTTCCTGTTCACGATTTGATTGAAACGCGCGGTCATGCGGGGCGTCGAGGCGCCCCCATCGATCGACCGTGCGCCACGGGGCACGGGCCGGCGCCGAAGCGCCTGCCCTCGCCGAGAGCAAAGACCGGAGACACGTCATGTCATCTTCCGCAGCACCCGCAGCGGCCCAGGTTCCGCCGAACACCGACGGCATCTGGTACGCGTCATATCCGCCCGGCGTCCCGCACGACATCGACGTCACGCAATACGCATCGCTCGTGCAGTTCTTCGACGAATGCACGAGCCGCTTCGCCGAGCGCGTCGCCTATGTGAGCGCAGGCGCATCGATGACCTATCGCACGCTCGCGCAGAAAGTCGACGCGTTCGCGTCGTATCTGCAAAGCCTCGGCGTCAAACCCGGAGATCGCGTCGCGATCATGCTGCCGAACACGTTCCAGTACCCGGTCGCGCTGTTCGGCACGCTGAAAGCCGGCGCGATCGTCGTCAACGTCAATCCGCTCTACACCGCGCGCGAACTCGCGCACCAGCTGAAGGACAGCGGCGCGCAGACGATCGTCGTGTTCGAGAATTTCGCGCGCACGCTGCAGGACGCGCTGCCGGAAACGCAGGTGAAGAACATCGTCGTCACCGCGCTCGGCGACCTGCTCGCCGACGGCTTCAATGCGAAAGGACGCCTGATCAATTTCGTGCTGAAGCACGTGAAGAAACTCGTGCCGGCCTACCACCTGCCGCAGGCCATCCGGTTGCGCTCCGCCCTCGCGCTCGGTGCACGCGGCAAGCCGCAATCCGTGCCGATGTCGCGCGACGACCTCGCATTCCTGCAATACACGGGCGGCACGACAGGTGTGGCGAAAGGCGCGATGCTCACGCACGGCAACCTGATCGCGAACCTGCTGCAGGCGAAGGCCTGGATCGCCGACCAGGTATCGGGCGACGTCGAAACCGTGCTCACGCCGCTGCCGCTGTATCACATCTATTCGCTGACGGTGAACGCATTCATCTTCATGGGGCTCGGCGGGCGCAACATCCTGATCGCGAACCCGCGCGACATGACGATGGTGATGAAGATCATCCGCAACGAGACGTTCACCGGCATCACCGGCATCAACACGCTGTACAACGCGTTCCTCGACAACGAGGAATTCCGCAAGCGCGATTTCTCGAAGCTGAAGCTCGCGATGGCGGGCGGGATGGCGATGCAGCGCGCGGTCGCCGAACGCTTCCAGCAGGTGACGGGCCGGCCGGTCGTCGAAGGTTACGGCCTCACCGAATGCTCGCCGATCGTCACGATGAACCCCGTCGACCTGAACGACATGGCCGCGTTCAGCGGTTCGATCGGCCTGCCCGCGCCGTCCACCGTCGTGCGCTTTCGCCGCGAGGACGGCACCTGGGCGCCGATCGGCGAACCGGGCGAGCTGTGCGTGCACGGCCCGCAGGTGATGCGCGGCTACTGGCAGCGCCCCGACGAGACGGCCAAGGTGATCGACGCCGACGGCTGGCTCGGCACCGGCGACATCGGCGTGATGGACGAACGCGGCTTCATCCGCCTGATCGACCGCAAGAAGGACATGATCCTCGTGTCGGGCTTCAACGTGTATCCGAACGAGATCGAGGAAGTGCTGGTGATGCATCCAGGGATCAGCGAAGCCGCGGCGATCGGCATTCCTGACGAGGTACAGGGCGAACGGATCAAGGTGTTCGTCGTGCGCCGCGACCCGTCGCTCACGGCCGACGACGTGCTCGCGCACTGCCGCAAGAACCTGACCGGCTACAAGATGCCGAAATTCGTCGAGTTCCGCGACGCGCTGCCGCAGACGAACGTCGGCAAGATCCTGCGCCGCGCGCTGCGCGACGAGGAACTCGCCAAGCTCAAGGCCGCGAAGCAAGGTTGAACGATCCATCGCCCCAGGAGACGCCGTCGATGAACGAAGGAAAGAAGCGCCACAGGCGGCATGCCGCCGCCGTGGCAGTCGCGTGCATGCTGTCGCTCGCGCAGGCTGGCCTGCATGCACAGGAAACGGCCAGCGCCGTGAGCGCGGCGCAGGAGGTCGCGCTGCCGGCGGACCTCGCGAAAGTCACGCGCGAGCCGGTCGCGCAGCAGGCGCGCTGGCTGCGCACGGCCGCGCAGCGCGGCGCGCTTGCGCAACTCGATGACGCGACGCTCACGGCGCTCTTCAAGGCACTCGATCCGCTCGCCGTGCCGCTCTACATCCGTAACGGCCCCAACGGCTATCCGTCGTACCAGTTCACGATGGTGCGCCAGGAACGCATCAGCGGAAAATGGTCCGATACGCCCGACCGCATGCTCGTGAAGACCACCCGCGAGCCGCTGCGCGTCTATGCGAAATGGCTGCCGGGCGGCGCACATGCCGGACAGGAGACGATCTACGACACGACGCAGCGCAAGGACGAGATGTACGGCCACCTTGGCGGCCTGCTCGGCAAGATTCCGCTGTGGACGGCACTCGACGGCGCACTCGCGCGCGCTCAGTCGAATCACCAGGTGAAGGATCTCGGCACCGAGTTCATCACGAACCTGTACCTGACCGAAGGGAAGAAATACGTGGAGGCCGGCGTGCAGCGGCCGACCGATGTGGAAGCCAGGACGGTCGGCGGCGTGCGCGTCGTCGCGCTCACCTACGAAACACCGACCGGCCGGCCGCAGTTCTACGCGAAGAAGGAAGTCCTTGGGCTCGACCTGCACGCGCCCTATTTCCGGACCGTCGAGTCCTATGACAACGACGGCAAGATCTTCGAGCGGATCGTCATCGAGAAAATCGCGCCGGCGACGCTCGACGACACCGCATTCGACCCGAAAAACCCCGACTACGCGTTCTGATGCGCGCCGGCGGGGCCGGCCTCGGGCTCAATCGTCATCGTCGTCGCCATGGTGCCGGTGCCAATGCTTGTCATAGTGCTTGTGCCACTTGCGATAGCGATCGTCGTCGTCATCGCCGTAGTAGCCGTATCCGTAGCCCGGATAGGCGACCACGGCCGGCTGCGGCGCCACATAGACCGGCGCCGGTTCGACATAGACCGGCGCGACCGGTACGCCGATGCCGACCGACAGGTCGACATGCCCCGCCATCGCACTGCCGGAAGCCAGCAACGCCACGCCCCCGACCCACCCTGCCCATCGCCTCTTGTTCATGTTCTGAATCCCTGATATGCCGGCCCGCCCGGCTCGCGCAGCCAATGTAAGCGTCGCGCGAGAACCAAGGTGATACGGCACTGCGAGAGTCGTAACGCGGCGTAACGAAATGGCATTGGCCGTTTGGCCGAATCGCGAAAATGCGCTGGAACGTCTATAGTGGGTTACGGTTCGACACAATCACGACTGCGCGCTTCCCGATCGAACAGGGTAGAATCCCGCCAAATACCTTGTGGACGAACACGCCACACACACGCACAACATATTCTCTGACGCAGGCTCCTGCCGCACCTCAATGGCCAATCCCGCAGAATCCCATCCGCAAAACGACTTCATCAATTCGGCGCGCAAGGAACGTAAGCGCGTTGAAATCTATCTCGTCAACGGCATTCGTCTGACGGGGTGTATCGAGTCGTTCGACCAGTACCTGGTGATGCTGCGCACCCCCGTGGGTCTGCAAGGCATCTACAAGCGCGCGATTTCCACGATCCAGCTCGACACGGGCGGCTCGCGCCCGGGCGGCAGCGGCGGCCCCCGCGGTCCGCGTACCGGCGGGCGCCCCGGCGGCCGTGAAGGTGGCGGTCACAGCCCGTACGGCTCGCACGGCGGCCCGCGTGAATCGCGCGGCGACGGCGGCTACGGCTCCCGCGAACCGCGTGAAGGCTATGGCTCGCGCGAACCGCGCGAGGGTTACGGCTCGCGTGAGCCGCGCGAAGGCTACGGCGCCCCGCGCGAACCCCGTGAACCGCGCGAAAGCTATGGCGCGCCGCGTGACGCCGGCGACGCATCCGGCAACGCATCGCCGTCGGATTCCCGCGGCGGCAACGGGCCGGTGATCGTGACACGCCGCCGGCGAATCGTGCCGGACGGCCAGTAAAGCAAAAGGGCAAGCCAACCGGCTTGCCCTTTTTACTTGTGCGGCCGGCGCGGCATGTCGCCGCACCGCTGCCGGGTTCAGCGTGCCGTCGTCGGCAAGCCGGCGTCGGCCTCGCGCTGCAACGAACGCACCTGCTGCTGTAACGCACGCAGTTGCGACTGAAGCTCGGCCTGCTGCGCCTGCAATGCAGCCGTCTCGTTACGTACGCTCTTCTGGCGATCCGCGACTGCCGCCTGTTGCTGGCGTGCGATCGAGATATCGGCCTGCAGACGCCGCGCGCGGTCCTGCGTGACTTCGATCTGCTTGTCCATTTGCGCCTTCTGCGATTCCAGCTTCGCTGCCCGCAGTTCGTTCACGGACAGCCGCTCCGCCTGGCGCGAGAAATCGCGATAGATCGCTTCCGCACGCGTTTCATCGTAAGTCTTGATCACACGCCAGAACGCCTTCTGCTGGAACAGCGCGACGAAGTACGCGCCGTCCTTTACGTTGAACAGCAGGCTCGCACCGTAGCTACCGTTGTAGCTCGTGCGCATTTCCGTCAGCGTGTGCGCCTGGATCTGGCGCTGCAGGTCGTCGACCGTGCTCGGCCCCGTCGACTCGCCCGCCAGCGGCTGCACCGACGTCTGGACCTGCGGATCGATCACCGGAATCGCGGCCACCGGCGCCGACGCCTGCTGTACTGCCGGCGAACCGCTGTCTGCCAGACTTTGCGCATAAGCGCCCTGCATGCCTCCCACCATGGCGAGCAACACGCACGCCTTTCCCAACCCCGTCATATGGCTCATGAAGTTCTATTCCCGCCCGAGTCGTTGTAATTCAGCGCGATTTTATCTCATTAATTACTCACTTTCGCGGGTCTCGGGCTCCTCGTCAAAGATCTGATATTTGCGCATTTTTTCCCACAGTACCTTGCGGCTGATACCGAGCTGCTGCGCCGTATCCTGACGCCGCCAGCCGTTTGCGTCGAGCGCCGCAATCACGCGGTTGCGCTCGTTCATGTCCCACTTGCTGCGATCCACGAAAACCTCGGCCGCGCTCTCCGCCGGTACCGGCTGCGCCGAATTGCGCGCGTGCGCGATCAGCCGCTGCAACCGCGCGGCATCCCACCCGCCCGTCTGCCGCACCGTCACGCCGACGCGCTCGGCGAGGTTGCGCAGTTCGCGCACGTTGCCGGGGAAATAGCTGTCCGCGACCGAATCCGTCAGCCAGTACGGCAGATCGGACAACTCAGCGAGCCGTTCCTCACCGACGACCTGTGCGACGAACGACTTGAACAGCGCGATCTTGTCGACGGCGCCGCGCTCTTCCAGCGACGGAATGCTCAGCTCGATCACCGCGAGCCGATAGTAGAGATCGGCGCGGAACAGGCCATCCTTCACGAGCTGCGGCAGCTTCTTGTTGCTCGCCGCGACCAGGCGGAAATCGACCTTGACCGGCGTCGTTGCGCCGACGCGCAGCACCGCGCCGTCCTCGAGCACGCGCAGCAGCTTGACCTGCTGGTACAGCGGCAGATCGCCGACTTCGTCGAGGAACAACGTGCCACCGCCCGCCTGCTCGAAATAGCCTTTATGCGCAACAACCGCGCCCGTGAACGATCCCTTCGCATGACCGAAGAACAGCGATTCGAACAGGCCGTCGGGAATCGCGCCGCAGTTTACCGGCACGAATTCGCCGTGCCGGTAGCGCGAATGCTTTTCGTGCAGCAGTTGCGCGATGCGCTCCTTGCCGACGCCGGTTTCTCCGTGCAGCAGCACGTTGGTGTCGCAGTCGGCGAAGGTATCGACTTCGTGCAGCAGTGCCTGCATCGATTCCGAGTGCGCGACGAGTTCGGTCGGATGCGACGTTTCGGCCGTATGCGCACGCAGCTGCGTGACGAGCTTGCCGATCATGCCGCGCAGCTCGGCGCACGTGAAGTCGAGCGGCAGGATATGTGAATACTCGGGCGGATACTGCGACGCGTCGTGATCGCGCGCCGCGCCGACCCAGACGACCGGCATGCCGATGTTGGCCTGCCAGTCGCGCAGGAACGCTGCGCCGATTTCGATCATCGTCACGCTGATGATCGCCAGCGACGGACGCAATGCGGCGCGCTCGGGCGAGATCTCCGCGTTGTCGGCGCGGATCACTTCGACGTCGAAGCTCGCCATGCACCGGGCGACGCGGTCGACAATGTCCGCCTTGCCTTCCCAGACGTACAGGTCGAGCTCTTCGATTGCGGGCGTGGTTCTCATGATTCGGGTGCGGCTTCAGTAATTGACGAGTTGCTTGGCATTGCAGCTCAGTGAGCGGTTGCAGGCGGCAACGACGCTGCCTGCCTTGTTGCCTGAACGTTCAGGAATTTATTGGACCAGCATAGGGTTGCCGCATTTGATCGAGTCCGGTGTGTTCGTGACATAGGCATTCCCCAGGCTCAGACCGAGCAGGCCCGTGACGGAGGTCAGGAGAGAATCGACAGGCTGCAGGAGCAGCGGAACGAGTGTGCTTCCCAATGCAGACAGAAGCGGCCCGGTCAGCGCATTCAGCAACGGATTCAATATACCGGCCAGCACCGATACCAACCCGCCGCTTGCCGACAGCGAGATCGACAAGCCGCTGTTGACAATACCCTGAACCGCGGGCGACAGGAATTGATCCGTTCCCGTGCTCAGCATGTAAGGTGACGCCGGGCTCGGCGATGCGGATGACCCCGGGCCGGGATACGTGAACGTCAGCGGGGTCGGCGTTTGATTGGCAACGGGAACCGTCAACTGCCCGGGAGTCAGGTTGATGTTGACCGAGATATTATTCAGGTCAAGGAGCCCCAACGTCAGCACATTGAGCAACGTCGTCAACGTAGACGTCAGACCGCCAAGGTTCAACAGATTGAGCAGGCTCTGCAGGTTGACGGACACCAGCGTGATCGGTGTGGCGCTGCCGTTGGGCGTATAACCGGTCGGCGCGTTGAGATTGATCGGCGTATTCGCCGCGCCGCCAAGGTACACGGCCACCACTCCAGTCTGCACATTCACCTGCGCCGTCTTCGTACCATTCGCGGAACAAGTGACGGACGCCAGGCCGGCCGTCGCCGGCGCCAAATAGGCAGTAACCGGCAACTGAACTTTCGTAAGCGACGTCGCCGTGCCGGATGAACAACTGCTCCCCGGATAGACCAACGAGCCGTCCGGACACGTCGACAATAGCGAAATCGACGTATTGAGGAACACGTTCCCCTGCGCGGTCGACGTGTTCGTCGTGCAATTGGAGGTCCCGCAACTCGCCGGTCCCGGCGGGCCGCTCGCCGTGGCCGGCGGCGTCCCCGCGAGCGACACGGAACCCGACACGGTCGCGTTCAGCAACGGCGCCAGCGGAGTCGGCGTCTGAACCGTAACGCTAGGAATACTGACCGAACTCGTGCCGTTCGCGATCTGCAATGCCGTCGACAGCAATCCGAGTGCATTGACGCTGGCGTTGACGGCGGAGCTTCCCGTCGCGGTAGCAGCAGAAACCAGCTGGCCGAGCGCGATCTGCGGACCGCCGCAGACGCTGCCGGAACAGAGCGCAGCGACGATCGCGTTCAGTACGTTCAGGTTCGCCCCGACCAGATTCTGCTGCGTCGCCGCCTGCAATGTCGCGTTCGCCAGTTGGCCGAGCGTCACGGTACCGTTCAATACGCCGGTGGTCGTACCGACCGGCAGATTGGCGAGAATCCCGGCCAGTTTCAGGTTGACTTGCGCCAGCCCCTGATAGTCGAGGACCTGCAGACTCAGCGCATTCGGAGACCCCGTCAGCACTTGCAGCAACTTGTTGGCCAACCCGCCGTTCAACGCCGCCAACGACGTGGTCAACGTAAAGGTGTCAGTCGGCACGCTCTTGGCAATGGCCGACGCGCTGATGGTTGCGTTATTGATAAAAATCCCGCTCACCAGTTCGGAAACGGTCACGCACACGGCATTGACCGACTGCCCGGCACTGACCGTTCCGCCTGACAAGCCGGCGCATTGGTTATTGGGGGGCAGCGGTGCTCCCGAGGTGCGCGTGAACTGGGCGCTCGCGCCGCTGGTTGGCGGCGGGCTCCAGATCCCGCACGTCACGGTTGCAGTGGCCTTTCCCGACAGCAGGCTTGCCGGTACGTTCGTGATTTGATTGACCGCATTCGTTGCGGCCGTGCAGTTGGCGTCGCTGGCGACCTGCGTCACGGCGGACAGCGCGGCCGTATCGGCAGCCGACTGCATATGGCGTCGTTCGGCATAGTAGCGTCCGATATCGGTCGCACCCAGCACGATGACCGCTATCGCCAGGAAAATCGTCGCCATGATCGCGGCGCCACCACGCTGACGACGTTCTCCCGGGCAACCGATCCGGCGCCGCCGAGCCACAAGTGATTGATCTGTGCGCATTGGCGTCTCGCTTACTGCGCGCTTTGCCCGCCACCTGACATGCCACCGGCAGCACCGAGCTGCGAATTCATCGTGTCAGGAATCTTGTTCTTGAACGAGTCGAGATAGCGTTGATAGACGAGCGACGCGACGTCGCCGAGTACCGGTTGCGCTGGCGCCGCAGCACGATTGCCCCGCTGCATCGCGAGCCATTCCTTCGCGGAGCGCTCGACGTCGGACGCGTGCGGCGCATCTGCATCCTGCGCACGGACGACAGTCGAGCCGGCCACGATCCAGGCGATCGCACCAATTACTGCGATCCGGCCCACGCGCACGTTTCGATGGTGTTTATTGTTCATGTCGTTCCCCGGATGTCTGTTCATTGTGCAAAGCGCTGCAACAGCGGCACGGTCTGGTCATAGCCGAAATTGTTCGCCATCGGTGTAATCGGCGCTGCGGCGGCACGACGCGACACCACCGGTGGCGTCGCGACCGCACGCTGCTGCGCATGTGCCGCCGCAACGATCTTCGCGGCGTCGCCATTGATGTCCTTGCGGATATCCGCCGGCAGATGTTGCTGATTCATCAACCGTTGAGCATCCTGAGTGCGCCCCGCCGCGATGAGATAAAGCGCAAGATTGCTGACGATCTTGGGATTGCGCTGATCCAGTTCGGCCGCCTTCATCAACGGCACCCGCGCACCGACGATGTCGCCGCTGCGCAACTTCGCGTACGCGAGATCGGACAGCAGCGACGCATCGGTCGGCGCAAGATCCGATGCCTGCGCGAGCGCCTGCGCCGCGCGATCGAAATCGCCTGCCGCGCCCGCGATCAACCCGAGCCCGCGATAGCCTCGCGCGGCAAGCGGCGTTTTCAGCAGTTGCGTATAGACGGCCGCGCTGGCGACCGGCTGGTCGGTCATCCGCAGCGCGTCCGCGCGCAACAGGACCGATTCCGGAATCGCGCCATATGTCTTGTCGTATGCATCGATATGCGCGAGCGATGCAAAGTAGAGCCCCTGCGCCTGCATCCGCTGGATCAGACCTAGATACATCCCGGGCGTATCCGGTACGGACTGCTTCTGATCGGCCGCCTGCATCAGCGCCGCCCGCTCGGTCTGCGAGCTGACGCCGTACCCGTTTTCCTTGGTTGCGCACGCACCGAGCAGCAGTACCACTGCCGCAGCCGCCCCCATTTGCGCTGCCATCCCGCTGATCCGCTTCATCGTCTTTCCTTCCACCGTCAATGGCGCGACGACAACGCGTGCGTCACCGCCAGCAAACCCGGTCCGGCCGTCACGATCAGCAAGGCGGGCAGCAACGTCAACACCATCACGCCAGTCATCTTCACGGTCAATCGGCCGATCCGTTCACGCAACATCGCACGACGCGTCTCGCGCAACCGGTCGCCGAACTGCTTGAGCGGCTCCTGCACCGCACCGCCATGCTTGTCGACCTGAACCATCAATCGCACGATCGCGCGCAGATCCTCGTTGTCGAATCCGCCGGACAGGCGCTGCAACGACTGCTCGCGCGTCCGGCCTGCCGCGAACTGGCGCTGTGCAATTCCCATTTCCGACGACAGTACCGGCATCATTCCGCGAAAGTCGTTCGTCACGACCTGCAGGCTCTGATCGAGCGACAACCCGACGCCCTGCAACAGACGCAGCATGTCGACGAGCAACGGCAGTTCGTCGATCACGCTCTGCCGCCGCGCCGCCGCGCGGCGCTGCACGTACAGCTTCGGCAACATGAAGCCGAGCCCGAAAGCGGCAAACATACCGATCATCCACATGCCGCCCTTCATCCGCCCGCTCGCGAAAATCGCGAACAGCAGCGGCAACCCGATCCCGCACGCGACCCGGGCGCTCAGGAACAACCCTCGCGTGCGCGTATCGACGTAACCGCATTGCTCGAGCAGGCGGCGATCCTCTTCCGCGACAACGTATTTGCCGAATCCGGTTTCGAGCCAGCGCACACCAGCCGCCGACAGACGATCGAGAATACGTTCGACGCGCTGGCCCCGACGTACGTCGGGCTTCGCTGGCGCATCGCCGTCCGGCGCGGTCCGCGCTTTCGCTGCTTCGAGCGTGGCCATACGCCGATCGAGCGCATCGACAAGCGCGCGCTCGGCGCGCGTCGCCGCACTCGCGCGCAACAATGCAATCATGCCGAACAGCAGCACGCCGAGTGCGCCGCTCGCCAGGGCAATCGCTCCGATCTGAGTCGCTGTCATAGCATCACCTGAGCCGAGCCATTCGATACAGCCAGACACTGCCGGCCAATTGCAACAGGAACGCGAACATGAGAAGCGTCCGTCCACCCGGATCGTTCCACATCCCGTGCAGATACTTCGGATTGGACACGATGATGAAGCTGCCGATCCCGATCGGCAACATCACGAGCACAAAGGCCGACAACCGCGTCTCCGCCGACATCGCAGTCAACTCGCGCTCCGCCTGTTCGAGATCGCGCATGAACACGGCCATGCGTTCCAGCATCACGTCCGCGCGGCCGCCGTACTTGACCGACAATCGCAATACGGAGCCGACAAGTTCGAACTCCTCAGTCCGGTAGATTTTCGCGATGTGCATCATTGCGCGATCGATTTCGACACCCCCTCGCAGCATCCTCGACACGTGGTCGAGACAGCCGCGAAGCGGCTCCTCGGTCGTCTGCAGCGCGGATTGGAACGCCGCCGGCACGCTGTTGCCAAGCGTGACGAGTCGTACGATCCCGTCGAGGAACGACGGGATCTGCCGGACAATCTTCAGCCTGCGCCGCTGAATTCGCGATGCGAGCCAGACCCCGAGAATCGAACAGCCGCACGCAAGCGCCGCGAAGCACGCGAGCGTGCCACCGCGATTGCCCGCGAACGCCGCGATCGCAACCAGCACGACGAGCGCGACAAGCGTCTTGCCGCGTGCATCCTCGATGCCCGCGCGACTTTCAAGGTTCGTCAGATACTCGGATGCCGTCGCATACCAATGCGTCCAGAACGTGTCGGACGATGCGCTCCGTGCCGCACCTGGCTGCGTCGGCACCGCGCGCGCGGCGCCTGCCGCCGATGGCCGTGCTGCCTGCGCGGCGACACCGGCACGTGCGCCGGGTTCAAGCCGGCTGTCGATAAAGCGCTTCGCGTCGGTCCGTACGCGCCGGGTTTCCGCGTGACGCCACAGCATCATCGCAGCCGCGACGCACAGCATCGCGAAGGCCAGCACCCAAACCATCGCGCTATACATTGAAGCCCCCGCCGCGACCGAACCCGCCACCACCGAAGCCGCCGCCAAACCCGCCATCGCCGTACCCGCCGCTCGTCAGCGTCTGACGGAAACGCGCGAGCTTCGGCGAATGCGGATGAATGCCGAGCGTTTCCCAGTGATCGACTTCCTCGCCCTCCGCCGTCACACGCGCTTCGTAGCGGTAAAGCTCCTGTGTGGCGATGATGTTGTCGGACAGCCCGGTCACTTCGGTGATCGACAGGATCCGCCGCCGCCCGTTCGACAGGCGCCCGATCTGCACGATGAAGTCGATTGCGTTCGCAATCTGCCGGCGCAGGCTCGACTCGGTGCCCTGGAAGCCCGCGAAACCGGCAAGCATCTCGAGACGGTACAGGCACTCGCGCGGTGAACTTGCGTGCACGGTACCCATCGAGCCGTCGTGGCCGGTGTTCATCGCCTGCAGCATTTCCAGCACTTCGCCGCCGCGCACTTCGCCGACGATGATCCGGTCCGGGCGCATCCGCAGCGTATTGCGCAGCAGGTCGCGAATCGACACGACGCCGGTACCGTCGAAACCGCCCGGACGGCTCTCGAGACGCACGACGTGCGGGTGGTTCAGCGACAGCTCCGCCGTATCCTCGATCGTCACGACACGCTCGATCTCCGGAATGTGGAACGCGAGCGCGTTGAGCAGCGACGTCTTGCCGGAGCTCGTGCCGCCCGACACGAGAATGTTGCAGCGCGCCTCGACCGCCGCCTGGAGCAGCGTGTTGATCTCTTCGTTGAACGTCCCGTTGCCGAGCAGATCGGACGGCTTCAGCGGATCCTTGCGGAATTTCCGGATCGATACGACCGGGCCGTCGATCGACAGCGGCTCGATCACGACGTTCACGCGGCCTCCGTCGGGCAGCCGTGCATCGACCATCGGGTTCGACTCATCGAGACGGCGGCCGATCGGCGCAAGGATCCGGCGCACGATCCGCAGCAGGTGCGCGTTGTCCGTAAAGCGAACCGGCAGCTTCGCGAGGATCCCGTGACGCGACACGTACACGTCGTTGTAGCCGTTGATCAGGATGTCCTCGACCGCCGGGTCCGCGAGCAGGTCCTCGATCGGCCCGAAGCCCGCAAGCTCCTTCGTCAGGGCCTCGGCGATCGCCCGCACCTCGTTCTCGTTGAGCGGAATGCGGCGCAGGCGCACGAAGCTGTCGATCTCGAGATCGACAAACTGGTTGATCGCCTGTCGGGACCAACGGCCGAACTCGGCGCCCAGTTCTTCGATACGCGTCAGCAAGTGCTCGTGCGCGGCATTCTTGATGTCGTGAAATTGCTGCGTCTGGGGGAACGGCGCTGCGCCGTCGGCGAATTGAATGTCGTGTGCCATCGCTTACGACCGCTTGGACGAGGGTTGAATGAAGCGCTTCAGCGCGGACAGGCCGGATGCCGGGCGCGCGGCGGACGATCTGACCGACACGCCTGGCAGCCGCGCGGCGAGCGACTCGAGCGCACGCACGTACGGGTCGCGCTCCGCCATATCGACGATGAGCCGGCCCTGGTTTGCCGCATGGCCGATCGCGACGCGGCGCGACGGCAACGTACCCACCAGCGCCAGGCCGAGACGTTCGGCAATCTGTGCCGGCGTCAGGTCGAGTGCGGGATCGTATTGGTTGACGACGAGCCGTACACGATCGGCGTCGACGCCCGCATCGCGCAGCCCGGTGAGCAGATCGGCCGCAGACACGATCGACGCGACGCCCTGATCGCAGACAAGCCACGCTTCATCGGCCGAGTTCGTAATCTGCGCAACGAACTCGCGGTTCGAAAAGCCGCCGAGATCGACGATCTGTTGATCGAAGAACGCGCGAAACCGGTTCAGCAATCCGGCACATGAAGCATACGAAACGTCGCGCAGCCCGCCGAGATCGGCCGGCAGCGTCGTCAACGCAACGCCGCTCTCATGCCGGGTCAGCGCGGTGTTGACGAAGGTCCGGTCGATGCGGCGCAGGTTGTGAACCGCGTCGATGAAATGAAATTCGCAGCGGGTATTCAGGAACAGCGCGCCGTCGCCTGCCGGCAGCCCCAGGTCGACGAGCGCGGTCTGGCGGCCAGCCGGCGTGCCGCCATTCGACTCGCCGCCCGCCCCCGGGCCCACCGCACGCTTCTGCAGCCAAACGGCAAGATTCGCTGCGAGCGTGCTCACGCCCATGCCCGCACGGGCACCGAGCAACGCGACGAGCTTGCCGTGACGGCTTGCCGGCTCGCCGACGTTCGCGAGCAGCCCGCGCGTCGTGCGCAACGCATCCTCCGCCGCGGCCGACACGTCGATGAAATCGCGCACGCCGGCGCGCAATGCAGCGAGCGTGCTCTCCGGCTGGGCAAGTGAGCCGAGCGCGACAATCGGCAGCCCCGGATGGGATGCGCGTACCGCCGCGGCTGCCACGCTCGCCGCCGTGCTGCCGCCTGAAAAATCAATGAAGACGAGCGCGGGATTGAGACCCGTGATGCGCTGCGCGAGCACGCCCGGCTCAAGTGACGCCGCCTCGACCGCACCGGCCGATATGAGCGAATCCGCCAGCCAGCGGACATGCGCCTCCTGTTGCGATGCGCAAACGAAATAGTCTGTCACGGCGGGTTCACACAATGATTGGATTCGCGCGTTCATGTTGAACACCCCCGATTACGCAAGGCCTGACGATACGTCGCGACTCGCGATGCATCGCACTCATTTCGAAAATCCCGGAGCCGCATCCGGCGATGCCGCTCCGCCCAAATACGATTTCCAGACCGGCCCGTCACGCTGCTCGGACAGTTCACCGGGCGTCGCGGGCAATACCGCTCCCTTCGAGATCGGCGCAACGAGATGCGGCGTCACGATGAACAACAATTCCTTGTCGTTCTGCTGATAGTTCAGATTCTTGAAGAACGTACCGATGATCGGCAAATCACCGAGCAGCGGCACCTTGCTTACGTTCGACATCGTCTGGCGATCGATCAGGCCGCCGATCACGAAGCTCTCGCCGTCGCCGAGCTCGACCGTCGTGTCCGCACGGCGCGTCGTGATCCCCGGCACCGCAACGCCGCTGATCGTCACGCTATTCACGTAATCAAGCTGGCTCGATTCGGGCGCAACCTTCAACGCGATCCGCTGCGGGCTCAGCACCGTGGGCGTCAGCGACAGTCCGACACCGTACTGCTTCCACTGGATGGCGGTCGAGCCGAGCCCTTGCGGCGACGGCACGGGAATCTCCCCGCCAGCGAGGAAGCTCGCGCTCTGACCGGACAACGCGACGAGCGTCGGCTCCGCGAGCACGCGGGCGAGATTGTTCGATTCGAGCAGCGACAGGTCGGCGAAGATCCCGCGTCCCGCGGCATTCACGACCAGATTGAACGCGGACGAAACGGGCGAACCGAGGGTAGGAATGTAGCCTGCCGTGCCGGGGGACCCACCGTTATACGATTGCACGCCGCCTGGCGAGAACGATCCGAACGAAAAGCCGTTGCTCTGCTTGAAGAAATTGAACCCGACCTGCTTGAGCACCGAGCGGCTGAATTCGACGACCCGCACGTCGACCTGCACGACACTCTTGCCCGCGACCGTCGAACGATCGATCACGGCGCCCTTCCCGCTCATGTTCTTGCCGACCGCGGCCGCACGCGCATGCGCATCGAGCGACGCCGACGAGCCCTGCAGCACGGCCGTGCCACCGTATGCATTCACGCGCGGCGTGGAACCGTCGAGCACCGCTTGCGCTGCCGCGTCGACGACCTCGACGTTCCAGACGGTCGGCTCCTCGTGACCGCGCTCCCACAGCATCACATTCGTCGAGCCAGGCGCTTTCGCCGTCAGCAGCACGGAACCCGAGCGGCTGCCCTTCATGATCAGCACGTCGGCGATTGCCGGATCGCCGACCGCGACGCGCTGCAACGTACGGCCCGCCGAAAGCTGCCGCTGCGCGCCGACCGCGAGCTCGATCGTGCCGCTCGCGCTCGCAAGCGATGCGAAGGTCATGGTGCAGATGGCAATCGCGAATGCAATCAGTGTGTTTTTCATTGTTTGGTAGACCGTCACGCGGCCCTTTACTTGTCGTCGCTGAAATCGATGGCCGTCGATGTCGTTCAATAGGCAACCGTTTCCGACCGGCCGCCACGGATCACTTCGATTCCTCCCCCACCGCCCCCGACCGACCGTACCGCCGGCGGCAGACGCGATGGCAGCGGCGGCACGTTCACGTTGGCTACCGGGGTTCTCGGTGTGCCGGACAGTTGCTGCAGTGAGACGCCCGCGGCGGCGAGCGCCGACGGCGACAGCTTGTTGTCGGTACGCATCGCGACCGTCTGCATCGCAAGCTCGTCGTCGCGCGGGTTGCGCAACGCGAAAGTGAGGCGTCCGCTCGCCTCGCCAAGCGTCAGCGCATCGACTTGCGCGGTCGGCACCGCAAGCACCGCGATGCGGACACTGGACGGTTGACCGTTGTTGCCGTTGGTGGTGTTGCCGCTGTCTCGATCGGGTGTCGCGTCGCCAAACGACAACACACGCACCTTCGACAACAGCAGCCGCGCCTGCGTCTGCGAAATTTCGCCGTCAAGCATCGTGCCGCCGCCTTCGCGCTTCAGATTCAGGAATACGTCGACGAAATTGCCGGGCCGCAGCCGGTTGCCGACCGCATTGGTTTCGTCGACCCGGACGGCGACCGCACGCTCGCCCGGCTGGACATCCTCGGCAAGCCCCGACACCAGCGCCCCCGCGACGACCGGCGACGAAGCCGCAATATCCGCTGCCGGCACCCGGCCCACGAGCACGGACGGATCGGCAAATGCGCCCGTCGGCACCGGTGCGGTCTGCCTGATCTTCAATGCGTCGGCCGTAATCGGCTGGCCGGCGGGCAACACGCGCGTCGCGATCACGACCGGAACCGGGCTTGCCGCAACGGTTTGCTGGACAGGTGCGGCATTCTGCGTGCCACGTCCAAGCATCCACGCGTAGATTCCGAGCAATACGGCGATTGCGATCAGCAGTCCCGCGATGATCTTCGTTAAATTGTTGGCCATGTTGTTGTGTGGATGCCGGAATGAAAGTCCGATAGGTTTCTGCCCGATTCGCGTGTCAGCGTGCCCGTCGCGTCACGATAAGTACTTCATAGGATCGACTGCGGAATTTGCACGACCGCCGTACTCGTCAACGGTTGACTCAGTATGCTTCCCAGGAACGGCATGGTCGTTATCCAGTCCTTGGGGGTGTAATTCACCGTGACCGACAGGCAGTACAACGACGGCGGAACCGACGTGTCGTAACTGCACTGCGGTGCCGCGACTTGTGGCGTACCGACATTCAGCCAGGCCACGACGCTCTGTGCCGTCGTCGTTGCGTTCGTAATACGCGCCGCAAGACTGGGGGCGTAAGCCAACCCGGCCCGTGCACCTTCGCTGGCAGCAAACGTCACGCTCTGCTGAATCGTGAATATCATCCCGAAAGCGACGATGCCGTAGAAAATCACGAACAACAACGGAAACACGATCGCGAACTCGACCGCCGTCGCACCACGCTGCCGACGGCGTCCACGCGGCTGCATCTGTCGTTTCATCGCACGCCCCCTGTTGCGACAAGAAAGACAACCCATGCGGCAGCCGGTGCTGTGAGGCATGCCGCATAGGGTGTTGCACGGTATTTGCCAAGCGCCATTGCCGGCTGGCCCCGTTGCCACAACGCGCCGATCGACGTGCGCGACAGCAGCATCAGGGCCAATGCGTGAATACCGGCGGCGAGACTGGCGGCAATCCAGATCCACAGCAGCGCATGCACGCCGCACCACACGCCGATCACCGCAAAGATCTTGACGTCTGCCGCGCCCATGACGCGCAGCAAGAAAAGAGGAAAAAAGGCGACCAGCCCGACCAGCAAGCCGATCATCGCCTGTGCCGGGAGAATGCCGAACGGACCAGCGTTGAAATACGCTCCGCCCAGGCCAAAGACCATCCCCGCCAGGACGAGCGAATTCGAAACGCGTCGATAACGGATGTCGCTGGTTGCGACGAACGCAGCCCAGACCAGGAACACCCCGCTGAAAATGAAATGTGCCATCGCACCGCAACCCGCGATAAATGTCGCGGAGGGCGGACTGCCAACGACAATCCGCCCGCCGCAACACCAAGACGACTCAATGTTTCGAGGTCGTGCTGACTAACGTCAGGTGGGTTACTTAAAGATGGTGGCAGCCGTGCAGTTCGTGGCCGTCGTCGGGGCACTAATACATGACCCGAGATTCGTGAACATATTACCGAGACTCGTGCCGATGTTGGAAGCACCCGCCAGAATCGCGACAGCGATAAGACCCGCAATCAGCCCGTACTCGATCGCGGTAACCCCGTTGTTTTCCCTAAGGAAACGCTTGATGATTGCTTTCATTTTATTCCTCGTGCCTGTATTTACGTTCTTTGGCCTTTTATACGTATACATCCCCGCATATCTGGCCGGTCGCCCCGCGCTGTTCGCCACATCTGCTGTAACGACAACCGGGTGCACTTTCTTTATAGATTGCCCCGAGGGGCATGGCTCACCATTTGATGCAAGTTAACATTCGCGATAGTGACCTCCTCGAACGTTGTGTACCGAACCGTACATTTCCTTACATCTGCTCCGGATTCTATATCCGATCCTATTTAACTTCCAACCTCTTTTAACGGCTTGGATCGAAAAAAATGACCAGGAGCACAGCGTATTTGTACGGCGTTTCGGTACGACTTACACATAGGATTTACGATAGGTTAGATGTGCACACCTAATCCACCAGTAAAACAATTGCCTCGTCCACCAAGCCTGCGCGGCCTCCACGTTACGTCGCACGCGTAACGCCAATGTTGTGACGTTACGTTACGAAACGCTCGAAACCGTTCTCATTCGTCTGCACTTAAACAGATTCAACAATCTTTCAATTTCCATAACCTCCTTTTCCGACAAGGAATTGCCCCGTTTAAAACCTGTTGTCGAACCGTCGGGCATCGAAATGGCACGACAGTTGCAGAGTAGTCCCCGCACCACTCAACACAACGAAGTTCACAACACATTTTTAATGCGAGGACAAAATGGACATTAAGGTTATCCCCCATGGCGTGTTCCGGACGACTCTGATCGCGGCCACCGTTGCAGCCATGCTTTCCCTCTCCGCGTGCGGCGGCTCCGGTTCCATCAGCCAGGGGCTTGGCGGCGGCTCGAGTTCCGGTGGCGGCGATACGATCTCCACGTCGGGCACGAGCGGAACCTCGGGTACGAGCGGTACGTCCGGCACCAGCGGAACCTCGGGCACGAGCGGCACCTCCGGCACCAGTGGTACGTCCGGCACGAGCGGAACCTCGGGCACGAGTGGTACGTCAGGCACCAGCGGAACCTCGGGCACGAGCGGCACCTCGGGTGTGTCGTCGAACGCAGTGGGAACTGTCCTCGCAAGCAGCAGCAACATCGTGACGGGTGTCGGCGGAACCGTCTCGGGTCTCGGTTCCGTCATCGGCAGCCAGTCGCTGCCGGGCGTCAACCCGGCCACCACGCAAGCCGCAGGCGGCATCGTGCAGAGCGTCGGCGGCGCAGTGACCGCACTCGGCAATGGCCTCGGCAACGGTCTCGGCCAGCTCGGCGCAACGAAGGATCCGCTCGGCACCACGCTTGCCAGCACGGGCGGCGTCGTCAACCAGCTGGGCGGCGCAGTCACGCAGACGGGCAACCTGGTCACGAGCCTCGGCAGCGGCCCGCTGTCGCCGCTCGCACCGGTCACCGGCGCCGTCGGCGGCCTCGTGTCGACGCTCGGCGGTGCCGTCTCGAACGGCGGCAACACCCTCACCAACGCACTGTCGACCGGTCCGATCCAGCAGGTCACGCAGACGGTCAGCTCGGCCATCACGCCTATCACGACGATGGTCGGCCAGACGACCCAGACGATCGGCTCCGCGACCGGCCTCGGCGCGCCCGTCAACACGCTGCTCGGCACGGTCGGCAACGGCCTGAACCAGGCCGGCGCCCTGCTCGCGTCGGCGGGCGGCAACCCCGTCACGACCGGCCTTGGCAACACGGTCTCGTCGACGGGCAACACCGTGAAAGCCGTCGGCGGCCTGCTCACGGGCGGCACCGGCGGTGTGACCAACCCGCTCGCCCCGCTCACCGGCCTCGTCTCGACGGTTACCGGTGCACTCGGCGGCGCAACGGGCGGCGGCAGCGGCCCGCTCGCCCCGGTTACCGGCCTCGTCTCGACGGTTACCGGCGCACTCGGTGGTGCAACGGGTGGCGGCAGCGGCCCGCTCGCCCCGGTCACCGGCCTCGTCTCGACGGTTACCGGTGCGCTCGGCGGCGCAACGGGTGGCAGCGGCGGCCCGCTCGCCCCGGTCACCGGCCTCGTCTCGACGGTTACCGGTGCGCTCGGTGGCGCAGCAGGCGGCAGCGGCGGCCCGCTCGCCCCGGTCACCGGCCTCGTCTCGACGGTTACCGGCGCACTCGGGGGCGCAACAGGCGGCAGCGGCGGCCCGCTCGCGCCGGTCACCGGCCTCGTCTCGACGGTCACGGGCGCGCTCGGCGGCGCAACGGGCGGTACGAGCGGCGGCCCGCTCGCGCCGGTCACGGGTCTCCTCGGCGCGGTGACGGGTGCACTCGGCAGCGCCACGGGCGGCGCAGGCGGCAGCAGCCCGCTCGCCCCGGTGACGAACGTGGTGTCCACGGTGACCAGCGCGGTCGGCGCGCCGGCATTGACCGGCGGCACGGGCGCCGTCACGAACTCGGGCTCGTCGTCGAATCCGCTCGCGCCTGTCACGTCGCTGATCGGCGGCCTGCTCGGCGGCACGCACGGCAAATAAACCAAGATCCATCAATCGACAAGACAGCGAGGAGTCAAGCATGTCCCAGCAACGTTCCCTCACGACAGCCGCGCTGCGCCAGTGGCGCGCACCCCTCACGGCCTTCGCCGCAGCCTGCCTGCTGGCCGCCTGCGGCGGCGGCGGCGTCAGCTCGCCGCCGACCAGCAGCAACAACACCCCCAGCGGCACGAGCGGTACACCGAGCACGAGCGGCACCAGCGGCACGCCCACCGGCACCAAGGGTGTCGTCAGCACGGTTGGCCAGACGGCCACCGACCTCGGCAGCACGGTCGGCAACATCAGCGTACCGGGCCTCGGCGACGGTGTGACGAAGGGTGTCGGCAGCACGCTCTCCAGCACCGGCACGATCGTCGGCGCAGCTGCCGATGCCGTGAGCAACGGGCTGGGACAGATCGGCACGACTAAGGATCCGGTCGGCACGACTGTCGCGGGCCTCGGCAATTTGGTCGGCGCGACGAGCAACACGGTGTCCGGCCTGAGCTCGACGGTCAAGGCGCTCGGCACGGGGCAACTCGCGCCGCTCGCGCCTGTCACGACCCCGGTCGGCACCGTGCTCGACACGGTGGCCAATGGCTTGACGGCCGCCGGCACGACGATCGGCTCGACGCTGTCGTCGGGCGCCGTGCAGCAAGTGACGCAGCCGCTCAGCTCGGCGATCACGCCGCTCGTGATCACCGCTGGCCAGGTCACGCAACAGGTCGGCACGACGACTGGCCTCGGCCAACCCGTCTCGGGCCTGCTCGGCCAGGTCGGCGGCGCGATCAGCTCGGCCGGCAAGCAGGTCGGCGGCACGTCGAGCCAGCCGCTCGTCGGCGACGTCGGTCAGCTCGTGACCGCGGTCGGCAACACCGTGACCAACGCGGGCGGCCTCGTCAACCCGAACGGCCCGAACGGCGCGGCACCGATCCCCGGCCTGATCACGAGCCTCGTCGGCGGCTCGACGGCGACCGTACAAAACGGCACGTCGTCGGGGTCCGGCTCGACGAATCCGCTCGGCGGCCTGCTGTCGGGTCTCGGCTCGACGCCGCTCGGCTCGCTCACGGGCGCACTTGGCGGCGCGACCGGCGGGTCGGGCAGCAGCCCGCTCGCGCCCGTCACGGGCCTCGTGTCCACCGTTACCGGCGCGCTGAGCGGTGCAGCGGGCGGTAGCGGCGGTCCGCTCGCCCCCGTCACGAATCTCGTGTCGACGGTCACGGGCACGCTCGGCGGTGCAACGGGTGGCGCAGGCAGTGCAAACCCTCTCGCGCCTGTCACCGGTTTGCTGAATACTGTCACCGGAGCAGTTGGCGGCGCAGCAGGGTCAGGGGGAGCGAGCCCGCTCGCGCCTGTCACGTCGCTGGTCGGCAGCGTCACGGGTACGGCAACGTCGGGCGGCGGCTCGACGGGCCTGCTGGCACCGGTAACGGGGTTGCTGGGTACGCTGGGTAGCGTTGGCAAGTAAGGAGGACGGTCGCACCTTCGCAGCCGGAGCGGATGGCGCGACCGTACAAACACAACCGGCATGGCGGCACGCGGCGCGCGGCACCCTGGTGTCGCGCGCCGGCATTACAAAGAAGACGAAAAGCAAGGCCAACGAGGAAGAACAATGAAATCCAGACTCGACAGATGGATGATGCTGCTCGCCATCGCGGCAGCAGGCACGGCACATGCACAAACGCGCGTTGGAGGTAACCCGCTCGACTCCCTGCCCCAGATCAACGCGCCGAAGACCGGCCCGAACGTGACCGTGCAGGTCGCACCGCAAGCGCCGCAGTTGCAGGAGCTGCTGTCGCGCCACCTGACGCCGACGACGTTCCAGGTCGAAGGAGTGAAGTCCGTGCCGTTCGAGGAAATCTCGCGTCGCTTCACCCCCCTCGTCGGCAAGGACATCACGATCGGCGATCTGATCGAAACCGCCAACGGCGTGACGAAGCTGTACCAGGATCGCGGCTACGCGCTGTCGTTCGCGTTCGTTCCCGCGCAGACGTTCGAGAACGGCGTCGTGCGCATCACGGTTGTCGAAGGCTATGTGTCGGACGTGAAGGTCACCGGCAAGCCCGGTGCGATGGAATCGAAGATTCGCGCGATCGCAGCGCATATCACCGACGATCGCCCGCTGCGCCGCGCGACGTTCGAGCGCTATGTGAACACCTTCGGCCTGTTGCCCGGCCTCACGGTGAAGGCGAACGTGCCGCCGCCGCAAACCACCGACGGTGCCACGACGCTTGAACTCGCGGTCGACCGCAAGGCATTCAACGTCAGCACCGGTATCGATTTCAATCACCCGGGCGTACAGGGCCTCATCACCGCGACCGAAAACGGCCTCACGAAGTTCGGCGAGCAGTTGAGCATTTCCGCGCTGGCGCCGCCGGGGCGCGACAAGCAAACTTATTTCGCATTCAGCGGCGCGGTACCCGTCGGCAGCAGTGGCCTGATCACGCGCCTCGACGCAAGCACGTATCGCGGCAAGCCGACCGACAATCCGGGGCTGCCGTCGTACGTGCAGCGTACGGTCAAGAACGAGAAGCTTGGTCTTTCGGCTTCCTATCCGATACTGCTGAACAACCAGCGCAGCCTGCTCGGCACGGTGTCGGGCTACGCGGCGCACAACGAGGACAATTACCAGAACCAGATCAACGGTGCGACCCTCGACAACCGGTCGCAGGTTCGCGTGCTGCAACTGCAGCTTGACTACACGAACGTCCAGCCGAAACAGGTGCGAAAGTTGAGCGTCAACGTCGCCAAGGCGTTCGACATTCTCGGCGCATCGAAATCGCAGGTCGCGCAGGCGAACGGCTCGACGATCACGTACGCCGATCCGACATCACTGACCTTCGTCCGTACCGGCGCGACCTTCACGCAAACCAATGAATGGCCGTTCCGGATCGGCACGTCGGTCTCGCTGACCGGGCAATACAGCCCCGACTCGCTGCCGACTTCCGAGCAGATCTCGTTCGGCTCGACGCGCTACGCGCTCGGCTATCAGCCGGGCGAAGCGTCGGGTGACTCGGGATGGGGGATGTCGCTGGAGGTCAACCGTGGCTTCACGCCGGGCTGGACGTATATGAAATCCGTCACGCCGTACATCGCCTACGACATGGCGCGTGTGTACCTGCATGCAGGCACGCCATCGCCGAACCGCATGTCGTCGGTCGGTATCGGTGTACGTTTCACGGACAGCCGCTTCTACAGCCTCGACCTGAACGTCGCGAAGCCGGTGGGTGACGCGCCGGTCGAAAGCGCATCACGCAGCCCGCGCATCAACGCCGCATTCTCGTATCAGCTCAACTGATCGGTCACCAGACAGCCCGCGCCACGCGGGCTGTTTCGATTAGAGTCCCCTCTATCAAACGTGGCGTGCGGTTTCACGTATTCTGGCGAAGCTCGCAACATGCCCGCCCCATGCAGACGGTCGTGCGGGCAAATCGAACACGACATACAAGGAGGATGACAATGATTCAACTGACCCGCCCGTTGCGTGCTATCGCCGTTGCCGGCGCACTGCTCGCCTGCGCAGCCCCCACGTTCGCACAAGCCGACAATCCCATCGGCATGTGGCAGACGATCGACGACAACACGCATCAGCCGAAGGCACTCGTGCAGATCGCCGAGGACGGCGACGGTGCGCTGACCGGCAAGGTCGTCAAGGGCCTCGGTGCGAACGATACGCCCGATCGCCGCTGCAGCGCCTGCACGGACGAGCGCAAGGATCAGCTCATCAAGGGCATGACGATCATCAAGGCAATGAAGAAGGAAGGCGACCACTGGGACGGCGGCAACATTCTCGACCCGGAGAACGGCAAGGTCTACAAGTGCAAGATGACGCTTGAAGACGGCGGCCAGAAACTCGTCGTGCGCGGTTACATCGGCGTGTCGCTGCTCGGCCGATCGCAGACCTGGGTGCGCCAACAATAATGCGGCTCGCGCTGAAACGCGCGGCTCAATGAAAAAATCGGCCTGACGATGAAATCGTCAGGCCGATTTTCTTTTGGTACGTGCGTCGCCGCAAACAAGACGGCAAACAGCGGACATCATGCCGCCTGCTTCATCGCGCCCGGCGCATAGCCGCCCGGTGTGCGACCCACGGGTGCCACACCGCTACGCGCCTCCGCTGCTTTCGATTGCGCATGCTTGCGCATCCGCACGGACAATTCGTTGCACAGGTTCACGCCCGAGTCGCCATAGAGCTCGCGCATCACGTTCAACAACGTGCCCGTCTCGTGCCAGACCTTGAAGCGGCGATGGCAGGTCTGATACGAAGGGTAACGGCGCGGCATGGCCGACCACGTTGCGCCGCTGTAGATGACCCAGAGCACGCCGTTCAGCACGGCACGCGTATTGGCCAGCGGCCGGCCGCGCAACTCGGTGCGCGGCTGCATTTCGGGCAGAAGCGGCGCGGCGCAGCGCCACTCGTGGTCGGTCAGATCGCGATACGGTGTCATGGACATCTCCAGCCTTGGTAACCATGACACAACGATATCGGCTCACCTCAACAATGAATATAAGACAAATCCGAAAATACCCTGAGATCACGCCGATTTGACCGGAATTGACGTTTGAATCCCGCCAATTGCCGGAAATCGCACTCAGGTCAGCGACGTATCGACGATGCGGCGCGGCGTTTCGATGTATTCCTTCGACTGCATCTCGACGATTCGCGAAACCGTACGCGCAAACTCGTTGGCCATCGGGCCTTCGACGTACAGTTGCTCCGCCGGCACCGCCGCAGACATCAGCAACTTGACCTTGTGGTCGTACAGCACGTCGATGAGCCAGGTGAAGCGGCGCGCCTCGGACGCCATCCGCGGCGACATCTGCGGCACCTCGGACAGCACGATCGCGTGGAAGCGGCTCGCGAGTTCGAGATAGTCGTTCTGCGAGCGCGGGCCGCCGCACAGCGTCGCGAAGTCGAACCATACGACGCCGTCCGCCTTGCGCAGCGCCTTCAGCTCGCGCTTCTCGATATGCAGGAGCGGGCTTTCATCGGGTACCGCCGCGAGCTTCGCAAATGCATGGCGCAGTTCGCGATCGGCGTCCGCGCCGAGCGGCGTGTGATACATCTTCACCTGCGCGAGCGTGCGCTGCCGATAATCGACACCCGCGTCGACGTTGAGCACGTCGAGCTTGTCCTTGATCAGCGCGATCGCCGGCAGCATGCGGTCGCGATGCAGGCCGTCCGGATACAGGTCGTCGGGATCGTAGTTGGACGTCATCACGAACTGCACGCCGTTGTTGAACAGGCGATCGAGCAGACGATACAGGATCATCGCATCGGCAATATCCGACACGTGAAACTCGTCGAAGCAGATCAGCCGGTAGCGCTTCGCGATGCGCCGTGCGAGTTCGTCGAGCGGATCGGCCTGCCCTTTCAGTTCCTCGAGCTCGCGATGCACCTCGCGCATGAATTCGTGGAAATGCAGTCGCGTCTTGCGCTGCACGGGCACGACCGCGAAGAAGCTGTCCATCAGGAAGCTCTTGCCGCGACCGACGCCGCCCCACATGTAGACGCCGCGCGGGAGGTCGGGATGATTGATCAGCTTCTTGAATGCGTTCGAGCGGCGCGCCTTGTACTCGACCCATTCGTCGAAACATTGCTGCAGGCGATCGACGGCCGCGCGCTGCGCGGGATCGGACTGATAGCCGCGCGTGGTCAGTTCGCGCGTGTAGTATTCGGTGACGTTCATCGGGCAAACCGGAAAAAACGAAGGCGGACGGGAAACCCCGCCCGCCCTCGTCATGAGACGGTTGCGCCGGCCGGCGGCCGGCAGGCGCTATACCGTGCTCAGCTGTTCAGCGAGCGCTTGTCGACGGCGAGCGCCGCTTCGCGCATCACTTCCGACATCGACGGGTGCGGATGGCAGATACGGGCGATGTCTTCCGACGCCGCCTTGAATTCCATCGCCACCACGGCTTCGGCGATCAGGTCCGACGCGTTCGCGCCGATCACGTGCACGCCGAGCAGTTCGTCGGTCTTCGCGTCCGCAATCATCTTCACGAAACCGTCCGGCGCGTTCATGCCGAGCGCGCGGCCGTTGATCGAGAACGGGAACTTGCCCGACTTGATCTCGCGGCCTTCCGCCTTCAGTTGCTGCTCCGTCTTGCCGACCCACGCGATTTCCGGGTACGTGTAGATCACCCACGGAATGCAGTTGTAGTCGATGTGCGGCTTCTGGCCGTCGATCACTTCCGCGACCAGCACGCCTTCGTCTTCCGCCTTGTGCGCGAGCATCGGGCCGCGCACCACGTCGCCGATCGCGTAGACGTTCGGCACCGCCGTGCGGCAATGGTCGTCCACGTCGATGAAGCCGCGCTCGTTCGCCTTCAGGCCGATTGCCTCGAGGCCGAGGTTGTCGGTGTTCGGCACGCGGCCGACCGACACGATCAGGCGGTCGGCGTCGAGCGTCTGCGCGTTGCCGTCCTTGTCCGTGTAGGCGATCGACACGCTGTCCGCGGTCGTCTTCACTTCGCCGATCTGCACGCCGAGATGGATGTCGAGGCCCTGCTTCTTGAACAGCTTGGCCGCTTCCTTCGCGAGCGCTTCGTCAGCTGCGCCGAGGAATGCCGGCAGCGCTTCGAGCACCGTCACTTCAGCACCCAGGCGGCGCCACACCGAACCGAGCTCGAGGCCGATCACGCCTGCGCCGATCACGGCGAGCTTCTTCGGCACCGCGTCGAACGTCAGTGCGCCTTCGTTGTCCGACACGATCTTGTTGTCGACCGGGATGCCCGGCAGGTGACGCGCCTTCGAGCCCGTCGCGATGATCACGTTCTTCGCGGTGACGACTTCGGCTTCACCCTCGCCGCTCACTTCGATCTGCACGCCGGCGTCGGTCTTGCCGGCGAACTTGCCATGGCCCTTCAGCCAGGTGATCTTGTTCTTCTTGAACAGGAACTCGATACCGGACGTCATCTTCTCGACGATCGCGTCCTTGCGGCCGATCATCTTCGCGATGTCGATCTTCACGCCGTCGGCGGTGATGCCGTGGTCGGCCAGGTGGTGCGACGCGTTCTCGAACTCCTCCGACGAAGCGAGCAGCGCCTTCGACGGGATGCAGCCGACGTTCAGGCAGGTGCCGCCGAGCTTCAGCGCGCCGGCCGGGTTCTTCCACTTTTCGATACAGGCAACGGTCTTGCCGAGCTGCGCGGCGCGAATCGCGGCGATGTAGCCGCCGGGGCCGGCGCCGATCACGACGACGTCAAATTCCTTGGACATGACAATCCTTTCTACTTGTACGCCCGCGGGTTCGCGCGTGTGCGCGAACCCGCGGAGCGGGTCAATGCAGTGAGACTCGGCTTACAGGTCGAGCAGCAGGCGGGCCGGATCTTCCAGCGCATCCTTCATCGCGACGAGCGACAGCACGGCTTCGCGGCCGTCGATGATGCGGTGGTCGTACGACAGCGCGAGGTAGTTGATCGGACGGATCACGATCTGGCCGTTTTCGACGACCGGACGCTCCTTCGTCGCGTGCACGCCGAGGATTGCCGACTGCGGCGGGTTGATGATCGGGGTCGACAGCATCGAGCCGAACACGCCGCCGTTCGAGATCGAGAACGTACCGCCCGTCATTTCCTCGATCGACAGCTTGCCGTCCTTCGCCTTCTGGCCGAACTCGGCGATCTTCTTTTCGATGTCGGCGAGGCTCAGCTGATCCGCGTTGCGCAGGATCGGCACGACGAGGCCGCGCGGCGAGCCGACGGCGATACCGATGTCGAAGTAGCCGTGGTAGACGATGTCGTTACCGTCGATCGACGCATTCACGAGCGGGAACTTCTTCAGTGCATGGACAGCGGCCTTCACGAAGAACGACATGAAGCCGAGCTTCACGCCATGTTCCTTCTCGAACTTGTCCTTGTACTTGTTGCGCAGTTCCATGACCGGAGCCATGTTGACTTCGTTGAACGTCGTCAGGATCGCGTTGGTCTGCTGAGATTCGAGCAGACGCTCGGCGATACGCGCACGCAGGCGCGACATCGGCACGCGCTGTTCCGGACGGTCGTTCAGCCAGGTCGTTGCCGACGCCGGCACCTTCACTTCCGGCAGCGACGGCTTCGCAGCGGCAGCCTTGGCCGGTGCGGCAGCCGGAGCAGCCTTCGGTGCGCTGCCAGCGGCCAGCGCGTCGCCCTTCGTGACGCGGCCGTCGCGGCCCGAACCTGCGACGTCGCCCGCCGACAGGCCCTTCTCGGCCAGCAGCTTCGATGCGGCCGGCGATGCGGTGGCCGACGATGCCGTTGCGGCGGCCGGCTGTGCAACCGGTGCGGCTGCAGCAGGCGCTGCTGCCGGCTTGACTTCGGCGGCGCCCGCCGCGGCTTCGGCAGCACCTGCCTTCGCTTCGGTGTCGATCGTCGCGATCAGCTGATCGGCAACCACGGTGTCACCGTCGTTCTGCAGCACTTGCGCGAGCACGCCCGCGGCCGGTGCCGGCACTTCGAGCACGACCTTGTCGGTCTCGAGTTCGATCAGGATTTCGTCCTGCGCGACTGCTTCGCCCGGCTTCTTCTTCCACTGCAGCATGGTGGCTTCCGACACCGACTCCGAAAGCTGGGGGACTTTGACTTCTACGATAGCCATGTGATTTTCCTGGATGCTTAATCTGGGGTGTGACGAGGTTCGTGCGATTCCTTCGGCCGGTGCGGCGCGCCACGCGCCAGGCGGGCCAAAAGAGACGGGAAAGCGCACTGCGCCTTCCCGTTTCGCTTCCGTCGGTTATTTCGCGATCGATGCGCTCTTCAGGCGGCCGAAAGCACCTTCGATGAGGGCCTTCTGCTGCTCGTAGTGCTTCGCGTAGTAGCCAACCGCCGGCGAGGCCGAAGCCGGACGGCCGCTGTATGCCAGCTTCTGCCCTTCCTTCATGCCTTCCTTCAGATGGTGCTCGACGTAGAACCAGGGGCCCTGGTTCTGCGGCTCGTCCTGCACCCAGACCACTTCAGTCGCGTTCTCGTACTTCTTCATTTCGGCTTCGAACTGCTTGTGCGCGAACGGATACAGCTGCTCGATACGGATGATCGCGACGTCGTTCGCCTTCGCTTCGCGGCGATGTGCGACGAGGTCGTAATACACGCGGCCCGAGCATGCCAGCACGCGCTTGACCTTCTTCGCGTCGATGCCGCCGTCGGTTTCGCCCAGCACCGGCTGGAACGAACCCTTCGCCAGTTCCGACAGATCCGACACCGCTTCCTTGTGACGCAGCAGCGACTTCGGCGTCGCGACGATCAGCGGCTTGCGGAACAGGCGGATCATCTGGCGACGCAGCAGGTGGAAAATCTGCGCCGGCGTCGTCGGTTGAACGACCTGCATGTTGTGATCCGCGCACAGTTGCAGGAAACGCTCGATACGCGTGGACGAGTGTTCCGGACCCTGGCCTTCATAGCCGTGCGGCAGCAGCATCGTGAGACCCGACACACGGCCCCACTTCACTTCGCCCGACGAGATGAACTGGTCGATCACGACCTGCGCGCCGTTGACGAAGTCACCGAACTGCGCTTCCCACAGCACGAGCGTGTTCGGCTCGGCGGTCGAGTAACCGTATTCGAAGCCCAGCACGGCTTCTTCCGACAGCACCGAGTCGATCACCGTGAACTTCGCCTGGCCTTCCGCGATGTTCTGCAGCGGCACGTACGTGCCGTCGTTCCAGCGCTCGCGGTTCTGGTCGTGCAGCACCGCGTGACGGTGCGTGAACGTGCCGCGGCCCGAGTCCTGGCCCGTCAGGCGCACCGAGTAACCCGATGCGACGAGCGACGCGAACGCGAGGTGCTCGCCCATGCCCCAGTCGAGCGGCTGGTCGCCGCGCGCCATGTTGCGGCGGTCGTTGATCACGCGCTCGACGAGCGGGTGAACCTTGAAGTTTTCCGGGACCGTCGTGATGCGTTCGCCGAGGCGCTTCAGTTCGGCGAGCGGCACCGCCGTGTCGGCTGCATCCGTCCACTTGCGGTTCAGGAACGGAACCCAGTCGACCGCGTACTTGCTCTTGTAGTTCGACAGGACCGGGTCGACCGTGTGGTGACCGTCGTCCATCGCCTTGCGGTACGCCTTCACGTAGTTGTCGGCGTCTTCCGCGGTGATCACGCCCTGCTGCACGAGCTTCTCGGCGTACAGCGCACGGGTGCCCGGGTGCTGCGCGATCTTCTTGTACATCAGCGGCTGCGTGACCGCCGGCGTGTCCTGCTCGTTGTGACCCAGCTTGCGGAAGCAGACGATGTCGATCACGACATCCTTGTGGAACTGCATCCGGTAATCGATCGCGATCTGCGTCGCGAGGATCACGGCTTCCGGATCGTCGCCGTTCACGTGCAGCACCGGCGCCTCGATCATCTTGACGACGTCGGTACAGTACAGCGTCGAGCGCGCGTCGCGCGGGTCGGACGTCGTGAAGCCGATCTGGTTGTTGATGACGATGTGCAGCGTGCCGTGCGTGCCGTAACCGCGCGTCTGCGCGAGGTTCAGCGTTTCCATCACGACGCCCTGGCCAGCGAAGGCCGCGTCGCCGTGGATCTGCACCGGCAGCACTTGCAGGCCGTCTTCGTCGCCGCGACGGTCCATCCGTGCCTTCGCGGAACCTTCGACCACCGGGTTCACGATTTCGAGGTGCGACGGGTTGAACGCGAGCGACAGGTGGACCGGGCCGCCTTCCGTCGACACGTCCGACGAGAAGCCCTTGTGGTACTTCACGTCACCTGCCGGCAGGTCGTCGACGTGCTTGCCTTCGAATTCGGCGAACAGGTCGGCCGGCATCTTGCCCAGCGTGTTGACCAGCACGTTCAGACGGCCACGGTGGGCCATGCCGATGATGATTTCCTGCACGCCGCGCTTGCCCGCGTGCTGGACGACTTCGTCCATCGACGCGATGAAGCTTTCGCCGCCTTCGAGCGAGAAGCGCTTCTGGCCGACGTACTTGGTATGCAGGTAACGCTCGAGGCCTTCCGCGGCCGTCAGGCGATTCAGGATGTGCTTCTTCTCGTCTGCCGAGAAGTTCGGCGTCGCGCGGGTCGACTCCAGGCGCTCCTGCCACCAGCGCTTCTGCTCCGGGTCGCTGATGTACATGTATTCGGCGCCGATCGTGCCGCAATACGTGTCGCGCAGCCCCTTGACGATATCGCGCAGCGAAGCCTGGTCGAAACCGAAATACAGGTTGCTCGCGCTGTATGTCTGGTCGAGGTCGCCTTCGGAGAAGTCGTAGAACGCGGGTTCGAGTTCGGGAATGGCGGGACGTTCGCGACGCTTCAGGGGATCCAGATTGGCCCATTGCGAGCCAAGGAAGCGATAAGCGCTGATGAGGGACTGCACGTGAACTTGCTTGCGCGCCGCAGCAAGATTGGTGCTGCTTTCGCGCGGAATGAAGGCATTGGCCTTCGCACGCTCGGCAAACGATTCGACGATCGGAAAGTGGGCGACGTCATTGGCATTCGAACCGTCCGTTGCAGGCACATTCTGCAGCGCGTCGAAATACTCTCGCCAGTTCTCTGGCACTGACGCCGGATTGTTGAGGTATGCATCGTACAGTTCTTCAACGTACGAAGCATTGCCGCCGAACAGATAGGAGTTCAGCTGAAACTGCTTCATTACATCTGACATTTTACGCTCACCTTTCTTCGAGCTTCTCGAGAAATAGCGGGTTACTCAACCTTCCGCGACACGGCCTGACCGTTTAGCGGATTGCGAATCAAGTCTTGCTTGGAAGGACCTAAAACTTGCGTGCGCGCAGCATATCACAGAACCGATACCGAAGTTCACCGTGAAATGTGCCTGAAAGCACCGCGCGACGGGGTTTTGCCGGATTGCCACACCCCGCAGGAACAGTGTTTTGCAGGCAGCCCGATTGCACATCGCGCAGATGCAAAAAAGGCCGCCCCGAGGGCAGCCTTTTCCGTCACGATCGGGAACGATCGAACGCTCAGTCGACCGCGCCTTCGCGGCTCGCGCGGCGACGCTCGTGCTCCTTCAGGAAGCGCTTGCGCAGACGGATCGACTGCGGCGTCACTTCGACGAGCTCGTCGTCGTCGATGAATTCGACCGCGTACTCGAGCGACATCTGGACCGGCGGCACGAGGCGCACGGCCTCGTCGGTACCCGACGCGCGCACGTTGGTCAGCTGCTTGCCCTTGATCGGGTTCACGACGAGGTCGTTGTCACGGCTGTGGATGCCGATGATCATGCCCTCATAGAGCGCATCGCCCGGCTTCACGAACATGCGGCCGCGATCCTGCAGCTTCCACAGTGCGTAGGCCACGGCGGCGCCGTCGTCCTGCGAGATCAGCACGCCGTTGCGGCGCTCGAAGACCGAACCGTCCTTGACCGGTGCGTACGAGTCGAAGATGTGGCTCATCAGGCCCGTGCCACGCGTGAGCGTCAGGAATTCGCTCTGGAAGCCGATCAGGCCACGCGCCGAGATCTTGTACTCCAGACGCGTGCGGCCGCGGCCGTCCGACGCCATGTCGAGCATCTCGCCCTTGCGGCGGCCGAGCTCTTCCATCACGCCACCCTGATGCTCGTCCTCGACGTCGACGGTCAGCAGTTCGTACGGCTCGTGCCGCACGCCGTCGATTTCCTGCATCACGACGCGCGGACGCGACACGGCCAGCTCATAGCCTTCGCGACGCATGTTCTCGACGAGAATCGTCAGGTGCAGCTCGCCACGGCCCGACACTTCGAACACCGTTTCGTCGCCGGTGTCCTTCACGCGCAGCGCGACGTTGTGGTTCAGTTCCTTCATCAGGCGATCGCGGATCTGGCGGCTCGTGACGAACTTGCCTTCGCGGCCGGCGAGCGGCGACGAGTTGACGAGGAAGTTCATCGTCAGCGTCGGCTCGTCGACGGTGATCATCGGCAGCGCTTCCGGCGTATCCACCGCGCAGATCGTCGCACCGATGCCGACGTCTTCAATACCGTTGATCAGCACGATGTCGCCCGCTTCGGCCGTTTCGACCTGCACGCGCTCGAGGCCCGTGAACGACAGCACCTGGTTGATCTTGCGGTTCAGCACGTCGCCTTCCGGGCCGAAGCGCATCGCGACGGGCTGGCCCGGCTTGATGCGACCGCGCGTGATGCGGCCGACGCCGATCCGGCCGACATACGTCGAATAGTCGAGCGACGTGATCTGCAGCTGCAGCGGCGCGTCCGGATCCGCCGGACGGACCGGCACGTGCTCGAGGATCGCCTCGAACAGCGGACGCATGTCGCCTTCGCGCGCGGCCGGGTCGAGCGACGCGTAGCCGTTCAGGCCCGACGCGTAGACGATCGGGAAGTCGAGCTGCTCTTCGGTTGCGCCGAGCTTGTCGAACAGGTCGAAGGTCTGGTTGATGACCCAGTCGATCCGCGCGCCCGGACGATCGATCTTGTTGACGACGACGATCGGCTTCAGGCCGAGCGCGAGCGCCTTCTTCGTGACGAAGCGCGTCTGCGGCATCGGGCCCTCGACCGCGTCGACGAGCAGCAGCACCGAGTCGACCATCGACAGCACACGCTCGACCTCGCCGCCGAAGTCCGCGTGCCCCGGCGTATCGACGATGTTGATGTGCGTGCCTTCGTACTCGACCGCGCAGTTCTTCGCGAGAATCGTGATCCCGCGCTCTTTTTCGATGTCGTTCGAGTCCATCACCCGCTCCGCAATCTGCTGGTTCTCGCGGAAGGTGCCGGACTGGCGGAGCAGTTGGTCGACGAGCGTAGTCTTGCCGTGGTCGACGTGGGCGATGATGGCGATATTGCGAAGGGCGCGGGTCATAGAAACCTGGAAATCGTTTGAACGCGCAAAAGCGCCCGCTCGTTTTTTCACGGGCGCGCGCATTGCAGCTTGGAAAGCCACAAATTATAGCACGTGAGAATGTCGAGAGCTGACGAGGTCGTTGCAACGCAATCGGTCGGCCGGCAAGCCCTCCCCTCGAACACGCCAATCGGCCGAAGCCCGCGTTGCCGGCGAGCGCAAAAACCTTATCGAGAAAAGGGATTTCCGCGACACGAAGCGCGCCCTTTGCCGTTCGATTAACATTTGCCGCGGCAAGCAACTGTGCCTATACTGCTGCCTAGTCAACTATTGCAGCTTCAGGGTTTTATGTCGGATTCTTCTACCCAACCACCCGTTTCGCCGCTGTCGTCGTATCAGATGAACGACAGCGTCGGTTATCTGATGTCGCGCGTGAAGTCGGTGATGACCAACCTCGTCACGCAACGCACGCAGGAAGAGCTCGGCATCACGGGCACGCAGGCGAGCATGCTGTTCATGATCGCGGTCGGCAAGTGCTCGACGGCCGCCGAGCTCGCGCGCGAGTACGGGATCGACGCGAGCGCGGTCACGCGCCTGCTCGACCGGGTCGAGAAGCGCGGGCTGCTGTCCCGCGTCCGCAGCATCGAGGATCGGCGTGTCGTGCGACTCGAGCTGACCGACGAAGGCCGTGCGCTCGCCGAACGGCTCCCGCCGATTTTCCGCAGCGTGCTCGACCAGGTGCTGGACGGGTTTACGCCGGAAGAAGTCGGGTTCCTGAAGAGCATGCTGCGCCGCATTCTCAGCAACTATTGCGAGACTGCCGGCGGCAGCATCACGTAATAGTTGCCATAACAATTACTTTTGACAGATTAATGTAAGGAAATCCTTGCAGTGTCCATCATTCATTCCGAGTCAGGGATCAGCGCGATGAAATCCTCCCCGTTGTCCGTGCGCGCCGGGTCGTGCCGCGCCGCCGTTGCCGCCGCGGTCGCCGCACTGGCGCTGGCGGGCTGCGCGAACTACATCGGCATCAAGAGCGACAAGCAGATCGCCCCCGCGTCGCAATTCGAATCCGCCCAGAGCCTGCCGGCCCAGGGCGGCCAGTGGCCCGCGCTCGACTGGGCCGGCCAGTTCGGTGATCCGCAGTTGCCGAAGCTGATCGACGAAGCCCTGCAGGGCAGTCCGTCGATCGCGCAGGCGCAGGCGCGCATCGCAAAGGCGTCGTCGTATATTGAATCGTCGCGCTCGAACCTGATGCCGAAGGCGGAAGCCAGCTATTCGTGGACGCGCGAGCTGTATTCGGGGAACGCGTTGTTCCCGCCCCCGTACGGCGGCCAGTGGTACAGCGAGAACAACGCGCTTGCGAGCGCGTCGTGGGAACTCGACCTGTGGGGCAAGAACCGCGAACGCCTGCACACCGCCGTGTCGCAGGAAAAGGCGGCCGAAGCCGACATGCAGCAGGCACGCATCACGCTCGCGTCGTCGGTCGCACGCACCTACAACTCGCTCGCGCAACTCTATGCGCTGCGCGATATCGCCCAACGCGAGATCACCAACCGCGAGACGGTCGGCAAGATCACCGACGGCCGCGTTTCAGCCGGCCTCGACACCAACGTCGAACGCCAGACGGCCCGCGGCAATATCGCGACGACCCAGGCTTCGCTGTCCGATCTCGACGGCCAGATCACGACGGTGCGCTATCAGCTCGCGGCACTGCTCGGCAAGGGCCCGGATCGCGGGCTGCAGATCGCTGCGCCCGTGATGAACCCGAACGGCGAAGTCGCACTGCCCGGCAACCTGCCGGCCGATCTCGTCGCGCGGCGCCCCGACATCGTCGCCGCGCGCTGGCAGGTCGAAGCCGCGATGCACGACGTGAAGGAAGCGAAGGCCGAGTTCTATCCCGACGTGAACCTCGCGGCCGGCTTCGGCTTCGATGCGTTCGGCTGGGGCAAATTCCTGAACTTCGCGAGCCGCCAGGCGCAGTTCGGGCCGGCGATCCACCTGCCGATTTTCGACGCCGGCGCGCTGCGCGCGCAGCTCAAGGGCCGCTACGCGGACTTCGACCTGTCGGTGGCGAACTACAACCAGACGCTGATCAGCGCGCTGAACGACGTCGCGACGCAGGTCGCGTCGATCCGCGCGGTCGATCGCCAGATGGGCGATGCGCAACGCGCACTCGACGCATCGACGCGCGCATATGACCTCGCGGTCATCCGCTACAAGGCCGGCCTGTCGCCGCAGCTGCAGGTGCTGACCGCGGACAGCAACCGCCTCGCATCGGAGCAGACGGTGACCAACCTGAAGATGCGCCGGCGCGACATGCAGCTCGCGCTGATCAAGGCGCTGGGTGGCGGGTTCGACGCGACCGGCACACCGCTCGCCGCGCCCGATGCCGACAAGCCGACAAAACAGGCCGCCAACTGATCCGGCGCCACCACTACGCAGACACTCGAAATAACGGACGGAGAAAATCGCCATGAGCGACCAACAAAACGCCGCCAGCGCGCAGCCGCAGAACAACGGCAAGCGCAAACGGATGATGACGCTGCTTGTCGCGGTCATCGTGATCGCGGCCATCGCGTATGGCCTGTACTACTTCCTCGTCGCCCGCTTCCATGAAGGGACCGACGACGCGTACGTGAACGGCAACGTCGTGCAGATCACGCCGCAAGTCACCGGCACCGTGATCGCGGTGAAGGCCGACGATACGCAGACGGTCAAGGCCGGCGATCCGCTCGTCGTGCTCGACCCGGCCGACTCGCAGGTCGCGCTGCAGCAGGCCGAAGCCAATCTCGCGCAGACGGTGCGCCAGGTGCGCGGCCTGTTCGTCAACGACGACCAGTACCGCGCGCAAGTCGCGCTGCGCCAGTCCGACCTGTCGAAAGCCGAGGACGACCTCCGCCGCCGCATGGCCGTCGCGCAGACCGGCGCCGTGTCGCAGGAAGAAATCTCGCACGCACGCGACGCCGTTCGCGCCGCCCAGGCTTCGCTCGACGCCTCGCAGCAGCAGCTCGCGTCGAACCGCGCGCTGACCGCGAACACGACGATCGCATCACATCCGAACGTGATGGCCGCGGCCGCGAAGGTTCGCGACGCGTACCTGGCGAACGCGCGTAACGTGCTGCCCGCGCCGGTCACCGGCTATGTCGCGAAACGTTCGGTGCAGGTCGGCCAGCGCGTGTCGCCGGGCACGCCGCTGATGTCGGTGGTGCCGCTGAACGCAGTGTGGGTCGATGCCAACTTCAAGGAAGTCCAGCTCAAGCACATGCGCATCGGCCAGCCGGTCGAGCTGACGGCCGACATCTACGGCTCGTCGGCGGTCTACCACGGCAAGGTGGTCGGCTTCTCGGCAGGTACGGGCTCGGCGTTCTCGCTGCTGCCGGCGCAGAACGCGACGGGTAACTGGATCAAGGTCGTGCAGCGCCTGCCGGTGCGGATCGAACTCGATCCGAAGGATCTCGACAAGCACCCGCTGCGTATCGGCCTGTCGATGCAGGTCGACGTGGACATCAAGGACGAACGCGGCGACCAGCTCGTGAACGCACCGAATACCGTCTACGAGACCAACGTGTTCGCGAAGTACGGCGACGAAGCCGACGCCGAAATCGCCCGCGTCATCGCCGAGAACGCAGGCGGCAACGCATCGGCGCCGGCCGCGGCGAAGTCGAACGCCGTCGCGAAGATGATGTAACTGTTCCGACTCCGGAAAGACAACCGACATGGCACAGGCTCCTGTCTCTCACCCGCCCTTGCAGGGCGGGAAGCTCGTGGTCGGGACGATCGCGGTATCGCTCGCGGTGTTCATGAACGTGCTCGACACGTCCATCGCGAACGTCGCGATCCCGACCATCTCGGGCGACCTCGGCGTGTCGTCCGACCAGGGCACGTGGGTCATCACGTCGTTCGCAGTCGCGAACGCGATCTCCGTGCCACTGACCGGCTGGCTGACCGACCGCTTCGGGCAGGTTCGCCTGTTCCTCGCGTCGATCATCCTGTTCGTGATCTCGTCATGGATGTGCGGGCTTTCGCCCAACCTGCCGTTCCTGCTGGCGTCGCGCGTGCTGCAAGGCGCGGTTGCGGGCCCGATGATTCCGCTGTCGCAAGCGCTCCTGCTGTCGAGCTATCCGCGCGCCAAGGCGCCGATGGCGCTCGCGCTATGGGCGATGACGACGCTGATCGCGCCCGTTGCCGGCCCGATCCTCGGTGGATGGATCTCGGACAACTACTCGTGGCCGTGGATCTTCTACGTCAACATCCCGGTCGGCATCGCCGCCGCCGCCGCGACGTGGACGATCTACCGCAATCGAGAGTCGGCCATACGCCTCGCACCGATCGACGGCGTCGGCCTCGCGCTGCTCGTCATCTGGGTCGGCTCGCTGCAGGTCATGCTCGACAAGGGCAAGGATCTCGACTGGTTCGCGTCGACGACCATCATCGTGCTCGCGCTGACCGCCGTCATCGCGTTCGCCTTCTTCGTCATCTGGGAATTGACCGCCGAGCACCCGGTCGTCGACCTGTCGCTGTTCCGCATGCGGAATTTCACCGGCGGCACGGTCGCGCTGTCGATCGGGTACGGCCTGTACTTCGGCAACCTCGTGCTGTTGCCGCTGTGGCTGCAGACGCAGATCGGCTACACCGCGACCGACGCCGGTCTCGTGATGGCGCCGGTCGGGTTGTTCGCCATCCTGCTGTCGCCACTCACCGGGAAGTACCTGCCGCGCACCGATCCGCGCTTTATCTCGACGGCGTCGTTCCTGACGTTTGCGCTGTGCTTCTGGATGCGGTCGCGCTACACGACAGGCGTCGACGAATGGTCGCTGACGCTGCCGACGCTCGTACAGGGCATCGCGATGGCCGGCTTCTTCATCCCGCTGGTATCGATCACGCTGTCCGGCCTGCCCGGCCACCGCATTCCCGCGGCATCGGGCCTGTCGAACTTCGTGCGGATCATGTGCGGCGGTATCGGCACGTCGATCTTCCAGACGGCCTGGGACCATCGCAACAACTTCCATCATGCGCAACTGGTCGAGCAGACGAACGTCTACAACCCGACGTTCAACCAGGCCGTCACGCAGATGGGCAACCTCGGACTGACGCAGGACCAGGCGCACGGGCTGATCAACAACCTGGCCACGCAGCAGGCCGCGCAGCTCGGCGTGAACGACCTGTTCTACATCTCGGCGGCGATCTTCGTGCTGCTGATCGGGCTGATCTGGATCACGAAGCCCGAGCGCTCAGGTGGCGGCGATGCGGGTGCCGCGGCATCGGCTGCGCACTGAACACGCAGCCTGAACGCAAATAAAAAGCCCGGTCGACTTCGACCGGGCTTTTTTTTGGTTCATCGCAGGAAACCGTGGAGCCTTGGAGAGCGATTGCGTAACCTGATGCCTGACTTTATGGAGGTCAGGAGGAAGAATTGCTCGATCGCAAGGCACTTCAGGCACTGGGTTGCTGGACAGGCTATCGGCTGGAGCGGGTGGAGTGGCCGGCGGGTGAAAGGCGCACGCTGTCGCTGTACTTGAAGCCGGTCAGCAAGGTCATGTACTGCGAGCAATGCGGAGCGCGTTGCCAGCAGATTCATGAAACGACGGTGCGGCGCGTGCGCGATCTGCCGCTGTTCGAGTATCGGGTGGTACTGCATGTCCCTCGTCGCCGAGTCTGGTGCGAACGCTGCGGCGGGCCGAGGCTGGAGAAGCTGGACTGGCTGGGCCGCTACCAGCGAGTGACGGAGCGATTCGCCAAGGCCTGCGAGAGGCTGCTGCAAGCGGCCAGCGTGCAGGCGGTAGCCGCCTTCTACGACCTGGGCTGGCATACAGTCAAATCGATCGACAAGATGCGCTTGCGCGCACGCGTGGCCGAGCCGGACTGGTCGACGATCCGCTATCTGGCGATGGACGAGTTCGCGCTACATAAAGGCCATCGCTACGCCACGGTGGTGGTCGATCCGATCGGCCGGCAAGTGCTCTGGATCGGACAGGGGCGCTCTCGCGAGACGGCCAGGGCCTTCTTCGAACAACTTCCCGCGGGCGTCGCCGAGCGCATCGAAGCGGTCGCGATCGACATGACCACGGCCTACGAGCTGGAGATCAAGGCGCAGTGTCCGCAAGCCGAGGTGGTCTACGACTTGTTCCACGTCGTCGCCAAGTACGGGCGCGAAGTCATCGATCGGGTACGGGTGGATCAGGCCAATCAGCTACGCCATGATCGGCCGGCCCGGAAGGTTCTGAAGTCCAGTCGATGGCTGCTGCTGCGCAACCGCCGTAACCTGAAGCAGGAACAGGCCGTGCATCTGAAGGAACTGCTGGCCGCCAATCAGCCGTTGCTGTGCGTCTACGTGCTACGCGACGAACTCAAGCGGCTCTGGTTCTACCAAAAGCCAGCTTGGGCGCAAAAAGCCTGGGAGCAATGGATCGAGCAAGCCCGGCAAAGCGGGATCGCGGCGCTGCAACTGTTTGCTCAGCGCTTGCAGGGTTACTGGCACGGAATCCTGGCACGTTGCCGACACCCACTCAATACCAGCGTCGTCGAAGGTATCAACAACACCATCAAGGTCATCAAGCGTCGAGCTTACGGGTACCGCGACGAGGAATACTTCTTCCTCAAGATCCGCGCCGCGTTCCCCGGTAATCCTCGATGAACCTTTTTTTATCCGACGGGAGCGCGTTCGCGCGGATGCGTCAGGCCGCCGTGACGACGAGCCGCTCCGGTGCCAGTACGCCGCTTGCCTTGCGGGCCACGCCGAGCAACCGAGTCGCATCATAGACGCGCACGCGCCCGCCTTCGGCCGCATCGATCGGGTCGAGCGCCGACAGCGGCAGACGCTGGCCGTGCAGGAACCGCTTCGCGCTCGTTTCGTCGAGGCGAACCAGCGGAAACGTCGACAGCAACGCATCGACCGGCTGGAGCCACGCATCGCGCGACGCTTCGTCGGCCTCGGTCAGCGCTTCGAGCGTCACCGCATGCTCGAGCGTCAGCGCACCGACGCCCGTGCGGCGCAGCATCGTCAGATGCGCACCGCAGCCGAGCGCCTCGCCGATATCCTCCGCCAGCGTGCGCACGTAAGTGCCCTTGCTGCAGGTCACGCGAAACGTCACGTCGGGCAGGTCGCACGCGAGCAGGTCGAGTGCGAGGATCGTCACATTGCGGCCCTCGCGCTCGACGGTTTGCCCCGCGCGCGCATATTCGTACAGCGGCTTGCCATCGCGCTTGAGCGCCGAATACATCGGCGGCACCTGCACGATCTCGCCGGTGAATCGCACGAGCGCGGCTTCCACTGCCGCGCGATCGCATTCGACGGGCCGCGTGTCGATCACCTCGCCTTCCGCGTCGCCGGTGGCCGTACGCTGGCCGAGACGCATCGTCGCTTCGTAAGTCTTGTCCGCTTCGAGCAGATCCTGCGAGAACTTCGTCGCCTCGCCGAAGCACAGCGGCAGCAAACCCGTAGCCAGTGGATCGAGCGTGCCGGTGTGACCGGCTTTTTTCGCGAGCAGCAGGCGCTTCGCGCGAATCAGCGCATCGTTGCTCGAAAGGCCGATCGGCTTGTCGAGCAGGAGGACGCCGTCCAGCACGCGCCGGGGCACGCGCGGACGTTGGGATGCTGCAGTCGTCATAGGCCGGTCGAGCTCAGTCGTCCTTGGTGGCCGCGTCGGCGTCGTCGTCGTCCTTCGCACGCGTCGAGTTCGCTTCCTTGATCAGGCGCGACATTTCCACGGCCTTCTCGATCGTCTGGTCGTAGTGGAAATGCAGCGTCGGCACCGTATGGATGTGCAGGCGCTTGAACAACAGGTTGTGCAAGTGACCCGACGCGTGATTCAGCGCTTCCTGCGTCTTGGCCGGATCGCCGGTCAACGCGGTGAAGTAGACCTTCGCGTGCGCATAATCCGGCGTGAGTTCGACGCTCTGGATGGTCACGATGCCGACGCGCGGGTCCTTGACCTCGCGCATGATGAGTTCGGACAGATCGCGCTGAATCTGATCGGCGATCTGCACGTTGCGATTGGGGGAAGTACGTTTCCTGGACATGATCGATCCGTGATCCGTTTATCAGGATGAAGCGGCGGCCAGTGTTGGCACGCCACCATGAAAATGGGCGGGACAGGCCCAAGCCTGCCCCGCCCATGAGCCGATGCGCGAGGGTTACAGCGTACGCGCGACTTCGGTCACTTCGAAGACTTCGAACTGGTCGCCTTCGACGATGTCGTTGAAGTTCTTCACCGACATACCGCACTCGAAGCCTTGCTTCACTTCCTTCACGTCGTCCTTGAAACGCTTCAGCGATTCGAGTTCGCCCGTGAAGATCACGACGTTGTTGCGCAGCACGCGCACCGACGACGAGCGCTTGACGATACCGTCCGTCACCATACAGCCGGCGACCGCACCGATCTTCGGCACCTTGAAGACCTGGCGCACCTCGACCATGCCGGTGATGACTTCGCGCTTCTCCGGCGCCAGCATGCCCGACATTGCCGCCTTCACCTCATCCACTGCGTCGTAGATGATGTTGTAGTAGCGGATATCGATGCCATTCGACTCGGCCAGCTTGCGCGCCTGTGCATCCGCACGCGTGTTGAAGCCGATGATGACAGCCTTCGATGCCGTTGCGAGGTTGACGTCGTTTTCGCTGATGCCACCCACCGCGCTGTGCACGATCTGCACGCGCACTTCGTCGGTCGACAGCTTGAGCAGCGACTGCACGAGTGCTTCCTGCGAGCCCTGCACGTCCGCCTTGATGATGAGCGGCAGGTTCTGCACTTCGCCTTCGCCCATCTGCTCGAGCATGCTTTCCAGCTTCGCGGCCTGCTGCTTCGCCAGCTTAACGTCGCGGAACTTGCCCTGACGGAACAGGGCGATTTCACGCGCCTTGCGCTCGTCCGGCAGCACGATCACTTCTTCGCCCGCGCCCGGCACTTCCGACAGACCCTGGATTTCGACCGGGATCGACGGGCCGGCTTCCTTCGCCGGCTTGCCGTTCTCGTCGAGCATCGCGCGCACGCGGCCGTAGGCCGTACCCGCCAGCACGATGTCGCCGCGGTTCAGCGTACCGGACTGCACGAGGATCGTCGCGACCGGGCCTTTGCCCTTGTCGAGCTTCGCTTCGATCACGATGCCCTTGGCCGGCGCTTCGACCGGCGCCTTCAACTCCAGCACTTCGGCTTGCAGCAGCACGTTCTCGAGCAGATCGTCGATACCCGCGCCCGTCTTGGCCGACACCGGTACGAACGGCGAATCGCCACCGTACTCTTCCGGCACGACGCCTTCCGCAACCAGTTCCTGCTTGACGCGATCGAGGTTCGCGTCCGGCTTGTCGATCTTGTTGATCGCCACGACGATCGGCACACCACCCGCCTTCGCGTGGGCGATGGCTTCCTTCGTCTGCGGCATCACGCCGTCGTCGGCTGCCACCACCAGCACCACGATGTCGGTCGCCTTCGCGCCGCGTGCACGCATTGCCGTGAACGCTTCGTGACCCGGCGTATCGAGGAACGTGATGACGCCACGCGGCGTGTCGACGTGATAAGCGCCGATGTGCTGCGTAATGCCGCCCGCTTCGCCAGCGGCAACCTTCGCGCGGCGGATGTGGTCGAGCAGCGAGGTCTTGCCGTGGTCGACGTGACCCATGACCGTGACGACCGGCGGACGCGGCAGTTGCTCCGCATCGGTACCCGTTTCGCCTTCGACGAGCAGCGCTTCCGGATCGTCCAGCTTCGCGGCAACCGCGCGGTGGCCCAGTTCCTCGACGATGATCATCGCCGTTTCCTGGTCCAGCACCTGGTTGATCGTGACCATCTGGCCCATCTTCATCATCACCTTGATGACTTCGGAGGCCTTGATCGACATCTTGTGCGCGAGATCGGCAACCGACACGGTTTCCGGCACGTGCACTTCACGGACGATCGGTTCGGTCGGCGCCTGGAACGTCGAGCTGTCCTGATGACGGCCGCGACCCTTCGGGCCGCCGCGCCAGCCGCGGTCGACGCCGCCGCTCGAATCGCCGCGCGTCTTGATGCCGCGGCGCTTCGACGCATCGTCCTGCCAGCCGCCCTTGCCTGCGCCCGGCTTCTTGTTGCGGTCGCCCGCGCCTGCCGGCGCTTGCGTCGTTGCCGGTGCCGCACCGGCCGGCTTCTTCACGGCCGGACGCGCCTGCGCACCTTCCGGCTTTGCCGGCTTGTGCAGCGTGCCCTTCGCTTCGGCCGGCTTCGGCGGTTCGACCGGCTTCGGCGGCTCGACTGCCTTGACCACGGCCTTGCGCGGCGTGTTCATCATTTCGCGAATCGCACGCGCTTCGGCTTCTGCCGCCGCACGACGCTTGCTGATCTCTTCCTGCTCGGCGCGCGCCTTGTCCGCCGCCTCGCGGGCAGCGTCTTCAGCCTTCTTCGCCGCTTCGCGCTGCGCCGCACGTTCGGCGGCTGCGCGCGCTTCGTCCTGCGCGGACTGCGCGGATTGCGCCGATTGCGCAGTCTCCGCTTCCTGTTCGGCTGCAGCAGCCTGCTGTGCGGCTGCCTGCTGCTGTGCCGCCGCAGCTTCGGCCGCGGCACGCTTCGCTGCCGCTTCTTCCTCGGCGCGACGGCGCTCGGCTTCAGCCGCTTCCTCACGGGCACGACGTTCCGCTTCGTCGCGCTCGAGGCGTTCCTGACGCTCGCGCAGTTCCTGCGCCTGCTTCTCGAGCAGCTCGGCCTCGCGGCGCGCTTCTTCTTCGCGACGCTTCAGTTCCGCATCGTCGTCCGCTTCGGCGACCTGTGCCTGACCCTGTTCCGCACCTTCGGCCACGTCGTCTCGCTTGACGAACGTACGCTTCTTGCGGACCTCGACCTGAATGGTGCGAGCCTTGCCCGTCGCGTCAGATTGCTTGATCTCCGACGTATGCTTGCGGGTCAGCGTGATCTTGCGCTTGTCGCCGTCGGTTGCGCCGTGCGACTTGCGCAAATGATCGAGCAGACGCGCCTTGTCCGTTTCGGACAGCGCATCGTCTTCACTCGCTTTCTGGACGCCCGCTGCCTGCAGCTGTTCGAGCAGCACACCAGCAGGCATTTTCAGTTCCGCGGCAAATTGGGCTACGTTGTTACTCGCCATTCATTCCTCTTAGTGCAAGGACCGATTCCTTGCGGTTAGCATCGGGTCAGGCCATACGGCCGCCATCAAATCAGTGCGCCATGGTCATTTCTCACTGGAACCAGTGTTCACGTGCTTTCATGATCAACGCCTTAGCGGCATCCTCTTCCATCCCGGTCATGTCGACCAGTTCATCCACAGCCAACTCGGCGAGATCGTCGCGCGTCTGCACGCCGTGTTCGGCCAGCTTCGCGAGCAACTCCGGCGTGATGCCGTCGAGGCTCTTGAGATCCAGCGCTGCGTTCTCGACCTTTTCTTCGTTCGCGATGGCCATCGTCAACAGCGCGTCGCGTGCGCGGTTGCGCAGTTCGTGCACGGTGTCCTCGTCGAACGCTTCGATTTCAAGCATTTCGTTGAGCGGCACGTAGGCGATCTCTTCCAGGCTCGTGAAGCCTTCGTCAATCAGGATGTCGGCAACTTCTTCGTCGACGTCGAGACGCGCCATGAACAGCGCACGCAGCCGGTCGCGCTCTTCACCCTGCTTCAGGGCGGACTCGTCCGGCGTCATGATGTTGATCTGCCAGCCGGTCAGTTCGCCTGCAAGGCGAACGTTCTGACCGCTGCGGCCGATCGCGACAGCCAGCTCGTTCTCGTCGACGACGACGTCCATCGAGTGCTTTTCTTCATCGACGACAATCGACTGGACGGCTGCCGGCGCGAGCGCGCCGATCACGAACTGGGCGGGATCCTCCGACCATAGCACGATGTCGATGTTTTCGCCACCGAGCTCGTTGCGCACGGCCTGCACGCGGGAACCGCGGATGCCAACGCAGGTGCCGATCGGATCGATCCGCTTGTCGTACGCGATGACGCCGATCTTCGCGCGCACGCCCGGGTCGCGGGCAGCCGCCTTGATCTCGAGCAGGCCCTGCTCGATTTCCGGCACTTCCATCTCGAACAGCTTCATCAGGAACTCGGGCGCCGTACGCGACAGCTCGATCTGCGGGCCGCGCGCGGTGCGGTCGACCTTCGCGATGTACGCGCGCACGCGGTCGCCCACGCGCAGGTTTTCCTTCGGGATCAGCTGATCGCGGCGCAGCAGCGCCTCGACACGGCCCGATTCGACGATGAAGTTGCCCTTGTCGAGGCGCTTCACCGTACCCGTCATGATCTTTTCACCACGCTCGAGGTAGTCGTTCAGGATCTGCTCGCGCTCAGCGTCGCGCACCTTCTGCAGGATCACCTGCTTCGCGGCCTGCGCGCCGATGCGACCGAATTCGATCGACGGAACGGGTTCCTCGACATACTCGCCGACTTCGACGTCGGGCTTCTGCTCACGTGCTTCGAACAGCAGGATCTCGCGATCCGGCTCCTGCAAACCCGCCTCGTCGGGCACGACGAGCCAGCGACGGAAGGTTTCGTGCTCGCCGCTTTCGCGATCGATATGGACGCGGATTTCGGCGCCTTCGTCGAACAGCTTCTTGGAAGCAGATGCGAGCGCGGCCTCGAGGGCGCCCAGCACCACATCCTTTTCGACGTTTTTCTCGCGCGCCAGCGCATCCACCAGCATCAACACTTCGCGACTCATTATTTGCGGCTCCTAAAGTCAACTTGCGGAATCAGGCGGGCTTTGTCGATATCGGCCAGCGTGAAATCCAGCATGGCCGCCTCGCCCTTCTTCCCTTCAAATTCCAAACCGATCGTTTCGCCATTCGGCGCGTGCAGAATGCCCCGGTACGTCTTGCGCCCGTCCAGCGGCTTTTTCAAGGTCACGGAAACTTCGCTGCCAGCGAAGCGCTCGAAGTCGGCCAGCTTCTTCAACGGGCGGTCGAGCCCCGGGGACGAGACTTCGAGCCGTTCGTAATCGATGTTTTCGACCGTCAAGACGTGCTGGAGCTGACGCGTGACCTTTTCGCAATCTTCGAGCGAGATGCCGGCAGGCTGATCGATATAGATGCAAAGCATGCCGCGCCCGGTGCGCTCGAGATCCACCAGCTCGTAGCCGAGCCCGGTGACCGTGGTTTCTATCAGTTCCGTCAGTTGCACTGTGTCCTCTCAGGTGTTCGCGCCCGCCGCTCGCGATTACACCCGCGGGCGCGCGCCTTAGCCGGCGCAGGAAGCGCTACCCGAGATGCCTAACCGTTTCAGCAAAAAAAAATGGGCGGAACGCCCATCTTCTTACTGGTGGTCGCACCTGAGCCGCACATTGAATCCGTACGCCCAGCGACTCCGCGATTATAGCGATTTTTGGCGCAAACGCCAAGCCAGCCGGTAAAAGCAGCGTGTCGCCCGCCTTTACCGACCCAAAAATCCGAAATCGGGTTATCCGATCAGCCAGCACCATCCTGCCAGGCCGGAGATCGGTCATGCCGGCTGCGATGCAGCGGCACGCGACATATATATAGTCGAAAGCGATCAGCGCGATACGCCGTGGCGGCAAAATCGGCGGGATGCCGATCGGGCCGGCACGCCGGCGGCTTTGCGCCGCCGTGCGCCAATGCGCGTTTAGCGGCTGCGCGTACGGCTGCGCTGCGGGCGCTGGCCGCCGCGCGGACCACCGCCACTGCCGGCGCCTTCAGCCCGATTGCCGTTCGGATTGCGATTGCCGCCACCCTTGCTGCCGCCGCGCTTGCCGCCCGCGCCTTCGCGCTTGGGGCCCGCGCCGTACGATGCGCGATTGCCGTCGACATCACGGCCGCCGCCTGCGCGGTTGCCGTCGCGGCCGCCAGTACCCCGGTTGCCGTCACGACCACCGCCGGTACGGTTACCGTAGCCCGACGGCGAAACCGGCAGGCTGCCGTAGCCGCTCAGGCCCGGCAGGCCCGGCGCACCGCGACGGCCGCCACCGCGACGCGGCTGATCAAGCTGCCCGTGCGTCGTCAGCACCGGCTCACGACCGATGAAACCCATCGACGTCTCCATCGGATCGGGCTGGCGGCGCTCGGTCTGGCCGGCACCGCCGCGCTTGCCCTTCTCCTCGGTCGGCGCCTTCAGGCCGACGGTCGCCATCAGCGTGCGCACTTGCGCGTCGTCGAGCTCTTCCCAGCGGCCGCGCTTCAGGCCGCGCGGCAGCGGGATCGGGCCGTGACGCGTACGGATCAGGCGGCTCACCATCAGGCCGACCGCCTCGAACATCCGGCGCACTTCGCGGTTGCGGCCTTCGGCCAGCGCGACGTGATACCAGTGGTTCGTCCCTTCGCCGCCGCCATCGCGGATGCGCAGGAAATTCGCCGGACCGTCATCGAGCTCGACGCCGTGCAGCAACTTCTGCCGCATCCCTTCCGCCAGCTCACCGACGACGCGCACCGCATACTCGCGCTCGACGCTGTAGCGCGGATGCATGAAACGGTTCGCGAGGTCGCCCGAAGTCGTCAGCATCAGCAGACCTTCGGTATTGAAGTCGAGGCGGCCGACCGCAAGCCATTTCGCCGTCTTCATCGGCGGCAGGCGATCGAACACCGACGGACGGCCTTCCGGATCCGCGTGGCTGACGATCTCGCCAGTCGGCTTGTGGTACAGCAGCACGCGCGGCGGCTTGTTCGGCAGCTTGCGCTTGACCGGCTTGCCGTTGATCCGCACCTGATCGGTCGGCATGATGCGCTGGCCGATGTGCGCGGGCTCGCCGTTCACCGACACGCGGCCGGCAACAATCAGCTCTTCCATTTCGCGGCGCGAGCCCATGCCCGCCTCCGCCAGCACCTTGTGAAGCTTCGGCGCGTCGTCGTCCGGCGACAGCACGCGCTTGTTGGCCGGCTGCTGGTTGCGGCCGCGACGCAGCATCGGCGCTCGTACACCGCTACCGCCCGCGGAGTTGTCCGCGTCGAATGCCGGGGACGTCACGTAGGCGAACAGTTCGTCCTCGGACGCGTCGCCTTCCGCCTTCGCCGCGCCACCTTCAGTCTTCGATGCACCGCCGCGACGGCCCTGGCCACCCTGGCCGCCCTGGGCCTTGGCCGCACTCTCGCGCTTGCCGGCCGGCTTGCGGCCGCCCTTGGCCGCACCTTCCTTGCGCGGCGCACGCGCCGGCTGCTGCGCTTCAGCGGCTTCGGCCGGCTGCGCGTCAGCACCTTCACCGCCCTGCGGCTCGCCTTCGGCGCCCTTCGACTTGGCTGCCGCGCGACGCCGCGCGATCAGGCTGCGCGGGCCTCGCCGCAGACCGCGGCGGGGACGCTCGTCGCCACCCTCGGCCGAAGCGCCCTGCTCCGGTGCATCGTCGGCACGCGCTGCCTGCACGGCAGGCGCGGACGACTCAATATCGTGGATATCTGTCAAAACAACCTCAAAATGTCAGGTCTCGCGCCCGGCGCGGGCGCGGCAAGAAGTTGGCCGCGATCAGGCGCGACGCTGTTCAGGTTCTGCTTCGTCGTCCGGCAGCGCGTCGGCACCGATGGGTGCACTGGCGCTTCGTACGGCATCGGCGAGACTGTCGGACGTGTCGTCCAGCATCTCGCCGTCCGCAGGACGGGAACGGGGGGCGTCGGCTTGTCCAGCCTCGCCGGGCATGTCGCCGGCCGCTTCCGCTCCGTCTCCGGCAACCGCTTCGGCAGCCGGCTTGCGATCTTCCTCGCTCCAATCCGCATGCAGCGGCTCGGGCTGCACACCGGTTGGCACTGTTTCGGCACCAGCCTGTTCCAATTGTTCCGTTTGCCCGCGATCAGCATCGAGCGTATCGCGGCTCGCGATTTCCTGCGTCGACACGACGTCCGCCGCGAAACCACCCGGCAATCCTGCCGACTGGTCGACGGATGCCTCGCCCGCCTGCGGCGCGTCGCCCGCTGCATCTTCGGCAATCGCCATGTCCCCATCGAAATCCATTGCCTGCTGCGCCAGCAGCGCGGCCTCGATGTTCGCTGCGGGCTCTTCGAGCGCAGGCAGGTCGTCGAGCGCCTTCAGGCCCAGGTCGTCGAGGAACTGCTTGGTCGTCGCATACAGCGCCGGGCGCCCCGGCACGTCGCGATGACCGATCACTTCGATCCAGCCCCGATCCTCGAGTTGCTTGACCACCTGCGTATTGACCGTGACGCCGCGAATCTCTTCGATGTCGCCGCGCGTGACGGGCTGCCGGTACGCGATGATCGCGAGCGTTTCGAGCACCGCGCGCGAATATTTCGGCGGCTTCTCGGGATGCAGGCGATCCAGATAGTGACGCATCGCCGGCTTGCTCTGGAAGCGCCATCCGGTCGCCAGCGCCACCAGTTCGACGCCGCGGCCGGACCAATCCTGTTTCAGATCTTCGAGCAACGTGCGGACCGTGTCAGCCGACACGCCGTCGGCAAAGAGCTTGCGCAAATCGCCGAGCTTCAGCGGTTCCTGCGCGCAGATCAAAGCAGTCTCGAGGACGATCTTCGCCTCTTGGGTATTCATGCAGCTAGGCCAGACCCTGTGGTCAAACGAACCGGATCAATAAACAGACGAAATGAACGGAAGACGCGCTCGCCCGATTCTGATCGGTCATATTGATGGGAGCACGAACCGGGGGCGGCGAACCAACTTCAGGTCAGGCCCAAACCGGACGGAACAGCACGGCTCAACGACGGAACCGCGTGACTGAGCGCCATATTACGCAAAATTGCCCGGTGCGTAAAGATGAGCCGAACGGGTTGCCGCCAGCGCGCCGATTCCGCTCCGGCCCCGCTTCAGCGGGCGCCCGCTCCGCGCTCGAGGAACCGGCGCAGCCGCTCGACGCCCGCGTCGAGTCGTGCCGGATCGCACGCGTAGCACCAGCGCACGAACCCCTCCCCCTCCGGACCGAAGGCGCGGCCGGGCGCAAGGCCGAGCCCCGCGTCGCGCACCAGCGTCTTGCAGAATGCCAGACTGTCGGCCGCGCCCGGCAGGCGCAGGAACAGGTACATCGCGCCCGGCGGTGGCGGCACCTCGACACCCGGCAGGGTGCGCAGCGCGGCAACCAGGTGATCGCGCGCGTCGCGCAGAGCCGCGACGAGCGACCGCACGAACGGCTCGCCATCGCGCAGCGCGACTTCACCTGCGGCCTGCGCGAAACCTGGCGCACACGACGTGTTGTATTCGACGAGCTTCGACAGATCACCCATCACCGTCGCCGGCGCAATGAGCCATCCCAGGCGCCAGCCCGTCATCGCCCACGCCTTCGAAAATGAATTAACGACGACGACCCGCTCGTCGCGCGACGCGATGTCGAGGAACGATGGCGCGCCGCCCGCGCCGAACGCGAGCCGCTCGTACACCTCGTCGGCAACCAGCCAGATGCCGTGGCGGCGGCAATGGGCGAGCACGGCTTGCTGGTCGTCGCGCGACATCGTCCAGCCGGTCGGATTGTTCGGCGAATTGATCAGCAACACCCGTGTATCGGGCGTCAGCGCCGCAAGCAGCCGCCCGATATCGAGCTGCCAGCCCGCATCGCCATAGCCGAGCGGCACGCATTCGACCTGCGCCCCGAGAATCTTCGGAATCTCGACGAGATTCGGCCACAGCGGCGTAACCGCGACGACGCGCTCGCCCGGACCGACCAGCATCTGTGCGGCCAGCATCAGCGCGCTCACGCCCGAACTCGTCACGGCCACGGTGTCGGCCGCCGTCGCACCGTGACGGGCGCTGACGTAGGCCGCAATCGCGTCGCGCAGCGGCGCGGTACCGAGGTTGTGCGTGTAGAAGGTTTCGCCATCGCGCAGCGCCGCCGCAGCGGCATCGCGGATGAAGTCCGGCGTCACGCGATCGGATTCGCCGAACCAGAACGGCAGCATGTCCGGCACACCAAAGCCGGCGTTTGCCACTTCCCGGATCAGCGACGGACGCAACGCGCGCACCGCGTCGCGCGCCGCCGGCGCGCCGGCCACCGGAAGAGAATCTTCGTAATGCGCCATCGAGAACCACCTTCGAGGAACACGATCCGCGTAGTGTACCGGCGCGCGTCGGTACGCGTCAGTCGAGATCCTCCGCCCTCGCCGGCATCTGCCGCACGAGTTCCCAGATCGCCTGCGCAGCCGGCGACAACGACCTGTCGCGGCGGCGCACCAGCTCGACCGTGCGTTCGGTGCGCGGCGTGAGCGGCCGCGCGACGAGCGTCGAGCCGGCAGGTAGCGGCAGCGACAGCCACGGCTGCACGCTCACACCGACGCCGGCCTCGACGAGCCCGAACACGGTCGCCGAATGCCCTAGCTCCTGCATGACCGTCGCGTTGACGCGATGGGCGGCCAGCGCCGCATCGATCAGCGGCCGGCTTCCCGACGCATGATCGAGGAGCACGAGTCGCTCGCCGTCCAGCGCCGTCCAGGGCACCTCGGCACGCGCCGCGAGCGGATGGTCGGCGCGCGCGACAAGGCAGAACGAATCGGTCATCAGCGGCTCGCAGACGAGATCGGCAATCGTGAGCGGCCCGATCACGACGCCGAAATCGACCTCGCTCGACTTCACCTTGCGCAAGACGTCGCTCTGCACGTCGTCGCGCAAGCCCAGCGTCACGAACGGGAACTGGCGCTCGCACGACGCGACCACGCGCGGCATCAGCCGGCATGCGATTGTCGGGCTGGCCGCGACGATCACGCGCCCCCGGCGCTGCTCGCCGATCTCGCGAATCTCGCGCAGCGTGTCGTCGAGATCGTCGAGCAGACGAGACACGCTCGCGATCAGGTTCGCACCGACATCGGTCAACTGCACGTCGCGCGTCGTGCGGTCGATCAGTTTCAACCCGAGCTCGGCCTCGAGCTCGCGCACGCAGCGGCTGACCGCGGACTGCGTGAGCCCGATTTCGTCGCCCGCGCGACTGAAGCTCTTGAGCCGCGCGACCTCGATGAAGACGCGAAGCTGGCGCAGCGTGACGTTCATTTCCTGACCTCATCAATCGGCGATATCGATGCGCGATTTTAATGCGCGAATCCGGCCTCGATGTGCGAATCAGGCACCCGCCCCACATGTTTCGCTGCGGTGCAATACATACGCGAACGCACGTGGCGCGGGCGAACTGCACAAGATTGGTGATTGTCCCGATTTGCTGGCGGGTTATTTTGGCGTCTTATACGCCCCTAGCTGACTTAGCCGTTAGCTCGCTGCCAAGCGGCTCTCAAGGGAATTACCTCCGACATGGCACGCTTCGTGCATAACCTGGCGCACAGGGCGCAGGTTTCGTCGGACGGAAGAGCAGAAACGCCGCTGCCGGCCAACCGGACGCCCCCACCCGGCACTCGACGATCGAGTGCTTGAAGAGTGCGCGGCGCAGGGCAGCGCACCGGAGTTAGCTTCGCTGAGGTGAGGACATGATGCTGTTCGACGATTTGAGAGATAACGAGTGGGCGCTGGTCGAGGGTCTGTTTTGCTCGGAACCCGCACGGAGTGAGCGGCGCGGCCGCCCCCGCGTGGAAGCCCGCTCGGTGGTGAACGCCGTGCTGTGGGTGCTGTCGACGGGCGAAGGCTGGTCGAAGCTGCCGGGCCGCTATCCGTCGCCGCCGACTTGCCGCCGTCGCTTCGACGAATGGCAGGCGGACGGCACGCTCGCCGAAATCGTGAAGCGACTCGGCACGAGCGGCCGGCAGATCTCCCTGCGCGGGCGCATCGGTGCAAGCGCTGCGAAGCCGCCCGCACCGCCGAGCCGCGACCGGCTGCGCGGCGCATTCTGGACCAATCCGGAATCCTGGCGCGCGCCCGTCAAGATGGCGTAACGAATGCTCGATCGGGCGGCTTCGGCCGCCCGGTTTCATTCTGCGACGCGGCCTGTTCGCGACGCCTGCGTTGCCGTCGATTACCGCTGTCGCACCGCGATACATCTATTTACCAATATTTACAGCAAGCCTGCACTCCCACGCTTACCTTAGCGACATATCAACAGGCCGCGCCGACGGCTTGAAGGGAGCCCCGCCATGAAACCAATGTCACTGCTCGTTGCATGCGGCATTGTCATTTCCCTGGCGTTGTCCGCTCCAGCCCACGCCGACGATCGCGCGAAGCCGCCCCATCGCCAGCAGGACCACCGGAACACGCTCCGCCAGCCGCCGTCCGCCAACCCGCCCAGTCGGCAGACCGTGCCGCGCGGAGACCTGCGCGGCGACATCGCCAGCAATGCGCGCGCGCGCACCGGCTCGCAGCCGTTGGACGCACCGCGTCATCCGTAGTCCTGCCAATTTCAGGATTTCGCCAAAGAAAATGCCCGCCGCCGGGAACTGCGCCGCATACGACGAGTCACAACGTTGCCATGAGCACAGCGTGGCAACAGCAAAAGTATCCGGTACGCCCGTATCCTCGTGATACGGGCTTTTTTTTGGGGCATCGCCGGCCGCGCGGCGATGCGCGCGGCGGGACGATCGGCCGCTACAGACGGCTTTCGAGAATCGCCACGGCACTCGCTTCGCTCAATGCGTAGTCGGCCATGCGGCGATCAGTCCAGGAAAGTAGTTTCTCGTCGCGCTCGAGGCGCGAGAATTCGGCTCGACCGCTTTCGGTCAGCACGGCAATGTCGACCGGTGCGTGGAAGCCCGGCGCGGGTGCAACGGTTTTCTGCCTGACCGTGTCCATCAGCCCGAGCGAACGGAGATACTCGAACACGCCCGGGCGGCGTGCCCACGGTACCTGGCGGTACTGCACTCGTCTCAATGCGTCGAGCACCGCTTCGTTGGAATACGTGGCCATCTCGATTCTTTCTTAAAGTGCAGCGACAATGCGAAGCGGCGCGCCGGGCGGGTCTCCGCCCGCCGATACCGCCACCGATTCTGGAGGCCGACGTTCGGCGTCGCGTCAGGGCCGGATCGTCAGCCGTCCATAAAAAGACACCATACCCCAATCAAATTGATTCTGTTCGATTCATTTGTACTTCTCTTCATCTGTTTCATGCTCTGCCGCAAGCGGCGGAGAATCATCTCGATCGCCGCCGTTGCGCTGTTCTGGCTGCTCGCGACTGGCTGGCTCACCGCGCCGCTGATCGCCTGGACCGAGGCGGGCGTCGTACCCGTCGAGCACCCGGACATGCACGGGCGGACCACGTTGATTCTCATCGGCGCGGGGACGCAGCGCACCGACTTCGGGCTGCGGCCGCCACCTGACGGAGCCGCCCGCATCCACAAGATCGCGGCGCTCTACCGCACCTGCCGCCAGCAGGCCGAGCACTGCACCGTCGTGATGTCGGGCGGCGACCCGCAGCATCACGGCGAAACCGAGGCGGCTGTCTACGGGCGACAGCTCATCGCGGAAGGCATCGCTCCCGCGAACCTCGTTCTGGAACCGGATAGCCGCACAACCTACGAAAATGCGGAATTCACTGCACCTATACTACGCTCACAGTATGACGACGCACGCATTCTCGTCACTTCGTCATACCAGATGCGCCGCGCATTGCTCGATTTCCGCCGTTTCGGGATCGACCCGCAGCCCGTTTATGCGAATCGCCGGCGCGCGCAAACGGGCTGGCTGCCACGCTGGCGCAATGTGGCCAACGCCGAGCAGGCGCTGCACGAACTGGTCGGCATCGCGCAATTCCACGTTTATCGATGGCTCGGGTGGTTCTGAAGGCTGCGGGAAACCGGAGCGGAAATGACTGCGGCGACGACGATGGCAGGCGCGTGACGAAGTGTGCGAAGTGTTGCGCGACTTCAACGGGGCCTTGCGTCGCGCCGCGATCCGATGCACATTGATCCGTCACTTTTGTTACACTCGACACGCACTCGATTGCAGTCGCCAGACAAAACGGCAACACTCGGGTTCATCACCACTTAGCGGAGGTAAAGCAATGAAGAAGACGTCCCTGGCTATCCTGGTAGCGATGTCGGCGCTGACTGGCGCAGCGTATGCGCAAGAGAGCACGGAAATCAAGACGATTACCGATCCGGCCAAGATCTCCGAGATCGAGCAGCGCGCACAGGCGCTGCAGCAGCAGCAAGCGGCCGAAGCCGCACAGCCGGCGATGCAGGAAGAGCATCACCACGGCAAGAAGGCTGCTCACCACAAGGCTGCCGCGAAGAAGGCCGGCAAGAAGGCTGCCAAGGCCGCAGACGCTGCCAGCCAGTAAATTCGGCGGCACCGCACAAGCGAAAAGCCGAATCCGGGCAACCGGGTTCGGCTTTTTTGGTTGCGGCGCCCGTGCGCTGTGCTAAAGTCGCGCACCGAAATTTTCCACCCGTGCGCACCCCGGTGCGGAGGACAGCATGAGCAACATTCAACTCGACATCGAGTGGACCGAAGCCGCCACTCGCCAGATCAAGCAACTGATGCCCCGCGGCTCGGCCGACGCGTTCCTCGCGCTGCCGCCGATCGAGTGCCTGCCGATGGAGGGCGATGTGCTTTTCCTCGGCCCGCAAGGCAAGCAGCAACCGTTCATCGTCGCCGAGCGCCAGTATCATCACGACGGCGACGCCGACTGGACGATCATCCTGATCCTCGACGTCCCCAGCACGTCGCACTGACACACTCCGCGACCGGACACGTCCGGTCGCCCCACCCGGCTCAGACGAGCTTCGACAGCACGCGGATTTCGGAACGCTCGATCCAGTTCGCGGCCGCTTCGCGATAAGCGAGAATGTGCGCGGAGCGCGCATGGGCAGCAAGCGCCTCCTCGCTTTCCCAGCGCTCGACAAATACGAACCGCGCCGGCTCCTTCAGGTCACGGTGCAGGTCGTACTGCAATGCACCTGCTTCGTTGCGGGTCGGCTCGACGATCCCTTCGAGCTGGACGCGCAACTTCTCCTCGGCGCCCGGCTTCGCCACGATCAGCGCCACGACTGCAATTTCCGCCATTCCGCCTCCCTTCATCTGGAAAAGTCCGAGAATACGCGAATCGTGCGTCGACTGCGTCAGCACGGCACCGCACGACGGCCCCAAAAAAATAGCCCGCGCTTCAGAGAAGCGCGGGCGAAACCGTCGCCCTACGAGGATAGGCGACGGGGCCATCGAGATCCGCACGCTGGCGCGGATCATCATCAGTTGCGCCGACGCTGGTCACGCCGGCATTCGAAGACGTCGATACCGTTGATCGGGCGTTCGCGGCGCACCCCCGGTATCTGACGCCATCCTCCCTGTTTCAACAATTCCAACATATAAAGCAGGTTGCGTGCCAGCCAAAGCAAGCCGGCCACCCTATTGATTTATAAGGACAAATTTTTAACCGACGACAATACGGCATGTGTTTTGCCGCCGTAACGCGCGGATGTTACGTAACGTCACGAGGAGGGACCGAACCTCCGGCTCACGTGTGCGCCGGCGAGCGGCCATGAAAAAGCCCGCCATGCGGCGGGCTTTTCACTGGTGCGGAGAAACGCCGAAATCAGCGGAGCTGATTCACGAGCAGCCCCATGATCTGGCGAGCGGGTGACGACGCGTCGATCGCACCCGAATCGTCTACGACCGCCACACGCGTCTGGTCGGCCGTGAGCGCCTTCACGTTGACACGGTACTGCTTCGCCTGCTTTTCCTTCTTGCCGTGGAACAGCTGACTCCAGAAGCCTTGCTCAGCCGAAGTCAGATCCTTCGGATCGACATAGCGCACGAAATATAGGCCCTTCGAACGATCGCGATCGTCGACCGTGAAGTTCGCACGGTCGAGCGCGAGACCGACGTGCAGCCACGACCGGTCGTACGGCTCGCCAAGCGTGACTTCCGACGGCACGGCCGCGTCGGCCGCATCGTTGCCTTGCGCGGACGTGCGGCTGACGTTTTGCGCGGCAATCGCTGCAGCCGCCTTCGACGATGCGTCGGTGTCCGCCTTCTTGTCCTTCGGTACCGTGTTGTCCTTGATGTTCGCGATCGGCGGCTCGCCATTCTTCGCGCGCTGCTCGTTCTGCGCGAGCACGGCCATCAGCCGCTTCAGGTACTCGGTCTCGAGTGCCGGATCGTTCGGCTTCGCTTCCCACTTGCTCGAATCGTTGTTCGAGCCCGTGATCGCTTCGCGCATCCCCTTCTGGCTGATGAACACGTAGGTGCCGCCATTCGGCGCCGAATCGAGACGCGTGCGGTACTTGTTGCGCTCAGCCGTCACGTACGAGTTGCCCATCGCCTTCGAGATCACGCTGCGGATCAAGCCATCGTTGATCTGCGGATGGGTTTCGTTCCAGTCGGTTTCCATCACGCCCTTGTCGCGCTGGTCGACGACGAGCAGGAAGCCCTGCTCCTGCCAGAAGCGACGGACCTGCGGCCAGACGTCGGCAGGCTGCTTGCCGTCGATCACGAGCCAGCTCTCGGTGCCGTCGCGCTGGATATGCATGCCGGTCACGGCCGGAGCAACCGTGTCCAGCGCAGGCGCCGCCTGCTGGACCTGCTGAAGCGCAGACAGGGAAGTCGCGCCGCCCTGGGGCGGCAGCGAACGCTGATCGGCCGTCTCGTCGAGCATGTTGGGCGGCACTGCGAGCGACGCTTCCTTCGATTTCGAATCGCTCTTGTAGTCCACTTTCGTGGGCGACGACGTACCGCAACCGGCAACGAGCGCGCCGGTGGCGAGCACTGCAGCGAACCGCATGGTAAGACGAAGATCAGTCATGTTCGGGGAATCCTCTTCCGCTAAATCACGGCGCTTTCCGTGGATCAACCTTGGATTTTACCGGGGCCGCGCCGCGATGTGCAAAAAAGCGACCGGCAAGAAAAAACCCGCGTCAGCCTAAGCCGACGCGGGTTCTTGTCTGGTCGGGGCGAGAGGATTTGAACCTCCGACCACCTGCACCCCATGCAGGTACGCTACCAGGCTGCGCTACGCCCCGAAAGAAGAAAAGTATAACAGAGACTTTTCCGATTTAGAATCGGGTCGCATGCATTTTGTGAATGTTCTTGTGAAATTTTTTGGCGTGACGACCCAGATGAAACCAATGCCGCGCATGACATAGCGACCTGCACAGCGGCCGCATGGCCCCGCATCGCATTCACGGCTTCACGGCTTGCGTGCGACACAGATGACCGTCAACCCGGCGACGCGATTGAAGCGGAACATCGGCAACTCGATGCGGCAGATCGTCTTGAGCAGGCCGTTGACGAGCGGATGGTGACGGCGCAGTTGCGATGCCGGCTCGCGCGGTTGCCGACGCACCCGCTCGCCGAGCCGCAACGCGGCCGCCAGTGGAAACGTGAGACCGAAGTAATAAGCGCCGTGCTCGACGTCGAGCCCCGCGCGACGCACCACATCCTCGAGACTGCCCAGCGTATATCGGCGCTTGTGTTCGAGAAAATCGTCATGTCCGCTCCAGAGGAACTGGAACGCGGGAACGGTGATCAGGAACCGGCTGCCGGGAGGCGCGCCCGTCACATAATGCGCGAGCAGACCGACATCGTCGTCGACATGCTCGAGCACGTCCATCAGCAACACGAGATCGGCATCGAATCGATCGAGGGAGCGCCGAAAGTGGATGGGCTTGCCAGCCGTCTCGCCATCGGTATCGTCGGCGTAGCTCGTATCGACACACCACGCCTCCGACGCCTGCGTACGCTCCAGCAAGTGCTTCGAGAAGAAGCCGGAGCCTGCACCGACGTCGAGGATCCGGTTCGCGCCCGCCCCGCCCAGAAACCGTCGGATCGCACTCGCCTTCGACGCGTAGTACCAGTGATCGCCTACCCCCGCACCCAGTACGTCGACTTCCTTCAGGTCCATGGCGCTTCCCCGTGATGGCTACCGTGTTGTGATCGAACCAGCCACTGATGCCGATCTTACCTCGCCGTCAACACCGATCGCATCCGTTGATGCACGGCCCGCGTCGGCGATCCGCATGCGTCTCTCATCAAAAAGGACGATGGACGATTCACCGTAAATCGCTACCGTGCGGTTAGCCGGCGCGAGATCGACGCGCCCGGCGAACCGTCCGACTGCATGCCGATCGATCCGGCCCGCCCGGCTTTGCCGCGTTGCGCGAGACAGGAGGCGGCTTCGGTCACCCCGCGGTCGCGACGTCCTGTAACCGTCTTCGACAAAGGGCATTGAATGCATCAGAAAAACGAAATCTCCCGTCGACAATTTCTCCGGCTGAGCGCCGGCACGATAGGCGTGGCGCTGGGGAGCACGTCCCTGCTATCGGCATGCGGCGGCGACTCGATCTCGGTCGCACCGGTCACGACGCCGCGGCTGGCTTCGGCACCGAACTTTCGCGACACGGCCGGGCCGGACGGCACCGGCTATGCAACGACCGGCGGCGCGAAGATGAAGAAAGGCGTGATCTATCGCTCGTCTGCGCTCGCACTGTCCAGCACCGACGTCGCGACCGTCGGCACGCTCGGCATCAAGCAGATCTGCGACCTGCGCACGCCCGCCGAAATCAAGACGCAACCGGATGTGACGCTCGCCGGTGCCGCCTGGCAAAACCTCAACGTGCTCGGCTCCGCCAGCATCGATCCGCTCCCGACCAGCGGAGCAACCGCGACCGCTTTCATGCTGCGCATGTACCGCGCGTTCGTGACGTCGGACACCGCGCATGCGAGCTATCACGCGCTGTTCGCCGGCTTCGCCGGCACGGGTGAAAACCTGGTGTTCCATTGCACGGCCGGCAAGGATCGCACCGGCTGGGCAACCGCCATCCTGCACACGATCGTCGGCGTCCCGCAGCAAACGATCGTCGACGACTACCTGCTGACCAACGCGTACAGCGCAGCCGAAATCGCCGCCTCCGTCTCCCAGGCCCAAAAAGCCGGAGGACAAAATGCAGCAGACATGATGACCGCACTGCAAGGCGCGCACGCCGACTATCTGCAGGCGGCATTCGATCAGGTCACCGCGTCGTACGGCTCGATGGCGTCGTATATCGCGAACGGCCTGCAACTCGACCAGGCAACGCTGAACGCAATCCGGCAGCACATGCTGGTCTGATCCACCGGCAAGCCGCTTCGACGGGGCCGGATCGCATCCGCGTTTCGACCGCAGCGGCCGCTGCACCTCGTATCCGGAAGAACCCGCACCGGCCAAGGCTGGAGCGGGTTTGCGCGGCGCAACGACTGCCGCCGCCGACCGGCCGTGCAAACCAAACGACCGTTTGATCCGGTCGCCCAATCACCCCGAATCCGTTGTCCCGCAGCACGCCGCCCCACCCTGCCCACGCGCCCGTTGTTTGGTAACGCCGCTCTAGCGCGCTATGCCACACTGCACGGCGTCGACGCTCGTGCCGTGCAATGGCGCGCACCGCTGTCGATCACGACAAGACATGGAGACAGACGATGCGGAATGCGGTCCGGCGCGGCCATCGCTCGCCTTTGGCAATTTTCGACTGGATTTCCGGCCCGCAACGCGCGGCCCGCCCCATCTCGCCGAGGACATCCCGCGTGTTCGGCTGCGGCATGCTGGCGCTCACGCTGGTGTGTGCCGGTTGCGCGGAATCGTCGGCGCAGCGTGACGGCAACGCGTCGGTCGCGTCGACGAAGATCGAACGCACCAAAGCCGAACGCCTCGCGCGCGAACAGCAGGTCGCACGCACCGTGCCGTCGCTTGCATCGATCAGCCTGACGCAACCGCGCCCGTTCACGTTGCGCGACTCGGGCCAGAACGGCGCGATGACGTTCCTGCGCGACGTCGATTTCCGCATCGTCAACAACCTCGGCTTCTTCATCCATCAGTTGTCAGCCACGCTCGTGCCGACGCAGGCCGGCGCGCCGATCGTGTTCGACGATCCGACGAGTTTCGAGATCGACGTACATGAAGGCACGGTCACGCTCGACAACGCGAAGCTGACCGCGCTCTTCAGCACCTACATCTTCGGCTACCGCAATGCGCCGCTGCGCAAGCTCGCCGTGTCGGCCGGCGACGGCGTGATTCACCTGCAAGGCGAGATGCAGCGTGACGGCTGGGTGCCGTTCTCGCTGACCGGCACGCTTGCGATCCGCGACGGCAGCCAGCTCGTGTTCCATCCGACGGGTGTGCGCGTATCGGGCATCAACGCGCAGCCGGTGATGCGCGCGGCCAACGTGAAAATGGCCGACCTGCTGAAAGTCCAGACGCCGATCGCACAACTCGCCGGCGACGATCTCGTGATGTCGGTCGACAAGCTGATGCCGCCGCCGCGCCTGAAGCTCACGATCACTGCGGTGCGCGTGACGCCGGCCGGCCTCGATCTGAAACTCGACGACGGCACGCATGCCGGCTTCGCGATGCCCGCGAATGCACCCCAGCAGGCGATGTACATTCGCGGCGGCGACGTGAAGTTCATGCGCTCGATGCCGATGAATGCGGACATCGTGATCGGTCCGGTCGATCCGGCGAAGCGTGACCAGGCTTTCGTGTTCGACCTGTATCACTATCGCGACCAGGTGTCGGCCGGCTACTTCAATTTCGACGAAAGCGGTGCGATGGCGATCCGGATGCCTTCGTACGCGGGCCCGGCCAGCGGCGCACTGCTCGGCAACGCAGCCGCGCGCCTGAACGACAGCTTCCTCGCCGCGCAGCAGACTGCGCTGCGCGACGTACGCCAGCACTGGGAAGCCTACGCACTGGCGGCAAACGTCGCTCACCCGGGCATGCAGAAGGTCGCGATGCGGCGCACGTCGACCACGCCGTTCAACGAACGGCACGTGTCGAACCGCAACCCGACGATCCATCTGCGCAACGTCGACTTCAACCTGTCCGGCGATATCGGCTTTCACGTCGAGGATCTAGACGTGGAACTCGTATCGAAGCGCCCCGGCGAACCCGTCGATCTCGACGACCCGAACCAGTACGACATCCGCATTCTCGGCGGCACAGTCGTCGAGTCGTGGAAGGCGATGTCCGCGCTCTTCAACAACTATCTGCTCGACTACTCGCCGCGCTCGCTCAACGACCTGCAACTGAGCGCGGACGGCACGAACCTGCGTGTCCAGGGCGGCATCAAGCTGTGGAACCACGTACCGGGCGTCTGGCTGCCGACCGACATGAAGGGCTCGCTGTCCGTGCTCGACGACCGGCACCTCGCGTTCAAGCCATCCCAGGTATCGGTGCTCGGCATTCCGCAGGCGAAGCTGCTGCGTTCGCTCGGCATCGAACTCGCTTCGTTGACGCCATTGCAGCGTCGCGGTGCGGAACTGCGCGGCGACACGCTCGTGCTCGACCAGTACACCGTGTTCCCGCCACCCGTGCTGAACGGCAAGCTCGGACAGGCAACCGTCGAGCGCGACGGGCTGCGCCTCACGTTCAGGCGCGTGGCAGGTTCGCCCGCGCCGCAACGGCCGCAGATCGACGCGCCGAGCTACATGTGGATGGAAGGCGGTGACATGAAGATGTTCAACGTGCTCGAACTGAACGTGCGCGCACTGATCAGGAATTCGGCGGAGGCTGGTCCGATGCGTTTCGACCTGTACGGCTATCGCAGCCAGGTTGCGCAGGGCTCGGTGCGGATGCTGCCGGACGGCACGCTGGTCGTCGACATGGGACAAAAGAATCCGCTCGCATCGCGTTGATGCGCGTGCCCGACATCCATGCAAAAAGCCCGGTGGCATGTCGCCAACCGGGCTTTTCATTTCATTCTTCGCGCTTCGCGCTCAGTCGTGCTTCAGTCCGTCGATCACGTCGAGCAACGCCTGCCGCAGTGCAGTGACGTCGACGGTTGCGCCCGGCTTGCCCGGCGTGCGCGCATCAGCAACCTGTGCCTCCGGCTCGACGGGTGCCGCTGCGGCCCGCTCGCCGCCCGGCGAATCGAGCCGGTTGCGCGCACCGTTGATCGTGAATCCCTGCTCGTACAGCAACTCGCGAATCCGCCGGATCAGCAGCACTTCGTGGTGCTGGTAATACCGACGATTGCCACGCCGCTTCACCGGCCGCAGTTGAGTAAATTCCTGTTCCCAATAACGCAGCACATGCGGCTTGACCCCGCACAGTTCGCTGACTTCACCGATCGTGAAGTAGCGCTTCGCGGGAATCGGAGGCAAGACGACTTTCTCAACCGTAGTGGTCATCGTCGGTTAACCGTCGGTAAAGGGTGCGCGGCGGCCGCGCGGGACGTCAGCGCGCGGGGCTTACTCCGCGCCGTTTTCGACCAGCGCCTTCAGCTTCTGGCTCGCGTGGAAGGTTACCACCCGGCGGGCCGCGATCGGAATCGCCTCGCCCGTCTTCGGATTGCGGCCCGGTCGCTGCGGCTTGTCGCGCAACTGGAAGTTACCGAACCCCGACAGCTTGACGCTTTCGCCGTTTTCGAGCGCGTCGCGGATCACCTCGAAAAACGCCTCGACCATGTCCTTCGCTTCACGCTTGTTCAGCCCGACGCTGTCGAACAGCAGCTCCGCCAGCTCCGCCTTCGTCAGCGTGGGCGTCTCGGGGGACGCCGGCGCCGAAGCGTCGCGGTTCATGGCGCTGCGTTGCGCCGTCAGGAGGGCTTCGAATTCACTCGAGGTCATGTCGTTCATATCTGCCATACAGCGCGTTAAATCAAAACTTACGATCGGAAAAGGCCGCCCGCGAGCGGGCGGACCTCCTCCTTAGCCGCGCAGGCGCGCACCGACGCGAGCCATCCGCTCGACCAGCGTCTGGATCGCCTGATCGACGACCTCGTCCTGTAGCGTGCCAGCCGCATCCTGCAGCGTCACGCGGAAGGCAAGGCTCTTCTCGTGCGCGGCAAGACCACCGGAAGTATTTGATTTTGCACGAAATTCGTCGAAGAGTACAACCTTCTGAACGAATCGGCAGGCCTCTTCGGCAAGCGCCTTCTTCATTTCGTCGAAAAGTGCCTGAACCTCGACCGCCTGATCGACGACAACGGCGATATCGCGACGCACCGGCGGGAATTTCGACACATCGGTCGGTGCCGGCAGCGCACGTGCAATCAGCGCGTCCGCATCGATCTCGAACATCACCGGTGCGTGCGGCAGCTCGTACTTCTGCATCAGGCGCGGGTGCAGTTCGCCGATCCAGCCAACCGCACGACCATCGACTTCGATGCGCGCGCTGCGGCCCGGATGGAGGGCCGGATGCTCTGCCTTCACGAAGCGTGCGGCCGCAGGCGCGAGCAGTGCTTCGAGATCGCCCTTCACGTCGAAGAAATCGACTGCGCGGGTAGCGACGCCCCACTGCTCGTCGACTGCCGGACCGTACGCCAGCGCACCGACACGCTTCGGCTGCGCATGACCTTCGACCGCCAGCTCGCCGGCCTTCACCGACGAATCGGCGAGGAACACGCGGCCAGCCTCGAACACGCGCACGCGATCTGCACGGCGGTTCAGGTTGTGGCGCAGCACGGAAATCAGGCTGCCGAACAGCGTCGTGCGCATCACCGACAGCTGGCTCGCGATCGGGTTCAGCAGGCGGATCGGATGGTCGTTGCCCGCGAAATCCTGCTCCCACTCCGCATCGACGAAGCTGAAGTTGACGGTTTCCGCGTAGTCGCGCGCGGCGAGCGCGTGACGGATGTCGTGGATCGAGCGCCGCGTCTCGTTGGTCGCGCGCATTTCGCTCGTCGCGACCGGCGGACGCGCCGGGATCTTCTCGAAGCCGTAGATGCGCGCCACTTCCTCGATCAGGTCTTCCTCGATCTCGATGTCGAAGCGATGCGACGGCGGCGTGACGAGGAACGCGTCGTCTTCACGCTCGAACGGCAAGGCGAGGCGCGTGAAGATGCTGGCGATCTCGTCGGCGCTGATCTTCACGCCGATGATGCGGTTCGCGCGCGACACGCGCATCTTCACCGGTGCGCGCTGCGGCAGGTTCACGGACTGATCGTCGACCGGACCGGCCTTGCCGCCGCAGATCTCGAGAATCAGTTGCGTGATGCGCTCGACGTGCTCGACGGTCGTCGCGTAATCGACGCCGCGCTCGAAGCGATGGGCCGCATCGGTCGAGAAGTTGTACTTGCGCGCGCGGCCGCGGATGCTGTCCGGCCACCAGAACGCGGCTTCCAGGTAGATGTTGGTCGTATCGAGCGTGACGGCCGTGCTGTCGCCGCCCATGATGCCGGCCAGGCTTTCGACATGGCGATCATCCGCAATCACGCCGACGGTTTCGTCGAGTTCGACCGTGTTGCCATTGAGCAGCTTCAGCGATTCGCCGCGCTTGCCCCAGCGCACCTCGATACCGCCGTGGATCTTGTCGAGATCGAACACGTGCGACGGGCGGCCGAGCTCGAACATCACATAGTTCGAGATGTCGACGAGCGCCGACACGCTGCGCTGGCCGGAACGCTCGAGGCGCTCGACCATCCACTGCGGGGTTTTCGCATGCGCGTTCACGCCGCGGATCACGCGACCCGAGAAGCGGCCGCACAGATCGGGCGCAGCGATACGCACCGGCAGCGTTTCGTCGAGCTCGACGCGCACCGGGCGGATGTCGACCGGCGTCAGCGGCGCGCCGGTGATCGCGGCCGTCTCACGCGCGATACCGAACACGGACAGGCAGTCGGCCTTGTTCGGCGTCAGCTTGATTTCGAAGATCGTGTCGTCGAGATTGAGCGTCTCGCGGATGTCCTGGCCGACCGGCGTGTCTTCCGGCAGCACCAGCAGGCCGCTGTGGTCCTCGGACAGCTTCAGCTCGCGCGCCGAGCACAGCATCCCCTGGCTCTCCACGCCGCGCAGCTTCGACAGCTTGATCGCGAACGGCTTGCCACCCTCTTCCGCCGGCGGCAGTTCCGCGCCGACCAATGCAACCGGCACCTTGATGCCGGGCGCGACGTTCGGTGCGCCACAAACGATATTCAGCGTCGCGCCGGTGCCGGCGTCGACCTGGCAGACATTGAGCTTGTCCGCATCCGGATGCTTGACGACTTCGAGCACGCGGCCGACGACGATCTTCGACGTCGGCGGCGCAGCCTTGCTCAGCGATTCGACTTCGAGCCCCGCCATCGTCAGCGCGTGCGACAGTTCGTCGGTCGTCAGCTGCGGGTCGACAAAGGTTCTCAACCAGGATTCAGGGAATTGCATGGATGTCTACGTTCGAAACAGGTTAGATCGACGCCCGGGCCCCGTCGGATCGTCCGTCGGGGCATGCACGGGCACAGGTCGGCGCGGCGCGGCGTTACGCGAACTGGCGCAGGAAACGCAGGTCGTTCTCGAAGAACAGCCGGAGATCCTGGACGCCGTAGCGCAGCATCGTCAGGCGCTCGAGGCCGCTGCCGAACGCGAAGCCGATGTAGCGCTCGGGATCGAGGCCCATGTTGCGAATCACGGTCGGATGCACCTGCCCCGAACCGGAGATCTCGAGCCACTTGCCGGCGTTCTTGCCTTGCTCGAACATCATGTCGATCTCGGCCGACGGCTCCGTGAACGGGAAGTACGACGGACGGAAGCGCACGAGGATGTCGTCGCGCTCGAAGAATTTTTTCAGGAAGTCGGTATAGACGCCCTTGAGGTCGGCGAAGCTGATGTTTTCGTCGATCCACAGCCCCTCGACCTGATTGAACATCGGCGAGTGGGTCGCGTCGCTGTCGACGCGATACGTGCGGCCCGGCGCGATCACCTTGATCGGCGGACGGTTCATGCGCGCGTAACGCACCTGCATCGGGCTCGTGTGCGTGCGCAGCAGCAGCTGGCGGCCGTCGGCATCCTTGCCTTCGACGTAGAAGGTGTCCTGCATCGAACGCGCCGGATGGTTCTCCGGGCTGTTCAGCGACGTGAAGTTGTACCAGTCGGTCTCGATTTCGGGGCCGTCGGCCACATCGAAACCGATCGAGCCGAAAATCTGTTCGACACGCTCCCACGTGCGCATCACGGGGTGCAGGCTACCTGCACCGGCGCCGCGGCCCGGCAACGTGACGTCGATCGCTTCGGCAGTGAGGCGCTGGTTCAGCAGCGCGTCGGCCAGTGCCTGACGACGGGCGGTCAGCGCGGCTTCAACCTGCTGCTTCGCGACGTTGATGCGTGCGCCTTCGGTCTTGCGTGTTTCGGGATCGAGCTTGCCGAGGCCCTTCAGCAACTCGGTCAGCGCACCCGACTTGCCGAGAAATCGTGCTTTCTCGTTTTCGAGCGTGGTGATGTCGGCAGCCTGTTCGAAGGACTGCTGCGCGTCGGCGACAATCTGGTCCAGATCCATAGATCCCATCATTTCCAACGTCATTCGGTCTTGGCGAGCGAAACTGCTCCACCAAACAAAAAAGGGGCTCGGAAGAGCCCCGTTTTCGCTGCAGCGGCCGAAACTACCGGATCATCGCTGCAGCTAACCACGCAGTGCTAATTTCGCAATTAGGCTGCAACGGCGGCTTTCACCTGCTTGACGATCGCAGCAAAAGCAGCCTTGTCGAACACCGCCATGTCGGCCAGCACCTTACGGTCGAGTTCGATCGACGCCTTCTTCAGGCCGTTGATGAACACGCTGTAGGTCATGTCGTGCTGGCGAACTGCCGCGTTGATACGCGTGATCCACAATGCGCGGAACACACGCTTCTTGTTGCGGCGATCGCGGTACGCGTACTGACCAGCGCGCATCACCGCCTGCTTGGCGATGCGGTAGACGTTATTGCGGCGGCCGCGATAACCCTTGGCCAGGTTGATGATCTTCTTGTGGCGGGCCCGTGCGGTTACCCCACGTTTGACTCGAGGCATGTTTCTCTCCTGTGAGTATCTGTTGAGGGGTTACGCGAACGGCAGCATTGCGCGGACGGAGTTCAGATCGGAATCATGAACTGCCGTTGCGCCGCGCAGGTGACGCTTGTTCTTCGTGGTTTTCTTGGTCAGGATGTGGCGCTTGAAGGCCTGACCGCGCTTGACGGTACCGCCCGGACGCACCACGAAGCGCTTTGCAGCACTCTTCTTGGTCTTCATCTTCGGCATGACGACAACTCCAGTTTATTAGATGGCGATGGGTGTGCGGTTGGCTTGCGCCCTTGACCCGCCCTTCGAAACCCAGTCCACTTGTGTACGGCGATCCGCTTGCGCAGCCGCCGTCATTGTTGGCACGCCGCCCTGACCGGGCAACGCGCCGAACCACTTCCGAACCTGCGCGCGAAGCGCGCGGGCCCGTTACTTCTTTTTCTTCGGCGAGAGCACCATGATCATCTGGCGCCCTTCCATCTTCGGCATCTGCTCGACCTGGCCGACTTCCTCGAGATCCGTGCGCAGACGCTCAAGCATCCGCATACCGATTTCCTGGTGAGCCATTTCGCGACCGCGGAAACGCAACGTGATCTTCGTCTTGTCGCCTTCTTCGAGGAAGCGCACGAGATTGCGGAGCTTGACGTTGTAATCCCCGTCATCGGTACCCGGGCGGAACTTGACTTCCTTGACCTGGATGACCTTCTGCTTCAGCTTCGCTTCGTGCTGCTTCTTCGATTCCTGGTACTTGAACTTGCCGTAATCCATCAGACGGCAAACCGGGGGAACCGCTTGCGGCGCGATTTCCACCAGGTCAACATCCAGTTCTTCCGATTTACGGAAAGCATCAGCGAGTTTTACGATACCGAGCGGTTCGTTCTCGATCCCGACCAGACGCACTTCCGGCGCAGTGATTTCACCGTTGATGCGATGCGACGACTTATCAGTAGCGATGTTACGTTTCCTCTAAAAATTAAAAAAACGAGCCGCGCTGCCAGGGCGGTTACTTGAACGAGCGCAGGTCTTCCTGCAGACGCTCAACGAAGGCATCGACCGGCATCACGCCAAGATCGACGCCGCCACGGGCACGCACGGCTACCGTTTGCGCATCACGCTCCTTATCACCCACGACGAGGAGATAAGGCACCTTTTCCAGCGTGTGCTCGCGTATTTTATAGCTAATCTTCTCATTGCGCAAATCTGCCGCCACTCTAACCCCTTGTTTTTGCAACGATTGGGCCAGAGATTGCGCATATTCGGCCTGACTTTCGGCGATATTGAGCACAACTGCCTGGAACGGCGCGAGCCAGGCTGGCATTGCACCGGCGTGGTGCTCGATCAAAATGCCGAGGAAACGCTCCATCGAACCGACGATCGCACGGTGCAGCATCACCGGCCGACGGCGACTGCTGTCATCCGCGACATACTCGGCGCCGAGGCGCTCCGGCAGCACCATGTCGAGCTGCAGCGTGCCGCACTGCCACGAACGGCCGAGCGCATCCTTGATGTGGTACTCGATCTTCGGGCCGTAGAACGCGCCTTCACCCGGCAACTCTTCCCACGTGAGGCCGCAGGCGGTCAGCGCGTCGCGCAGGCCCTGCTCGGCACGATCCCAGGTCTCGTCCGTGCCCGCGCGCTGCTCGGGACGCAGCGACAACTTGATGTCGATGTGATCGAAACCGAAGTCCTTGTACACGCTCATGGCCAGCGTGTTGAACGCGATCGATTCCGAGATGAACTGGTCTTCCGTACAGAAGATGTGTGCATCGTCCTGCACGAAGCCGCGCACGCGCATCAGGCCGTGCAGCGCGCCCGACGCCTCGTTGCGATGGCACGAGCCGAATTCCGCGTAACGCAGCGGCAGGTCGCGGTACGAGCGCAGGCCGTGCTTGAACACCTGGACGTGACCCGGGCAGTTCATCGGCTTGATCGCGTAGTCGCGCTTCTCCGACTCCGTCGTGAACATGTTCTCGCGATAGTTCTGCCAGTGGCCCGACGCCTCCCACAGCGAGCGGTCCATGATCATCGGCGTCTTGATCTCGAGGTAGCCGGCTTCGTTCACGCGGCGGCGCATGTACTGCTCGACCTGCTGCCACAGCGCCCAGCCCTTCGGATGCCAGAACACCATGCCCGGCGATTCTTCCTGCATGTGGAACAGGTCGAGTTGCTTGCCGAGCTTGCGGTGGTCGCGCTTTTCCGCTTCCTCGAGCATGTGCAGGTACTGGTCCTGGTCTTCCTTCTTCGTCCAGGCGGTGCCGTAGATGCGCTGCAGCTGCTCGTTCTTCGAATCGCCGCGCCAGTACGCGCCCGCGACCTTCATCAGCTTGAAGACCTTCATCTTGCCGGTGGACGGCACGTGCGGGCCGCGGCACAGATCGGTGAAGCCGCCGTGCGAGTACAGCTTGATTTCGTCGCTTTGCGGAATCGATTCGATGATCTCGGCCTTGTACTTCTCGCCGATGCTGCGGAAGTAGCCCGCCGCTTCGTCGCGCGACACGACACGGCGCGTCACGGGCTCGTCCTTCTTCACAAGCTCCTGCATGCGCTTTTCGATCTTCTCCAGATCTTCAGGCGTAAACGGACGGTTGTACGAGAAGTCGTAATAGAAGCCGTTGTCGATCACCGGGCCGATCGTCACCTGCGCGTCCGGATACAGTTCCTTCACCGCGTACGCGAGCAAGTGCGCCGTCGAGTGACGGATGATGTCGAGGCCGTCGGCATCCTTGTCCGTGACGATCGCGAGCGAAGCGTCGCGGTCGATCACCGTGGACGTATCAACGAGTTCGCCATCGAGCTTGCCACCAAGCGCAGCCTTCGCAAGGCCGGGACCGATCGAGGCTGCAACCTCGGCAACTGTCACCGGATGCTCGTATTGTCGAACTGAGCCGTCAGGCAAGCGTATCGAAACCATAGCAATCTCCGTGATGCCGACAGTGGGCGGCAGACCAGGTACGCGATATAAGAATCGCGCGGGAAAATTTCGCGACAAAAAAAATGCGGCCCCGCTTTCGAGGGGCCGCATTCGATACTTCACTCAAACTGAAAGGGCGAAAGGGTTCCTCGACTAGCGTCGCTCCGAAAAGGTTTCGGTCAACGTTCGCGGTGTCATAACCGTATTCGCCTTGTTCGCGTTGAGTTATCTACTGCATCGAACACCCGGGGACCGGGCATTCTCAATTCGTTGGTAGGCTCGATTGGACTCGAACCAACGACCCCCACCATGTCAAGGTGGTGCTCTAACCAGCTGAGCTACGAGCCTAGTGAAGCTAAGATTATATGGAGCCGTTACCTGCTTGGCAAGTATTTTTATGCGGTCGCAGCAAAATAACGGTGTTCGAACCCCATCACGCCTTCCGCCCCGCCCGCACGACGCCCTGCACTTCGCCGAGCAGCGTGCAGGCGCGCTGCACCTGCGCCGAGTTCGTCACCTCGACGGTGAACTGCATGAATGCCGCGTTGCGGCGGCTCTGCGTCTTCACGCCCACCACGTTCATCTTCTCGCGCGCAAACACTTCGGAGATATCGCGCAGCAACCCCTGCCGGTCGCTCGCCTCGATCATCAGGTCGACCGGATAGACGGACGCACCGCGCCCGCCGAGCACGTCGGCCGACCAGGTCGTCTGCAGCACGCGCTCCGGCGCGCGCTCGACCATCCGGCGGAACGTCGGGCAATCGGTGCGGTGAATCGACATCCCCTTGCCGCGCGTGACGAAACCGCTGATCGGATCGGGCGGCGCCGGACGGCAGCAGCGCGCGAGCTGGGTCAGCAGCGCGTCGACACCCACGACCAGCACGCCGGTCGACGCGCCGTGCGCCACGCTCGCGCCGCTGCTGCGCTTCTCGAAATCGGCCGGCGCTTCGGGCGCCGGTTCGGGCGGTGGCGCATCGGACAACGCGTGTTCGACATTGCGCAGGCTGAACTCTTCCTTGCCGACGACCGAGAACAGCTCCTCGGGCGACTTGAAGCCGAGCTTCGCGGCAAGGTTGTCCAGGTTGACCGACGTCTTGCCCTCGCGTTGCAGCGTCTTTTCGACGAGCGCGCGGCCATGCGCGACGTTTTCTTCCTGCTCGATCGAGTTGAACCATGCACGCACCTTCTGACGCGCACGCGGGCTCTTCATATAGCCGAGCTGCAGGTTCAGCCAGTCGCGCGACGGCCCGCCCTCCTTCACCGCGACGATCTCGACCGTCTGGCCGTTTGCGAGCGGCGTGTTGAGCGGCACCATCGCGCCGTCGACGCGCGCGCCACGGCAGCGATGACCCAGTTCGCTGTGCAGGTGGTACGCGAAATCGACCGGCGTCGCGCCCTGCGGCAATGCAATCACGCGCGCCTGCGGCGTCAGCACGTAGATATGGTCGTCGTCGAGCGACGTCTCGCGCAATTGCGCCCACGCCTTGTCGCCCGACTTTTCCGCGCCGTCCTCGACATCATCTTTCCATGCGAGCAACTGCCGCAGCCACGCAATCTTCTCGTCGTACTTGTCGCTCGCCGAGAACTGGCCGCCATAACCGCGCGCGCCGGCCTCCTTGTAGCGCCAGTGCGCAGCGACGCCATATTCGGCGAAACGGTGCATCTCGTGCGTGCGGATCTGCACTTCGAACGCGCGGCCGTCGTCGCCGATCACGACCGTATGCAGCGACTTGTAGCCGTTCGGCTTCGGCCGCGAGATGTAGTCGTCGAATTCCTTCGGCACCGGCTGCCACAGGTGATGCACGATACCAAGCACCGCGTAGCAATCCTTGATGTCCGGCACAATCACGCGAAACGCGCGTACGTCGTACAGCTCGGAGAAATCGAGTTCCTTGCCGCGCATCTTGCGCCAGATGCTGTAGATATGCTTCGGCCGGCCGCTCACGTCGGCCTGGATGCTCGCGTCCGCCAGCTCCTGCTGCAACCGATCGATCGCCTGCGTGACGTACGCCTCGCGCTCGATACGCTTCTCATCGAGCAGTTTCGCGATCCGCTTGTAGGTGACGGGATCCTCGAAGCGGAACGCGAGATCCTCGAGTTCCCACTTCAGTTGCCAGATACCGAGACGGTTCGCGAGCGGCGCATAGATCTCGAGTGTCTCGCGCGCGACGTCGGGCGGCGGGTCGATCTTCGCGGCCGCGTAGTAGCGCAGCGACTGCAAGCGTGACGCAAGCCGGATCAGCACCACGCGGATGTCTTGCGCGAACGCAAGCAGCATCTTGCGCAGCGCCTCGATCTGCGTACGCCGCTCTTCCGCCGTGTCGCGCCCCGCGTCGGGCACCGCGTTTTGCGCGGCACGCAGGCTGACGGTGCCGAGCCGCAACAGCTTGCGCACGTCGGACACGAGCCGCGCCACTTCGTCGCCGAAACGCTCGGTGAGTTCGCGCTCGGGGTCGCTCAGGTGCGGCGTCAGCACGAACAGCGCGGCCGCCTGCATCGCGCTCGGATCGACGTTCAGCGTGCGCATGATCGACGCCGTGCCTGCAGAGTGATCGGCGAGCAGTTCGCCCGACGACAGGCGCGCGTCGCCGGCCCGCTCGCGCACGAACGCGAGCACGTCGTCGAACGACGGTGCCGCGACGGAGGAAGCGGAAACGGACTCGGTCATTGCTCGGCCTGGCGGAATGCGATCATCGTCGGGTTACGTTCGGTTCAGCTCCGCTGCGCGGCGACGACCACGATCTCGACGAGCAGCGCCGGATCCGCGAGCTTCGCCTCGACGGTGGCGCGCGGCGGCGTGTTGCCCTGCGCGACCCACGCGTCCCACTCCGCGTTCATGCCGTCGAAGTTCGCCAGATCCGAGATGTAGATCTGCACCGACAGCAGATGTGCCTTGTCGCTGTTCGCTTCGGCAAGCAGACGGTCGATATGGCCGAGCACTTCGCGCGTCTGGCCCTTGATGTCCTGCGTGGTGTCTTCGGCGATCTGGCCGGCCAGATACACGGTACCGTTGTGGATCGCGGTTTCGGAGAGACGGGCCCCGACGTGGTGACGAATGACTGCCATGGAATGTTCCGGTCGTGAGTGGATGAAGATTCGGGCGACGGCACGGCCCGCGTGCCGCCGAACCGCATATTATGACGCGTTTATGCGCCGCCTTCGACGAAAAACCGCCGCGCGAGCGCAATCTGGCCTGCATCGATGAACGCCGGCGCGTGGCCCGCCCCGGGAATCTCGGCGTGCGTGACATGCCGGCCGCGACGCGTCATGTCGGCCACCGTCTCGCGCGACAACAGGTCGGACGTCTCGCCTCGCACGACGAGCAGCGACGCGTTCGTCGTCTCGATGGCGTGCCACAGCGCGGCCTCGCCGAGCGCGGCCAACTCGGGCGTCGTTGCCTTGAACGGTTCGGCGATGCGCGGATCGTAGCGGATCGTCCAGCCACCTTCGGGCAGTTCGCGCAGCAGCGGCCCGTTGATCTCGCGCCACTCGTCGGCGGTCAGCGCACCGAACGGCAGCGACAGCGACGTCAGATAGTCGATGCCCTCCTGTTTGGTCGCAAAGCGCGGCTGCACGCCGAGATATTCACCGATGCGCGTCAGCGAATCGGGTTCGATGCGGGGGCCAACGTCGTTGACGATCATCCGGCGCAGCGGGGAACCGGGCAGCCCCGCGAACGCCATGCCGATCAGGCCGCCCATCGACGTGCCGAACCAGTCGACCGACTCGACGTCGAGCCGGGCAATCAGCGTCACCATGTCGGCCACGTATTGCGGAATCGCATAGAGCCGCGGATCGGCCAGCCAGTCCGATTGGCCGCGCCCGACGACATCGGGGCAGACGACCCGATACGTATCGGACAGCGCGGCGGCGAGCCTGTCGAAATCGCGCCCGGAGCGGGTCAGGCCATGCACGCAAACCAGCACGCGCGAGTTGGCGGGATCGCCCCACTCGGTATAGGCGACGTGATGAAGGCCGGCCGCGCTCGCACACTGCACGCGCCGCTGGCGGGGAATCGGGGAGTTCACGGGGGAAGTGGGCATCGGTGGCGTCCTGTCGAACGGTGCGGCGCGATGGCATGCGCAGGCCCGGCCCGCCAGGGCAGCCGGGGGATGCGACCGATTGTAAACCCGTTCCGGATCACGAGTCGCCTGACCACCCTTGCGGGCTTGCGGCTCGTGCGAGCGCCAATGAAATGTCACGCGTGCCCGTGCGGGCCGGGCGCGGTGTTCCGTGTTCAGCCGGCTACCGTCCGGCCGATCCCGCGGCCGCGGCAACGGTGCCGCGAACGCGCCCTCGTGCGCCGGCCTGTCATTGTCATGGCCGGGCAAGCACGGCTATTTCCGCGTGACCGCGCCGATGCTCGCGCCGACCACGCACAGCGTGCCGGCGATCTGCAGCGCGCTCATCGGCTGCGCCAGCACGACGAAGCCGATCCCCGCAGCGATCGCGGGCTCGGCGCTCATCAGGATGCCGAACGCCGACGCGCTCATCCGCCGCAACGCAATCAGTTCGAGCACGTAAGGGAACAGCGGGACGAGCACCGCCAGATACGCGGCATCGACCAGTTGCCCGGCCGGCAGGTGGCCGCCGCTTTGCGCAAGCCCGAACGGCGTCGTGACGAGCGCGGCCACGAACAGCGACGCGGACAGCCCCTGCAGCCCGTCGAACAGCATGCCGACACGCTTCATCAACAGGATATAGGCAGCCCAGCCAAGCGCCGAGCCGACCGGAAAGATCAGCGCGGCCGGCGCCGTCACCCACATACCGTCCTGCCGCGCCAGCAACAGCACGCCCGCCAGCGCAAGGGCCGGCCATGCCAGCATCGCCGGCTTGCGCACGCCGACAGTGGCAACCGCCAGCGGCCCAAGAAAGTTGATGGCCACCGCGAGCCCGAGCGGCACGCGACGCACGGCTTCGAAGAAGCACAGCGTCATCACGGCCATCGCGGTGCCGAGCGCGATGGCCGCGATCCAGCGCTGCCGGGAGTAGGTACGGAGTGGCGGCCGGACGACGACGGCCAGCGCGAACGCGGCGAAACAGAGCCGCAGCCAGGTCGTGCTGACGGTGCCGTACTCGATCGTCGCCGGCCTCGACAGCGCCGCGCCAAGTTGCACGCTGCACATCGACGCGACGGCCAGCAGCGGCGCGACCGCATTCGCGAATGGTGACGCCGCACGCTGCGCGACATCCGGTCGTACCGTACTCGATTCCTCGCTCATGCAACCGCTCCGGTTCAGTGACACGCCGATGCTAACCGCGGCCGCATGCTTGTTATAAGCTGATAATTCTTATGCCCGCATCAGGAAAATTGATGACCCGCGATCTCGACAGCACGCTGCTGCGCACGTTCGTCACGGTGGTCGAAACCGGCAGCGTCAGCGCGGCGGCAACGGCGCTGCATCGCACGCAGGCTGCCGTCAGCATGGCGCTGCGACGGCTCGAAGATGAAGTCGGCCAGCGCCTGCTCGAACGCTCGCCGCGCGGCGTCACGCCGACGGCCGCGGGCAACGTGCTGCTGCCCTATGCGCACAAGCTGCTCGGCGTCGGACTCGCCGCCCGCGCTGCGCTCGCCGCGGGCGACATCTCGGGCACCGTACGGCTCGGCATCCTCGAGGACATCGCCGTCGGCCATCTGCCGCACGCGTTGCGACAGTTCGCGGCGTCATTTCCGAACGTCGCACTCGAGATCGTCGTCGATACGAGCCCCGTGCTGTCGCAGCGACTCTCGACCCATGCGCTCGACTTCGTGATCGGCGACCCCGCGCTGATCCGGGCCGAGCCGCTCGCAACGTGGCAGCATCCGCTGCGCTGGGCCGCCGCGGGCACCACCAACCGGCTCCCGCGCAACGAACCGGTGCCGATCGTCGCGTTCGGCGGCACGTGCCCGTGGCAGGAAAAGCTGTTCGCGGCGTTGCGCGACGCCGGCCGTTCATGGCGCGTCATCTGCACCAGCACGAGCCTGTCCGCCATCCAGTCGGCGGTCGAGGCAGGCCTCGGCGTCGCGGTGCTGCTCGACTGGAACGTGCGTCGCGACACGATGCGCGCACTCGATCCGCAGGCCGCCGGGTTGCCCGTGCCGCCCGCCGCGGATTTCGGGCTGTTCAGCCGCGTGGACGCCGGCGATCGCACGTCGGCGGCAGTCACGTTGCAACGTTTCCTGTTTCATGCGCTGCAATTGGGTTCGCCCGGCGACGGCACGCCCACCGACGGACAACGCGTCGACTCGTTACGGATCGCCGTCTGACGCGGCCGGTCGTGCATGCCACCAACAAAAACGCCCCGCATACCTGACGGTACGCGGGGCGAATCGACATGAAAAAACTCAGGCGACCGCGCTGACGTCGAGCGGCGCGCCCGTCTTCGCCTGGATCTCGTCGGCGCTCACGCCATCGGCGAGTTCGAGGACCTTCAGGCCGGACGGCGTCACTTCGATCACGCCGAGATCGGTGATGATCAGGTCGACCACGCCGACACCCGTCAACGGCAGGTTGCATTCCTCGAGGATCTTGTGCTGATCGCCCTTCGCGACATGCTCCATCAGCACGACGACCCGCTTCACGCCGGCGACGAGATCCATCGCGCCGCCCATCCCCTTGATCATCTTGCCGGGGATCATCCAGTTCGCGAGGTCGCCCTGCTTGCTGACCTGCATCGCACCGAGGATCGCGAGGTTGATGTGGCCGCCGCGGATCATCGCGAACGAATCGGCCGACGAGAAGATCGACGAGCCCGGCAGCGTCGTGACGGTCTGCTTGCCGGCGTTGATGAGATCGGCGTCGACTTCGTCTTCGGTCGGCGACGGGCCGATGCCGAGCAGGCCGTTCTCCGACTGCAGCCACACCTCGACACCTTCCGGCACGTGGTTCGCGACGAGCGTCGGCAGGCCGATGCCGAGGTTCACGTAGAAGCCGTCCTGCAGTTCCTTCGCCGCGCGCGCGGCCATCTGGTCACGATTCCAGGCCATGTCAGTCTCCTTTCGCGCGTACGACGCGTTGTTCGATGCGTTTTTCGGGCGTCGGGTTCAGCACGATGCGCTGCACGAAAATCCCCGGCGTGTGGATGTGGTCCGGATCGAGCTCGCCGTTCTCGACGATCTCCTCGACCTCCGCGACGGTGATCTTGCCGGCCATCGCGCACATCGGGTTGAAATTGCGCGCGGTGCGGCGAAAGATCAGGTTGCCCGACTTGTCGGCCTTCCAGGCCTTCACGAGCGCGACATCGGCCGTCAGCGACGGCTCGAGCACGTAGTGGCGATCGCCGAACTGGCGCGTTTCCTTGCCTTCCGCGATCACGGTGCCGTAACCCGTGTTCGTGAAGAACGCCGGGATGCCCGCGCCGCCCGCGCGCAGCTTTTCGGCGAGCGTGCCTTGCGGCGTGAATTCGAGTTCGAGTTCGCCGGCCAGGTACTGGCGCTCGAACTCCTTGTTCTCGCCGACGTACGACGAGATCATCTTCTTGACCTGGCGCGTTTCCAGCAACAGGCCGAGGCCGAAGCCGTCGACGCCCGCGTTGTTGCTGATGCAGGTGATGCCCTTGACGGCCGAATCGCGCAACGCCGCGATCAGCGCCTCCGGAATCCCGCACAGGCCGAAGCCGCCCACCGCGAAGGTCTGCCCGTCACGGACGATCCCTTCCAGCGCAGCAGCCGCGCTTGGATAGACTTTGTTCATCTGTTGTCCCTTCCTCTATGGAAACCAGCGAAACCGGTTCACGCGCCCACGTGGCCCGCAAGCCCGCCGCATCATTCTATGCATGCACGGCGATGCCTGCGTCGAGGCGCGCTGTTTTTATACCGCGGCAAACCGCCACGAGATGCCTGAAAGGGTACGATGCGGCGCGGATGCGGCACAATACGCAAAAATACATAAGCGTTTGCCTCCGCTTGCCTGCGCCATGCCCGCTCTCGATTACCAGACCGCCTTCCACCTCGCGCCGCTCGGCCTCGTGCTGTCGCGCGACCGCGTGATCGAGGACTGCAACGACGCGCTCGCGTCGATCTTCCGCTGCGTGCAGGCCGACCTGATCGGAAAATCGTACGTGGTGCTCTACCCGTCGACGGACGAATTCCAGCGAATCGGCGAACGTATCGCGCGCGTGATGGCCGCGAACGGCATCTACTCGGATGACAGAATCATGAAACGCGCGGACGGCGAACTGTTCTGGTGCCACGTCACCGGCCGCGCGCTCGATCGCACCGCGCCGCTCGCGGCGGGTGTCTGGACCTTCGAGGATTTGAGTGCGACGCGCCGGGTCGCCGTCGAACTGACCCCGCGCGAGCGCGAGATCGCCGCGCAGCTTGCAACCGGCAAGACCAGCAAGCAGATCGGGCGCGTGCTCGGCATCAGCTCGCGCACGGTCGACATCTACCGCGCGCGACTGATGCGCAAGTACGGGACCAACAATACGCCGGAGCTGCTGCAGCGCCTGCTCGGGCAGTGAATGGCGGCTTCCGGATGACAATCGGCCGCGCATGGCGGCCGATTCGGGAAACAACGGGCATGGCGTGCCGCCGGCGACCTGGCGCCGGCCTCGCCGTATCGGCGCTCAGCCGACCTTCGTCGCGAGCGCGCGCTCGATCGTGTCGCGCAGCAGCTGAGGCAGCGGCACCGACTTGCCGAGCGCGTAGTCGACCCACACGCAGCGCGCCTTGCCGCGCGCATAGACGTGCTGCGGATCGTCCGCGCGTGTAAGCTCGAAACCGGTGTCGAAGCTGCTTCGGCCGGGTTTGGCGGCCGTCATCTTCGCGATCACGTCGCCCGGATAATGCAGTTGCTTGAGGAATTCCATCGACGCCGTGACGATAACGGGCCCCTGCCCTTCGCCATTGCCGCCGGCAATGCCGAGTTCCTCGAACCACGAGATCCGCGCCTGCTCCATGTAGCGGAAATAGACCGTGTTGTTTACATGGCCGAACGCGTCCATGTCGCCCCAGCGGATCGGCATCGACATCTCAAATACGGGGGAGTAATCGCTTGTTGCGCTCATTGCAGTCTTCTTTGTTGCTGAATGTCATCCGCTCAGGCGAGGCCGAAGCCGTCGTCGGCGGAGATAATCGAGCCATTGATGAACTGCGACTCGTCGGCCGCGAGCAGCAACAACAGCCCGTCGAGATCCTGCGGCTTGCCGACGCGCCGGCGCGGCAGCATCGACTGCAGCTTCTGGCCCTGCTCGGTTTCCCACAGGTAATGATTGATTTCGGTATCGATATAACCCGGACAGATCGCGTTGACGTTGATCCCGTGGCGCCCCCATTCGAGCGCCATCGCGCGCGTCATCTGCACGACCGCGGCCTTGCTCATCGCGTACAGCCCGATCTGCGGAAACACGCGCAGCCCGGCCACCGACGCGATGTTGATGATCCGGCACGGCGGCTTGCCGTTGCCGCTGCCGTTCGCGCGCATGATCATCCGCTTCGCGACTTCCTGCGCGACGAAAAACGCGCCGCGCGTGTTGGTGTCGAATACGAACTCGAAATCGGCCGGCGTCACGTCGACGAGCTTCTGCATCGTCGAGACGCCCGAATTGTTCACGAGGATGTCGATCGTGCCGGCCTCCGTCTCCGCGTGCGCGACCGCCGCCTTGATGCTCTGGACGTCGGTGACGTCGAGCGAAACGACGTGCGCGGCACCGCCCGCCGCCTCGATCTCGGCACGCAACTCCTTCAGTCGCTCGACGCGACGGCTCGCAAGCACGACCTTCGCACCGGCCTGCGACAGCACCTGCGCAAAGCGCTGCCCCAGGCCGCTCGACGCACCCGTGACCAACGCAACCTTGCCTTCCAGATTGATCGACCGACCCATTTGCACATCCCCTTTCGATGTCGTTTCGCCGCCACGGGCAGCACGGCCCGAGCGGCATTACCCTAGCACAAAAATAGAACGATCGTGCTAATCTAGCCGCATGCTGTTGCGGCAAGCGTTTCGTTTCGCAGACAATACGCTCCCGAATAAAAGCATTCTAACGGTTAGAGGAACGCCAATGACCCCCGCAAGCCTCATCGAGCAATACGGCCCGCGCGAATCGATGGAATACGACGTCGTGATCGTCGGCGGCGGCCCCGCCGGGCTGTCGGCGGCGATCCGGCTCAAGCAGCTGGCCGCCGAGAAAGGCACCGAGATCGGCGTGTGCGTGCTCGAGAAGGGTTCCGAGATCGGCGCACACATCCTGTCGGGCGCGGTGATGGATCCGCGCGCGATCAACGAACTGTTCCCCGACTGGAAGGAACGCGGCGCGCCGCTCGACGTCGAGGTGACGGAAGACCGCTTCCTGTTCCTGTCCGAGAAAAGCGCGGTCACGACGCCGAACTGGGCGCTGCCCGCCAACTTCCAGAACCACGGCAACTACGTGATTTCGCTGGGCAACGTCACGCGCTGGCTCGGGGCACAGGCCGAGGCGCTGGGCGTCGAGATCTTCCCCGGCTTCCCGGCCGCCGAGATCCTGTACAACGACGACGGCTCGGTCAAGGGCGTCGCGACCGGCAACATGGGCGTGGGCAAGGACGGCGAGCCGACCGAGAACTTCCAGCTCGGCATGGAGCTGCACGCGAAGTACACGCTGTTCGCCGAAGGCTGCCGTGGCCACCTCGGCCGTCAGCTGATCTCGAAGTTCAAGCTCGACGCGAACGCCGAGCCGCAAGCTTACGGGATCGGCATCAAGGAACTGTGGGAAATCGATCCCGCGAAGCACAAGCCGGGCCTCGTGATCCACACGGCCGGCTGGCCGCTGAAGTCGGATACGTACGGCGGCTCGTTCCTGTATCACATGGACAACAACCAGGTCGTGGTCGGCTTCGTGGTCGGCCTCGGCTATACGAACCCGTACCTGTCGCCGTTCGAGGAATTCCAGCGCTACAAGACGCACCCGTCGATCCGCGCGTTCCTGGAAGGCGGCAAGCGCGTGTCATACGGCGCGCGTGCGATTACGGCGGGCGGGCTGCTGTCGCTGCCGAAGACGGTATTCCCGGGCGGTGCGCTGATCGGCGACGACGCGGGCTTCCTGAACGCATCGCGGATCAAGGGCAGCCACGCGGCGATCAAGACCGGCATGCTGGCGGCCGACGCCGCGTTCGACGCGGTGCAGGCCGGCCGCCAGTCGGACGAACTCAACGCGTACCCGGACGCCTTCAAGCAGTCGTGGCTGTACACGGAGCTGTACCGTGCGCGCAACTTCAAGCAGTGGATGGCCAAGGGGCTGTACCTCGGCACGCTGATGGTCGGGCTCGAGCAGAAGGTGATGGGCGGCAACGTGCCGTGGACGCTGCATCACAAGCACGCGGACCACGAGATGCTGAAGCCGGCATCGCAATGCCAGCCGATCGAATACCCGAAGCCGGACGGCAAGCTGACGTTCGACCGGTTGTCGTCGGTGTTCATCTCGAACACGAACCATGAAGAAAATCAGCCGGCGCACCTGACGCTGAAGGATGCGAACGTGCCGGTGAACGTAAACCTGCGCACGTACGCTGGGCCGGAAGGGCGTTTCTGCCCGGCAGCCGTGTATGAATTCGTGAAGAACGACGACGGCAGCGATCGCCTCGTGATCAACGCGCAGAACTGCGTGCACTGCAAGACCTGCGACATCAAGGACCCGACGCAGAACATCGTGTGGGTCACGCCGGAAGGCGGCGGCGGGCCGAATTACCCGAACATGTAACAGCCGGAACGCGCCGCCATGAGCGGCGCGTTTTTGTGGGCCGCCGCAAACGAAACGGGGCGCTGCTTCAGGCAGCGCCCCGTTTTGCATTCCCGGCACGTCTGTCAGGCGAGGCGAGGCTCGAAGCACCCCGCCCGCTTGCGTCAGGTCGCGCTGCCCGCAATCTTCGGCGTCGGCGTCTCGACGTCCCCGCACTGCGCGCGATGCCGCAGCGCATGGTCGATCAGCACCAGCGCGAGCATCGACTCTGCGATCGGCGTCGCACGAATGCCGACGCACGGATCGTGGCGGCCGAACGTCTCGACCGTCGCTTCGTCGCCCGCCTTCGTGATCGAACGGCGCGGCGTGCGGATACTCGACGTCGGCTTGATCGCGATCGACACGGTGATGTCCTGCCCCGTCGAAATCCCGCCAAGCACACCGCCCGCATGGTTGCCGACGAACCCGCCTGGCGTCAACTCGTCGCCGTGCACCGAGCCGCGCTGGGCGACGCTGTCGAAGCCCGCGCCAATCTCGACGCCCTTCACCGCGTTGATGCTCATCATCGCCTTCGCGATATCGGCATCGAGACGGTCGAACACCGGCTCGCCCCAACCGACCGGCACGCCCGACGCGACGACGTCGATGCGGGCGCCGATCGAATCGCCGTCCTTGCGCAGCGCATCCATGTACGCCTCGAGCTCCGGCACGACCGCCGCATTCGGCGAGAAGAACGGATTCTCGTGCACGTGCGACCAGTCGACGAACGGCACGTCGATCTCGCCGAGGCCGCTCATGTAACCGCGCACCTCGACGCCGAAGCGCTCGCGCAGCCACTTCTTTGCGACCGCACCCGCGCCGACGATCGGCGCGGTCAGGCGCGCGGACGAGCGGCCGCCGCCACGGTAGTCGCGGATGCCGTATTTCTGCCAGTAGGTGTAGTCGGCGTGGCCGGGACGGAACGTCTCGACGATGTTGCCGTAGTCCTTGCTGCGCTGGTCGGTGTTGCGGATCAGCAGCGCGATCGGCGTGCCGGTCGTCACGCCTTCGAACACGCCCGACAGGATCTCGACCTCGTCAGCCTCCTGCCGCTGCGTCACGTGACGCGACGTGCCGGGCTTGCGGCGATCGAGCTCGACCTGGATGTCGGCTTCGGTCAGCCCCATTCCCGGCGGGCAGCCGTCGATCACGCAGCCGATCGCGGGACCGTGCGATTCGCCGAAGGTCGTGACAGTGAAAAGCGTGCCGAGGGTATTGCCGGACATGATGGAACCGCCCAAAGAGAAATGGGCAAACCGATGCGCTGCCCGGGCCGCAGGCAGGTCGATCGTTTGCCGGTCGAGAAAAAGAGGTAAGCCGCTATTATGCCAGCCGTCCCGGGCCCGCGGGCCGTGTGAACCGCTCAGACCACACGACCCGGCCGTGGCTATGGCCCGGTGCAACGGTCGGCAACTCGCGCCATTCCGGTCGAGGCCGGCCGGCTCGTGACCGATTCGCGACCGCCGTCACGGCCCGGCGCGGCGATCGGCAACCCGCGCCGCGCCCGCCCAGCCTACTTCCGCGCGCCGCGCAGTTCGGTTACGGCAGCCTGCAGCGACTCGGGTGTCGCGACCGACGCCGGGATCGGCTCGCCGACCGCCAGCGTCAGCCGGCTCATCACGCCGCGCTTGATGGGGCGCGGCATCCGCGCATCGGAATGCCGCGAAAAATAGCTGCCCCACAGCCCGCGCAGCGCCATCGGAATCACGGGTGCCGGCGTGCGGCCCAGGATTTCCATGATGCCGTGGTGGAACGTGTTGATGTCGCCCGTCTTCGTCAACTTGCCTTCAGGGAATATGCACACGAGTTCACCATCCTTCAGCGCGGCCTCGCAGGCGTCGTACGCGCGCGCGAGCATCGCGGGATCTTCGTGACGCGGCGCGATCGGGATCGCCTTCGCATGCCGGAACACCCAGCTCGCGAAGCGTGTCTTGAAGATCCGGTGATCCATCACGAAACGGATCGGGCGCGGGCTCGCCGCAGCCAGCACGAGCGCATCGACATAGCTGACGTGGTTGCATACGAGCACGGCAGCCCCTTCCGCCGGAATCCGCTCCGCGTGCACGAGACGAATCCGGTAGAAGGTGTGCACAAGCACCCACGCGACGAAGCGCAGCAGGAACTCGGGCACCAGCAGATAGATATACGCCGCGACGATGACGTTCAACAGCGCGGTGACGAGGAACAGCCCCGGGATGTCGACGCCGGCCTTGGTCAGCCCCATCGCCATCACGGCCGACAGGATCATGAACAGCGCGTTCAGGATGTTGTTCGCGGCGATGATCCGCGCGCGGTGCGTCGGCGCACTGCGGCTCTGGATCAGCGCGTACAGCGGCACGCTGTAGAAGCCGCCGAACATCGCGAGCAGGAACAGGTCCGCCAGGATGCGCCAGTGGCGCGCGCCGGCCAGGAATTCGCCGACCGACAGCAAATGGCCGGGCGACGGCAGCGCGTGGCTCGCGAAATACAGCTCGATCGCGAACACGCTGATGCCGATCGAGCCGAGCGGCACGAGGCCGATCTCGACGCGCCGCTGCGACAGCCGTTCGCACAGCAGCGAACCGAGGCCGATACCGACCGAGAACGTCGCGAGCAGGATCGTGACGACGTCGGGGCTCGCGGACAGCACGTCCTTCGCGAAATTGAAGAACGACGTGAGGAACGTCGCGCCGACGAACCACAGCCACGAAATGCCGAGCAGGCTCAGGAACACGGTGCGGTTCTGGCGTGCGAGCCCGAGGTTGCGCCAGGTCTCGCTGACCGGATTCCAGTTGATCACGAGATCGGGCTGCGGCGCCGGCGTGGAGGGCACGCGCTGCGCGACGAGCCGCCCCGCGAGCGCGATCACGACGACGCTCACCGCGAGCACGCGCTCGCCGGCGCCTTCGATGCCCGCCGCCGCGCCACCGATGATCGTGCCGATCAGGATCGCGATGAACGTGCCCATCTCGACGAGGCCGTTGCCGCCGACCAGCTCATGCTCGCCGAGATGTTGCGGCAGGTACGAATACTTGACGGGCCCGAACAGCGTCGAGTGCATCCCCATCATGAACGTACACAGATACAGCAGCGGCGCGCTGTGCGTGACGAAGCCGGCCGCGCCGACCAGCATCAGCCCGATCTCGAAGGTCTTCACGAAACGCGTGAGGGTCGCCTTGTCGTATTTGTCGGCGATCTGGCCGGACGTCGCCGAGAACAGCACGAACGGCAGGATGAAGATTGCGGAAATCAGGAAGGCCGCCGTCTTCGCATCGACACCGGCGAACCGCGCGGTGTGATAGGTGACGAGCGACGTGAAGCCGATCTTGAAGACGTTGTCGTTCAGCGCGCCGAGGAACTGGGTCGTGAAGAACGGCGCGAAACGGCGCTCGCGCAGCAGGTCGAACTGCGACGCGTGGGCCTGCCGTTCGCCGCGCCGCCCGGAAGTGGCTTGCGTTTGATCGCTCATGCGGAATACGCGCGCGCCGTCTGGGCGACGCTGCGCGGCCCTTGTGTGGTCATTGAAAAAACGGCGGCGCAGGACAAGCCTGCGCCGCCGCGTGCCGGGTGGCGGCGCCCGCGCATGACGGCGACGGGCGCGGCGTGGTTCACGACTTGTGCGCTTCGGCTTCCGATTCCGGCCAGTCGCGGATGTACGCCTTCAGCATCCTGTTTTCGAAGCTTTGCGCCTCGACGACCGTCTTCGCGACGTCGTAGAACGAAATGACGCCCATCAGCACCTTCTTGTCGAGCACCGGCATATAGCGCGCATGGCGCTCGAGCATCATCCGGCGCACTTCGTTGACGTCCGTTTCCGGCGTACACGTGAGCGGCTCGTCCATCACCTTGCGCACCTGCACGTCGCCGATCGCGCCGCCGTTCACGTGCAGGCGCAGGATGATCTCGCGGAACGTCAGCATCCCGACGAGATCGCCGTACTCCATCACGACGAGCGAACCGATGTCGTGCTCGGCCATCGTATCGACCGCTTCGCGCAGCGGCTTGTCGGGCGTCACCGTAAACAGCGTGTTGCCCTTTACTTTCAGAATATCGCTGACGCGCATCGTAGTCCCCTCATGCTTGAATGCAAAACCTCTTTCGATCCTATCGGAAAGCCTGTCAAAAGGAAAGCTCGGGCCCGTGCGGCGGGCCGCCCCCGCTTGCGGAAGCGCGCCGCCGGCAGCACAATGGCCGCATGAACAGCGGCCCGAGGAGACGGCCATGGCGCATACGCATTCGGAGCAATTCGCCAGCTTCGCTGATTTCTACCCGTATTACCTGAACGAACACCAGAACCTGACGTCGCGGCGGCTGCACTTCGTCGGCTCGCTCGGCGTGATCGGCTGCGTCGCGATGGCGATCGCGACCGGCGACTGGCTGTGGCTGCCGGCGGCGATCGTCTGCGGCTACGGGTTCGCGTGGGTCGGACACTTCTTCTTCGAGAAGAACCGCCCGGCCACGTTCCGGCACCCGATCTACAGCCTGATGGGCGACTGGGTGATGTTCAAGGACATCTGCACCGGCAAGATCCCGCTGTAACGGCCGAGCGCCCCGCTCATGCGGGCCGCGGCGGCCGCGCGTGCGGGTCGGACGCGCCGCTCGGCGTCTGCCCCGGGATGCCCTCCGGCGGTGCGCCGGCAAGCCGGTGCGCGGCGATCAGCGACGCGAGCGACACGTCGAAGCGATCGCTCGACAGCACCGCGAGCAGCGCCGCGCCTTCGACATGGCTGCGGCGGCGCTGCAGCTGGTAGGTCAGCTCCGTGCGGTCGATCACCAGCACGTCGAACAGTTGCGCGAGCGTCAGCTGCTCCGGGTTCGCGAGCAGGATGTAGCGCGGCGTGGTCTCGCCGCCCCCGTCCAGCCGCGCAATCCATTCCCGCTCCTCCATCGTCGTCAGCAAGCGCTGTGCGGTTTCCATGTCGCAGCGCAGCATGGCCGCGAGCCGTATCGCCGTATAGCCGCGCTTGCCGGCCGTGCGCGCTTCGGCCAGCCGCGCGAGCATTTCCAGTGCGTCGAGCAGGTCGCTGCCCGGATAGTGGATGCGGTGGAACTGGCCGACGCGGATCGCCGGCAGCGCGGAGGCCACCATCGCGCCGAGCAGCGCGATGAACCAGCTCAGGTACACCCATAACAGGAACACGGGCAACGCCGCGAACGCGCCATAGACGGCCGTATAGGTCGGAATGCGCCGCACGTAGTAGCCGAAACCGCGCTTCGCGAGTTCGAAAGCGACGGCCGCGAACAGCCCGCCGATCACCGCGTCGCGCCATGCGACCGTGCAGTTCGGCAGGTACACGTACAGCAGCGTGAACGCGAGCACCGTCAGCGGCAACGACACGAGCGCGAGCAGCCACTCGACGATCGATGTCGACGGCGCTGCGCCCGTAAAGGCGAGCGACTGCGTGAACAGGTACGACGAGATCGACAGGCTCACGCCGAACAGCAAGGGCCCGAGCGTGATCAGCGCCCAGTAAGCGAGCACGCGCTGCGCGAACGGCCGCGGCTTGCGCACCCGCCAGATCAGGTTGAACGCCGACTCGATCGTCATCATCGTCATCACCGACGTGACGACGAGCACGATCAGGCCGGCCGTCGTCAGCCCCTTCGCTTTCGATGCGAACTGGTTCAGGTACTTGAAGATCTGGATGTTGAACTGCGCGGGCATCAGGTGATCCGCGAGGAACCCCTGCAGCGAGATCTGGAACGACGCGAACATCGGGAACGCGGTGAACAGCGCGAACGCGACCGTCACGAGCGGCACGAGGGCCAGCATCGTCGTGAAGGTCAGGCTGCCCGCCACTTGCGGGATGCGATCCTCGGCGCTGCGCCGGGCCGCGAACTGCGCGAGGCGCTTGAGGGTGTCGAGATCGACGCTCAACTTCGGCAAACGACTTCTCCTTCTTGATGCCGCGCGCCTCACGGCGCGCCGCCGCCGCGCTGCGCGACGGCTTCAGCCCCTATAATAGCCGCTCGATTCCAGCAGGGGCCGACTGCACCGGGCACGCGCGCGGCCGCACGCGGCTCCGTCGCCCATGAAAGACATCCTCGTCCTCTATTACAGCCGTCACGGCGCCACGCGCGATCTCGCGCTCGCGATCGCGAACGGCATCGACAGCGTGCCGGGCATGCAGGCCCGCATCCGCACCGTGCCGCCCGTGTCGACCGTCTGTGAAGCCACCGCCCCCGACATCCCCGCCGACGGCCCGCCGTATGCGGAGCTGCGCGATCTCGAGGAATGCGCGGGCCTCGCGCTCGGCTCGCCGACCCGCTTCGGCAACATGGCCGCCTCGCTCAAGTATTTCCTCGACGGCACCACGCCGCAATGGTTGTCGGGGGCGCTGACCGGCAAGCCGGCAAGCGTGTTCACGTCGACGGGCAGCCTGCACGGCGGCCAGGAATCGACGTTGCTGTCGATGATGCTGCCGCTGCTCCATCACGGGATGATGATCGTCGGGATCCCGTACACGGAATCCGCGCTCAGCACAACGCGCACCGGCGGCACGCCGTACGGCGCATCCCACGTCGCGCAGCACGACCGCTCGGCGGCCGCCGGCCTGTCGGCGGACGAAAAAGCGCTCGCGGCCGCGCTCGGCGTGCGGCTCGCGCGCGCGGCGGCCGCCCTCTCCAGCGCCCAGGCCGCCGAGGCCGCATGAACGCCCCCGCCCGCCCCGCCGTCACGGCCCGGCCGCGCTACGCGCTGATCGCCGCCACATGCCTCATCGCGCTGATCGCGCTGTCGCTCGCGTGGGAGCTGTGGCTCGCGCCGCTGCGCCCGGGTGGCTCTGCGCTGATGCTCAAGGCCATACCGCTCGCGCTCGCGCTGCCCGGCGTCTGGCGGCGTAACATCTATACGATGCAGTGGGCGAGCATGCTGATACTCGTCTATTTCGCCGAAGGCGTCGTGCGCGGCATGTCCGATCGCGGGCTGTCCGCGACGCTCGGCTGGTACGAGACCGCGCTCGCCGTCGGTTTCTTCGTGGCGGCGCTGGCGTACGTCGCGCCGTTCAAGCGCGCGGCGAAAAAGTCGCGTGCCGCGTCCTGACCCTTACGCGACAAGGTGATGATGTCCTCCGAAGCTTTCGTTTCCGCGTGCCGCGATGCGATCGGCGCCGACTACGTGCTGACCGATCCGCACGATACCGAACCGTTCCTGACCGACTGGCGCCGCCGCTACAAGGGCACCGCGTGCGCGGTGCTGAAGCCCGCGAACACGGCCGAAGTCGCCGCACTCGTGAAGCTGGCCAACACGCACGGCGTCGCACTCGTGCCGCAAGGCGGCAACACGGGCCTTGCCGGGGGCGCCACGCCCGACGCGAGCGGCAGCCAGGCCGTGCTGAGCCTCGCGCGCCTGAACCGCGTGCGCGCGCTCGATCCGCACAACAACACGATCACCGTCGAAGCCGGCGTAATCCTTGCCGACGTGCAGGCGCGCGCCCGCGAAGGTGGCAGGCTGTTCGCGCTGAGCCTCGCGGCGGAAGGCAGCTGCACGATCGGCGGCAACCTGTCGACCAACGCGGGCGGCACCGCGGTGCTGCGCTACGGCAACGCGCGCGAGCTGTGTCTCGGGCTCGAGGTCGTGACGCCGCAAGGTGAGATCTGGGACGGCTTGCGCGGGCTGCGCAAGGACAACACGGGCTACGACCTGCGCGACCTGTTCATCGGCGCGGAAGGCACGCTCGGGATCATCACTGCGGCCGTGATGAAGCTGCATCCGCTGCCGGCCGCGCAGGTCACGGCACTCGCCGCGCTCGAGTCGCCGCACGCGGCGCTCGATTTCCTCGCCCTCGCGCAGCGCGCGGCCGGGCCGCTCCTGACCGGCTTCGAGCTGATGTCGGATTTCTGCATGCAGCTGGTCGGCAAGCACTACCCGCAACTGCGCTACCCGTTCGCGCAGACGCATGCGCAGACGGTGCTGCTCGAACTGTCCGACAACGAAAGCGAAGCGCATGCGCGCGCGCTGTTCGAGAAACTGATGGAAGAAGCGTTCGAGGCCGGGCTCGTGACCGACGCGGTGGTCGCGGAGAATCTCGCGCAGTCGCGCGCGTTCTGGGACCTGCGCGAGCACATCCCGCTCGCGCAGGCTGACGAAGGGCTCAACATCAAGCACGACATCGCGGTGCCGATTTCGTCGATCGCGCGCTTCATCGACGAGACCGACACGGCGATCCAGCAGGCCGCGCCGGGTGCGCGGATGGTCACGTTCGGCCACCTCGGCGACGGCAACCTCCACTACAACGTGCAGATGCCCGAAGGCGGCGATGCGAAGGCGTTCCTCGCGGCGTTCCAGGCGCCGATCAACCGGATCGTCTACGACAACGTGCACCGCCACCATGGCACGATCAGCGCGGAGCACGGGATCGGCCAGTTGAAGATCGACGACGCGCAGCGCTACAAGTCGCCGGTCGAAACGACGCTGATGCGCACGCTGAAGACCGCGCTCGACCCGCGCGGCCTGATGAATCCCGGCAAGGTCCTGCGCTGAAGCCGCCCACTCCGGAGCCCCGCCCGTGAAAGTCCGCGTCCTGTCCGATCTGCACCTCGAAAGCAACCAGCCCGACGCGATCGCGCATGCCGACGCGGATCTCGTCGTGCTGGCCGGCGACATCCACAATCACGCGGAAGGCCTGCGCTGGGCCGCCGAAACGTTCGACCCGGCGGTGCCGGTGATCTACGTGCCCGGTAACCACGAGTACTACGACGGGGAATTCGGCGCGCTGGAGACGGCGATGCGCGATGCTGCGCAGGCGCTCGACAACGTGCATTACCTGAACAACGACGTCTACGTCGATCCCGCGCAGCGTTTCCGCGTGCTCGGCACGACGCTCTGGGCCGATTTTTCGCTGTTCGGCGCCGACGAAGCCAGCATGGCCGGCGCAATCGACGCCGCGCTGCGCGTGATGCTCGATTTCAAGGGCTTGATCCAGGTGACCTGGCCGCATGACGCGGCGCTGCATGCGGCACCGCGCACGCCGGAACGCGATTTCTCGCCGGCCGACGCAATCGCGCTGCATCGACGCAGCCGCGCCTGGCTGGAAACGCAGCTCGCGAAACCGTTCGCGGGCCGGACGATCGTCGTTACCCACCATGCGCCGCACCGGCGCTCGCTGGCGCAGCGCTATGCGGACGATCTTGCGTCGGCGGGATTCGTCACGGACATGGCGGAACTCGTGCAGCCGCCGGTGGATCTGTGGCTCCACGGCCACACGCATACGTCATTCGATTATGTGGCGGACGGCGGCACACGCGTGGTGTGCAATCCGCGCGGCTACATCCACCGGCGCACCGGCGAACGGGAAAATACCGCGTTCGCGTGGGACCAGGTCGTCGAGCTCGGCTGAACGCCGGCCCGGCCGGCCGCGTTGCGCGGCCTTTTTCAACCCGGAGCGTGACCGCGGGATCAGCGGCCGGGGCGGCGCGGCTCGTGCACTCGCACCGGCACCGGCTTCATCCGCGCCTTCGCCTTCATCGCGCGCAGCAGGTCGCGGGTCGCCGCGGCGGCCGCGGCCGCGCCCAGCAGGACTCCAAGGCCGATCATCAGGTGCGTATCCATTGCTACTCCGGGGTTGCGTATCTCGTTAATTCCCACAGTATCAAACTGTCTGACACGCGTTCGTAAAAAAATGTTGCGTGAAGGACAAATCTCGTCAGATTGCGGCCAACCGCGCTGTCATGTCACACGCGTGTACGGCTCGAGCGCGGCTTCGTCGGCTGCGAGCGTGGCCGGCAGTTCGTCGCGCAGGAAATCGACCCAGGTCCGGATTTTCGCGTCGAGGTACTGACGCGACGGATACAGCGCGTAGATGTTCATCACGTGCGAGCGGTATTCGGGCATCACGCGCACGATGTGCCCGCTGCGCAACCAGCCGATCGCCGAATAGAGCGGCAGGCCGCCGATCCCCATCCCTTCCCGCACGGCCACGGCGAGCGCCTCGGCGACGTTCACCCGAAACGGCGGCGCCGTGATCGGGACGATTTCGTCGCCGTTCGGCCCGGCCAGCGCCCATTCGTCGAACTGAAAGCCCGGCGCGACCATCCCGAGGCAGACGTGCTGCGCGAGATCCGCCGGCCGCTGCGGCACGCCATGCGCCTCGGCATAGCCGCGCGACGCGCACACCACGCTGTAGCTCTCGCCGAGCCGCTGCGACACGAGCCCCGAATCCGGCAGGTCACGGCCGACGACGATCGCGACGTCGTACCCCTCGTCGAGCAGGTCGGGCATCCGCTGCGCGAGTGTCAGCTCGACGTGCACGTCCGGGTAGCGCTCGCGATAGCGCGCGATGGCCGGCACCAGGTAGTGCTGGCCGAGGCTCGTGAAGCAATGCACCTTCAGCTTGCCCGACGGGCGCGCATGCGCATCGCCCGCCTCGGCTTCGGCCTGGTCGACATACGCGAGGATCTGCTCGCACCGCTGCAGGTAGCGCTCGCCGGCTTCGGTCAGCGCGATCCGGCGCGTCGTGCGGTTCAGGAGGCGCGTGCGCAGGTGCGCCTCGAGATCGGAGACCGCGCGCGACGCATAGGCGGTGGTCGAATTCATCTGCTGGGCGGCCGCGGTAAAGCTTCCCGCGTCGACCACGCGGACGAACACCCGCATGTTTTGTAACGTATCCATCCCATTACCCGTTTGAATCCGAACGGATTGTTGCACAGAGGCGAACAAGTATTGTCTCAGGATTCGTAAAAATGACTTGCACCCTTGTCCATATATTCAGGAATCGCTGAAAAATATAATCGCATCCGACTCATCTATATCCGAAAGGGAGAAAATCGTGCAGTCTCCGGCGACAAAAGGGACGCTCGCACTGGCGGTTCTTGCAGTCTCATTAATAATGGCCGGCTGCGCGAGCATGGGCGACAACAAGCCGCAGTCGGCCCGCATCGAAGCGAACGCGCTCGATGCCGGCGCCGCCATCCGCGCGGCCGACCGTGACGCGGGCTGGCCCGCGGCCGACTGGTGGCGCGCCTACCGCGATCCGCAGCTCGATGCCTGGATCGCTGCCGCCCAGACCGGCAACCCGACGCTCGCGGCCGCCGAGGCACGGGTACGCGAAGCGCAGGCGATGGCGCGCGTGGCCCGCTCGGCCGAACTGCCGCAAATCAACGGCAACCTCTCGCTGATGCGCCAGCACTGGCCGGACAACGTGTATTACGGCCCCGGCCCGCTCGCGAACACCGATACCTGGAACAACACCGGCACGCTCGGCCTGTCGTACCACCTCGACCTGTGGGGCAAGGACAAGAACGCGACCGAGCGCGCGCTCGACACCGCGCATGCGACCGCCGCCGACGCACGCGCGGCGAAGCTCGAACTCGAAGTCAACGTCGTGCGCGCGTACGTCGGCATGTCGATGAACTATGCGCTGCTCGACCTCGCGCACGAAACGTTCGAACGCCAGCGTTCGCTCGCCGATCTCGCGCGCAAGCGACTGCAGGCCGGCCTCGGCACCCAGCTCGAAGTGAGCCAGGCCGAATCGACGCTGCCCGACTATGAGCGCCAGATCGACAGCTATGAGGAAGCGATCCAGCTCGCGCGGCACCAGCTCGCCGCGCTGGCCGGCAAGGGCCCGGGCGCCGGCGATGCGATCAAGCGGCCGCATCTGTCGCTCGACGCACAGGCCGGCCTGCCGTCGGCGATGCCGGCCGACCTGCTCGGCCGCCGCCCCGACGTCGTCGCGGCGCGCTGGACGGTCGACGCGCAGGCGCGCGGCATCGACGTCGCGAAGGCTTCGTTCTACCCGAACATCGACCTGCTCGCGACGGTCGGCGGCTTCGGCGTGACCGCGCCGTTCACCGACTTCCTGCGCGCGATGAACGGTGGCTGGACGGCCGGCCCCGCGCTGTCGCTGCCGATCTTCGAAGGCGGCCGGCTGCGCGCGCAGCTGGGGGCGGCAGATGCCGGCTACGACCAGGCGGTCGAGCAATACAACCAGACGATCGTCGGCGCGCTCAAGGACATCGCCGACCAGGTCGTGCGGATCCGTTCGCTCGATACACAGAAGAAGGACGCCACGCGCTCGGTGGCCGCCAACGACCGCAGCTACCAGTTGTCGCGCGAAGGCTTCCGCCGCGGGCTGACCGACTACGTCAACGTGCTGGTCGCGCAGCAGCAATTGTTGCGCGCGCAGGAGACAGCCGCCCGCATCGATGCGGAACGCCTCGCCGCGCACGCTCAGCTGATGGCCGCGCTCGGCGGTGGCGTCGAGACGGGCACGGACGTGCCGGGCAGCCATCCGCGGGGCGGCCATCCGTCGCACGACGAATCCGCCGCGGGCGCAGCCGCGCCTGCCGCCGCGTCGGGGGCGAAACCCGTGGCAGCCGCCGCCCGGCCCGCGCAAGTCGCGGCCACCGGTGCGTCCGGCGTGCCGGCCGCACGGTAACGCGGAGCGAGCCCATGTCAGCCTCCTCCCCCGCTTCCACGTCCGCCGGCGGCCCGTTCGCGGCCTGGACCGCCTCGTTCGGCGACTGGGCCCGCACCGACGGCGCCGCGTGGCTCTACCTGTTCAAGGCGCTGCTCGCGGCCTTCATCGCGCTCGGCGTGTCGATGCGGCTCGACCTGCCGGCGCCGAAAACGGCGATGACGACCGTCTTCATCGTGATGCAGCCGCAAAGCGGCGCCGTGCTCGCGAAAAGCTTCTACCGGGTCGCCGGCACGATCTTCGGGCTCATCGCGACGCTCACGTTCGTCGGGCTGTTCCCGCAGCAGCCGCAGCTGTTCCTGCTGGCGATCGCCCTGTGGATCGCGCTGTGCACCGCCGGCGCCGCGCGCAACCGCAACTTCCGCAGTTACGGCTTCCTGCTCGCCGGCTATACGACCGCGCTGATCGGCCTGCCCGCGTCGCAACACCCGGATGGGGCATTCATGAGCGCGATGACGCGGGTCTCCGAAGTCATCATCGGGATCGTGTCGGCCGGCGTCGTCAGCGCGCTCGTGTTTCCGCGGTACACGGGCGAGCAGATGCGCACGACGGTGCGCAAGCGCTTCGGCAGCTTCGTCGACTACGTCGCGTCGGCGCTGTCGGGCCAGCTCGACCGCGCGCACATCGAGACCATCCATACGCGCTTCGTCGCCGACGTGGTCGGTTTCGAGGCCGCGCGCAGCATGGCCGTGTTCGAGGATCCGGACACGCGCATGCGCAGCGGGCGCCTCGCGCGGCTGAACAGCGAGTTCATGAGCGCATCGAGCCGCTTTCACGCGCTGCACCAGCTGATGAACCGGCTGCACGCGGCCGGCGCGCAGGCCGCGATCGATGCGATCGAGCCGTATTTCCGCGAGATCGCGCCGCTGCTCACGCGCGATGGCGAACCTGTGCGCACGTCGATCGACGCCGCGCACTCGGCCGAGCAACTGCTCGCGTGGCGCGACGCGCTGCCACGCCGAATCCGCGCGACGCGCGCGGAACTCGAAACGCAGCCCGGCTTCCCGCTGCTCGACTTCGATACGGCCGCCGAACTGCTGTATCGCTTCATCACCGACCTGCAGGAATACGCGGCGACCTATGCGTCGCTCGCGACCGCAACGCACGAGCGCGAACGCTGGATCGAGCGCTACGAACCGCGCACCAACCGGACGGCCGCCACGATCGCGGGGATCCGCACCGCGACGGTGATTCTCGCGCTGGGCTGGTTCTGGATCGAGACCGCGTGGCCGAGCGGCGTGATGCTGGTGCTGAACGCCGCGGCGACCTGCGCACTCGCGTCGTCGGCGCCGCGCCCGACCGCGATGGCCGCGCAGATGGGGATGGGCACGGCGCTGGCCGTTTGCACCGGCTTCCTGCTGATGTTCGGCATCTACCCGCGGATCGACGGCTTCGTCCTGCTGTGCGCGGCGCTCGCGCCGTTGCTCGCGATCGGCATCTACATGACGCTGAAGCCGAAGCTCGCGGGCTACGGGGCGGGCTACCTGATCTTCTTCTGCTTCCTCGCCGGCCCCGACAGCATCACGCACTACGATCCCATGAGCTTCATGAACGACGCGCTCGCGCTCCTGTTGTCGATGCTGGTATCGGCGATCGCGTTCGCCGTGCTGTTCCCGCCGACCGCGCCGTGGCTCAAGAAACGCCTGTTCGCCGACCTGCGTCACCAGGCCGTCGCGGCCTGCCACGCGCGGCTCGACGGATTGCGCACGCGCTTCGAGAGCGGCGCGCGCGACCTGATGTACCAGGCGCACACGCTGTCGGCCGACCAGCCCGACGTGCAGCGCGACGCGCTGCGCTGGATGTTCGCGGTGCTCGAAACCGGCAATGCGGCCATCGACCTGCGCCACGAGCTGGCAACGCTGCCGTCCGACCCGCGCTATGCGCCGACGATGCCGTGGCGACGCGCGATCGAGACGATGCGTGCCGCGCTGTCGTCGCTGTTCACCCGGCCGGACACCCAACGCTTCGAGGCAACGCTCGCCGCGGTCAACGATGCAATCGACACGACCCGGCAGACGCTCGACGCGTTCACGCCGACGCGCGAGGAACGTCACCGGCTGCAGCGCATCCTGAGCCACCTGCATTTCGTGCGCACGGCACTGCTCGATCCCGAATCGCCGCTCGCCGCGCTCAACCGCAACCGCCCCGTGCGTCCCCAACCAGGAGCCTCGTCATGATGCCGCGTGAAATCGCCATTCTCGATGCCTACATGCCCACGGTGGTGCTGATGTTCGTCCTCGGCGCGCTCGCGACCTGGGCCGTCGACCGCGTGCTCGCCTATACGGGCCTCTACCGTCTCGTCTGGCACCCGTCGCTGTTTCGGGCCTGCCTCCTCGTCTGCATTTGCGGCGGACTGAGTCTTGCCGTTTACCGTTGATTCCGAACCATCATGATTCTCAGAAAACTCTTCGGCTTCGTCGCGACCGCCGTCATTCTTCTCGTCGCGATCCTGATCGGGCGCTCGCTTTGGGTGCACTACATGGATGATCCGTGGACGCGCGACGGGCGCGTACGCGCCGAAATCGTCAACGTCGCGCCGGACGTGTCGGGCGCGATCGTCGAACTGCCCGTGCATGACAACCAGCTCGTGAAAAAAGGCGACCTGATCATGCAGATCGACCCGTCGCATTACCAGATCGCCGTCGAACAGGCGCAGGCGGCCGTTGCCGCCCGTCGCGCGGAACTGCAGATGCGCCGCGACGACGCGGCCCGCCGCGCGGATCTCGACGCGCTCGTCGTGTCGAAGGAAAATCGCGAGAACGCCGCGCACAGCGCGTCGAGCGCCGACGCGCAGTACCAGCAGGCGATCGCCGCGCTCGATGCCGCGAAGCTCAACCTCGAGCGCACGCGCGTCGTCGCGCCGGTCGACGGCTACATCACGAACCTGCAGACGTTCAAGGGCAACTACGCGGTGGCCGGCCAGGCGAAGCTCGCCATCGTCGACAGCCATTCGTTCTGGGTCTACGGCTACTTCGAGGAAACCAAGCTGCCGCGCGTGAAAATCGGCGCGCCGGCCGAGATGCGGCTGATGAGCGGCGGCGTGATGAAGGGCCACGTCGAAAGCATCTCGCGCGGCATCTACGATCGCGACAACCCGCAAAGCCGCGACCTCGTCGCGGACGTGAACCCGACCTTCAACTGGGTGCGCCTCGCGCAGCGCGTGCCGGTGCGCATCAGGATCGACGAAGTGCCGGCCGACGTGGTGCTGTCGGCGGGCACGACCTGCACGGTCATCATCGATCCCGACAAGCAGAAGAAGTCGTAACGACTGAACGCCCGGGCGCGCTCAGGCCGCGATGCGAAAGCGCCCGACCAGCGACTTCAGTGCCTGCGCCTGCTCGTCGAGCGCATTCGCCGCGGCGGCCGCCTGCTCGACGAGTGCCGCGTTCTGCTGGGTGCCGGCGTCCATCTGCGTGACCGCGCGGCCGATCTCGTCGATCCCGGCGCTCTGCTCGTCCGATGCGGCGGAAATTTCGCCGATGATGTCGGTCACCCGCTTCACCGCGCGCACGACGTCACCCATCGTGCGGCCCGCATCGTGCGCGAGCGCCGCACCGTTCGCGACCCGCTCGACCGACGAGCCGATCAGCGCACGGATCTCCTTCGCCGCGGTCGCCGCGCGCTGCGCGAGCAGGCGGACCTCGCCCGCAACCACCGAGAAGCCGCGCCCCTGCTCGCCGGCGCGTGCGGCCTCGACCGCCGCGTTCAACGCGAGAATGTTGGTCTGGAACGCGATCCCCTCGATCGTGCCGATGATGTCGCGGATGTTCTTCGCGCTGTCGTCGATCTCGCTCATCGTCGCCACCACACGCCCGACGACTTCCCCACCCGTCTCCGCAACGACCGACGCATTGGCCGCCAGCGCGCTCGCCTGCCGCGCGTTCTCGGCGTTCTGCCGTACGGTCGACGTGAGCTGTTCCATGCTGGCCGCGGTGCGCTCGAGCGCGACGGCCTGCTGCTCGGTGCGCTTCGACAGATCGAGGTTGCCGGTGGAGATCTCGCCCGACGCGGCCGCGATCGCCTCGGCGCTGACGGCGATCTCGCCGACGGTCGCCGCCAGCCCCGTCTGCATCTCGGCCAGCGCACGCACCATGCTGTCGCGGTCGTGCCGGCCCAGCGCGATCGGTCGCGTCAGGTCGCCGCGCGCGATGTCCGCGGCGATCGCCTTGGCGTGCGCGGGCTCGCCACCGAGCTGCGACGCGAGACGGCGCACGACGCGCTCGGCGATGACGATCGCGAGCACGATCAGCGCAACCGTCATCGCCGCGATCATCGCGAACGACGACGAGAAAATGGTGGCGGACGCATCGAGCGTCGCCTTCGACTTCGCGCCGCGCGTCTTCACGAGTTCGGCAACCAGTTTCTCGAGCTTGCCGGTTTCGACCAGCAGCGACACGTCCTGCGTGCCGACCTGCCAGTTCATCTGCGACAGGTCGAGCGGCTGCGCACGCACGAGCGCGACGAAATCGCGCAGATGCGCGCTCCACGTGCCGACCGCTGTCGAGAATGCGCGCAACCGTGCCGAATCGTCGACGTCGGCCGGATCCGCATAGCGCTGCAGCGTGCCGAGCGCCTGGCCGATCGACGCGAGCCCCGCGCCAACCTCGGCACCCAGTTCGTCGCGCTCCTTCGCGGTGGTCGCGGTCAGCAGCATCTTCTGGGCACGGCTCGCGCGCAGCAATTCGGCCCGAACCTCCTCGGCCGCGCGGCTCGCGACGTGGCCCTGCTCGTAGACCGACGCGATCGACGCATTCAGCCGGCTGATCTGCCACAGCGAAAACATGCCGATCGCCAGCGTGCCGGCGAGCAGGATCGCGAATGCGGCGCGCAACGTCGCCTTGACGGTCCACGGCCGGCGCTCACGGCGCGCCGCCCGCAGGCGCCGGGCGGCGCGACCGGTGGCAACGTCGGGTGCGGCGGCGGCCGCACCCGGCTGTGGATGCAAAGATGCTGCTTTCATCGAACTATCCCCGTATTGATCACGCGGCCGGAAAGGTCGGTCCCGGCGTTCCCGCGATGGCTGGCCATGCCGCGCGTCCTGCGCCCGCACGGCGGATAGCCGGTGCCGGGCGCGGCGCGCCTGTTGTCATTGGGTCGTTCTACGGCCGCCACCGCCGTTTCTTGAGTCCGGTAAACCACGTACCGGCCCCGTGCACGCCCCCTCGCTGACAGGCGGGCATGCCGCCTGCGTTATACCCGGTCAAAAAAGCGGGCATCGGTCGATCCGTCAGATGAATGTCCGATTCACGATAAAACTTGTCCGGACATTCTCGATACGCCAAATTACACTTCTTTGACGCAGCAACGATTCACGACGCGCCGATCCCCAGCAGAGCGCGCCCACCACCTCAACTCGTTCAGCTCTCACATGGAAACCAGCCTCGACACCGGCACCGTCGGCGCAGCCGCCACCCAGCCGTCCGCGCCACCCGTCGCCCGCACCGTCTACCCGGTGCTCGGCGCGATCAGCTTCTCGCACATGCTCAACGACATGATCCAGTCGTTGATCCTCGCGATCTATCCGATGCTCAAGAGCCAGTTCGCGCTGTCGTTCGCGCAGATCGGCCTGATCACGCTCACCTACCAGATCACCGCGTCGCTGCTGCAGCCGCTCATTGGCCTCTATACCGACAAGCGGCCGAAACCGTATTCGCTGCCGGTCGGCATGGGCTTCACGCTCGCGGGGCTGCTGCTGATGTCGGTCGCGCCGAATTTCACGATGCTGCTGGTGGCCGCGGCGCTGGTCGGCTGCGGCTCGTCGGTGTTCCACCCCGAATCGTCGCGCGTCGCGCGGATGGCGTCGGGCGGCCAGCACGGGCTCGCGCAATCGGTGTTCCAGGTCGGCGGCAATGCGGGTTCCGCGCTCGGGCCGCTGCTCGCCGCGCTCGTGATCATTCCGCACGGCCAGCACAGCATCGCGTGGTTCTCGGCAGCCGCGCTCGTTGCGATGATCGTGCTCACGCAGATCGGCCACTGGTACAAGAAGCATCCGTCGATGAAGAAGAAGGCCGCGGCGGCCGGCCACCCGACGCTGTCGCGCGGCCGCGTGATGGGCGCGATCGGCATACTGGTGCTGCTCGTGTTCTCGAAGTATTTCTACCTCGCGAGCATCAACAGCTATTTCACGTTCTACCTGATCGACAAGTTTCACCTGTCGGTGCAGGCCGCGCAGATCCACCTGTTCGTGTTCCTCGCGGCCGTGGCGGCGGGCACGCTGATCGGCGGGCCGGTGGGTGACCGGATCGGCCGCAAATACGTGATCTGGGTATCGATCCTCGGCGTCGCGCCGTTCACGCTGCTGCTGCCGTACGCGAACCTGTTCTGGACCAGCGTGCTGACCGTGATCATCGGCATCGTGCTCGCGTCGGCGTTCGCCGCGATCCTGGTCTACGCGACGGAGCTGATGCCCGGCAAGGTCGGGATGGTCGCGGGCCTGTTCTTCGGCTTCGCGTTCGGCCTCGGCGGTGTCGGCGCGGCCGTGCTCGGCCAGCTCGCCGACGCGACGAGCATCACGTTCGTCTACAAGGTGTGCTCGTTCCTGCCGCTGATCGGTGTGCTGACGGTGTTCCTGCCGAACCTCGAAAGCAGCCGGCGCAAGAAAGCATGAAAAAACGGCCGCGGCGCGCCTGCTGGCGCCGCGGCCGTGATGCTCCGATCGACGGAATTGACGGCGGCTTCAGGCCGCCGTCGTCGCATGCAGCGTCAGGAAACGCTTGAGGATGCCGGACGAATAGCTGCTCGCGATCGCCGACAGGAAGTGCGAGAACGACTGCGTCGCGTGATCGTCGGCCGTGTCGGAGATCGTGCGCACGAGCGCGAACGGCACGTCGTGCTCCGCGCACACCTGCGCGATCGCGGCGCCTTCCATTTCGACCGCGAGCGCATCCGGCAGCGCGTCGCGCAGCGCGACGACCTCGCGCTCGCTCGACACGAAGCGGTCGCCGCTGATGATGAGCCCCGCGTGCAGCGTCGCGCCGCCCAGGCCGAAGCGTTCGGCGAACTGCGCGCCCTCTTCCGCGACGAACTGCGTGCAGGCTTCGCGGAGACGGGCCGTCAGCACGGCGTCGGTTGCGAAACGCGTGATGCCGAGCAGCGGCACCTCGTAGCGCGGAAAGAGCGGCGACGCATCGAGATCGTGCTGCAGCAGCGTATCGGCCACGACGACATCGCCGACGCGCACCGTACGCGACACACCGCCCGCTACGCCGGTGAACACCACGCCCGACACGCCGAACACGTGGATCAGCGCGCTGACCGTCGCGGCGGCCGCGACCTTGCCGACCCGCGCAAGCGTGACGACGCAGGCCGCGCCGTGCACGGTGCCGACGTGATAATCGCGGCGGCCGAGCGTGACCGTCTTCATCGCGCCGTCGGCGCGCATCGCGGCGATCAGGTCGCCGAGTTCTTCGGGCAGCGCGGCCAGGATGCCGAGCGGACGGGTCGAAGCCATACCCACCATGTCGATGCCCATCATTCCACCGCCTGCAGTTTCGCGACCGCGAGCGCGAGCCACTTCTCGCCGTGCCGCTTGAATTTCACCTGCGCCTTCGCATCGGTGCCGTTGCCTTCGAGCGCGGTGACGGTGCCTTCGCCGAACTTGGTATGGAACACCTGCTGGCCGACCCGGAAGCCGGTATCAGCGGCGCGCTGCTTGTTCGCGAACGCCGGCAGCGGCGCGGACACCGCTGCATCGACGATCTGCTCACGGCTGCCGCCGCCCGGCCGCGCGAACCAGTCGCGCCCGTACCCGGCGTTGTCCGACCGGCCGCCCCAGCGCGAACCGGCCTCGACCTTCGGCGTCAGCCACTTGAGCACGTGTTCGGGCAGTTCGTCGAAGAAGCGCGAGCGCACGTTGTAGCGCGTCTGGCCGTGCAGCATCCGGCTCTGCGCGAACGACAGGTAGAGCCGCTCCTTCGCGCGTGTGATCGCGACGTACATCAGCCGGCGCTCTTCCTCGAGGCCGTCCGATTCGAGCACGCTGTTCTCGTGCGGGAACAGCCCTTCCTCGAGGCCCGTGATGAACACGGCCGAGAATTCGAGCCCCTTCGCCGCGTGCACCGTCATCAGCTGCACGGCGTCCTGCCCGGCCTGCGCCTGGTTGTCGCCGGCCTCCAGCGACGCATGCGACAGGAAGCCGGCGAGCGGCGTCATCGTGTCGGGATTCTGTGCCGGGTCAACGGGCGATACCGGATCGAGCACCTCGACCGCCGGATCGTCCGTCGCGGTGCCAAGCTCGGGTGCCGCGATCGCGCCCGCGCGCAGCGGGATCGAACGGGCGGGCGTGTCGAGCCCGTAGCCTTCCTCGGCGATGAACGCGGTGGCCGCGTTCACGAGTTCCTGCAAGTTCTCGAGACGGTCCTGGCCTTCGCGCTCGCCCTGGTAGAAATCGGCGAGGCCGCTGGCGCGCACGATGTGCTCGACGGTGTCGGGCAGGTTCATCTGCTGCGTGTCGGCACGCATCTTCGCGACCAGGTTCGCGAACCCGCCGAGGCTCGTGCCGGCCTTGCCCGTCACGTACGGAATCGCGGCGGCCATCGAGCAGCCGTACAGGCGCGCGGCGTCGGCGAGCTGCTCGATCGAGCGCGCGCCGATCCCGCGGGTCGGGAAGTTCACGACACGCACGAACGCCGTGTCGTCGTTCGGGTTGTCGATCAGGCGCAGGTACGCGAGCGCGTGCTTCACTTCCTGGCGCTCGAAGAAGCGCAGGCCGCCGTACACGCGGTAAGGGATGCCCGACGACATCAGCGTATGCTCGATCGAGCGCGACTGCGCGTTGCTGCGGTACAGGACGGCCACTTCGCTGCGCGCCATCCCGGTGTTGATCAGCGAACGGATCTCCTCGACGATCCAGCCGGCTTCCTGTGAATCGGTGCTCGCCTCGTACACGCGCACGGGCTCGCCGTGGCCCGCGTCGGTGCGCAGGTTCTTGCCGAGGCGGTGCGCGTTGTTCGAGATCAGCTGGTTGGCCGCATCGAGGATGTTGCCGTGCGACCGGTAGTTCTGCTCGAGCTTGATCAGGTTGCGCACGCGGAATTCGTTTTCGAAGTCGCGCATGTTGCCGACGTTCGCGCCGCGGAACGCATAGATCGACTGGTCGTCGTCGCCGACCGCGAAGATCGCGTTCTCGCCGCCCGCGAGCATCTTGAGCCACGCGTACTGCAGCTTGTTGGTGTCCTGGAACTCGTCGACGAGGATGTGCCGGAAGCGCGCCTGGTAGTGCGCGCGCAGCGGTGCGTTGTACGCGAGCAATTCGTAGCAGCGCAACAGCAGCTCGGGGAAATCGACGACGCCCTCGCGCTGGCATTGCTGGTCGTATGCCTGGTACAGCTCGACGAACTTGCGGTTGAAGTTGTCGGACGCGTCGACCTTGTCGGGACGCAGCCCCTGCTCCTTCGCGTTGTTGATGAAGTACTGGACGTTCTTCGGCGGGTACTTTTCATCGTCGACGTTCGCGGCCTTCATCAGCCGCTTGATCGCGGACAGCTGGTCGGCCGTATCGAGGATCTGGAAGGTCTGCGGCAGGCCGGCGTCGCGCCAGTGCGTGCGCAGCATTCGGTTGCACAGGCCGTGGAACGTGCCGATCCACATCCCGCGCGTGTCGATCGGCATCATCGCCGACAGGCGCGCCATCATCTCGCGCGCGGCCTTGTTCGTGAAGGTGACGGCGAGCACGGTGGGCGGCGATGCATAGCCCTGCTGGATCAGCCACGCGATGCGCGTGATCAGCACGCGGGTCTTGCCGCTGCCCGCCCCTGCAAGGATCAGCGCCGGTTCGTTCGGCAACGTGACGGCGGCGAGTTGTTCGGGGTTCAGATTGGCGAGCAGATCGGGCATGGAGCGGCAGCGGACGGGCGAGAAAAATGCGGACCCGACATTATAAGTCGGCCGGGCGATGCAGTTCCCGATCCGTTCGGCCACGCGTCTCGGACGCGCTGCCGGCGCGTTGCGGCCCCGTCGCGACAGGCCCGTTCCGGCAAGGCGATGGCTGGTCGATGGGCATCCATTTATAATTGTCAGATTCGGCATCCAATTCACGCATTTTTCGGCAGATTTCCAACATGAGCGACAACACGCTTGCGAAGAGCTTCGAGCCCCACACCATCGAGTCCCAATGGGGGCCGGAGTGGGAAAAACGCGGCTATGCCGCCCCGGCGTTCGATCCGTCCCGCCCCGATTTCGCGATCCAGTTGCCGCCGCCGAACGTCACGGGCACGCTGCACATGGGCCACGCGTTCAACCAGACGATCATGGACGGCCTCGCCCGCTACCACCGGATGCTCGGCGAGAACACGCTGTGGGTGCCCGGCACCGACCACGCGGGGATCGCCACCCAGATCGTCGTCGAGCGCCAGCTTGACGCGCAGGGCGTCTCGCGCCACGACCTCGGCCGCGAGCAGTTCGTCGAGCGCGTGTGGGAATGGAAGGAGAAGTCCGGCTCGACGATCACCGGCCAGGTGCGCCGCCTCGGCGCGTCGACCGACTGGTCGCGCGAATACTTCACGATGGACGACAAGATGTCGGCCGCCGTGCGCGACGTGTTCGTCACGCTCCATGAACAGGGCCTGATCTACCGCGGCAAGCGCCTCGTCAACTGGGATCCGGTGCTGCTTACCGCGGTGTCGGACCTCGAAGTGGTGAGCGAAGAGGAAAACGGCCACCTGTGGCACATCCGCTACCCGCTCGTCGACGGTTCGGGCTCGCTGACGGTCGCGACCACCCGCCCGGAGACGATGCTCGGCGACGTCGCGCTGATGGTGCACCCGGAAGACGAGCGCTACGCGCACCTGATCGGCAAGCTCGTCACGCTGCCGCTGACGGGCCGCGAGATCCCGGTGATCGCCGACGACTACGTCGACCGCGAGTTCGGCACGGGCGTCGTGAAGGTCACGCCCGCGCACGACTTCAACGACTACCAGGTCGGCCTGCGCCACAAGTTCGCGCCGATCGAGATCCTGACGCTCGACGCGAAGATCAACGACAACGGCCCCGAGCAGTATCGCGGCCTCGACCGCTTCGACGCGCGCAAGGCGATCGTCGCCGACCTCGATGCGGAAGGCTTCCTCGACTCCGTGAAGCCGCACAAGCTGATGGTGCCGCGCGGCGACCGCACGGGCGTCGTGATCGAGCCGCTGCTGACCGACCAGTGGTTCGTCGCGATGACGAAGCCGGCACCGGAAGGCACGTTCCATCCGGGCAAGTCGATCACCGAGGTATCGCTCGACGTCGTGCGCGACGGTCAGATCAAGTTCGTGCCGGAAAACTGGACGACCACCTACTACCAATGGCTCGAGAACATCCAGGACTGGTGCATCTCGCGCCAGCTGTGGTGGGGCCACCAGATTCCCGCGTGGTACGGCGAGAACGGCGAGGTGTTCGTCGCGCGCAGCGAAGAAGACGCCCGTGCGAAGGCCGACGCGCAAGGCTACACGGGTGCGCTCAAGCGTGACGAAGACGTGCTCGACACGTGGTTCTCGTCGGCGCTCGTGCCGTTCTCGTCGCTCGGCTGGCCGAACGAAACGCCCGAACTGAAGCACTTCCTGCCGTCGTCGGTGCTCGTGACCGGCTTCGACATCATCTTCTTCTGGGTCGCCCGGATGGTGATGATGACGACGCACTTCACGGGCAAGGTGCCGTTCCACACCGTGTACATGCACGGCCTCGTGCGCGACGCCGAAGGCCAGAAGATGTCGAAGAGCAAGGGCAACACGCTCGACCCGCTCGACATCGTCGACGGCATCGACCTCGAAACGCTCGTCGCGAAGCGCACGACGGGCCTGATGAACCCGAAGCAGGCCGCGACGATCGAGAAGAAGACGCGCAAGGAATTCCCGGACGGCATCCCCGCGTTCGGCACCGACGCGCTGCGCTTCACGATGGCGTCGATGGCGACGCTCGGCCGCAACGTGAACTTCGACCTCGCACGCTGCGAAGGTTATCGCAACTTCTGCAACAAGCTGTGGAACGCCACGCGCTTCGTGCTGATGAACTGCGAAGGCCACGACTGCGGCAGCGACAAGCCGGAAGTCTGCGGCGCGGGCGATTGCGGCCCGGGCGGCTACCTCGACTTCTCGGCGGCCGACCGCTGGATCGTGTCGCTGCTCCAGCGCACCGAGGCCGACATCGCGAAGGGCTTCGCCGATTACCGCTTCGACAACATCGCAAGCAGCATCTACAAGTTCGTGTGGGACGAGTACTGCGACTGGTATCTCGAACTCGCAAAGGTGCAGATCCAGAACGGCACGCCGGAACAGCAGCGCGCAACCCGCCGCACGCTGCTGCGCGTGCTCGAGACGGTGCTGCGCCTCGCACACCCGATCATCCCGTTCATCACCGAAGCGCTCTGGCAGAAGGTCGCGCCGCTCGCGGGCCGCTATCCGCAAGGCAAGGCCGAGGGCGAAGCGTCGCTGATGGTGCAGGCATATCCGGTCGCGAACCTGCAGAAGATCGACGAGGCGTCCGAGCAGTGGGCGGCCGACCTGAAGGCGATCGTCGACGCATGCCGCAACCTGCGCGGCGAGATGAACCTGTCGCCGGCAACCAAGGTGCCGCTGCTCGCGGCCGGCGATGCCGAGCGCCTGCGCTCGTTCGCGCCGTACGTTCAGGCCCTCGCACGCCTGTCGGAAGTGCAGATCCTCGCCGACGAAGCGGCGCTCGACAAGGAGGCGCATGGCGCACCGATCGCGATCGTCGGCCCGAACAAGCTGGTGCTGAAGGTCGAAATCGACGTCGCGGCCGAGCGCGAGCGCCTGTCGAAGGAAATCGCGCGCCTGACGGGCGAGATCACGAAGTGCAATGCGAAGCTCGGCAACGAGGCGTTCGTCGCGAAGGCGCCGCCGGCGGTGGTCGAACAGGAACAGAAACGCGTCGCGGAATTCCAGAGCACGCTCGAAAAACTGCGCGCGCAGCTCGATCGGTTGCCTGCGTAACAAAGGGTAAGGCCGTTTGCGTTCACTATAATGCGGGCGTGAACATAAGCCGTCTGACAAGTCGATTACAGGAATAAAGGTTCGATCATGTTGAAAGTCACCAAGGCGGTATTCCCTGTTGCCGGTCTCGGCACGCGGTTCCTGCCGGCAACGAAGGCGAGCCCGAAGGAAATGCTGCCCGTCGTCGACAAGCCGCTGATCCAGTACGCGGTCGAGGAAGCGATCGCCGCCGGCATCACCGAGATGATCTTCGTCACCGGGCGCAGCAAGCGCGCGATCGAGGATCACTTCGACAAGTCGTACGAGATCGAGGCCGAGCTCGAGGCACGCGGCAAGGAAAAGCTGCTCGAACTCGTGCGCGGCATCAAGCCGAGCCATGTCGACTGCTTCTACGTGCGCCAGCCGGAAGCGCTCGGCCTCGGCCACGCGGTGCTGTGCGCGGAAAAGCTCGTGGCCGACAACCCGTTCGCGGTGATCCTCGCCGACGACCTGCTCGACGGCAACCCGCCCGTGATGAAGCAGATGGTCGACGTGTTCGACCACTATCACAGCTCGGTGATCGGCGTCGAAGAGATCCCGCCGTCGGAGACGAAGTCGTACGGGATCGTCGACGGCAAGGAGTGGGAGGAGTCGATCGTCAAGATGTCGGCGATCGTCGAAAAGCCGGCGCCGGAAGTCGCGCCGTCGAACCTCGGCGTGGTGGGCCGCTACATCCTGAAGCCGCGGATCTTCGAGCACCTGCGCGCACTGAAGCCCGGCGCGGGCGGCGAGCTGCAGCTCACCGACGCGATCCAGGCGCTGCTCGCCGATGAACAGGTGCTGGCCTACAAGTACCAGGGCACGCGCTACGACTGCGGCAGCAAGCTCGGCTACCTGAAGGCAACGGTCGAATTCGCGCTGCGCCATTCGGAAGTCGGCGTGGAATTCGACGAATACCTGCGCACGCGCGGCGGCGCGCACCCGGCCGCCTGAACGCGGCAAGGGCTCGCCCCGGCGGGCCCGCCCTCACCTCACCGGCCGCCGCTCAGCGCGCTTCGGCCGGCTTCACCGAGACGACGCCCGGCATTCCGCCCGCGTCGTCTTTTTTCGTCTTGACGAGCCAGCCGTTGCCCGCGTCGAACGGTACCTTCGCGAGCGCGCTCTTCACGAGCGCCGGCGCGGCCTGCTGCGTGCCGGGGTCGCGATCGCGCAGCGACGCCGTCACGCGATAGACGTCGGCACCCGACTTCGCGTCGACGAACCGCAGCGTCAGCACGTGACGGTACACCTTGCCTGCGAACGGCAGCGCGAGCGGCGACGGCCCATCGACCGTCACGCACGCGCTGCTCGCCGCACCGCACTGGTCGGCGACGGCCGCGACCGCCGTCGGCTGCGTCGCGTAGGCGACCGACAACCGGTAGCGCGCGTCCTTGAGCGACTTCGCATCGAAGCCGCGATGTGCAAGTTCGTCGCGCACGAGCGTCTCGATCTGCCGGTATTCGGCATCGTTGGCCTGCGCGGCCGTCCGCACGAAATCGTAGCCGTGCGCATCGGACGCGAATGCGTTCGGCTGCCCGACCGCACTCACGCCGCTCGTCACGCCGGCGCAACCCGTCAACAGCGACGCCGCCAGCGCGGCCGCTGCCCATTCCTTTCTCATGGCTTTCCCCAAATGCCTGCCGTCGCGCCTGGCCCTGTCAGGCGGACGGCTCGTCGATCGCGGGCAGCGACACCGTCACCGCGGTGCCGACACCCACCTCGCTGTCGACCGTCACGCTGCCCCCATGGCGTGTGACGACCGTCTTCACGAATGCCATGCCGAGCCCGGAACCCGAAATCTCGGGCCGCTCGCCGGCGTGGAATCGCTTGAAACGTTCGAACAGATGCCGCTGATCTTCCGGCGCGATGCCGTACCCCTGATCGCGAACCGTACAGAACATCCGCTTCGACGCGTGCTCGACCGTCAGCGTACACGCGATCACGGTGTCGGACGGACTGTATTTGACCGCATTGTTGATCAGGTTCACGAAGGCGCGCGTGATCAGCGAGCGATCGGCACGCACCCAACACATGTCGGCGCCGACCTCGGTGTCGATGCGGATGTGCTTCGCCTGCGCCTGCGGCCATACCTCGTCGCTCGCATCGATCAGCACGTCGACGAGGCTCGTCACTTCGAACTGGTACGCCTGCGACTCCGCGCGCGCCAACTGCACGAACTCGTCGGCGAGCGACAGCGCGCGGTGCGCGTAGCGCTCGATCCGCGCGAGCAGCCCGCGCGTCGCGTCGGTCTCGACGCGGTCGCGCTCGATCTCGACGAGCGCGAGGATCGAAGCCTGCGGCGAGCGCATGTCGTGCGACAGCAGGTGCAGCGCCTCCTCGCGATGCCGCTCGGCCGCGTGCAGTTCGGTCACGTCGACGAGGCCGGCAATCCAGCCCGTCACGCGGCCCTGCGCGTTGGTACAAGCCGCGTAGCGTAACAGATGGTCGAGGCCGTCGCGATCGCGCACCTCGATACCGCGCGCCATCGCGTCGTGCTCGGCCTCGAGCGTCGGGTCGAGCGCGGCGGGCCAGTGCTCGCGGATCGCCGCATCGTGCTCCGCGTTGCCGTCGACGGTCTTCATGAACGTCAGCTCGCCGAGCGCGGTGCGCAGCGGCCGCCCTTCCGGCAGCGGCAGCGCGAGCCGCGACCCGTAGCGCTTCGCCGCATGGTTCGCGATCAGCACCGTGCCGGCCAGGTCGGTCACGAAGATCGGCTCGGGCATGCTGTCGAGGCTGTCCCACACGAAGCGCTTCATGTCCTGCACGCGCTGCGCGGCCTGCGCCATCAGCGCCATCTGCCGTTCGAGCAGGTCGCCGCCGACGCTGCGCGTGCGCGGCGCCTCGGGCAGCAGGTGCGGCTCGTCGGCGAGCCGCTGCAACTCGCGGCGCAGGTACGACATCGTCATTTCCAGGCGCCGCCAGTTCCAGATCGGGTAGACGGCGATCAGCCCGAAGATCGCGGGCGCCGGCGACAGCCAGATGCGCGCCTCGAACAGCAGCGCCGTGCTCGCGACGACGGCGAGCACGGCAAGGCTCAGCGTCAGCAGCAGCGCGCGCCACGGCGACAGCATCAGGAAGCCGCCCAGCAGCGCGGCGAGCGGCAGCAGCGACGCGGCGAACAGCCCGGCACGCGACGCGGGCGAGATCGCGCTGCCGGTGGCCAGCATGTCGAGCACGTTGGCATGGATATACACGCCGGCGAGCGGGCCGAAGTCGCCGGACACGGGCGTCGCGAAGCGGTCGTACAGCCCCGACGCCGTCACGCCGACGACGACGATCTTGCCGCGCAGCGCGTCAGGCTTCACGCGCCCTTCGAGCACGTCGTCGAACGACAGCGTCGGATAGGCGGGCGTGTTGCGGCTGAACGGGATCAGGTAGCGGCCCTCGCCCGCCGCATCGCGCGACAGGTCGTGCGCATGCGCGCCGGGCGCGCCGCCGACCGGATGCAGCCGGCCGCCCTGGATCGCGCGATACACGGGCACCATCAGTTGCGGCCAGCGCACGCGGCCGTCGCTTTCGAACAGCGCAACGCTGCGGACGATACCGTCGCGATCGACTTCGAGGTTGATGTGGCCGAGCCCGACCGCGCGCGCCGCGAGCGCGGCCACCGGCGGATCGACCTCGCGCGTGCCGTCCGCCTGCTCGGGGCTCAGCAGCACGGGCAGGAAGGTCGGCACGTGGCTCATCGCGTCCGCGAACGTGCGATCCTCCGGAGACGGTTCGGTAAACAACACGTCGTAGACGACGGCCGCCGGCTGCGCGCGCGCCAGCGTGTCGAGCAGCCGCGCATGCACGTCGCGCGACCACGGCCAGCGGCCGAGGGCGGACACGCTCTGGTTGTCGATGTCGACGACCACCACGTCGGGCGACAGCGGCAGGCTGCGCAGCATCAGCAGCCGGTCGTAGATCAGGCCGTCGACGCTCGCCGACAGGCGGCCGAGCGCGCACGCGAGGATCACCGCGATCCCGAGGCAGCCGATCGCGATCCATTCGATCAGGAAGCGGCGGCCGAGGCGCCGCCGCGGGGAAACGGAGTCGGGTTTCATGCGCCGCGGATCAGCGCGACAGCGTGAACGCGCTGACCGGACTGGTCTTCTCGTAGAACTTGCCGCCTTCGAATTCCTCGACGGTCACGGCCCAGAAATAGTCGCCCGGCGGCAGGTGCGCGACGGTGATCTGGCGCGCATGCAGGCCGACCTGGTCGACGACCGGTGCGCTCAGGTCCTTCGAGCGCGACAGCACGAACCGGTAGCGCGCATCCTTGCCGGAACCGTTCGGCGACCAGCGGAACTCGTAGCCGCCGGCGCCGGGCGACGCGCTTGCGTCGAGCCCCATCACGCGGCGTTCGAACGCGTACGTGCGCGGCCGGCCCTCGAGGCCGTTCGCATCGATCGCGGCGACCCGCACGAAGTAGTTCCCGTTCGGCACGTCGCGAAAGACCGCGCGCGGCGAATCGGTGCGCGTTTCGCGGAACAGGTCGAGCAGCCCGGCGTCGTGCGCGAGCTGCAAACGGTATGCATGCGCGTCGGCGAGCGGCGCGACGTCGAATGCGACGTCGGGCTCGTCCTGCACCTTGTCGGGATGCGCAAGCGCCGGCGCAGGCAGCAGCTCGACGGGCGCGCCGACCGTGCCGGACGAGGTCGCGACGCTGCCGAAATTCGCATGCACGAGCGTCGGGTCGGCCGGCTGCCGGTCGCCCGCGACGCCGACCGTGCCGTCGAGCACTTCGACACGCGTCGACGCATTGCCGGCCGCGTCGTAATTCACGCGAAAGTGCGTGCCGCGCACGCCGGCCACGACCGACGGCGAACGGATCTGGAAGCGGTCGTCGCGTTTCTTCAGGTGGGTGACCTCGCTGTCGACCGAGCCGCGGGTGAGCTCGAACTCACGATCGAGCGTACCGGTCAGCACCGTGCGGCGCAGCGCCTTCAGGTCGAGCTGGCTGTCGGGCGGCAGGCTCATGTGCGTGCCGTCGGCGAGCTCGAGCGTTACGAAGCCGTTCGGGCCCGTGCGCACGCGATCGCCCTCGGCGAGCGTCGCATCGTTCGCGAGCGGCGCGTAAGCATCGCCGGATGCGCGTTCGGCCGTACCCTGCACCGCGATGACGCGCGCGGTCAGCTTTTCCTTGCGCAGACGCGCCACCGGCAGCTTCAGCGCGATGCCGGGCTGCAGGCGCTTCGGCGCGGGCACGCCGTTGATCTGCTGAAGCAGTTGCCAGTCGTCCGAGCCCTGCAGGTAGCGCGCGGCGACGTCGTACAGCGTGTCGCCCGCCTGCGTGCGGTAGACGACCATCTTGCCCGCGGCGGCGGGCGGCTGCGCGGCCGCATGCTGCGCGGCGAACGCAAACGCGACCGCGCAGGACACGCGCAGCGCCGCCGTGCGCAGGTTCGCCGTGCGCTGCGTGATTCCCGCGGTCACTCCGGTTCCCCCTGGCCGACCCGCTCGAGCCGGTAGCCGTAGCCGTAGATCGGCGCGAGGCGATAGCCGTTTTCGGGCCGCAGGCCGAGCTTGGTGCGCAGCATCGAGATGTGCGTATCCATCGTGCGCGACGGGATGTCGGTCGCCTGCTTCCACACGAGATCGAGAATGTGCGCGCGCGACAGCGGACGGTCGAGGTGCTGGAACAGCAGCAGCGCGAGCTCGAATTCCTTCTGCGTGAGGCTCACGGCCTTGTCGCCGACGTAGGCCTGCTTCAGGTTCACGTCGAAACGGAATTGATCGAATTCGCGAACGGTGGCCTCGGCGTTGACCGGATACGCGCGGCGCAGCAGCGAGCCGATGCGCGCGCGCAGGATCGGGCCCGACACGGGCTTGACCACGTAATCGTCGGCGCCGGCGTTGAGGATCTGCGTGATCCCCGCCTCGTCGTCACGGCTCGTCATGAAGATGATCGGCAGGCTGTGCTCGGTCTGATTCGCACGCACCCACTTCAGCACTTCCTCGCCGGACATGTCGGGCACGTTCCAGTCGAGCACCAGCAGATCGAACGTCTCGCGCTGCAGACGCTTCTTCAGGGCCTTGCCTTCCTTGAACGCATAGCACGTGTGGCCAACGGCCGTCAGCGTTTGACTGACGAAATCCGTCTGGGCCGGATCGTCATCCAGTACAGCAATTCTCATAGCACCCCGCAAATCGAAATCGATTCGTCCAGTTCAGCTCCCCGCCCTCAACCCGGCCGCGCAGCACGCGCGCAGCTTCCGGATACCGGCCGGCGAGCCGTCATTCGCCGCTCGCGCCATCTGCGCAAACCGGCGACCCCGGCTAAATATCTCAAAAACGGGGCGCGGACGAACCGGCGATTTCATCATAGTAGTATGAAATTCGCCAATAAATTGCGCGGACTACCGTCTTTTCTTCGAATAATCCTTCCCACCGCGCAATCGAGCGCCTAGTCGACGCCCGCCACCGGCTCGGCGACATCGTCGACCGGCATGTGCTGCGACAGCGGTTCCGGACGCGCCGGCTGTGCAAGCATCCGCTGCAACTGGCCGCGCACGCGCTCCCACGCGGTGGCCGCGTAGTCCGGCTGGCCCGCCGCCCACGCCTGCGCCAGATCGAACACGCGCTCGATCGTCGCACCGCAGTAGGTCAGGCCCGAGCCGTCGTCCAGCGCGGCATCGCGCAGCCGTTCGTCGAGCCACTCGGCCAGCCACGGCATCTCGGCCGCAGCCGAATCCGCATAGGCCTCCAGCGCGGCACGCGCGTGGCGATCCTGCTGCGGGTCGAGCTCGATACGGCTCAGTCCCGATACGCTGCGTTCCGCTCCGGACGGACTTCGAATAGTCCCTGGTCTGAAGGACATGTCCTCTCCCCGTTGTACGACGGTAGCGTCAGGCATGGCCCCCGTGCCCGCCATAAGACGTACCGTGGCCGGCGCATCCGCTGGGAGCGGACGACCGGCCGGGTCAGTATACGCAGCCGATCACGAAGCGAGGTTTAAGAATTGTCAGAAAAGCGCGGCCGACGGGCGCCGGGCGCGGCCGGCACCGTGACGCGGGCCGTCAGCGGCGGCGCATCAGGAACACGAATGTCTTGTCCTGCGTCGTCGATTCGACGATCTCGTTGCCCGTCTGCTTCGCGAACGCGGCGAAATCGCGCTGCGAACCCGGATCGGTCGCGAGCACCTTGAGGATCTGCCCGCTTTCCATATCGGCGAGCGCTTTCTTGGCACGTAGGATCGGCAACGGGCAATTGAGCCCGCGCGCGTCCACTTCCTTGTGAATCTGCATCGGCTTTCGACCTTCGAATGACGCGCCACATGCGGCGCGGGAGGAAGCCGCGATTTTACCGCAGCGCTGCCGCGCCTGCCCGGGCAGCCCATGGCGTGGCGCGCACGGGCACCGGGCTCACGCGTCGGAAAAGCCGCCCGCGAGCCGCTCGCGCAGGTGCCGCACGAGCGCGCGCACCGCGCTCGGCACGACCGGGCTGTACGGGCGGATCGCGAAGATGTGATCGCCGAATGCGCCCGACGGCCGCCAGCCATCGAGCAGCGCGACGAGCCGGCCGGCGTCGAGATCGCGCTGCGCGCTGAAATCCGGCAGCAGCGCGATGCCGAGCCCGCCGAGCGCGGCTTCGCGCATCGCCTCGCTGTTGTTCGCCGCGAAACTGCCGCGCACCGGCACGCTCACGCGCTCGCGCCGCCGGCCGTGCGGCTCGAAGCTCCATGCGGCCGGCTCGTGCTCGCGCAGGTAGCACAGGCAGCTGTGATCGACGAGTTCGTTCGGATGACGCGGCGCGCCGCGTGCGTCGAGGTAGTCGCGGCTTGCGACGAGCAACGAGCGCGTGTCGCACAGCTTCCATGCGACGTGGGTCTGCGGCGCGGTGGTCGTATGGCGAATCGCGAGGTCGAAACCCTCCTGCGTCAGCGAATGCAGCCGGTCCGACAGGTCGAGCTCGATCTGCACGCCCGGATGCTGCCGCAGGAAATCGGGCAGGTGCGGCACGACCTGCTGGCGCCCGAGCGCGACCGGCACCGTCACGCGCAGCAGGCCGCGCGGCTCGCCGGCCAGATCCTTCACGCGCGCGAAGTGCTGCCCGATCGACTCGAACGCGTCGCGCGTGCTGTCGACGAGCGTCTGGCCCGCGTCGGTGAGCCGCACGCTGCGCGTCGTGCGACGCACGAGCGGCACGCCGGCTGCTTTTTCGAGATCGGCGATGCGCTGGCTCATCGCGGCCTTGCTGATGCCGAGCCGCTGCGCGGCGGCCGTGAAACTGCCGGCCGCGGCCAGCACCGTCAGCGAATGGATATGCGGCCAGAGCGCCTGGACATTTTGCTGATTCATCCACTGATTATTCAGAATTCTGAACAGTGAATCAAGCTGCGCGGCCTTCTCCCGCCCTGCGCGTTTGCCTAGACTGGGTGCTGTCCACTCCCACCCGATCCCCCAGGAGACACGATGAATCCGGTTCCCGCGTACACCTCCGACGCCGACGTCGGCCACTATGTCGACGGCGCGCCCGTCGCCGGCCGCAGCGGCCGCTTCCAGGACGTCCTCAATCCCGCGCTCGGCCGCGCGGTGCGCCGCGTCGCGCTCGCCGACGACAGCGAAGTGCAGCAGGCCGTCGCGTCGGCCCATGCCGCGTTCCCCGCGTGGGCCGCGACGCCGCCGATCCGCCGCGCGCGCGTCCTGCACCGCTTCCTGCAGCTGATGAACGAGCACCGCGACGCACTTGCGGCGATCATCACGGCCGAGCACGGCAAGGTGTTCTCCGACGCGCAGGGCGAAGTCGCACGCGGCATCGACATCATCGAATTCGCCTGCGGCGTGCCGCAGCTCCTGAAGGGCGATTTCACCGACCAGGTCAGCACCGGCATCGACAACTGGACGATGCGCCAGCCGCTCGGTGTCGTCGCGGGCATCACGCCGTTCAACTTCCCGTGCATGGTGCCGTGCTGGATGTTCCCGGTGGCGATCGCGACCGGCAACACGTTCGTGCTGAAGCCGAGCGAGCGCGATCCGTCGACGGCCTTGTTCATCGCCGACCTGCTCACGCAGGCCGGGTTGCCGGCCGGTGTCTTCAACGTCGTGCAGGGCGGCAAGGGCGCGGTCGACGCGCTGCTCGACCACCCCGACGTGCAGGCCGTCAGCTTCGTCGGCTCGACACCGATCGCGGCGTACGTGCAGCAGCGCGCGGTGCAGTCGGGCAAGCGTGTGCAGGCGCTCGGCGGCGCGAAGAACCATCTGGTCGTGATGCCCGATGCGAACCTCGAGCAGGCCGTCGACGCGCTGATCGGCGCCGCGTACGGCTCGGCCGGCGAACGCTGCATGGCGATCAGCGTCGCGGTGCTGGTCGGCGACGTCGCGGACCAGATCGTGCCGCTGGTGGCCGAGCGCGCGCGCAAGCTGGTGATCGGCGACGGGATGTCGCCGGAAGTCGAGATGGGCCCGATCGTCACCGGCGATGCGCTCAAGCGCATCGAAGGCTATATCGAGCAAGGCGTGAACGAAGGCGCGCAACTGGTGGTCGACGGCCGCGGGCTGCGCGTGCCGGGCCGCGAGGCTGGCTTCTTCACCGGCGGCACGCTGTTCGACCACGTGACGCCCGACATGCGCATCTACAAGGAAGAAATCTTCGGGCCCGTGCTCGGCTGCGTGCGCGTGAAGGATTTCGGTGAGGCGGTCGACCTGATCAACGCGCACGAGTTCGGCAACGGCGTGTCGTGCTTCACGAGCGACGGCGGCATCGCACGCGAATTCGCGCGGCGCATCCAGGTCGGGATGGTCGGCATCAACGTGCCGATCCCGGTGCCGATGGCGTGGCATGGCTTCGGCGGCTGGAAGAAGAGCCTGTTCGGCGACATGCACGCGTACGGCGAGGAAGGCGTGCGCTTCTATACGCGCCAGAAGTCGGTGATGCAGCGCTGGTCGTCGAGCATCGGCAAGGGTGCCGAATTCGCGATGCCGACCGCGAAGTAACCGCCTGCCGGCACGCCGCCCGCCGATCCCTTCGGCGGGCGCTGCGCCGGCAGATTGCGTCAACCGGCCTTCGTGCCGTGCGCGCCGTCGGCGGTCGGCAGGTACGACAACTCGAGCCGGTACGCGAGCGCGACGAACAGGCTCTGCGCGAGGCCCATCGTGGCCGTCAGCGCGCGGAAGCCGAACGTCTCGCTGTCCTGCACCATCAGCGTCACCTCGGCCTCCCGCGCAAGCGGGCTCATCCGGCTGTCGGTGATCGCGATCAGCCGCGCGCCGCGCTGCACGGCCTGCTGCGCAACCTGCACGGTTTCCTCCGCGTACGGCATGAACGAGATGACGATCATCACGTCGCCCTCGCGCACCGACCGGATCTGCCCGAGATGCATGCTGCCCAGCGCGCTGAACAGCCCGATGCGCTTGTCGGTGTGCTGCAGCGCGTAGTCGAGGTACACCGCGATCGGAAACGCGCGCCGCGAGCCCGCGATCCAGATCGCCTGGGTGTCGGCGAGCAGGTCGACGGCCTGCGCGAGCGCCTGCGAATCGAGCGTCTGCCGCAGCTGCTGCATCCCCGCGATGCTGCCCTTGATGAACTCGTCGGCGATCTGCTCGGGCTGCAGGCTCGACGAACCCGCTTCGATCACGTCGCGCAGCCGCAGGTTGTATGCGCGCCCCGGCGCGATCTGCTGTGCGAGCCCCTCGCGGAACAGCTTCTGCATCTCGGAGAAGCCGGAGAAGCCGAAATGCTTCGCGAAGCGCACGACGGCCGACGGCTGGACGCCGCACGCTTCCGCGAGCGACTGGATGCCCTCCAGGCCAAGCTGGTCCCGATGCGTTTCCACATGGCGCGCAATCACCTTCAGGCGATTGCTGAGGCCGTCGTACTCCTGCGTCAGATGCTGCAGGAACTGCTCGACGGTGGCGGGAGGTTTCTCGGATGAACTCATCGGATAGCGCGAAGTTGACGGCCCCGATGCGCGCGCGATACGGACGGACGCGGCCCGGGACTCACCTGGATACATGCTTGAAGGGCGAATTTAATCACGTTTGCGGCGCGGCCCGCGCCGCGTGCTCGCTCCCACACGCTCGATCATCACTTGCCTACGCACCTCGGCGATACTGGAAGCGATTGTCCAACGCTCGCGCGGCGTCGTAAAGATTAGGGCGTCTACCGAGCCGGCCATCGGTACGAAACGGCGGGAAGCGGCGAGAAGCGGCCCGCGCCGCAGCCGGCCCGTGCCGCCGATTCAACGATAGTCGACCCACACGCTGCCCGCGTCGGCGGAGCGCACGCAGTTCTCGACCCAGCGCACGCCTTCCACGCCTGCATGGACATCCGGAAAGCGGATGTTCTTCAACGCTGCGGCGTCGCCGCGATCGGCCGCATCCATCGCGAGCGCGAAGCGCGCATAGAGATTCGACCAGGCCTCGAACAGCCCCTCCGGATGCCCGGCGCCGATGCGATCTTCGCGCAATGCGTGCGGATGCAGATAACCCATCCCGCGATCGAGCACCTGTGCGGGCTGACCCTGTACTTCGTAGCGCAACTGGTTCGGATGCTCGTCCCACCACTCGACGCTCGCCTTCGAGCCGATCACCCTCACCTTCTGGCTGTGCATCGAACCCGCGTTCACCGCGCTCGACCACACGTAGCCGACCGCACCCGTGTCGTATTCCATGATCGTGAACGCGTTGTCCTCGAGCGGCGCGCGGCTCTTCACGAAGCTCTGCCGCGAACACATCAGCCGCCGGATCTTCAACTCGGGCGCCATCACCTCGGAGATGTACAGCGGATGCGTGCCGATATCGCCGAGCACGTAGCTCGGGCCCGCGAACTTCGGGTCGACGCGCCAGCGCGCGGCCGCGCTCGCGGCCTCGACGCCCTCGCTGTGGAACCCGTGCGCGAACTGCATCTGCACGATGCGGATCTCGCCGAGATCGCCGCGCGCGATCATCTCGCGCGCCTGTTCGATCATCTGGTGTCCGGAATAGCCGTACGCGACGCCGACGATCCGGTTCTTCTCGACCGACACGCGCTGCAGCGTCTCGGCCTCCTCGGTCGTGAAGCACAGCGGCTTCTCGCAGATCACGTGCAGCCCCGCGTTCAGCGCGGCGCGGCAGATCTCGAAGTGCGTGTTGTTCGGCGTCGCGATCGACACCGCGCGGATACCGTCCGGGCGGCGTGCCTCGGCGTCGAACATCGTCGCGTAGTCGGGATAGCAGCGCTCGGCCGCGACGCCGAGCTTCACGCCGAACTGGCGGCCGCGTTCGGGATCGATGTCGAACGCGCCGGCGACCAGCTGGAAGCTGCCGTCGCGCAGCGCGGCCGACCGGTGGCTGTAGCCGATCTGGCTGCCGAGCCCGCCGCCGACCATGCCCCAGCGAATCGAATGTCCAAGCAGAATCTGTCCGTCAATCATGATGATGGTGTTCCTGGTGCGGGTTCAGGGGTCATGCAAAGCCGGCCGAAGCTAGAAACGCGCGGCTCGCGGCGACGTCGCGCAGGCTCGTGCCGGCATTGCGCGGGTCGCGCTCCTGTTCGATCGTGATGTACCCGGCGTAGCCGATGTCGTCGAGCGCGCGGCGGATCGACCGGTAATCGAGCACGCCGGTGCCGATCGGGCACATCACGCCGCGCGCACACGCGGCGAAGAACGCGATGTGTTCGCCCATCACCGCGTCGTACACGGCCGCGTCGATGTCCTTGAAATGCACGTAGTCGAGGCGCGCCGCGTGGCGGCGCAGCCAGGTTTCCGGGTCCATGCCCGAGTAATGCAGGTGGCCGGTATCGAGACAGAGGCCGGCCGTGTCGGCCGGAATGTCGGCGACGATCCGGTCGATCTCGTCCGCGAACTCGATGTAGCCGCCCGCATGCGGATGGATCACCGTGCGCACGCCGAATTCGTCGCGCGCGATCGTCGCGATCTGCCGGATGTGCTCGACCATGCCGGCCCAGCGTTCGTCGGACAGCCGCGGCGCGCGATCGGCGTGGCCGGCCGCGTAATCGCGTTCTTCATGCCCCCAGTCCATCACGACCAGGTACGGCGCCGCGTAGCGCTGGCCGTCCTGCGTCGGCAGTTTCGGCAGCCGCGTGATCAGCGCGCAGATCTCGCGCGTCTGGCGCAGCAGGTTCGGCAGGTTCTCCGGCGCCACGAGATCGTCGAAGATCGTACCGGCGGTGATGCTCAGGCGCTGCCGCTCGAGCTCGGCGCTCACCACGTCGAGTTCGAGCGGGATGTAGCCGTACGGCCCCAGCTCGATGCCCGAGTAGCCGGCCTGCGCGGCCTCGGCGAGCACCTGCCGCCACGGTGGCAGGTGCGGGTTCTTTACGTCGTCGACGCCCCAGCAGCAGGGCGCACAGCCAATCTTCATCGTCATGTCGGTCGATCCGGCAGGAATGCGCAGGGTTCAGCCGCGATAGAACGCGGGACGGTCGGCCATCGTGATCGGTTCGACCGCGCCGCTCTTCTGCGCCCTCACGCAGGCGTCGGCCGCGACCGCCGCCGCGTAGCCGTCCCAGGCCGACGGCCCGGTGAGCGCGTGCGCCCGCACGCCGTCGATGAATGCCTGCAACTCGACGTCGTAAGACGCGATGAAGCGTTCCTTCCAGTCGGTCATGATCTCGACCGACTGATGCGCCGCATGCTTGAGCCCCACTGCCGGCGGATCGGGCAGCTTCGCGATGCCCTGCTCGCCCACCACCTCGCACTGGATGTCGTAGCCGTACTGGCAGTTCACGAAGATCTCGACGTCGATGCGCACGCCGCTCGCGGTTTCCAGCAGCACGATCTGCGGATCGGCGAGATGCGAGGACGCATGGCGCGTCTTCTTCGGATAGACGACCTGCGTGCTCACGTAGTCCTCGCCGAGCAGCCAGCGCAGCACGTCGAGCTCGTGGATCAGCGTATCGGTGATCGCCATGTCGGTCGTGTAGCGTTCGCCGACCGACTGGTTGCGGTGCGCGCAATGCAGCATCAGCGGCGCGCCGATCTCGCCGCTGTCGATCACGCGCTTCAGCGCGCGATAGCCTTCGTCGTACGGCCGCATGAAGCCGACCTGCACGAGTCGCTTGCCGTGCGCGACTTCCGCTTCGACGATCCGCATGCAGCCTTCGGCCGTGACGGCGAGCGGCTTCTCGCAGAACACCGGTTTGCCGTGCGCGATTGCATCGAGCACGAACGCTTCGTGCGTCGGCCCCCACGACGTGACGAGCACGGCCTGCACGTCGGCGGCCGCGACCACCTCATGGCCGTCGCCGTAGATCTCGGCATCGAGCCCGTACTTCGTCACCGCGTCGCGCGCCTGCTGCGGGTCGATGTCGTTGACGGCCACGACACGCGCGCCGGACAGCGTGCGGGTCAGTCTGCGGATGTGGTCCTGGCCGATCGCGCCGCAGCCGATCACGCCGATTTGCAAGGTCATCTAACAGTCTCCAGTCGTTCATTTACGGCGCGGCATTCACCGCACCGGTCAGCAATAAGTCAACGCGCCGTGCGATCGAAATGACGATCGACGTAGCGCTGGATCGCGTCGCGCATGTAGCGCGACGACGCTTCCGCGCGGTCCTCCCACGCGAACACGCACGACGACATCACGCCGTCGAAGCCTGCCGCGCCGAGCGCACGAAAGAACACGTCCCAGTCGATCTCGCCCTGCCCGATGTCGAGATGCTGGTGCACGCGGATCTGGTTCGAACCCGGCGGGTTCACGATATAGCGCAGCTGGCTGCTCTTGCGGTGGTCGAAGGTGTCGGCCACGCGCACGTGCGCGAGGATCGGCGCGGCCTGCGCGATCATCGCGGCCATGTCGTCGCCGTAGTAGAACGTGTGCGGTGCGATGTACGACAGCTTCAGCGACGGTGAGCCGAGGTTCGTGACGATGTCGATCGCCGGCTGCAGCTGCTCGATCCAGTCCTCCGGATGCGGCTCGACTGACAGCACGATGCGTTCGCGCTCGAGGATCGGCAGCAGCTCGTCCATCGAACGGAACCACGCGGCTTCGCACAGCTCCTTCGGGTTTGCCCCCGGCCGTTCGCCGACCGAGCGCTCGGGCGACGCGCCGCGCCCGAACTCCGATACCATCAGCGCACACTCCATCTCGAGCGCGACCTCGATCGCCTTCTTCCAGCAACGCACGGCCCATAACCGCTCGTCCTCGAACGGGCTCGCCCAGCGGTACATCGGCTGCAGCGACGCGAGGCCGACGCCGCTCGCGCGCATGGCCTGCCGGAAAGCGGCCATCCGCTCGCGCGTCGCGCGCGGCATCACCCACCAGTCGAGAAAGTCGCTGCGCGGCGACAGCTCGATCTGGTCGTAGCCGAGCTCGGCCACCGCGTGCGGCAGGCGGTCGAGCGGCAGGTGGCGAATCATGTAGGGGTCCAGCGCGATCTTCATCGAAGGTCCTCGGCGGTGGCGGGTTCGGGACGAAGGCGGCGGCACGTGCCGCCCTCGCCCGGCGATGCATGGCAAGTCAGCGGCGCTTCTTCTTGTTGCGGTACTGGTCGGCGATCACGGCCGCGACGATGATCGCGCCCTTCACCATCTCCTGGTAATACGCGTCGATGCGGATGAACGTGAAGCCCGACGTCATCACGCCGAGGATCAGCACACCGATCACGGTGCCCGTCACGCGGCCGAGCCCGCCCGACAGCGACGTGCCGCCGATCACGACGGCCGCGATCGCATCGAGCTCGTACATCACGCCCATGCCCGACTGGCCGGAGATCGCACGCGCGGCGGTCACGGTGCCGGCGATCCCGCTCAGCAGGCCCGCGATCGCATAGACGAAGATCAGGTGGCGCGTGACGTTGATGCCCGACACGACAGCAGCGTGACGGTTCGCGCCGATCGCATAGGTGTACTTGCCGAAGCGTGTGTAGCGCAGCACGACGTGGAAGATCGCGGCGATCACGAGGAAAATGATCACCGGGTTGGCGCCTGAGCCGATGGCCGCGAACTGATCGGTCAGCATCGACACCGGCATCCCGTTGGTGAACCACTTCGCGAAGCCGCGCGCGGCGACCATCGTGCCGAGCGTCGCGATGAAGGGCGGGATGCCCGTCATCGCGATCAGCGAGCCGTTCAGCAGGCCGACCAGCAGCCCGACACACACGCCGGCCAGCACGGGCCAGATGATCGGCAGGTCGGTCAGGTGCGGAAACACCGCGCGCGGGAAGTCCGACACCTGCGCCAGACTCGCCGATACGACGGCCGCGGCCGCGACGACCGACCCCGACGACAGGTCGATCCCGCTGGTGATGATCACGAGGTTCACGCCGACCGCGATGATGCCGATCACGGCCATCTGCAGCACGATGATCTCGAGCCGCTCGGCGTTGAACAGGAAGCTCTGGCCGACGACGATCCAGCCGACGATCTCGAAGAACAGGCTGATGCCGACCAGCACGAGGAAGATGCTCAGTTCGGGCGGCCACTTCGTGTGCCGCGCCTTGATCGTCATGGTCTGCGCATCCGCAGCCGGATTCAGGTTGCCCATTTCATTTGTCTCCAATCTTGTTTCGGCTCAGCGCGACGCGAGATCCATGATGCGGACCTGGTCGGCGTCCTTGCGATCGACGATGCCGGTCATGCGCCCTTCGTGCATCACCATCACGCGATCGCTCATTCCCAGCACTTCCGGCATCTCCGACGAGATCATCAGCACCGCGACGCCCTTGCCGGCGAGCGCGCTGACGAGCCGGTGAATCTCGGCCTTCGCACCGACGTCGATGCCGCGCGTCGGCTCGTCGAGGATCAGGATGCGCGGCTGCGTGAGGAGCCAGCGGCCGATCAACACCTTCTGCTGGTTGCCGCCCGACAGGTTCTGGATCTCCTCGTGCAGCCCGGGCGACTTCACGCGCAGCATCCGGCTCATTTCCTCGCAGTCGCGCTTCAACTGCGCCTGCCGCACGAAATTGAACTTCACGTAGCGGTTGCTGAGCACCGCCGCTTCCATGTTCGCGAGCAGGTCGAGATTCAGGAAGCAGCCGGTGTCCTTGCGGTCTTCGGTGAGGAAGGCCATCCCGTACTTCATCGCCTGCGCGGGCGTCGTGATGCGCACCGGCTTGCCGTCGATGCGGATCTCGCCCGACGTGGCCGGCACGACGCCGAACAGCGCCTCCGCGACGTTCGAGCGCCCCGAGCCGACCAGGCCGGCCACGCCGAGGATCTCGCCCGCGCGCAGCTCGAAGCTCACGTCGCGGAACACGCCTTCGACACCGAGGTTCTTCACCGACAGCACGACGTCGCCGATCGGCACCTCCTCCTTCGGGAACATCTGCGTGATCTCGCGCCCGACCATCATGCGGATGATGTCGTCGCGCGTGACGTCGCTCGATGCGTGCGTACCGATGTACTTGCCGTCGCGGAACACCGAGAACTCGTCGGCGATCTCGAACAGCTCGTTCATCTTGTGCGTGATGTAGACGATGCCCTTGCCCTGCTCGCGCAGCTGCCGAATGATCCGGAACAGGTGCGTGACTTCCTTGTCGGTCAGCGCGGAGGTCGGCTCGTCCATGATCAGCACGTCCGAGTCGAACGACACGGCCTTCGCGATCTCGACCATCTGGCGGCTCGCGACCGTCAGCGTGCGCACGTCGGTTTCCGGATCGATGTCGATCGACAGCCGCTCGAACAGCTCGGCCGTCTGGCGGCGCAGCGCCGCATGATCGATCAGGCCGAAGCGGTTCTTCGGTTCGCGGCGGATCCAGATGTTCTCCGCGACCGTCATGTACGGCATCAGGTTGAGTTCCTGGTGGATCATCGCGATGCCGCGGTCGAGCGCATCGAGCGGACCGTTCAGCACGACCGGCTCGCCGTTGATCAGGATCTCGCCCTGGTCGGGCGTGTAGACGCCCGCGATGATCTTCATCAGCGTCGACTTGCCCGCGCCGTTCTCGCCCATCAGCGCATGGACGGTGCCGCGACGCACGCGGAACTGCACGCCGTCGAGCGCGACGACACCGGGAAAGGACTTGCCGACACCGCGCACCTCGAGCACGCAGTCGGCCGCGGAAGAAGCCGGCGGGGCCGACGAGCCGGCCGCGCCGGACGAAGCGGCAGGCGCATCGCCGCCGGCCATCGGGCGCGCGACTCTGGCTGTAAACATGGACGTTCCTCGACAAGTCGCGCGCGAACCCGGCCATGCCGGGCCCGCGCAGTTCAACGGATCACCGGTCAGTGCTTCGCGTACTGGTTCATGTTCTCGGGCGTCACGAGCTCGAACGGCACGTTCACGTAGCGGTCGACGGGCTGTTTCTTCGCGAGCTTGAGCGCGGCCGCGACAGCCTGCTGCCCCTGCCCGGCCGCGTTCTGGTACACCGACACCTTCAGCTCGCCGCTCTTCATCGATGCGAGCCCGTCCGGCGTCGCGTCGATGCCCGCGACGATCGTCTTCGGCGTCAATTTGCGCGCGGCCTTCAGCGCGTTGATCGCGCCGATCGCCATTTCGTCGTTGTTGGAGATGATCGCGTCGAACTTCGTGCCGGAGCTCAGCCAGTTCATCGTGATGTCCTGGCCCTGCGTGCGGCTCCACTTGCCTTCGCGCTTGTCGACGATCTTCATCCCCGAGCAATCCTTCGTCGCGATCACGTCCTCGATGTCCTTGGTGCGGGCACGCGCCGATTCGTTGGACAGCTCGCCCATCAGCACGAGGAGGTCGCCCTTGCCGCCGAGCAGCTTGCACACCTGGCGCGCCTGCAGCGTGCCCGACTGCTTTTCGTCGGATGCGACGACCGCGACGCCGGCCGGCAGCTTGTCGAAATCGACCGGCTTGCGGTTCACGTAGACGAGCGGAATCTTCGCGGCCGTCACCATCTTGGTGATCTTCGGCGTCGCGTCGGTATCGACCGCGTTCACGATGATCGCGTCGACCTTCTGCGCGATCATGTTCTGGACCTGGCTCAACTGCTTGCCGACGTCGTTGCCGCCGTCCTCGATCTGCACCGTCGCGCCGTCCTTCTTCGCTGCGTCGGTGATGCCGTTGCGCAGGATGGTCAGGAACGTGTCGTCGAACGACGCCATCGTCACGCCGATCTTCTCGGCATGCGCGAGCGGCGCAGCCAGGATCGCGGCGGCCGCGACGGCCATCAGCTTGGTCTTCATGATCAATCTGTCTCCTCATCTCCGGGGGGCGGAAGACGGCGCGTTGCGCGCCGCCGGGCCGAGTCCGATCGAATCCGATACGGACTGAAGCATCCGGATGAAACTGTAGATCAGTTCCTCTACGATTTGGAAATTTATTTCTACGTGATTTCACCTAGGGAACTGGATTTCCAAAAAGCCTAGACTGCGTCCGTAGCCCGATTCCTTGCGGCAGGCAGTCCCGCGTCGTGCAAGACACGTTGCGGACGGTCGCGAGCAGATCGGTCCCCTAATCCGCCGGCATCGCCGAACGCCGGCCGCGAGCGTGACACGTGATATGAGCCTGCTGAACTTTCCGAGTGACCGCCCCATCGATCTCGCCTGCCTCGGCCGCGTGGCCGTGGATCTCTATGCGCAGCAGTACGGCAGCCGCCTGGAAGACGCGCGCAGCTTCCAGATGTATCTCGGCGGCTCGTCCGGCAACGTCGCGTTCGGCGTGGCGCGGCTCGGGCTGAAGACCGCGATGATCTCGCGCGTCGGCGACGAGCAGATGGGGCGCTTCCTGCGCGAGACGCTCGAGCGCGAAGGCTGCGACACGAGCCAGCTGCAGACCGACCGCGAACGCCTCACCGCGCTGGTGCTGCTCGGGCTGAAGGATCGCGACACGTTCCCGCTGCTGTTCGTGCGTGAGAACTGTGCGGACATGGCCGTGCGCGCCGACGAGATCAGCGAGGACTTCATCGCCGGCTGCCGGGCGCTCGCGATCACCGGCACACACCTGTCGACGCCGGGCACGCGCGAGGCGTCGCTGACCGCGCTCGGTTATGCACGCCGCCATGGCGTCGTACGGATACTCGACATCGACTACCGGCCCGTGCTGTGGGGGTTGACCGCGCGTGGCGCGGGCGAGAACCGCTACGTGCCGGACGCGCAGGTGACGCGTCAGCTGCAGCAGGTGCTCGGCGAGTTCGACCTGCTGGTCGGCACCGAGGAGGAATTCCTGATCGCGGGCGGCGTGCCGCACGACGTGATCGGGTCGTTGCAGGCGGTGCGCGCCATCACGAACGCGACGCTGGTCGTCAAGCGCGGCGCGCTGGGCTGCTGCGTGATCGAGGGCGAGATTCCCGCCCGCATCGACGATGCGCCGACCTTCCTCGGCGAACGCGTCGAGGTGCTCAACGTGCTCGGCGCGGGCGACGCGTTCCTGTCGGGCCTGCTGTCGGGGCTGCTGCGCGGGAGCGACTGGGCCGAGTCGACGCGCATCGCGAACGCGTGCGGCGCGATCGTCGTATCGCGCCACGCGTGCTCCGCTGCGATGCCGACGCCGGCCGAGCTCGCACACTGGTTCGACGGCAGCCGCAATCCGGTGGTCGATGCCGATCACACGCTCGCGCACCTGCACCGCGTGACGGTGCCGCGGCGCGAATGGGACGACCTGTGCGTGATGGCGTTCGACCATCGCAGCCAGTTCTACGAACTCGCGGTGCAGGCCGGTGCGGACGAAGCGCGCATCAGGACGCTGAAGCGCCTGCTCGTGCGCGCGGTCGAGCAGGTCGAGCGCGATCGTCATATCGAAGGCCATGTCGGCGTGCTGATCGACGGCGGCGGCTACGGCAGCGATGCGCTTGCGTCGGCCACCGGACGCGGCTGGTGGGTCGGCCGCCCGGTCGAACTGCCGGGCTCGCGGCCGCTGCGTTTCGACGAAACGCGCTCGGTCGGCTCGTCGCTCACGCACTGGCCGACCGAACAGGTCGTGAAGTGCCTCGTTCACTATCACCCCGACGATCAGGTCGACCTGCGCGTCGAACAGGAGCAGCGCGTGCTGGAACTGTGGGAAGCCACGCGCGCCAGCGGCAACGAACTGCTGCTGGAAATGATTCCGCCGCGCGCGGTCACGCCGGCCGGCACCGAGGACGACGCGGTGCTGCGCACGATCGCGCGCTTCTACAACCTCGGCGTGATGCCCGATTGGTGGAAGCTCACGCCGCTGAGCGCCGACGGCTGGGCGCGGCTCGCCGCGCTGATCGCCGAGCGCGACCCGCACTGCCGTGGCGCGGTGATCCTCGGGCTGAACCAGCCGCTGCAATACCTCGTCGACAGCTTCCGCTCGGCGACCAACCCGATCGTCAAGGGTTTCATGGTCGGGCGCACGCTGTGGGCCGATGCATCGCTGAACTGGTTCGCCGGCCGGATCGACGACCAGGCGCTGATCGACGAAGTCGCCGGCAACTTCGCGCAGCTCGTGGATGCGTGGCTCGGCCGCCGTGCGGCCGCGGCCCGCGCCGCCGCGGCATGACGCGACGCGACGATCCACCCGAATCTTCTTCACCGACCGACATGACCTCTACCGTAAGACTGACCGTCAGCCAGGCGCTCGTGCGCTACCTGGCCGCCCTGCGTGCCGAAGTCGTCCAGCCCGACGGCCGCATCGAGATCCTGCCCTACTGCGGCGGCGTGTTCGCGATCTTCGGCCACGGCAACGTGGCCGGGCTCGGCGAGGCGCTGCACGCTGAAAAAGACCGGCTGCCGACGTTCCGCGCGCACAACGAACAAGGGATGGCCAATGCGGCCGTCGCGTTCGCGAAAGCGAATTTCCGTCAGCGGATGATGGCCGCGACGTCGAGCATCGGCCCCGGCGCGACCAACATGCTGACCTCCGCCGCGCTCGCGCACGTCGGCCGGCTGCCGCTGCTGCTGCTGCCCGGCGACGTGTTCGTGTCGCGGCTGCCCGACCCGGTGCTGCAGCAGGTCGAGGATTTCGAACAGGGCGACGTCAGCGCGAACGACTGCTTCCGGCCGGTGACCCGCTACTTCGACCGGATCACGTCGCCCGAGCAGCTGCTCGTCGCGCTGCCGCGTGCGATCCAGGTGATGACCGACCCCGCGCAGTGCGGCCCGGTATGTCTCGCGCTGCCGCAGGACGTGCAGACCTTCGCGTACGACTGGCCCGAGGATTTCTTCGCGCCGCCGGTGATCCGGATGCGCCGGCCGCCGGCCGATGCGCTCGAGCTCGCCGATGCGCTCGACGTGCTGAAGGCCGCGAAGAAGCCGCTGATCGTCGCGGGCGGTGGCGTGCTGTACAGCCAGGCGTGGGACGCGCTGCGGGCATTCGCCGACACGCACGGCGTGCCGGTGGCGGAATCGCAGGCCGGCAAGGGCAGCCTCGCGTGGGACCACCCGCTGAACCTCGGGTCGATCGGCGTGACGGGCTCGCCTGCCGCGAACCGCGCGGCCGCGCAGGCCGACGTGGTGTTCGCGGTCGGCACGCGGCTGCAGGATTTCACGACCGGCTCGCATGCGCTCTACGGCAACGCGACGCTGCTGAGCCTGAACGTGCAGCCGTTCGACGCGGGCAAGAAGCGCGGCCGGCAACTCGTGGCCGACGCGCGCACGGGCCTCGGCCAGCTGTCGGCCGCACTGGCCGGCTGGCACGCCGATCCGGCATGGACGGCAAGCAACCGCGACCAGGCCGCCGCGTGGAACGCGCGCGTGACCGAACTCACGACGCACGTGCCGAACGACACGCTGCCGTACGACGCGGAAGTGATCGGCGCGGTGCGCGACTCCGCGGCCGACGCGGGCCGCGACAGCGCGCGCGACGATCTCGTCGTGTGCGCGGCCGGCACGCTGCCGGCCGAGTTGCACAAGCTGTGGCGCAGCGGCGTGCCGGGCAACTACCACATGGACTATGCGTACTCGTGCATGGGCTACGAGGTCGCGGGCGGCCTCGGCGCGAAGCTCGCGCGGCCCGAGCGCGAAGTGATCGTGATTGTCGGCGACGGTTCGTACATGATGCTCAACGCGGAGCTCGCGACGTCCGTGATGCTCGGCCGCAAGATCATCGTCGTGATCCTCGACAACCGCGGCTACGGCTGCATCGAGCGGCTGCAGCTGAACTGCGGCGGTGCGAGCTTCAACAACATGCTCGACGACTGCGTGCCCGAAGGCGGCGCGCGCTCGACGATCGACTTCGCGATGCATGCACGCGCAATGGGTGCCGACGCCGTGCACGTGCGCGACGTCGGCGAACTGCGCAGCGAAATGACGCGCGCCCGCGCGGCGAAGACGAGCCAGGTACTCGTGATCGACACCACGCACAAGCGCACGACCGACGACGGCGGCGCATGGTGGGAAGTCGCCGTGCCGCAAGTGTCCGAGCGCGCCGGCGTCGAAGGCGCGCACCGCGCGTATCTCGACGCGAAGCTGCGGCAGCGGCGCTGATGGCGCGCGCTGCCCACGAACCCTCCCCACGAAAAACACATTCGAACCAAGGAAGCCCGTCATGAGCTGGAACGTCCGCATCGGTATCAATCCCCTGTCGTGGATGAACGACGACCTGCCGTCGCTCGGCGGCGAGACGCCGCTCGAAACGGCGCTGAAGGAAGGCGCCGAAATCGGCTACGCGGGCTTCGAGCTCGGCAACAAGTTTCCGAAGACGGGCCCCGAGCTGAAGGCGAAGCTCGCCGAGTTCGGACTCGCGTGCGTGTCGGGCTGGTATTCGGGCTTCCTCGCGGAAGTCGCGCCGGGCATGAGCGACGCCGATGCGGTCGCCGCCGAGATCGAGCGCTGCCGCGCGCACATGACGAAGCTGCAGTACAACGACGTGAACGTGGTCGTCTACGGCGAATGCGCGGGCACGATCCAGGGCAACATCGACACGCCGGTCGCGAAGCGGCCGCGCTTCGTCGACGACGCCGCATGGCGGCGCTACGCGGCACGCCTCGACGCATTCGGCGCGCACCTGCTCGACACGTACGGCATCAAGCTCGCCTACCATCACCACATGGGCGCGTACGTCGAGTCGCCCGACGACGTCGACCGGCTGATGGCGCTGACCGATCCGGCGAAGGTGTTCCTGCTGTTCGATACCGGCCACGCGTATTTCGGCGGCGCGGCCGACCCGGTGACGCTGCTGAAGAAGCATGTCTCGCGCGTGGTCCACGTGCATTGCAAGGACGTGCGGCCGCAGGTCGTCACGCAGGCGCGCAACGACGGCTGGAGCTTCCTGAACGGCGTGATCAACGGCACCTTCACGGTGCCCGGCGACGGTGCACTCGACTACGAGGCGACGCTGCACACGCTGAAGGAGGCCGGCTACGAAGGCTGGCTCGTCGTCGAGGCCGAGCAGGACCCGGCCGTCGCGCCGAGCTATGCGTATGCGAAGAAGGGCTATGAATCGCTGCGCGCGATCGTCGACCGGTTGAGCATGTGAGCGCGTGAGCGCCGGAACGCGTGAGCCCTACCCTATTGCGGAGCCCCACCCCATGACGATTTCTCCCCTGCTGGTCAAAGCGTCGCCTGAGCGCGAAATCTGCAACGTCACGCCGGAATCGGCCGGCTGGAAGCACGTCGGCTTCCGTGCGCTGCGCCTGAAGGCCGGCGACACCGAAACGCTCGACACCGGCACGCGCGAGCTGTGCGTCGTCGTGCTCACGGGCACGGTGCGCGCGGACATCGACGGCACAACCTACGATGCGCTCGGCACGCGCGACAGCGTATTCGAGGATGTCTCGCCGGACGCGCTGTACGTGCCGGGCGGCAAGACGCTCACGCTGATCGCGACGCGCGATGCGGAAATCGCGCTGTGCACCGCGCCGTACGCGAGCGGCGACAAGCCCGTGCAACGCCTCGACGGCGAACGGATGCGCCGCTCGGTACGCGGGCAAGGCACCAACACGCGCTACGTGTGCGACATCCTGATGGGCGACAACCCGGCGGCCGAGCGCCTCCTCGTGGTGGAAGTCGTCACGCCGGCCAGCCATTCGAGCAGCTATCCGCCGCACAAGCACGACCGCGACGCGGCGCCCGACGAAACCTCGCTCGAGGAAACCTATTACCACCGGATCGATCCGCCGCAGGGTTTCGCGTTCCAGCGCGTGTACACGGACGACCGCAGCCTCGACGAAGCGTGCGCCGTCGAGAACCACGACGTCGTGATGGTGCCGCGCGGCTACCACCCGGTGGTCGCGCCGCACGGCTACAACCTGTACTACCTGAACGTGATGGCCGGGCCGAGCCGCGCGTGGGCGTTCAAGAACGATCCCGCGCACGAATGGATGCTCGACGCGGCGCCGAAGCGCTGAACGGAAGACGGGCCCGCGCGCGGCCCGTGACGATGCGACGCCCGGCACGCGCACCCAGAGCCGGGAACGCCACGGAGCCGCCATGGTGACGACCCTCTTTCGCCTCGACCCCCATCCCTTCGACGACGACGCGTCGAACCCGGCGCTGCCGCGCTTCGATGCGGCGCTCGCGCGCCGGATGGGTGAGATCGCGGTCAACCTCGCGTCGCGCCGCGGGCTGCCGATCGCGGTAAGCATCGTCGGCGAGCAGGCGCCGCTGTTCTACTGCGCGCTCGACGGCAGCCACGCCAACGACAGTGACGCGATCCGCCGGCGACAGAACACGGTGTTGCGCTTCGGCCTCAGTTCGCTCGCGGTCGGCGAACGCTTTCGTCGCGCCGGCTGGTCGCTGGAGTCGCAGGGGCTGTCGGATGACGACTATGCGCTCGACGGCGGCGGCGTGCCGTTGCGGATCGCCGGGGCCGGCATCGTCGGCGCGATGACGATCGCGGGGCTCGACTCGGAACACAATCACGCGCTCGTGGTCGAGACCCTGCAGTGGCACGTCGGCCGTTACGCGCTGGCGATGCACGCGTAACGGCACGGGCGGCGCGGCCGGCGCGAACGCGCCGATGCACCGCCCCGCACGATCACTTCAACCCGCCGCTCACGACGAGATGCTCGCCGGTGATCCAGCGTGCATCGTCCGACGCGAGGAACACGGCAACCGACGCAATGTCGTCCGGCTCGCCGAGGCGGCCGAGCGGCGTCTCGCTACGCATCTGCTTGTCGATATCCGAACCGATAATGCCCGCGCTGTGCGTGCCCTCGGTCACGATCATCCCCGGGTTGATCGCGTTCACGCGAATCCTGCGCGGGCCGAGTTCGAGCGCGAGCACACCGGTGATCGCGTCGACCGCGCCCTTGGTGCCGCTGTAGACGGCACTGGCCGGCGGCGTGATGCTGGTCACCACCGAGCTGATGTTGACGATGCTTGCGCCTTCGCCGAGATGCTTGACGGCTGCCTGCGTCATCAGCAGCACGCCGAACACGTTCGTGTCGAAGTGCCGGCGATAGTGTTCCTCGGTGATCGCCTCGATCGCCCCGAATTCGTACACGCCGGAATTGTTGACGAGCACGTCGAGACGGCCGTACGTGTCGATCGCCGTATCGACGATGCGCTGCGCGTCAGCTGCCTTCGACACGTCGCCGCCGACCGCGACCGCGCGGCCGCCCGCTTCGACGATTGCGCCGACGACTGCATCGGCGCCCGCCTTGCTGCTCGCGTAGTTGACGACGACCGACGCACCTTCCGCGGCCAGTGCCTTCGCGATCGCCGCGCCGATGCCCTTCGATCCGCCCGTGACGATCGCGACCTTGCCTGCCAGCTTGCTCATGATTTCATTCCTCAGTCTAAGACTCTCGATGGATGGCGCCGGTTGCCACGCGGTGCGTTGATACGGCGACCGGCATGACTGGCAATTTACTGAGCGGTGCGGCAGCGATAAAGCGGCTCGGCACGAATTGACTGGCGGCGTTTTCCGAACAATCGCCCGCGCGCCGTCAGCCGGCGCTGAGCCATGCGTTCGCGACCTCGCCGCCCAGGCCGTCGAGCGCGCCGTCGTAGACGATCCGTCCGCGCCCCATCACCGCGACCCGCCGCGCGAGCCGCGGCGCGAACTGCAGCCGCTGCTCGATCAGCAGGATCGCGACGCCGTCGGCCTGCAGCGCGGCGAGGCACGCGCCGACCTCGTCGACCGCGAGCGGCGCGAGCCCTTCAGCCGGTTCGTCGACGATCAGCACGCGCGGGCGGCCCGCCAGCGCACGCACCAGCGCGAGCACCTGCTGCTCGCCGCCCGACAGCCGCGCCGCCTTCACGTCCGCGCGCGCGGCCAGCAGCGGAAAGCGGTCGAACAGCCGTTCGAGCGCCGCGCGTTCGGCCGCACCGCCGGCACCGCGCAGCCCGAGCCGCAGGTTGTCGCGTACCGTCAGCAGCGGGAACACGTCGCGGCTTTCGGCAACGTAAGCGACACCGCGCCGCGCGATCTCGAACGTGCGCGCGCCCACGCATTCGGCGCCGGCGATGCGCACCGAGCCGGCCGTGCGCACGAGCCCCATCACGGCCTTCGCGAGCGTCGAGCGCCCCGAGCCATTGCGGCCGAGCAGCGCGAGCGTCTCGCCCGGCGCAAGCGCAAGATCGACGCCGTCGAGCACGGGTTGCAGGCCGTACCCCGCGCGCAGGTCGCGAATGTCGAGCAACGCGCTCACCGGCCGCCCTCGCCCAGGTAGGCGGCACGCACGGCCGGATCGGTGCGGATCGCATCGGGTGCGCCGGTCGCGACCACCGTGCCGCGCACGAGCACCGTGATGCGTTCGGCGAAGCCGAACACCGTATCCATGTCGTGCTCGATCAGCAGTACCGTTCGCCCCTGCGTCGTCGCACGAATCAGCGCGATCATCCGCGCCGCCTGCGCACGGCTCATGCCGGCCGTCGGCTCGTCGAGCAGCAGCGTGCGTGCACCGCTCGCGAGGGCGATGCCGAGATCGAGCGCGCGCTGTTCCGCATAGCTCAGCTCGGCGGCCGGCGTGTCGCGGTGCGCGTCGAGGCCGATGTCGTGCAGCACGCGCCCGGCCGCAAGATCGACCGACGCCGATTCGCGCAGCCGGTTCCACCAGCGCCGCCGTTCGGCAGGCGCATGCAGCGCCGCACAACGCAGGTTGTCGAACACGGTCAGCCGCGCGAACGCGCTCGTCTGCTGGAAACTGCGGCCGATGCCGAGCCGGCTCGCGACGACCGGCCCGCGCCCGCGCAGGTCGACGCCGTGCAGCACGACGCGCCCGCGCGTGGGCCGCGCCGCACCGGCGATCACGCCGAACAGCGTCGACTTGCCCGCGCCGTTCGGCCCGATCAGCGCATGGCGCTCGCCGGCCGCGATGCTCAGATCGACGCCGTCGAGCACCGTCTGCGCGCCGAAGCGCTGCACGACGCCATGAAGCGCGATTGCGTTGCCGTTCAACGCCCGTCCTCCCGCTTGCCGGCCTGCCCGCCCGCCACGAACCGCGCGCGCCAGCCCCACAGCAGCGTGCCGATGCCGGCCGCCGAGCACGCGACGGCCCAGCCGGCCGGCGTATCGGTGTCGATGCTCCATGCGCCGAACGCGAAGCCTGCGCCGTCGTCCTGCGCGAAGCGCCACGCATAACCGAGCTCGGCCGCGCAGACGATCGCGACGCCCCAGAACACGCACGCGCCGACCGCGCACAGCATGCGCCAGCGCTCGGCCGCCGGCGCGGCGCGCCGCGATGCATGCGCGAGCGCCTGCACGATCCCGGCGATCCCGCGCGGCGCGGCCACGACGATCGCGACGAACAGCACGCCGAGATACAGCGCCCACGCCCGCGACACGCCCGCGACGACGATGCTCAGCGCGGTCAGCACCGCGGCACCGGCCGCCGGCCCGAAGAACGCACCGGTGCCACCGATCACCGCGGCGATCAGCACGGTCGCCGAACGCGCCATCGACACGCTGTCGGGCGTCGCGATTTCGACGTCGATCAGCGTCAGCGTGCCGGCGACGCCCGCGAAGAACGACGCACAGGTGACCATCGCGAGCCGCACGCGGCGCGGATCGGTGCCGAGCGCGGCGACGCGCGCGGGGTTGTCGCGCACCGCATTCGCGAGCCGCGCGAACGGCGTGCGCGTCAGCGCGTGCATGGCCCACACCGACGCGATGCACCACGCGGCGATCACCGCATAAGCCTGCGCCGGTGCGCCGAAATGCCAGCCGCCCCACGGCGTGCCGCTCGCGCGGTCGATCGGCACGCCGCCGATCCCGCCGAACCAGGCGGGCACGCTCCACGCGGCGGCCGCGACGCATTCGCCGAGCCCGAGCGTGATCATCGCGAACGCGGTGCCCGAACGGCGCGTCGCGAGCAGCCCGGCGGCGAAGCCGAAACCGGCGCCGGCCATGCCGCCGACGAGCGGCAACAGCGGCAGCGGGCCGCCCATATGGTTGAACCAGTGCGCGGCCGCGAACGCGCCGAGGCCCGCGAACGCCGCGTGCCCGAACGACAGCAGCCCGGTCGTGCCGAGCTGCAGGTTGTACGACAGCGCGAGCACGACGAGCGCGGCCGTCTGCGCGAGATAGCCCAGCACCGCGCCATGCGGCCACAGCCACGCGGGCAGCACGACGCACGCGGCGAACAGCGACCAGCGCGCCAGACCGGCGGCGAGCGTGCGGCTACGCATCGGCGCGCTCGCCGAACAGCCCGCGCGGCCGCGCGACCACCACCGCGACGAGCAGCAGGTACGGCACCAGCGGCGCAAGCTGCGCGATCGACACCGCGGCCACGCTGTCGGGCAGCGCGATGCCGGCCCATAGCGCGAGGTCGCGCAGCGACGTATCGCTCGCGGCCGCGAAGGTCTGCGCGAAACCGACCGCGAGCGACGCCGCGAACGCGCCGCCGAGCGAACCGAGCCCGCCGATCACGACGACCGCGAACACGACCGACCCGACGGTTTCGGCGAGCGCGGGTTCGATCACCGCGAGCGGCGCGCCGATCACGCCGGCCAGCGCCGCCAGCGCGGTACCCGCGCCGAACAGCGCCGTCATCACGCGCGGCACGTCGTAGCCGAGCGCCTCGACGGCCGCACGGTGCGTGAGTGCCGCGCGCACCACGAGCCCGATGCGCGACGCGCGCAACAACGCGCCGAGCGCGACCAGCATCGCCGCGGACATCCCCATCATGAACAGCCGGTAGCGCGGCAGCGCGAGGCCGAATACGGTCACGGGTGCGCCGTCGAACAGCGCCGGCACCGGAGCCGGCAGCGGCGCCAGGCCCCACACGAGTTTCGCGCCTTCGCCGATCAGGTACGCGAGGCCGAAGGTCAGCAGCAGTTCGCTCGTATGGCCGCGTGCCTGAACGCGGCGCAGCAGCGTGCGCTCGCAGCCGGCGCCGAGCAGCCCGACCGCGAGCGGCGCGAGGACCAGCGCGGGCCAGAAGCCCGCACTGGCCGCGATGCTGTAGCCGACATACGCGCCCAGCATGTAGAAGCTCGCATGCGCGAAGTTGAGCACGCCCTGCACGCTGAAGATCAGCGTGAGGCCGGCCGACAGCATGAACAGCAGCAGGCCGTAGCTGAGGCCGTTGAAAGCCTGGAGCGCGAATGCGTGCACGGCGAAGTCAGGCCGCGAGCGGCTCGAGCGCGGCGCGCAGCGCGTCGGGCAGCGGCACCGGCCGGCGCGTGCCGCGATCGACGTACACGTGCACGAAATGCCCCTGTGCGGCGGGCGACGCGTCGCCCTGCGCAAACAGCCCGACCTCGTAGCGCACGCTCGACGTGCCGAGCTTCACGACGCGCAACCCCGCGTCGACCGATTGCGGAAACACCAGCGGCGCGAAGTAGTTGCACTGCGTCTCGACCACGAGGCCGATCGTCCGCCCGTGCTCGACGTCGAGCACGCCGGCGCGGATCAGGTATTCGTTCACGACCGTGTCGAAGTAGCTGTAGTAGACGACGTTGTTCACGTGCCCGTAGACGTCGTTGTCCATCCAGCGGGTCGTGATCGGCAGGAAGTGGCGATAGGCGTCGCGCGGACGCGGTTGCGGCTTGTCGGACATGGCGATGGCGGTCAGGACGATGAAAGCGCTGAGGAAGAAGCGCGGCGGCCGCATGACACGGCACACCGGCAAGAAGCCGGGCGCCGTGCCGCGATCGCGCGCGGCACGGCGGGCGGCTGCAACCCTGCCGGCCGGCCCGTCACTGCCCTGGCCGGTCGACGAATTCGAAATCGAGGCCGCGCGCGCGCATCCAGTCGGCGAGCGCGACGCCCGTGCCGGCGCGCCACGGGCGCAGCAGCGGCGGATCGACGAGCTTGTATTCGAGCAGTTCCGGCGACAGCGCGACCGTGCCCGACGCACGCACGTGGTACGCGATGATCAGCTCGTTCTTGCGGATGAACTCGTAGACGCCGACGAGCGACACGTGCTCGGCCTTCAGGGCCGTTTCCTCGAACACCTCGCGCGCGATGCCGTCCTCGGGCGTCTCGCCGTTCTCGAGGAAGCCGGTGATCAGCGCGAACATGCCTTCCGGCCAGGCCGCGTTGCGCGCGAGCAGGATCTTGCCGTCGAGCTCGACGATCGCGGCGACGACGGGCAGCGGGTTGTTCCAGTGGACATAACCGCAGCTGTCGTCGGGGCATGCCTGGCGAATGCGGCCGCCTTCATGGTCGGGATCGGTGCGCTCGGTGAGCGGGCTCGCGCAGCGCGGGCAAAAGCGGTAATCGGCGGTGGTCATCGATGGGGATCTGGCGGACGCCGGACGGCCGCCAGCCGGCTGCCCGCGCACCCGCTCGGCGCGGGAAAGGCTTCATTCTAGCGAGTTTGCCCGTGCCGCAGACGATCCGGCCCCGCCGAAATCAGGGTTGCAGGCGCCCGCGTGCGGCGGTCGCCGCGAAGCCGGCGGCGCCCAGCAGCAGCGCGGCCACCGCGACCCACAGCGCGGGGGAAAACGACCCGAAGCGCGCGGCCAGCGGTGCGGCGACGAGCGGGCCGAGAATCTGCCCGACCCCGTACGACGCGGTCGCATAGCCCATCAGCCCGGCTGCCCGCTCACCGCGCAAACGCCGTGCCTCGCGCATCGCGAACAGCGTGATCGCGGTAAACGGCAGGCCGAGCAGCGCGCTGCCGACCGAGAAGCCGGCCGCGTTCGGCCACACGATCCCGGCGGCAATGCCGAGCGCCTGGGTCGCGCAACCGGCGGCCAGCAGCAGCCGGTTGTCCCAGTGGCCGGGCAGTCGCGCGGCGGTGATCGCGCCGACGATCAGCGCCGCGCCGAACATCGGCCAGAACAGGTCGGGCCACGGCGAACCGGCCGGCAACGCGGCGCGCGCGATCACGGGCAGGAACGTCGCGGTGATGATGTAGCCGAAGCCCGGCATGCCGTACAGCACGACGAGCCATGCGGCGTCCGCGCGATGACGGCGCGAGTCGGCCTGCGCCACGGAGGGTGCGGAAGCTGCGGAAGCTGCGGAAGCTGCGGAAGCTGCGGAAGCTGCGGAAGCTGCGGAAGCTGCGGCGGCAGCATACGGCGCGGCACCGCCCGACGGCACGGCTTGTGCCGGGGCGGTCGCAAACGTGCGCCAGATCGCGATCGACAGCACGGCCGACAGCGCCGCGAAACCGAGCCAGCCCGACGCCGCGCGCTGGCCGGCCAGCGCACTGCCGATCAGCCCCGTCACCACGATGCCGACGCCGGGGCCCGCATAGATCACCCCGCTCCACTCCGGCGCGTACAGTTCGGCCAGCCGCCGCAGCCCCCATTGCGACACGAATACGAAGGTCCATGCGCTGACGACGCCCGCGACGAAGCGCACCGCGAGCCACACGGGCAGCAGGTGGCCGACACCCATCGCGGCAGTGAGCAACACGGTGGCCACGAGCCCGAAGCGCACCATGCGCGCGGGCGCCACACGCAGCGCCGCGCAACTGACCGCGCCGACGAAGTAACCCGCGTAGTTCGCCGAGGCGAGCCAGCCGCCGGCCTTCAGGCCGATCGAGCCGTCCGCGAGCATCAGCGGCAACAGCGGCGTGAACGCGAAGCGGCCGACGCCGAGCACGACCGCGAGGCCGACCATGCAGGCCAGCGCGGCCGCGCGGGCGCGGCGGTCGGCGTCGGCGGCACGAGGCGCGCCGGCGGCGGCGGTCGAGACATCGAAACGGGACATGGCGGCATGGGCCGGCGTTCAACGCGCCGGCCGGATCGGAAATCGGAACGCTTCCATCGTAGCTTGACCAAACGTTCTCGAAAAATGAATAATTGAGAATCCACTCATCGCTCGGAGAGAATCATGGATCTGGCGGCGCTGGCGATTTTCCGGGCCGTGGTGCGCGAGAACGGCGTGACGCGCGCGGCGGCCAAGCTCAATCGCGTGCAGTCGAACGTCACGACGCGCATCAAGCAACTCGAGGAAGAACTCGGTGCGGCGCTGTTCGTGCGCGACGGCCGCCGGCTCGTGCTGACGCCGGCCGGGCACACGCTGCTGCCCTATGCGGAGCGCCTGCTCGCGCTCGCCGACGAGGCGCGCGACGCGGTGCGTGAGGACACGCCGCGCGGGCGGTTGCGGCTCGGCACGATGGAGAGCACGGCCGCGAGCCGCCTGCCGACCGTGCTCGCGCGCTATCACCACGCGTGGCCCGACGTGTCGCTCGAACTGCTGACGGGCACGACGGGCTGGCTGATCGACCGCGTGCGCGACTTCGAGATCGACGCCGCGCTGTTCGCGCGCCCGCCCGCACCGGACACGCTGCCCGACACGTTCGAGACCGTGCCGATCTTCCGCGAGGACCTGGTGCTGCTCACCCCGCGCGGCCATCCGCCGGTGCGCACGCCGCGCGACGTGATCCTGCCGACGCTGATCGCATTCGAGCGCGGCTGCACGTATCGCAAGTACGTCGAACAATGGTACGCGGCGCACGGCGTCAAGCCGGCGCGCGTGCTCGAACTCGGGTCGTATCACGCAATCGTCGCGTGCGTCGCGGCAGGTGCCGGCATCGCGGTCGCGCCGCGTTCGGTGCTCGACCTGCAGCCCCAGACCGGCAACATCGCCGCACACGTGATTCCCGAACTGGAGGGCATCGACACGCTCCTCGCATGGCGGCAAGGTTATGCGTCGGCGGCGTTGGCCGCGTTGCGCGATGCGCTCACCGAGGCCGCACGGCAGCCGGACGGTGCGACGAAGCCGCCGGTAAGCGTGCCCGCCTGAATCGTCGGGCGACCGGCACACGTTGCGCCAGCGTATCAACAAAAAAACCCGACCGGCATGTGCCGATCGGGTCTTTGTCATTTCACGCGATGCCGCAACGGGACGGCATCGCATCGGTCGTGACGATCAGAGCCGCTCTTCGACCCAGCCCTTCACGCCAGCCAGCGCGCCCGGCAGGTTCGCCGGCTCGGTGCCGCCCGCCTGCGCCATGTCCGGACGGCCGCCGCCCTTGCCGCCGACCTGCTGCGCGACGAAGTTCACGAGCTCGCCGGCCTTGACCTTCTTGCTCGCGTCCGGCGTGACGCCCGCGATCAGGCTGACCTTGCCGCCTTCGACAGCCGCCAGCACGATCGCCGCGCTCTTCAGCTTGTCCTTCAGCTTGTCGACCGTTTCGCGCAGCGTCTTCGCGTCGGCACCGTCGAGCGTCGCGGCCAGCACGTACACACCAGCGATTTCGACGGCCTGCTGCGCGAGCTCGTCGCCCTGGCTCGAGGCGAGCTTCGACTTCAGCGCGCCCAGCTCCTTCTCGAGCGACTTCACCTGGTCCTGCACCTGAGCGATACGCTGCGTGAGTTCCGACGGCTGTGCCTTCAGCGCGGCTGCCGCTTCGTTCACGCGGGCGTCGAGATCCTGCACGTAACGCACCGCGTTGTCGCCGGTGATCGCCTCGACGCGACGGATGCCGGCCGCGACGCCGCCTTCGACGACGATCTTGAAGAAGCCGATGTCGCCGCTGCGGCTCACGTGCGTGCCGCCGCACAGTTCGCGCGAGAAGCCGAGGTCGAGCACGCGCACTTCGTCGCCGTACTTCTCGCCGAACAGCGCCATCGCGCCGCCCTTCACCGCTTCGTCGTACGGCATCACGCGCACGATGCCCGGCGCGTTGGCCAAGATCTCGTTGTTGACGATCTGCTCGACGCGACGGATTTCATCGTCGGTCATCGGCGCGTTGTGCGCGAAGTCGAAACGGGTCTTTTCCGCGTCGACCAGCGAACCCTTCTGCTGCACGTGCGCGCCGAGCACTTCGCGCAGCGCCTTGTGCATCAGGTGGGTGGCCGAGTGGTTGCGCTGCGTGCGCGCACGACGGTGCGCGTCGATCTCAGCGCGCAGCACGTCGCCGACCTTCAGCGTGCCTTGTTCCAGCGTGCCGTGGTGGCCGATCACGTCGGCCTGCACCTTCAGCGTATCGGCCACCGCGAAGCGCGTCGCGGCATTCGCGAGCACGCCCTGGTCGCCGACCTGGCCGCCCGATTCCGCGTAGAACGGCGTGTGGTCGAGCACGACGACCGCGTCCTGGCCGGTCTTCACTTCATTGACCGACGAACCGTCGACGTACAGCGCGACGATCTTCGCGTCGTCGAACGCGATTTCCTCGTAACCGTGGAACGTGGTTTTCGCGCCCGTGTATTCGAGGCCCTGCGTGGCCTTGAACTTGCCGGCCGCGCGCGCCTGCTCGCGCTGGCGCGCCATCGCGTCGTCGAATGCCGGCTCGTCGACCGTCATCCCGCGCTCGCGGCACACGTCGGCCGTCAGATCCAGCGGGAAGCCGTACGTATCGTGCAGCTTGAACGCGAGTTCGCCGTCGAGCACCTTGCCGCCCTTCGCTTCGACGTCGGCCAGCGCGCCCTCGAGGATCGACATGCCGTGCTCGATCGTCTCGAAGAAGCGCTCTTCTTCCTGGCGCAGCACGTCGGTCACGCGTTGCTCGGCTTCCTTCAGTTCCGGATATGCGACACCCATCTCGGCGACGAGGTCGGCCACCAGCTTGTGGAAGAACGCGCCCTTGCGGCCGAGCTTGTAGCCGTGGCGGATCGCGCGGCGCACGATCCGGCGCAGCACGTAGCCGCGGCCTTCGTTGCCGGGGATCACGCCGTCGACGATCAGGAACGAACACGCGCGGATGTGATCGGCGATCACCTTCAGCGAGTTGTGGGTGAGGTCGCTGATTTCGGTCACGCGCGCGGCGGCCTTGATCAGGTTCTGGAACAGGTCGATCTCGTAGTTGCTGTGCACGTGCTGCAGCACCGCGGCGAGACGCTCGAGGCCCATGCCGGTGTCGACCGACTGCTTCGGCAGGCGCGTCATGTTGCCCTGCGCGTCGCGGTTGAACTGCATGAACACGAGGTTCCAGATCTCGATGTAGCGGTCGCCGTCTTCTTCAGGCGATCCCGGCGGACCGCCCCACACGTCCGGGCCGTGGTCGTAGAAGATTTCGGTACACGGGCCGCACGGGCCGGTGTCGCCCATCGTCCAGAAGTTGTCCGACGCGTAGCGCGCGCCCTTGTTGTCGCCGATCCGGATGATGCGCTCGGTCGGCACGCCGACTTCCTTCGCCCAGATGTCGTACGCCTCGTCGTCTTCCTGATAGACGGTGACCCACAGCTTGTCCTTCGGCAGCTGGTAGACCGTGGTCAGCAGCTCCCACGCGAACTTGATCGCGTCGTGCTTGAAGTAGTCGCCGAACGAGAAGTTGCCGAGCATCTCGAAGAACGTGTGGTGGCGCGCCGTGTAGCCGACGTTCTCGAGGTCGTTGTGCTTGCCGCCCGCGCGCACGCTGCGCTGCGCCGTCGTGGCGCGCGAATACGGACGCGGGTCCGTGCCGAGGAACACGTCCTTGAACTGGACCATGCCCGAGTTCGTGAACATCAGCGTGGGGTCGTTACCGGGCACGAGGCTCGACGAGCGGACGATCGTGTGGCCCTTCGATTCGAAGAATTTGAGAAATTTCTCGCGGATTTCGGCAGCTTTCATGGCGTGCGGGGACAGTCTGGCAAAGACGGCTTCAAACGCCGGCGCCCCTGGCGGGGCGCACGGCGGCATGGATTCGGAAACGATCGATTATACGGGATCGGGGCCGGCTTCCGGGCAAAGCGCCGGCAAAGCGGCTCGGCCCTCCGGCCGGGCCGGCTGGGCCACTCGCGACGCCGATTCGCCTTAAGATGCTCGGCATGCCAATTCGCCTTGCCCGCCAAGGCCAGCCATGAAAGGAGACGCTTCAACGATGGGTGCCCTGAGCCATATCCGCGTGCTGGATCTCACCCGCGTGCTCGCGGGCCCGTGGTGCGCGCAGACGCTTGCCGATTTCGGCGCAGACGTGATCAAGGTCGAGCGCCCGGGCGCCGGCGACGACACGCGCCACTGGGGGCCGCCGTACCTGAAGGACGCAGACGGCGCGGATACCGCCGAGGCCGCGTACTACCTCGCGGCGAACCGCAACAAGCGCTCGGTGACGATCGACATCGCCACGCCCGAGGGCCAGCAGATCGTGCGCGAACTCGCCGCGCAAAGCGACGTCGTGCTCGAGAACTACAAGGTCGGCCAGTTGAAGAAATACGGGCTCGATTACGACTCGCTGCGCGCGGTGAAGCCCGATCTCGTCTACTGCTCGGTCACCGGCTTCGGCCAGACGGGCCCGTACGCGCACCGCGCGGGCTACGACTTCATCGTCCAGGGGATCGGCGGCTTCATGAGCATCACCGGCGAGCGCGACGGCGAGCCGGGCGGCGGCCCGCAGAAGGCCGGCGTCGCGATCGCCGACCTCGCGACCGGCCTCTACTCGACGATCGCGGTGCTCGCCGCGCTCACACACCGCGACCGGACGGGCGAAGGCCAGTACATCGACATGGCGCTGCTCGACGTGCAGGTCGCGCTGCTCGCGAACATGAACACCAACTTTCTCGCGAGCGGCAAGCCGCCGGTGCGCTGGGGCAACGCACACCCGAACATCGTGCCGTACCAGACGTTCCAGACGAGCGACGGGTGGATCATCGTCGCGGTCGGCAACGACCGGCAGTTCCGCAAGTTCGTCGAGGCCGGCGGCCGGCCCGAGCTGGCCGACGACGAGCGCTTCGCGACGAATCCTTCGCGCGTGCGCCACCGCGACACGCTGGTGCCGATCCTCGCGGAGATGGTGAAGGCGCGCGGCAAGGCCGACTGGATCGATGCGCTCGAAGCGGCCGGCGTGCCATGCGGGCCGATCAACGATCTCGACGAGGTGTTCGACAACGAGCAGGTCGTCGCGCGCGGGATGCAAGTGTCGCTGCCGCACCCGAGCGGCGCGGACGCGAAGCTCGTGCGCAACCCGATCCGGATGAGCGCGACGCCGCCCGAAGCGCGCACCGCCCCGCCGCTGCTCGGCGCACAGACCGACGACGTGCTGCGCGACATGCTCGGCTACGACGACGCGAAGATCGCCGCGCTGCGCGCGAAACAGGCGATCTGATTACGGCGATCGGTGCGGGTGCGGGTGCGGGTGCGGGTGCGGGTGCGGGTGTTCGCAGGCAGGCTGCGGCGGCCGCAACCGCCTCGCGCCGTCAGCCGCCGCGGGCGAGCGCGTCGAGCCAGCCGCGCGCATCGGGCCAGTCGCCGAGCCCGCTGTCCGCATTGACGTGACCACGCGGGCCGATATCGTGGAATGCGCTGCCCCATACGTTCGCGCAGCCGCGCGCGAACGCGAGCGAGCCATACGGATCGTCGCTGCTGGCGACGACGCAGGTCGGAAACGGCAACCGTTCATACGGCACGGGCCCGAAGCCATGCGCATCGGCCGGAAACGCGGGGCCGCCCGGATCGGGCAGCGCGACGAGCAGCGCGCCGCGCACCTTCGCGAGCGCGGCCGGGCGCGCGTAACGCGTCGCCCACCACGCGGTGGTCAGCGTACCGAGACTGTGGCCGGCGATCAGCACCGGCCCGCGCGCGGCTTCGACCGCGCGATCGAGTGCGAGACACCAGCCGTTGCGGAACGCACGATCCCAGTCGGGCATCGCGACGCGCGAGAAACGTGCATCGGCACGCTCCCAGCGGCTCTGCCAGTGAAGCGGGCCCGAATTGGCGTAGCCCGGCAGGACGAGAACGGGGAATGAGCTCATGGAAGGTGCGTCGACGAATGAAATCGTGATGGTGCGTCGGCGCAGTGTCGCACACCCGTTCCTCCCTGATGCTGCCTGTCTGAAACCGGAAGGATGTGCGTGGGGTCGGGACGCGTTCTGGACGGTGCCTCGACCGGACGGCAAGCCGCGTTGCACGCGGCTCGCGTCATGTCATCGATCAGCGCACGTTCGCGCCGACGATACCGCCCGCCGCGGCGCCGGCAACCGTGCCGAGCGGGCCGCCCGTCACCAGGTAGCCGAGCGCGCCGCCCGCGGCCGCGCCGATGCCGGCATTGCGCTGCGTATGCGTCATGGCGCACGCGCCGAGTTGCGACAGCGCCGCGACGATCACGGCGGTACGAACGATAAACGTGGTCTTCTTCATCATGATTGTTGGCTTCCTCTCGCCGCGCGACAACGCGAACGGCGGCATTGAATCGGTGAAGCCATCATAGGCAACGCCAAACGGCCCGGGCAATCCGATTTACGTCGTGTTACAGCCGACACAATATCGAGATAAACCGTCGAAACCCGCCCCTGCCGTGCCGCCAGCCGCGCGGGACGGACCCCGGTCAGGTAGAATCACGGGATTAAACCGGCGCGACGCGCCGACACAACCTGACGCCATCCGCATGAGCACCGAACGCAACGACGCCCCCGCGGCTTCCAATTTCATCCGCAACATCATCGACGACGACAACCGCACCGGCAAATGGAGCGGCCGCGTCGAAACACGCTTCCCGCCCGAGCCGAACGGCTATCTGCACATCGGCCACGCCAAGAGCATCTGCCTGAACTTCAGCGTCGCGCGCGACTACGGCGGCGTGTGCCACCTGCGCTTCGACGATACGAACCCGGAAAAGGAAAGCGTCGAGTACGTCGACTCGATCGTCGACGCGGTGCGCTGGCTCGGTTTCGACTGGCGCAAGGACGCGGTCGATCACCAGTACTTCGCGAGCGACTACTACGACAAGCTGTACGAGTTCGCCGAGCTGCTGATCCAGCGCGGCAAGGCGTATGTCGACAGCCAGAGCGCGGAAGAGATGCGCGCGAACCGCGGCTCGCTGACGGAAGGCGGCAAGCCGTCGCCGTTCCGCGAACGCACGCCGGAAGAAAACCTCGACCTGTTCCGCCGCATGAAGGCCGGCGAGTTCAAGGAAGGCGAGCACGTGCTGCGCGCGAAGATCGACATGGCTTCGCCGAACATGAACATGCGCGACCCGGTGATCTACCGGATCCGCTACGCGCACCACTACCGCACCGGCGACGCATGGTGCGTGTATCCGATGTACGACTACACGCACTGCATCTCGGATGCGCTCGAAGGCATCACGCATTCGCTGTGCACGCTCGAATTCGAGGATCACCGCCCGCTGTACGACTGGGTGCTGAACGAACTCGCGGAAGCCGGCATGTTCACGCGCCCGCTGCCGCAACAGATCGAATTCTCGCGACTGAACCTCACGTACGCGATCACCAGCAAGCGCAAGCTGCTGCAGCTCGTCACCGAAGGCCACGTCGACGGCTGGGACGACCCGCGGATGCCGACGATCGTCGGCGTGCGCCGCCGCGGCTTCACGCCGGAGAGCATCCACCTGTTCTGCGAGCGGATCGGCGTGACGAAGATCGATTCGTGGATCGACATGAGCATCTTCGAAGGCGCGCTGCGCGACGACCTCGACGACAAGGCGGCACGCACGGTCGCCGTGCTCGATCCGCTGAAGCTCGTGATCGACAACTACCCGGAAGATCTCGAGGAAGCATGCACGGCGCCCGTGCATCCGCACCATCCGGATCGCGGCGTGCGCACGTTCCCGATCTCGCGCGAGCTGTGGATCGAGCGCGAGGACTTCGTCGAGAACCCGCCGAAGGGCTATTTCCGCCTGTTCCCGGGCAACAAGGTGCGCCTGCGCTACGGCTACGTGATCGAGTGCACGGGCTTCGACAAGGACGCCGACGGCAACGTGACGGCCGTGCACTGCAACTACTTCCCGGACAGCAAGTCGGGCACCGAAGGCGCGAACACGTACAAGGTCAAGGGCAACATCCACTGGGTCAGCGCGAAGCATGCGCAGCCGGCCGAAGTGCGGATCTACGACCGCCTGTTCAAGGAACCGCATCCGGACGCGGGCGGCGCGAACTTCCTCGAGGCGCTGAACCCCGATTCGAAGAAGATCGTCCAGGCGTACGTCGAGCCAGGCAACAGCGACATCGCACCGGAAACGCGCCTGCAGTTCGAGCGTCACGGCTACTTCGTGGCCGATCGCGTCGATTCGAAGCCGGGCAAGCCCGTGTTCAACCGGATCGTCGGGCTGCGCGACAGCTGGGGCAAGCCGGCGTGATGGCCGGGCAGGCGCGGCGCCGGTCGCCCTCGCCTGCCCCATTCTTCATGCGCACTCAACGGCTGCGCCGATGTGCGGCCCGCTCGGGCAACCGCCCGGGCGGCCTTCCCCGAACGCCACGTCAGGAACCGTCACCATGGCATATTCGCTGCAGGCCATTGTCGCCAGATCCGGCGCATTTTCGTCCGCGCCACTGCCGCAGGGGCTGCGCGTCGTTCGCCTGCGCGGCGACATCGACATGATCCCGCTCGTCACCGCGTACCGGAAAGCTCACGACATCCCGTTCTGCCCGTTGACCGACGGGGACGACACGGCGCTGCCGCCGGCGCTTCTGTCGCTGTGCGAACAGTTGAGTGTGCAATCTGCTCTGGCCTATATCGAAGCCGAAATCTTCGGCGGCAGCGGCACCCAGGCGCATGCGCGCTTCGCGGATGGCCGCGCGAGCGGCCCGCTCGTCGTGTCGATCCATGCGATCAACGAAGCGCTTCGCCATCTCGGCGTCGCCAGGGGCGAGGCGATCGACGAATTCGAAGCGATCGGCCTCGACCAGCATCGCGACACCGACCGATGGCTGACCTGACTCGCTGACAGCGCATCGGACGATCCATAAAAAAACCGGCTTTCGCCGGTTTTTTATTGCTTGCCGAGGCTACGCGCCGGTCAACCGCCGATGCAGATCCACCAGCGACAGCTTCGTGCGAAACAGCCGCGCGAGGCTACGGCTCGCATACGCGTCGATGTCGCCCGGCACGGTCCAGCGATACGCATCCATCTCGGGAATCATCGAGCCGTCGCGACGGCTCGGAAACAGCGACGTGCACGTGCACTGCGCGGGATCGATCTCGCCTTCGGCCACCCGCACCGCGAACAGGTGCAGGTCCTTGTCGTGTCGGTACGCAAAGCGGCCGAGATCGAGCAACCGGGCCGGCGCGAATACGATGCCGGTTTCTTCGAGCAGTTCGCGCAGCGCCGCGTCGACCGGCGATTCGCCCGGCTCGCCCTGCCCCTTCGGGATGTCCCAGTGCGTGGTATCCGTCGCATGCGCGAGGAACACGCGGCCGGCCGCATCGAGGATCACGACGCCGCACGACACCGTGCGCGGCGCGCCGCCCCGCTTCATCACGCGCGTGCTCAGCGCTTCTGCAGCTGCCACTTGCCCGCGTCGGTCTTGCAATAGACGGGCTTGAGCGTCATCGTCTGGCCCTTCGCGGTGATTTCGGCGGCGATTTCACGGCAGGTCTTGCCGTCCGTCTCAGTCGTGGTCGGCGTGAGCTTCGCATCGATCTGCGTGCCACGGCCGCTGCTCTGCCACGTCGTGGTCTCGCCGTCCTTGCCTTCGTCGCGCACTTGCGCAGCGGCCTTCGAGAGCGACGCGCGGTCGGTCTTGCTGAAGTAGCTGAGCGGCGTGTCGTTCAGGAAGTTCAGGTTGTTCTGTGCATGGACGGGCAGCATCGCGGCTGCGCACGCGGCACCGGCCAGCACGCGCGTGATGACGGAAAGGGATGCACGCATCGACATGTTGTTCTCCTTGGATGTTCGATCGAACGGCGCGGCGTGCAGGCCGGCGAACCGGGGGCCGGCCCTCCGGCACGCACACTGCGCCTGTCAGCGAGCGAGGATAGCATGCGTGCCGCCGGCGCCGCCTGCTAGTGGCCGGCCGGCGCGGCCGTTGGCTGATATCCGTCAGTCAGCGTGCCGAGGAATGCGATCACGTCCTTGATCTCGGCCGCGTTCAGCGCCGGCTGCTCGCCGCGCTTGCGGTCGAACGGCGCCTCGCGGTTGATGTTCGGCCAGTAGCGCTTCGGCAGGTCGTCGTAAATCTGCACCTTGCCGTGCACGACCGGGTAGAACTTCTCCGGATGGATGTCGCGCTCGACGTAGAAACGCATCACGTCCTCGAGCGTGTGATACACGCCGTTGTGGAAGAAGGTCTTGCGCAGCGTGACGTTGCGCAGCGACGGCGTGCGGAACAGCCCGCAGAATTCGTCGCGGCCCTTCAGGTCGGTCCGCTCGGGGCCGCACGCGCCGAGATCGTAGAAGCGCGGGTCGCGATTGACGGGCAGCGCGCGATTGCGCGGCACCGCGATCGCGATCAACCCGAAATCGCTGAACTGCGGCGGCGTGCCGTCGAGCGCGCGCTGGCTGATGTGGCAGCTCGCGCAGTTGCCCTTCTTCTCGTCGTTGAACAGTTGCAGACCGCGCATTTCGGCCGGCGTGAGCGGCGCTCGGCCGGCGAGATACGCGTCGTACTTGCTCGTGTACGGCGAGAACAGTTCGGGCGTCTGCTCGAACGTCTCGAGCGCGCGCAGCACGGCCTTGAATGTGGCCGCGTCGTCGTCGAGCACCTTCACGCCGAACACCGCGCGGAACTCCTCCGCATACGGCGCGGCCTTCACGGCCTGCGCGACCTTCGCGGGCGAGCTGTTCATCTCGAACGGCGACGTGAGCGGAATGCGCGCCTGCTCGGCGCCCGTGTCGACGCGGCCGTCCCACGTGAGGCCGCCCGTCGGGCCCGCATCGACGCTCTCGTCGCCTTCGTCGTCGGAATCGTGGAAGTGCTCGGTGAACTGCGGCACGCCCTGCAGGTACTTGAGCGACGGCACCGCACGAAAGCCCTGGCGCTTCATGTCGTCGCCGCCCAACTGCACGGCCAGCGCATTGGGCGGGCCGAATGCGTGATCGGGGCTGTGGCACGACGCACACGCCAGCTTGCCGGAACCTGACAGCGTAGGGTCGAAGAAAAGTTGCTTGCCGAGCGCCGTCATCCGGCGCACGCCTTCGTAAACTTGTGCCCGCGTCTGCGGCTGGTTCGTCTCGACCACCGCGCCGCTGGCGGCAACCGTTGCGGACGCAACCACGTTCGCGGCGCCCGGCGCATTCGCCGCGCTCGCGGCCTGCGCGGGCGGCGCACCCGCACCCGGCTGTCCGTCACAGCCGGCAAGGGTTACAAGCGTGGTGGCCAGCGCGAGCGCGCCGGTCAGGTGCAGCCACGAACGCGCGAACGCGCCGGCTGTCGGTTGGCGAGGCTTCATCGATTCGTCGGAAAGTGGGTTCAGGAGCGGCCGGAGTTTATGTCAGCCGCATGACCGTTACATGACGGCCGATCGACAGCTAATCGAAAGGACGCCTACACCCGGCTGTCAAATCGCACCCTCAAAATGCTTACAGCCGGACATGCCACGGTTACCCTCGCGAACCGGCGGTACACGAATGCTCCGGTTCCCCACGCGACAAGAGAGAGATAGAGAGTACAACGGATGAAAAACCACGCCTGGATTCGCATTACACCGATCGCCTTTGCCGCGGCCGCCGCCCTCACCGCCTGCGGCGGCGACGACGTCCAGCAGCAAGGCCTGTCGACGGTGAAGAACGTCGTCGTGATCTACGCGGAAAACCGCAGCTTCGACAACCTGTACGGCAATTTCCCGGGCGCGAACGGCCTGCAGAACGTGACCGCGGCCAGCGCGCAGCAGAAGGACCGCAACGGCCAGCCGCTCGCGACGCTGCCGAAGGTCTGGGGCGGCCTGACCGCGAAGGGCGTGACGCCTGCCGTGACCGAGGCGATGACGGCCAACCTGCCGAACGCACCGTTCGCGATCGACGATCCGAACGGCTTCAACACGCCGATGAGCGTGACGACGCGCGACCTGTATCACCGTTTCTACGAGAACCAGATGCAGATCAACGGCGGCAAGAACGACATGTTCGCCGCATGGGCCGATTCGGGCGGCCTCGTGATGGGCCACTACACGCCCGACGCGACGAAGCTGCCGCTGTGGAAGATCGCGCAGCAGTTCACGCTGGCCGACAACTTTTTCATGGGCGCGTTCGGCGGCTCGTTCCTGAACCACCAGTACCTGATCTGCGCGTGCGCGCCGTTCTACGCGAACGCGGACAAGAGCCCGGCCGCGGGCTCGATCTCGGCCGTCGGCGCCGACGGCAAGTCGCTGCAGCTCGCGAGCAACTCGCCGGCTTCCGCGCTCGACGGTATTCCGAAGTTCGTGAACTCGGGCAACCTGACGCCGGACTTCTACGCGATCAACACGATGCAGCCGCCGTACCAGCCGAGCGGCAACAAGGCCGCTTCGGGCGGCGACCCGAACCTCGCCGATCCGGGCGCCGCATCGACGCTGCCGCCGCAGACGCAGCAGAACATCGGCGACCTGCTGACCAACGCGGGCGTGTCGTGGGCATGGTACGGCGGTGCGTGGAACCAGGCACTGCAGGCCGCGCAAAGCGGCACGGCGAACGTGATCTACGGCCCGAACATGACGGCGCCGAACTTCCAGCCGCACCACCAGCCGTTCAACTACTACGCGGACCAGGCACCGGGCAGCACGAGCCGCGCGCAGCACTTGCTCGACGGCGGCACCGACGGCAGCGAGTTCATCAAGGCGATCGACGCGGGCACGCTGCCGCAGGTTTCGTTCTACAAGCCGCAGGGCAACCTGAACGAGCACGCAGGCTACACGGACGTGTCGAGCGGCGACCAGCACATCGCGAACCTGATCGCGCACCTGCAGGCGAGCCCGCAGTGGAAGAACATGGTCGTGGTCGTCACGTACGACGAAAACGGCGGCTTCTGGGATCACGTGTCGCCGCCGAAGGGCGATCGCTGGGGCCCGGGCACGCGCATTCCGGCGCTGATCGTGTCGCCGTTCTCGAAGAAGGGCTTCGTCGACCACACGCAGTACGACACCGCGTCGATCCTGCGCTTCATCACGCGCCGCTTCTCGCTGCCGCGCCTCACCGGCCTGCAACAGCGCGACGACGCGCTGAAGGCCAACGGCGGGCAGCCGATGGGCGACCTGACGAACGCGCTCGCGCTGTCGCCGAACCTGTAACGGCATCGCGACGGACGGGCCGGCCGCGCTGCCGGCCCGAACGAACGAAGGGCGGCCTCGCGGCCGCCCTTTTGCATGGATGCGCGTGATTGCGCGCTTTCGTCACCAGCCGTACTTCAGCTCGACCCCGACATAATCGGCGTTGTGCCCGCCCGCCTGACGGATCGCATCGCCGACCTGGAAATGCACGGCCTCGATCGCACCGATCAGGTTCGCGGCGATCGTATAGTCCGCCCGCAGCTGCACGTACATCCCCGTCCACAACCCGCCCTTGCCTGCCGTGCCCGGCACCACCGCGTTGCCCTGCTGGTAGACCGCATCGCCGGTCGTCTCGCGCCACTGGAAGCCGAGCGCACCGAGCAGCGACAGGTTCGGCGACGGCTTCAGCGTCACCGACGGCTTCACGTGGATCAGGTTCGAATACCCGGTGAAGCCGGCCAGCGTGAAGTAATAGCCGTTCGGAAACAGCGGATTGAAGGTCTCGACACGGCCGTCGTGCGGATGCCGGTCGCCCGACGCCGCGTCGAGCTGCAACGCGATGCGCGGCGACCACGGCGCGTCGAGCCGGTAGCCGGCGATCGAGCCGACCGCCCACGCGCGGATCGTGCTGCTGCCGACCGTGCCCGTCTGCAGCATCGTTTCGAGATCCCAGTCGAAGCGATCGTGCGTGCCTGAGTAACGCAGGTCCCACACGTCACGGCGCTCCGCGCCGCTCGCATCGAGAAAACGCGCGTTGCTGCGGTTGTAGCGCGACCAGTAGCCCGACAGGTCGCCGGGCCCCACCGACTGCCGCTCGAAGCGCACGCCGCTGAACGTGAGGTCGCGGTTCGACACGTCGTCGAACGCGGACACGGTGCGGTTCTGCACGGGCTGCGTCGCATACGCGATGAAGCGCCACTTCTGGTACTCGTAGTCGGCCCACACCGCATCGAACGCCTGCCGCACGTTCGGACCGTCACGCGCGGCGATGAAGCGCTGCAAGTCGAACGCCATCTCCTGCCGGCCGACGCGGAACTTGAACGTGCCGCCCCCGAGCGCGCCCGTGTAGGTCGCGAATGCCTGCTCGAGATCGAGCGGGTTCTTGTCGACCGGCGAGATCGTGTTCTTGCCGAACGCACGGTCGTCCTGCAACTGCACGAAGAACTGCCAGTGCTGGCCGAGATGCGCATCGGCGTGCACCTCGACACGCTGTATCAGATACGTATCCGATTGCGCGGAGCCGATGCCGAACAGCGGCGCGTCGTTGGTCTCGAGACGCTCGCGCAGGTTCACGCCGAGCGACAGATAGGACGCCGGATCATTGCCGAGCGGGATGTATTTCAACCCGTCGAGCGGCGCGCGCGGCACGCACGGATTCGCGAGCACCGACCAGTCTTCCTGCCAGCGGTTGAACAGCACGGTCGGCCGCTTCGCCGTGCAGGTCGCGGCGGGCGCGCCGTCGGCGGCCGCCGGTGCGCTCGCCGTATCCGCGCGCACCGCATCGGCACCCGCGAGCAGCAGCCCCGCGACGACCGACGCGCGGGCAACCCGGTCGAGGCGACCGGCTCGCGCCCTCCCCCGATGCTGCCCGCCCGTCGCGGCCATTCGTTCGCGCTCGCTCGCATCCGTGCGGCCCGCTCGCCGTTCGCAGTCGCCCCGCATCCCGCCGCGCCGCCCGTTCATGCATGCTCCTGCGTAGCCGTGCGGGCCGACATCCCCGCGCAGGCCGCCAGCACCACAAGCGCACCGGCCGGTACCAGCAGCGCCCAGAACCCGACATGGCGAAAGCCCAGCGCACCGGCCGTCGCGCCGAGCGCGAACGCGACGATCGCCGGCCACATCTTCGCGAAGCGCGCGCGCGCCGCCGTGCGCACGCTGTCGGGCGTGCCGGCGGACAGCAGGTCGACGACGTCGAGAATCGCCTGCGTGACGTTGCCGGTCATCACCGTGTTCGGCACGCCGGCACGTGCGATCACGCGCGGATGCGCGTTCTGGATGCCCATCGCGAACGTGCCGACGATGCCGGCCAGCAGCACCGGCAGGCTGTCGGATTGCGTGACGGGCGACGCCCACACGCCGGCCGCGCAGAAACCGAGCAGCAGCACGCCCTGGACCGCATGCAGCGCCCGCGCGCCCTGCCACGCGGGCCGCCCGGAAAAGGCGCGTGCGATCAGGCTGCTCGCGACGACGCCGCATACGAACGCGGGGAACACGCTGAGCTTCAGCAGGATGCCCTGGCCGAACCCCGCGGCACCCGCACCGATCAGCACGAAGTTGCCGGTCACGTGCGCGGTGAACAGCCCGAACAGCGCGACGAAGCTCAGCGTGTCGACGAAGCCGGCCACCGCGGCAAGGATCGTATCCTCGTGCTTCATCGTGCCGCGCCCGCGTGAATCTCCGCGATATAACCGCCCGGGAACCGGACCACCGCCGCGTCGCGCCCGTCCGCCGTGTACGGCGGCACGAGCACGTTGACGCCGGCCGCCTTGGCTTTCTCCAGCGTCGCAGCCAGGTCGGACACTTCGTAGCCCGTCATCTCATGCCCGTACGGATAAGGCAGGTGGCCGTCCGTCACGAGCACGGTCATCTTGCCGAAGCCCGACGTGATGCGAATGCGGCGATAGGTGTCGTTCGGCCGGCCGATCTCGATGCCGGGCGCCTTGAGATCATCGGACACCACCTTGCCGTTCGAGAACTTGACGAAGTCGTGAACGAACTTGCGCACACTCTGCGGCGACACGTACACGCGATTCTCGGGAATCGTCTGCAGTGCGTCGTATTTCGGCGCCTGCGTATGCCAGTAGAGCTGCATCTTCACGCCGCCGGTCCATGCGATCACCGCGTCGCGGCCGATCGGATCGGGGAACGTATCGACGATCACGTCCGCGCCGTGCTCGCGCGCGACCTTCATCGCGGCGTCCATGTCGGTGACGAGGTAACCCGTGCGCTCCGCACCGAACGGCCAGGGCACCGGCGTCTTGAAGCCGAACACGGAGATCGTGCCGACCGGCGTGAACACGAGCTGCGACATCGTCTGGCTCGGCGTCGGCGTGACCTGGAATACGCCCTGCTGCGACTTCTTGCCGCCGAACGTCGCGACGAAGCTGTCGGTGAAGCGATCGAAATCCTCGGGCGCCACGTACACGTGCGTCGTGTCGTATTGCGCCCCGACCGCGAGCGTCGGCGTGGCCGCCGGCGGCACGGGCGGCTTCGCGTACACGGCCGGCGCCGCGACGAGGCCGGCGGCGATCGCCAGCGCGAGCAAAGCGGAACGAATCGTATTCATGACTGGATTTCCTTGTTGTTGATCGTCATCGAGTGGTACGGCCGTCGCCGGCCGGATACTTCGCATCGGCGAGCAGCGTCGCGAGCACGAGTGCCGCGATCAGCCCGAGATGCTCGAAAAAGCTGTTGAGCGCCATGAAATGCGCGGCACCCGTCTGGTTCCAGAAGTCGTTCGCCACCCCCATCGCGACGAGCGTCAGCATGCCGAGGCTGCCGGCGCCGAGCCACGTGAAGCGGCGAAACACGATGCACAGCGAACCGCCGATTTCGACCGCGATCGCGAGCGCCGCCCACCACGCGGCCGGATGCAGGCCGAAATGCGCCTGCTCGGCGACCGCGCCATCGAAATCCAGCGCCTTCGCGACGCCGCCGATCAGGTAGGCGGACACCAGCGCGAGCCGCGCGAGCGGCAGGATCCACGGTTGCGCCAGCAGCGCGTGGACCCATGCGGGGTTGTCGAAGCCGCCGTGGCTGCTCGAGGTGGCCATGTCAGACCGCCCAGCAGGAGCAGCCGAATGCGCCCCAGAAGCCCTTCGCGTCCGACGTCGGCAATGCGCTGCCCCACGCGCCCGCATGCGCATGCTGGTGCACGTTGCAGGCATTCGCGCAGCCGCACATCGCGGCGGCCGCCGCCGCGCGTTGCAGCGGTGCGCCGCTGCGCTGCGTCGCGCCCCAGCCGCCGTAGCCGCCGTACTCGCGCACCGGCGACCAGTCCGGCATCGCCGGCGGAATCGGCGCGTCATGCGACGCGAACGGCCCCGCACCCCACACGATCCGGCCGCCGACCACCGTCAGCAGCGCGGTCGTGCCCGCGATGTCGTCCTCCGCGCACGCGAAGAAGTCGCGGTCCGGAACGACCACGTCCGCAAGTTGCCCGACCGCGATGCGCCCTTTCTTGCCGACCTCGTTCGAGAACCACGTCACGTACTCGGTCCACATGCGCAGCGCCGTCTCGCGATCCAGCAGGTTGCGCTGCGGGTACATGCGCAGCCCGCCGATCGTTTTGCCCGTCACGAGCCAGGACAGCGACACCCACGGGTTGTACGACGCCACGCGCGTCGCGTCGGTGCCGGCCGACACCTTGAGGCCCTTCGACAGCATCTTCGCGACCGGCGGCGTCGCTTCGGCCGCCTGCGCGCCGTAGCGCTCGACGAAGTATTCGCCCTGGTACGCCATCCGGTGCTGCACCGCGATGCCGCCGCCCAGCGCCGCGATACGATCCATCGATTTTTCGGTGATGGTTTCCGCGTGATCGAAGAACCAGTTCAGCCCTTCGAGCGGGATGTCCTGGTTCACCTTCTCGAACACGTCGAGTGCGCGGCTGATCGTTTCGTCGTAGGTCGCATGCATGCGCCACGGCCAGCGGTTCTGCGCGAGCACGCGCACGACGCCTTCGAGATCGTCTTCCATCTGCGCCGGCAGGTCCGGACGCGCGACGCGGAAGTCCTCGAAATCGGCGGCCGAGAACACCAGCATCTCGCCCGCGCCGTTGTTGCGGAAGTAGTCGGTGCCGTCGTGATACTTCGTGCTCTTCGTCCAGTTCACGAAGTCTTCCTTCTCCGCGTTCGGCTTCTGCGTGAACAGGTTGTACGCGATCCGGATCGTCATCTCGCCCGCGTCGTGCAGCTTGCGGATCACCTCGTAGTCGTCCGGATAGTTCTGCGAACCGCCGCCCGCGTCGATCACGCCCGTCACGCCGAGACGGTTCAGCTCGCGCATGAAGTGGCGCGTCGAGTTGTACTGGTATTCGAACGGCAGCTTCGGCCCCTTCGCGAGCGTCGCGTACAGGATCGTCGCGTTCGGGTTCGCGAGCAGCAGCCCGGTCGGGTTGCCCGCGGCATCGCGCAGGATCGTGCCGCCCGGCGGCTCGGGCGTGTCCTTCGTATAACCGACCACGCGCAGCGCGGCCGCGTTCAGCAGTGCGCGATCGTACAGGTGCAGGATGAACACCGGCGTATCGGGCGCGGCCGCGTTGAGTTCCTCGATCGTCGGCAGGCGCTTCTCGGCGAACTGGTGCTCGGTGAACCCGCCGACCACGCGCACCCATTGCGGCGCCGGCGTGATCGCCACCTGCCGCTTGAGCATGTCCATCGCGATCGCGAGCGACGGCACGCCGTCCCAGCGCAGTTCCATGTTGTAGTTCAGGCCACCGCGAATCACGTGGCAGTGGTTGTCGATCAGGCCCGGCAGCGCAGCGCGGCCACCGAGGTCGACGACCTTCGTCGCGCGGCCCGCGAGCGGCATCACGTCCGCGTCGTGGCCGACCGCGACGAAGCGGCCGTCCTTGATCGCGACAGCGGTCGCGACGGGGTTCGCACGATCGAGCGTCGTGATGCGTCCGTTATGCAGGATGAGATCGGGTTGAGTGTCGGGTGTGCTCATCAATGTGTCCTCGATGCAATCAGAAACCGAGCCAGTGACGGACCGGTGCGACGGCCGCGACACCGATCAGCATGCCGGCCAGCCCGACCAGGGCAATCAGCGGCGGTGCGGGCGAGCGCACCTTGATCACGCTGTACATGACGCCGACCAGCATGCCGGCACCCAATGAAACGACATACGATTCCATACGCTCCTCCCGACTGGATTAGAATGACCCGCATCGCCGCCCGCCCGGGCGCCATGCGCCCGCGGCGCGATCCGCTGCCGCACCACCCGCTTCGCTTGCCTGTCACGCTTTCCAGCCATGCAACATCTTCCCGATCTCGAAGCCTGGGCCATCTTCGCGCGCGTCGCCGAGACCGGTTCGTTCGCCAAGGCCGCCGACCTGCTCGGCGTCTCGCAACCGACCGTGTCGAAAGCGATCGCCCGCCTCGAAAAGCGCCTTGGCGCGATGCTGCTGTACCGCACGTCGCGCAAGCTGTCGCTTACACCGACCGGCGAACTGCTGCGCGATCGCGCGATCCGCCTGCTTGCCGATGCCGAACTGATCGAAGGCGAAGCATCCGCGCACGCGCTCGAACCGCACGGCCTCGTGCGTGTGAACGCGCCGATGTCCTACGGCCTGTGCAATCTCGCGCCGCTGTTGCCCGCGTTTCTCGAGCGTTATCCGCGCGTCGACGTCGACCTCGTGCTGACCGACAACTTCGTCGACATCGTGTCCGGCGGCTTCGACGTCGCGATCCGGATCGCCGAACTGAACGATTCGTCGCTGCGTGCGCGCCGCCTGTGCGCGGTGCGCCGGCCGCTCGTCGCATCGCCCGCGTATCTCGACCGCCACGGCCGGCCGACCCATCCGAGCGAACTCGACCAGCACGTGTGCCTGACCTACACGAACATCCCGACGCCCGAATACTGGCGCTTTCGCCATACGACGTCGGGCGAGGATTTCGGCGTGCCGGTGCGCGGGCGTATCCGCGCGAACAACGCCGACGTGCTCTGCCCCGCGCTGATCGCCGGCCAGGGCCTCGCACTGCAGCCGTCGTTCCTGGTGTGGAACGAGTTGCAAAGCGGTGTGCTCGAGGAAGTGATGCATGACTGGAAAATTCCCGATATCAACGTCAACCTCGTCACACCGCCCGGCATGCTGCGCGCCGCGCGTGTGACGGCGTTGCTCGACTTTCTCGTCGAAAACCTGTCACACGCGCCGTGGGCACTGCCGCCCGTCTGACCGGGCGGCCGCATGCGGCCGGTTACTTCGCCGGCACGGCCGGAATCGACTCGTGCGGCGTCGCGGTGCGCTGCGCGGCCTTGTGGACCATCGTGTACGCGTAGTCGACGCCCATCCCGTATGCACCCGAGTGTTCCTTCGCGATCGCCATCACCGCGTTGTAGGTGTCGCGGCGCGCCCAGTCGCGCTGCCATTCGAGCGCGACCTGTTGCCAGGTGACGGGCACGACGCCGGCCTGGATCATCCGCTGCATCGCGTAGTCGTGCGCGTCCTTCGACGTGCCGCCCGACGCGTCGGCCACCATGTAGATTTCGTAGTCGCCTTCGAGCATCGCGCAGAGCGCGAACGTCGTGTTGCAGACTTCGGTCCACAGGCCGGAGACGATGACCTTCTTGCGGCCGTTCGCGGCCAGCGCGTCGCGCACCTTCTGGTCGTCCCACGAGTTCATCGACGTGCGCTCGAGCGTCTTCTGGTTCGGGAACACGTCGAGCAGTTCGGGGTAGGTGTAACCCGAGAAGCTGTCGCTTTCGACCGTCGTGATCGTGGTCGGGATGTCGAATGCCTTCGCGGCCTTGGCGAGCCCGACGACGTTGTTCTTCAGCGTCTGGCGATCGATCGACTGCACGCCGAACGCCATCTGCGGCTGCTGGTCGATGAAGATCAACTGGCTGTTCAGGGGAGTGAGGACTTCAAGCTTGGGGTTGCTCATGGCGCGAATCATCCTTTGGACTGGAAACGTTTAAGGCTTGCCTCGACCGGAACGGCAGAGGAGCCGGCTGTGCGTTGCCCCGGACTGGTGTCTTCCGGTTGCAGCCATTTAATCGGAAAAGTCGCGGCTCGAACATCCAAGAAACGGAATCGATCGAATTCCGAAAGAGGGGTGTCTCCGAGGGCTGTCCGCCCTTTTTTTCCGCACGTAAAACCGATACGCTTCCAGCACATTGAAGGCACAGCCTTCGCGCCCGATCAGCCTACCACGAGAGGTTTTCATCATGAAACCGTATTTTCTGTCGCTGCTCGCCGGCCTCCTCGCCGGCGTCATCTACGGTGCGCTCGGCGTGAATTCGCCGGCGCCGCCGATCATCGCGCTCCTCGGCCTGCTCGGCATGCTGGCCGGCGAACAGATCCTCCCGCTCGCGCGCCGCATGCTGTCCGGCTACCGGCTCAATACCGCGTGGCGCGACGCGCAGTGCAGCCAGCACATGTTCGGCACGCTGCCGGGCGGCGCCGCGAACGACCGCAAGCCGTCGTGATGCAAGACTCATGACCAACGTCGAGCTGTTTCATTACCTGCTGCTGTTGATCTGCGGCGCCGGCGCGCTCACGTGGCTCGCCGAGCGGATTTCGATTCCGCCGGCCGTCGTGCTGCTGCTCGGCGGCTGCGTGGTCGCGGTTGCCGGCAAGCGCGTGCCCGACATGGACCCGGCGCTGCTGCTCGCGGCCGTGCTGCCGCCGCTGCTGATGTCGAGCGGGTTCTACACCGCGTGGAAGGAATTCCGGCAGGAGCTGGCATCGATCGCGTCGCTCGCGCTCGGTGCGGTGGTGTTCACGACCGTCGCGGTCGCGCTCGCCGTGCATGCCGCCAACCCGGCGCTGCCATGGGCCGCATGCTTCACGCTCGGTGCGATCGTGTCGCCGCCCGACGCGGTCGCCGCGAAGGCGATCCTGCAACGCCATCCGCTGCCCGCGCGGCTCGTCGCGGTGCTCGAAGGCGAAAGCCTCGTCAACGACGCATCGGGCCTGCTGCTGTACCAGATGGCCGTGTCGGCCGCGCTCGCGGTGTCGATCACGGCCGCGAGCGCCACCGGGCTGTTCTTCTCGCTCACGCTGATCGGCATCGCGGTCGGCCTCGCGTGCGGCCATGCGATGTGCTGGGTGCTGCCGCGCCTGCGCGACCCGATGCTCGGCATCGTCGTGACTTTCGCGATGGCGTGGGGCAGCTACGGGATCGCGGAAGCCGTCGACGGCTCGGGCGTGCTGTCGGTCGTCACCTGCGGCCTCGTGCTCGGCGTGCGTCAGCATCGCGTGTTCGATGCGGACATGCGGATCAAGGCGAAGGCGACCTGGGAAGCGATCGTGTTCGTGCTCGACGCGCTCGTGTTCATCCTGATCGGCCTCGCGCTGCACGCGATCCTCGCGCGCGTGAACCACGAAGGCGCGGTGCTGATGGCCGGCCTGCGCGTCGCGCTGCCCGCCACCGCCGCCGCGATCGCCGCGCGCATCGTGTGGGTGTTCGTCGCGATGTGGCTGCCGGGCCGCCTGCGCGCGCCGCGCGCCGGCCACGCTCCGTGGTCGTGGCGCGAGGCCGTCGTGCTCGGCTGGTCGGGCATGCGCGGTGTCGTGAGCCTCGCGGCCGCGATCGCGCTGCCCGCCAACTTCCCCGGCCGCGACCTGATCCTGTTCAGCACGTTCCTGCTGATCATCGCGACGCTCGTCGTGCAGGGCGGCACGCTCGCGCCGCTGATCCGCGTGCTGAAGCTGCGGCCGGCCGCCCGGCACACGATGTCCGAGCACGCGGTGCGCGCGCATACGTTCGGCGCGGCACTCGCCGAGCTCGACGCGCTCGAACAGCGCGGGTCGAGCCTCGAACGCCCTTCGCTCGACCGCCTGCTCGCCGAATACCGGAACCGCGTCGCCTTCAACGAACGCGCGCATCTCCAGGGCGCCGAACCGGCCAGCATGCGCTCGCGGATGCTGCGCGTCGAGCTCGAACTCGTCGGCGTGTCGCGCGGTGCGCTGCTCGACCTGCATCGCGACGGCAAGGTCGACGACACCGTGCTGCACCGGATCGAATCGGAACTCGATTTCGAGGAACTGCGCCTGCAGCGCCTGCTCGAACCTTGAAGCCCGGCCAAGCTGCCGCCTCTCCCCTTTCTCCTTATGGAACTGCAATGAGCGAACTGTCCGTCGAAGCAAGCATCGGCTCCGTCGATTACCTCGTCCACTTCACCGACGGCGTCCACCAGTGGCGCGCCGACGAGCCTGAATCGCTCGGCGGCGGCGATGCCGCGCCGACGCCCGTCGCGCTGCTGCTGTCGAGCCTCGGCGCATGCACCGCGATCACGCTGAAGATGTATGCGCAACGCAAGGGCTGGCCGCTCACCGAAGTGCACGTGAAGCTCGCGCACGAATCGGGCAGCGCGGGCAGCACGATCGTGCGCCGCATCACGCTCGACGGCGACCTGTCCGCCGAGCAGCGCGAGCGCCTGCTGCAGATCGCGAACGCATGCCCGGTGCACAAGATCCTCACGCATCCGATCACCATCGACACGGCGATCGCCTGATCGCACACCGCATCGACCACGAGAATCCCCACCATGTCCGCCTCGATCAAGACCCTGCTCACGCCGCGCGAAAGCGACATCGGCAACCTCGTCGTGCGCCGCGTGCTGCCCGCGCGTGCCGCACGCCTCGTCGGCCCGTTCATCTTCTTCGACGAGATGGGGCCGGCCGTGCTGCCGGCCGGCCGCGGCATCGACGTGCTACCGCATCCGCACATCGGCCTGGCGACCGTCACCTACCTGTTCGACGGCTCGCTGATGCATCACGACAGCCTCGGCTTCCGGCAGAAGATCGTGCCGGGCGACGTGAACTGGATGACGGCCGGCCGCGGCATCGTGCATTCGGAGCGTTCGCCCGACGAAGACCGGCCGCGCGAGCAGCCGGTGCACGGGATCCAGACCTGGGTCGCGCTGCCGGTCGAGCATGAAGACACCGCGCCCGCGTTCGTCCATCATCCAGCCGACACGCTGCCGTCGTTCACGCGCGACGGCACGAGCGTGCGCGTGATCGCGGGCACCGCGTTCGGGCTCACGTCGCCGGTCGCCGTGTTCTCGCCCACGCTCTATGCGTACGCGGAATTCGCGGCAGGCGGCACGCTCGCGCTCGATGCCGAGCATGAGGAGCGCGGCGTGTACCTCGTCGACGGCGACCTCGCCATCGACGGCACGCCGCTCGCCCCCGCGACGATGGCCGTGCTCGAACCCGGCGCGACCGTGGCGCTCGCCAGCGCGAACGGCGCACGCGTGATGCTGCTCGGCGGTGCGCACCTGCCGGGCGAGCGTTTCATCGAATGGAATTTCGTGTCGAGCGAGCGCGCGAAGATCGACGCGGCCCGCGCGGCGTGGGCCGACCAGACCTTCGGCAAGGTGCCCGGCGAAGAAAACGAATGGACGCGCCAGCCGGAACGCCGGGCGCAATAAGCAGGATCGCCCGCAAGCAAGCGACGGCCGGCACGCATGCCGGCCGTCTTCCGTTTACGGCTTCAATCCCATCAGCTTCGCGAGCGTCGGCCAGCGGTCGAGAGACTCGATGAACGCGCGGCGCGCCTGCTCGTCGACATAACGCTCGGGATCGAGCGCGGGCAGATGCCGTGCGAGGCCGAGCACGTCGTTCGGTTGCGACAGGCGATCGTCGTCGCCGTCACCGTGAAGCATTACTGTTCGTCGATCCATACGCCATCCGGAGTTTTCACCGAGTAGCCCTCGGCCGTCTGCATCGTCACCGTGCCCTCGTTCTCGCCGACCATCCGCGTGCGCGGCAGATCGGCCGCATATTGCGCGAGCGTCGTGCCGGGCTTGAACGGGCTGTTCGACACGAGGTTCGACAGCAGTTGCGCGAGCGCGAGGAAGCTGGTCGGCTGGTCGATCACGGTCGTCGCGCCGTGGTTGCCGGCAAAGCCGACGAGCCGCACACCGACCGGCCCGTGCACGATGCGCGGCGTCGGGATCTCGCGCAGGCCCGCGACCTGGTACTTGTCGCCGCGCAGCGCGGCACCGTGCTCGGGCACGAACACGATCACCGCGCGGCGGCCCGATTGCGCGATCAGGTCGGCGAGGCGGTCGAAGTCGTCCATCAGCTTCGTGGCGCGCTGCGGATACGAATCGATGCTCGTCAGCGAACTGCCGACGATCCGGTTGCCGTCATGCAGGCTGATCGTGTTGTAGTACAACGCGACCGGGCCCGGCACCGACGCGCGCTGCGCATACCAGTTCGCGAGCGTCGTGTAGTCGTCCTTGATCGCCGAGCCGTCGAACGCATGCATCGCAACGGGCGCGGCCGCGTTCGAGATCATCGGCGCATCGGCCACGCCGATGTTGTCGTGGATCACTTGCAGGAAATTGTCGAAGTGGCCGTCGTGGTTCAGCAGCGACTGCACCGAGTAACCGGCGCTCGCCAGTTGCGAGAACAGGTAGCACTGCTGCGGCGTGCTCTTGTACAGGTCGGCGTGCGCTTCCTGCCCGCAGCTCGCGCGCAGCACCCGGATCGCCGCCGGGCCGCTGTAGCTCGCGGCCGTGCTGAAGTTCGAGAACAGGTAGTCGAAATGGCTCAGCATCGGATGGTTGCGCACCTTCGCGGCATCGAGGTCGTCCCATGACAGCGAGCAGATGTGCAGCACGATCACGTCGAACTGTGCGGCCGGATCGTTACCGAGATGGCCGAACGCGACCTGGCGCTGCGATTCCTGCGTGCGGAACGTCGCGAGCGCGGCGTTGTGGTCCTCGGGCTGGCCGGCGAGCGTCGTGCCCGCCACGTTCGCCTGCTGCGGGGCCGGTGCGACGACGCGCGCCATCAGCCCGCTGCCGGCCTGCCACAGCGGCATCACGATCAGCACGGCCAGCACGAACGTCGCGACGCGCAGCCAGCGGTTGACGACGAAGTAGACGATCAGCACGCCGGCCACCGTCAACAGCAGCACCGGCGGCAGCAGGCGCGGCAGCAGCTCCATCCAGTAGTCGAGGCGGAACGTGCTGACTTCCTGCGCGGCCTCGGCGAGACGGGCAAGCGGCGGCGCATGCAGCTCGCGCGCGAGCAGCGGCACCGCGATCCCGATCGCGACGAGCTGCCGGACGATGCGCCACGCACGCCGCCGGATCGGCGCGCTCACCGCGAGCGCCACCGCGAACGCGAGGTTCGCGAGCCAGAACGGCTGCAGGTGCCCGGTCGCGAACAGCCCGAACTTCAGGATGAAATACAGATTCCAGAACGTCATCTAACCCACTCCATGATGAGCGCCGCGTCAGTCGCGCGCCCGATCGAGTTTCGGCGCCAGCATGGCCTGCAGGCCGCGCGCCGCACCCTTCCACATCCGTACATAGCCGTCCAGGCCGATGCGCAACACTTCCTTCAGCCCGCCGAGCGGCGTGTCGAGGCGCTCGCCTTCGTGCCAGTCGAGCCAAGCGTCCGCGCGCCCGAACGTGCATTGCACGAGCTGGCGCTCCTGTTCGAGCGTCAGTTCCTCGAAGCTCACGCCGACATGGGTCGGCGTCACGCGGCTCACGCGCACCGGGAACGGGAACGGCCGGTCGCCGCGCGTCACGCACACCGTCAGCGTGTCGCCGACGGCGAGCGGCAGCCCCGGCACCGCTTCGAGGCCGAGGCCGCCGGTCGAGTAGTCGCTCGTGAAGCAGGCGGCCGTCGACCCGTCGGCCAGCAGCAGCATGGCCGGCACACGCATCGCGATCCGGTGCGTGACGCGCACCTGCTTGGTCTCGCGCGCGACGGCCAGCGCCGCCCCCAGCATCGCGAGGTTGTACACGGTCCAGCCGAGCGTGATCAGGATCGTCGACGCCTCGTCGCCCTGGTCGGACACGAGCCGCCAGACGCCGGCGAGGATCGCGAGCACGTTCAGCCCGAACAGCACGAGATACGGTTTCGACGTCGACCAGTCGACGTAACCTTCGTCGATCTTGCCGCCCTTGTCGGTCACGTTGAACTTGCCGTGCTTCGGGCTGAAGAACGCGACGGTGGTCGGCAGCGCGATGTACCACGCGAGCACCGACTCGTAGACCTCGGCCCAGAACGAATGGCGGTAGCGCCCCTGCATCCGCGAGTTCGCGACGTTCGCGAGCACCAGGTACGGGATCACGTAGCTCGCGAGCGCCAGCGCCGACGCGTTGATGAAGTACAGGTGGAAGAACAGGTACGCGAGCGGGATCGTCAGGAACACGAGCCGCGGAATCCCGTAGAAGAAGTGCAGCATCGCGTTGCCGTAGCAGATCCGCTGGATGAGGCCGAGCCCGCGCCCGAGGAACGGGTTGTCGATGCGGAAGATCTGCGCCATCCCGCGCGCCCAGCGCGTGCGCTGCTTCACGTGGCCCGCGAGGCTTTCGGTCGCGAGGCCGGCCGCCTGCACGGTCGGCAGGTACGCCGACGTATAGCCGCGCCGGTGCAGCTTGAGCGCCGTGTGCGCATCCTCGGTGACGGTCTCGACCGCGACACCGCCCACCTCTTCCAGCGCGCTGCGCTTGAGCACCGCGCACGAACCGCAGAAGAACGTCGCGTTCCACAGGTCGTTGCCCGACTGCACGAGGCCGTAGAACAGGTTGCCCTCGTTCGGGATCTCGCGGAACGTGCCGAGGTTGCGCTCGAACGGATCGGGCGAGAAGAAATGGTGCGGCGTCTGCACCAGCGCGCACTTCGGGTCGCGCAGGAACACGCCCATCGTCGTCTGTAGGAACGAGCGCGTCGGCACGTGATCGCAGTCGAAGATCGCGATGTATTCGCCGTGCGTCTTCGGCAGTGCGCGGTTGATGTTGCCGGCCTTCGCGTGGCGGTTGTCGTCGCGCGTCACGTAGTCGATGCCGGCCTCGCGCGCGAACGCCTCGAATTCGGGGCGCTTGCCGTCGTCGAGCAGGTACACGCGCAGCTTGGCGCTCGGCCAGTCGATGCTCTGCGCGGCGAACACCGTCGGCTTCACGACCGACAGCGGCTCGTTGTAGGTCGGGATGTAGATGTCGACGCTCGGCCAGGTATCGGGATCGTCGGGCAGCGGCGCGATCGGCCGGTCGAGCGGCCACGCGGTCTGCACGAAGCCGAGCAGCAGGATCATCCACGTATAGGCTTCCGCGCCGTACAGCAGGTAGCCTGCGACGGCCTCGACCGGGCCCCGGAAATCGAGTGTCTGCGTGGTGCGCCACCACACGTAGCGCACGGTCGCGAGCAGCGCGAGCGATGCAAGTGCCAGCGTCGGCAGATGGCCCGGCAGGCGGCGCAGCGTGAGCGCCAGCACCGCGACGATCGCGAAGAACGCGAACTGTGCGCCGGGCATCAGCGGCGACATCCCGGCCGCGGCCCACAACAGCGCACCGGCCGTCAGCAGCAGCGGCGCGAGCCAGCGGCGCCGGCCGACGCCGTTGGCGCGCGCATCGAGCCAGCCACCCCAGCGCACCCACGGCAGGCGCTCGAGCAATGCGTTGATGCGCCGGCCGACCGCACGCCCGGCCACGTAGACGGGCACGACATACTTGTCGAACCACGCGAGCGGATCGCGCGCGGGACGGCTGTCGGCCGCGCGCGGCGCCCGCACGATCGCGCGCCACAGCCATTCGCGCGGGCTGAGCGGCTGCAGCACGCCCCACTCCTGCGCCAGCCGCAGGGACGCGACGCGCACCCAGCGGCGCACGTGATCGGGCCGGCCCGGGGGCGGTGCGTGGAAGAACAGCCGCACGAGCCAGTCGACCAGCGTGCGTTGCGCCGGCAACCCGATGCCGCGTGCGAGCCAGTCGGCCGCGCGGCGACCGAATGCGCGCAGGCGCGGCGCGATGCCCGCGTTCATCGCACTGCTCCGCGGCGACCCGCGGCACCCGCCGCCAGCCAGGTATCGACCCAGTTCGCGACGCCGTTCAGGTCGTGCGACGCCTGCGAATACGGCGCGTCGTCGAAGATCCAGCTACCGCGCGCGAGCGCTTCGGGCACGGCCGCATCGACGTGAATGCGCTGCTCGAGCATCGACGCCGGCCCCGCGACCGCGCGCAGCATCGCGAGCGCGTCGCGCTGCATGTCGCGCGCCGGATTCAGCCGGTTCACGACGATCTGCAGTTCGCCGCCGCCTGCCCGGAGCGCGCCGAGGCGCGCGGCCGTCGTCGCGCAGGCGGCCGGCTCGGGCGGCACGACGACGAGCGTCAGGTCCGCGCGGCGAATCGCCTGCTCGGCCTGCGTCGACGGATAGCGCGCGGTGTCGATCAGCACGACGCCGTCGGCCGGCAACGCGATCTCGTCGAGCGCGCGCGACAGCCACGCGGGATCGGCCGCGAGCCGCGCATCGCATGCGGCAGCGCCGGCCGCGTCGACCTGCCCGTACGGCACGAACAGCACGCCATCGGCGTTACGCCACGTATGCGCATGCCACGGCTCGGCGCCGCCGAGCACGCTCTGCGCGAGGCCGTGCTCGGCGAGCGTGTCGAGGCCGAGCGTCGCGCCCATCAGGTTCTGCGCATCGAATTCGACTGCGACGACCGGCCGGCCGCGGCGCGCCAGCAGCACCGCGAGCGCGGCCGTGAGCATCGTGCGGCCCGCGCCCCCGGTCGTCGATGTAATCGCGATCGTCTTCATCGGGCCGCCTCACTGTCACGCTCTCCGCGCCCGCCGTGCTCGGCGCCGGGCAGCAGCCGCCCACGCAGCGCAACCGGCACGAGTTCGCACGGCACCGCGTCGCGCCGGTCGATCCCGCGCGGCGCATGAAAGCCGCGACCGATGCCGAGATGCTGCGCGACGATCCACACCGGCACCGCGATCGCGATGCCGACGACGAATCCGATGACGAGTTCGGCAATCATGCGACCCCCTGCTTGCGCAGCGGCATCGCGCTGCGGATGGCGCTGCGCTTGCGCGCGGCGAGAATGACGGGCTCCGGCGCCGATGCGTCGGCCGCCGCGGCCTCCGGCGTCGCACCGATCGCCTCGAGCGCGACGATCGTGTCGATCGTATCGATCGCACCGCTCACTTCGCCCGCGTCGGGCAACGCTTCGCCGGGACCGGCGCGCACGAGCGGTGGGCGCTTGGCGCCCGCCGGCTGCGTGGCCGCGAACAAATCGCTGTAGTCGGCAATTGGCGCGCGCCGGTTCTCGGCCTTCAGCGCATTGAGTTCGGTATCGATGCTGCCCTGCCCGAGGCACACGACGCGGTCGGACAGCGTGTCGATCGGCACGTCGAAGATGCGCGCGAGCGCGTCCTCCGCGTCCACCGGTTCGCACGCGAACAGGAACACGTACAGGTGCGCGGCATCGGCGGTCACGACGTCGCCCGCGCGGCGCGGCCGGCAATGCCGCAGCGCGTCGACGTGCGACACGCCGGGCAGCAGCGCGATCTTCGCGAGCGTGTGCGGCAGCGCGAGTACGGCGCCGCGATCGAGCACCGCGCGAATCCGCAGGCAGAACGCGCCGACCGGCAGATAGCCGAGTACCGAATCGCCGAGCGCGGCCGCGAGCGCGGCGCGATAGTCGGCCGCGACGGGCCGCGCATAGAGCTGGCCGCGCAGCGCGTGCACGGCAGCCTGCATCCGCGATACCGGCAGGTCGCGCGCGATGACGCGGCTCGCGCCGACGCTCAGCACGAGCATCTCGAACTGCTGGCGCAGCACTTCGCCGCGCTCGACGATCGCGATCTTCAGCGCGCCGCCGCACTGCCGGCGCAGTGCGTGAACGTCCGCGCACAGCGCCTCGAGCTGTGCATGCGAGCGGAACACGAGCACCGCGGTCGCGGCCTGGGCATGCGCGCAGGCGGCGACGACGGCCGCGTTGTCTTCGACGATTTCCCAGCCCTCCGGCGCGCGGTTCGTGCCATCGAGCACCGCGCGGCTGACGACCACGCGATCCTCGTCGCTCGCGAGCTTCATCCGGTGCGCGGGCTCGGTCGCGCCGCCGTCGATGCTCGCCGACAGCCGGCCGCCCGGCGCAAAGCGCAGCGGCCGTACCTCGCCCGCCGCGAGCGTATCGCCCGCGCGCCAGAAATCGACGATCCACAGCAGCTCGCCGTGCGTGCGCTGCAACTGCGCGACGCCCGAGCAGATACCGTGGAAACCGCTGCGCGGCGTGCGATCCGCATCGCGCACGAGCGGTGCATCGTCGGTGCGTGCCGCGTCGCCCGCACGGGTCGCCTCGGGGTCGAGCAGCAGCACGAGCGCGATCCGGCGCGTGCGGCACCAGTCAACGAGTGCGTGCGCCTCGTCGGCGAGCGCGATCGGGTCGTCCCAGCTGAACCAGCGCTGCGCACCCTCGACGAAATACAGCGAGCGAGCGCGAAAGCCGTAACGCTTCATCGCACGCAGGCCGCCGGTCAGCCGCGCGAACGGGCCCGGCGCCGCGCGGCGCGGGGCGTCGGTCGTTGCGCCTGTGCCTGCGCCGTCACCGCCGGCCGGCTCGGCCGCCGGCGGCATCGCCAGCACGTTCAGGTTGCGCGGCCAGCCGGCCGGCTGCGCGCCGTCCGCGAAGCCGCGTGCCTGCATTTGTTCGGCGACGTGTGCCGCGTCGCGCGCGAGCACGACCGTCACGTCGCGCGTGCGCGCCTGTCGCGCGCTCTCCCACACGAGCGCATCGCAGGCCGGTGTACCGCCGGCCGCGTAGATCGCGTACAGGCCGCCGGCTTCCAGCTGTGTCCAGGCGTCGGGCAAGCCGTCGATCGCGAGCCGGCTCGCCGTGCCGGCGCGACCGCCGGCCGGCCCCGCGCCCAGCAGCGCACGCAGGCGGCCCAGCAGGCCGGCGACGCCGAGCGCGGGACGGGTGGCTTCGAATTCCGTATTCACGGCGCGTTCCCCTAGTAATCCGAATAAAGCCGCACCGGCGTCGGCGTGACGAGCCAGCTGCGTGGCGCACGCGCGTCGAACGCATAGCGCAGGTACACGAGCGCCGAACTCGGCGCGTAGTCGTGCGAGCGGTCGACTTGCAGCTGCGCGCCGACACTCAGGTGCGGGTTCACGCGGTACTCGACGATCCCGTTGATGCCGTACGAGAACGACACGCCGCGCGTCGAGCTGCCCGCGTACACGAACCCGGCCGCCACCTGCGCGGCCCGCTGGTCCGAGGACATCGGGTAATACAGCGAATCCTTCTCGTAGCTGTTCGAGATCCCGCCCGTGAAGGTCAGGTCCCACGACAACGCATCGTGCCGCCCCGCCCATTCGATCGGCACGCCGAGCGACAGGTAGCGTTGCGGGCTGTAGTAACCGCCCTGCCCGTACGTGTAATAGCGCAGGTTCTCCGCGTAATGCCACGCATTGCCGACGAGCCCGGTGCTGACCTTCATCGTCGCGCGCTCGTACACGGGCATCGTGAAGCCCGTGCGCAGCGTGACTTCCGCGTTGCGTTCGACGTTGCGGCCGGACAGCACGCCCGCGCCGAGTTCCGCGAACAGGTTCGTGCGGCCGACGTCGACCGACGCGCGCAGGTTCACGCCGTCGCGGCGCACGCCGCCCCAGACCGCGCCCGTCCACGGGTCGCGCATCCCCGAGTACGACAGCACGCTGCTCGTTTCCGGGCGCCGCGACGCGTTCACCGAGAAACTGGCCGGGCCCGCGTCGAAGCGATAGCGCACGCCCCCGACGAGGTAATGCACGGGAAAACCGAGCGGCGACGTGCCGAGATCGAAACGCCATGCGTCCGTCAGATAGCCGGTGCCGAGCGCGACGCCCGTGGCCGTCTGGTGCAGCGAGCCTGGCGGATTCGCGATCGATGCGGGCGTCAGCGCGTTCTGCGCCTTGAGCGCCGCGTAGGTGCCGAATGTCTGGAGCGAATACGCGTTCGGGTCGCTCGTATCGAGTGTGCCCGGGTCGAGATGCACGGTGTCGATCTGGGCGAACACGTGCCCGTCGTAGCGGATCGGCATCTGCACGTAGATCGGCACCTGCTGCGCGCGATACGACGAGATGCCTTCGTCACCCGACTTGTACGCGGGCGTCCAGCCGGTCTCGATCTCGGGATTGCGCCGCTGCGCGAGATCCGCGAACGCGGCCTGCGCGGGCGTCAGGCCGTCGCGGCCCGGGCTCACGCCCGTCGCGCGCTCCTGCGACTGCGACAACCGGTACAGCGACGCCGCGTCGTCATAGCGGCCCTGCACCTCGGCCACGCGTCCGGCCGCGACCGTCACGTCGGCGCGCGCCGGATACGCGGCATGCAGCCGGTCGGTCACCTGCACGGCTTCGTCCGCGCGGCGCAGCGCATTCAGCCGGCGCACGGCCGACAGTTGCGTGTCGACGTCGTCGTCCGGCGTGCGCGCGAGCACCGCCTGCACGCGCGCAAGCGCGGCGGCACGGTTGCCGCTGTCCTCGTCGATGCGTGCCAGTGCGAGCTGCGTATCCGCATCGTCCGGCGTGCGCGCGACGACCGGCGCGAGCGCATCGCGCGCCGCGTCGTAATGGCCTTGCGCGCGTTCGAGATCGGCCAGTTCGAGCGCATAGCGCTTGTCCGCGCGGCCGACCGGGCTCGCACGATCGAGCCGCTTGCGCGCCTGCGCGTAATCCTGCTGCGCGATCGCATCGTCCGTCTGCCGCAACACGAGCCGCAGCGACTGGTCGTCGATCCGCGCCGTCTGCGCGGGCGTCAGCGACGGTTCCCGGCGCAGCGTGTCGAGCCACGCGGCAAGCGCGTCGTCGCGCCCCGCACTGCCGAGCAGGTCGCCATAGCGCAGCCGCACGTCCGTATCGGCTTCGCGCGGGTGGGCGGCGATCCAGTCGTGCAACGGCGCGAGGCCGCGATCCGGCTCGCCTGCGTCGATCCACTGCGCGCCGATCGCGGCGAGCATGTCGGGATCGTCCGGCGCACTCGCCTGCGCCTGTGCGAGCGACGCGGCGAACGCCGTGCGGTCGCCGCGCGCGAGCGCACCGCGTGCGTCGGCGAGCGCGCCTTGCGCATCGAGCTTGCGCGCGAGCGCGCGCATCCCGTCCGAACGGTGCGCGTCGTCGACCGGCGCGAGCGCGGCCTGCGCACCCGCCACGTCGTCGAGCGAATTGCGATACAGCGCGGTCGCGTAGCGCATCTCGGGCGTCGCGCCTTGTGCGAGCCCGTCGTCCATCACAGTACGGCCGAGCTGCGGCAGCCCCATGTCGCGATAAAGGCGCGCGAGCGCGAAGCGCGTCCACGGGGCGTCGGGCGCCACGCGCACGGCCGCCTCGTAGCGCTGCGCGGCTGGCCCGCGTTCGCCCTTGTCCGCCAGCGCGCGCGCCTGGTCCGCGAGCAGATCCGCACGCAGGCCGTCGAGCGCACGTCGGTCGTCGCGGCCCGTCACGCGGCCTTGCAGCGCGTCGAGCAACGGGCCGATCCGGTCCGCGCGGCCGGTGTTCTGATACAGCGTGGCCGTGTCGCGCACGGCCCCGAGGGTCGGCGTACGCGCGGCCAGCAGCTCGCGCAACAACGGCTCCGCGCGCGCCCAGTCGCGCTGCGCGAGCAACGCATCGGCAAGCTGCAGCTTCGCATCCGGGCTGTTCGGCTGCATCGCGAGTGCCGCACGGGCTGCTCGCTCCGCGTCCTGCGCACGTCCCGCGGCGGCCGCCGCGCGGCCTTGCGCGAGCAGCCCCCAGAACTGCGCGGTGCGCGCGAGGCCCTGCCATTTGCCGCGCTGGTCGGGCGCGAGCGCCGCGGCGCGCGTGAACAGCGCGCGCGCTTCGTCGTGCCGCCCTTCGCGCAGGCGCAGCAGGCCGAGCCCGCCGAGCGCGTCGGCGTCGTCCGCGCGCGCTCGCGCGGCGCGTGTCAGCAGCGGATCGGCACCGGCCAGGTCGCCGCGCGCGAGCGCCTGCAGGCCGCGCTGCTGCGCGATGTAGTCGGGGTTGCGTTCGAGCCGGCGCTGCGCGTCGCGCTGGCGATCCAGTGCCGCCACGCGGTCGACGAATTCGGTGTCGTCCGGCACGAGCGCGAGATACGCATGCAGCCCGTCGAGATACGCGGGATCGTTGCCGGCCGACTGCAGCACGCGCCGCCACAGGGCCATCGCCTCGGTATGGTCGGCGTCGGCGCGTTTCGCGAGCGTCCACGCGAGCCGGTTCGCCTCCGGGCGCGTGTCGGCGCGCTGGTTCAGGAGCCGCGCGAGCGCCATCGCCGCACTCGTGTCCTGCGGGTCGGCCGCGATCGCGCGGCGCAGCGCGGCGATCGCCGGCTCGCGCCCGCCCGGCGCATTCGACACGATCTGGTAGTACTCGGCGCCGAGTGCGCCCTCCGGCGCGCCGTTCGGAAACAGCGCGACGATCCGCCGGGCCGCTTCGTCGGAACGGCCGCTGCGCGCGAGCAGACGGATCTGCGCCATCTCGCCGCGCCCGCTCGTCGCAACCTGATATTCGTCGGCGGCCCGCCGCGTGGCGGGCGCATTCGGCGACTGCGCCTGCAGGCGCGCGAGCGAGGCCTGCGCGCCTTTCGCGTCGCCGAGCCGCAGCAGCACACGAACCTGTTCGGCCAGCAGGTCGGGATCGCCCGGCGCGATCAGCAGCCCCTTGCGCAACGCATCGCGCGCGAGGTCGTCGCGATGCTTGACGCCCCACATCCGCGCGGTGTCGAGCTGACGCTGCGCATCGGCGGACGCGGAGGTCGCCGGCGTCGCGCGGGTCGCCATCGTCGCGTCCGGTGCGGTGCCCGGCGCCGCCGCGCACACCGACGACGCGAGCCACGCGAATCCCGCGACGTGCGGCGCGGCGCGCTTCAGCGGGCGGCGCACGAACGGCCTCCCCAACGGGTATCGAGCGTGCCGTCCGCGCCGAACCGGTAAAGGCCATCGCGCCAGCCGAGCCCGAACAGCGTCAGCACGCTCGTGTAGTAACCGGGCGCCGACTGGCGCGCGAGCGTATCGACACGCGCCGCCTGGGCATCCGCGAGCGCGCGCTGGCCGCGCGCGTCGAGGAACGGCACGGCGGCCGCCGAAAACCCGCCGTTGCCGTCGTTCGGCCCCGCGACGCCCGTCGTCGTATCGACCTTCTCCGGCGGCGCGCCATGCGCGGCGATGTAGTCGGCGAACGGCGCAAAACGCGCGAGCAGCGGCGCGGCGAGCGGATCGGCGCGGTCGAGCATGCCGGCCCACAGATACACGCGGATCGCGTTGTACGCGCTCTCCGCATGTGTCTCGCGATCGGGCCCGAAACCCGTGCCCGCGCGATACAACGCCCAGTCGGGTGAAAAGCCTTTCGGTGCGGTGTCGAGCAGCACGCGCCCGGTGCTGGAGGCGAGCGCGGCCCAGCGCCGGTCGTCGGGCAGCCGCGCACCGAGCGCGCGGATCACCTGCGGCGGCGAATAGCTCGGGTTCACGCGCCACTGGCCGTCGGCCAGCTTGAACCCCGTCGGCCCCGGCAGCAGCGTGAGGCCGAGGCCCGGCACGCTCGCCGTCTCGACGTCGAGCACGCGCTTCGCGAGCAACGCGCCGCGCGCCGTGTAGCTGCGCTCGTGCCACAGCCGCCCGGCCTCGACGAGTGCATACGCGATCCACAAGTCGGCGTCCGACGCCGCGTTCGCGTCGAGCACGCGCCACGCGCCGTCGGGCGCACGGCCCCACAGCCACGCCGGCAGGTGCGCGCTCAGGTCGCCCTGCGCGAGATTGTTCTCGGTCCATGCGAGGATCGTGTCGAACATGCGCCTGTCGTTCGCGACCAGCGCGAAGAAAAGTCCATACGCCTGCCCCTCCGACACCGTGCGTGAATCGGCCGAACCGACGTCGATCACGCGGCCGTCGGCCGAGATGAAATCGCGCTTGAACGCGTCCCAGCGCGGCCACGCCGCGCCGCATCCCGCGTCGGTCGCGTCGGCAGCACGGGCCCCCGCGGCCTGCGCGCGCGTGGCCATGCCGGCTCCCGCGCACGTGAGCGCCACCGCCAGCGCGAGTGCCGCGCCGACGCGCCGCGCCGGCCGCGTTGCCCGTCGCTTCGCCATAACCCGCGCCATCCGTTACATCCCCCGTCGACGCGCGGCGATTCTCTGCAGCACGCTGAACACGCCGAGCGCGAGCAGCAGCCCGGCGACGACGCCGACCGCGCCGAGCACGACCGGATGCCGCGCCGCCTGCGTCCACACGCGCGCATACCACGGCACGAAGCCGACCACGTAAGGCTCACCGACGCGCAGGCTGTCGACCTGCCCCGGCCGCACCAGCGCGAGGTCGCCCTGCAGCTGCGACACGAGCCCGGCGCTCTCGAACACGTCGAGCAGATCGCCGAGACGCGGCTGGTCGGTCGCGGTCAGCGCGACCACGCTGCGCCCCCGGCTGCCCGGCAACTCGAACCCGGCGAGCGCCGCGAGCGAGCCCGTCTGTTCGATATGCGCGCCGCCTTCGGCGAGGCCGACGCCGTTGCGCCAGCGCTCCTTCACCGAGAACGCGATGCGCGCGGCGCCTTCGCCGCCCGCGCTGCCTTGCTCGCCGATCACGAGCGGCAACGCCGAGCGCCAGTGCGCGAGCAGCGGCGACGTGGGCGAACCGTCGATCACGAGCAGATCCTTGCTGCCCGACAGCGCGGCGACGTCGCCGGGCCGCGCGACCTGCACGCGCAGGGCCGGAAACCCGGTCCATTCGCCCATGTGGCCGAGCATCGTCAGGTAGGCCTCGAGCTCCTGCGGCGACGGCCGGTCAGGCATCACGACGGCCGTCTGCGACAGGTCGGCGAAGCGCGTGAACGGGAAGCCGCTGTTGGCGAAGAACGCGAGGTTCGGCAATTGCGCGTAATGGACGAAGTGCGAGAAGTCGATCGTCGAATCGGGATCGATCGCCGCGCGCTGCGGCTCGCTCGCCGTGCTCGAGCACAGGCCCGTCTTCTGCGAGTCGAGCGTGAAGCGGAACTGCAGCTGGTTGCCGCTGCCGACCCGGAACGCCGGGATGTCGACGTCGCTCGTCACGCGCCCTTCCGGCACCGACAGCAGCGGCAGCTGCATGCGGCCGTGCGCGTCCTCGGCATGGGCCGGCCCGAGCCGGTACGACTTCACGAGCTGCTCGTTGATCTCGACGGCGAGCGTCGAGTTGTCCTGCACGGTCGGGGCCGTGTAGCGGTAGCGCAGCGTGATCGGCACGCCCGCGCCGTTCCACGAATGCAGATCGGACGGCACGCGCAGGTTCAGGCGGATTGCGTCGGGCGTCGTGCCGCGCACTTCCAGGTCGCGCGTATCGGATACGAGCTCGCGGAACGCGATCGGCCGGTTCACGGGCAGCCAGCGCGGCGCGTCGTACGGCTTGCGCGGCGCGCCGAGATCGACGTGCGCGACCGTCGCCGCCGGCCCCGACAGCGCCACGCGGCCCAGCACGAGCGTCGCGACCGCATCGTCGACCTCGGCCGCCGTGCGGCCCGTGACGACCAGCAGCTTGCGCCCCGGCGCGGCCGGGTTGTCGGCCACCGCGAGCAGCGGGCCGTTGATCGACGGCAGCGCAAGGCCGGCCGGCAGCGTCGCGGCCGTGCCGATCACCACCGCCTGGTCGTCCGCCGGCAGCCCGGACGACACCGGGAACCGCGCATGCCGGTAGTCGGCCAGCGCGCCGAACCACGACGCGAGCACGCCCGCGCTGCGCAGCGTGGCCGAATCCGGCGACGCCGGCAGCACGAACGGCAGCCGCACGCGGCCGTTGTCGCGCCGGTCGAAGAACGGCGCAGGCAGCAGCGCGAGATCGTTCGGCAGGCGCACCGGCGACTCGTCGAGGATCAGCTCGCTCTTCGGGCTCACGTCGGCCCACAGCGCCGAGTTCGTCGGGTCCTCGCAATGGTCGAGCGTGTAGTGCGCGATCAGGCGCAGGCCGATCTGGTTGAAATCCGAGAAATAGCGCGGATCGATCGGGATTTCCTGCGTGACCGTGCGACCCGCCTGTGCGGCGTCGAACGGGACGGTCGCGATCACCTCGCCGTTCACCGACACCTTCAGGTGCGACATCGGGAACACCAGCGACGGCGAATACGCGTAGGTCAGGCGCAGCCGCGCGCCGGTGACCACGCGGTCGAGCCGCACGCCCGCGTTGATCGTGCGCGCGTCGTCGGCGCCGCGCAGGCGCAGCGGATCGAACGCGCCGAGCGACGCGAACGGCAGGTGCACCGTAGTCGCCGGCTGGCCGGCGGACGGCGCGCTGGCCGCCGCAGGCGCGGCCGCGAGCACCGGCGCCGGCGCTGTGCCGGAGGCCGCAGCGGCGGCCGGCACGGCCGGGATCGGCGCGGCCGACAGCGCGGCCGCGTGAAGCGCGCCGACCATCGCGGCCGACAGGACGAGCAACGACACGGCCGGCTTCATGCGCCGCTCCGTTTCATCAGGATCATCCGGTCATCCGTCGCATCGAATCCGATGCGCGCAAAGCAGCTATGCCCGTGAGTGAACATCCCCACTGCTTCCCCTCATATCTAACTGGCCTGATTCATTTATCGAAACGATGCGGCGATTTCTTTAATCGCCTGTCACCGTGCTGCACGCGCGCCTGGCACCGGCACACGCCCATTCGTCACACTATCTCAAAAATAGGACAAAACTTACCCCGATTCGCGACGATGAAGCGAAAAAAGCCTCAATCCAGTCGGAAATGCTGCGCGAGAGGGACGAATGGTAAGAATTGCGCCGTTGTCGCCCGACGGGCCGAACGGCATACTGCTGGCGCGATACGGCTGGCCGGCGGGCGGTCCGTTGCAGACCGCCCCGGAGCGCGCTGCCGCGAAGCGGCGCGTATGCTACCGCAATCCCGCGCCGCCGGACGTGCTTTCTTTCATGGAAAACTGACTTGAATCAAATCGCCGACTCCGCCACCCCGTCCCCCGACACGCTGCTGCGCATCATCGCCGCGCAGACCGAGATCGCGAAGCTCGGCCTCGACCTCGGCAGCGTGATGGCTTATGTGGCCGAGCAGGTGCCGCAGCTCACCGGCGCGAGCGCCGCCGCGGTCGAATTCGCCGAGGGCGACGACATGGTGTACCGCGCAGCATCGGGCACCGCGGCCGGGATGCTCGGCCTGCGGCTGCGGCGCTCGGGCAGCCTGTCGGGACTGTGCGTGCAGCAAGGCGAGTTGCTGCACTGCATCGACTCGGAAACCGACCCGCGCGTCGATCGCGACGCATGCCGGCGTGTCGGCCTGCGCTCGATGCTCGTGATGCCGCTCACCCATGCGGACACGACGGTCGGCGTGCTGAAGGTGATGTCGCCGGAAGTCGACGGCTTTTCGCAAGCCGACGCCGGCACGCTGCGGCTGACGGCCGACCTGATCGCCGCCGCGATGTTCCACGCGGCGCGCAACGAGGCGAACGAACTCTACCTGCGCGCGACACACGACGCGCTCACGGGCCTGCCGAACCGCGCGCTGTTCTACGACCGCCTGCGGCAGTCGATGCACACGACGCTGCGCGCGAACGGCCGGCTCGGCATCCTCAACATCGACATGGACGGGCTGAAGCCGATCAACGACGGGTTCGGCCATCGCGCGGGCGATGCGGCGCTGCGCGAGATCGCCACGCGGATGCAGGGGGCGGTGCGGCGCTCGGACACGGTCGCGCGCATCGGCGGCGACGAATTCGCGGTGATCCTGCCGAACATCGGCAACCGCGACGATGCGCATGCGCAAAGCGCGCGGCTCGCGCGCCAGGTCGGCGAACCGTTCGAATTCGAGGGACGCCCGCTGCGGCTCGGCGTCAGCGTCGGGATCGCGCTGCTGCCCGACGACGGCACCGACATGACCGCGCTGATCGAGCATGCGGACCAGGCGATGTATGAAGTGAAGCGCACGCGGTCGCAGCGGACGGCTCACGCGTAACGCGTACTCGACGTGCTGCTGCCTTGACGGGCCGGCGGGCAGAACAACGTCCTCAACCGCCCGCGGCGGGCTTGAACGTTCGCTGACTAGCCGATCTGCGGAACGGCGATCGCGAGCCCGACCACGAGCCACTGCACGATCGCGACGAGCACAGCGGCCCGGCACAGCCCGACCGCGCCGCGCACGCGGGCGTCGAGCGCACGTCCGGCCTTCGAAGCGTCGATCCAGCCGAGATCGGTGAGCGCGCGGTCGAGCGCCGCGAGCCCGTCGTCGATCGATGCGTCGCCTGCCGCCGCGCGCGCGAGCGCGGCGAACAGCCGGCGGTCGATCTCGATCCGCACCGCATACCACAGCGCCGCGATCCCCGACCCGGTGCTGACGACGGCCAGCAGCACGCGCGCGACCGTCGCCGGCGCCCAGCCCGACGCGATCCACCCGCCCGCACCGGCCGCGGCCAGCGCGGCCGCGATCGCCCACGCGCCCGCATCGAGCGCGCCGCGCGCGGCGGCAATCCTGAATGGCGCGGACGGGTCGCGCATCACACGCCTCCCGCGCTGCGACGGCGATCGATCCAGTGCTGCAGCACGGCCACGCCGTCGTCCGACCACACCGCATGCGGCCGCACCGCGCGCACCGCGGCCAGCGCGTCGCGCGCATCGCCGAACCCGCGTCGCACCGCCAGCCACGCGGCCGCGCACAGCACACTGCGCCCGTAGCCGAGCGCGCAGCAGACGAGCACGTCGCGCCCTTCCCCGTGCAGGCGTTCGAGCGCCGCGACGGCCTGCGCGAGCTGCGCGGCCGTCGGCGCGACGAGGTCGAGCTGCGGCACGGCCGCATAGGCGAGCGACGCATCGGCCGCCGCCCAGCGGGGCATTTCGGCCGTCAGGTCGACCAGTGCCGTGAAACCGTGGCGGCGTACGTCGCGCGTGGTCGGCGTGCGGCCGATCGACACGCGTTCGTCGATCCGCACCGGCGCCGGCTGCCGGAACGTCCACAGCCGCGAATTGACGAATGCGCCGGCGATCGTCGGCGCGAGCAGCCAGCGGATGACGACCGGGAAACGCCCGTGCGCGTCCTTCTGGAATGCGCCGGGTGCGCCGCGCCGGTAGATCCACGCGACACACGCGAGCGCCAGCGCGACCCACCCGGCCGCCAGCGCCCAGCCGGGCGCGCGCGGCACGCACCAGAGCGCCACGAGCGCGACCGCCGCCGCACCGAGCGCATAGCGGCGCGCGAGCGCACGGCCGGCCGCGCCCGGTGCCCCCGGCAACGCATCGGCGAGCGGCAACCGGCCCGCGGCATCGCGCAGCGGAAACAGGAACAGCGCGAGACAGCCGACGGCCGCACCGGTCGGCACGTCGATTGCGTGATGCTGGTAGGTCGTCAGCACCGACACGCCGATCGCCACGAACCACAGGTGCAGCACGACGCGCGCGAGCCTGCCGCGCAGATGCTTCGCATAAACGGCCCACAGCACGACGAGCAGCCCGATGTGCAGCGACGGCGCCTGGTTGAACGGCTTGTCGAACCCCATCAGCAGCGTGAACAGCGCACCGGCCACGCCGCCCGCGTCGGGCCGCTCGAACCCGAAGCGCAGCGGCCACACGATGAAGCACGCGACCGATATCAGTTGCACGGTCAACAGCCGCTTCACGTGATCGAGCAGGTCGACGCGGCGCGTCCAGAAGAAGAACGACAGCGCATACAGCAGGTCGATCGACCAGTACGGCACGATCGTCCACGGCACGAACGGGATCGCGTGCTCCCAGCCGAACGCGAAGGTCGGCACCGCTGCGCGACGCGCGGCGAGCCAGTTCGCGAAGCCGTAGGTCGAGAAGAACACGGCCCCCATCACCGCGAGCCAGCCGAGGCGCAGCGCGAACGACGCGTCGCGCTCGCCGGCGGCGGCGGCCGGCTCGGCGAGGCCGCTCGCGCCGCCGTCGAGCGCGCTCATGACGCGTCGACCCGCTGCGCGAGGCTGACCGTGAAGATGCCCATTTCGTCGATCCGCTGGTCGAGCTTGCGGAAACCCGCGCGCGCGACGAGTTCGTCCATCTCGGCCTGCGAGCGGCGGCGCATCACCCAGGTCGCCTCGCCGCGGTGATTGTTCAGTGCGCGCGCGATGAATTCGAGCTGCGGATGCCACGGCTGCCCCGTATAGACGAGATAACCGCCCGGCGGCACGGCCTGCGCGAGCCCGCGCAGCGAGCGCTCGATCAGCGCGTTCTCGCCGAACAGCTCGTAGAGGCCCGACACGATCGCGAGCGTCGGACGCGGCTCGAGCGTCGCGAGCGACGCCTCGTCGAACGCGTCGCCGCGCTCGAAGCGCGCGATCGGCTCGAGCCCGCGCTGCGCGATCAGCACGCGCCCGGCCTCGACGTTCGGCGGGCTGTAGTCGCGCAGCGTGATGTCGTCGGGCGCCGCGCCGTCGCGCTCGGCGGCCGTCGCGATCGCATCCAGCACGTAGCGCCCGTGGCCGGCCGCGATGTCGACGATCCGCACCGGCGTGCCGTGGCCGCGCAAGCGGCCGATCGCCGCGCCGATCAGTTCCTGCAGATGCACCTTGCGCTGGCGGATGCCGATCCAGCCCGGCGAATCGAGATAGGTGCGGTCGATCAGCGCGCCGACGCCGAGGCGCCCCTGCGCGCGGTTGCGGTACACGTAGTCGAGCGTCGAGCCCGAATCGAAGCCGAGCCGCAGCCCGAGCGCGATACCGTCCGACAGCACGCCGCCCGCCTTCAGGCCGGCCCGCGTGAGCGCCCAGTACGCACGCGCGAACGCATTCGCGGGCGGCCGGCCGAGCGCCGCGTATTCGTCGTGGAACGCGCCGCGCCGGTCGGCTTCGGCGAGCGACACGCGCGGGCTCGGCGCATCGAATTCGCGCAGCACGAACGCACGCAGCGGCGCGAGCGCCTGCGCGCGGTCGCGTTCGCCGAGCGTGTCGTGATAGAAGCCCGGCAGCACGATGCGCTCCTTGCGCGCGGAGCCGAGGCGTTCGAAGAAGCGGTCCTGCGGGCCGCGATGCACGACCCAGTCGGCGCCCGAGATCAGCAGCTGCGTCGGCACGGTGATCGCGGCCGCATCGGCGACGATCCGCTGCGCGGTGTCGTGCAGGTCGAGCAGCATGTTGACCGCGATCGGCCGCGTGATCAGCGGATCGGACGCATAGCTCGCGATCCGCTCGGGATCGTGCGTGAGGAATTTCGGCTTCACGTAGCTGTTCACGTAGAACAGCCCGCGCAGCTTGTGCATCAGCCGCAGGCCCGGCCGCGCGAACGGCACGTAGAGCTTGATGTGGAACGCCGGCGATGCGACGACGAGCGCGCGGATCGGCGGCGCGTAGTCGTGCGCCCAGGTGGCCGCGAGCACCGCGCCGACGCTCTGGCCGACCACGGCCATGTCCTCGATCGCGATGCCGTGCGTGTCGCGGATATGTTCGACGAAGGTCTGCAGGTCGCGCACCGACGCGGCCGCGCTCGGGCTGTAGCCGCGCGCGCCGGGCGAGCGGCCGTGGCCGCGCGCATCCCACGCGAAGAACGCGAAATCGGGCAGGTCGAGCTCGTCGACGAGGTGTGCGACGCGCGCCGAATGTTCGTGGCCGCGATGCAGCAGCACGATGGCGCCGCGGCAACGCGGGCCCGTTGCGGGCCAGTGACGATAGAACAGCGTTTCGCCGTCGTGCGTGATGAAGTCGGCCTCGCGGGCCATGCGTGCGCTCATGCGTTTTCTCTCGTTTCGTTATGCGTATCTTGGTGCGCCGCCCTCCGGCGCCCGGTACCGCAACTGCCTGTCACTGCCTTTACTGCCCTTTCAACCGCCCTTTTCCGCGATGCCGGCCTGCACGCGCCGCACCACGGTCACGATCGACAGCACGATCAGCAACCGCCACAGCCAGGCGGCGAGCCCGCCGACCGGAAACCCGAGCCCGATCCACAGCGCGAACGCGCCGAGGGCGAGCGCGCGGTCGCTCTTGCCGAACGGGCCGTCGTAGCGGCGGCTCACGCCGACCAGCGGGCCGATCAGCCCCGCGCATTCGACGATTACCGCCGTCAGCGCGAACAGCCAGACGTCTGCCGGAGCGAACGCCGGGATCGCGAGAAACGGCAATACCAGGGCGACGTCGGACACGACGTCGCCGAGTTCGTTCAGGTACGCGCCAAGCGTGCTCTTCTGGTTGTGCTCGCGCGCGAGCATCCCGTCGATCGCATTGAGCGCCATCCGCGCGAACAGCCACAGCGGGATCAGCAGGAACAGCGCGCGGGCGAACACGCCGAGCCCGGCGAGCGCGCCGACGACGATCGAGCCGCCGGCCGCGAACAGCGTGACCTGGTTGGCCGTGACGCCGCGCTCGGCGAGCGAGTTCGCGAACGGGCGCAGACGGTTCTGGAATTTGGGTTTGAGTGCGTAGAGGCTCATCGTTTCGTATTCGTTCTATTCGCGCGGCACAGTCGGACACTTTTCCCGCCGCCATGCCCCAGGCGGCGAAACGGCCCTGGACGGCCTTCCATGGACGGCCCTAATCGTCGCCGAGCGGCCCCGATGCGTCAAGCATGCGCCCGGCCCGCAAGCGTGGCGCCAATCTGGCGTTTTTGACGGAAACTCGCGATAATCCGCTGGCCCGATCGCAGCACGATCCATTCGAACTGCAAACGGGCACTCGTGCAACAGCCGATTATCACGCCGCCGACCGGCGCATTCGCCGGGACGCAACAGCGTGTGGCGGCGAATCGTCCGATTATCGCGGACCTGCGACAGGCAGCCACGAATTTGAAAAAATTTAAACAAGGACCGTCCGGCGCGCATCCTGCCGCACCGGCATTCCGGGGTCCCGCCCGCCGCGCAGCGGGCCATGCAGGCAGGCAGGGGGCGCTGCGCCGATGAACATTCTCAATGTCTGGCAGCGCGATTTCCTGCTGTCCATCGTGCGGCTCGTCGCCGGCGCGTATCCGGTCTGGCATCAGGCGCCGCCATCCCCGACGCAGAAGATCTACTTCTCGAACCACACGAGCCACATCGACACGCTCGCGATTCTCGCCGCGCTGCCGCGCAACGTGCGCGCGGTCGTGCGCCCGGTCGCCGCGCGCGACTACTGGGACAGCAGCGACATGAAGCGCCACATCGCGCAGAAGCTGCTGAACGTCGTGCTGATCGATCGCCATCGCGAATCCGGTGGGGACCCGCTCGACCCGGTGCGCGACGCGCTCAAGCAGGGCCATTCGATCATCATCTTCCCGGAAGGCACGCGTGGCGCGGAGATCCTGCCGCAGCCGTTCAAGAGCGGGCTGTTCCACCTCGCGACCGAGTTTCCGGACGTCGCGCTCGCGCCCGTCTATCTCGAGAACCTGCAACGGATCATGCCGAAGGGTGCGATCTGGCCGGTGCCGCTGATCTGCAAGGTGCACTTCGGCGCGAACGATGCGCTCGGCGCCCAGGAAGACAAGCCGACGTTCCTCGCCCGCATGCGCGACGCGATCGTCGCGCTCGCGCCGCCGCAGCGGCCGGCCGGCTGAACCCCGCCCCCTCCTCTCCCTTTTTGCGGATATCCCCATGCGAACTCTTTTCTGGGAACTGGTCGCGGGCGTCACGGGCGTGCTCGTCATCGCCACCGTGATCGGCGCGATCCTCGGCGCGCGCAGCGGCGGCACGAGCGCGACCATCGTCAACCTGAACCAGCGCATCCGTGCGTGGTGGGCGATGATCGCGATCATGGTCATCGCGATCAGCCTCGGCAACAACATCACGTATCTCGTGTTCGCGGTGCTGTCCTACCTGACGCTGCGCGAATTCATCACGCTCACGCCGACGACCGCGAGCGACCACACGACGCTGTTCATCGCGTTCTTCGTCGCGATCCCCGTGCAGTACCTGCTGCTCGGGATCGACTGGTACGGGATGTATTCGATCTTCGTGCCCGTGCACCTGTTCTTCGCGATGTCGCTCGTGTCGGCGCTCACGCAGGACACGCGCGAATTCCTGAGCCGCAACGCGAAGATCAACTGGGCGCTGATGGTGTGCGTGTACGGGCTGAGCCACGCGCCGGCCGTGCTGATCCTCGACATTCCACACTACGCGGGGCAGAACGCGCTGCTGCTGTTCTTCTTCCTGTTCGTCGTGCAGGTCAGCGACGTGCTGCAGTATGTCGTCGGCAAACTGTTCGGGAAGCGCAAGATCGCACCGCAGCTGTCGCCGTCCAAGACGATCGAGGGTTTCGTCGGCGGCGGACTGCTCGCGACGCTGTGCGGCGCGTCGCTGTATCGCGTGACGCCGTTCAGTTTCGGCGCCGCGTTCGGGATCTCGCTCGCGATCGTGATCGCGGGCTTCGTCGGCGGCCTCGTGCTGTCGGCCGTCAAGCGCTCGCTCGGCACCAAGGACTGGGGTTCGATGATCGCGGGCCACGGCGGCATGCTCGATCGCGTCGACTCGGTCTGCTTCGCCGCGCCGGTGTTCTTCCACCTCGTGCGGTATCTGTACGTGTGACGCGCGGGCGGCATCGCGCCGTCCGCTCCTTCGCGCGGACGATCAGTATCCTTCGCGCAATACCTTCGGCACGACGTAGCGGCCGCGCGCCGCGTCGAACTTCACCGTGTAGCGCGCGTGGAGGTCCTTGTCGCCGCGCGAGCCCGTTTCCGTGACGGTCAACAGATAGACGTCGCCGGTGCCGGTCGTGTCGGGCACGATCGTGAACGTCCGGCTCTCGCAATGCGGTTTCGCGTTCCCGCAATCGAGCGACCCCGTGTTGTCGAGCGCTTCGTTGATGCGCGGCGCCGCTTCGACGATCGCGTTGCCGACCGGCAGCCAGATCGACCGCATCGCCATCGTATAGCCCTGCAGCGTGACGCCGTCGCCGATCGTGAAGCCGAACAGGTGCGGGCCGTACCGCTCGATGTGCACCGTACCCGGCTCGCCGCGCTTGCCGGACGCGATATCCGTCTTCTTCACCACCGGTTCGAGCGTCTTGCCGTCCGCCGCGGGCTTCAGCACGTACAGGTCGATGGTGCCCGTCGTGCCTTCCGAATCCATCCCCGGCATCCCGTTCTGCATGGCCGCCTCGGTTTCGCCGCACACCGCGAGCAGATACCGCGGGCCGTCGGCGGTCGCGACGCGCAGCGACCCACACGGCGAATAGATGAAATCGCCCGCGTCCGACTGCCAGCCCTTGCGGTCCGCGCGCCAGTTGCCGTAGCTGTCGTGGAGAAACGTGCGCAGCAGGCGGTCGGCCGCGGCCGGCTCGCCCGCGTGCGCCGCCGCGGGCAACACCGACGCCGGCACCGCGCACGCAACGGACAGCGCCAGACGTCGCAACAGGGGATGAACGGATGAAATCATGTCGGCGTCGATCGGGATGAAAAGCGGTGCAGGAAACAAACGGCAGGCGGCATCAACGCATCACCGTGGCTGCGCGACCGGCTCGGGATCGAACGCCGCCAGCCCCGGCCACGCCGCCTGCCCCCACGCACCGTCACCCGGGGCGAGCCAGCGCTGCAGCGTGGCGTCGTCGAACGCCTTGCCGAACGGATCGGCGCGAAACCCGGCCACCCACTGCTTGCGGCCCGCGACGTATGCGCTACCGAAATCCGTCCAGCTGTCGAAACAATCCTGCGCGCGCTGCGCGTTGAGCAACAACACGCGCCATGCGGTGTCCGGCTCGGTCCAGCCCATCAGCATCGCCACGCGCGCGAGGAACGCCATCCGCGCACCGGCGAACGCGAGTGCCGCGCGCGGGTCGTCGGTCGGCTGCAGCGCATGCAGGTCGGCGCGAAACCACTGCGTCTCGAGCACGCGTGCCAGGTGCGCGCGCGCATCGTCGTCCGTCGCGTCGGTGCGCAACTCCATCTGGTGCAGCATCTGCGCGCGCAGGAACTTGCGCGACGTGTCGTTCAGGTGGCTCGTATCCGCATCGTCGAAACCCGCGAACCCCGTCGCTTCCACGTACGGATGCGCGAGCAGCAGCGCCCAGCGCTTGCGGGCGGACAAGGTCGAATGGCGCGCCCCGCGCCGGCGGAAGTAGCGGACGATACGCCACAGGACGAACAAGGCAACGATCAGTTTGAATATCATGGTCTTCGCCCTGTCATTCGCCGGCACTGGCGCCACGCGGCGCGTCGTAGCCGGGCCAGCGCACGTTCTCGGTTGCAAAGGCGGGCCGTGCGCCGTCCGGTGGTGTGGACGGCACCGCGGGCGCCAGCGTCGCGCGCACCGCGTAACGCACCGAACCGGCACGCGGCGGCCGCGCCTGCAACAGTTCGGGCTGCCGCGCGGCAACCAGCCACTCGACGGTCGGCGTCGGCTCGGCGAGCCGCCCGAACAATTGCGGATGGCGTGCGACGAGCCGTGCTTGCGACGCGGCATCCGCCACGTCCTCGATCCTGCACCACCCCGATGCCGTATGGACGACACCGAGCGCGATGCAATCGGGCGGCGTGCGATCCGTCGTCCCCAGCGCATTCAGGCAGGCCAGCACGTCGTCGACATAGCGCTCGACCGGCGGCCGGTTCTGCTTGCCCTTGACCTGATCGACGTCGAGACCCCCGTCGGCACGCACCGCGACACTGATCGTGATGTGCGGCTGGCCGCTCGCATCCCGGAAGCTCAGCAGCCGCAGCGTGCGCGCCTCGATCGCTTCCGCGTAGCGCCCGCCGTAGCCGCCCGCCAGCGCTTGCCGGTCGGCGAACTGGCCGAGGCAATGGCGCATCACGTAACTCTCGAACGCCATTTCGGCGCGCAGCAGTGCGCTGTCGGGCAGGAATTCGACGAAGCGCCCGTTCGCGGTTTCACACCACGTGCGCAGCGCATCGGGCTGGCTCTCGCGCCAGCCGCGCGCGATCCGGGTCGCCATCTCGGCATGCTCGCGCTCCCACATCGCGAGCGCCTGCGGGCAATTGACGCGGTCGAGCTTGCCCTCGAGCCCGGTCCCATTGCGCGATTCGAGAAACTCGACGAGCGTGGTTTCGAGCGCGAGGAGCTGCGGATCGCCCGGGTCGACCCATACGACGGGTGCCTGCCTGCCGGCGTCGGCCTCGCCGATCGTCTTCGCGTCCGCACCGAAGCGCCGCGCGACCCACGCCGGCGGCGCGGCCTGGCCGAGTGCCTGCCGCGCATCGTCGAGCGACCCGATCGTGCGCACGGGCTCGAAGTTCGCGACGACATGCCGGTAGAAATGGTTGAGCAGCCACGCGCGCACCGCGTCGGCATCGCCTCGCGCGGTGCTGCGCGCAGCGATTGCCGCTTTCAGCGCATCGGCGTTCAACGCGTTGCGCGGCGCATAACCGACCTGCCGACCGGCGGCCGTCATTGCCAGAACTTCCACCAGCGCTTGTTCGGCGCGGCCGCCGTCGGGCCCGGCGCCGGAGGCGGCGCGCCGGCCTCGCGGATCCGCCGCTCGATCACGTCCACCTTCAGGTCGAGCGGTTCGGCGGCGTGCCGGTTGCCAGCCAGCACACGTTCGTAGAAATATTTCACGTCCGGCTGGCGGCCCAGTTCGTACGCCGCGTCGGCGACCCGGATCAGCACGTCCAGATCGCGCGACGCGTCGGCCTGCGCACGCGCGGCGTCGTACAGCGCCGACGCCTGGTCCGGGTGCGACTCCGCCATGTGGGCCGCGAACACGAGGCGGGCAACCAGTGCCTCGTCGGGCAGGCTGCCGTCGAACTGGTTGTGCTCGCGCTGCCAGCCGACGAGGCGTTCGAGCCAGATCGGCAATTCGTTGCAGCGCTCGACACGGTACAGCGCGCGTACCACGTCGCGTACGTACCAGTTCGGCTCGTGCCGGCTGTAGCCGTATTCGGCGGCGTAGTGCCACAACTGCTCGGCGGCCTCGAGCATCTCTTCGTCCTTGCCCTGACTGGCGAGCACATAGCGGACCCCGTCGTAATGCTCGGCAAACGAACTCGCCGCGATCCCGTTGCGATGCAGGACCAGCGCGTCGTCGTAACGCTCGACGCCGCGATAGAGGATCGCGAGGTTGTTGCAGAGCATCGAATACAGGTGCGCACACGCATCGTAAGGATGCCCTTTGCCCGTCTCGAAGAAGCGCTCCATGCACGCGCGGCCCTGCTCGTAGGCGGCGATCCGCAGGCGCTCGAGATCGGCGCGCACCGCCGCCTGTTCCGCGGCCGGCAGCGCGTCGATCGCCTCCTCGGCCTTGTCCTCGATGGCGCCGGAGAATACGTAGCTCCACAATCCGCTGCGCAGCGACGGCGGTGGCAGTTTCATCGCGGCAGCAACGCCCAGCGCCCGAATGCGCGCCTCGGTCAGCGTGAACGCGGTGCGGTTGTCGTGCATCTCGCCTTCCTGCGCGGCCGCGAGCAGGCGCGCGGCCTGGGTCGTCGCGTCGATGCGGCCGGTTTCGCCGTCGTACACCGCCGCGAGCCGGGCGATCCACGGATGGCCGGGCGCGCGCCGCAGTGCGACCTCGCGCGCGGCGTCGGCGATCGCGTAGCGCAACGCGTCGCCCTCGAGCGAGCCGAGCGCGGCAAAGATCTCGCCATGCGCCGGCGAACGCGCGGCCAGCGCGTCAGGCCGTTCTGCGCCGAGTTCGACGAGCCGCTCGAGCGTCGGCTGGAAACCGGCCGCGCGCATCGCGCACAACGGCCACCAGACCGACGTGTCGGTCGGCTCGGCCAGGCGCGCATGGATGATCTGCCCCACCCGGTCGAGCATGCTGCTTTCGATCTGGTACACGTGGAAGAACGCCCGGCGCCCAGCTTCGTCGAAGCGGCCCGCCTCGAGCAGCCACGGCAGTTCGTATTCGATGAAGTCGTCTGAGCCGCCCGACTCGAGGCTGTGGCTCGCCATCTCGCAACGGGCGAGCGCGCCCGCGAGATCGCCTTGCGCGTGCGCCGCCCGCGCGGCAAGCCGCGCCAGCCTCACCTCGGCTTCGCGGCGCGGCGGCAGCGCCCAGTCGGCAATGCGCGACTCGACGGCCTGGCGAATCGTGTCGTACTGCAGCGGTGCGATCTCGATCATCGCCCGGCCGATCCGCAGCCAGTCGTCGGCGTCGATGTCCTGGTCCGCGGCTGCCGACGCGATGGCAGCCACCGCGGCCTCGGCCGCCGCACGCGCGTCGTCGGCGCGGTCGAGACGCTGCAGTGCCCACGCACGCAGGCATTGCCGGTTCGCCTCGTCCCATGCGCGAAACGTGGCCCGTTCGGCAATCGCGCCGTTCAGCGCATACCGCAGTTCGATCGCGTCGAGCGCGTGCTCCGCATGGTCGTATTCCAGCGTATCGAAAATGTCTGCGCGGACGAAGTGATCGGCATCGAGCGTCGGCGACGTGCGCACGATGTCGTGCATCTGGCCGATCGCGTGCGTGACGGCGTCGTTTTCGCCCAGGTGCCGGGCGACCCGCAGCCGGTATAGCGCGAGTTGCATGCGGATATCGGCTCGCGCCTCCGGTGGCGCCGCGTCGTGCACGCCCGCGCCGTCGTCGTCGAGCACGGCGCGGGCGGCGGCCGGATCGCCGGCGTGCATCCACAGCGAATGCAGGCGCGCGATCGCATCGAGCGAATCGGCACGCAACGGCTGGGCACGCAGCCTTGCCGCAAGGTCGCTCTCGCGGCTCGAATCGCTTTCTTCGAGATCGGCTTCGAGCCGGTTCATCAGCGTGTCGAGCGGCTGGCCCGTCAGGGTCATCGTTGTCATATCGATATGGGTGTTTGTAGTTGTATTGGCGCTGGGGGTCATCGACTTCCCCATCTCGGAATCGCGATAGCTTATCAGGAGACGGTGGCCGTGCGTGGCCTCGCCATTCGGGTCGAGCGGCGTTACGATCTCGTTCTTCATTCCCGGATCCGTTCGATGCGCACGGTGCGCCAGCGCGATGCGCATCGAACGGTCCTGCCCGCCCCGGAATACGCATGAACCTCACCTTGCAGGATGTCGCATGGCACCGTTCGGTCGGGCGGCTCATCGAGTCGCTCGACCAGCCGGGCTTCTGGCTGGCGCTGATCCGGCTGATCGAGGAATACGTCGTGGTCGACAGCTGGGTCGCGCTGACGTTCGGCGACGGCCGCCCGCAGGTGTTCGCCGAATGCCCGTACGAAGGCGGCGGCCCCGACCCGCTGTTCCGCGACTACGTGCAGGGGCTGTACCAGCTCGACCCGTTCTACATCGCGAACCGCGACGCGCCGAAGAGCGGCCTGTTCCGGCTATCGGACGTCGCGCCCGAATGCTTTCGCGATACCGAGTACTACACCCGCTATTTCACGCACAACGTCGTCGAGGACGAGGTGCAGTTCAACGTCGTGCTCGACGATGCGCGCACGCTGTGCCTGTCGCTCGGCAGCAAGCGGCGCTTCAGCCCCGGGCAGGTTGCACTGCTCGACCTGATCCGGCCGTGGGTGGCCGGGCTGATGCGGCAGCGGCTCGCGTTCGAGCCCGCGTCCGCGGAACATGCGCCGCCGCGCCGGCCCGGCGCGCACGACGGCTTCGAGCAGGCGATGGCGCGGCTCGGCACGCCGCTGACCGCGCGCGAACTCGACGTGATCCGGCTGATCCTGAGCGGCCGCTCGAACAAGGAAATCGCGAACAAGCTGTCGATTTCCGCCGAAACGGTCAAGGTGCATCGCCGCAACCTCTACGGGAAGCTCGCGATCAATTCGCAATCGGAGCTGTTTTCACTGTTCCTGAAGGCGCAGACCGACGGATAGCGCGCGACGCACGTTCCGCCGGCGCGCGCTCGGCCCTGTGTGCCGCTTTCCGGCCGCCGTCGGCGGCCGCGGCCGGGTCATGCCGATGCCGTCGCGGCGCGGTGCGAACCCGCGAGCTTGAATTCGCCGACCGTCTGCGCGAGCTGCGCCGCCTGCTCGCGCAACAGCGCAGCGGCCGCGGCCGATTCCTCGACGAGGGCCGCGTTCTGCTGCGTGGAGTGATCGAGCTGCGACACGGCCTGGTTCACCTGCGCGAGCCCGGTGCTCTGCTCGTTCGCCGCGACCGTCATTTCCGCGATCACGCTGGTGATGCCGCGCACACCCTCGACGATCTCGTCCATCGTCGCGCCGGCCGTCTGCACGAGCCCCGAACCGCCTTCGATCTTCTCGACGGACGACTGGATCAACTGCTTGATTTCCCGGGCGGCCACCGCGCTGCGTTGCGCGAGCGTGCGCACCTCGCCCGCGACGACCGCGAAGCCGCGCCCGTGCTCGTGCGCGCGCGCCGCCTCGACGGCCGCATTCAGCGCGAGGATGTTGGTCTGGAACGCGATGCCGTCGATCACGCCGATGATGTTCGAGATCTCGGCCGACGCCTTCGTGATCTCGCCCATCGTCGCGACCACCTCGCTCACCACCGCGCCGCCGCGCACGGCAACGCCCGACGCCGATTCCGCCAGCCGGCTCACCTGCGTGGCCGAATCGGCCGAGTTGCGCGCCGTGCCGGCGATCTCCTCGAGCGCCGCCGCCGTCTCCTGCAGGCTCGATGCCGCATGTTCGGTGCGGCTCGACAGATCCTGGTTACCCTGCGCGATCTCCGCGCTCGCCACGCTCACGGATTCGCTGAATCCGCGTATCTGCAGCAGGATCGCACTGATCTTTTCGGCGAACAGGTTGAAGGCGCGCGCGATCTGCGCGGCCTCGTCGCCGCCGTCGGCCGGCAGCCGCTTCGTCAGGTCGCCGCTCCCGCTCGCGACGTCGGTCAGCGCGTCGCGCACGAGCAGCACGCGCTTGAATGCCGCGTTCGTCAGCGCGCCGACGAGCGCTGCCGCGATGCAGGCGACGACGAGGATCGCAATGAGCGTCGTCGTCGCGACGGCCCGCATGCCGGCCGTCACGTCCGACCGGTCGAGCGCGATGACGAGCGACCAGTCCGTCCCGGCGATCGGGCGCGCGCGGAGCAGCTTGGTCACGCCGTCCACGTCGATCGCCACCGGTTCGGTCACCGTCTGCAAGCTGGCGAGCCGCTCCGGCGTCAGTTCGGGCGACAGCTCGGCGGCCGGCTTCATGATCAGATCGGTCTTCGCGCCCGCGATCAGGCGCCCGCCCTTGTCGACGAGGAACGCGAAGCTCGACGGCGTCGGGTGCATCGATGCGACGATCGCGCTCGCGCGCTCCATGTAGAGGCTCGCCGCGAGCACGCCCTTCAGCGTGCCGCCGCGTACGATCGGTGCGGCGAACGCGAAGGCGGGCTTGCCGGTCGATGCGTCGCGGTACAACGCCGTGACGACGAGCCGGCCGGCCTCGACCGCCTGCTTGAACCACGGGCGCGCGGTCGGATCGTAGCCGGCCGCGAGCGGGACGTTCGAGTACGCCGTGCGATCCGGCAAGCCGAGCGTGAGCACCTGGAAACCACCCGATTTGCCGAGCAGCGTCAGCGCCGGCAGCGGGTCGCCTTCGCCCGGCGCCAGCGTGTCGGCGAGCGCCTGGGTCTGCTGCGCGCGGCTCGCGACCCACTCGTCGAGCGCGAGCGCGTGGCCGGTCAGCACGGATTGCAGGTTCTGGTCGATGGTCGTGTCGTTGTGTTGCTTGACGACGTAGTACACAAGGCCGCCCGTCACGGCCAAAGCCGTGACCACGATGGCGACGCAGGTCGCCAGAATCCGGGCGCGAATCGATGACAGCATGATGACAGTGGTCTCCGGTTGCCGCGTTGTTCTCGATGGGTCAAATGGGCACTCAACCGTCCTTAACGACCACCCGCGACACAACTTGAGGTTCGACTGGTCAGACCGCCCAAAAAAAGTGGCGAACCCATGCCGGCGACGGCACGCGAGATGGATACCCCCGACGGGTTAACACGCCGGCGGGATGGGAAAACCGGCGGTTCGGCGCATACTCGGGCGTTCCGACATCCATTGTTGCGGAGCCGGCCGCGCCGGTCCCACTTACCGAAACCGCCCATGAAACTGAAGCTCGACATCGTCCAGCTCGCCGGTCGCGACGGCGACACGCCCTACAACCTGCAGCGCACGCTCGACGCGATCGCGACCTGCGCACCGGGCACCGACATCGTGATGTTCCCGGAAGCGCAGCTCACCGGCTTCCTCGATCCGTCGAATCTCGCCGAATGCGCCGAGCCGCTCGACGGCCCGAGCGTCGGCGCGGTCATCGCGGCCGCACGCGCGCGTGACGTTGCCGTCGTGGTCGGGCTGATCGAGAACGACGGCGGCCGCTTCTACAACACCACCGTGTTCGTCACGCCGGGCGGCATCGCGCTGCGCTATCGCAAGACGCATCTGTGGGTGAGCGAGCACGGCGTCGTGCTGCCGGGCGACCGTTACGCGACGATCGAATGGCACGGCGTGCGGATCGGCCTGCTGATCTGCTACGACAACGAATTCCCCGAAACCGGCCGCGCGCTCGCCGAACTCGGCGCCGAGCTGATCCTCATCACCGACGGCAACATGGAGCCGTACCGCCCGGTCCACCGCACGTCGGCAACGGCGCGGGCGATGGAGAACCAGGTGTTCGCGGTGGTCGCCAACCGCGTCGGCGGCAGCACGCACGATGTCGTGTTCGCGGGCGGCAGCCTCGCGGCCGATCCGTTCGGCAACCTGATCTTCGAGGCCGGCAACACCGAATCGCGTCACGCGGTCGAACTCGATTTCGACCAGCTCGCCGCGTCGCGCGCGGTCTACGACTATCGCAGGGATCGGCGCCTGCACCTCGCCGGCGAACGTATCGAGCACGCCAACGGCCTTCGCGAACTGCTGATTCCGTAAGCGCTTGCCCGCCCGGCGCGGCGCCCTCCGTCACGCCGGGTCGGGCACCTCGATCGCCAGCAGCGCCGAACTGACCGACTTGCCGTGTGCGTCGAGCGCGAGCGAGCGCGTGACGCCGCCGCCGAGCGCCTCGCGCAGCACGAAATTGAATGCACCGAGCGCCGGCAGTTCGTAACGCACGACGTCGCCGTGCACGATGCCCGCGAGCCACGCCTTCACCGCGTCGGCATCGAGGTGCGTGCGCAGATGATCGTAATGGCGCGGATCGCGGCAAATCACCGATACGTTCAGCGTATTGCCCTTGTCGCCGGTGCGCGCATGCGCGAGTTCACGCAGTTGCATCATGCCTCCACGAATGAAAACGACGGCGTCACGGCCGTGCGCGGCAACAGCACCGACTGCACGGCGATCACCTCGCGCGTCGACTTGAACGCGCCGCCGCCGCCCGCCGGCCCGTTCGTATAGAGCGTCTCGACTTCGTTGCCGATGCGAGCCGCTTCGGCGGCGCTCGCCGCGCGGCCGGCCACCCGCACACGCACCTCGGCCGGCTCGCCGCGCACGGCCGGCGTCGCGTCGCCATACAGCGCATCGACGCCGATCAGGTCGAAGCGCAATTCGGTCGCGGCGACGCCGGTCAATGCCAGCCGCTCGCGGACGATCTCGAGCGCAAGGCGCGCGCGTTCAAGCGCGCCCGGGCCGCCGTACGAGATCTGGCCTTCGCCGATCCAGCCGTCGACGTACGCCACCGACACCTTCAGCGTGTCGGGCCGCGCCGTGCCGCGCCCGCCCGTCACGCGCACGCGGTCCGGCGCCTCCTCGGCAACGGTGACTCGCGTGAAATCCGCGACGACGTCGGGCTGCAGGTAACGCGCCGGATCGTGGATCTCGTAGAGCAGCTGTTCCTTGCAGGTCGCCGCGCTCACGCGGCCGCCCGCGTGCGGCACCTTCGTGATCACGACCGAGCCGTCGGCCGCGACTTCGCCGATCGGGAAGCCGAGCCGCGCGAGGTTCGGCACGTCCTTGTAGCCGGGGTCGGCGAAATAGCCACCCGTCACCTGCCCTGCGCATTCGAGCAGATGGCCGACGACCGTCGCAGCCCCGAGCGTGTCCCAGTCGTCCATCCGCCAGCCGAACGCGTGGATCAGCGGCGCGGCGAACAGCGACGGATCGGCGACACGCCCGGTCAGCACGACGTCCGCACCGGCCGCGAGCGCGTCGACGATCGGCGCGGCGCCGAGGTACGCGTTCGCGGACACGATGCGGTCGCGATACGCGGCGACGTCGTCGCCCGATTCCTCGAAGCGGAACGTGCCGCGCAGCACCACGTCGAGCACGTCGTCGCCTTCGACCGCCGCGACTTTCAGCCCCGCGATACCGAGCGACTGCGCGATCTGCGCGGTGCGTCGTGCGGCCGCACGCGGGTTCGCCGCGCCCATGTTCGACACGATGCGCACGCCCTTCGCCGCCGCGACCGGCAGCACGGCGCGCATCCGTGCGTCGAGCAGCGGGTCGTAGCCGAGCGACGGATCCTGGCGCCGCGCCTGCTGCGCGATCGCGATCGTGCGCTCGGCCAGGCATTCGAAGACGAGATAGTCGAGCTGCCCGTGTTCGGCCAGTTCGACCGCGGGTTCGATCCGGTCGCCCGAGTAGCCGGCGCCCGCGCCGATGCGCACGCGCCGTTCAGGTTGCTTTGCTGTCATGTCCGTACCGTCGTTTGGCGGGTGCGCCGCCGGGAAAGATCAAAAGATGCCCAGCACGACGCACGCGATCGTCATCACGATCGAGGCGCCGAACAGCAGCGGGAACGTGAATTTCTGGTGCTCGGCCAGCTCGATGCCGCACAGGCCGACGACGAGGAACGTCGCGGGCGTCAGCGGGCTGACCGGGAACCCCGTCGTCATCTGGCCGAGCAGCGCGGCCTGCCCAACCTGTACCGCTGGCACACCCAACTGGCCGGCCACCTCCGCGATCACGGGCAGCACGCCGAAGTAGAACGAATCGGGATCGAACAGCATGCTGAGCGGCATCGACGCGAAGCCGAGCGCGACCGGGATGTGGCCGGCCATCGACGGCGGCACGAAACCGACCGCCGCCTGCGCCATCGCCTTCAGCATGCCGCTGCCCTGCATGATCCCCGTGAACACACCGGCCGCGAGCAGGATGCCGGCCATCATCAGCGCCGCGCGCGCATGCGCGTCGATCCGCTTTCGCTGCATGTCGACGTCCGGATAGTTGACCATCAGCGCGATGCACAGCCCGACCATGAACATGATCGCGGGCGGGATCTTCTCGCCCATCACGACCATCGTGCCGAGCACGACGAGCGTCAGCACGAGGTTGAACCAGAACAGGTGCGGCCGGCGCAGCGCCTGCTCGTCGGGTGTCAGTTCGCGCCTCGGCAACGGAATCGACGCATCGTCGCGCGACAGGCCGAGCCGCTTCTCCTCGCGCCGCCCGAGCCAGTACGCGACGCCGAACACGAACACGAGCCCGATCGCCTGCACCGGGATCAGCGGATTGAACAGCGCCGACACCGGCAGGTGCAGCGACGCCGACGCGCGGATCATCGGCCCCGTCCACGGCAGGAAGTTGATGCCCGCGGCCATCGATACCGCGGCGGCCAGCACGCGCCGGTCCATCTTCAGCCGGTCGTACAGCGGCAGCACGGCCGGAATCGTCACGAGAAAGCAGACCGCGCCCGAGCCGTCGAGATGGATCAGCAGCGCGAGCAGCGTCGTGCCCATCACGATGCGCGTCGGCCGTGTGCCGACCGCGCGCAGGATCCGGTCGATGATCGGGTCGAGCGTGCCGGCATCGGTGATCGTGCCGAAATAGAGAATCGCGAACACGAACATCCCGACCACGGGCGCGAGCCCCTTCAGCCCGTCGATGACGAACTTGCTGGTATGCAGCCCGAAGCCGCCGATCAAAGACGCGGCGATCGGCACGATGATCAGCGCGACGAGCGGCGACATCCGCTTCGACAGAATCGCGGCCAGCAGCACGACGATCGTGCCAAGCCCGAGTAACGGCAGCATCCGTGTCTCCTACCTTGTCTTTTGTTGGAGACGAGCGTAAGGTCGGCGCAGCGATAGCACAATTGAAATGATTTGATCGCAGCAATCACGAACCGTTATGGATCTGAATCTTCGCGACATTCGCGCATTCGTCACCGTCGCGCAGGCCGGCAACTTCACGCGCGCGGCCGCGCGGCTGCACCTGTCGCAGCCGGCGCTGACCGTGCAGATCCGCCGGCTCGAGGAAATCGTCGGCGCGCGCCTGTTCGATCGCAACAGCCGCAGCGTGGCGCTCACGCAGACCGGGCGCGAGCTGCTGCCGCTGCTGCAACGCTCGCTCGACGACATGGAGCGCGTGCTGCGCGATGCGCGCGCGCTCGGCGAAGGCACGAGCGGCACGGTGCGGCTCGCGTGCCTGCCGACCTTCGCGTCCAGCGTGCTGCCGGAGCTGATCCAGTCGTTCCGGCGCGACGTGCCGCGTGCGGGCTTCGAGATCCGCGACGGCGTCGCGAGCCTCGTCACCGCGCTCGTGCGCAACGAGGAGGCCGATCTCGGCTTGACGGGCGGCGATACGTTCGATGCGTCGCTGGAGGTGCTGTATGCGGGCGCCGACCGGCTCGTTGCCGTATGCCCGAAGGATCATCCGCTCGCGCGCAAGCGCCGCGTGAGCACCGCCGACGTCGCGGCCGTGCCGCTCGTGCTCACCGCGCAGGGCACGAGCGTGCGCAGCGTCGTCGACGCCGCGCTGGACGCGGCCGGCTGCACGCCCGACATCGCGTGCGAACCGACCTACATGATGACGGCCGTTGCGATGGTGCGCGGCGGCCTCGGCGTGACGATCCTGCCGGCGACCGCGCGCGAGGTGCGCGCCGAGCCCGAGCTGGTCGCGAGGCCGATCGACGATCCCGCGTTCGTGCGGCCGATCGCGCTCGTCACGAAACGCGGGCGCACGCTGCCGCGCGTCGCGCAGGCGTTCGCCGAAACCATGCTGGCGGAATTGAAAAAGCGCGCGTGAACCGCGCGCCCGGATCGGCGGAACCGATCGCCCGCCCGACGCTTACTTCGCGTCCGGATCGACGTGCAGCGATTCGCCGATCGCATAAAAATTGCCGCCCGCGATGTAGTGCAGGCTGCGCAGCGCGGGATCGGCCGATTCGAAATACCAGTGGCCGTCGCGGAACACGCGCGTGTCGGACCACGCCCCGACCACTTCGCCGATGAACAAATCGTAGGTCTGCTGGTTGTGCGGCTCGGGAATCAGCTTGCACGCGAGCCAGCCCGAGCATCCGGCGACAAACGGCAGGTCGTGGCCGTCGACGTCGAACAGCGTGACGCCCGCTTCGCGCAGCTTGTCGGGCCGCTCGGCGAGACTGTGGCTGCCGACCGCATGCGTGAGCCGCAGCTGCGCGGCCGTCGGCACCTGGATCACGAACGTGCCGCTGCGCTCGACGAGCTCGCGCGTCTTCGCGGACTTGTCGAGCACGACCGTCAGCTTCGGCGGCAGGAAGTCCAGCGCGCACGCCCACGCGGCGGCCATCACGTTGTCGACGCCGCCGTGGCGGGCCGACACGAGCACGGTCGGCCCGTGGTTGAGAAGACGGTAGGCTTTCTTCAGCTCCACCGGAGCGATATGACTGTCCATACGGGTTCCTTGGAGAACGGCGCGCACGGACGAAGGCCATGCGGCGCGGCGCCGGCCGGTGCGCGTGCGCGCGGCCCGGCCGAAGGCCGCATTCTCGCACCCAATTTCAATCGGCGCTGACGGCCCCGTGCGTCACTTCGCGAACAGCTGGCCGATGTCGCGGAACGCCTTGAACTCGAGCGCATTGCCGCATGGATCGAACAGGAACATCGTCGCCTGTTCGCCAACCTGGCCCTGGAACCGCACGTACGGCTCGATCACGAAGGTGACGCCGAACGACCTCAGCCGCTCGGCCAGCGCTTCCCAGCTCGCCCAGTCGAGCACGATCCCGAAATGCGGCACCGGCACGTCGTGACCGTCGACCGCATTCGTATGCGCGCCTTCCTGCGACGCGGTCTTCGGATGCTCGTGGATCACGAGCTGGTGCCCGTAGAAGTCGAAGTCGACCCATTGCGCGCTCGAACGCCCCTCTTCCAGCCCGAACACACGGCCGTAGAAATCGCGCGCGGCCGCCAGATCGTAGACCGGAATCGCCAGGTGAAACGGGGAAAGACTCATGGTTGCCTCGTGAAGGAACGCTCGCGTGACGCGAGGACGGCACCATGGTAGTCAAGGTCAAGCAGAAATTAAATCAATATATAGTTGCGCCATTCACAAACGGAATTGATGAATGATCCGCGAACTGAAAACCCTCGTCGCCGTCGCCCGGGAAGGCACGTTCGCCGCGGCCGGCAACCGCATCGGGCTCACGCAGGCGGCCGTAAGCGCGCAGATGCAGCGCCTCGAAGCCGAACTCGGCTTCGCGCTGTTCGACCGGCAAGGCCGGTCGGCCCGCCTCAACGAAATGGGTCATCACGTGCTCGGTCAGGCGCAAGCGCTGATCGGCCTGTACGAGAACCTGAGCTCGACCGCGCCCGGCTCGCCGGCCGCCGTGCGCGTGACGATCGGCGCGATCGCGTCGGTCCAGAGTGCGCTGCTGCCGGCCGCGCTGGCCGATTTCCATCGCCAGCATCCCGCGTGCCGCACGCGCGTGATACCGGGGCTGTCGATCGAACTGGTCAACCGGGTCGACGCGGGCGAGATCGACATGGCCACGATCATCCGGCCGCCGTTTTCACTGCAGAGCGACCTGCACTGGACGACGCTCGCGCAGGAACCGTTCCGGCTGATCGTGCCGCGCAGCGTGAAGGGCAAGGACTGGGCCGAACTGCTCGCGAGCGAGCCGTTCGTGCGCTACGACCGCGCGTCGTTCGGCGGCCGCCAGGTCGACCGCTTTCTGAGGAAGATGCACATCGCGGTGCGCGAGACCTGTGAACTCGACGAGCTCGACGCGATCGTCAAGCTGGTCGAGCACGGCGTCGGCGTCGCGATCGTCCCGCAGACCGCCGTGTATCGCCGCTGGCCGGCCGGCGTGCGCGCGATCGATCTCGGGCATCACACGTTCCACCGCGATATCGGGCTCGTGCATCGCGCGCGGCGGACGATGTCGGAGCCGGCGCAGCAACTGGCTCAACTGATCGAAGCGGCGTCGCGGCGGCGCTTGCCGCCGCAGGTGGCATAGCGCCGAGGTCGTCGATCAGCGCCGCCCGGCCGCCCAGTCGACCGCCGCATCGAACAGCGCGACACCGGCCGGCGACAGGTTCACGAACGTGTCGTTGTCGAGGAAGAACATCACGCGGCGCGCCGGCGCGAGCGCTTCGTAGTCCATCGTCGCGCCCTTCTCGTACGCGAAGATCGCGGCCTTGTCGGGTTGGCCGTAGACGGTCGCGATCGTGATCGCGCCGAGCCCCGGCTTGCCCCAGCTCATCGGCGCCTGCTTGCCGTACACGTTGGTCGCGCCGGCCGGCAGCCCGGCCGAGATCGGGTGCGGCGCATTGACGAGCCACAGGTAGCGTTCCTTGCCCGTTTCGCCGAAGTCGACGTCATGACGCTTGCCCGTCATCGCGAGATCGTCGAGCAGGTCGTTTTCCCAGGTCACGAGCGGCTTGTCGAGCGTGCGCCAGCCGGGCCGCACGTTCTTCGACGACACCGTGGACGAAATCACGACCAGGTCGGCGTCGCGCGCCGCATCGGGCGTAGAGGACTCGTCGATCAGGCGCACCGCGTAGCCGCGTTCGCCGAGATGCTGGCCGATGCGTTCGTCGACCTTCAGGTTCGGGCCGCGCAGCTGCACGAGCATCGCGACGCGCGTGACGGCCTGCGGTGCATCGGCCGCCCACGCGGGGGCGGCCGCACCCGCGCCGAGGCCCAGGCCCGCGCCGATCGCGAGCACCGAGCCCGCGATCGCGCGCAAGGTGCGACGCCGCGCACCGGCGGCCACGGCGCGCACGGCGCCGGTCTTCATGTTCCGGTTCATCTGGATCTTCTCCGAAGCCGCGCGCCGCCGTGACGGCCGCGCGGCGATTGCGTGGTCAGAACTGCAGCGTGGTGAGCAGCGACACCTGTCGCGCATCGCCGATCGCGACGAAGTAACGGTTCGCGCTCGACGGGTAATAGGTGCGATTGAAGAGGTTCTTCACGTTGAGCTGGAACGACAGCTTCTGCTTGCCGATCCGCGTGTCGTACGTGGCGAACGCATCGGCGAGCACGTACGACGGCAGCGTGAAGCTGTTCGCCGAATCGCCGGGCCGCGCGCCGACGTAGCGCGCCGCCGCGCCGATGCGCAGGTCGTCGCCGCCTGCCACCGTGCCGAAATCGTAGACGGCCGCGAGCGACGCCGTGTGGCGCGCGACGTTCCACAGCTGGTTGCCCGCGTAAAGCGGATCCTCGGTCGTCTTCGCGTCGATGTACGCGTAGCTCGCGATCACGTTCACGCGCTCGCCGATCCTGCCCGACACGTCGAGCTCGATCCCGCGCGAACGCGCCTTGCCCGACGTGCGCCAGTCGGTCAGCTTGGTCGCGTCGTTGTACTGCGACACGAGCACGTTCTTCTTGTCGATGTTGAAGAATGCCAGCGTGCCCGTCATCCCGCCCGGCAGGTCGAGCTTGCCGCCCACTTCCCACGCGGTCGCTTCCTCCGGCGGTGTCGCACCGTCGATGATGTAGCCCGTCATCGGCGCGATCGACGACGACGGCTTCAGCGACTGCGAATAGCTGCCGTACAGCGAGAACGTGTCGGTCCACTTGTAGACGACGCCCGCGCGCGGCAGCCACTTCGAGCCGCTGAGATCGGTGTTCGCCTTGAACGGCCGGCCACGCCCCGCGACCTGGTTGTACGTGATGTAGCGCAACCCGCCCGACACGATCCACTTGTCGGTCAGGTGGATCGTGTCCTGCACGAATGCGGATGCATCGTGCAGCGTGTCGGTCTGGTCGCTGTCGCTCGCGGACACCGTGCTCGACGGCGGCAGCAGCCCGTAGACGGGATCGATATAGCTGAACGGCGTCTTCACGGCCTGCCTCAGCATGTCCTTGCGGTAGATGCGACGGTATTCGGTATCGAAGCCGACGTGCACGTCGTGCCGCATCCCGCCCAGCGTCAGCTTGCCGTTCACGTAACCGATCCCGTAGCTGTCGGTGCTGAGCGAGCCGTGCGTCGCATCGTTGCTGCGCGTCATCGTGCCCTTCACCGGATCGACGCCCGTCGTGCGCAACTGGTTCGCGTCGTAGGTTTCGCGGTTGTAGCTGTAGCCGACATGCGCGCTCCAGTCGGCGTTGAACTGGTGATCGACGCTCAGCTGCGCGAGGTGCGATTCACCGTCCATGTTGTTGAACGGCTCGTCGATGCGCCGCCGCGCGGGAATGTCGAGCGGCGCGTTGGTGCGCGGGTCGAGCGCCGTGCCGCGATCGAACGGCGAATGGAATGTCCGGTACTGGTAGGACACCACGACCTGCGTATCGCGGCCATACCACGCGAGCGACGGTGCGACGAAGGTCTGCCGGTATTCGCCGAAGTTGCGCCAGTACTGCTCGTTCGACTGGTCGACGATCAGCCGGTACGCGAGCCGCGAATCGCCGATCGGCCCGGTCGAATCGAAGGTCGCGCTGCCGCCGTTCTTGCCGTGCCCGAACGTCGACGCGCCGAGCGAGATCGCGTTGTAGCGCACGAGCTGCGGCTGTTTGGTGACGACGTTGACCACGCCGCCCGGGTCCATCAGCCCGTACAGCAGCGAAGTCGGCCCCTTCAGCACCTCGACGCTGTCGACCGCCGCGTTGAACGCGCGCCCCTGCACGAGCGGCATCCCGTTCTGCATGATCGAGCCGTCGCGATTGCCGCCGAAGCCGCGCTTCATGATCGTGTCCTGCGTGCCCGCGAGCGTGTTGCCCTGCGTGATGCCGCTGACGTTGCCGAGCGCGTCGTCCAGATTGCGCGGACGCTGGTCGCGCAGCACCTGCGCGGGCACGATGTTGACGGCCTGCGCGGTGTCGAGCAGCGGGATGTCGGAACGCAGCACGCCCGCCTCCTTCGGCGCGCGATAGCTTTCGGCGCGCAGCGCGCTGGTGCGCACATTGATCGCGGGCAACTCGGCGCCCGCGGCGACGCCGGCCGCCACGGGTCGTGCGACCGTGCCGTCCGCGCGCTTCAGCGTGTAGCCGCCGCCGGGCTGATGCAACGCGACGAGCCCCGTGCCCGTCAGCAGGCGATCGAGCGCGCCGTCGACGTCGAAGCGGCCCTGCACGCCGCCGCTCGTCAGGCCGGCCGTCAGCTCGGCCGGAAACGCGAGCAGGATGCCCGCGTCGCGGCCGAACCGGTTCAGCGCCGCTTCGAGCGGCCCGGCCGGAATGTCGAACGCACGGCGCGCCCCACGTTGCGCGGCCGGTACCGCATCGGTGTCGGTGTCGGCCAGCGCGGGCAGCGGCAGCAGCGCGGACACCAGGACGGCGCCGGCCAGCCGGCGCGCGAGGCGACCCGGCGCGGCAGGTGCGGCCGGGCGCGCGGCGCGCGGCAGATGTCGGTCGGGCGCCGGACGGCGCCGATAGGTGAGACGGATGGAAACCATGATCGGGAAGTCGGTGGACGATGGGCCAGTGCTGCTTTCATTACCCATGTCACGCGAACATCGAGAAACAGCTCAGGTCGGCGGAAATTTTTTTCGACGCGCTTCAGGAACGGGCCGGCACGACCGTCGCCCAATAGCGCGTCAGGTAGCGCACATCGATCGGCAACGTCGCCTTCAGCGTGCCGAGCACGCGCGCGGGATCGTCGAGTGGATAGGTGCCCGATACGCGCAGGTCGGCCACGGCCCCGTCGCAGCGCAGGCTGCCGCGGCGATAGCGGTCGAGCTCGGCGACGAGGTCGGCCAGCCGCATGCGCGACGCGACGAGCATGCCGTCCGTCCACGCGGACGCATACGCATCGAGCGGCGTCGGCTCGCTGATTGCGTCGCGCGTGAAAGCCGTGCCCTCTCCGGCCGCGATCACGCGTGTGCCGGCCGGCGCGTCGGCCGGCTGCACACGCACCGCGCCGGCGAACACCTCGACACGCGTCGCGCCGTCGCGCTGCCGTACCGTGAAGCGCGTGCCGAGCGGCCGCAGCTCGCCCTGCGCAGTCGCGACGACGAGTGGCCGCGCGGGCACGCGCTCGTCGTGGCCGCTCGTCACCATGATCGTGCCGCGCAGCAGGCGCAGGTGACGCGCGGTGTCGTCGAAGCGCACGTCGAGCGCCGTATCGGTGTCGAGCACGATGACCGTGCGATCCGCGAGCGTCACCGTGCGCCGTTCGCCGACCGCCGTTCGCAGGTCCGCCGGCCAGATCACCGCGCGCCGCGCAGGCTCGGCCATCCATGCGGCGCCGCCCGCGAACAGCAGCACGGCCAGCGCCTTCACGGCCGCGCGGCGGCGGCCCGCACGCGGCGGCAGCAGCGCCGCGCGCGCGACCTGCGGGTCGAGCCCGGCCGCCAGCCCGCCGAGCCGGTGCTGCATCGTTTCGATATGGCGCCATGCCGCGTCGTGCGCCGGATCCTCCGCGCGCCAGCGCGCGAGCGCGGCGTCGAACGCTTCGCCGGTGCGGCCGGCCTGCCGGTCGACCCACCATTCGACCGCGCGGCGCGCAACCTGCGGCGGCACCGCCGGCGCTCCCGGGGCGGCCATCGGTCAGGCCGCCATCGCGAAGAAGCACTGCGTGCCGGCCTTCACGAGATAGCGCTTCACCGTCGCCAGCGACACGCCGAGTTCGCGCGCGATCTCGGCCTGCGTGAGCCCGTCGAGCTGCGCGAGCAGAAACGCACGCTTCGCCGCGAGCGGCAGGCCGTCGAGCAGCCGGTCGATTTCGAGCAGCATCTCGAGCACGACGGCCCGCTCCTCCGGCGACGGCGCATACGCTTCAGGCCGCTGCGCAAGCGCATCGAGATACGCGCGCTCGATCTGCTCGCGCCGCCAGTGGTTGCTCAGCACGCGCTGCGCAACCGTCGTCAGGAACGCGCGCGGCTCGTCGGCACCGATCGGCTCGTCGCGCGCGAGCAGGCGCATGAACGTGTCGTGCGCCAGATCGGCCGCACGGTGCGCGCAACCGAGCTTCCGGCTCAACCAGCCGCGCAGCCACGCGTGGTGGCCGGTATAGAGGGCGTCGATTTCTCGATGGAGGGACAGCTGGTCAGCAGACATGGCCGGGTTCCGGGGTGCGCAGGCGTCAACGATCTTGTAAATGAGAATGATTATTATATACAAAACCGGATCGGCGGCCGGGGTTTCGGTGCGCGGTGGCTGCCGCAGCGCGCCAGCGAGCGGCGCGGCGCTGCCGGTCGCGCTGGCGTGGCACCAGCATGGCGTTCCGCACGCGCAGCGCCAATGACGAGGACGGGGTGACCAGCCCGTGAGGCCGTCGCCGGGCGCGCGCGACGCGCGGCTAACACATTCATTACACCCCGGCCAATTCGATTCATTCAATAATTATTTAACGGATCGATAACAATATCCCGACCGTCTTGATTCATCCGTCAATTGCCTGCAATTATCGCGAGATTTGCAAGCCGCAATGGCCAAATCGCGAAATGCCAATCAATTGATACGCAATTTCCAATAATTTAAATCCCTCGATCGCGAAGATCGGAGGACACCTCCGTCTCCCTCAGGCCACAAAAGAGAATTTCATTTTTGCCGTTTTAATCGGGCTCGGTAGTCTCCTGCCATTCCGGATCACGAACACAAGCCAATGCGCAAGGAGATGACATGAAACGCACGACCCTCTCGCTGATTTCCATCGCGTCATTCGCGACGATACCCGTCGCGCACGCGCAGTCGAGCGTCACGCTGTATGGCGTGATCGATACGTCGATCACCTACGTGAACCATGCGCAGGGCAAGGACAACGCGTGGATGCTCGGCAACAGCAGCGCGGGCAACCTGGCCGGCAGCCGCTGGGGCGTGAAAGGCACCGAGGATCTCGGCGGCGGGCTGAAGGCGCTGTTCCAGCTCGAGAACGGCTTCGACCCGAGCAACGGCCGACAGGGCCAGGGCGGCCGCCTGTTCGGCCGGCAGGCGTTCGTCGGACTGACGAGCGACCGCTACGGCACGCTCACGTTCGGCCGCCAGTACGATCCGCTCGTCGATCTCGTGCAGGGCATCACCGCCGACAACTATCTCGGCAGCGTGTTCGCGACGCCGGGCGACGTCGACAACTACGACAACAGCTTCCGCGTCGACAACGCGGTGAAGTACACGTCGGCCGTCTATTCGGGCCTGCAATTCTCGGCGATGTATTCGTTCGGCGGCATCGCGGGCAGCACCGGCGCCGCGAATTCGTATTCGGCCGCCGTGTCGTACAACAACGGGCCGTTCAGCGTCGCGGGCGGCTACCTGCACACGACCAACAGCCCCGCGTCGAACGCCCGGCGCAGCGGCTGGACCAGTTCGTCGGACGGCACGTTCGACGGCCCGATCAACAGCGGCTATGCGAGTGCGCATTCGATCGGCATCGCGCGCATCGCGGGCCAGTACGTCGCCGGCCCGTTCACGTTCGGCCTCGGCTACAGCAACGCGCAGTACCGTCGCGACGCCAGCTCGGTGTTCGGCTCGAACGAGCACTACAACACCGGGCAAGGCTTCGTGAACTACCAGGCAACGAACGCGCTGCTGGTCGGCGTCGGCTACAGCTACACGCGCTCGGGCGGCGACACGTCGGCCACCTATCACCAGGTATCGGCCGGCGCCGACTACAACCTGTCGAAGCGCACCGACGTCTACCTGAGCGCTGCGTACCAGCACGCAAGCGGCCAGACCGGCGACGGCAAGGGCGGCTCGATGGCCGCGCAGGCGTCGATCGGTTCGTACGGCTATGCGGGCACGAGCTCGCAGACGATGGTCAACCTCGGCCTGCGTCACCGCTTCTGATGCAAAACGACCGGCTGCGCGCCGCGTGTCTGGTCAAATCCGCATTCACCGGTACGGCAGCTTTGGCCGCCGTTGTTTTTTGAATCGCCTTTCCAGCGCCCTTTTCATCCCGGATACCGACTGCCGCGCGATTTCATCCGGTTTGATTCAGCACCGATTTCCCGGAATGAATGACGCGACGCGTCAGTATTCCGGCGTCCCCCTGCCCCGGCATTCGCGCGAAAAACCGGCCATTTTTACCGATAATGCGTCGCCAAACCCCGTGATCGGACACGATAAAAATGCGTGGCGAACGCATGGGCAAATGCAAAGGAAAGTTTGACGCGAGCCATTTGCCTGCTCGCTATGGCAAACTTCGCGTCTCGCGTAATTTCCTTGCACCGGGCGGCCGGATTCCGCCCCATCCTGCCATGCCGCGTCAGACAACCCGTTCGATCAGCCGAGAAACGCTGAAAATCGCCTCGACGATTGCGATGTCGTGCGCGCTGCACGGCGTCGCGCGGGCCGATTGCCTCGACGACGCGGCCGCGTTCCAGCACGTGAGCGTCAGCCTGATGCGCGGCATCGCGCAGGTCGAGTCGGGCATGAATCCGAACGCCGTCAACACCAACACGAACGGCACGGTCGACATCGGCCTGATGCAGATCAACAGCACCTGGCTGCCGACGCTCGCGCGCGAAGGCATCACGCGGGAGAGCCTGTTCGATGCGTGCACGAACGCGTATGTCGGCGCGTGGATCCTGTCGCAGAACATTCGCCAGCTCGGCGCCAACTGGAACGCGATCGGCGCGTACAACTCCGCATCACCCGACAAGCGCCTCGCGTATGCGCGCAAGGTCTATGATGCAATCCGGACCATGCCGGATTCGCCGGATACTCCCATGCCTATCCTTCCACCGTCCTTTACGCCGCCCCAACAGGCCCAGGCGTACAACCCGTTCGCGAGCCTGAGCGTGTCCGCACCGCCGCAGGTCACGCGTCCGCGCACGATTTCGTCGGCCCCGCCGTCGCCGCCGCCGCAGGGCGGCCCCGCCGGCCCGGCCGGCTCGTACAACTTCGGATGGACGGTCACGGGTGCGGACCAGGCGAAGCCGACCCAGGTGTTCGACGACGGCGCGCGGATCTACGTGCAGTTCAGCGACATGAAGCACGTGCCGGCGATCTTCACCGAGACGTCGGCCGGGCGCGTGCTGATGTCGTGGGAGCTGCAGTTTCCGTATGCCGTCCTGACACGTCCCGCGCAAACGTTAATCTTCCAGCTCGGGCCGTTCGAGGCGCGCGCGCAACGCGGTGCGGGCAATGGCGCCGGCATGACGGCGCAGGCCGGTACGGGAGGCCCGGCAACGGCTGCGGCCACCGGATCGAAGAAGTCGGCGAATGCAGCGGCGAATACGACAGCCAGTCCGGCGGCAACGACCGCAACGGCGGCAAAACGCACCGCGTCCGCCGATGCGCTGTGGTACGTGAATACGCCTTCGACGTCGGGAACGACGGCGGCCTCGCCATCGACCGCGAACATTCCGGCCACGCTGCCGACGGCCATCACGTCGAACACGCCGCCGCCCGCGCCGGCTCAAGCACCGGCCGCAGCCGCTCCGCCTTCGCGCGCCAGCGCGGATGCGCTGTGGTACATCTCGAAGTAGCGCACCGCCGATCGCACGCGTCGCGCGGCGATCATTTCTCCACGGTCGGCGGCGGTTCGGGCGCGTTCATGTCGTCCACCCATTGCAGTTCGGCCGTGCCGTTCTTCCTGAAATACACACGCAGATAGCGCGACGTCGACGATTCCGGCTGCGGGATCGTCACGTCGATCGTCTTCTGTTCCGCCGCGACGCCACGCTCGATCTCGGCCAGCGGTTGCGCGAACGCCCACGCCAGCTTCACCGTTTGCCCCGGCGTGATCTGGCAGCCGCACGCGAAAGCGCCACCGCCGCCGAATGCCTCGCCTGCCTCCCGCGCGGACGGATTGCCGAAGCATCCCGACTTGTGTTCGTTGTCGAGCCAGAACTCGTGAAGCTTGCGGGTGTACTCGTTATAGCCGGTGATGCATACGGTGCGTGACGCCGGCACTGCGGCGTCGTCATGTCGTCCGCATCCGGCCAGTGCGCCGAGCACCGTCAGTGTCAGCGCGCAGGCCCCTGCCCTGGACAGCTTCGCGAACGCGGCGATGCCGGGCACGGCATGCATGCCGACGACACGCGCTCGCGTACCCGCAGGCACGCCGACGCCGGCACGACCCGTCACCCGCGCCGCACCCAAATTACCTTGCCGTCGCGAATGCCGAGATTGCGGCGTTCCTGCCGGTAATCCATCGTGCCCGGCAGTGCCTTGCCGTCGCGCTCGAGCACGCGCCACAGGCAGCCATCCAGTTGCGCTGCCGCATCCGCTTCGGCCTTGCCGACCAGCGCGTCGTCCGGCCCCGCGTCTGCCTTGCATGCCTGCGACGTGACCGCCGGCTCGCCATTCATCACCATGCCGCCGGCGGTCGCATTCTTCGTTTTCATGTCCGTGCATCCCGCAAACGTTGCGCCCGCAACCAGCGCCATCATCATCGCGATCGTCTTCTTCATCGAATTCTCCCTGTTGCGCCCGGCGGCCCCTCAGCGGCGTTCCCAGGCTGCCGGGCGTTGCATGCCTGATCGGCTCCGCTCGCCCGGACCACGCCGATTCTGCGTGCGCCAGGCCACGGATTCGGCCTGCCGCCAAAGCCGCCTGCATGTTACCGCACGCTGCGTGGCGTGACGGCGTGACGGCACGAGCCCGCCGGCTGCGCCACGCCACACCTACCGCGACGATCCGCTCAGAACTTGTAGGTCGCGCCGGCAATGGCGTAGTAGTTGCTGCGCGACTGGACGATCGGGCTGTCGCCGTAGCGACCGAGCAACCGCGTCACGCCGCCGGTCGCGAGCACCGACCAGTGCTGTGACAGCGTCCAGTTCCACGCAACCGCCATCGACGCGCTGTCGATCCCGCCACTCGTCGAATACGGCCGGAACCGGCTCGTCATCGACTGCGCGTCGGTCACGCCGTAGAACGTCTGCGTATAGCGCCCCGAGCCCGCATGCACGGTTCCCGTCAGGATGATCTCGTGCTGCGAGGTCTTGAACACGGGCACCGCGAGATCCATGTGCCCCGACACGCCGCGCGACGTGTGCGTCACGGGTGTGTCGATCGTGACGCTCAGTTCCGCCGCGTTGAAGAGCGTCACGCCCGCGCGCACGCCGACCAGCACCGAGCCCGGAATCCGGCCCATCCCCTTCAGGTAGTCGGAGCCCGGCATGTCGAAGCGGTTCTCGTCGGCGCGGCCCGCGTCGTAACTCACGGCCGCCGACAGGAACACGCCGTGCGGCAGGTCCAGCCGGTAGCCCGCGCCCTCGGTGCTGTCGATAAAGAAGCCGTTGCCGAACTTCGCGGAAAACCCCGGCGCAACGACGCCGCGATACTGGTTGCTGCCCTGGTAGCGCGGCGCGAAACCGCCGCCAAGCGAAAGCGAATACTGGTTTTCCGCGTGGGCGGCGGCGGCAAGGGTCAGGCCGGCGAGCGGCATGCAATAGCGGTAGCGGCGGAGTATTGGGCGCACAATATTGAGATAAGAGTGACGGAGCCCGCAGTCTAGGTGCCGCGCTGCGCCGAGACTGTCCTGAATCTTCGGAAAATCTGTGCTCAATTGTGTTCGATTGTCCGAGATTGTCGTACCGCTCCCCCGGTCTTCGACGCGCCGGATAGAATTTGCGGGCCGCGCCGCACACCGGCTTGCCGGGGCGTGAGATGGCGCGTGCATCCTGAGGAGACCATGAACGAAGATCCGCTCAAATACCGCGTACTGCTGATCGAGGACGACGACCGCCTCGCGCAGCTCGTCCGTGAATATCTCGACAGCTATGAATTCGCGGTGACGGTCGTCCGGCGCGGCGACCTCGCCGTCGCAGCGGTGCGCGAGCACCAGCCTGCTCTCGTGATACTCGACCTGATGCTGCCGAATCTCGACGGGATGGAAGTCTGCCGGCGCATCCGCGCGTTCACCAACGTCCCCGTGCTGATCCTGACCGCGCGCCTGGACGTCTACGACCAGGTCGCGGGCCTCGAGACGGGCGCCGACGACTACGTGACGAAGCCGATCGAACCTCGCGTGCTGGTCGCGCGCGCCCGTGCGCTGCTGCGCCGTGCGCAGCCGGCCGCTGCCGAAGCGCCCGTGGCCGCGCCCGAAGCGCTCCTGTTCGGCGAGCTGGCGATCTCGCCGCCGAACCGCACCGTCACGTGGCGCGGCGAGCCGGTCGACCTGAAGACTGCCGAATTCAACCTGCTGCTGATTCTCGCGCGCGCGGCCGGCACCGTGCTGAGCCGCGACGACATCCTGAAGCAGCTGCGCGGGATCGAGTTCGACGGACTCGACCGCTCGGTCGATTCCGGCATCTCGAAGCTGCGCCGCCGCTTCGAGGATGCGTCGTCGGAGCCGCACAAGATCAAGACGATCTGGGGCCGCGGCTACCTGTTCAGCCCTTCTGCGTGGGACGAATAAATGCTGCGCCCGTTGATCAGGCTGTACCTCGTCGTGATCCTGTTCGTCGCCGCGTCGATCCTGTTCATCCAGCTGGCGTTCGACCGGATCTTCTACGAGCGCGTTGCGCAGGCGCAGCGCGACTCGTTGACGACTTATGCGTTCGTGCTCAACGACTACCTCGAACGCCATCCGGGCGGGCAGCGCGAACTCGCGCTGCGCGAGCTCGCGAAACACGGCAACGAAGGGTTCGGCTTCCTGTCGATGACCGCCGCCCGTGCGCAATTGAGCGGCGTGCCGCTGCGCGATCTCAATGCCGGCCGGATCGCGATCAGCTACAACGGCAAGGATTACTACATGCCGCTCGCGGACGGTACGGTCCTGCATGCGCGGCCGATCGAAGCCTTCGATCTCGACATCAGGATCTATGCGTACCTGCTGCTCGCGCTCGCCACGCTGTTCGCGGTGGTGCTGTGGGTTCACTATCACTGGCGCGACCTGCGCAGGCTGCAGGAGGCCGCCCGCGCATTCGGCGCCGGCACGCTGGCGACACGCGTGAAGCTGTCCGGCAAGTCGAACATCTATGAACTGTCGCAACAGTTCAACGACATGGCCGAGCGCATCGAGGCGTCGATCAAGCAGCAACGCGAAATGATGCACGGCATTTCGCACGAACTGAAGACGCCGCTCGCGCGGCTCGAGTTCGGGCTCGCGCTGCTCGCCGAGCCCGACGAAACGGAACGCATGCGCGAACGCCGCGACGCGCTGCGGCGCGACGTGCGCGAACTCGACGAGCTCGTCACCGAGCTGCTGACGATCGGCCGGCTCGAACAGGGTGCGAGCCAGCTCGCGCCGATGGAAGTCGTCGTCGATGCGCTGATCGACAGCGTCGCCGGCAACGTCGCGAACGATATCGCCGATCGCGGCATCTCGCTCGACGTGTCGACGCTCGGTGCACCCGCCACCCACGTGTGCGACCCGAAGCTGGTCGCCCGCGCGTTGCTGAACCTGATCCGCAACGGCGCGCGCTATGCATCGCGCACGGTGCTGCTCGCCGCCGCGAGCGACGCGTCCGGCACGCTCGTGCTGAGCGTCGACGACGATGGCCCCGGCATTCCGGCCGCCGAGCGCGCCCGCGTGTTCGAACCGTTCCAGCGGCTCGACTCCAGCCGCGACCGGCAGACCGGCGGCTTCGGGCTCGGGCTCGCGATCGTGCGACGCGTCGCGCAGGTGCATGGCGGCGACGTGCGGCTCGAGGATTCACCGCTCGGCGGCGCACGCTTCGTGATCACGCTGCCCGCGCGAACGCTGCCGGACAACCTGTTCGACGTACCGGATCCCCTCGCGCCTGCCGATGCATTCGGCGCCGGCACGGGCATGGCCATCCCGCGGCGATGAAGCGCGCGGCAGGCGCGCTGGCCGCCCTCGCCTGAGCGCTTGAGCGCTTGAGCGCCTGAGCACCTGCGCGCCTGAGCACCTGAGCGCCTGAGCACCTGAGCGCCTGAGCACCTGAGCACCTGAGCACCTGAGCACCTGAGCACCTGAGCACCTGAGCACCTGAGCACCTGCGCGCCTGAGCACCTGAGCACCTGAGCACCTGCGCGCCTGAGCTCCTGAGCTCCTGACCGCCTACCGCCGATGCATGCGCGTCGCTCAGCGGCGCCGCAACAGCGCGACGAAGAACAGGCTGCCGAACATCGCGGTCACGATCCCGATCGGCAGATCCTCCGGCGCCGCGAGCGTGCGCGCGGCCACATCGGCCCACACGAGCAGGATCGCGCCGGTCAGCGCGGCAACCGGCAGCAGCCTGCCGTGCTCGGCACCGACGACGCGACGGCACAGATGCGGCGTCACGAGCCCGACGAAGCCGATCGCCCCGCTCACCGCCACCATCGCGCCCGTCGCGAACGACGCGACGACGAAGACCTCGCGCCGCATCCGCGCGCTCGGCACCCCGAGCCCGGCTGCGGCGACGTCGCCCGACATCAGCGCATTCAGTTCGCGCCGGCGCGCATACAACGCGCCACCGGCGAGCGCCGCGCAGACGGCCGGCACCGGCAGCAGATCCCAGCGTGCGAGCCCGACGCCGCCGAGCATCCAGAACAGCACCGACGACGCGGCGCGCTGATCGCCGAGATACAGCAGCAGGTTGCCGAACGCGGCCATCATGAACGACACCGATACGCCCGCGAGCAGCAGCCGGTCGGATTCGAGCCGGCCGCGCCGGTAAGCGAGCGCCACGACGCAGGCGGTCGCCGCGAGCGCGCCCGCGAAGGCGGCCGCCGACAGCGTGAACGGGCCGAATGCCGCGCCGGCCAGCACGGTGACCGCGACGGCGCCGAGCATCGCGCCCGCGCTCACGCCGAGCAGGTGCGGATCGGCCAGGCGGTTCGCGGTCGCCGCCTGCAGCGCCACGCCGACCGCCGCCAGCGTCGCGCCGACGATCGCGGCGAGCAGCGCGCGCGGCATCCGGATCAGCCACACGATGCTGTCGTCGCCCACCCCCGCCGCGAGCGCGCCGGCCTCGCCGAACGCCGGCACGAGGTGCATGGCGACGATCCGCACCGCGGCCGGCATCGCGATCGGCGCCGGACCAAATGCAGCCGACGCGACGATCGACACGATCAGCAACAGCGCCAGCACCGGCAGCACCATGCGCATGCCGGGCCGCGCTGCACGCACGGGCACGCTCATCGCGCCGGGCCGGCGAACGCGGCCGGATACAGCGCGCGCGCCAGCGTCTCGACGGCCGCGACATTCTCGGGGCCCGGCGTCGCCGCATCGTATGGAATCACGATGAAGCGCCGGTCGCGGATCGCGGCCACGCGCGCGAGCGCCGGCTGGCTCAGCAGGAACTGCTGCTTCTGCGCTGCCGTCACGGCCGAGTAGTCGACGATCACGATCACCTGCGGATCGCGCGCCACCACGCTTTCCCAGCTCACCTGCGTCCAGCTGCGCGGCAGGTCGGCCATCACGTTGCGCGCCCCGGCCGCCGCAAGCAGCGCGCTCGGCATCGCGAGAGCGCCCGCCGTCATCGGCTTGTCGGTGCCGCTGTCGTAGACGAACACGCGCAGCGGCTCCGGATGCCCGATCGCGCGCGTCACCACCGCGAGACGTGCGCGCATCGCGGCCACAACCTGCGCGGCGCGCGCGTCGACACCGAAGATCCGGCCGAGATTGTTCAGGTCGCGGAACACGTCGTCGAACGACGCGCCCGCCTGCTTCATCACGTGCGAGCACGATTCGGTCAGCTCGTACGTCCGGATGCCGAACGGCGCGAGCGTCGCGGGCGTCACCGGGCCGCCGACATGCATCCCGTAGTTCCAGCCCGCGAGATAGAAGTCGGCGCGCGCGGCCACCAGCACTTCGCGCGACGGATACTGGCTCGCCAGTTCGGGCACGCCGCGCAACGCGTCGCGCACGTGGGCGGTGCCCGTCTTCCACCCGCCGATGCCTGTGTAGCCGACGAGCCGGTCCTTCAGGCCGAGCACGAGCATCATCTCGGTCAGGTTCACGTCGTTGCTCACCGCGCGCGTCGGCGCGCGTTCGAACGTCACGTCGCGATCGCAGCTGCGCACGGTAATGGGATACGCACCCGCATGAGCGGCCGTACAGCCGAGCAGGGTCGCGGCAACCAGCCGGCGGGATACCGACGACAAAGCGGACGACAATTCGGACGACAAGGCGGAGAACGGGACAGGAAACGGCATGGTGGTCATTCCGGATGAAGCGGCGTGATGCGCGGCCGGCCCGTGACGGGATGGCGATCGACGAGCGCGGCGACGCCGAACACGTCGCGCAGCAGCGCTTCGGTCAGCACGTCGGCCGGCGTGCCCGATGCGACGACCCTGCCATGCGCGAGCACGTGGAGCCGGTCGCAATACGCGGCCGCGAGATTGAGGTCGTGAATCGTGGCGAGCGTCGCGATGCCGAGGCGCCGCACGCGCGCGAGCAGTTCGAGCTGATGGCGCAGGTCGAGATGGTTGGTCGGCTCGTCGAGCAGCAGCAGTTCAGGCTGCTGCGCGAGTGCGCGAGCCAGCAGCGCGCGCTGCTTCTCGCCGCCCGACAGCGACGCGAAGCGTTGCGCGCGGCGCTCGACGAGGCCGACGTCGCGCAGCGCGGATTCGACGATCCGCCGATCGTCGGCCGTCTCCGCATCGAACGGCCGCTTGTGCGGCGTGCGCCCCATGTCGACCAGTTCGTCGACCGTCAGCCCGAAATCGTCCGGCGTCTCCTGCTGCAGCACGGCGATACGCTGCGCGACCGCGCGCGGCCGCATGCGCCACACGTCCTGCGCGTCGAGCGCGACACGGCCCGCATCGGGCCGTGCGTAACGGAACACGCAGCGCAGCAGGCTCGTCTTGCCGCTGCCGTTCGGGCCGACCAGCCCGACGAACTCGCCTTCGGCCACGCTCAGCGTCACCGAATCGAGCACGGCGATCGCACCACCGGGAGACCAGCTCACGCGTTCGATGTCGAGCATGTGCGCCACGGGAGGCTCGCCGCGCCGCATTAGAAGCGCATCGTCGCGACGAGCTCCGCCGAGCGCGACGGGCCGAGCAGCCACTGCTCGCCGCCGTTCGACGTCGTCACCGCATACGTGCGGTTCGCGAGATTGCGCAGGTACAGCGCCAGCTCGGTACGCGACGTCGGCTGCCAGCGCAGCGACGCATCGAACACCGTGTACGACGGCACCTGCACACGGTTCGCGTCGTCGCCGTACGTCGCGCCGACGTAACGCACGCCCGCATTCGCCTGCCAGCGTTCGGCGAACGCCCAGCCGAGCCACAGGTTCGCCGTCTGCTGCGGCACGTTGGCCGGCGCATTGCCGGCGCGCGACACCGTCGCACCGCCGACCTTCTGGTTGAACTCGTCATAACGCGCGCGCAGCAGCGCGACGTTCGCGTCGATCGTCCAGCCGTGCGGCAGCCGCGCGCCGCCCGTCAGCTCGATGCCGCGCGACGATTGCCGGCCGACCTGCTGGCGCAGTGCGGGATTGAACGGATCGGTGCTGAGCAGGTTGCGCTTCGTGATGTCGTACACCGCGAAGGTCCAGTACGCGCGGCCGTCGAGCAGCGTCTGCTTGAGCCCGGCCTCCCACTGCTCGCCGGTCGCGAGCCGGTAGTTCGCCTGCGACGCGGACAGCGTCACGAGCGAGCCGAGGCCCTCCGCGCCCGTCGTGTATTGCGCATAGGCGCTGAGCGTCGGCGCGACTTCGAACACGAAGCCCGTGCGCCAGCCGACGTTCGCGAAGCGCTTGTCGAAGCCTGCGCCGCTCGCCGCCTGCTCGCGGCTGAACGCGATGTGGTCGTAGCGCAGGCCGCTCACCCACGCGAGCCGCGGCAGCACTTCGAGCCGGTTCTCGGCGAACACCGCGGCCTGCCGTGCCCGCGTGCTGAACTGCGGCACCGTCGGGTCGGGGCTCGTGAACACGCCGGGATCGAAGCCGTGCGCAGCCACCGTCGATTCGCCGCCGTACGGCGAGTTGTTGGTGCCGTCGAACGTGACCTGGCTGAATTCCGTGCCGACGACGAAGCGGTTCGCGCGACCGAACAGCGAGCCGTCGAAGCGTGCACTCAGCCGGTCGCCGATCTGCCGCTGGTGATGGCCGATGTCGAGATAGTCGCCGCGCGTGACGAGACCCGCCGCGGGATCGAGCGCATACGATTCGGCATTGCGCCAGTGGCGGTTCGACGTCAGGTAGTAGAGCTGGTTGTCGATCGTCACGCCGGCCGTCGGACGGTAGCTGGCCGACAGGCGCGTCCACTGGTCGTAGTAGGCAATCGTCGCATCGCCGACGTTGTAGTTGAGCTTGCGCAGCGACAGATCGAGCACGCCGTTCGGCGCCGGCACGCCATAGTAGGTCGCCGGCATCTGGCGGCCGTAGTCGAAGTCGAGCGTCAGCGTGAGCTTCGGGCTCACGTCGAACTTCAGCGCGCCGCCGACGGCCGTCGTATGCGTATCGGCGCGCTCGGCGAGACCGTTCGCGCGCGCATCGCTCGCATAGAAGCGGTAAGACAGCCGCGGGCCGAGCGCACCCGTCGTATCGAACGCAAAGCGCTTCGCGCCGTCGGCCCCCACGCCGACTTGCAGCGTCGTCTCGCGCGTGCGCTGCGGCCGCTTCGGCACCACGTTGACGACGCCGCCGATCGCCCCTTCACCGTACAGCACCGACGCCGGGCCGCGCAGCACCTCGATGCGCTCGACCGACCACGTATCGAACGGGAACGTGATCGTGCCGGCTGCCGGCATCAGCCGCACGCCGTCGAGCAGGGTCATCACCGATTCCTGCCCGCTGAAGCCGCGCACGCTCAATGCGGTGCCGCCGGTACCGGGCGCCATCGCACTCGCGAACCCCGCGGTGCGCGTGACCGCGTCGAGCACCGTGCGATCGCCGCGTGCGTCGATCGTGTCGGCCGTGACCGACTCGACGCTCGCGGGCGTGTCGAGGCTCGCGAGCCCGAGCCGCGAACCCGTTTTGAGCGGTTGCGTCAGCGGGTCGGCCGGTGCGGATCGCGCGCTGACGTTGATGGTCGGCAGCGCATGCCGATCGTCCGGTGCCGCCGTTTCGGCGGCCAACGCGCCGGAGGTCGCCATCGCACAGCCCACCCAGGTGGCACAACCGAACGCGGCACGCGAGCGCCATCCCCCGTCGTTCCGGCGCGAGCCGGCGGGCAGCCGTGCGTCGCGTGCCCGCATGTGTTTCGTCTTCGTCACTTCGTATCGGTCTTCGTGTGGTTTCGTCGCACGTGGCTTGCCCGACAACCCCGGACGGCCGGCGATCCAAACGTCGGATGATACGTTATATCAATTTATCTCGTCAGGGTTTTGTCAGGATTCGTGGGCCGGTGCGTCCGCGCCTGAGACTGGAGCCCGTGAAGGTTCGCCGCGACAGCATCCCTGGATAAATCGGTCAGCACTCCAGCGCCCATGTCGACGATACGACTGCGTCGGCCGACGGGAAGGCAGTGCGCTCATGACGCGCGCCGCGACCGGCCGGCACAACGGCACTGCCTAGATCGGAAAACTGAACTGCACCCACAGCTTGTCGCCCTGCGGCCGGTTGCGCACCGCGAACTCGTGCTGGTATTTCACGACCACACCCGACGCCGGTCCCCACATGTAACGCAGTTGCGGGCCGATCGCGACCGATTGCCCGCGAAAGCCGTCCGACGCGACCTTGATGCCGTCCTGCGTATCGTCGGTGAACTGCTTCAGGAACGTGCCCTGCACGCCGATCTGCACGCGCCGCTCGATCGAATAGCCGATCAGGTAGTCGAGCACGGCGACCGCCCCCGAGTGGTATCGCGTCGCATGGTTCGGCGAGTTCAACTCGAGCAGCGTGGTCGTCGAGATCTCCCAGTCGCGGCCCGGAAACCAGGTCGTGCTGACATACGGCAGAAACGCAACCGTGTTCAGCCCCGTGTTCGCGATCCGGTTCGCCGCGTACGCGCCGGTCGGCACCGCGAACGACGGCGAGAAGAACGCGAAGAAGGTCTTCGATGCGTTCGCATAGTTGATCATGAACGGCTCGAGGATCACGTCACCGAGCGACGTACGGTTTCCCGTACCGCCCGGCGTCGACAGATGCAGGTGCACGATCGGTACGATCGCGCTGCTCGACAGTGAAAACGGCCCGAACGTTGCGCCCCAGGTGTGGACCACGCGCGGCGTTTCCGCGACGACGCTCAGGTGGAACCCCGGCACCGCGCTGCCGCCGTCCGGCCCGGCAAACCGGTTCGATGCCGAGTACAGCGCGTAGTTGAAGTACTGCGTGTTGCCGGGGGGCGGAAGCAGCCCGTTCAGCACGGTGTTGACGCCGAACGGATAGCTGATCTGCCCGTTCTCCGTGGCCGACGCCGGAACGTGAATGGCGCTGGCGATCAGGAGTGCCAACGGCACCCGTCGCAATGTGAATTTCATGTCGTCTCCAGACCGGATTGTTATCGTGTAATCACGAGCCGGGCATCGCAGGCCCGGGGAGACGCAATGTAAAGCGCACGACAGCGGCGAAAAAGACGACGTTCGGGAGAACAGTTCTCCGTCACACGGAGAAATGCGCGACAGCGCCGCGCGGGCCTGCGATCAGCGGCCGACTTCCTTCCACTTGCGCGCGAGCCCGAGGCGTTCGAAACGCTCGATCAGGAACTCGGTGAAGACGCGGATCTTCGCCGGCTGGTGGCGGCGGCTCTGGTACGCGATGTTGACGGTGAGCGCCGGCAGTTGCCAGTCGGTGAGCACCGGCACCAGCTTCCCCGCGACGATATCGTCGTGGATGATGTAGAGCGGCTGGATCAGGACGCCGAGCCCGGCAAGCGCCGCCGCGCGGATCACCTGCCCTTCGTTCGCATCGAGCACACTCTTGATCGTCACCGACTGCTTCCTCGCGCCGTGGCGGAAATGCAGTACGTACGGATCGTTCGCGAGGTTGTAGACCAGCAACCGGTGGTCGCACAGCGCATCGGGCGTCACCGGCGCACCGTGCTTGGCCAGATACCCGGGCGACGCGGCCAGCACGCGCCGGGTCTCGGCGAGCTTGCGCACGGTAATGCCCGAATCCGCTTCATGCTCGCGCGTGCGGATCGCCACGTCGATGCCGGCCTCGATGAAATCCGGGTAGCGGTTCGCCGCGATGATCTGCACGTTCAGGTTCGGGTAGCGCCGGTGAAACTCCGGCAAGGCCGGTGCGATATAGAGCGACGCGAACGATACCGAAGCCGTCACGCGCAGCGTGCCGGCCGGATTGACGCTCGTTTCGTTGACCGCCGCATCGGCCTCCGACAGTTCCGTCAGGATCGCGACGCAGCGCCGGTGGTACTCGTGCCCCGCGTCGGTCAGCCACAGGCGGCGCGTGGTCCGCTCGACGAGCCGCGCCCCCAGTCGCTCCTCCAGCGCGTTCAGGCAGCGGCTCGCCGCCGCGCTCGACATCCCGAGCCGCTCGGCGGCCTTCGACAGGCTGCCAAGCTCGGCCACCTGCACGAAAAATTCGATCTGCGTCCACTTGTCCATGCGTTCGATTCTTCCACTTGGCGGAGAACAAAACTCCTCCAAACCATCTTTTTTACGATTCAAGGAGGAATTAATGTTACGTCAACGCGCCATCGAACGACATCAGGAGACAACCCCTATGCGCAATCTCAACGAAGACACCATCACGCAGGCCGTGATCGCATCCCTCTCCGGCTGTCGCGACGAGCGGCTGCGCACGGTCATGACCAGTCTCGTCCAGCACCTGCATTCGTTTGCGCGGGAGACGAAGCTCACCGAGGCGGAATGGCAAGCCGCGATCGGCTTCCTGACCGCGGTCGGCCACATCACCGACGACAAGCGCCAGGAGTTCATCCTGCTGTCCGACGTGCTCGGGCTGTCGACCCTCGTCACCGCGCAGAATCATGCGAAACCGGCCGGCTGCACGGAGGCGACCGTATTCGGCCCGTTCTATGTCGACGGCAGCCCCGAATTCGCGATGTTCGACGACATCGCGAACGGCGCATGCGGCGAGCCCTGCTTCGTGTCCGGCCATGTGCGCGGCATCGACGGCACGCCCGTCGCGAACGCGTCGCTGGAAGTCTGGCAGGCCGACGAAGACGGCCACTACGACGTGCAGCAACCGGCCGACGACGGGTCCGTCACGCATCGTGCGCGCGGGCGGCTGCGCAGCGGCGCCGACGGCCGTTACGCATTCCGCTCGATCCTCGCCGAACCGTATCCGATTCCGCACGACGGCCCCGTCGGCGCGATGCTCGACGCGCTCGGCCGTCATCCGTGGCGCCCCGCGCACCTGCATTTCATGATCGAGGCGCGTGGCTACGAAACGCTGATCACGCACGTGTTCCGCGACGGCGACCGCTATCTCGATTCCGATGCGGTGTTCGGTGTACGGTCGACGCTCGTCGCCGACTGGGTGCGACATGCGCCCGGCATCGCACCGGATGGCTCGCGCATGGACACGCCGTTCTACACGCTCGATTACGACTTCGTGCTCAATCCCGCGGAGCGCGGCGCATGATCCGGCACGTCGTGATGTGGAACGTCGCGGGCGAAACCGACAGCGAACGCGCGGCGGCTCGCGCCCGCGTAAAGCACGCATTCGAAAACCTGCGCGGCCGGATTCCGGGCATGACACACCTCGAGGTCGGCGCGGATTTCAGTGCGACCGATTACGCGTGCGACCTGATTCTCGTCGCCGAATTCGAGTCGCGCGAAGCGCTCGACGGATACGCGACACACCCTGAACACGCACGCGTACGCGACACGCTGGCCGGCCTGCGCATCGCGCGCCACCAGGTCGACTACGCAACGGAGTAACGACGACATGGATTTCATTTACCAGGCACGCGCCGCACGCGTGATCTTCGGCGCGGGCAGCCTCGACCATCTCGAACGCGAAGTGCTGGAACTGGGCGCGCAGCGTGCGCTCGTGCTCTGCACGCCGGAGCAGCGCGACCTCGCGCAACACATTGTCGAGCGGCTCGGTGCACGTGCCGCCGGGCTATACGACCGCGCGACGATGCACGTGCCGATCGAAATCGCCCGCGATGCGCAGGCGTTCGCCCGGTCGTGCGATGCGGATTGCGCGATCGCGATCGGCGGCGGCTCGACGATCGGCCTCGGCAAGGCGATCGCGCTCGAAAGCAGCCTGCCGATCCTCGCCATCCCGACGACGTACGCCGGCAGCGAAATGACCCCGATCTACGGCCTGACCGAAGGCGGCATCAAGCGCACGGGCTCCGATGCGCGCGTGCTGCCGAAAACGGTGATCTACGATCCCGCGCTCACCGTCACGCTGCCCGTTGAACTGTCGGTGACGAGCGGCCTCAATGCGATCGCGCACGCAGCGGAAGGCCTCTACGCGAACAATGCGAATCCGGTGATGAGCCTCGTCGCCGAAGAAGGGATTCGCGCGCTGGCGCGCGGCCTGCCCGGCGTGCGTCGCAACCCCGCCGACCTCGGCGCACGCAGCGACGCGCTCTACGGCGCATGGCTGTGCGGCATGGTCCTCGGCAACGTCGGCATGGCGCTGCACCACAAGCTCTGTCATACGCTCGGCGGCAGTTTCAACCTGCCGCACGCGCCGACCCACACGGTCGTGCTGCCCCATGCGCTCGCGTACAACGCCGCACACGCGCCGGACGCGATGCAGCGCATCGCCCGCGCGATAGGCACGAACGACGCGGCGCGCGGCCTCTACGCACTGGCGCTCGACAACGGCGCGCCGGTCTCGTTGAAGGCGATCGGCATGCAGGAAGCCGACCTTGATCGCGCAGCCGATCTCGCGTCCGCCAATCCGTACTGGAACCCGCGCCCGATCGAACGCGACGGCCTGCGCGCGCTGCTGCAGGACGCCTTCGACGGCAACCTGCCCGGCTCGACTGCGCGCTGAATCGAACACACAACAAACCTACAAACGACACCGTCATGGAGACAACCCGCATGAATACCGAACCGAGCGCGCACGGCGACAGCACCGCCGAACACTGTGACGTCGCCATCGTCGGCTACGGGCCGACCGGCCTCGTCGCCGCATCGATGCTGGGCCGCGCCGGCCATCGCGTGATCGTTCTCGAACGCTGGCCGACACCCTACGGCCTGCCGCGCCTCACGCACATCGACGGCGAGACCGCCCGTATCGTGCAGGCCAGTGCCGATGTCGATCACGCGCTGCGCAACGCGAAGGCCGTCGACACCTACCACTACCGCGATGCGAACGGCGACCTGCTGCTCGAACTGAACTGGACCGGCCGCGCATGCGGCTATCCCGCGCACATCTCGATCTACCAGCCCGACATCGAGGACGCGATCGATGCGCGCGCCAACACCTTCCGGAACGTGACGATCCTGCGCGGCTGGGAAGTCGACACGCTGCAGCAGGACGACGACGGCGTGACGCTGACCGCGCATCCGTCGCGCGGCGGCCAGGACGCGCAATGGACTGGCAGGCCGCGCGTCATTCGCGCCCGCTACGTGATCGGCGCCGACGGCGCGAACAGCTTCGTGCGGCGCACGCTCGGCATCGAACGGTCCGACTTCGGCTACAACGAGCGCTGGCTCAATCTCGATTCGGAAAACAAGCGCGATCTCGGCGACGGCTGCGCGCGCACGACGATCTACTGCGATCCGGCACGCGCGTACATGCACATGCCGATCGGCACGAAGCGCACGCGTTTCGAGCTGCGCGTGCTGCCGAACGAATCGACGGACGAATGGGAAACGGAAGCAGCCGGCTGGAAGTGGCTCAACGACCACTACGGCTACGGCCCGGACGACCTGACGCTGCTGCGCCACGTCGTCTACACGTTCGAGACGCGCATGGCCGAACGCTGGCGCGCCGGCCGTGTGCTGCTCGCGGGCGATGCCGCGCACACGATGATGCCGTACATGGGACAAGGCGCGTGCTCCGGCATGCGCGACGGCATCAACCTCGCGTGGAAGCTCGACCTCGTGCTGTCCGGGCGCGCGTCCGCCGACCTGCTCGACACCTATGAAACCGAACGCCGCCCGCACGTGACCGCGATCACGCAGATGTCGCTGTTTCTCGGGCAAGTGGTCAACGAGGACGATCCGCGCAAGGTCGCCGAGCGCGACGCGGCGTTCCGCTCGGGCAACATGCCGCCGATGCCGCCGTTCCCGAAGATCGGCCACGGTATCGTGCACGCGCAAGCCGACGGTACGCTGCTGCCGACGACGGGCGCACCGGCACCGCAAGGCCGCGCACGTCGCGGCGCAGCCGAAGGCCGCTTCGACGACGTGGTCGGACAGGGTTTCCAGCTCGTCACGCGCGAGCACCCTGCCCGCCATCTCGACGACGCGCAGCGCGCATTCCTCGCGCAACTCGGCTGTCACGTGGCCGTGCTGGCCGACGACGTGTGCGCGCCGGATGCCGTGGTCGATCTCGACGGCGAACAGCATGCGTTCATGCATGCGCATGGCATCGCCGCGTATATCAAGCGGCCCGATTTCATCGTGTTCGGTTCGGTCGCCGACCTGCGCGAGCTCGGCGCGCTCGTCGACGCGCTCCGCGACGCATTGCACTGGTCCGCCGTTTCGGGCGAGTCATCTTCATCCTCGGCCTCGGCGGCCCTCACCCACGCATCGTGAAGGAGACGTACGCATGACGACCGAACTGTCACCGTTCGCGCTGTCGCTGCAGCGCGCGATGCCCGTCACGCGCCTGCTCGATTGCGGGGTGGATTACGCGGATGCAACCGCGCTGCACGCCCGCACGTCGGCCGGCGAACCGTGGGATGTCGCTGCCGAAGCGCTGGCCGATGCGCAGCTCGCACGCGCCGCGCAGGCGGCGGATGCCGGCCATCTGGTCACGGCCGCCGACGCGCAGGCAATGGCCATCGCGAACCTGCTGTTCGCGCAGATGGCGTTCAACCACGACGTGCCACGCAAGCGCGCGCTCTATGCGCGGCTCGTCGACGCGTCGCACGGTCTCGTTCGCTGGTCCGACAAGCGCATCGAACGCGTCGAAGTGCCGTTCGGCGATGCGCACCTGATCGGCTGGCTGGTGCGGCCGCCGACCGAGCGCGTACGCGGCACCGTCATCGTGTTCGGCGGCCAGAGCGGCTGGGGCTTCGCGTACTGGCCGATCGCGCGCGCACTCGCGGCGCGCGGGCTCGCCACGCTGCTCGCCGAAGGGCCGGGCCAGGGCGAGACGCGGCTCGAACAGCGGATCTTCGTCGACGTCGACATGAGCGCCGCCTATCGGCGCTTCGTCGACCATGTCGCCGACCGCGTGCCCGGGCCGATCGGCATCTGGGGGAACAGTATCGGCGGGTTGTGGGCGGCGTTGACCGCTGCCAGCGACCCGCGCATCGCGGCCTGTTGCGTGAACGGCGCACTCGCAGCGCCGACGCTGCTGCCGTTCCGCACGTTCGTCGAACAAGCCGCGGCGATGCTCGGCAACGACGACCCCGATGCGGTCGCCGCGAACTTCGCGCGCATGAGCTTTTCGTCCGGGCGCGAGCGCATCGCGTGCCCGCTACTGGTGCTGCACGGCGGAGCAGATCCGCTGATCCGGCTCGACGACCAGCAGCCGTTTCTCGATGCAGCGACGTCCGGCGATGCGACGCTCAGGGTCTGGCCGGACGGCGAGCACACGATCTACAACCACGCGTCCGAGCGCACCACGCTCGTCTGCGACTGGTTCGTCGAGCGGCTGGCGCGGGCGGCGGCTGCGTGACCTCGCATGCGGTGTCGGTCGTGCGGACGGTCGACACCGCGCGCGGCATCAGGCATTACGACGTCGCGCCGCCGTGCTCCACCACGCCGTCGATTTCCGCGTGCGTGAAGCCGTACTTCGCCATTCGCTCGCGATGATCGGCCGAACCGAGATACGCGCGCAGCTTTGCGTTCACGGCCTGCACGAGCGGGTCGTTGTGCTTGCTGAACGAAAATCCGCCAACGGGCACGGCCGCACCCGCGCCACGCTCGTGCGAAACGGCCTCCAGCCGCTCATCCGTGTCGGCGAGTGCGCGGCTCCCGATCGCGGTGCTCGCGAAGGCGTCGACCTGCCCCGCCAGCAACGCGGCCACTGCGTCGGGCTGATCCTTGAAGATCACGATCTGGCCGTCGCTCACGCCGGCCGCCCTTGCCGAATCGATCTGCACCTGGTCGGTCACGCACGCCAGCCGCACATCGCCGCGTGCCGCGACGGCCGCGTAGCTCGTCAGCCGCTTCGGGTTGCCGGCCTGCAACACGAAGCCGTCGCCGATCGCCCACACCGGAACGCTGAATGCCACGTGCCGCGCCCGTTCGGCCGTCACGAAGATCGGCACGTTCATGTCCCAGCGCCCGGCCTGCACGCCCGGCAGCAGCGCATCGAACGATGTCGGGTGATATTCGATTTCCGTCACACCGATCGCGCGCAGCACCACCTCGGCCAGATCGATATCCGCGCCGGTCACGGTGCCGTCGTCTGCCGTCCAGTCGAACGGCGGTTCCTCGATGTACGCAATCCTTACCTTCATGGTGTCGCTCCTGACGTTCAATGTTGTCCGCCGCGCCCGGCCACCGGGCACCCGGCTCAAGCAGCCGCTGTATCCATCGCCCGAGATAGCGCCGCCAACGCAGGCTGCAGGCGCTCCAGCGGAAGATAACCGAACCCGAGCCTGAACACGCGGCTGCTTTCGCCGAACCAGGTGCCCGCCGCGAGTTGCACGTCGTGATCCGGCAACCGCTGCCAGAAACGCGACACGGCCGGCTCGTCGAAAGCATCCTGACGCAACCGCACGCAGCACAACGCGCCGGCGTCGGGCCGCACCCACTCGACCCGCGCGCGTTCACGTTCGCACCAGCCCGACACGATATCGAGCGCGCCCGCCAGCAGCCGGCGCCGCGGCGCGAGCACGTGCTCGCGGTGGCGCAGCACGGTCGCGGCCAGCGTCTCGTCGAGCACCGAACCCGAGATCACGGTATTCAGTTTCGCGACCAGCAGACGCGCCCGCAGCCCCGCGTCGGCCACCGTGAGCCACCCCGTTCGCAGACCGGGCGCGCCCAGCGCCTTCGACACCGACGAACCCGTGACGATGCGTGGATCGACACCCGCGAAACTCGCCGCCACCGCGGCATCGCCATAAGTCGCTTCGCGATAGGTCTCGTCGATGAACAGTACCGCACCCGGACACCGTCGCGCCATCAACGCGAGCAATGCGTCGATCTCCGCGCGCGATGCCTGCACGCCGCCGGGATTCTGCGGCGACGCGATACTGACCAGGCGGGTTTTCGCCGACAGGCAGGCATCGAACCGTGCGAGGTCCAGACGGTAACCGGTCTCGAACGACAGCCGCACTTCCCGCACCGTTGCGCCGGCGCCGACCAGGCAGTCGCGACTCGGCGGAAAACACGGCGTTGCGAGTACGGCCTCGTCGCCGGGCCGGCACACTTCGTAGGCCAGCAGAAACAACCCGAGCGCCGTGCCTTGCGTCGTCACGATCTGCTCGGCGGGCACGTTGCAGGTATCGGCAATCGCCTCGCGCAGCACGGCAGCACCCGCCGACTGGCTGTAGCCGAGCTTCAGGTTGCGGACCGTTTCGACGCCGGCCAGATCCAGCAGCTCGCCGACCGTCAGGTCTTGCGACGTGCTCTCCGCCAGGTTGAAGGTGCGGTTCACGTCGAGCAGCGAGATGATTTCGTTGTACGGAAATCGTCCGCGCCACTCGCTGGAATGTGCTGGTGTCGTCTGCATGTGCAAGCCCCTCGTTGGCCGATCGATGGATCGAAACACCGCCATCGTAGCGCCCGCACAAAAACCATAACAGCCACAATTTTCCGCCGATTGGACCGACACAATTATGCATGGCGGGATATCGTCGAACGGTCGATAATCGGACACTCCCCTGCCGCTGGTGCCACATGGAAACGCAGACGTCATACCGCTACAGGCAACTGGCCGATCTCATCGTCGGCATGATCGAGAACGGTACGCTCGCACCCGGCACCCGGCTGCCGTCCGTGCGCGCCGTCAGCGAACAGCAGCGCATCAGCGTCTCCACCGCGCTGCAGGCATACCGTCTGCTCGAAGATCGCGGCGTGCTCGTCTCGCGCCCGCAGTCGGGTTTCTATGTCGCGGCCGCACGCGGCGGCTCGCTTGCCTTGCCGACAGCGTCGCGCTCGCGCGCCAAGGCATCGACGGTGTCGATCAGCGGCGCGGTCGCCGCGATGCTCGAACATGCGGCCAATTCGGCACTCGTGCCGCTCGGATGTGCGGTGCCCGATGCGGCGCTGCTGCAATCGAAGCGGCTCGACCTCGCCCTCGCGCGCGCGGCGCGCCAGCATGGCATGCGCTACAACGTCTATTGCGCACCCTACGGCGAACCGGCACTGCGCCGCGAAATCGCGCGGCGTGCCATGCGCTTCGGCCATCCGCTGTCGGCCGACGACATCCTCGTCACGAATGGCTGCACCGAGGCGTTGACGCTCGCGCTGAATGCCGTGGCAACGCGCGGCGATACGATCGCGGTGGAATCGCCGACCTACTTCGGCCTGCTTCACACGCTGGAGGCACTGGGACTGAAGGCGCTGGAATTGCCGACCGACCCGCAGCACGGCGTCGACATCGGCCAGCTCGCGCAACGGCTCGAATCGGAATCGATCGCCGCCTGCGTGCTGTCGTCGAGCTTCGGCAATCCGCTCGGCTCCACGATGACCGAGGACGACAAACGGGCACTGCTTGCGCTGCTCGCGCACCATCGGGTGCCGCTGATCGAAGACGACGTCTACGGCGACATCCACTTCGGGCGAGACCGGCCGAGGCCGTTCAGCGCACTCGACGGCGGTGCCGATACGATCTACTGCAGTTCGTTCTCGAAGAGCCTCGCCCCGGGATACCGGATCGGCTGGATCGCGGCGGGTGCCCGCACCCGGCAGGTGATGGAACGCAAGCTTGCGCTCAGCCTGTGCGGCCCCGTGCTGCTGCAGGTCGCGCTGGCCGACTTCCTCGCAAGCGGCGCATACGATGCGCATCTGCGCCGCATCCGGCGCGTGTTCGAGGAAAACCTGGCGCGGATGACGCGCGCGATCGAAGCAAGCTTTCCGGCCGACACGAAAGTGAGCCGGCCCGCCGGCGGCTTCGTGCTCTGGCTCGAACTGCCGAAGCGATTCGATTCACGCGCGCTGTTCGATGCCGCACTCGAACAGGGCGTCTGCTTCGCGCCGGGCGACATCTTCTCCGCCAGCCGGCGCTTTCGCCATTGCCTGCGCCTGAGCGCGGGACATGCGTGGAACGAAACTATCGAGGACGGCGTCCGCCGCCTTGGCCGGCTCGCGCACGCACAACTCGCGCGCTGAGCGCGCGGCGGCCACCCGCCACCGAGCCATCGCCCGACTCAACCGCCAACCTTGAACGCCGGCAACTGCTGCCCGAGCCGCGCGCCCATTTCCGCGCCGAGCGCCTGCAGCGCATTGAACGGCCGGATCATGACTTCGAATTCCACGATCCGCCCTTCGTCGTCGAAGCGGATCATGTCGATCCCCTTGAGCGCCTTGTCGCCGACGCTCGCGTTGAATTCCAGCACCACGCTCAGGCCGTCGTCGGTGACGAACTGGCGGTGATAGGTGAAGTTCTCGAGGATCGTGATCACCGTGCGCAGCGCCATCAACAGCGCGGGCGCCGGCCCGTATGGCTTGAACGCCATCGGCGAACGGAACACGGCATCCGGGTGGACGATCGACTCCAGCGTGGCAAAGTCCTTGTTTTCGATCATCACGTGCCACGCGTCGAGCGACTTCGCGACAGCGGGATGAACATGCGTCGGTGCATTCATCATCGTAAACTCCTGAATCGTCGAACGGAAAGAAAACCAATCGGCCTCAAAGGGTCGCAGCCAGCGTCGTGCCCTGGTGAATCGCGCGCTTCGCATCGAGCTCGGCAGCCTCGTATGCGCCGCCGATCAGGTGCACGCGGCATCCGGCGGCCTGCAGTTGCTCCGCCAGTTCGCGCGCCGGCTCCTGCCCCGCGCAGATCACCACGTTGTCCACCGGCAGCGTCTGTTCGGCGCCGTCGATCGTCACGTGCAATCCTTCGTCGTCGATGCGCCGGTACGTCACCGCCGACGACATGCCGACACCGCGCGCCTTCAGCGCGGTGCGGTGGATCCACCCGGTGGTCTTGCCGAGCCCGTCGCCGATCTTCGACGCCTTGCGCTGCAGCAGATACACCTGCCGCGCGGCCGGCTCGGGTTGCGCACGGCCGAGGCCGCCGGCATTCGCATACGATCGATCGATGCCCCATTCGGTGAAGAACCGGTCCGCGTCGCCCCGCTCGCCGCCATCGCGATGAACGAGATATTCCGCGACGTCGAAGCCGATGCCGCCGGCGCCGACGATCGCGACGCTGCGGCCCACGGCCTTGTCGTCGCGCAGCACGTCGAGATAGCCGAGCGTCTTCGGATGCCCGATGCCGTCGATCGGAGGCGTGCGCGGCACGATGCCCGTCGCGATCACCACCTCGTCGAATTCGCCTTGCAGCAGCATCTCGGCGCTCGCGCGCGTATTGACGTGCAGCGTGATGCCGCGCAACTCGATCTGCCGGCGGAAGTAGCGCAGCGTTTCGTTGAACTCTTCCTTGCCGGGCACCTTCTTCGCGATGTTGAACTGGCCGCCGATCTCGGCGCCCGCTTCGTACAGCGTCACCGCGTGGCCGCGCTCGGCTGCCGTGACCGCGAAACCGAGGCCCGCCGGACCGGCGCCGACCACCGCGATGCGCTTGCGCTGCTGTGCGGGGCGGATCACGAGTTCCGTTTCATGACAGGCGCGCGGATTCACGAGACAGGACGTGATCCTGCCGCTGAACGTATGGTCGAGGCACGCCTGGTTGCAACCGATGCACGTGTTGATTTCGTCCGCGCGCCCTTCCCGCGCCTTGCGGACGAATTCGGCGTCGGCGAGGAAGGGCCGCGCCATCGACACCATGTCGCAATAGCCGTCGGCGAGCAGCTGCTCGGCGACTTCCGGCGTGTTGATCCGGTTGGTCGCCACGAGCGGGATGCCGACCTTGCCCATCAATTGCCGCGTGACCCATGCGTACGCAGCGCGCGGTACCTTGGTCGCGATGGTAGGAATGCGCGCCTCATGCCAGCCGATGCCCGTATTGAGGATCGTCGCACCGGCCGCCTCGATCGCCTGCGCGAGCCGGATCACCTCGTCGAGCGTCGAGCCGCCTTCGACGAGATCGAGCATCGACAGCCGGTAGATGACGATGAAGTTCGTGCCGACCCGCTCGCGCACGCGACGCACGATCTCGACCGGGAAGCGGATGCGGTTCTCGTAGGCACCGCCCCACGCGTCGTCGCGATGGTTCGTGCGCGCGGCAATGAATTCGTTGATCAGGTAGCCTTCGGACCCCATGATCTCGACGCCGTCGTAACCCGCATGCTGCGCAAGCGCCGCGCATCGCACGAAATCGGCGATCGTCTCGTCGACTTCGTCGCTGCTCAGCGCATGCGGCGTGAACGGGTTGATCGGCGCCTTCAGCGCGCTGGGCGCGGCGAGCGCCGGGTGATACGCATAGCGCCCGAAGTGCAGGATCTGCAGCGCGATCCTGCCGCCCTCCGCATGCACCGCACGCGTCACGACACGATGGCGTTCGGCTTCCGCTTCGGTCGTCAGCATCGCGCCGCCCGGCGCCGGGCGGCCGCGCTCGTTCGGCGCGAAGCCACCCGTGACGATCAGGCCGGCCTCGCCTCGCGCGCGCTCCGCGTAGAACGCCGCCATCCGCTCGAAGCCGTGCGGCGCTTCCTCGAGACCGACGTGCATCGACCCCATCAGTACGCGGTTCCTGAGCGACGTGAAGCCCAGTTCGAGCGGGGTCGTCAAATGCGGATAACGGGGTGTCATCGGGTGTCTCCATTTTTATGCAACAAGTTGCACAGATGGTAGTTCACCGATTTCGTTTATGCAACATGTTGCACAAACATGCCCCTTGGCTTGTACTGTGGCCCCGATATGGCAAGATGCGGTTCAATCCGCGGCCTCCTCCGATCCGACATGTCCCTGCCTCACGCACTCCTCACCGCACTCGCCGAACGCCCCGGTTCGGGGTCCGAGCTTGCCGACCGCTTCGATCGCTCGATCGGCTATTTCTGGCAGGCAACGCACCAGCAGATCTACCGCGAACTGGGGCGCCTCGAGGAAACGGGCTGGATCGAATCGCTGCCCGCCGAATCGGGGCGCGGCCGCAAGCGCGCGTACCGGATCCTGCCGGCCGGCAAAAAGGAGCTGAGGCGCTGGATCGCCGAACAGGAAGATCCGACGCCGCTGCGCGAAGCGTTGATGGTGCGCCTGCGCGCGGAAGCGGTGCTCGGCCCGGCCGGCCTCGAGGAGGAAATCAGGCGGCGCATCGCGCTTCACCAGGAAAAGCTCGACCTGTACCTGCAGATCGAGGCGCGCGATTTTTCGGCGCCCGACGATTCACGCACGAAGCGTCTACAGCATCTGGTGCTGCAGGCCGGTATTGCGAACGAGCGGTTCTGGGTCGAGTTTTCGCAGGATGCGCTCGACACGCTGCGCCTGCCGAAGGATTGAACCCGGTTCGTGCCTGCCGCGCGCGGCTGCCGACGTTCAACCGGACAGCCTGTTCGCCCTGCGCGCGATCGGTGCGCGTCGATGGCGCGCACCGGCCGGCCCGGCTCACGCTGCCGGGGCGATACGCAACGCGGTGCGTGCGCTCCGCGCGTCGAGGCTGAACGCGCCCGCGCCGAAGTACGCGATCTGCAGCAGGCCGCCGGCCATCATCACGTTCTTCAGGAAGTGAATCATCTGGTTCTGGTCGGCAAAGTTGTGGTGGAAGAACACGGCGGTCACGAGGCTGAACAGCGCCATCGCCAGCGCCACGGGGCGAGCCCGATAACCCGACATCAGCAGCAACCCGCCCCCCGCCTCCACGAGCACCGCGACCACGAAAGCGAGCGATGGCGCCGGCAGGCCGACGGATGCGATGTAGCCGACGGTGGTGGCGTGCGCGGCCAGCTTGCTCAAGCCGCTCATCAGAAACGGCGCGCCGATCAGAACGCGGCCGAGCAGCGGAAGATACTTGTAACGATCCATGATGTACTCCTGAAATGAAATGATTCGGTGGACTGAAAAAATAAAGGCATTCAGCCGGCGTCCACCATCACCAGCTCGGAATCTTCGACCGCGACGATGTCGAGCGCGGCCTCGTTCGTGATCGCGACGCCGTCGAGCGGCCCCACGCGTTCTCCGTTCACTTCGATGCGCCCCGAAGCCGCGACGAGATAGGCGCGGCGCGTGGCGCCCAATGCCTGCCTGACCTGCTCGCCCGCCTTCAGCGTGGCACCGAGCACGCGTGCATCGGCACGGATCGGCAACGCGCCGTCGTCGCCGGCATAACCGCTCGCCAGCACGACGAAACGCCCGGACCGGTCGCCCTTCGGAAACTGCTTGGTGCCCCACCCGGGCGCGCCGCCGTTGGCGCGGGGCATCAGCCAGATCTGGTAGAGCTTGAGCGGCGTATCGCTCCGGTTGAACTCCGCATGCCGAATGCCCGTGCCTGCGCTCATGACCTGCACGTCGCCCGCGTTGATCGTGCCTTCCGACCCGAGCGTGTCGCGATGACCGAGCACGCCCTGCCGCACGTACGTGATGATTTCGATGTCGCGGTGCCCGTGCATCGGGAACCCGCTGCCGACGGCGATCTCGTCGTCGTTCCACACGATCAGCGGGCCCAGCGGCACATGCCCGGACGTGCTGTCGGCCGTTACCGCGAAGTGGTACTTCGCGCGCAGCCAGCCGTGATTCGCGTGGTCCAGTGATGCCCAGCGCCGATGCGTCAACATATCCACCTCCTGTTCCTGCAGCCCGAACGACGGGCGGTTGCCTGGCGGTGCCTTGCCGTCTTCTGCGCGGCACCGAACGTTGGATGAATGCTAATTTCGCAAAGATCGGTCGCATATCTCCTGAACGGCAACGTATCATTGCCACCAATAGAACGATCTGACCGAACGGAGCCGCCGCCATGAACCCCATCGCCGATCTGAACGATCTCCGGCTGTTCGCGGAAGTGGTCGAACACGGGAGCTTCACGGCCGCCGCCCGTAGCCTCGGCGTGCAAACGTCGAAGCTCAGCCGGCGCATCCGCGCACTCGAGGAGGAGCTCGGCGTGCGGCTGCTCAATCGCACCAGCCGCAGCCTGTCGCTGACGGAAACCGGGCGGCAGTTCCATCAGCATTGCGTCGCACTGGTCGCCGAATCCAAAGCCGCGAAGGACATCGTGGATCGCACGCGCACGCAGCCGCAGGGCACCGTGCGCATCAGTTGCCCGGTCGGTTTGCTGAGTTCGGGTGTCGCCGCGATCGTCGCGCGCTATATCGAGCACAATCCGCAGGTGCAGGTACGGCTCGATGCGACCAACCGGCGGGTCGACGTCGTCGAGGAAGGGCTGGATTTCGCGATCCGCGTCAGGGTGCCGCCGCTGGAGAACACCGATCTTGCGGTTCGGCAACTCGGGCTCTCGTACCGGATTCTCGTGGCGAGCCCGGCGCTGGCCGCGCGGTTTCCGGCGCCCGAGTCGATCGACAGCCTGAAGGACTGGCCGACGGTGTCAACGGCCGGCAGCGGCGACCGGTTCGTGTGGAGCCTGACGGACACCGACGGGCACGCGCGGTCCTTCACCCATCGGCCACGGCTGGCGACCGACGATCTGGCGACCCTGCGGCTTGCCGCGCTCGACGGTATCGGCGTGGCCGAATTGCCGCGCGAACTGGTGAACGCCGACCTTCAGGCCGGCCGGCTGCTGCACCTGCTGCCCGCGCTGTCGGCACCGACGGCGCTCGTCCACGCGATCTTCCCGACTCGACGCGGGATGGTGCCCGCCGTGCGCCATTTGCTGGACGCGCTCGTGGCGGGCTTCGAGGAACTGAACCGGGTCGCGTAGCGGCCGCCGGTACGGCCGCATCGGCGGCGCAACCGCGCACGACGCCGTCGCAGGAAGCGCGGCGCGCCGCGGCCCCGATCATGCATCCGGCAGGATCACCACCTTGCCCTTCACCTGCCGGTTCGCCATCCGCGCGATCGCATCGGCCGCACCGGCCAGCGGCACGCGCTCGGTGATCGCGGGTCGCACCTTGCCGGCCGCGAACCATTCGGCCAGCAAGCGCATGTTCGCGACATGCTGCGCGGGGTCGCGGCGCACCGCGTCGCCCCAGAACACGCCGAGGATGTCGCGCTCCTTGAGCAGCGCGAGGTTCAGCGCGATCTTCGGGATCTCGCCGGCCGCGAACCCGACGATGAGGAACCGGCCGCGCCACGCAGTCGCGCGCAGCGCCGCCTCGGTGTATGCGCCGCCCACCGGATCGTAGACGACGTCGGCGCCGCGCCCGCCGGTCAGTTCGTCCACGCGGCGGCGCAGGTCTTCGGTCGCATAGTCGATCGTCTCGTCCGCACCGGCTTCACGGCACAGCGCGAGCTTGTCCGCGCTCGACGCCGCGGCAATCACGCGCGCGCCGAGCGCCTTCGCGATCTCGATCGCGGCGAGCCCGACGCCGCCCGCCGCGCCCAGCACGAGCAACGTCTCGCCCGCCTGCAGCCGTGCGCGCTGCTGCAATGCGTGCAGCGACGTGCCGTACGCGAGCACGAGCGCCGCGCCCTGCTCGAACGTCATCCCCGGCGGCAACGGAGCGATCTGGTGCACATCGGCCACGCACTGCTGCGCGAACCCGCCGTGGCCCGTGAACGCCACCACCGAATCGCCGGGCCGCCATGCGGTGACGCCCTCGCCGACCGCATCGATCACACCGGCAAACTCGGCGCCCGGCGAAAACGGCAACGCGGGCTTCACCTGATACAAGCCCTGGACGATCAGCGCGTCGGGGAAATTGAGCGACGCGGCCTTCACCTGGATCCGGACCTGGCCGGCCGCCGGTTCGGGAATCGCGACGTCCTCGATGCGCAAGTGGTCGATCGGGCCGAATGCGGTACACAACAGGGCTTTCATGCGCTTCTCTCTCCTTGCGCGGCGTGGCCGCGCATCGATGCGGTATGCGGGAGACTCCCGCGCGGCCGGTTCACGACGCGTGTGCGATGGCCATCGGAACCGGCCGTCGCGACATCGTCAGCATTCCGGAATGTCAGTGCGACGGCGTTCAGAACCATGCGTCGCGCATGTCGAGCGTCGTCGTGTCGACGCTCGACAGCAGATCGAGCTGCGCATCCACTTTCGGCAATTCCCAGCGGAAGAAATAGCGGGCGGCCGCACGCTTGCCGTCGTAAAAATCGCCAGCTTGCCCGTGCGCGGCGAACGTCACGTCGAGCCACAGCCACGCGACGACGAGATGGCCGAACGCTTCCAGATAGACACTCGCGTTCGCGAGCCGCGTCTGCTGATCGCCGATCGCGCCGAGCTGTCGCGTGACGTCGGCCAGCCGCGCCCAGCGCCGTGCCAGCGCATCGGCCTGCTCGCGCAGGCCGGCATCGAGCGTCCGCGCGCGTTCGACGCTCGCGCCGATTCGTGCGTCGAGCGCGTGCAGCAACGCGCCATCGTCCTGTGCGACCTTGCGGCCCAGCAGGTCGAGCGCCTGGATCCCGTGCGTGCCTTCGTGTATCGGATTGAGCCGATTGTCGCGATAGAGCCGCTCGACTGCGTAATCGCGCGTATAGCCATAGCCGCCGTGCACCTGGATCGCGAGGTCGTTCGCCGCGAGACACCACTGCGACGGCCAGCTTTTCGCGATCGGCGTCAGGATGTCGAGCAGGCCCGCGGCCTGGGCGCGCACGTTCGCGTCGTCGTGCGCGCGTGCTTCGTCGACCAGCTTCGCGCAGTACAGGATCAGCGCGAGACCGCCTTCGACATAGGCCTTCTGCGCGAGCAGCATGCGCCGCACGTCCGGATGCTCGACGATCGGCGCCTGCGGCGCGGCGGCATCCTTGCCCGCCGGCCCCAGCGGGCGCCCTTGCGGCCGGTTCCGCGCGTAGTCGAGCGCGTGCAGATAACCCGTGTAGCCGAGCGCCACCGCGCCCGCACCGACCCCGATGCGCGCCTCGTTCATCATGTGGAACATATACGCGAGGCCGTGGTTCGGCTGGCCGACCAGATAGCCGATCGCGCCCGCTCGCCCTTCCGGGCGGTAGCGCGTGCCTTCGCCGAAGTTCAGCAGGCAGTTGGTGGTGCCGCGATAGCCCATCTTGTGGTTCAACCCTGCGAGCACCACGTCGTTGTGTTCGCCCTGCGCCGCGCCGTCGGTGCCCGGCAGGTACTTGGGCACGATGAACAGCGAGATGCCGCGCGTGCCGGGCAGCAGCCGGCCGTGTTCGTCGGGAATCTTCGCGAGCACGAGGTGGACGATGTTCTCCGTCAACTCGTGTTCGCCGCCTGAGATCCACATCTTGTTGCCGGTCAGCCGGTAGCGCGGGCCGAGCGGCGAATCGCCCTCGAAATCCGCGCGTGTCGCGATGTCGGACAGCGACGAACCGGCTTGCGGCTCGGACAGGCACATCGTGCCGAGGTAGCGCCCTTCCAGTTCCGGGCGCGCGAACGCGTCGATCTGCGCGGCAGTGCCGTGCGCGACGAGCAGGTTCGCGTTGGCGACGGTGAGGAACGGATAGGCGGCAGTCGCGATGTTCGCGGCCTGGAAGAACAGGAACGACGCGGCTTCGACCAGCTTCGGCAAGCGCATGCCGCCGAGCGCCTCATCGTGGCCCGCGGCGATCAGCCCGGCGTCCGCAAAGGCGCGCACGGCCGGTTCGACGTCAGGGATCAGCGTCACGCGCTCGCCGTCGAAATGCGGTTCCTCGCGATCGCCGCGTGCCGCATGCGGCGCGAACAGGTCTTCGGCAATCCGCTCGCTGGTATCGAGCACCGCGTCGAAGGTCTCGCGACTGTGCTCCGCGTAGTGCGGCAGCGCGGCGAGCGCCTCCGCATCGAGCCAGTCGTACAACAGGAACGCGAGATCGCGTCGCGACATCAACAAGCTCATCGTGCTGCCTCCCGGGGCCGGCTTCGTCAGCCGAATGAAGGGTTCCGTGATTGCGAATGCTGGCAGGAATTTAGCACGGTCGTTCGCAAACAACAACGACGGATGAGCTAGTCCGCGTACCCGGGATTGCGCCGATCGAGCCGGCGCAGCAAACCGGGCCAGACGAGCGCCCCGGCACCCATCCCGCGCGTCACCGCGGCGATCTGCTGCCTGATGCCGTCGAGAATCGGTTGAGCGATCGGCAGCAGAGCCGAGCCGCCGGCCTGCGCGCGCACCTGGATCATGCAGGCCGCTTCGAAGAAGTACATCGCGACGAACGCGTCTGCCGGCGTCGCACCGACGGTCAGCAGGCCGTGGTTGCGCAGCATCAGGTTCGTGTTGGCGCCGAGGTCGCGCACGAGGCGCGCCTTCTCGCCCTCGTTCAGCGCAATGCCCTCGTAGTCGTGATAGCCGAGCGACGCCAGCACGCCGAGCGACTGCTGCGACAGCGGCAGCAACCCGCCCTCCTGCGCCGACACGGCGACGCCGTTGACCGAATGCGTATGCATCACGCACAGCGCGTCGTCGCGGGCCGCATGCACCGCGCTATGGATGGTGAAGCCGGCCGGGTTGATCTCGTACGGTGATTCGGACACCTTGCGTCCTTCGAGATCCACCTTTACCAGCGACGATGCCGTGATCTCGTCGAACATCATGCCGTACGGGTTGATCAGGAAATGGTGCTCCGGGCCGGGGACGCGCGCGGAAATATGGGTGAACACGAGATCGTCCCAGCCGAACAGCGCCGTGAGGCGGTAAGCCGCCGCCATGTTGACTCGCGCGTCCCATTCGGTGGGGGAAACTGCCTGCTTCACGCTGACATCGGATGAGGCCACGTCGACACTCCTTGTTCAAGGATGGATGCGTACCGGGCCGCACGATACGGCCCGGCCTGGGGATTGCGTCACCCTGCCCGGGGCTTCGCGAGCTGATCGGCAACCGGCAGGCTGCGAATGCGTGTGCCGGTCGCCGCGAAAATCGCATTGGTGAGTGCCGGCGCAACCGGCGGCAGGCCCGGCTCGCCCACACCGCCGAGCGGCGTCGCAAAATCGTCCGGCGCGACGAGATGCACGCGGATCTCGCGCGGCGCCTCGTTCATTCTCAGCACCTGGAAGCCGTTGAAGTTGCTCTGCTCCGGATGGCCGTCCTTGAACGTGATCTCGCCGTGCAGTGCGATGCCGAGCCCCATCACCACCGCGCCCTCGAGCTGCGAGCGTACGCGTTCCGGATTGACTTGCGGCCCGCAGTCGATCGCGATGTCGACCCGCGGCACCGTGATCTTGCCGTCGGCATCGACCTGCACCTCGCACACCGCCGCCGTATACGACACGAAGCTGCGATGCGCGGCGATCCCGAGCCCGTGCCCCTTCGGCAGCTTGCGCCCCCAGCCGGCTTCGCGCGCGACCGTCTCGACCACGCGCCGCAGCCGCCCCGTGTCGACCGGATACAGCGCCGGATCCTCGCCGTAATTCACGTTCTTCACCGTGATGTGCGGCTCGAAACGCCGCGCGGGCCCGATCAGTTCGAGCAGGAAATCCTTCGGGTCGCGGCCGGCCGCATGCGCCAGCTCCGACACGAAGCTCTGGATGCCGAACGCATGCGGGATGTTGTAGACCGAGCGGAACCAGCCGATCCGCGTGTGCGCCTGCGCGGCCGGGTTCTCGATCCGCACGTTCGGAATCGCGAACGGCAGGTCCGCAATCCCCTGCGCGAGCTCGCCCGGCTGCTCGTGCACGATGCCTGGCCTGAACGTCGACTGGATCGACGGCGCAACCGTGCGATGCTGCCACGCGACCACTTTCCCCGCCGCATCGATCCCGCCGTCGAACGCTTCGAGCGACACCGCATGGAAATAGTCGTGCGCGAGGTCGTCCTCGCGCGTGAACGTCAGCTTGACGGGCGCACCGACCGCCTTCGACAGCAGCGCCGCCTCCACCACGTAGTCGGGCTTCGACTTGCGGCCGAACCCGCCGCCGAGCAATGTCACGTTGACCGTCACGCGCTCGGTCGGCAACCCGAGCGCCTTCGCGACCTCGTCGCGCGTGGTCTGCGGCGCCTGCGTGCAGGTCCACACTTCGCAGCGGCCGTCCGCCACGCGCGCGACGGCCGCAGGCGGCTCCATCGTCGCGTGCGCGAGATGCGGAATGTAGTAAGTCGCACGCACGCGCTTCGCGGCGCCTGCCAGCGCCGCCGCCGCGTCGCCGTCGTTGCGGATCACGTCGCCCGGTTGCGCGGCAGCAGCTTCGAGCGTCTTGCGATACGCGGCCGAATCGTAGTTCGCGTTGGGCCCGCGCTTCCAGTCGATCTTCAGTTGCGCGCGTGCCTGGATCGCCGTCCACGTGTCGCGCGCGACGACGGCGACGCCGCCGAGCGGCTGGAAACCGGACGGCAGCGGCGTCGGTGCGAGCTGCGCGACCTTGACGACACCCGGCAGCTTCTCGGCCGCCGAGGCGTCGAACGACGCCACCGTGTCTCCGTAGGCCGGCGGCCGCGCGACGACCGCATACAGCATGCCGTCGAGCCGCGTGTCGATCCCGTAGTGCGCGCGGCCGGAAACGATGTCGCGCCCGTCGATCAACGCCGTTTGGCCCTTGCCGATGTAGCGGAATTCGGCTGGCGCTTTCAACGCGAGTGTCTTCGTATCGGGCGCCGGCAACGCTGCCGCTTTCGCCGCCAGTTCGCCGAAGCCGAGCTTGCGCCCGCTCTTCGTGTCGACGACCTCGTGCACCGTCGCCTTGACCTGACCCACGTCGACGCCCCACGCCGCGGCGGCAGCCTGCTCGAGCATCGTGCGCGCGGCCGCGCCCGCGCGGCGCAACGCGGCGAAGCTCTGGCGCAGGCTGCGCGACCCGTCGGTGTTCTGGTTGCCGTAGCGCGGCTCGTCGCCGACGGCCTGCGCGACCTTCACACGCGCCCAGTCCGCGCCCAGCTCGTCCGCCACCACGAGCGCGACGCTCGTGCGCACGCCCTGCCCCATCTCGGAGCGGATGCAGGTCACGGTGACCGTGCCATCGGGCGCGATCGCGACGAACAGGTGCGGATCGTCGCGCAGCCCGTGCGGCATCCCCGCGCCGCCATACTGCGGATTCGCGCTGACGGGCGGCTGGTCCGGCATGGCCGCGCGGACGAGCGACGGCACGCCGAACGCGAGCAGCAGCCCGCCGGACGCGAAGCCGAGCAGCAGAGCGCGACGGCTTTCGTTCTGGACGGAGAGTTCGGGCGCGCTCATGCGGCACCTCCGCGGCGCACGGCCAGGCGGATCGCCGCGCGAATGCGCGTGTAGGTGCCGCAGCGGCAGATGTTGCCGGACATCGCATCGTCGATGTCGGCGTCGGTCGGATGGGGATTCGTCTTCAGCAACGACGCGGCCTGCATGATCTGCCCGGACTGGCAGTAGCCGCACTGCGCAACGTTCAATTCCTGCCACGCCTGCTGCAGCGGATGGGTCAGGTCGGTCGACAGGCCCTCGATCGTCGTCACACGCTTGCCGGAAGCGGCCGCGACCGGGGTGATGCACGACCGGATCGCGACGCCGTCGAGGTGCACGGTACACGCGCCGCACAGTGCCATGCCGCAGCCGAACTTGGTGCCGGTGTGGCCGAGGACATCGCGCAGATACCAGAGCAACGGCATGTCGGGGTTGCCGTCGAAGTGCTGCTCGCTACCGTTGACGGTCAGCGTGATCATCGTTCACCTCCTGGTTGCGATGCCCGCTTCGGGCCGGCATCGGGTGGGGATTCGAACGGCGCGGCGCACATTCCGAACAACCAGGCAGGCGGGGCGCCGAGTCGTGGGCCATGTTGCCTGCAAACACGGCCCGGCAGATGCTGCGGACGATGCTGCCGCCCGGTTGCCTGCGCAACATGGCAACGTCTTACCGGCCGCTCGCTCGTCCGCATGGATCGCCGATCGCATTATCGAACCATTTCGGAATTGCCGTCGGATCGGGGGGTTTGGGGCGTTTGGGGCGTTTGGGGCGTTTGGGGCGCTTCGGGCGCTTCGGGCGATCGAGGCGGGGAATTCGCCCGGGGATGGCATGCCGCGACAGGTCACGTTTGCCGGTAAGGTTGGCCGGTGATTCAGGTATCGATATTCCGATGCTCGGCCGCAGGCGATTCGCTCTCGTTCTCGCCTGGCGACCGTCCGCGATCGCCCCACGCCTCGGTGCGACGGTAGTAAAGCCAGACGGCAAGACCACCCAGTGCAATCAGCGGGCCGAGGGACAGGAAATGATCGATCGCGAAATCGCTTACGGGATGGGCCCCGTAGCAGCCGCCACTGACCTGGGCAGCTGCTCCGAGGACTGCAAGCACACCCCACGCTGCCAGAATCAAACCGACTGCGACCGCGATCGCACCGAATGTCGACTTACGCATTGACCTCTCCGTCAACCCTCGTCTTGCCAGGCGGATACGCCATCGTTCTCCGAACGCACCAGTCCGCCGCGAATTGCCGAAAAGCATAGCACCGGCGTGCACGATCGTCACAAGGCCGCGGAACGCGTGGCTTCATTCGGGCGTGGATGGCAAGCCGGGCGTACCGGCAATTGCGAGGTCGCAATCCGTCGAATTATTTCGCGAGCCGACTGGGATCACAGGGTCCCCGGACACGTTCGCTGTCCCAGTGCGTTCGGTCGTTCACGCAGATTTACGAATTCGCAGTCTCGCGGAACGGCGAGATCGCGCAAACGCAAACGTCCGGCCGGCCTCCCGGCCGGACCGGATCATCCCGCGATTGCAACGAGCAGGTCGGACGCTAGCGCGCCGTGATGCTCACCGCGACCTCAACGCCTGCAACCCCAGCGTGAGCGCGTTGAACGGCATCTCCGCCGCCCCCATCGAAAAGCTCGTCGCCTTCGTGGGTACCCCCGGATTACGCATCAGCGCGTGAACGATCCGCTCGCTCGCATGACCGTCGCCGTACGGATTGCTCGCACGCGCCATTTCCCCGTAGGCGCTTTCGCTGTCGAACAGCCGCGAGGCTTCCGACACGATCCGCTCCTGATCGGTACCGACGAGCCGCGCGGTGCCGGCCTGGATCGCTTCGGGCCGCTCCGTCGTCTCGCGCGTGACCAGCACCGGCTTGCCCAGTGCGGGCCCTTCTTCCTGAATGCCGCCCGAATCGGTGATGATGAAATGTGCGCGTGACATCAGGAATACGAACGAAAGATATTCCTGCGGCTCGATCAGGTAGATGTTCGGCACGTTGCCGAGTCGGGCGCGCGCCGGCTCCCGCACGTTCGGATTCATGTGCAGCGGATAGACGAACTGCGCGTCGGGATAGCGTTTCGCGAGCGTGCACAGCGCTTCGCAGAAATTCTGGAACGGCTCGCCGAAACTTTCGCGGCGATGGCCGGTGATCAGCACCACGCGCCGCGACGGCTCGAGAAACGGAAACTGTCCCGCGACCTTCTCCGTCAGCGCCGCGGTGCAGTCCAGCATGCGCTTGACCTCGTGCAGCGCATCGATCACGGTATTGCCGGTCAGCACGACCGCCCCGCCCGGCACGCCCTCGCTGAGCAGGTTGTCGCGTGCCTGCCCGGTCGGCGCGAAATGCCACGACGACACCGCGTCGGTCACGCGGCGGTTCAGTTCCTCCGGCCACGGCGACCAGATGTCGCCGCTGCGCAAGCCGGCCTCCACATGCCCCACCGGCAAATAGCGGTAGAACGCCGCAAGACTGACCGCGAGCGTGGTCGTCGTATCGCCGTGCACCAGCACGACGTCCGGACGCAATTCGTCGAAGACGATCCCGATTGCCTGCAGGATGCCGGTCGTGACGTCGGTCAGCGTCTGACTTTGCCGCATCACGTTGAGATCGTAGTCGGGCTTGATGTCGAACAGCGTCAGCACCTGATCGAGCATTTCACGGTGCTGCGCGGTCACGCATACCCTGGCGTCGACACCCGCTTGCGCCTTCAATGCACGTACCAGCGGTGCCATCTTGATGGCCTCGGGCCGGGTCCCGAACACAAGCAAAATCTTTTTCATCGTTATCCTCGTTGAGCCATTTCGCGCTGAATGACCCTGCTCGTGGCGCGAAGCATGTATTCAGGCGGCGCCTCCCGTACTCGCACGCGATCGACACGCTGCGGTGTCGCGGAGCGAGCGCGCCGCCCTGTCCGCGCGGTCTGCGCCACGCGAATCGTCGTACTACCGGCGTCCCGTTGCACTCGATCAGTCACGTCATGAGTCGTTCCTCGCTTGGCCAGGCGTCACATCCGTTCGTCACGTCCCTTCCACTACAGCAATATTCAAACCAGCCGCACTGCGGCCGTGTCCGGTTCACGCTGCATGCACCGCGCACATGCGGCGCGCGACGGAATGTTTCACAACTGCTACGCGTGTCGCATCGCTCGTCAAGCGCGATACAGGCAAACATCCGGGCAGTCGCGCAGTCGCTTCGGCGACGTCGTCCGACGAATCGCGAACTCGTGTCGAGCGTTCATTGCGCATCGAATCTCGCGCATCTGTCGAAGCGCGTTGCGCTTCCTTGATCCGCCACTTTTGTCTGCACAGCGGGCAGCGCAATCGACCGACCGGCCGAGGTCATGCACGAGGGATTTATCCGGCACGCAACGTCGTTCACGTCGCACGAATCGACGCGTGTGAAATGTTGCGAATGTGTAACGCCGATCCGGAACGGGGTTGTCGTATTGGCGTCCGGTTCATGCAACGCATACGACTGCATGGAACGCACCTGGATCCCGGCCGATGCATACACAACGAACGGCGCGACGCGCATCACCGCGCAAAGTCACGCTGCGAGCGCGGCGCGGGTTCGGCAGACAATTCGCACGACGCATCACGTGTGCGCGCCGCGACGCCGATCGCGCGCGGGCATTCGGCCTGCGCGCAGGCTGATTCTTCGATGAATCAAAATCCACCGCCGCCGTGCGCGCCGCGCACCCGGCCGCGGCCCCTGCCCCTTGCTGCACGCGGCATCGCGGCCGATGGCTCACGCCTTGCTTAATGACAGTCAGGTGTACCTCGAAGCACTCGCCCGACAGCGGACGAACGGGGACGCCCAGGCAACGAAGCCGGAAGGAAACGCGACGCGTCCGCCTGGAGCGAAAGACCAGCGCTCCTGCGCGCCGCACGTGCCGACGTGTCCTGTTGCAGTACGCGCGATCCACGAGCCAGGTTCCGGCTCCGATGTAACGAACCGGCTCGTGAACGCAAATATCGGTACCAGCCTCGGGCTCACCCGCGCCACGGTGAACCGAGCCACAACGTCGACACGCTCGTCAGGCGCGACGCGGCCAACGCCGCGCCCGGCGACGATTGCACAGGACCCCGCGCAGGAGCCCAAGACATGAAAAGGCCCGCGCTTTCCCCGACCGCACGCTCGCGCGTCGCGGCCACCGTCGCGCTGTGCCGCCTGTGGCACGTCGCCTGCTGTCTCGCCGCGTGCGGCTTCGCACTGCACGCGAGCGCCGCCGAACTCCGTCTCAACGGGCTGTACCAGCGTGCCGACGGTGCGATCACCGTGCGGCTGAACGGCGTCGGCATCGATCCGTATTTCGCGGCGAAGGCGCTGCTCGCCGCGTCCGATGCGCAACTCGACGCCCGTCAGGCCGCACTCGAGTGGATCGCATGGTTGCTGCCGCGCCAGCGCCCGGACGGCGGCTTCGACCGCTACTGCGTGAAGAACGACCGATACCGCGCATGCGCCGAAGCGGAAACCGACGACGCGATGATGGCGACCTGGATCGAATTGCTCGCCCGCTTCGCGCCGCCCGATGGCTTGCCCGCCGCGTGGGAACTCAGCCTGAACCGCGCCGGCGTGCATCTGGACTCGCTGCTCGACAAACCCTCCGGCGTCTATGAGATCTCGTCGTCGCTGCACGTCGCGCTGCTGATGGACAACGTCGAGGTACACAGCGCATTCCAGGCCCTCTCGGCGTACTACGTCCGGCACGCCGACTACACGCACGCGGGACCGTGGAGCCAGCGCGCCGACCGGCTTGCATCCGCGATCCTGAAGGTGTTCTGGCGCGGCACGGAATCCGGCTTTCGCGCCAGCACGCAGCAGGTCAGCGATACGAGTTTTTATCCGGCGAAGATCGCTCAGATCCTCCCGCTCCTGTCCGGTATTCAGGTTCCCGAACGATCTGGCGAGACGATCTATGCGCAGTGGATGCGGAAGTACGGCAAGAGCTGGCCACAACTCGCCGACACCGATTATCCGTGGGGCTTGATCGCGCTGGTCGCGGTCAAGATGAACGATTGGGGCACGGTTGCCTGCTGGCAAGCGCGATCGGGTCCATTCCGGCACGGCGCGCACTGGAACGTACTGGAGGAGTCGCTTTATCTGGCATTCGAAAGCCGGATGGCCGCCCCCGTCATACCCGCTCGATGCGGATTCACGACGGCAGCGGCAACGACGACCGCATCGCGCTGATGCAATGGTGCGTGCGGTCCATGATGACTAAAAGGGAAGGAGACGTGTCATGTGTGGCATCGTCGGCGCAGTCGCGCAACGGGACATCGTCCCGATTCTGATTGAAGGTTTGCGTCGCCTCGAATATCGCGGCTACGATTCGTGCGGCGTGGCGACGGTCGTCAACGGCCAGGCGCGTCGCGAGCGCAGCGTGTCGCGCGTCGCCGATCTCGACGCGCACGTGCGCACCGCCGGCCTGACCGGCAGCACCGGCATCGCGCACACGCGCTGGGCGACGCACGGCGCGCCGGCAACCTGCAACGCGCATCCGATCTTCTCGCGCGATGAAATCGCGCTCGTGCACAACGGCATCATCGAGAACCACGAAACGTTGCGCAAGCAACTTTCCGACGAGCACTACGAATTCGATGGCCAGACCGACACCGAGGTCGTTGCGCACCTGATCCACAGCAAGTATCGCGGCGACCTGCTCGCCGCCGTGCGCGCGGCAACCTCACAGCTTCACGGTGCTTATGCGATTGCGGTGTTCAGCAAGCACGAGCCGCAGCGGCTGATCGGTGCGCGGGCCGGCTCGCCGCTCGTCGTCGGCGTGAAGGACGGCGAATGCTTTCTTGCCTCCGACGCGCTCGCGCTCGCCGGCATCACCGATCGCTTCATCTTTCTCGAGGAAGGCGACATCGTCGAGTTGACGCCGGGCGGCGTGCGCGTGCTCGATCGCGGCGGCGCACCGGTCGAGCGCGCGGTACAGACCATTGCCTCCGCGCAGGCCGTGGTCGAACTCGGGCCGTACCGGCATTTCATGCAGAAGGAGATTTTCGAGCAACCGCAGGCCGTGGCCGCGACCATCCCGGATGCCGGGCTGTTCGATCCGGCCGTATTCGGCCCCGATGCCGCGCGGGCGTTCGAGCAGATCGACAACGTGCTGATTCTCGCGTGCGGCACGAGTCACTACTCCGGCCTGACTGCGCGCCGCTGGCTCGAAACGATCGCGCGCGTGCCCGCCCAGGTCGAGATCGCGAGTGAATACCGTTACAGCGACGCGCTCGCGACGCCGAATACGCTGGTGGTAAGCGTGTCGCAATCCGGCGAGACCGCCGACACGCTCGCCGCGCTGAAATACGCGCAGGCGCTCGGCCATATCGATACGCTGGCGATCTGCAACGTGCCGACCAGCGCGATGATGCGGCAGACCGGCCTGCGCTTCCTGACGCGCGCCGGCCCGGAAATCGGTGTCGCGTCGACCAAGGCGTTCACGACGCAGCTCGTCGCGCTGTTCATTCTCGCCGTCACGCTCGGGCGGCTGCGCGGCTACGTCGACGATGCGCAGCTCGCGCGCTACACGATGCAATTGCGGCGGCTGCCTGGCGCGCTCGAGGATGTGCTCGGGCTCGAGCCGCAGATCGAGCGCTGGGCGGCGGAGTTCTCGCAGCACGAGAACGCGCTGTTCCTCGGGCGCGGGCTGCACTACCCGATCGCGCTAGAAGGTGCGCTGAAGCTGAAGGAGATTTCGTATATCCACGCAGAGGCGTATCCCGCGGGCGAGCTCAAGCACGGGCCGCTCGCGCTCGTGACCCACACGATGCCCGTCGCGACGATCGCGCCGAACGATGCGCTGCTCGAGAAGCTGAAGTCGAACATGCAGGAAGTGCGGGCGCGCGGCGGGCAGCTTTATGTGTTCGCCGACGCCGATACGCGGATCGACAACAGCGAAGGCGTGTCGGTGCTGCGGATGCCGGATTACTACGGGTTGTTGTCGCCGATCCTGCACGTCGTGCCGTTGCAGCTGCTCGCGTATCACGCGGCGTGTCTGCGCGGCGCGGATATCGACAAGCCGAGGAATCTGGCGAAATCGGTGACGGTGGAGTGAGGGGGTGGGGAACCCGGGGTGGGCCCGTGAAGGTCTTCGAACGATCAGACTGGCCCGCCCTACACGACTCGAACGTGTGACCTACGGCTTAGAAGGCCGAACAAGCCGACATTTCTTGATGTTGACTCGCATTCCAACAAAATCACCAAATGACTGATGTACAAGGGTTTTTCTCTTGTTCTGTCGTATTTTTACGTTGACTGAAGTGGATTGGCTTGCCTAGAATTGGGTTACATGGCGGTTACATGAAGCCCTGTAACCCGGCTCTGAGGGGCGAGGCAATGGCAAAGGTCAATTTCACTGCGGGTCGCGTCAACGGACATAGCTGTCCGTCTGGCAAGCCTCAGTCGTTCATTTGGGATAGCGGCGCATCCGGCCTCGGTCTTCGCGCCACGGCCGCAGGCTCCCTCTCATACATCTTCCAAGGCAAGTTGAATGGCGCGACGGTGCGGGTCACCATCGGCTCCCCGAAAGATTGGGGCATTGACGCAGCAAGGGACGAAGCACGCCGCCTGCAACGGCTCGTAGATGCCGGCAAGGATCCGCGCGAAGAGGCAGCTGAACAGCGCGCCGCCGCTGAGCAACGACAGTTGGAAGCTCGCCGACAGGATGTGACAGTGCGGGCGGCGTGGGCCGAATACCTGACGGCAAACCGGAGCAAATGGAGCGAACGCCACTACGCGGACCATGAGAGGCTGGCCCAGGTCGGCGGCGCACCGTGGAAGCGCGGCACCGGGCAAACCGTTGCCGGGCCACTGGCCGCACTGATGCCGCTGAAGCTATCGCAGTTGACCGCTGATGCCATCGCGACATGGCTCGATACTGAGGCACAGACGCGCCCGACAAACGCCGAACAGAGCTATCGGAAGCTGCGCGCGTTCATCCGCTGGTGCGACGACAAACCGGAATACGCGGGGCTGATTGCCTCGAACGCTTACACCTCCCGTGCTGTGCGCGCCGCCGTGCCCCGCACCAATGCGAAAGACGACTGCCTGCAACGCGAGCAGCTACCGGGATGGTTCGCGGCCGTGCGCCAGATTGGCAACCCGGTTATAAGCGCCTACCTGCAAGCCCTGCTCTTGACCGGAGCACGGCGCGAGGAAATGGCCGGACTTCGTTGGGAAGACGTGGATTTTCAGTGGCGCAGCCTTCACGTCGCCGACAAGGTAGAAACGGAGACGGGCCGCGTCATCCCCCTAACGCCGTATCTCGCATCCCTACTGGCTGCGCTGCCCCGTCGCAACGAATGGGTGTTCTCAAGCCCGTCAGCCGCGGATGGGAAGCTCGCTGAACCCCGTATCGCACACAACAAGGCACTGGCCGCCGCCGGATTGCCTCACGTGACAATCCATGGCCTGCGCCGCTCCTTCGGCACCCTTTGCGAATGGGTCGAAATGCCCAGCGGCATCAGCGCTCAAATCATGGGCCACAAGCCCAGCGCACTTGCCGAAAAGCACTACCGCCGCCGCCCGCTCGACCTGCTGCGAGTGTGGCACGACAAGATTGAAACGTGGGTCCTGGAACAAGCTGGGATTCCGTTTTCCCCGGTGCAGTCGGCCGGACTGAAGGTGATTACCGCGGCCTGACGGTATCAGGCGAAGCGGCGGCCAGGGTGTTGGCGCACCAAGGCCGCCTGACCACAACACGACCTGTAATGGAGGTTCGTATCATGGCTAACAGCAATTCTACCGAGCTTGTCGCAGCCGCTACACGAAGCGTAAGCGATGCAGTAAGCAGTCTGCACACCTTGTGGACCATAGTCGAAAAGTCGCTCGACAACGGAACGGACTGGGCTACTTGCGAAATGATGCATGAGTTACTGCCGTTAATCGGTGGCAAGCTGGACGCAGCCTTGGGAGCAATGGGCGGTAGTCCGTGCGGCTCGTTTGATGACATTCTGGATAAGCGTGGCATCAAAATCACCGCTCCATCAACGGTGCGTACTGACGCCTTCCAACAATAACCCGTTACCTCGGCGCGATTGAGCGCCGTTTTCATTGAGGAGCCGGTTATGAGGCTCGAACAATACGAAGTTCGCGACCGTGCATACGGTGCGTGGCACCGTGCGCCGTCGATTCGCCGATATTTGCAGGCGACTCAAGCCGAATCGCTGACGATGGTTGACCTCGATTCGGTGCTGTTCACGGAATACGACAACGGAGCCAAGGTCCCCTTGGCTCTCGTTGAAGTGGCTCGCGACATCGGCCAAGAGAAGCCGGCCGGAGTGATACAGCATCTGGCGCAGCTTGCCGATGTACCCGCCTATGTCGCGCTATACACAGCATCCGACGCAGCGAATCCAGCGAACCCCAACTGGTCGGACATCATGGCTTTCCGCGTGAAGCGCCTGTGGCCCCGCCCCGAACCAGGCTGGCGCGTCCTTTCCCCGGCGCAATGGGCGCGGGCGCTGGTGCAGATCCGCGGGTGGCAGATGCGGCGTTTCGAGATACGCGAAGCCGCAAACGACGACCGATACTGAATCGGCCAATCTCACGGAGAATCATCATGGAACAAGCAGCGATTCACAAAGAATCTAGCGATGCGAGCATGCTGGCAGACATGAGGAGGAATGCATCAGTGGCATGGTCCTACGATGTCGCGAGCAACTATATGGACGGCTGCCGGAGTGGCAGCGCGGCTGCGATTGCCTATATGCAATTTGCAAAGGCACGCCCCCAATTGGGGGGGAGGAACGTTGCAAAGTGCTGCAATATATTTTGCCGAGGCGCTCCGCGATGCACGGACCAATGGGGAAGCAGAAGCGATTCGCGGCAAGATGGTCGGTTTCTTCTCTGCCATCGACGCATGGCTCGACTTCGCCGTGAAGCGTGGAACAAACGACTCGATGGACATGCCTTTCGATGCCATTGTGGCTATGTTGGATGACGCTGCAACAGGCAACACGCTGCGCTCATGGGAAGAGAGTTGCGCAAAGACGCGTAGTGAACAGGCGCGCGCCGCAGCAAAAGCTCGATGGAGCAAGCAACGACGCACTGCCTGACAGGTTTGCCTCTGCCTAGCTCGACGGGGCGAAAAGCCGGAAACCTTCACCGGCCTGGCAGGGGCTCCCGATTGAAGGTTCGCACGTGAAGGTGTGCGGATGACAACGCCGAACTGGACTCACTGGGGGAGCCGGAACATGCAGTTCTGGACGCCCGAGCAAGCAATCTCCCTCTCGCTCCATATCGACCCTGACCAGCCAGTCCCCAAACACTTGCGCACGTCCTTCGCGGAGCGCCTGCGTGAGCTACAAGGCGCTATCGAGCAAAGAAACTCGCATCTCACGGTATGGCTCGGGAAGGTCGAGCGAAGCACCTTCGTTTTCTGGGCGAGCCAGTGCGAAGACCACGAAGATTGGAAAATACCGCGAGAATCATCCCTATACAAAATTGCGGCCGACGAACCGATTCAGGACCAAGGCGAGCGGCTCTCGGCTCAGCACACTGCCGAAATCCACGAAAACCGCTATCGGGCGGTCGGCGAGTATGCGCAAAGCGCGTCATTCGACGTGGCTGAATTGGATGCGTGGGCCGTGGCGAATCGAGTACCCGGCTCGTTTCGTACGCTGCTGACGCCGGACAGCGTAGGCGCGGATCTTCCGTCCTTCCGCCGCTTTCAGCCCTGCTCGTCCCTCTTGGTGCTGATTGCGTCGGCGTTCGTTCCGGCAGAGGTGGAGCCACATGAAGCACGGGAGAAATTGCTCGAGGCTGGCGATACCAGCGAATACCCCAATGCGGTCAGCCGATTGCGCGACCTAATCATGGGGCGTTACGAGCGGCTGCTGCTGAACGCTGTCTTCGATGACGAGCTAAACCTGTACGACACGCTGACGTACACGAAGATTGATGTGACCGCGGCCCGGCTGCGCTACGAGGCGAACCCTGGCGCCTATGTTCAGGCCGCGCAGGAGCCCGATATGGATTCCACGCAAGACTCCGACGCCAACGCCTGCCCCGAGAAATTTACCCTGTACTGGCTGAATACGAAGCTTGACGAGGATGCATCGTTTGCGGAGCAAGCGCTGGCGGTGCTCAGGCGCATGAATAAGCGAAAGCCGGAAGTGCTTCGCGAGACCATCACGAAAGCGTCGGCGGCAAGCGCGTTGGTCAATGAGTGGCTGGTCAATCGGGACTTGCCTTGCTACAGACGAGGCCGCGCGATTGAGGACTTTGCGGCCGAAGCAGTAGAGCCAGCAACCGGCAACCTGTCCGAGGCAATGGAGATCCTCGAAGATTCCATCGAACTACATCGAGACGATGTGGTGAACCTGTTGCGGCAAGAGGGTATTGTCGTGCCGCCCTACTTGCTGTGTGAAGCACCGGACGGTCATACCGCGCAAACTCCTACACATGTCGCAGACGACGCTCCTGGCACCAAGTCCGTTATCGCTTGGCGGGTTGCCGCAGAGAATCAATTGGACAAACTGATAGCGGCGCACGGAGGAATATATCCGGGCCATAAGGTCGCGCTCAGGTGGTTCAAAGCCAACGATGCAGAAGCGGCTTTCGTTCCCGGTGGCAAAGATGACGAATTCACGTGGGTCAAAGTTAATGGCAAGCGAGTTACCTCAGCCTTGAAGACGTTTCAGAACGGCATGGCGGACATCCTGAAGTCCAGGAAGATTCCCGACTAGCGCTCGACATTCCCGGTCGGGCTCCCGACCGGCTTCCCATTCCCAGTGGGAATCATAGGGCGCATAGGTAATCGGCAAATTGCACTCCAAGCGATTCGCGTTGAGTCGCGCAAACTTGGAGTGCATCACATGACTGCGCAACAACTTACGGGGACTCAGACGCGCCGCCCCATCACGACCGATGAGCTGGCTGCGCTGCTTAGCATTCGCCCGCAGTCCATCCGCAAACGCTATTGCCAGACCGGCGCGTACTTCTCGCTGCGCCCGGTCAAGCTGCCGAATGGTCGCCTGATGTGGCCAGCCGATGCCCTCGACAAACTGTCGGAGGGTTGAGGCGATGAAAAAAGAAAACGCCCGCCAACCGAAGCCGACGAGCGCGAACGAACATCGCAATTCTAACGGAGCCCTGCCTACACGCGTCAATACCGTCACAGCGTCGTTTCTGGCTGAACTGCTGGAAGGCAATGCAGTAACCGGTATGGAGGCCGTGTTTCGCCAATCGACGACGAGAGCTGCCGCATGGGTGCACTACCTGGAAGGCAAATACGGGTGGACCATCGAGCGCCGCGAAATTGCAGACGGCACGAACGACGGCCGCATCTCGTGGGTAACGCGCTACTGGCTCAGTGACGAATCCCGTGAGGCCGCGTTTGCTGTTGGCGCACGTGGATGGATTGACCGGGTGCAAGCCGCCGTCAGCAAGCGACGTGCGAATGCCGGCGAGGTGAAAGCGTTGGCCGCTCGCATCAATGCACGGCGTGACATGCGAGGTGCCGCATGACGAATGGTCACGACGCCGCGCGCGCACGTGACGCCCTGTTTTCCCTCGATGCCGGGTGCCCGCGCAGTGAGTGGGTGAGCGCCGGCATGGCGGCGAAGGCAGCCGGCCTATCCGAGGCTGATTTCCTCGAGTGGTCGGCGACCGGCGCCAATTTCGGCGGAGAACGTGACGCCAAGTCTGCATGGAAGAGCTTTAAACAGGATGGCGGTATTGGTCCGGCCACGCTATTCAGGATGGCGATGGATGCCGGCTGGCGTGATACGCACCCGCGCAACGTTATGCCGGCGGCGCGCGTACCGGTCGCGAAACCAGCGCATGTCGACACTCCCCGGAAGCCGCGTACCGACCTGGCTGCGACATTCGACAGCTATCCGGGCGCCAGCGCCGACCATCCCTATATCGTTGCGAAGCGCGGTACCCCGGACGGCCTCCGTGTAGTGCCGAAAGATGACACGCTCGCCATCGGCGGGCAGCGCGTCGCCGGCTGGCTGGCGGTACCGGTTCGCTCGTTCGACGGCATGCTCTGCACGGTCCAATTCGTTCCGCCCCCGGGTGCCGGGAAGAAGCTCAACGCACCAGGCGCGTCATTCAACGATGGCTTGTTCATGGTCGGCGACATCACACCGGATGGAACGCTATACGTATGCGAGGGCATCGGGCAGGCGTGGGCGTGCGCCAAGGCGGACTATCACGCCGCCGCTGCGGTCACGTTCGGCTCTGGCCGCACTCGCTCCATCGCGAAGGTGCTGCGCAAGCGGTTTCCGGCGGCGCGCATCGTCATCGTGCCGGACCGCGGCAAAGAGGCGGACGCCGAAGCCATCGCCCGCGAGCTTACCGGCGCGTGGGTCGAATTGCCCTCCGACAAGCCGGCGAACTATGACGCGAACGACTACGAGGCCCAGCACGGCATCGACGCACTGGCGGATCTTCTCCGCGCCGCCAAGACACCGCCGATGCGGTATCGGCTCCAATCGGCCGACGACCTGCTCACCGCGCCGCCGCTTCGCTGGATGATTCAGGGCGTATTGCCCGCCTCCGGGTTCGCTGCCGTCTATGGGCCGTCCGGTTCCGGGAAATCGTTCTTGGTGCTCGACCTCTGCACCGCTATTGCAGCAGGAGCCGGATGGTTCGGGCGGCGCGCAAATGCAGCTCCCGTGACCTATGTATGTCTCGAGGGCGAGGCCGGCTTGAGCAAGCGGGCACGCGCCTGGAGCGCGCATCGCGGGATGCCGCTGCCGAATCACCTGCGCTTCGTCACCCAGTCTCTCGACTTGCGCCAGCCGGACGACGTTGCCGACCTATGCGCTGCCGTCCTGGCTGCCAGCGGTCGCGACGGATTGTTGGTTATCGACACGCTGAATCGCGCAGCCCCGGGCACGGATGAGAACTCTAGCGTCGATATGGGCCACCTCATCGAGGCGTGCAAGGAAGCGCAGCGCCGGCTCGGCGGCGTGGTGCTGCTCGTCCATCACACCGGCAAGGATGGCACGAAGGGCCTCCGCGGTCATAGCAGCCTGTACGCCGCGCTCGACGCCGCCATCGAAGTTTCACGCAATGACGGGCGCCGTGAATGGAGCGTCGCCAAGAGCAAGGACGACGCCGACGGTGGGCGCAATGCGTTCGCTCTACGCGTGGTGGAACTGGGCGACGACGAGCACGGCGAACCGGTTACCTCGTGCGTTGTCGAGCCCGACGAGAGCACGAAGGAGGTAGCGCGCGTGAAGCTTCCGCAGGGTGGCAACCAGCGCATCGCATTAGACGCCCTCGCCGAACCTCTGCGCCAGTCCCAGGACTTCGGTAAAGGCGACGCGCCGCCTACCCACCCTTGTATCGAAATCGAGGCCGCTGTACGGCTAGTGGCGTCAAGCCTGACCTGCGAGCCACGAAAGCGTAACGAGCGTGCCAGGGCGGCCGTAACCGGCCTTGTCGCGAACGGAGTCTATGGCTCCAAGGACGGCTGGCTATGGCGCAAATAACCCACCTCTCCGCCCGTCCCGGAGTCCGTCCCGTTCCCGCCCGTATCTATATATACGGAGCGGGAGAAAACGGGACCCAGAAACTCCCGAAACGGGACAAAACGGGACATTTCGGGAATCAGAACCGCGAAGGATCCGCACTAACGTGGACCTGTATCGGCAACTTGGGCAGCGATAGCTGCCTACTGGAGATGAAAGATGAATGATGCTGAAACGCAAATTTTCCTGGCGGCGTGCGACCACGCCCTGACGTTCACCATGGCTCAAATACGGATGGCAGTCGCTCATGCCACGCCAGTGGCTCAGAGCCTTGACCAAGGAAGCGTGAACCGCGACTACGTCGAAAGAAGTTTGCTGCACCTTCACCAGTTACACGCATACCTCCTCGACCAGTTGGGCCGGTTGAATGCCATGTCTGCCGAGATTGGCACCAGAGGCAATGGGGAAATGCAAACCGCCTCCGGTGAAAAGTCGGAGCCTGCATCCTTCGGGGAATCTGACAGTACGGAATTCAAAGTCCATTAATTGACAGGAGAAGCAAAATGTCTAGCGGCGGCGGTAGCACGACAACCGTTCAGAAGAGTGACCCGTGGTCTGGTCAGCAACCTTACCTCTCTGACGTGTTCAACAGTGCGCAGAATGCGTACGACCAGTATCGGAACAATCCGGCGGCATCCGTTGCCGGTTTTACACCGATGCAAAATCAGGCGATGGGGCTCACTCAGAACGTCGCAAACGGGACGAATTTCGGGTTCTCTCCGACCGTCAACAATGCGGCCGGGAGCTACACAACGAACCTACTGAACGGCCAGTACCTGAACGCAAACCCGGGAAACGCAGCGTTCGAGAAATTCGCCAATGGCGACATGCTCAGCAATCCGTACATGACCGGTATGGCGAACGCTGCCGCCGACTCAATCACGCGGAACTACCAAAACGCCGTTGCGCCACAAATCACGAGCCAGATGGAAGGTGCGGGTCGGTACGGTTCGGGAGCGATGATGAATGCGCAGGGCCAAGCTCAACAAGACCTCGCAACGCAGCTCGGCAACTCCATGAACAACCTGTACGGTGGGATGTATCAACAGAACCTAAGTGGGATGTTGCAAGGTGCTCAGGGCCTGTCGAACAACTACAACACCGCGTCACAGCAGCAATTGGCCGGCGCCGGCATGTCGCCGAACGTGGTCAATTCGATTAACTCTGCTATCTCGAATCTGTACAACATGGGCGGCAATCAACAGGCGCTTCAGCAGGCTCAAATAAGCGCACCCTGGCAGCAGCTCGGGAACTACTCCAACCTCATCCAAGGGCAGTATGGCGGCACCTCATCCACTTCGCAGCCGTACTACTCCAACCCATTGACCGGGGCACTTGGTGGCGCAATGGGCGGCGCGGCGCTCGGAGGAATGGTCGCAGGCGCATCGCAAGGTGCGATTGGCGGTCCGCTCGGCATGGGTATTGGTGCAGCAGCAGGTGGCCTGCTCGGGCTATTGCATTGATTTTGGGCGGTGTGCGCGGCAGAGAGGGCTGCGCCGCCTACTCAGATGCCGTACATGCACAATTGAGAACAGGCGGCTTCAATAAAATAGGGGAAAATACCGGCGCGCTGCCTGAGAACAGGCAAAAAACAGGCAGCGCCCTGACTACTTCAACAGGCGAAAACAGGCGGCGCGTTTGGCTGGTAACAGCAAAAAAACAGCCAAACAGCGGATGCTTTGAAATCAATCAGAGAAATTCAAACGCCGGACAGAGTCAGCCTGCGAAATGCTTGCAGAATCACCTGGTTGGCACGACGGGACGGAATCATTCTCGGACCAGTACGCGCGCGCGCGCGAGGCGCGCTACCACCGGCTATGGCGTCAAATCATAGCCGTCAATCGACAGGATGAAGCGCATGAGATCCTCTCGTTCAAGGTGGTAGGTAGGAAGGCGCGGCATCCCATTGAGATACGCGTACGCCAGGCGGTGGTTACCGTCGATAACCACATACGTTCCATGCCACTCCCCATCATCAAGAACGTGTGTGAAACCGCTCGAATCAGGACCGACATCAGCCAAGATTATCGGATGGTCCAAGATGCCACGATGGGCGATAGTATCGACATGATTTCGACTCAGGGTAACTCGGTCCCTTCCATCTGGTTGCGGCAGCTCATCGTCGAACCTCAGCATCTGGACAAAATACCAATCGATAAGAGACTTCCCAATGTATCCCCGAGGCGGACTCAACGTTCCTTGCGCGATTTCAGACAAAATGGCTGATACGTTGTACACGACCGACTTCCAGGCGAATGTCTCTAATTTTGACTTCTTGTCTCTCATGAGGCACCTGTGAGGTCGATTGGCGCCAGTGTAGGAGCGACTGTCAAGAATAGCCATCCCGCCCTCTCCGACGTTAGAGAAGAGTCATGTAGGCCGGGGTTGCTGCCCGACCTCCCTGGCAGCGTTTTATTTTCGATTCGCGCTACTCTGTCGCGCGCGCAGCACATATAAGGCGCAAACAGCTTCATCGTCAGCGCCCATACCGGGGACATAACATGAAGAAAATCGGGACCTTCGTATTTTGGCTGGTCGTCGCTATCGCAGCGGTTCGCACCTATTACTCGGCCAGCTTCGTGGCTTGGCGCGAAAGACTCGTCTGTACCTACAAGGACCCAGACGGCAACTGCCTGTCAGAAGATGAACACATCCGGCGAATCGCACATGACGCCGCCGTAGATGCAATTTCCGAATGGAGAGCCCAGTGCTCGGGCTACAACAGCTCGACAAATCCCGATTGCGCCGTATTCCATCAGAACTAGCTGCGCTTCCGCAGGCAGCCAAGAATTGACCAAATCCGGTTACACCATGGTTACATGGCCTGTAACTCGACAGCCTAGGCAATGCGGGGATTTTGGTAAGCACTTGATTTTACTGGCCCGCCCTACACGACTCGAACGTGTGACCTACGGCTTAGAAGGCCGTTGCTCTATCCAGCTGAGCTAAGGGCGGTCGGGGAAAAAAGACACGGCCGGCACGGGCCGCATTTGACGCAAGGCTTCGAGCACCGACAAAACCGGCAAACCAGACTCGACGCCCCGAAACAAAACGGGCCCGGCATGAAGCCGAGCCCGAAATTATACCCGATCATCGCGTTACATCACGCGAGGCCGGCCATCGCAGCGTCAAACCGGCTGCGGATGCATCATGAACCAGCCGAGGCAGAACACGCCGGCGATCACGCAATACACGCCGAACGAAGCCAGCCGGCCACGCCCTTCGAAATAGCGCATCAGGAACCGCACGCTCAGGTACGCGGCAATCGCCGTCAGCACGCCGCCGAGCAGCGCATCGGCGAGCTGGTCGCGCGCATGGAACAGCTTCGGCAGTTCGAGCACACCCGCCGCGAAGATGATCGGCGTACCGAGCAGGAACGAGAATTCCGCCGCCTTCTCCGCCGTCAGCCCCGCTGCATTGCCGGCGATCATCGTCAGCCCGCTGCGCGAGAAACCCGGAATCAGCGCCCCGATCTGGGCGAGACCCACGAAGAACGCCTGCTTGAACGTCATCTTTTCGGGCGCCTGATGCGCGCGGCTACGCTGGATGCGGTCGCCGAGCCACAGCAGCACGCCGTTCACGATCAGCGCGATCGCGACGATCCGCAGGTCGTGGAACACGCGTTCGATGCGCTTCTCGAGCAGCAGCCCGACGATGCCGGTCGGGATCGTACCGATGATGAGCGCCCACATCAGGTGCCCGTCGTCGTTCTTGCGGCCGCCGAGCTGCGCAAAGAAGCCGCTGATCAGCGCGACCCAGCGCGCGCGGAAATACCACAGCAGCGCCAGCGCCGTGCCGAGGTGCAGCGCGACGAGGAACGGCAGCAGTTGCGGTGCGTGCTTGTCGATGTGCATGCCGAACAAGGCCGGCACGAGCAGCGTATGGCCAAGGCTGCTGACGGGAAAGAGTTCGGTGACGCCCTGCAGGACGCTCAGGAATACCAGAAACCAGAGACTCACGCGTCGGTCCTTTTAGTGAAGATTAAGCGGGAAGAAAAGCGGACGACGCGATGCGCGTCCGAAAAAAACGCGCCCCGATTATGCCGAGCCCGGATTACTGCGCCAAGGCATTTGGCTGGATATTGCGGCAATGCACACAAACGCTTGCAACTTGTAAGCACTCAGAAAGCAAAAAGCCCGCCATTTGCATGGCGGGCCTTTCGACTTCGGCAGGAATTGCCGTCAGCGGCCGAGCTGATAGAAAAATAATACCGTGCTGCCGGTGAACATGCCGAACAGTGCGAGTCCCATTGCCATTGCCAGATCCATGGCCCCCTCCACGAAGTGTCATGACCCGGCAACATCACCGGTTTAGAGGCATTATCCCGACCGTTGACAGTCTTAAAAACTCGCGATTTCCCGAGAAGGGTTTTCCCCGAGCCGCCACGGCCCGATAATGGAGCGCGCCGTTCCCGTTCACCCGCCCAACGCGATTCGCCATGCCGACCTTCCAGCAACACGACATTCACGAACTTCACGCCGGCCCGTCGCTCGTCCGGGTCGCTCCGCAATTCGGCGGCCGCCTGCTGTCATGGGATGTCGACGGCGAACCGGTGATCTTCTGGCCGGAAACGGCCGACTGGAGCAACCTCGCGCGCGTGCGCGGCGGCAACCCGCTGCTGTTCCCGTTCCTCGGCCGTCACCGCATCGACGGCGAGCTCGGCCGCTGGCGCGACGCCGCCGGCGTGGTGCGCGACCTGCCGATGCACGGCTTCGCGCGCGACCTGCCGTTCGCCGCGCAACCGTCGGCCGACGGCGCCGCGTTGTCGATGACGCTCGACGCGACAGACGCATTGCGCGCGAGCTATCCGTTCGATTTCCGGTTCGAAACGACCTACCGGCTGGCCGACTCGCACACGCTCGAAGTCGCCCTGACAACGACCAATCGCGGCGACACGCCGCTGCCCTACTACGCCGGCCACCATTTCTATTTCGCGTTGCCGCGCGGCGAACGCGCCGAAACCACGCTCGAACTGCCGCCCACGCATCGTTGCGCGCAGCAGCCGGACGGTTCGATCAGCACGCCCGAGCCGGGCGAAGCGCGCTACCGCCTCGACAACCCGGACATCCTCGACCGCTTTCACTGCCTCGACGGCGTGCCGGCCACGCCGGTGCGTATCGTGATGCCGGGCCGCCGCCGCACGATCGAGATCGCGCTCGACGTGCCGGGCTCGATCCCGTGGTACGCGGTCACGACCTGGACCGAAAAGCCGGATTCGGACTTCTATTGCGTCGAACCGTGGCTCGGCCTGCCGGATGCGATCCACAACGGCCTCGGGCTGCGCATGCTCGCGCCGGGCGCGACAGAAACGGCCGCGCTGCGGATTCGCGTCCTCCCGCTGGCCGGCTGATACGTGGGCTGATACGTGGGCTGATACGTGGGCTGATACGTCGGCCGATACGTCGATTCGCAGCGCGCCGAACCGACGCGCGACGGCCCCGGCTACCGCCCAAACTGCGGTGTGCGGGTCGAACCCGTTAAAATCTGACGTTTTGTGTTGCCTGCCGCGTCACGAGCGGCAGGGTTTTGCGAGGTTCAATGTTCGGAACAACAACGAAGCGACTCTTCGCAGCCGCCTGCGCCGCCCTGCTCGTCGCGTGCGGCTCCGCGCCTGTCGGCCCCGGTTTCTATCGCGTCGAGCGTGGCGATACGCTCTACAAGATCGCGCGCGACAACCGCACGTCGGTCGCGAACATCGTGCGCTGGAACCAGATGACGAACCCCGATGCGATCGAAGTCGACCAGGTGCTGCGCGTCGCGCCGCCGCCCGGCACGACCACCGCATCGACGCCGTCGACCACCGGCACCGGCAGTGCCGGCCGGGCCCGCCCCGCGCCTTCCGCGCCGGTTGAATCGGCCGTCAAGCCGGCCACGAGCATCGCGCTGATCTGGCCGGCAGCCGGCAACGTGGTCCGCACGTTCGACGGCTCGAAATCGAAGGGCATCGACATCGCGAACTCGCCGGGCACGCCGGTAGTCGCGGCTGCACCGGGTGTGGTGGTCTACGCGGGTAACGGGCTGCGCGGCTACGGCAACCTGATCATCCTCAAGCACAACGCCGACTACCTGACCGCCTACGCGCACAACCGCGCGCTGCTGGTGAAGGAAGGCCAGTCGGTCACGCAGGGGCAATCGATCGCCGAGATGGGCAACAGCGACAGCGATCGCGTCGCGCTGCATTTCGAGTTGCGCTACGGCGGCCGATCGATCGATCCGTCACGCTACCTGCCGGCGCGCTGAGCGCCCGACAGGCGACACGCGATGCCGGCGCGCATCGCGTGCCGTCGCGGTGAAAATCGGGAAAGGTCGTGTCAGCGCTTGCGCAGACGTCCGGTGAAACGGCCGGACAACGGATCGACGTGACGAGCGAACGCTACCAGCACGCCGATTCCGATCAGGCTGAACCCCGCAGCTATCAGAAGTAAATCCATGGTCACACACTGATTGTTACGTGATCTTATGCGTCATTATGGAATCGTGCACTGAGCCGCAAATATTGGACGAGTACGAAGATTCCCTACCATCAGACGTCATTGTGGATTCGTCTGCGTGAAACCCTGATGTAAGCCGTTCGCCTGACACCACGCTGCCGCCCAGGAGACAACGCGATGCTGCCCGCCACCGACCGCTACGACGACCTGCTCACCCGCTTCGCGTGGGACGTTCCGGCGCGCTACAACATCGGCGTGGACGTCTGTGACAAATGGGCCGACGGCAGCGGGCGCCTCGCGCTGATCCACGAAACGGCGCAAGGCGACGTGTCCCGCATCACGTTCGACGACCTGAGGAATGCCTCTAACCGGCTCGCGAACAGCTTTGTGCGCGCCGGCCTGCGACGCGGCGACCGCATCGGCATCTTTCTCGCGCAGGGCCCCGAAACGGCCATCGCGCACCTCGCCGCGTACAAACTCGGCGCAATCGCGGTGCCGCTCTTCACGTTGTTCGGCGTCGATGCGCTCGAATACCGGCTCGCGAACAGCGAAGCGGCTGCGCTCGTCACCGACGCGGCCGGCTACGCGAAAATCGCATCGCTGCGCGCACAACTGCCGGCACTGCATACCGTCTACTGCATCGGCGACGATGCGCCCGACGCCCCCGGCGTGCTGCGCTACGACGCGGCGCTCGCCGCCGAAACGCCCGACTTCGTGCCGGCCGATACGGCCGCCGACGATCCGGCGGTCATCATCTACACGTCCGGCACGACGGGCAAACCGAAAGGCGCGCTGCACGCGCATCGCGTGCTGCTGGGCCACCTGCCGGGCGTCGAGATGTCGCAGCAGTGCTTCCCGCGCGACGCGCGCCTGTTCTGGACCCCTGCCGACTGGGCATGGATCGGCGGCCTGCTCGACGTGCTGCTGCCGTCGTGGCATCACGGCGTGCCCGTACTCGCCCGCCGCTTCGAGAAATTCGACGGCGACGCCGCGTTCGCGCTGATGGCCCGGCACGGCGTCACCCACGCGTTCCTGCCGCCCACCGCGCTGAAGCTGATGCGCGCCGTCCCGGCACCGAGAGAACGCTACGCGCTGTCGCTGAAATCGGTCGCGAGCGGCGGGGAGTCGCTCGGCACCGAGCTGACGGCCTGGGGACGCGACGCGCTCGGCGTGACGATCAACGAGTTCTACGGGCAAACCGAGTGCAACATGGTGCTGTCGTCGTGCGCGGCGCTGTTCGATGCGCAGCCTGGCGCAATCGGCAAGGCGGTGCCCGGCCATGCGGTCGCGATCGTCGACGCGGACGGCGTGCCGCTGCCGCCGGGTGTCGAAGGACGCATTGCGGTGCGCCGCCCCGACCCGGTGATGTTCCTCGAATACTGGCGCAACGCCAACGCGACGCGCGACAAGTTCGCGGGTGACTACCTGCTCACCGGCGACACCGGCACGATCGACGCCGACGGCTTCGTGCGCTTCGTCGGACGTGACGACGACGTGATCACGAGTGCCGGCTACCGGATCGGCCCGGGCCCGATCGAGGACTGCCTGCTCACGCATCCGGCGGTGCGGATGGCGGCCGTCGTCGGCGTGCCCGACGCGACGCGCACCGAGATCGTCAAGGCATTCGTCGTGCTGAATCCCGGTCACATCGGCGACGATGCACTCGTGCTGGCGCTGCAGGCGCACGTACGCACGCGCCTCGCCGCGCACGAGTATCCGCGCGCGATCGCGTTCGTCGACAGCCTGCCGATGACCGCGACCGGCAAGATCGTGCGCCGCGCGCTGCGCGACGCATAAGCCGGCCGCCACCCGCGCCGCCCGCGCGGCCGGATGGTTTAGATGGTTTATAGTGGCGCCACCACGCAGTCTTTCCAAGAAAACGATGTCCTCTGATCACCACGCCGCCGCGGGCGCGTCGCACAGCCCGCTCTACGCCAAACTCCTCGGCGAAACCGCCAAGATCGACTGGTGCGATCTCGAACGCTTCTTCGCGCAGGGCAAGCTGCTGTCCGTTGCACGCGACCTCGATCTCGTCAGCGTCGCGGAAGCGGTTGCCGGCGACGACGCCGAGCAGGTCACGCGCTGGCTGTCGGCAGGGCTCGTCGCGCGCATGCCGGCCGATACCGCTGCCGATTACGCGGCGCGCAACCCTGAGCTGTGGGCGGTCGTCGTATCGCCGTGGGTCTGCGTGCAGGAACGCGCCTGACGCGTCCACCATGTCCGAATCCGCGTTACCGCACGGGGCCGGCACGGGCTCGGCCACCGTCACGCACCGGCGCGTCCTCGCGCTCGCGTTTCCGATCGTCCTCGCGAACCTGACCCAGCCGATCCTCGGCGCGGTCGACACGGCCGTCGCCGGCCACCTCGACGGCGCGCAGTATCTCGGCGGCGTCGCGCTCGGCGGGCTGTTCTTCAATTTCGTGTTCTGGGGATTCGGTTTTCTGCGGATGGGGACGACCGGTCTCGTCGCGCAGGCGCACGGTGCCGGCGACGCCGCCGGGATCCGCCTGAACGTGCTGCGCGCGTTGATCGTCGCGTTCGCGCTCGGCGCCGCGGTGCTGGCGCTGCAAGTGCCGCTGCTGTCATTTGCGCTGTCCGCGCTCGGCGGCAGCGATGCCGTCCGCGCGACGGCGCTCGCCTATAGCCACGCGCGGATCTGGAGCGCACCGTTCGCACTCGCGAACTACGTCGTGCTCGGCTACCTGCTCGGCGTGCAGCGCGTGAGGCTCGCGCTCGTCGCGCAGGTGTTCATCAATGCGGTGAACATCGGCGCCGTGCTGCTCTACGTGTATGGCTTCGGCTGGGGCATTGCCGGCATCGGCGCCGCGACGGCCACGGCAGACGCCTGCGGCTTCGCGCTCGGCGCATGGATGCTGTGGCGGCTACGGCCGCGCGGCCTTGCGCCGATCGCGGTACGCGCACTCGCCGACCGCGTCGCGCTCAAGCGGCTGATCGTGCTCAATCGCGACATCTTCCTGCGCACGCTGTGCCTGCTCGGCGCATTCGGCTGGTTCGCGCACCTCGGTGCGAAACAGGGCGATGCGACGCTCGCGGCAAACGCGCTGCTGCTGAATTTCCAGACGTTCATGGCGTACGGCCTCGACGGCTTCGCGCATGCGGCCGAGGCGCTCGTCGGTGCGGCGGCCGGCGCGCGCGACCGCAACGCGTTCCGGCAGGCCGTGCGCGTCACGCTGCTCTGGTCGGCGCTCGGCGCGCTGCTGTTCGCGCTCGTGTACTGGGCCGCCGGCGGCTGGATCGTCGCGCGCCTGACCGATCAGGCCGAGATCCGCGAAGTTGCGCTGCGCTACCTGCCCTGGGCCGCGCTTTCGCCGATCGTGTCGGTCTGGGGTTTCCTGCTCGACGGCGTCTTCATCGGCGCCACGCAGACGCAATCGCTGATGCGTGCAATGGTCGCGTCGTTCTCGATCTTCGTCGTGGCCACGCTCGCCGCCGTCGGCACGTTCGGCAATCACGGCCTCTGGTTCGCGCTGCTGCTGTTCATGGCCGCGCGTGGCGTGACGCTGGCACGTTACCTGCCCGCGCTGTTGCGGCACATCGGCACCGACGCGCCTGCAGCCCGCGCCTGACGGCGCGCCAAAGCGGCCGCAAGCGGCCGTTACTGCGTGGGTTTAGGCGGCGGCGCGTCGAGCATCGACGGCGGCGTCATGTCGGTCGGCACGCCGTGATAGTCGGCCGGATCTTCCGGCGGATGGCCGCGACGGGCCTGATGAGGATCGCTGGTACAACCGGCGAAAACAGATGCGGCCAGCACGGCCAGCATGAAACGGATCATCGGGTATGGCTCCGGAAATCGGCGTGCCCATCGCACGCCGGGACCGCGCCGAGTCTAGCGGAAATCCTGCTTCGGAGTCGCGCCGCGCATGTCCTACTATGTACGCATGGCGCTGTGCCGTGGAAAGGAGGCTGCCATGTCGTCTGAGGAAATTGCCGGCCTGATCGGTCTGTTCATCGGTCTGATGGTGCTCGTCGCCCTGTCGTTCTTCGAGTCGCGCGAATACAAGCGCAGCCATGGCGGCGAAGGGATGATCCATCACTGGATGGCCGAACACCACCTGCTCGACTGGCGGCGCAAGCACTAAGCACGCCGCTGCCGTCCGGCCCTCCCCCGGGCCGTTCGCGAACGTGCCGTCCTGCGGCACGCCGGTGATCGTGTATCGCCGAAACTAACGGGGTCCGATTCACACACGTTGGCCAGATGAACGAACGCCGCCGCGCGGCTCATGCCACGCGACGGCGTTCGCTTGCACGCGCCCGGACGGACGCGACGCGGGTCAGGCGGCTCAGCCCAGGAAGTGGCGGGCGTAGCGCGCGTTGATGTCGGACAGGCGGAACAGCGTCAGGAAATCCGCGCAGTTGAAGTCGGGATCCCAGGCCGGCGCACCGCAGATCTTCGCGCCGAGACGCAGGTAACCCTTGATCAGCGGCGGCGGCGCCACGACAGTGCCCGTCTGCAGTTCGTCGACCGGCAGGGCCGTGTGCGGGAACGCGCGATACTCGGGCGCCGTCAGCGAGCCTGCGGACAGCGACTGGTACAGGTTCGCCGCATAGTGGCCGCCGTCGGCCATCGACACGCTCGCGCAGCCGAGCATCGTCTCGTAGCCGTTCTGCATCATGTACGCACCAAGGCCGCCCCACAGCGCCATGATGACGGCGCCGCTGCGGTAGTCGCTGTGCACGCACGAGCGGCCGACCTCGACCATCTTGCCGCGCAGGTGCGTGAGGCGCGACAGGTCGAATTCGCCTTCGGCGTACAGGCGGCCGACACGCGCCGCCTGGTGCGGCGGCAGCACGCGGTACGTGCCGACCACCTTCAGGGTGTCGAGATCGCGAACCAGCAGGTGGTCGCAGTACGCATCGAACGGATCGACGTCGAGGCCGGAGGGGCCGCTGACCTGCGCGCCCATCTCTTCGGCGAACACGCTGTAACGCAGGCGCTGGGCTTCGCGCAATTCGTCTTCCGTACGCGCCCACGCGGCGCGCAGGCGATACTCCGACGTGACGGTTTCAGCGGCGCGCGGCAGGTGGCGCCGCGACGTATCGAGGGGCAGCGAGGCAAAAGGGAGCGTAGGCGTCGGCAGTTCTCGCATTAGGCTTTCCTGGTCGTAAGGAATAGGACGACATGCCCGCCAATGTAGTAATCGGCCGTGACCGTTATGTGGCACGACCGTGTCCTTTCAATGACGTGTCGCCGAATTGACTTTAGCAGAAAGCTTGCGAAACCGTATGACGAATGCCTTCAAAGCCCTTCAGGCGGGCCTCACACCAGATCGGGCGTCAATACCGCCCGCAGCACGGCCTGTCGGCTGCCGTCACGCGTGCGGCTCGCGAGCCACACGATTCCGCCCTTCTTGACGCTCCAGCTGTCGTCGCCGCCGGCGATCAGTTGGGCGGCGACGCTGCCGAGCGTCGGCTGGTGCCCGACGATCACGACCGTCGGCGCGATGCCGTCCGGCCAGCCAGCCGCTTCCAGCACGTCGTCGACGCTGCCGCCCGGCGCGAGCGCATCGACCGTCCGGTACTGGTCGGTCAGCGCCTCGACGGTCTGCACGGTGCGGGCCGCCGGGCTCGCGAGGATCAGGGTGTTCGTCTCGAGGCGGCCGCGCAGCCACTTGGCCATCGCCTGCGCGTCCTTGCGGCCACGGACGGTCAGCTGCCGCGCCAGATCGCTCGTCGCGTAGTCCTCGGCTTCGGCGTGGCGCCACAGGATCAGGTTCATCATGATGTTCTCCTTGCTTCGGCGAACGGCCCCGCGCCCATGCGTGCGGGCCGGCCGATTACCGTGCGAATTGTCGCAAATTGAGGCCGGCTCGCCGCCGCGGCATTTACCCGCATATGGGGATTGACCGGAGCAACCATTCGACGATAGAATCTTTGGCTCGTCGGAGCGTAGCGCAGCCTGGTAGCGCATCTGATTTGGGATCAGAGGGTCGTAGGTTCGAATCCTATCGCTCCGACCACCGGAATCAAGGGGTTACAACACATCGTGTTGTAACCCCTTTTCCATTTCGGGCTCGTGAAACAACCCGGTTGGCCGCCGGCGCATTCGCGCCGCATGTCACTCGATCGGCTCGAGATGACGCATCGCGACCGGCAATCGATTGGCCGATACGCTTTCCGTCGGCCGTCCTTTCCACCCGGAATATCGATAAACCAGATACTTCCCGTCCGTCTCGCCGCCTTCGTTGGGGATAATCACCCACATCTCCCGACGCCCCGAATACAGCCACCGCGGCAGCGCCTTTTCCGCGAAATAGATGCGCTCTTCGACATGCGTTGTCGGATTCAGCCGGATTGCAACGCCCTTCAAGTAAGGCGACCCATAGTTCAGTACGAACACGAGGGTCTTGCCGACGCACTTTGACAACGCAATCCTGCCCACAAAATCGGTCTCCGGCATGTCAAGGAACGCGCGCCCGGTTTTGTGCCCCCTCCGCACGAACAGCGCATCGCCGTCCAACCCATGCGAGCGGGCCTCGAGCGCGATGCGGCTCCCGTCCGCCAACGGGCAGGAAAGTACCTGACGCAGGCCGCCGGCATCATCGATTCCCGGCGTTGCACCGAATGTGGCCGTCGCCATCCATAAAAGACCGACGGCGAGCGCTCTCATTCGACCTTTACCGGTCAGTTCCGTAGCGAATCGACTCATTGAGTTGCAGCATCGCGGGTTATCCACTTCGGCACGCTCGCACGAATCACCTTTTTCCATGAGCACGCGGGCGGATCAACTGGGCCTATCTCGAACACGTAGCGGTACCATTATCGACGCCCCAACGCCAAACCGGAGTTTCGTCAACCATGCCGACATCCCTGTCGTCCCTGCAACTGCCCGAAGGCCTCGGCACCATCGGGAATCTGGCTGTCGAGTGCGTCGAGGATGAACGGAAAACATACGAGATGTGGATGCTCGAAACGGACCTTCCTTTCGACGAAGCCGTGTCGCGATTGTCGACCTTCGTCAAACGCCATTTCACCGGCGACGAGCGAATCTCATCCGTCGACAGCTTCGGCTTCCGCAGCTGGGCGGCCTCCTGGTCCCGCGACAAACAGGAAATCTCGGCCCAGCTCACCGGTACCGACGACGGCAGCTCGGGTTACCTGCGCAATGCGTACGACGCTGAATGAAAACACGTGCCGCCCCCGACACCGTCCGGACCTCGCATGACTGCCCCCTCGACTGATCGTCCGGCAAAACCGGCGATGAACATCGCGACCGTCATCGCAATGATCATCGGCGCCGCCGTACTCGCTTTCTGCGCCGTGCAGGCCTATCGGACGACGATCTTCCTCTCGCATGCTTCCCGAGCGCCCGGTGTAATCGTCAAGTCGAGCGGACACCCGACCATACGCTTCGAAACAGCGCAGGGCCAGCGCATCGAGTTCGTACAGAACGGCGGCATGGACGGTCCGCCCGGAACCGCCGTGCCGGTCTTGTACGACGCCGCCGAACCCGCGGAAACGGCCCGGGCCGCTACGTTCCTTGCGATATGGGGCGGTGTGCTGTGGGGATTGCCGGCAGGCATCGGCTTTCTTGTCCTGCCGCTGTTTGGCGTACGGTTCGTGCTCACCGGGCGGTACGGGAACGCGATAAGCCGTTGAGCGACGACTCGCAGGCCCACGCAATGCCAGGACGTTCGACGCATGAACCCCTTCCGGCAACGCGTGCGACGCCGCCATGTCCGGCCGGCTGGTCAACCACTCGTCGCGCAACGATCGGGCGTCGACGTCGTTCGAGCCGTGCGTCGCTCAGCGCCGAGCCAGCGGCTTGTGTCCGGTCGACTTCAACACGGCGTCGATATCGGCACGGGTGTTGACGACTCGGCCGCTCACCCGGCAATCCGATTGCACCGGCTTGGCGCCGGCCGCAAAGCCCACGCCGCCCAGTTCGGTCGCCAGCCACTGAGGGTCGCGCTTTTCCAGCGCAAACGTCATGATTCCGGCCTGGTCGTCCGTCAACATCAAATCGCCGCCGTTGTCCGCCAGCGCAACGCACAGAAATGCGGCATCGCGATCCTTGACCAGATCGACCACGAAATAGCGATAGTCCTTCAGATCCGGCTGGCTGTCGTTCAATCGATGGACAGCCGCCAGTATTGGCGCGCGGTCCGGATCGTTCCTGTCGAGATCGCGCGCATGCACGACATTCACCATGGAAACGACCAGGATCGCAGCATTCACGACAAGTCTGGATGATTTCGTCATCGGCCATGTTTGCAAAAGACATGAATCGGGAGAGGTAGTCCGCCTCGCCGCCGCAACCCGCATACGACACTTCCGGGAACACGCGATAATGCGCGTGGACAACCTGCATCCGCGCATGACAAACAACATTCTCAAGGCCGCCCTCTGCGCGGCGCCGCTCGTGCTGGCAACCACCGGCACCGCGTCGGCCAAGGCACTCGACGACGCACTCGACTGCCACTCGACCGGCCACAAGTTCGTCGCGCCGCTGCTCGCCGCCGGCGACATCCAGTCGGAACCGATGCACGTCGAACCGAACTCGGTCAACGCGTTCCGCACGAGCCACTCACTGACCGCATACGGCTTCGGCGTCTACGTCGTGCTCGGCTATCAAGCGAACGACCCGATCTTCCGCACGGGCGACGGCACGCCGATCGGCGACTGGGCCTACGGGGTCGTGGTGCGCGGCACGAAAAGCTCGGTGGAGGAAGCCGTGCGCAAGGCCGGCAGCGACGCGACCGTCAAGCAGGCGTTTCCGTTCCTGACCGCGATCGTCTGCTCGTCGGACTGAGTGGCCGCGAGGACGATCATGCGGCAATCCCGAGGGGCAGCAAGCCATCCTGCTGCCTGGCCCCTCCCAGCCCCGCCATCGACCTTTTACGCGCCGGTATACACCACGCGATACGGGATACCGACCTTCTCCCACTCCGCAGCCTCCTGGCTGAGGCTGTAGTCGGTCAGCGGGTTCTGCTCGACCCACGCGCCCGGCAGGCGCACTTCATACCCGCCCTTCTTCATCTGCGAAACGGAAATATCGGGCAGCCCCGCGTCGGTCCGGCGCCGGCACAGCAGCGCCGCGAGCCGCAAGCAGAACAGCAGCGGCCATTCGACCTCGCGCGCCTGCGACAGCTTGCCGAGCTTGCCCGCGTGACCGAGCACGAGCGCGGCGAGCCGCGCCTGGTCGGTACGCGAAAAACCCGGCATGTCCGCGTTGCTCGCGATATACGCCGAATGCTTGTGATACGCGCTGTGCGAGATCGACAGGCCGATCTCGTGCAACGCGGCCGCCCAGCCGAGGAACATCCGCCCTTCCTCGCGCGCTTCGTCGTCGGCTTCTTCGAGTTCGTCGTAGAAACGCCCCGCCAGCGCGCCGATCCGCTCGGCCTGCGCACGATCGACACCGTAGCGACGCGTAAAGCCCTCGACGGTCACCGCGCGCATGTCTTCATGCTGCGTCCGGCCGAGCAGGTCGTACAGCACACCGAGGCGCAGCGCGCCGTCGGTCGTATCGACGTAGTCGACACCGAGCTCCTCGAACACCGCGAGCATGATCGCGAGGCCGCCCGCGAGCACCGGCACGCGGTCGGGCTTCAGCGCGATCAGCTTCAGCCGGTTGACGTTCTCCGACTTGATCAGCGCGCGCTTCAGGCGCTCGAGGCCGCCGCGCGAAATGCCGTGCGTGATGCCCGGGTCGTTGAAGCCGTTCGCCTCGACGAGTTCGGCAAGCGCACGTGCGGTGCCGGACGAACCGATCGCCTGGTCCCAGCCGGCCTTCTTGTACTCGCTCGAAATGATCTGGATCTCGCGCTTGGCCGCGAGTTCGGCCTGCCGCATCGTGTATTCGTCGACGTTGCCGGCAGGGAAGAAGGTACGGCTGTGGCTCACGCAGCCGATATAGAGGCTCTCCATCACGATCGGCGTGTAGTGCGAGCCGATGATGAATTCGGTGGAGCCGCCGCCGATGTCGACGACGAGCCGCTTGCCGGCGCTCGCAGGCACCGAGTGCGCGGCACCCGCGTAGATCAGGCGCGCCTCTTCGCGGCCCGCAATCACTTCGATCGGAAAACCGAGCGCCGCTTCGGCCTCACCGAGAAATTCGCCTGCGTTCTTCGCGACCCGCAGCGTGTTGGTCGCCACCGCGCGCACATGATCGGGATGGAAATCGCGCAGACGCTCGCCGAACCGCTTGAGCGCCTCCCAGCCACGCTCCTGCGACGCGCGATCGAGCATCTTGTCGCTCGACAGGCCCGCGGCCAGCCGGACGGGCTCGCGCAGCGCATCGACGGGATAGATCTGGCTGCCCGCCGGCGTTTCCTCGACACGCCCGACGATCAGCCGGAAGCTGTTCGAGCCGAGATCCACGGCAGCCAGCAAGTGGGGGGTTGTAACCATCAGAAGGGGCTCCGTGCGCGTTCGCCCGCGGCGGCCGGTGCGACAGCCCTGGGCGATCAATCAAAGGCGACATTTTAAGCGTGGAACGCTTGCCATTGCCACGCTTCACGGGCATGCACACCGCTCGTTTGCATATCGTCGAAACATTTATGAGACGAAACGGTTACAGCGTAGAATTTCCCGATATAAAACCATTATCGTCATCAGCACGTCATCGTACCGTGAGAGTTTCCGAGCGTCCTTTCGAATCATCGCCCGAATCACCCCCTACTCTGCCGATGTCCGTCCGTTATCCGCTTCTCAATCGTGAACTCGGCATCCTCGGTTTCAACGAGCGCGTGCTGGCCCAGGCAGCCGATCCGCAAGTCCCGTTGCTCGAGCGCCTCCGCTTCATCTGCATCACCAGCAGCAACCTCGACGAATTCTTCGAGGTACGGATGGCGGGCCTGCAGGAGCAGATCCGCGACAACCCCGGCGCACTGACGCCCGACGGCATGTCGTTACAACATGCTTACGATCTCGTCGTCGAACGCGCGCAGCGGCTCGTCCACCGACAGTACACGATGCTGCACGAAACCGTGCTGCCCGCGCTCGAACAGGAAGGCATCTACTTCCATGCGAGCGACACGTGGAACGACGAGCAGCTCGAATGGGCGCGGCACTACTTCCTCGACGAGCTGCTGCCCGTGCTGACGCCGATCGGCCTCGATCCCGCCCACCCGTTCCCGCGCGTGCTGAACAAGAGCCTGAACTTCGTCGTCGAGCTCGAAGGCCGCGACGCCTTCGGTCGCCAGGCCGTGATGGGCATCGTGCAGGCGCCGCGCGCGCTGCCGCGTGTCGTACGCATGCCGCACGCGCTGTCGGGCTTCGAGCACGGCTTCGTGCTGCTGAGCTCGTTCATGCAGCGCTTCGTCGGCGAACTCTTCCCGCAACTCGTCGTGAAGAGCTGCAACCAGTTCCGCATCACGCGCAACAGCGAACTGTTCGTCGACGAGGACGAAATCACGAACCTGCGCGTCGCGCTGCAGGGCGAACTGCCCGCGCGCCACCTCGGCAACGCGGTGCGCCTCGAGGTGTCGGCCGACACGCCGACGCACATCGTGCGACGCCTGCTCGACGAAAGCGAACTCGGCGAGAAGGACTGCTATCGCGTGGCCGGATCGGTGAACCTCGTGCGGCTGATGCAGATTCCCGATCTCGTCGACCGCCCCGACCTGAAGTTCACGCCGTTCACTGCGTCGACTCCCGCCGCGGTCACGAACGCGCCGACGATGTTCGACGCGATCGACAACGGCGACATCCTGCTGCACCACCCGTACGAGAGTTTCCAGCCGGTGCTCGAACTGCTGCAGCAGGCCGCGAAGGATCCGAGCGTCGTCGCGATCAAGCAGACGATCTACCGCACCGGCACCGATTCGCCGCTGATGGACGCGCTGATGGAAGCCGCGCGCAACGGCAAGGAAGTGACCGTCGTCGTCGAACTGCTCGCACGCTTCGACGAGGAAACCAACATCAACTGGGCGTCGCAGCTCGAAGCCGTCGGCGCACATGTCGTGTACGGCGTGGTCGGCCACAAGTGCCACGCGAAGATGATGCTGATCGTGCGGCGCGTCGTGCGGGCCGGCAAGGCGTCGCTGCGCCGCTACGTGCACCTCGGCACCGGCAACTATCACCCGCGCACGGCGCGCCTCTACACCGACTTCGGGCTGATGACGGCCGACCAGAAGATCTGCGAGGACGTCCATCACGTGTTCCAGCAACTGACCGGTATCGGCGGCGAACTCACGCTGCACGAGCTGTGGCAGTCGCCGTTCACGCTGCATCCGCGCATCATCGACTCGATCCGCGCGGAGATCGACAATGCGCGTGCCGGCAAGCGCGCGCGGGTCGTCGCGAAGATGAACGCGCTGCTGGAGCCGACGGTGATCGCCGCGCTGTACGAAGCGTCGCAGGCCGGTGTCAAGGTCGACCTGATCGTGCGCGGGGTCTGCGCGCTGAAGCCCGGCGTGCCGGGGCTGTCGGAGAACATCACCGTGCGCTCGATCGTCGGCCGCTTCCTCGAGCACCACCGGATCTACTATTTCCACGCGGACGGTGCCGAGGATGTCTATCTGTCGAGCGCCGACTGGATGGACCGCAACCTGTTCCGCCGCGTCGAAGTCGCATTCCCGATCCGCGATCGCAAGCTCAAGCGGCGCGTGATCGCCGAGGGTCTGTCGGTGTGCCTCGGCGACAACCAGTCGGCATGGCAGATGCACAGCGACGGCCACTACCGCCGGCGCCGCTCAGGCAAGACGATCCGCAACGCGCAACTCGGGTTGCTCGCGAAGTTCTGCTCCTGAACCGGCCGCGCGGCGCGAGTCGCGCGCCGTGTCGCCAACAAAAAAGCGCGGCCGTGGGCTGCGCTTTTTTGTTGCGGATCCGGCAGGCCGCCGCTCGCCGAACGAGCGACGGCATGCCATTACACGATCAAGCTTCGTACGCGGCCGGCCGGATCGCGATGATGCGCGAGCCCGGGAACCGCGCGGTGAACGTGCTGCCGCGCCCTTCCTCGCTCTGCACGTACAGGTGCGCGTCGTGCCGCTGCAGCACGTGCTTGACGATCGCGAGCCCGAGCCCCGTGCCGCCCGTGTCGCGCGAACGGCTGCGGTCGACGCGGTAGAAGCGTTCGGTAAGCCGCGGCAGGTCGGCGGCCGGAATCCCGAAGCCGCTGTCCGTGACCGAAAACACGCCTTGCGCGCCTTCGCGTCGCCAGGTCACGACGATCTTGCCGCCTTCCGGCGTATAGCGGATCGCGTTCGTGACGAGATTCGCGAATGCACTGAACAGCTCCGTCTGCGCGCCGGTGACGCCGAGCGTCTCGTCGATCGAGAACGCGATGTCGTGATGCCCGTTCGACAGCGTCTGCGCATCCTCCTTCAGATGGTCGAACACGGCACGCATGTCGATCGCGCGATCGAGCGGCGGCTTGCTTTCGCCTTCCAGCTTCGCGAGCACCAGCAGGTCGGTCACGATGTGCCGCATCCGCGAGGCCTGCTGCTCCATCATCTCGAGATAGCGCGCGCGGTCTTCCTCGTTCAGCGGCAGCTCGCGCATCGTCTCGAGGAAGCCCGACAGCACGGTGAGCGGCGTCTTCAGTTCGTGCGACACGTTCGCGACGAAGTCGCGCCGCATCGCGTCGGTCCGCTCGAGCTCGGTGATGTCCTGCGTGAGCAGCAGCTTGCGGTTCTCGCCGTACGGAAACACCTGCACTTCCAGCACGTTCTGCCGCGAGTCGCCCATGCCGCGCATGACGAGCGTCTCGTCGTAATGCTGCGCGTTCAGGTAGCGGACGAAATCGGGATGGCGTACCAGGTTGGTGATGTGCTGGCGCAGATCGCGCTTCGCGTCGAGGCCGAAATGGACCTCGGCGATCGCATTGCACCACTCGATCTGGTCGTGGTCGTCGAGCATCGCGACACCGTTCGGCGACGCCTGGATCGCCTGGATGAAGCGCGAATGCTGCTGTTCGACCTGCCGCACCTGCGCATGCCACTGCTTCGCGAGCTTGTGCAGACGATAGTAGATCTCGCCCCAGATGCCCGGCGCACTCGGCACTTCACCGTAGACCGGTGCATCGAGCAGGCGCCACAGACGCTGCGTGTGGAAGGTACTGAAAAAGCCCTGCGCGACCAGCATCACGACCACGAACACGAGGCCCGCGGTCGGGCCGGCGAACACGCCGACCAATACGCCGATCAGCACGAGCAGCACGAGCGACACCAGAAAGCGCGCCCAGATGATGTTCATGATTCAGCGCCCGATAGAATGAACGGCATGCCGTGGCACACGGCAGGCCCGAATACGTTACGCGTGCTTGGCGAGCCGGTAGCCGCTGCCGCGCACGGTCTCGATCATCGCATCGCAGCCGGCCGGTTTCAAGGCCGCACGCAATCGTTTGATGTGCACGTCGACGGTGCGCTCCTCGACGAATACATGGTCGCCCCACACCTGGTCGAGCAATTGCGTGCGGCTGTGCACGCGCTCCGGGTGCGTCATGAAGAAATGCAGCAGGCGGAACTCGGTCGGGCCGAGATCGAGCTTGATCTCGCTGCCTTCCGCATGCGCGGCGACGCGATGCGTGGCCGGGTCGAGGCGCAGCCCGTTGATCGACACGACGTCCTCGGTCAGCTGCGGCGCACGACGGCGCAGCACGGCCTTGATCCGCGCCATCAGTTCCTTCGGCGAGAACGGCTTCGTCACGTAGTCGTCCGCGCCGATTTCGAGGCCGAGCACCTTGTCCTGCTCGTCGCCGCGTGCAGTCAGCATGATGATCGGGATGTGCTTGGTCCGTTCGTTGTTGCGCAGGTCGCGCGCGAACGCGATACCGGACTTGCCCGGCAGCATCCAGTCGAGCAGCACGAGATCGGGCAGCACGTCGCTGATCAGGTTCTGCGCCTGTTCGGCGTTGTACGCGCGAATCGGGCAGTGACCGGCGTGCTGGAGATTCACCGAGATCAGTTCGGAAATCGCGGGCTCATCTTCAACGACGAGAATGTTGCTGGGCATCGGCACCTCTTTTTTCCCTGTACGGAGTCGATTAACTGTTGGCTTCGCGATCGAGCGTGTCGCGCGGCTGGTGCCGCACGTCCGTGCCCTTCACGATGTAGATGATGAATTCGGCGATGTTCTTCGCGTGGTCGCCGATCCGCTCGATCGCCTTCGCGATGAACAGGTATTCGAGGCCGACCGAGATCGTGCGCGGATCTTCCTGCATGTACGACACGAGCTTGCGCACGAACGCACGGAATTCCAGGTCGATCTCCTTGTCGTCCTTGACGATCTGCGCGGCGGCCACCGTATCGAGACGCGCGAACGCGTCGAGCGCGCGGCGCAGGATCGTCACGGCCATCTCGCCCGACACCTTGATCTCGGCGATGTTGACCGCACGCGCGGCCGGCTCGTCGACCAGGCGGCGAACACGCTTGGCGATCTTCTCGGCCTCGTCGCCGGCGCGCTCGAGGTTCGTAATCGTTTTCGAAATCGACATCAAAAGGCGCAGGTCACGCGCGGCAGGCTGCCTCCGCGCGATGATGTTGCCGCACTCCTGGTCGATGTCGACTTCCATCGCGTTCAGCGTTTCCTCGGCCGCGATCACCTTCTCGGCCGTATCGCGATCGAATTCGTTCAGCGCGTACATCGCGCCGACGATCTGCGACTCGACGAGCCCGCCCATTTCCAGCACTTTCGACGACACGGCATTCAGGTCCGCGTCGAACTGGCTCGACAGATGTTTATCCGACATGGCTGTTGTTCTCCGTCATCAGCCGAAACGGCCGGTGATGTAGTCTTCCGTTTCCTTGCGTACCGGCTTGATGAAGATCTTTTCGGTCTCGCCGAATTCGATCAGCTCGCCCAGGTACATGTAGGCCGTGAAATCCGAGCAGCGCGCGGCCTGCTGCATGTTGTGCGTGACGATCACGACCGTGTAGTCGCTCTTCAGCTCCGCGATCAGCTCTTCGATACGGCCGGTCGAGATCGGGTCGAGCGCCGAGCACGGTTCGTCGAGCAGCAGCACTTCCGGACGGATCGCGATGCCGCGTGCGATGCACAGACGCTGCTGCTGGCCGCCCGAGAGGCCGTAGCCGCTCTGGCTCAGCTTGTCCTTCACTTCGTTCCACAGCGCGGCCTTCGTGAGCGCCCACTCGACGCGATCGTCCATTTCCGAGCGCGTGAGCTTTTCGAACATCTTCACGCCGAACGCGATGTTGTCGTATATCGACATCGGGAACGGGGTCGGCTTCTGGAACACCATGCCGATACGCGCGCGCAGCAGCGAGATGTCGCGCTTCGTCGTCAGCAGGTTCTCGCCGTCCATCAGGATTTCGCCTTCGGCGCGCTGCTCCGGATAGAGCGCGAACATCTTGTTGAACGTGCGCAGCAGCGTCGACTTGCCGCAGCCCGACGGGCCGATGAACGCCGTCACCTTCCCTTCGGGAATGCTCAGGTTGATGTTCTTCAGCGCATGGAACTTGTTGTAGAAGAAGTTGAGGTTGTTGACCTCGATCTTCGCGTTCAGCGGCTCGAGCGGACGGCCGTGCGCCGCTTCTTGCGTGCCGGCCGGCGCAGCAGTGCGCTCGACAGGATTCAGGTGGCTTTCTGCCATATTCATCGGATCGCTCCGCCGTTACTTTTTCGAGAAGATCGAGCGCGCCAGGACGTTGAGTCCGAGCACCCCGAGCGTAATCAGGAACACGCCCGCCCATGCGAGCGACTGCCATTCGGCAAACGGGCTCATCGCGAACTTGTAGATCGTGACGGGCAGGTTCGCCATCGGCTGGCTCATGTCCCACGAGAAGAACTGGTTCGACAGCGCGGTGAACAGCAGCGGCGCCGTTTCGCCGGCGATCCGTGCGACCGCGAGCAGCACGCCGGTGATGATGCCGCCCACCGATGCGCGCAGCGTGATCTTCAGCACCATCCGCCACTTCGGCGTGCCGAGCGCGAAGGCCGCTTCGCGCAGCGCGTTCGGCACGAGCTTCAGCATGTTCTCGGTCGTACGGATCACGATCGGGATCTGCAGCAGCGCCAGCGCGATCACGCCGGCCCAGCCCGAAAAACGCCCCGACTTCGCAACGACGATCGCGTACACGAACAGGCCGATGACGATCGACGGCGCGGACAGCAGGATGTCGTTGATGAAGCGGATCGTGCTCGCCAGCAGGTTCTTCTGGCCGTATTCGGCGAGATAGACGCCCGCGAGGATACCGATCGGCGTGCCGACCAGCGTGCCGAAACCGCACAGCAGCAAGCTGCCGACAATCGCGTTCGCGAGACCGCCGCCTTCCGTGTTCGGTGCCGGCGTCGATTCGGTGAACAGTTGCAGCGACAGGCCGCCGATGCCGAGGTGGATCGTCGTGTAGAGAATCCACACGAGCCACAGCAGGCCGAATGCCATCGCACCGAGCGCCGCGGCGAGCGCGATCGCGTTGACGGCCCTGCGCTTGCGCTGCAGGCGGTTGCGCATCGCGTCGAGCACGGCGCCGTCCGGCCCCGGGAAATTCATGATGGGCTCACTCATTTCTTGCCCTCTCCCTTCTCGAGACGAAGCAGCAGCAGTTTGGAGATGGTCAGCACGATGAACGTGATCACGAACAGGATCAGGCCCAGTTCCATCAGCGCGGACGTATGCAGGCCCGGCTGCGCTTCCGCGAATTCGTTGGCCAGCGCCGACGTGATGCTGTTGCCCGGTGCGAACAGCGACACGCTGTCGAGCAGGTTCGTGTTGCCGATCACGAAGGTCACGGCCATCGTCTCGCCGAGTGCGCGGCCGAGGCCGAGCATCACGCCGCCGATCACGCCGGTCTTCGTATAGGGCAGCACGACCTTCCACATCACTTCCCAGGTCGTGCAGCCGATCCCGTACGCCGACTCCTTCAGCAGCACGGGCGTGACTTCGAACACGTCACGCATCACCGACGCGATGTACGGGATGATCATGATCGCGAGGATCACGCCCGCGGCGAGGATACCGATACCGATCGGCGGGCCGGCGGTCAGCGGGCCGAGAATCCAGACGTCCTTGAACAGGCGGCCGAGCGGCTTCTGGAAATATTCCGCGAAGATCGGCGCGAACACGAGCAGGCCCCACATGCCGTACACGATCGACGGGATCGCGGCGAGCAGCTCGATCGCAATGCCGAGCGGGCGGCGCAGCCACACGGGCGACAGTTCGGTGAGGAACAGCGCAATGCCGAAGCTGACCGGCACGGCGATGACGAGCGCGATGAGCGACGTCACGATCGTGCCGTAGATCGGCACGAGCGCGCCGTAGATGTCCGAGTTGGGATCCCACTCGGATTGCCACAGGAAGCCGAGGCCGAACTTCTGGATGGTCGGCATCGACGCGATGATCAGGGAAACGATGATCCCGCCGAGCAGCAGCAGGGTCACGATGGCGGCGAGCCGTGCAAGACCGCCGAATACGACATCCCCGAGGCGGCTCGGCGCGCGTTGCTGCGCAACGTCGGCGGACCGTGAGGACGTATAGGAAATATCAGACATGGGTGCCTGCTTTTGATTGCCGGGCGCCGTAACGCCCGGCTTTACCGCACACACTGCCCGACCGGCACGGCCGGGCAATGAACCGCTGCAATGCTTACTCGGCGGCGACCGACTTGCCCGAAGCGTCCGTCACCTTGGCCTTCCACTGCTTGCGGATTTCCACTTCGACTGCCGGCGGCAGCGAGATGTAGTCCAGGCTGTCAGCAGCCTTCTCGCCGTTCTTGAACGCCCAGCTGAAGAACTTCAGCGTTTCCGCGCCCTGCTCCGGCTTTTCCTGCTTCGCGTGCAGCAGCACGAACGTCGCGCCGACGACCGGCCATGCTTCCTTGCCCGGCTGGTTCGTCAGGATCTGGTAGAACGACTTCGACCAGTTCGCGCCTGCCGCAGCGGCCTTGAACGTTTCCGTCTTCGGCTCGACCACCGTGCCCGTCGAATTCTTCAGGGCCGTGTAGACCATGTTGTTCTTCTTCGCGTACGCCCATTCGACGTAGCCGACTGCGCCCGGCAGACGCTGCACGAAGGCTGCGACGCCGTCGTTGCCCTTGCCGCCCGTGCCCGTCGGCCAGTTGACCGTCGTGCCTTCGCCGACCTTCGACTTCCACTCGTCGTTGACCTTCGACAGGTAGTTCGTCCAGATGAAGCTCGTGCCCGAGCCGTCAGCACGGCGAACCACGGCGATGTCGGTATCCGGCAGCTTGACCTTCGGGTTCAGCGCGGCGATCGCCGGGTCGTTCCACTTCTTGATCTTGCCGAGGTAGATGTCGCCGAGCACCGGGCCCGACAGCGTCAGTTCGCCGGCCTTCACGCCCGGCACGTTGATGACCGGCACCACGCCGCCGACCACCGTCGGGAACTGGAACAGGCCTTCCTTCGCGAGCTCGTCATCCTTCAGCGGCGCGTCCGAACCGGCAAAATCGACCGTCTTCGCGACGATCTGCTTCAGGCCGCCCGACGAACCGATACCTTGGTAGTTGACCTTCGCGCCGCCGGTCTGCTGGTAGTCAGCAGCCCATTTCGTATAGATCGGCATCGCGAACGTGCTGCCTGCGCCCGTGATGTCGGCAGCGTGAGCGGCGACGGCGAAAAGCGCGCCAGCCAGGCCGGCAATCGCGGTTTGCATCAATTTCATGAGACCTCCAGTGTGTGAGCGGATGACTACGGCACCGCGAAGGTTAGGGGCTCCTCATGACGGTAATGTGACAATCGATGAAACTGGCGTGACAGTAACATGACTAGTTGAAAGGGAGTGGCGGAGGCCGTGCGCGCGGGGCCCGGATAGCGCCGGAACGACGATGGCGGCAGAAATTGCCTGCCTGAAAGGGACGGGATGACTTCCCGTTTCCGCGATGTGTGCGGCGGGATCGTAGCGCAGCGTCGGCGGCATGGAAAGCCTCCACCCGTGGCTGGCCCGGTATGGGGGTCCGACGATTTTTCGCCCCCTTGGGATGCTGCGGTCGATTCGCCTTACTTATAGATACCGCAAACCTTTGCGTCTGACGAAATTGCGGCGCCCGAAGGCGCCGCATGCCGTTTCACCGGAGCGCAGGCGCGGGCGTTTGACCGCCCCGCGCCGAGCCCGCGCGTCAGGTCGTCGCCGCGCGTACCGCGTCGGCGATCGTCTCCGCATGGCGGACCGCATCGGCCGCCTGCTGCGCCTCGACCATCACGCGCAGCACGGGCTCCGTGCCCGATGCGCGGATCAGCACGCGGCCGCTGCCGGCGAGCGCGGCTTCGGCTGCGTCGATCGCGGCGCGAATCGACGTGCTGCCCTTCCAGTCGGCGCCCGGCTTCATCCGCACGTTGATCAGCTTCTGCGGGAACAGCGTGACGCCGTCGAGCATCTGCGCGAGGGTCTGGCCGCTGCGCTTCAGCGCAGCCAGCACGAGCAGCGCCGACACGATGCCGTCGCCGGTCGAGTGGCGATCGAGCGACAGGATGTGGCCCGAGCCTTCCGCGCCGAGTTGCCAGCCATGCTCGCGCAACTGCTCGAGCACATAGCGGTCGCCGACTGCCGCACGGACGAACTTCACGCCTTCGCGCTGCAGCGCGACTTCGACGGCGAGATTCGTCATCAGCGTGCCGACCGCGCCTGCGACCTTGCCGTCGGTCGCGATCCGGTCCTTCACGAGCACGTAGAGCAGCTCGTCGCCGTTGTACAGGCGTCCGGTCGAATCGACGACCTGCAGGCGGTCCGCGTCGCCGTCGAGCGCAATGCCGAGATCAGCGTGGTTGGCGCGCACCGCGCGCACCAGCGCGTCCGGCGCGGTCGCACCGACGCCGTCATTGATGTTGAAGCCGTTCGGCGCGACGCCGATCGGGATCACGTCGGCACCGAGTTCGTGGAACACGTGCGGCGCGATCTGGTACGCGGCACCGTGCGCGCAGTCGATCACGAGCTTCAGCCCGCGCAGGTCGAACGCGGCCGGGAACGTGCTCTTGCAGAACTCGATGTAGCGGCCGGCTGCATCGTCGAGGCGACGCGCCTTGCCGAGGCCGTCGGACGATGCGCATTCGAGCGGCTTGTCGAGCCACGCTTCGATCGCGGCTTCGGTGTCGTCCGGCAGCTTGTTGCCGTCAGCGGAGAAAAACTTGATCCCGTTGTCGTGATACGGGTTGTGCGATGCGCTGATCACGACACCCGCCGACAGGCGCAGCGCGCGCGTCAGATACGCGACGCCCGGCGTCGGCATCGGGCCGGCCAGCATCACATCGACACCGGCCGCCGAGAATCCGGCCTCGAGCGCAGCTTCGAGCATGTAGCCCGACACGCGCGTGTCCTTGCCGATCAGCACCGTCGGACGCGAGCCTGCCGCGCCATCGGCCGAGCTGGCCAGTACCTTGCCGGCCGCGTAGCCGAGACGCAACACGAAATCCGGCGTGATGGGCGCCTCGCCCACCGTGCCACGAATGCCGTCCGTGCCGAAATATCGACGTCCCATAGCGAATCTTCCTCCTTCGTCTTCTGACTTATCGTTGCCGCGCGGCTTCGCGCACGGCATTCCAGATTTTCAGCGCATCGACCGTCGCAGCGACATCGTGCACGCGCACGATCGCCGCCCCGCGCTCGACCGCGCACAATGCGGCCGCCACGCTCGCCGCGACGCGCTCCATCGGCGGCTTGCCGCCGATCAGCGCGCCGAGCATCGACTTGCGCGACATGCCCGCGAGTATCGGATATGCGCGCCCGTCGGGCCGCGCGGGTGCCGTTTCCGGCAACGCGGCCAAGAGCGCGTAGTTGTCGTCGACAACCGCCTTGCCGAACCCGAAACCGGGATCGACGCAGATCCGCTCCGGCGCAATCCCCGCCTCGCGCAGCGCCTGTGTGCGCGCGGCGAGAAAATCACGCACGTCGGCCACGATGTCGCCGTAATCGGGTTCACCGACCTGCATCGTTTGTGGCTCTCCGAGCATGTGCATCGCACACAGCCCGCAGTTGCCCTCGCGCACCGCGTCGATCGCGCCCGGCTGGCGGAACCCCCAGATGTCGTTGATCAGGTCGGCGCCTGCGGCCAGCGCCGCACGCATCACGGCCGGCTTGTAGGTATCGATCGACAGCGGCACGTTCAACGGCCGCAGCGCTTCCACGAGCGGGATCACGCGCGCGAGCTCCTCGTCGAGCGGTACGGGCGGCGCGCCGGGGCGCGTCGATTCGCCGCCGATATCGAGGAGGTCGACGCCTTCGGCAATCATCCGCTCGGCCTGGCGCAGCGCATCGTCGCGCGCGAGGAAGCGGCCGCCGTCGGAAAACGAATCAGGCGTAGCGTTGAGGATGCCCATCACGAGCGGGCGCTCGAACGTCAGTTCGAAGCGGCCGCACTGGAGCGGCGCGGGAATGTGTGGAGAAGCAGCGGAATCGGACACGAGCAACTGGCGCGAATGAATGCAAAACGGGCCGGTGTGAAGTCACACCAGCCCGTGAACGGTGCTAAAGCGGAGATTATGCCGCCGGCGAAGCAGGTGCCGGCGCGTTGCCGGGCTTCACCTCGGCACTGCTGCCGCCACCCGACGAATCGCCGCCGACAGCCGGCGAGCTCTTCGGCGAGCGCGGCGGACGGCCTTCCATGATGTCGTTGATCTGATCGGCGTCGATCGTCTCCCACTCCATCAGCGCGGCGGTCATCGCCTCGACCTTGTCGCGGTTCTCGTCGAGCAGGCGGCGCGCAAGGCCGTACTGTTCGTCGAGCACGCGGCGGATTTCCGAGTCGACCTTCTGCTGCGTCGCTTCCGAAATCGTGCGCGTGAAGCCACGACCGAACGGCGACGCATCGTTCTCGTCGTCGACGTAGACCATCGGTCCGAGCGCATCGGTCATGCCGAAACGGGCCACCATCGCGCGCGCCGTCTGCGTTGCCTTGTTGAAGTCGTCCGATGCACCGGTGCTGACGAGGTTCATGAACAACTCTTCCGCCACCCGGCCACCGAACAGGATCGCGAGGCGGTCCATCAGGTAGTCCTTCGAGTACGTCTCGTTGTCATGCTCGGGCAACTGCCACGTCACACCCAGCGCGCGACCGCGCGGAATGATCGTGACCTTGTGCACCGGGTCGGCCTTCGGCAGCAGCTTCGCGACCACCGCGTGGCCCGACTCGTGGTAAGCGGTTGCGCGCTTCGCCTCTTCGCGGATCACGGCCGACTTGCGTTCCGGACCCATGAAGATCTTGTCCTTCGCGTCCTCGAAATCCTGCATCTCGACGATACGCTTGCCACGACGTGCGGCGAACAGTGCAGCTTCGTTCACGAGGTTCGCGAGATCAGCGCCCGAGAAGCCCGGCGTGCCGCGCGCGATGACTGCCGCATCGACGTCGTTCGAGATCGGTACCTTGCGCAGGTGAACGCGCATGATCTGTTCGCGGCCGCGGATGTCCGGCAGACCGACGTAGACCTGGCGGTCGAAACGGCCCGGACGCAGCAGCGCCTTGTCGAGCACGTCGGAACGGTTGGTTGCGGCGATCACGATCACGCCCGAGTTCGCCTCGAAGCCGTCCATCTCGACGAGCATCTGGTTCAGCGTCTGTTCGCGCTCGTCGTTGCCGCCGCCCATGCCGGCGCCGCGATGACGGCCGACCGCGTCGATTTCGTCGATGAATACGATACAGGGTGCATGCTTCTTCGCCTGCTCGAACATGTCGCGCACACGAGCCGCGCCGACGCCGACGAACATTTCGACGAAGTCCGAACCCGAGATGCTGAAGAACGGCACCTTCGCTTCACCCGCGATCGCGCGGGCCAGCAGCGTCTTGCCGGTACCCGGAGGGCCGACGAGCAGCACGCCGCGCGGAATGCGACCGCCCAGCTTCTGGAATTTCTGCGGATCGCGCAGGAAGTCGACGAGCTCGGACACTTCTTCCTTCGCTTCGTCGCAGCCCGCGACGTCGGAGAAGTTCACCGCGTTGTTGTTCTCGTCGATCAGCCGCGCACGCGATTTGCCGAACGAGAACGCGCCGCCTTTGCCGCCTCCCTGCATCTGCCGCATCATGTAGAACCAGAACACGATGATCAGGATCGTCGGCCCGAGGTAGTACAGCGCGGACATCAGCGCGTTCGGCTCGTCGTCGGCCTTGCCGCTGACCTGCACGCCGTACTTCATCAGATCGCCAACCATCCAGATGTCGCCGGGCGACACGATCTGGTATTTCTGGCCATCAGCCGGAGTGACGGTGAGGTTGCGCCCCTGAACGATGACGTTCTTGACCTTGCCGCTCTTGGCGTCGTCCATGAACTGCGAATAGGACACGCCTTCCTGAACGCGGGGCTTGTCGAACTGCTTGAACACCGTAAACAGCACCAGTGCGATCACCAGCCACACCGCTGCCTTCGAAAACATATTGTTGTTCAAAGCACCACTCCTTCACTCGTAGACGAGCGCCTACATTTTCCTTGCGGCGCCCCTCGGTCATTCTAATCCAGTCCGACCACCCTCGCCATAAGCATTGACAACCGCCGCGATAGCGCTTCGCTTGTCTGGCAAGGGCCGGAGCCCGTTTGCGGCACCTCGCTGCGCATCAGCGCGGATGCTTCAGATGCCGACCCAAAATGAACGTTTCGGACGATTTGTCGCGGGACGCCTTCGGCTTGCGCGGCGCGACGGTCTTAAACTGCTGTTTGAATTTCTCGACGATCTGGCTGTAGCCGCTGCCGTGAAAGCATTTCACGAGCAGCGCACCGTCCGGCTTCAGATGATTCTGCGCGAATTCGAGCGCCAGATCGCACAGATGCTCGATGCGCGCCGCGTCCGCCGAGGCCACGCCTGAGAGGTTGGGGGCCATGTCGGAAATAACAAGGTCCACCGCGCGGCCTTCGAGCAATTCCTCGAGCTGGTGAAGAACCTCGTCCTCGCGGAAGTCGCCCTGCAGGAAGTGGACGTCGGCGATCGGCTCCATCGGCAGGATGTCGAGCGCGACGATCGTGCCGTCGATGCCGCCTTCGCGCTCGGTGTCGCGCTTCTTGCCCTGCGCGAGCTTGTTGCGGGCATACTGGCTCCAGCTGCCCGGCGTCGCGCCGAGATCGACGATCACCTGGCCCGGACGGATCAGCTTGTCCTGCTCGTCGATTTCCTTCAGCTTGTACGCGGCGCGCGCGCGATAGCCCTCCCGCTGCGCCATTTTGACGTACGGGTCGTTGATGTGGTCGTGCAGCCAGTGCTGGTTGAAGCGGTTTTTTGCCATTCGAGAGAGAGATTGCTGCCAATTGCTTCGTGAAGCCGCGCTTTTAGCGGATAATACGCGTCTTCTTCGCGCGGCTGCGGCCCCTTTTCAGGCCCAAGCCGCGATTTTACGTGGTTTCGGCGCACGGCTGACGCGGTAACTTACCGCGATCGCTATTCAGTCAGCGCGCCCTTATTAAGATTTCGACATTTCCATGCCCGCCCTTTCGCTTTCTCCCGCCGAGCGCTCCGCGCTGCGCTCCCAGGCCCATGCGCTCAAGCCCGTCGTGCTGATCGGCGCCGAAGGGCTGACCGACGCCGTGCTGAAGGAAATCAAGGTGCACCTGAACGCGCACCAGTTGATCAAGATCCGCGTGTTCGGCGACGAGCGCGACGAACGCATCGCGATCTACGACGAGATCTGCGATCGCCTGAGCGCGGCGCCGATCCAGCACATCGGCAAGCTGCTGGTGATCTGGAAGCCCGAAGCCGCCGCAGCGGCCCCGGCCCGCGGCCGTCGTGCCGGCACGCTGCCGAGCGCGGCCGAAGCCGTCGACGACAAGAAAGGCCGTGCACCGCGCACCGTCAAGGTCGTCAAGGTGTCGCCGAACGCAAGCCCCGTGCGTCGCCCGAAGCCGACGAAGGTCGTCGTGCGCGGCAACGAGCGCGTGACGGCAGGCGGTAACGTGAAACGCGCCAAGAAGCGCCAGGCCAGCACGAAGCGTCCGTTCCAGGACAAGTAAGCATCGGGGCGGCACGGCTACGCCGTACCGCTTCCCTGCCCGCGGGCCCGGTAACGACCGGGCCTGCGCGGCACTCGCGTCAGGCGTCGCGCGCCGGCAGACGCCAGATCAGCATCAGCCCCAGCACGCTCTCGACGAGGTAGAACACGCTCGAGACGCCGTGCAGCATCCCGAAGCGGCTCGCATACGGCGAGTTCGCGATATCGGTGCCCGCGTCCATCGCGGCAACCCGCAGCGCATTCATGAACGGCTGCAGCGCGAAATACCCGACCAGCACACACACGACCATCGCGGCGACGACCCAGCGCACGCGGCGATATTCGCTGCTGCCACGTCGAACCTGCTGGTTCGACAGCGCGAGCAGCAGCACGCCGCACACGACACCGAGGATCGCCTCGATACGGAACAACTGGGCGGCGACCGAACCGGCCGTCATCCGCTCCAGCATCTTGAACAGCACGGGCGCGACCGCATACCCGATCGTCAGCAGGCTGCCGACCCAGACGGCCGACAGCAGACGGAACACGCGATGCGGCATCGTGTCGCCCCGCTTCAGATGTAGCTGACCGAGATGATTTCGTACTCGCGCACGCCGCTCGGCGCCTGCACGGCCGCGACGTCGCCTTCGGTCTTGCCGATCAGTGCGCGCGCGATCGGCGAGCTGACCGAGATCAGGCCGTGATCGATGTCGGCTTCGTCGTCACCGACGATCTGGTACTTGACCGTGTCGCCCGACTCGAGATCCTCGAGTTCGACGGTCGCGGCAAACACCACACGACCATCGGCGTCGAGCACCGTGGGATCGATGACTTGCGCGGCGGACAGCTTCGATTCGAGTTCCGCGATGCGACCCTCGATGAAGCCCTGCTTTTCCTTCGCAGCATCGTATTCGGCGTTTTCGGACAGATCACCCTGTGCGCGGGCCTCCGCGATCGCGTTGATCACGGCCGGCCGCTCGACGGACTTGAGGCGCTGCAATTCATCGCGCAGTTGCCCTGCGCCACGCTTTGTCAACGGAATGGTGCTCATAAACGGCTCAATCGCTAAAAACGGCTATAAAAAAAATCACCGCGATTAAGCGCGTTTCCGATGCACTGGAAACACCGCCTAATCGCGGCACGTATTGCTTCAACAGGAAACTGACTGCTTAGTTTAGGCGAGCGTGAAGACCTTGTAAATCATAGACTTCCAGATCCTTCAGGTAGCGCAAGCCTTCGACCGCCGCGCGCGCGCCCGACATCGTCGTGTAGTACGTGACCTTGTGCGCCTGCGCGCTCATGCGGATCGAACGCGAATCGGCAATCGCCTGGCGCGTTTCGTCGACCGTCGTGAACACGAGTGCGATCTCGCCGTTCTTGATCATGTCGACGATGTGCGGACGGCCGTCCTTCACCTTGTTCACGACCTTCACCGGCACGCCGGCCGCTTCGATCGCGGCAGCCGTACCCTTCGTTGCGACGATCGGGTAGCCGAGGTCGTGCAGCATGCGCGCGACTTCGACTGCCTTCGGTTTGTCCGCGTCCATCACGGTCAGCAGCACCGTGCCCGACTCCGGCAGGCGCGAGCCGGCCGCGAGCTGCGACTTGAACAGCGCTTCGCCGAAGGTCTGGCCGACGCCCATCACTTCGCCGGTCGAACGCATTTCAGGCCCGAGGACCGGATCGACGGTCGGGAACTTGACGAACGGGAACACGGCTTCCTTCACGCTGAAGTACGGCGGCACGACTTCCTTCGTCACGCCCTGCTGCGCGAGCTTCTGGCCGACCATCGCGCGCGCCGCGATCTTCGCGAGCGGCAGGCTGGTCGCCTTCGACACGTACGGCACCGTGCGCGACGCGCGCGGGTTCACTTCCAGCACGTAGATGATGTCCTGCTTCGAACCGTCCGCCTGCGGCACCTGCTGGATCGCGAACTGCACGTTCATCAGGCCGACCACGTTCAGCGCCTTCGCCATAGCGCCCGTCTGGCGCTTCAGCTCGGCCACGGTTTCCTTCGACAGCGAGTACGGCGGCAGCGAGCATGCCGAGTCGCCCGAGTGGACACCCGCCTGCTCGATGTGTTCCATCACGCCGCCGATGAACACGGCTTCGCCGTCGCAGATGCAGTCGACGTCGCACTCGATCGCGTCGTTCAGGAAGCGGTCGAGCAGCACCGGCGAATCGTTCGACACCTTCACGGCCTCGCGCATGTAGCGTTCGAGGTCACGCGGCTCGTGGACGATTTCCATCGCGCGGCCACCCAGCACGTACGACGGGCGCACGACCAGCGGATAGCCGATTTCCTCGGCGAGCTTGAGCGCTTCGTCTTCGGCGCGTGCGGTGCGGTTCGGCGGCTGGCGCAGGCCGAGGTCCTGCAGCAGCTTCTGGAAGCGTTCGCGGTCTTCGGCCGCGTCGATCATGTCCGGCGACGTGCCGACGATCGGCACACCGTGCGCCTCGAGGTCGAGCGCGAGCTTCAGCGGCGTCTGGCCACCGTACTGGACGATCACGCCGACCGGCTTTTCCTTGTCGACGATCTCGAGCACGTCTTCGAGCGTCAGCGGCTCGAAGTACAGGCGGTCGGACGTGTCATAGTCGGTCGACACCGTTTCCGGGTTGCAGTTGACCATGATCGTTTCGTAGCCGTCCTCGCGCATCGCGAGCGCCGCGTGCACGCAGCAGTAGTCGAACTCGATGCCCTGGCCGATCCGGTTCGGGCCGCCGCCCAGCACCATGATCTTCTTGTTGGTGGTCGGCTGCGCCTCGCACTCTTCCTCGTAGGTCGAGTACATGTACGCCGTTTTCGTCGCGAACTCGGCCGCGCAGGTGTCGACGCGCTTGTACACCGGGCGCACGTTGAGTTCGACGCGGCGGCGGCGGACGTCTTCCGGCGTCGCGCCGAGCAGCTTCGCGAGGCGGCGGTCGGAGAAGCCGCTCTGCTTCACGTAGCGCAGCTCGTCGAACGACAGCGACGCGAGCGTGCGGCCCGACAGCGCCTTTTCCTTCAGGATGATCTGCTCGATCTGCTCGAGGAACCAAGGATCGATCGCGGTTTCCTGGAAGATTTCCTGGGCCGTCATGCCGATGCGGAATGCATCGCCGACATACCAGATGCGGTCCGGGCCCGGCTCGTGGATCTCGATCGCGATCTCGTCGCGGTTGGTCGACTTCTCGTCGAGACCGTCGACGCCCACTTCGAGGCCGCGCAGCGCCTTCTGGAACGATTCCTGGAACGTGCGGCCGATCGCCATCACTTCGCCGACCGACTTCATCTGCGTCGTCAGGCGCGAATCGGCTTCACGGAATTTCTCGAACGCGAAGCGCGGGATCTTCGTGACGACGTAGTCGATCGTCGGCTCGAACGATGCCGGCGTCTGGCCGCCGGTGATTTCGTTCTTCAGCTCGTCGAGCGTGTAGCCGACTGCCAGCTTCGCCGCGACCTTCGCGATCGGGAAGCCCGTCGCCTTCGACGCGAGCGCCGACGAACGCGACACGCGCGGGTTCATCTCGATGACGACCATGCGGCCGTCCTTCGGGTTGATCGAGAACTGCACGTTCGAACCGCCCGTGTCGACGCCGATCTCGCGCAGCACCGCGAGCGATGCGTTACGCAGGATCTGGTATTCCTTGTCGGTGAGCGTCTGCGCCGGCGCGACCGTGATCGAGTCGCCGGTGTGCACGCCCATCGGGTCGAGGTTCTCGATCGAGCACACGATGATGCAATTGTCGGCGCGGTCGCGCACGACTTCCATCTCGTATTCCTTCCAGCCGAGCAGCGACTCTTCGATCAGCAGTTCGCGCGTGGGCGAGAGATCCAGACCGCGCTTGCAGATCTCTTCGAACTCTTCGCGGTTGTATGCAATGCCGCCGCCCGAGCCGCCGAGCGTGAACGACGGACGGATCACGACCGGGTAGCCGCTGCCACCCGTCTCAGCCATGATCTCGGTTTGCACCTTGGTCGCCTCTTCCATCGAGTGCGCGATGCCCGACTTCGCGGAACCGAGACCGATCTTGGTCATCGCTTCCTTGAACTTCTGGCGGTCTTCCGCCTTGTCGATCGCTTCCGGCGATGCGCCAATCAGCTCGACGCCAAACTTTTCGAGCACGCCGTGATGGTGCAGGTCGAGCGCGCAGTTCAGCGCGGTCTGGCCGCCCATCGTCGGCAGGATCGCGTCCGGGCGCTCCTTCTCGATGATGCGTGCGACGACTTCCCACGTGATCGGCTCGATGTAGGTCACGTCGGCCGTGTTCGGGTCGGTCATGATCGTCGCCGGGTTGCTGTTGACGAGAACGACCTTGTAGCCCTCCTCACGCAACGCCTTGCAAGCCTGCGCGCCCGAATAGTCGAACTCGCACGCCTGGCCGATGATGATCGGGCCGGCGCCGATGATGAGGATGCTCTTGATGTCTGTGCGTTTTGGCATGGCTTGTGAATTCAATAAGTAATCGTTGTCGTGGGTCGGCCGGCAGCGCTCAGCTCATGGTCGCGAGCGCAAGCTTCACCGAGAAACCGATGAACAGGCCGCCCACGCTGCTCGCCGCGCCTGCCGCAAGCTTGCGGCGGCGGCGGAAATGCTCGGCGAGCCGCGCGCCCGCGAAGATCAGCGTGCTCAGGTACAGGAAGCTCGCGCATTGCGCGATCGCCCCGAGCACGACGAACGACAGCGCGGGATGCGGAAATGCCGGGTCGACGAACTGGATGAAGAACGAGATGAAGAACAGGATCGCCTTCGGATTCAGCAGGCTCACGATCAGCGCCTTGCGGAACGGCCGCTCGCCGTCGACCGCGGGCGTTGCCTCGGCCGGCGCATTCGCCGGCGCGCGCAGCTTCTGCCACGCGCTGCGCAGCATGCCGGTGCCGATGTAGAGCAGATACGCGGCGCCGCCGTACTTGACGACGGAGAACAGCAGCGGGTTCGCCTTCAGCAGCGACGCGACGCCCGCGGCGGACAGCACCATCAGCACCGTATCGCCGACGAATACGCCGCAGGCCGCGCGATAGCCGGCCTTCACGCCGCGCTGCGCCGCGAGCGACAGCACGTACATCGAGTTCGGCCCCGGCAGCAGGATGATGAAGATCACGCCGAACACGTAGGTCCAGATATCCGTGATGCCGAGTGCGTGGCCGAACATGATGTGAATCTCCCGTCCTTCGGTTGCGTCAGTGACTTAGGCGTTGCGCTGCTTCGCCGCGTCCATCAGCGCGGTGAAACGGTCGAACAGGTAGCCGATGTCGTGCGGGCCGGGTGACGCTTCCGGGTGGCCCTGGAAGCAGAAGGCCGGCTTGTCGGTCAGCTCGAAGCCCTGCAGCGTGCCGTCGAACAGCGACACGTGCGTCACGCGCGCGTTGGCCGGCAGCGAATCGGCGTCGACCGCGAAGCCGTGGTTCTGCGACGTGATCACGACACGGCCGTCGCCCAGATCCTTCACCGGATGGTTCGCGCCGTGGTGGCCCGTCTTCATCTTCAGCGTCTTCGCACCGACCGCGAGGCCCATGATCTGGTGGCCGAGGCAGATGCCGAAAGTCGGCACGCCGCGCGCGATGAATTCCTTCGTGGCCGCGATCGCGTAATCACACGGTTCCGGATCGCCGGGGCCGTTCGACAGGAAGATGCCGTCCGGATTCAGCGCGAGCGCGTCTTCCGCACTCGCCTGTGCCGGCAGCACCGTCACGTGGCAGCCACGCTCCGCGAGCATGCGCAGGATGTTGTACTTGACGCCGAAATCGTAGGCGACGACGCGGTACTTCGGCGCTTCCTGCATGCCGTAGCCGCCTTCGAGGCGCCATTCGGTCTGCTTCCACTCGAACGGCTTCGTGGTCGACACGACCTTCGCGAGATCCATGCCCGCGAGGCCCGGGAACGAACGCGCGAGCTCGATCGCCTTCGCTTCGTCGTCCGAGCCCGTCAGGATGCAGCCGTTCTGCGCGCCCTTGTCGCGCAGGATGCGGGTCAGCTTGCGGGTATCGATGCCGGCGATCGCGACGACGCCTTCGTCGCGCAGGTAGTCGCCGAGCGTGCGGTCCATGCGGAAATTCGATGCGAGCGTGGGCAGATCACGGATGATCAGGCCGGCGGCATGGACTTTCGTGGCTTCGACGTCTTCGGCGTTGACGCCGACGTTGCCGATATGCGGATAGGTGAGCGTGACGATCTGGCGCGAGTAGCTCGGATCAGTCAGGATTTCCTGATAGCCGGTGATCGCGGTATTGAACACGACTTCGCCGATCGTGTGGCCTTCGGCCCCGATCGAATAACCACGAAAGACCGTGCCGTCGGCGAGTGCAAGCAAGGCGGGAGTAAAAGACGGCAACACGGGAGGCTCCTTGGGGAACACCCTGCTGCCGACCTGTTTACCCTGCCGCGCGAGCGCCGCGCTGCGTGGGCGCGCGTGGTCGCTAGCTGGACGCGGCCTGCGTTGTCGAGGCGCGAAGCCGGCGCGTGGCGCACGAGGCTTCGCGGCATCGCCCGGCAGGCGGCGTGCGGCGGATGAACGGGATGAATGAGGTAGGCGCTAGGGTGCGAGGTTGATCAGCACAAACTTTCAAATTATAGCCTGAAAATGGCCTTATCTTCAATCGATATGGCCGTCCGATCGTGTGCGCGCGACGCGCGGCGGCGCGAAGCAACGCGCTGCGGCCCCGTTTGCGCGGCCGCCCTACCCCCAGCGTACCGCCGGATCAGTGCGCTTGACCAGCGCCGCGCGCGGGCCATACGTACCAGACCGCGCTCGCGAGCTGCAGCGCGAGCAGCACACCCCATGCGGTGAAGTGCGCGGCGGCCGGATAGCGGCCGTCAACCGCCGGCCAGTGCGACAGCACCGCGCCGACTCCGATCTGGAACGCAAAGATCAGCAGGAAGATCACGAGCGTGAGCGTGGTGTTCGCGCGGCCGATCAGATGCGCCGGAAAATGCCCGGCCATCACCGCGTAGGTCAGGATGCCGACGCCGCCGAACATCCCGTATGCGGCCCACAGCACGGCCGGCGGCAACGGCACGCGCGCGACGATCGCGGCCTGCGTCGCGACGAACAGCGCCATCCCGACGCCGCAGAACGCGTACACGGACACGCCGCGGCGCTCGAGCACGCGCGCCGCGGCGCCGAAGCCGACGCAGCCGGCCATCATCGCGAAGCCGAGCACCGACACGAGGCGCGCCGCATGCGGCGCATCGAACCCCGCGACGTCGCGCAGGTACGGCCCGACCCACAGCGACTGCATCGCGTAGAACACGCCCTGCGTGACGACGGAGAACGACGAGATCTTCCAGAACGCGCGGCTGCTCAGGATATGCCACGTGCCCTTGAACTGGCTGACGAGCCCGCCCTGGTGGCGCACCTGCTTCGCTTCCGGCGCGCCCAGGCCGATCGATACCGCGACAGCCACCGTCAGCACGGCGAGGCCGAAACAGATCGCGCGCCAGCTCGTCCAGCCGAGCAGCCAGGTCAGCGGCGAGCCGACCATCACGCCTCCGAGGCCGCCCACGGCCATCACGAGGCCGTTGACGAGCGGCAGCCGGCCGACCGGGAAATGCTGCGCGAGCGCCTTGAACGCCGCGCCGAGACACACCGACACGCCGACACCGATCAGCAGCCGGCCGACCATCATCGTGCCGAGGCTGTGCGCGGCGCCGAACACGGCCGCACCGGCGGCCGCGAACAGCAGCATGCCGGCCGTCACGCGGCGCGGGCCGAAGTGGTCGAGCATCACGCCCGCCGGGATCTGCGCGCCCGCGAAGCCGAGGAAATAAAGACTCGTGAGCAGGCCGAGATCGGCGGCCGACAACCCGAGCTCGTGCGTGACGAACGGCGCGAAGCCCAGATTGACGCCGCGAAACACATACGACACGAAATACCCGACCGAAAACAGCGCGAGCACCCTCACCTGCACCGACGACATCGCTTCCCCTTGTTATATGAAGACATTCAAGGCGGCGCCCCCGCGCCGCGCACAAACAAAAACGCCGTCACCTTGGTGACGGCGTTTCGTCGCATTTCGTCGGATGATAACGCAATCGCACGAACCGGGCCGGCCGCGCAATGCGCTCGCGACTGCGTTACTTCTTCTTGCCCTTGTGCGCAGCGGCCTTGGCCGGCGCCGCTTTCGCGGGAGCCGCCTTCGCCGATTTGGCCGCGCCGCGCTTCGCGCCGTGCGACTTGCCGCCCACCGCCAGGCTCGCGCGCTCGATGTGCGCCCCGCCGGCCGACGTCGCGATCCGCTCCGGGCCCGGCTCCGCCGGCACCGAACGGCCGACCGGCACGTGCAGCACGAGCGCCTGGCCCGGCATCGCCAGATCGCGATGCGTGCGGTTCCACGCCTTGAGCTGGCCGACCGACACGCCGTAGCGGCCGGCGATCGCCGCCATCGACTGCTTGCGGCGCACGCGGATCAGCATCTTGCGGGTGTCGGGTACATCGGGCTCCATCGCGAGCGCGCCGTTTTCAGCGACGTCGGCGCTGATGTCCTCGTCGTCGTCATCGCCGCGCGGCACGACGATCGTCGAGCCCGGCTTCAGGCGCATACCGGCCGGAATCTTGTTGACCGACATCAGCGTATCGGCGTCGACGCCGATCCTCTCGGCGATCGCGGCCGGGCGCGCACGTTCGCTCACCGTGTAGGTGGTCCACGTCGACAGTTGGCCGTTGTAGGCCTTCAGGTTCTTCTCGAACGCCGACGCGTTGTCGAACGGCAGCAGGATCTGCGGTTCGGTCGCGCCGAGGATCACCGGCTTCGAGAACGACGGGTTCAGCGAGCGGAATTCGTCGAGCGGCAGGTTCGCGAGCTTTGCCGCCACCGCGACGTCGATGTCGCGCGACGTCGTGACCGTCACGAAATACGGGTGGTTCGGGATCTCCGGCAGCGTCAGGCCATACTGCTGCGGGCTTGCGATGATGTTCTTCACCGCCTGCAGCTTCGGCACGTAGTTGCGCGTCTCGTTCGGCATCCGCAGGCTTTGGTAGTCGGTCGGCAGACCGGCCGCCTGGTTGCGCGCGATCGCGCGCTGCACGTTGCCCTCGCCCCAGTTGTACGCGGCCAGCGCCAGATACCAGTCGCCGAACATGTCATGCAGGCGCGACAGGTAGTCGAGCGCGGCGCTCGTCGACGCGAGCACGTCGCGGCGCTCGTCCTGCCACATGTTGCGCTTCAGGTTATACGTGCGGCCCGTGCCGGGCATGAACTGCCACATGCCGGCCGCCTTCGCGACCGACAGCGCCTGCGGGTTGTACGCGGACTCGATGAACGGCAGCAGCGCGAGCTCGGTCGGCATGTGACGCGCCTCGAGCTCCTCGACGATGTGATACAGGTACTTCTGCGAGCGCTCGGTCATGCGCTGCACGTAATCGGGACGCTGCGTGTACCAGGTCGTCTGCATGTCGACGAGGTCGCTCTGCAGGTCGGGCATCTGGAAGCCGCGGCGAATGCGCCCCCACAGATCGGAGTCGGCACTGGTCAGGTCGCCGACGGATTGCTTGTCGACGTCGACAGTTTCTTTGGCGGTGGCTGATTTACGGAGGTAGTTGGACGTCGCCTGCGAATCGGCGGCGTTGTTGGCGACAGGGGCCTGGCTCGCACAAGCGGCGAGTAGCAGGACCACCATCGCACTCAATATAAGTCGCATGAAAATCTCGGCTTCCGACGGCTGGAAATTGCAGGCGATACTACGGAAGTGCGTGCTTCACGTCAATAAAAACACCGAAAACTCAGCGAAATCCTACATTTGGAGCAATTTTTACAGACACCGCTTGAGCTTTGGAGTCCTCCGGAAAACATCATCGGAACCGGTTTTTCCACTCGCGCATCAGCGTGAATGCCGCCAGACGATCCGGCACTGTTTCGTGCAGCTCGGCCTCGAGCGTGGCATGAATCGCCGCACTGTCCGCCCGCATGAACGGGTTAACGGCACGCTCGTGAGCGATCGTAGTGGGCAGCGTCGGCACGCCCCGCGCGCGCAGCGCCTGCGCTTCGTCGCGCCACGCAGCGAGCGCCGCATTGCCGGGCTCGCATGCGAGCGCGAAGCGAATATTGGACAGCGTGTATTCGTGCGCACAATGCACGTGCGTGTCGCCCGGCAGCGCCGCGAGCGCGTCGAGCGACGCGAGCATCTGCGTGGGCGTGCCTTCGAACAGGCGGCCGCAGCCGCACGAGAACAGCGTGTCGCCGCAGAACACGTGCGGCGCCGCGTTGCACTGCCCTGCCGCCTGGAAATAGGCGATGTGGCCGCGCGTGTGACCGGGCACGTCGAGCACGTCGAATGCGACGGCCGGTGCGTCGAGCATCACGCGATCGCCGCCCGAAAGTGGCCGCGTGACCACGCCGATCGCTTCGGCCGCGGGGCCGTAAACGGTCAGCGGAACATCGGCCGGTTGGCTATTGCGCAGCGCCTCGACACCGCCGACGTGGTCGGCGTGGTGGTGCGTGAGTAAAATAGCGGTCAACCGCCAGCCTCGTTCGGCAAGAACCCGGCGCACCGGCGCGGCTTCACCCGGGTCGACGGCGATTGCATCGCGGCCGTCCGAGACGAGCCAGATATAGTTGTCTTCGAATGCCGGAACCGGCACGTATTCCAGCTCGTTCATGGGCGCGCAATCATCGTTATGTCTGATCGTCAAATTATAGACTGGCCCGCCTGGACCGACTCGCCGCCCGGCCGCTATGTGCTGGGCTGGGAGCAGGCGCAGCTCGACCGGATCGTGTCCGACGTCTTCGGGTTCCACGCGCTGCAGCTCGGCCTGCCGCAGCTCGATGCGTTGCGCGAGAACCGCATGCCGTATCGCGGCCTCGTGCTCGATCCGGCAAGCGGCGCGAGCGCGCCCTATCAGTATCCGTGGGCCCGCGAAGCCCATTCGCCCGAGCATGCACCAGCCGATCGCAGCACGACCTGGTGCGACCTGCTCGACCTGCCGTTCGAGTCGCAGAGCGTCGACCTGATCGTAATGCCGCACACGCTCGAATTCACGTCCGACCCGCACCGCCTGCTGCGCGAGGCCGAGCGCGTGCTGATGCCGGAAGGCCAGCTCGTCATCACCGGCTTCAATTCGCTCAGCCTGTGGGGCATGCGGCAATCGTTCGGGCGCATGGCGAACCGTCCGTTCGTGCCGGCCACGCGCGACCAGATCGCGTTCATCCGGCTCAAGGACTGGATCAAGCTGCTCGGCTTCGACCTCGAACGCGGCCGCTTCGGCTGCTACCGGCCGCCGCTCGCCACCGACAAGTGGCTGGCCCGCTGCGGCTTCATGGAGTCCGCCGGCGACCGCTGGTGGCCGATCTTCGGCGCCGTCTACATGGTGACGGCCGTCAAGCGCGTGCGCGGCATGCGTCTCGTCGGCCAGATCAAGATGAAGAAGCCCGTGCTCGCACCGGGCCTGACGCCGGCGGCCTCCCCGACCACCCATCAAGAACATTCATGACTACCGATACCATCGACATCTATACCGACGGCGCCTGCAAGGGCAACCCCGGCCCCGGCGGCTGGGGCGCACTGATGCGCTACGGCGACAAAGAGAAGGAGCTGTTCGGCGGCGAGCCGAACACGACCAACAACCGTATGGAGCTGATGGGCGTGATCGCCGCGCTCGAAGCGCTGAAGCGCCCGTGCCAGGTGATCGTGCATACCGACTCGCAATACGTGCAGAAAGGCATCAGCGAGTGGATCCACGGCTGGAAGAAGAAAGGCTGGATTACCGCGGCGAAGACGCCCGTGAAGAACGCCGACCTGTGGAAGCGCCTCGACGCGCTCGTCGCGCAGCACGAGGTCGAGTGGCGCTGGGTCAAGGGCCACGCGGGCCATCCCGAAAACGAGCGCGCGGATGCGCTCGCGAATCGCGGCGTCGAATCGCTCACGGCCTGAACGCGGGCCGCCCCCTTGTTTTCTACGTTTTCCCCGACATGCGCCAGATCATTCTCGATACCGAAACCACCGGCCTGAACGCCCGCACGGGCGACCGCCTCATCGAAATCGGCTGCGTCGAGCTGCTGAACCGGCGGCTCACCGGCAACAACCTGCACTTCTACGTGAACCCCGAGCGCGACAGCGATCCGGGCGCGCTGGCGGTGCACGGGCTCACGACCGAATTCCTCAGCGACAAGCCGAAATTCGCGGAAGTCGCCAACCAGATCCGCGACTTCGTGAAGGACGCCGAGCTGATCATCCACAACGCGCCGTTCGACCTTGGCTTCCTCGATGCCGAATTCGCGCGGCTCGACCTGCCGCCGTTCACCGAACAATGCGGCAGCGTGATCGACACGCTCGTGCAGGCCAAGCAGATGTTCCCCGGCAAGCGCAACTCGCTCGACGCGCTGTGCGACCGCTTCGGCATCAGCAACGCGCACCGTACACTGCACGGCGCACTGCTCGACTCGGAGCTGCTCGCCGAGGTGTATCTCGCGATGACGCGCGGCCAGGACAGCCTCGTGATCGACATGCTCGACGACGGGGGCGCCGACGGCGGCGCGGCGAACGGTCAGCGCGTGTCGCTCGCCGCGCTCGACCTGGCCGTGGTGGCCGCGAGCGACGACGAACTCGCCGCGCACCAGGCGCAGCTCGACGAGCTCGACAAGTCGGTCAAGGGCACCTGCGTATGGCGCGCGTCGGCCGACGCGGGCGCCGCCGAAACGGCCTGACACACGTGGCACGCGGCACGCGCCGCGGCCGCGCTCACGCGCGCGGCTGCAGCGCGATGACCGCCATTCCGCCGAGCGCGAGCGCCGCGCCGGCCACATCCCAGCGGGTCAACGCGACACCGTCGACCACTCGCAGCCAGACCAGCGCTACCGCGATATACACGCCGCCGTACGCGGCATAGGTGCGCCCCGCCGCACTCGGGTGCAGCGTCAGCAGCCACGCGAACAGCGCGAGCGACAGCGCGGCCGGCACCAGCAGCCATACCGGCCGCCCCTCCTTCAGCACGAGCCACGGCAGGTAACAGCCGACGATTTCGGCCAGCGCGGTGGCGGCGAACAGCGCCGCGATCCTCATCAGTTCGGTCATCCGGTTCCTCGCGAATTCAGCCCCCGTCACCAGGGCGGCACGGCCCCGCCGCGCGCCGCCGATCATACCCGAGCCGCCCCCGCCGGATCCCCCGCCAGACGGGCGTTTCCCGGCAATTTGCGCGATCATCCGTCATCGTGCTATCATGTCGCTTGTTTCAACATTCAATCTCTGTCTATTCGATTTCGAGAGAAGTCCGTCCGCGCGTTGCGGGCCGGCCCTTCGACCGAAATTGCACCCACAGGAAAGCCCGCCCGACAGGCCCGCTTTTCTCGTTTCGTTGCCCCTCCGGGGCGTTGCCGGAACGCCGGACACACCGTCCGCACCGGTATCTGCCGCCTGCATCACGCGGCCCATTCTTCATGAGCGCACTGTCGCGACGGCCCATCGGGCCCGCGTCGAAGCAGCCCCTTACGGCCCTTTATCGCCTTTTGTGCAGTAAGTGCTTAATGGTCTGCCCCGACGCGCCGCACACGACACCGCGCTCGCCGGCAAACCGTGTCGGACGGCCCGCCCGTTCGGCGCAGTCAAAGGAGTGCATGACCTTGACCGCAACACACGTCAGCCCGACCGCTGCCTCTTCCTCCGCTTCGTCGTCCGGCGAAGCCCCGCTCGTCGCGGACGACATAACCGTCGTCGACCAGAGCCTCCTCAAGCGCGCCGTCAGCGCAATGGCCATCGGCAATGCGATGGAATGGTTCGACTTCGGCGTCTACAGCTACATCGCCGTCACGCTCGGCAAGGTGTTCTTCCCGTCCAGCAGCCCGTCCGCGCAGCTGCTCGCCACCTTCGGCACGTTCGCGGCCGCATTCCTCGTGCGCCCGCTCGGCGGCATGGTGTTCGGCCCGCTCGGCGACCGCATCGGCCGCCAGCGCGTGCTCGCCGCCACGATGATCATGATGGCCGTCGGCACCTTCGCGATCGGCCTGATCCCCAGCTACGCGTCGATCGGCATCATGGCGCCAGTACTGCTGCTCGTCGCACGCCTCGTGCAGGGCTTCTCGACCGGCGGCGAGTACGGCGGCGCCGCCACCTTCATCGCCGAATTCTCGACCGACAAGCGCCGCGGCTTCATGGGCAGCTTCCTCGAATTCGGCACGCTGATCGGCTATGTGATGGGCGCCGGCGTCGTCGCGCTGCTCACCGCGTCGCTGTCGCAGGAAGCGCTGCTGTCGTGGGGCTGGCGCGTGCCGTTCCTGATTGCAGGCCCGCTCGGCCTGATCGGTCTCTACATCCGGATGAAGCTCGAGGAAACGCCCGCGTTCAAGCGCCAGGCCGAAGAGCGCGAAGCGCAGGACAAGGCCGTGCCGAAGGCGCGCTTCCGCGACACGCTGATGCGCAACTGGCGTGCGCTGCTGCTGTGCGTCGGCCTCGTGCTGATCTTCAACGTGACCGACTACATGGTGCTGTCGTACCTGCCGAGCTTCATGTCGTCGACGCTGCACTTCGACGAATCGCACAGCCTCGTGCTCGTGCTGATCGTGATGGTGCTGATGATGCCGCTGACGCTCGCCGCCGGCCGCCTGTCCGACCGGATCGGCCGCAAGCCCGTGATGCTCGCCGGCTGTGTCGGCCTGCTCGTGCTGTCGATCCCGTCGATGATGCTGATTCACGCCGGCACCACCGCGTCGGTGTTCGGCGGCCTGCTGATCCTCGGCGTGCTGCTGTCGTGCTTTACCGGCGTGATGCCGTCGGCACTGCCGGCACTGTTCCCGACCGAGATCCGCTACGGCGCGCTCGCGATCGGCTTCAACGTGTCGGTGTCGCTGTTCGGCGGCACGACGCCGCTCGTCACCGCGTGGCTCGTCGACGTGACCCACAACCTGATGATGCCCGCGTACTACATGATGGGCGCCGCCGTGATCGGCATCGTGTCGGTCGTCGCGCTCGCCGAAACCGCGCGCCAGCCGCTCAAGGGCTCGCCGCCGGCCGTCGCGACGCGCCGCGAAGCCCACCAGCTCGTGCGCCAGATGCGCGAGGACGACGATTCCGGCATGTATCCTGTCGTATCGACCGCGCGCGCCTGAGCGTCGCCCATGAAAAAGCCCCGGCCGAAGCCGGGGCCCGATCGAACCCGATCCGCCCGACCGGCTTGCGCCGGCCGGGCTTTTTTTCATTCATGCGACGCAAGCGCCCTCATGCTTGCGCTTCGCAGTGGCGGCAGAAAATCAGTGCACGCGACCGTGACACGGCAGCCTGCGCGCCGCGCGCCGCGACGATCAGCCCGACCTGACTGAGATTGAAATCGCGCTCGACCATCAACTGCGTCAGCGCGGCAAGCGGCAACACGAGGGACGGGTGATACAGGCTCGATTCGATCAGGGCTTTCATCATCGGCTCCATCTGGCAATGCGTGATTCGATGGAGTGGATTCTAGGGACCGGCCGCTTCCGGATAAACCGCGCGAATGCGAAGTCACTTGTCAGCCGCGGAGAACAATCGGCAAAGGCTTGCCGGACAAGGCCGGGCGGGCGACCGGGCGCAGCGCGCGGTGGTCGGTCGCCCCTCCTTACCCGTTGCACCGCGACCGGCAACGCACGTTCGCAAGCCCGTTGTTCGCGTGAACAGGCCCTAGACGAGCGGCGTCTCGACAAACACCGGCAGCGCTTCCGCCCGTGCCGAATGCGCGGCCAGTGCCGGATAACGGGCCGGATCGATCCGCGCGAGCGCCGGGTAGTCGGCTGCCATGAACTGCGTGAAGCGCCACGCCACCGCGACCGTCACATCGGACTGCAGCAGGCGCGCGCCGCCGAACCAGCCGTTCGCAGCGGCGACGAGCAGCTCCAGTGCGCCGTATGCGCCCTCGATCTGGCCCAGCACGCGCTCGAGCCACGGCGCGTGCTGCTTGTCCGCCGGACGCAGCGCCTGCTCGTACACGACCTGCACCGTCTTCTCGGCGGCCGCCAGCGCGAATCCGACCGGTACGAGCACGTTCAGCCGCGCAGCGGCATCCTCGGGCAGCAGGCGCCGCTCGGGCGCGACCAGGTGATCGAGATAGTCGACGATGAGCGACGAGTCGAGCAGCGTTGCGCCGTCGCCGGTCACGAGCGTCGGCGCCTTGACGACCGGGTTGAGCGCCCTGAACTGCTCGACATGACGGAACACCGAGATCGACTCGTGTTCGAACGGGAGGTCGAGCAGCTTCGCCGAAATGGCGACGCGGCGCACGAATGGAGAATCCAGCATGCCGATCAGCTTCATCGCAAACGCTCCGCTCGAGGGAATGGGATCGACGACTGTAGCAGCGTCGCAGGGCTTCGCCTAGCGCGCCCGTGCGCTTGCTGCGCATCAGCCGGCCGCGCGGGGCTCACGTTGTCCGGCCATAGTGGCCATAATGCAAGTTCACGCCCCTTCCACCCCAAGGTTCGCCATGTGGTATGCCCTCGTCGAGCAGCAGCGGGAATGGATGCGCGCCTGGCGCGTGGCGACGCGGCATGCGTTCGACGCGTGGCCCGCGGCCACGCTGCCGCACGCCGCGTCGTCGTGCTACGACGACCTGTTCGAGCCGCTGCTCGGGCCGTCGACCGCCCCCCCGCACTTCGACATCGGATGGCCGGCCCTCGGCGAGCGCGTCGTCGCGCACACACCGTTCTGCGACCTGCGGCGCTTCGCGCGCACCGAGGCGCAGCGCACGGTGCTGCTGTGCGCGCCGCTCGCCGGGCATGCGGCCGTGATGATGCGGGAAACCGTCGAGACGCTGCTCGCGGACGGCGACGTCTGCGTGACCGACTGGCGCAATGCGCGCGACGTGCCGCTCGCGTCGGGCCGCTTCGGGCTCGACGAATATGTCGCGACGCTCGACGGCTTCGTCGACGGGCTCGCGCACGACGACCGGCCGCTGCATGTGGTCGCCGTGTGCCAGGCGACCGTGCCGGTGCTCGGCGCGCTCGCACTGCGCGCCGCTCGCGGTCTTGCACCGCCCGCGAGCGTCACGTTGATCGGCGGCCCGCTCGACGCACGCCGGAATCCGAGTTCGCTCGGCACCGCCGCTGCTGCCCATTCGCTAGGCTGGTGCCGCCGGCACCTGATCGACGTCGTGCCGCCCGGTTTCGCGGGGCATGGCCGCCACGTGTTTCCCACCTATTTGCAGCAGGGCGAGATCGCGCTCGTGTACCCGCAGCGCTTCCTGTCGCTGATTGAAGCGTACGCGCTGGCCGCGTCGCGCTTCGACATGACCGGGCTCGCCGGCGCGCGGCGTGCGCTGCTCGAATATACGGCGCTGCTCGACATGCCGGCCGAGTATTTCCTCGATACGATCGACATCGTGTTCCAGCGCATGAGCCTCGCGCACGGCACGTGGGACGTGGGCGGCCAGCGCGTCGAGCCGGCCGCGCTGCGCGGCGTCGCGTTGCTGACCGTCGAAGGCGCATGCGACGCGGTCACGGGCGCCGGCCAGACGCACGCGGCGCTCGACATGTGCAGCGGCCTCGCCGACGACGAGCGCTACCGCGTCGACATCGGCGACTGCGATCACTACGGGCTGTTCACGGGGGTGCGCTGGCACGGAGAGGTCCATCCGATGTTGCAGCGCGTGTTCGCGTGGGCCGAAAGCCGCCGCCCTCGCCCGCACCGCATCCCGCGGCCGTGACGCCGCGTCAGAGTTGGGCCGCGTCGAGCAACGCACGTACCTCGTCGTCGCTCGTCTGCTCGAAGCGCGCGTAGAACTGGCTGATCCCGAAGAACGGCAGCGGCTGCGAGACCGTGACGAACGCGTCGGCCAGATCGTCGAACGCATGCCGCGCGCCCGCCGGCGCGACCGGGGCAGCCGCGACGATGCGCGCCGGGTGGCGCTCGCGCAACGCCTGCAGCGCGACGCGCATCGACGCGCCGGTCGCGACGCCGTCGTCGACGACGATCGCGATGCGCCCCTCGACCGGCAGCGGCGGCGCGGCGCCGCGATACAGCGCTTCGCGGCGATGCAGTTCGACCGTCTCGCGCGCGATCACATCGGCGAGCTGCGCGCCGGACACGTTCATCGAACGGAGCACCGAACGCTGCAGATGAATCGCACCGCCCGTCGCGATCGCGCCCATCGCGAGCTCGGGATCGGACGGCACACCGAGCTTGCGTACGACCAGCACGTCTAGCGGCGCGCGCAGCGCACAAGCGACCGGATACGCGACGGGCACGCCGCCGCGCGGCAATGCGAGCACGACGACATTGCTGCGCCCCGCGTAATCGCGCAATGCATCGGCCAAACGGCAGCCGGCATCGGCGCGATCGGCAAAACACTCGAACACGATCGGCTCCCTGCCGTTGCGCCGGATGCGCGAAACCCGCGTCGGCGCCTGTCAACGAGCATGGTTCATCGGCAGCGCCGATGCAAGCGGGGTCACACCGGCGCGCACGGCGCCGAAGGAAAGGGTCAGAGGCCGCCGGCCTGCCGGTACAACCGCCAGAACGACTGCGCATAGGACTGCGCAAGCTCGGGGGCGCGATGGAACACATTCACCGTTTCCGCATGCGCGGTCGCACCCTCGGACAGCGTCGTCAGCGCGACGCTGTCGTCGACGATCACGAAGCGCGGCGCAGGATCGCCGTGCCGCAAATCGATCGCCACGTCGATACCCGACGATTTCAGATAGCCTGCGCCGCTGTACCGGCCCGCGCGCGGCGAACGCACGAGCACGACACGCACCTCGATCCCGCGCGAGCGGGCCGCGCGCAGCGCGCTCGCGACCGCCGGGGGCACGTGCGTATAGCCGGCCAGCAACACGCGGTGCTGCGCCTGCTCGATCAGGTCGACGGTCGCGTCGGCCGCCGCATTGTCATACGAAAAGTATGTGCCGACCGATGCGGCGTCGGACGGAATCTGGCTGGCGTGGGCGCTCGCCGCGCAGCAAAGCGCGGCGAGAAGGAAGGCGGCTGGTCTCATGGCGGGCGCCATTGTAGCGATGCCAAATCGCGTGGCAAGCGCCGGCTGCGATGCTGCTGCGCCGGCGCAACACACAGTGCGGAACGAGGGCCTGACGACTGTGTTTCAGCCTGTTTTTCGGGCCGCCGGTCAGTCGGCCGCAACGCGCGCGAGCCAGCTCGTCACCCCGTCGACGGAACGGAAATCCGCGAGGCTGCGCGCCGGCAATGCCGGGTACGCGCCACCAGCCATCTCGGCCAGCGCACGACCGGGGCCGAGTTCGAGAAACGCGGTCGCACCGGCCTCCACGCAGGCGGCAAGACAGGCCGCCCACTCGACCGGCTCCGCGATCTGCCGGGCAAGCTTGTCGAGGCCCGCATCGACGTCGAGCACCGACGCGCCGTCGATGCCCGAAAACAGCCGCGTGCCGGGCAGCGGCCGCCGTACGTGCGTCGCGGCGAGCGTTGCGCGAAAGGTCGGCACGGCCGCGGCGAGCCGGCGCGTGTGCGACGCGATCCGCACGCAGACGGGCGCGACGCGCAGTGCGCCATCGCGCGACGCTTCTTCGGCCACAGCATCGACATCAAGCTGCCGCCCCGCAACCACGAACGCGTCGCCGGGGTTCGCGATCGCGATCGCCGCATCACGGCCGTCGCACAACCGCGCGAGCTGCGCGCGCGTCAGGCCGCGCACGAACACCATCCGCTCGTCGCCGCCGCTCGCGGCATCCATTGCACGCGCACGCGCATCGGCCAGGTCGAGCGCCGCTTCCGGCTCGATCATCCCCGCGAGGCTCCACGACGCGACTTCGCCGACGCTGTAGCCGGCGACGCAGCGCCGGCGCGGCCACACCGCGTCGAGCAGCGCGGCACCCGCGAGCGCCTGGACCGTGCAGAGGATCTGCGCGGCACGGTTTTCGCGCAGCGCGTCCGGCCCGGCCTGCCGGACCCACGCGCGCGGATCGTCGCCGAGCAGCCGGCCGGCGTGCGCGAACAGCGCGTCGGCCTGCGGCGCGGTGCCGGTCAGGTCGAACATGTCGGCGCGCTGCGCGCCCTGTCCCGAACAGAGGATGGCCAGCGTCATCGCGCACCCCCGTCGGCTTCGAGCGCATCGACGAAGACGCTCATCGCGAGCAGGTCGGCCGCACCGCCGGGGCTCAGCCGCCGCGCGACGAACGCACGATGCGCGGCAACTGCGCGCAGCCGCCAGTCGCGCGCCCGCACGCCGCCGCGTGCAACGAACGCGCGTGCGGTCGCCCGCGCGAACTCGAGGCCGGCCTGCCCGCCCCGGTGCAGCAGGTTCGTATCGTCGAGCGCGGCGATCAGCGCGAAGCACGCGGCGACGCGCGCGGCTTCCGGATCGTCGGGCAAATCGCGCTTCGCGCGGCGCAGCGCGGGCAACCCGATCGCGTACACGGTCTTGAAACCGTCGGCCGCTTCGCGGCGCGCACCGCCGACGCCGTAGTGTCGGCTCGCGCGCTCGCCATGGCTGTCGGGCAAGCGCGGGCCGCCGAGGATATCGGTACCCCAGCGGCGGGACACGAACGCGCCGAGCGTCATCCCGCCCGGCTGGGTCCCCGCAATCGCGCGCCGGCCCGCCGCCGCACACAGCAGCCCGAGCCCGAAGATCGCGCCGCGATGCGTATTGATGCCCCCGGTCGCGGCGAGCATCGCATGCTCGGCACGCAGGCCGATCTTGCGCAGCACGGCCATGTCCGCATCGCGCGCGCCCGCGTCGGCCAGTTCCGCGAAGTAAGGCCGCAGCACGGCGGCGCTGCGCGCGAACGTCGCGGCATCCATGTCCGAATGACTGCCGGTGTCGACGTGGCTGACGAGCCCCGGCTTCGGATAGGTGTCGATCTCGAGCACGAGGCTGCGCTCGGCCAGTTCGGCGATGTGCTCGGCTTCGGACGGCGCCGGTGCACGGCAGGCAGCCCATGCGCTCATCGCGCGCCTCCGGTGAATGCGTCGGCCGGCATCAGTTCGACGGCGATCGCGGTCTTGACCGCGACTTCAGGCTGCCGCGCATGCAATTCGCGCCAGTTGACGCCCGCGCCGTCGTCGCGCAGCAGTTCGCCGTCGATGCGCATCGGCGCGCGCGCGTCGATCGCCGCGAGGCCGTCGAGCAGCGGCGCGATCGATGCGGCATCCGGCAGCGGGAACACGATGTCGAGATCGGACGACTCACCCAGGTAGGGCTCGCCCGTCAGCGCCTGCCATGCGAGGCTGCCGAACACGCGGCCCTGCACGCCGCACCGCGCGCCGAGCGCATCGAGCTCGCTCAACGGCGCGCGCCATGCGTCGGGCGCGGCCACGAGCACGTCGGACAACGCGGGCAGCGGGCCGACCGTCGCGAGCGCATCGGCGGCTGCGTTCAGCGCGATGCGTCGCTTGCCCGCGGAAGGCGGCAGCGGCAGGCCGAGCGGCACGCGGCCGGCATCGGCCTCGTCGGGCGACGCGCGGCGCACGATCAGCGGCCAGCCGCGCGCGGCCCATGCCTGCACGAGCGGATCGGCCGCGAGCACGGGATCGCGCGCGAATGCCGCGCCCCACCCGGCCGCCGTCAACGTGACGAGCATGTGGCGGCGCAGCAGCATCTCAGCGTGCGGCACGCGCGAGTGCCTCGACGCGCCGGGCGACATCGGCAGCAACCGGCCGGCCGCGCGCGGCGCGCTGGTCAACGCGCTCGGCCGGCTTGTCGAGCCACTCGCCGACCTGCGCGTCGAGCGCGCGGGCCGGATCGAGCACGGCATCGACGGCACCCATTTTCACGAGATTGTCGAGCCCCGGCGCGAACACCGGCGTCGAACGCGACATCTCCTTCAGCACGTCGATCGGCAGCTTGGTCACGCGCGACATCGACGGCAGGTCCATCACCTCCGGCTCGGCGCCCGGCACCGCAAGCAGCGTGCGCGTCGCGAGCGCGGTCGCGATGAACGCGCCGGCGGCCGTGTGGCCGTACAGCACGCCGATCGTCCGGTGCCCGGCGAGATCCGCGTGCATCAGGCACTTCGCGAGATGCGACAGTCCTTCGTTCAAACCGAGCAGTTCGTCGCGCTTGCTCATCCGCTGGCTGTCGCTGTCGACGAGCACGAGGATCGGCGTGTCGCCGCCGCGCGCGATCGTGTCGAGCACGCGCGCCGCAAGCGTCAGCGCCTCGTCGATGCCGAACGGCAAGCGGTCGGCGACGCCGATCACGTCGACGCGTGTGCCGGCCAGTTCAGCGTGCCCAGTCAGCAGGCCGCCGCTGCGCGCGATCGAATGGCCCTTGGGAAACAGCGAATTCAGTACTTCATCGAGCGTCATGCTGCGGCTCCTGTAACTGGTCGGCGAGCTTGGCGAATTCGTCGTCGGGCATGCCCGGAATCGCTTCCGGCTTGTCGGCCCCGAGCGTGCGCCACACGTCGAGCGCATCCTTGCATGCGCCGAACCGTGCGACACGCGCTTCAAGGCGCGCCTGCTCCGCGCGCAGCATCGCCGCATCGAACGTCGGCGCGCGGCCGATCAGCTCGAGCGTCGCCGCACGGAACGCATCGGGCGTATCGGCCACGTAGCGATCCGCGCCGCCGATCAGCCGCCGGTGCTTGCCGCCCATCGTGCGCCAGATCAGCGCGCGGTCCTTCGCGTCGAACTCCTCGACGCCGCGATTGGTCTCGATCACTTCGGGGCCCGACACGCTGATGCGGCCCTGCTCCGACACCGCGAGCGCCGAGCAGCACGCGGCGAGCAACCCGCCGCCGCCATAGCAGCCCGCGCGCCCGCCGATCAGCCCGATCACCGGCACGCCGGCCGTACGCGCGTCGACGAGCGCGCGCATGATCTCGGCGATCGCGAGTTCGCCTGCGTTCGCTTCCTGCAGCCGCACGCCCCCCGTATCGAACAGGATCAGCACCGGCTTGCCGACTTCGCGCGCGGCACGCAGCAGCCCGGTGAGCTTCGCGCCGTGCACTTCGCCGAACGCGCCGCCCATGAAGCGGCCTTCCTGCGCGGCGACGAACACCGGCTGGCCGTCGAGCCGGCCATGGCCGACCACCATGCCGTCGTCGAACTGCTGCGGCAGGTCGAACAGCGGCAGGTGCGGGCTCGTCACGCGTTCGGCCGGGCCGAGGAATTCGCTGAAACTGCCGGCGTCGAGCAGCCCGTCGATGCGCTGCCGCGCCGATGCTTCGTACCAGCTCGCGCCGTTCGCGACGAACGCGGGCGCGTCGTGGATCACTTCGGTCGTCATGCGTCCCCCTCGATCGCGCGCACGGCCTGCGCGAGCCGCAGCGACACCATGTCGGGCCGCGCGCCGCCGTCGTTGATCGACAGCTTCAGGCCGCCCGGCGTGCGCCGTTCGACGAAATCCGACACGACGGCCTGCCATACCGCACCGAAACCGACCGCCGCGGTGCGGATGTCGATCTCGCATTCGTTGCCCGGCAGCACGCGCTCGACGAGCACCTCGAGATTGCCGGATGCCACCACGCCGACGAGCGCCGCGGCCAGCTCGCCCTTCGCGCGCTCGCGCGCGGTGAAGCGATAGTTCAACTGTTCCATGCCCTCATCCTCACCAGTTGCGGAACCGGGCCGGCGGCGCATAGAGCCCGCCCGACCAGTGCACGAGATCCTTGATCGAGCGCGCGGCGAGCCAGCGGCGATCGGCGTCGAGCGGATCGATGCCGAGATCCTCCGGGCGGCGGATCACGCCGCGTTCGCGCAGCCGCTCGACCATCTTCCGGTCGCGGCCGCGGCCGATCTCCGTATAGCCGGCGACGCCGCGGATCGCATGTTCGCGCTCGTCCTTGTCACGGCACATCAGCAGGTTCGCGATTCCTTCCTCGGTGACGATGTGCGTGACGTCGTCGCCGTAGACCATGATCGGCGCGAGATCGAGCTGCAGCTTGTCGGCGAGCTTCAGTGCGTCGAGCTTCTCGACGAACATCGGCGCGTTCTTGTCGCCGAACGTCTCGCCGATCTGCACAACGAGCTTGCGGCCGCGCCTGAGCGCCGCCGGTGTATCGGGGTCCGCTTCCGCACCCGCCTTCAGCCACGGCTCGCTCGGGTGACGCCGGCCGCGCGCGTCGCTGCCCATGTTCGGCGCACCGCCGAAGCCGGCGATCCGCTCGGCCGTGACCGTCGACGAATGGCCGGACAGGTCGATCTGCAGCGTCGAGCCGATGAACATGTCGCACGCATAGAGGCCGGCCGTCTGGCAGAACGCACGGTTCGAGCGCAGCGACCCGTCGGAGCCCGTGAACCACACGTCGGAACGCGCGCGGATGTAGTCGTCCATCCCGACTTCCGAGCCGAAGCAATGGATCTGCTCGACCCAGCCCGATTCGATCGCGGGAATCAACGTGGGGTGCGGATTGAGCGCCCAGTGCGAGCAGACCTTGCCCTTCAGCCCGAGCTTCTCGCCGTAGGTGGGCAGCAGCAGCTCGATCGCGGCCGTGTTGAAGCCGATCCCGTGATTCAGGCGCTTGACCCCGTACGGCTCGTAGATGCCCTTGATCGCGAGCATCGCGGTAAGGATCTGCGTTTCGGTGATCGCAGCCGGGTCGCGCGTGAACAGCGGCTCGACGTAGAACGGTCGGCCGGCCTCGACGACGAAATGCACGCGATCGCCGGGGATATCGACGCGCGGCACCTTGTCGACGATGCGGTCGACCTGCGCGATCACGACGCCGTCCTTGAACGCGGTGGCTTCGACGACGGTCGGCGTGTCTTCGGTGTTCGGGCCCGTGTACAGGTTGCCGTCGCGATCGGCGCTGACCGCGGCGATCAGCGCGACCTGCGGCGTGAGGTCGATGAAGTAGCGCGCGAACAGCTCGAGATAGGTGTGCACCGCGCCGAGCGCGATCTTGCCGCCGAACAGCAGCTTCGCGATGCGCTGCGACTGCGGGCCCGAATACGCGAAGTCGAGACGCTTCGCGATGCCGCGCTCGAACACGTCGAGATGCTCGGGCAGCACGACGCCCGACTGCACCATGTGCAGGTCGTGCACCTTCGCGCTGTCGACATCGGCGAGCGCCGTCGCGAGCAGGTCGGCCTGCTTCTGGTTGTCGCCTTCGAGGCAGACGCGGTCGCCGGGCCGCAGCACCGCTTCGAGCAACGCGACGGCGTCGCGCGCATCGACCCGCTTGCCCTGCGCGAAACGCGCACCGGCCGCGAGGCGTGCATCGCGCGCCTGCCGCGCGTGATTCCATCCCGTCATGAACAGTTCTCCCGCTTCGATGGTTCAGCGGCATTCTAAGCCTGGCGCCGCCGCCGATTGATGATGTTGACGAATGCGACTCAGAGGACGCAGCGATGGATGCGGCCCGCGCACGGGCCGCGCATCGGTCGCGCCTACGCGCCGACCAGCGCGCGCGTCGTGAAGTACAGCACCGACGGCCCGAGCAGGCAGCCGACGCCCGTATGGAACGTCGCGACCAGCGCGCCGTACGGGACAAGCCGGCGGTCGGTCGCGGCGAGCCCCGCGCTCACGCCGCTGACGGTGCCGGCCAGGCCGCCGAAGATCATCGCGGAGCGCGGCGTCTTCAGGCCCATGAAGTTGGCCGCGACCGGCGTGCCGACCATCACGATGATCGCCTTCACGAGCCCCGTCGCGATGCTCAGCGCGATCACGTCGGAACTCGCGCCGATCGCCGCGCCCGTCACGGGGCCGACGATGTAGGTGACGGCGCCCGCGCCGATGGTCGTCATGCTGACCGCGTCGGTATAGCCGAATGCGCGCGCGATGCACGCGCCGACGATGAACGGCAGCACGGTGCCGAGCAGCAGCGACACGACGCCGACGAGCCCGGCCTTGCGCGCCTCGGTCGGCTGCACTTCGAACGCGGTCGCGACGATCGCGAAATCGCGCAGCATCGCGCCGCCCATCAGGCCGACGCCCGCGAACAGCGGCACGTCCGCGATCCCCTTCTCGCCGCCGGTGAATGCGCCGCCGACGTAAGCCAGCGCGAGACCGATCACGATCGCGATCGCGGAGCCGTGCACGCGGCCGAACGTGAGCTTGCGCGACGCGACCGACGACAGCCACATGATCAGGCCGACCAGCGCGAACGACGCGACGAGCCCGTTGTGGGCGACGGTTTTTTCGAGCATCTGCAACATGGCGGCCTCCGTCACTGTTCTTCGAATTGCGGCACGCCTGCGAAGGCCGTGTCGTCGCGCCCGGTGCGCACGAGTACCGCGATGCAGCATGCGCAGATCGCGACCGCGCCGACGGCGGCGAGCAGCGCGACGGGGCCGCCCTTCAACGCGGCGACGACGTTCTGGTTCGCGGCCATCGCGACGACGACGGGGATGTACATCGCGCCCCAGAAACCGACGCCGGCCTCGGTTTCCTTCGGCAGCCAGCCACGCCGGTGCAGCCACAGGCGCAGGCAGATCAGCAGCAGCATCGCGATGCCGACGCCGCCGACGTTGGTCTTCACGCCGATCGCGGTGCCCAGCAGGTCGCCGAGGAACAGTCCGGCCAGGTGGCAGAACGCCAGCAGCGCGGTTCCGTAGATGATCATGAGTCGTCTCCAGTCTCTTCGTGACGGGCGCCGGACGCATGCAGGAACCGGCCCCGCACGCCGATCCCGTGCGCGGACTGTCTCCTGCGGCGGTGCGCCGCGGCCCGGCGGCCCGTCGTGCGGGCGCGTTCTCGGGCGGTCGATGGGATGATGCGGTTTCGGGCCGGACGCCGGATGCCGTAGACTGACCGATGCAGCCGCCGGCACGACGCGGGCTACGCGTCCGGTGCGCCCCGTTGCGGGCACCCACCGGCGCGTGATCCGATACTAGCGCTGCACCATCCGGCCATTTATGAAGTTGTCGAAACCGATTCAGTGGATTTAGCAATGCGTCCGTTACCGCCCGAGCTGCTGCGCAGCTTCGTCGCCGTCGCCCAGTCCGGCAGCTTCACCGCCGCGTCCGAGCGCGTGAGCCTGTCGCAGTCGACCGTCAGCCAGCACATCCGCCGCCTCGAGGAGCTGCTCGACCGGCCGCTGTTCGAACGCGACACGCGCAACGTGCACCTGTCGCAGCACGGCGACGCGCTGTTCCGCTACGCGGTGCGCATCCTCGAACTGATGGATGAAGCCGTCACGTCGGTGTGCGGGCCGCCGCTGTCGGGCAAGGTGCGGCTGGCGATGTCGGAGGATTTCGCGTCGGCGCACCTGACGGCCGCGCTCGCGAGCTTCGTGCAGCGCAATCCGGACGTCGAGCTCGCGATCTCGACCGGGCTGTCGGGCGACCTGTTCGACGCGCTCGACGAAGGGCGGCACGATCTCGTGTTTGCCAAGCGCATCGCGGGCAGCCGGCGCGGCCGCGTGATCCGCAGCGAGCCGCTGTACTGGTGCACGGGCCCCGATTCGCGGATCACCGGCCACGAGACCGTGCTGCCGCTCGCGATGCATCCGGAGCCGAGCGTGTCGCGCCGCCGCGTGCTCGAATCGCTCGAAGCCGTCGGGCGGCCGTACCGGATCGCCGTCGTGAGCAGCAGCGTCGCGGTGTTGCGCGCCGCTGCAAGCGCGGGGCTCGGCGTCAGCGCGTTCGCCGGCTACGTGATCCCGGCCGGGCTCGCGCGGCTCGATGCCGGGCTGCCCGAACTCGGCGAACTCGAATACGTGATCGACCGGCCGGCAGCCGCGTCCCGATCGACGCTCGCACTCGAAGCCACGCTGATCGCGGCAGCGTCGGAGTTGTAACCGCGCCGGGCGCAACGCAAGCATGCGCGGCCGACCCGGCCCGCACCTGACAGCTTTGCCCGGAACGCGTCATCGTCCGCGCAGCACCCGCTCGCGACAATGGGACCCATCGGAACGCACGGCCAGCCGCCGCGCGCATCCGGTGTCCCGTCCCCTTGATCGGAGCACGCCATGAATGTCTTGCGATTCGCCGTCGCGACCGCCGCCGCCGCCCTGCTGTCCCCCGCCTTTGCCCAGACGACCGACGCCACGGCGCCCGCGCAGGGGCTGACCCGCGCGGAAGTCATTGCGCAACTCAAGCAGGCCTATCTCGACGGCGAACTGCCGACGAACGACGGCAACTACCCGCCGAACGCCGCGACACGCGCGCGCAACCGCGAACTGGTGCAGGCCGCGAGCCCGTCGTGGCTTGCCCAGACGCCGCAGGCACCGCAAACGGCTGCGCAGCAGTAGCCGAGCGCGGCCCGACCGAGCGCGGCCCGACCGAAACGCTCCGCCGCGGCGCGATTACGGCAGGAAGCTGCGGCGCCGCGCGTCGATCAGCTCGACGAGCAGGCGGTCGCGTTCGGCCGCCAGTTCCTGCATCGAGCGCTCGCCCTGGATCGCGCGCAATTCGTCGTTCAGCTTGCGATCGACGTCCGGATCGAACGACGGCGTGCCGAGGTCGTCCCACCAGCTCGTGATCGGCCCCGACAGGTGTTCGAGAAAGTGCGCGATGCCGCCCGCGCCGCCGCCGAGGTGATAGGTCAGGCACTGCCCCATCAGCCCCCAGCGCAGGCCGGGGCCCCATGCGACGGCTTTGTCCGCATCGGCAACGCTCACGACGCCTTCGCCGACGAGGTGATACACCTCGCGGAACAGCGCGGCCGCGAGCCGGTTCGCGACGTGGCCGGTCATCTCCTTGTTGAGGACGATCGTCTGCTTGCCGAGCGCATCGTAGAAATCCTTCACGCGCGCGATCACGTCCTGGCCGGTGGCCTCGCCGCCGACCAGCTCGACGAGCGGAATCAGGTGCGGCGGATTGAACGGATGTGCAATCAGGCAACGTTCCGGATGCTTGTCGCACGCGGTCTGGATGTCCGACATTTTCAGGCCCGACGAACTCGACGCGATCGGCACGTTCGCGGGCAGCACGTCGTCCATCTGCCGGTACAGCGCACGCTTCAGGTCGAGCCGCTCCGGGCCGTTCTCCTGCACGAAGTCGACGCCGTCGAGCGCGCGCACGAGATCGGCGTCGAACGACAGCCGCGCGGATAGTTCGGCGGCCCGCTCGCCGAGAAACGCGGCCAGCGCGTCGCGCAGCCGCGCGTCGGCTTGCGGCGCCGGATCGGTCGCGACGACGTCGAAACCCTGCGTCAGATAGAAAGCGGCCCAGCTCGCGCCGATCACGCCGGCGCCGACGATCGCAATGCGTCGAATGTCCATGGTTGTCCCGTGTCGTTGGTCTGCAGATAGATCGCGGCGATTGTCGCATCGAATCCCACGGGCATGCATTGATGCAGATTGCAGATTCCCTCTTGAAATGCGCCGCGGCGGCCACTAATTACTCGTCGTCGGGCAGTGCACCATGCAACGCACTGCCCCCGTTTCGACCCAGTGGAGCCCCACGTCGCGCCCGCCGCAGGCGCCGCGCCGTCACGTCTCCCGCGTTCCCTGTTCAGGAGGACCAACATGAGCGGTATCCATTTCGGCAGCGACCTGTTCGACGAATTCGCCCGCGTGCAGCGGCAAGTGGCGAACCTGCTTGGCGACCGTCCGTCCGGCATTCGCGCGGTGCGGCCCGGCGCCTTTCCCGCACTCAACGTCGGCGCGACCGACGGCGCCATCGAGATCGTCGCGTTCGCGCCCGGCATGGCCGCGGCCGACTTCGACGTATCGATCGACAAGGACCTGCTGACGATCAGCGGCGAGCGCAAGCCTTCGCCGCGCAGCGAAGGCGACGATCTGCGCACCTATGCGCAAGAACGCTTTCACGGCGCGTTCCGCCGTGTCGTCGAGCTGCCACGGGACGCGGATCCCGACCAGGTCAGCGCCCGCTATGAAAACGGCTGCCTGCTGATTCGCGTCGGCCGGCGCGAGGCATCGAAGCCGCGCGCGATCACCGTTCAATAATATTCAGGATACCGACATGAATGCGAACCCGACCCTGGCCGAGCGCCAAACGAGCACCGTCCACCCCGCTGCTGCCGAGGCGGCTCGCCGGCCCGCGATCACGCCGGCCGTCGACATCGACGAGAATCATCTCGGCGTCACGCTGCGGGCCGACCTGCCCGGCGTGCCGCGCGAGAACCTCGACGTGAAGGTGCACGACAACACGCTGACGATCGAAGCCGACACGCGCCTCGACACGCCGGCCGACCTCCGCGTGCGGCACGCCGAAATCCGTGCGACGCGCTATGCGCGCAGCTTCGTGCTGAGCCCCGATCTCGACACGTCGAGGATCGACGCGAACCTGCGCGACGGCGTACTGACGCTGACGATTCCGCGTCGTGAGGAAACGCGTCCGCGCCGCATCGACGTGACCGCCGGCAACGCGTAAGCAGCGGTGCGTGCCGTCATCCCGCACGCATGAAAAAGCCCCGCCGGGTACGCTCCGGGCGGGGCTTTTTTACGACGTGCAGCGCAATCAGTCGAAGTCGAACAGGTCGAACACCGATTTCCGGCGACGCTGGCCGTCATGCTTGTAACGATCGTCGCGCGAGCGGCTGTCGTGTCGGTCACGCTCGTCGTGCGAGCGGCCGTCGCGCCCCCCCCCCGTCGTCGCGGCCGCGCGGCGCTTGCGCATCGTGCTGAGTGGGCGTCTCGTCGCGACGCACCGGCGCATCGCCGGTTTCGCGCGCGATCAGCTTGTCGAGTTCGCCGCGATCGAGCCATACGCCGCGGCAGGTCGGACAGTAGTCGATTTCGATCGACTGGCGCTCGGCCATCAGCAGGTCGGGCGTCTTGCAGACAGGGCATTTCATCGCGCTTCTCCTTTCCGTGCGAATTTCGTCTGGATTCCGTATGACGCGCGCGAGCCGGACGCCTCGACGGCAGCCGGCGTCGCGCGCGGCGGCTCAGTGGCCTTCCGTCCGTGCCGCGCGCTTCGCCTTCGCGCGCCGCGCCAGCATGTTCATACCCTCGACGAAAGCCGAGAACGCCATCGCCGCGTAGATGTAACCCTTCGGCACATGCGAACCGAAACCTTCGGCGATCAGCGTCATGCCGATCACGACCAGGAACGACAGCGCGAGCATCACGATGGTCGGGTTGCGGTCGATGAAGCGTGCGAGCGGCTGGGCAGCGAACAGCATCACGGCGACGGCGACGATCACCGCGACGAACATGATCGGCACGTGTTCGGTCATGCCGATCGCGGTCACGATGCTGTCGATCGAGAACACGATGTCGAGCATCACGATCTGGCCGATCGCGGCCCACACCGTCAGGCCCGCCGCGCCGCCGGCACCGCCCGCGCCTTCGCCGTCGTGCGACACGTGGTGATGGATCTCGGTGGTCGCCTTCCAGACGAGGAACAGGCCGCCCGACAGCAGGATCATGTCGCGCCACGAGAACGCATGGTCGAACAGCGTGAACACCGGTTCGGTGAGGCTCGCGATCCACGCGACGCTGCCGAGCAGCGCGAGGCGCATCACCAGCGCGAGCGCGATGCCGAGGCGCTGCGTGCGGGCGCGCTGCGCTTCGGGCAGTTTGTTGCTGAGGATCGAGATGAAGATCAGGTTGTCGATGCCGAGCACGACTTCCATCACGACGAGCGTCAGGAGCGCAGCCCAGACGGCGGGGTCGGCGGCAAGCGTCAGCAGGTAGTCCATGAAATGGGCCGATACGAAAGTGGAAAGCCCGATGATATGCCGCCCCGAGCTTCGGAAAAATCAGAGAGAATCTGATTTTTGGTTCGGTTTTTCCGATATATCGATCCGATGCTCAATTTCCGACATCTGTACTATTTCTGGGTCGTCGTGAAGGAAGGCGGCTTTGCGCGCGCGGCCGGGCGGCTCGACATGGCCGTGCAGACCATTAGCGCGCAGGTGCGCGAGCTCGAAAAAGCGCTCGGGCACCAGTTGCTGCGCCCGGCCGGGCGCGGCGTCGTGATGACCGACGCCGGCCAGGCCGCGTTTGCGCGCGCGGAGGCGATCTTCGAGATGGGACGGCTGATCCCCGACGAAGTGCGCGCAGCGGCCAGCCAGCCGACCGTACGCCTCGCGGTGGGCCTCGCGGACGGCATCTCCAAGCTTGCCGCGCACGCGATCCTTGCCCCCGTCCTGGATACCCCCACGCTGCGGCTGCTGTGCCACGAGGGCGAGCACGACGCGCTGCTCGCGGAGCTCGCGCTGCATCATCTCGATCTCGTGCTGGCCGGCCAGGGCGCACCGTCCGGTTCGAACCTGCGCGTGACGAGCGAGCGGCTCGTCGCGTCGCCGGTCGACTGGTACGGGCCCGCGGCACTCGTCACGCCGGCCGCGCGGCAGCACTTTCCGCAGTGCCTCGCCAACCTGCCCGTGCTGCTGCCGACCGCGCATTCGGCGCTGCGCGCGCGCCTCGACCGGTGGCTGGAAGGCGAGCGGATCGTACCCCGCGTGGCCGGGGAATTCGAGGACAGCGCACTGATGGCCGTGTTCGCGGCGCGCGGCCTCGGCGTGTTTCCGCTGAGCGAACTCGGCGCGAACGATGCGTCGCTGCTGCGCGGGTTGCGGCGGCTCGGGCGCGCGGGCGACGTGACCGAGGAGATCCACGCGATCCGCTCGCGGCGCGGCGAACACCATCCGCTGACGTCGCAATTGCTGGCCGCGGCACGCGGCGCGGCGGCCGACTGAAGCGAGTGCGACATCAAACGAAACTATAATGACGCCCCGGCCTTACGAGATTGCCGCGCGCATTTTCCCGGCACCGCCGTTGCGCGACCTCTCGCCAAGCCTTCTGAAAGACGCCATGCACAACCGATTTCGCCTGTTTTCCGTTTCGTGCGCGCTCGCGGCCGCGACCGTGCTGGCGGCGTGCTCGTCGCCGCCCAAGCCGATCTACCAGCAGGAACAGTTCGACGCGACGAGCAGCCCGTATGCGCATACGTTCCACTCGAAATCCGACGCGGCCTGCGAGGCCGCGCGGCGCGCGCTGCTGAGCCAGGGCTATGTGGTGTCGTCGTCGCGCAACGATGCGGTCGACGGCAGCAAGAATTTCCAGCCGAACAACGACATGCACGTCGTGATCGAGTTTCACGTCGTCTGCGCGGACGCGAACGCGGACGGCTCGTCGAGCATCGCGTACGTCAACGCGGTACAGGATCGTTACACGCTGAAGAAGTCGAATACGTCGGCCAGCGTCGGCCTCAGCGTGTTCGGCTCGCTGTCGCTGCCGATCGGTTCGAGCGACGACGCGCTCGTCAAGACCGCCAGCGAGACGATTCCCGCCGGCGTGTTCTATGAGCGCTTCTTCAATCTCGTCGAGCATTTCCTGAAGATCGACCCGGCCCGCCGCGACCGCGCGACCGTCAAGGCCGCCGAGAAGGAACCCGTCACGCCGCTGCCCGAACCCGCGCCGACGCCGCAGGGCGAGCCGATGAAGATGACGACCCCGGCCGTGCCGACGCCGCCTGCGGCGCCGGTGCCGCTTTCGCTGCCGGTCGTCGCGCCCGAGTCGGGCGCGAACGCCGTGCCGGCCGCGGCGTCGGCCGTGGTCGCGCCGGCGGCGATGCGTGCTGCCGCGCCGGTGGCGGCGTCTGCTTCGGGGTCGGTACCTGCTTCGGGGTTGGCACCTGCTTCGGGGTTGGCACCTGCTTCGGGGTTGGCACCTGCTTCGGGGTTGGCACCTGCTTCGGGGTTGGCACCTGCTTCGGGGTTGGCACCTGCTTCGGGGTTGGCACCTGCTTCGGGGTTGGCACCTGCTTCGGGGTTGGCACCTGCTTCGGGGTTGGCACCTGCTTCGGGGTTGGCACCTGCTTCGGGTGCGGCACCTGCTCCGGCCGCTGCGTCGACGCCCGCACCGGCGATGACACCTGCGCCGGCGTCCGGATCGGCATCCACGCCAGCCTCGACACCCGCGCCGGCATCCGCTTCCAGCCCGGCATCGACGCCCGCCGCTTCCGCACCGGCCGCTGCGACGCCCACACCGGCCGCGCATGCACCCGCGTCCACCGCATCGGCCCCCGTATCGGCATCGGCGCCCTCGGGCACATCGCCCGTGCCTGCCGCCGCCAACCCCGTCGCATCGTCCGCACCGTCGGGCGCGAGCGCTCCGGCCGCAAACTGACCGGCCGCCCGTATCGTCGCGCCCGGCCGCAACCGGCGCAGCGCGACGATACGCACCCTTCCCAGTCAATCCTCACAGGAATTTCCACGCTGCCTGCCGCCTGCCGCCTGCCGCCTGCCGCCTGCCGCCTGCCGCCTGCCGGTAGCGTAATTGCGTAGCCGGCATTGCGCCGATGCTTCGCAGCGAGCATGCACGGCCGACGCCCGCGTTCGCCGGGATCGACAGCCGCCCCGCCTACCGCAACGTCGTGCGCAGCGTCTGCAGCTGCTCGACGGTCGCCGTCACGCCGCCGCAGACGATCACGGCGATATCCGTCGCCGACGCGAGCACGGGCACCGGCCGCTCGAGCGCGGCCAGCGCGGCACCGCACGCGGGCTCGACGACGATCCGGTGTTCGTCGAGAAAACGCAGCGACGCGGCCACCGCGTCGGCATCGGACACGACGACCGGATAGATCTCGTGCCGGGTCGCCCATTCGACCGAGGCATCGCACGGCCGCTTCGCGCCGAGCGACGTCGCGATGCTCGTGATCGCCGGCAATTCGACCGGGCGCCCCAGCGCGAGCGATCGCGCATAGCAGTCGGCGCCTTCCGTTTCGGCCGCGACCACCGGCACGTCGTGCCAGCCGTTGCGCGCCAGCCCTTCGAGCACGCCGCACAGCAGCCCGCCACCACCGACCGCGAGCACGACCGCATCGGGTTTCGGGCCGGCCGACGCCATCTCGTCGATCATCGTCGCGTGGCCCTGCCACAGCACGCGGTCGTCGAACGGATGCACGAACGCATCGTGCTCGCCGAGCGCCGACTGCGCGAACGCGTTCGCCTCGGCCCAGCTCGCGCCGTGCACGATCAGGTCGGCGCCCTCGACGCGGATCAGTTCGCGGGCGCGGGCCGACGCACTTTCCGGCACGACGACGAGCACCGGCACGCCGAGTTCGCGGCCGCAATAGGCGACCGCGATGCCCGCGTTGCCGCCCGACGACGACACGAACCGCCGCGCGCCGGCCGCATGCCGCGCTTCGCAGACGGCACCGATGCCGCGCAGCTTGAACGAGCCCGACGGCTGCAGCGCATCGAGCTTCAGCCGGATGGTCCTGCCGAGCCGGCTGGACGCGATTTGCGAGCGGATATAAGGGGTCGGGATATGAAGCGGCATGGGACAGGACCAAGGAGAACGAAGCGAACGGAGAAAACGCACGCGACCCGCGAGGGCGAGCGGCAATGACGGTCATCGTACGGCAGGCCTTCCATGCTTTCCAATACCATCACATGGCACTTGCTATGCTTCACAGGTATATCAATGAACCGGAACGGATACCGCATGCGCCAGATCGAATTGCGTCACCTGCGCTACTTCGTCGCCGTCGCACAAGCGGGCAGCGTGATGGCCGGCGCCCGCGCGGCCGGCATCGTCCAGCCCGCGCTGTCGCGACAGATCCGCGAACTCGAGGACGCGATCGGCACGCCGCTGCTGGTCCGCCGCGCAACGGGCGTCACGCTCACGGCGGCCGGCGCGAGCTTCCTGCAGGACGCGACCGGCCTGCTCGCGACGTTGCAGGACAGCCGTGAGCGCGCGTTGCGCAGCGCGGCCGGCCAGCTGGGCGAGCTACGGCTCGGCGCGTTGCCGAACTGCCTGCCGTTGCCCGTCGTCGCGAACGTCCTCAAGGCGTTTCGCGACGCGTGCCCGGACGTGAAGCTGTCGATCGCGCCGATGCTGTCGGCCGAACAGGCGAGCGCGCTGGTGCGCGGCCAGCTCGACGGCGGCATCATGGCGTGGCGTCGCGACGAGGCGCCACACCTGTCGGGCGTGCGGTTGCTGAGCGACCGCTTCGTGCTCGCGATGCCCGCGCCGCCGGGCGGACACTTCACCGCGCCGCGCACGCTGGCCGACGTCGCGAACGAGCCGTTCGTGTGGTTCGACGCGCAGCGCTCCGCCGCGCACCACCGGTTCCTGATGGCGCAGTGCCAGCGGGCCGGCTTCGCGCCGCGCATCGCGCAGGTCGGCAGCGACATCCCGACGTTGATCGGCCTCGTCGCGGCCGGAATGGGCTGTGCGTTCGTGCCGGAAAGCGCGTCGCCGACCTGCCCGCATACGGTCCGGCTCGTCGCGCTCGACGAACTCGCGAGCCGCTTCGACATCGAGTTCGTGTTCGACGGCGCCGCGGTGCCGCCATCGCCCGTCGTCGCGCGGTTTCTCTCGGCCGTGCGCGATGCGGCCGGCGAAGCGAGCTGACCGGACGCAGTTCGTCCGACGCGTCCGGCACACGATCCGGCGGCGGGGATTCGCACCGTCGATCTCCGACCTGGCGCCCCTCCGTCAAATCGTCGGTTTGACTGCCTTGACGCACTAATCACCGGCATCGTCTTGACTAAAAATCTTTCAGAACGCCGACGGACAGCGCCGAGGCGCCTGTGTTTTTAAATTGACACCAAAAACGGCCGTTTAACGCCGGTTCGAATTGTCATGCGTCGAAATATACTTCGCGCGCATCCAACCCTCGTGCCAAAGAGAGGATGCGTTTCCGCCCCGGTCACGGTCCCCCTGTGGCCGGGGCTTTTTTTGCGCGCGGGCCTTGTCTGCAAAGGGTTTTCGGCAGTGATGCGACGCTCGCACAGGGCGATGGCCGCCACCTGAGCGGCCCGCCCGATTCGTGCAGCCGCGCGCCGCCGGACGGTCGGCGGATGGCTTTCGGGTCACCCGGGGGCAGCAACCGTCATTCCGCGTCGAACCGCCGATGGCTCGCAATCTTCCGGCCGAAAGTCCCACCCCCTTTCATTACAAAAAACTTTCACGAAAGCCCCCGACCGTTCACCCGCGCCACCATCGAGCTTCGTTGCTCGCTGCATTGTTGAAATGAAATCAAGATAATTTCGTCCGGATGCGGCTTTTTCCGCAAAAGTGATGCAGGCACACTTCGCCCTGTCCTCAACGGCCCGGTGCCGTTGTTCCTCGATTACAGGAGCTCATCGCGTGAACCCCACGACTTCCTCTCCTTCCCGCCCGGGCGGCAGCGCCGCGCTGCCGCTGCTGGCACTCGCCGCCGGTGCGTTCGGCATCGGCACGACCGAGTTCTCGCCGATGGGCCTGCTGCCGGTGATCGCCGACGGCGTGCACGTGTCGATTCCGCAAGCCGGCATGCTGATCAGTGCCTATGCGATCGGCGTGATGGCCGGCGCGCCGCTGATGACACTACTGCTCGCGCGCTGGTCGCGCCGCTCGGCGTTGATCGCGCTGATGTCGATCTTCACGATCGGCAACCTGCTGTCGGCGTTCGCGCCGGGCTATACGACGCTGCTGCTCGCCCGCCTCGTGACGAGCCTCAACCACGGTGCATTCTTCGGGCTCGGCTCGGTGGTCGCGGCCAGCCTCGTGCCGCGCGAAAAGCAGGCCAGCGCGGTGGCGACGATGTTCATGGGTCTCACGATCGCGAACGTCGGCGGCGTGCCGGCCGCGACCTGGCTCGGCCAGATCATCGGCTGGCGCATGTCGTTCGCGGCGACCGCGGGCCTCGGCCTGGTCGCGATCGCCGGGCTGTTCGCCGCGCTGCCGAAAGGCGAAGCCGGCAAGATGCCCGACCTGCGCGCCGAACTCTCGGTGTTGACGCGCCCCGTCGTGCTCGGCGCGCTCGGAACGACCGTGCTCGGCGCCGGCGCGATGTTCACGCTCTACACGTATGTCGCGCCGACGCTCGAACACCTGACCGGCGCGACGCCCGGCTTCGTGACCGCGATGCTGGTGCTGATCGGCGTCGGCTTCTCGATCGGCAACATCGCGGGCGGGCGTCTCGCCGACCGCTCGCTCGACGGCACGCTGATCGGTTTCCTGCTGCTGCTGATCGCCACGATGGTCGCGTTCCCGGTGCTCGCCAGCACGCATGCCGGCGCCGCCGTCACGCTGCTCGTGTGGGGTATCGCGACGTTCGCGGTCGTGCCGCCGCTGCAGATGCGCGTGATGCGGGCGGCCCACGAGGCGCCGGGCCTCGCGTCGGCCGTCAACATCGGCGCGTTCAACCTCGGCAACGCGCTCGGCGCGGCCGCCGGCGGCGCGGCGATCTCGGCGGGCTTCGGGTATGCGGCCGTGCCGCTCGTCGGCGGGCTGATCGCCGCGGCCGGACTCGCGCTCGTCTTCCTGCAGATCGCGCAGCAGCGCCGCGCACCGGCCGCCGCGAATTCGTAATCGCGATACGTCGGACGCCGGCAACGGATGCGGGATCCCCCCGCACCGACACACGTTCACGGCCGCGCAATGCGGCCGTCTTCGTTTTCAACCGTCAACTCCGGTTCAACGTCTCTTCAATCCGAATTATTGGGAATATCCGTAAATCCGGCTTCGATCAAGATTCAATTCATTCAGGGATTACCGAAATCAATTCAATACCCTCGAATGATTCATTTTTCACCTCTTCCATTCCACCAAATGCATTAATTACTTATTCCGTACAGGCCGGCTCCTCCCGCCAGGTCTGGCAAAAATTTGCGCCAAGCCCTGCGTGAGTCATGAAGTGCTTACTGCATCGCAGGAAAATATTTCCTGCGATTCGAACCTTGAAATCGAAAAGCGAAATATTTCATGGTTTTATTCAATCAATATCCAGATCAAATGTAACAAAATGAAACAGCGTAAATTTTAAGATTGAAAGAATTTCCGATTCGTATCAGGATTTGCGATACCGTGGCCTGCGAAGCGCGGCATAAATCCAACGAAAATTCGATCGATGAGGGATCTGTGTGAAAGTCGCCATCGCATCCACCACATTGTCGCTCGCGCTGTCAGTCGGCCTTTCGACATCCACCGCCGACGCAGCCACCTATTCGAATGGCACCGCGACCTCCACCTTCAACGTCACGCTGACGGTGCAGCCGAACTGCGCGATCACTGCGAACCCGCTGGCCTTCGGCACGAACGGCGTGCTGTCCGCCGCGATCACCCAGCAGACGACCTTGAGCGTCACCTGCACCAACACGACGCCGTACAACGTCGGTCTCGACGCGGGACAGGTCACGGGGTCGACCGTCGCGAGCCGGCTGATGGCCGGCACGGCGACCGGCAACACGACGACGACGGTCGGCTTCCAGCTCTACCAGGACGCCGGACGGACGACGGTCTGGGGCAACACGCAAGGCACGGACACCGTGGCCGGCACCGGCACGGGGTCCGCACAGTCCTTCACCGTCTACGGCCAGGTGCCCGCGCAAACGACGCCGAAGCCGGACACCTATCAGACGACCGTCACCGCAACCGTCTACTTCTGACCGGCGCTGCTTCCCATGTCCGCATTACGTCGAACGCTCGCCGCGCTGCTGTGCGCGGCCGGCGCCGCGCACGCCGCGTCGCTGCAGATTTCCCCCGTCACGATCGAATTCGGTGCCGACGACACGGCCACCGGCATCACGTTGCGCAATCCGGGCGAGCGCGCGGTGTACGGGCAGGTGCGCGTGTTCCGCTGGGATCAGGCCGATGGCCAGGATGCGCTGACGCCCACCCAGGATCTGCTGGCCAGCCCGCCGCTGATCGAGGTCGGCATGCAGTCCGAGCAGCTGATCCGCGTCGTGCGCGCGTCGCGTACATCAGCCGGTGTCGAGCAGGCCTACCGGCTGCTGATCGACGAGCTGCCGCAGCCGGGCGAGACGCCGGCCAACGGTGTGTCGATCCGGCTGCGCTATTCGATTCCCGTGTTCGTCGAGCCGGCAAGCAACGGCGCGCCGCAGCTCGACTGGGCGCTGCTGCGCGGCACCGGCGGCTGGGTACTGCGCGTGCACAACGGCGGCATGCGGCGCGCGCAACTGGCGTCGGTCGAGCTCGTGACCGGCGACGGGCACGCGTACCCGCTCACGCGCGGGCTGCTCGGTTATGCGCTCGCGGGCCGAACCGGCCAGTGGAGCGTGCCGCTGCCGGCGGGCGTCGCGCTCGGCGGCAAGGTCACGGTGCGGGCGGCCGTCAATTCGCAGCCGGCCAGTGCGGTCGTCGCGGTGGAGCCGCCGGGCTAGACCGCCGGTGCGCCGCCCGGCCTCTCCCCCTTCGCCACGCGCCGGCACGCCCCCGGCCAACGGACGCAGGACGCCGCGACGCTCGCCGCGCGCCGCGCTCGCGGCCGTCGTGGCCGGCGGCCTGCTCGCGCTCGGCTCGGTGCGAGCTGACGAACCCCCGGCACTCGTGATGACCGACGGCATCCACGACGTAATCCTCGAAGTCAGCGTCAACGGCGAAAACACGACGCTGCTCGCGCACTTCCGCGAACGCGACGGCCACCTGTCGGCGAGCGGCGCCGACCTGCGGACGATCGGCGTCGCGACCGACCGGCTCGGCATCGCCGACGCGGCGACGGTCGACCTCGACGCGATTCCCGGCCTGCGCTACCGCTACGACGCGGCACGCCAGAGCGTCGACCTGCAGATGCCCGACACGCTGCGCCGGCCGTACGCGGTCGACAGCCGTGCGTTGCCGCCCACGCAGGCGGCCAGCGCGTCGCGCGGCGTCGCGATCAACTACGAGGCGTACGCGCAGACGATCGGCGACCGGCAGTACTCGCTCTACACCGACGTGCGCTACTTCGATCCGGGCGGCGTGTTCGACACCACGGGCGCCGCGACCTTCTACAACGGCCACCGGCGCTACACGCGTTTCGATACGTCATGGAGCCGCTCGGACCCGGCGCGGCCGAGCACGATTCAGATCGGCGACACGATCTCGGGATCGCTCGCGTGGACGCGCTCGGTGCGCGTCGGCGGCTTCCAGTGGCGCAGCAACTTCGCGCTGCGGCCCGATCTCGTGACGTTCCCGATTCCGTCCCTCGCGGGTTCCGCCGCCGTGCCCTCGGCCGTCGACCTGTACATCAACAACGTGCGCCAGTACACCGGCAACGTGCCGAGCGGCCCGTTCATCATCCACGACGTGCCGGGCATCACGGGCGCCGGCCAGGCGACCGTCATCACGCGCGACGCGCTCGGGCGCACCGTCGCGACCTCCGTGCCGCTCTACGTCGATACGCGCATGCTGTCCGCCGGGCTGTCGAGCTATTCGTTCGAAGCCGGCTTCCTGCGCCGCAACTACGGGCTGCAGTCGTTCGACTACGACGCGCGGCCGGCCGTCAGCGGCTCGATGCGGCGCGGCGTCACCGATGTGCTGACCGTCGAGGGGCATGCAGAAGCGACCGGCGGCGTGCTCGACGCCGGCGTCGGCGCGCTGCTGCGGCTCGGCTACGCGGGCGTCTTGAGCGGCTCGGTCGCGGGCAGCGCCGGCCGCTATCCGGGCACGCAGGTCAGCGTGGGCTACCAGCTGATCGAGCCGCGCTTCTCGATCAACGCGCAGACGATCCGCGCGTTCGGCCGCTACGGCGACCTGGCATCGCGCGACGGCGCGACGGCACCGGCGGCGACCGACCAGGCGACGCTCGCGCTGCCGTTCATGCACCGCCAGACACTGTCGCTCAGCTATATCGGCTTCCGGATGCCGCAAGGCCCGAGCACGCGGATCGGCACGGTGTCGTACACGCTGAGCCTCGGCGATCTCGCGTCGCTGAGCGTGAGCGCGTACCGCGATTTCGCGCAGCAGGGCGCGAACGGCGCGTTCGTGTCGCTGAACATCGGGCTCGGCCGCAACACGTCGATCAACACGACCGTCGGCCGCCAGCGCGGCCAGTCGAACTACACCGTCGACGCGAGCCGCCCGCCGGACTACGGCGGCGGCTGGGGCTGGGGCGCGCAGACGGGCGGCACGGGCGCGGTGCCCTATCGGCAGGCGCAACTGCGGTATCTCGGTCATGCGGGCGAAGTCATCGCGGCCGCGCAGCAGATCGACCGCCAGACCGGCGCGTCGCTCGACGTGAACGGCGCGCTCGTATTCATGGACAGCAGCCTGCAGGTGTCGCGCCGCATCGACGACGGCTTCGCGCTCGTGTCGACCGACGGCGTCGCGGGCATTCCGGTGCTGCACGAGAACCGCGTGATCGGCACGACCGATCGCGCGGGGCACCTGCTCGTACCCGACCTGAACGCTTACCAGAACAACCAGATCGCGATCGACTCGATGAAGCTGCCCGCCGATGCGCGGATCGCCCGCACGTCGATGACGGTCGTGCCGCAGGCGCAATCGGGCATCGTCGCGCATTTCGGCGTGTCGCGCTATCGCGCGGCGTCGGTGATCCTGCGCGACGCCGAGGGCCGCCCGCTGCCGGCCGGCGCGCGCGTGCATCACGCCGAAAGCGGTGCGGACACGATCGTCGGCTATGACGGGCTCACGTTCATCGACGGACTGAAGGAGGACAACCACCTCGTGATCGACTACGGCACGCAGCGCTGCGTCACGGAATTCGCCTTCACCGCGCCCGGCAACGGCACGCTGCCGACCGTCGGCCCCCTCACCTGCCGGGCAGCGCCATGAGGTTCGCGCTGCTGCTCGTCATCGCGTTCGCGGCTTGGTGCGGCCTGCCGCACCAAGCGCGGGCCGAGTCCTGCACGGCCACGGCGTCGACGGTCAGCTTCGGATTGGTCAGCCCGATCGCCAACGCGCCGGTCACCGCCACCGGCACCGTCAGCATCACCTGCACGTGGTCGGCCGTCTCGCTGGTGCCGAACGTGCTCGTGTGCCTGAACCTCGGCGGCACGAGCCCGCGCAGCCTCGTCAACGGCAACAACTCGATGCAGTACGACCTCTATCTCGATGGCGGACATACAGTCGCATGGGGCTCGGTGTATTCCGGCACGACGCCGGCGTCCGTCACGCTCGTCAAACCCGCGCTCGGCACGAGCGCGTCCACGACGGTCACCGTGTACGGGCAGATCACCGGGAACCAGCCGACCGTGCCGACGACCGGCAACAGCACCACGACCTACTCGCAACAGTTCGGCGGCACCACGACGTCGATCAACACGGGGTTCTATCTGCTCGGCGCGCCGACCTGTGCGGCGCTGACGACGTCGAGCGGCACCTTCCCGTTCGGCGCGACGGCGGACGTCACCAACAACTGCAACATCAACACGACCAACGTGAGCTTCGGCACCGCGAGCATCCTGTCGGGCACGCTCGCGGCAACGGGTACGATCACCGCGCAGTGCACCAACGGCGACGCGTGGAAAATCGCGCTGAGCAGCGGCAGCAGCGGCAACGTGACGGCGCGCCAGATGCAGCGCGGCGGCGGGGGCGGAACGATCGGTTACGGGCTTTACACGGACGCCGCGCACTCGATCGGGTGGGGCGACGGCACGGGCGGCAGCGCGACGGTCACGGGCGTCGGCACGGGCACGTCGCAGGTCGTGACCGTGTACGGCGCGGTGCCGGCGCAGACCACACCCGCGCCCGGCAACTACAGCGACTCGATCACCGCGACGATCAGTTTCTAGCGCTCAGGACCATGAGCGGACGGACCGTTCAGAACGTGACGGTCCATGCGGGCAGCGCGCCCGTGCCGACGCTGCGCGGTGCCGACCGCACATCGGGCAGCGTCGCGTGGCTGAGCACGAACGGCGTGCCGTGCATGCAACTGACGCTCGGCATGCCGGCATCGGCAGCCGCCTGCGGCGCACCGGCGTCGATCGTGCAGGTTTCCGGAATGGTGAGACTGACTCGCAGCGGAATCGACGGCTCCGCCGCGCTCGCGAGCGACCCTGCGCCCAGCACCGCGATCGCGATCGCACCGCGTGCGATTTGGCCGGCTGTCATCGTGCGGCCCTCCTTCGTTCATCCATCCATGCAGATGCGCGAATTATCCGCATGCGCGCGGAAAACCTCAATCCGCACGCACACGATCGAGCCCCGCCGCACCGGTCAGCGCGCGGCGGCGAACCCGCCGAAAAACGCGCGCGCGTTGGCCTCGAGGCTTTCGAGGTGATAACCGCCTTCCTGCACGATCACCGTCGGCAACCCGAGTGCGCCGATCGCGCCGCCGAGCCGCCCGAAACCGTCGGTCGTGACGGCAACCTGCGATTGCGGATCGTCCTTGTAGATATCGAAGCCGAGCGCGAGCACGAGCGCATCGGGCTGGAACCGCGCGAGCGCGCGCAGCGCATCGTCGAGCCGCGCGAAGAACGCCGACTCCGGCGCGCCGTGCGGCATCGGCAGGTTGAGGTTGAAACCGTCGCCAGCCCCCGTGCCCGTCTCTTCCTCGTAGCCCGCGACGACCGGGTAGAAGTTGGTCGGGTCGCCGTGGATCGACGCGTACAGCACGTCGTCGCGGCCGTAGAAGATCTCCTGCACGCCCTGCCCGTGATGCATGTCGGTGTCGAGGATCGCGACCCGGCGATGGCGGCCGAGCAGCGACTGCGCGGCGATCGCCGCATTGTTCAGGTAGCAGAAGCCGCCGGCCGCGTCGCGGCGCGCGTGATGGCCGGGCGGCCGGCACAGCGCGTACGCGTCGCGCGCGCCGTCGTTGACGTCGGCCGCAGCCGCCAGCGCACTCTGCGCGGACCAGTACGCGGCGCGCCACGTGTTCGCACCGACCGGGCAACTGCCGTCGGCGAGGTAGCGCGCGGCTTTCGCGAGCACGCCGCGCAGCGGGTTCGGGTCTCGCACGAACACGTTCGACATCACTTCGTCGCCCCAGTCGTCGGGCATCCGCTTCCAGTCGCGGTGCGCTTCTTCCAGAAAGCGCAGGTAGTTCATGTCGTGCACGGCCGCGATCGGCGCGGTGCCGCGGTCGGCCGGCTCGCGCACGTCGAAGTCGAGCGACCGGACGGCCGCGACGAGCCGCGCCGCGCGCTCGGGCACTTCCTGCGGCTCACGCATCCGGCCGCGCGACAGGTAGCTGTGCGGATGGTGCAGCAACTGCTCGGGATGGAAATAGGTGTTCATTGTCTGCCCTCGTCGGTTGTTCGATCTGTCGATTTATCGGTGCGCGGTGTCACGCAACCTGCGTGGTGGCCGCCACGGCAACGCTCGCCGCGACGCCGGCGCGCGCGAGCACCGCATGAAGCAGCACGTTCGTGCCGCGCGTCACGTCGGCGGGCAGTGCATCCTCGGCTTCGTTGTGCGACAGGCCGTCGACGCACGGGATGAACACCATCGCGGTCGGGACGCGGCGCGCGAGCAGGATCGCGTCGTGCCCGGCGCCGCTGACGATCCGCTCGTTCGTATAGCCGAACGCGGCGGCCGCCTGCGCGACCCGCTCGACACAGTCGCGATCGAACGGCGTCGCCGGGCTGCGCCAGCAGGTGTCGATCGCGACCTGCACGCCGCGCGCGGCGGCGACACGTGCGCACGCATCGCGCAGTTCGCGCTCCATCGCATCGACTTGCGCATCGTCGTGATGACGGAGATCGACCGTGAACGTCACGTCGCCGGCAATGGTGTTGCGCGACGCGTTGCGGATGCCGACCTGCCCGATCGTCGCGAGCCCGCGCGGCGCGTGACCGGCGACGATCCGTTCGAGTTCGAGCGCCATCTGCGCGCTCGCGAAATACGCGTCCTTGCGATACGGCATCGGCGTCGTGCCCGCATGCGCGGCCACGCCCGTCACCGTCACGTCGAGCCAGCGGATCGCCTGCCCGCCCGTGACGATGCCGATCGTCGTGCCGTTCGCCTCCAGCACGGGGCCCTGTTCGATATGCGCCTCGAAGTACGCATCGACCGCGCCGCCCGTCGCACGCGTGCCGCGATAACCGCATGCGTCCAGTGCCGCGCCGAGCGTGAGCCCGTCGGCGTCCTGCTTCGCGAGCGCATCGTCGAGCGGCAATGCACCCGTGAACACGGCCGAGCCGAGCATCGCCGGTGCGAAGCGCGCACCCTCCTCGTTGGTCCACGACACGATTTCCAGCGGCTTGCCGGTCGCGATGCCAGCGTCGTTCAGCGTGCGTACGAGTTCGAGCGCGGCGAGCACGCCATAGACGCCGTCGAACCGGCCGCCTTCGGGCTGCGTGTCGAGATGGCTGCCGATCAGCACCGGCGCGGCCTGCGCATCGACGCCGTCGCGCCGCGCAAACAGGTTGCCGACTGCGTCGACGCTCACCGTCATCCCCGCATCGCGACACCACTGCGCGAACAGGTCGCGCCCGCGACGATCGTCGTCGGTGAGCGCAAGGCGCCGCACGCCGCCGCGCGGCGTCGCGCCGATCCGCGCCATGTCCGCCAGGCTCTGCCACAAACGGGCGCCGTCGATTTCCAGCAGGTCTTTCATGTGCACTCCGGATGAAATCTTTGGTTGAGGTTCACTGCGAGCCGAGCGCTTCGGCGGCGGCCGGCCGCGCCGCGCGGCGGGCGTCGATCGCGACGATGGAGAGCAGCGAGATGCCGGCCAGGCACGTGTAGAACACCGCGAGCGGCCACCACTGGCCTGCGAAGCGATGCGCAAGCCACGTGCCGACGAGCGGCGTCAGCCCGCCCGCGATCGCGCCGCAGATCTGGTAGGCCAGCGAGATCGCCGAATAGCGCACGTGCGCCGGAAACACCTCGCTCACGAAACCCGCGATCACCGAATAGAAGCCGGCCATGCAGACCACCGCGAGTGCGATGCCTGCAATCAGCGACGCAGACGTGCCGCCCTGCACGAGCATGAACATCGGATAGGGCGACAGCATCGCGAGCAGCGCCGCGAGTTTCAGGAAGCGCGCGCCGCCGATGCGCTCGGCGATCCACGCGGCGACCGGCTGCGCGAAGAACTGGATGATCGCGACCGCGAACAGGCTGTCGAGGATCAGCGATCGCGAGACGCCCACGTACTGCGTCGTGTACGCGATCATGAACGTGTTCGTGAAATAGACGCCCGCGATGCCGATCGTGTTCGCGCCGATGCAGAGCAGCACGAGCCCCGACGCGGAGCGGAACACTTCCGCAACCGGCAGCTTCACCGTGCGGTTGGCTTCCTTCACGCGCGCGAATTCCGGCGACTCGTTCACGCCGAGCCGGATCAGGATGCCGACCACGAGCAGCACCGAACTCGCGAGAAACGGCAGGCGCCAGCCCCACGCGAGGAAGTCCGCCTTGTCCATCGACGTGACCGCGCGGAACGCGATCAGCGACAGGATCAGCCCGGCCGGGCTGCCGAGCTGCGCGAACGACGCGAAGAACGTGCGGCGCCCCTGCGGCGCATGCTCGCCCGCCATCAGCACCGCGCCGCCCCATTCGCCACCGACCGCGATCCCCTGCACCACGCGCAGCGCAACGAGCAGCACCGGCGCGAGCACGCCGACCTTCGAATAATCGGGCAGCAGCCCGACGCAGACGGTCGCCACGCCCATCATCATCAGCGTCGTCATCAGCGCCTTCTTGCGGCCGATGCGATCGCCGAGGTGCCCGAAGATCACGCCGCCGAGCGGCCGCGCGAAGAAGCCGACCGCGAACGTCGCGAACGACGCCATCGTGCTGACGAACGGGTCGTGCGACGGGAAATAGAGTTCGCCGAACACGAGCGCGGCGGCGGTCGCGTAGATGTAGAAGTCGTACCACTCGATCATCGTGCCGATGAACGCGGCCGTCGCGGCGCGTCCCGGCTGGCGGGCGGAAGGAAGGGACTGGGTCATGCGGGCTCCTGACGCGCGCCGCTACGGAGCGACGCGCAATATCGTGTGACGGCCGTCTGTCGCGGCCTTGCGCCGCACGCTGCGGCACCCCTCCTTTATCGGCGACCGCAAATCATTAGTCAAATTTCAAGTTATTATTCGCCGTATAAATTCAACTAATGTCCGCCTTGACGCCTCGCCCGGAGACCCGATGCGCCCCGACCTCGCCCCATTCCTGAACGACCGTCTCGACTGGAACCTGCTGCGCACCTACCTCGTCATCGTGCAGGAGCGCAGCGTGAGCCGCGCGGCCGCACGCCTGCACGTCACGCAGCCGGCCGTGAGCCAGGCATTGCGGCGGCTCGAGGACACGCTCGAGCGCAAGCTGATCGAGCGGCGCGGCACGCACTTCGCGCCGACGCCTGCCGGCGAAGCCGTGTACCGGATCGCGAGCGACATCTACGGCGGCATCTCGCGCCTCGAAACCGAAATCGACGACAGCACGGCCGACCTGACCGGTTCGATCCGGCTGCTGACGGTGAGCCGCATCGAGTCGCCCGTCTACGATGAATTCCTCGCGGAATTCCATCGCGCGTATCCGCGCATCGACCTGCAGATCGAGGTGATGCGCTCGTCGGACATTCTTTCTTCACTGCTGCAGAAGACCGCCACGGCCGGGCTCGGCCTGTGCCGCACGCCGCACGACAAGCTGGAGATGCGCTGCTTCCTGCGCCAGCGCTACGCGATCTACTGCGGCCGCCATCACCGGCTGTTCGGGCAGACGCAACTGCGCATGGACGATCTGCTCGCCGAGAATTTCGTGTCGTTCACGAGCGACCAGATCGGCGACAGCCTGTCGCCGCTCACCGTGTTTCGCGACCAGAAAGGCTTCACGGGCCGCATCGTCGCCTCGTCGCCGAGCCTCGAGGAAGTGCGGCGACTGATCTTCGCGGGTTACGGGATCGGCTGCCTGCCGGAACACATCGTGCGCGACGACATCGCCCAGCAGCGGCTGTGGCGGCTGCCGCCCGACGACGGGCTCGTCGATGTCGACGTGTTCCTGCTGTGGCACCGCGATCGCAAGATGAACGCGGCCGAGCACGCGTTTCTCGACGCGATGGAGCGCTGCATGCAGCGCCATTCGCTGGCGGAGCGGCTGGGGAAGTAGCGGCGCGAGCGCGCCGGAGGAAAGCGCCGGGCGCACACGGCCCGGCGCGTCGGCAACGTCAGAAGCGATGCACGATGCCGAGCTGCACGCCGCGCGCATTCGCGCCCGGATACGCGAGCGGCAAGCCGGGGTTCGCCGCACCGGCAAGCGTGTAGCCGGCCTGGTTGCGGTTGCGCAGGTACGACAGCGCGCCGTAGAAGCTCGTGCGCTTCGACAGGTCGTACTCGTACATCAGCCCGAGCTGGTCCGCATTGTTGCCCTGCGACGACTGGTCATGCAGATACGCGTAGCCGAGCGCCACGTAGTTCGCCGGATTGAACTGGTATTTGACCGACAGCCCGTACACGCGCGAATCGATGCCGAGATCGGCCCACTTCACCGCGGAGAAGCCGCCGTACACGGTGGCCTTGCCGATCTCGTACGACGCGCCGGCCATGATCGTGCGATCGGTGGTGGTCGCCGTCGCGTTCTTCAGCCACTGGCCCGCGACGAACGCGCCGAACGGCCCGTGTTCGTAAGTCAGGTCGAACTGCTGGCTGGAACCTGCCGAGCGCACGCCGCCTGCATCGCCGAACCCGAAGTACAACCCGCCCTGGAAGCCCGCGATTTCAGGGCTCTGGTACGACAGCGTATTGCTGGTGCGGAACGCGAATACGGTCAGGTTGTCCATGCCGGACGCCTGTGTGACTCCGCCGAACGCATCCTGTCCACCCTGGTCGTTGAACAGCGGCGAATTCTGGCGGCCCGCGCGCACCTTGCCCCACTGCCCTGCAATGCCGACCCACGCCTGCCGGTTGAACAGGCTGCCGGAACTCGCCAGCGAGCCGTCGTTCGGGTTGAAGCCGTTTTCCAGCGCGAACTCGATTTTCTGCCCGCCGCCGATATCCTCGCCGCCCTTCAGCCCGAACCGGCTGCCCCACTGGCCGCCCGAACCGATCGCCGCCGTATAGCCGTTGCCCGTATTCACGTATTGCGCGAACTCGTCGATCACGCCGTACAGCGTGACGCCGTCCTGCGCGAGCGCCGTGCCCGATCCGGCAATACACGCCGCCGCCACCGTCATGCGAAGACCGGCGCGCACCATCCACACCCGCGAATCGCTGCCGCGGGCTGTCATTTGTTTAGTCATACTATTCAATGGCCTGAGAATGAAACGACACCGCGCGCGGCAGTCGCGCCGCACCGGCATCGCGGAAAAGGAAACGTGGGGAAGAGCCCGGCGCAGGCAGCGCCCGGCTCGTGCGGCATTCAGGCCGGCAGTCGGCCGGCCCGATGCGCGTGACGTGTCGTCAGTGGTGAACTTCGCCGCGTTCGAGCGGCAGGATCAGGCGTTCGGGAATGCTGCGGCGCGACGCACGTGCGCCGATGTAATACAGCACGGCCGGCACGATCAGGCCGAGGATCCACGAGATGTCGGTGCCGCCGAGCGCGTCGACGAGCGGCCCCGTGTAGATGTGCGTCGACATGAACGGCAGTTGCACGAGGATGCCGACCACGTAGATCGTGATCGCCATCACGTTCCAGCGGCCGTAGCGGCCGTTCGGATCGGACAGCGCCGGCACGTCGTAGCGCGAGCGCGTGAAGCAGTAGTAGTCGACCAGGTTGATCGCGCTCCACGGCGTGAAGAACGCGAGCAGGAACAGGATGAACGCGGTGAATTCCTTCAGGAACGAATGGCGGCCCGCGAGCGCGATGAGCGTGGATACGCAGATCATCCCGAAGATGTACACGAGGCGGCTCTTCGACGACACGGCGCCCTTGCCGCGAAAACCGCTGACGATCGTCGCCATCGACATGAAGCTGCCGTACGCGTTGAGCGCCGTCACCGTCACCTTGCCGAACGCGATGCTGAAGTACAGCAGTGCGGCCACGGCGCCCGTCGAGCCGAGGCCGACGATATACGCCACTTCATGGTGCGCGAACTGGCCGCCGGCCAGCGCGGCCGCGAATACGCCGAACACCATCGCCGCCTGCGCGCCGATCACCGAGCCCAGGCCGACCGCGAGAAACGTCGCGACCGACGAGGTCGAACGCGGCAGGTAGCGCGAATAGTCGGCAACGTACGGGCCGAACGCGATCTGCCACGACGCGGACAGCGACATCGACAGCAGGAAGCTCGCGAGCGAGAAATGCTTGTTCGCGAGCAGCGCGCCGATGTCGTGGTTCGCGAACAGCTGCGTGAACATGTAGACGAACGCGGCGATGCCGACCACGCTCGCGATCCGGCCGACGGCATGGATCGCGCGATAGCCGAACACGGTCAGCACGACGATCACGGCCGCGAACAGCAGGATGCCGGCCGCGTCGTCGATGTTCAGCAACTGCGCGACGGCCTGCCCGGCCAGCACCGAGCCGCTCGCGGAAAAGCCGATGTACATCAGGCACACGAGCACGATCGGGATCATCGCGCCATAGACGCCGAACTGCACACGGCTCGAGATCATCTGCGGCAACCCGAGCTGCGGCCCCTGCGCGCCATGCAGCGCCATCACCGCGCCGCCGATGAACTGGCCGAGCAACAGCGCGACCAGCGACCAGAACACGTCGCCGCCGAGCACGACGGCGAGCGCGCCCGTGACGATGGCCGTGATCTGCATGTTGGCCGACAGCCACAGGGTGAACTGGCTCAGCAAGCCGCCATGGCGCTCGGCGTCGGGAATGAAGTCGATCGAACGGACTTCGATCAGGCCGCCGGCTTTTCCACTGGGATTCGTTGACACGGGGAAATCTCCAAAATACTCAGGATCACAAATGATTTGAACGAGATGGGAATCTGCGAGCCGCCCTTTTCGGCTCTGCGGGTGCGGGGCGCCGTGGATCGCCGGCATGCGCCACGCACGCACGGTTTGCGCACTGGCGCGCAAGCGGCACGACGTGTGCCGACATTGCCAGCGGATGATCTTGTATATACAACTTGCGAGATATCGGTGATTACCCGGTATCGGCGGATTTTCGAAATCGTCCGAATAATCAGGACATCTTCGACCGGTTTTGTCGACAGGTGGACGTCGGAATAATGAAAGCTCAGGTGCGTGCGGGTGGCGCCTGATCGGGCTCGGCCGTCATGTCGGCGGCGGGGAGCAGGCAAAGCATGCGTCGGGCTGCTTCGATGTCGCGTACGTGCAGCCACTCGTCGTAATCGTCGCGGCGCAGGATCACGACGCCCCGCTTCTCCTCGCCGGGCCGATGCATCCGCGCGAACAGCGGATGCGCGTCGGCGTTGACCGTGAGCATCGCCATGCCCACGCGTTCGTGGCCGTCTGCGCCTTCGTAGCGCCGGAAGATGCCGGCGACGCAGCACGGTTGCCAGCCGTCGACGCCGATCCGGTGCCACACGTTGCGACCGGTTTCGTAACAGGGCTCGAAGATCCAGCGCACCGGAATCAGGCAGCGCTGGCCGTTGCGCCACGCGTTGCCGTAGAGCCGCGACGAGCCGACCGTTTCCGCCCGCGCGTTCACCGTATCGAGTTTCTTCTTTTTGCGACCGGTCTCGTCAAGCCGCTCGGGCTGCATGAATTTCGGCCAGAAGCCGAACACCGCCGCGACCACCTCGAGGCCGTCGCCGTCGGCGTGCGCGACCGGCGCCGCGTAGTCGGGATACACGTCGGGCGCCCAGGGGTCGCGGCGGAACAGGTCGCCGATTCCGATCTTCAGTTCGCTGATGCCCGGGTCTTCATCGGGGGCGCGGTAGTGGGTGCACACGGCTCGGCGGACGATGGAAGCAATGTCTCCATCGTAGGTCAGCGCAGGTGCCGCGGTCGCGCCATCAATTTGTATGACGAAACAGTTTTACGAATCGACGAGGCTCCGGGTGCCTCCGACGCATGCCGTCATGCGTGCTGTCCGATCCGCAGCGTCAGGATTTCATCGCCCGCGTCGTCGAGCGTGCCCGTCGGCGTCCAGCCCAGATGCCGGTAGAAACCGTGCGAGCGCGACGCGGGATCGGTCGAGCACCCGAGAAACAGCGACGTGACACCGCTCGCGGCGAACGCGTCGATCACCTGCCGCAGCAGCCGCTTGCCGATCCCCGCCCCCTCGTACTCGGGCAGGATCGCGAGCACGACGATCTCGCCCGATTCGGTGTCGCCGAAGCAGTAGCCGACCATGCGCCCGTTCGAGCAGCAGACCCGGCCCGAGAACAGGCCGTCGCGGATACCGTCGCCCCAGCTTTCGACGGTGATGCCGAGGCCGCGCAACTGCGCCTCGGTAAATGCGTTCTCGCGCGTCTTGCCGCGCAGTTCGATGCACGCGGCCGCATCGTCGGGCACGGCGTTGCGCCATGTGAGTTCAGTCATCGTTCGATTCTTCCGTGGTGCGCCGCCGGCGGGATGCATACAGGCAGATCAGCTCCAGCGCGATCGTCGCGCCGGCCAGCGACGTGATTTCCGCATGATCATACGGCGGCGACACTTCGACCACATCCATGCCGACCAGGTTGATGCCTTCCAGGTGACGCAGGATCTCGAACGCCTGATGGCTCGACAGCCCGCCCGAGACCGGCGTACCCGTGCCCGGCGCGAATGCCGGATCGAGGCAGTCGATGTCGAATGTCAGGTACACGGGATGGTCGCCGACCCGTTCACGAATGCGCGCGGCAATCGCGGCGGGCGACGACGCATGCACATGGCGCGCATCCTGGATGTCGAAGCCCATCGGCTCGTCGTTGGTCGTGCGGATGCCGATCTGGGCCGACCGTCCGGGCACGACCCACCCTTCCCGTGCCGCGTGATAGAACATCGTCCCGTGATCGATGCGCTTGACGTCGCGGTCGGGCCACGTGTCGGTATGCGCATCGAAATGCACGAGCGACAGCGGCCCGTGCACCTTCGCGTGCGCCTTCAGCAGCGGATACGTGATGAAGTGATCGCCGCCGAGCGTCAGCATCGCGCAGCCGCGCGCGAGGATCCCGTCGGCATGCCGCTCGATCGCGCCCGGCACCGATTCGGGCTGCCCGAGATCGAACGCGCAATCGCCGTAGTCGACCGCGGCCAGCACGTCGAACGGATCGAACGACCACGGCCACGGGCGCTCCCACGCGATGCCCGTCGATGCGATCCGCAACCCGCGCGGGCCGAAACGCGTTCCGGGCCGGTGCGAGGCGGCGGAATCGAACGGCACGCCGGTGATCGCGAGGTCGACGCCGTCGAGATCGCGGCTGAAACGCCGGCGCATGAAGCTCGTCGCGCCCGCGAAGGTTGGTTCGGCCTGCGTACCGTAGAGGCTGTCGCGCGTGAATGCGAAATCGTTCTGGCTCATCGTCGGATTCCTGTCTGAAGGGGGACGGCCGCGCGGCTGGCGACCTCGTGCCCGATTCTGCCGTCGCCGCATCCGACGAAAAATATGAACTAACATAAGCCGACTTCACGAAACGCGATGTATCGCCATGCTGACCCGATTGAGAGACATGGATGTGCAACTGCTGCGGCTCTTCCTGACGATCGTCGAAAGCGGCGGCTTCAGCGCCGCGCAGGGCACGCTCGGGATGGCGCCTTCGACGATCAGCACGCAGATGGCCAAGCTCGAGACGCGTCTCGGGTTCCGGCTGTGCGATCGCGGCAAGAGCGGCTTCCGGCTGACGCCGAAAGGCGAACGCGTGCTGCACTCGACGCGGCGGCTCCTGCACGCGATGGACGTGTTCACGCGCGATACGCAGCACGTGTCGGGCACGTTGCTCGGCGAGCTGCGCATCGGGTTGTCGGAGCGACTGGCACCGGACATCGTCGAATCGATCGCGGCAGGCGTCGGCCGCTTCCGCGAACAGGCGCCGGACGTGCTGATCGAGATGATCGCGATGCCGCCCGACGAACTGGAGCGCCGGCTGCTGAAAAGTGAACTGCAACTCGCGATCGGCTATTTTTCCGGCCACCAGGCCGGCCTGCACTACGCGCCGCTGTTCGTCGAACACCAGTCGCTGCACTGCGGCGCCCGGCACCCGCTGTTTGCGAAAAAGACCGTGTCGGCCAACGACATCGCGCGCACGAGCAACGTCGCCCGGCTCTACAAGACGAACACGTCGGGTGCGGCGCTGCGCAACGCGCAGCCGACCGCGTTCTCCGAAAACGTCGACGCCGACGTGATCTTCATCCTGTCCGGCGCGCATGTCGGCTTCCTGCCCGACCATGTCGCGGCGCCGTGGATCGCAGCAGGGAAGATGCGCCGGCTGCTCGCGAGCAAGCTGAGCCATACGGTCGAATTTCAGCTCGCGACACCGAGGAACTGCGACGGCAGCGAAGCGCTGGACGCGTTCACGGCGGCGCTCGCCGAACAGTTCGACAGGCTCGACGGCTTCGCGGGTCGGTGACCGACGTGTGCCGCCCGTTGCGCGTCAGGCGAGCCGGTCCGACGCGATGACCTGCACGCCCGGCCGCGCGTCGATCGCCGCGTCGAGCAGCGCGCGGGCAATCCGCGGCGCGGGATTCACGCGCCACTTCGCCGGCAGCACGGGTCGGGCCACGTTCAACGCGAACACCATCAGCCGCTCGCCGAGCCTGAACTCGTCGCGGCTGCCGCCGATCAGGCCGGGCCGCACATAAGTGAGCGACGCGAACCCGACGCCGGCGAGCGCCTGTTCGACCTCGCCCTTCACGCGGTTGTAGAAGATGCTCGATGCCGGATCCGCACCGAGCGCGGAATTCAGGACGTAAGCCGGGGTGCCGTAGCGGTGCGCGAGCCGCGCGACCGCGAGCGGATAGTCGTGGTCGACGCGCCGGAATGCCGCCTTCGAGCCGGCGGCCCGCATCGTGGTGCCGAGCGCGCAGATCACGGCATCGGCATGCCACCAGTCGGCCGCGTCGGGCAGATGATCGAAATCGACCTCGAGCGCGCGCATCTTCGGGTGCGGCGACAACGGGCGGCGCGCGAGGACGATCACCTGATCGACCCGCGCATCGGCGAGCGCGACTTCGAGGACGTGACGCCCGACGAGTCCGGTCGCGCCGACGAGCAGCAATTTCATGTCCGGTTCTTCCGTGTGGAGCCTGCGTTGGCGGGGCGGGAGCGGCCCGGTTTCCGGCTTCCCACATGATCGTCGGCCGACTCGGCGCCGACAACCGCCCAACATCTCGAAAAGTTACAGGGCGCGCTCATTCCATATCTCTAAATTGACGCGGCACGATTCCGGCTGCTGTTGGCCCACGCTTCAATTCGTCGCACTTTTCACGCATTTTTTCTATTTTCATCGCACCCCATCTCTCCAAACCCACTCCTCTTCGATACTTGTACGACAAATAATGTCAAACAATGAAAGAAAGTGCGGTCATTTTTCGTTGTTTTACATTACAAATATATTTCAATCTGTAAGATTCGCCTCATTCGTTATCTCTTAATTCACCCGGGAACGCCCATCCAGCTGTCTTAATTCCTCAAGTCATCGTATCGCGGTGCGGCGTCCTTTTTTTCCGAGACAGACCATGAACCGCAATTTCCGTACGATCTGGAACGACGCACTGGGCGCCTGGGTCGCCACCTCCGAAACCACCCGGGCCAACGGCAAGAAAACCTCGAGCAAGGTGTCGGCGTCCGCTCGCGTGGCCGCCACCCTCTCCGTCGCCGCCGCCCTGATCCCCCTCGACAGCCTCGCCTACGTTTCCGTCGGCGGCAACACCGGCTACCAGTGCTCCGGCACGTGGGCGGCCTGCGCCGACTACTGGTCCGTCGCGATCGGCGACGAAGCGACCGCGACGCAAACCGGCAACCGCGCCGGCGCGACGACCTCGAGCTTCCTGACGGCGGTCGGCGCGCGTTCGAAGGCGACGGGCGGCACGTATGCCGCGGCCTTCGCGGCCGACGCCAATGCCACCGGCGAAGGCTCGCTCGCGATGGGCGGCAAGTCCACCGCGTCAGGCGCGAGCGGCGTCGCCGTCGGCTACCAGTCGAACGCAAGCGTCGCCAACGCGGTCGCGCTCGGCCAGGGTTCCCTCGCCGACCGCACCGGGTCGGGCACGGAGCGCTTCTCCGATGCGGCCGTCGCGTCGAACGGCGTCGTGTCCGTCGGGAGCGCCGGCGCGGAACGCCAGATCACCCGCGTCGCCGGCGGCACGCAGGACACCGATGCCGTCAACGTCCGGCAGTTGGCCGCCGTCGACACAGCGGCATCGAACGGCCTCGCGTCGCTGTCGACCGGGCTGAGCACGACCGGCACCACGATGACGTCGCTGTCGACGTCGGTCACAGCCGGCCTCAATTCGCTGTCGACCTCCACGTCGGCCGCGATCGATGCCGCGACCACCCGCTACTACAGCGTCAACGACGGCGGCAAACCGGGCGGGAACTACCACAACGACGGCGCCACCGGGCTGAACGCACTCGCGGCTGGCGTCGACGCATCGGCGGCCGGCGTGGCCGATATCGCGATCGGTATGGGCGCGGCGAGCAGCAGCGGCTCGACCGGCGCCGGCAACGTCGCGATCGGCCATGACGCCAGCGCGCTCACGCCTGGCGGCGGCTACGGCGTGGTCGCGCTCGGCGCGGGCGCGACGGCCGGCACGGGCGGCTACACGGGCGCCACCGCGATCGGCTACAAGAGCACGGCCACGGAAAACAGCACGGCGATCGGCGCGAACGCATCGTCGAGCCAGACCGGCACGGCACTCGGCCGCGCCGCGGAAGCAACCGGTCGCGGTGCGCTGGGCGCCGGCTCGTCCGCAGCCGCCACCGCGACGAGCGCGGTCGCGCTGGGCGACCGCGCGACGAGCTCGGCCGCCACCAGCGTGTCGGTCGGTGCGCAGGCCAACGCCAGCGCACAGGCCGCAAGCGCGATCGGGCCGCGTGCCGTCGCGTCGGGCGCCGGAGCGGTTGCACTCGGCGCCAGCGCAACGGCAGCCGATGCGAGCGCAGTCGCACTGGGCTCCGGTTCCGTGACGGGCGCGGCTGTCGGCACGAGCGGCGCGACGATCAACGGCACCGCGTACGACTTTGCCGGCACCGCCCCCGCGTCGACCGTCAGCGTCGGCGCCGCGGGCCGCGAGCGCACGGTCACCAACGTCGCCGCCGGCCGGCTGGCCGAGAAAAGCACCGACGCCGTGAACGGCTCGCAGCTGCACGCGACCAATGTCGAACTCACTGCAGTGGGCTCCGGCCTCACGAGCCTGTCGACGTCGACCGAATCGTCGATCGCGTCGCTGTCGTCGTCCACGTCGACGGGCCTCTCCACGACGAACGGCGCGCTCACGTCGCTGTCGACCTCGACCGCCGACAGCCTGCGCATCGTCGACAGCAACATGGCCTCGTTGTCGACCGGGCTGAGCACGACCGACAACACCGTTGCATCGCTGTCGACCGCAACGTCCACCGGTCTGTCGACGACCAATCACACGCTGGTTTCGCTGTCCACGTCCGCCTCGACCGGCATCGACACGCTCGGCAAGAACCTGACGTCGTTGTCGACCGCAACATCGACCACCGCCGGTTCCTTGTCCACCACGATCAGTACAACGAATGACAATCTCGTCTCACTGTCGACCTCGACGTCGACCGGATTCGTGTCGCTATCGACCGGCCTGAGCACGACCAACGACACGGTCACGTCGCTGTCGACGTCCACGTCGACGGGCCTCTCCACGACGAACAGCACGCTCGCGTCGTTGTCGACATCCGCGTCGACGGGCTTCCATTCGCTGTCGACCGGCCTCAGCGCGACCGACAGCACGATGACGTCGCTGTCCACGTCGACGTCGTCGGGCCTCGGCTCGCTGTCGACGAGCATCAGCTCCGTCACCGTCAACACGACGAATCTCGGCAACAGCACGGCCGATGCGCTCGGCGGCGGCGCCACATACGATCCGGCAACCGGCAAGATCACCGCGCCGTCGTACGTGACGTACAACAACGACGGCACGACGACGACCAACGCCAACGTGGGCGACGCGATCGACAACCTCAACGCAAAGGGCGCGAAGTACTTCCACGCGAACTCGACCGAGGCCGACAGCCAGGCCACCGGCGCGAACAGCGTCGCGATCGGCCCGAATGCGGTCGCCAACCTCGACAACTCGGTGGCGATCGGCAACCGTTCGGCCACCGGCGCCGCGGTCGGCGTGTCGTCGTCGACCATCGGCGGCCTGCATTTCGGCGGATATGCGGGTGCGAACCCGTTCGGCGTGTTCAGCGTCGGCTCACCGGGCCAGGAACGCCAGATCCAGAACGTCGCGGCAGGCCGCGTCAGTGCCGACAGCACCGATGCGATCAACGGCAGCCAGCTGCATGCGACCAACCTCAACGTCGCATCGCTGTCGACCGGGTTGAGCTCGACGAACAGCAATCTCGCATCGCTGTCCACGTCGACATCGACCAGCATCGGTTCGCTGTCGACCGGCCTGTCGTCGACCAACGAAGCGCTGGGCTCGCTGTCCACGTCAACGTCGACGAGCGTCACGTCGCTGTCCACCGGCCTGTCGACGACCAACGAGCGCGTGTCGTCGCTGTCGACCAGCGTGACGAACATCAACACGCAAATCAACAACCTGTCGACGTCGGCCTCGCGCAACACCGGCATCACGGCCGACATGAACGGCTCGGGCACCGATGCGCCGACCGTCGCGGCCGGCTCCAACTCGGTCGCGATCGGCGCGAACTCGAACGACAGCGGCCGCTCGAACGTGGTCTCGGTCGGCAACGCGGAACAGCAGCGCCAGATCGTCAACGTCGCACCGGGCACGCAGGGCACCGACGCGGTCAACCTGAACCAGCTGACGATGGCGACCGAATCGGCGAACCGCTACACCGACCAGCGGGTCGGCGCGATTCAGCAAGGCGTGAACGATCTCGCACGCAACGCATATTCGGGGATCGCGATCGCCGGCGCGCTCGCGGGGATGCCGCAGGTCGATCCGGGCAAGGTCGTCTCGGTCGGCGCCGGGTTCGGCAACTACGGTGGTTACACGGCAATCGCGGTTGGCGGCAGCGCGCGGATCACGCAGAACACCGTGATCAAGCTCGGTGTCGGCACCGTGAACGGTTCGCGCATGATGGTCAACGGCGGGATCGGGCATTCGTGGTGATGCCGCGCGGGCCGGCGCGAACGCGGCCGGCCCGCCCCGCCGCGGCAAAGACAAAGCCCGTGAGCACCCGGTTGCTCGCGCGCATTCACCGCGTGCCGGTCAGCGTGACGATGCTGGAGAACGCGGGCCACTATCCGCTCGAACAGCCGGGGCTGTCGCAGATGGTCGATGCGATCGACGCGTTCTATCGCAAGGTGACGGCGGAACACGTCGACTACCGCGCGCCGTCATGACGAACGGCGCACGTGCCGGCACAGAAACAGGCACAGAAGCCGCCGATGCGCGCGTTGCGCATCGGTGGCTTTTTGTCACGAGCGCCCGTCAGACATGCAGCGCATGCCCGAGCGCACGCAGCGCAGCCTCCTGCAGTGCTTCACCCAGCGTCGGATGCGCATGGATCGTGCCGCCGATGTCTTCCAGCCGCGCCCCCATCTCCAGCGACTGCGAGAACGCCGCCGCCAGTTCCGACACGCCGCGCCCGACGGCCTGCCAGCCGACGATCAGGTGGTTGTCGCGGCGCGCCACGACACGCACGAACCCGTCGGTCGCCTGCAGCGTCATCGCACGCCCGTTCGCCGCGAACGGGAACGACGCGCTCAGGCAATCAACGCCGGCCGCATGCGCATCGTCCGGCGACCAGCCGGCCGTCACGATCTCGGGATCGGTGAAGCACACGGCCGGAATCGACGCCGGCACGAACTGGCGGCGCCGGCCGGCAATCAGCTCGGCGACCATCTCGCCTTGCGCCATTGCGCGATGCGCGAGCATCGGCTCGCCGGCGACATCGCCGATCGCCCACACGTTGCGCATCGACGTCCGGCATTCATCGTCGATCCGTAACGCACGGCCGTTGCGATCGAGCTGCAGCGTCTCCAGCCCGAATCCGTCGACGCGCGGCCGGCGGCCGACGGCCACGAGCACGCGATCGGCCGGCAGCGTCTGCTCGGCGCCGTCGGCGGCCTGCACGCGCACCGCGCCTTTCTCCCCCAGCCCGAGCACCTTGTGGCCGAGCCACAGCCGGACACCGAGCCGCGCGAGCGAATCGGCGACCGGCCGCGAGAGTTCGGCATCGTACGCAGGCAGCACACGTTCGGCCGCTTCGACGATGCTGACGTCGACACCGAGCTTGCGATAGACGATCCCGAGTTCGAGCCCGATATACCCGGCCCCGACGACGACCAGCCGTTTCGGCAACGTCGCGGGCGACAGCGCCTCGGTGGACGACACGACGTGCCCGCCGAACGGCATCGTCGGCAGTTCGACCGGCTCGGAACCGGTCGCGAGCAACAGGTGTTCGCAACTGATCCGCACCGAGTGGCCACCGGTGACGACATCGACGGTCTTGCCGTCGACCACCTGTGCATCGCCGTGCAGCACGCGCACGCCGTTCTTCTTGAGCAGCGCGCCGACGCCGCGCGTGAGCCGGTCGACGATGCCGTCCTTCCATGCGACGCTCTTTGCGATGTCGATCTCGGGCGTGTGCACGCGAATCCCGAGTGCGCCCTCACCTGCGTGGCCGCACGCCTGTTCGAACGCATCGGCCACGTGGATCAGCGCCTTCGACGGAATGCAGCCGATGTTCAGGCAGGTGCCGCCGAGCCGGTCGCGCTCAACGAGCACGGTCGGGATGCCGAGTTGGCCGGCACGAATCGCGGCGACATAGCCGCCCGGGCCGCCGCCGATCACAAGCAGCGTGGTGTGTTCGTTCTTCATCGTGCTCACTCCACGAACAGCAGTGCCGGGCGTTCGAGCACCGCGCGCACCGCCTGGATGAATTCGGCCGCATCCGCGCCATCGACGACGCGATGGTCGAACGACGACGACAGGTTCATCATCTTGCGCGCGACGACCGCGCCGTCGCGGATCATCGGCCGCTCGACGATCCGGTTCACGCCGACGATGCCGACTTCCGGATGATTGATGACCGGTGTCGACACGATGCCGCCGAGCGCGCCGAGGCTCGAAATCGTGATCGTCGAGCCGCTCAATTCGTCGCGCTGCGCGCGGTTTGCGCGCACTGCATCGGCGAGCCGCGCGATTTCCGCCGAGATCGACCACACGTCGCGCGCTTCCGCGTGACGCAACACGGGCACCGTGAGGCCGCCGTCCGTCTGCGTCGCGACGCCCATGTGCACCGCGCCGTAGCGCGTGACGACACCCGCTTCGTCGTCGAAACGCGCGTTGATCTGCGGAAAGTCGCGCAATGCGATCACCATCGCGCGGATCAGCAGCGGCAGCGGCGTGAGCTTGCCGCGCGTGTCGCCGTAGCGGCGGTTCAGTTCCGTGCGCAACGATTCGAGCTCGGTGACGTCGATTTCCTCGACGTAGCTGAAGTGCGGAATGCGGCGCTTCGCTTCCTGCATCTTGCGCGCGATCGCGCGCCGCAAGCCGATGACCGGCACTTCGGTTTCGTCGTTGCGTTGGTCGTAGCCGTGCGCTTGTGATCCGCGTGATCCGCGCGCCGCGCCACCGCCGGTGCCCGCATACGTATCGAGATCCGCGTGCAGGATCCGCCCGGCTTCCCCCGTGCCGCGCACATAGCGCAGCTCGATGCCCATGTCCCATGCGCGCCGGCGCACGGCCGGCGACGCAAGCGGCCGTTCACCCGGCGCGAGCGCCGCGCGCGGCGGCTCTACCTGCGCCGAGTGCCCGGCGTGCTTCGCGTGACGCGGCTGCTCAGGCGCGTGCTTCGTCGCCGGCCTTGCAGGCGACTCTGCCGGCGCGTCGGCCACCGCCTTCGACGGCGCGGCCGCGACCGGTGCGGTTTCTACCTTTGATTCCCGCACCGGTGCGCCGGCCTTCAGGTTGCCGGCGCCTTCGACCTCGAGGCGAATCAGCTCGCTGCCGACCGCCATCATCTCGCCGATCCGGCCGCCGAGTTCGATCACCTTGCCCGTCACCGGCGACGGAATCTCGACCGCCGCCTTGTCGGTCATCACATCGGCGAGCGGCTGGTCTTCCTTGATCGTCTGCCCGACTTCCACGTGCCAGGCCACCAGTTCGACCTCGGCAATCCCTTCGCCGATATCCGGCATCTTGATGACATGAATCCCCATCTCACGCCTCCATCACGCGTCGCAACGCTTCACCGACCCGGGCCGGGCCCGGAAAGTACGCCCACTCCTGCGCATGCGGATACGGCGTGTCCCAGCCCGTCGTGCGCTCGACCGGCGCTTCGAGGTGGTAGAAGCAATGTTCCTGGACCAGCGACACCAGTTCCGCCCCGTAACCGCAGGTGCGTGTCGCCTCGTGCACCACGACGCAGCGCCCGGTCTTGCGCACCGACGCGACGATCGTGTCGAGGTCGAGCGGCCACAGCGTGCGCAGGTCGATCACCTCCGCATCGATGCCCGTCTCCTCGGCCGCGGCGAGCGACACGTGCACCGTCGTGCCGTAGGTCAGCACCGTCACGTCGTTGCCGGGCCGCACCACGGCGGCCGTATCGAGCGGCACCGTGTAGTAACCCTCGGGCACCGCGCTCGACGGATGCTTGAGCCACGACGTGACGGGCCGGTCGTGATGGCCGTCGAACGGCCCGTTGTACAGCCGTTTCGGCTCCAGGAAGATCACCGGATCGTCGTTCTCGATCGAGGCGATCAGGAGCCCCTTCGCGTCGTACGGGTTCGACGGCATCACCGTGCGCAGCCCGCACACCTGCGTGAACATCGCCTCCGGGCTCTGGCTGTGCGTCTGGCCACCGTAGATGCCGCCGCCGCAGGGCATGCGGATCGTCATCGGTGCGATGAACTGGCCGGCGGACCGATAGCGCAGCCGCGCGCCTTCCGACACGATCTGGTCGGATGCCGGGTAGAAATAATCGGCAAACTGGATCTCGCACACCGGGCGCAGCCCGTATGCGCCCATCCCCACCGCCGCGCCAACGATCCCGCTTTCAGAGATCGGCGCATCGAACACGCGCGACTTGCCGTATTTGTTCTGCAGTCCTTCGGTACAGCGGAACACGCCGCCGAAATAGCCGACGTCCTGCCCGAACACGACCACGTCGCTGTCGCGCCCGAGCATCACGTCCATCGCCGAGCGCAGCGCCTGGATCATCGTCATCGGCTGCGTTGCCGTGCCTGTCTCATGTTGCGCCATGATCATGCTCCCAGTTCCTGGCGCTGACGGCGCAGGTGCGCGGGCAGCTCCTTGTAGACGTCGTCGAACATCGAAGCCGGCGACGGAATCCGGTCGTCGGCCAGCGTGCCGAATTTTTCCGCTTCCTTCTGCGCGGCGATCACCTCGGCCTCGAGCTCGGCCGTCAACGCTTCATGCGCGCTGTCCGACCAGATGCCCTTGACGATCAGGTGGCGCTTGAAGCGTTCGACCGGATCGCCGAGCGGGAAATGGGACCAGTCGTCGCTCGGCCGGTACTTGGTCGGATCGTCCGACGTCGAGTGCGCGCCCGCGCGATAGGTCACCCACTCGATCAGCGTCGGGCCGAGATTGCGGCGCGCGCGTTCGGCCGCCCAGCTCGACGCCGCGTAGATCGCGAGGAAGTCGTTGCCGTCGACGCGCAGCGACGCGATCCCGCAGCCGACGCCGCGCCCCGCGAACGTCGTGCCTTCACCGCCCGCGATGGCCTGGAACGTCGAGATCGCCCACTGGTTGTTGACGACGTTCAGCACGACCGGCGCGCGGTACACGTGCGCGAACGTGAGCGCGGTGTGGAAATCGGATTCGGCCGTCGCGCCGTCGCCGATCCATGCGGACGCGATCTTCGTGTCGCCCTTGATCGCCGACGCCATCGCCCAGCCGACCGCCTGGATGAACTGCGTCGCGAGGTTGCCGGAAATGGAGAAGAAGCCCGCGTCGCGGTCCGAGTACATCACGGGGAGCTGGCGGCCTTTGAGCGGGTCGCCTTCGTTCGACATCAGCTGGCAGATCATGCGCTCGAGCGGCACGTCGCGCGCGATCAGGATGCTCTGCTGGCGGTAGGTCGGGAAGCACATGTCGCCGTCGCGCAGCGCCATCGCATGCGCGGTGCCGATCGCCTCTTCGCCGAGGCTCAACATGTAGAAGGAGATTTTCTTCTGGCGCTGCGCGATCATCATGCGCGCGTCGAAGATGCGGGTCTTGAGCATCGCGCGCAGGCCGGCGATCAGCCGCGCATCGTCGAGATCCGGTGCCCACGGGCCGACGGCCTTGCCGCTGTCGTCGAGCACGCGCACGAGGCTGCGGGCGAGATCGGCGGTGTCCGCCGCGGCAACGTCGATGGGCGGGCGGCGAACCGCGCCGGCCGGCGATAGATGCAGATAGGAAAAGTCCGTCTTGCAGCCCGGGCGCCCGGTGGGCTCCGGCACATGCAGACGCAATGGCTCTGACAGGCTCATCGTGTCGTCTCCACGCTCGATTGTGTCTCACGCTGATTAGGAACGCGCGACCGGTTGCCGGCCTGCGCGCGAGCTGGCGTGCGGATAGGCACGTCAACCTTGGAAATTTATGCCCTGTGGCGGCGGACGTCGATGACCAAGGCGCTCGATTGCGGTGAGCAGATTTGCCATGATGGGTGCGGGAGGGCCGCCAGGCGGGCACCGGCCGGTGCTCCGGCGTTGCCGTGCCGGTGCGAACCGGGGCCTGACGGGAAATCGCGGATGCCGCCATGGCCGCTGCCGGGCGAGGGCCGGCATGCCGTGTCCGGTCGGGTGGCAGTCGATATCAGGGGGATGTCGGGCACGGACAAGCGCGGCCCATCGATGTGACCCATTCGATCACCGTGCGAATGCGCAGCGCGGCGAGTCGGCCTCGCGCGCTTGCCGGGAGATGCGTCCCCGCATCCCCCGGGCACCTTCGAGCGTCAGTGGCTTTGCCCGGGCGTGAATACGCCGCGAAAGCGCATCTTCCCGGACGCGAGGCGGTCATAGGCTTCAGTCGCCTGGTCCAGCGAGAACGTCTCGACGATCGGTTTGACCTTGCCTTTGGCGGCGAGGTCCAGCACTTCGCTCAGGTAGCGCAAGCCGCCGTGCGTGGAGCCGACGACCTGCTGGCGCATCATGTGAAACGGCTTGCGCTGCGACGCGATCGAGAACGGCTTGCTGAAGTCGAGCCCGCACAGGATTACCCGGCCGTCGACTCGTACGCCCATCATTGCCTCCTCTGCAGTACTGAACTCATTGGTTGTGACCATCAGGACATCCGCGCCGCCCAGGTCGCGAAGCTCCGCACCGTTTGCGACGACCCGGTCCGCGCCCAGCCCGATGGCGAGGTCGCGCTTGTCGGCCGAATGCGTGATCGCGATGGTCTCGAAGCCGCACGCGCGGGACAGTTGCAGCGCCACGTGCCCCAGTCCGCCGATGCCGAGCACGGCAACCTTCTCGTGCGGTTGCGGCGCCGCGTCGCGCAAGCCGCTCCACGTCGTGTAACCCGCGCACATCATCGGCGCGGCATCGACATAGGCCAGCGCATCGGGCAACAGCACCGTGCCCTCGGCCGCAACGGCGATGTACTCCGCGTGCCCGCCCTGCGACGCGAATCCGGTGGTCCGCGGCGCATCGCAGTTCACGGCAGTCTGGCCGGAAAGCGGACGATGCTCGCGACAGTACGGACAGCGCCCGCACGCGGACTGCACCCACGTCGTGCCGATCCGGTCGCCCACCCTGCGCGCATGCACGCCCGCGCCCACTTCGACGATTTCGCCGACCACTTCGTGGCCGGGTGTCTGCGGGTAAATGTCGCCGCCGAAACCTTGCGTGGCCCAGACGTCCGTGTAGCACATCCCGGACGCGTGAACCTTCACCAGCACCTGCCCCGACCCGGCTACCGGTACCGGCACTTCCTGCACTTCCCAGGGCCGATTGGCACCGGTCATCACGATCGCCTTCATCTTCATTGCCTGCTCCTTGTTCAACCGAACGCAGGGCCTAGTCTAGAAAAGGCGCATTATCATGACAATCTCGCCAATCTTTACGTGACGATGAATTCCACTCATCAATTGAAAACCGGCGATCTCTTCTCGCTCAACGTGTTCCTCGCTGCGGCCACGCACCTGAGCTTTCGCGCGGCATCGGTCGAGCTCGACGTCACGCCGTCGGCAGTCAGTCATTCGATCAAGAGCCTCGAGCAGCGCCTGGGCGTTCGTCTGTTCAATCGCACCACGCGCAGCGTGTCGCTGACCGACGCCGGCGAACGGCTCGTCGACAAGCTCCGTCCGGCGATCTCGTCGGTTGCGGAGGCGATGCTCGCCGTCGACGGGATGCGCGACACGCCCAGCGGCACCGTGCGCATCAACGCCAGCGAAGGGGCGATCCGCCTCGTGCTGAAACCGGTGCTCGCGCGCTTCCTGCGCGACTACCCGCAGGTCCACCTCGACATCGTGACGGACGGCAAGCTCGGCGACATCGTCGCCGGTGGATTCGACGCGGGGATTCGGCTGGCCGAAGCCGTGCCGCAGGACATGATCGCGGTGCGCGTGTCCGATCCGGTGCGGTTCGCCGCCGTCGCCTCACCCGCCTATTTCGCCGCGCATGGCCGCCCCGACGTACCGCAGGATCTGGATCGGCATGACTGCATCCGCTTTCGCTTCGATAGCGGTGCGATCTACCGCTGGGAGTTCGAGCGCCGCGGTGTCGTCGAAACGGTGAATGTCAGCGGCCCGCTCACGCTGACCGACCAGCCGCTGATGGTCGATGCGGCGATCGACGGCATCGGGATTGCGTTCGTGCCCGATCATCTGGTTCGCGATGCACTCGAAGACGGACGGCTCGAACGCGTGTTGGCCGATTGGTGCCCGGTCATGCCGGGGCTGTGCCTGTACTACCCCGGTCATCGCCATGTTTCGGGCGGGCTGCGGGCGCTGATCGACATGGTGCGGATTCACTCGCCCGATGCCAATCGAGCGGCGTCGCAACCGGCGCAGCGCCGCAAAAGCAGGAAACCCGCGAGCGACTGATTTTCCGCGGGCTTTCGGACCGTCGCCGAATCACACGGCAAGCCATCTGCGGCGCGTGCTGATTCAGTGCGTTCCGCCAGCATCCAGCGATTCACACGCATGGCGCCGCAGCATCCAGATGTGAGCCCTTGCGCCGCCCTGCTTGCATCGCATGCTGACGAATGGCTGCAATGAACAGCACGCATACCTAACGATGACCGACATCCAGCATGTAGCCTTCCCCGCGAATGGTGCGAATCAGTCGCGGCTCCTTGATGTCCTCGCGCAACTTCTGACGCAAGCGTGATATCTGGACATCGATGCTGCGGTCGAACGTGTCGATCGACTTGCCGCGAGCGGTATCCATCAGGTATTCGCGGCTGAGTACACGCCCCGGCGCGTCGAGGAACGCGTTGAGCAGGCGAAATTCCGCATTCGACAACGGAATGACCGTGTTGTCGGCAGCAATCAGGTGGCGGCCGATCTGGTGCAGCCGCCAGCCGGCGAAGCGGCTTTCCTCCTGCGCCCTCGTCCGGCCTTGCGTTTGCGCGCGCACGCGGCGCAGGATCGTCTGGATGCGCGCGACCAGTTCACGCGGCTCGAACGGCTTGACGATATAGTCGTCGGCGCCCAGTTCCAGCCCGACGATCCGGTCGGTCATCTCGCCGCGCGCGGTCAGGATGATCAACGGAATCTCCGACGTCGCACGAATCTCGCGGCAGAGATTGAGGCCGTCGTCGTCCGGCAGCATCAGGTCGAGCACCACGAGATCGAAGCCCCCCTCCCCGAGCGCGAGATGCATTTCCGCGCCGGTGCCGGCTTGCGCGGTCGTCATGCCGAAGTCTGCAAGGCAGTCGCACAACAGGCTGCGAATCTGCGAGTCGTCGTCGACGACGAGAATACGAATCGCTTTGTTCACGGCGTCTTGTCTCCGATGTTGCGGCGGTGAGATGTGCCCCACACTCATTATTGCCCGTCAATATAAGGGCTTTTTGCACGAATTGTTGCAGCGTTGAAATAATTGCGCCTGCACCTTGCCCCACAAGGTCATCCGGAGAAATCGGGACGCCTGATGAGCGTTCACGTCATGGATAACCCGCCCGGTATTTTCCCGAAGAGACGCTCGTGTGCATCGTCCGCTTTCGCCGCCCCGTCTCGTTTCGCGCGTCCTGTCACCACATTGCCTAACCGGAAAGCCTTTGTATCAGTGCAGATACAAAGCCGATATGAAACAGAAATGCCCGGGTCTTAACGTGGCTCCCAGGTCATATCGAGGCAGGAGACACGCGGGACATGAACTACGCACAACCCAAGCCACCTGTCCGGCGCATTGGCGGCATCGCCTTCGTGGTCGGATTGCATGCGGTGATCGTCTACGCATTGCTCACCGGTCTCGCGACGAAAGTCGTGGACGTGATTCGTCAGCCGATCGAGACGCGAATCATCGAAGAGATCAAGCCGCCGCCCCCTCCACCACCCCCGCCGAAGCAAATCGCACCGCCACCGCCGAAGCACGTCGCGCCACCGCCGCCGTTCGTGCCGCCCCCGGAAGTGCGCATCCCGGCACCGCCGTCGCCGAACGCGATCGCCGCGCAGTCGACCACACCTGCGCCGTCGGCACCCGTCGCGCCGCCAGCACCGCCCGCCGCTGCCGCGCCCGTGTCGACGAGCGTCGGCGTGGTGTGTCCCAACTCGACGCAGGTCCGCGCCGCCATTCGCTATCCGCGTGAAGCGCTCAAGGACAACCTGACCGGCGACGTCGTCGTGACGTTCGTGGTCGGCACCGACGGCAACGTCAAGGACCTGAGCGTGACCCAGTCAGCCGCGCCTGTTCTCGACAGGGCTGCGGAAAACGCCGTGCGGCAGTTCCACTGCGTCGCACAGGGCGAGGAAGTCCGCGTGCAGGTGCCCTTCTCTTTCAAGCTCGATTGAGGCTGCCCTCGACAGTCGTTCCTTTTCTACTTGCCAACGCATTTCAGGAGACGTTCATGATCAACCGTACCCGCAAGGCCGCCCTGGTGACGGCTCTGTTCCTCGCGGCCAGCGCCGCCCACGCCGCCACCGATACGGTGACGAATCCCTACGGCCTCGATGCGCTCTGGAAAGGCGGGGATTTCATCGCACGCGGCACGTTGCTCATTCTGGTCGTCATGTCGATGGGCAGCTGGTACATCATCGTCGCGAAACTGCTCGAGCAAACGCGCGTGCTGCGCCGCGCGAAGGCGGCGGAGACGGGTTTCTGGAAAGCGGGCAGTCTCAGCGAAGGCACGCGTCAACTGGATGCCGGCAGCCCGTTCCGCTTCATCGCCGAAGCAGGTCTCGCGGCATTCGACCATCACGAAGGCGCGCTGGTCGAACAGGTCGACCTCAACGACTGGGTTGCGGCGGCCGTCGAGCGGGCGACCACGTCGGTCTCGAGCCGCTTGCAGGACGGCCTCGCGTTTCTCGGCACCGTCGGTTCGACCGCGCCGTTCATTGGCCTGTTCGGCACGGTGTGGGGCATCTATCACGCGCTGACTGCGATCGGCATCGCGGGCCAGGCCTCCATCGACAAGGTCGCGGGGCCGGTCGGCGAAGCGCTGATCATGACCGCGATCGGTCTGGCTGTCGCGGTGCCCGCCGTGCTCGGCTACAACTGGCTCGTGCGCCGCAACAAGGCGGTGATGGAGCGCGTGCGCGGGTTTTCGACGGAATTGCACATCGTCATCCTGACCGGCACGACCACGGCCGGGGCCGCCGCCGCGACCAAGGCCGCTGCCCTCACTCGCGTGGGGTGAACCATGGCCATGACCGTAGGGCCCCGCGACGGCGACGATCACGACGAGACCATGTCGTCCATCAACACGACGCCACTGGTCGACGTGATGCTGGTGCTGCTGATCATCTTCCTCATCACGATTCCGGTGGTATCGCACACCGTGCCGGTCACGCTGCCCAAGGAAGCCGTGCAGCCGCTGCAAACGACTCCGCAGAACGTGATTCTCGCCGTGACGAAAGAGGGGGACGTGTTCTGGGACGAACGGCGCGTACCTGACGCGGCAACGCTCGTCGAGAAACTCAAGGCGGTTGCCGTGCAATCGCCGCAACCCGAAGTCCACATCCGCGGCGATCTCGACGCGCGCTACGCCGCGATCGGCCGGGTCGTGTATGCGTGCCAGCGGGCGGGCATCGTCAAGGTCGACTTCATCACCGAACCGCCACCGCGCCAATGATCCCGCCACACCGACAAGGAGACCCGAGATGGCAATGACGATGCCCACCGGCAACGCCGACGAAGCCGACGTGATGATCGAGATCAACACCACACCGCTCATCGACGTGATGCTGGTCCTGCTCATCATGCTGATCCTCACCATTCCCGTTCAGACGAACGCGGTCAAGCTGGACATGCCGACCGGCGCGCCGCCGTCGCAACCGCAGACACCGCCGGTGGTGCAGATCGATATCGCGGCCGACGGCACCATCGCATGGAATGGCGAGCGACTGAGTTCGCGCGAGCAACTGGAAACGCGATTGCACGACGTCGCGGCCAACCCCGCGCCAACGGAACTGCATTTGCGGCCCGACAAGGCGGCGCCTTACCGCGCCGTCGCCATGGTCATGGCATCCGCACAGCGGCTCGGCGCGAACCGCATCGGGCTCGTGGGCAACGAGCAATTCATGCAGTAACCGCCTTCTCATCACGGAGCCCTCATGTTCGACTCCAACCCCGACTTGCTCGCCCCCGTGGCGGCCCAAAGCCCGCCATCGGATTCACCCGCCGGACCACTCGCGTGGTTCGGCCTGGCGATTCTCGTGATCGTGGCGTTCTTTGCCTTCGTCGACCGTCAGATGCTGATCCTGCTGACGGAGCCCATCCGCCACGATTTCGGGCTGACCGATACTCAAATCGGCCTGATGCAAGGCGCAGGCATCGCCCTGTTCGCGGGCGTGGCTTCGTTGCCGATCGGCTGGGTCGCCGATCGCGTGGATCGCCGTGTGGTGCTGGTCGCGTGTGTCCTCGTCTGGAGCGCTGCCACCGCGATCTGCGGCATGACCACCCACTTCTGGCAATTGTTCATCGCCACCGTCGGGCTGGGGATCGGCGAAGCCGGACTGGTGCCGGTGATCTACGGCCTGATTCCCGACCTCTTCCCGGCGCGCCAGCGCGTGCTCGCCAATGCGATCTTCGCGCTCGCCAACCTGTTGGGCGCAGGTGCGGGGATGGCGCTCGGCGGCGCACTGATGCACGGCATTGCGGCGGTGCACGGCGCGTTGCCAGCCGGGCTCGCCGATCTCGCGCCGTGGCGGCTCGCGTTTTTTGCCGTTGCCCTGCCTGCCCCCGTGTTGGCCGTGCTGGTTCTCCTCATTCGCCCCGGAAAGCACGGCGACACGGAAGCATCCGCCGCGCGTGACCGGACTTCCGCGCCGTTGCCGTCCGCACCGGTCTACTTCCGGCGCGAAGCCGTCATGATGCTCAAGTTCTTCGGTGCCATCGGACTGGTCAACCTGTCGTTCGGCGGTGTCGCGACGTGGATGCCGGTCGTGGCGGTGCGAACCTTCGGCGCCACGCCGGCTGAAGCCGGTGGCGGCATGGGCGTGGCGGCGATGGCCGGTGGTATCGCGGGTTGCGTGCTCGGTGGACTCGTTGCCGGCCGCATGAGAGCGCGCTTCGGCGTGCTCGCGCCACTGCGTGTCTGCGAATGCGGCGCGCTGGTCGCCGGCGGCCTGTCGTTCCTCTATCTGGCCGTGGGCTCGCTTACGCCGGTCTACGCGCTCTTCGGCGCACAGCTCGCCTGCATGGTCGCAGGCATGGTGCTGTTTCCCACCATCATGCAGACCATCTGCCCTGCCCACCTGCGCTCGCGTGTGGCGGCGATCGGCGCGCTGACGTCGATCGTCGTGCAATCCGGCAGCCCCGTGTTCATCGGTTTCATGTCGGATCGTCTGCACGCGTTCAACCAGGGCTTGCTGTGGTCGATCGTCTGCGTCGCGGCGTTCGGCTTCTTTGCCGCCTGCATGTTGATGCGTGCGGCCGGCCGTGGTGTCCGCGAGGCAATCGAACGCTATGCGTAACACTCTTCTTCCGCGCTCTCCCATGTCACCCCGCACGCTCTCACTCTCGCTGCGCATCGAACGGTGGCCGTTGGCTGCCCCGTTCCACATCACCGGCCACGTCATCGACGCCGCTCGCCTCGTGAGCGTTACCGTCGACGACGGCCACCACGCCGGCAACGGCGAAGCATCCGGGGTCTTTTACCTGGGTGAAACGCCTGAATCCATCGCCGCGCAAATCGAGCACGTCCGACCATCGATAGAAGCCGGAGCCACACGCGCGCAGTTGCTCGACGTATTGCCGCCCGGCGGCGCGCGCAACGCGGTCGACGCGGCGTTGTGGGCGCTCGAATCACAACGGCAAGCCATGCCTGTCTGGCGCATGGCGGGCCTCTCCGCGCCACGCCCGTTGCGGACCACGATGACGATCGGCGTGGATACGCCGAATGCAATGGCCGGGGCCGCACGGAGACTGCCCCACGCCAGGGCGCTGAAGGTCAAGCTGGACGGTAGCGCCGCCGACGCCGCACGCCTCGCGGCAATCCGTGAGGTACGCCCGGCCGTCACGCTCGCCGTCGACGCGAATCAGGGCTGGTCGCGCGCGCACTTCGACGCGATGCTCCCCGTGCTGCAACAGCTTGATGTCGGCATGCTCGAACAGCCGTTTGCGATCGGTGCGGACGCCTGTCTCGAACATATCGATTGTCCGATCCCCCTCGCGGCCGACGAATCGTTTCAGGATCTCGGCGACCTGTCCGCCGTCGCGCGCCGCTACGACATCGTCAACCTCAAGCTCGACAAATGCGGCGGCCTGACGCGCGCGTTCGACCTCGCCGCGCGTGTACGCGAAGCCGGCCTGTCCGTGATGGTCGGTTGCATGGCCGGCACCTCGCTGGCGATCGCCCCCGCGTTCCTGCTCGGGCAACAGTGCGATCACGTCGATCTCGACGGACCGATCTTCCTCGCCCGCGATCGCGCGCCGGGCGTCGCCTACATCGACGGCCTGCTGCACTGCGCGCCCCACATCTGGGGCCACGCGGACGTCACGGCTTCCTCTCGCTGAGCGATCGACATGACATCGGATTCAACCACCACGACGAAACTCGACGCGCTGTTCGCGTGTTATCGCCACGCCGATGCACCCGGATTGATCGCCGGCATCGTCCATCACGGGCACCTGCTGTATCGGCGCGGTTTCGGCATGGCCAGCCTCGAACACGGCATCGCCAACACGCCGGCCACCCGCATGCGCATCGGCTCGGTCAGCAAGCATTTCACCTGCCTCGCCGTGCTGCTCCTGTGCGAGCGCGGCGCGCTCGACGCCGACGCCCCCATCGGGGCGTATCTGCCGGAGCTACCGTCGGCCGCAGGCCGGCCGACACTGCGGCAGTTGATGTCGCATCGCGGCGGGCAGCGATGCGCACTGGACCTCGCACTACTGACGCAGGGTCTCGCCATGTCGCCGCCTGGCGCGTTCCTGGCTTCGCAGCAACGTCAACGCGACGAAAATTTTCCGCCGGGGGAACGCATGATGTATTCGAACGGCGGCTATCACCTGCTGTCGCTCGCCGTCGAACGTGCGAGCGGGATGACGTTCGACGCATTCCTCACGACACAAATCTTCAACCCCATGCGCATGCACGACACCGCGTGCGTGCCCAACGACATGACGATCGAGCGCCGCATCGCGACGATGCATGTTCCTGACGGCATGGGCGGATACCGGCGCGGGATCTTTCCGACGTGGGCGCTGCTGGGTGAAGGCTCGATCGTCTCGACCGTCGACGACATGCTCAGATGGACCGCGCACCTGCGATGCAGCGACAAGATCGTCGGCAACGCCGACACCTGGCGCCAGATGCTGGCGTTGCCCGTATTCTCCAGCGGTCTGCGCAGCCAATACTCGCTCGGTCTGACGCAGAGCAGCTATCGCGGTGTCGAGCTGATGCACCATTCCGGTGGTGTGGTCGGCGGGACTTGCCAGATGCTGATGTCGGCCGCGCACGGGCTTGACATCGTATTGCTCAGCAACGGCGCGCTCGGCGCACCGCTCGAACTGTCGAAGCGTGTGGTCGACATCGTGCTGGCAGGTGAGTTGCGCGGCGATGGCCCGCCTGCCGCAGCGCGCGCCGCCGATCATGCGGCGCGCCTCGGCAGCTACCGGTCGCCCGGCACCGGCGCCGTGTATGCACTGGAAGATCACGAAGGTGCGCTGGTGTTGGCGGGCCCCCTTTGCCCCAGACGCTCGATGACGCTCTACGACAGCACCGATGAACTGAACGACGTCGAGCTCGAAGCGAGCGGCGACGGCCTGTTGGCGCTGCGGTGGGGATCGTCTTGCACGCCGAGCGATCTCTCCAGCCTGCGCATCGTGCATTGCGGCCATGTCGAAACGTTCGCGCGTCTAGGCGAAGCGCCCGCGATGACGCCGCATCTCGTCGCCTCGATGTCCGGCACATTCGCAAGCCACGACGCCCACGCCCACGCGATCATTCGGCTCGACAACGAAGCGCTCGTACTTCGCCTGCGCGGCGCGGTGGGCCATTGCGACTACCGCCTCACGCCGCTGGCCCACGATGCTTTCGAACTGGTGCCGATCGATCCAGTGAACATCACGACCGGAATGCTTACGTTGACGCGCGACGCAACGCGCGCCGACATCACCGGCTTTCGCGTCGATACCGCGCGTACCCGGCATCTGGCCTTCACACGGGTACACACCGATGCCTGATGCTGGCCGGCGCCGAACAGCGCCGGCACGTATTCACCGCGACGACGCAAACGGATTCGACACGCGCGGCCAGTAGTCGAGATCACGATGACGATAGTCCAGCTCGGCGAAGCTCATCGTGAGCGCACCTGGCGCGGCGATATGAAAGACGGCCTTCGAACGCGGCGCGAAATCGGTTTGAAAATGCTGCGTCGATTTCACGACCACCAGCTTCTTGTCGGCAAAGTCGATGCCAAGGCCAGTGAACGCGTCCACGCCGAGCACCTGGGTTCGAACGGATATCAGCGCGATGTCGAGCCCGTTGTCCGCTTCCACCCACACGGCCCGGCCCAGCGGTTGCTCGAGACCCATGATGCTTTGCGTATGCCGCTCGACCACGTTGCGCACGGTGACGCGCAGGTCCACCGGTTCTCCGGAGTACACACTGCACTTACCGCCGATGCGCAGATCCAGCGTGGCTCCGACACCCGCGTCCTTGCAGATCTGAATGGCGCCGAGATCCCAGAAGCACCCGATCGCCACATTGGCAATCCGTCGCTCGACCACGCGACGCAGAATGAACGTGCTGTCGCACGGCGCGCCGCCGCCGGGATTGTCCGCGACATCCGCCAGGATGACCGGGCCACCGTCGACCGCCAGCGCTCGATCCAGTCCGGCATCGATATCGAGCCATGCAGGGCGTGTCGCGTCGCGCAGCTCCCAGAACTCGCGTGCCAGTTGCGCCGCCAGCGCCTCGGCCCTGGCGGGATCGCTGTCCGTCACCACCCAGAGTTTCGCGCCGGCTTCCGGCACGTCGCCCCACGGGAACCCGTGGCCGAGCGACACCGACAGCACACCGTCACGCCCTTCGAACGACTGCATGCGCCGGACGAACCCCGCCATCGGTTCGCTGGTGGTGTGCCACGCACCGACCATCCGGCAGTCGAACACGCCGGTCGTCGGACGGATGCGTCCGGCAGCCATGTCGAGCGTCAGCCGATAGGCGTCGCGCGCCCGATCGACGGCGTCGATATGCGGATACTCCTTGTAAGCGATCAGGACATCGGCCGACGCCTTCATCAATTGCGTGAAATGGCAGTGCGGGTCGAGCGTGACCGAGATGGGAACGTCGGGGCCGACAATCGCGCGAACGCCGGCGAGCAGATCACCTTCACAATCGTCGTAGCCCTCTGCCACCATCGCGCCGTGCAGCAAAAGAATCACGGCATCCAGCGGCAATGCCGCCTTGATGCCATCGAGGATCTCGTCCCTCAGGGATTCGTAGACCGCGCGAATCGTGCGGCCGGACGGCTGGGCTTCGGCACACAGACCTTCGACGATGTCGTGACCGTCACCCTCCGCGAGGCGCCGCACTTCCGCGAGCACGTGCCCCACGCCGTCGGGCTCGCGCACACTCGCGTCGCCATGAAAAATCGTGAACTCTTCGAAGCCGCCCCATCCGGTCGGGCACGGGGCAAAGGTATTGGTTTCCGTCGAAAGCTGAGCCGTATATATCTTCATGACGAGGTCTGCCGAGTCGGGTTGAAGGACGTGAAACGACTATAAGCACGCGCTATTTCCGCTTTGTGAGCAATCTGTATCAAGCGTGAAACAGAGCAGCGCCAACGGTCGATCCGTCCGCCCGCCCTATCGACGCGGTAACGTGACCTGCGCCACCAGCCCGCCTTCCGGACCGTTGCGCAATACCAGCTCCCCGCCGTGACGCTTCACGACGTCGTTCGCGATGGCAAGGCCAAGCCCCGTCCCGCCCGTGTTCCGGTTGCGAGAACTCTCCACCCGGTAGAACGGCTCCAGGGCCCGCTCCAGTTGCGCCTCCGGGATGCCCGGTCCGTGATCGGCAATCTGGATCCGCACACACGACGCCGCGTCGATCAGGTGGATGTGCGCGTCTTCACCGTACCGAATCGCGTTGGCAACCAGATTCGTCAGGCAGCGTTTGAGGCCGAGCGGTTGAGCCGAGATCGGCGGCACCTCCCCGCTGATCGTCACCTTTTGGCCGTGTTCGGCCGCATCTTCCGCGATGGCATCCACCAGTGCATTGATATCGACCGGACTGAACGCCTCAACCACTTCTTCATTGCGCAAAAACGACAGGGTGGCCTCCAGAAGCTGCGTCATCTCGTCGATATCGTCTCGGAGCCGATCACTCAATTCGGCATCCTGAGCGGACCGAAGGCGCAGCTTCATGCGCGTCAGGGGGGTGCGCAGATCGTGCGACACGGCGGCGAGAAAGCGGTTGCGCTCACTCATTTGCCGCCGCAACGACGCCTGCATCGTGTTGAACACGCTGGCGGCCTGACGCGCCTCGACAGGGCCGATTTCCCTGATGGGCGGCGCATCGATATTCCTCGACAGTTCAGCGGCCCCTACGGCCAGCGTGCGAAACGGGGCGGCCAGCATGCGTGCGCCGATCCAGGACGAGATCAGTGCCGGCATCACCTGGATCATCACCGCGGCGCACCACTGCAACGATGCGCTCATCCCGGGAGGCGGTTTGAAGGGAGCGGTGCTGTAGAGCTTGAAGAGCAGCAGGCCGGCGCTGATCTGCATCACGAGGATGATCGAGATCATCACGAAGAACAGGCGATAGAAGGCTGAATCGAAGCGGGGTTTGTGCATGGTCCTGGCCGACAGCGAGCGATGGCGTCGATTATCGCCCGTGAATGTAGGGGTCATGTGAGCCGTTTATTGCAAACCCGAAACATGTCTGCGTCCCGCGTCCATCTCGCCTGCCCGCGTGGCCGCCCTTCACCCTCACCAATCGTTTGTATCGCCGACGATACAAACGCCACATGAACCAGAAATAACCGGCACTTACCGTTCCCCCTGAGTTGCGCTACACGGCATCGCGTTCAGTCGATCGCACAATCAGGAGGAGACAATGATGAAGGTGAAGAACCGGACGAAGCACCCGGCGGTTTCGGCAACGCTACCGCTGCGACACGGCGGACGTTACGCCCCGCTCTTCGTCGGACCGGTATTCGGGTTGGCATCGTTGGGCGTGCACGCGCAGGAACAGGCGCAAACACCCATGCAGACTCAGCAGGTCGCCGCGCCTGATGCGGCGTCCGCTGCGACACCTGCCGCTGCGTCCGGCGCCGCGGTGCCGAATGTCCCTCCGGCGGAGGTGACGAAGGCGAAAGGCAAGGATGGCGCGACGCTCAATACAGTGGTGGTGACCGCGACACGCCGACGTGAGCCGGCTCGCGAAGTCCCCATGCAGGTCAACGTACTGTCGGCCGACGAACTGCAGAAGAGCGGCGCGAAAACGATGTCCGACTTTCTCTCCTCGGAGCCGGGTGTCGACTTGAACGCCAGCGGCGGCAGCGGGTCCGGTCAGGTCAGTATCCGCGGCGTGACGACGGGTGTTCAGACCGGGCCGACGGTCGGCATGTATGTCGACGATGTCGCGTTCGGCGGCAGCACGCTGTTCTCCCAAAGTGCGACGTTCGCGCTCGACATGAGCCTGCTCGACCTCAACCACGTTGAAATCCTTCGCGGTCCGCAGGGCACGTTGTATGGCGCGGGCGCGATGGGCGGCTTGCTGAAATACGTGACCAACGAACCGGACCCGAGCCAGTTTTCCGGGCAGGTCGGCACCGGCGTGTCGGGAACGGCGCATGGCGGGGTGAGCGGGACGGCCAACGCCGCGCTGAATATCCCGCTGAAGACCGACGTTGCCGCGCTGCGTGTCTCCGTGTTCGGGCAGCACGATGGCGGGTATGTCGACGCAGTGGGCCCCCAGGCGGACTCCCACATCGATCGCGGCGACACCTACGGTGCTCGCGCGTCGTTGCTGCTGACGCCGACCCGGGATTTGACGGTCCGGCTAACCGCGCTCTCGCAAAACATCAATCGCAACGATCCGAACTACGTTGAATATGGCGCCGACGGCAAGCCGGTCTGGGGAGACCTGACCACGCGACAGTTCGCCCCGCAGCCCTTTCATCAGAACATCCAGCTCTACTCGGCCGGGATCGAATACGAACTCGGCTGGGCGCGCCTGAACTCGATCACGTCGTATCAAAGGGTCAACACGAGCGCGCCGCAAGACCTGACCGGCGTCTATGGGCCGCTATTCGCCGCCCAGGGGCTGGACCTGGGTTCGGTGGTCGCCAAGGATGTGGCGACCACGAACAAGGTGACCCAGGAGTTTCGCCTGACGTCGCCGGGCAACCAGCGACTCGAGTGGCTGGCCGGACTCTTCTATACGCACGAGCGCAGCAATATGAGCCAAGGCTTTCTGACGACGTTGCCCGATGGCTCGCCCGGCCCGAACCTGTCGGAGCTCCAGGCGCCCAGCACGTACGACGAGTACGCGGCATACGGCGACCTGACGTATCACCTCACGCCGCGCCTTTCGCTGACCGGCGGCGTCCGGATCGCCCACAATACCCAGACCTACGAACAGACGACCTACGGTACGCTCGCCGGCCCGACGCAGACCATCTCGGCCCCGTCGTCGGACACCAGCAAGACCTACATGTTCACCGCGCGCTATGCGCTGACCGCCAACAGCAATGCGTATGTCCGGGTCGCCAGCGGATACCGGCCCGGTGGGCCGAATGCCCTGCTGATCGATCCGCTCACCGGCATGCGCGCAGCGGGTAGCCCGACCTTCGCGCCCGACACGCTGTGGAGCTATGAGGCGGGCTACAAGGCCGACCTGCTCGACAAGCGGCTATCGCTGGAGACGTCGGTCTACGACATCGAGTGGAAGAACATCCAGCAACTCGGCACGGTCGATGGCGTCAACCAGGTCATCAACGCCGGCAACGCGCGAATCAAGGGCCTGGAGTTCGCCGGCACGTTCCGCCCCAACCCGCATTGGAATTTCAGCGCCAACCTGTCGCTCATCGACGCCAGCCTGACGACCGGCAATGCGAGCGCGGGTACGACGGCGGGCGCGCCACTGCCGAATTCGGCGAAGTTCGCCGCTACGCTCTCGGGCACCTACCTGTTCAGCGCACACGGATATCCGTCGTATGCGGGTATTACACAGCGATTCGTCGGCCGACGTCATAGTGGGTTCGACGCCAGCTCGGGCCGGCCGGATTACCCGTTGCCGGGCTACGCGATCACGGATCTGCAAGCGGGCGTGGACTTCAGGAAGTTCAGCCTGGCGTTCTATGTTCGCAACCTGTTCGACCGTCGCGCGTTGATCGCGGCCGGCACTTCGCTGATACCGATGGGCGGCCCGGCGCTCGTCAGCGTGATTCAGCCGCGCACGATCGGCGCGGCGCTTACCGTTCCGTTCTAAATCATATGGATAACTTAAAATGACACAAGAATCTCACGACGTCGTCAAGCAACTGGATGCCCTGTTCGAACGCTTCAACAAGTGCGATGAACCCGGCCTCGTCGTGGCCGTCGCGCATCGCGGCGAAGTGCTCTACCGGCGAGGCTTTGGCATGGCAAGCCTGGAACACGGCGTCGCCAATACGCCGGCCACACGCTTGCGTATCGGCTCGACGAGCAAACACTTCACCTGCCTCGCCGCACTCCTGCTCGCCGAAGACGGCAAGCTCGACATCGACGCCGGAATTCGCACGTACCTGCCTGAACTGCCGCTTCTAGCTGGCGACCCCAGCTTGCGCCAGCTGATGACGCATACGGGCGGCTACCGCTGCTATCTCGATCTCACGCTGCTTGCGCAAGGTGTCGCGACGTTGCCGCGCGGTGGCGTGCTGGCGGCCGAAGTCCGGCAACGCGACGTCAATTTCCCGCCGGGCGAGCGGATGATCTACTGCAACGGCGGATATCACCTGCTGTCGCTCGCGATCGAGCGGGTCAGCGGCATCCCCTTCGAGACCTTTCTGAAGGAACGCATCTTCGACGTGATGGGCATGGTCGATACGGAGTCGGTCGCCGACGACATGCGCATCCGCCCGCGCATGGCGACCCAGCATGTGCCCGACGGAAAAGGCGGATTCATGCGCGGCCTCTTTCCGTCGTGGGAAGTGCTCGGTGAAGGCGGGATCGTGTCGACGGTCGACGACATGCTGCGCTGGCTCGCGCATCTGCGCGGCCCCAAGCGTGTCGGCACCGAAGCAAGCTGGCGCCAGATGCTGACCAAACCGCGCTATTCGAGCGGCGCGGAAGGCGTCTACACCCTCGGGCTGATGCGCACACCCCATCGCGACGTGGAGACGCTGCATCACGCCGGCGGTGTGTTCGGTGGCACCTGCCAGATGTTGACCGTGGCCGAGCACGCACTGGACGTCATCATTCTCACCAACGGCGCGGCAGCCAATGTGGTTGAGCTGGCTACTCAGATCGTCGATATCGTTCTGGGCGATGCCATCCTTGGCGCAAAACCTGCCGCGCCCCTGCAAACTGCCGGGCACGAAACCTTGCTCGGCAAGTACCACTCGCGTGCGTCCGGAACGTATTGCGTGATCGACGATCACGACGGGCAAGTCAACGTGAGCTTGCATAACGCCAGACAGATGCCTCAGCCGCTCATCGAGACGGAGGCCGGATTGCGCGTCGAAGAAGGGGCAGGCGGAACGCTGCTGATCAAACCTTGCGCGTCGACGGCCGCGGCTCGTGTACCAGCGATCGAACTGGTGGACTGCGGTCACGTGGAGACGCTCGAGCGCTTGCCCGATCACGCCCCATCGCTCTCCGATGCGTCGGCCGGTCTGGCGGGCACGTATCACGGTCACGATGCTGCGGCACGCGCAACGATCGCCGTGACGAACGGTGAACTCACCCTGACCATGCACGGCGTCGCAGGCTGTGTCGGCTACCGGCTGGAACCCGTGGCCGACGACATTTTCACGTTCGACCCTGCCGGTCAGATGGCCGTCATGCGTGGCGTCCTGACGGTGGAACGCTCGGGTAACGAGGTGACGCGCTTTCGCATCGACACGTCGCGCACGCGCAACCTAACCTTCATGCGCGAGCGGTGTGCTTCATAGACATCACGTCACTTCAGGGTGCGACGTTTGCGTTGCGTGGTGGAGATTGCGGCTTCGGCAGGACATGCGCGTTCCACCACGCGCCGGTGATGGCTCGGCGTGACGCCGCCTGAGACCGGCCTGCCGGTCGACTTGATGCGTCGCTGACGACGGTGGCTTCGCCGTTCGGTCGACGGCAACCACACCCGATACAACGCCACAAAAACAAAAAACCCGCGAGTGCATTGCTTCTCGCGGGCTTTCGTCCCTTCATCGAATCGCGCTGAAAGCGATCATGGTGCCGGGGACCGGACTCGAACCGGCAAGCCAATTAAGGCGGCGGATTTTCGTCACACTGCTTCTTTCAAAGCCGGCGTCGCGTGCGCGATGCCGTTCGTGCGCTGGACTATGCCTTCACCGTCGCGCGCGGGCGTGCCTGCTCTGCCCGTGCGCCTTAGGCGCCCCCCGTCTAGTCTCTACACCTTCCTCGCGGGTACCGCGAGGCTTGGCTCGGCGTTGCCTCGATGCGCGCATCAGGGGTTTCGCCGAATTTGAAGGGTTCTGCACCGACCGTTTCCGGCCAGGCACTCAATCGTTTAAGTCCGCTATGTTTACCAATTTCATCACCCCGGCAAGAGGGCGGACGCGATTCTACCACTGCTTGCAGATGCGTTCCCTTATTCTGCGGCGCCACATGGCGACACCCCCCAACCCCGTACGGATTCATCCTTCGTAATCGACACCGGCACGTCGCCGCCAACGATATCCTCCCGCGCCGCAACATCCCCGATACAATCGAGTCCGCGTCATCCGGCGGCCCTATCCGTCAGACGTTTGTATCGCGCTTTTTGCGAAACAAGCGTCGCCAGCGTCATCGCGCAGTCACAAACGTTTTCGATAATTTTCCGGCCGAAAACGTTTACATCGCGCTACTTCATGACCTCGACCATCAAGGATGTCGCTGCCCTCGCGGGCTTCTCGATCGCCACTGTCTCACGCGCGATCAACGCACCGCATACCGTCAGCCCCGCCACGCTGCAGACCATCCGCACCGCGATCGACACGCTGCAGTTCCGCCCGAGCCCGCTCGGCCGGCAGCTGCGCGGCGAGCGCACGCGGCTCGTGGGCGTCGTTCTGCCGACGTTGTCGAACCCCGTGTTCGCCGACTGCCTGCAAGGCATCGACGAACTCGCGACCGCGGCCGGCTTCAAGCTGATCCTGATGACGACCGAATACGATGCGGCGCGCGAGCGCCACGCGATCGAGACGCTGCGCGAGCAGCGCGTCGAAGGGCTGATCCTCACCGTCGCCGATGCGGACACACACCCGCTGCTCGACATGCTCGACCGCGACGGCCCGCACTACGTGCTGATGCACAACGACACGCAGCGCCGCCCGTCGGTATCGGTCGACAACCGCAGCGCCGCCTATGACGGCGTGCGGCTGCTGACCGCGCGCGGTCACCGCCGCGTACTGATGCTGGCCGGCTCGCTCGCCGCATCCGATCGTGCGCGCCAGCGTCATCTCGGTTATGCGCAGGCGCTCGAGGAAAGCGGCGTCGCCACGCTGCCGCCGGTCGAAGTCGACTTCAACGCACCCGAGCTGCCCGATGCGGTGCTCGCGCATCTCACCGCGCACGCAACGCGCCCGACCGCCCTCTTCTGCAGCAACGACCTGCTCGCGATGGTCGTGATGCGCGGCCTGCGCCGTGCGGGCTTCTCGATCCCGGACGACCTGTCGGTACTCGGCTTCGACGGGATCGCGATCGGCGAATTGCTCGCGCCGCCGCTCGCGAGCGTCGCGACGCCGAACCGCGACATCGGCCGCCACGCGTGGCAACGTCTCGTCGAATGCATCGGCGGCGCAGCAATCGAACGCACGTCGCTGATCCTGCCGCACGTGGTGCGCGACGGCGCGACCGTCGCACCGCCGGCCACCGACCTGCAACTGCGCAAGGCCTGAACACGCGCCGCACCACCCCGCACACCACCACCCCAGCGCCTCACCCTCGCCCGGAGACCTACCGTGTCCTTTCGCCTGACCTCGCTGCTGCGTGCGCTTGCAGCTCCCGTAGCCTGCGCCGCGCTCATCGCCGGCGCGCCCGCCGCCCACGCCGATGAAACGGCGATCTGCTACAACTGCCCGCCCGAATGGGCCGACTGGGCCGCGCAGATCGCGGCGATCAAGCAGAAGACCGGCATCCGCGTGCCGTTCGACAACAAGAACTCGGGCCAGTCGATCGCGCAGCTGATCGCCGAGCAGAAGAGCCCGGTGGCCGACGTCGTCTATCTCGGCGTGTCGTCGGCATTCCAGGCGAAGGACAAGGGCGTGATCGCACCGTACAAGCCCGCGCACTGGAACGACATTCCCGCGAACCTGAAGGACCCGCAAGGCTACTGGTTTGCGATCCACTCAGGCACGCTCGGCTTCTTCGTGAACAAAGACGCGCTCGACGGCAAGCCGGTGCCGCGCTCGTGGGCCGATCTGCTGAAGCCGGAATACAAGGGCATGGTCGGTTATCTCGACCCGTCGAGCGCGTTCGTCGGCTATGCGGGTGCGGTGGCCGTGAACCAGGCGCTCGGAGGCAGCCTCGACAACTTCAAGCCGGCGCTCGACTGGTTCCGCAAGCTGAAGGCGAACGCGCCGATCGTGCCGAAGCAGACCGCGTATGCGCGCGTGCTGTCGGGCGAGATTCCGATCCTGCTCGACTACGACTTCGATGCGTATCGCGCGAAGTACAAGGACAGCGCGAACGTCGAGTTCGTGATCCCGAAGGAAGGCACGATCGCGGTGCCGTACGTGATGAGCCTCGTGAAGGGTGCGCCGCACGACGCGAACGGCAAGAAGGTGCTCGACTTCGTGCTGTCCGACGAAGGCCAGAAGCTTTGGGCCAACGCTTATCTGCGACCGGTTCGCGCGCAGGCGCTTGGCGCCGACGTCGCGTCGAAGTTCCTGCCGGCGAGCGAATATGCCCGTGCGAAATCGGTCGACTTCGGCAAGATGGCGGCCGGCCAGCAGGCATTCGGCCAGCAATACCTGCAGGTGATGCAGTAAGCGGCAGGACCCAACCGATGCTCGACCTGACTTTCCCGCTGCGCTGGCGCGTCGCGCTCGTCGCGCCGGCGCTCGCGGTGTTCGCCGCCTTCTGGCTGCTGCCGATGGCGGCGCTCGTCCAGGTGTCCGCCGACGGCGCGTTCTTCCCGCACTACGCGGCGCTGCTCGGCAATGCTCGCTACATGAAAAGCCTTGGCGAGACCGTCGCACTGTCCGCGGGCGTCACGCTCTCGACGCTCGTGCTGTCGACGATCTCGGGCCTCCTGCTCGCGCGCCGCGAATTCACGGGCAAACGCGTGCTGCTCGCGCTGCTCACGTTCCCGCTCGCGTTTCCGGGTGTCGTCGTCGGCTTCATGGTCATCATGCTCGCCGGCCGGCAGGGGTTGATCGGCATGCTGTCCGCGAAGCTCACGGGCGACAAGTGGGTATTCGCGTACTCGGTCGCGGGGCTGTTCGTCGGCTACCTGTATTTCTCGATTCCACGCGTGATCGTCACCGTGATCGCGGCGGCGTCCAAGCTCGATGCGTCGCTCGAGGAAGCCGCGCGTTCGCTCGGCGCGTCGCCGTGGCGCATCTTCGTCGACATCGTGCTGCCCGCGCTCGCGCCGGGCCTGATCGCGGCGGGTGCGATCTGCTTCGCGACCGCGATGGGTGCGTTCGGCACGGCATTCACGCTCGCCACCGACCTGAATGTGCTGCCGATGACGATCTATACCGAGTTCACGCTGAACGCGAACATCGCGACGGCGGCCGGCCTGTCGATCGTGCTCGGGATCGTCACCTGGGCCGTGCTCGCGCTCGCGCGCCGCTTCACCGGCCACACCGCCGCCGCCGCGGCCTGAGGATTCCTGCATGCAATCGCTTTCCGGCTCTTCCACGCCGTCGCCGGCACCCGCTCCCGTGCAGGCGAACGGTGTCGCCCGCCGCGCGCCGCGCGTCACCGGCGCGCGCACGATCGCCGCGCTGCAATGGGGCGTCACGCTGCTGCTGTGTGCGTTCCTGATCGTGCCCGTCGTGATGTCGGTGCTCGCGGGTCTCACCGTCAACTATTTCCGCGGCCTGTCGAGCGGCCTCACGCTGCGCTGGCTGGAACAAGTGTGGCAGCAGTATCACGGCTCGGTCGCGCTGTCGCTCTACGTCGCGTTCGCGACGCTCGCGATCGTGCTCGTCACCGGCGTGCCGGCCGGCTACGCGCTCGCGCGCAGCAAGAGCCGTGTCGCGCGGGCGATCGAGGAGGCACTGGTGCTGCCGGTTGCGCTGCCCGGCCTCGCGTCGGCGCTCGCGCTGCTGGTCGTCTACGGCGGCTTCACGGCGTTCCGGATGAGCCTGTGGTTCATCGTCGTCGGCCATGTCGTGTTCACGCTGCCGTTCATGGTGCGCGCGGTCGCGGCCGTCGCGGCCGGTGCCGACCTGCGCACGCTCGAGGAAGGTGCGGCCAGCCTCGGCGCATCGTTCGTCACGCGCTTCGTCACGATCGTGCTGCCGAACCTGCGCCCCGGCATCGTCGCGGGTGCGCTCGCGGTGCTCACGCTGTCGATCGGCGAATTCAACCTCACGTGGATGCTGCATACGCCCGACACCAAGACGCTGCCGGTCGGGCTCGCCGATACCTATGCATCGCTGCGCCTCGAAATCGGCAGCGCATACACGATCCTGTTCCTGCTGATGACGCTGCCGCTGCTCGTCGCGATGCAGTGGCTCGGCGTCGATCCGTCCGGCACGCGCGCGCTCAAGAAGCGCTCGCGCTGAATTTCTCGCAGACATGAAACTCGATTCCACCCCCATCACCCTGACCCGCTGCGCGAAGACGTTCCGCGGCACGCGCGTGCTCGAACCGCTCGACCTGTCGATCGGCGCGGGCGAAACACTCGTGCTGCTCGGGCCGTCGGGCTGCGGCAAGACGACGACGCTGCGCCTGATCGCGGGCCTCGACACGCCGGACGCCGGTGGCACGATCGCATTCGGCAACGACGACGTCACCGCGCTGCCGATCGAGCGCCGGCAGGTCGGCATGGTGTTCCAGAACTACGCGCTGTTTCCGAACCTGACGGTGCGCGGCAACGTCGGCTACGGGCTGAAGATCCGCAAGACCGAGCCGCGCGCGCTGCGCGAGCGCGTCGACGAGCTGCTCGCGATGATGCGGCTCGACGCGCATGCGGACAAGCCGATCGACCAGCTGTCGGGCGGCCAGCGCCAGCGCGTCGCGCTGGCTCGCGCGCTGGCGGTGCGCCCCCGCGTGCTGCTGCTCGACGAGCCGCTGACCGCACTCGACGCGAAGCTGCGCGACACGCTGCGTCGCGAGATGAATACGCTGCTGCGCGAACTCGGCGTGACGACGGTCTACGTGACGCACGATCAGGCCGAAGCGATGGAACTCGGCGACCGGATCGTCGTGATGGGCGCCGGCCGCATCGAACAGATCGGCACGCCGCGCGACATTTACTACCACCCGGCCAATCGCACGGTCGCGCAGTTCATCGGCACGCTGAACCGGCTCGCCGGGCAATGGCGCGACGGCACGCTGGTGACCACGGGCGGCGCGATCGCGACGCCGCACGCCGCCGACGAATGGTTCTTCCGCCCCGAGGATGCGCAACTCGCCGATCCCGGCGAGGCGCCGCTGCGCGGCGCCGTCAGTGCGTGCGCGTTCCTCGGCGAGCGCACGCGGCTCACGATCGAGCACGCGGCCCCCGACGCGCTCGTGATCGACGTGCCGGGCCGCATCGCGCTCGCCCGTGGTACGGCGGTCGGCCTCACGATCGCGCCGGAAGGCCTGATCGCGCTCGGCGCGTAATCCGTCATTCGGGCATCATTCATGCAGCACCCCACCGCGGCGCGCAACGACGCCGCGACAACAATCAGACGATTCCGAGGAACGACGATGCTGCTTGCTCAAATCAGCGATCTCCACATCAAGCGTCCGGGACAGCTCGCGTACCGGCGCGTCGACACCGCGGCCGCGCTCACGCGCTGCATCGAAAAACTGAACGCGCTCGTGCCACGCCCCGACGCCGTGCTCGTCACCGGCGACCTGACCGATTTCGGCCACGATGAAGAGTACGGCAACCTGCGCGGGCTGCTCGCGGCGCTCGAGATTCCGTACTACCTGATGATCGGCAATCACGACGACCGCGCCGGGCTGCGCCGCGCGTTTGCCGATCGCACCGAGCTGCAGGAAGGCGAATTCGTGCAGTACGCGCTCGACGTCGGCGCAGTGCGCGTGCTCGCACTCGATTCGCAGGTGCCGGGCGCAAGCCATGGCGACCTGTGCGATGCACGGCTCACCTGGCTCGCCGAGCAGCTCGACGCCGCGCGCGACCGGCCCGTGATCGTCGCGCTGCATCACCCGCCGTTCGCGGCGGGCATCGGCCACATGGACAAGCTGCGCCTCGCCCCCGCCGCCGCCGCGAAACTCGACGCGCTGCTGCGCGGTCATCCGAACGTCGAGCGCGTGCTGTGCGGCCACGTGCATCGCACGATGTTCACGCGCTTCGGCGGCACGCTCGCGGCCGCGGTGCCGTCGCCCGCCCATCAGGTCGCATTCGACCTGCGGACCGATGCGCCCTCCGCGTTCCGGCTCGAACCGCCGGCATTCGCGGTTCATCGCTATGTGCCCGATGCGGGGATGACGTCGCATCACGTGTATGTCGATGAAGGCGCCGGGCCTTATCCGTTCTATGAACCGACGGGCGAGCTGGTCGACTGATGGAGTGAGGAACGCACGATGACGGGCGGGGGCTGGCCGGTTTTGCCGGTCACCCCGGTCACGCCGGTTCTGCCGTTCTGCCGTTCTGCCGTTCTGCCGTTCTGCCGTTCTGCCGTTCTGCCGTTCTGCCGTTCTGCCGTTCTGCCGTTCTGCCGTTCTGCCGTTCTGCCGGTTCTGCCGGTTCTGCCGGTTCTGCCGGTTCTGCCGGTTCTGCCGGTTCTGCCGGTTCTGCCGGTTTTGCCGGTTTTGCCGGTTTTGCCGGTTTTGCCGTTCTGCCGCCCGTCCGGCAGGATTCACATCGCTCCGGTATGATCGGCAGCCTTGACCGGCACCCCGCCCGCCTGCGCACCCGACGCGTGCGCCGCGCGCCGCGCCGCCCCACTCCGTCCGCGCAGCCATGTCCACCGCCTCCACCGACCATCCGACCGACGCCGCCTCGCCCCACTATTCGCGCAGCCTGCTGTTGCTGCTCGCGACGATCGCGGGCGTGTCCGTCGCGAACATCTACTACAACCAGCCGCTGCTCGACAGCTTCCGCTCGGCGTTTCCCGACGGTGCTTCGTGGATCGGTGCAGTGCCGACCGCGACGCAGCTCGGCTATGCGGCCGGCATGTTCCTGCTCGCGCCGCTCGGCGACCGCTTCGACCGCCGCAGGCTGATCCTGATGCAGATCGCCGGCCTGTCGATCGCGCTGATCGTCGCGGCCACTGCGCCGTCGCTGGCCGTGCTGGCCATCGCGAGCCTCGCGATCGGCGTACTCGCGACGATCGCGCAACAGGCCGTGCCGTTCGCCGCCGAGATCGCGCCGCCGGCCGAACGCGGGCATGCGGTCGGCACCGTGATGAGCGGCCTGCTGCTCGGCATCCTGCTCGCACGTACGGCCGCCGGCTTCGTCGCCGAGTATTTCGGCTGGCGCGCCGTGTTCGCCGCGTCGGTCGCGGCGCTCGTCGCGCTCGCCGCCGTGATCGTGCTGCGCCTGCCGCGCAGTTCGCCGACGTCGACGCTGCCGTACGGCAAGCTGCTCGGCTCGATGTGGCATCTGGCGGTCGAACTGCGCGGGCTGCGCGAGGCGTCGCTGACGGGCGCCGCGCTGTTCGCGGGATTCAGCGCGTTCTGGCCCGTGCTCACGCTGCTGCTTGCCGGCGCGCCGTTCCATCTCGGCCCGCAGGCAGCCGGCCTGTTCGGGATCGTCGGTGCGGCGGGCGCGCTCGCGGCACCATACGCGGGCCGCTTCGCGGACAAGCGCGGCCCGCGCGCGATCATCTCGCTCGCGATCGCGCTGCTCGCGCTGTCGTTCGTGATCTTCGCGCTGTCGGGCTCGAGCCTCGTCGGGCTCGTGATTGGCGTGATCGTGCTGGACGTCGGCGTGCAGGCCGCGCAGATCTCGAACCAGTCGCGCATCTATGCGCTGAAGCCCGAGGCGCGCAGCCGCATCAACACGGTGTACATGGTGTGCTATTTCATCGGCGGCGCGATCGGCTCGTCTGCCGGCGTGGCCGCATGGCACGCGTTCGGCTGGATCGGCATGTGCACGACCGGGCTGGTGTTCACCGCGCTCGCGGGCTGGTTCCACCACCGCGGCGGCCGGCGCGGCTGAACGCGACCGGCCACGGCGGCGTCACGCGTCGGCGCGGGGCACTGCCGGTTGGGCGGCGGGCGGCGGCGCGAACGCGGGTGCCGGTTCAGCGATGGGCGGCGATGCGAACGCCGGTGCCGGTTCAGCGATGGGCGGCGACGCGAACGCCGGTGCCGGATCGATGACCGCGGCAGGATCCATCACGGCAGCCGGAGTCGGCACGGCCAGCGGGACGGCGGAAGGCGCCAGGATCGGTGCCGCATCCGGCACCGCGATCTGCTCGGGCGCGGATGAAGGCTCCGCCGTCGACGTGGCCGCCACGGCCGCCGAACTGGCGGCGGCCGCGCGCGCCGCGGGCCGGCGCGCCGGATCGAACACGAACGACAGCCCGACGCTGCCGAGGATCGCGACGGTCGCGACCACGGTGGCCATCGTCACCGGTTCGCCCAGCAGCAACGCACCGAGCGCGACCGCGACGATCGGGTTCACGTACATGCAGCTGCTCGCGATGATCGGGCTCGTGTGGCGGATCAGGTAGCCGTACGCAACGTACGCGGCCATCGTGCAGAACACCATCAGGTACACGAACGCGAACACCGGCCCCGCCATCACGTGCTCGATGCGCTCGCCGATCAGCCAGGCGACGAGCGTCGAGATCATGCCGCCCAGGCCGATCTGCAGCGACGTGGACAGAAACAGGTCGGACGGGAGCTTGAGCCGCGTCGCGAGATGCGCGCCACCGGCCCAGAACAGTGCGCCGGCCAGCACGCAGATCGTGCCGAGTGCCGAATTCTGCGCCGCCGCGCCGCCCGAGTTCAGCACGACGATACCGACCATCCCGAGTGCGACGGCCCCCCACTCGCCTTTCGTGACCGGCCGCCCGGCGACCGCCGCGATCACGGTCGCGAACAGCGGCACCGTGGCCACCATCACCGCGGCCGAGCCGCTGCTGACCGAACTGATCCCGAGCGCGATCGTGCCGGACGACAGCGCGACGAGCATCGTGCCGACGATCCCCGCATTGCGGATTTCGAGCAGCGTCGGCCATTCGGGCTTGCGGCGCAGCGCGAAGATGAACAGGCCGATCCCGCCGAGCAGGTTGCGCAGCCCCGACAGCAGCAGCGGCGGGAACGACTGCAGCGCGAAATGCAGGCCGCTGTAGGTCGAACCCCAGACGAAATAGATGAAGACGAGCGCCAGCGCCACGCGGCCGCCGCGGCTTTGCGGCAGGCGGATCCGGAACGAGAAACGGGCGAAGAAGTCGAGGAGGCGGTCGAGCGGCGTCATCGCGCAGCCTGCCCGCACGTCGCGCCGCGTGCTCCGCTGAAAGACGCCGGCGATGCCGGCAAACGGCCCTGACGGGACCGGGAAGGCAGAGCGAACGTGCGGAACGACATGGCAGTGCGAACGGCGACGAAAGAGAACCGGCAAGCGGCGGCAGAGGGACAAAAAAAATGCGCGCAACCGCTTCGGCTACGCACGCTCGGCATTATGGCATCAAGGATTCGAAAGCATCGCGGGACCTGTCTGAAAGGATCACGAATGATGTTTCCGCGCGACATTTTTCGGCCGGCGAACGGGTGAAATCGGGGGCCGGATACGTCTCGCGCATGCGTTGCCGGTACCGACTCGCCCCGCTGCCAACGGCAATCCGTCGCGCTCGAACCCGATATCGGCCGAACGGCCAGTCCTGCACGCCGGCCACCGCTTCCCCCTTATCGTGACGGTCGGCTCACGCGCAGCCTGCCCTGCGCGACCTTCCTTCGAAACCTGCACCACTGATACAAAATTTTCTATAACCCAACCATTCTTCCGCCGAAGCCGGTTGTTTTCGTCGGCAGCGCGCTCGCCGATCTTCGCGGCTTTCCGCTGCCCGCGCGCCGCGAAGCCGGCCACCAGATCGACCAGGTGCAACGCAGCCTGGCGCCCGACGACTGGAAGCCGATGCGCACCGTCGGGGCGGCGTGCGGGAAATTCGCCTGCGCGATGCGAGCGGCGCGTTCCGGATCATTTACGTCGAGACCTTCGCCGACGCCGCCTATGTGCCTCACTGCTTCCGGAAGCAATCGGCGCGCACGACCAAGGCCGATATCGAACTGGCTGCCCGGCGCTATCGCGCGCTGACGATGGAGAGGAAACGATGACCAACGAACGTCATGCAAGCATCTGGGACGCAATCGAGGGCCAGCCGGCCGAAGCCGAGAACATGAAGCTGCGATCCGAACTGATGATCGCGCTCAAGCAGCGCATCGCGCAGCTCGAGCTCAGTCAGGCCCAGGCCGCGAAACAGCTGGGCATCACGCAGCCGCGCGTGTCCGACCTGATGCGCGGCAAGATCCATCTGTTCGCGCTCGACACGCTCGTCAACATGGCGACGGCAGCCGGCCTACGCATCGAAATGCGGGTGCGGGAATCGGGCTGACTCGCGGCGCGACACGTCCGCCCGTACCGGTCATTCGAAAGCCGTTTGGAGCTTGCCCGAAAGGCTGTCCACTGATGTTATTGCGCGCCGTCGAATATTTGACCCGATTGAATCGATTTTCCTAATGTCGCGGGTCTCGCTGCCGTATACCCGGCCATCAACCCTGTCCGCATCATGGATTCCTGTCTGACGAATACGTCGATGCGGGCCGGGACATGGCAGGTCTTTTCTCACATGGGTAGCGGGGCATGAACAAGCTGACAGGCAGCATCAAGTTCAAGATCGTGGTCGCATTCGCCGCGTGCGTGATCGTGATGATCGCAATCGGGCTGGAGGGCATACGGGGGCTCGCGACGCTGAGTTCGGACATGAGTTCGATGTACACCGACAGCACGGTGCCGATCGAGGATCTGGCGGGCACCCAGGCGGGTGCGCTGCAGATGCGCGTCAACCTGGAACTGCTCGTCACGACGCACGACGCGGCCGAAGCGAAGACGCTCGCCGAGCGCATCCGCGACCGTGAGAAGAAGATGCTGGCCGCGTGGAACGACTACTACCCGGCGAAGGTGACGGCCGCCGACGAACGCAAGGTCGCGGATCGCATCGCCGGCCAGCTCGGCGATTTCCGCTCGCTCGCGTCGAGCGCGCTCGGCGCAGCGCAATCAGGCAACGCCGACGCGATCGCAGCGGCGCTGGACAAGGTCCGCCCGCTCGGCAGCGCGCTCGCCGACGGCATCGACGAGGACATCGCGATCAACGCGAAGCAGGTCAAGGATGCGGCCGACCAGGGCAACGACACGTTCCACATGCTGCTGTGGGCGTCGCTCGGCACCCTCGCGATCGGCGTGGCCGTCGCGACCGGCGCGTGGCGGTACCTGCAGCGCGCGATCACCCAGCCGCTCGGCATCGCGATGAACACCGCGCAACGCATCGCCGACGGCCATCTCGAGAACGGGATCGAGACCCGCTCGAACGACGAGTTCGGCCATCTGCTGGACGCGCTGCGCCAGATGGACACGCAGCTCGCGCGCGTCGTGCGCGGGATCAAGACGTCGAGCGACTCGATCCTGACCGCGTCGAGCGAAATTGCCGCGGGCAACATGGACCTGTCGTCGCGCACCGAGGAACAGGCCGCGTCGCTCGAGGAAACCGCCGCGAGCATGGAAGAGCTGACCGCGACGGTCAAGCAGAACTCGGAGAACGCGCGCCAGGCGACGACACTCGCGACCAACGCGTCGGACGTCGCCGACACCGGCAGCGAAGTCGTCGAGCGGATGCTGTCGACCATGCACGAGATCACTGCGAGTTCGACGAAGATCGCCGACATCACCGGTCTCATCGAGAGCATCGCGTTCCAGACCAACATCCTCGCGCTGAACGCGGCGGTCGAAGCCGCGCGCGCCGGCGAACAGGGGCGCGGCTTCGCGGTCGTCGCGGGCGAGGTGCGCAGTCTCGCCCAGCGCGCGTCCAGCGCCGCGAAGGAAATCAAGGATCTGATCCAGCAATCGGTCGAGACGGTGCGCGACGGCTCCGAGCAGGCGGAAGCAGTCGGCCGCACGATGGGTGACGTGCGCCAGGCGATCCGCCGCGTCGCCGACATCAACGCCGAGATCTCGGCCGCGTCCGACGAGCAGAGCCGCGGCATCGAGCAGGTCAACGTCGCGGTCGGCCAGATGGACGAAGTCACGCAGCAGAACGCGGCGCTCGTCGAACAGGCGTCGGCGGCCGCGCAATCGCTCGAACAGCAGGCGGCCGAGCAGAAGCGCGCGGTCGCGGTATTCAAGCTCGCCGGCGACCCGGCTGCGGCTGCCGCCGCGCCCACGCACGGCACGCCGAAGGCCGCGCGCCGCCCTGCCCCCGCACGCGCCGCCGCGCCGCGCACAACGGCTGCCCCCGTACTCGCGATGGCGGGCACGTCGGGCCGCGACGACTGGGAAACGTTCTGATCGCGCGTAAGCGGCCCGCGTGCGGGCCGCTTACGACCCGCCGAACCAGTTGTATCCCTGGTCGACCCAATACCCGCCCGGATACGTGTTGGTGACGAAAATCTCCATGATGTGCTTCGGGTTCTTGTAGCCGAGCTTGGTCGGCATCCGCAGCTTCATCGGGAAGCCGAATTCCGCCGGCAGCCGGTGGCCGTCGTAATCGAACGCGAGCAGCGTCTGCGGATGCAGCGCCGTCGGCATGTCGATGCTCTCGTAGTAATCGTCCGCGCACTTGAAGCCGACGTACTTGGCCCGCGTATCGGCGCCGGCGCGCGCGAGAAACGCGCCGAACGGCGTGCCGCCCCAGCGGCCGATCGCGCTCCACCCTTCCACGCAGATATGTCGCGTGATCTGCTCGGCGTGCGGCAGCGCATACAGTTCGTCGAGCGTCCACACGCGCTTGCCCGTCACGCGGCCGGACAGCACGAGCCGGTACGTCGACGCATCGACGTGCGGCACGTCGTCGATCCCGTAATACGCGTTGAACGGGAACGGTCGCGTGATGTCGGCTTCGGTGTAGGTCGGTGCGAGCCGTTCGCCGCTGAACAGCCAGGCCTGCACGCGGTCGTTCATGCGCGACACCGTCTCGAGGAACGTGTTGACCGACGCGTCGTCCTTCAACGTGCAGCCGGTCAGCATCGTCAGGCCGCCGAGCGTCAGCACGCGCCGGTTGAAAAGCCGCCTCGACGGCATCTCGAGCTCGCGGCGCACGTCGAGTTCGAGCGACTTCCGGTCGAGCGTCCAGCGCGAACCCTCGCGCTTGTATTCGGATTCCGACATGATGATTTCCTTCGCCCGCGGCTCGCGGGTCAGCGGCCGCGCAGCATCGCGAGCAGCGAGCGCGGCACCAGCAGCGCCATTGCGACGTGGACGACAAAGAATGCGACGAGCAGCGACATCGCCCAGAAGTGCACGACACGCGCGTTGTCGTAGCCGCCGAACAATTCGCGCAGCAGCGGGAATTGCACGGATTTCCAGATCGTGAGCCCCGACAGCACCAGCACGACGAGATCGATCATCGCGGTCAGGTACGCGGCACGCTGCACCGCGTTGTAGACGCTCAGGTCGTCGTGTGACAGCCGCCCGCCCAGCGCGGCACGGATGTCGCGCCATATCGATGCCGGCGTGACGGGCAGCATCTTGCGCGCGAGGCGCCCCGTCACGATCGACATCGTGAGGTAGAACAGCCCGTTTGCGACCAGCAGCCACATGGCCGCGAAATGCCATTGCAGCGCGCCGCCGAGCCAGCCGCCCAGCGTGATGCCGTGCGGAAACACGAACGGCGGATAGATCGGCGACGCGTCGTAGATGCGCCAGCCGGACAGCGCCATCAGGATCGCCGCAAGCGCGTTGAGCCAGTGGCTCGCGCGCACCCACAGCGGATGAATCGGGCGCGCGGGCGGCGTGGCGGCCGCGCGGCCGGTAGCGGGAACGGTTTGCATGATGAAGACTCCCGGAATGGGTCGACGAGACGCAATGCGGGCGGGCGGCCGTCGTGCGACGCACGCGCCGGCCGCGCCGCGTCTGCCTCCGTCAGTTCGACGGCGCCATCTTGTCGCCCGACGGCTTGCCCATCTCGTCGTGCGACATCGCGTCCTTCTTCATCGCGTCTTTCTTCATCGCATGCTTCTTCATGCCGTCCTTCTTCATCGCGTCGTGGCCCATCGCATCCTTGGCCATCGCGTCGTGGCCCATCGCGTCCTTCGACATCGACGAACCTGGCTGCGACATCGCATCGTTCTGCGCATACGCGCCCGTGGCGATCGTGGCGAAAGCGGCGACGCAAGCGGCAATCAGTACTTTTTTCATGACATCTCTCCAAAACATGGGTTTAAGGAGCCGAATAGACGGACGACGTCGCGGGAAATGACAGCCGCTGCGAAAATTTTTTTTAGGTTGCGCGAAAGCGCGTCATGTTGCGCCGCTTCGCCGCGGCCGGCCAAGCCGTGCGGCCATGCGGCGGCGACGCGCGCTGCCATTTCGACGGGCCATCGCACCGCCCGCCATGCTGCGGCCGCACCGGGATGGCCGATCCTCTCCCGGTTGAAACCGCCGCCAAGCCAGTGTATCGTGTGCGCTGCTAACGCGGGGGTCCTGCAATGCGTTCGGTCAAACAACCGGCATTGCGGGTGAGAAATACCCTTTGAACCTGATCTGGATAATGCCAGCGCAGGGAAGCGTACGGATTTCGCCGCCATCCTTCTGACGAAATCCGCCGCCTCACCAAGCCTCGTCTCCTGCTTAGCTCGAGCCCCACATACGTCAAGGGCTCCGGGCAAGCGCCGAAGCGCCTGTCCGGCGCTCACACAGGAGATTGCATGAACGCCAATCCGAAGTTTCTGTCCGCCGACGCTCATGTCGATGCCGCGGCCGTCGCCCCGCTGCCGAATTCCCGCAAGGTTTATGTAACCGGCTCCCAGCCCGACATCCGCGTGCCGATGCGTGAAATCACGCAGGCCGACACGCCGACCGGCTTCGGCGGCGAAAAGAACCCGCCGATCTACGTGTACGACACGTCGGGCCCCTACACCGATCCGGAAGCGAAGATCGACATCCGCGCGGGCCTGGCCGCACTGCGTCAGGGCTGGATCGAGGCACGCGGCGACACCGAAGTGCTCGGCGGCCTGTCGAGCCAGTACGGCCTCGAGCGCGCGGCCGACCCGGCCACCGCCGACCTGCGGTTCCCGGGCCTGCACCGCAACCCGCGCCGCGCACAAGCCGGCAAGAACGTCACGCAGATGCACTACGCGCGTCAGGGCATCATCACGCCGGAAATGGAATACATCGCGATCCGCGAGAACCAGCGCCGTGCCGAGTACCTCGAAAGCCTGAAGGCGAGCGGCCCGAACGGCGCGAAGCTCGCCGCGATGATGGGCCGCCAGCACCCGGGCCAGGCGTTCGGCGCAACGGCCTTCGGCGCGAACGCGCCGGCCGAGATCACGCCGGAATTCGTGCGCTCGGAAGTGGCGTGCGGCCGCGCGATCATCCCCGCGAACATCAACCACCCGGAATCCGAGCCGATGATCATCGGCCGCAACTTCCTCGTGAAGATCAACGCGAACATCGGCAACTCGGCCGTCACGTCGTCGATCGGCGAGGAAGTCGACAAGATGACGTGGGCGATCCGCTGGGGCGGCGACACGGTGATGGACCTGTCGACCGGCAAGCACATCCATGAAACGCGCGAGTGGATCATCCGCAACAGCCCGGTGCCGATCGGCACGGTGCCGATCTACCAGGCGCTGGAAAAGGTCAACGGCAAGGCCGAGGATCTCACCTGGGAAATCTTCCGCGACACGCTGATCGAGCAGGCCGAGCAAGGCGTCGACTACTTCACGATCCACGCGGGCGTGCGCCTGCAGTACGTGCCGCTCACCGCGAACCGGATGACGGGCATCGTGTCGCGCGGCGGCTCGATCATGGCGAAGTGGTGCCTCGCGCATCACAAGGAAAGCTTCCTGTACGAACACTTCGAAGAGATCTGCGAGATCATGAAGGCGTACGACGTGAGCTTCTCGCTCGGCGACGGCCTGCGCCCCGGCTCGATCTACGACGCGAACGACGAAGCGCAGCTCGGCGAACTGAAGACGCTCGGCGAACTCACGCAGATCGCATGGAAGCACGACGTGCAGGTGATGATCGAAGGCCCCGGCCACGTGCCGATGCAGCTGATCAAGGAGAACATGGATCTCCAGCTCGACTGGTGCAAGGAAGCGCCGTTCTACACGCTCGGGCCGCTCACCACCGACATCGCACCGGGCTACGACCACATCACGTCCGGCATCGGCGCCGCGATGATCGGCTGGTTCGGCACCGCGATGCTCTGCTACGTGACGCCGAAGGAACACCTCGGCCTGCCGAACAAGGACGACGTGAAGGAAGGCATCATCACGTACAAGCTCGCCGCGCACGCCGCCGATCTCGCGAAGGGCCACCCCGGCGCGCAGGTACGCGACAACGCACTGTCGAAGGCACGCTTCGAGTTCCGCTGGGAAGACCAGTTCAACATCGGTCTCGATCCGGACAAGGCGCGCGAATTCCACGACGAAACGCTGCCGAAGGATTCGGCGAAGGTCGCGCACTTCTGCTCGATGTGCGGCCCGCACTTCTGCTCGATGAAAATCACGCAGGACGTACGCGAGTTCGCGGCGCAGCAAGGTGTGTCGGAATCCGAAGCGCTGAAGAAGGGGATGGAAGTCAAGGCGGTCGAGTTCGTCAAGACCGGCGCCGAGATCTATCACCGTCAATAAGCACGCGCGGCGATCCCCACCGGATCACGACGCGATGTACGAAGCCCGCTTTCGAGCGGGCTTTTTTTCGTATGTAGCGTACCCGTAGGCACACGGGTAAACCACCCGAAACAATTCATTACGAAACCGCGTGAGCCTTAACAAGTCCTTACAGCAGCGTCGGGGGGCGGCGCGTAGATTGGGTTCATGCGCGGCCGCCGGCCGGTCGCGTGTCCTCCGTTCACAACCGCAAGGACAACGATCATGAATTCGATACGGCGTATGGGAATTTGCGCGCTGCTCGTCGCGACCGTGGCCAGCCTGTCGGCCTGTGACTCGATGACGAGACGCCAGCGCGACACGGCAATCGGTGCAGGTGTCGGCGGCGTCGCCGGCGCGGCGATCGGCGGCAGTGCGCTGTCGACGCTGGGCGGCGCAGCGGCCGGCGGCATCATCGGCAACCAGGTCGGCAAGTAAGCGGCGCAGCGCGCCGCGACAGTCAGCCAGGCGGCGTTTTCGCGGTGCGAAAGCGCCGTTTTCACATGCGGCACCGCAACGTGACCGGCAGCCTGCGCGGAAATGATCCGTTACCGTTTTGCACATCGTGTCATCGGCGCGCGGCCTAAGCTTAAGCATCTGCCGATTGCCGGCTCCGCCGGAGAGACATCATGAACAGGATCCTCGTCGCCGCGGCGCTCGCCTGCGTGACGCTCGCCGGCTGCTACTACCCGTACGGCTATTATCCTGGCGGCTATTACGCGGCTGCACCGGTGCAGCCGGCCCCCGTCTACGTCGATCCGGGCCCCGCCTATTACTATCCGGCACCTGCCTATGCCCCCGCATGGGGCGGCTATTGGGGACCGGCGCTTTCGCTCAATTTCGGCTTCGGCGGACGCGGCGGCTGGCGCCACCATTAATCAGGTGTGACCGCCGGCACGCGGCCGTCCCGTGCCGGCAACCGGCGACATTCCCGTTTCTTGCCATTTCATCGAATCGTGAAACGACGGCGTGGTAACGAGGTGTAAGATCCTCTGCATCCCTTCCCCCGCCCTTCTCGATCGATGTCGCCCAAGAACGCCCTCCTGCTGACCGTGCTCGCTGCCCTGTGGGGTGCGTCGTTCCTGTTTATCCGGATCGGCGTCGTCGATCTCGGCGTCGCGCCGCTGATGGCATTGCGGGTGGGGATCGGCGCGCTGTTTCTCACGGGCTTCGCGCTGACGCGCTTCAAACCCGCCGATCTCGGCGCCCGGCTGCGCCGTCATGCGTGGCCGTTGTTCGTCGTCGGCGCACTGAACTCGGGTATCCCGTTCTGCCTGTTCGCGTTCGCCGAGCTGACGCTGTCGGCCGGCGTGACGTCGGTGATCAACGCGACGACGCCGCTCTGGGGCGCGCTCGTGGCCTACCTGTGGCTGAAGGACAAGCTGTCGCTGCCGCGGGCGCTCGGCCTCGTGATCGGGTTCGCCGGCGTGCTCACGCTCGTGTGGAACCAGATCGCGAATGCGCACGGCGAAACGGGCGCCGCCGCGACCGCGCTCGCTGCCGCCGCGGCACTCGGCGCGACGCTGCTGTACGGCATCGCGGCCAATTACACGAAGCGCAAGTTGACCGGCGTCGATCCGCTCGTCAACGCGACCGGCAGCATGATCGGCTCGACCGTCCTGCTGCTGCCGTTCGCAATCGCCACCTGGCCGGTCGCACCGGTCAGCGCGCACGCGTGGGGCTCGGTGCTCGCGCTCGGCGTCGCCTGTACGGGCATCGCGTATTTCATCTATTTCTACCTGATCGCGCACATCGGCCCCGCCCGCGCGATTACCGTGACGTTCGTGATCCCCGTGTTCGGCCTGCTGTGGGGCGCGCTGTTCCTCGGCGAACACGTGTCGGCCGTGATGATCGAAGGCTGCGCGATCGTGCTCGTCGGCACCGCGCTCGCGACCGGCGTGATCAAGCGGATCCCCGGGGTCCGGCCGCGCAGCGGCGAAGCGACCTGACGATTCGTCCGGGCGCACGCGTCGCCATCGGCCGGGCCGTGATTCGTGACGGCCGGGCGGCGCCTGCCCACCGCCGCGCCGTGGCGGGTGCCGCAACGCTGCCGGCATTCCTCTGACGGCGACATTCGCTTGACGGCGATGCCGGCCGTCGGGATTTCCCGCCTCACCGCGTGCGATGCCGCCGGATTGTCATGTGCGGCGGCGACGCCCTTCGCTTCGCGGCTGTCATGCGCGGCGCGCATGCGAGCGGCGCCGGCCGCGGCCGCATACCCGGGTGCGTCTGGAGTTTCCCTGATACGCGAGCGGCCCCATTCCCGTTACACTCCGAACACTTACCCGCAGAAGGCGGTCTCGATGTCCCACGTCCTTTCGCGTCCGCCGGCGCGTGCGACTGCTTCAGCGCGGCGGCGCGCTGCCGCGCCGCCCCGGGCACCGTTGACATGAAGCCCGCCCGCGACCTCTCGCTCGACTCCCTGCTCGAACGTCTCACCCCGACGCCCGGCGGCTGGATCGCCACCTATCGCACCACGACGCTGCGCAGCGTGTTCCAGCCCGTGCTGTCGATCACGCACAAGCGGGTCGTCGGTTACGAGGCGCTGCTGCGCGTCGTCGACGCGAACGGCACGCTGATCTCGCCCGCCGCCCTGTTCGACAAGACGCGCGCCGATGCCGATGCGCTGCTGCTCGACCGGCTCGCGCGCTGCCTGCATACGGCCAACTTCGTCGCGCAGGGCATCGGCGACGGCTGGCTGTTCCTGAACGTCACACCGCGCGTGCTCGACTCGGGCCTCGTGCAGCGCGAATTCGTCGAGGCGCTGGGCCGGCATTTCGCGCTGCCGCCGAACCGGATCGTGCTGGAAGTCGTCGAACAGCCAGCGCGCGACGAAGCCGCACTCGCCCGCACGATCGACATGATCCAGCATCGCGACTTCCTGATCGCGATCGACGATTTCGGCACGGGGTTCTCGAACTTCGACCGCGTGTGGCGCGCGCGCCCCGACATCGTCAAGCTCGATCGCTCGCTCGTCGAACGCTCGACCGGTTCGTCCGACGATCGCCGCATCATGCATCACCTCGTGTCGATGCTGCATCAGGCCGGTGCGATGGTGCTCGCCGAGGGCGTCGAGAACGACGACGCGCTGCAGGCGCTGATGGAAGCCGACATCGATTTCGTGCAAGGTTTTCAGTTCGGCCAGCCCGACGCATCGATCGCACATGCCAGCGCGGCGGCACCCGCGATGCTCGATGCCGCGTGGCAGCGCTTCATCGCCCGCCGGCACACGCCGGTCATCGCCGAGCAGCCGGGCTTCGACGCGATCGAGCGGCTCGTGCTGACCGGCGCAGCCGCGTTCTCCGCGAGCGGCAACCTGCAGGACGCCGCGCAACGCGTATTCGCGGTGCCGGCCGCACGCCGCGTGTTCGTCACCGACGAAACCGGCGAGCAGTTCCTGCCGTCGATCGGCGCGCGCGCCGACGACGGCCAGGCCGCCGTCACCCGCCTCGCACCGCTCTTCCCGGAAACCCACAGCAACTGGTCGCGGCGCCCGTATTTCCAGCGCGCGATCGCCGCGCCCGGACGCGTCGCGCTGATGGGCCCGCACTTCTCGCTGACAGAAGGCCGCGACTGCTATACGGCCGCCGTCGCGATCCGCGCGCAGAGCCGGCTCGTCGTGTTCTGCGTCGACTTCGTACTCGACAGCGCCGGGACCGTGATGCGTTAACCGGCGCGGCGGCGGGCAACCGGCAGTCGTGCCCGTCGTTCGCCCGTTCATCCATTCGTCAGTCGCTCACCTTCCCTCTTCCCGACTTCACCGCGCTGCGGCGCGACTTGTGCTCGAGCCGCCGCTCTTTCGACGCACGTGTCGGCCGCGTGGCAACCCGTGCGCGCGGCGTGAACGCAACGCCGCCGATCAACGCATCGAGGCGCGCCAGCGCGGCCTCGCGGTTCTTCTCCTGGGTGCGATATTCCTGCGACTTGATCACGACGATGCCATCGCGCGTGATGCGCTGGTCGGACAGCGCGAGAAGCCGCTCCTTGATGACAGGCGGCAACGACGACGCACGGATATCGAAGCGCAGATGGATCGCGCTCGACACCTTGTTCACGTTCTGCCCACCGGCGCCTTGCGCGCGCACGGCCGTCCATTCGACCTCGGCCGGATCGAGCGTATAGCGGATCATCATCGCGCAGCCTCCATGCGGCGCCGTGCAAGCGCTTCGTCGACGCGTGCCGCGAGCCCCGAATCGCGCTGCGTGCGCGTCGCGACCGCCTGCGCCAGCACGCGCCGCGGCCCGATCACCTGCACGCGCGTGCGCGCACGCGTGACGGCCGTATAGACGAGTTCGCGCGTGAGCACACGGCCGAACGATGCCGGCAGCACGAGCGCGGCTTCGTCGAACTCCGAGCCCTGCGATTTGTGGACCGTCAGCGCGAACGCGGTTTCGTGCGGCGGCAGCGCGGCCGGCGACACCGCGCGCGCGGTGCCGTCCGCACGCCTGAACCACACGCGCAGCACGCTGTGCGCGTCGGGCAGCGCAATGCCGATATCGCCGTTGAACAGCCCGAGCGCATAGTCGTTGCGCGTCACCATGATCGGCCGCCCCGTAAACCAGTGCGCGCCGACCGCGAGCGGCACGCGCGCCGCGTGGCGCACGTGCGCGGCCACGAGCGCATTGACGTGCTCCGCGCCGCGCAAGCCGCTGCGGGTCGCGCACAGGATCCGGAACCGGTTGAGCGCGTCGAACAGCGGCAACGGATCGGGCACCGGCGTGGCCAGCGCGTCGCGCAACGCATCGAGGTAAGCACCGAACCGCCGCGCGAGGCGCTCGAGCGTCGACGACGCGAGCGACTCGCCCGCATCGTCATGGAACGACGCGGCGGCCGTATCGTCGGCGGGCAGCGCGTCGAGCGCGGCCTGCACGTCGCCGCTGCGGATCGCGAGCGACAGCCGCCCGATCGGCGAATCGAGACCGAAGCGGTAATTGCGTTCGAGCCAGACTACGCAGTCGGCGAGTGGTGCCGGTGCGGATGCCGCTGCGGGCGTGGCGGACGCGGCGGCGGGTTCGTCCGGCAGTATCGATGTGACAGACGCAAGCGCCGCATCGCCTGCGTCGAACGGTGGCAGCTCGACGGCGTCGAGCCACGCGAGTTCGTCGACCTCGATCCACGCGGGGGCTTCGCCTGCATTGCCTGCATTGCCTGCATTGCCTGCATTGCCTGCATCGCCGGTTTCGACCGGCACGGGAGCGGCGGCGAGCGGCGACACGACGTCGGGCGACGGCATTTCGTCATCCTGCGGTTCGTCGTCGAAGAGTGACGCCTGTCGCGCATCGGTCTTCCGTCGCGATATCGGTTTGCGTGCGGCGGCCGGTGCCGGTGCCGGTGCCGGTGCCGGTGCCGGTGCCGGTGCCGATGCCGATGCCGACGCCAGTGCCGATGCCGGTGCGCGGGCCGCGGCGTAAACCGGATGCGCAGCGGGAACTGCCGCGGTCGCGGCTTCGTCCTGCACCGGCAACGCCGCGACGAATGCCGCCTCGTCGATGCCGAGCGCCTGCGCGATGCGTGTGCGCGCCGCGGCGGTAAACGCCGGCCGCGCGCTCAGCTCCGCGAATACGGCGCCCGCCTCGACCGCGGCCAGTTGATCCTTGTCGCCGAGCAGCACGAGCCGTGCGCCCGGCGCGAGCGCATCGAGCAGATGCGCGGCGAGCGCGACGTCGATCATCGACGCCTCGTCGACGACGATCAGGTCGTACGGCAGCGGATTGTCGCGATGATGCCGGAAGCCGGCCGCCCCGCCGCCGCCCAGCAACCGGTGCAGCGTGTACGACGTATCGGGCAGGCGCGCCGCGAGTTCGGGCGGCAGGTCGCCGGCCCGCGCATGCAGGGCCTCCTGCATGCGCTGCGCGGCCTTGCCGGTCGGCGCGGCCAGCGCGACGCGCAGCCCCGAATGCGCATCGAGCAGACAGGCCAGCACACCGACGACCGTCGTCGTCTTGCCCGTGCCCGGGCCACCGCTGACGATCGTCACGCGGCCGGTCAGCGCGACGATCGCCGCGACACGCTGCCAGTCGACTTCGCCGGTCGCCGGCCCGAAGTAACGCGCGAGACTGTCGCGCAGCCGGTCGGGTTCGAGACCTTCGTCCGGCGCGGCCGCACCGGCCTGCGCGACGAGCGCATCGGCAAGCCGCCGTTCGTAATCGAAATAGCGCGACAGGTACAGGTGGTCATGGCGATCGACGATCAGCGGCCGCTCGTCGCCACGCGCGAGCGTGCCGAACGCGACCACGCCGCTCGCGGCAAGCGCCGTGCGAACCTCGTCGAGCGGTGCTTCGTAGCGTTGCGCGAGCGCGCCGAGCGCGACGCACACGTGGCCGCCCGCGGTCGCACGACTCGTTGCGAACGCGGCACGCGCCGCCCATCGCGCGGCCGCAGCCGGCGCGCCGGCGCGGCGAGAGAAGTCGCCGATGCGGCGCGCGAAACCTTCCGCGAGCGCGATGCCGAAATCCGCGGGCTCGGGCAGCCGCGCGACGAGGCCGCCGGTAAATTCGAGCGTATCGTCCTGCGCATTCATGCGCGGCCCCCTTCCATCATCCGGTCGAGCGCGTCGACAAGCGCGCGCGCGGGCCGCCGCGCGTGCACGCCGGCCGGCTCGCCGCCGCTGCGCCAGCCGGGCCGAACCCCACGCACGAACAGGTACAGGTAGCCCGCGATATGCGTGTCGTAGTCGTAGTCGGGCAGCCGCCCGCGCAAGTAGCGATGCAGTGCGACCGTATAGAGCAGCGCCTGCAGGTGATACGCGTGGTCGGCCATCGCGGCGTCGAGCGCACGCGGGCCATAGGCATCCGGCGTCGTGCCGAGATGGTTCGACTTCCAGTCGACGATCCAGAAGCGGCCGTCGTGTTCGACGATCATGTCGATGAAACCCTTGATGAAACCGGCGAGCATGCCCGCCTCCAGTGCAACGTCCGGGTAGCCGTGTGCGACCAGCAGGCGGCGTAGCGCCATCAGGTCGAGCGACGGCGCCGGGAACAGGAAACCCATTTCGTCGAGCCGCTTCGCGGGATCGAGATCGGCGAGCCGCATGCCCGGCACGAGCTCGGTGCGCACGACGTCGTCGACCAGTTGCACCATCATCGCGGGCAGACGCGTCGCGAGTTCGGGCACGGCCTCGACCGGCCGGTCGTGCAGCGCGCCGAGCGCGGCCTTGGGCCACGACTCGGGCTCCGTGAACCGGCTGAGTTCGAACAGACGGTGCAGGCACTCGCCGGCCGCCGCGCCGCGCGGGAACACGAGGATGTCGTCTTCCGGCGGGTCGGACGCGACCGTATCGGCCAATAGCCACTCGCCATCCGGCGCCACCGCGGCAAGCGCATCGTGATCGGGCCGCAGTTCGTCATCGGGCACGGCTGCAACGCCCGCCTCCTCGCGCGCCATCGACGCGGTCAGCGAACTGAAGCTGGCCATCCGCCAGGCATCGCGCAGCACGCGCGTCGCATGGCGCGCCGCGAACGTCTGCGATGCGTCGTGCCCGGCCGCGAGACGCTCGGGTCGCGCGGGCGCCGGCAGTGGCGCGACGCTCACGGGGCCACCCGCGAGCGCATGCCACGCCGTATCGAGCGCGGCTTCGTCGGGCGGCTCGTCGAGCCATGCATCGAACGACTGGCCGGCGCCGGCGACGAGCCAGTTGAGCACGCTGCGCCGCGCTTCACGCGTCGAGCGCGACGACAGGTACGGCCCGGCGACGACATAGCAGCGATAGACCGCGCGCGTGAGCGCCACGTAGACGAGCCGCGCGCGCTCCGCGGCCTGCTCGCGCAGCGCTTGCCGCGCCGCATGCGCGGCCGCTTCGTCGTCGCACCCGTAGTGCAGCACCGCATCGCCCGCATCGTCGTGATATTCGCGCGCATCGGGCAGCGCGGACGCGGGCGGCTCGCGCAACCCGCCGTCGTTCAGGAACGGACAGAACACGATCGCGTATTCCAGGCCTTTCGATTTGTGCACGGTGACGATCTGCACGAGGTTGCGATCGGATTCGAGCCGCAACTGCGCTTCCTCGCCGCCGCCGTCGAGCCGTTGCGCGGCAAGCCAGCGCAGCGTCGGCGCGATGCCCGGCTGCGCGGACGCGCGTGCCTGCGTCAGTTCGGCCAGATGGTTGATGTCGGTCACGCGACGCTCGCCGTCCGCGCCGGCCATCAGCCGCTCGGCGATCCGCAATTCGCGCGTGAACGTGCGCCACATCACCGCGAAACCGCGTTCGCGCCACAGCAGCCGGTACCGCGAGAAGCGCTCGACCCAGCTCATCGCGTCGGTGCTGTCGGCCGCGGACGCTTCGTGCGGCGCATCACCGTCGCCTTGCTCCATCCGCCACAGTGCGCCGGCATCGAGACCGAACCAGTCGGATGCGAGCGCCGCGCGCAGACGCCGCAGGTCGCCCGGCGCATCGATCGCCGCCAGCACACGTTCAAGCTGCTCCGCGTCGCCGGTCGAGAACACCGATGCCTGCGCCAGTTCCACGCTGCCGATGCCCCACGTGGCCAGCACGCGCTTCACGAGGCTGCCCTGCCGGTGCGTCTGCACGAGCACCGCGATATCGCCCGGCGACAGCGGCGACTCGCCGAGCCGCACGCGCCTTTCGCGCGCACCGCGCATCAGCCGCGCGATCTCGGCGGCACAGGCCTGCGCGGCCTGCGCCTGCGCATCGCGCTTGAGCAACGTGCCTTCACCGCCAGGCAACGCCCACACCCGGAAATCGCCGGCCGGGCCCGGATCGGTTTCGTCGACGAACGGCGCGCGCACGCGCGTGCCGGCGCGCACCGCGTAATAGTCGAGCCCGTCGAGTACGAATGCCTGCGGATTCGACATGAAGAAGCGGTTGCACGCGTCGACGATCGCGGGCGTCGAGCGCTGGTTGACCGCGAGCGTGTAGCACGCGCTCGCCCGTGCGCGCGCGGCGAGATAGGTATGCAGATCGGCCGCGCGGAAGCTGTAGATCGCCTGCTTCGGATCGCCGACCAGAAACAGCGGGCCGCCCGGCGCGAAGATCCGGTCGAAGATCGCGAACTGCAGCGGGTCGGTATCCTGGAACTCGTCGATCAGCGCGGCCGGATAGCGCACGCGCAGCGTCTCGGCGAGCCACGGATGCGCATGCAGCGCGTGATACAGGTTCGTGAGCAGATCGTCGAACGAGACGACGCGCCGCGTGCGCTTGCGCTCGGCCAGTTCGCCCGGCGCCATGTCGAGCCATTCGGCGATCAGCGCGAGCCAGCGCGCGCGCTGCGCGGCCTCGGCGGCCGCCACGGCCGCTTCGAGCGCGTCGGCCACGTCGAAGAACGCATGCTCGGGCGTCGCGCCGCCTTTTTTTGTCGCCTTCACGAGCGCGGTGCGCGTGAGCTTCAGCGCGGCTTTCGGCAGCGCAGCCGTCGCGTCGCCCTGCGTGAAATGCGCAGCCCATGCGGCAAGCGCATCGGCAACCGCTTCGGGTTTGTGCGAGCGCTGGTTGAGCGCGGGCTGCGCGGTGCGCAGCAACGCATCGATCGCTTCGCGCTCGGCCGCCCACATCCGCCCGGCCTCGGCGAAGCATTCGGCCGCAGCGGCTTCGGCCGATTCGTCGGGCTCGGTCACGCCGTCCCAGCGCAGCGCGGCGAGCGGCTTCTTCAGCCGGCGCGCGAGCTGCGCATCGAGCGCGGCCGGCCCGGCACCCGACTCGACGAGCCAGGTCGCAAAGCCCGGCCAGCGCGCGGCCGCCGGTTCGACACGGGTGCGCCAGAAATCCGCTGCGAGTTCGAAGCGCAGCGACGCGTCGTCGGCCTCCATGTCGAACGCGAACGGCATCGCGGCCGCGAACGGCGCTTCCTGCAGCGCGCGCTGGCAGAACGCGTGGATCGTATGGATGGCAGCCTGGTCGAACGCGCGCAGCGCACGCCGGATCCGTTTCGCGGCCGTTTCAGGGTCGAGCTCGCCGCCTTCGCCGAGCGTCGTCTCGAGCAGGCGCTCGATGAACGGATCGCCGCCGTCGTCACCCGTGTCGAGCGCATGCGCAAGCTGCGCGAGCCGGCCGCGAATCCGCTCGTGCAGCTCGGCAGTCGCTGCTTTCGTGAAAGTCACGACGAGGATTTCGTCCGCTCCGAGATCCTTTTCCAGCAGCAGGCGAACATACAGTGCGCAGATGTTCCAGGTCTTGCCGGTGCCGGCCGACGCCTCGATCTGGTTGACGCCATCGAGCGGACACGCGAACACGTCGAGTTCGAGCGCCTGCTGCGGCTGCGACACGGCGCTCATGCGACCTCCTTCAGATGCTCGACGAGCGGATCGAACACGAGCCGCGCGAGTGTGGCGAACGGCTCGTCGAGCGACGCATGCGCACCGCGCCACGCGATCGCGATGGCCGGATCGTCGGCTTCGCTCACGACCCGCTCGTTGATCCAGACACTCGCGGCCTTGGCCTCGCCGTCGGACACCCGTGCCCACGCGCTGCGCGGGAAAAACCGCAGCGGCATGCGCCGCCCCGCGCGAAACAGCGCGGCAAGCGGTGCGAGCTGCTCGAGCGGCGCCGCGACAGGCGTCAGCTCGAATGCACCGCCGCTGCCGAACCACAGCGTGCGGCGCGGGCCGCCAGGCTCGATCGCGCAGTAGACGAGATGTGCGAGCCACGCGGACAGATAATCGCGCGCACTCGGCCTCGCATAGCGGTAGATGATCTGCCCGGCAGGCGTCAGCCGGTTCAGCGTGCCGTGCAATTCAAGCGGCGCGCTCACCGCGTCGCCCGACAGCAGCGCGTCGTGCGCGCCGAACAGCGCCTGGTCGGTGTCGGGCCAGGCAGGCACGACAGTGAGCAAGAACGGCCGCCGCTCCATCCCGTCGGCCAGCGCGCGACGTACGTTCGATGCAAGCTGCGTCATCGAGCCAAGCGCCTGGTCGCGCCACACGGCGCCCGTCGCGCCGCCTGGCAGTTCGGGGCTCGCGTCCGCGATGCGCAGCGCGTGATCGTGCACGCCGCCCTCGTCCGATTCGATCAGCAGCGGCAGCACGCGCTCGGCCAGCGCATCGCTGCCGGCGAAGTCGAGCGCGAACGGCTCGGTGTCGAGCAGTTCGGCCTGTGCGTCGGCGAGCACAATGCCGAGCCGCGCGCGCAGCAGCGAGCGCGCGGGATGGCGCCAGAAGCGTTCGAATTCGCTGAATGCGACCGGCTCGACCGGTTCGGCCGGCAGCGGCTGCGCGAAGAACGGCAGCTCGCGCGGCCCGTCGCGCGACGCCTCGGCGGCCAGCAGCGACGCGAGCGTCGCACGCTCGGCGTCATAGGAAACGAGTGGGCTGCCCGGCTGGAAATACGCGGCCGCGAACGGTTGCAGCGGATGCTCGACGACGAAGGCGCGCCGCGCGGCATCGACCGCGTCCGGCGCGGCGTCGGGCCCGGCCGTGACAAGCGCGAGATGGTCGAGCAGTTCGTCGACGAGTGCCGCAGGCGGCAACGGCGCGTTGTCACGAATGCTGCGGCCCGTGTAGGCAATCAGCAACCGGTCGCGCGCGGCGAGCAGCAGGTCGAGAAACAGGTTGCGCTCGTCGTCGCGGCGCTGGCGGTCGCCGAGCTTCGGCATCACGGCCATCAGGTCGAATTCGTCCGCACGCGCGAGACTCGGCAGCACACCGTCGTCCATCCCGAGCAGGCAGACGACGCGATACGGCAGGCCGCGCAAGCTCGTCAACGACGAGAACGTGACGCCGCCCCAAGGCACCCCGCCGCGCGCCGGATCGTCGAGCGCGGCGGCCAGCCCGGCCCGGACGACGGCCGCCGGCAACGCTTCGTCGGGTGCCCCCTCCGTCATCGCGGCCAGCATCGCGTCGAGTGCATCGCGCACGCCCGCGAGCGCATCCGCATACGCGGCGCCCGAATCGAAGAAACGTGCGAGCGTGTCGGCGAACAATTCGCTCCAGCCCTGCGGCGTATGCGATTCGGCCAGCCGCCGCGCAAAGCCGTCGAGATCGTCGGTGAAGCGCGCGAGCCGGCCGAGCAGTTCGGCCTCGCTGCCGGTGGCCGCCTCGATCGGCAGCCATGCACCGACCGGCGCCGCGCCCTCCGGCATCGCATAACCGAGAAAGAGCCGTGCGAGCGCATCGGAGAACGTATGACGCGGCGACGGCACGGCCGCGTCGTCGTTCGCGAGCGGCGACAGCCCGCGCCGCGCGCCGGCGGCCGCGAGCCAGGTCTGCACCGTCTCGAGCGCCGCCGCATCGATGCCGTAGCGTGCTGCCACCGCGTCGACGCGCAGCCATTCGACCAGCTCGGGCGCACCGACCTGCCGCTCCGGCAACGCAAGCCAGTCGAGCAGCACGCGCGCGACCGGGTTCGCCTGCGACGGCGGCAGGCCGGTGATCCGGTAAGGCACGCGTGCACCGCCGGTGCCGGCCGTGCCGAACACCGCGTCGATCAGCGGCCCGGCCGCCGCGAGATCGGCCACCGCGACGAGCACGTCGGACGGCTGCAGGCTCGCGTCGGCATCGAACCACGCGAGCAGCCGGTCGTGCAGCACCTCGAGCTGGCGCGCGAGGCTGTGGCACACGTGCACCTCGATGCCGCGCTCGGCCGGTGCATCGCCGGCTTCGGCCTCCGGCTGCAGTTCGAGGATCGCGTTCTGCACGCGCGCGAGCCACGTGGACTCGGGATTCTCGACGAAGCGCGACGCATCGCCTGACGCGGCGCTTTCGGTCAGTTCGTGCAGCATGTGCAACTGCGCCTGCGTCTGCCTGCCCCACTCGGCGAGCAGCGGATGGCCGACTTCCTGGTAGTCGAGCCGCCCGGCCGCGTCAAGCGCCTCGGCATGCGCGGCCGTGACGATGTCGAACCAGAATTCGCGGCACGGGTTCAGCGCATAGACGCGCACGTCGATCCAGCGCGACAGCTCGCGCAGCAATGCGACATGCAGCGGCGGCATCGTCGGCAGCGCGAACACGCTAACCGATTCCGGCCAGTGCGTGCGCGCGCGCGCGACGGTTTCAGGATCGAGATTGCGCGCCTCGACGAGGAAGCGGTGCGCCGGCGGCGTGCCGCTGTCGCTCAGCTCGGCGAGCAGTGCGCGCCACAGCGCGGCCTGCCAGCGCTCGTCGTCGCGCGCGGCGTCGCTGACTCCGCGCGGCGCGCCGTCGCCCGCGAGCACGGATTCGCCGGCCTGCCATGCGGCCAGCCACTCGGGACGATAGGTCAGGTAATGATCGAGCACGGCCGCGACGCGGTGCGCCAGCTCGTAGCGCATCGCATCGTCGGACGCGGACAGATACGCGGCCAGCCGCGGCGACGCGAGCCACGGCGCACCATCGGATGCCTGTGCAAACAGCCGGTAGCAGCGCCACACGAGGCGGTCGGGTGCAAAGGGCGAACGCGCGGGCACCGTCAGCACGCGGCCGATCTGCGCCCACAGCCATTGCGCGAGATACGTGAACTCGACGTTCGCGCATACGCCGTTGCGCGCGGCGATGTCGAGCTCGAGGCGACGGCGCAGCGCCGCACTCGGCACGATGACCTGTTGCGGCGCCCACGGGCCGTTGCGGGCCGGGAACGCAGCCAGATCCTCGAGCAGCGCGTCGGCCAGCGTTTCGTGACGGTTCGAATAGAAGAGATGGAGCATGAAGCAGGCGTCGGAACCTCGCACCGGCCGGGCCGGGCGAACAGGATCATCAAGGATAGCAAATGGACCGCCGCCGCGAACCTCGTCCGGAAAGCCAGGTTTTGCGGACCGCGAAATACGATAGACTCGTCGCCAGTCAAGACGCCGCCCCCGGGCGTCTTCGTCTGCCATTCAGCCCATCGATGCGCTATTCGGTCGAAATCAGAAAGTTTTTCTACAGCCAGTACTTTTTCGGTGGCCTGCGGATCGCGGTCGGCGTCTCGCTGCCGGCCGTGCTGTGCCTGATCGTGTTTCACAACCGTGAGCTCGGCTTCACGATCTCGACGGGCGCGCTCGGCGCATGCGTCGTCGACATGCCGGGCCCGCTCAAGTACAAGCACAACGAAATGCTCGCGTGCAGCGTGATCGGCTTTCTGGCCGCGCTCGCAACGGGCCTTGCAACACCGAACATCTTCGTGCTGTGGCTCACCATCGTGCCGCTCACCTTCGTGCTGTCGCTGATCGTCGTCTACGGCAACCGCTGGCCGCAGATCAGCTTCGCGACGCTGTTCATGATGGTGATGACGCTCGAGGAGAATTTCACGCCGCTGCAGGCGTTCGTCAACGCCGGCTGGATTCTCGCGGGCGGCCTCTGGTACACCTACTGGGCCACGCTCGTGTCGCAATGGCAGGCGCGCCGGATCGAGCAGCAGGCGCTCGCCGAGAGCCTGTTCGCATGCGCCGACTACCTGCTCGCGCGCGCGCAGTTCTACGACCTCGATGCCGATCTCGACGAATGCTACCGCAATCTCGTCGCCAAGCAGATCACGGCGGTCGAAACCCAGGAAACCGCGCGCGACATCGTGCTGCGCAACCTGCCGAAGCTGCGCCGCGGCAAGCTCGATCCCGGCCGCACGACGATGTACAACCTGTTCATCAACAGCGTCGACCTGCACGAGCTGTTCGTCGGCGCGCACACCGATTACCCGCTGGTGCGCAACACGTTCGGCGGCTCGGACCTGATCATCTTCTATCGCGACCTGATCCGCAAGGCGGCCGCCGATCTCGAGGAGATCGGCCTCGCGGTGCTCGAAAACCGCGCACCGCATTCGCGGAACAGCGTGAAGGCCGAGCTGCGCGCGATCGAGTACGAGATCGAGCTGATGCGCAAGAAGAATTTCCCGGCCACCAACGCGGAGGCGTATGCGGCCGTGCTCGCCACGTTCCGGCGCATCTGGAGCGCGACGCGGCTGATCGACCGGATGCGCCGCAACCTGTCGGGCCACGCCGATCCGCAGCAAACCGAACTGAAGATCGACAAGGCGCTCACGCGCTTCCTGCAGCGCCGCCGGATGTCGCCGCTCCTGATCTTCTCGAACCTGAACATGCGCTCGCCGAGCTTCCGCCACGCGCTGCGCGTGACGATCGCGGTGGCGGTCGGGTTCTGGCTCGGCCGGCTGCTGCCGCTCACGAACGCGTACTGGATCGTGATGACGACCATCATCATCCTGAAACCCGGCTACTCGCTCACCAAGCAACGCAACGCACAGCGGATCATCGGCACGCTGATCGGCTGTGCGGCCAGCATCGCGCTGATCTACACGGTGAAGGAGCCGCACCTGCTGATCGCGATCATGTTCGGGTCGATGGTGATGAGCTACAGCCTGCTGCTGTTCAACTATGCGGCGAGCGTCGTGTTCACGTCGTCGTACGTGCTGCTGATGTTCCACCTGCTCGCGCCGGGCAGCATGCGGATCATCGGCGAGCGCGCGATCGACACCGTGGTCGGCTGCATGATCGCGATCGCCGCGAGCCGGCTGTTCCCGTACTGGGAATACCGGCTGATGGGCAAGCAGGTCGCCGACATGCTCACCGCTACCCGCAAGTATTTCGAGGCCGTGTGGCGCGCCGGGCGCGGCATGTCGCCGCCGCCGGTGCCGGCCGCCGACGGCGCGGCCGTCGTGCCGGTCGTCGCCGCGGCCATCGAGGCGCCGGCCACGACCCTCGACGACGACTACCGCTACCGCCTCGCGCGCAAGGACGTGCACATCGCGTTCGCGAATCTCGGGCAGGCGTTCCAGCGGATGATGATCGAGCCGAAGGCGCACCAGCGCTTCGTGCCGGAACTGAACGACCTGCTCGTGCAGACCCACGTGCTCGGCGCGCAGATCACGGCCGCCGCGCCGCTGATCCGCACGGCTTGCGCGGCCGACGGCAGCATCCTCCACGACGACGCGCTGCATCGCGGCCTCGCCGCCGTGCTCGACAATCTCGAGAAGGCCGAGGCCGGCGAGCCGCCGCCCGCCGATCAGCTCGACGCGTCGAAGCAGATCACGCGCGACCTCGACGCAATGGTCGTGTCCGCGGAGAAATCCGACGCGGTGGGTGCCGAGCTCACGCACGACCTGAAGGTGCTCGCGCACCAGTGCAAGCAGATGCTCGCGTCGTCGCTGCTGATCCGCAAGGATGCGAGCGTGATCCGCCTGCCCGCCTGAGCGCGGCTTTACCCCGCCGGTGGCCGGCCCGCGCAAGCCGCGGATCGGCCGCCGGCGCTCCCCGATTCAGCGATCCCCGAAGCATGACCCGAGCGTTCCACGCGGCCTGCGCCTTCCATGCGCGACCGCCCATCCCCCTATTGCGCCCGTCGCGCCAGTCAGGGAATACCCGATTCCGGTCACCCGGCCCGACTTGTTATCATTCGTTCACATTTAAGTTGTATATACAACTTGAGCCAATCGGACCGGCCCCGCTCGCCCGGTCCGTCGCATAACGATATCGGAGACACGATGAAAAACTTGCAGCGCCACCTGAGCGCGCGGCACATCCGCTTTCTCGCGCTGGGTTCGGCGATCGGCACGGGCCTGTTCTACGGCTCGGCGTCCGCCATCCAGCTCGCGGGCCCGGCCGTGATCCTGGCGTACATCCTGGGCGGCGCGGCCGTCTACATGGTGATGCGCGCGCTCGGCGAGATGGCCGTGCGCGAACCCGTCGCCGGCTCGTTCGGCCACTACGCGACCGAGAACCTCGGCCCGTTTGCGGGATTCGTCACCGGCTGGACCTACACGCTCGAAATGGTGATCGTCGCGATCGCCGATATCACCGCGTTCGGCATCTACATGGGCTTCTGGTTTCCGGATGTCCCGCAATGGATCTGGGTGCTCGGCGTCGTCGCGATCATCTGCGGGCTGAACCTGTGCCACGTGAAGGTGTTCGGCGAGCTCGAGTTCTGGCTGTCGATCATCAAGGTCGGCGCGATCGTCGCAATGATCGGCGGCGGCGTGGCGATCCTGCTGACCGGCATGCACTTCGGCCATTCGGCCGACGTGCCGACGTTCGCGAACCTGTGGAACCATGGCGGCTTCCTGCCAAACGGCGTCGGCGGGCTGGTCGCGTCGCTGTCGGTCGTGATCTTCGCGTACGGCGGCATCGAGGTGATCGGGATGAGCGCCGGCGAGGCAAAGGATCCGGAACGCGTGATTCCGCGCGCGATCAATGCAGTGCCCGCGCGCATCCTGCTGTTCTACGTGCTGACGATGGTCGTGCTGATGTCGATCAGCCCGTGGACCGGTGTCGGCAACGACGGCAGCCCGTTCGTGCAGATTTTCTCGGCGCTCGGCGTGAAGTCGGCCGCGACGATCCTCAACCTGGTCGTGATCAGCGCGGCGATCTCAGCGATCAACAGCGACATCTTCGGCGCGGGCCGGATGATGTTCGGGATGGCGCGGCAGGGCCAGGCGCCGCGCGTACTGATGACGACGTCGCGACACGGCGTGCCGTGGGTCACGGTGCTCGTGATGGCGGTCGCGCTGCTCGCCGGCGTGCTGCTCAACTACCTGATGCCGAAGGACGTGTTCCTGATGGTCGCGGCCATCGCGACGTTTGCCACCGTGTGGGTCTGGCTGATGATCCTGCTGTCGCAGGTCGCGATGCGCCGCCGGCTGTCGAGCGCCGAAGTCGCGGCGCTGAAGTTCAAGGTGCCGTTGTGGCCGGTCGCGCCGGCACTGACGATCGCGTTCATGGGCTTCGTGATCGTGATGCTCGGCTGGTTCGAGGACACGCGCGTCGCGCTGTATGTCGGCGCGGCCTGGCTCGCGCTGCTTGCGGTCGTGTTCTACGCACGGATCCGCCCGAAGTTCGCCCCTGCGTCACGTTGACGCACGGCTGATCTGCGTACGCGGCGCGCCGGTTCCGGCGCCCGCTTCGTTCCCGGCTCCGCGCGGCATCTGCCGCGCCGACAGCCGGGACTCATCCCCTTCACGTCCCCGCCACATGCGCGGCCCGCCGGGCCGCGCATCGGCACGTCAGTGCGACGCCGCGCTCGCGGACTCGGCCGGATGGGCCTCGTCGTACGCGTGCTTCTGCGAAATCGCGTTGTACAGGATCGTCCCGATCACGAGCAGCACGGCCACGACGATCAGGATGCTCACGTTGCGGACAGGGTTCTTCTTGCGCTGATCGTTCATGGTCGGGGCGACTCCGTCAAATTCATCGAAGCGGGCATTCTACGCGCTTGCGCCCCTGCTGCGACGCCCCGTTTCCGCTCCCCTTCCCCCATCCTCTGCCTGCCCGCCATCAGCTTTCATTTGATAATCGTTCCCATTTCGATCTAGAATCCGGAGTCTTTCATTTTGTAATGTTCCGGATCGCTCGCGCGGCAGGCGCGCCCCGGAACGCTCCCTACGTCCACCTGCCCCTCCGGAGTCTTCATGTCGAATCCGCGCACCCGCCTGCTGCCGCTTGCCGGCGCCCTCGCCCTTGCCGCCGCCGCATTCGCGCCGCTGGCCCACGCGGCCGAGGAAGTCAGCCTGTACACCACCCGCGAACCGAAGCTGATCCAGCCGCTCATCGACGCGTTCACGAAACAGAGCGGCGTCAAGGTCAACACGGTGTTCGTGAAGGACGGCCTGCTCGAGCGCGTGAAGGCGGAAGGCGCGCAGTCGCCGGCCGACGTGCTGATGACGGTCGACGTCGGCAACCTGCTCGATCTCGTCGACGGCGGGCTCACGCAGCCGGTGCGCTCGAAGACGCTCGACGACGCGATTCCCGCGAACCTGCGCGGCGCGAACGGCGACTGGTACGCACTGTCGCTGCGCGATCGCGTGCTGTACGTCGAGAAGGACCTGAAGATCGATGCGTTCCGCTACGAGGATCTCGCCGATCCGAAATGGAAGGGCAAGGTCTGCATCCGCTCGGGCCAGCATCCGTACAACACGGCGCTCGTCGCGGCGATGATCGCGCACGACGGCGAAGCCGCGACCGAGAAATGGCTGCGCGGCGTGAAGGCGAACCTCGCGCGCAAGGCGACCGGCGGCGACCGCGACGTCGCGCGCGACATCCTCGGCGGCATCTGCGACGTCGGCCTCGCGAATGCCTACTACGTCGGCCACATGAAGAATGCGGAGGCCGGCAGCGATGCGCGCAAGTGGGGCGACGCGATCAAGGTCGTGCGGCCGACGTTCGCGAACGCGAAGAGCGGCGGCACGCACGTCAACATCAGCGGCGCGACGGTCGCGAAGCACGCGCCGCACAAGGCCAACGCGGTGAAACTGCTCGAATACCTCGTGTCGCCGGAAGCGCAGGCGCTGTATGCGCAGGCGAACTACGAATACCCGGTACGCGCGAACGTGAAGCTCGACCCGGTGATCGCCAGCTTCGGCACGCTGAAGATCGACCCGCTGCCGCTGGCGGACATCGCGAAGCATCGCAAGCAGGCGAGCCAGCTCGTCGACAAGGTCGGTTTTGACAACTGACGCAACAAGCGCCGGCGCGCGCCGCGCGCCATGCCGGCCGCGCCTGCTGCCACGCGCGGGCAGCCTGTGGCTGATCGCGGCGCTGGCGATCGCCGCGGCGGTCGCGGCGCCGCTTGCGGTGCTCGTGGCCGCCGCGTTCGACGCAGATCTCGCGCACTGGCGGCATCTCGCCGAATTCGTGCTGCCACAGGCGCTCGTCAATACGCTGCTGCTGCTCGCGGGCGTCGGCGCGATCGTGTCGGTCGTCGGTACCGGTTGCGCGTGGCTCGTCACCGCCTACGACTTTCCCGGCCGCCGCGTGCTCACCTGGGCACTGCTGCTGCCGCTCGCGGTTCCCACCTACATCGTCGCGTTCGCGTATCTCGACCTGCTGCACCCGATCGGCCCCGTACAGGGCGCGGTCCGCTGGCTGCTCGGCTTCGACAGCCCGCGCCAGTTCCGCCTGCCCGACCTGCGCTCGCTGCCCGGCGCGATCTTCGTGCTCGGCTTCGTGCTGTATCCCTATGTGTACCTGAGCACGCGCGCGATGTTCGTCACACAGTCCGCGAGCCTGCTCGAAGCCGCGCGCACGCTCGGCGCGGGACGCATCGCCACGTTCTGGCGCGTCGTCGTGCCGCTCGCGCGGCCCGCGATCGCGGTCGGCGTGAGCCTGGCGCTGCTCGAAACGCTGAACGATATCGGCGCATCGGAATTCCTCGGCGTGCAGACACTGACGGTATCCGTCTACACGACATGGATCACGCGCTCCGATCTCGCCGGTGCCGCACAGATCGCGCTCGCGATGCTCGCGATCGTCGTCGGCATGATCGTGCTCGAACGCTACGGGCGCCGCCGCCAGCGCTACGCGCATGGCCGGCGCATGCGGCCGATCGCGCCGCGCCGCCTGACGGGCACGGCCGCATTGGGTGCCGCCGTGCTCGGCTGGCTGCCCGTGCTGCTCGGCTTCGGCGCGCCGGCCGCGTACCTCGCGGTCGAGACGGCGAAGCGGCTGCATCTCGTCGGCGGCGTGTCCGCGCAACTGATGACGGGGCTCGCGAACACGCTGACGATCGCCACCGCCGCCACCGTCGCGACACTCGCGTGCGGGCTCGTCGTCGCATGGGCCGCGCGCGCGCAACGCGACAGCGCACGTGCGGGCCCGGCCCGCGTGTGCGCGAGAATCGCGAGCCTCGGCTACGCGGTGCCGGGCACCGTGCTCGCGATCGGCCTGCTGATCCCGTTCGCGGCGGCCGACCGGCTGTTCGGCGCGGCACTCGGCCGCGACGGGCTGCTGCTGATGGGTTCGACGGCCGCACTCGTGATTGCCTATACCGTGCGTTTTCTCGCGATCCCGGCCGGCAGCATCGAAGCCGGCCTCGCGCGCATCCCGCCGTCGCTCGAACAGGCGGCGCGCTCGCTCGGCGAAACGGCCGGCGGCGCGCTGCGCCGCGTGCACCTGCCGCTGCTGCAGCCCGCGCTCACGACGAGCGCGCTGCTGGTGTTCGTCGACGCCATGAAGGAACTGCCGGCGACGCTGCTGCTGCGTCCGCTGAACTTCGACACGCTCGCCACCTGGCTGTATGCGGAAGCCGCACGCGGCACCTACGAGGAAGGCGCCATCGCCGCATTCGCGATCGTGCTGGCCGGGCTCGTGCCCGTGATCCTGCTCGCCCGCACCCGCCACAAGATCGGAGCCTGACACCGTGAACCTGCTCGAACTCGATGACCTCTGCCTCGCCTACGACACGCCGCACGGCCGCCGCTCGGTGGTCGACGGGCTGAGCCTCGCGCTGCCGCGCGGCGACATCGGCTGCCTGCTCGGCGCGTCGGGCTGCGGCAAGACCACCGTGCTGCGCGCGATTGCCGGCTTCGAACCGGTGCGCATGGGGCGCATCGTGCTGGACGGCACGCCCGTCGCGGCGCCGTCGCTCGACGTGCCGCCCGAGCGGCGGCGCATCGGCATGATGTTCCAGGATTACGCGCTGTTCCCGCACTTGAGCACCGCGGACAACGTCGCGTTCGGCCTGCGGCGCATGCCGAAGGCCGAGCGGCGCATGCGCGTCGCCGAGATGCTCGAACTCGTCGGCCTCGCCGAGTCCGGCGGCGCGTATCCGCATGAGCTGTCAGGCGGCCAGCAGCAGCGCGTCGCACTCGCGCGTGCGCTCGCGCCGTCGCCGGAACTGCTGCTGCTCGACGAGCCGTTCTCGAATCTCGACGTCGATACGCGCGAGCGGCTCGCGTTCGAGCTGCGCGACATCCTGAAACGGTCGGGCCACACCGCGATCCTCGTCACGCACAACCAGGCCGAAGCGTTCGCGATTGCCGACCGGATCGGCGTGATGAAGGATGGCCAGCTCGCGCAATGGGATACGCCATACGCACTGCATCACCATCCGGCCAGCCCGTTCGTCGCGGATTTCGTGCGCCGCGACGCGCTGGCCGACGAACGCGCGCGCGCACTCGCGCGCGGCCGCTGAACCCGCAGGCGCGATGCGCGCCCGCGCCGTTTCAGTGCCGCGCTACGCCGGCTCGGCAAGATCGCGCACGGGCAGCGCGGTCGAATACTTGATCTGCTCCATCGCGAACGACGAGCTGACGTCGAACAGCGGCACCGCACGAATCAGCTGCTTGTACACGCGGTCGTAATCGTCGATGCCGGCCACCACGACGCGCAGCAGGTAATCGGTCTCGCCGCTCATCCGGTACACCTCGACCACTTCCGGCATGTCGCGCACGGCCTGCGTGAAACGCTGCGCCCACTCCTCGGTGTGCTGGTTCGTACGGATCGCGACGAACACGGTCGTGCCGACCCCGAGCTTGCGCGGATCGCACAGCGCAACCTGCGCGCGAATCGCGCCGGTTTCCTTGAGCCGCTGCACGCGCTTCCAGCACGGTGTCTGCGACAGGTTCACGCGCTGTGCCAATTCCGCGATCGGCAGCGTGGCATCCGCCTGCAACAGCTCCAGCAGCTTGCGATCGATGGCGTCCATTTCTCCAGTCCCTCGTAGATAGAAATTTATTCTATTCATCCTGCACAACGGGGAACAATATGAAAACCGCATCGCCGCGTCGACCGGTATAAATACCGATCCGGTATGCACGCGAGACGAGCGAATCCGCCGGCACGCGGCCCGCTCCAGACGAAACAGGCGATCCCGCCCGTCAAGGTGGAATCGCCTGGCGTTCCTGCACGTACGGCCGGCCCCGCGCTCACGCGCCGCCGGCCGGCGCGCCGCTCAATACGCGGCCGTCGCGATCTCGCGCACGAAGCTGCCTTGCTCGAGCGCATCGACGAACGCGACCGCGTAGTCTTCCGCCGAGATCTTGCTGTTGCCCTGTGCGTCCACGATCAGCTTGCCGACGCCCGTGCGGAACGTACCCGTGCGCTCGCCCGGGGCGATCAACGCGGCCGGCGCGAAGAACGTCCAGTCGAGATCGCCGGCCGTCTTCAGGTAGTCGAGCGCGTCGCGGTGCGCGAGTGCGACCGCCTTGTACGCCTCCGGGAAACCTTCGCTGTCGACAAGCTGCTTGCCGGGTGCGACTTCGAGCGAACCGGCACCGCCCACCACCACGAGCCGTTTCAGCCCTGCCTGGCGGGTGCCGGCGACCAGTGCCTTCGCAGCCGCGACGACCTTCGCCGCATCGTCCTGCTTCGGGCCGTACGCGCTCGCGACGACGTCATGACCCGGCAGCGCGGCCGCAATACTGGCCGCGTCGAACAGGTCCGCCGCCTTCACGGTGATGCCTTCGCCGGCTGCACCGGGGTTGCGCGACAGCGCGGTCACGCGATGGCCGCGTCGTGCGGCTTCCGCGGCGATGCGCGAGCCGATCGTGCCGGTAGCGCCGAACAGCGCGATATTCAAAGTACGTTGCGTCATATCGATTCTCCAGTAAGAAAAATATGTAACACAATTAATTACATATAAGACCGAAAAAAACGGGGCAAAGCCCCCGTTGCGCCGGACGCCGCGCCTCTCGCGCCGTCCGGCCTCCTGCCCTGCCGCCGGTCACCCGCCGGCGCGCGCCTCATGTTGCGTGCGCTGCTCCAGCTCCAGCACGTCGGCCGTGACGTCGGCCAACGTGCGCGTGGCAAGCGATGCTTCCATCGCACGCTGCGCATCGCCGATGTAATCGATCAACGCACCCTGGATGTGCCGCCCGACGAGACACGCGGGATTCGGCGCCTCGCGGTGCAGCGCGAACAGTTGCGCATCGTCAACCGCGCGATACACGTCGAGCAGCGTGATCGCGCCGGGCTCGCGCGCCAGCAGCGCACCGCCGCCCGCACCCAGTTGCGACGTGGTCAGCCCCGCGGCCGCCAGCATCGACAGCAACCGGCGGATCAGCGCCGGATTCGTGTTCACGCTGCCCGCGATCATGTCGGACGACAGCGGCACGCCCTCCTGCATCGACAGCAAGGCAAGCACGTGGACGGCAAACGCGAACCGGCTGCTGGTATTCATTCCTGACTCACTTGACGACGCCGGCCCGTCCTGCAGCCGGCGACATGTGTAACCATCATAATTACATTTCGCGGATCATGCAAGCCCGCATCACTCTCCGCTCGCAGGCTTGGCGCCCGAGGCATTCTGCTGGCTCCACTGCTGGAGCTTCTTGCCGGCTTCCGCGATCTTCGCGCCGGCTTCGGAAGCCGCATGCGCGACGACGGCGGACGCGGCCGCGTCGATCTGCGCCTGCGCGGCGGATGCGAGGCCGCTCGCGGACAGCGGCGGCACCGCTGACGCCGCGGACGCGATGCCGGCCTTCGCGGCGTTGAGCTGCTGGTTGACGGTGCTCGCCACCTGGTCGAGCGCCTTGGCCGCGTTGTTCGCGGCATCGGCAGCCGCGCTCGCGGCCGTATCGGGTTGCGTGACCGGCGCACCGGACTTCTCGCAGCCCGCGAGCAACAGCAGCGCGCCGGCGGCCACGGCCGCCAGTACGGACCCGGGCACACGACGCGCCCGCGATGTCTTCATGTTCATCAGCAATCTCCGGCCGCGCATCGCGCGGCCTCGTGGTTGGACCGACGTCGATGATACCGCCTGTGGAACAGGGCCAATCACGCCCCGCCATTAAAAATGGCTTTCAATTTCGGACTCGTCTGATTCAATCGCGCACGCGAGCGCACTAAAGTTGACACGCTTCAATCCGCTTCGGACGTGCCCCTTTTTCTCATGGATTTCCTCATCGACTGGTTCATCGCCCTGGCCGCGCTGCTCGCCGCCATCCTGTTCCTGTGTCTGCGCCCGCGGTCGGCGTGCCGTCTGGCCGAATCCGGGCGAGCGCGCCGCGTCGCAACCGCGCGACTGCTCACACAGGCCGTGATCGGGTTCTGGACGGCCGCGCTGATCGTCGTGCAAGGCATCCTCGGCCCCGACGGCGAAGGCCAGTCGCTTGCGGGCTTCGCGGCGCTCGCGTTTGCCGCGCTCGGGCTGACGACCGTCGCCGCCTACTGGTCGGCGTGCGCGCTGCGGCTGCGCCGGCCGCCCCAGCTGTTCCCGCGCCACTGACGCAGCGGATCGGTGCGCAACGACGCACCATCGCGCACCACGCCGCACCAATCGGCTCGTCGCACGCACCAGTTCCGCACGCACCGCACCACACACGTGCACCCGGCATCGCACTCGGTCCGTGCCGGGCGCGCCCCCTTCCCGTGCACGATTCACCGGAATGCCGCAACGTGCGGCGTTCGAGCACCAACTCCATGCAGCCGCTCACCAAGTTGGCTCGATACTTGCATTCCTTGCCCGTTTTTTGCGCAAGGAAGCCACGGCATGGTTGGTCTGAAATCCGGCGTCGACACACTGTTCCTGTTGATCGGTGCCGTCATGGTGCTCGCGATGCACGCGGGCTTTGCATTTCTCGAACTCGGCACGGTCCGCAAGAAGAACCAGGTCAACGCGCTCGTGAAGATCCTGGTCGACTTCTCGGTGTCGACGCTCGCGTATTTCTTCATTGGCTACACGATCGCGTACGGCGTCGAATTCTTCGACGACATCGGCACGCTGTCGCAGCACAACGGCTACGCGCTCGTGCGCTTCTTCTTCCTGCTGACCTTCGCGGCGGCGATTCCCGCGATCGTGTCCGGCGGCATCGCCGAGCGCGCGAAGTTCAATCCGCAACTCGTCGCGACGCTGATCATCGTCGGCTTCATCTATCCGTTCTTCGAAGGAATGGCATGGAACGAACGCTTCGGCGTGCAAGCCTGGCTCACGCACGCGTTCGGCGCGCCGTTCCACGATTTCGCGGGCTCGGTCGTCGTGCACGCGTTCGGCGGCTGGGTCGCGCTGCCGGCCGTACTGCTGCTCGGCGCGCGCCACGGCCGCTACGCGAAGGACGGCCGGATCGCCGCGCACCCGCCGTCGAACATCCCGTTCCTCGCGCTCGGCGCGTGGGTGCTCGCGGTCGGCTGGTTCGGCTTCAACGTGATGAGCGCACAAACGCTCGACAAGGTCAGCGGCCTCGTCGCCGTGAACTCGCTGATGGCGATGGTCGGTGGCACGCTCGCCGCGTGGATGGCCGGCCGCAACGACCCGGGCTTCACGTACAACGGGCCGCTCGCGGGCCTCGTCGCGGTGTGCGCGGGCTCCGACGTGATGCACCCGATCGGCGCACTCGTCACGGGCGCCGCGGCCGGCGCGCTGTTCGTCGCGATGTTCACCTGCGTACAGAACAAGTGGCGCATCGACGACGTGCTCGGCGTATGGCCGCTGCACGGCATGTGCGGCGCGCTCGGCGGCCTCGCGGCCGGCGTGTTCGGCCTGCCTGCCCTCGGCGGCCTTGGCGGCGTGTCGTTCATGTCGCAGCTCGTCGGCACGCTCGGCGGCATCGCGATCGCGACCGCGGGCGGCACGCTCGTCTACGGTGCGCTGAAAGCGACCGTCGGGCTGCGCCTCGACCGCGAAGCCGAGTTCGACGGCGCCGACCTGTCGATCCACCGTATCTCGGCGACGCCCGAACGCGATTGAGCGCCTGACGAACGCCTGACGCATCATTACGTTTTCAATTCAAAAAACTTTCATCGAGCGTCCTTACACTTCCGTCCAGTTTTCAATATGCCTTCGTGAAGCTTGCCGTTCGCCTGCTTGCGCTTCACGAAGGCCATTCTTCCAACAACTGAAACTGGACTCCACATGCCCGCGTTGCCCAATGCTGCCCGTCGTCAGGCCCTGAAGATCCTCGCCGGCGCGCCGATGCTGCCCCTTTCCGGCCTCGCGCTGCCGGCCCTGCTGACGGGTTGCGGCGGCGACGACAATCCGGCGTCGACGCCGGCCCCGGTCGCCGCAGCGTACACGTCGGCGACGTTCTCGGCGATGGCCGCGCCCACGCTCGACAACGCGGCCGCGATGGCCACGACGACGGTCGGCTCGACGCTGTCGGTGTCGTTCTCGGACGGCTCGTCGCGCAACTTCAAGCTGGCGTACCGGCCGTTCTTCGTGACGGGCGACATGGTGCCGGACGGCAAGGGCGGCACGACGCTCGCGGGCGGCTACTACGACATCAACAACCAGCCGATCATCGACCGCTCGGTTGCCGGCAAGGAGCGCCAGTTCTATTCCGACTGCCCGGACGGCAGCTCGCTGCTGACGCTGAAGAACGCGAACGTGCCCGGTGTGAAGGGCAACACGGTGTTCGCCGTCGTGCAGTTCGAATACACGACGCGCGACCAGGCCAGCGCATCGCAGTACGGCCAGCTGCCGTCGCCGATCGCGGTGCTGACGCTCGACCAGGATCCGGCCAACGGCGCGCTGAAGGTCGTCAAATACCACAACGTCGACACGTCGAAGGCGCACGGCCTGTGGATCACCTGCGGCGCGAGCCTGTCGCCGTGGGGCACGCACCTGTCGAGCGAGGAGTACGAGCCGGACGCGACCAAGGTCGCGACCGACGCGCAGTTCAAGGCGTTCAGCAAGAACACGTTCGGCGACGAGACGAAGGCGAACCCCTACCACTACGGCCACCTGCCCGAGATCACCGTGAATCCGGACGGCACGGGCACCGTGAAGAAGCACTATTGCCTCGGCCGCATCTCGCACGAGCTGATCCAGGTGATGCCGGACCAGCGCACCGTGATGATGGGTGACGACGCAACCAACGGCGGCCTGTTCATGTTCGTCGCCGACAAGGTGGCCGACCTGTCGGCCGGCACGCTGTACGTCGCGAAGTGGACGCAGACGTCGTCCGCCGGCGCGGGTACCGCCACGCTGACGTGGATCAGGATCGGCCATGCGACGAGCGGCGAAATCGAAACGCTCGCGAACACGCTGAAGGCGTCGGACATCATGGACCTGGTGACCACCGACCCGAACGATGCGAGCTATACGAAGATCCACTTCGGCGGCAAGTTCAACTGGATGCGCGTGAAGCCGGGGATGGAAAAGGCGGCCGCGTTCCTCGAGACGCACCGCTACGCGGCGCTGCTCGGCGGCAGCATGGGCTTCACGAAGCTCGAAGGCACGACCGTGAACGCGAAGGACAAGATCGTCTACACGGCGATGTCGCGGATCGAGACGTCGATGGTCAAGGGCAACGCGGTGTCGCGCGACGTCGCGGTCGACAAGAAGATCGCAGCTGGCGCCGTCTATGCACTGAACCTGAAGGGCAGCCAGCGCGACACGACGGGCAGCGCGATCGACAGCGAATGGGTGCCGGTCGACATGGGCGCGCCGGCCGCGCTCGTCGGCGAGGATCTCGCCACGGCCGATGCGCTCGGCAACCTCGCGCACCAGGACAAGATCGCGAACCCGGACAACCTGAAGTTCTCCGAAAAACTGCGCACGCTCTTCATCGGCGAAGACTCGGGCATGCACGTGAACAACTTCCTGTGGGCCTACAACGTCGACACGAAGTCGCTCGTGCGCGTGCTGTCGTGCCCGGCCGGCGCGGAATCGACGGGCCTGCACGCGGTCGACGAGATCAACGGCTGGACGTACATCATGAGCAACTTCCAGCACGCGGGCGACTGGGAATCGCCGCTGCACGACAAGGTCAAGCCGACGCTCGATCCGCTCGTGCGCGCGAACTTCAAGGATCGCTTCGGCGCGAGCGTCGGCTACCTGACGGCCGAGCAAACCAGCATCAAGCTCGCGAAGGCCTGACCGGGCCACGCGAGGAGGACCCGCCTCCTGGCCGGGCGCCCCTAACCGGGCGTCCCTTTCTTCATCACCGTTCATTCGTCGGCGCTCCACGCCGTTTGATGCGCGATGCCCCGTGCGGGCATCGCGCTTTTTTTTGCGCACGCGAATCGCGTAACGCGCACGCGCAAAGAGACGCCGCACGGGTTCGAACGGGGGCTTTCGACGATCGGGGGATAATACGGGTCTGACGCGTCCGGGCGGACGAGCAGAAAGACAGGCAAAAAAAAGCGCCACGGAGACCGTGGCGCTAAAAAAGTTCTAGCCATTCCGAGGGCCGTGCTAGAACCTGAGAGACTGCGCGAAACACCGTTGCCGGTTAAACTCCTGAAACGATGTTTCGAAAACGTGAGACATTCTTTCCGTTTCCGCCCGACAAGTCAAGCGGTATTTGCACCGGTTCATGCACTTTGTGGCAACGCACATTTGAGCGTTTTCCTAATAAACCAAGGGTGAACCCGTAAAATCTCATCCAATGACCGGTTCACCTGCAGAACATGCATCCTTTGACAATAGTCCTACAATACCAACAAAATTGAAATCGAGTTTCGGAAATAGAGAGAATCCCTCGTGTCGACAACTGTAACCTCTCCCGCGTCGCGGGACCGTGAATCCTCGCCCGACGAGATCACCGCCCTCGCCCGCGGCCTCGCCGTGCTGCGTCGCATCGCGGCTGCCGACGCGCCCGTCAGCAACCGCGAGCTGACCGAACTGACCGGCATCCCGAAGCCGACCGTCTCGCGCATCACCGCGACGCTCGTCAGCGCCGGCTTCCTGTTCCAGTTGCCCGACAGCGAGCGCTTCGTGCTCACCGCGTCGGTACTCGAACTGAGCCACGGCTTCCTGCGCAACTTCGACATCCGCGCGCGTTCGCGGCCGTTCATGATCGAGCTGGCCGAACGCACGTCGCTGTCCGTGCACCTCGCGGTGCGCGACCGGCTCGACATGGTCGCGATCGACGTGATCCGGCCGCGCTCGGCCGTGCTCGTCACGCGTCTCGAGATCGGCTCGCGGATGGACATCGCGCGCACCGCGGTGGGGCGTGCGTATCTCGCCGCACTCGAGGACGACGAACGCCGCCTGCTGCTCGAGTCGCTGCGCACCACGGCGGGCGACGACTGGCCGCATGTGTCCGCGCGCCTGAACCCCGCGCTGGACGACGCAATGCGCGACGGCCACGCAATCGCGATCGGCGAATGGCGCGAGGGCCTGAATGCCGTCGCGGCCGGTTTCGTCGGCCCGTCGGGCCAACGCTATTCGGTGAATTGCGGTGGCGCGTCGCACCAGTGCCCGCCCGAATGGCTGCACGAACACGTGGTGCCCGCGCTGCACGAATGCATCGCGAAAATCACCCGCGAGATCGGCGGCGCACCGGCCCGGCGGCACACCGTGTAAGCGATTCGTCATCGTTCTGTCGTGTTCTGTAACGACCGTAACCCGATGAAAGATAGACCACTGGACTGTAACGGGGACGGGACGTAGGATCATGCCCATCGTCGCGCCGCCTTCGCGGTGCGCACCGCTCTTTTCCCGCGCAGGCCGGCGGGGCCCCGGACCGAGCCGGGCGCCCCCTCCCGGCACCGCCCGCTCACGCGCAGCCTAGCAGTCCGATTTCCGGCACGCCGCGCCGTCTTCCTGACAGAACACGATGGATAACGAACAAAAGCCCACGCCTCCTTCGAAAGATCCCGCGTCTCCCGCCGCACGGCGCCCGCGCCGCACGCTGATGGCCGGGGCGCTCGCGGTCGTCGTTATCGGCGGCCTGCTGTGGTGGCACCCGTGGAACCGTACGCCGGCGGCCGGCAGTACCGCGACGGGCGCAGGCGCAAGCGCCGCCAGTGGTGCCGGCGGCCACCGCGGCCGTGGCGGCCCCGCCGCGATGGCGAACGTTCCGCAGCCCGTGCAGGTCGCGACCGCGACGCAGGGCGAAATGCCGATCGTGCTGTCCGCGCTCGGCACCGTCACGCCGCTCGCGAACGTGACGGTCAAGACGCAGCTGTCGGGCTACCTGCAGTCGGTCTCGTTCCAGGAAGGCCAGATCGTCAAGAAAGGCGATGTGCTCGCGCAGATCGACCCGCGCCCCTACCAGGTGTCGCTCGAAAACGCCGAAGGCACGCACGCGCGCGACTCGGCGCTGCTCGCGACGGCCCGCCTCGACCTGAAGCGCTACCAGACGCTGCTGTCGCAGGACTCGATCGCGTCGCAGACCGTCGATACGCAGGCTTCGCTCGTCAAGCAATACGAAGGCGCGGTGAAGACCGACCAGGCCGCGATCGATTCCGCGAAGCTGAACCTCACGTATGCGCGCATCACCGCGCCGGTGACGGGCCGCGTCGGCCTGCGCCAGGTCGACGCCGGCAACTACGTGACGCCGGGCGATTCCAACGGCCTCGTCGTGATCACGCAGCTGCAGCCGATGAGCGTGATCTTCACGACGTCGGAAGACAACCTGCCACAGATCCTCAAGCAGGTGAACGCGGGCCAGACGCTGTCGGTCACCGCGTACAACCGCAACAACACGGTGCCGCTCGAGACGGGCTCGCTCGCGACCCTCGACAACCAGATCGACACGAGCACGGGCACGGTCAAGCTGCGCGCGAACTTCGATAACAAGGCAGGCATGCTGTTCCCGAATCAGTTCGTGAACACACGCCTGCTCGTCGACGTGCTGCGCAATGCGACGATTGTGCCGACGTCCGCGGTACTGACCGGCTCGATCGGCCAGTTCGTCTACGTCGTGAAACCCGACAACACGGTGACCGTGCGCAAGGTCACGATCGGCCCGGTCGACGGCGAACGCACGAGCATCGCCAGCGGCGTGTCGCTCGGCGAGCGCGTGGTGACCGACGGCTCCGACCGCCTGCGCGAAGGCGCGAAGATCTCGATCCCGGCCGACAAGCCGAAAGGCGCGTCGGGCGCGCGCGGCGCCGGTGCGGCGTCGGGTGCATCGGGCGCCGGCGGCCATCGCGGCGGACACAAGCACGGCGCGTCGCAGGCAGCGGCCCCCGCGGCCCAGTAACGCGCGGGCCGCTCGATGAATCCATCCCGCCTCTTCATTCTCCGGCCGGTCGGCACCGCGCTCCTGATGGCGGCGATCATGCTGGCCGGTCTCGTCGCGCTACGCTTCCTGCCGCTCGCCGCACTGCCGGAAGTCGACTACCCGACGATCCAGGTCCAGACCTTCTACCCGGGCGCGAGCCCGGAGGTGATGACCTCGTCGGTCACCGCGCCGCTCGAACGGCAGTTCGGGCAGATGCCGTCGCTGAACCAGATGTCGTCGCAGAGTTCGGCCGGCTCGTCCGTGATCACGCTGCAGTTCTCGCTCGACCTGCCGCTCGACATCGCCGAACAGGAAGTGCAGGCCGCGATCAACGCCGCCGGCAACCTGCTGCCGTCCGACCTCCCTGCCCCGCCGATCTATGCGAAGGTCAACCCGGCCGACGCGCCGGTGATCACGCTCGCCGTCACGTCGAAGACGCTGCCGCTCACGCAGGTGCAGGATCTGGCCGACACGCGCCTCGCGATGAAGATCTCGCAGGTCGCGGGCGTCGGCCTCGTCAGCCTGTCCGGCGGCAACCGCCCGGCCGTGCGGATCCAGGCGAACCCGACCGCGCTCGCGCAGTACGGGATGAACCTCGACGACCTGCGCACGACGATCTCGAACCTGAACGTGAACACGCCGAAGGGCAACTTCGACGGCCCGACGCGCGCCTACACGATCAACGCGAACGACCAGCTCACGAGCGCCGACCAGTACAACAGCGCCGTCGTCGCCTACAAGAACGGCCGCCCGGTGATGCTCACCGACGTCGCGACGGTCGTCGCCGGCTCGGAGAACACCAAGCTCGGCGCCTGGGTGAATTCGGAGCCCGCGATCATCCTGAACGTGCAGCGCCAGCCGGGCGCGAACGTGATCCAGACGGTGGACGCGATCAAGGCGCAGCTGCCGAAGCTGCAGGAAACGCTGCCGGCCGCACTCGACGTGCAGATCGTCACCGACCGCACGACGATGATCCGCGCCGCCGTGCGCGACGTGCAGTTCGAACTGCTGGTCGCGGTCGGGCTCGTCGTGCTGGTGATGTACCTGTTCCTCGCGAACATCTACGCGACGATCATCCCGAGCCTGTCGGTGCCGCTGTCGCTGATCGGCACGCTCGCGGTGATGTACATGGCCGGCTTCTCGCTGAACAACCTGTCGCTGATGGCGCTCACCATCGCGACCGGCTTCGTCGTCGACGACGCGATCGTGATGATCGAGAACATCGCGCGCTACGTCGAGGAAGGCGAATCGGGGCTCGAGGCCGCGCTGAAGGGCTCGAAGCAGATCGGCTTCACGATCATCTCGCTGACGGTGTCGCTGATCGCGGTGCTGATCCCGCTGCTGTTCATGGGCGACGTGGTCGGGCGCCTCTTCCACGAATTCGCGATCACGCTCGCGGTGACGATCGTGATCTCGGCGATCGTGTCGCTCACGCTCGTGCCGATGATGTGCGCGAAGCTGCTGCGCCATTCGCCGCCGCCCGAGAGCCATCGCTTCGAGGCGCGCGTGCACCGGGCGATCGACTGGGTGATCGCGCGCTACGCGGTCGCGCTCGAATGGGTGCTGAACCGCCAGGGCTCGACGCTCGTGGTTGCCGTACTGACGCTCGTGCTGACCGGGCTGCTGTACGTCTACGTGCCGAAGGGCTTCTTCCCCGCGCAGGATACCGGCGTGATCCAGGCGATCACGCAGGCGCCGCAGTCGATCTCGTACGGCGCGATGGCCGAGCGCCAGCAGGCGCTCGCGGCCGAGATCCTGAAGGATCCGAACGTCGAGAGCCTCACGTCGTTCATCGGCGTCGACGGCAGCAACATCACGCTGAACAGCGGCCGGATGCTGATCAACCTGAAGGCGCGCGACGACCGTTCCGAGACGGCCGCGCAGATCATCCGCGACCTGCAGCATCGTGTGTCGAACATCACCGGCATCTCGCTCTTCATGCAGTCGGTGCAGGATCTGACGATCGACTCGACCGTCAGCCCGACGCAGTACCAGTTCATGCTGACGAGCCCGAACTCGGAAGAATTCGCGACCTGGGTGCCGAAGCTCATCGCACGGCTGCAGCAGGAGCCGTCGCTCGCCGACGTCGCGACCGACCTGCAGAGCAACGGCCAGTCCGTCTACATCGAGATCGACCGCGCGAGCGCCGCGCGCTTCGGCATCACGCCGGCGACCGTCGACAACGCGTTGTACGACGCGTTCGGCCAGCGCATCGTGTCGACGATCTTCACGCAATCGAACCAGTACCGCGTGATTCTCGAGTCCGAGCCGAAGGAGCAGCACTACGCGCAATCGCTGAACGACATCTACCTGCCGTCGGCCGGTGGCGGCCAGGTGCCGCTGTCGTCGATCGCGTCGTTCCACGAGCGGCCGTCGCCGCTGCTGGTCGCGCACCTGTCGCAGTTCCCGTCGACCACCATCTCGTTCAACCTCGCGGCAGGCGCATCGCTCGGCGAGGCGGTCAAGGCGATCGACGCCGCCGAGAAGGACATCGGGCTGCCCGCGTCGTTCCAGACGCGCTTCCAGGGCGCGGCGCTCGCGTTCCAGGCATCGCTGTCGAACCAGCTGTTCCTGATCCTCGCGGCGGTCATCACGATGTACATCGTGCTCGGCGTGCTGTACGAGAGCTACATCCATCCGATCACGATCCTGTCGACGCTGCCGTCGGCCGGCGTCGGCGCGTTGCTCGCGCTGATGATCACCGGGCACGACCTCGACATCATCGGGATCATCGGCATCGTGCTGCTGATCGGTATCGTGAAGAAGAACGCGATCATGATGATCGACTTCGCGCTCGAGGCCGAGCGCGTCGAAGGCAAGCCGCCGCGCGAGGCGATCTACCAAGCGTGCCTGCTGCGCTTCCGGCCGATCCTGATGACGACGCTCGCCGCGCTGCTCGGCGCGGTGCCGCTGATCATCGGCTCCGGCGCGGGCTCCGAGCTGCGCCAGCCGCTCGGGGTCGCGATCGCCGGCGGCCTGATCGTGTCGCAGGTGCTGACGCTGTTCACGACACCCGTGATCTACCTCGGCTTCGACTCGCTCGCGCGCCGTGTGCGCGGCTGGTTCGAACGCCACGGCCCCCATGCCGGCAAGCGCACGGATGCGTAAATGAACCCCCACGCTCACTTCGTTCGCTGCCCCCGAGGGGGCGGTCGGCACCCTTGGGGCGGCCCAGCGGGTGCCGACATGAAACGACCCCCACGCTCACTTCGTTCGCGTGGGGGGGCGCAGCCCCCCCATCTCCCGAAAACGCATCCGTCGGAACACGCGGCGGCCCAGCGAGTGCCGACATGAACCTGTCGCGCCCCTTCATCACCCGCCCCGTCGCGACGACGCTGCTCGCGATCGGCGTCGCGCTCGCGGGCCTGTTTGCGTTCGTCAAGCTGCCGGTGTCGCCGCTGCCGCAGGTCGACTTCCCCACCATCTCGGTGCAGGCGTCGCTGCCCGGCGCGAGCCCCGAGACGGTCGCGACCAGCGTGACGAGCCCGCTGGAGCGGCACCTCGGCTCGATCGCCGACGTCTCCGAAATGACGTCGACGAGCACGGTCGGCAATGCCCGGATCATCCTGCAGTTCGGCCTGAACCGCGACATCGACGGCGCCGCGCGCGACGTGCAGGCCGCGATCAACGCGGCGCGTGCCGACCTGCCCGCCGCGCTGAAGAGCAACCCGACCTACCGCAAGGTCAACCCGGCCGACTCGCCGATCATGATCGTGTCGCTGACGTCGGAGACCTCGTCGCCCGCGAAGCTGTACGACGCCGCGTCGACGGTGCTACAGCAGTCGCTGTCGCAGATCGACGGGATCGGCCAGGTGTCGGTGAGCGGCTCCGCGAACCCGGCCGTGCGCGTCGAGCTCGAGCCGCAGGCGCTGTTCCACTACGGGATCGGCCTCGAGGACGTGCGCGCGGCGCTCGCCTCCGCGAACGCCAACGCGCCGAAGGGTGCGATCGAATTCGGCCCGCAGCGCTACCAGCTGTATACGAACGACCAGGCGTCCGAGGCGTCGCAGTACCGCGACCTCGTCGTCGCGTATCGCAACGGCGCGGCCGTGCGGCTGTCCGACCTGTCCGACGTCGTCGATTCGGTCGAGGATCTCCGCAACCTCGGCCTGTCGAACGGCAAGCGCGCGGTGCTCGTGATCCTCTACCGCTCGCCCGGCGCGAACATCATCGATACGATCGACCGCGTACGCGCGGCGCTGCCGCAGCTCACCGCGTCGCTGCCGGCCGACATCACGGTCACGCCCGTGCTCGACCGCTCGACCACCATTCGCGCATCGCTGAAGGACACCGAGCACACGCTGCTGATCGCGGTCAGCCTCGTCGTGATGGTCGTGTTCCTGTTCCTGCGCAACTGGCGCGCGACGCTGATCCCGAGCGTCGCGGTGCCGATCTCGATCATCGGCACGTTCGGCGCGATGTACCTGCTCGGCTTCTCGATCGACAACCTGTCGCTGATGGCGTTGATCGTCGCGACCGGCTTCGTCGTCGACGATGCGATCGTCGTGCTCGAGAACATCTCGCGGCACATCGAGAACGGCAAGTCGCGCATGCAGGCCGCGTTCGACGGCGCGCGCGAGGTCGGCTTCACGGTGCTGTCGATGAGCATTTCGCTCGTCGCGGTGTTCCTGCCGATCCTGCTGATGGGCGGCATCGTCGGGCGCCTGTTCCGCGAGTTCGCGCTGACGCTGTCGCTCGCGATCGCCGTGTCGCTCGCGGTGTCGCTCACGGTGACACCGATGATGTGCGCGCGCCTGCTCCCCGAGTCGCACGAACCGCAGAGCGAAGGCCGCTTCGCGCGATTCCTGGAACGCTGTTTCAGCCGCATGCAGCGCGGCTACGAACGTTCGCTGTCGTGGGCGCTGCGCCGGCCGCTGCTGATCCTGCTGACCCTGTTCGCGACGATCGGGCTGAACGTCTACCTGTACATCGTCGTGCCGAAAGGCTTCTTCCCGCAGCAGGACACCGGGCTGATGATCGGCGGCATCCAGGCCGACCAGTCGACGTCGTTCCAGGCGATGAAGCTGAAATTCTCCGAGATGATGCGGATCGTGCAGAGCAACCCGAACGTGAAGAGCGTCGCGGGCTTCACCGGCGGCACGCAGACCAACTCGGGCTTCATGTTCGTCACGCTGAAGGATCGCACCGAGCGCAAGCTGTCGGCCGACCAGGTGATCCAGCAACTGCGCCCGCCGCTGTCGGACGTCGCGGGTGCACGCACGTTCCTGCAGGCCGCGCAGGACATCCGCGTCGGCGGCCGGCAGAGCAACGCGCAGTACCAGTTCACGCTGCTCGGCGATTCGAGCACCGACCTGTACAAGTGGGGGCCGGTCCTGACCGAGGCGCTGCAAAAGCGCCCCGAGCTGACCGACGTGAACTCGGACCAGCAGCAAGGCGGCCTCGAGGCGATGGTGACAATCGACCGCGCGACGGCCGCGCGGTTCGGCATCAAGCCCGCGCAGATCGACAATACGCTGTACGACGCATTCGGCCAGCGCCAGGTCTCGACGATCTACAACCCGCTGAACCAGTACCACGTGGTGATGGAGGTCGCGCCGAAATACTGGCAGAGCCCCGAGATGCTGAACCAGGTGTGGGTCAGCACGTCGGGGGGCAGCGCGAACGGCTCGCAGACCACCAACGCGGCCGCAGGCACCTACGTCGCGACCGCGGCCGGCACGTCGAGCGCCGGCACGGCTGCGCAGAGCGCCGCGGCGATCGCGTCGGACTCCGCGCGCAACCAGGCGCTCAACTCGATCGCCGCGAGCGGCAAGTCGAGCGCGTCGTCGGGTGCGTCGGTGTCGACGTCGAAATCGACGATGATCCCGCTGTCGGCGATCGCGACATTCGGGCCGAGCACGACGCCGCTGTCGGTCAACCACCAGGGGCTGTTCGTCGCGACGACCATCTCGTTCAACCTGCCGCCCGGCGTGTCGCTGTCGCAGGCGACGCAGGTGATCTATCAGACGATGGCGCAGGTCGGCGTCCCGCCGACCATCGTCGGCAGCTTCCAGGGCACCGCGCAGGCGTTCCAGCAGTCGATGAACGACCAGCCGATCCTGATCCTCGCGGCGCTGCTGGCCGTCTATATCGTGCTCGGGATCCTGTACGAGAGCTACATCCACCCGATCACGATCCTGTCGACGTTGCCGTCGGCCGGTGTCGGTGCGCTGCTCGCGCTGCTGCTGTTCAAGACCGAGTTCAGCATCATCGCGCTGATCGGCGTGATCCTGCTGATCGGCATCGTGAAGAAGAACGCGATCATGATGGTCGACTTCGCGATCGACCAGACGCGCAACTACGGCAAATCGTCGTTCGACGCGATCCACGAGGCGTGCCTGCTGCGCTTCCGCCCGATCATGATGACGACGATGGCAGCGCTCCTCGGCGCACTGCCGCTCGCGTTCGGCAACGGCGACGGTGCCGAGCTGCGTGCGCCGCTCGGGATCGCGATCGCCGGCGGCCTGATCGTGTCGCAGGTGCTGACGCTCTATACGACGCCGGTCGTCTACCTGTACATGGACCGTTTCCGCGTCTGGGGCGAGAAGCGGCGCAACCGCCGCGGGAATTCCGGCGGGCCGGCCGTCGCCGGGGAATAAGGAAAGCGGCCGCCCGCCGGGCGGCCGCTTGCCGCGCTTGCGCACCGGCAGCGATCGGCTATCGTGAGTCCATGCCCACCGCGGGGCCCTTCACGGGGACACACCATGAACGTCCAGCTCAACCATACGATCGTCTGGTGCCGCGACAAGCGCGCGTCGAGCCGCTTCCTCACCGAGCTTCTGGAACTGCCGCCGCCGACGCCGTTCGGCGCGATGCTGGTCGTCCCGCTCGACAACGGTGTGTCGCTCGATTTCTACGAGCAGGCGGGGGACATCCGGTCGCAGCATTACGCGTTCCTGCTCGACGAAGCCGGCTTCGATCGCGTGCTGGCCCGCATCCGCGAGCGCGGACTGCCGCACTGGGCCGATCCGGCGAAGCGGCAACCCAACGACATCTACCGCCACAACGGCGGCCGCGGCGTGTATTTCGACGATCCGGACGGCCACTTCCTCGAAGTGATGACGCGGCCTTATGTAATGAACGATTAGCTCGGCTGGCGGGCCGGCATTGCGCCGGCCGCTATTGCGCGGTGCGGAGGCCGGCCTGGGTGCAGGCCTGTTTCGGACGACACCCGGCCGGCGGCCCTTACTCGGCAGTTACTCGCGGGTTACTCGGCCGCTGCCGCCGTCTTGCGCGGACGCCGCGCGCGCGGTGCCGCCTTGCGGGCCGGTTTCTTCGGCTTGGCTTCGGCGGACGCCTCGACAGCCGCCCCGGCCGGCGCGGCAGCCCCCTCTCCGCCGACATCGCCGGCCGTCGGCTCGGCGTGCGTCACCGCGGCGGGCCACATGTCGCCCTGCTCCGGGTCGCGATGCGTATCGTCCGCATGCTTGCCGTGCGCGTGCTTGTCGCCACCGTGCTTCGCCGCGCCATGCCCGGCGTCGTCCGGCTTCCCGGCCGACTGACGGCCAACGCTCTTCGCGGCGGCGCCCTTCTTCGCGCCGGTTTTCTTCGCCGCGCTCTTGCGCGCACGCTTGCGGCCATCCTTCGCGTCGCCGTGCACCTCGGCCACTTCCACCGCTTCGGTCGTTTCAGCCGGCACGAGTACCGCCGCTTCGGCGGCTTCGGCCATCGCCGCCTCTTCCGCGTCGACCTGCACGGTTTCGTGCACGACCGCTTCCGCCCGCGGCTCGCGACGGCGCGGCTGGCGGCCGGCCCGCGCCGGCTCCGCCGGGCGCGACCCGTGATGCGCGCCATGGTGTGCGCCACCGCCGTCGCCGGCCTGCGCAGCCTGCTCCGCGGCCGCCGACTGGCGTGCCCGCGACACGAACGCGCCCGACTTGTCGTCACGCCCCACTTCGAGCAGGCCGCGCGCCTGCGCCTCGTCGAGCAGGTTGCCGAACGCGCGGAATCCGTAATACGACTCGTTGAAATCCGGCTTGCGACGCTTGATCGCGCTCTTCAACACCGACGCCCAGATCTTGCCGACGTCGTCCCGCTCCGACGCGAGCGCGTCGAACGTCTCCACTGCGAGCGCGATCGCCTCGGCCTTGCGCGCGTCCAGGTCGTGCTTGCGCGACGCCGCCGGCTCGTCCGGCCGCTTCGCACCGCCGTTGCCCGCGCGCTGCTGCTGTTCGCGCTTCGCGAGCGTGCGCTGCTGCTCGCGCACCAGATCGTCGTAGAAGATGAATTCGTCGCAGTTCGCGACCAGCAAGTCGGACGTCGATTTCTTCACGCCGACGCCGATCACCTTCTTCGCGTTCTCGCGCAGCTTCGACACCAGCGGCGAAAAATCCGAGTCGCCGCTGATGATCACGAACGTGTCGACGTGCGACTTCGTGTAGCAGAGGTCGAGCGCGTCCACGACGAGCCGGATGTCGGCCGAATTCTTGCCCGACTGGCGCACGTGCGGAATCTCGATCAGCTCGAAGCTCGCCTCGTGCATCGACGCCTTGAAGCCCTTGTAGCGATCCCAGTCGCAATAGGCCTTCTTCACGACGATGCTGCCCTTGAGCAGCAGGCGCTCCAGCACGGGCTTGATGTCGAACTTCTCGTACTTCGCGTCGCGCACGCCGAGCGCGACGTTCTCGAAGTCGCAGAACACGGCCATGCTGACGTTGTCCAGGGGTAATGCCATGTGTACTCCAACCGGTGGGCCGATGCGTTGTATGACGTAGCGGCGAAAAATGCATCGCGCACATGATAGCCGGTCGGCGCGTCATTCCCGCATCCGTGTGAATGAACGACGACCGGAATGTCCATCGGCCCGCGCCTGATGCCGGTGCGCCCGTAGCCGGTATGCCCCTTAATACACACCCGCCGCTGGGGCAAATCGACATTACACTTGAGTTATCGGTCGTCCGTCCCTATCTGGAAGGATGACGCATCGAGCAAGGAGCGGTTTCATGACGACGAAGGTACTGCTGATTGGCGCGACCGGCCGAACGGGCCAGGCCTGCGCGGATCTGCTGCTCAAGCAGCCGGAGTTCGAGGTCACGGCGCTGGTGCGCCGGCACGGCTATGCGCTGGCAGGCGCACGGGTGGTCGAGGCCGATCTGACGAACGATTTCTCGCACGCATTCCAGGGCATCACGCACGTGATCTACGCGGCCGGCTCGGCCGAATCGGAAGGTGCGGCCGAAGAGGAGCAGGTCGACCGCGACGCGGTCGCCCGCGCGGCCGAATACGCGCTGGCCTACAACGCGCAGAAGCTCGTGGTGATCAGCTCGCTGTCCGCGTACCGGCCCGAACTCGGCCCGGACGCGCTGCATCACTATTCGCAGATGAAGCGCGAAGGCGACGATCGCGTGATCGCGTCGGGCGTCGACTACGCGATCCTGCGCCCCGGCCCGCTCACGGACGATCCGGGCGTCGGCAAGATCGCGCTCACCGACGCGTGGTTCGAAGCCGCCCCGCCCGTGTCGCGCCAGGATGTGGCCTGGGCCGCGATCGAAGCGATCAAGCTCGGTATCTCGCGCAAGGTCGTCGGCTTCGTCGGCGGCAGCGTGCCGATCGAACAGGCATTGCGCGCATAGCGGCCTTACGCGCGCCGCCGCGCGGCGGCGCGTTGCTCCGGTACCGGCGGCCCGCACGACGGGCCGCTTTGACGCACGCAGTGCCCCGGTGCCCGTTTACTGCTTCGGATGCGCGTCGGCCCATGCCTTCACGGCGGTGAGCGTGTTCTCGACGTGCTTGTCGGGCGACATGCTCGTGTATTCGTAGAGAATCTTCCCTTCCGGTGAAATCACGTAGGACACGCGATTCGCGCGGTCGATCGCCGGCAGTTTCGCGTCGTATTCCCGGATGATCTTCGCGTCCGGATCGGCCGCGACCGGGAACTTGCTGCGACACTCGCTCACCGAGAACTTCGTCAGCGTGTCGATATTGTCTGCCGATACGCCGATCACCGTCGCGCCGTAAGCCTTGTAACGGTCGACCGCATCCGCAAACGCGTGCGCCTCGATCGTGCAGCCCTTCGTGAACGCGGCCGGGTAGAAATACAGCACCACCGGCCCCTGCTTCAGCGCGTTAGCGAGCGAGTACGTGTAAGTCTTGCCGCCCAGCGACGCCTGCGTCGTGAAATCGGGCGCCTCGGCGCCCGGCTTCAGCTCCGCCTGCGCCATCAGTGCATGGCCGGCCACCAGCGCCGCCACAGCGGCGCCCAGCAACAGTTTTCGCTTCATCTGCGTCCTCATTTCTTATAAAGTCAGCGTCGATGTAGACCACGCCGGCGTTCGACTGTCGAACACCGGCATGGCCGATTCGGTCCCGCGGCAGCGCCATCCGCGCCCGGCCCGTTAAAGATTCCGCACAGTCTGCCGTTATTCCTTCCGGACAACCGGTTCCAGCCCTTCACGTCAGCGAGAAACATGGAAGCCAACAGGAAACAGACGTCACGCAAGGGCTCCTGGCGCAGTGCCTTGCATACGCTGCGCCGCTTCGCCTGGTCGGGCGGCGCGCTGATGCCTGCGCGCGCGGGCGCGCCGCGCCGCGACGACTCCGTGCGCAACTGGCTGGAACAGACGGTCGGCACGGTGGACTTCCTCGCCCATGTCGACCGGGAGCTGCGCTTTCTGTACGTGTCCGACGCGAGCCTGCGTTTCATCGGCTACCACCGCGACTACCTGCACACGCTGACGTTGCGCGACCTGATCGCTGAACAGGATACCGCGGCGCTCGAAGGCCTGCTTGCGCGCGCCGCGCGTTCCGGCCAGGTCGAGAAGGCGACGATGTGCATCGTCAAGTCGCTGACCTACCCGCTGGACGTCGAGATCCGCGCATTCAAGAGCCGCCACCACGGTGTCGACGGATTCGCGATCGCGGCGTTCGACGTGTCGTCATGGCGCGCGCTCGAGGCGAAGCTGACGTACGAAATGCACCACGACCCGATGACGGGGCTCGACAACCTGTCCGCGCTCGTGCCCGCGCTGATGCGCGCGCAGCAGGCCGCCGACGAGGACGGCACCTGCGCGGCGCTGCTGCTCCTCGACCTCGACGACTACCAGCGGATCAACCGCGCGCTCGGCTACGACGCAGGCGACACGCTGCTGCGCGAGACCGCGCAGCGGCTGAAGGCGCTCGTCACGCCGAACGAACAGCTCGCACGCGTCGCGAGCGACAAGTTCGCGGTCGTGCTCGGCGCGCCGGACCGCACGCAGGCAAGCAACGCGGCCGATGCACTCGCACGCCGGCTGCAGGCCGCGGTGCGCGAGCCTTACGTGTACCACGGGCAGACCGTGCACCTGTCCGCGAGCATCGGCATCGCGCTCTACCCGGACGAACGTGCCGCGCCGCATCGCGCGCAGCACCACAGCCCGCTGCTGCGCCGCGCCGACCACGCGCTCGCGCAAGCGAAGGCATCGGGCGGCAACGCGCTCGCGTTCCATGCGCCCGTTGACGATCCGGCGGACGCCGAACGGCTGAAGCTCGAAGCCGACCTGTACGACGGTGTGCGCAACGGCGAGTTTTCGCTCCATTTTCAGCCGATCACGCGCAGCCAGTCAGGCGCGGTGGTCGGCGTCGAGGCGCTGATCCGCTGGCGCCATCCGGTGCACGGCCTCGTGCCGCCGGCGACCTTCATTCCGCTCGCCGAATCGATCGGCCTGATCAACTATCTCGGCAACTGGGTGCTCAAGGCCGCGTGCATGCAGCTCGTCGCGTGGGATCGCCAGGGGCTCGCACTGCAGTACGTGGCGGTCAACGTGTCGCCGCAACAGTTCCGCGACCCGCGCTTCACGCAGAGCGTGCGCGAGGCGATCGCGCTGACGGGCATCGACCCGCGCCGCATCGTGCTCGAGATCACCGAAAGCCTGCTGATGCACGATCCCGCGCAGGCGAAGGGGTTGCTCGAGGAGCTGACCGATCTCGGCATCCGCTTCGCGATCGACGATTTCGGTACCGGCTATTCGAGCCTCGCATATCTGCAGCGCTTCCCGCTCGCGAAGCTGAAGATCGACCGCAGTTTCGTCGAGAATCTGCTGACCTCGCGCAACGACCGCGCGATCGTGTCGGCCGTGGTCGGCCTCGCGCAGACGCTCGATCTCGAGCTCGTCGCGGAAGGCGTCGAGACCGAGGCGCAGCGCGAATTGCTGACGGAGATGGGCTGCAACCATATCCAGGGCTGGCTCGTCTGCCAGGCGCTGCCGTCCGAAGAGCTTGCGCGGCGCTTCGAGGCACAGCAGCTGCACCTGCACGCCGCCGCCTGACGCGCGCGGCGAACCGGACAGATCCGTATGTCAATCACCGAACACCTGCCCCGCACCGCATTGCTCGACAAGCTGTGGGCCCGGATGAACGAACGGGGCGATTTCCCGCTGCTGTCGGAGTCGCTGCGCGCGACGATGGCCGCGATGAAGAACGACGACCTCGACTTCACCGCGCTCGTGCGCGTCGTACTGTCGGACTTCGCCCTCACGCAGAAAGTGCTGCGGCTCGCGAACTCCGCGATGTACATGGCGTTCGGCGGCAACATCACGACCGTGACCCGAGCACTGATGGTGCTCGGCATGGATGCCGTCGGCCATCTGGTCGTCGGGCTCAAGCTCGTCGACCATTTCCACCACAGTACGCCGCGGCGCATCGATGCGAAGCTCGAACTGAACCGCGCGCTGCTGTCCGGCTGCGTCGCGCGCAAGCTCACCGAGCGCGCCGAGCTGCGCGCGGGCGAAGAAGCCGTCGTCTGCACGCTGATGCGCCAGGTCGGCAAGCTGCTCGTGGTCTGCTATCTCGACAGCGAATGGGACCGGATCCGCCGCCGCGCGGCCGAGCTGAACGGCGACGAAGCGGCCGCCTGCATCGACGTGCTCGGCGTCGGCTTCGACGAGATCGGGCTCGAGGCGGCCGCGCGCTGGCGGTTGCCCGACGTGATCCGCGCGGGGATGGCCGACCACGACCACGTGGTCTGCACCGACGCGTTCGGCAACGACGAGGACGACCGCGATGCGGGCCATGCGACCGATGACGGCCCGGCCGACCGCGTCCGCTGGCTGCGCGAGATCAGCCGCTGCTCGACCGACGTCGCAGGCGCGCTCGTGATGCCCGCGAGCCCGCAGCGCGATGCGCGCATCGCGGCGCTCGCGCAGCACTACGGCGCGGAACTCGACATGGAACCCGACGCACTCGTCGAGATCGCCGAGCGGCTCGCGCGCGAGGAAGCGAGCGACACCATGATGCGCGAGATCGTCGAGCTGCGCGCAAACGCCGATGCGATCGCACGCGCACAGGCCGAGCCCGAGGCGTGCCTCGAAGCCGGCCTCGCGGACCTGCGCGCGCTGCCGTCCGAGCACGTGCTGACACCGGTGCTCGCGCTCGCGTCGGAAAGCCTGCTGGCCGGCCTCGCGTTCACGCGCACCGTGATGTTCGTACGTCACGACGACGGCATGTTCGCCGCGCGCCTCGGCTTCGGCACCGGCGTCGATACGGCCCTCGACCGGCTGCGCTTCGACGAGCGCTTCGAGCCGGACGTGTTTCATCTCGCGATCTCGAACTCGGTCGGCATCTTCATCGAGCAGGCGCAGGAGCCGAAGATGCTCAAGCGCCTGCCCGGCTGGTATCTCGACGCGTTCGACGACACGCGCGCGTTCGTGCTGCTGCCCGTGCGCGTCGGCACGACGACCGTCGCGCTGCTGTACGGCGACTGGGCCGGCGCGCAGCCCGCGCGCAAGATCACGCAGCAGGAAATGAGCGTGCTCAACGAGCTCGCCCACGAACTGGGCCGGTTCTTTCCGGCCTGACGCGGCCGCGGGCCGCCGCCCCCTGCCGTTTTCCACCTCCAAAAGCAAACCGGCCGCATGAGCGGCCGGTTTGTTTGCATCGTGCGATCGAACGCAGTGCTTACTTGAGCGTCACGGGCACGCTGAAGTACTTCTTCGCGAGGTTGTCGATCGTGCCGTCGGCCTTCAGGTCCTTCAGCGCCTGATCGAGCGCGGTCTTCAGCGCCGCGTCGTTCTTGCGCAGGCCGAAACCGACGCCCGAGCCGAGGATCTCGGCATCGCTCACGGTACCGCCCGCGAACGCGAAGCCCTGGCCTTGCGGCTTCGTCAGGAAGCCCTTCGAACCGGCTTCCGCGTCCTGGAACGTCGCGTCGAGACGGCCCGACTTCAGGTCGGCGTAGGCCAGGTCCTGCGTCTGGTACGGCACGACTTCGACGCCTGCCGGCGCCCACTTCTTCTTCGCGTACGCTTCCTGGATCGTGCCCTGCAGCACGCCGACGCGCTTGCCCTTCAGCGATTGCGGGGTCGGCAGCAGGCCGCTGCCCTGCTTCGCGATCAGCTGGTTCGGAATCGTGTAGATCGGATCGGTGAACGCGATCGCATGCTTGCGCTGGTCGGTGATCGTCATGTCCGAGTTGATCGCGTCGAACTTGCGCGCCTGCAGCGCCGGGATCAGGCCGTCGAAGTCGTTCTCGACCCACACGCACTTCGTCTTCAGCTTCGCGCACACCGCGTTGCCGATGTCGATATCGAAGCCGGTCAGCTTGCCGTCGGGCGTCTTGTATTCGAACGGCGCGTACGAGGCTTCGACGCCGAAACGGATCTCTTTCAGATCCGCGGCAAACGCGCTGCCTGCCGCCACGGCCGATGCCGCCACCACCGCATGCGCGGCCACTTTACGCCAATCCAACTTCATCAGGTGTTCTCCTCGATACTCGAATGTTCCGGAACTACGGGCGCATGCATCATTGCAGGGTCGAATGACCGCGACAACGTTGCCGCCGCGCCGTGATGCGGCGCAACAGCCGCAAGGCCGCGATTGTACCAATCCGCGCGGCCCGATATGGCAAAGCAGCCGTCAGTGCGCAATGTTGCGGTGCGCACACGACGCCGGTCGGGCCGGCCGCCGAACTTGCAAGACGATGTCGCAAATACGCAAGCGCGACGCGCTGGCCGTCTGCGCGGCGTGGGGGCGTCATCTCGAAAAAAGAATGGTGGCCAGGCGATGCGCGGGCCGTGGGTCGCCGCGGCCGCGCGCAATCGGCACCGTCAGACGAGCGCGGCGAGCGTGTCGCGCGTCGTGTCGACGACGAGCAGGCCCGCGCGCAAACCCGGCTTCACCGACGGATTCGGGAACACGATGCGCTCCTCGTCATGCGTCACCGTGTAGCGATAGTCGCCGTCCTGCGCGAGTACCGTGCCGCGCACGAACGCGGTGAAGTTCGCGACGTCGGCCGCGACGAATAGTTCGAGCGCATCGCTCTGCTTCGTGATCTGGTCGATCACGGTAAACACGCGCGGCAACGGAATGTCGACCTCGTAAGCGGCGCCCGACACGAGCTTGCGCACCGCACGGTCGGCCGGCGCGAAGCGCGTGAGGTCGTTCTGGCCGAACGGGCGCACCTTGCCGAGTTCCAGCGTGCACGCGAGCGCGCCGCAGTGCTCGGCCGTGAAATGCGAATACGTATTGCCCTTCGCGGTATGCAGCAGCACGGCCGCGATGCGCGCGTCGCCGAGCCATTCGAACATCGCGCGCGTCGGCGGCGTGCCCGTGTGCGGCAGCAGTGCGAACTGCTCGAACACCGACGCGCGGATCGCCGTATGCATGTCGATGTGCCAGCGCGCGGCGCCGGCCGGCGCGGCCGCGAAGAACGCGGCGGCGGCCGCTTCGAGCTGCGTGGCGCGCGGCGCTTCGCGGCTGGCGGGCACCTGCGCGTAACGGCCGCTGAACAGGCGGTTCAGGTCGTCGTCGAGATAGCGTTCGCCGGCGCGCATCGCCGGCACGTTGCCGAGCACGACGAGCAGCCGGCACGCGAGCGGCAACGCCCCAGATGCGAGATCGCGCACGAGCATCGACAGCAGCTCGATCGGCGCCGTCTCGTCGCCGTGCACGCCGGCCGACACGAGCACGCTCGCGCGTGCCGCGCCGGCGGTCTCGGCCGCGGCCGGTTCGAGCGCGAGCAGCCCGTCGCCGCGCCATTGCCAGCGCACAGCGCCCGCTGCGCAGGTGCCGTCCGTTACGGACGGCGCACTACCCGTCAGCGTGAACGCGAGGAAGTCGTCGAGCAGCGCGTTGGCCGGCATCCGTGCCTCAGCGCTGGAAGTCATACAGCGAACCGACGCGCAGGATCTGCGTGAGCTCGTCGAGCGCCGTGCGCGATTCTTCGAGCAACGCCGGATCGGCGAGATCTTCCGGTGCAAGGCGATCGCGATAGTGCCGGTCGATCCACGTGTCGAGCGACGTGAACAGCGTGTCGTTGATCCACACGTTCGACGTCACGGCCGCGCGTTCCGCTTCGTTCAGCACGACGCGCAGGCGCAGGCACGCCGGGCCGCCGCCGTTCTTCATGCTTTCGCGCAGGTCGAACACGAGCACGTCGTGAATCGGGCCGCTGCCGGCCGCGAGTTCGTCGAGATAGGCCGCGACGTTCGCGTTCTCGCGGCATTCCTGCGGCACGACGAGCACCTGCGAGCCGTCCGCGCGCGACAGCAGCTGGCTGTTGAACAGATACGACGTCACCGCGTCGTTCACGCTCACGGCCGCATCCGGCACCTCGATCACGTTCAGGCGCGCGCCGCGTGCGTCGAGCGCGGCGGTCAGCGTGTCGTAGATCGCCTGCTTGTTGACGAACGCGCGCTCGTGCGTGAACAGCGTGTCGCGGTTGCCGACCGAGATCACGTCGTTGTGGAACACGCCCGCGTCGATCACGTCCGGATCCTGCTGCGCATAGACGGTCGCCTCTTCGGCGAGCCCGTGGCGATGCGCGACCGCGCGGCTCGCCTCGAACGTCTGGCGCGCCGGGAAGCGCTTCGGCTCCGGCCCGCGGCGGTATTCCGCACGGCCGTACACGAAGAACTCGATGCCCGGCTTGCCGTATTCGGCGCAGAAGCGCGTATGGTTCGCCGCGCCTTCGTCGCCGAGTGCCGGCGTACCGGTCAGCGCTTCGTGCACCGCGAAATGCGCGGGATCGGCGAACAGCGTCGACAGCGTGCGGCGCGTTGCTTCGTGTTCGATCGCGCGATGCAGCTTGCTGCACAGGTTCGCCGGCGTGAAGTGCACGCGGCCGTCGCTCGTGTCGGCCGACGGGCTGACGGTGGCCGCGTTCGCGGTCCACATCGCCGATGCCGAGCTCGCCGCGGCGAGCAGTTCGGGCGCCTGCTTCGCGGCCTTCGCGATCACGTCCGCGTCCTTGCCCGAGAAGCCGAGCTCGCGCAACAGGCGCAGCGACGGCCGCTCCTGCGGCGGCAGCACGCCTTGCGCGAAGCCGAGATCGGCGAGCTGCTTCATCTTGCGCAGCCCCTGCTTCGCGGCGGCCTTCGGGTTCGCGGCCGACTTCTCGTTGTTGAGCGACGCCACGTTGCCGAACGACAGGCCGGCGTAGTTGTGGGTCGGGCCGACGAGCCCGTCGAAATTGGCTTCTTGTGCGTTCATCGTCGTTCCCTCGTTCAGAAATGCAGGCCCGGCGACAGGCTCGCGGGCAAGGTCAGTTGCGTGCTTTCCACCGACGCCATCGGATACGCGCAATAGTCGGCCGCGTAGTACGCGCTCGGGCGATGGTTGCCCGAGCGGCCCGCGCCGCCGAACGGCGCGGCGGACGACGCGCCGTTGGTCGGTCGGTTCCAGTTGACGATCCCCGCGCGAATCGTGCGGCGGAAGTGCTCCCATGCCTTCGCGTCGTCGGCCAGCAGGCCGGCGGACAGGCCGAATGCCGTGTCGTTCGCGCGCTCGATCGCTTCGTCGAACGTCGCGTAGCGGACGATCTGCGCGAGCGGGCCGAAATGTTCTTCGTCAGGCAGGTTCGCGACACCCGTCACGTCGACGATCGCCGCGTTCACGAAGCCGAGGCGCGGATCGCGCTGCGTCATCGCGATGATCGGCTTCGCGCCCTGCTCGATCAGGCGCGACTGTGCGTCGACCAGCTTCGCGGCCGCACGGGCCGAAATCACCGCGCCCATGAACGGCTGCGGATCGGCATCGAACACGTCGGCCGTGATCTTCGACGTGACGTCGGCGAAACGCGCGAGGAAGCGGTCGCCGAACGCGCCCTGCGGCACGAAGATGCGGCGCGCACACGTGCAGCGCTGGCCGGCCGACAGGAATGCCGACTGGATCGTGTGATGGACGGCCGCGTCGATATCCTCGACTTCGCCGATCACGAGCGGGTTGTTGCCGCCCATCTCGAGTGCGAGCACGATTTCTGGACGGCCGCCGAACTGCTTGTGCAGCAGCGTGCCGGTATCCGAGCTGCCGGTGAAAAACAGCCCGTCGATCTGTCGATGGTTCGCGAGCGCGATGCCCGTATCCTTCTCGCCCTGCACGAGGTTCAGCACGCCGGCCGGGAGCCCGGCTTCCTGCCACACTTCGACCGTCGCGCGCGCGACGCCCGGTGCGAGTTCCGACGGCTTGAACACGACCGCATTGCCGGCGATCAGCGCGGGCACGATATGGCCGTTCGGCAAGTGGCCGGGGAAGTTGTACGGGCCGAACACCGCGACGACGCCGTGCGGGCGGTGGCGCAGCACCGCGACACCGTCGGCCATGTCCTGGCGCTTCTCGCCGGTGCGTTCCTGGTACGCCTGGATCGAGATGCCGACCTTCGCGGCCATCGACGCGACTTCGGTGCGCGCCTCCCACAGCGGCTTGCCCGTCTCGCGGCCGATCGCGGTCGCGATGGCTTCCTTGCGTTCGTTGAGCAACGCAGCGAAACGCTTGACGATCGCGCAGCGCGATTCGAAGTCGAGCGCCGACCAGCCGGCGAATGCGCGGCGCGCGCTCGCGACCGCACGGTCGACGTCGGCCGCCGACGCGCTGGCGCCCTGCCACGCGATCTCGTCGGTGCCCGGGTTGCGCGAAGCGAACACGGGGCCCGAGCCTGCGACCCAGGCGCCGTCGATGAAGAGTTCCGTCATGATTCGTTTATCCCTGTTTGACTTTGAGCGGCAGCACACGCACCGGATCACCGGCCTTCACGTCGAGCGCGACGGCATCGTCGGCCGACAGCACGAACGAGCCGTTCGCGACCACGCCCGGCGCGACGCCGACGCGGAAGTCGGTGAGCGACGTGTTCGACACGAGCGACTTCGGCGGATGGCCGCCCCGCGCACCTTCGCCCGCATCCGGTTCGCCGATCGCGACCGGCACGACGACGCTCTCGCGCACCGTGCGCAGGTCGTTGACGTGGCATTCGAGCACCGGGCCCGCGTCGAAGATGTCGACGTGATTCTGGTAACGCAGCCCTTCCGCCTCGAGCATCTTGCGGGCCGGCAGCGTGTCGCGGTGCGTGAGGCCGACCGCGTCCTGCGCGTCCTGCGGCAGCAGGTCGACGTACACCGGGTAGCGCGGCATCAGTTCCGCGAGGAACGACTTGCGGCCGTGCGAGCTCAGGTAGTCGGCCGCGTTGAAATCGATCTGGTAGAAGTGCGAACCGACTGCGCGCCAGAACGGCGACGTGCCGTCCTCGTCGAAGTGGCCGCGCAGTTCCGCGCAGATGCGTTCCGGAAAGCGCTCGCGGAACTGCGCGATGAACATGAAGCGCGAGCGCGACAGCAGGCCGCCCACACCGCCCGTGCGATAGCGCGGGCTCAGGAACAGCGAGCACACTTCCGCATAGCCGGTCAGGTCGTGCGAGATGTTGAGCGCGGACATCCGCGTCCACACGCCGAGCTCCTGGCTCGCGTGCACGACCGTGCTCACGCGATAGTTGTAGAACGGCTGTTCGAGGCCGACCTGCGTCTCGATCCCGCATACGCCCGCGATGTCGCCCGTCGTCGATTCTTCCATCACGAAGAAGTAGCCGGCCTCGCCGGCCGCGGCCTCGCCCGCGAGCGTGCGGCGCGTGCGCTCGATGCGTGCGGCGAGCGCGTCGCGGTCGGGCTTGAACGTGGTCAGGCCCGGCCCGGTTTCCTTCGCGAGCGACACGAGCGCGTCGACGTCGCCCGTTTGTACGACCCGAACGACGATCATGCTGCGTCTCCCTTCAAATCTTCATCGTCGCGGCGGTGCAGCGGCACGCAGCGCACGACATCGCCATCCTTCACATCGAGCGCCGCACGCACGTCGCCGGCCAGCGGGGCATCGACCGTGTCGCCCGGCAGGTCGGCCAGCACGCAGCGGAACGATTCGCCGCTGCCCGTCGACACCATGTACGCGACGTCGCCCTGCTGGTGCGCGGCCTCGCGCACGACGCGCTCCGTGCCGTGCTTCACGCACGCGGTACGGTCGACCTGCGCGGTCAGCACCGGGCCCGCGTCGAAGATGTCGACAAAGCGGTCGGGCTCGAAGCCTTCCTCGAGATGGATGTCATAGGCGAGCAGTGCCGATTCGTTCGGCTCGCCGAGCACGCGCTGCGCGGCTTCCGGCAGCAGCGGCACGTAGAGCGGATAGGCCGGCATCACTTCCGCGATGAAGGTGCGGCTGCGGCCGCCCGATGCGATGTCGACGTCGGTGAAGTCGCGGCCGAAGAACTTGCGGCCCACCGCTTCCCAGAACGGCGATGCACCCGTGTTGTCGCTCACGCCGAGCAGCAGCGTGAACACTTCCGGCGTGAAGCGGCGGCGGTTCGCGGCGATATACATCATCCGGGCGCGCGAGATCAGGTGCGCGGCCGCGTCGCCGCGCAGCGACGGATCGACGTAGAAGCCCGCGAGCCGGCTCTTGCCGGTCAGCTCGTGCGACATCGTGAGCGCGTGGATCTTGCGGTTCACGTGCAGCTCGCGTGACGCGTGAATCAACGCGTCGTTGCGGAACGCGTAGAACGGTTCCGAGTAGCCGGCCGCGGCCACGATGCTCGCCGTGCCGAGCAGCTTGCCCGTCGACGAATCCTCGAGCACGAAGAGGTAGAACTCCTCGCCGGCGAAGTCGACGTCCGCGCGAAACGAATCCTCGGAGAGCGCCACGCGCGCTTCGAGCGCCGCGCGGTCGTGCGGCAGCGAGTGCAGGACCGGCTGCGCGGTGCGCGCCATGTGCGCGAGCGCATCGAGATCCGTGAGTTTGCCGGGGCGAACAAATAGCATCGTCGTTCCTGTCTGCGATGGGGGCGCCGATCAGCGCGCGGTGGCTTCCTGGGCGGCGAGCACTTGTTCGACTGCCTTCTCGAAGCGCTTCATGCCTTCGTCGAGCAGGTCGAACGGGATCACCAGCGACGGCACGAAGCGCAGCACGTTCGGACCGGCGATCAGCATGATCAGGCCGTTCTCGGCGGCGGCGGTGACGAAGTCCTTCGCGCGGCCGTCGAATGCGGCGGTGAGTTCTGCGCCGACCAGCAGGCCCTTGCCGCGCACGTCCTTGAAGATGCCGAAGCGCGCGTTGATGCGCTCGAGCGCGCCCTTCAGGCGTACGCTGCGTTCGCGCACGCCTTCGAGCAGTTCCGGATCGCCGATCAGTTCGACGACCTTGTCGGCGATCGCCGATGCGAGCGGGTTGCCGCCGTACGTCGTGCCGTGCACGCCGACCTTGAAGTGCGCGGCCAGCTCATTGGTCGTCAGCATCGCGCCAATCGGGAAGCCGTTGCCGAGTGCCTTCGCGGTCGTCAGGATGTCCGGCGTGACGCCCGTGTCCATGTACGCGTAAAACTGGCCCGTGCGGCCGACGCCCGTTTGCACTTCGTCGAAAATCAGCAGCGCGTTGTTCGCGTCACAGGCTTCGCGCAGTGCCTTCAGGAAGGCCGGATCGGCCGGGATCACACCGCCTTCGCCTTGCACGGGCTCGACGATCACGGCGCAGGTTTGCGGGCCGATCGCGGCCTTCGCGGCTTCGATGTCGTTGTACGGCAGGTGCTTGATGCCGCCCGGCACGGGGCCGAAGCCTTCCGAGTATTTCGGCTGGCCGCCGACGCTGACCGTGAAGAACGTGCGGCCGTGGAACGACTGCACGAACGAGATGATTTCCGCCTTATCGGCGCCGTGGCGATCGAACGCGACGCGGCGCGCGAGTTTCAGGGCCGCTTCGTTCGCTTCCGCGCCCGAGTTCGCGAAGAATGCGCGGTCGGCGAAGGTCAGCGATTCGAGGCGCTTGGCGAGGCGCAGCACCGGCTCGTTCGTGTAGCCGTTGCCGATGTGCCAGAGCTTGCGGCTTTGTTCGTCCAGGACTTTCAGCAGTTCCGGGTGGCCGTGGCCGAGCGACGTCACGGCGATCCCGCATGCGAAATCGATGTACTCGCGGCCGGCCGTGTCCCACACGCGGGAGCCCTCTGCGCGATCCGGCACGAACGGCGCGGGGGAAAATACCGGCACCATCACTTCATCGAATGTCTGGCGGGTCACGGTCGAGGTCGTCATGGTCGTTCCTTTCGGTTTCGTAAGAGGGTTCAACAGGATCAAGTTTAGGTAAGGGTGACGCAAGCGTCTTGCGGAATTGCGACGGGTTCTATCGGAAGCGGATAGTGCGCTTTATTTTGCCCTCTCCGGGCGGGGGGTTTCTTGGAAGCGTGTCTGGTTTTTTGGGTTTTTGGGTTTTTGGGTGGTGCGCTTGCCTTTGTCGTGAAGCACCTGTGATCTTGTCGGTCTATTTGCGTCGCCCCTCCGCGGGGCAGCGGTCACTTTTCTTTGTCTTGCCAAAGAAAAGTAACCAAAAGAAAGGCGCCCGGATAACGCATGACTTCCCGGTGCCGTGGCCGTCAAAGTGGTTCGCACCTAAGTGTCCGCGCCAGTCAGGAACGCGGAGTGGTTCGAGCAATGGTTCTGACACCACTCCCCACCCAACAGAGCGGTATACCACCCGCAAGCTCCGCCCTCGCTTCGCTCGGCCGACAGGGACACCCCCTCCAGTAGCGCATGTGGTCAATCAGTTCCGGCAATCGCGGGGGAGCACCCCGAATTCAGCGGATCAAGGCCTGCCCTCATCCGCAAAAAAGGGACGCAGCAACCCATCACGAAAACACACGGCCACGCGACGTCGTCAGACACCCACCGATGCCAAGCAGTCCGATGGATACGAATGGCGTGAGCAAAGAGCGTGTCCGATCCTCTGACGCAGCGCTGGCAGAAGCACGCGAGCGCACGCAATGCGACGTGAATTACCTTGCAGCCGAGCGAAGCGAGGATGGAGCTGGCGGGCGGTATACCGCTCTGTTGGGTAGGGAGTGGTGTCAGAACCATTGCTCGAACCACTCCGCGCTCCTGACTGGCGCGGACACTTAGGCGGTGTCCACTCCGTGGACCACGGCACCGGGAAGTCATGCGTTATCCGGGCGCCTTTCTTTTGGTTACTTTTCTTTGGCAAGACAAAGAAAAGTGACCGCTGCCCCGCGCAGGGGCGACACTAATAGACCGAAAAGATCACAGGTGCTTCACGAAAAAGCCAGTGCACCGCAGAAACCTGAATCAATCCTTCCCGCGCTCGACGAGCGCCCCCCCGCGAGGCTCGCTCCCCCCACCGGTTTGCTTCTCGAGCCACGCTCGCCGATCCTCCCGAGGCGTAACGCCAAATCGCTCGCGGTACGCATTAGAAAAGTGCGCAGCAGAAGAGAACCCACAGGCGAGGCTAACCTGGACGACGGACTTGCTGGTCCGCTGCAACTGCGTCCTTGCCTTGAGCAACCGGAGGTTGAGGTAATACTTCGAGGGCATCGCCCCGAGATACTGTCGAAAGAGCCGCTCCAGCTGCCGGCGTGAAACGCCAACGAGTTCGGCGATCTCATCCGTCGTCAACGGATCCTCGACATTGGCTTCCATGAGCAGCAACGCATCGTTCAACCGAGGATGCCGCTCGCCCGGCGCGGTCACAAAAGGAATCCGCTGCCGCTCTTCGCCGCTCCGCAAAGTCCCGACCCCGAGTGCATCGGCAATCCGCTCCGCGAGGTCCGCCCCATGTTCCCGGCCAATCATGGCCAGCATGAAATCCACAGTAGCCTGCCCACCGGCACAGGTCGCCCGATCCCGATCGATCTCGAAGATCTGCTGCGTGACGATCGACCGCTCGAACTGTTCGGCGAACTGCTGATACGTCTCCCAGTTCACGCTCACCCGATACCCGGAAAGCTGCCCGGCCATCGCAAGCCACCACACGCCATGATGAATCCCGGTCACGAGCGGCGTGCGCTGCCCGACCCGCGCGAGACTCGCGAGAAACAACCGATAGTCGGCAAACTGCTGAAACCGCTCCGACACGACGATGACCCAGTCACACGCGATCGCATCGTTGAACGCCGCATCGGCATGCCACTGCGCACCGCCGGCCAGCGGCACCGGCCGCCCGTCCCACGAACACACCTGCCAGCGATACAGCAGCCGCCCGTCGATCTCGTTCGCGAGGTTCAGCGCGTCGACGATCGGACCCACGCCCGACATCGACACGGGCGGCAATGCAACGATCGCCACCTGCATCGTGCGGGTGGCGCCTGCGGGACGAGACACCGGTACCACGTTTGAAACCTGCCCTGTCGCGTTACTTGAGACTGCCCGACAGGAACTGCTTGAGCCGCTCGCTCTGCGGGCGCACCAGCACTTCCTTCGGATCGCCCTCTTCCTCGGTCCGCCCCTGATGCAGGAACATCACGTGGTTCGACACGTTGCGCGCGAAACCCATCTCGTGCGTGACGACGATCATCGTGCGGCCTTCCTCGGCAAGCTTCTGCATCACCTTCAGCACTTCGCCCACCAGTTCCGGGTCGAGCGCCGACGTCGGTTCGTCGAACAGCATCACGTCCGGATGCATCGCCAGCGCACGCGCGATCGCAACCCGCTGCTGCTGGCCGCCCGACAGGTGCGACGGATACTGCTTCTCGACGCGCGGCGCGAGGCCGACCTTCTCCAAGTATTCGCGCGCACGCTCCTCGGCTTCCTTCTTCGAAATGCCGAGTACGTGCACCGGCGCTTCCATCACGTTCTCGAGCACATTCATGTGCGCCCAGAGGTTGAAGTGCTGGAACACCATCGCGAGCTTCGTGCGAATGCGCTGAAGCTGCTTGTGATCGGCGACCTCGAGCGCACCGGCGCGGTCGGTCTTCGTGCGCACGGCCTCGCCGTCGACGACGATCTGCCCCGCATTCGGCCGCTCGAGAAAATTGATGCAGCGCAGGAACGTGCTCTTGCCCGAACCGCTCGCGCCGATGATGCTGATGACGTCACCGGCCTTCGCGTTCAGCGATACGCCCTTGAGCACTTCGTTGTCGCCGTAGCGCTTGTGGATGTCGAGCGCCGCAAGCTTGGCGGCTGCGCCCGTTTGAGTGATCTCGGCCAACTGGCTCTCCTCGAAGTGAATCAATGACGGGCGGCCGCGAGATACGCGAGCCAGTGGCGCTCCGCGCGGCGAAACGCCGCGACGAGTGCGAACGATACCGCAAGATAGATCAGCGCGGCGATCCCGAACGACTGGAACGCCATGTAGGTCGCGGAATTCGCATCGCGCGCGACCTTCAGGATGTCCGGCACGGTCGCCGTGAACGCGACGGTGGTCGCGTGCAGCATCAGGATCACCTCGTTGCTGTACAGCGGCAACGCGCGGCGCAGCGCCGACGGCAGGATCACGCGGCGATACATCGTGAACGGCGACATCCCGTACGCACGCGCCGCCTCGACCTCGCCGTGCGGAATCGCACGGATCGCACCCGCGAAGATTTCGGTCGTGTACGCGCAGGTATTCAGCGCGAACGCGAGAATCGCGCAGTTGAAGCCGCTGCGGAAGAACGCGTCGAGCAGCGAGTGCGAACGCACGAACTCGAGGCTGTACATGCCCGTGTACAGCAGCAGCAACTGCACGTAGAGCGGCGTGCCGCGGAACACGTACGTGTAGAACCGCACCGGCGTCGACACCCACTTGTTCCTCGACACGCGCGCGACCGCGAGCGGCACCGCGCACACGAAGCCGAGCGAAATCGACGCGACGAGCAGCCACAGCGTCACCGCGAGGCCGGAGAGGCGCTGGCCGTCCCAGTAAAGGAACGCCTGGCCGAATTCCTGGAGGATCTCGATCATAGTTCTGCGTGCCGCACGCCCATGGAGTAACGCTTCTCGAGCTGGATCAGCACGAGGTTGGAAACGGTCGTGATCGCGAGATAGATCAGCGCCGCGACGAGGATGAAGAAGAACATGTTGAACGTGCTCTTGCCGGCGTCCTGCGCGGCCTTCACGACGTCCGCGAGGCCGATGATCGACACCAGCGCGGTGGCCTTCACGAGCACCTGCCAGTTGTTGCCGATCCCGGGCAGCGCGAAGCGCATCATCTGCGGAAACATGATCCGCGCGAACACCCGCGCGCCGCTCATCCCGTAAGCCGCACCGGCTTCGAGCTGGCCGCGCGGCACCGACAGGAACGCGCCGCGGAAGGTCTCGGTGAAGTACGCGCCATAGATGAAGCCGAGCGTCAGCACGCCGGCCACGAACGGGTCGATGTCGATCTGGTCCCAGCCGACGAAATCGGTGAACTGGTTCAGCCAGATCTGGATGCTGTAGAACAACAGCAGCATCAGGACAAGATCGGGCACCGAGCGGATCAGCGTCGTATAACCGGTCGCGATCGCTCGCAGCACCCGGTTGGGCGACAGCTTCGCCACCGCGCCGATCAGCCCCAGCGCCACCGCAGTGGCGAGCGACAGCACCGACAGCTCGATGGTCTGCACGGTGCCGGCCCAGAGGACAGGACCAAAGCCGTAAAGGAACACGCGCGTCTCCAGAGTTGGAATGGATGCCGACGCGTATGCCTGTCCCGCGCCGGGCTGACGCGGATAGTCGCAAGCGAAATTGATTGCCTCAAACCACCTTGCACGCGATTGCTGCGTCGCAACAATCCGTCCCATCATTTGCAACTACGGCCTACGCCGCTGTTTCAAAAGGAAAAAAGCCGCTCCCTGACAACCGGATAACGGGCAGGGAAGCGGACTTTTTGCAATTTTCCGGTCGCTTTTTCGATATAGCGCCGAAGGCGGCTGCGCTTACCGCCCCTTCAGGATGTCGGAGCGCGAAGTCGTATAGACGAGCCCGTCCGGACCGAAATGAACGTTGAAGAATGCGTCGGTGTTGACGCCGTCCTCGAGCCAGCGCCAGCTCCAGACTATCTCGGGCTTGAGCGGATACTGCGCGATGTCGCCGGGCTTGCCGAGCAGGCGCCGCACCTCGTCCTCGTTCATCCCGGGGCGCACCTTCGCGAAATTCTCGGCGGTCAGCACCTGCGTCGCGCCCGTATAGCGGCCGTTCGCATCGAGATCGACGAACCACGTCTGGTTGCCCATCGGGCCGCGCGGGTATTCGAGACGCTTCGAGCCATCGGTGAAGTCGCGCTCGGTCTCGGGCTTGCCCATCGTGCCGCGCACGTCGGCCTCGGTCGATTCGCCGACCTTCAGCCCCTTCAGAAGCAGCGGCGCGGGCTTGATCGCGTTGAAGAAGTCCCTGATACGTTGCACGTCGAAGTTGCCTTGCTTGTCGTCGCAGCCGGTCAGCGCCAGCGCGGCGGCCAGCATCGTCACGGGAAGCAGCCGGAAACGGAAATTCATCGGAAGAAATGCGCGTCGAGAAAACACGCGGCAAGGATACCCGCGCGACGCCAAAAGCGCGAGACGGGCGCGCGGCCCGTCTCATGATCAATGCATCGTTTCAGTTTCGGTTTCGGCCACGCGGCTCGTCGCTTGCGGCGCGCGCGGCACGGCCGGCGGCGCGCCGATGTGGCGCCGCGTACGCACGAGTTCGGCAAGCTGCCACGAACCGAGCGCCAGACAGCCGAACAGCACCTCGCGGCCGCGCTTGACCAGCGCGAGCGACAGCGCCGTCTCGCGGTCGACGCCGAACATCTGCGCGAGCAGCACGACGGTCGCCTCCTGCACGCCGAGGCCGCCCGGCACCATGAACGCCGCATGGCGCACGGCCTGCGTCATCGCCTCGATCGCGATCGCGCCGCCAATCGACACCGGATGGCCAAGCAGCGCGAGCGCCCAGTAGATCTCGAGCGCACCGAGCACGTAGCCGGCCAGTTGCCAGAAGAATGCGCTGAACAACAGGCCCGTGCGCGACATCAGCGCATCGATATCGGCATCGAGCCGCTTGCCGTCCACGCCCTGCAACAGCCGGTGCGAATCGCCGAGCAGGCGGCCCGCGAACCGCTCGATCGCATGGAAGACACCGCCGCGGCGCATCAGCACAACGCCGAGCACGGGTAGCGGCAGTGTCAGCAGCAGCGCGAGGCCGATCGTGCCGCCGCCCATGTTGTCCGTCGTCGCGAGCAGCAGCACGAGGCCGAGCGCGGCAAACGCATACTGGACGACGATCGTCACGAGCACCTCGACGATCACCGACGCCGTCACGCGGCTCGCGTCGGGCACCTGCCAGCGCGCGAGCCGGATGCCGACCAGCTCACCGCCGATCCCGACCACCGGCAGCAGCCGGTTCACCGCTTCGCGCACGGTCGCGATCCACCAGAGGAACGGCAGCGACGAGCGCTTGTCGAGCAGCAGGTGCCACGCGTAGGCGTCGAGCAACAGCGGCAGCGCGTGGAACGGTACGAGCCACAACAGCGCGTAACCGGCGCGCGCGAGCATCCGCGACACGTCGCCGATGCCGTCGTGCAGCCCCAGCGCGAGCAGGATGCCGATGCCGATTGGCCAGCCGAGCCACTTGATCCACTTGGTCATGACGGCTGCGCTCCCGGTGCGCGCGGCGCATGCGCGCCGCGCCGCGCCGCGGGCTGGGCGAACACGTCGGCAAAACCGCCGGTCGCGACGCCCGCAGCCTTCAGCGCGGCCGCCACGCGCGGCGACAGCAGCGCATCGAGTTCGTCCACCGGACGGTAGCCGGTCATCGTCGGCGTAATCGGGCCGTCGCCGGCCTCGGCCGGATGGCAGTAGATCTCGCCGACGCCCGGCGGCAGCTTGGACAGCGCGTCGAGCAGCACGGCCTCGTCCATCGCGCCCGTGTGTTCGATCCCGACCACGTAGTCGTTGTGCGCGAGACCCGCGCGGTCGAGCCGCGCGCGCACGAGCGCGATCCACGGCTTGAGCAGCGCGGGCGCGCTCGTCTCGTACGGCAGCCGCACCGCGCGCAGCCCGTAGTCGCGGCCGATCTCGATGATCAGCGACAGCACGGTCGGATGCAGGTGGAAATGCTTGTGCGCGTTCACGTGGTCGAGCGGCAGGCCGCTCGCCGCGAACGCGTCGAACTGCGCGCGAATCTCGCGGCGCAGTTGCGCACGAACGTGCGGCAGGAAGAAGAAGCGACAGCCGTCCTTCGCCATCGCGTCGCCGAACCGCCCGTCGGAGCCGACGAGCGCGGGAATCTCATGCGCGGGCAGCGTGGCCGGCCCGTCCGCAAGCACGAGATGCAGGCCGACCGCGAGCGACGGCAGCCGCCGCGCGCGCTCGATCGCATCCTGTGCGGCGGGCGCGCCAACCATCAGGCTGGCAGCGTTCAGCACACCGTCGCGGTGCGCGCGCTCGACTGCCGCGTTGACGCGCGGGTGCAACCCGAAGTCGTCCGCGGTGAAGATCAGCGCCCGCGCCGCCCGCTGCGTCGCCACGGATTACGCCTCGTGTGCGCGCAGGAAGCGGAAGAATTCGACGCCTTCGCGCAGGCGACGCTTCATCATGTCCCAGCTCGTCAGCATCTCGCGCACGATTTCCCAGATCTTCGACGGACGGAAGTAGAACTGGCGATAGAACTGCTCGAGGTGGTGATAGATCTCGTCGCGCGACAGGTGCGCATAGCCGATCGCCGCGAGCTGCACGCCTTCCTTGCTCACCAGGTTGATCGTCTTGTTCTCTTCCATCCAGCCGTTTTCGACGGCCTGCTTGTAGAGCGTCGTGCCCGGATACGGCGCGGCGAGCGAGACCTGGATCGTGTGCGGATTGATTTCCTTCGCGTACTCGATCGTCTTCTTGATGGTCTCCTGCGTCTCGCCCGGCAGGCCGAGGATGAAGGTACCGTGGATCTTGATGCCGAGCTTCTTGCAGTCCGCGCTGAAACGACGCGCGAAATCGGTGCGCACGCCCTTCTTGATGTTCACGAGGATCTGGTCGTCGCCGGATTCGAAGCCGACCAGCAGCAGGCGCAGGCCGTTTTCCTTCATGACCTTGAGCGACTTGTACGGCACGTTGGCCTTCGCGTTGCACGACCACGTCATGCCGAGCTTGCCCAGGCCGATAGCGATGGCTTCGGCGCGCGGCAGGTCGTCGGTGAAGGTGTCGTCGTCGAACATCAGTTCCTTCACTTCCGGCATGTTGTCGCGGATCCACTTCGCTTCCGCGAGCACGTTCTCGACCGAGCGCGTGCGGTAGCGATGGCCGCTGACCGTCTGCGGCCACAGGCAGAACGTGCAGCGCGACTTGCAGCCGCGACCCGTGTAGATCGACACGTACGGGTAGTTCAGGTAGCCGATGAAGTAGTTGTCGATCTTCAGGTCGCGCTTGTAGATGGGCGCGACGAACGGCAGTTCGTCCATGTTCTCGAGGATCGGACGCGCTTCGTTGTGCTCGATCGAGCCGTCCTTCGCGCGCCAGCTCAAGCCCTTGATCTCGGGGAACGGCTTGCCTTCGGCGATTTCCTTGCAGGTGTAGTCGAATTCCTCGCGGCACACGAAGTCGATTGCCTCGCTCGCCGTGAGCGAGTTGTGCGGATCGACCATCACCTTCGCGCCCACCATGCCGACCAGCATCGACGGCTTCATCTTCTTCAGATCCTGCGCGAACATCGCGTCGGTCGGGAACGACGGCGTGCTCGTGTGGATGATCACGAGGTCGTAGTCGTTCGCGATCTTCAGCGTCTCCTCGACCGACAGGCCGTCGGCCGGTGCATCGAGGACGCGGCTGCCCGGCACGAGCGCGGCCGGCTGTGCGAGCCACGTCGGATACCAGAAGGAACGGATTTCGCGCTTCGCCTGATAGCGCGAGCCGGCTCCGCCGTCGAAGCCGTCATACGAAGGGGCCTGCAAGAACAGCGTTTTCATGAGTGCTCCGGTAGCCTGCATAGTTCGATTCGTTACAACGATTCAGTCAAAAAACCGCGGGCCGCCATGCCGGCGCCCGCCTCTCTGTCATGTCGCGTTGCGCGGCCTTGCCGCGCAGCGCGTCTCGGCCCTCGGGCCGGGTTCGATCGGAACGGCCCTAGCGGCCGTCCACTGCTTCAACGGCCGCCGTCGCGCGTTCGCCGCCAACAACCGTCATCCTCGCGCCGCGCCACACGACGTGCGTGCCGAACACGGCCGCGAGCCACTCGAGCGCGAGCAGCGTGTCGCGCACCGCGACGAGCGGCAGGTCGCGCCAGAATGCGCGCCAGCCGTCCTCGCCACGCGCGTGCAGCACGAGCCGCCCGAACGCGCCCACCACGGCCGCCCCGCCCGCCAGCGAGCCGGCGAAGGTGCCGTCGAGGCGCAGCGCGAGCGCCGCGCCGATCGCGAGCCACGGCACGGTGAACGTAATGAACAGGAACGCGAAACCGGCCGGGTTCAGCGAACGGATCGTGCGCAGCCAGCGCGTCTCGCGGTGCCACAGCGGCCCGAACGACGGCTCGATCACGTCGGTCGCGACCTCGACCTCCGACAGCACGGTGCGTCGCCCGAGGCGGCGCGGCAGCTCGGCAAGCCAGAAATCGTCGGCCAGTTCGTCCTTCAGCGCGGGAAAGCCGCCGATCCGGTCGAGCGTGTCGCGCGTCAGCGCGAGCGTCGCGCCGAAGCCGAAGCGGCTCGAGCGGCCGAGGTGCGTGATCCGGACCGACGGCGCGAACCACGCATCGACGAATTGCGCGCCGATTCGCGTCCAGAACCCGCCGACGCTGCGCGCATGATACAGGCACGTGACGACACCGACCGACACATCGGCGAGCGGCGCCGTCACGCGCTCCAGATAGTCGGGCTTCACCGCGATGTCGCTGTCCGCGATCACGATGCGGCCGTACTTCGCGCGCTCGGCGAGATTGATCAGGTTGCTGACCTTCAGGTTCTTGCCGTGCACGCGCGAGTCGACCACCAGCGTGATGTCGCACTCGGGGTAGTCGGCGCGCAGCCGCTCGACGACGGCAATGGCCGGATCGGCCGCCGACGCGACGCCGAACAGCACTTCATAACGCGGATGGCGCTGCTCGCAGAACGTCGCGAGGTTTTCGTACAGGTGCGGCTCCGCGCCGCACAGCGGCTTGAGCACGCTGACCGGCTCGAAGCCGTCGCGCACGGCCGTGCGCGGCGTACGCGGCCGCGGCGCGAACGCGGCGACGAGCGCATAGCCGGCCGCGGCCAGCGTAAAGACGATCAGGAGCCAGTCGAGCATCGTTGCGGTTGCCGTCATGCGCGACGCCTCCCGGCGACCTGAACGCCATGGAGAACGCTTGAGCGTGATTGAGCGTGATTCGATATTCCGACAACGACGAACGCGGGCACGACCCGACTCCTTGTTCCAGCAGCGTCTGTATATGAGGGAGGCTCGACCCATCCTTCGGGTGTGGCCATGCCCGGCTTCGCGTGGCGCATCTTCCGCGCAACGCCCGGACGGGATGCGGGAAGACTCGTATGGCTACCTTCGGCACAACATGGGCAGGCGCCGGATTTTAGCAGTCTGCGGCACACCGCGCTCGGCACTACGAGAAACGCACTGGTGCAATTCCGGCAAAGCTGCGCAGTCGGCGAACCATTTGAGCACACCCGCGTTTACGTTAGCGTAAGCGGTTTGCAGGCGTATTGCAGTCTTGAAAATCAAACGTTTCGTGCAAATTTGTACGTCGATGCGGATTCACATCCAATCGCCGTAAAGATTGGTAATTAATCGCAGATTAGATTGATTTTTGCAACGATCGCCGAATTCGACCCTGCACCCCTGAAAGGCGCATGGGTATCGGGCCGCCCCCAGCACGTTCCGGAACCCTTTGGCAAAATCCTTGGCATTTGTTGCGTACGCGCATCACCCCGCCCCCTCGTTCGAAGGCCAACCGATGACTCCGTTTTCCGTACTCGATCTCGCCCCCATTCCGGCCGGCGCCGACGCCTCCCAGGCTTTCCGCAACACCGTCGATCTCGCGCAGCACGCGGAACGCTGGGGTTACCAGCGCTACTGGCTCGCCGAGCATCACAACATGCCCGGCATCGCGAGCGCGGCAACAGCCGTCGTGATCGGCCATGTCGCGGGCGCCACGCGGACGATCCGGGTCGGGTCGGGCGGCATCATGCTGCCGAACCACGCACCGCTCGTGATCGCCGAGCAGTTCGGCACGCTCGCGTCGCTGTATCCGGGGCGCATCGACCTCGGCCTCGGCCGCGCGCCCGGCACCGACCAGACCACGTCGCGCGCGCTGCGCCGCGACCTGATCGGCAGCGCCGACTCGTTTCCGGACGACGTCGCCGAGCTGCAGCGCTACTTCGCGGAGCCGGTGCCCGGCCAGCGCGTGCGCGCGGTGCCCGGCGCGGGGCTCGACGTGCCGGTGTGGCTGCTGGGTTCGAGTTTGTTCAGCGCGCAGCTGGCCGCGATGCTCGGGCTGCCGTTCGCATTCGCGTCGCACTTCGCGCCGGATTACCTGATGCGCGCGCTCGAGATCTATCGTGCGCAGTACCGGCCGTCGGCCGCATGGCCGAAGCCGCATGCGATGGTCGGCGTCAACGTGTTCGTAGCCGATACCGACGACGAGGCGCGGCGCCTGTTCACATCGCTGCAGCAGCAGTTCATCAATCTGCGGCGCGGCACGCCGGGCAAGCTGCCGCCACCCGTCGACGTGCTCGAGGCCAACGAGCTCGAGCTCGCGACCGTGGCGCATTCGCTGTCGTTCGCGGCGGTCGGCTCACGCGACACGGTGCGCGACAAGCTGCGCGACCGCATCGCGCAGACGGGGGCCGACGAGCTGATCGTCACCGCACAGATCTACGATCACGCGGCACGGCTGCGTTCCTTCGAACTGACCGCGCAGATCCGCGACGAACTCGCGAGCGAAGCGCACTGACGGCACGCGCCCGGGCCGCCTGCGGCCGGCCCCGCATCACTGCGGGTGCACGGCCTCCAGCCCGTCGAGCAGCGCCTTGTGAAACGCGTCCGGGTCCTGGATCTGCGGCGCGTGCCCGAGCGCCGGGAATTCGACGAGCTGCGCGCCGGGGATCGCGGCCTGCGTCCGCTTCGCGAGTTCCGGGTAGTGGCCGAGCTTCGCATGCACGTCGGGCGGCGAGACGTCCTTGCCGATCGCCGTCGTGTCCTTGTCGCCGATCATCAGCAGCGTCGGCACGCGGATCGCGCCGAGTTCATAGACCACCGGCTGCGTGAGGATCATGTCGTAGATCAGCGCGGAGTTCCACGCGACTGCGTCGCGACCGGCACCACGGTACATCCCGGCCAGCATCTGCACCCAGCGCTCGTACGACGGCGACCACTTGCCCGCGTAGTACGTGCCCTGCTCGTAGCGGCGGATGCCGTCGGCCGTGGTCTTCTGCTCGCGCGCATACCAGTAGTCGACCGACAGCGGCGGCACGCCGAGCGCCTTCCAGTCCTCGAGGCCGATCGGGTTCACGAGCACGAGCTGGTCGGTCGCCTTCGGATACATCAGCGCGTAGCGCATCGCGAGCATCCCGCCCGTCGAGTGGCCGACGATCGTCGCCGACTTCACCCCCACCGATTCGAGCAGCGCGTGCGTGTTGCGCGCCAGTTGCTGGAAGCTGTACTGGTAGCGATCGGGCTTCGACGACTTGCAGAAGCCGATCTGGTCCGGCGCGATCACGCGATAGCCGGCGCGGCTCAGCACGCCGATCGTGTCCTCCCAGGTCGCCGCGCAGAAGTTCTTCCCGTGCAGCAGTACGACGGTGCGGCCGTTCGGGTGCGCCGGCTGCACGTCGAGGTAGGCCATTTCGAGCGTTTCGCGCTGCGATACGAACGGGTACAGATGCACGGGCGCCGGATAGGTGAACCCTTCCAGGCGCGGGCCATACACGGGCCCGTCATTGCCGGCGGGCGACGCGGCAGCCGCCACGGCAGGCATGGCGCACGCGACGGCGAAGCCCGCGCCGAGCACGGCGGCGCGCGCGGCAAACAACATCTTGCAAATCGAAAGCATGGCGATCACGGTGATTGGAGACGCACGCGGGCGGCCGGGCTGCCTCGCGCCCCGCGATTCTACGCGGTCGCGCTGACGACGGCGCGCAACACCCCGGGGCCGCGCAACTTCCGCGCGCGCGACGAACTCGGGTATCGTGTGACGTGACCCTGAAACGCGTGCAGGCGATTCCCATGAAAAACGTCCTCAGCATTCAGTCGCACGTCATCTACGGCCATGCCGGCAACAGTGCGGCCGTGTTCCCGATGCAGCGCCTCGGCGTCAACGTCTGGCCGCTCAATACCGTCCAGTTGTCGAATCACATGCAGTACGGCCATTGGGCCGGCAGCGCGATCGATGCCGCGAAGATGGAGCAGCTCGTCGACGGCATCGCCGCGATCGGCGCGCTCAAGCGCTGCGACGCCGTGCTGTCCGGCTTCCTCGGCTCGCCGCCGCAGGCGCGTGCGGCCGTCGAGATCGTGCGCTCGGTGAAGGCGATGAACCCGAACGCGTGGTACTTCTGCGATCCGGCGATGGGCCAGACGGGCGGCATCCGGCCCGAGCCCGGCGTCGAAGAATTCATGGTCCAGGAAATGCCGGCGCTCGCCGACGGCATGTCGCCGAATCACACCGAACTGCAGAAGCTCGCCGGGCGGCGCATCGAAACCGTCGCCGAAGCCGTCGAAGCATGCCGCGCGCTGATCCGGCGCGGCCCGCAAATCATCCTCGTCAAGCACCTGCACGACCGCAACAGCCCCGCCGATCGCTTCAACATGCTCGCCGTCACCGAAACCGAAGCGTGGATCGGCCAGCGCCCGCTGTACGCGTTTCCGCGCCATCCGGTCGGCGTCGGCGACCTGACCAGCGCGATCTTCGTCGCATGCCGGCTGCGCGGCGACTCCGTGCGCGCCGCGTTCGAGCACACGCTCGCGGCCGTGCATGCGGTCGTGAAGGCCACCTACGATGCGCGCCGCTACGAGCTCGAACTCGTCGCCGCGCAGGACGAAATCGCGCACCCGAGCGAATGGTTCGGTGCGTGGGTGACGGACGCCTGATACACCGGCGTCGCCCTTCGCTTCACCGGCGCGCATCCCGCGCCGCTTTCCCGCCCTGCCCCTGCCTCACCACGACCGCTAGCGATATGCCCCCCGACGCTGCGTCGAACTCGCTTCGATGCGGATGCAAACGTTTCCGGACTTCACATGAATGACACCGATTCCTCGCTATGCTCGCGGCGGCACAACCCGGCGCAGCCGCATCCTGCGACCCGGGCGTGCCCTTCCAGCAGTTCCCGCCAATCGGCTCCCCCCTTTATCACACGATAACGACCATGACCCGATCGAACCGTCGTGACTTCCTGCGCGTCGCTGCCGGCACCGCCGGCGCCGCCGCGCTGAACCTGTTCCCGCCCGTGATTCGCGATGCGCTTGCGATTCCTGCGAACCGCCGCACCGGCACCATCCGCGATATCGAACACATCGTGATCCTGATGCAGGAGAACCGCTCGTTCGACCACTACTTCGGCACGATGCGCGGTGTCCGCGGCTTTGGTGACCCGCGCCCGCTGCGCCTCGCGAACGGCAAGTCGGTGTTCCACCAGCCGGTCGGCCCGGCCGAGCTGCTGCCGTTCCATCCGGGCGCGGACAAGCTCGGCCTGCAGTTCCTGCAGGACCTGCCGCACGGCTGGCAGGACATGCACGCGGCATGGAACAAGGGCCGCTATGACCAGTGGGTGCCGAACAAGGGCACCACGACGATGGCGTACCTGAAGCGCGACGACATCCCGTTCCACTACCAGCTCGCCGACGCGTTCACGATCTGCGACGCGTACCACTGCGCGATCCCGAGCTCGACCGACCCGAACCGCTACTACATGTGGACGGGCTACGTCGGCAACGACGGCACGGGCGGCGGCCCGGTGCTCGGCAACGAGGAAGCGGGCTACGGCTGGACGACCTATCCGGAAGTGCTGGAGAACGCCGGCGTGTCGTGGAAGATCTACCAGGACATCGGCACCGGCCTGAACGCCGCCGGGTCGTGGGGCTGGACGCAGAACCCGTACATCGGCAACTACGGCGACAACTCGCTGCTCTACTTCAACCAGTACCGCACCGCGCTGCCCGGCACGCCGCTGTACGACAAGGCGCGCACCGGCACCAACATCAGCGCGGGCGGCACGCTGTTCGACGTGCTGCAGCAGGACGTGAAGAACGGCACGCTGCCGCAGGTGTCGTGGATCTGCGCGCCGGAAGCGTATTCCGAGCATCCGAACTGGCCGGCGAACTACGGCGCGTGGTACATCGAGCAGGTGCTGCAGGCGCTCGTGTCGAATCCGGAAGTTTGGAGCAAGACCGCGCTCTTCATCACGTACGACGAGAACGACGGCTTCTTCGATCACGTGCAGCCGCCGTTCGCGCCGCAGTCGCGCGACAACGGGCTGTCGACGGTCGCGACGACCAACGAAGCGTTCCCCGGCGACGCATCGCATATGGCAGGCCCGTACGGGCTCGGGCCGCGCGTGCCGATGCTCGTCGTGTCGCCGTGGACGAAGGGCGGCTGGGTCTGTTCGCAGACCTTCGATCACACGTCGCTGCTGCAATTCATCGAGGCGCGTTTCGGCGCGCAATACCCGGTCAAGGCGGGCAACGTGTCGCCGTGGCGTCGCACGGTGTGCGGCGACCTGACCGCCGCGTTCGACTTCGCGACGTCCGATGCCGCCTGGCCGACGCTGCCGGACACGAGCAGCTACGCGCCGCCCGACCGCCTGCGCCACCCCGACTACATCCCGGTGCCGCCGGTGCTGCAGAAGCTGCCGAAGCAGGAGGCCGGACTGCGTCCGGCGCGCGCGCTGCCGTACGAGCTGTTCGTGCACGGTCGCGTCGAATCGGTCAACGGCCTGTTCCGGCTGACCTTCGCGAACACGGGCCGCGCGGGCGCCGCGTTCCAGGTGCAGTCACGCAACCGACTCGACGGCCCTTGGGCGTACACGGTCGAAGCCGGCAAGCGGATCGCCGACACGTGGAGCGCCGCGGCGTCGCTCGGCCTGTACGACCTCGACGTGTACGGCCCGAACGGCTTCTACTGCCATTTCCGCGGCCCGTTCGCGACCGGCGTCGGCAGCGCGAACGTGAACCCCGAGGTGATCTACGGCTATGACGTCGCGAACGGCAACATCACGCTGCGCCTGATGAACCGCGGCCACAAGGCCGTGCGGCTCAAGGTCACGAACGCGTACGGCCACGGCCGCGCGCGCACGTTCGATCTCGCACCGGGCCAGCAGGTCGACGACTACTGGGATCTGCGCGGCAGCCACGGCTGGTACGACCTGACCGTCAGCGACGGTCGGCTGCTCGGCTTCCTGCGCCGTTTCGCGGGCCACGTCGAGACGGGCCGCCCGAGCACCAGCGATCCGCTGATCCGCACGCACGCATCGCACGACGATACCGAAGCCGCATCGGACGCCCTGTCCGACTGACGGCGTCCTGTGCGCGGCGCGGCCCCGGCGGGCCGCGCCGCCTCCCTGTCCCTCGCCCCCGCACCTCCCCCTCTCCACCCGCTCCGTTCGCGACGGGAAACTCCCGATACCAGCTGCCCCCGCACGCGCAGAAGCTATGCGCAAATCCGCACCGAATGCGCGGCAAATTGCCAAGACCCGGGCATATCGGCGACCTATATATCGAGGCGATCGGGGCTCTTCGCCGAGCCTGACGGGAGATTCTTCCGAGGATCACGATGCCGACCTCCCCGCCCGATTCCGAGAAGCGGTCGAACCGCCCGCCCGTCGCACGCGCTCAGCCGGCCCGAGCGTGTGCGGTACTCACTCGCAGGTGTCGAACAAGAGGAACAACATGAAATTCCGTCATTCCCTGCTGTCGGTGTCGATTGCATCCGCGCTTGCCCTCCTCTCGCAACAGGCCGCCCAGGCCGCCGATACGACCGACGTGAAGGTCGGTTTCGCCGCGCCGCTCACGGGCGTGAACGCCGGCTACGGCAAGGACCTGCAGAACGGCGTGCAGCTCGCGCTCGACGATGCCGCCGCGCAGAAGGTGCAGATCGCCGGCAAGCCCGCGCACTTCAACCTCGTCGTGCAGGACGACCAGGCCGACCCGCGCATCGGCGTGCAGGCCGCGCAGGCGCTCGTCGACCAGAACGTGTCGGTCGTGGTCGGCCATTTCAATTCGGGGACGACGATTCCGGCCTCGGTCGTCTACGACAAGTCCGGCATCCCGGTGATCGATCCGGCGGCGACCAACCCGACCCTCACGGCGCGCGGGCTCGCGAACATGTTCATGGTGATCGCGACCGACGGCCAGAACGCCGGCAACGCGGGCAAGTACGCGGTCGATGTGACGAAGGCGAAGCGCATCGCGATCATCGACGACCGCACCGCGTTCGGCCAGGGCGAGGCCGACGAGTTCGAGAAGGCCGTGAAGGCCGCCGGCGGGAACCTCATCGGCCGCGAATTCACCAGCAACCAGGCGGTCGACTTCCGCGCGCAGATCACGAGCCTGAAGGCCAAGAATCCCGACCTGATCTTCTTCGGCGGGCTCGATTCGCTCGCCGCGAACTTCATCAAGCAGATGCGCCAGCTCGGTCTGAACGCGCAGTTCGTCGGCGGCGGCGGCGTGAAGGACAACGAGTTCATCAAGATTGCGGGCCCGGCCGCCGAAGGCGCGATGGCGTGGGAATACGGCCGGCCGCTCGACGAGCTGCCGCAAGGGAAGGATTTCGAACAGCGTTTCAGGAAGCGCTTCGGCGTCGACGTGCTGTCGTATGCGCAGTTCGGCTACGACGCGGCCTGGGCGGCGATCAAGGCGATGCAGGCGGCCGGCTCGACCGACCCGAAGGTCTATCGCCCGGCGCTGAAGAAGATCGACTTCGAAGGCGTCACCGGCCGCATCTCGTTCGCGAACGACGGCTCGCTGAAGAGCGGGATGTCGACGCTGTACCAGGTGAAGAGCGGCGCGTGGAAGACGATCACGACGAAGGGAGGCTGATCGGCGGTGCCGGCGGCCGGCAGCGGAAACGCCGCCCGGCCCCGGTGATCGATGAACGGATATTGATCTCGTATGACGACTGATGTTGGTGCGATTCGACCGGGCCGGGCGGCACCGCGGGCCGCGCCGCCCGGCGCATCAGCCGGCCTGCGTGTCGCGTTCGGCTTCGGCCGCCTCGTGCGCGCGGCGCAGCCGCTCGCGGCTGTTGGTGAGGTGCGTGCGCATCGCGGCGCGTGCGGCCTCCGGGTCGTGGCGCGCGATCGCCTCGTAGATATCCTCGTGCTCGTGATTCAGCCGGCCGACGTAACGCTCGAGATCGTCACCGGCAAAACGGGCCGAATTCACGCGCGTGCGCGGGATGATCGACGTGCCGAGCTGCGTCATGATGTCGACGAAATAGCGGTTGCCGGTGGATTGCGCGATCTGCAGGTGGAACTGGAAATCGAGCTGCGCCGTGTCGCGGCCACCGCCCGCGCCTGTTGCGATCGCGTCGAGCGCACGCCGCAGCGCGGCAAGGTCGGTATCGTTCGCGCGCTGCGCGGCGAGGCTCGCGCATTCGCTCTCGAGGCTGATGCGCAGTTCCAGCACCGCGAGCACGTCGCGCAGCGTCGTGATCGTCGCCGGGTCGATGCCGAGCGTCTGACGGCGCGACGGCTCCAGCACGAAGCTGCCGATGCCGTGGCGGGTCTCGACGAGGCCGCTCGCCTGCATCCGCGAGATCGCCTCGCGCACGACCGTACGGCTCACGCCCTGCGCCGCCATGACTTCGGTTTCGGTCGGCAGCTTGTCGCCGGGACGCAGCGTGCCGTTTTCGATCTGCGCGGTCAGCGCGTCGACGACATCTTGTGCGAGGCTGCGTGCGCGACGGCGCGGCGCTGCGGGAAGCGTAGGCACGGACATGAGGCCGGTTCCTTTTTGAATGATCGTAATGTGAGCCGAGGGTTTACGCGGGGTTTGAGCGAAAGCCGATGATTCATTATACTGCGTCACAAGTCATCCGACGACTGATGATAGAAGCACGGATCTCCTGTCGACTCAAGCAAGCGCTCCGGCGCCGCCTGGTCCCATGCTTTACGATCAGCCAGCGTTCGCGTTCTGCGCTCCGCTGGTTCGGTTGCCGCTTCCACCCCGTTCCGGGTTGCGTCGACCTGCGGGGCTTGCGCGCCGCGCACGTCGGTTGTCGAATGATCGCACCTCCCGCCGCGCGCGGCAAAGCTTTTGCCGCACGGCATTGCCCACCCTTTCGCCATCGCCGCCCATGAACGCCGTCACCGCCTCGCCCTCCCACGACACGCCGCGCATCGTCGACCTGCAAGCGATTCCGGTCGCCGGCCACGACAGCATGCTGCTCAACCTGAGCGGCGCGCACGGCCCGTTCTTCACCCGCAACCTCCTGATCCTGAAGGACAGCGCGGGCCGGACCGGCGTCGGCGAAGTGCCCGGCGGCGAAAGCATCCGCCGCACGCTCGACGATGCGCGCGCGCTCGTCGTCGGCCAGCCGGTCGGCAATTACCACGCAGTGCTCAACGACGTGCGGCGTACCTTTGCCGACCGCGACGCGAGCGGCCGCGGGCTGCAGACCTTCGACCTGCGCACGACGATCCACGCGGTCACCGCGCTCGAAGCCGCGCTGCTCGACCTGCTCGGCCAGCATCTCGGCGTGCCGGTCGCAGCGCTGCTTGGCGAGGGCCAGCAGCGCGAGCGCGTCGAAATGCTCGGCTACCTGTTCTACGTCGGCGATCGCACGAAGACCGCGCTGCCCTACCGTGACGGCAGCGGCGCGACCGATGACTGGACGCGCGTGCGCGACGAAGCCGCGCTGACGCCCGAGGCCGTCGTGCGGCTCGCCGAGGCCGCGCATGCGCGCTACGGCTTCAACGACTTCAAGCTGAAGGGCGGCGTGTTCGAAGGCGCAAGCGAGATCGAGGCCGTGACGGCGCTCGCCGAGCGCTTCCCCGACGCGCGCGTGACGCTCGACCCGAACGGCGCATGGTCGCTCGACGAGGCCGTACGCCTGTGCCGCGACCAGCACCACGTGCTGGCCTACGCCGAAGATCCGTGCGGCGCTGAGAACGGTTACTCGGGCCGCGAGGTGATGGCCGAATTCCGCCGTGCGACGGGGCTGCCGACGGCAACCAACATGATTGCGACCGACTGGCGGCAAATGGGCCACGCGGTGCAGTTGCAGGCCGTCGACATCCCGCTCGCCGATCCGCACTTCTGGACGATGCAGGGTTCGGTACGCGTCGCGCAGATGTGCCGCGACTGGGGTCTTACGTGGGGTTCGCATTCGAACAACCACTTCGACGTGTCGCTCGCGATGTTCACGCATGTCGCGGCCGCCGCGCCCGGTCAGGTCACGGCGATCGACACGCACTGGATCTGGCAGGACGGCGAACGGCTGACGCGCGAGCCGCTGAAGATCGAGAATGGACTGGTGGAAGTGCCGAAGCGGCCGGGTCTCGGCGTCGACATCGACATGGATGCCGTCGCGGTCGCGCACGAGTTGTACAAGCAGCACGGCCTCGGCGCCCGCGACGATGCGGCGGCCATGCAGTATCTGATTCCGGGGTGGACGTTCAATAACAAACGGCCCTGTCTCGTGCGCTGAGCAAGGGACGAACCGGGCGGCCGAATCGCCCGGTCGAGCCGGAATCGGGGGAAGCGACGCGGCCCGCACCCGGCTTGCGGGTATCTGGCGGAAGATGCTGCGCGGGTCGAACGGGATGCGGATCGGGATGGTGATGGCGGGCCTGGCCGGCCGCATCTACGCGACCGCACGTACCCTGCCATCCCTAGCCGGCCAGACCTACACGGCCATACCTAGCCGGCCGCCCCAATCCCCCGCGCCATCCCCGACGCGGCAAACACGATGACGATCACCAGCAGGGCCTGCCAATGGCCGATCCGCACATAAGTGCGCGCCCGGCCGAGATCGGGCATCTGCTGTCGCCGCGCGGCCGCACGCCACCGGATCAACCCCAGCATCGGCACGACCTCGAGCAGCAGGATCAACACGAGCGCTGTCATCTTCAGGTGAAAAAGCGGCTCGTGCAGGTAGTACGCGGCGCCCTTCTCGAAACCGCCGAACGCGCGCGTGAGGCCCGTGACGATCAGCACGAGCGCCGACAGCCCCCACGCGGCATCCGCCTTGAATACGCCGGGCAGGTCGGCCGCCTGCGCCGACGCGATGAGGCGGCGTAATGCGCGGTTGCGCCCCGCGATCGCGGCAAATGCGACGCCGAACGCACTCAGGTGAATGGCAGCCAGCAACCAACGGACGATCATCACGCCTCCTTGTCGCCCGCGCCCGATGCGCAGACTTGTCAGACGATCTGCTTGAGCGCGGCGTCGAGCGCGAGCACCGCGACGCGGTCGCCTTCGGTCGCGAGCGGCGCGCGCATGACGATCTGCCGGTTATGGCCGACGGCCGCAGGCGAATCCCACAGCAGTTCGACCTTCGGTCGATTGAACAGGCTGCCGCGACGCGGCGGCACGACTGCCGGCTGCCCGTCCGTCGCGCCCTCGCCTGCGGCAGCTGCCGTACGGCCGGGCCAGCGCACCGACAGTTCGCGCGCGTCGTACTGGCCGACCTTGCGGCTTTCCATCCAGACGATCGCGGTGCGCGTCAGCACGTCGAGCGAAATCGCATAACGGCCGACCGCGAAGCGGCGGGCGGCCACGTTGGTGCGCCACAGCGGCCGCGGACGGCAGATCCAGACGATCGCCGCATAAAGCGCCGGCGCGGCAACGAGCCAACCATTGGTCGCCGTCACGGCATGCAGCGCGAGGCGCCAGCCGTCCACCCAGACGAACATACCGATCGACCAGATTGCGAACAGCAAACCGATCAGCGCAAAGACGCGCAGCGCCTGGCGCAGCCACTGCGGCAGCGGATGAAACGGCCGTTCGGCGCGCGCGACGGCACCCGGCAGCGCCAGCAGCAGGAAGATCAGCAGGAGGTAGACGAACGCCCAGGGCGACGACACCATCGCCGACAGCGACGAGCGATAGCCCATCTGGGACATCGAGAACAGCCAGCGCGCGAGCAGCACGAGACCGATCGCGCGCAACGCGAAGATCACACCGGCGCCGGGGGCCGGAGCTGCGCGCGTGGTTTTCGTTCTCGCCAAGACTGCTCTCCTCTGGATATTCGTACAGGGCCGGATTTCACGGCACGGCCATTATAGGGACATTACCGTCTGGACAGACGGCAGGATGGCGTGCCGGGCCGCTTCGGGGGCCGTTCGCGGCGTCGGGCGCGGCGAGAATACAACAGATCCGCGCCGCAGATGTGACAACGCCCCGCCGGAAACCCGGACGGGGCGTCGTTGGCAAGCCGCGCGCCGCAGTGCGGCGGCGGCCCGCAATCAGCCTGCGTTGACTTCGCGGAGCACCGTGCGACGCTTCTGGCGCAGCAGTTCCTCGTAGCCCTTCACATAGTTCTGCGCCATCACCTTCGACGAGAAGCGGGCTTCGAACGCGGCGCGGACTTTCTCGCGCGGCAGCGTGTCGAGGCGCTTGAGCGCAGCGACGGCCGACAGCTCGTCTTCGACGACGAAGCCCGACACGCCGTTGTCGATCACTTCCGGCACCGAGCCGCGCTTGAACGCGATCACCGGCGTGCCGCAGGCCATCGCCTCGATCATCACCAGGCCGAAGGGCTCCGGCCAGTCGATCGGGAACAGCAGCGCGTGCGCGTTGCCGAGGAATTCGGTCTTTTCGGACTCGCTGATTTCGCCGATGTACTCGACGTGCGGCAGCGCGAACAGCGGCTTGATCTCCTCTTCGTAGTACGCGCGGTCAGCCTTGTCGAGCTTCGCGGCGATCTTGATCGGCAGGCCGGCCTGCTCGGCGATGCGGATCGCCGTGTCGACGCGCTTCTCCGGCGAGATGCGGCCGAGGAACGCCAGGTAGCTCGGCTTCACGTTCGGGATCGGCGTCAGCAGGTTTTCCGGCAGGCCGTGGTAGACGGTCGACAGCCAGTTCGCCTGCGGCAGCGGGATGCGCTGGTTGTCGGAGATCGACACGACCGGCACGTCGCTGAATGCATTGAAGATCGGCTGCAGTTCCGGCAGGTCGAGACGGCCGTGCATCGTCGTCAGATGCGGGACCGGCTGGCGCGAGAACAGCGAAAACGGGTAGTAGTCGATGTGGCAGTGCAGGACATCGAACTCTTCCGCGCGGCGGCGCACCTGCTCGAGGAGCAGCATGTGCGGTGCCATCACGTCGCGGATCGTCGGGTCGAGGCGCAGCGCCTGCGGCCAGCAGGCTTCGAGCTTCGCGGAAGTTTGCGAATCGCCGCTCGCGAAGAGCGTGACGTCATGCCCCATCTCGACAAGTGCTTCGGTGAGGTAGGACACCACTCGCTCGGTACCACCGTACAGTTTCGGGGGCACCGCTTCGTGCAACGGAGCGATTTGGGCGATTCGCATGCGTAACTCCTAAAAAATCGGCTAAAAACCAGGTATGGGTCGGCAACCTGCCGGCGGTCCGGGCTGGATGCATGTCGTCCGAAGATCGGACGAATCAGCCTGCCGGGGGCGTCAAACCCGCGCTGCTCGAGGAGCGTCGGCGACGCGACAGGCATAGAACGTTTGAAACGAAGACCCGTTGACAGGGGTTCGTAAAAAACCTGGAATCGAACCCGGAGCCGATTATCTAGGGTTAATCCTGATACGGCGCACAACATTTCAAACACTTTACTTTGTTACAAAGGTGCAACACTTTGCAACCCGCGGACTTGGGTGTCCGTTCTAGAGTGGAAGGCCCTTTTGGCACTCCCTGCACCCGTGACTGCCGGCAGCGTGATTCCGGCACATGAGGCAGGACGGGATGCCGGATTTTATCTCAAAATCGATCGCGAGCCCCTGGCCAAGGCAAGATTCGCGCAGCGCGACGCACGGCCTTGTTTACAATGCCGGATTATTCAGTCCGGGCGAACGCCGGCATGCGATCCAGCCGCAACGCTCAATCACCGAATCACCGCACGCATATTTTGGAATCTCTCACCCCTGCCCAGCGCAACGCCCACAACGCGGAGCTCTCGAGCTACGCGCACCGGCCGATCGCGTTCCTGTTCCGCTACATCCGCCTCCACCCCGTCGCACACCTCATCGTGTTCTGCAGCGTGCTGGCCGCCGTCGGCTGCGCGCTCGGCTCGCAATACGCGATCAAGCACCTGATCGACGTACTCGCGACCGGGCGCCATCACCCGGGCCCGCTGTGGAGCGCGTTCGCGCTGCTCGTCGGGCTGATCGCGGCCGACAACCTGCTGTGGCGCGTCGGCGGCTGGGTCGCCGCACACACGTTCGTCGCGGTCACCGGCGACCTGCGGCGCGACCTGTTCCAGTACCTGATCGGCCATTCGCCGACCTACTACTCCGAAAAGCAGCCGGGCACGCTCGCGAGCCGCATCACGGCCACGTCGAACGCGGTCTATACGTCGGAGAACACGATGGCGTGGAACGTGCTGCCGCCGTGCATCGCGGTGATGGGCGCGATCCTGATGATCATCGTCGTCAATCCGATGATGGCCGCCGGCCTGCTCGGCTGTTCGGCCGTGCTGTCCGTGATCCTGTTCAAGCTCGCCGGGCGCGGCTCGGCCCGCCACCATGCGTTCGCGGCGAAGGCCGCCGCGGTCGACGGCGAGCTCGTCGACGTGATCGGCAACATGGGCCTCGTGCGTGCATTCGGGATGACGGTGCGTGAACAGAAGCGCTTCGGCGCGACGGTCAAGGCCGAAATGGATGCGCGCCAGCAAAGCCTGCTCTATCTCGAGAAGCTGCGCCTGCTGCACGCGGTGATCACCGCGATGCTGTCCGCCGGCCTGCTCGGCTGGGCGCTGTGGCTGTGGGATCAAGGTCAGGCGACGTCGGGCGACATCGTGCTCGTCAGCTCGCTCGGCTTCACGATCCTGCACGGCACGCGCGATCTCGCGGTCGCGCTCGTCGACGTCACGCAGCACATCGCCCGCCTGTCCGAAGCCGTCAAGACGTTGCTCGAGCCGCACGGGATGCCGGACCGCTCCGACGCGCAGCCGCTGTCGGCCAAGGGCGGTCGCGTCGATTTCGAGCGCGTGACGTTTGCGTATCCGCACCGCCGCGCGATCCTCGACCACTTCGACCTGCATATCGAGCCGGGCCAGCGCGTCGGCCTGATCGGCAAGTCGGGCGCCGGCAAGTCGACCGTGCTCGCGCTGCTGCAGCGCTTCTACGACACGCAGGACGGCGTCGTGCAGGTGGACGGCCAGGACGTGAAGACGATCACGCAGGACAGCCTGCGCCACGCGATCGCGCTCGTGCCGCAGGACATCTCGCTGCTGCACCGGACGATCTACGACAACATCGCGTACGGCCGCCCCGAAGCGACCCGCGACGAAGTGCTCGCCGCCGCGCGCGACGCCCGCTGCGCGGAGTTCATCGAGGCGATGCCGGAGGGCTATGACACGATCGTCGGCGACCGCGGCGTCAAGCTGTCGGGTGGCCAGCGCCAGCGCATCGCGATCGCGCGCGCGATCCTGAAGAACGCGCCGATCCTGCTGCTCGACGAAGCGACGTCCGCGCTCGACAGCGCATCCGAGGAAGCGATCCAGAGCGCACTCGACCGCCTGATGGTCGGTCGCACGGTAATCGCGATCGCACACCGCCTGTCGACACTGCGCAACTTCGACCGGATCATCGTGATGAACAACGGCAAGGTGATCGACGACGGCCCGCCCGACGTGCTGCGCAACCGCCCCGGCCTGTACCGCGACCTGCTCGCGAAGCAGCACGGCCGCCATCACCCGGCCCCCGACGGCGGCGCGCCGACCGGCGAGCGCGTGGCCTGACGTAACGGCCCGCAGCCAGCAAAAAAGCCGCAGTGCTTCTGGCACTGCGGCTTTTTTTCGTTGCGCGGTGAACTGCCGGTTACACGTGCTGCAAGTCGCGCAGAAAGTTGTCGCGCCACACCGACACGTTGTTCTCGCGAAGCTGCGCGATCATGTCCGTGTAACGTGCGCGCCGCTCGGCGAGCGGCATCGTCAGCGCCTGCGACAACGCATCGGCCATCCCGTCGATATCGATCGGATTGACGATCAGCGCACCCGTCAGCTCGCGCGCGGCGCCCGCGAAGCGCGACAGCACGAGCACGCCCGGATCGTCCGGATTCTGAGCGGATACGTACTCCTTCGCGACGAGGTTCATCCCGTCGCGCAGCGGCGTCACGTAGCCGACCCGCGCGAGCCGGTACAGCGCCGCGAGCAGCTGGCGATCGTACTGGCGATGGATATAGAGGATCGGCGCCCAGTCGAGCTCTGCGAAGCGTCCGTTGATGCGTCCCGACTCCCCTTCGAGCTGCAGGCGGATGTCCTGGTACGCGCGCAGCTCCGCGCGGGTCGACGGCGCGATCTGCAGGAACGACACGCGATTGCGATGCGACGGCTCATGCTCGAGCAGCTTCTCGAACGCGCGGAAGCGCTCGACGAGCCCCTTCGAGTAATCGAGCCGGTCGACGCTCATGATCAGCTTGCGGCCGCGCAGCGATGTCGCAAGCGTGCGCACCGCCTTGCCGTGCTCGCCGGCCTGCGCGAGCGACGCGATTTCGTCCGGATGCACGCCGATCGGATACGCGGACGCGCGCAACGTCCGGCCGAATGCGCGCACCGTCGCCAGGTGGCCATCGCGCTCGATCACGCCGTCCGCTTCGGATTCGACGTAGTCGCAGAACGCGCGCAGGTCGGGTTCGGTCTGGAAACCTAGCAGGTCGAACGCACACAGCGACTCGACGAGATCACGATGCGGCGGCACGTTGACGAGCACCTGCGCGGCGGGAAACGGGATGTGCAGGAAGAAGCCGATGCGGTTCTTCACGCCGGCCGCGCGCAGTGCGCGCGCGAACGGGATCAGGTGATAGTCGTGCACCCAGATCACGTCGTCGTCCTGCAGCAGCGGCACGAGCTGCTGGGCGAGCCACACGTTCACGCGGCTGTAGCCTTCGAACTCGTGACGGTCGTACTGGATCAGGTCGGTGCGGTAGTGAAACGCGGGCCACAGCGTCGCGTTCGAGAAGCCGCGGTAATACTGGTCGTAATCGCGCCGCGACAGGCCGATGGTCGCGAACGTGACCGGCCCGTGCTCCTCGACGCGAATCTGCGGCGCGCCGGACGCGACGACCTCGCCGCTCCAGCCGAACCACATGCCGCCCGTCTCCTTCAGCGCATCGTAGACACCGATCGCGAGGCCGCCCGCCGCCGGTTCGCCTTCCGAAATCGGTGCGACGCGGTTTGAAACAATGATGAGGCGACTCATGCGTGCGGCTGCCCCGCACCGAGCCAGCGCGCGATCTGCTCGTGCAGTGCGTCGACCGACTCGAGCCGCATGCGGGCGGACGTCTCGCCCGCGCCGACCTTGATCGACAGGCCGCCGCGCGCATTGACCACCGCGAAGCCCTTCTCGTCGGTCAGGTCGTCGCCCGCGAACACCGGCAGGCGGCCCGCGAACGGCGGCTCGTCGAGGAAGGCCGCCAGCGCGCGCCCCTTGTCGACGCCTTTAGGCTTGATCTCGAACACCATCTTGCCGGGCTGCAGCACATACGCATCGGCATAGTCGGCGACGAGGCGCTCGGTTGCCGCACGCGCAGCCGCCTCGCGCTCGGGCGCGTTGCGGTAGTGCAGCGCGACGGCCGCGCCCTTGATTTCGAGCAGCATGCCCGGATGACGGTCGACGACGGCCGCCAGCTCGCGCTCGATGCGCAGCAGGCGTTCGTCGTTGAAGCCGATGCGCTGCGTGTCGCCGTTCGCATCGCGGCGCTCCGCGCCGTGCAGGCCGGCGATCGGCAGGCCGGGCATCTTCAGGAACGTGTCGAGGTTGTCGATGCCGCGCCCCGACACGATCGCGACCGCACCGTGCGAGCGGCGCTGCAGCTCGTCGAGCAGCGTCAGCAGCGACGGCGGAACGTGAATGCTGTCGGGCGTCGGCGCCAGCTCGACGAGCGTGCCGTCGAAGTCGAAGAAGAACGCGGTATCGGTCAGGGGCAGGGAAGCCGGAACGGATTGCATCGATTCGATAGTCTGAGGGTCGGCCGGCAAACGCCGCGCCGCCACTGCGCGAATGGAATTGTGCGCATCTTACCGCGCCTGCGCATCGAGATGGGCGAAACCGGCGCATCGCCGGCCTCGCGCCGCCGATTGCGTCAACTGCGACATATTGCCCCGCTCGCCCGCCCCGTACGAGTTTCGAAAGGACGCGGGCGCGCGAATTGCGCTACAGTCGCAACCGCCTGCCGCGCGACGCATGGCATCGCGCCGGCCGGTCACCTTTCCGTTCGATCGAGCCCCAGGATGTCGTCTGCCCGCCCAGCGCCGCACCGGCGCTTCTCCCGCTTCATCCGCACGGCCGCGGCCCTCGCCGCCGCCGTGGCGCTCGCCGCGTGCACGCACGACGAGCCGCGCTGGAACCTGACCAACGTCACCGGCCACCTGCCCGACCTGTCGTTCACGCTGACGGGCGGCGACGGCCATCCCGTCGACGCCGATGCGTTCCACGGCCAGGTCGCGCTCGTCTACTTCGGCTACACGCACTGCCCCGATGTCTGCCCCGAAACGATGGCGCGGCTGATGGAAGTGCTGGCGAAGCTCGGCCCGCAGGCCAACGACGTGCGCATCCTGTTCGTCTCGGTCGACCCGGCGCGCGACACACCGCAGGCAATGCAATCGTATGTCGCCGCGTTCGACGCCGCGCACGCGCGCGGCCTGACCGGCACCGACCGCCAGATCGAATCGCTCGCGAAACGCTATCGCGTCGCGTACCAGATGGAACAGCGCGACCCGTCCGGCGGCTACGAAGTCACCCACAGCTCGGCCGTCTACATCTTCGACGCAAGCGGCCGCGCCCGCCTGCTTGCGACCGACCGCGACTCGCCCGACGCCATCGCCGCCGATCTGCGCCGCATCATCGACACCGCCCCTACTACTTGAATTCATTTCACGACATGAAGACGAAGACGACACTCAAGACGCTCGCCCTCCTCGCCGCGCTGTGCGCCGGCGCCCACGCGTATGCCGCCGGCACGATCACCGCGCAGAACGCATGGGTGCGCTGGCTGCCGAACAAGCTGCCGGCCGGCGGCTACGTGACGCTCGTGAACACGGGCGACAAGCCGGTCGATCTCGTCGACGTCGACAGCCCCGACTATGGAATGGCGATGCTGCACCAGACCGTCTCGAACGGCTCGACGCAGAAGATGGAAATGGTCGACAAGCTGACGATCCCCGCGCGCGGCAAGGTCGACATCGCACCGGGCGGCTACCACTTCATGCTCGAGGAGCCGAAGCACGCGATCAAGCCGGGTGACACCGTGCACCTGCGCCTGAAATTCTCCGACGGCGAAACGGTCGATGCACCGTTCGCCGTGAAATCGCCGGCCCAGGCGAAGTGACGCGCGCGCGATGAACCTCCTGTACTGGCTCGATCCGTGGGAACCGTCGCCGACCGTGGTGATCGCGGTGCTCACCGCTGCCGTGCTGTTCGCGCGCGGCGTGAAGAAGGCGAAGGTGTCGCCGCTGCGGCAGTTCTCGTTCTGGTTCGGGTTGACGGCGCTCTACATCGCACTGCATACGCGGCTCGACTATTTCTTCGAGCACGAGTTCTTCCTGCACCGCGCGCAGCACCTCGTGCTGCACCACCTCGGGCCGTTCTTCATCGCGCTGTCGTATCCGGGCGCGGCGATCCGCGCGGGTATCCCGTTCCGCTGGCGGCAGCGTTTCGTGCGCCCCGCACTCGCGTGGGCGCCCGTGCGCGCGACGCTCGACGTGGTGTTCCATCCCGTCGTCGCGGTCGTGCTGTTCGTCGGGCTGATCTATTTCTGGCTGCTGTCGCCGATCCACTTCATCGCGATGCTCGACTGGCGTCTCTATCGTGTGATGAACTGGAGCATGGTGATCGACGGGCTGCTGTTCTGGTGGCTCGTCGTCGATCCGCGCCCAGCGCCGCCTGCGCGGCTGTCGCCGGGCCGCCGGATCCTGATCGTCGTTGCGGCGATCCCGCCGCAGATCGCACTCGGCGCGCTGATCTTCTTCACGCCGCACGAGCTGTATCCGATCTATTCGATCTGCGGCCGCGCGTTCACGTGGCTGAGCCCGTTGCGCGATCAGCAGATCGGCGGCCTGCTGCTGTGGATTCCCGGCTCGATGATGAGCGTGATCGGCGCGCTGATCGCGCTGCGGCACTGGCTGCGGCTGTCCGCCCGCGGCCGCCTGATCGATGAACGGGCCGCGCAGCGCGCGGCGCGGCCGTCGGTGGCGAACGCCGCGCACTGACTGCTGCGCGGCGCGGCGCGCATTACGCGCGTACGCTGCTCATCCACACGTGCGGGATGCCGTCCTCGTCGTGCACGTCCGAACTCGGCGTAAAGCCGAATGCCCCGTAAAAACGCTGTAGGTGGGCCTGCGCATGCAGGCTCACCGGCGTATCCGGCCACTGGGCGCGAATATGCTCGAGCGCGTGCGACAGCAGCCCGTTGCCGAGGCCCGCGCCGCGAAACGCGGCGGTCGTCAGCACGCGGCCGATGCGTACGTCGGTGTTCTGCGCATCGGGCAACAGCACGCGCAGATAGCCGGCGAGGCGCCCTGCCGGATCGAATGCGGCCAGGTGCCATGCGGCCTGGTCCGCGTCGTCGATGTCGCGATACACGCAGTTCTGCTCGACGACGAACACGGCGCTGCGGGCTTCGAGGATCGAATAGACTTCGCGCGCCGTCAGCGCGTCGAAGGATTTCCAGCGCCAGTCGAGATCGGCGGCGTTCGGGGATGCAGCGGATGCGTTCATGGTCGGTCCTGATTCGGGCGCGCCGGCCGGCGCGCGGGCAATCGCCGATTATGCCCCGAAGCGCACTCGCCGCGCGACCAGCTGCCCGTGCGCGCAAAAAAAGCCCCGCATTGCGCGGGGCTTGTCCATCATGCCGGCATCTGGCCGAAGCGGCCGCTGTTGAAGTCCTCGATCGCGGTGCGGATCTCCGCTTGCGAGTTCATCACGAACGGCCCGTAACCGACGACGGGCTCGTCGATCGGTTCGCCGCTCAGGATCAGCAGCTTCGCGTCGCCGTTCGCTTCGATCTCGACGTCGCTACCGTCGCGACCGAGCTGCACGAACTGAGCTTCGCGGGCGACCGTCTCGCCGTTCACCTGCACGGTACCGCTCAGCACGACCACCGCGAGCGTACGCCCTTCGACGACCGGGAACCGCGCATGGCCGCCGGCCACGAGCCGCACGTCCCACACATCGATCGGCGTATGCGTGCGGGCCGGGCCGCGCCGCCCGTCGAGCTCACCCGCGATAATCCGCGCACTGCCCGCGCCGTCCGGCAGCTCGACCACGGGGATGTCGGCGTTCAGCAGCGTCTGGTAGCCGGGCGCCCCCATCTTGTCCTTGGCGGGCAGGTTCACCCACAGCTGCACCATCTCGAGCGGGCCGCCACGCTTCGTGAACCCTTCCGAGTGGAATTCCTCGTGCAGGATCCCGCTCGCTGCCGTCATCCACTGCACGTCACCCGGGCCGATCACGCCGCCCGCGCCGGTCGAATCGCGGTGTGCGACCTCGCCGTCATAGACGATCGTCACCGTCTCGAACCCGCGGTGCGGATGCTGGCCGACACCGCGCGGCGCCGAGGCCGAGCCCGGCTCGAACGTGGCCGGGCCGGCGTAGTCGAGCAGCAGGAACGGGCTCAGGTGCGTGCCGTGAGACTGGTAGCTGAACATCGAACGCACCGGGAAACCGTCACCGACCCAATGGCCGCGCGGCGCACTGTACACACCCTGGATCTTCTTCATTGCCTTCTCCGAATTGCGGCGAAACACGTGTTTCGCATCCTGAACAGGAATATAGAGGTGGAACGATCGATCCGGTAGACTGCCAAAATCGCACTCAGCGTTCCATTACATGAACGATAAAGCGCGGGATCTGAACGATCTCTATTACTTCGTGCAGGTCGTCGAACACGGCGGCTTCGCCCCGGCCGGGCGTGCGCTGGACATGCCGAAATCGAAGCTGAGCCGCCGCATCGCGCTGCTCGAGGCGCGGCTCGGGATGCGGCTGATCCAGCGCTCGACGCGCCGCTTCACCGTCACCGACGTCGGCCAGACTTATTATGCGCATTGCCGCGCGATGCTCATCGAGGCCGATGCGGCAGACGAGGCGATCGCGCTGCTGCACGAGGAGCCACGCGGCATCGTGCGCGTCAGCTGCCCGATCGTGCTGCTCGATTCGCTGGTCGGCACGATGATCGCCGCGTTCATGGTCGCGTGCCCGCGTATCGAGATTCATCTGGAGGCGACCAACCGGCGCGTCGACGTGGTCGGCGAAGGAATCGACGTCGCGATCCGCGTACGCCCGCCGCCGCTCGAAGACAGCGATCTCGCGCTGCGCGTGCTGGCCGAGCGCGGCCAGTGCCTCGTCGCGAGCCCCGCGCTGCTGCGCGAACATGGCGCACCGGCCGTTCCCGCCGATCTCGCGCGCCTGCCGAGCCTCGATCACGGCGTCCCGCAGTCCACGCACGTGTGGCGGCTGCGCGGGCCCGACGGCGCTCATGCGGAAATCCATCACCAGCCGCGCTTCGTCACCGGCGGCATGCTCGCGTTGCGCGCGGCGGCCGTCGCAGGCGTCGGCATCGTCCAGCTGCCGACGATGATGGTGCGCGACGAGGTCGCGCGCGGCGAGCTGGCGACCGTGCTGCCCGACTGGGCGCCGCGCCGCGAGATCGTGCATGCGGTGTTCGCGTCGCGCCGCGGGTTGCTGCCCGCGGTGCGCGCGTTGCTCGATTTTCTGGCCGAGCGGTTTGCCGAACTCGAACCCGACTGAGCGCGCCGCGTCACCCGCAACCGGGCGCTGCAAACCGCGCGCGCGTGCCGTAGACTGCGGTACGCGCATCGCACACTCCACAATCCTGATCGCTTTCCCGCCATGTTCACGCTGTCCAACGACCCCAACGCCTCCAAGGCCGATCAATACGCGACGCTCGTCGAGCAGGCACGCGCGCTCGTCGAATCCGAACGCGACCTGACCGCGAACGCGGCCAACTTCGCCGCGCTGGTCTACCATTCGCTCGACCGTCTCAACTGGGCCGGCTTCTACTTCTTCGACGGGACGGAACTCGTGGTCGGGCCGTTCCAGGGCAAGCCCGCCTGCGTGCGGATCGCGCTCGGCAAGGGCGTGTGCGGCACGGCTGCGCAGACGCGCGAGACGCAGGTCGTGCGCGACGTGCATGACTTCCCCGGCCATATCGCGTGCGACGCCGCATCGGAATCGGAAATCGTCGTGCCGCTGGTGGCCGGCGACGGCACGCTGATCGGCGTGTGGGACGTCGACAGCCCGGTTGCGGCACGCTTCGACGAAGAAGACCGCCAGGGGATGGAGGCGCTGTGCCGCGTATTCGTCGAATCCGCATGGCAGAAGGCGCGCGGTTGAGCGGCGGCTAAGCCGCGTTCATCCACCGCGCAGCAGGTCGCCGCGTTCGCGCGTCGATCGCGCCGCACGACTTCGAACGAAACGGGCCCCGCAAAGGGGCCCGTTCCACTGTGCCGGTGCACCGCCCTTCGCGGCGCACGGCGGGCGTCAGGCGACGTGCGTGCCGGACAGCGCCGGGAACGCCTGCGGCTTCGCGTCCTCGGTCAGCACCTCGAAGCCCGTTTCCGTCACCACGACCATGTGCTCCCATTGCGCCGACAGCGAATGGTCCTTCGTGACGACCGTCCAGCCGTCCGCCAGCATGCGCGTGTCGCGCTTGCCCGCGTTGAGCATCGGCTCGATCGTGAAGATCATCCCCGGCCGCAGCGGCACGCCAGTACCCGGGCGGCCATAGTGAAGCACCTGCGGCTCGTCGTGATAGACGTCGCCGATGCCGTGCCCGCAGTACTCACGGACCACGCTGAATCCTTCGCGATGCGCGACCTGCTGGATCGCGTAGCCGACGTCGCCGAGCGTGGCGCCCGGACGCACCGCGCGGATGCCCGCGTGCATCGCCTCATAGGTCGTCGCGACGAGGCGCCGCGCGAGCTCGTTCGGTTCGCCGACGAAATACATGCGGCTCGTATCGCCAAACCAGCCGTCCTTGATCACCGCGATGTCGAGGTTCACGATATCGCCGTCGCGCAACGGCCGCGACGTCGGGATGCCGTGACACACCACGTGGTTGACCGACGTGCACAGCGTCTTCGGATAGCCGTGGTAGCCGATGTTCGCCGGGATCGCGCCGAGCACGTCGACGATGTATTCGCGGCAGCGTGCGTCCAGTTCGTCGGTGGAAACGCCCGGCTTCACGTGCTCGGTAATCATCGCCAGCACCTGCGACGCCAGCTTCGCGGCTTCGCGCGACTTGGCGATTTCCGCATTGCCGCGGATCGGGATTTCTCGCTTCGCCATTACGCCACCTGCTCGATGCCGTGTTCGACCGGTTCCGCCGGCCCCGCCTCGCCGCCCCGCGCTTCGGCCTCGATCAGCATCCGGCAGATGTCACCGTAGGACAGCGCCGGATTGAGTTCCGCCAGCATCCCGACGCGCAGCCAGTGTTCGGCCTGCGCGTTGATCGAGCGGCTCAGCGCCGTGCTGGTCGAGCGCAGCCGCTCGTGCATGTGCTCGGAAATCTTGATGATGCCCATATATCCCCAATTAAACGAAACGTAGTCGATTCGTATATTACGCTGCGCTCGGCTGGCAGGCAAGCCACGCGGATTCCGTCGAGCCATCGGTCGGCCGCCGTCAATGGCGTTGACATCGAATTCCAGTTTGCTGGAAAATAAATCCACCATGAAAGAATCCGTCACCGCCGTTGCCGACGACACCGGCATCAACGAACGCATCGCCCGGCGCGTACGCGACCTGCGCACCGTGCGAGGCTACACGCTCGATGCGCTGGCCGCGCGCTCCGGCGTCAGCCGTTCGATGATCTCGCTCATCGAACGCGCGTCGGCCAGCCCGACGGCCGTCGTGCTCGACAAACTCGCGGCCGGGCTCGGCGTGTCGCTGGCGGGGCTGTTCGGCGGCGATCAGGACGACACCCCCGCGCAGCCGCTGGCACGCCGCGCGCAGCAGGCCGAATGGCGGGATCCGGCGTCCGGCTATGTGCGCCGCAACCTTTCCCCGGCTGGCTGGCCGTCACCGATCCAGCTCGTCGAGGTGGATTTCCCGCCCGGCGCACGCGTCGCGTACGACAGTGGCGGACGTGAAAGCGCGCTGCATCAACAGGTGTGGATCATCAGCGGGCGCGTCGACGTCACGTTCGGCGAGGCGCTTCACGAACTTCACGCAGGCGACTGCCTGGCCATGCGGCTCGACCAGCCGCTGATTTTCAGCAATCCGTCGCCGCATGCCGCGCGCTATGTCGTCGTGATCTGCGATGCGTCCGCCGCCGGCGCGCGCAACCTCTGATGAACGAGTCGTCGCGCCAACTGCGCGCGCGACCTGCTTACTGCCCACAGGAGTCCATATGAATTCCCCGAAACAGCGCGACGACGTGCGCCTGATCGATTGCAGCGAAACCGAGCATGCGCCGGCCATCCTCGAGATCCTGAACGACGCGATCGCGAACTCGACCGCGCTGTACGACTACAAGCCGCGCCCGCCGGAAGCGATGGTCGCGTGGTTCGCAGCGAAGCGCTCGGGCGGCTTCCCGGTCATCGGCGCGGTCGACGCGTCGGGCACGCTGCTCGGCTTCGCGAGCTGGGGCACGTTCCGCGCGTTTCCCGCCTTCAAGTACACGGTCGAACACAGCGTGTACGTGCACCGCGACCAGCGCGGCCGCGGGCTTGGCGAGGTGCTGCTGCGCGAAGTCGTCCGGCGCGCACGGGAAGCGGAAGTACACGTGCTGGTCGGCTGCATCGATGCGACCAATGCGGGGAGCATCGCACTGCATGCGAAGCTGGGATTCGTGCACTCGGGCACGATCAAGGAGGCGGGCTTCAAGTTCGGCCGCTGGCTCGATGCGGCGTTCTATCAGTTGAAGCTCGAGACGCCGGCGCAACCGGTGGATGGCTGAGCGGATGGAGGCCGTCGCATGCACCCTGCTCGACGGCCGTGAAGCGACGCGAAAAAAAGAAAAGCCCCGCCGAAGCGGGGCTTTTCTCTTCCTACCTGGAGGCGCGAGCCGGAGTCGAACCGGCCTAAACGGCTTTGCAGGCCGCTGCATAACCGCTTTGCTATCGCGCCAAAAGCGGACTGTCCGGATGCCGTGAGGCAAGCGACAGATTCTTTATTCGAGGACCGGAAGTCCATCAAATAAAAAGGGAAGCTTGGCTTCCCCATTACTTGGAGCGGGAGACGAGTCTCGAACTCGCGACCTCAACCTTGGCAAGGTTGCGCTCTACCAACTGAGCTACTCCCGCATTGTCCTGCATCTGCAGCGCTTCGCCGACCAACACGCTGCCAGAAAAATCTGGAGCGGGAGACGAGTCTCGAACTCGCGACCTCAACCTTGGCAAGGTTGCGCTCTACCAACTGAGCTACTCCCGCATGTGTCCTGCATCTGCAGCGCTTTGCCGACCAACACGCTGCCAGAAAAATTCTGGAGCGGGAGACGAGTCTCGAACTCGCGACCTCAACCTTGGCAAGGTTGCGCTCTACCAACTGAGCTACTCCCGCATATTGCTGCGTTACTGCTTGCTTCCCCGTCACACACTTACTTCGTCGTGCAGCGGAGAAGCGAGATTATGTCGAAGGCACATTCGTGTGTCAAGGGCTTTTCCAGCCCTTTTTCCAAAAAACCCGCTTGGCCGGACGCGTGACGCGCATCATGCGCCGCCGCGCTCGCGAATTTGCGGCCATGCCAGCTTCATGTAGTACAGCATCGACCAGATCGTCAGCACCGCCGCGAGATACATCAACCACTGGCCCCACACGCGCGTGTCGATCGTGACGATGCCGAGCGGCAGCGGTCCGTAGAACAGCAGCATCGGAATCGCGATCATCTGGCATGCGGTCTTGAACTTGCCGAGCTGGTTCACCGCGACGCTCTTCGACGCGCCGATCTGTGCCATCCACTCGCGCAGCGCCGAAATCGCGATCTCGCGGCCGACGATCACGAGTGCGATCGCCGCGTCGACTCGCGAAATCTGCACGAGGATCAGCAGCGCGGCCGTCACCATCAGCTTGTCCGCCACCGGATCGAGAAACGCGCCGAACGACGACGTCTGGTTCCACTTGCGTGCGAGATAACCGTCGAACCAGTCGGTCAGCGCCGCGAGTATGAAGATCGCCGCCGCCGCGAGATTGCGGTGCGCGCCGCCCATCACCGTGTCCGGCAGATAGAACACGCCGACGACGAGCGGGATCAGCACGATCCGTACCCACGTCAGGAAAATCGGGAAATTGAACGGCATGGCATGCGGGACAGTAAAGGATTCGCAATTGTGCCGTGTCGACCGGCCTGCCACAAGAACGCTGGCAAGGCAGCCGGTCGCACGGCCGCGTCAGTGAAGCTGCTTGTAGATCTGCTCGGCGAGCGCATGCGAGATGCCCTCGACGCTCGCGAGTTCCTCGACGCTCGCGGCAACGACGCCGCGCAGCCCGCCGAATCGCGCGAGCAGCCGCTGCCGGCGCTTCGCGCCAACGCCCTCGAGCTCCTCGAGCCGCGACGTCTGGCGTGCCTTCGCCCGCTTCGCGCGCATGCCCGTGATCGCGAAGCGGTGCGCCTCGTCGCGGATCTGCGCGACGAGCATCAGCGCGGCGCTCTCCTTGCCGAGTTCGAGCGGCGTGCGGCCGTCCGCGAACACGAGCGTCTCGAGGCCGACCTTGCGCCCCTCGCCTTTCGCGACGCCGACCAGCATCGACGTGTCGAGCCCCAGCTCGGTGAACACCTGGCGCGCGATTTCGACCTGACCCTTGCCGCCGTCGATCAGCACGATGTTCGGCAGCAGGCTCGATGCCTCGGCCTGGCGCGTCGACTCGCCGTCGATGCCGGCCGCATCGTCGGCAGCCGCCGCCTGCGCCGCCTGCTCGACCATCTTCTCGTAGCGGCGCGTGAGCACCTGCCGCATCGCCGCATAGTCGTCGCCCGGCGTAATCCCGGTGATGTTGTAGCGACGGTACTCGCCCGACTGCATCTTGTGATGGTGGTAGACCACGCATGACGCCTGTGTCGCCTCGCCCATCGTATGACTGATGTCGAAGCACTCGATCCGTAGCGTCGCGAGATCGTCGCATTCGTAGCTGAGCGTTTCGGCCAGCGCACGCGTGCGCGCCTGCTGCGAGCCCTGCTCGGACAGCAGCCGCATGAGCGCGATCTGCGCGTTCTGTTCGGCCATCGAGAGCCACGCACGCCGCTGCCCCTGCGGCTGCCGCACCAGCGACACCTTGTGGCCGGCCTGCTCGGACAGCAGCTCGAGCAGGTCGCGGCTCGCGGGCGCATGGCTCACGACGAGCACGGGCGGCACGCGATTGCCGAGATAATGCTGCGCGATGAACGCGTCGAGCACCTCGGCCTCGACCGACGCCACCGCATCGCCGCGCGCGCGGCCGGTTTCTTCCGCCGGCAGGTCGGGCAATGCGCCGGCGTCGGCGGTCGCGTCGACCGCATCGGCCACCTCCGCCGGCTCGGACTCGTCGCCGAGACCGCCCTCGGCGAGGGTCAGCGCGCTTTCGACGTGCGTCGGGAAATAGGCCTTGTCGCCGAGATGCCGGCCGCCACGCACCATCGCGAGGTTCACGCACACGCGCCCGCCCTGCGCGACGACCGCGAGGATGTCGACGTCGCTGTCGCTGCCGACCTCGATCGCCTGCTGGTGCAGCACCGTCGCGAGCGAGCTCATCTGGTTGCGCACGGCCGCCGCCTGCTCGAATTTCAGCTCGGCCGCGAACGCGTGCATCTTCTGCTCGAGTTCCTTCATCACTTCGGACTGCCGGCCGAGCAGGAACCGCGCGGCGTTCGACACGTCGATTGCGTAATCCTCGCCGGAGATTGCACCGACGCACGGCGCCGTGCAGCGCCCGATCTGGTGCAGCAGGCACGGCCGCGTGCGGTTGCTGAACACCGAATCCTCGCAGGTGCGCAACTGGAACACGCGCTGCAGGATCTGGATGCTCTCGCGCACGGCCCAGGCGCTCGGGAACGGCCCGAAATACTGGTTCTGCTTGTCGACCGAGCCGCGGTAGTAGGCCATCCGCGGAAACCGGTGCGCAGTGAGCTTCAGGTACGGATACGACTTGTCGTCGCGAAACAGGATGTTGTAGCGCGGCGCGAGCGCCTTGATCAGGTTGTTCTCGAGCAGCAGCGCCTCGGCCTCCGAACGCGTGACGGTCGTCTCGATGCGCGCGATGCGCGTGACCATCATCGCGATGCGCGGCGACAGTTGCGTCTTCGTGAAATAGCTCGATACACGCTTCTTCAGGTCGCGCGCCTTGCCGACGTAGAGCACGGCGCCCGCCGTGTCGTAATAGCGATAGACGCCCGGCATGTGCGGCAGTTGCGCAAGGATCTTCTTCGGTTCGAACGGGGTATCGGCAGCTTCAGGGGATGTCATGCGTGATCCGGGCGCCTTGTAACGCGGAACGGGTCTATTAGAATCGCCAGTTTAGAGCATTCAACGGCCCGCTTCGATGCCACGCACCACCACTGCCCCCCTGCCCGCCGCGCCGCTCGCGCCGGGCGAACCGATCGCCTGCGACCTCTTCTGTACGGTGATCGACAATTTCGGCGACATCGGCGTGTGCTGGCGCCTCGCGCGCCAGCTCGCGCACGAGCACGGCTGGCAGGTTCGCCTGTTCGTCGACGACCTGCGCACGTTCGCGCGCCTGCTGCCCGGGGTCGATCCCGACGCAGGGCGGCAGACGGTCGACGCGATCGTGGTCGAGCACTGGCATGCGGAAGTCGGCGACTCGCTGGAAATCGCCGATGTCGTGATCGAAGCGTTCGCGTGCGAACTGCCCGGCGCGTATCTCGCGGCGATGGCGCGCCGCGCGCGCCGCCCCGTGTGGATCAACCTCGAATACCTGAGCGCCGAGGACTGGGTCGCGGATTTCCATCTGCGCCCGTCGCCGCATCCTCGCTACCCGCTGCTGAAGACGTTCTTCTTCCCCGGCCTGTCGGCCGGCACCGGCGGCGTCCTGAAGGAGCATGACCTCGATTCGCGCCGCATGGCCTTCGAAGCCGACGCGGCGGCACGCGACGCATGGTGGCGGCGCACGACCGGCGGCGCGCCGCCGGCCGCCGGCACGACGGTCGTCAGCCTGTTCGCGTACGAGAATCCGGCCGTCGACGCGCTGCTCGCGCAGTGGCGCGACGGACCGTCGCCGGTCGTCGCACTCGTGCCGGCCGGCCGCGTGTCGCCTGCCGTCGCGCGTTTTTTGGGGGTCGAGTCACTCGGCGCGGGCGCGCATGCGCGCAGCAGCAACCTGACGGCTCACGGGCTCGCGTTCGTCCCCCAGGCTGACTACGATCCGTTGCTGTGGGTGGCCGACATCAATTTCGTGCGCGGCGAGGATTCCTTCGTCCGGGCGCAGTGGGCACGCAAGCCGTTCGTGTGGCACATCTACCCGCAGGCCGACGACGTGCACCTGCCGAAACTCGACGCCGCGCTCGCGCACCTGTCGGCCGGCCTCGCCGACGCGCCGCGCGAGGCGCTCGAGCGGTTCTGGCACGCATGGAACGGCGCCGGCACGCCCGACTGGGCCGATTTCTGGCAGCACCGCGCCGCACTGGACGCCAACGCGGCCCGCTGGGCCGATACGCTCACGGCCGTCGGCGATCTCGCGGGAAAGCTGGCGGAATGCGCAAAATCTCAGTTAAAATAAGCGGTTATCCGACGGCCGACCACGCAAGCGCTTGCTTTTGGCGCCCACCGGAACGCGTCTGCTTGGCGCCTCACCCGTTGTGCAACGCTCAGGCACCTATTTATTTGATTTGATCAGGACAGTTTTTTATGAAAACCGCACAGGAACTCCGCGTAGGCAACGTCGTGCAGATCGGCAGCGACGCATGGGTCATCGCCAAGGCTGAATACAACAAGTCGGGCCGTAACTCCGCCGTCGTCAAGATGAAGATGAAGAACCTGCTGACGAATGCAGGCCAGGAATCGGTCTACAAGGCTGACGACAAGTTCGACGTCGTCGTGCTCGACCGCAAGGAAGTGACGTATTCGTACTTCGCCGATCCGATGTACGTGTTCATGGACGCCGACTACAACCAGTACGAAGTCGAAGCCGAAATGATGGGCGAAGCGCTGAACTACCTCGAAGACGGCATGGCTTGCGAAGTCGTGTTCTACAACGAGAAGGCGATCTCGGTCGACCTGCCGACGGTCCTCGTTCGCGAGATCACCTACACGGAACCGGCCGTCAAGGGCGACACGTCGTCGGGCAAGGTGCTGAAGAACGCCAAGCTCGCAACGGGCTTCGAACTGCAAGTGCCGCTGTTCTGCAACACCGGCGACAAGATCGAAATCGATACGCGTACGAACGAATACCGCAGCCGCGCGTAATCGCGAACGATGCCCGCATCGAACAAAGCGCCCTTCGGGGCGCTTTTTGTTTGTCCGGCGCCAACAAGCGAGCGCGGAGCGGTCTCATATAAAGCACAAAATCCACCGGTAAAGATATTCAATTTGTATCATCGGTAACTGTTTTATAGCGCCGGAGAAATAATGCTCGTTACGCGTTCAGCGGGGCATAAAATCAGTTTTTAATCTGACATGCGGCTGCGGCCCTGATGACCGACAGCCCGCCTCTCTTGACTCGACTCGCGTCCACCATGCCACACGCCCTGATTGTCGAAGACGATCCCAACAGTCTGTCCGGCCTCACCGCGCTGCTCGCCGCGGACGGCTTCTCGGTCGACACGGCCACGTCGCTCGCCGAAGCGCGCACGGCGCTCGGCCGCTCGATTCCCGATGTCGTGCTCGTCGACCTGAACCTGCCGGACGGCAGCGGGTTCGACCTGCTCCAGCACCTGCCGCAGCAACAGCCGAACGGCTCGCTGCCCGTCATCGTGCTGACGGGCAATGCGACGGTCGAGAGCGCCATCGAGGGCCTGCGTCACGGTATCTGGGACTACCTGCTGAAGCCGATCAACATTCCGCGCCTGCGCAGCCTGCTCGCGCGGATCCCCCGCCCCTACGAACTGATCGACGAAGTGCAGTCGTTGCGCGCATCGCTGCGCCATCTCGGCCGCTTCGGCGCGCTGGTCGGCCGCAGCGACGCGATGCAGCACGTGTACGACATGATCGAGCACAACGCACGCACCGAGACGGCCGTCCTGTTCTCGGGCGAAGCCGGTACCGGCAAGAAGCTGGCCGCGCGTACGCTGCATGACCTGAGCCGGCGCCGCAAGGGGCCGTTCGTGTCGTTCGACTGCAGGACGATCGCGCAGGCCGGCCGGCACGGCGCGTCGCTCGACAGCGTGCTGTTCGGCCATGAGCGCGGCGCATTCGACGGTGCCGAGCGCCGCGAATCGGGCCTGTTCGAGCAGGCCGGCGGCGGCACGCTGTTCCTCGACGAAATCACCGCGCTGCCGCTCGTGCTGCAGGAAGCGCTGCTGCATGCGCTCGATTCGCAGAACTTCATGCGGATCGGCGGCACGAGTTCGATCACGAGCGATTTCCGGCTGATCGCGACCACGCGCCGCCCGGCGCGCGAAGCGGTTGCGAACGGCACGCTGCGCGAGGATCTGTGGTTGCGCCTCGATGCGGCCTCCATCACGATGCCGCCGCTGCGCGAGCGCGACGGCGACGCACTCGCGATTGGCGACGCGCTGATCGACGAGCTGAACCGCGAAGCGCGCGCAACCGGCCGCAGCACGACCGACAAGCGCGCAGCGCCGGGCTTCGTGCGCGAATGCCTGTCCTACGAATGGCCGGGCAACGTGCGCGAGCTGCAGGAGCGCGTGCGCTTCGCATACGACGCATCGGGCGATTTCATCGAGACGCTGCGCGCGGGCGAGCCGAGCTTCTCGGCCGGCGCCGCGCTGAACGGCAGCAGCGTGCAGATCAAGGTCGGCACGCCGCTGTCGGACGTCGAGGATCTGCTGATCCGCGCGACGCTCGACGCCGTCGGCGGCACGCGCCACCGCGCGGCAACACTGCTCGGCATCAGCCCGAAGACGCTGTACAACAAGCTCCAGCGGATGAAGGTGAACTGAGCAGGCAGCGATGCTTTCAGGCACTGACGGAATCAGACCGTTAGTTGCGCCAAAAGAACCACGGTATCGGCCTGCTTGACGCCTGACGCTGCCCGGTTCGCGCCTGCCGTAACCCATGAAAAAGCCGCGCTATTGCGCGGCTTTTTGTTTCGGCGACCGGAATGGCGCATATCGCGCCATCCCCTCCCCGCTCAGGCCAGTGCGCTGCTCAACAGCGCCTGCGCCTGCAGATACTCGGGCTGCGCAATCAGCTTGTCCCACTTGAGCGCCTTGCCGCGCGCGCGCATCCGCTTGATGCGTCGCACCGACTCGTACGTTGCCCGCGCTTTCAGCCCGTTCAGCACGACCTCGGCCGCGTCCGGCTGGTTGCAGACGAGCACCATGTCGCAACCGGCAGCGAGCGCGGCGTCCGCCGCCTGCGTGAGCGTGCCGCCTTCGCGCGCGGCCTCCATCGACAGGTCGTCGCTGAAGATCGCGCCCGTGAAGCCGAGCCGCCCGCGCAGGATGTCCTGCAGCCACACGCGCGAGAAACCGGCCGGCCGCTTGTCGACCTGCGTGTAGATCACGTGCGCGGGAATCACCGCGGACAACGACAAGCCGAGCCAGTCATAAGGCGCGACGTCCTGCTTGAGGATCGCATCAAGCGTGCGGTCGTCGGTCGGCAGCGCGACGTGCGAGTCGGCCTCCGCGAAGCCGTGCCCCGGGAAATGCTTGCCGCAGTTCGCCATCCCGGCGAGCGACAGCCCGTGGTTCAGGCTCTTCGCGAGCAGCGTGACGACACGCGGATCGCGATGGAACGCGCGATCGCCGATCACCTTCGAGTGCCCGTAGTCGAGGTCGAGCACAGGCGTGAAGCTCATGTCGATCCCGCACGCACGCAGCTCGGCGGCCAGGATGTAGCCGACGGCCGTTGCGACCTTCGTCGCAAGCAGCACGTCGCGATCCCACAGCTCGCCGAGGCGGCGCATCGCGGGCAGCACCGTGAAACCATCGGTGCGGAAACGCTGCACGCGCCCGCCTTCGTGATCGACGGCGATCAGGATGTCTTCGCGCACCGCGCGGATCGAGTCGGTCAGCGCGGTCAGTTGCGCGCGGTTCTGGAAGTGCCGCGCGAACAGGATCACGCCGCCGGTATTCGGATGCGCGAGGCGCCGCGCATCGTCGCGCGACAGGGCCGTGCCGACGACGTCGAGCATGACCGGGCCGGGAGTCGTTTTCATCGAATCGGGAATTCCGTCAGGAGGAGGTTCGGGAAACAGGTGCCGGCGCGGCGTCCGTCTCGGCAACCACGAACGACACCGCGTAGTCGCGTTCGTCGCTGACCGTCACGCGCGCCGTGATGCCACGGGCGGCAAGCCAGTCGGCCAGCTCGCCCGACGCGACCACGTACGGCTCGCCGCTCGGGTGGTTGAGGGTCTGCAGCGCACGCCACGTCATCGGCCAGTGCATGCCGAGCCCGATCGCCTTCGAGAACGCTTCCTTCGCGGAAAAGCGTGTCGCGAGGAACGCGATGCCGCGCACCTCGGAGCGGGCGCGGCGCGCATGGAACACACGCAGCTCGTCGGGGCCCAGCACCTTCTCGGCAAACCGGCCGCCGGTGCGTTCGAGCACGGCCGCGATGCGGCTCACCTGGGCGATGTCGGTACCGATGCCGTAGATCGCCATGTCAGTACGCGCCGCTTTGCCCCGGCGGAGCCGGGTCAGCCATGACGCGCGACGCGCGGCAGCATTTCATCTTCAACGCGCGCCGCCATGCAGCGCGGCAACGCGTGCAGCGACCATGATCGCCTTCATTTCACGCACCGCGTTGTCCCAGCCTGCGAAAATCGCGTGCGCGACGATCGCATGACCGATGTTCAACTCGACGATGCCGTCGATCGCGGCGATCTGCTGCACGTTCGTGTAGTGCAGCCCATGACCGGCATTGACCTTCAGGCCGAGCTGCGCGCCCGCCTGTACACCCGCGACGATGCGCTCGTATTCGCGCTGCTGTTCCGCTTCGTCGTGCGCTTCCGCGTAACGGCCCGTGTGCAGCTCGATCACCGGCGCGCCCGCTTCGTGCGCGGCACGGATCTGCGTGTCGTCCGGGTCGATGAACAGCGACACGCGCACGCCCACGTCGGCAAGCTGCTTGCACGCCGCACGCACGGCCTCGAAGTGGCCGGCGACATCGAGGCCGCCTTCGGTCGTCAGTTCCTCACGCTTCTCGGGCACGAGGCACGCGTCGTGCGGGCGCACTTCGCAGGCGATATCGAGCATCTCGGCCGTCACCGCGCACTCGAGATTCATGCGGGTCTTCAGCAGCGGACGCAGCTTGCGCACATCCGCATCGACGATGTGGCGGCGATCCTCGCGCAGGTGCAGCGTGATCGCATCCGCACCGGCCTCTTCGGCGGCGAGCGCCGCGCGGATCGGATCGGGATAGGTCGTGCCGCGCGCATTGCGCAGCGTCGCGACGTGGTCGATGTTCACGCCGAGGTCGATGGCGGTGGGCGTTGTCAGGAAGAAGCTCATAGGTTTTGCAGGTCGATCAGGATCTGGCGCGTGGCAAGCGGCGTACCGCCGAGATAGGTGTTCAGCAGGAAGCGCATCAGCGTCTTGCTTTGCGCAACCGTCTGGGCTCGATGGTAATCGTCCTGCTCCATGTCGAGCAACGTCTGTCCGGAAATGACGGGCCAGTGCGACGGCACGTCGTCGTCCGCATTGCGCACGCCGCGCTCGGGATCGAACACGTAGCGGCGGTCGGGCTCGACCGCACGACGCGCGACCGTGCGGTTCAGCGCCACCGCGTAGCCGGTCTCGCGCAGCAGCACGCGCTCGAACGAGCGCAGCACCTGCACCGCGGGCTCGCCGTGCGCGAGGCGCGTGAGGGTCAGCACGTAATGATTGAAGAGCGGCGGCTGGGGATCCTCGCGCGCGCAGAATTTCACGAGCAGCTCGTTCGCATAGAAGCCGCACAGCAAGCCGTCGCCGCCGAGCGGCAGCATGCCGCCGACCCACTCGGCGCCGGTCAGGGTGCGCACCTCGGATTTGCCCGACCAGGACAGCAGCAGCGGCTGGAAGGTCTGCAGTACGCCGCGCAGCGCGGAGTGCGGGCGCTTCGCGCCCTTCGCGACGAGCGCGAGCCGGCCATGATCGCGCGTCAGCACGTCGATGATCAGGCTCGTTTCCCGGTACGGATAGCTGTGCAGCACGTACGCCGGCTGCTCGGCCACACGAAAATCGGACGTGCGAGACGTCGCACGCCGCGCCTTGCGCGGCGGTTCGGGCGGTGCCGGCAGCGGCGCGTCGTTCGCGCCGGCCGTCACCGCGTCTTCAGTCGACGTCAGCGCGTCATTCGTACCCATAGGCGCGCAGTCCGGCCTCGTTGTCGGCCCAGCCGCTCCTCACCTTCACGAAGGTCTCGAGGTACACGGGGCCGTCGAACAGCTTCTCCATGTCCATCCGCGCCTCGGTGCTGATCTGCTTGAGCTTCTCGCCCTTCTTGCCGATCACCATCGCCTTGTGCGAATCGCGTTCGACGAGGATCGTCGCGAAGATGCGCTTCAGCCGCCCTTCTTCCTCGAACTTGTCGATCACGACGGTGCTCGTGTACGGCAACTCGTCGCCGGTCCAGCGGAACACCTTCTCGCGCAGGATTTCAGCCGCGAGAAAGCGTGAGCTGCGGTCGGTCAGTTCGTCCTCGCCGTAGATCGGCTCGCCTTCCGGCAGGTACGGCTTGATCGTATCCAGCAGGCGCTTGATGTCTTCCGGCCGCTGCGCCGACAGCGGCACGAGCTCGGTGAATTCGCGCAGCGTGCTCATCTGCTGCATGAACGGGAACAGCGTCGCCTTGTCGGTCACGCGGTCGATCTTGTTCGCGATCAGCAGCGTCGGCATGCCCGGCGGGATCAGGTCGAGCACCTTCTGGTCGTCGGGCCCGAAGCGGCCGGCCTCGATCACGAACAGGATCACGTCGACCGATGTCAGCGTCGACGTGACCGCGCGGTTCAGCGAACGGTTCAGCGCGGTGCTGTGGCGGGTCTGGAAGCCCGGCGTGTCGACGAACACGAATTGCGCGTCGTCGAACGTATTGATGCCGGTGATGCGGTGGCGGGTCGTCTGCGCCTTGCGCGACGTGATGCTGATCTTCTGGCCGACGAGTGCGTTCATCAACGTCGACTTGCCGACGTTCGGGCGGCCCACGATCGCGATCATGCCGCAACGGAAACCGGTAGGAGCGGGAGTGTTCATATCGTTTGGGAGACAGGTTCGGAAACGGCCGCGCGGCGCGCGGCACGATCGATGGGCAATTCAGTGGTCGGCATCGGCCACGCGCGCCTGCGCGGCAGCGAGGCTCACGCCGCCCGGCGGCGTCTCGGAGTCCGGTGCCGCGGTGTCGCGTGCGCGCCCAGCCGCGCGCGAAGCGGGGTCGGTACCGGCGGAAGATTTGTCGACGGACGCGGGTGCCGGATCGGCTGCCTGGCCAGCCGGCTTGTCGGCGGCGCGTGCAGCGGGCACGGCTTCCGCGGGCCTGTCAGGCCGCTCGACCGGCTTCTCGGCAGCCTTGTCGGCCGCCGGCTTTGCCGCCCGTTCAACCTTCTCCGCAGCCGCGTCGACATGCGCCGCGCGAATCGCGGCCATCGGCGCCACGGCCGCCTCGGTACCGGCGGCAGCGGTTGCCGCGGGCGCCGCACCGGCCGCCCTCGCCTCGCGTGCCGCCGCGCGTTCCTTCCGCTCCGGCGAGCGCAGGTCGAGCGCTTCCTGCACGCCCTTCACGCCCGGCACGATCTCGGGTTCGACATGCTTCGACCCGCGCGCGTTTTTCGAGCGCTTCGGCTTGGTAGCCAGCATCGGCGCGGCCGCCATCACCTCGTCGAGCGCCTTCTTCGCGGCAGCCTGCTCGGCCGCGCGCCGGCTCGCACCGGAGCCCGACACCTTCACGTCGAGCTTCGGCACCGTGCATTCGACTTCGAATTGCTGATTGTGCGCCGCACCATGCGTCGCGACCACCGTGTAAGTCGGCAGCGCGATCTTGTGCCCCTGCAGGTATTCCTGCAGCAGCGTCTTCGCGTCCTTGCCGAGCGTGCGCGGATCGATGTGGTCGAGAATCGGGATGTAGAGGCGCTTGATGACCCCTTGGGCGGCTTCGAAGCCGCCATCGAGGAACACGGCCCCGATGATGGCTTCGAACGCGTCCGCGAGGATCGACGGGCGGCGGAACCCGCCGCTGCGCAACTCGCCCTCGCCGAGCCGCAGCCCGTCCGAGATATTCAGGGCCTGAGCGATTTCGTACAGCGACTGCTGCTTGACGAGGTTGGCGCGTACGCGCGACAGATCGCCTTCGTCCAGCTTGCTGAAACGCTGGAACAAAAGGGCAGCCACCGCGCAATTCAGAACGGAATCGCCGAGAAACTCGAGCCGTTCGTTGTGCGTGGCACTGTGACTACGATGGGTCAAAGCCTGGCGCAACAATTCCGCATTGCGAAATTCGTAGCGCAGCCGGCTTTCCAACTGGGATAGGGGCATGTGCAGGAGTATAACGCGGGCGCCGGCCGGGCCGAAACGGCACGGTCGAACGCGAAAAGGCGTGACGAGGCGGTGTTGCCGCCGGTTCTTAAAGTAGTTCGGCAATACGCGACGCGGCCCGTGCGTCGCGTATTGCGAGTGACGCGGATACGATCAGTTGAAGGAACCGATGCGCTTCAGGTCGCTGAAGTTCATCCAGATGAAGAACGCGCGGCCGACGATGTTCTGGTCCGGCACGAAACCCCAGTAGCGGCTGTCCGCGCTGTTGTCGCGGTTGTCGCCCATCATGAAGTAGTGACCGGGCGGCACCTTGCAGATCACGCCGCGGCTGTTGTACGTGCAGTTGTCGCGATACGGGTAGTCGTATGCGCCCATCACGAACGGCGGCACGGCCGGGTTGTTGAGGATCGCGTTCTTCTTGTTGCCGATCGTTTCCTCGAACTGCTTCGCGTAATTCTGGCGCTCGTCGTCGAAGAAATCCGGCAGCGGCGTTTCGGGCACCGGCTGGCCGTTGATCGTGAGCTGCTTGTCCTGGTATGCGACGGTGTCGCCCGGCAGGCCGATCACGCGCTTGATGTAGTCGACCGACTCATCCTTCGGATAGCGGAACACGACGACGTCGCCGCGCGACAGCGGGCTGCCCTGCGTGATCTTCGTGTTCGTGACCGGCAGGCGCAGCCCGTATTCGAACTTGTTGACGAGGATGAAATCGCCGACGAGCAGCGTCGGCACCATCGAACCCGACGGAATCTTGAACGGCTCGACGACGAACGAACGCACGACGAACACCGCGAGGATCACCGGGAAGAAGCTCGCCGTGTACTCGAGCCACCACGGCTGGCGCAGCTTCTCGTCGCGCAGCTTCGAACGCGTCTGCACCGCGTTTTCATCCGCGAAACGCTTGTCGATGCGCGACTGCTGGCGATCGAACTCCTCGATCGCCGAGTCGGCCGCCTTGCGTCGCTGCGGCAGGAACACCAGTTTGTCCAGCACCCACGCTACGCCCGTCAAGACGACGAGCACAAAAAGAATCAGCGCAAAATTCATAAAAGGATCAGTCCTGTTATTTGTCTTCGACGCGCAAGATCGCAAGGAACGCTTCCTGCGGGATCTCGACCGAACCCACCTGCTTCATCCGTTTCTTGCCTGCTTTCTGCTTTTCGAGCAGCTTCTTCTTCCGCGTGATGTCGCCGCCGTAACACTTCGCCAACACGTTCTTGCGCAGCGCCTTGATGTTCTCGCGGGCGATGATGTGCGCGCCGATCGTAGCCTGGATCGCCACGTCGTACATCTGGCGCGGAATGATCTCGCGCATCTTCGCCGCCACTTCGCGGCCGCGATACTGCGATTGCGACCGGTGGACGATCACCGACAGCGCGTCGACCTTGTCGCCGTTGATCAGCATGTCGACCTTCACGACGTCGGCCGACCGGTATTCCTTGAACTCGTAATCCATCGACGCATAACCGCGCGACACCGACTTCAGGCGATCGAAGAAATCGAGCACGATCTCGGCCATCGGGATTTCGTAGGTCAGTTGCACCTGGCGGCCGTGATACTGCATGTTGATCTGTGAGCCGCGCTTCTGCTCGCACAACGTGATCACCGAGCCGACGTAGTCCTGCGGCATGTACAGGTTCACCGTGACGATCGGTTCGCGGATCTCCTCGATCTTCGGCGGCTCCGGCATCTTCGCCGGATTCTCGACCTTGACGATCGAGCCACCGTTCATCACGACCTCGTAGACAACCGTCGGTGCGGTCGTAATGAGGTCCATGTCGAATTCGCGTTCGAGACGCTCCTGCACGATCTCCATATGCAGGAGACCCAGGAAGCCGCACCGGAACCCGAAGCCGAGCGCCTGCGACACTTCCGGCTCGTACTGCAGCGATGCGTCATTGAGCTTCAGCTTCTCGAGCGATTCGCGCAGTGCGTCGTACTGGTTCGCTTCCACCGGATAGAGCCCGGCGAACACCTGCGGCTTCACTTCCTTGAAGCCCGGCAACGCTTCCTGCGCCGGCTTGGCCACCAGCGTGACGGTATCGCCGACCTTCGCGGCCGTCAGTTCCTTGATGCCGGCGATGATGAAGCCCACCTGCCCCGCAGACAGCGAATCGAGATTGCGCGACTTCGGCGTGAATACGCCGATATGCTCGACCGGATACTGGGCGCCGGTCGCCATCATCTTGATCTTGTCCTTCGGGCGCAGCGTGCCGTTGACGATACGCACGAGCATCACGACGCCGACGTAGTTGTCGAACCACGAATCGATGATGAGCGCCTGCAGCGGGGCGTCGGGATCGCCCTTCGGCGGCGGCACCTTCGCGATCAGCGACTCGAGCACGTCCTCGACGCCGAGCCCCGTCTTCGCGCTGCAACGCGTCGCGTCGGTCGCGTCGATGCCGATCACGTCCTCGATCTCCTCGATCGCGTTCTCGGGGTTCGCGGCCGGCAGGTCGATCTTGTTCAGCACGGGAACGACCTCGACGCCGAGCTCGATCGCCGTGTAGCAGTTCGCGACCGTCTGTGCCTCGACGCCCTGGCTGGCATCGACGACCAGCAACGCGCCTTCGCACGCGGACAGCGAACGGCTGACCTCGTACGAGAAGTCGACGTGCCCCGGCGTGTCGATCAGGTTCAGGTTGTACACCTTGCCGTCGCGCGCGCGATAGGACAATGCCGCCGTCTGCGCCTTGATCGTGATGCCGCGCTCGCGCTCGATATCCATCGAGTCGAGCACCTGCGCTTCCATTTCACGGTCGGCGAGGCCGCCGCATACCTGGATGATGCGATCCGCGAGTGTCGACTTGCCATGGTCGATGTGCGCGATGATCGAGAAATTGCGAATATGATCCATTCAGTGCCGATCAAGCGAAAAAGGCGCGCTCGACGACTGCGGAGCACGCCTTGTAAGTCGGTGAAAAAACAGCCTATTTTAGCTGAAAAGGCCTTCGCCGGGCGGTATTTCCAACGCCGGGCCGCGCGGCACCCTGCCGGGCCCGCCCGCCGGGCAAAGCCCGGTGCGAAGCACCGCCGTCATGCAGCAGGCCCGGCTCAGCGCCGGGCCGCGAGCGCGTCGTGCACCTTCGCGGCGTCGAACCGGTGGCGGCACACTTCCGCACCGTCCAGCAGCAGCACGGGCACGTCCTCGTCGTAGCGGGCGACGAGTGCCACATCGGTGTCGATGTCGATGTAATCGACCGCGACGCCGAATTCGGCCGCCACCGGCGCCAGTGCGTCGCGCATGTCGTCGCACAGGTGGCACCAGCCGCGGCCGTAGAGCGTGAACATCGGCGCGTTACTTCTGGCGCGGCCGCACGGGCACGAACTGCGTGTTGTCGCCGCGCCGCACGAGCACCGCGACCGCCTTCTGCGGATCGAGCTGCGCGGTCACTTCGGCGAATTGCTTCGCGTTCGTGATGTCGGTGTCGCCGACACGCAGCACGATGTCACCGCGCTGCAGGCCCGCACGGGCGGCCGGGCCGTCGACGCCGTCGATCTGCACGCCGCTCTTCAGCTTCAGCGTCTTCATTTGCTCTGCCGTCAGGTCGCTGACCGTCAGACCGAGCGAATTGGCCTGGCGCGGCTTCTGCGGCGCGTTCTTGCGCTGCTCGGCCTTCGCCGTCGATTCGGCCGGCGTCTCCGCGATCGTGATTGGCAGATCACGTGCCTGACCCTTGCGCCACACGCTGACTGTCGCCTTCGTGCCGGGCTTCGTGTCGCCGACCATGCGCGGCAGATCCGACGCCGTATCGACCGAACGGCCATTGAACTTCAGGATGATGTCGCCCGGCTGGATGCCCGCCTTGTCGGCCGGACCGCCCGGCTCGACGCTGCTGACGAGCGCCCCCTCGGCCTTCGGCAGCCCGATCGAATCGGCCACGTCCTTCGTCACTTCGCCGATCGCCACCGCGATCCGGCCGCGCGTGACTTTACCCGTCGCCTTCAGCTGGTCGGCCACGCGCATCGCCTCGTCGATCGGAATCGCGAACGAGATGCCCATGAAGCCGCCGGTACGGCTGTAGATCTGCGAGTTGATGCCGATCACCTCGCCCTGCATGTTGATCAGCGGGCCGCCCGAGTTGCCGGGGTTCACGGCGACGTCGGTCTGGATGAACGGCAGGTAGTCGCCCGTGTTGCGGCTCTTCGAGCTGACGATGCCGGCCGTCACCGTGTTGTCGAGACCGAACGGCGAACCGATCGCGACGACCCACTCGCCGACACGCACCTTGTTCGAATCGCCGATCGCGACGACCGGCAGGTTCGACGCCTGGATCTTGACGACCGCGACGTCCGTGCGATCGTCGACGCCGATCAGCTTCGCCTTGAATTCGCGCTTGTCGGTCAGCGTCACATAGATGGTGTCTGCGTCGTCGACGACATGCGCATTGGTCATCACGTAACCGTCGGCCGACACGATGAAGCCCGATCCGACACCGCGATTCTGCTCGGTGTCGGGCGGATTGTCCGGCGCAGGCGCGTTCTTCGGGTTACCGCCGCCATTGCCGCCACCGTTGCCGGGCGCCTGCGGAAGCGGAATGCCGAAGAAGCGACGAAAGAATTCCGACATGTCACCGTTGTCGAAGCCCGGCGGGAGCATGCCGCGCGGGCCGCCCGTCGGTACGTTGGCGGTGGTCCTGATGTTCACGACGGCCGGCCCGACCTTTTCGACCAGATCGGCGAAGTCGGGCAGGCTGGCAGCGGGAGGCGTCACCGCGAACGCGGTATGCGGCACGAGCGGCAGGCAGGCAGACAGCGCCGCCGCCGCGAGCCATTTGCGCAGCGTGAGTTTCATCATGTCGGAAGCCGTAGCGTTACTTGGAAGCCTTGTATTCTATGGCAGACGCGAACTGCTGCAACGTAGCCGGCGGCACTTCGCCGAGCACGGTGATCCAGTAGTCGCCGCGGCGCTTCACGAGAACGTTCGTTGCACCGGTGCTGCCCGCGCCTTCCTTGCGCGTATTCTTCTCGGCCGGCTCGATGAAAACCGAGATCGTCGCGAGACCGTCGGTGAAGACGGCCTGATCGACCGGAATCGGCGGCTCACCCGCGTCGCGCGCGGCCATCGGCCGGCGCACTTCACGAATCTTCTGGAACCCGGCGACACTCGGTGCGAGTTGCCAGCCCTGCGCTTCCATGTCGACCGTCGCGACCGGCGGGCGCACGACCGTCCAGCCGTTCAGGTTGCGCATGCCGGCCGCGATTGCGGCCTTGTCGCCGCTTGCGCCGCCCGTCTGCAATTGCGAGAACGCGATCTGCTCGAGCACGTGATCGTTCGCATCGAGCGTCTGCGAACGCAGCAGCAGCCCCGTACGCGCATCGACCCACAGCTTGTAGGTGAAGCGGTATGCATCCTTCGGCATCAGCTCGACGACCTGCGCGTCGATCCCCGCCACGCGATCCTTGCCGAGCGACTTCGCGTCGTAGACGGACATCACGTGCTCGCCGCTCGCGCCGAGCAGCGCGGGGAACGAGTCGCGCGTCTGACGGCGTTCGACCACGCACAGCTTGCGCTCGGGCACGAACGTGTACAGCTCGTCGTTGTGGCGCAGCAGCTTGCGCGGCTTGCCGTCGAGCGTCTCGATGCGCTCGAACTCGCCGTCGCGGGATGCAACGTGCGCGATGCGCGACGACTGCACATACCCGCCGCGCTGATAGACGAACGTGCCTTCGTAGCTCTGCTGCTGCGCCGCTTGCTGGACACGGTCGAGCCAGTCCGCGGCGCCCTTGCGGGTCGCGACGGGATCGTCCGGTTGCTGGGCGCTGGCAGGAAGGGATTGAACGGACAACAGGGCGGCTGCGCAAAGCAGGAGGGCCGGCAGCCGCTTCCATCCGGAGATGGCGTGATTCAACTGCAATGTCCGCATCGGGTTTATTGGCCTGGCGTGGTGGTCACGGCAGCGCGGATCAGCGGCATCGAACCCGTGACGACGGGCTGCTGCGCGAATTGCTGGTGCGCTTCGAGGTATTGGTCGAGGCTGGCGTCGCGAATGATGTTGACGTCCTGCAGCCCCGGCTGGGCCGATGCCTGTGCAACCGCCACGCGCTGCAGGTTGCCGCCTTGCGACTCACCTACCGATGCGACCTGGACGGCACCCGGCGTGCCTGCAGTCTGCATTTGCGGGACGACGATCCACGTCAGCGTGGCCGCCGCGGCGGCGATCGCGAACGCGGGCACGACGCGCCGGCGCAGCGACAGCAGCTTGCGCGCGACCGGCGCGGCCGCCGGCGCGAGCAGGTGCGGCTCGCTTTCGAGCGCAGCCGACATGCGCGCGGTGAACGCGACGCTCAGCGCGGGCGACAGCGCAAGCTCGTCCGAGCGCAGCGCATCGCCGATCAGGTGGTAATCGGCCCACACAGCGCGATCCGCGCGGTTGAACTCAGCCAGAAACTGCCCGTGATCCGGGCCATCGAACATTTCGCCGTCGACCAGCGCGGAAAGGCGCTCGCCGCGCGAACTCGCTTGCGACTGCGTATTGACCGACCCCATGATGCTCCCCATCTTGCACACCCCGTCGTGACTTCACGACTCTATCCGTAACTAGACCCCGACCCGCGTCGATTCGCCTGTCGCGCTTACCAGCGCTTGCCTTCGGGCGTATCGAGCAGCGGACGCAATTTAGCAGCGATTGCCTCGCGTGCGCGGAAGATCCGCGACCGGACCGTCCCGATCGGACAGCCCATCATTTCCGCGATCTCTTCGTAGCTCAAGCCCTCGATCTCGCGCAGCGTGATTGCCTGGCGCAGTTCTTCGGGCAGCAGAGCCATTGCAGCGTTGACCGTCTCGGCAATCTGCTTGCTCATCAACATCGACTCAGGCGTGTTGATATCCCTTAGTTGGTCTGCGTCGGAGAAAGTTTCCGCTTCCTCCGCATCGGCCTCGGTCGAGGTCGGCGCCCGGCGGCCTTGCGTCGCAAGGTAGTTCTTCGCCGTGTTGACGGCAATTCGGTACAACCACGTATAGAACGCCGATTCGCCGCGGAATTGCGGCAGCGCACGATACGCCTTGATGAACGCGTCCTGGGCCACATCCTCGACCTCGGCGGGATCCCGCACGAGGCGCGAGATCAGCCGAATGATCTTGCGGTGGTATTTGGAGACCAGGAGTTCGAACGCTGCCTTGTCGCCCTTCTGTACGCGTTCGACCAGAGCCTGATCGATTTCTTTTTCACTCACCTGACAAATCCATTAACTAGGGATGCAACGCGGAACGTCATTGTAACGTTCCCGCGCCGGACGCTGGTTACGGTACGTAACCGCGCCGTCGTCATGCCCGCCCCGCCGCGCCTGCCGTCCTCGCCAGCACGGAAAGCGCGCTGAACGACGCGGCGTCGAGCGCATCGGCCGGAATCAGCAACGGCCGGGCCCGCCGGGCGCCCTGCCCGACCGACAGCACCAGCAGCAGGCTGCTCCAGTGCGCATGGCCCGTCACGCGGCCGCGGGCCAGCAACCGCCCGGTGCGGCCAAACGCCGCAATTTCCCCGAATGCGTCGATCCGCAACTCGGCCGGCAGCCGGCGGGCGCAGGCCCGTGCGGCGCACACGGCAAGCAGCGCGGCCGTCACGGCCGACACGCACGCGCCTGCCGCAGCGCCCGCGCGCGGCGCCCAGAACAGGTAGGCCGACGCGGCAGCCGATGCGACGAACACGGCCAGCACGAGATACGACACGGCCGAGGTCCGCAACGCGAAGCGCTGCGGACGCCCGGCCGGAGCATCGAATGGACTCGTCAAGCGATTCAGCGTCAGACGCGCTTGAACACCAGCGTGCCGTTGGTACCGCCGAAGCCGAAGTTGTTCTTCACGGCAACGTCGATCTTCATGTCACGCGCGGTGTTCGCGCAATAATCGAGATCGCACTCGGGGTCCTGGTTGAAGATGTTGATGGTCGGCGGCGACACGCTGTTGTGCAGCGCGAGCACCGTGAACACCGATTCGAGGCCGCCCGCGCCACCCAGCAGGTGACCCGTCATCGACTTCGTCGAGTTCACGACGAGCTTGTACGCGTGCTCGCCGAAGGCCGCCTTCACCGCGTCGGACTCGTTCTTGTCGCCCAGCGGCGTCGACGTGCCGTGCGCGTTCAGGTAATGGACCTCATCCGCGTTCACGCCGGCGTCGCGCAGTGCCGCGACCATGCAGCGACGCGGGCCGTCCATGTTCGGCGCGGTCATGTGGTACGCGTCGCCCGTCATGCCGAAGCCCGACACTTCCGCGTAGATCTTCGCACCACGCGCCTTCGCCGCTTCGTACTCCTCGAGCACCATCACGCCGGCACCTTCGCCCAGCACGAAGCCGTCGCGGTCCTTGTCCCACGGTCGGGACGCGCTCGCCGGATCGTCGTTGCGGGTCGACAGCGCACGCGCTGCCGCAAAACCGCCGATACCGAGCGGCGACACCGTCGACTCGGCGCCGCCCGCGACCATCACGTCGGCGTCGCCAGCCTGGATCAGGCGCGCCGCGAGGCCGATGCTGTGCAGGCCCGTCGTGCAGGCCGTGACGGCTGCGAGGTTCGGGCCCTTCAGGCCGAACATGATGCTCAGGTGGCCCGAGATCATGTTGATGATCGAACCCGGCACGAAGAACGGCGAAATCCGGCGCGCGCCGCGATCGACGTAGGTCTGGTGCGTATCTTCGATCATCGGCAGGCCGCCGATGCCGGAACCGACCAGCACGCCGATGCGCTCGGCATTGGCTTCGTTCACTTCCAGCCCGCTGTCCTTGATGGCCTGGACGCCGGCGGCGATGCCGTAATGGATGAACGTATCCATGCTGCGGGCTTCCTTCGCCGGGATGTACTCCTCGGCGTTGAAACCCTTCACTTCGCCCGCGAAATGCACGGCGAGGTTCGACGGATCGAACTTCGTGACGGTGGCGATACCGGACTTGCCGGCAACGAGATTGGCCCAGCCGTCGGCAACATTATTGCCAACAGGCGAAATCAGCCCCAGGCCTGTAACAACAACACGACGGCGGCTCACGGTAACCTCTTTTCCATTATTGGATGACAAAAACAAAAGCCACAGTGGCCACAGGAACCAGCCCTGCGAGCCCTGTGGCTGTTAGTCCGTCCGGCGCGAGGCCGGCAGGATGGCGCGTCAATCGCGAAGATCGCGGCGACGTGGCGGACAAGCGCGAAAGGCGCCTGTTACGCCTTGACGTTTGCGCGAGCGTAGTCGATCGCTTGCTGAACGGTCGTGATCTTCTCTGCTTCTTCGTCCGGGATTTCCATGCCGAACTCGTCTTCGAGAGCCATCACCAGTTCGACGGTGTCGAGCGAGTCGGCGCCCAGGTCGTTCACGAACGAAGCTTCGTTCTTGATCTCGGCTTCCGCGACGCCCAGTTGTTCAGCGACGATCTTCTTGACACGTTGTTCGATGTTGTCCATTACCCCTCCGAGGGAAAGTTCAGATTTACAAGTGCGCGCATTTTATCAGGTTTGCTGACGCCAAAACGCGCGTTGGCTTGATGGTCGATCAAGCGCCGATCCGCCTGAAAAACGGGATACGGCGCGGATGGTAAACGAAAATCGTTACGACATGTACATGCCGCCGTTCACGTGCAGCGTCGTGCCGGTGATATAACCGGCCTGCGGCGATGCGAGGAACGCGACGGCATGGGCAATGTCCTCCGGGCTGCCGAGGCGGCCGAGCGGAATCTGGGTCTTGAGCGCGGCCTGCTGTTCTTCCGGCAGCGTCTTCGTCATGTCGGTATCGATGAAGCCCGGCGCCACGCAGTTCACGGTGATGCCGCGGCTGCCGATCTCGCGCGCGAGCGCACGGGTCATGCCCGCGACGCCGGCCTTCGCGGCGGCGTAGTTGACCTGACCCGGGTTGCCGGCCGAACCGACCACCGACGTGATGTTGATGATGCGGCCGCCACGCGCCTTCATCATCGGGCGCAGCACCGCGCGCGACAGGCGGAACACCGACTTCAGGTTGGTGTCGATCACCGCGTCCCAGTCCTCGTCCTTCATCCGCATCGCGAGCTGATCCTGCGTGATGCCCGCGTTGTTGACGAGCACGTTCAGCGCGCCGAATTCCTTCACGGTCGCGTCGATCAGCGCCTCGGCGGCGGCCGCGTCGTTGACGTTCAGCACCGCACCGCGACCCGTGACGCCCGCTTCCGCGAACGCCGCGGTGATTGCAGCGGCGCCGGATTCACTCGTCGCCGTGCCGATCACCGTCGCACCCAGGCGCGCGAGTTCGAGCGCGATCGAACGGCCGATACCGCGCGACGCGCCGGTGACGATCGCAACCTGTTTATCGAGAGTCTTGTCCATGAATCGAATATCCGTCTCTTGAGAAAAGGCGCCGCGTCAGGCGGTCACCAGCTTGAGCGCTTCGTCGAGCGACGCCGGATCGAACACCGACGCACCCGTCAGGTTGCCGTCGATGCGCTTCGTCAGGCCGGCGAGCACCTTGCCCGGACCGCATTCGATCACGTGCGTGACGCCCGTGCCGGCGATGTGCTGCACGCACTCGACCCAGCGCACCGGGCCCGCGGCCTGGCGCACCAGCGCTTCCTTGATCGCAGCCGGATCGCCGACCACGGCGACGTCGATGTTGTTGACGACCGGAATCTGCGGAGCCTTGACGTCGACGTTCACGAGGTAGTCGCGCAGCTGGTCCGACGCCGGCTTGAGCAGCGACGAATGGAAAGGTGCCGATACCGGCAGCGGCAGCGCGCGCTTCGCACCCTTCGCCTTCGCGATCTCGCAGGCCTTTTCGACCGCTGCCTTGTTGCCTGCGATAACGACCTGTGCGGGTGCATTGAAGTTCACCGCTTCGACGACGCCCGCTTCCGCGGCTTCGGCGCATACCGCACGCACCGTGTCGTCGTCGAGACCCAGGATCGCAGCCATGCCGCCCTGGCCGACCGGCACGGCCGTCTGCATCGCCTGCGCACGGAAGCGCACGAGCGGCACGGCGTCCTTGAACGCGAGCGCGCCGGCAGCGACGAGTGCCGTGTATTCGCCGAGGCTGTGGCCAGCGACGATCGACGGCGCCGGGCCGCCTGCCTGCTGCCACGCGCGGTAGCACGCGTAGGCGGCGGTCAGCATCACGGGCTGCGTGTTGGTGGTGAGGTTCAGCTCTTCGGCCGGGCCTTCGGCGATCAGCTTGCCGAGATCCTGATTGAGTGCATCGGACGCTTCCTGGAGCGTCTCGCGCACGACGGCCAGATCGGCGAATGCGTTGAGCATGCCGACCGCCTGCGAGCCCTGCCCCGGAAATACGAATGCAAATTTCATATCGTCCCCAATTGAATCGATTCGGACGGCGCGCACGAACGGCGCGCCGATGGGATCCGCGCGCAGCAATCGCGCGCCGCGGATCAGAAGCGGAAGACCGACGCGCCCCAGGTGAAGCCGCCGCCGACGCCTTCGATCAGCACGTGCTGGCCGCGCTTGATGCGGCCGTCGCGCACCGCGGTATCGAACGCCAGCGGGATCGACGCGGCCGACGTGTTGCCGTGCTGGTCGACCGTCACGACCATGCGCTCCTGCGGCAGGCCGAGCTTGCGGCAGGTGCTGGTCATGATGCGGATATTGGCCTGGTGCGGAATCAGCCAGTCGATCTGCTCGGGCGCGAGATTCGCCTTCGCGAGCGCCTCGATCGCGACCTTCTCGAGCACGTTGACCGCGAGCTTGAACACGGCCTGCCCGTCCATGTACAGGAACGCGCTGCCTTCGATCACGCCGCGATTGACGTTGCCCGGCGTGCAAAGGATATGCGAATAGCTGCCGTCCGCGTGCAGCGCACTGCCGAGGATGCCCGGCTCTTCCGATGCGGACAGGATCACCGCGCCCGCGCCGTCGCCGAACAGCACGCAGGTCGTCCGGTCCTTGAAGTCGAGAATGCGCGAAAACGTCTCCGCGCCGACCACGAGCGCGGTGCGGTGCTGGCCGCTGCGGATGAAGCTGTCGGCCGTCGCCATCGCGTACGCGAAGCCCGAACACACGGCCTGCACGTCGAATGCCGCGCCGCCGTTCTTGATGCCGAGCTTGTTCTGCAGCAGGCACGCGGTGCTCGGGAACACGAAATCGGGGGTCGAAGTCGCGACGATGATCAGGTCGATCGACTGCGGATCGATGCCGGCGGCTTCGATCGCTCGACGCGACGCCTCGAGCGCGAGGTCGCTCGTCGTGACGTCGGGTGCGGCGAAATGGCGCGCATGGATGCCCGTGCGCGCAACGATCCATTCATCGCTCGTCTCGATGCCTTCCTTCGCAAGGCGATCGGTCAACTGCTGGTTCGTGACGCGGTCAGGCGGCAGGTAGCTGCCCGTGCCGAGCACGCGGGAATAGAGAGTCGATTGGGCCATTTATGCTTTAGAGGATTGCGCAGCGGAAGGTTCGGCGTGATGGCCTGCGGCGGGGCTTGCATGGCCCGCGCCGCCCGCGTTGTGTTCGCCGTCGCCGAGCGACACCGAATTATCCGCCATCGCACGCGTGAGGCGCTCCAGCACGCCGTTTTTGACGGCATCATACCCGCGTTTGATTGCCCACTCAAACGCGTAGGCATCGGCCGAACCATGGCTCTTGATCACGAGGCTCTTCAGCCCCAGCAGCGCCGCGCCGTTGTACTGGCGGTGATCGACGCGCTTCTTGAAACGCATCAGGACAGGCAGCGCGAGCAGCGCCATCAGCTTCGACATCAGCGAACGGCCAAACTCCTCGCGGATGATGTCGGACAGCATCTGCGCGAGCCCCTCGGACGTCTTCAGCGCGACGTTGCCGACGAAGCCGTCGCACACGATCACGTCGACCGTGCCCTTGTAGATGTCGTTGCCTTCGACGTTGCCGCGGAAATTGAGCGTGCTGGCGCGCAGCAGTTCGCCTGCGCGCTTGATCGTCTCATTGCCCTTGATCACCTCTTCGCCGATGTTCAAGAGGCCGATCGTCGGGCGCTCCTTGCCTTCTAGCGCGGCCACGAGTGCGTGCCCCATTTCCGCGAACTGCAGCAGGTGTTGCGGTTCGCAGTCGACGTTCGCGCCGAGGTCCAGCATCATCGTGTAGCCGGTGGGGTTCGGCAGCGCGAACGCGATCGCGGGCCGCTCGATGCCGGGCAGCGTCTTGAGTACGTAACGGGAAACGGCCATCAGCGCGCCGGTATTGCCGGCGGAGATGCAGGCCTGCGCCGCGCCTTCCTTGACGTGGTTCAGTGCGACGCGCATCGAAGAATCCTTCTTCTTGCGCAGCGCCACTTCGACAGGATCGTCCATCGCCACGACTTCGGTGGCGGGAACGATGGTCAGCGCGGGATCGTCGAGGGCTTTCAGCTTCTTCAGCTGAGCGCGGATCGCGCTTTCGATGCCGACGAGCATCAGGTGCGCATCGGGATGCGCGCGGACGAACTTGACTGCTGCGGGAACGGTCACGGACGGGCCGTGGTCGCCTCCCATGCAATCGATAGTGAGCTTTACGGTCATGGAATGCGACGAATTTCAGGCACAAAAAAGCGGCAGTTGAATGCCGCCTTTTTGTTGCGCCAGGAAAGTGTCAAGCGACCAGTTGTCACGCGAACGACAAACGTAGCGCGCAACGCGTGACTTGACGCTTAGTCGTTCTTCGTCTTGACGACTTTCTTGCCGCGATAGTAGCCGTTCGGGCTGACGTGGTGACGCAGATGCACTTCACCCGTGCTCGGCTCGACTGCCAGCGGCGATGCCGTCAGGAAATCGTGCGAACGATGCATGCCGCGCTTCGACGGCGACTTCTTGTTTTGCTGGACTGCCATGACTAACTCCTAAATAATTTTCCGGATTCTAACACAGCCCGATCCGGCGCTTAACTACCCTGGCCCAAAGCCCTTACGCCTTCCCGCGCCACAACTGCTTAGTGTTTCTTGGTGCCGTCACCGCCCTTCTTCAACGCTTCCAGCGCTGCGAACGGATTCGGCCGTTTGCCTTCGCCCCCGGCTTCGTCGGACTCCTCGTCCGTCTCTTCCGCGGGACCGCTCGCACCCGACACGAGGCTTTCGTGGACTGCCGGGCAAACCTCGTGCCTGGGCACGAGCGGCAACGAAAGCAGCAATTCCTCTTCGATCAAGTCGACGAGATCGAACTGGCGTGAGCCCACGATCACATCGGCTTCATCGTCGTCGAGCGGAAATTCTTCAGCTTCTTCTTCGGTCGCGACGACACGGTACGTCATGTCGACGTCGAACGTCTGGTCGTACGGGGTCACGCAGCGCTGGCACGTGAGCCATGCATGGCCATGCACCGCGAGGCGCAGATACGGCTGCTGCCCATCGGCGCCGTCGTCCTGCAATTCCTTCTGCGTGAACCCTTCCGCCTGCCAAGTGAAGACCGTGTCGCGATCTGGCGCGTCCGCCGGCACTTCGTTTAACATGCGCGGCAGTTGCGAGAGGTGCACCGCTCCAGCTGCCTGCCGCCCGCTGCGGGCGAACTCGAACAGGTCGACCGCGCGCGGATCAAGCGCCGCAGCAGGTTTGCCAGAAGAAGTGTTCATGTGCGCTCCTGCCTACAGGCTGACTTGCGAATCCGGCTTGGTACCGCTCGCGTACGGCTCATCCATGGATGACGTACTTTACTTCCGAAGACCCGGCAGGCGCCACCACAACAGAAGCCTGCCGACGAAAAGCGGGAAAGCATACCTGTTTTACCTTTTGCGGTCAATCACTTAAGCTTGCGTCCGCGCAACGCCGCGCCACACCTGACGACTCACCGATCCAACCGACCATGCCGGATACCGTTTGCCGCCCGCCGCGGCTGATTCTCGCCTCCAGTTCCCGCTACCGCCGCGCGCTCCTCGAGCGCCTCGGCGTGCCATTCGACGTCGTGTCGCCCGACCTCGACGAAACCCCGCTCGACGGCGAAACGCCGGCCGCGACCGCGCTGCGCCTCGCCGGCGCGAAAGCAAGCGCCGTCGCCGCGACGATCGACGCGCCGGACGGCGTGCTCGTAATCGGGTCGGACCAGGTCGCGACCTTCGACGGGCACCAGATCGGCAAGCCCGGCACGCACGAGCGCGCACTCGCGCAACTCGTGTCGATGCAGGGCCGTGCCGTCGAATTCCACAGTGCGCTTTGCCTGTACGACAGCCGGACGGGCGAAGCACAGGTCGAGGACATCGTCACGCACGTGCGCTTCCGCTCGCTGCCCGAGGCCGAACTCGACGCATACCTGCGCGCGGAAACGCCGTACGACGTCGCCGGCAGCGCAAAATCCGAAGGGCTCGGCATCGCGCTGCTCGACGCGATCGACTCCGACGACCCGACCGCGCTCGTCGGCCTGCCGCTGATCGCGCTCACGCGGATGCTGCGCGCCGCCGAATACCCGCTGTTTGCAACTACCCGTGGAGACCGCGCATGACCGCCGGCACGCTTTACCTCGTCCCGAACACGCTCGGCGAAGGCGACGAATCGATGCTCGCCGCCGTGCTGCCCGCAGCCGTCCAGGCGCGCGCCGGCACGCTCGGCTATTACATCGGCGAGAACGCGAAAACGACGCGCGTGTTTCTGAAGAAGATCGGCACGACGCGCCCGATCCAGGAAATCGAGATCAGCGAACTGAACGTCAATACGCCGGCCGGCGCCATCGACCGGCTGCTCGCGCCCATACTGGCCGGCGCGGACGCCGGCCTCGTGTCGGAGGCCGGCTGCCCGGCCGTCGCCGATCCCGGCGCGCTGCTGGTGCGCCGCGCGCACGAGCGCGGCGTGAAGGTCGTGCCGCTCGTCGGGCCGAGTTCGATCCTGCTCGCGCTGATGGCGTCGGGCCTGAACGGCCAGAGCTTCGCGTTCAACGGCTACCTGCCGGTCGATGCGGCCGCGCGTGCGAAGCGCTTGCGCGAACTTGAGCAACTGTCACGCAAGGCGCGCCAGACGCAGATCTTCATCGAAACGCCGTACCGGAATCAAGCGATGCTCGACACGCTGGTCGCGACCTGCGCGCCGTCGACGCAGATTTGCGTCGCGGCCGACCTGACCCTCGCGACCGAGACGATCGCGAGCCGCACCGTGACCGACTGGAAAAAGGCGCCTGCGCCGAATTTGCACAAGCGCCCGGCGATCTTCCTGCTGCTCGCGAACTGAAGCCACGATCGGCGATCAGCCAACTGAAAGGCGGGCCATCGCGGCCCGCCGCCAGCCTGTCAGCGCAGGCTGACCGACGCGCCGCCGGCCGTCAGCGCCTTCATCGCGGCACCGCCGACGGCAGCGCCGAACTTGCGCGCGACACGGTTCGTCAGGCTTTCCTTCACCGTGTAATCGACGAGATCGGGCGCCTTCAGCACGTCGCGCGCGACCGTGTCGGTCGTGCCGAAGCCGTCGGCAAGCCCCAGCTCGACGCTCTTCTCGCCGGTCCAGAACAGGCCCGAGAACATGTCGGGCGTCTCGTGAAGCCGCTTGCCGCGGCCATCCTTCACAGCCTTGATGAACTGCGCGTGCACCTGGTCGAGCAATGCCTGCGCGTGCGCGTCCATCTTCGGCGTCTCCGGTGAGAACGGGTCGTAGAAGCCCTTGTTTTCGCCCGACGTATGCAGGCGCCGCTCGACGCCGAGCTTGCCCATCAGGCCAGTAAAGCCGAACCCGTCCATCAGTACGCCAATCGACCCGACGATACTCGCCTTGTCGACGAAGATCTTGTCGGCCGCGGACGCGATGTAATAGCCGCCCGATGCGCACATGTCGGTCACGACGACGTACAGCGGCTTGTCCGGATGCTTCGCGCGCAACCGCCGGATCTCGTCGTAGACCATCCCGGCCTGCACCGGGCTACCGCCCGGGCTGTTGATCCGCAGCACGACGCCGGCCGTGCCGTCGTCGTCGAACGCGGCGTCGAGCGCCGTGTTGATGTCGTCGGCGTTCGCGTTGACGCCGGCCGCGATCTCGCCGTCGATCGTCACGAGCGCCGTATGCCGGCCGCTCGACGAAAACTTCGAATCGCTCGAGAAATCGATCAGCGCAAACGCGAACAGCACGAACACGCCGAGGAACGCGAAGCGGAAGAAGATCTTCCAGCGCCGCGCCGCACGCTGCTCCTTGACGGCCGCGAGCGCGATCCGCTCGAGCGCCGCACGCTCCCAGTTCGGTTCACGGCTGTCGGGACGGGAGGAGGAATCCGGGGAATTCGGTTGGTCGGCCATGCAATGTTGTCGTCAGTCGGTCGTGGCGGGAACGGCGGGACGCAGGTCGGCGTCGGGCACCCAGAATACCGCACGCCCGTCGGCCGTGTCGCGCTCGTCGACCTCGACCGGCCGCAGGCGGCCGCCGCGGCACGGGCCGCCGACGCACTTGCCGGTGTTCGGCTCGTAGATCGCGCCATGCGTCGCACACATCAGGTAGAGGCCGGACGATTCGAAGAACTGCCCTTCTGCCCAGTCGAGCTCCATCGGCACATGCGCGCAGCGGTTCAGGTAACCGTACGCGCGCCCTTCGTAGCGCACGAAAAACACGACGGCCTGCTCGCCGCGCAGCGTCGCGTCGACGCGCACGCCGGCACCGCCGTCGGCCAGAGCGTCCGATGCGCACACGCGCATGGCGTCCGGCGCCGTACTCATGCGTGCTCCCGCAGCCACTCGGCCAGCGCGCCGACGTCCGGCGCGACGAAGCGCGGCGTGAGCGCAGCCAGCGCATCGGCCGTGTGCGCACCGTACGCGACGCCGACGCCGGCCGCTCCGGCACTCGCGGCCATCTGCAGGTCGTGTGTCGTGTCACCGATCATCACGGTGCGCGACAGGTCCTGCCCCAATTCCCGGCACAACTCCTGCAGCATCGCCGGATGGGGTTTCGAGAAGGTCTCGTCCGCGCAGCGCGTCGCATCGAACACGCTCGTCAGCTTCGACTGGTCGAGCACGCGGTTCAACCCGACCCGGCCCTTGCCGGTTGCCACGGCGAGCAGATAACCCGTGTCGCGCAGCTCGGTGAGCAGTTCGCGCACGCCGGCGAACAGCTCGATGCGCTGGTCGTCGAGCAGATAGTGATAGCGGTAGCGCTCGGCGAGCCGCGAATAGTCGGACGGATCGAGGGTCGGTGCCGTAATCTGCAGCGCATCGCGCAGGCCGAGGCCGATCACGTAGCGCGACGCCTCGTCGGACGGCGTGGGCAGGCCGAGATCGCGGCATGCCGCCTGGATGCTGTGCGCGATGTGCGCAGTCGAATCCATCAGCGTGCCGTCCCAGTCGAAGACGATCAGGTCAAATTGCTGTCGAGCCATGCGGTTCAGGCGGTATCGCGCAGTGCGCTGAGTTGGTCGAGGAAGCGCCGGCATTCGTCCGGCAGCGGCGCATCGAACTGCAGCGCCTCGCCGGTCAGCGGATGGGCGAGCCGCAGCCGGTACGCATGCAGGAACATCCGTTTCAACGACGGCTGCGCATTCGCGCGCGCCAGCGCCTTGTTCAATGCGAAATCGCCATACTTGGCGTCGCCGGCGATCGGCAGGCCGAGATGCGCGAGGTGCACACGGATCTGATGGGTCCGACCCGTTTTGAGTTCCGCTTCGACGAGCGCGTAGTCGGGCCAGCGGTCGACGAGGTTGAACACCGTATGCGACGGCTGCCCGTCGTCCTGCACGCGCACGCGGCGCTCGCCTTCCGGGGTCGAATACTTGAACAACGGCGCCTTCACCGCGCGCCGGCGGCCCCAGTCGGACTGCCATTCGCCGTGGACGCACGCGAAGTAGCGCTTGTCCATGCGGTTCTCGCGAATCTGCTCGTGCAGGCCCACCAGCGCCGTGCGCTTCTTCGCGAGCATCAGGATCCCGGACGTCTCGCGGTCGAGCCGGTGCACGAGTTCGAGGAATTTCGCGCGCGGGCGCGCCTGGCGCATCTGCTCGATCACGCCGAACGCGACGCCGCTGCCACCGTGGACGGCGACCCCGGCCGGCTTGTCGATGACGAGCATCGCGTCGTCCTCGTACAGCACGTTGAAATTCGCGGGCGGCACGATCGGCGTGTCGGCGCGCGCGAGGTCCGCCGCCGCCACACGCACGGGCGGCACGCGGACGACGTCGCCCAGGGCCAGGCGGTACTGCGCATCGATCCGGCCCTTGTTCACGCGCACTTCGCCGCTGCGGAGGATCCGGTAAATATGGCTTTTCGGCACGCCTTTACAGACGCGCAACAGGAAGTTGTCGATCCGCTGACCGGCCGAGTTTTCGTCGATCTCGATCATCGATACCTGGCCGCTTGCGACTGAATTCTGGGATATTTTGCCTAACTCATTCATACTGAATATAATTTTGCCCAGCCTGACGTTGAGGGTGGCCTGACCGGCCGGCCCCGACCGAGTCGGGCAAGGCGCAAGCGGAAACCGTTATTTTACTTGCGCCGGGGGTCTACTGCTCGCCCCTGATCAAAGAGATGCAGCAAGTTGCACGCACGGCGCTGCCCGTCGGCAAGGATCGCGCCCACAGGCGGATTCGGTCGGCAAGGCGCCGCGGTAACGGAAAGTTGGTTGAAAAGAATTTGATCGGCAGCCCGACGGCGCGAAGTGCGTCCGCAGGCTGCCGGTTGCGAAAATTACGGCGTTGCGCCCGATTTGGTTCCGCGAAGCGTGCGGGACTTGGCGACGTCAAACCAGGGAAGTACACCCCAAGCGGGAAAGTCGGGCTGGATTCGATACTCCCCGCTGCGGCCCAAGCCGCAGCATCTGCCGCCCGTCGGCGCGCGCGACGCATTGCGCGCGCCCGTGGCAATGCCCGGACTCAGGCTTAGCGCGCTTTTGCAGCGTGCGGTGTGTGAACGCCGTGCTTTGAAACCGTATTCGCAGGTGCCCTACGGCCGCCGGCCCCGTCTTTCGGGCCCAAGCGCCTCTTCAGGCAATTCTCCCCGCCATCGTTCCCGCTCCAGCGTGCTTGTGACAACACAACAAGGTGCGGCCTGCCGTCGTTCCCGCCCTCGCGACTGACAACCGCGAGGCACCGGCAGCGGAGCCGCCTGGAGTCGTTCATGAAACGCATGCTGTTCAATGCGACGCAGCAGGAGGAGCTGCGCGTCGCCATCGTTGACGGGCAGAAGCTCATCGACATCGACATCGAGACAGCCGGGCGCGAACAGCGCAAAGGCAATATCTACAAAGGTGTCATCACCCGCATCGAGCCGTCGCTCGAAGCGTGCTTCGTCAACTACGGCGAAGACCGCCACGGCTTCCTGCCGTTCAAGGAAGTCGCCCGCCAGTACTTCAAGGAAGGCATCGACATGCGCTCCGCGCGCATCCAGGATGCCCTGCGCGAAGGCCAGGAACTGATCGTTCAGGTCGAGAAGGAAGAGCGCGGCAACAAGGGCGCCGCCCTCACCACCTTCATCTCGCTCGCCGGCCGCTACCTGGTGCTGATGCCGAACAACCCGCGCGGCGGCGGCGTGTCGCGCCGGATCGAAGGCGACGAGCGCCAGGAACTGCGCGAAACGATGGCGCAACTGCAGATTCCGGACGGCATGAGCATGATCGCCCGTACCGCGGGCATCGGCCGCAGCGCCGAGGAACTGCAGTGGGACCTGAACTACCTGCTGCAACTGTGGCGCGCGATCGAAGCGGCATCGCAAAGCGGCAACGCCGGCCAGCCGATGCTGATCTACCTGGAATCGAGCCTCGTGATCCGCGCGATCCGGGACTATTTCCAGCCCGATATCGGCGAAATCCTGATCGATACGAACGAAATCCACGATCAGGCCCGTGCATTCATGGATATCGTGATGCCGGACAACGTCGCGAAGGTGAAGCGCTACCACGACGACGTGCCGCTGTTCTCCCGCTTCCAGATCGAGCACCAGATCGAGACCGCGTACTCGCGCACGGTGCCGCTGCCGTCGGGCGGCGCGATCGTGATCGACCACACCGAAGCGCTCGTCGCGATCGACGTGAACTCGGCGCGCGCGACCAAGGGCGCGGACATCGAGGAAACGGCGACCCGCACGAACCTCGAAGCGGCCGACGAAGTCGCCCGCCAGCTCCGCCTGCGTGACCTCGGCGGCCTGATCGTGATCGATTTCATCGACATGGAATCGGCGAAGAGCCAGCGCGAAGTCGAGCAGCGCCTGAAAGACGCGCTCAAGCATGACCGCGCGCGCGTGCAGATGGGCAAGATCTCCCGTTTCGGCCTGATGGAACTGTCGCGCCAGCGCCTGCGTCCGGCCCTGTCGGAAGGCAGCCACGTGACCTGCCCGCGTTGTAACGGCACCGGCCACATCCGCGATACCGAATCGTCCGCACTGCAGGTCCTGCGGATCATTCAGGAAGAAGCAATGAAGGAAAACACCGCGGCGATCCACTGTCAGGTGCCGGTCGAGGTGACTGCCTTCCTGCTCAACGAAAAGCGTCAGGAAATCAACAAGATCGAGTCGCGCTTCAAGGTCGGCATCGTGCTGATCCCGAACAAGCACCTCGATACGCCGCACTACAAGCTCGAGCGCCTGCGCCACGACGACGCACGTCTCGACGATCCGCGCGCGTCCTGGAAGATGGCCGAGGAAGCGGCACGCGAACTCGAGTCGGAAACCGGCTACAGCAAGCGCACGGCGGAAGTGAAGCCGAAGCAGGAAGCCGCGGTCAAGGGCATCACGCCCGAGCGTCCGGCCCCGAGCCCGGCACCACAGCGCCCGGTCGAACCCGTTGCCGCGCCCGTGCCTGTCGCGCCGGCAAGCGGTGGCTTCATCGGCTGGCTGAAGGGCCTGTTCGGCGTGGCGCCGGCTCCGGCGCCCGCACCGGTTGCTCCGGCACCGGCGAAGGAACAGGCAGCCCGTCCGGCCCGTGGCGAACGCGCCGAGAAGTCCGAGCAACGCGGCGAGCGCGGCGGCGATCGCAATCGCAACCGTCGTGGCGGCGCGCAGCAGGCGCAAGGCGGCCGCGACCAGGCAGCAGTAGGCCGTGGCCAGCCGCAACGCCAGGAACGCGAAGGCAAGGAAGTACGCGAACCGCGTGAAGGCCGTGAGCCGCGCGAGGGTCGCGAGCCGCGTGAAGGTCGCGAAAACCGCGAAGGTCGTGAGGGCCGCGAAGGTCGCGAGGGCCGTGGCCCGCGCGAAGGCCGCGAACCGCGCGAGCCGCGTGAAAGCCGTGAACCGCGCGAGAACCGCGAACCGCGCGAGCGTGCCGAGCAGCCGGAAGCCGTCGAGGCAACCGGCCGTGGCGAGCGCCAGGAACGCGGCGAGCGTCGCGAGCGCGGCGAGCGCCGCAAGCCGACCCAGCATGCGGCCACGCTCGAGACCGTCAACCGCGGTGAAAACCATCCGGAACCGGAAGACGACAAGGCCGTTGCAGAGGCCCTGCCCGGCGCCGACCTGGCAGCCGATGCGGAAGCCGGCGCGCGTGACGGCGAAGAGCGTCGCCGCCGCCGCCGCGGCCGCCGCGGCGGTCGTCGCGAGCGCGACGAAGACGGTGCACTCATCGACCAGGCCGAGCAAGGCGCGGACGGCGAAGCAGCTGTACAAGCCGTGACGCCGGAAGCACCGGCTGCTGTCGAACCGGCCCACACGGCGGCACCGGCAGTCGTCGCGGCCGTAGCAAGCGCCGTCGTCGTGGAAGCAGTCGTCGAGCAGCATGCTGCACCGGCCGCTGTCGAAACCCAGCCGGCACCGGCCCCTGTCGAAGCTGCTCCGGTCGAGCCGGCCGTCGCCGTCCAGGCAGTGGAACCGGCACCGGTTGCACCGGCCGTCGTCACCGAAGCCGGCCCGGCCCCGGTTGAGGTTTCGCCGACCGACGCGTTCGAAGTGCCGGCAGCCCCGGCTGCGGCCCCGGCCGTTGTCGAGGCACCGCAGTCCGCGACCGTCGCGCAAGCCGCACCGGCCGTGGCGATCGAAGCCGCTCCGGTGGCTGTCGCGTCGGCACCGGTCGAAGCTGCGCCGGTCGAGGCCGTCGCAGCACCGGCACCGGCAGCAGCTCCCGCGCAACCGGCAGCCGCGCCCGCTTCGGCGAGCCTGGATGTCGTGCTGGAGCAAGCCGGCCTCGTCTGGGTGAACACGGACGCCAACAAGTTCGCCGCTGCGCAGGAAGCCGCGTCGCAACTCCCGCGTCAGGCCCGCGTGCCGCGTGAACGCAAGGCGCTGCCGCCGGCCGATACGGCCCCGATGCAGCAGGTCGAAACGACGCACCAATAAAACGGCGCATCGCCCGACCAGGAAAAGCCCGCCTCCGGCGGGCTTTTTCATGTCCGCGCTGCGGGTTTCCGCCCACCGGACCAGCCGGCCGCTTGCGGCTAAAATAGAGGTCTGGTCCGCACTTCTTTCAACATGTCCCGACGCATCATTCCTCTCGCCGACGTCAGCGGGATGCCGGACGTCTCCGGCGTCGCGCAAGCCCCGGACGGCACGCTGGCCGACACGTTCGCCAGGCCGCTGCGCGACCTGCGCATTTCGGTGACGGATCGCTGCAACTTCCGCTGCGTGTACTGCATGCCGCGCGCGGTCTTCGACAAGGACTACCCATTCCTGCCGCACAGCGCGCTGCTCACGCACGAGGAAATCGAACGCGTGGCGCGACTCTTTGTCGCACACGGCGTCGAGAAGATCCGCATCACCGGCGGCGAGCCGCTGCTTCGCAAGAATCTCGAATTCCTGATCGAGCGCCTCGCACGCCTGACCACGCATGACGGCCGCCCGCTCGACCTGACGCTCACGACCAACGGTTCGCTGCTCGCACGCAAGGCGCGCGCCCTGAAGGACGCCGGGCTCACGCGCGTGACGGTCAGTCTCGACGCGCTCGACGATACGTTGTTCAAGCGCATGAACGATGCCGAGTTCGCGAGCGCCGACGTGCTCGACGGCATCTTCGCCGCCCAGGCCGCGGGCCTCGCGCCGGTCAAGGTGAACATGGTCGTGAAGCGCGGCACCAACGACAGCGAGATCCTGCCGATGGCCGAGCGTTTCCGCGGCACCGGCGTGGTCCTGCGCTTCATCGAATACATGGACGTCGGCACGTCGAACGGCTGGAACATGACCGAGGTGCTGCCGTCGGCGGAAGTCGTCGCGCGGATCGCCGAACATTTCCCGCTCGTCCCGCTCGAGCCGCACACGGCGGCAGAAACCGCGCAGCGCTGGGGCTATGCGGACGGCAGCGGCGAGATCGGCGTGATTTCGAGCGTCACGCAGGCATTCTGCGGCGACTGCACGCGCGCGCGGCTGTCGACCGAAGGCAAGCTGTACCTGTGCCTGTTCGCGTCGACGGGCCACGACCTGCGCGCGCTCGTGCGCGGCGGCGCGAGCGACGCCGAGATCGCGACCGCGATCGCCCGCATCTGGCAGGCTCGCACCGACCGTTATTCGCAACTGCGCGGCAGTGCGTCTGCCGACGCCGCACCCGACAGCGCCGGCAAGCGTGTCGAGATGTCGTATATCGGCGGCTGACGCACGCTGCCCCTCCCGCTTCCTCACGATGCCCGCTTCCGCCTCTCCCTCGATCGCCGGCCTGCTGCTCGCAGGCGGACGTGCCACGCGCATGGACGGTGTCGACAAGGGCCTGCAGTTGCTCGACGGCACGCCGCTCGCGCTGCACGTGCTGCGCCGGCTCTCGCCACAGGTCGACGAAACGCTGATCAGCGCGAATCGCCATGCCGATCGCTATGCCGACCTCGGCGCGCCGTTCGACGCGCGCATCGTCGCGGACGAAACGCCCGACTTCCCCGGCCCGCTCGCGGGCCTGCTCGCCGGCATGCGGGCGGCACGCGCGCCGCTCGTCGCATGCTCGCCATGCGATACGCCCTTTCTGCCCACCGACCTCGTCGCGCGGCTGCACTCGGCGCTCGACGCGCAGCAGGCCGACATCGCAATGGCGGTGACGGTCGACGCGCAACAGGCGCGCTCGCCGCAGCCGACGTTCGCGCTGCTGCGCACGTCGCTGGCCGACGATCTCGCCGCCCGGCTCGCGGCCGGCGACCGCAAGGTGCGTGCGTGGTACGCACGCCACAAGACGGTCGAAGTCGAGTTTCACGACGAGCGTGCGTTTTACAATGCCAACTCCTGGCAGGAACTCGCCGCACTGGCCCGTCGCTGACGGCACCCGCGCGGTTCCCGCCCGCCGCACGCGAAACCCGCGCCCAGGCACCCTCCTCGCGCCACCGGCCACGAACCCGATACGCCTTGCGGCGCAGTCCGACTGATGATCACGCAATCCTCGCCCGCCTCCCGAACCGCACCCGATTCCGATGCCCCGCTGTCGCTCGCCGACGCGCAGGCACTCGCGTGCCGCTTCGCGGTGCCGGTCGATGCGTGCGACACGGTGACGCTGCGCGATGCACTCGACCGCGTGCTCGCGGCCGACGTGAACGCGCCGTTCGACATTCCCGCGTATGACAACTCGGCGATGGACGGCTATGCGTTCGACGGCAGCGCCAGTACGCACGCATCACCGCGAGCCGACGTCGCGCTGACGGTCACCGGTATCGCGCTCGCCGGCCATCCGTTCGACGGCGTCGTGGCGGCTGGATCATGCGTGCGCATCATGACGGGCGCGCCGATGCCGGTGGGATGCGACACGGTGATTCCGCAGGAACGCGTGCGCGTCGACGGCGACACGATCCGCTTCGCCGCGCACGACATCGCGCGCGGTGCAAACTGCCGCAAGGCCGGCGAGGATCTGGCGCACGGTGCCTGCGCGCTCGCCGCGGGCCGCATCCTGCGTCCGTCCGATCTCGGGCTGCTTGCGTCGTTCGGCATCACCGAGGTCTCGGTGCGCCGACGCGTGCGCGTCGCCGTGTTCTCCACCGGCGACGAACTGCGCGAGCCCGGCGAGCCGCTCGGCCCCGGCACACTGTACGACAGCAATCGCGGGATGCTGATCGCGATGCTCGAAAGACTGCATGCGGACGCGATCGACCTCGGGATCGTCCGCGACGACCCGGCCGCGCTCGAAGCCGCATTGCGCGCCGCCGTCGCCGCGCAGGCCGATGCGGTGATCACGTCCGGCGGCGTCTCGGTCGGCGAAGCCGACTTCACGCGCGACGTGATGTCAAAACTCGGCGACGTGACGTTCGCGAGCCTCGCGCTGCGTCCCGGCCGGCCGCTCGCGTGCGGCACGCTCGCACGCGCGGCCGATGGCGCCGGTCACACGCTGTTCTTCGGGCTGCCCGGCAATCCGGTCGCGTCGGCTGTCACGTTCTACGCGATCGTGCGCCCGGCACTGCTGACGCTGGCCGGTGCGCAGACGCCGACGCCGGCGATGTACTCGGCACTCAGCACGCAGGCATTGAAGAAGCGCCCCGGCCGCACCGAATACCTGCGCGGCATCGCGACGCGCGCCGCCGACGGCCGCTGGCACGTCACGCCGGCCGGTTCGCAGAGTTCCGCATCGTTGAGCGGCCTCGCGGCTGCCAACTGTTTCATCGTCCTGGGCCACGATACCGCGGCAGTCGACGCGGGCACCCCGGTCGACATCCTGCCGCTCGACGGCCTGATCTGAATTCCACTATCGGTATATCTCTACGGGGGCAATCCGCACATGAAGAAACAAATTTCGTCGATCGCCGCGGGGCAGACCGCAAAGGCGCTGATCCTCGTCTACCTGACATTCAGCGTGCCGATCGTGCTGCTCGGCATTCTCGTCGCGTACGTCCGCTACGGGATGGTCGAACTGAGCACGATCCTGAGCGCGCTGCTGCTGAACGCCATCCTCGGCTTCGTGCTGCTGTGGATCGCGTGCCACGCGTACAACTGGGTCGCGTCGCGCTTCGGCGGCATCGAGATCGTGCTGTCCGATCCGCCGGAGGAAGCGTGAGCGGCACGCCGCAGATCCGCGCGGCCGAAACGCGCGACGTCGGCGCGATCCTCGCGCTGATGCGCGAGCTGGCCGAGTTCGAGAAGCTCACGGATCTGTTCGTCGCGACTGAAGCCGATCTCGCCGACGCGCTGTTCGGCGCGCACCCCGCCGCCGAAGCGCGGGTAGCCGAACATGACGGCGCGATCGTCGCGTATGCGCTGTTCTTCCACAACTATTCGACGTTCCTCGGCCGTCGCGGCCTCTATCTCGAGGATCTGTACGTGCAGCCGTCGCAACGCGGCACGGGCCTCGGCACCGCGATGCTGCGTCACCTCGCGGCGCTGGCCGTCGAGCGCCGCTGCGGGCGCTTCGAATGGTCGGTCCTCGACTGGAACCAGCCGGCGATCGATTTCTATGAAAAGATGGGCGCCACCGTGCTGCCCGACTGGCGCATCGTCCGAGTGACGGGCACCGCGCTGGATACGCTCGCCGGACATTGAGCGCACGGCGGCCGCACCGGCAATCGCTTCATGAAAAAACGGGCGCCGCGGCGCCCGTTTTCGTTCCGGCCGGTGCGGCCGCGCGCGTCACGCGTCGTCCGCATCGGCGCCGTCGCTACCTTCCGCGCCGAGCAGCCCGGCCGCCGCATCGCCCGGCAGCGCCTCGACCTGCTTCAGCTTGCGGCTCATCACGCGCGTACGCTGCTCGGCGGACTCGATCGAGCGCGTGACCGTTTCGAGCTGCGCCTTCGTGCGCGCGAGCACGTCGCCGAACTTGCCGAATTCCGTTTTTACCGCGCCGAGCACTTGCCACACCTCGCTCGAGCGCTGCTCGATCGCGAGCGTGCGGAACCCCATCTGCAGGCTGTTCAGCAGCGCGGTGAGCGTCGTCGGCCCCGCGACCGTCACGCGATAGTCGCGCTGCAGCAGGTCAGTCAGCCCCGGGCGACGCAGGATCTCCGCATAGAGCCCTTCAGTCGGCAGGAACAACAGCGCGAAATCGGTCGTATGCGGCGGCGCGACGTACTTCTCGGCGATCGTGCGCGCCTCCAGCCGCACGCGCGCTTCGAGCGCGCGGGCCGCCTCCTCGACCGCCGGCGCATCGGCACGCTCCTGGGCGTCGATCAGCCGCTCGTAGTCCTCGCGCGGAAATTTCGCGTCGATCGGCAGCCACACGGGCGGCGCGTCGCGCGTGCCGGCATCGCGCCCCGGCAGCCGGATCGCGAACTCGACGCGCTCGCTGCTCTTCGGCACCGTCGCGACGTTCTTCGCGTACTGCTCGGGCGTCAGCATCTGCTCGAGCAGCGCCTCGAGCTGCACTTCACCCCAGGTGCCGCGCGTCTTCACGTTGGTCAGCACTTTCTTCAGATCGCCGACGCCCGCCGCGAGCGTCTGCATCTCGCCGAGCCCGCGATGCACCTGCTCGAGCCGGTCCGACACGAGCTTGAACGATTCGCCGAGCCGCTGCTCGAGCGTCGCGTGCAGTTTCTCGTCGACGGTGCGGCGCATCTCCTCGAGCTTCGCCGCGTTGTTCGTCTCGATTTCCTTCAGCCGCTGCTCGAGCGTCGCGCGCACTTCGCCGATCCGGCGGTCGTTCGCCTCGGTCAGTTGCGTGAGCTGCCGGTTCAACGTGTCGCCGAACAGCCTGAGCGCGCCCGTCTGCTCCTCGCGCGCCTGCTGCGCCTGACGCTGCAGGCTCTCGCGCATCGCGTCGAACTGCTGCGCATTGCCGGCGACGAGCTTGCCGAGCTGCTGCGCGAAGCCCTCGATCTGGTTGTTCTGCACCGTCGCCACGCTCGTCAGTTGCGCGGCGAGCGTCTGCTGAAGTTGCGCAAAACTGCCGGCCAGCTCGGTGCGCGAACCGCGCGCGTTCTCGACGATTTCACCGCGCAATTCGCGTTCTAGCCGCTCGACAGCACGCGCCTGCGCATGCGCGGCGTCCTCGATCTGGTCGCCAAGTACCGCCACATCGTCGTGGCGGCCACCGCCACGAACGAGCGCGACGATCGCCACCACAAGCGCGACGGCCAGCACGACGACCGCCGCAAGCAACAACGTCGTCGTCATGCGCGCGGCTTCCCGATCACGTCTGGGTTGATCGGATTCGGCGGCCGCCCCGCGCGCGGCCCCTCGCCCAGCGCGGCGATCAGGTTGTCGGCGGCGAGGTTCGCCATCGCGCGGCGCGTTTTTTCGGTCGCGCTCGCGATATGCGGCGTCAGCACGACGTTCGGCACCTCGAGCAGCGCCGGATGCACGGTCGGCTCGCCTTCGTATACGTCGAGGCCGGCCGCGGCGATCGTCCCGTCGCGCAGCGCGGCGGCCAGCGCCGCGTCGTCGACTATCCCGCCGCGCGCGATGTTGGTCAGCGTCGCGGTAGGCTTCATCTTCGCGAGTTCGGCTGCGCCGATCGTGTGGTGGTTCTCCTGCGTGTACGGCAGCACGAGCACGACGTGATCGGCACGTGCGAGCAGCGCATCCTTCGACACGTATTCGGCGTTCAGCTCGGCCTCGATCTCGGGCGCGACCCGCGACCGGTTGTGATAGATCACCTGCATCCCGAAGCCGCGTGCGCGGCGCGCGAGCGCCTGGCCGATGCGGCCCATCCCGATCACGCCGAGCGTCGAGCCGTGAATGTCGGTGCCGAGGAAACCGTCGTACGCCCACTTCTGCCAGTGTCCGGCCCGCAGCCAGTGCTCGGATTCGGCGATCCGGCGGGCTGCGGCCATCATCAGCGCCCAGCCGAAATCGGCGGTCGACTCGTTCAGCACGTCGGGCGTGTTGGTGCCGAGCACGTTCGCCGCATTGAACGCGGCCATGTCGAAGTTGTTGTAGCCGACCGCCATGTTCGCCACGACGCGCAGGCGCGGGGCCGCCGCGAGCACCGCCGCGCCGACCGGGTCGCCAGCCGTCAGCGCACCGTCCTTGTCGGCGAGACGAGCGGCGAGCGCATCGGGCGCAAGCGCGTCGCCGTTGTTCCAGTCGACTTCGAAATACTGCTCGAGCCGTTCGATCACGTCCGGGAAGATCGGACGCGCGACCAGGATCTTCTGCATCGCCATCTCCGTATGCCGCGAGCCGATCGCGGTGCGCGTCGCGCCGCCGGGATCGCCCGCGCTGGGTTGAAAGTTGTCAGGTTACGCCGGGAAGAAGATCAGCGACGTCAGCAGGAACACGGGGACCAGTATCACGAGTGCCCAGCCGAGGTACGCGAAGAAGCTCGGCATCTTCACGCCGCGCGACTCCGCGATCGCCTTCACCATGAAGTTCGGCGCGTTGCCGATATAGCTGTTCGCGCCCATGAACACCGCGCCCGCGGAAATTGCGGCAAGTGTCGATGCACCCGTCGTCATCAGCGCCTGCGCGTCGCCGCCCGCGAGGTTGAAGAACACCAGATAGGTCGGCGCGTTGTCGAGGAACGAGGACAGGATGCCCGTCGCCCAGAAGTACATCGCGTCGATCGGCTTGCCGTCCGGCCCCGTGACGAGATGGACGATCTGCGCGAACGCACCGTCCGCGCCCGCGCGCAGGATCACGATCACCGGCGCGATCGTCACGAAGATCCCCGCGAACAGCTTCGCGACTTCCTCGATCGGTGCCCAGTTGAATGCATTGCCTTCACGCGCGGAACGCGGCGTCAGCGCGAGCGACGCGAGCGTCACGCCCGCGAGCGCGACGTCGCGCACGAGATTCTGCAGCGCCACGTGCGTGCCCCACACGTCGAACGTGATGCCCGGCTTCCAGATGCCGCTCATCAGCACGAGCGCGATCACGGCCGCGAGCAGCACGAAGTTGATCTTGCCGTCGATCGACAGCGCCGCGCCGTCGGGTGTCGGGTCGAGCGCGGCCGGCCGCTCCTCGCCGCCCTTCCGGTAGAAGTACGTATCGAGCACGAAGAACAGTGTCAGCAGCACGACGCAGATGAACAGCATCGGCAGCGCGAGGTGCGTGGTCGTCCAGAAGAAGCTCACGCCGTTCAGGAAACCGAGGAACAGCGGCGGATCGCCGAGCGGCGACAGCGAGCCGCCCGCGTTCGCGACGAGGAAGATGAAGAAGATCACGACGTGCACGACATGCTTGCGGTTGTCGTTGGCGCGCAGCAGCGGCCGGATCAGCAGCATCGCGGCGCCCGTCGTACCCATCACGCTCGCAAGCAGCGTGCCGAGCGCGAGGATCGCGGTATTGAGCTTCGGCGATCCATGCAGGTTGCCGTTCACGCAGATGCCGCCCGCGACCGTATAGAGCGCGGTGAGCAGCACGATGAACGGAATGTATTCCTCGAGCAGCGCATGCACGAGCGTGCCGAACGCGGTGCCCGCGCCGAACGCGAACGCGAACGGAATCAGGAACAGCACCGCCCACCCGGCCGCAATCTTGCCGAAGTGGTGATGCCAGAAGACGGGGGCGACGAGCGGGAACAGTGCGATGGACAGCAGGATCCCGGCGAACGGGATACCCCAGAGTGCAGACAGCGTGGCACCGTCGAGCGTTGCGGCCGATGCAAGCGCGGGAACGGCGCCAAGCGCGATCCCCGACGCCGTGCCCGCCCAGGCGGCATGTCGTTTCATGCAGAACTTCCTTGTTCGAATGGTAGTGGATGCAGCGGGCGCGTCATGCGCCCCGTACGACGATCACGTGAACGCGGTACGGGCCGTGCGCGCCCAGTACGATGGTCTGCTCGATATCGCCCGTGCGCGACGGGCCCGACACGAAATTGACCGCGCGCGGCAATTCGCCGCGCTCCGAGCGGATCAGCGCAAATGCGTCTTCATGACCGGCGACGATCCGCGACGCGGGAACGATCGCGATGTGCGTTTCCGGCAGCAGGCCGGCCGACGCATAGGTGTCGGGGCCGGACAGCAGCACCAGCGAGCCCGTTTCGGCGGTTGCGCAAAAACAGCCCGTGAGGCCGACCAGATCACCGTCGCGCGGCTTGCGGCATTCGACCGACAGGCCTGCGCCCGCCCAGTCGAAATCGGCCAGCGTGCGCCACGCGACGGCCTGCGTCGGCAGGCCGTGAGCGGAAAGGTAGCGGGCCGCGGCGGCCGGCACATCGGCAAGCGTCGCGACTTCGTCGACCGTCGTCGACAGGCGTGCGGCTTCGTCGACGAATGCCGCGACGAGGTCGGCCGGCACCGGCGGGCGCGGGCCCTCGGGATGACGGGCGAGATAGTCGGCAACGCCGTCGCGCTCGGCCGCATCGGGTTCGGCCGCACGCCCCTGCGCCGCGCGAATGCGCGCGAGGATCTGGCGACGGGCAGCGGAAGTGTCCATGAACGGTCCTCGTGACGTTGGCGGGCGATACCGTCGGATTATACCGGCCGACCTCACCGCGACGCAGCTTTGGCCGTTCGGCCGACGCTTACTTCGACGCGTCTTCCTCGACCGGCTGCGCGATGCCGAACACCTGGCGCAGGTACGCGAGATACGCCTTGTCGTCGCACATGCTCTTGCCCGGCGTATCCGACAGCTTCGCGACCGGCTGCCCGTTGCAGCGAACCATCTTGATCACGATCTGCAGCGGCACGTAGCCGAGGTCGTTCGTGAGGTTGGTGCCGACGCCGAACGCGAGCTTGCAGCGGCCGCGGAACCGTTCGTACAACTGCATGACCTTCGGGATGTCGAGCGCGTCCGAGAACACGAGCACCTTGGTGCGCGGGTCGCAGCGATTCGCCTCGTAGTGGCGCAGCATGCGCTCGCCCCACTCGAACGGATCGCCCGAATCGTGGCGCGCACCGTCGAACAGCTTGCAGAAGTACATGTCGAAGTCGTTCAGGAATGCATCCATCCCGTAGACGTCCGACAGCGCGATCCCGAGGTCGCCGCGATACTCCTTCGCCCACATCTCGAAGCCGTAGATCTGCGAATCGCGCAGCCGCGGGCCGAGCGCCTGGCACGCCTGCAGATACTCGTGCGCCATCGTGCCGAGCGGCGTGATGTCGTGCCGCATCGCGTACAGCACGTTGCTCGTGCCCGCGAACTGCGGGCCGAGCCCGTCGCGCAGCGTGAGCGCGACCTCCTCGTGCCAGACCTTCGAGAAGCGCCGGCGCGTGCCGTAGTCGGCGATCTTGCAGTCGGCGAACTCGGGCTTCGCGCCGAGCAGCTTGATCTTCTCGCACAGCCGCTCGCGACCTTCGCGATAGTCGGGCTCGCGCTGCGTGTTGCGGAAATAGACTTCGTTGACGATCGCGAGCACCGGGATCTCGAACAGGATCGTGTGCAGCCACGGCCCCTCGATCACGATGTCGATCTCGCCGTTGCCCTTCGGCGACGGCGTGATCGAGATGTACTTCTCGTTCAGGTGGAACAGCGCGAGGAAATCGACGAAATCGCTCTTGATGAAGCGCATCCGCCGCAGGTAGTCGAGTTCGACGTCGATGAAGCGCAGCGCACACAGGCCGCGCACCTCGTCGCGGATCTCGTCGATGTACGGCACGAGATCGACGCCCGGCGTGCGGCACCGGAAGCGGTACTCGACGTTTGCGGCAGGAAAGTGATGCAGGACGACCTGCATCATCGTGAACTTGTAGAGATCCGTGTCGAGCAGCGAAGTGATGATCATGATTACGGCACCGCCAATATCGTGACAGGGCCCCGGCGCACCGCGCGCCGCCCGGTCTGTCGGCCATGTTACCCGAATGCGGGCCCGACCATCGTGAAACCGCCTGCCGCCCTGCTCCGGTCGCGCCGCCGTACCGGCGTACGGTACACGCGCCCCCGTTGGTGCGCCCCTTCGGCAGGCCGCCATAAACTAATCACGAAACGATATAAGCCGGATAGCCGACCACGCCATGCGGGTTTTGCGCTTCAGTTACAATGCCGGTTTTGGCGCAAACGCCACCCCATATATACCGCCAAGCAGGAGCGTTTTAATGACTCACGTTGTGACCGAAGGCTGCATCAAGTGCAAATACACGGACTGCGTGGATGTGTGCCCGGTGGATTGCTTCCGTGAAGGTCCCAACTTTCTCGCCATCGATCCGGACGAGTGCATCGACTGCGCCGTGTGCGTCGCCGAGTGCCCGACCAATGCGATCTATGCCGAAGAAGACGTTCCGGGCGACCAGCAGCAGTTCACCGCGCTGAACGCCGAGCTGGCGAAGGACTGGCCGTCGATCACGAAGACCAAGCCGGCACCGGCCGACGCGGACGAGTGGAAGGACGTGCAGGACAAGCTGCACCTGCTCGAGCGCTGATCGCGTAGCGGCCGCAAAAAATTTGCTCGCCGCGGCTCAAAAGTATTGACGGCTTGATCAACGCTCCATATAATCTCGTTTCTCTGCTGTTGTTGTTTGTTCCCCGATAGCTCAGTCGGTAGAGCGCCGGACTGTTAATCCGTAGGTCCCTGGTTCGAGCCCAGGTCGGGGAGCCAAAAACGCAAAGGCCCGTTGAAAGTGGACGGGCTTTTTGCTGGTAGACAAACAAGCAGATGTACCGATTTATTCCCCGATAGCTCAGTCGGTAGAGCGCCGGACTGTTAATCCGTAGGTCCCTGGTTCGAGCCCAGGTCGGGGAGCCAAATAGCGAAAGGCCCGTCATTCGACGGGCCTTTTGTTTTTCCGGCCCGCCTGTCGGCTTTCATCGCCCGGTCGCGCGCATGCTAGAGTCTCTGTCCCGCATTCGCATCCGGTTCCGTCGATGAAGCACCGCCTCCTCCGTTCAGCACCACTCGCCCTCCTGCTTTCCGCGTTCGCCGCGGCACCGCTCGCGCACGCGGAGGAAGTCGGCAGCGTCAACACCCATTTCCGCGTCACGGGCTCCGATCGCGTGGTCGTCGAGGCGTATGACGATCCGGTCGTGAACGGCGTGACCTGCTACGTGTCGCGCGCCCGCACCGGCGGGATCAAGGGCACGCTCGGTGTCGCCGAGGATCCGAGCGAAGCGTCGATCGCATGCCGGCAGGTCGGCCCGATCAGCTTCAAGGAGCCGCTCAAGCAGCAGACCGACGTGTTCAGCGAGCGCATGTCGTTCATCTTCAAGACCCTGCACGTCGTGCGCGTGGTCGACGCCAAGCGCAACACGATCGTCTACCTGACCTACAGCGACCGCATCGTCAGCGGCAGCCCGAAGAACGCCGTCACCGCAGTGCCGATGCCGGCCGGCACGACGATTCCGGTCAAGTAAAGCCCGCGCCTGCCGGGCGTGCGAGCGATACACTGACGGTTCGACCGCTCCGCGCCCGATCATGTCCGCCACCCGCCTTCCAGACTCCGCACGCTACTGGCGCACGCCGCTGCTGCCGGAGGCGGATCTCGTCACGGCCACCTATCGCGACCACACGTTCGCGCCCCACTGGCACGACGCGTACACGATCCCCGTGATTCTCGAAGGCGCGGAACGCTTCACCTATCGCGGTAACGGCTATGTCGCCGAAACGGGTTCCGTGCCCGTGATCAATCCCGGTGAAGTGCATACGGGTTCGCGCGCTGCGGACGAAGGCTGGTGCTATCGCGTCAGCTACATGCCGGTCGAATTCATCCGCGAACTCACCAGCGCGATCGCCGGCCGCCCGCAGGACGCGCCGTGGTTTGCGCCCGACGTGATTCGCGACGCCGACCTGGCGGCCCGGCTCACGCTGGCGCACCGGATGATGGAGGCCGGCAGCGAGCGCGCACTACCCTCGCAGGCGCACGGGCAGCCGGCTGACGATCCGGTGACGGGCGCACCGCGCATCTACGATCCGCTCGCCGCCGAAACGGCGATGCTCGATGCGTTGTCGACGCTGATCGTGCGCCATGCCGACGCACTGCCGCGACCGGCGCCGCTCGCAGCGGACGAACCACGCGTCGACGCGATGCGCGAGCGGCTCGCCGCCGATCTCATGTGCACGGTGACGCTCGACGAAGTCGCGCAGGCGGCCGGCCTGTCGCCGTTCCACGCGGCGCGCCTGTTCACCCGCACGACCGGCATGCCGCCGCATGCCTGGCGCAACCAGTTGCGCCTGCAGCGCGCGCTGGCGCCGCTGCGCGCGGGCGTGCCCGTCGCCGACGTCGCGGCGGCCAGCGGCTTCGTCGACCAAAGCCACTTCACACGGCACTTCAAACGCATGTTCGGCGTGCCGCCCGGGCGCTGGCAGGCGAGCTGACGCGCAGCATCCGGCCCGCCACCGCGATGCCGCCGGCGCCTGCGGGCGAGCAAGCCCCGGCTCGCCGCCCAAGCGCAAGAACATACAAGCCGGCACACCCCCTGCCCGCTATCCTCCCGTTCATGGAGGAGCACCCTTTGAACCCGACACCCGCATCGCCTGCTCGCCGCCCATTCAACGAATGGCTCGACGGCGCGCGCGACACGATTCCAATGATGATTGGCGCCGCCCCGTTCGGCGTGATTTTCGGCACGCTCGTTGGCGGTGGCCCGCTCGCCGCGTGGCATGGCGCGCTGATGTCGCTCGCCGTGTTCGCGGGCTCCGCGCAGTTCATCGCACTCGGCCTGATCGCGGGCAGCGCAAGCTTCGTCGTCGTGCTCGCGACCACGCTGATCGTGAACCTGCGCCACCTGCTGTACAGCGCGACGCTCGCGCCCTATGTCGCGCACCTGCCGCTGCGCTGGCGCGCGACGCTCGGCGCACTGATGACCGACGAGGTGTTCGCGGTCGCCTATGCGCACTACCGGCATTTCCCGCCCGGCGCGATCGGCCCCCACTACTTCTTCGGCTCGGGGCTCGCGATGTACCTGAACTGGCAGGTCTGGACGCTCGCGGGCATCGGTTTCGGCGCGGCGTTCCCGGGCCTGCAGTCGCTCGGCCTCGATTTCGCGATGGCGGCGACCTTCATTGCAATCGTCGTCCCGCAGCTCGGCACGCTGCGCTATTTCGCTGCGGCCGTGACGGCCGGCACGCTGGCGTACTTCTGGCAGGGCTGGCCGTACAAGCTCGGACTGCTCGGCGCAGTCGCCGCCGGCGTCGCGATCGGCGTCGCGCTCACGCTGCTGCACGAACGCACGCGCGCCGGCTCGCGCACGGAGGCCGCATCGTGAGCTACGCGCTGCTGATTCTCGGGATGGCCGTCATCACGTACGCGATCCGCTCGACGCTGTTCCTGTTCGGCGAACGGCTGACCTTCCCGCCGCTCGTGCGGACCGCGCTCGGCTTCGTGCCCGTCACCGTGCTGACCGCGATCATCGTACCGATGACCGTCTCGCCGCACGGCGGCACGGCCGAGCTGACCTGGCGCAATCCGCAGCTGGTCGGCGCGCTGGCGGCCGTGCTCGTATCGGCGGCAACCCGCCGCCCGCTCGTGACGATCGCAGCGGGGCTCGTGGTGTTCTTCTTCTGGCAAGGGGTCGTGTTGCCCCACTGGCTGCCCGCCTGAGCGCACGCTCGGTCACGCGCACTCAAGTTTTCGCCCGGCACGCCGATATAGGGAATGAAGACCCGCCACCGGCCTCGGCGCGCACCGGTCAGTCGACGCTGCGCCCGCCCCGGTGCGCCGTGCCGGCCGCCGGCTTGCGCGGGCCGCCATCGAGACGATTCATGGGCCAGATCACCCTTTCCCTCAAGGACGACACGCTAGAGTCCCTACGCAAGGACTACGACGCGTTCGTCCGCGTGTCGCTGAAACTCGACCCGCAGTTCGCGACGCCGTCGTTCGAGGATTTCCTGCGCGCCAAACTGCTCGACAACATGGTGCCGCTGACCGAGCACGCCGTGCAGCGAATGCTGCAGGGCGGCCAGTACGCGTGGGCAAAACGCACGCTCGACAAGGAGTTTCCGGACGTCGTCGCGATCCTGATGCGACAGGCCGGCGAATTCGGCTTCGGCTTCGCGTCACGCTCCGAATGGACCCCCGACGAACTCGCGAAGGCTTGCCGCGACTGGGCGAAAGCGATCGTCGCCGAAGCGCAGGGCGACCCGTCGCTGATCGACCCGCTCGCATCGCAGATCAAGGGGGCGGCGCAAGACATCCAGGCGCTCGAGGAGCTGATGCAGACGCCTGCGTGGCGGCTCGCGGAATCGCTGCGACAACGGGTCTACGAGGCCAAGCTCGCGTGCGAGATGAGTGTCGGCAGCACCGCGCGCGACAAGCTCGGCGAACTGCGCGGGCTGCTGCGGCTCGGACTCGCGCACGGCTCGTTCCAGAAGCAGGAAGCGCAGCAGATCATGGAATACCTGCGGCTGCTGAAGCCGGAGATCTTCGTCGAGGAGCCGTACGACGTCTTCGCACGGCTCGCCGCGTGGTTGCGCAGCGTATTCACGCCGGCTGCCGTGCGGCCGGCGCAGGGTCCGGGACAAGGGCAAGGACAGCGCCGGCCGTAACGGCGCGCCCATGCGCATCAACACATGAAAACGTCCCGGTTCGCATAACGCGAACCGGGACGTCGGGTGGCCACCGTCGCGACGCGTCGTCCGGGGCGAGCGTCGCGCGGCGCCGGGCACCGCTTACTGCGTGGTGCCCTGGGCCGATGCACCGCCCTCCGCGCCCACCGATGCGCCGCCTTCGGTCGCTTCGCCGGCCTTCGCCTTGGCCGAGCCGACATGGCTCTTGGCCGACTTCGCGGCATGCTTCGTGTGCTTCTTGGCCGAGTGGACGGCCGACGACGACGTATCCTTCGCGCCGTCGGCTGCCGCGCCAACCGCATCGGTTGCACCGCCGGCCGCATTGCCCGACGCGTTCGCGCCCGCACTGCCCTGCATGCCGGCACCGACACCCGCCGCCGGCGTCTGCGCCTGCACGCCGGCACCGGCTGCGCCCTGTACCGCCGTGCCCGTCTGGGCAAATGCGGCCGAAGTGGCGAACGCCGTCAACGCGGCACCGATCAGCATCGTACGAATCTTGGACATGGCAATTCTCCTCAGGAAGTTGTGAGCCCGGACCCCAGCGATGCGGTCCGTTGCGTCCCCCGCCGCAACACGCGGCAGGTACGACAAAAGACCCGCGGCCCGCACGGCCGGTTCTCGAATCTCTCAGACTGTTACCCACCGTTTCATTTGCTGACGAATGGCTCACATTTCCTGACAACCGCGTGCGGCAGCCGGCCGCGCTCGCGCGCCGGCCCGCCGTGCCGTATGATGCGAGGCGATTCCTCCCGCGCATTGCGCACCTTCTTCGTCATGCCCAACCTGGATTTCACGCTGACCGGCGAATACGTCGAGCTGCACAACCTTCTCAAGATCACCGGCCTCGCGGACAGCGGCGGCACCGCGAAGCTGATCGTCGCGTCCGGCGCGGTGAAAGTCGACGGCGCGGTCGAACTGCGCAAGACCTGCAAGATCCGCGCGGGCCAGGTCGTCCTGCTCGGCGACACGCGCATTGCAGTGCGCGAAGCCTAGGCCGGACGGTTCCCCCTGCCTGCGACATGGCCATCGGCGCGCGCGTTCGACATGGTTCGAATAAAGCCGTAAGCTAGCCGTCTCTCAAAATAAATACATAGAGCGCGGGCCCGCACCCGCGCGAGCGCCCATTCCATGTCGCATTCCGGTCTTACGCGGACGGCCGCCGCGCCGCCGTCCCTGTCCAGTCATGCCGCCGATACCGCGCGCCTCGCCGCGCCGCTCGCGATCGCGCAGCTCTCGCAGATGGCGATGAGCGTCACCGACACGGTACTGCTCGGCTCGCTCGGCCCCGATTCGCTCGCCGCGGGCGGGCTCGGCGCGAACTTCTTCTTCGTCATCGTGACCGTGCTGCAAGGCGTGCTGTCGTCGGTCAGCGTCAGCGTCGCGCACGCGCGCGGCGCCAAGGCCGACGAGCGCGTGCCGCACATCTACTGGACCGGCTTCGCGCTGTCCGTGCTGCTCGCGATTCCGGCCATCATCGCGCTGTCGCTGTCCGAACCGATCCTGCTGATGTTCCACGAGCCGCCATTGCTCGCGCATCACGTCGGCGAATACACCGGCATCCTGCGCTTCGCCGCGCTCGGCAGCCTGATCGGCGTCGGGCTGATGCGCGCATTCCTGCCGGCGATCGGCGCGGCGCGGCGGCTGCTGTGGGTGTCGGTCGGCGGCGTCGGCGTCAACGGCGTGCTGAACTACGGGCTGATCCACGGCGCGTTCGGGCTGCCGCGCCTCGGCTTCCTCGGTTCGGCGGTCGCGACGACGATCACGATCTGGCTCACCGCGCTCGCACTGATCTGGCTGCTGCACGGCCGGCAACGCTTCCGTCATTTCGTTACCGCCGCGCGCCCGAAGCTGCCCATGATGGGCGAACTGATCGGCATCGGCTGGCCGGTGGCGATCACGTACGGGGTCGAGTCGACGCTGTTCCTCGCAACCGGCCTGACCATCGGTGTGCTCGGCGCGACGTCACTGGCCGCGCACCAGATCGCGCTGAACGTCGCGTCGGTGGCGTTCATGGTGCCGCTCGCGATCGGCCAGGCCGCCAACGTGCGGGTCGGCTACTGGGTCGGCGCAGGGGCGCCCGTCGCCGCGCGGCATGCGGGCTTCGTCGCACTCGGCCTCGGTGTCGCGTTCATGACGCTGTCGGGCATCGTGCTGGTCGTCGCGCCGCATGCGATCGTCGGCCTATACCTGAACCTCGACGATCCGTCGAACGCGGCCACCGTATCGCTCGCCGCGTCGCTGCTCGGCATCGCCGCGGTGTTCCAGATCGTCGACGGCGCGCAGACCGTCGCATCGGGTGCGCTGCGCGGCCTGAAAGACACGCGCATCCCGATGCTCGCGGCGACCCTCGGCTACTGGGGCGTCGGTTTCCCGACCGGCTACTGGTTCGCGTTCCACGTGGGCCTCGGTGCCCGAGGCCTCTGGTGGGGCCTCGCGGCCGGCCTCGCCAGCGTGGCCGTGCTGATGGCATGGCGCTTTCATCTGAAGAGCGCGTCGCTCGTGACGTCGCCGCACTGAGCGCGACACGACGCGAAATCCCGGCCGGCGCTATGCTAGTCGGCTGAAGACCTCGAGACGCCGCGCAAGCGGCGCGGCCGCCTCACGATACGTCTGATTACGTCTGAGGCCGCGCGACGACGCGCGGCCTTTCCCCTTTCCTGGAGGAGTGGATCATGAACGAAGCAGTTCGGATGGAACGCGATACGTTCGGCGAGATCGCCGTACCGGCCGACCGGCTCTGGGGCGCCCAGACCGAGCGCTCGCTGCAGAATTTCCGGATCTCGACCGAAAAGCAATCGCCCGAGCTGATCCATGCGCTCGCGATCGTCAAGCGCGCCGCGGCGGCCGTGAACCAGTCGCTCGGCGTGCTGGCCGACGACAAGGCGCACGCCATCATCGACGCGGCCGACGAGATCATCGCCGGCAAGCATCCGCGCGAATTCCCGCTCGCCGTGTGGCAGACGGGCTCCGGCACGCAGACCAACATGAACCTCAACGAGGTGATCGCGAATCGCGCGAGCGAACTGATGGGCGGCGAGCGCGGCGAAGCGCGCAAGGTTCATCCGAACGACGACGTGAACCGCGGCCAGTCGTCGAACGACGTGTTCCCGACCGCCATGCACGTCGCGGCCGCGTACGCGATCGTCAACCACCTGCTGCCGGCGCTGCGCACGCTGCGCACGACGCTCGACGCGAAGTCGAAGGCATTCGCCGACATCGTGAAGATCGGCCGCACGCACCTGCAGGACGCGACGCCGCTCACGCTCGGCCAGGAGTTTTCCGGCTACGTCGCGCAGCTCGACCAGAGCATCCGTCACGTCGAATCGGCCTTGCCGCACCTGTACGAACTCGCGCTCGGCGGCACGGCAGTCGGCACGGGGCTGAACGCGCATCCGGAGTTCGCGGTGCGTGTCGCCGATGAAATCGGCCGGCTCGCGAAGCTGCCGTTCGTGACGGCGCCGAGCAAGTTCGAGGTGATGGCGGCCGCCGATGCGCTGGTGTTCGCGCACGGCGCGCTGAAGACGGTTGCTGCCGGCCTGATGAAGATCGCGAACGACGTCCGCTGGCTCGCGAGCGGGCCGCGCTGCGGGCTTGGCGAGCTGTCGATTCCCGAAAACGAGCCGGGCAGCTCGATCATGCCGGGCAAGGTGAACCCGACGCAGTCTGAAGCCGTGACGATGCTGTGCTGCCAGGTGTTCGGCAACGACGTCGCGGTCAACGTCGGTGGCGCGAGCGGCAATTTCGAGCTGAACGTGTTCCGGCCGATGATCGCGCACAACGTGCTGCAGTCGGTGCGGCTGCTTGCCGACGGCGCACAGAGCTTCAACGACCACTGCGCGGTGGGCATCGAGCCGAACCGCTCGCGGATCGACCTGCTGCTGAACGAATCGCTGATGCTCGTGACGGCGCTCAATCCGCACATCGGCTACGACAAGTCGGCGCAGATCGCAAAGAAGGCGCACAAGGAAGGCACGACGCTGAAGGCCGCCGCGCTCGCGCTCGGCTACCTGACCGAAGCGGAATTCGATGCGTGGGTGCGCCCTGAGGAAATGATCGGGTCGCGGTAACAGTACGACTCGGAACGGTACAACGGGCGCGGCGCGAACTGCGCGGCGCCCGCTGCGATCAAACCGCGCCTTTCGCGACTTCTTCCGGTTTCATCTCGACGATCTTGTCGAGCGCGGCCCGCACGTCGGCCGCATATTTCGCGAGCACCTTCTGCTCGTCGGTCTCGGGCACGAACGGCGGCACCGGCACCGGGTTGCCGTTCTCGTCGACCGCGACGAACACGACAAGGCAATCGGTCGTCTGGCGCAGCACACCGCCCTTCGGATCGCCGGCATGGACGGACACATGGATGTGCATGCTGGTGCGGCCCGTCGCAACGACGCGCGCCTTCAGCTCCACCAGATTGCCGACCAGGATCGGACGCTGGAAGCGGATGTTGCCGACGCTGACCGTCACGCAATAGCGGCTCGACCAGACGGCCGCGCACGCATACGCGACTTCGTCGATCCACTTCATCAGCGCGCCGCCATGCACCTTGCCGCCGAAGTTCACGGACGACGGTTCGGCGAGGAAGCGGAATACGGTTTCGGTGCGGTCGAGGGCGGCCGGTACGGGGGACGGTTGGGACATTGCGTTGGCTCCAGGCGGCAGGGGCGCTGTAATCGGCCGATTATACGTTGCACTGCGGCAACGCGTCGCGGGGCGCCCCGTATGGCGCGGCTGCCGGGGGGCTGTACCCGGCGCGCACGCGGCCGGCGCCGGTCAGCGGCGCACCGTGATGCCCTGATCGATCGTTCCGTACATCTCGATACTGCCGCCGCGCTCGCCGGCCGCGCCCGCACCACCCTGCGCGCAGGCTGCGCAGACTAGCGCGGCCGCCAGCAAACAGAAAATCGTCTTCATCGTTGCATCGTGTCACATGCGGCAGCCCGCTGCCGCCGCTTTCGGCCATTCTACGCGCGCGCCGCATGCGGCCGCAGCCCGGCTCGCCGGATCGACGACGCCGGTGCGACTGCATCCGACACTTCAGCCAAAAGCGAAACATCGAATGCGCGCGCCCACTACACTGAAGATCATCCCGCCTGACGAGACACGACGATGACCGACCAAGACGACCACCACTTTCCGGGCCTGAGCCGCATCGGCTCCCTGATCGCCGACCCTGGGCGCGCCGCGATGCTGTGGGTGCTGATGGACGGCAGCGCACGACCGGCAGGCGAACTGACGATGATCGCGGGGCTGTCGCCTTCCGCCGCAAGCGCCCACCTCGCGCGCTTGACCGAAGGCGGCCTGCTCGCGCTCGACGTGCGCGGCCGGCACCGCTACTACCGCATCGCGTCGGCCGACATCGCAGCGTCGCTCGAAGCGCTCGCAAACGTCGCCCGCGCGGCCGCGCCGCACCGCCCGGTTCCGCCGCCGTCGCGCACGGTACCAGCCGAACTGCGCTATGCGCGCACCTGCTACGACCACATGGCCGGCGAACTTGCCGTACGCATTTTCGACGGGCTCACCGCGCGCGGCTGGCTGCTCGCGGACGGCGATGCGATCGAGGCCACCGAACTCGGCACGCAGGCGCTGGCCCAATGGGGCATCGACGTCGCGCAGCAACGCACGCGCCGGCGCCGCTTCGCATGCGGCTGCCTCGACTGGAGCGAGCGGCGCTCGCATCTCGGTGGCGCGCTCGGCGCGGCGCTGCTCGAGAGCTTCTGTGCGAACGGCTGGATCGAACGTTCCGCAAGACCGCGCGTGTTGCGCGTGACCGTGCCCGGCCAGCAGGTTTTCGACGGGTGGCTTACGTCCGCTTGACGCCTGGATTGCGTCTGCACGACAACGGCGCGCGATGGACAGGTTTTGTTACATCGCGTGCCATCCGACTTACAAAACATGGGGCATTGAAACAGGCCAAGCGGATATTGTGAACTCATCGGCACGAATCGACGCGCCGCGATAATGACGAAGACGCTCACCATGGCCACCCTGTTCACGCTCAAGCGAACCGCCCGCTGCACGCTGCTCGCGTTCGTCGCGCTTGCGGCACTGCCCCCTGCATTCGCGCAATCGGCCGACGCCCCTCCCTATGCGGCCGCGGCACGGCAACCGGGCGGCGATCCGCCCAGCCGTGTCGCGCGGCTCAATTACCTGTCGGGCGCCGTGACGACCGAGCCGGCCGGCACCGATACGTGGTCGTATGCCGCCGTGAACCGGCCGCTGACAACCGGCGACCAGCTCTGGAACGATGCCGGTGCGCGCTCGGAACTGCACATCGGCTCGGCCGCGGTGCGGCTCGGCGAGTCGACGAGCCTGTCGGTGCTGAACCTCGACGACACGACGACCCAGCTGAAAGTGGGACTCGGCACCCTGTCGACGCACGTGCGCAATCTGCCGGCCGGCGGATCGTACGAAATCGACACGCCGAACCTCGCGCTCGGCATCACGGGCCCCGGCGACTATCGCGTCGATGTCGCACCGAACGGCGCGAGCACGACGGTGACGGTGCGCAGCGGCAGTGCGACCGTCTACGGCAGCAACGGCCAGTATCCGCTGTCGCCCGGGCAGCAGGTCGTGTTCACGGGCACCGACCTGCAGGTCGCGCAGCAATCGGCGGCGCCGGGCCCCGACCCGCTCGACCAGTGGGCCGCCAGCCGCGACGCGGCCGAAGAGCGCTCGGTATCGGCCCGCTATGTGTCGCGTGACATTCCCGGCTATCAGGATCTCGACGCGAACGGCACGTGGCGCGAAACCCCGAATTACGGGCAGGTATGGGTGCCGAACGACACGCCGGCCGACTGGGCGCCGTATCACGACGGCCACTGGATCTGGCAGGCACCGTGGGGCTGGACGTGGGTCGACGACGCGCCATGGGGTTTCGCGCCGTATCACTACGGCCGCTGGGCGTACGTGGACGATAGCTGGGCCTGGGTACCGGGCCCGGTGGTCGTCAGCCAGCCGCCGGTCTATGCACCGGCACTCGTCGCGTTCGTGGGCGGTGGCGGCGGTCCCGACTGGAGCGTCGCGCTCACGGTGGGCGGCGTCGCCGCGGCCGGCTGCGCGTGGTTCGCGCTCGGCCCGGGCGAACCGTGGCATCCGGGCTGGGGCGGCTGGAGCCCGCACTACTACGACCGCGTGAACCGCAACATCGTTGTGAACAACGTCAACGTCAACGTCAACGTGAACAAGACCGTGAACGTGACGAACATCACCAATATCACCAACATCAACAAGACGTACGTGAACTTCCGTGCGCCACATGCGATCACGGCCGTACCGGCCTCCGCATTCGTGCACGGCCAGCCAGTCGCACACTTCTCGCAGCACGTTGACCCGCAGCAATGGCGCAATGCACACGTCACGCCGGGTACGCCGGGCATTGCTCCGGTGCGCCAAAGCTTCACCGGCGGGCTGCGCAATGCGAGCTACCGTCCGCCGGCGGCGATTGCCCAGCACCCGTACGTCGCCACGCGCAATCCCGCAGTGCCGGCCGCGTATCGCGACCAGGCCGCCGCCCACCTCGCGCAGCAAGGCGGGCGCGTGCCGGGTGCCGGCGCGCCCGTCGTAAAGACGAACGTGCCGGCCGACTATACGGCGCGTCCGGTCCGCGTACCGGGTACGCCGGGCGGCGGCGCATGGGCGATGCACAACGTGCAGCTCGTGAATCCGCATGGCCCCGTCGTGCAGCCGTCACGCGCGCCGCGCGAAGGCCAGCCGCCTGCCGTGCAGGCCGGACGGACGGGTGCACCGGGTGCGCCGGTGCCGGGCGCGCTGAATGCCGGGCGGCCGGCGAATGGCGAACCGCCCAACGCACCGCATTTCGCCAACGGCAGCATGCCGCAGGCGCCCGGCAACGCGACGCCGCATCAGGCCTTCGGCCCCGGCAACGGTGTCCCGCATCCGCCGGTCGCAAGCAACACGCCGCTGGGCATCGGCAGCGCACACGCAGCCGAGACGCCGTCACCCGCGTGGATGCAGCCGCACACGCCGATGGAACGTCAGCGCGCCGCCCCGCCGACCGCCCTTCACGCGGCGGGCCAGAATGCGCTGCCGCCCGTGCGCAGCGCAGCGGTGCCGCGTCCGGAAGGCGTACTGACGCCGCAAGGCATGCAGCCCGGCGGCCGGAACGAAGCGCCACGAGCGCTGCCGCAACCGAGGATCGACAACACGGCGCAGATTTCGCAGCCGCGTCCGCGCCCTGATTTCCAGACGCCGGGCCAGCACGCACAGCCGCAACCGGAACGGGCCGCCCCGGCGCCGCAACCGCGCCCCGAATTCGCGCAACCGGCGCCGCACCGCGACATCGCACCGCCGCGCGTGAACGAGTACCGGCCGCCGGCGCCTGCCGTGCACGACATGCCGCGCCCGCAGCCGCAGGCGCCGCGCATGGAGCCGCGTCCGCAACCGGCGCCACGCATGGAACCGCGCCCGTCGATGCCCGCACCCCGCATGGAACCGCGGCCGCAACCGGCGCCGCACGTCGAGGCGCCACACCCGAGCAACCCGCCGCCGCAAGGCGGTCACGAAGAGCGGCATCGCCAGTAAGTGCCGCAAACATGAAACAAAAAGGCCCGACCGGTATCAGCCGGTCGGGCCTTTTTCCTGTGGGGAGCGGATCGATGCGTCCGCGCGGCCCGGGCCGCTCGATCAGACCGCCATCGGTGCGGTCAGCGGCTCATGGTGGCGATAGCCGACGAGCGAGAAATCGGACGGCTCGATCTGCTCCAGCCACTCGGGCGCATAAACGCCCGTCTTCGCGTAATCCGGCACACGCTCGGAAATTTCGAGCCGCGGGCTTTCGTACGGCTCGCGCGTGAGCTGCTGCTGCAGCATGTCGAGCTGGTTCTCGTAGATGTGCGCGTCACCGATGAAGTACGTGAACCAACGCGGCGTGTAGCCCGTCAGCCGGCCAACAAGCGCCAGCAGCGCGGCCCCTTCCGTCAGGTTGAACGGCGTGCCGAGGCCGACGTCGTTGCTGCGGATGTACAGGCACAGCGAGATTTCGCGCTTCGTCGCGTTCGGCAGGAACTGGTACAGCAGATGGCACGCGGGCAGCGCGATCTGGTCGAGCACGGCAGGATTCCACGCGTGAAACAGGATGCGGCGGTCGGACGGGTTCTCCATGATCGTGTCCAGGCACTGGCGCAGCTGGTCGATCGCCTTGTACAGCAGCACCTTTGGCGCGCCGTCTTCGTCGAAACGCGTGACGATCCGGAAGCCGCGGCGCGTCGCATCGGCGATTTGCGCATCGGCGCCCGCGTCGAGCACCTTGTAGCCCGGCCACTGGCGCCATTGCACGCCGTACACGTCGCCGAGATCGTCGACGCCCTGGCGATACGGGTTCGCGAGCCACTGCTCGTTCTCGTTCGCGTTCGCGTCCCACACCTTGCAGCCGAGCGCGCGGAAATCGGCCGCGCTGCGGGAAGCACGCAGGAAGCCGACCAGTTCGCCGATCGCCGACTTGAACGCGAGCTTCTTGGTCGTTACGGCCGGAAAACCTTGCTGCAGGTCGAAGCGGAGCATCGCGCCCGGCATGCTGATGGTGCGGATCCCCGTGCGGTTCTCCTGCCAGGCGCCGGTATCGAGAATGGTACGAACGAGATCGAGATACTGTTTCATGCGGGTTCCTTCGGCCGCGAGGGCGGCCGTACCCGCCAATTTTAGCAAGCGTGGTGAGGAAGCTCCGGCAACGGCGCCGAAAACCCTGCCAGCGTTTCGCCGCGATCGCGCATCCCGTGCGCGCACATCAGCCGGTAGAGTGTGACGCGCGACACGCCGAGTTCGCGCGCGGCATCCGCGAAACGGCCGCGATGGCGCAACAGCGCCTGCTCGATCGCCTGCCGTTCGGCCGCCTCACGCGCCTCCAGCAGCGACACGGGCGCGAGCGTCGCAAAGTCGTTCAGCTCGAGATCGGCCGCAGTGATCATCCGCCCCTCCGACATGACGATCGCGCGGCGCACGCGATTGATCAGTTCGCGCACGTTGCCCGGCCACGAATAACCGTACAGCGACGCGACCGCGTCAGGGGAAAAGCCGCGCAGGCGACGATGCGCGTCGCCCTTGAAACGCTCGAGCATGTGGCGCGCGAGTATCTCGATGTCCTTGCCGCGCGCGCGCAACGGCGGTTCCTCGATCTTCAGCACGCACAGGCGATGGAACAGGTCCTCGCGGAACCGCCCTTCGCGCAACGCCGCCTCCATGTCCACGTGCGTCGCACAGATCACGCGCACGTCGACGGGCACCGATACGTGAGCACCGAGCCGCTCGATCTTGCCTTCCTGCAGGAAGCGCAGCAGGCTTGCCTGGCTTTCGAGCGGCAAATCGCCGATCTCGTCGAGAAACAGCGTGCCGCCGTTGGCGGCCTCGACGCGGCCGATCTTGCGCTGGTTGGCGCCGGTGAACGCACCGCGCTCGTAGCCGAACAGCTCGGCCTGCAGCAGCGTCGACGGGATCGCGCCGCAATTGATCGCGATGAACGACGCCTGCGCGCGCGACGAACGCTCATGAATCGCGACCGCCGTCAGTTCCTTGCCCGTACCCGATTCGCCGGAGATGAACACCGGCGCATCGGTTGCCGCAACGCGGCGAATCGTCCTGAAGAGCCCCAGCATCGCATCGCAGGTTCCAACCATTTCGCCTTCGCTGCGTCCGGCCCCGACGGGCGGCGCAACGGGTTCCGTCAGCGCGACCATGCCGTGCGCATGACCGACGGTCTCGACGATCCGCGCCGTCTCGTACGGCATCGTCACGTAGTCGAAACAGTAGTCACGAATGAGATGGCGCAGCGTGGCGTCCTGCAACTGGCCGCGGCGCGTCGCCGCGATCCAGCCGATGTGCTGAATGCTCAGACAGGATTCGAGTTCGCGCAGATCCGAGGGCTTGAAGCCCGGCGAAAAATCGAGCAACCCGGCCGTTGCGACACCATGCTGCACGACGCGTCGTACGTCTCGCACGGTCTCCGCGAGATCGACACGCCAACCGCATTCGTCGAAATGGCCGCGCAACGCGTCGTTCGGTTCGCGCGAATAGTAGATCACGTGCCGCAGATCGGCTCCCATATCCTCACCCCGTTCCTCAACCGTCTAACGATTGCCGTGCACGCCAGGTCACGTGCGAAAGGTTCGAATCGGGTCAGCCGAAGGCGGCTCGATTCGCCATGCCGATGCGCGGCGACGACAAAGCCTCGCATGATGGCGCTTATCTCGCGTCCAGTTATTTTGATCAAGACAGCTTAGTTATAGGCACTGAATACGACAATCCGATTTCAGCGCGGTGGGCGATACGGCCGAATCGCTCAGGAGGTCGATGCATGTCAATCGTCTGCACATAGCACCTGCGCAGCGATGCGTTCTGCCATCAACGCATGCGACGATTGTCATCCTTGAAGCGTATCGATTGAATCCGCAGTATTCCCGAGCCCCCTCGTTTCAGGCCTGAAACATTTTCAGCCGTTTTCCGACACAATTCGCAACGCTTGCGCACGAATCGCAGGCTCGACAACGGTCGCGGCGCGATGGCATGCATTTCGCTGAATATGGAAAACGTCGGAGACAGCGACCATGCGAAAACATCTTTTACTTTCTTTCGTGCCGATGACCATTGCGGTCGCGGCCGCGGGCCCGCCTACGCCCGTACGCGCAGACGAAAGCTCGAGTCCGGATCACGCAATGCTGCTTGCGGCAAACGTGCCGAGCATGCAGCACGGCATCGGGTTCGGCATCGTGACCGTGTCGGCACCGCAACCGCTGCCGGCCGGCAGGACTTCAGTGACACTGTGGGACGAGATCCCCCCGCCGCCCCAGTTGCCGATGCCACTCCCGGCACCGCAGCCGGGCGACGTGCAGCACGCGATGGAAGGCACCACGCAAGGCAGTACGCACCAGTGAGCATCAATCGATCCATTTGATAAGGATCACATATTGATTTTAGCGGGCCGGACAGCATCGATCAGATGCCGGCCTCCTGCGATCTCGCAACACGAAACGGTTTTGTGCTCCGTCCCCCGGCGGGCACTCTTTTTATTCATTCCGTTGCCGCGACGCGTTGCTTCAAACGTCGCGGCGCGCAGCGCAGGAAGGCGGATGCACACATCCGGAACCGGTGCGCGCCGCCGTTCCGGTAAAATCGGCGCCATTCCGGTTTTCCTCTCCCCCGACCTTCATGACGACGTTGACCCTGATCGTCGCGCGTGCCCGCAACGGCATCATCGGCCGCGACAACCAGTTGCCCTGGAAACTTCCCGAGGATCTCGCCTTCTTCAAGCGCACGACGATGGGCGCACCGATCGTGATGGGTCGCAAGACCCATGAGTCGATCGGCCGGCCGCTGCCGGGCCGCCGCAATATCGTCGTCACGCGCGACGCCACGCGACGCTTCGACGGCTGCGATACGGTCACGTCGCTCGCCGATGCGCTGGCGCTCGCCGCGCGCGACGGGGTGCCCGAGGCGTTCCTGATCGGTGGCGCGCAACTCTATACGGAAGGCCTCGCACTCGCCGACAAGCTGGTCGTCACCGAGATCGACGCCGACTTCGACGGTGACGCATCGTTCCCGGCACCCGACGCCGCGCACTGGCAGGAAGTGTCGCGCGATGTGCACCAGGCCTCCGCGCCAAACACGTTCGGCTATGCGTTCGTCGTCTACGAGCGCAAGCACGGCTGACGTATCGCGCGCAATGAAAAAGCCCGACAGGCTCACGCCGTCGGGCTTTTTCGTTTGATGGCGGCCGATGCCGCGCGCCGCTTACTGCCCGGCGATCGTCATCTGCTCGATCAGCACCGAGCCCGTTTCCTTCGTGCCGCGCACGATCGAATCGGCGCCGATCGCTACGATATGCCGGAACATCTCCTGCAGCGTGCTCGCGACCGTGATTTCCTCGACCGGATACTGGATCACGCCGTTCTCGACCCAGAAGCCCGCCGCGCCGCGCGAATAGTCGCCCGTTACGTAGTTCACGCCCTGCCCCATCAGCTCGGTCAGCAACAGGCCCGTGCCGAGCTTCTTCAGCATCGCGTCGAAATCGTCGCCCGGCTGCGTGTTCGAGCTGCGCAGCGCGAGGTTGTGCGAACCACCCGCGTTGCCGGTGGTTTGCGTGCCGAGCTTGCGCGCCGAATAGGTCGACAGGAAGTAGCCTTCGACGACGCCATCCTTGACGACGCTGCGTGCACGCGTGCGCACGCCTTCCTCGTCGAACGGCGCGCTGCCCATCGCGCGCGGCACGTGCGGATCCTCGACGACCTGGATGTGCGGCGCGAACACCGGCTTGCCGAGGCTGTCGACGAGGAACGACGTCTTGCGGTACAGCGCGCCGCCACTCACCGCCTGTACGAACGCGCCGAGCAGCCCGGCCGCGAGCGGCGCCTCGAACAGCACGGGCACCTTGCGGGTGTCGAGACGGCGCGCGCCCATCCGCGCGAGCGCACGCTCGGCCGCGTAACGGCCCACCGCTTCGGGCGCCGCGAGATCGATTGCGCTGCGCTTCGACGAATACCAGTCGTCGCGCTGCATGTGGCGGCCGCTGCCCGCGATCGGCGCGCAGGCGATGTAGTGGCGCGAATACGGGTAGCCGGACAGGAAGCCACGCGACGTCGCGAGCACGAACTGCGAATGCTGGGCCGACACGCTCGCGCCTTCCGAATTGCGGATCTGCGGGCTGACTGCGAATGCGGCATCTTCCGCGCGGCGGGCGAGCTCGACGGCCTCGTCGGCCGTCAGCGCCCACGGGTGGTACAGATCGAGGTCGCGCGGGTCGGTTTCGAGCAGCTCGGCCTCGGCGAGGCCGGCGGCCTCGTCCTCGGCCGTGAAGCGCGCAATGTTGTAGGCGGCGGCGACGGTATCCTTGATCGCGCCCGGCGAGAAATCCGACGTGCTCGCGTTGCCGCGTTTCTTGCCGATGAACACGGTCACGCCGACCATCTTGTCGCGGTTATGCTCGATCGTTTCGACTTCGCCGCGGCGCACCGACACCGACAGGCCGTCGCCTTCGGAGATTTCGGTCGCGGCGTCCGACGCGCCGAGTGCCTTCGCATGGCGAAGGATGTCCGACGCGATTTCTTTGAGCTGGTCCTGCGTGTGCGGGAAATAGCGCGCTTGTACGTCGAGATTGGCTGCCATCGTCTTGGTATCCGGTGGCGGGCGGGCGCCCGCATGGTCAAAATGTTGCGTATCCCGCGATCATAGCAAGGTCCGGGGCCGGACACCGACAAGCTTGGGGTGTCCGCGGCGCGATACAATGCCGCCCATGACACGCAAAACCCGAATCCAGCCGATCGAGCATGCCGTCGAAGACGACGACAACGGCTACGATCGCCCCAGCAAATCCCAGTTGAAGCGCGAGATGCACGAGCTGCAGGTGCTCGGCCAGGCGCTCGTCGATCTGCCGAAAGACGCGCTGAAGCGCATGCCGATGCCCGAAAGCCTCTCGGACGCCGTGCGCGAGGCGCGCCGGATCACCGATCACGAAGGCAAGCGCCGCCAGCTCCAGTACGTCGGCCGCGTGATGCGCTCGCTGACCGACGACGAGACGGCCGCGCTGCGCACCGCGCTCGACGCGCAGCGCGGCGTGAACAAGGCCGCGACGGCCCGCCTGCACTGGATCGAACGCACGCGCGAACAGTTGCTCGCGAGCGACGACGCGCTGACCGAATTCCTGCACCAGCACCCGGAAGCCGATATCCAGGAAGGCCGCACGCTGATCCGCAACGCACGCAAGGAAGCGCAGCAAGGCAAGCCGCCGCGCTATTTCCGCGAGCTGTTCCAGTGGATCAAGACCGCTGGCGGCACGTCCGTTGCGGACGACGACGCGGCGGACGACGCCGGGGACGACCATGACGACGAAGCGTAACCACCCGGACGAGCTCGTTGTCGGCCTCGTGTCGATCAGCGACCGCGCGAGCACGGGCGTCTACGAAGACAAGGGCATTCCGGCGCTGCAGGAGTGGCTCGCCGGCGCGCTGGTGTCGCCGTGGCGCGCCGAAACGCGCCTGATCCAGGACGATGCGCCCACGATTTCCGCCACGCTCGCCGAGCTCGTCGACGTCGCGGGGTGCGACCTCGTGCTGACGACGGGCGGCACAGGCCCCGCGCGCCGCGACGTGACGCCCGAGGCCACGCTGGCCGTGGCGACGAAGGAAATGCCCGGGTTCGGCGAACAGATGCGGCAGATCAGCCTGAATTTCGTGCCGACCGCGATCCTGTCGCGGCAGGTCGCGGTGATCCGCGAGACGGCCGACCATGCGGCGCTGATCATCAACCTGCCCGGTCAACCGAAATCGATCCGGGAAACGCTCGAAGGGTTGCGCGATGCCGACGGCAAGTCGACCGTACCCGGCATCTTCGCCGCCGTGCCCTACTGCATCGACCTGATCGGCGGCCCGTATATCGAGACCGACGCCGCGGTGGTCGCGGCGTTCCGGCCGAAAAGCGCGCGGCGCTGAGCCTGTACCCAGCGCCGGGCGCGTGCCGGCCCGCTCAGGCGGCCGGCGCGGATTCGCCCGCCGAAGCCGGCGCGGCCGGAATCAGGAAATGCTCACGGTAGTACTTCAGCTCGTCGATCGATTCGTGGATGTCCGCGAGCGCCGTATGCATCGCGCGCTTCTGGAAACCCTTGTAGATCGCGGGCTGCCAGCGGCGGCACAGCTCCTTGAGCGTGCTGACGTCGAGATTGCGGTAATGGAAGAACCGCTCGAATTCGGGCATCCAGCGCGCCATGAAGCGGCGGTCCTGGCAGATCGAGTTGCCGCACATCGGCGACTTGCCGGGCGACACGTACTGCGCGAGGAATGCCTGCAACTGCGCGGCGGCTTCCGCTTCGGTCACGGTCGACGCGCGTACGCGGTCGATCAGGCCCGAGCGGCCGTGCGTCGACTTGTTCCAGTCGTCCATCTTCGCGAGCGTTTCGTCGCTCTGGTGGATCGCGAAGACGGGGCCCTCGACCGCGATGTCGAGCGTGGAATTGGTCACGACGACCGCGATCTCGATGATGCGGTCGTTATCCGGGTCGAGGCCCGTCATCTCCATGTCGAGCCAGACGAGGTTCAACTCGTTGCGCACGAGCGCGGGCTGGCTGGTGGAAGCGGCGGTATCGGTCATGAGTCATCCTGGAAAATGGCGGACGGCGCGCGGCGCCGCCCGGGCGGCCGGCATCGCATCAGCGGGCCCGGTCCGCAAGAACATATAATTCTCGCATAGAACCCTTTGGCGCCTTCGATGTCACCCTTTTCGTTCACCCTGCTGTTCGCGCTCGCCGTACTCGCGATGGTCGTCACCAAGCTGTGGCTCGCGTCGCGGCAGATCCGCTTCGTCGCGGCGCACCGCAACGGCGTCCCCGCGCAGTTCAGCGCGACCATCCCGCTGACCGCCCACCAGCGCGCGGCCGACTATACGGTCGAGCGCACCCGGCTGACGATGCTCGAGATCGTCGTCAGCGCGGCCGTGCTGGTCGGCCTCACGCTGCTCGGCGGCGTCGGCGCGCTCGACACGCTGCTCACCGGCTGGCTCGGCCGCGGCTACGGGCAGCAGGTCGCGCTCGTCGCGGCGGTGCTCGTGATCACGAGCGTAATCGACGTCCCGTTCGAGTATTACCGCCAGTTCGGGATCGAACAGCGCTTCGGCTTCAACCGGATGACGAAGCGGCTGTTTTTCACCGACATGCTGAAAAACTCGCTGCTCGGCGCCGCACTCGGCCTGCCGCTGCTGTTCGTCGTGCTGTGGCTGATGAACCAGGCCGGCAGCCTTTGGTGGCTGTGGACCTGGATCGTCTGGGTCGCGTTCCAGATGCTCGTGCTGCTGATCTACCCGACCTTCATCGCACCGATCTTCAACAAGTTCGAGCCGCTGAAGGACGACGCGCTGCGCGCGCGCATCGAGTCGCTGATGAAGCGCTGCGGCTTTGCGGCGAAGGGCCTGTTCGTGATGGACGGCAGCCGCCGCTCCGCGCACGGCAACGCGTACTTCACGGGCTTCGGCGCCTCGAAGCGGATCGTGTTCTTCGACACGCTGCTCGCGCGCCTGTCCGGCCAGGAAATCGAGGCCGTGCTTGCGCACGAACTCGGCCACTTCAAGCGCCGCCACGTGATGAAGCGGATGCTCGTGTCGTTCGTGCTGAGCCTCGTGCTGCTCGCGCTGCTCGGCTGGCTTGCGCAACGCACATGGTTCTACACCGGGCTTGGAGTCACGCCGTCGCTCGACACGAGCAACGCGGGTGCCGCGCTCGTGCTGTTCTTCCTCGCGATTCCCGTGTTCCTGTTCTTCGCGACGCCGTTCGGCAGCCTCACGTCGCGCAAGCACGAATTCGAGGCCGACGCATTCGCGGCCAGCCAGACCGACGCGCAGGATCTCGTCAGCGCACTCGTGAAGCTCTACGAGGACAACGCGTCGACGCTGACGCCCGACCCTGTCTACACGGCCTTCTACTACTCGCATCCGCCCGCCTCGCAGCGGATCGACCGCCTGATGCAGCACGCATGAGCCGGCCGACCTCCCGCAAGCCGGCACCGCGCGCGTCGGGCGCGCAACGTGCCGAAGGCCGCGTGATCGCGGCGCACGGGCGCCACTACATCGTCGCGCCCGACGATGGCGGCCCGATGCTGCAGTGCTTCCCGCGCGGCAAGAAGAGCGATATCGCGGTCGGCGACCGTGTTGCTTACGAACTCGCATCAGCCGACCAGGGCGTCATCGTCGAGATCGGCGAACGACGCAACCTGCTGTACCGTTCCGACCAGTTCAAGTCGAAGCTGTTCGCGGCCAACCTCGACCAGTTGCTGATCGTGCTCGCGACCGAGCCCTACTTCAGCGAGGACCTGCTCGGCCGCGCGCTGATTGCCGCCGAGGCGAACGAGCTGAAGCCGCTCGTCGTGCTGAACAAGATCGACGTCGAAGCCGCGCTGCCGGTCGCGCGCGAACGCCTCGCACCCTACCGCGCACTCGGCTATGACGTGCTCGAGCTGTCGGTGAAAGGCTCGCCCGACGACGCGCGCGCGCAACTGATGCCGCACCTCGCCGGGCATTCGACGATCCTGCTCGGCCAGTCCGGGATGGGCAAGTCGACGCTCGTGAACCTGCTCGTTCCCGATGCCGAAGCCGCCACGCGCGAGATTTCGGCCGCGCTCAACAGCGGCCGTCACACGACGACGTTCACGCGCCTCTACCCGCTGGAAGGTGGCGGTGCACTGATCGATTCGCCGGGCTTCCAGGAATTCGGCCTCTACCACCTGACGGAAGGCCGTCTCGAGCGTGCATTTCCGGAGTTCCGGCCGCTGCTCGCCGACTGCCGTTTCTATAATTGTCATCATCTGCACGAGCCCGGCTGCGCGATTCTCGAAGCCGTCGACGACGGCCGCATCGCGCCGTCGCGGCATGCGCTGTATGCGCAGCTCGTGCACGAGGCGAGCCAGATCGTCCGCTGATCGCGCGACAGGCGCGCGGTGGCCGGCACCGTTCGGACCGGCCTTCACCGACAGGAGCCGCCATGCGTTTCAAGGCACCCAATCTTGCGACGGCGCAGCATTGGGCCAACGTGCTTCAGGTAGCGGGCATCGGTTGCGAGCTGCATAACTGCTACGCGACCGGCGCGCTGGGCGGCCTGCCCGCCGACGCGTGCACGCCCGAGCTGTGGCTCGACGACGAACGCGACGACGCGCTCGCGCGCCGGCTCCTCGACGCCGCGTCGCACGGCCCGTCGGCCGGTGCCGCGGCGTGGCGCTGCCGGCAGTGCGGCGAGGCGCTCGAAGCCCAGTTCACCGCGTGCTGGCAATGCGGCGCCGTACGCGACCCGCGCGACGATTGACTCACAGCAGAAAGGCCGGCATCAAGCCGGCCTTTTGCCTTTCATCGGGTACCGTACCGCCCCGTCACGACACCCAGACGGCGAGCGTCAGCATCAGCAGCAGAATCATCCACAGGATCACCGCGCGCCAGACGAGGCCAACTGCGGATTGCAGCGTACGCGGCGTGCAATCGTCGCCCACCGTCAACGGGCCGCTGTCACCGACCGCCAGCGCATCGAGGCTCGACGGTTCCGCGAGCGGCCCGGCGAGGCGTGCGCCGAGCGCTCCGCTACCGGCCGCCAGCAGGACGCCGTCGTTCGGATCGGGCCACTGGCGCGTGTGGTTGCGCCACGCGTAGATCGCGTCCTCGAAATTGCCGACGATTGCGAATCCGAGAGCGGTCAGTCGCGAGGGAATCCAGTCGATCACGAAGAACGCGCGCTGCGCGAACGTCGAGAAGGCCGCCGTGCGGTCGTCGCCCGGCGTCGACCAGCTGCGCGCGAGGTATTCGGAAATCCGGTACAGCACCGCACCGGCCGGGCCGATCGGCAGCACGTACCAGAAGAACACGCCGAACACGTGGCGATGCGATGCGACAACGGCGTGAATCAGCGTGTGGCGGACGATTTCGCCAACTGGCATGTCGACCGTGTCGATACCCGTCCACTCGTGCAGGATTTCGCGCGCACGCGGCACGTCATCGTTGTTGAGCGCGAGGTGGATGTCGGTGAAGTAGTGGCTGAACTGGCGGAAGCCGAGCGTGAAATACACGACGACGACGTTCCAGATGAACGCGAGCACGAAGCTCACCTTGTACAGCAGGAAATAGACCAGCGCGACGATCAGCACCCACGGCAGCACGACCGCGAGCCATGCGAGGATGCCGTGCTTCTGCTTGCCTGCGTCGAGACCATGCGCGACGGTTTCCGCATGAAACTGGAACAGCGCGAACACCGGATTGTTCGGCGACAACGCGCGGACCTGTTCGATGATGAGAGCGAGGAGAACCGAAAAGAAAGTCATGCGTGGCGCCGTCTTCGGAGTTATGTCATTTTTTGCATAACGATAGCACAGCGTAAGCACCGGATGGCTGCCGGCGCGGTCGCGCGGCAGCCATCCGCGCGCGCCAGCCGCCGTGTGCGCCTAGCCGGCGGCCAAGAAGCGGTACAGATTGCGCAACATGCCGGCAGTTGCGCCCCAGATGAAGTAATGCCCGCCGGGTTCGCCATTCGGATAGGGCATCGCAAAAAAACGACGCTCACCGCCTTCCCAGCGGAACACACGAACCTGATGGTTCGCGGGATTCATCAGGAATGCGAGCGGCACTTCGAAAATCTCGGCCACTTCGAAAGTGTCGGCCTGAACGGTGAACGGCGGATGCACGAGGCCGACCACCGGCGTCACGCAGAAGCCCGTGCCGGTCAGGTAGTCGGGCAACGCGCCGAGGATCTCGACACGCTCGTCTGCCAGCCCGATCTCTTCCTTCGCCTCGCGCAGCGCGGTTGCGGTTGCATCGCGATCGAACGGTTCACGACGACCGCCGGGGAAACTGATCTGTCCGGCGTGGTCGTTCAGGTGGTCAGCGCGCTGGGTCAGCAGCATGGTGAGGCCAGACTCGCGGACGACGAGCGGGACGAGGACGGCCGCGCTACGTGGATCGACGCCCTCCTGCAGTCTCGCTTCGCCGGGCTCGACACTCCATTCGAGCGCGCGTGCGAAACGGTCGCGCAGGCCGGACGGCGTCATCAGGCGGGAATCGATGGCCGGCAGGCCGGCGCCGGTGCCTTCGACGGGCAGGACTTCGGGATCGATGATGGGGCGGCGATTCAATGGGGCTCTCGGGTTCGTGTCGTATCGAGCATATTGTCGCGCCAGAATGAAAAAAGCACCCGGTTGGGTGCTTTTTCCTTACAGCTCTTACTCTTGGGAAGCTGCTGCGGCGCGATCCTTCGACACCAGCTTTTCCTTGATACGAGCCGACTTGCCCGAACGCTCGCGCAGGTAGTACAGCTTCGCACGACGCACATCACCGCGACGCTTCACGACGATGCTTGCCAGCAGCGGCGAGTACGTCTGGAACGTACGCTCGACGCCTTCGCCCGACGAGATCTTGCGGACGATGAAGTTCGAGTTCAGACCACGGCTGCGAATCGCGATCACGACGCCTTCGTAAGCCTGAACGCGCTTGCGGGTACCTTCAACCACGTTCACGTTCACGATCACCGTATCGCCCGGGGCGAAATCGGGAATCGTCTTGCCGGCGAGCGCGCGCTCGATTTCTTCCTGCTCAAGTTTTTCGATCAGATTCATTACTGACTCCTTATGCCATCGTGTCGGCGTTGGCACCCGCCTGCTTCCAGGCCTGGCCCCGATAGAGGATGGATTCACATCAGGTACCGCGCACGCATGCACGGCACCGCCAATTCCCGCCCGCGCAGCCGCCTCAGGAGGCGTTCTTCGCTTCGCGTGCGAGGTTCGCAAGCCACGCCTCGTCGGCCCGGCTCAACAACTTCTCGCGGCGCGCCCGGACGATCAGGTCCGGCCGCTTCCGCAATGTATTCCGCAAGGCTTCCTGCCGCCGCCACCGCTCGATCTCGGCATGATGCCCGCCGAGCAGCACATCCGGCACGCGCACGCCGTCGTATTCCTCCGGGCGCGTGTAGTGCGGACAATCGAGCAGCCCGTCGGCGAAACTGTCCTGCACGGCCGACAGCGAATCGTTCAGCACGCCGGGCAGCAACCGCACGACGGCATCCATCATCGCCATCGCCGGCAACTCTCCGCCAGACAGGACGAAATCGCCGAGGCTGATTTCCTCGTCGACGCAACGATCGAGCAGGCGCTGGTCGATCGCTTCATAGCGACCACACAGTACGACGACACCGGGTTCCTGCGCCATCCGCACCGCGCGATCGTGTGTGAGCGGTGCACCTTGCGGCGACATCATCACGACACGCGTGCTCGCGATGCCCTGCTCCGCCTGTGCCGCTTTCGCGGCATCGATCGCGGCTTCGAGCGGCCTGGCCAGCATCACCATGCCCGGACCGCCGCCGTACGGACGATCGTCGACCGTGCGGTAGTTGTCCGTCGTGAAATCACGCGGGTTCCAGGTGCGCAACCCGAAGCGCCCTTGCTTGACGGCCCGGCTGGTGATCCCCCAGTCGGTCAGTGCACGGAACATCTCGGGGAAGAGCGTGACGACGTCGAACTGCACCGCGCTCTCGGTAACCTGGTTCATTTCAGTAATCGGCTTCCCAGTCGACGACGATGCGACGCGCCGCCTGGTCCACCGTTTTGACGTATACGCCGACGAACGGAATCAACCGCTCGTCGGTGGTCGGCTGACCGTCTTTGCCGGTCGCCGGATACTCGACACGCATGATCGAATGCACGCCATTGTCGATCATCCCGCTCACCTTCCCGAGCGCCACCGATTGCTCGTTGACGACATCGAGACCGATCAGGTCGACCCAATAGAATTCGTCCGCGGCCAATGCCGGGAAATCTTCTCGACGCACGAACACGCGAAAGCCGCGCATGGCCAGCGCGGCATCGCGGTCGCTCACACCCTCGAGTTGCGCAACGACAGTATCGCTGTGCGTCTTCGACTGCATGATGCGAACGGAAAGCCGCTCCGCGCCGCGCTCCAGCCACCAGCGACGCGCCTTGAGCAGCGCATCGCCGCCGCGACCGGCGTCGGCATGCGCCGCCACCTTGACCCAGCCCTTCAGGCCATAGGCGTCGACCACCGCCCCGACCTCGACGGCATCGTCGGGCCAGGCTTGCGCCACCTCGAGACTACCCTGCTCGGCAGCCTCACCGGCGTTCGCGACAGCGTCGCGCTCGACCGGCTTGCGGACGAATGCGCCAAACGACGCACGCCCGCGCCTTGCATTACCGGAATCGTGACCCGCCATCAATGCACCTCACAGCCGGCACGACCGGCACACCGTGCCATGTCAGGCAGCCGGTTGCGCCTTTTGCGCTTCCTTCACGAGACGCTCGACGGTCGGCGACAGTTGCGCGCCAACGCCTTGCCAGTACGTCAGGCGATCCTGAGCGATACGCAGCGATTCGCCCTTCGTAGCGACCGGGTTGTAGAAACCAACGCGCTCGATGAAGCGGCCGTCACGACGGTTGCGCGAATCGGTAGCGACGATGTTGTAGAACGGGCGCTTCTTCGAGCCGCCACGAGCCAGACGGATGATAACCATATGATGTCCTTCGGAAAACCGGGTTCGAAACTACTGAAACACGCGATTATAGCCGGAAACCAGAGGTACAACAAACACTTACGCGTAAAAAATCCGCGGGCGGCCTGTCAGGCGGGCATACAATCGTCGTGTCCGGGACGCTCCACACCGTCATGCCGCCCCTTCGCGCCGCCTCGATGCGCCGCGCGCAGCACCGTTTCGCGGCGCTGCTTGCCGGTCTCGCCTGCCTCGCATCCGCACCGGCGCTTGCCGCGCCGTTGCCGGTGGGCGAACTCGTCGTGCCGCCCGGCTTCCACGTCGAAGTGCTGACCGATGCGGTACCGACCGCGCGCGAAATGGCGTGGTCGCCGCGCGGCATCCTGTATGTCGGCACCCGGGAAGGCCGCGTGCATGCGTTCGTGATGCACGAGGGCCGGATCAGCGCGCGCTACGTGATCGCGTCCGGGCTCGACATGCCCGTCGGCGTCGCCTACCGTAGCGGCGCACTCTATATATCAGCCGTCTCGCGCATCCTGCGCCTCGATCACATCGACGACCGGCTCGCCACACCGCCCACACCCGCCGTCGTAACCGACGCGCTGCCGACCGAACACCATCACGGCTGGAAATTCATCGCATTCGGCCCTGACGGCAAGCTGTACGTGCCGACCGGCGCGCCATGCAACGTCTGCCTCGCCGATCGCAGCCGCTACGCGATCATCGCACGCATGAAGGCGGACGGTAGCGGGAACGAGGTTGTCGCGCGCGGCGTACGCAATACGGTCGGCTTCGCGTGGCACCCCGATTCGGGTGAGCTGTGGTTTACCGACAACGGGCGCGACATGATGGGCGACGACGTGCCCGACGACAAGCTGAACCGCGCCCCGCGCGCCGGGCTCGACTTCGGCTTTCCGTACTGCCATGGCGGCGACACGCCCGACCCCGAATTCGGCAGTGCCGACGTATGCCGCCGCTACGTGCCGCCCGTATTGAAGCTCGGCGCGCACGTTGCCGCGCTCGGCATGCGCTTCTATACCGGGCCGATGTTTCCGGCGTCGTATCGCAATAACGTGTTCATTGCCGAACACGGCTCGTGGAACCGCAGCACGAAGGTCGGCTACCGCGTGATGCGTGTGATCGTGTCGGCGGACGGCAGCCAGGCGCGCGAGACGCCATTCGTCACGGGCTGGCTGCGGCCCGACGGCACGGTATGGGGACGCCCGGCCGACGTACTGCCGCTACCGGACGGCTCGCTGCTCATCAGCGACGATTACGCCGGCGCCATCTACCGCGTGACCTATGCGGCACCTTGACGCAGGCAAGGGATGACCGGGCCCGACCGGGCATCGTAGAATGCGTGCCGGGCCGCGTGCCCGCGCCGGCCCGCCGGCCACCCATGCCAACGACAATACGCCGCCATCCATGTCCAGCAGCACCGCACCGTCCCGCCGCTTCCGCTCCAAGACGCTCACCGCCGCCCTCGCGTTCCTGTTCGGATCGCTCGGCGCGCACCGCTTCTATCTGTATGGCTTTCGCGACGTGTACGGCTGGGCGCACCTGCTTGCGACGATCGTCGGCATCCCGGGCTTCCTCTTGCTCGCCGCGACCCAGCGCAGTGCCGGCCTCGGCTGGTGGCTCGCGGTACCCGGCGCAATCTCGCTGCTGGCCGCATTCCTCGCCGCGCTCGTCTACGGGTTACGCCCCGACGAAAAATGGGACGCGCAATTCAATGCGGAGACGGGCAAGCACAGCAAGTCGGGCTGGACCGTGATCTTCGTGGTGATCTTCTCGCTGCTGATCGGTGCGTTCCTGCTGATGACGGCGCTCGCGTTGTCGTTCCAGACGTATTTCGAGTCGCAGGTCGAAGCGGCCAAGCAGATTTCGCAGTAAGCGCAACGAACGCGACGTACCGGCACCCTGCGCCGGTTTAGCGCGCTGGTCAGAACAGGTTCAATTGCATGTCGTCGCGCGACTGCGTCGACCGCGTGCCGGCCGAACGACCAGCAACGCGCGGCACCGGCACCGCAGCAGCCGACGCGCCCCGGAACTGCGACAGATCGAGAATGCCGTTCGTGCGCTCGTTCATCCCGAGCCGCTTGACGGCCTGGCGGAAACGCTGCCGCAGCAGGTCGGCCCAGATCCCCTCGCCTTTCATCCGTTTCGAGAAATCCGAGTCGTAGTCTTTCCCGCCGCGCATGTCGCGCACGCGGTTCATCACGCGCTCCGCGCGGTCGGGAAAATGCGCGGCAAGCCAGTTCTTGAACAGCGGCGCGACTTCCCACGGCAGCCTCAGGATGATGTAGCTCGCATGCGTTGCGCCGGCTTCCGCGCACGCCTCGAGCACGCGCTCCATATCGGGCTCGGTGACGAACGGAATCATCGGTGCAATGCTCACGCCGACCGGCACGCCTGCCTCGCTCAGCGCACGGATCGTGCGCAACCGGCGCGCCGGCGTCGCCGCGCGCGGCTCGAGCGTGCGCGCGAGATCGGCATCGAGCGTCGTGATCGTGACCGCCGCCATCACCTGCCTGCGTTCGGCCATCGGTGCGAGCAGGTCGAGATCGCGCTCGATCAGCGACGACTTCGTGATCGCCGCGAACGGCAGCCCGCGATCGTGCATCACCTGGATCACGCTGCGCGTGATGCGCAGGTCGCGCTCGACCGGCTGGTAGGCGTCGGTGTTGACGCCGAGCGCGATCGGCTCCGGCACGTAGCGCTTGCGCGCAATCTCGCGCTCGAGCAGTTCGGCCGCATTGACCTTCGCATAGATGCGGCTTTCGAAATCGAGCCCCGGCGACAAGCCGAGATAACTGTGCGTCGGACGCGCAAAGCAGTAGATGCACCCGTGCTCGCAACCGCGATACGGATTGAGCGATACGCTGAACGGAATATCGGGCGACTGGTTGTGCGTCAGGATGCTCTTCGCCCGCTCCTCGAATACCTGCGTGCGCAGCGGCGCGGGGAAATCGGCATCGTCCGACTCGTGTGTCCAGCCGTCGTCGACCGCTTCACGCTGCGCGATTTCGTATCGCCCCTGCAGGTTGTCGACCGCACCGCGCCCCTTGCGGGGCACGGGCGGCGCTATCGGAAATTCGTTGTCGGATCGATCGACCATGTACCCACCCATTCGCCTGCGCCCAATACTGTACATTTATACAGTATTGGGCGCAGCGTGCCAAGGGCGGGATAAAGAGCCCGACAACCTGCCGCAGGCGCGTCAGTCGCCCACGGCGATCGTCAGCGTTTCCTTGATTTCTTCCATCACGACGTAGCTCTTCGACTGCACGGCGCCGGGCAACTGCAGCAGGATGTCGCCGAGCAGCTTCCGGTAGTCGGCCATCTCGCCGATCCGCGCCTTGATCAGGTAGTCGAAATCGCCGGACACGAGATGGCACTCGAGCACCTCGTCGATCTTCATCACTTCCCGGCGGAATTGCTCGAACATGTTGCCACCCTTGTGGCCGAGCGTAATCTCGACGAACACCAGCAGCGAGGCACCCAGCTGGTGGGGATCGACACGCGCGTGATAGCCGGTGATCACGCCATCCCGCTCCATGCGCCGTACACGCTCGATACACGGCGTGACGGTCAGTCCGACCTGTTCCGCGAGGTCTTTCATCGCCATCCGGCCGTCGTCCTGGAGCAGTTTCAGGATGCGCCGGTCGAGCTTGTCGAGCGAGCGTACGGGCTGACGTTGCGTTCTCATTTGTTTATGCTGAAAACCTGAAAAATACGATAACAAAACCTACACATTCGACAATACCATAGCGCAAAAAACTAGATCAGCTAGAGGTTACACGGAGCCGCAGGTGCGCCCGGCCTCGACCTGGTCCCTTCCATCTGGAGCAGCTATGCGAGTCGTCATTCTGGGCAGCGGTGTGGTGGGCGTGGCAAGCGCGTATTACCTCGCGCGCGCCGGTCATGAAGTCACGGTGATCGACCGGGAGGCCGGCCCGGCGCTCGAGACGAGCTTCGCGAACGCTGGCCAGATCTCCCCTGGCTATGCCGCGCCGTGGGCCGCACCCGGCGTGCCGCTGAAGGCCGTCAAATGGATGTTCGAGAAACACGCGCCGCTCGCGATCCGCCTCGACGGCACTCGCTTCCAGCTCCAGTGGATGTACCAGATGCTGCGTAACTGCACGGCCGAGCGCTATGCAGTCAACAAGGGCCGCATGGTTCGCCTTGCCGAATACAGCCGCGACTGCCTGCAGGCGCTGCGCGCCGATACCGGCATCGAATACGAAGGCCGCACGGGCGGCACGCTCCAGTTGTTCCGCACGCAGCAGCAACTCGACGGTGCAGCGAAGGACATCGCCGTCCTGAAGGAAGCGAACGTGCCGTTCGAACTGCTTTCGCCGGCCGACCTGAAGAACGCCGAACCGGCCCTCGCCGCTGTCTCGCACAAGCTGACGGGCGGCCTGCGCCTACCGGGTGACGAAACGGGCGACTGCCAGCTGTTCACGACGCGCCTCGCCGCACTCGCCGAATCGCTCGGCGTCAAGTTCCGCTACAACACGCCGATCGATGCGCTCGCGATCGCGGGCGGCAAGATCGCCGGCGTACAGTGCGGCAGCGAGACGGTGCGTGCGGACGCGTACGTCGTCGCGCTCGGCTCGTACTCGACCAGCTTCATCTCGAACCTGATGAAGATCCCCGTCTATCCGCTGAAGGGCTATTCGATCACCGCGCCGATCGTCAACGAAGCGGCCGCGCCCGTGTCGACGGTGCTCGACGAAACCTACAAGATCGCGATCACGCGTTTCGACCAGCGCATCCGCGTCGGCGGCATGGCGGAAATCGTCGGCTTCGACAAGAAGCTGCGCGCCGCGCGCCGCGAAACGCTCGAAATGTGCGTGAACGACCTGTTCCCGGGCGGCGGCGACACGTCGAAGGCCACGTTCTGGACAGGCCTGCGCCCGATGACGCCGGACGGCACGCCGATCGTCGGCCGCACGCCGGTGTCGAACCTGTTCCTGAACACCGGCCACGGCACGCTCGGCTGGACGATGTCGTGCGGTTCGGGCCAGCTGCTCGCAGACCTGATCTCGGGCAAGATGCCTGCGATCCAGGCCGACGACCTGTCGGTGCATCGTTACCTGAAGGAAGTGGCCGGTCAGACGCGCCCGGCGTACGCGTAAGCCGCGACGGCCTGCAATGCGGGCCCGGTCGGTGGCAAAAAGAAAGGCGCCCCTTGGGGCGCCTTTTTCATTTCGCGATAGTGTTGCGCGCGGTCAGAACTGATCTTCCGTCAACGCGAGCACGCCCTCGTTGCCCTTCGTGCCGACGATCGACGCTTCGAGCCCGCCTGCCTGCACCAGCACGTGCTCCGCATAGAGCTGCGCGATCGCAATCTTCGCATCGAAGAACGCCGGATCGCTCGAGCGGTTCGCCTGCGCGGCCACCAGCGCACGCGCCATCTGCCACCCGCACAGCACCACGCCCGCCAGCTTCAGGTACGGCACGCTGCCCGCGAACACCGCGTTCGGGTCCTGTTTCACGTTCGCCACCACGTAATCCACCACCGACGACAGCGCCTTCGCGCCCTTCTCCAGCTGCACCTTCATCGACGCGGCCGCCGCGCCGTCCAGCTTGTCCAGCGCCGCGACCGTCCCGCCGATCTCCGCGATCAGCGCCTTCGCCACCGCGCCGCCGTCGCGCATCGTCTTGCGACCCACCAGGTCGTTCGCCTGGATCGCCGTCGTGCCTTCGTAGATCGCCAGGATCCGCGCATCGCGATAGTACTGCGCCGCGCCCGTCTCCTCGATGAAGCCCATCCCGCCGTGCACCTGCACGCCCAGGCTCGCCACGTCGTTCACCATCTCCGTGCTCCAGCCCTTCACCACCGGCACCAGATACTCGTAGATTGCCTGATGACGGCCACGCGTCGCCTCGTCCGAATGGCGGTGGGCAATGTCGCTGTGCGCCGCGGCCACGTAAGCCAGCGCCCGCGCGCCTTCGGTCAGCGCGCGCATCGTGCCGAGCATGCGGCGCACGTCCGGGTGATGGATGATCGTCACCGACTGCTTCGCCGAACCGTCCACCGGGCGGCTCTGCACGCGTTCCTTCGCGAATTCCGCGGCCTTCTGGTACGCGCGGTCGGCCACGCCGATCCCCTGCATCCCGACGCCGAAGCGCGCCGCGTTCATCATGATGAACATGTATTCGAGGCCGCGGTTCTCCTCGCCGATCAGGTAGCCGATCGCGCCGCCGTTATCGCCATATTGCAGCACCGCCGTCGGGCTCGCCTTGATCCCGAGCTTGTGCTCGATCGACACGCAGTGCACGTCGTTGCGCGCGCCCAGCGAGCCGTCCTCGTTGACCATGAACTTCGGCACGATGAACAGCGAGATGCCCTTCACGCCTTCCGGCGCGTTCGGCGTGCGCGCCAGCACCAGGTGGACGATGTTGTCCGCCATGTCGTGCTCGCCCCACGTGATGAAGATCTTCGTGCCGAACACCTTGTACGTGCCGTCGCCCTGCGGCTCGGCGCGCGAGCGCACCAGCGCGAGATCCGAGCCCGCCTGCGGCTCGGTCAGGTTCATCGTGCCGGTCCATTCGCCCGAGATCAGCTTCGGCACGTAGCGCTGCTTCTGCTCATCGGTGCCGGCCGTCAGCAGCGCCTCGATCGCGCCGTCGGTCAGGAGCGGACACAGCGCGAACGACAGGTTCGCCGCGTTCAGCATCTCGATGCACGGCGTCGCGATCAGCTTCGGCAGCCCCTGGCCGTCGTATTCGGACGGGTGCTGCAGCCCCTGCCAGCCGCCTTCGACGAACTGGCGGAACGCTTCGCCGAAGCCCGGCGTCGCGGTCACGACGCCGTCCTTCCAGCTGCTCGGATTGCGGTCGCCTTCGACGTTCAGCGGCGCCAGTACCTCGCCGCAGAATTTCGCGGATTCGTCGAGCACGGCCTGCGCCGTGTCGTAACCGGCATCCTCGAAACCGGGCAACTGCGCGACGGCGTCGATGCCGGCCAGTTCCTTCAGCACGAACAGCATGTCCTTGACGGGGGCGTTATAGCTCATGGTGCGTCTCCCTCTTCTCTCTTCTGTCGATGGCGAAAAAAAGGGGCGCTCGTCGCGCCCCTCTTCTCATGTGCTTACCGCTGAAGCGTCACGTCGCGTCAGCCGAGCTCGGTCACGAGCTCCGGCACGAGCGCGAACAGATCGCCGACGAGGCCGTAGTCGGCCACGCTGAAGATCGGTGCTTCCGGATCCTTGTTGATCGCGACGATCACCTTCGAATCCTTCATGCCGGCCAGATGCTGAATCGCACCCGAGATGCCGACCGCGATGTACAGCTGCGGCGCGACGATCTTGCCGGTCTGGCCAACCTGGTAGTCGTTCGGCACGTAGCCGGCGTCGACTGCCGCGCGCGATGCGCCGAGTGCCGCGCTAAGCTTGTCCGCCAGCGGCTCCAGCACCTTCGTGTAGTTCTCGCCGCTACCCAGACCACGGCCGCCCGACACGATGATCTTCGCGCTGGTCAGCTCCGGACGGTCCAGCTTCGTCACTTCACGGCTCACGAACTGCGACTTGCCGGCGTCGGCTGCCGCTTCGATCTTCTCGACCGTCGCGCTGCCGCCTTCGGCTGCAACCGGGTCGAAACCCGTCGCACGCACCGTGATGACCTTGATCGAGTCGCTCGACTGCACCGTCGCGATCGCGTTGCCCGCGTAGATCGGGCGCTCGAACGTGTCGGCCGAATCAACCGCCGTGATGTCCGAGATCTGCGCGACGTCCAGCTTCGCGGCGATACGCGGCGCGATGTTCTTGCCATAGGCCGTGGCCGGCGCGAGGATATGCGAGTAATCCTTCGCGATGTTCAGCGCGGTCGCCTCGACGTTTTCCGCCAGGCCCGCTTCGAGTTGCGGCGCGTCGGCCAGCAGTACCTTCGACACACCTGCGATCTTCGCCGCTGCGTCCGCAGCCGCTTGCGCGTTGTGGCCCGCGACCAGCACGTGGATGTCGCCACCGATCTTCGCTGCCGCCGCCACCGTGTTCAACGTCGCGGCCTTGACCGACGCGTTGTCGTGTTCTGCAATCACCAGAATCGTCATTTCTTTGCGCTCCCTCTTACAGCACCTTGGCTTCGGTCTTCAGCTTCTCGACCAGCGTCTTCACGTCCGGCACCTTCACGCCGGCTGCGCGCTTCGGCGGCTCGACGACCTTCAGCGTCTTCAGACGCGGCGCGACATCCACGCCGAGGTCTTCCGGCTTCACGGTTTCCAGCGGCTTCTTCTTCGCCTTCATGATGTTCGGCAGCGTCACGTAGCGCGGCTCGTTCAGGCGCAGGTCGGTGGTGATCACGGCCGGCAGCGACAGCGACAGCGTTTCCGCACCGCCGTCGACTTCACGTGCAACCGTTGCCTTGCCGTCGGCCACCGTCACCTTCGACGCGAACGTCGCTTGCGGGAGACCGGCCAGCGCAGCCAGCATCTGGCCCGTCTGGTTCGAATCATCATCGATCGCCTGCTTGCCGAGGATCACCAGTTGCGGCTGTTCCTTGTCGACCAGCGCCTTCAGGATCTTCGCGACGGCCAGCGGCTCGACGCTGTCGTTCGATTCGACGAGGATCGCGCGATCCGCGCCGATCGCCAGCGCCGTGCGCAGCGTTTCCTGCGCTTGCGTGACACCTACCGACACGGCGATCACTTCGGTCGCCACGCCCGCTTCCTTCAGGCGCACGGCTTCTTCAACGGCGATTTCGTCGAACGGGTTCATCGACATCTTCACGTTCGCGATGTCGACACCCGTGTTGTCCGACTTCACGCGGACCTTCACGTTGTAATCGACCACTCTTTTCACTGGCACCAGGATTTTCATGCACACGCTCCAAAGTTACGAATACGACCAGAGGCCATTCTATAGCGAGGCCTCATGACTGCGCGGCCAAGCGGACCCAACCTTCGTGGTTGTCGAGAATACCGCTTCTTGGCGACGCGCCAATGATAGCGAACGGTCGTTCTATTTTAAAAGAGAAAAAACCCGGACGCAAAGCCCGGGTTTTCGATCATCAACTCTAATCTCGCCGGGCGCCCCGTGCTTCGCCTGTTACCAGGCGGCAATGACCGCTCCGCCGAACTTGCCTTCGATGAACTGCTTCACCTCGGCCGAATGATAGGCCGCGACCAGCTTCGCGACCCACGGCTTGTTCCGGTCCGCCTCGCGAATCGCGAGGATGTTCGCGTACGGGCCGTTCGGACCCTCGATCGCGATCGCATCCTGTTTCGGTTTCAACCCCGCTTCCATCGCGTAGTTGGTATTGATCGCGGCCGCGTCGACGTCGCCGAGCGAGCGCGGAATCTGTGCCGCATCAAGCTCGACGATCTTCAGCTTGCGCGGATTGTCGACGATATCGAGTGGCGTCGCCTTGAGCCCCGCGTCCGCGCGCAGCTTCAGCAGGCCCTGCTTTTGCAGCAACAGCAGCGCACGGCCGCCGTTGGTCGGATCGTTCGGAACCGCGATGCGCGCGCCCGGCTTCAGTTCGGCCAGCGATTTCACGCGCTTCGAATAGATGCCCATCGGGAACGTGACGGTATCCGCAACCTTGATCAGCTTGTAGCCGCGATCCTTCACCTGCGCCTGCAGATACGGATCGTGCTGGTAGCTGTTCGCGTCGAGGTCGCCGGACGCAAGCGCGGCGTTCGGCTGCACGTAATCGGAGAATTCGACGATGCGGATCTCGAGGCCGCTCTTCGCCGCGACCTTCTTCACCGCCTCCATGATCTGCGCGTGCGGCCCACCCGTCACGCCCACCTTGATGGTTTCGGCCTGCGCGTGTGCGCCCGCGAACAACGCGGCCGCACCCAGTGCCGCCGCGAACTTCAGCATGAAGCGTCGTTGCATCGTGTGTCCCCTATCGGATCAGTTTTGTTTTACTTGTGGCTCAGCCGGCGGACGAGCCAGTCGCCGAACGACTGCACGATCTGCACGAACACGATCAGGATCGCGACCACCGTCCACATCACTTCGGGCAGATAGCGCTGGTAGCCGTAGCGGATCCCGAGATCGCCAAGGCCGCCGCCGCCGATCGCGCCCGCCATCGCCGAATAGCCGACCAGCGACACGAACGTGATCGTCAGGCCCGCGACGACGCCCGGCAGCGATTCGGGCAGCAGCACCTTGAAGACGATCTGCGACGTGGTCGCGCCCATCGATTGCGCAGCCTCGATCAGCCCGCGGTCGACTTCGCGCAACGCCGTCTCGACCAGACGCGCGATGAACGGTGCGGCCGCGAGCGTCAGCGGGACGACCGCAGCGGCCGTGCCGATCGACGAACCCGTAATGAGCCGCGTAAACGGAATCACCGCGACCAGCAGGATGATGAACGGCGTCGAGCGGACGGCATTCACGATGCCGCCGAGCACGCGATTCACCGCGAGGTTCTGCAGCACGCCCTGGCGGTCGGTCAGGTAGAGCAGCACGCCGAGCGGCAGGCCGACGAGCGCGCCAACCACTCCGGAGATGCCGACCATGATCAGCGTCTCCCAGAACGACTGCACGAACATATCGAACATCTCACTCAACATACGAAAGCTCCTCTACCACCACACCTTGCTCGCGCAGGAACGCGAGCGCCTGCCCGACCTTGCCCGGCTCGCCGCCCGCGAGTACCGCGAGCGAACCGAATGCCTGCCCCTGGATCTCGTCGATCTGGCCGTGCAGGATGTTGAAATCGAGTTCGTACCGGCGGATCGTCTCCGACAGGATCGGCTGGTCGACCCCCGAGCCCGTGAACGCGAGCCGCAGCAGATGCCCGCTGCCGGTCTTCAGCCGCTCGGCCACGCGCGCCTTCAGCGCGGGCGGCAGTTCCTGCGCGATCACGTCGCCGATCAGCGCGCGCGTCACTTCGTGATGCGGCTGCAGGAACACGTCGATCACGCGGCCTTCCTCGACCACGCGCCCCGCATCGAGCACCGCGACGCGATCGCACACCTGCTTGATGACTTCCATCTGGTGCGTGATCAGTACGATCGTCAGGCCGAGTTCGCGGTTGATGCGCTTCAGCAGGTCGAGGATCGAGCGCGTGGTCTCGGGATCGAGCGCGGACGTCGCTTCGTCCGACAGCAGCACCTTCGGCTGGCTCGCGAGCGCACGTGCGATGCCGACGCGCTGCTTCTGCCCGCCGCTGATCTGCGACGGATAGCGATCCTTCTGCGCGGACAGCCCGACGAGGTCGAGCAGCGGCAGCACGGCAGCTTCGATCTCGGTACGGCTGGCGCCGGCCAGCTCCAGCGGCAGCGCGACGTTGTCGAATACCGTGCGCGACGACAGCAGGTTGAAGTGCTGGAAGATCATGCCGATCTCGCGGCGGGCCTCCCGCAGCGCGCCAGCCGGCAGCACCGTGAGATCGCGCCCGCCGACGACGACGTTGCCCTCGGTCGGCCGCGTGAGCAGGTTGATGGTGCGCACGAGCGTGCTCTTGCCGGCGCCGCTTCGGCCGATGATGCCGAACACCTCGCCCTGCGGGATCGTCAGGTTGACGTTGTGCAGCGCCTCGACCCAGCCGCCCGGCCCGGGAAATCGCTGCGAAAGATTGCGTAATTCGATCATGTAAACAAAACGGCGGCCGGCCGGCGAGTTGGCCCGCCAGTCGGCCGCCGATGCATCTGGAATAACCGTCGATTTTACCGCAAACCCCTCATTCCCCTTAATAATCGATTTCGATCTTTTCATAACTACACGAAATTAGAGGAGCGCCGCTGGCGCGCCGCGCAAAGGCCGCGTCTATGATCCGGAACACCGACCAACAAACAGGGGACACGCCAGATGACCGCCACCACCACGCCGGCCACCGCACCCGCCACCGCCGACGTCGCGCCTTCGTCGGCACCCGCATCGAAAATGGGCCGGCTGCGTACCGCAGACGGGCTCGAACTGGCGTCGTACCGCTGGTCAGCCGGCGACGGCACCGCGCCGCCGCGTGCGACGATCGCGCTCGTGCACGGTCTTGCCGAACACGCGGGCCGCTATGCCGCGCTCGCCGGCCGGCTGAATGCGGCCGGGATCGACGTGCTCGCGATCGACCTGCGCGGGCACGGTCAGTCACCCGGCAAGCGCGCCTGGGTCGAGCGCTTCGACGGCTACCTGAACGATGCGGATGCGCTGGTCGCCGAAGCCGCGCGCGGCAATTCGCCGCTGTTCCTGATGGGGCACAGCATGGGCGGCGCAGTCGCGGCGCTGTATGCGATCGAACGCGCGCCGGCACGCGGCCACGCGCTGACGGGCCTCGTGCTGTCGAGCCCGGCGTTGGCGCCGGGGCGCGACGTGCCGCGCTGGATGCTCGCGGTGAGTCGCGTCATCAGCCGCGTATGGCCGACGTTTCCCGCGATCAAGATCGATGCGGCACTGCTGTCGCGCGATCCGGCCATCGTCGCGGCCAATCGCGCGGATCCGCTCGTGCATCACGGCGCGGTGCCCGCGCGCACTGGCGCGGAAATTCTTGACGCGATGGCGCGTATCGAAAGCGGCCGCGGCACGCTGCGCGTGCCGGTGCTCGTCTATCACGGCACCGAAGACAAGCTGACCGAACCCGACGGCAGCCGCGCGTTCGGCGCGCGCGTCGGCTCGTCCGATCGTACGCTGACGCTATACGAAGGCGGTTTCCACGAAACGATGAACGATCTCGAACGCGACCGCGTGATCGACGCGCTGATCGCGTGGATTCACGCACGCGTGCCGGTGCGTTGAGCGCGCCCGGCGCGCCCTGCCAGTCAGGAATCAGATACCGGCCAGCACGCGCAGGTGCGCGACGACGCTGCGCCCGAGCGCGGACAGGTTGTAGCCGCCTTCGAGGCAGCTCACGATGCGGCCCTGCGCATGCCGGCGCGCCACCTCGACGATCTGCGCGGTCAGCCATTCGAAGTCGGCTTCGACGAGGCCGAGGTTGCCGATGTCGTCCTCGCGATGCGCGTCGAAACCCGCCGACACGAACAGCATCTGCGGCTTGAACGCATCGAGGCGCGGCAGCCAGAACATGTCGACGGCTTCGCGGATCGCCATCCCGTTGCTGCGTGCGGGCATCGGCAGGTTGACCATGTTCGGTGCCTGGTGATCGACGCCCGAGAACGGGTACAGCGGATGTTGGAAGAAGCTGCACATCAGCACACGTTCGTCGTTCGCGAACGCGGCCTCGGTGCCGTTGCCATGGTGCACGTCGAAATCGATGATCGCCACACGTTCCATGCCGTGTACGTCGAGCGCATGTCGCGCGGCGATCGCGACGTTGTTGAAGAAGCAGAAGCCCATCGCGCGCGCGGGCTCCGCATGGTGGCCGGGCGGACGCACGCCGCAGAACGCATTCGCATAGCGGCCTTCGATCACCGCGTCGGTCGCCGCGATCGCGGCGCCTGCCGCGCGCAGCGCCGCGCGCCACGTGTCGCGGTTCATCAGCGTATCGGGATCGATCTCGACGTAGCCGTCGACCGGCGTCATGCTGCGGATGTAGTCGATATGCGCCTGCGTATGCACTCGGCCCAGCGCGACCTCGCTCGCGAACGGCGCGGTTTCGTGCACGATCAGGTCGTCGATGCGGCTCGCAATCAATTGATCCTGAATCGCCGACAGGCGGGCCGGGCATTCCGGATGCCATTCCCCCATCTCGTGCAGCATACAGTCGGGGTGCGTATAGAAAGCGGTTGCCATAAGCTGTCATCGGCGGCGCACGGTGCGCCGCAGGTCTCCATCAATGATGTCCATCGTCTGCCGCGAATTCGCCGCTAACTTACCACAACGGGGGCCTGCCACGCCCCGGCGCGCCGGATCCGTCGGGTATACTGCGCCGAACCCAATCGCCCTGTCCGCCCGCTTCGACATGAATTCCAGCAAGCCTGCCGCCCCCCTCTCCGCGCTGTTCAGTGTTCGCGTGCCGCTCGTCGTCGCCGCTGTCGTCGCGACCCTCGGCACTGTGCCTGCCGGCGCGCAGACGCAGCCGGCGAAGCCCGCCGGCAAGCTCGTCGCTCAGGCCCAGCCGCAGCAGCCGGCGCCGCAAGGCCAGACCTTCGAAGAGGAAATCGTTCCGCAGCGTTACGCGAACAACGCGAAGGTCGACGCGTTCATCGACGAGATGGCCAACCGCAACGGCTTCGACTCCGCGAGCCTGCATGCGCTGTTCTCGCGTATCAGCTATTCGGCGACAGCCGTCAAGCTCGTGAAGCCGGCCGCGTCGCCGACGGTCAAGAACTGGCGCGTCTATCGCTCGCGCTTCATCGAGCCGATCCGCATCAACGCGGGCGTGAAATTCTGGAAGGCGAACCAGGCGACGCTGCAGCGTGCATCCGAGCAATTCGGCGTGCCGCCCGAGGTGATCGTCGGCATCATCGGCGTCGAGACGATCTACGGCCGCTACATGGGCAATTTCCGCGTGCTCGACGCGCTGACGACGCTCACGTTCGACTATCCGGACACGCCGAATCGCGACAGCCGCCAGGCGACGTTCCGCAAGAACCTCGAGGACTTCCTGGTCTGGACCCGCGACAACCAGCTCGACCCGACCACCGTGCTCGGCTCGTACACGGGCGCAATCGGGATCCCGCAGTTCCTGCCGAGCAGCATCCGCGAATATGCGGTCGACTTCGACGGCACGGGCCACGTCGATCTGCGCAGCAGTCCTGTCGATGCGATCGGCAGCGTCGCGAACTACCTGAAGCAGCACGGCTGGGAAACCGACCGACCGGTGGTCTGGCAGATCACGCCCGATACGGGCAGCCTGGGCATCGCACAGGCCGCCGCCGACGGTCAGCCGGAACCGCACTGGGCACTGTCGCAACTGCTGCGCGCGGGCATGACGCTGAACGAGCCGACGGTCAACATCACGACCGAAGCGGGCACGCCGGTGACCGTGGTCGACCTGCCGTCGCCGGGCCGCGCGACCGAATACATGCTCGGGCTCAAGAATTTCTACGTGCTGACGCGCTACAACCGCAGCTTCTTCTACGCGCTCACCGTGTACCAGCTCGGCGAAGCCGTGAAGGCGCAGATGGAAGCGAGCGGCGCACTTCAGCCGAGCGCCACCGAAACGCAGTCGCAGTAAGCACCGCCTGCCCAATGAAAAAGCGCCGCACAAGCGGCGCTTTTTTTATCACACGCGCAGCTACGCGCGCCTGCCCGCGTTCAGGCAGGAAACACGCCCGTGGACAGGTAGCGGTCGCCTCGATCGCAGACGATGAACACGATCGTCGCATTCTCGACCTGACGCGCGATACGCATCGCGACTTCGCATGCGCCGCCCGACGAAATGCCCGCGAAGATGCCTTCGACCGCCGCCAGCCGGCGCGTCATCGTTTCCGACGCAGCCTGACTCACGCTTTCGACACGGTCGACGCGGCTGCGATCGAAGATCGTCGGCATGTACGCTTCCGGCCACTTGCGGATGCCCGGAATGCGCGAACCGTCTTCCGGCTGCGCACCGATGATCTCGATCGCCGGATTCTGTTCCTTCAGATAGCGCGACGTGCCCATGATCGTGCCCGTCGTGCCCATGGCCGACACGAAGTGCGTGATGCGCCCTTCGGTATCGCGCCAGATTTCCGGGCCCGTCGCTTCGTAGTGCGCAATCGGATTGTCGGGGTTCGCGAACTGGTCGAGGATCACGCCCTTGCCTTCGCGCTGCATCTGGTCCGCGAGATCACGTGCCAGCTCCATCCCGCCCTTCACCGGCGTCAGGATGATTTCGGCGCCGTAGGCGGCCATGCTCTGGCGGCGCTCGACCGACAGGTCCTCCGGCATGATCAGCACCATCTTGTAGCCGCGGATCGCCGCTGCCATCGCGAGTGCGATACCCGTGTTGCCGCTCGTCGCCTCGATCAGCGTGTCACCCGGCTTGATGCGCCCGCGCGCCTCGGCCTTGCTGATCATCGACAGTGCCGGACGATCCTTCACGGAACCGGCCGGATTGTTGCCTTCAAGCTTCGCGAGCACAACGTTGTTGCGCGCGCGAATCTCGTCGTCCGGCAAGCGGACCAGTTGGACGAGCGGCGTATTGCCGATCGTGTCTTCGATAGTTTTGTAAGCCATGGATATACCGTGAGTACGAGGCCGATCAATCGATCGATTGTAAACCAGCACCGCTGCTCGCGCCGGCAACCCCATTGCGGCGATGGAATACGTGTGCCGTGCAACGCGTGGCCCGCATACGCCGCGCCCACGCAAAAAACCCGCGGCATGCCGCGGGAAGCCGTCGCAACGACGGCGACTGAAGGAGCTCGTTGTCGGCCGCGCGCGACGCGTTACTTCTGCGCGGTGCGGGCAGGCTTGCCGGCTGCCGGCTTGCCCGCGGCCGGCAGCGCGGCACCCGTGCCGGCCGCACCGACCGTCAAACCTTCCTGCTGAAGCCGCTCGACGGTATGGCCACCCATGCCTTTCACGCGTGCTGCGAGATCTTCCGCATTCTTGAACGGACCGCGTGCGCCGCGTTCGTCGAGAATCGCCTTTGCCCGCGCCGGGCCAATGCCCTTGATGCCGACGAGCGCATCCTCGTTCGCAGTGTTGACGTCGACGGCCGCCCAGGCCGACGCGATCGTGCCGAGCATTGCCGCTGCGGCCAACCATTTCCTGATCATGTGCTGGATCTCCGATGAATACGGCCGGCGGCTGCCGACCGTGAGACCCAGTCTATCGATGCAACGCTTCCGCTTAAACCTGGCCGGATAGCCAACGCACGTAGCGGTCGACACCTTCCTGCACGGTCAGGAACGGCGCGTCGTAACCGGCCGCACGCAGCTTCGTCTGGTCGGCCTGCGTGAAGCACTGGTACTTGCCGCGCAACGCATCGGGAAACGGCACGTATTCGATCAGCCCTTGCTCGACCTGCTGCGCGAGCGTCAGCGGCGGCAGGTTGTCGAGCGAGCGCAGCGTATTCACGACCGTCGACGCGATATCGTTGAACGGCTGCGCACGGCCGGTACCGAGGTTGAAGATGCCCGACTTCTCCGGGTGATCGAAGAAGAACAGGTTCACCTTCGTCACGTCCTCGACCGACACGAAGTCACGCGTCTGCTCGCCCGGTGCATAGCCGTTGTACTCGCCGAACAGCTTCACCTTGCCTTCCGCGCGAAACTGGTTGAAGTTGTGGAACGCGACCGACGCCATGCGCCCCTTGTGCGTCTCGCGCTGTCCGTACACGTTGAAATAGCGAAAGCCGGCGATCTGGCTCTTCGCGGTCGGCAGCACACGGCGGATCACCTGGTCGAACAGGAACTTCGAATAGCCGTAGACATTCAGCGGCGCCTCGACGTCACGCTCCTCGATGAAACGGGTCGAGCCGCCGTAGATCGCTGCCGACGACGCGTACAGGAACTGCGTGCCCTGCGCGAGGCAGGTATCGAGCACCGCCCGGCTGTAGCGGAAGTTGTTGTCCATCATGTAGCGGCCGTCGGTTTCCATCGTGTCCGAGCAGGCGCCTTCATGGAACACCGCGCGTACCTTGCCGAAATCGCCGCGCGCGAAACGTTCGACGAATTCCGTCTTGTCCAGATAGTCGTCGATCTCGCAATCGACGAGATTCCGGAACTTGTCCGCGCGCGTCAGGTTGTCGACCGCGATGATGCGCGTCTCGCCGCGCTCGTTGAGCGCCTTGACGATGTTTGCGCCGATAAAACCGGCTGCGCCGGTGACGATGAGGGTCATGATCGTCCTGCCTGAAAAGTGCGAGCCATGCATGCGGCGCGCTCGTCGCGCCGCCGCATGCGCTCAGTGAAACAGTTCGTCGTAGTCCACCGTGGCCGTGCCGAGCTTGCCGACCACGATGCCTGCCGCGCGATTCGCGAGCACGACGGCGTCGACGAGCGGCACGCCTGCGCCGAGCATCGTCGCGACCGTCGCGATCACGGTGTCGCCCGCGCCCGACACGTCGAACACCTCGCGCGCGAGCGCCGGTGCGTGCAGTTCGCCGGTGGCGGAAAACAGCGTCATGCCTTCTTCCGAACGCGTGAGCAGCAACGCGTCGATGTCGAGTTCCGCGCGCAGCTTCGCGACGCGCGCGCGCAGATCGTCTTCCGATTTCCACTGCCCGACCACTTCGCGCAATTCCGCGCGATTCGGCGTGATCAGCGACGCGCCGCGATAGCGTGCCCAGTCGTCGCCCTTCGGGTCGACGAGGACGGACTTGCCGGCCGCGCGCGCCTTCTCGATCATCGTCGTGACGTGCGTCAGGCCGCCTTTCGCGTAATCCGACATCAGCACGACGTCGTGCTGCGGCAACAGTGCATCGAAGCGCGCGAGCCCTGCGAGCAGCACCTCGTGCGTCGGCATTGCCTCGAAGTCGACGCGCAGCAGTTGCTGCTGGCGTGCGAGCACGCGCAGCTTGATCGTGGTCGGCAGCGCCGGGTCGCGCTCGAGATGCGGCGTCACGCCGCTACTGCCGAGCAGTTCGACGATCCGCTCGCCGGGTTCGTCGCAACCGACGACACACAGCAACCCGGCCTGGCCGCCGAGCGTCACGGCGTTGCGCGCGACGTTGGCCGCACCGCCGAGCCGCTCTTCCTGACGCTGAACATGCACGACCGGCACGGGCGCCTCAGGCGAAATGCGATCGACGTTGCCGAACCAGTAGCGGTCGAGCATCACGTCGCCGACGACAAGCACGCGCGAGCGCGCGAGTTGCGCGCGCGGCACCGGAACGACCTCGCGGAGAGTATTCATCGTGTGGTCAGCCACGGGAGGACGACTGGGGATCGACATACGGCCGGCCGATCGCGTAGTAGTCGATGCCCAGTTCGGCCATCGCGTCCGGCTCGTACAGGTTGCGCCCGTCGAAGATCACCGGCGCCTTCAGCTCAGCCTTCAGGCGCGTGAAATCGGGGCTCCGGAATTCCTTCCACTCGGTCACGATCACGAGCGCGTCCGCGCCCGTCACGGCGACGTCCTGCGTCTCGACGAGATGCAGCCGCGCCAGCGCGTCCGGATCCGTGGCGAAATCGAGCGCAAACACGCGCCGTGCCTCGTCGACCGCGACCGGATCGTACGCACGCACGGTCGCACCGCGTTCGAGCAGCGCGGCGATCAGGCGGCGGCTCGGCGCCTCGCGCATGTCATCGGTGTTCGGCTTGAACGCCAGGCCCCAGACCGCGAACTCGCGGCCGGTCAGGTCGGCACCGAAGCGCTGCTCGATCTTGCCGATCAGCACGTCCTTCTGTGCATGGTTGGCCGCCTCGACGGCTTCCAGGATGCGCAACGGCTGGCCGTTCTCGCCGGCCGTGCGAATCAGCGCCTGGACGTCCTTCGGGAAGCACGAGCCGCCGTAGCCGACACCGGCGTACAGGAAGTGATAGCCGATGCGCGGATCGGAGCCGATCCCGCGGCGCACGGCCTCGATGTCGGCGCCGACCTTGTCGGCGAGATTCGACATCTCGTTCATGAACGAGATGCGCGTTGCAAGCATCGCGTTCGCCGCATATTTCGCGAATTCGGCCGAACGCACGTCCATGTAGATCGTGCGCTCGTGGTTGCGGTTGAACGGCGCGTAAAGCTTCTTCGTCTTCTCGCGCGCGATCGTGCCCGTCTCGTCGTCGTCGACGCCGATGATGATCCGGTCCGGACGCATGAAGTCCTCGACCGCCGCGCCTTCCTTCAGAAATTCCGGGTTCGACACGACCGAGAAACGATGCGCGACGCTGCCCGCCAGCCCGCGGGCGGCAAGCGCTTCGTCGACCACGCCGCGCACGCGCTGTGCGGTGCCGACCGGCACCGTCGACTTGTCGACGATCACCTTGAAGCCCGTCATGTGGCGGCCAATGTTGCGCGCGGCTTCGAGCACGTACTGCAGGTCGGCCGAGCCGTCCTCGTCGGGCGGCGTGCCGACGGCGATGAACTGGATCTCGCCGTGCGCGACACTCGCCTCGATGTCGGTCGAGAAGCGCAGGCGCCCCGCCGCACGGTTGCGCGCAATGATGTCCAGCAGCCCGGGTTCGTGAATCGGCATCCCGCCGTTGTTCAGGATGTCGATCTTGCGCGGATCGACGTCGAGACAGAAGACGTCGTGACCGATCTCCGCCAGGCAGGCGCCCGTGACGAGACCGACATAGCCGGTGCCGATGATGGTGATTTTCATAGATGTTCCGGTACTTCCCGGTAATTGACTAACTTGGCCGCCGGGACGAGCCCGGCGGCGACCGCAGCGCGTTGGCTCCGCGTGCCGGGATCAGCCCGGCATCGCAGGTTCGACGCGGCGCGGCGCATAGGTTTCCCAGCCGCTGCAGCCCGGGCACTGCCAGTAGAAATTGCGCGCCCGGAAACCGCAATTCTGGCACGTATACCGTGGCAGATTCTTCGTACGCTGCCTGATCAGCGCACGCATCATTTCAAGCTCCTTACGACGCGGTTCGTCGGCCGCCGCGATTTGCGCATCGAGCAGGTGCAGCATCCCCGACAGGTTCGGCGACTTCTCCATCTGCGTGCGCGCGAGCGTATGCGCCGCGTCCTGACCGCGCAAGCCCGCGATGTGCTGGTATGCGATGTCGAGCAGGTCGTTCGACGGATAACGGTCGACATAGCCCATCAGCAACTCGGCGCCTTCGGCGTTCTTGCCGAGCGCGACGTACGCCTTCATCAGCTTGTCGGCGACGAGCGGCAGATATGCCGGATTCTGCGCTTCGACACGCTTCCAGTGCTCGATCGCGGCCGCGTGGTTGCCCTCGGCCGCCGCCGCGTCGCCGGACAGAATCGTCGCGCGAACGTTCTGCGGGTTCACGGTCAGCGCGAGGCGCAACTGTTCGGCTGCCGCCGACGCGTTCTTGCGCTGCAGCGCATCCTGCGCAAGTTCGCAGTGAAACTGTGCGATTTCGACGCCGAGCGGTTTGTCGCTCATCGACTCGATGCGCTTCGCCGTATCGATCGACTTGTTCCAGTCCTTCTCGATCTCGTAGATCGTCAGCAGCGCCCGTTGTGCGCCGAGCGCGTAATCGCCGTCGGCGAGTTTGTGGAACGCCTCCTCGGCACGATCGAGCAGGCCGGCCTTCAGGAAATCCTGGCCAAGCTCGTAAAGCGCGTGGTCGCGCTCGTTGACCGGCAGGTCCGTGCGGCTCAGCAAGTTCTGGTGCACGCGGATCGCGCGATCTGTTTCGCCGCGGCGGCGAAACAGGTTGCCGAGCGCGAAGTGCAGTTCGACCGTCTCGGGATCGAGCTTGGCGACCTCGATGAACGCGTCGATCGCCTTGTCGGGTTGTTCGTTCAGCAGAAAATTCAGGCCGCGAAAATACGATCGCGGCAGGTTGGCGCTCTCCGACAGGAGATTCTTCAGGTCATAGCGTGACGCCGCCCAACCGAGCGCGAATGCGACCGGAATCGCGAGCAACCACCAGAAATCCAGATCCATGCGAAATATCGAAGCAGAGACGAAAACCGCGCGATTATCGCGCGGCGTCCGTGTTAAATAACGGGCGGCATCGGCGGCTGGTCGATGACGGCCGGCGTTTCGCGCGCCGCGCGCAGATCGCGCTTCAGGCGCCCGTTCTCGAGGCGCAGGCGGAAGATCGAAGGCAGCGCGGACAGCAAGCCAGCCAGCAGCCCCACGGCGAAGAACGCCAGGCCGATCAGGATCAGCGGCGCTTGCCACGAATAGCCGGCAACGAAATTCAGCGTCGCGGTTTGCGTATTGGCCAGCGCAAGCACCAGCAGCAGTACGAACACCAATACCCGGATCAGCCAGACGATAAACTTCATGAAGCCCTCTCTTTGTTGAGGTTTGCCGCGGCGCGCGACTCCCCTTCGTCGCACCGAATCGACCCGTATTGTAAAGGAAGCGTTTCCGCGGCTGCGCACATCCTGCGCGCACCCGTTGCGCCGCGATCGCCGGAAATGAAAAAAGCGCCCGCAAGGGGCGCTTTTCTTTTCAGCCTTCGCCGGATGGGTTCCGGGCAACCCGGATGACGCTCAACGCTCGTCGTCCGGATCGTCAGCCTTCAGCGGTTCACCGGCGCGGCCGTCGACGCGTTCCCGCAACTCCTTGCCAGGCTTGAAATGCGGCACGAACTTCTCGGGCACCTGCACTTTCTCCCCTGACTTCGGGTTGCGTCCGACGCGCGCCGGGCGACGGTTGAGGCCAAAGCTGCCGAAACCCCGAATTTCGATACGATGCCCTTTCGCCAGGGCGTCGGACATCGCATCGAGCATCGTTTTCACCGCGAAATCCGCATCCTTGAGGACAAGTTGCGGAAATCGCGATGCCAGCTGCGCGACCAACTCGGATTTGGTCATACTTCAGCAGACCTCGTGAGGCTTACTGGTTCTGGCCGTCGAGCTTCGCCTTCAGCAGCGCGCCGAGGTTGGTCGTACCGGTCGCAGCCGAGCTGGTGTCCGACTGCAGGCCGCGGATCGCTTCCTGTTGTTCAGCCGAATCCTTCGCCTTGATCGACAGGTTGATGCCGCGCGACTTGCGATCGATGTTGATCACCATCGCGTTGACCTTGTCGCCTTCCTTCAGCACGTTGCGTGCATCTTCGACGCGATCCTGCGAGATTTCCGATGCGCGCAGGTAGCCTTCGATGTCGCCCGTCAGCGTAACGACCGCACCCTTCGCATCGACCGTCTTCACGACGCCGTCGACGATCGAGCCCTTGTCGTTCATTGCAACGTAGTTGCTGAACGGGTCGCCTTCGAGCTGCTTGATGCCGAGCGAAATACGTTCCTTCTCGACGTCGATACCGAGCACGATTGCTTCGACTTCGTCGCCCTTCTTGTACTTGCGAACGGCTTCTTCGCCGGTTTCGCTCCACGACAGGTCCGACAGGTGGACCAGCCCGTCGATGCCGCCCGGCAGACCGATGAACACGCCGAAGTCGGTGATCGACTTGATTGCGCCCGTGATCTTGTCGCCCTTCTTGAAGTTGCGGCTGAAGTCATCCCACGGATTCGGCTTGCACTGCTTCATGCCGAGGCTGATACGACGACGGTCTTCGTCGATCTCGAGGACCATGACTTCGACTTCGTCGCCCAGCTGGACAACCTTCGACGGCGCAACGTTCTTGTTGGTCCAGTCCATTTCCGACACGTGGACGAGGCCTTCGATGCCCGATTCCACTTCGACGAATGCGCCGTAGTCGGTGATGTTCGTGACCTTGCCGAACAGGCGCGTGCCCGACGGGTAACGGCGCGAGATGCCTTCCCACGGATCGTCGCCCAGTTGCTTGATGCCCAGCGAGACGCGGTTCTTCTCTTGGTCGAACTTGAGGATCTTCGCGGTGACTTCCTGGCCAACCGACAGGACTTCGCTCGGGTGACGCACACGACGCCATGCGATGTCGGTGATGTGCAGCAGGCCGTCGATGCCGCCGAGGTCGACGAACGCGCCGTAGTCGGTGATGTTCTTGACCACGCCGTTGACGATCGCGCCTTCCTTCAGCGTCTCGAGCAGCTTCGCGCGCTCTTCGCCTTGCGTTGCTTCGATCACTGCACGACGCGACAGCACGACGTTGTTACGCTTGCGATCGAGCTTGATCACGCGGAACTCGAGCGTCTTGCCTTCGTACGGGGTCGTGTCCTTGACCGGACGCGTGTCGACCAGCGAACCCGGCAGGAACGCGCGGATGCCGTTGACCATCACGGTCATGCCGCCCTTCACCTTGCCGGTGATCGTGCCGGTGACGAGTTCGTTGTTGTCGAGAGCCTTTTCCAGCGACAGCCACGATGCAAGGCGCTTCGCCTTGTCGCGCGACAGGATCGTGTCGCCGTAGCCGTTTTCGAGTGCGTCGATCGCGACGGACACGAAATCGCCCGACTGCACCTCAACCTCGCCCTGATCGTTCAGGAATTCCTCGATCGGAATGTAAGCCTCGGACTTCAGGCCTGCATTGACGACCACGAAGTTGTGGTCGACGCGCACGACTTCGGCGGAAATCACTTCGCCGGCGCGCATGTCTTGGCGGGTCAGCGACTCTTCGAACAGAGCCGCAAAAGATTCAGTATTCGGGGTAGAGGTTTGCAGGTCGGACATAAAAATCTGATTGTGCATGGATCGCTGTGCCACGCCGGCCGGAATGGCAGGCTGAAAGGGCCAGATCGACGACCACACGGGGTTAAGGGTTCGAAACACGCTCCGCGCTTACTACGCGGAACACCTACTGCTGCCCGCCTTCTCAGGCGGGCTGGCCAAGCGCCCGGTACCACTGCAGCACTTGATCGACGGCTTCATCGACCGAAAGCGCCGACGTATCGAGCAGCTCGGCATCTGCCGCGGGCTTCAGCGGCGCGGCTGCGCGATTGCTGTCGCGCGCGTCACGTTCACGAAGATCCCGGAGCAAGTCATCTATATTAGCAGAAAAACCTTTTTGCATCAATTGCTTATGCCGTCTGGTCGCGCGCGCCTCGGCGCTGGCCGTCAGGAACACCTTCAACACGGCGTCCGGGAAGATCACGGTGCCCATGTCGCGCCCGTCTGCAACGAGGCCCGGCGTCTTGCGGAACGCGCGCTGGCGCGCGACGAGTGCGGTGCGCACCGGCCCATGCACGGCAATCGCCGATGCACGGTTGCCGACCGCTTCGGCACGGATGTCGTTCGACACATCGACGCCGTCGAGCTGCGCGCAGCCTTCGCGGAACGTGATGTGGAGATCGTCGATCAGCTTCACCAGCGCGTCGATGTCCTCTGCCGCGATGCCGTAGCGCACACTCGCGAGCGCGGCGAGGCGGTACAGCGCGCCGCTGTCGAGCAGGTGGAAACCAAGATGCGCGGCGACGAGCGCGGCGACGGTGCCCTTGCCGGAAGCAGTCGGGCCGTCGATCGTGATGACGGGAGTCGGGTGAAAGGGTCGGGTCGATTTCATCGGAACAGTCGGGTCAGGCTTTGGCGAGCGCGGCGAAGCGGTCGAAATAGTCGGGGAACGTCTTGCCGACGCACTTCGGATCGTTGATCCGCACGGGCACGCCGCCTAGGCTGACGAGCGAGAAGCACATCGCCATCCGGTGATCGTCGTACGTGTCGATCGCCGCGTTCGGCGTGAGCTTTTCCGGCGGCGTGACGACGAGATAGTCAGGGCCTTCCTCGACGATCGCGCCAACCTTGCGCAGCTCGGTCGCCATCGCGGCGATGCGGTCGGTCTCCTTCACGCGCCAGCTCGCGATGTTGCGCAGCGTGCTCGTGCCGTTCGCGAACAGTGCCGCGACCGCGATGGTCATCGCCGCATCGGGGATCAGGTTGAAATCCATGTCGATCGGCTCGAGCTTGCCATGGTCGTGGCCGATGCCCCGCACGTCGATCCAGTCGTCGCCCATCGTCACGTTCGCGCCCATCTGCATCAGCGCATTCGCGAAACCGACGTCACCCTGGATGCTCGCGCGCCCCACGCCTTCGACGCGCAGCGGACCGCCGCCAAGCGCGCCGGCCGCGAGGAAATACGACGCGGACGACGCATCGCCCTCGACCATGATCCGCCCCGGCGAGCGGTAGCGGACCCCGGCCGGCACGACGAAACGCTGCCAGCCGTCACGCTCGATGACCACGCCGAAGCGCTCCATCAGCCGGATCGTGATGTCGATGTACGGCTTCGAGATCAGTTCGCCGTCGACCTCGACGACGGTCCTGCCGTCCTTCGCCTTCACGAGCGGCAGCGTCATCAAGAGCGCCGTGAGGAACTGGCTCGATACGTCGCCGCGCACGCGGATCGGCGCATCGACCGAGATCGTCGCGGGCTTGATCCGCAGCGGCGGGTAGCCTTCGTTCAGTTCATAGTCGATCTGCGCGCCGATTTGCCGCAGGCCGTCGACGAGATCGCCGATCGGCCGCTCGTGCATGCGCGGCACGCCGTGCACGCGATAGTCGCCGCCGTTCACCGCGAGCGCGGCAGTCAGCGGCCGCACGGCCGTGCCCGCGTTGCCGAGAAACAGGTCGGCCGTCTTCGCGGTGAATGCGCCGCGCGTGCCCGTGACGACACAGGTATCACCGTCACGCGCGAGCTTCACGCCGAGCTTGCCGAGTGCGTCGAGCATCACGCGCGTGTCGTCGGAGTCGAGCAGGTTGGTGATCGTCGTTTCACCTTCGGCAAGCGCCGCGAGCAGCAGCACGCGGTTCGAAATGCTCTTCGAGCCGGGCAGGCGCACGGTGCCCGATGCGCTGGAGTACGGGCCGAGATCGAGATAGTCCATGGGAATCGTCCTGTTATTTCTTGACCGGTTCGGCAGCGGGCGCGCCGCCGCGCTCCTGCCATGCCTTGCGCGCGGCGCGCGAGCGCGTGAACACGGCTTCGAGCGCCGCGCCGTCGCCGGCATCGATCGCCGCGCGCAGCCGCGTGAGCACGCGCGTATAGCCATCGAGCTCGTCGAGCAGCGCCGCGCGGTTCGCGACGCATACGTCGCGCCACATCTCCGGGCTCGACGCCGCGATGCGCGTGAAATCGCGGAAGCCGCCCGCCGCGTACGAGAATTTGAGTTGCGCGTCGGCCTCGCCGAGGATCTGCTCGACGAGCGCGAACGACAGCACGTGCGGCAGATGGCTGATCGAAGCAAACACGCGATCATGCTGTTCCGTGCTCATCGTGCGCACGTCGGCGCCGGTCGCACGCCACATCGCGTCGATCCGCGCGACGGATTCGGGTGCGTTCTCCGGCAGCGGGCACAGCACGACGTTGCGGCCGACGTACAGATCCGGCAACGCGGCCTCGACGCCGCTCGACTCGCGACCGGCAATCGGATGCCCCGGCACGAACTGCGCGATGCGCGCGCCGAGCGCTTCGTGCGCGGCCGCGACGACATCGGACTTGGTGCTGCCGGCATCGGTGACGATCGTCGCCTCTTCAAGCCACGGCGCGATGCGCGCGAGCAACGGGCCCGTCTGCGCGACGGGTGCCGCCAGCAGCACGAGATCGGCACCGGCCAGCGCGTCGCGCAATTGTGCGTCATCGTCGAGCGCCGCCGCGCGATCGATCACACCGAGCGCGAGCGCGCGCTCGACCGACGCACGCGAACGGCCCACGCCGACGACCTCGCCCGCGCCGCCCGGCGCGCGCTCGCGCAGCGCGCGGGCCAGCGATCCGCCGATCAGGCCGACGCCGAAGATGACCAGTTTGTTGAATGCAAAGCCTGACACGACAAGAGCCAAGTTACGCGCGCGGGACGACGCCCCGCACGCGGAATTCCAGATTCCGGGCAACGGGCCCGCATCCGGCACAACCTGCGCCGGATACCGCCCGAACCCGCCTTCGGCAGTGCCGACCGGCCTGCCCTGCCCGCCTGGCCGCAATGCCTGCTCGAACAAGCGATGGGCCGCCGCGCATCAGCGCGCGCGCGGATACGAACCGAGTATCTTCAGGAACGCAGCCTTCTGGCCGAGTTCCGCGAGCGCGGCCGCAACCGCCGCATCGTCCCGGTGCCCTTCGATGTCGATGTAGAAGTAATACTCCCACGTACCGACACGCGCCGGGCGCGACTCGAAACGCGTCATCGACACGCCGTGCCGCGCGAGCGGCTCGAGCAGCTTGAACACTGCGCCCGGCTCGTTCTTCACCGACACGATCAGTGACGTCTGGTCGTGACCGCTTTGCCCGGCCGGATGCTTGCCGACGATGACGAAGCGCGTGCGGTTGTGCGGATCGTCCTGGATCAGCGAGAACGCGATCTGCAATCCGTAGTGCGCGGCCGCACGGTCGCCCGCGATCGCCGCAACGGTCGGATCGGCCGCCGCGAGACGCGCCGCCTCCGCGTTGCTTGCCACGGCCTGCCGTTCGAGCTGCGGCGCATTCGCCGCGAGCCACTGCTGGCATTGTGCAAGCGCCTGAGCATGCGCGCAGACGCGCTTCACGCCATCGAGCGTGCCGCTCTGCGTGAGCAGATTGTGATGGATCGGCAGCGCGAGCTCACCGCTGATCAGCAGTTGCGTCTGCAGCAGCAGGTCGAGCGTGCGCGACACAGCGCCTTCGGTCGAATTCTCGACCGGCGCGATGCCGAATGCGGACGCGCCGGCCTCGACCGAGCGGAACACCTCGTCGATCGACGGGCATGGCAGCCCTTCGATCGACTGGCCGAAATACTCGAGCATCGCCTGTTCACTGTACGTGCCGACCGGCCCGAGGAACGCGACGTGGATCGTCTGCTCGAGCGCACGGCTCGCAGCCATGATCTCGCGCCAGATGGCACTGATGTGCTCGCTCGCGAGCGGCCCCGCGCTCATGTCCTGCAGCCGCGCGATCACCTGCAGCTCGCGCTCGGGCCGGAACACCGGCGCGTTGAAATGCTTCTTGACCTCGCCCACCTCCAGCGCCACCGCGGCGCGCTGGTTCAGGAGCGCGATCAGCTGCGCGTCGATCGCGTCGATGCGATCGCGCAACGGTTTCAGGCGGGAATTCAGTTCGTCGTCCATGCGTTTTGCCGTGCTGTTTGAACAGCGCCGCCGTCAGGCGCCGCGCTGCTCGAAGTCCTTCATGTACTCGACGAGCGCTTTCACGCCCTCGAGCGGCACCGCGTTGTAGATCGACGCCCGCATGCCGCCGACGGACTTGTGGCCCTTCAGCTGCAGCAGCCCGCGCGCCTTTGCGCCGGCAAGGAAGTCTTCGTTGCGCGTTTCGTCGGCCAGGAAAAACGGCACGTTCATCCGCGAACGTGCTGCCGGCTCGACCTTGTTCAGATAGAAACTGCTCGCATCGATTGTGTCGTAGAGCAGCTTCGCCTTTTCGATATTGCGGGCCTCGATCGCTTCGAGACCGCCCTGCCGCTTCAGCCACTGGAATACCAGACCCGCGATGTAGATCGCGTAGGTGGGCGGCGTGTTGTACAGAGAGTTGTTCGCGGCGATGGTCTTCCATTCGAACGCGGACGGGCAGATCGACAGCGCACGGTCGAGCAGATCCTCGCGCACGATCACGAGCGTCACGCCGGCCATCCCGATGTTCTTCTGCGCGCCGCCGAACAGCACACCGTACTTCGCGACGTCCATCGGACGCGACAGAATGTGCGACGAGACATCCGCAACCAGCGGCACGTTACCGAGATCGGGAATCTCGAACGTCTCGACGCCGTCGATCGTCTCGTTGGTGCACAGATGCACGTAGGCCGGATCGTCCGACAGTTGCCATTCGGCGCGCGTGGGCGCACGCGTGAAGCCGTCTTCCGTCTTGCCGGTTGCGGCGAGATGCGGCGTACCGTATTTCTTCGCTTCGCTGAACGATTTCTGCGACCACGAGCCCGTCACGACGAAGTCGGCCGTCTTGCGCGACCCGAGCAGGTTCATCGGCACGATCGCGTTTTCCGCGATGCCGCCGCCCTGCAGGAACAGGATCCGGTGACTGGCCGGCACGCCGAGCAGGTCGCGCAGGTCGGTTAGCGCGGCCTCGTGGATCGACATGAATTCCTTGCCGCGATGGCTCATCTCCATCACGCTCATGCCGCTGCCGTGCCAGTCGAGCATTTCGTCGGCGGCCTGCCGCAGCACTTCCTCGGGCATCGCCGCAGGGCCGGCGGAGAAATTAAACACGCGCATCGTGAAAACCTCGGGAGGGACGCGACCGGCTTGCCGCCGGCAGAACGCGCCAGAAAGGAAAAAGGCCGCTTGCGCTCGCGCGCAAACGGCCATTATCGCACTGTCGTCAGGCTCCCGCCAAACCCGGCCGAACGGCCGGGGGCGTGCCTGACCGGCTTACTTGCCCGGCTTGACTGCTGCGACTTCCTTGTCAGCCTGCGTGCGCGTTGCCTGGATCGCTTGCGGCATGTACTTCTGCATCAGGCCGTTGACCACGTCGCGACCGACCTGATCCTGAACCTGGATGAACTTGCGGCCCGTCGGGCTCTTGTAGAACGTCGTCAGATCCTTGATCTCCGACGTGCTGTAGTACTTCGCATAGGCGTCGTACTGAGCCGACATCGCGTCGTTCTGGAATTGCTGCGTGCCGAACACCTTGCCCGCGCCGTCGACCAGCTTCGGCACCGCGTTCTTCTGCAGCGTCGGAACGGCAGCTTGCTTCTGCTTGTCGTTCAGCGTCTTGTTTTCCGACAGCGCATCCGACAGGATCGCCGGCACGAGTTGCTTGGCCTGCATTTCGGCGCTGTTGCCGATAGCCGACACGAGCTTCGGCGCGTCGATCGCGTCGAGCAGATCCTTGATCGCAGCCTTCTTGTCGGCGTCGATCGGCGCAGCTGCCGCGGCAGGCGCCGGTGCGGAATTCGACAGCGCTTGCGCCATCGCGAACGTCGGCACCAGTGCAGCCAGCAGGACCAGTTGCTTGAATTGCTTTTGCATCATCACTCCCTTTTGGAAATATGAATGGTTGCTCGCCGGCCGCGGCGCTTCGCGCCCGCGGCGGCTAGAGTCTCATCCGTTCTTCAGGCTTCGCCGTCCGACGCCTCGTCGGCCTCGCCTTCGCCCTCTTCGGCCTCCGCGACCTGCTGCAGACCGGAGAGCTTGGTACCCTCATCGAGACTGATGAGTGTAACACCTTGCGTGGCACGCCCCATCTCGCGAATCTCGGATACACGGGTGCGAATCAACACGCCGGCCGTCGTGATCAGCATGATCTGATCTTCGGCGTCGACGAGCGTTGCAGCCACGACCTTGCCGTTGCGCTCGGACGTCTGGATCGCGATCATACCCTTCGTGCCGCGGCCGTGACGCGTGTACTCGGTGATCGGCGTGCGCTTGCCGTAGCCGTTCTCGGTCGCGGTGAGCACCGTCTGCTCCTCGCTGCCGGCGACCAGCAGCGCGATGACCTGCTGCCCGTCCTCGAGCTGCATGCCGCGCACGCCTCGCGCCTCGCGCCCCATCGGACGCACGTCGTTCTCGTCGAACCGCACGGCCTTGCCGGAATCGGAGAACAGCATCACGTCGTGTGCGCCGTCGGTGATCGATGCGCCGATCAGGTAGTCGCCCTCATCAAGGCCGACCGCGATGATGCCCTTCTTCATCGGACGGCTGAATGCCTCGAGCGGGGTCTTCTTCACGGTGCCGAGCGACGTCGCCATGAAGACGAACTTGTCGGCCGAGAATTCCTTGACCGGCAGCACGACGTTGATCTTCTCGCCATCCTGCAGCGGGAACATGTTGACGATCGGACGGCCGCGCGAGTTGCGCGAACCCTGCGGCACTTCATAGACCTTGACCCAGTACACGCGGCCGCGGTTCGAGAAGCACAGGATGTAATCGTGCGTGTTCGCAATGAACAGCGTCTCGATCCAGTCGTCTTCCTTCATCTGCGTCGCCTGCTTGCCGCGACCGCCGCGCTTCTGCGCACGGTACTCGGACAGCGGCTGCGACTTCACGTAGCCCGCATGCGACATCGTGACGACCATGTCCTGCGGCGTGATCAGATCTTCGGTGTTCAGCTCGGTCGCGTTCAGCTCGATCTTCGAGCGGCGCGCGTCGCCGAACTCGGCCTTCACCGAGGTCAGCTCCTCGCCGATCATCGTCGTGATCCGCTCGGGGCGTGCGAGGATGTCCAGCAAATCGGCGATCTGAGCCATCACTTCGCGGTACTCGCCGATGATCTTGTCCTGCTCGAGGCCGGTCAGGCGCTGCAGACGCATCTGCAGGATTTCCTGGGCCTGCGTGTCGGACAGGCGGTACAGCCCGTCGACCTGCATGCCGAACGCCGGGTTCAGGCCTTCCGGGCGGTACGCGGAACGGCCGCCGGCCGCCGCGTTCTCGCTTTCGGCGCGCGTCAGCATCTCGCGCACGAGCGACGAATCCCACGGCTTCGCCATCAACTCCGCTTTCGCGATCGGCGGCGTCGGCGCTGCCTTGATGATCGCGATGAAATCGTCGATGTTGGCAAGCGCGACCGCGAGACCTTCGAGCACATGGCCGCGTTCGCGGGCCTTGCGCAGTTCGTAGATCGTGCGGCGCGTCAGCACTTCGCGTCGATGCGACAGGAAGCACTGCAGGATTTCCTTCAGGTTCAGCAGCTTCGGCTGGCCGTCGACGAGCGCGACCATGTTCATGCCGAACGTGTCTTGCAGCTGCGTCGCCTTGTACAGGTTGTTCAGCACCACTTCCGGCACTTCACCGCGCTTGAGTTCGATCACGACACGCATGCCGCTCTTGTCGGACTCGTCGCGGATGTCGGAGATGCCTTCGAGCTTCTTTTCGTTGACGAGCTCGGCGATCCGCTCGAGCAGCGAGCGCTTGTTCACCTGGTACGGCAGCTCGTCGACGATGATCGCCATCCGCTGGCCGCGATCGATCTCCTCGAAGTGCGTGGCCGCACGCATCACGACGCGACCGCGCCCGGTGCGGTAGCCGTCGCGCACGCCGGCGACGCCGTAGATGATGCCGGCCGTCGGGAAATCCGGCGCCGGGATGATCTCGATCAGCTCGTCGATCGTCGCTTCCGGGTTACCCAGCAGGTGCTGGCACGCGTCGACGACTTCGTTCAGGTTGTGCGGCGGGATGTTGGTCGCCATGCCGACCGCAATGCCCGACGAGCCGTTGATCAGCAGGTTCGGGATGCGCGACGGCAGGACCGACGGCTGCGTTTCGTTACCGTCGTAGTTCGGCTCGAAATCGACCGTTTCCTTGTCGATGTCGGCGAGCAGCTCGTGACCGATCTTCGCCATGCGAATTTCGGTGTAACGCATCGCCGCGGCATTGTCGCCGTCGATCGAGCCGAAGTTGCCCTGTCCGTCGATCAGCATGTAGCGCAGCGAGAAGTCCTGCGCCATCCGCACGATCGTGTCGTAGACCGCCGTGTCGCCGTGAGGGTGGTACTTACCGATCACGTCACCGACGATACGCGCCGATTTCTTGTACGCGCGGTTCCAGTCGTTGTTCAGTTCGTGCATCGCGAACAACACGCGCCGGTGCACGGGCTTCAGGCCATCGCGGACATCCGGGAGGGCACGTCCGACGATCACGCTCATCGCGTAATCGAGATACGAACGGCGCATTTCCTCCTCTAGGGAGGTGGGCAGGGTCTCTTTGGCGAATTGATCCATGTATCCGTATCGTTTCGGAGCGAAGACGGCGAACGCCTTTCGCGTGGGCGCTGCATGCGCAACGCAACGCGAGATTCTAACATGCGGCCATCAGCCGCCAATTCGCCTCCCCCTCTATATATAAATAGCGAAAATCGCAGCAGCAGCGAACCGGCCGGAATTGCATGCCGCAATTGCACTCGACTCGGCACCACAGGCGATCGCGTCGCACTTGTTTTCCGCGCACGAGTAAACAAATGCCTCCACCGGCGCAATTTCGCCGACACACTCTTGACAATCTCTGAAAGTTACGGCAGGTCGGTGTTGCGCATGCACCACAAACGTTGAGGCGATCTTAGGGTGGGGAGGATTTTTTTTCGTAGGAAGGGAACGATATGGCAAAATGCCAACGCACTGAAGGTTAGACGCTGCTCGAAGTCTAAAGTCTACACAGAGCGGTGCCGCGTTTTTTGTACCGCACCAATGTTATACTTCGAGCAATGTATGACTTGTCACCGTCAACAGGCTCGCAGTAAACCTGCGGTAATCTCAATTTCGAGAGGAGAAATATGAATAAACTTTCAAAGCTCGCGTTCATTGCAGCTACCGCAGTTATGGCTGCATCCGCTTCGGCACAGTCGGTGCCGGCGTCGCGTCAAGCCGTCAATGACAACTGGGTGAACGGCACGGGCGAATGGGTGTGGATGAACGGTACGAACGAGCTCTGCTGGCGCGATGCCTTCTGGACGCCGGCCACCGCCAACGCGAAGTGCGATGGCGCACTGGTCGCCCAGGCACCGCAGCCGCCGGTCGCTCCGGTCGCTCCGGCTATCTCGAGCCAGAAGATCACGTATCAAGCTGACGCACTGTTCGACTTCGACAAGGCAACGCTCAAGCCGCTGGGCAAGCAAAAGCTGGACGAACTGGCTTCGAAGATCGAAGGCATGAACACGGAAGTGGTCGTCGCAACGGGCTACACGGACCGCATCGGTTCGGACAAGTACAACGACCGTCTGTCGCTGCGCCGTGCGCAAGCCGTGAAGTCGTACCTGGTCAGCAAGGGTGTGCCGGCCAACAAGATCTACACGGAAGGCAAGGGCAAGCGCAACCCGGTTACGACTGGCTGCAACCAGAAGAACCGCAAGCAACTCATCGCCTGCCTCGCACCGGACCGCCGCGTGGAAGTCGAAGTGGTTGGTACGCAAGAAGTCCAGAAGACGACCGTTCCGGCAAACTAAGCCGCGGTTTTCGACTGCTTCAAAGCCCCGCTCCGGCGGGGCTTTTTCTTTGACGCCCGTCCATGCGGCCGCCGCTTCGCCGCTCGTCCGCTTCTTATATACTCGGGGCTGACGAATCGCAGTACCGCCCTCCTCCCGTAGCCCGTTTGCCGACATGACCAACGCCGATCCGCACGAACTCCAGAAATTCAGCGACCTCGCCCATCGGTGGTGGGATCCGAATGCCGAATTCAAGCCGCTGCACGACCTGAACCCGGTCCGGCTCGGCTGGATCGATGCGCATGCGCACCTCGCCGGCAAGCGCGCACTCGACGTCGGCTGCGGCGGCGGCATCTTGTCCGAATCGATGGCCGGACTCGGCGCCCAGGTGAAGGGCATCGACCTGTCGACCGAGGCACTTGGCGTCGCCGACCTGCACAGCCTCGAAAGCGGCATCACGGTCGACTACGAGGCCATCGCCGCCGAAGCGATCGCCGCGCGCGAACCGGGCACCTACGACGTCGTCACGTGCATGGAGATGCTCGAGCACGTGCCGTCGCCCGGCGATGTCGTCGCCGCATGCGCGACGCTCGTAAAACCAGGCGGCTGGGTGTTCTTCTCGACGCTGAATCGCAACCTGAAGTCCTACCTGTTCGCGGTGATCGGCGCGGAGTACATCGCGCAGATGCTGCCGAAGGGCACGCACGACTACGCGCGCTTCATCCGCCCGTCGGAACTGGCCGGCTTCGTGCGCGCAACGGATCTGCACATCGTTGAGATCAAGGGCATCACGTACCACCCGATCGGCAAGCGCTTCGCGCTGTCGAACGACACCGACATCAACTACCTCATCGCGTGCCGCCGCGCCGCGTGACCTTCCGACCGGCATGACGACTCCCCTTTCGACCGCGCGGGCTGCAGACGAACCGCGCCTGCTGCACTGCGATGCCGTGCTGTTCGATCTCGACGGCACGCTTGCCGATACGGCGCCCGATCTCGCGGCGGCCGTCAACAAGATGCAGCGCGAGCGCGGCCTGCCCGAAACGTCGCTCGACGTGTTGCGGCCGCTGGCCTCGGCCGGCGCGCGCGGCCTGCTCGGCGGCGCGTTCGGCATCGATCCGCACACACCCGGCTACGAAGCGATGCGCGACGAGTTCTTGGCCAACTACGCAACGGATCTCTGCGTACATACGGCGCTGTTCCCCGGCATCGGCGATGTACTCGACGAACTCGATGCGCGCGGCGTGCGCTGGGGCATCGTCACGAACAAGGCGATGCGGCTCACGGCACCGCTCGTCGACCAGCTCGGTCTCGCACCGCGCGCCGCCTGCGTCGTCGGGGGCGACACCACGCCGCACCCGAAGCCGCACCCGGCCCCGCTGCTGCATGCGGCCGACCAGTTGACGCTCGCGCCCGCACGCATCGTCTACGTCGGCGACGACCTGCGCGACATTCAGGCCGGCAGCGCCGCCGGCATGGCGACGATCGCGGCCGCGTACGGCTACTGCGGCGACGGCGCCGCACCGGCCGACTGGCAAGCGCAGCATCTCGTCGACACGACGCAGCAACTGCGCGAACTGCTGCGCGATGTTGGGCTATAATGCTTGATCTTATCCGCGGGGGCGACCTGGTTTCGACAGGGGTTGTGAAGCGGCTAGGGCATGTCGAGGACCCGTCACCTCGTTAATCAATGGGAAAATCGTAACTGCAAACGACGATACGTTCGCACTGGCAGCCTAACGGCCGCCGTCCTCTGCCTAGTTCACTGACGGGCTAGTGTCGCAAGACCGGTAGCAATACCGCCAGAGGTCATTTACGTCAGTTAAGCCCTGTCGGCGTCGCGACGCCAGGGTCGAAAATCTAGCGAATCGCCGTAGTGCAGCGTGTTCGTCCGCGTCGCTGCGGTTAAATCAAATGACTGAACTAAACATGTAGAACTAGTCGTAGAGCGCTTCTGGACGCGGGTTCGATTCCCGCCGCCTCCACCAAATTCCGCGCTCGTCGCACGAACCCCGCATGACGCAAGTCTGCGGGGGTTTTTGTTGCCGACGAAACGCATGCCCCGCTCCTCTCCCGAAAAAGCGCCCAGCCACGGGTGGGCCGGGCGGAATGCCACCGGTATTCCGGCGGCAGGAGGTGACGGATGTCCTGCCGCGCCCGCACAATCATCGATCGCGCCAGGCAGCGGCCGGCCCGGGTGCCACGGTGCCGGGCGCGACGCGTCGTCGCACCCGGCACTCACGCACACCGGGCAATGCGCGGCTTAGCTGCCGCGATACAGCGACTTCATTTCTTCGGCGGAGGCCGGACGCACGCCCATTGCACGCGAACCCGATGCCGACGCACCCTGCGCCTGTGCGCCGTAACCGCTGGTATCGGCGCCTTGCGCTTGCGCCAGCGCGCTGCGCTGCTGCTCTGCAACACGCGCCGTTGCAGCCTGGATCGCTTCCGGATAGTGCGGATCTTCGCCGCGAGCGGAGTTGTAACCTGCCTGCTGCAACCGGACCAGTTCGGCGCGAACCTGCGCGCGGGTGATCGTCGAACCCGACTGGGCAAACGACACGACCGGGGCGACGAGAGCGGCAGCAACGACAACAGCTTGAACGAGCGACTTCATGATGACCTACCTCCAGATTTGTCTGTGTTTGCGGTGAACACCTTGTTCATCGCCGACAACCCGAAGTTTATGTAGGCGGATGCTTAAGAATAAGGCAGGTTTCTGGAAGTCATCCTTCCTGATTTGCGGGTTAACCCTAAATCATTGACCAGACCGGTGATGCGCACACGCGGGCATTGCCCGGCATCCAATCGCGTGAAGATTCGCCAGAAAGCAAAAGCCCCGCGAAGCGGCAACGCTTCGCGGGGCTCGGACCTAATCGGAATCGCACGGGACTCCGGCAGTTGCCGGTCAGCCGGCTAGGCCGGTGCGCGGACGCAACGCGCGCCAAACAACCCAGCGCCGCATGACCTCGTGCGGACGCACCCGTCCACCCGGTTACTGGCTATCCTGCGGACACTTCAGGTTGCAGCCGTTCGGATCGCCCATGTCGCCCTTGCGACGCAAGGCCGACTTCTTGCCGCTCTGGTATTTCTGCGACGGCGTCGACGCTGCGAACGGCATCTGCGGATGCTCGTTCAGGCGAAACTGTTCGCTCAGGATACCGCCGGGCACACCCGGGGAATTCTGCGCGAACGCAAACGGCGAAACTGCGGCCAGCAGCCCCGCGGTCAACGCTGCCGCGGCGAGGGGAACGGAAAATTTCATGGCGGGATGACGCTTGAACGGCGTGCTTGTTGGAACGTTGGTCAAGCGGCAAGCGTAGCGCAAATCCCTCGCTGCTGCATCGCGGTGCGATCGCGCCCGCGTTACCGGGAATTGCCTTCCGGCACGCTCGCGCCGTCGCCGCCGGCCAGCCCCGTCGCAATGCTCGTCAGCGTTCCGCACGCGGCCGGATCGTAGCCGTCGAGATGCGCGACGCGCTCGACGAAGCGCGCGTCGCGCAGCAGCGTCAGCACGCCGGCAAGCGGCCGCGCGTCGAGCCGCGCGCGTTCGCACGCGAAGTAATAGTCTTCGTCGACGACCGGGATGAAATCGAGCCCGAAATGATGGGCGGCAGGCTCGACGCCGAAGCCGAGATCGGCCATACCGCTCGCGACGAACGCCGCGATCGCCGAATGCGTGAGCTCCGCCGACGCGTAGCCGTCGATGCGCTCGGGATCGATGCCGATCGCGCGCAGCGCAAGATCCAGCAGCATGCGCGTGCCCGACCCCGGCTGGCGGTTGACGAAGCGGATGTCATTGCGTGCGAGATCCGCGAGCCCACGAACCTGCTTCGGGTTGCCGCGCGGGACGAACAGCCCCTGCTGGCGCCGTGTCAGGTGAATCAGCACATGGCGCGTATCGTCGAGCCACGGCCGGTAGATCTGTGCGCACTGCGCGCGAAACGCACCGCGCGGCAGATGGAAGCCGGCCAGGTCGCATTCGCCGCGGGCAAGCGCCTGCACGGCCTCGACGCTCTCGCGATACTTGATGTCGACAGCCGCCTGCGCATCGACGAGCGCCGATACGAGCGTCGCGACCGCGTAGCCGTGCGACGCGTGGATGCGCACAGCGCCGTCGCGCTGCGCGAGCCGCCGGTTCAGGTCGCTCGCCACTTCAGCCGCCAGCGTTCGCAAGTTCCCGTCGAGCCGGCTGCGCGCGAGGCGCTGCGCGTCGACGACCGCCTGCCCAAGTGCGGACAGCGTCGAGCCCTTGCCTCGCGCCGTTTCGATCAGTTCCCCGCCGATGCACGCCTCCAGCGCGCGCAGCATGCCCCACGCGTGCCGGTAGGACAGCCCTTTCGCTTGGGCAGCCTGCGCAATGCTGCCCGTGTCGGCCACGAGTTCCAGCAAGGGCGCGACATCCGACAGGCTGGCCGCACGGCCTTCCGTGTCGCGTACGGTCAGATACGCGTCGCATTCGATTCGAATCAATTATGCACTCCGATTTCCTATTGCGACGGCCAGATCTTCCGCTTATCGTTGGTCGAAATCAATCAGAACGAAGTCGCGATGCGCACTATATGAATTGCGAGCGCATATGAGACTTTGGAGGAGCACAAGCGATGTCCCCGAATTCCCAAGCGCCCGACGCGCTCGTCGAGCGCCATGCACGCGCCGGCCAGTCGCTCGTGGCGATCCTGCACGCGATCCAGGACGACGCGGGTTACGTACCGCCGGGCTGCGTCGCGCCGCTCGCCAGGGCGCTCAACCTGTCGCGCGCGGAAGTGCACGGCGTACTGACTTACTACCACCACTTCCGCACCGCGCCGCCCGCGCGCGTGACGATCCAGATGTGCCGTGCCGAAGCGTGCCGCAGCATGGGCTGCGAAGCGCTGGCCGCGCATGCGGAAGCCCGCACGGGTTGCCGGTTCGACGCGGCGCACGGCGATGTCGCGAATGCGCATGCGCCCGGTGACGTCGCGCTCGAATCGGTCTACTGCCTCGGACTGTGTGCGCAGTCGCCGTCGCTGACGGTCAACGGCGTGCTGCACGCCAGGGTCACGCCGGAGAAATTCGACGCGCTGCTCGCCGAGGCGGTCGCCCACACTCCGGAGGCCGCATGACGACCCGCATCTACGTTCCGCGCGATTCGTCCGCGCTCGCACTCGGCGCCGACGTGCTCGCCGCCGCGATCGCGGCGGAAGCCCAGCGGCGCGGCGTCGCCGTCGAGCTGGTCCGCAACGGTTCGCGCGGGCTGCTGTGGCTCGAGCCGCTCGTCGAGGTCGGCACGGCCACCGGCCGCGTCGGCTATGCGAACCTGTCGGCCGCCGACGTGCCGGCCCTGTTCGACGCAAACTGGCTAGAAGGCGGCACGCATCCGAGCGGTGTCGGCCTCGTCGACGCATTGCCCTATCTCGCGCGCCAGCAGCGCCTCACCTTCGCGCGCATCGGCCTGACCGATCCGCTGTCGATCGACGACTACCTGCAATACGAAGGCCTCGCCGGCCTGAAGAACGCACTGGCGCTCGACGGCGATACCGCGTGCGAGACGCTGCTCGAATCGGGGTTGCGCGGCCGCGGTGGTGCTGCGTTCCCGGCAGGCATCAAGTGGCGTACGGTCCGGCATGCAAGCGCCACGCAGAAATACATCGTCTGCAATGCAGACGAAGGTGATTCGGGCACCTTCTCCGACCGCCTGATCATGGAGTGCGATCCGTACTGCCTGATCGAAGGGATGATCATTGCGGGCGTCGCTACCGGCGCGACGGTCGGCTACATCTACGTGCGCAGCGAATACCCGCACGCGATCGCCACGCTCGAAGCCGCGATCGTCCGCGCACGTGAAGCCGGCTGGCTCGGCGAGCACGTGCTCGGTTCCGCGCATGCGTTCGAGCTGCACGTCGCGAAAGGCGCGGGCTCGTACGTGTGCGGCGAGGAAACGGCGCTGCTCGAATCGCTCGAAGGCAAGCGCGGCGTCGTGCGGGCGAAACCGCCGCTGCCCGCGCTCGCCGGCCTGCACGGTCAGCCGACCGTCATCAACAACGTGATCACGCTCGCAACGGCACCCGTGATCTTCGCGCGCGGCGCCGCGTTCTATCGCGACTACGGGATGGGCCGCTCACGCGGGACGCTGCCGTTCCAGCTCGCGGGCAACATCCGCCACGGCGGCCTCGTCGAGCTCGCGTTCGGCGTCACGCTGCGCGAGTTGCTGTTCGATTTCGGCGGCGGCACGGCAAGCGGCCGGCCCGCACGCGCCGCACAGGTCGGCGGCCCGCTCGGCACCTACCTGCCCGACCACCAGTGGGACGTGCCGCTCGACTACGAAGCGTATACGGCGATCGGCGCGGTAGTCGGCCACGGCGGCATCGTGCTCCACGACGATACGTCGAACCTCGCCGAGCTGGCCGAATACGCGATGAAGTTCTGCGCGATCGAGTCGTGCGGCAAGTGCACGCCGTGCCGGATCGGTTCGACACGCGGCGTCGAGACAATCGCGCGCATCCGCCACGGCGATACGTCGGAGCGGCAGGTCACGCTGCTGCGCGACCTGTGCGACACGATGCTGGCCGGTTCGCTGTGCGCGATGGGCGGCATGACACCCTACCCGGTGCTGTCCGCGCTCGACCATTTCCCCGAAGATTTCGGGCTCGCTGCCGGCAAGAATGCCACGTCGGGCCCGGTCAAGGCTGCGGCCTGACCCAGAAGGAGCCCTGCATGTCCCTCGACACGAACAACGTCCGCCAAGGTGGCTGCGGCTCGGGCCAATGCGCGTGCAAGAGCGCCGCACAGGCGCGTGCCCGCGACCCGTTCGACGATACCGACTACGGCACGCCGCAACGGCATGCCGATACCGACGTCACGCTCGAAATCGACGGCCAGCCCGTCACGGTGCCGGCCGGCACGTCGGTGATGCGCGCGGCGATCGAAGCCGGCGTCAACGTCCCGAAGCTCTGTGCGACCGACTCGCTCGAACCGTTCGGCTCATGCCGGCTGTGCCTCGTCGAGATCGAAGGCCGGCGCGGTTATCCCGCCTCGTGCACGACGCCTGCCGAAGCGGGCATGAAGGTGCGCACGCAGTCGGACCGGCTGCAGTCGCTGCGTCGCAACGTGATGGAACTGTACATCTCCGACCATCCGCTCGACTGCCTCACCTGCCCCGCCAACGGCGACTGCGAGCTGCAGGACATGGCGGGTGTCGTCGGGCTGCGCGAAGTGCGCTACGGCGTCGACGGCGCGAATCACCTGAAAGACCGCAAGGACGAATCGAATCCGTACTTCACGTACGACCCGTCGAAGTGCATCGTCTGCAACCGCTGCGTGCGCGCCTGCGAGGAAACGCAGGGCACGTTCGCGCTGACGATCGCCGCACGCGGCTTCGAATCGCGCGTCGCCGCGGGCGAAAGCGAATCGTTCATGGCGTCGGAATGTGTATCGTGCGGCGCGTGCGTCGCCGCATGCCCGACCGCTACGCTGCAGGAAAAGTCGGTCGTGCAACTCGGGCAGGCTGAACACTCCGTCGTCACGACCTGCGCGTACTGCGGCGTCGGCTGCTCGTTCAAGGCCGAGATGAAGGGCACGCAGGTCGTGCGCATGACGCCGCACAAGAACGGCCTCGCGAACGAAGGCCACGCGTGCGTGAAGGGACGCTTCGCCTGGGGTTATGCCACGCACAAGGATCGCATCACGAAGCCGATGATCCGCGAGAAGATCACCGACCCGTGGCGCGAAGTCAGCTGGGACGAAGCGCTCACCTACGCGGCAACGCAATTCCGCAAGCTGCAGCAGAAGTACGGCCGCGACTCGATCGGCGGCATCACGTCGTCGCGCTGCACGAACGAGGAAACCTACCTCGTGCAGAAACTGGTGCGCGCCGCGTTCGGCAACAACAACGTCGACACCTGCGCACGCGTATGCCACTCGCCGACGGGCTATGGCCTCAAGACGACGCTCGGCGAATCGGCCGGCACGCAGACGTTCGCGTCGGTCGGCCAGGCCGACGTGATCGTCGTGATGGGCGCGAACCCGACCGACGGCCACCCGGTGTTCGGCTCGCGGATGAAGCGGCGCGTGCGCGAGGGTGCGAAACTGATCGTGATCGACCCGCGCCGCATCGACGTCGTAGACGGCCCGCACGTGAAGGCCACCCACCATCTGCAGCTGCGCCCCGGCACCAACGTCGCGATCGTCAATGCGCTCGCGCACGTGATCGTCACCGAAGGGCTCGTCGCCGACGCGTTCGTCGCCGAACGCTGCGAGACGCGCGCATTCGAGCAGTGGCGCGACTTCGTATCGCGTGCCGACAATTCGCCCGAGGCGACCGCCGACGTGACGGGCGTGCCGGCCGAGCTTGTCCGTGAAGCCGCGCGCCTCTATGCGACGGGCGGCAATGCCGCGATCTACTACGGGCTGGGCGTGACCGAGCACGCGCAGGGCTCGACGACGGTGATGGGCATCGCCAACCTCGCGATGGCGACCGGCAACGTCGGCCGCGAAGGTGTCGGCGTCAATCCGCTGCGCGGCCAGAACAACGTGCAAGGCTCGTGCGACATGGGCTCGTTCCCGCACGAGCTGCCCGGCTACCGGCACATCAGCGACACGATCGTGCGCACGCAATTCGAACAGGCGTGGTCGGCCACGCTGCAACCGGAACCGGGGCTGCGCATCCCGAACATGTTCGACGCGGCGCTCGACGGCAGCTTCAAGGGGCTCTACTGCCAGGGCGAGGACATCGTCCAGTCGGACCCGAATACGCAGCACGTCGCGGCCGCGCTGTCGGCCATGGAATGCATCGTCGTGCAGGACATCTTCCTGAACGAGACCGCGAAATACGCGCACGTGCTGCTGCCCGGCTCGTCGTTCCTCGAGAAGGACGGCACGTTCACGAACGCGGAACGCCGCATCTCGCGCGTGCGCAAGGTGATGCCGCCGCTCGCGGGCTACGCGGACTGGGAAGTCACGTTGATGCTGTCACGCGCGCTCGGCTACGAGATGGACTATGCGCATCCGTCGGAAATCATGGACGAGATCGCACGACTCACGCCGACCTTCTCGGGCGTGTCGTACGCGAAGCTCGACGCGCTCGGCAGCATCCAGTGGCCGTGCAACGAGCACGCCCCGGAAGGCACGCCGACGATGCATATCGACGCATTCGTGCGCGGCAAGGGCAAGTTCGTGATCACGCAGTTCATTGCGTCGCCGGAGAAGGTCACACAACGTTATCCGCTGATCCTGACGACGGGTCGCATCCTGTCGCAATACAACGTCGGCGCGCAGACACGCCGCACCGAGAACGTCCGCTGGCATGAAGAGGATCGCCTCGAAATCCATCCGCACGACGCTCAGGATCGCGGTATCCGCAGCGGCGACTGGGTCGGCATCGAGTCGCGTGCGGGGCAGACGGTGCTGCGCGCGCTCGTGACCGAACGCATGCAGCCAGGCGTCGTCTATACGACGTTCCACTTCCCCGAATCGGGTGCGAACGTGATCACGACGGACAGCTCGGACTGGGCGACGAACTGCCCCGAGTACAAGGTGACGGCCGTGCAGGTGCTACCCGTCGCGCAGCCGTCCGACTGGCAGCAAGCCTACGCGCGCTTCAACGCAGAGCAGCTCGATCTGCTCGAGCGCCGTGCAGCCGCGACCGCCGGCGTGACGACAGGCAAGTGAGGAAGCGATGGACAACGGACACCTGATCGACATGGCCAACCAGATCGGCGCATTCTTCGAATCGATGCCCGATCGCGACGAAGCGCTGGCCGGCATTGCCGACCATATCCGGCGCTTCTGGGAGCCGCGGATGCGCCGCGCGTTTCTCGCGGCGTTCGACGATCCGTCGGGCGAGGCCGCGCAACGCGCGGCGCCGATCGTGCGCGACGCGATCGCCGTGCATCGAGCGTCGCTCGTGCCCGCTGCGGCGAGCGCCTGACCGCGCCGCTACGCGGGCCGCGACATGCCCGCGAACCAGCTTTCGCAGTGGCGCAGCAACGCGTTCACGTCGGTCGCCGTGCGCCCGCGCGCGGCCACATAACCGTCGGGCCGCAGCAGGTAAAACGACGGCCGCGAGCGGCCATACTCCTGTGCCAGCCCGGCATCGCCGCCTTCGGCATCGGTGACGCGCCAGGCGCGCACCGCATCCGGCATGATCCGTTCGAGCCCCTGAACGAGCGCCTGCGCGTCGGCCGGCATCGGCAGCACCGCGCCGGCGTCGGCATTCGCCGGCTCTTCGAGCAGCAGCAGCGTGAAGCTCGCCGGATCGTGCAGGTCGTATAGCCGCGCCGATCCGGGGGCCTGACCGAGCGGCCCGTCGAGCACGCGCACGTGCGCATCGGGTGCCCGCTCGCCAGCGCGCGGCCCACCATCGAGCAAGCGCTCCAGCGTGAGCGGACTCTTCCGGTACTGCACGCCGAGCTCGCTCACCGTACGCCGCACCGCGTCGCGCATCGGCCCGAACGACGCCAGCAGCGGTACGACATGATCGCGCAGCAGCTTCATCGCGCCGCGCTCGGCTTCGACGATCTGCGTGACGAAACCGGTCTGCCGCAACACGTCGCGTTCGATCGGATGGCGTTCCGCGTGATACGTGTCGAGTAGCCGCTCGGGCGTGCCCGCGCCGAGCACGCGCGCGAGCTTCCAGCCAAGATTGAACGCCTCCTGGATGCCGGTGTTCATGCCCTGCGCACCGGCCGGGCTGTGGACGTGCGCGGCGTCGCCCGCGAAGAATACGCGGCCGTGACGGAGCCGGTCGACCATCCGGCTGTGCAAGTGGAAATAGGACGACCACGCGAGATCGCTCGGCGAGATCGACGCACCGGCGCGGGCACGCACGATCGCGTCGCAATCCGCGAGCGACGGGGTCGGCGCATCGGGCGACGCGTCGCTGCCGGGCGGCCGGTCGGCCACGAGCCGGTAACGGCCGCCGCCCATCGGAAACAGGCCGGCGATGCCTTCAGGCGTCGTGAACAGGTGAATCTCTTCGTCCGGCCAGTCGGGTATTGCCGCGAAATCGGCAAGCAGGAAAGTCTGCTCGAACGCCTGCCCGGTGAAGCCCAGGCCGAGCAGATGCCTGACCGTGCTGTGCGCGCCGTCGGCAGCGATCAGGTATGACGGCGCGAACGATTCGTCACGACCGTCGGCGCAGCGGATCGACACGTCGAGCGACGCACCACCCGCATCGCATGCGGTCAGCGTCGCGCCGCGCTCGACCGTCACGCCGAGCCGGGCCAAATGCTCGGCGAGCAGGCGCTCGGTGACGGTCTGGTCGAGAAACAGCAGGTACGGATAGCGCGTGTGCAACGGATCGAAATCGAGCCGCGCGATCACGCGGCCGTCGGCGTGCAGCTCAGCTGCATGCGCACGATGGCCGAGCGCGAGAAACGGTTCGACCGCGCGATGCTGCTCCAGTAATTCGAGCGTGCGCGCCTGGATGCCGATCGCGCGCGAATGTGGGGCGGGCGCCGCGAGCCGATCGATGATGCGCACCGGCACGCGGGCCCGCGCGAGGCTCATCGCCGCGGCAAGGCCGGTCGGCCCCGCACCGACGATCAGCACGGGCCGGATATCGGACAGTGTGTCAGCCATGAGAACCTCGATGGCACGCGATCCTGCAAGTCTACGCCGCTCCACGTGACGGGGCCATATGCCGATCGGCCGACGCGCGGTACCGCCGCGCGGTGTGGGAAAATACGTGCTTTCCGTCAGTTATCGCGTTATGGATTCCGCATTCGACCGAGCGTATGCCGCACACCGCGCGGGCCGCCTCGCCGAGGCCGAGCACGGCTATCGCAACGCGCTCGCCTCCAACCCCGCCAACGCCGACGCGCTTCACCTGTTCGGCGTGCTGCGGCACCAGCAGGGCCAGCACGCCGAGGCGGCCGACCTCGTCGGCCGCGCCGTCGCGCTGCGTCCGGACGATGCCGCGCTGCAGCTCAATCTCGGCAACGCGCTGAAGGCGCTCGGCCGGCTCGACGAAGCCGTCGACCGCTTTCGCAACGCGCTGACGCTCGCGCCCGAATTTCCGCTCGCCCACTACAACCTCGGCAACGCGTATGCGGCGCTGCAGCGCCACGACGATGCGATCGACGCATTCGCCCGCGCGCTCCGGCTCACGCCCGACGACGCATCGATCCACAACAATCTCGGCAACGCGCTGAACGCGCTCGGCCGCCACGACGACGCGCTCGCCGCGTTCCATCGCGCGCTCGAATTGCGGCCCGGGCATGCAGGGGCGCACAACAATCTCGCGATGGCGCTGAACGCGACGGGCCGCGCCGACGACGCGATCGCGCACTTCCAGGCCGCGATCGCCGCGCAGCCGCGCTTCGTCGCCGCGCATTTCAATCTCGGCAACACGTTCGACGCGGTCGGGCGGCATGCCGAGGCGGCCGCCGCGTTCGAAGCCGCGCTCGCGCTGCATCCGCCGTTTCCGCTTGCGCTGTTCGGGCTCGCGAACGCACTGAGCGCACAGGCGCGCCACCGCGACGCGCTGCCCTACTACGAGCGTGCCGTCGGCCTCGATCCATCGTTCAGCCTGGCCTGGCTGAACCTCGGCAACGCACATCACGCGCTCGGTGCGCACGAGATGGCGCTGCGCGCATTCGACCAGGCACTGCGCGTCGCCCCCGAACTCACGCTGGCACGGCTGCACCGCGCTGTCACGCTGCTGACGCTCGGCGACTTCACGCGCGGCCTGCCCGCCTATGAAGCGCGTCACGACACGCCGGGCGCGACGCCGCTCGGCACGCTGCCGCGCTGGCAAGGCGAGCCGATTGCGTCGCGCACGCTGCTGATCCGCGCGGAACAGGGCTTCGGCGACACGCTGCAGTTCGTCCGCTTCGTGCCGCTCGCCCGCGCACGCTGCGCGCGCGTCGTGCTCGAAGTCCAGCCGGAACTCGTTACGCTGCTGGCACGGGCGGCAGCGCGCTGGCGCGTGACGCTCGTCGCGCAGGGCACCGCGAAGCCGCCTGCCGCGGATCTCGCCTGCACACTGATGAGCTTGCCGTTCCTGCTCGGGCTTCAGACGGAGGACATCGTTGCCGGCTCGCGCTACCTCGACGCCCCCGACGGCGCCGGCCGGCGCTTTCGCGGCTCGCTCGGCGGACAGTCGAAGCGCAAGTTCGGCCTCGCGTGGTCGGGGCGCCGGCAGGCGCAGGAAAACCGCTCGATGCCGTTCGACGCGCTCGCGCCACTGCTCGCGCTGCCGGATATCGACTGGATCGTGCTGCAACCCGCACTCGACGACGACGAACGTGCGCGTGTCGACGCGCATCCGCGCGTGCACCGGCTCGACGGCCGGCTGAGCGCCTTTGCGGACACGGCCGCGCTGATCGAGCGGCTCGACGGCGTCGTCACGATCGATACGGCGGTCGCACACCTCGCCGGCGCGCTTGGCAAGCCGCTGTGGGTCATGCTGCCGTTCGCGCCCGACTGGCGCTGGTTCACCGGCGACGACTGCCCGTGGTATCCGCAGGCCAGGCTCGCCCGCCAGCCCGCGCCAGGGCAATGGCTCGAGGTGGCGGCCGCGGTCGCCGGCATGCTGCGCGAAGCCTGAGCGCAGACGAAAAAAGGGAGCGCGGCGCGCTCCCTTTTTCAATGCGATGCGTGCGGCCGGCGCCGCGCGACATGCGCTTGCCTGTCAGGCCGCCTTGTACTGGTTGCGAGCCTCGGGCGTGCGATACAGCACGAGTGTCGCGATCAACCCGCAAATCGCGGCAACGCTCAGCCACAGCCCCGGCGCCGCCTTGTTTCCGGTCTGATGAATCATCAGCGTCGAGATCGCAGGCGTGAAGCCGCCGATTGTCGTCGCCAGGCTGTATGCAAGCGAGAAACCAGCCGTGCGCACGTCGGCCGGCATCACTTCGGTCAGCGCAACGACCATCGCACCGTTATACGACGCATACAGGAATGACAGCCACAGCTCGACCGCGAGCAGCCGCAGGAACGACGGATCGCCGACGAGCCACAGCACGGCCGGGTAAGCCGACAGCAGCGTCAGCACGGTGAACGCAATCAGCACCGGGCGGCGACCGATGCGGTCGGACAACGCACCGGACAGCGGCAGCCACACGAGATTGGAAATCCCCACGCAGACGGTCACGACGAGCGCGTCGAGCGACGACAGGTGCAGCACTTCCTTGCCGAACGTCGGCGTATAGGCGGTGATCATGTAGAACGACACCGTCGTCATGATCACCATCCCCATGCCCGCCACCACGACGCCCCAGTTGTCGAGCATCGAACGCATGATCTCGCCCATCGTCGGACGATGACGCTTCGCGAGGAACTCGTCGGTCTCCTTCAGCGAGCGACGGATCAGGAACAGGAACGGCACGATCAGGCAGCCGATCAGGAACGGAATGCGCCACCCCCACGCGGTCATCTCCTCGGCCGGCAGCGCACGGTTGAGCAGCACGCCGACGAACGCGGCGAACACGACGGCCACCTGCTGGCTGCCCGACTGCCACGACGTATAGAACCCCTTGTGACCCTTCGTCGCGATCTCCGACAGATAGACCGATACGCCGCCGAGTTCGACGCCCGCCGAAAAGCCCTGCAGCAACCGGCCGAGCAGCACGAGCGCCGGTGCGAGCACGCCGATCGTCGCATAACCGGGCACCGCGGCCACCGTGAGCGTGCCGAGCGCCATCAGCCCGAGTGTCAGGATCAGCCCCTTGCGCCGGCCGTGATGGTCGATGTACGCACCGAGCACGATCGCACCGACCGGCCGCATCAGGAAGCCCGCACCGAACACCGACAGCGACAGCATCAGCGACGCGAATGCGTTGCCGCTCGGAAAGTAGGTTTTCGCGATGGCCGACGCGTAATAGCCGTAGACCATGAAGTCGTACATTTCCAGGAAGTTGCCGCTGACGACCCGGAACACGGTGCGGAATTTCGATTCCTGCGCGATGGCGTGTGACGCTGTGGACATGTTTTTCTCGCTCAGCTCGGATGGCGCGAATCCGCGCCGCATGGATCCGACGACGCACGCGGCACCGGGCCGGCGCGCACGGGCATCGCTGCCCGCCGGCGGCGCACCGCGCGACGACGCGCGCACCGGCATGGTTCGCGCATCATGCCACGCCAACCCGACATTTGCCTTGTGTCGCCGCTGCCGGTGCCGTCGCGGCGTTCTCCTCGTACGAGTCGCCCCGAAACGGAAGCAAAAATCAGATTGGTCTGATCGACCTGCTCTCGCCATCTGACCACAATGTCACGATTTGCGACGACATTTCCGCGCCGCGGCCGCCACGGTTGCCTGTGTCGCGCGGCGTACCGCCCTCATGACCCCATCGCCCCTCGTCCCCGTCGAAGGCGCACTCGCCCGCCCTCGCGTCGCCCCGCTCGATAACGTCCCGTCGTTCGGTCGCGAATGGACCTTTCGCGGCGCACCCGGTGCACGGCCCGACAGGCACTGCCTCGCCACGCTGACGACGTCCTGCATCGACGTCGACCGGCCACACCGCACGTGCCGCTGGCCGCCACGGCCCGTGGCGGTATCGATGCCGATTTCGGCAGGCGCACCGGTCGTGCCGGCTGCCGTTGCCGGCGCGCGCGTCCTACGTACCGTCCGCCGCTCTCGCGACCGGCGTGCAACGTACGCGATCTGCTGGAGCATCGGCGCGCTCGGCATCATCGGCTGGCTGATCGCCGCGCACGAACCGCCTGCGGGATTCGGGCCCACATACGCGATTCACGCGGCCGGTAGCGTGCCGGATCACGCTACGTCGTCCGGCACCGTGCAGGTCGCCACGGTACGGCCGCGTACGTCGACGAGCGCTCCACCGCGGCGCACGATGGCCGCGCCTGTCGCGACAATGGCCGAATCGCCGCAGGCCACGCACCACGTCACGCATCGTCCGACACCGCTTCGCCTGAAGACAACGTCCAACGTGCCGCACACGGCCGCTGCATCGCTCCCCCGTTCGAACGACCGGCGCAGCAAGACGGCGGCACCGGCCCGGCCCGCGAACGTGTCGCGGCTGGCCGCGCGCCCACCGATCCGGAGCAGCACGCTCGACGCCCGCACACGTGATCAGCTCGCCCCCGCGTCGCGCGCAATCGCCGACACGCGCGACACGCTCGACGATCCGCTCACGCTGATCGCGATGGCAAGCGCGCTGCGCGCTACCGAGCCGGCCCGTGCAACGCACGCGCCGGCCGCCGGTTTCGACTGGTCGGCGCAACTGTCCCACCGCCGCCTGACCGACACGCCGGACGCGTTCGCGCGCTGACGGCCGTGCCATGAAAAAACCCGGCGAAGCTCGCTTCGCCGGGTTTTGCTCGTTTCTCTCCGTCCGTCTGACGAATCGTTACTTGTGCGCAGGCAGCCCCGTCTCGGTCTGCTTCTCGAGTTGCCGCACCTGCTCCTGCAAATCACGCAGTTGCATCTGCGCGGCCCGCTTCTCGACCTGCAGCGCCTGTGCCTGCTCCTGCGCCGAACGCTGCCGCTGCGCGACTTCGGCCTGCTGGCTGCGCGCAACGCTCAGGTCGGCCTGCAACTGCTGCGCACGATTCGCCTGCAGCGCGATCACGCGCTCGAGAAACGCCTTCTGCGCCTCCAGCTCGGTACGGCGGATCTCGATATCGGCGAGTTGTACGGTCTGCTGAACGAAGTTCGCGTACACCATCTCCGCGCGGCTCTTCTCCTGCGACCGGATCACACGCCACAGGTGCTTGTCCTGGAACAGCGCGACGTAGTACGTCATCTCGCGCGGATCGAACATCAGGCTCGCACCGTAGCTGCCGTTGTACGTCGTGCGCATCTCGACGATCCGGCCATCGTGCAGCATCTGCGTCAGCTCGGCGACGTTGCCTTGCGCGGATGCATCCGTCGCCGCCGCGGTGGATGCGGCCGCGTCGCCGCGCAGGCTCGTGACCGCCGGGCGCGTACCCGCGGCGGGCGCGGTCGCGTCGGCGGACCAGGCCGTGCCCGCTTGCGTGCAGGCAGCCAGCGCAACGATCCACGTCGCGCATCGTGCAGAGGAAAAATTTCGGAAAGCCAACGTTGGACTCCGGCGAACGAATCGGAACTCGCGATTATCGTTCATAACGAAACGGCCGCATCTCGAATTTATCGGGATGCGGCCGGCCTTCGTATGACGCGAAGAAAGTGGCTTGCTACAGGCGGGTTTCGCGCGCCGCGCGCAGGAACGCATCGAGCAGCGGCGTGCAGTCGAGCAGCTCCGAGCCGCCGGCGCGATGGAACTCAGGGTGCCACTGCACGCCGACGACGAACGGCGAACGCCGGTGGCGAATGCCTTCGATGATCCCGTCGCCCGCCGACACGGCCTCGATGTTCAGATCGCGGCCGAGATCGCGGATCGCCTGATGGTGAATCGAGTTGACGATCGCTTCGCTGCGCCCGGGGAACATGCTCGCGAGCGTCGACGAATCGGGAAAGCGGATCGCGTGGCGATGCTGGTCGTAATGCTCGCTCACGTGCGCATTCGCGGTCGGCACATCGGTGGCGATGTCCTGGTACAGCGAGCCGCCGAACGCGACGTTGATCAGCTGGCAGCCGCGGCACACGCCGAGGACGGGTTTGCCGGATTCGACGAACTCGTGCAGCAGCTCGAGTTCGTACATGTCGCGCACGCGATCGCCCGGCCATTCGGGGCGCACGTCGGACGCGGCGTAGGTTTGCGGCGATACGTCGGCGCCCCCCTGCAGCAGCAGGCCGTCGAGATGCTTCGCGTAGTCGCGCAGGCGGATATTGCTCGGGTGAATCATGCCCTGGTGGCCGACGGTCGGAATCATGAACACGAGCACGTCGCGCGACATCACCCAGTGTGCGATCGATTCCTCGAGATACTGCAGCGTCTTGCCCCGCAGCCCCTTCGCACCCGGTTCCGGATGGAAGATCCGCGCCGACACGCCGATGCGCAGCGTGCGCTGCGTGATGCGCTGGCCGGCGCGGTCGAACAACCGGCGCGCGCGCGCGGCCACGATCCGGCCGAATACCGACCACGGCGTGTCGCTCTGCTTCAGGTAGGCCGGCGGCGCATTCTGCGCGCTCGCGGGCGGCGGGCGCGGCGTGTCGAAGTCGGGCTGCGCGCCGAATCCCGGCGGCGGCGCGCCGGGCTTCGGCGGCGCGGCAGCGGCAGCGGCAGCGCCATTGACGGCGGCACCCGCTGCACCGGGCGCGCCCGGCTCGGAGCCCGCCGTGACCGGCGACGCGCCGTCCGCGGCGACGTTCTGCGCGGCAACCTGGGCTGCCGGCGCATCCGGCGCTTTCGCCGGATCGGTTCGGGGGGAATCGGAAGAAACGGAGACGGTGCCGGGCAGACCGGCCGGGGAAGGCGTGTTTTCGCTCATGACGATGGTCTGGTACGTCGCTCACGCGTATGGATAAACGAGGATTCATTATGCTTCAGCGCACGATCAAGCGGCAAACCTGCAACATCCTGTCGATATTGTTGCAAGTCGACGGCAAACTGCGCCGGGAAACGGCCCCGCCGGTGCGCCGGCAAACCGATGCGACACCGCCAATACTGGACACCAGTGATATATCACAATAATATCCAGGCATCGTCCACGCTTTCCGATCGCCCCTGCCATGATCGCGCCCCGTCCGGCCGCCGCGTCGCACCCCGCATGAATGCCCTGACCGACGTCACCCGCGACCGCCCCGTCGCGCCGGCAGCCAGCCTCGCCGACCGCGCGTACGCGCTGATCCAGCGCGACATCATCACGATGCGCCTGAAGCCCGGCGCCGCGCTCAACGAAGCCGACCTCGTCGCACGCACCGGGATTGGCCGCACGCCGGTGCATCAGGCCGTGCATCGGCTCGTGCTCGAAGGGCTGCTGTCCGTGATGCCGCGCAAGGGATTGATGGTGCAGCCGCTGTCGCTCGATGACATCGTCGCGGTGATCGACGTGCGGCGCATCAACGAAGCGCACTGCGCGGAACTCGCCGCGCGCCACGCAACGCCCGACGATCTCGCGCGCCTGGCCGCGCTGCTCGCCGAAGGACAGGCATGTGTCGACACGCACGACGTCGAGGGCATGATGGAACTCGACCGCGCGTTCCACCAGGCGATCGCCGCGGCCGCGCGCAACGCGGTCCTCGCCGAGATCCTGCGCGCGCTGCACGAGCGCTCGCTGCGTTTCTGGTTCGTCACGCTGTCCGAACCGCACCATCTCGCCGACGTCCAGCACGAGCATCGCGAGCTGTTCGACCGGCTGTCCGCGCACGATGCTGCCGGCGCGCGCATAGCCGTCGAAAGCCATATCGATTCGTTCCGCTCCACGCTCCTTCAACATCTTCGCCCCTGAGCCGCCATGACCACTTTCACGCCCTTCCCCCCGCTCGCCCGGCTCGCCGCCGACCTCGCCGCCGGCCGGACCACGAGCCGCGCGCTCGTCGATACCGCGCTCGACCGGATCGCCGATCCGTCGGGCCAGGGCGCAGTCGTCTTCACCGAAGTCGATGCCGACAACGCGCGCGCGGCCGCCGACGCGCACGACCGGCTGCGCGCCGCGGGCACCGTGCTGTCGCCGCTCGCGGGCATTCCCGTGTCGGTCAAGGACCTGTTCGACGTCGCGGGCCAGGTGACGCGCGCGGGTTCACGCGTGCTCGACGGCGCGCCGGCAGCGCGCACCGATGCGGTCGCCGTCGCGCGGCTCAAGCGGGCGGGCGCGGTGCTGGTCGGCCGTACCAACATGAGCGAGTTCGCATTCTCGGGGCTCGGGCTGAATCCGCACTTCGGCCACCCGCGCTCGCCGTACCACCGCGACGTGCCGGGCGACGCGCGGATTTCCGGCGGCTCGTCGTCCGGCGCGGCGGCGTCCGTTGCCGACGGGATGGCCGCCGTCGCGCTCGGCACCGACACGGGTGGCTCGATCCGCATTCCGGCCGCCCTGTGCGGGCTGACGGGCTTCAAGCCGACCGCGAGCCGGATCCCGACGCAAGGCGGCGTGCCGCTGTCGACGACGCTCGACTCGTTCGGCCCGATCGGCCTGACCGTCGCCTGCTGTGCGCTCGTCGACCGGATGCTCGCGGGCCTCGAACCGCACGTGCCGGCCGCCCGGCCGCTCGAGGGCGTACGGCTCGGCGTGCTGACGAACTACGTGACGGACGGTGTCGATGCCGATGTCGCGGCCGCGCTCGACGCCGCGCTCAAGCATCTCGAAGCCGCCGGCGCGATCGTCACGGAAGTGCGCTTCCCGGCGCTCGACCGGCTGCCGGACATCAACCGCTTCGGCTTCTCGCCGATCGAGGCCTACGCGTGGCATCGCCCGCTGCTCGCCCAGCACCGCGACCGGTACGACCCGCGCGTGCTCACGCGGATCCTGAAGGGCGAACCCGCAAGCGCGGCCGACTATCTCGACCTGCTCGCCGCGCGCACGGCGATGCTCGACGAAGCCGCGCACACGGTCTGGTCGCGCTTCGATGCGCTCGTCGCGCCGACGGTGCCGGTCGTGCCGCCGCGTATCGCCGAACTCGAAGCGGACGACGCCGCGTTCACGCGCACCAACGCGCTGATCCTGCGCAACCCGAGCGCGTTCAACTTCCTCGACGCGTGCGCGCTGTCGCTGCCCTGCCATCCGCGCGACGCGGCGCCGGTCGGTCTGATGCTCGCGGCCGCACCGCATCGCGACGACGCGCTGCTTGCGATCGGCCAGGCGGTCGAGGCCGTGCTGAACACGATCCGCTGAGCGCGGCCAACCGAGCGCCGTCGGACAGGACGCGTGGTGCGGCAGGTCGCCGCACCCGCGCTGTCAGTTTCGTGCCAGACCGTTCGCGCTAAAATCGCGCGATTGTTTTCCGGACCGACCCACGAGGAACCCTGCCGACATGAACGACTACACGCTCGCCATCCGCCGCGAACGCCGCCTGCTGATGCTGCTCGGATGGGTGTGCATCGCCCTGCTGGCCGGTGCGCTCTACCTGCAGTACGTGAAGAACGAAGACCCCTGCCCGCTGTGCATCATCCAGCGCTACTTCTTCTGCGCGATCGGGATCTTCGCGTTCCTGGCTGCCGGGATCCGCAACTGGCGCGGCGTCTGGGTGCTCGAGCTGCTGATCGCGATCGCCGCGGCCGGCGGCGTCGGCACGGCCGCCCGGCATCTGACGATCCAGATGAATCCGGGCTTCAGCTGCGGCTTCGACACGCTGCAACCGATCGTCGACAGCCTGCCGCCCGCGCAGTGGTTCCCCGGCATGTTCAAGGTCGCCGGGCTGTGCGAGACCGTCTACCCGCCGATCTTCGGCATCCTGCTGCCCGGCTGGTCGCTGATCGGCTTCGCCGCGATCCTGATCGCCGTCGTCGCGAGCCTCTGGCGTCATCGTCGCAAGCTCGCGGCCTGACCGGCCGGTTTCATACCGGCCTGCGCGCGGCCCGCTCGCCCGGGCCGCACACCGCCCGCCCACGGAGCGCTCGCCGGCCCAGCCCGGCCGGTCGCCCCTGACTGGCCGCCCTGGGCGGCCCCGCGTAAACACCTACGCTGCCGCCGCCCGGATATCCGGGCGAACGCGCATCGCGCGACTTCCGCGCCCGGCCCCGCCACGCCTGCGTTTCGGCCCGACGTGCACGCATCGACGCCCCGATCCCGAGCGGCGGGCCTATGATCGACATGATCGCCTCCTGATAGCCCGGATCACCGCCCCGCGATGTTCCCTTCGCCTTGCGGTGCTATCTTCGTGACTGGATGGCGATCTACGTGCGCGAGGCCAGGCGGTCTCACCACCCCTGCGTAACGCGCGCCCGATCCGCAATGTCGACTGGATTCATCATGACAACGCAAACCATCCGCATCCGTCACCCTCATGGCGTCCGCTCATCCGGCGGTGCCGTCCGCACGCGCCGTCCGCGCGCTGCCGCCGCACCGCATCGGCCGTGCGGCCGGCCCGCCCCGCTCCCGTCCGTCCTCGTTGCCGCCACGCTCGCCAGCCCGCGCCGCGTGTCGCGCCGCGTCGTCCCGAACGGAGTGTGCTGATGGAAGCCTGGCTCGGCGATCTGCAGCAACTGCTCGCGCACGGCGAAGCGGCCGTGCTCGTGACGGTCGCGCATACCGACGGCTCCGCGCCGCGCGAAGCCGGCACCAAGATGCTCGTCACGCGCGACACGGCCCGCCATACAATCGGCGGCGGTCATCTGGAATGGAAGGCGATCGAGATCGCACGGCATCTGCTGAAGGATGGCGCGCACGTGCCGCACGCGCGCCGGCTCGAACGGCTCGCACTCGGCCCGAGCCTCGGCCAGTGCTGCGGCGGCGCCGTGGTGCTCGCGTTCGAGCGGCTCGACGTCGGCGATCTCGGCTGGATCATGTCGCTCGCGAAGCGTGTCGCGGCCGGCGCCGCGACCGTGCGTAGCGTATCATTCGGCCCCTCGCCGGGCGCGCCGCTGTTGAGCGAGCCCGAATCGGAAGCCGCGCGTGCCGACTGCCTGCTGTGGGAAACCGGTGGCGTGTCGCTGATGACCGAAACGATCGCGCCGTATGCGTTCCCCGTCGTGCTCTTCGGCGCCGGGCACATCGGCACCGCGCTCGTGAAGGTACTGGCGACGCTGCCGTGCCAGGTACGCTGGATCGACGGGCCCGATGCGGTGTTCCCGCCGGCCGACGCGCTCGCCGGCATCGGCAACCTCGCGATCGAAGCCGCCGCTGCCCCGGCGGACGCGGTCGACACGGCGGCGCCGCAGTCCTACTTCGTCGTGATGACGCACGACCACGCACTCGATTTCGTGCTGGCCGAGCGCATCCTGCGGCGCGGCGACTACGCGTACTTCGGGATGACCGGCTCGCACGCCAAACGCGTGCAGTTCGATCATCGCCTCGCGGCGATCGGCATCGACCCGGCCCAGGTCGCGCGGATGCGCTGCCCGATCGGTGTCGAAGGCATCATCGACAAGGCGCCCGAAGTGATCGCGATCTCGGTGGCTGCGCAATTGCTGCAGGCCGTCGAAGCGAACGCGTCCGCACAGGCTTCCCCTACCTACTGACCGACCAAGAACGACGCCATGACCCCGACATTCAAGGACAAGATTGCCCGCGCGCCGAAAGCGGAGCTGCACATCCATATCGAAGGCTCGCTCGAGCCCGAACTGATTTTTGCGCTCGCGCAGCGCAACGGCGTGAAGCTCGCGTACGACTCGATCGACGCGCTGCGCGCCGCGTACGCGTTCACCGACCTGCAGTCGTTCCTCGACATCTATTACGCCGGCGCGAGCGTGCTGCTGACCGAGCAGGATTTCTACGACATGACGGCCGCGTACTGCGAACGCGCGCTCGCCGACAACGTCGTCCATGCCGAACTGTTCTTCGATCCGCAGACGCACACCGAGCGTGGCGTGCCGATCGAGACGGTCGTTGCGGGCATCGAGCGTGCACTCGCCGATGCCGAACAGCGCGGGCTGTCGAGCAAGCTGATCCTGTGCTTCCTGCGCCACCTGTCCGAAGAGGACGCGCTCGCGACGTTCGAATCCGCGCTGCCGCTGTTCGAGCGCTATCGCCATCGCCTGATCGGCGTGGGCCTCGACTCGTCCGAGCTCGGCCATCCGCCCACCAAGTTCGCGCGCGTGTTCGAGAAGGCGCGCGCGCTCGGGCTGAAGCTCGTCGCGCACGCGGGCGAGGAAGGCCCGCCGGCCTATATCTACGAAGCGCTCGATGTCCTGAAGGTCGACCGGATCGACCACGGCGTGCGCAGCATCGAAGACGCGGCGCTGGTCGAACGCCTCGCCAAAACGCGCACCGCGCTGACCGTCTGCCCGCTGTCGAACCTGAAGCTGTGCGTGTTCGACGACATGGCGAAGCACACGCTGAAGGCGCTGCTCGATCGCGGCGTCGCGGTGACGATCAACTCCGACGATCCGGCCTATTTCGGCGGCTACGTCAATGAAAACTACTTCGCGACGGCCGAAGGGCTGCAGCTCACGGATGCCGAAGTCCATGCGGTGATCCGCAACGGCTTCGAGGCGTCGTTCATCGAACCGAAGCAGCGCGACGCACTGTACGCGCGCCTCGACGCGTACTGGCAGGCCGCGTGACGACCCGCATCGAGGAACGCTAGACAGATGAGACACGGCAACGGCATCCGCTTCGCGACCACCGGTTCGGCCTTGCGCCGCGGCGATCGCGTGCGTGCACGCATGGCGACGGCACTGTCCGTTGTCGCTCGCCTATGCCTGCCGTCGCGGTATGCCGTTCCGTTCGCCGCCGCATCGGTCGCGAGCGCAACGGCTGCGAGGTTAGCCGGCAACCACTGGCTGGCGGCTTCGGCCGCCACGTTCGCCCGCGCAATCGCCTTCGGTCGTGCCGCACGCAGCGTGCCGCAACTGCTCGCGAAGCACCGTCCCGCCCCCGTGCGGCGTCGATCGCTTTCTTCTGTTCGCCTTACCTTGATGCAGGACCATTCGTCATGACGCAAACCGCTTTCCGTTCCCAGCTGCTGACCTTCAACGGCGACCCGGCGCAATCGAGCCAGGCCGCGAACTACGAGGCCGACGGCCTCCTGATCGTCGCCGACGGCAAGGTCGTCGCGGCCGGCCCGTACGCGCAGCTCGCCGCGACGCTCGCGCGCGACGCGGTCGTCCACGACCTGAGCGACAAGCTGATCGTGCCCGGCTTCATCGACACGCACATCCACTACCCGCAGACGGACATGATCGCGTCGCCGGCGCCGGGCCTGCTGCCGTGGCTCGACAAGTACACGTTCCCGACCGAACGCCAGTTCGGCGACCCCGAGCATGCGCGCGAAGTCGCCGATTTCTTCGTCGACGAACTGCTCGCCTGCGGCACGACGAGCGCGCTCGTCTACTGCACGGTGCACAAGCAGTCGGCCGATGCGTTGTTCGCGGCAAGCGACGCGCGCGACCTGCGGATGATCGCGGGCAAGGTGCTGATGGACCGCAACTGCCCCGAGTTCCTGCGCGACACCGCGCAATCCGGTTACGACGACAGCGCCGAGCTGATCGACCGCTGGCACGGCAAGGGCCGCCAGATGTACGCGCTCACGCCGCGCTTTGCACCAACGTCGACCGAGGCCCAGCTCGAAGCGTGCGGCGAACTCGCGCGCCGCCATCCGGACGTATTCGTGCAGAGCCACGTCGCGGAGAACGTCGACGAGGTGAAATGGGTGGCCGAGCTGTTCCCCGGCCATCGCAGCTATCTCGACATCTACGACCGCTACGGGCTGCTGCGTCCGCGCGCGGTGTACGGCCACTGCATCCACCTCGACGACGAGGACCGCCGCCGGATGGCCGAGACGCGCACCGTCGTCGCGCACTGCCCGACGTCGAACTTCTTCCTCGGCAGCGGGCTGTTCGATTTCGACAAGGCCGGTGAATACGACGTGCCCGTCACGCTAGCGACCGACGTCGGCGGCGGCACGTCGTTCTCGATGCTGCAGACGATGAACGAGGCGCACAAGGTCGCGCGGCTGTCGGGGCATCACCTGACTGCAACGCGGATGTTCTGGCTCGCGACGGCCGGCGCCGCGCAGGCGCTCGACCTCGCCGATACGGTCGGCACGCTCGCGCCGCGCACCGAGGCCGACTTCGTCGTGCTCGATCCGCAGGCCACGCCGCTGCTCGCGCGCCGGACGAAGCGTGCGGATTCGCTCGAGGAGTTGCTGTTCGCGTTCGCGCTGCTCGGCGACGACCGCGCGGTGTACCGCACCTATGCGGCCGGCAAGCTCGTCCACGAGCGCGGCGCCGCGCGCCGCCCGGCTGCGTAACGGCGTTCCCGGGGACTCGTCCCGGCAGGCACGGGCATCCGCTGCCGTGTCTGCCGTGTCTGCCGTGTCTGCCGTGTCTGCCGTGTCTGCCGTGTCTGCCGTGTCTGCCGTGTCTGCCGTGTCTGCCGTGTCTGCCGTGTCTGCCGTGTCTGCCGGGTCTGCCGGGTCTGCCGGGTCTGCCGGGTCTGCCGGGTCTGCCGGGTCTGCCGGGTCTGCCGGGTCTGCCGGGTCTGCCGAGTCTGCCGAGTCTGCCGAGTCCGCCGAGTCCGCCGTACGGCCGGAGACTGCCGAACGCCGATCCCGCCCCGCCCCCAGGCGCCGCGCCGCCCGGCCGCTTTCCCGCACGCGACGCGCCGTGCTAGAATTCGCCGCTCATTGGGGAGTAGCCGCTCCGCTCGATGTCCCGCGCTCCCGGCGCGCATCGTGACGGAGGCGTCCGTCAACAGACTTGGCCGTACGGCCATGGCGGGCGCAGCCACCTAGGCCTGGCGAGACCGATGGTTCACAGTGCGCCGCATCAGGGCCCGGCGCACCGTGGATCGTCGCTCGCACGCACAACACCGGCCCGTGGAACCCCATCCGTGTCTCAAGCCTTCCTGATCTCCACCGGCGCCGTCGCCCTCGCTGAAATCGGCGACAAGACCCAATTGCTTTCCCTCGTACTGGCCGCGCGCTATCGCAAGCCGGTGCCGATCATTCTCGGCGTGCTCGTCGCGACGCTCGTGAATCACGGTTTCGCCGGCGCGCTCGGCGAATGGCTCGGTGCGCTCGTCACGCCGTCGATCATGCGCTGGGCGCTCGCGTTCTCGTTCATCGCGATGGGGTTGTGGATTCTCGTGCCGGACAAGCTCGATGCCGACGAAGCCAATGCCAACCGTTCGCGGCTCGGCGTGTTCGGTGCAACCCTCGTCGCGTTCTTCCTCGCGGAAATGGGCGACAAGACGCAGATCGCGACCGTCGCGCTGGCCGCGCGCTTCCAGGATTACATCGGCGTGGTGGCAGGCACGACGTTCGGGATGATGCTCGCGAACGTGCCGGCGATCCTGCTCGGCGACCGCTTCGCGCACCGCCTGCCGACCAGGCTCGTGCACGGGATCGCGGCCGTGCTGTTCGTCGTGCTCGGCGCGCTGGCGCTGCTGGGCGTCGGGGTCTGACGGGGAGGAAGATGGCGGGCGCGGCCGGACGGCCGCGCCGAGACTGACGCCGCGTTACTTCGCGGCGGCTGCACCCGAAGCGGGAGCCGCCGGCACCACGCGTTCGTTGGCGGCCGGTGCCGCCGGGCCCCCGCGCTTGTCGACCGGCAGCCGGACCGAGCGGACCGCGCCGTTCGACAGCGGGAAATCGGCGAGCGCGCTACGCGCGAGGAACGGCATCGCGTACAGCAGCGTGCCGTTGTCGCCGGTCGTGCGCGCGGACACGTTGTAGACCTCCTTGCCCGTCGCACGCTCGGTGATGCGGATGCCGAGCGTGTAGTCGAACACCTGGTACGTCTGCGCGACATAGCCGGCCGGCATCGGCCCCCAGGGCCCCCACGGGCCCCACGGCCCGCGCCCCCAGTACGGCCCGGGCGCGAACCACGGATCGTAATAGACCGGCTGCGGCACCGTCACCAGATCGCTGCCGACCGCATAGGTCAGCCCGACGAGATACCGCGCCTGCGCCTGCGGCACCTGCCGGAACGCATACGTGGACAGCTCGTTCGCGACGATCGGCTCGTAGGTCGACTGCTCGATGCTGTTCTTCTGCGCATCGGTGCGCGTGAACGCATAGGTGCGTGTCGCGTCGCTGCCGCTCCAGTCGGAGAAGGCCGTGACCTGGGTCGTCACGTAGCTGGTGCAGCCGGTCAGCAGCGCCACGCACAGCACTACCGCCCAGCCCGTACCGCGTTGAATCCATTCGCGTTTCATGTTGATCCTCTTCGATCCGTCACCCGTTCGTCGCACCGCGCGAACCGTAACGGGATGCCGATAATACGCGGACTCCCGGAACCGGTAAAAAGTTCGCCCGGCACGCAGCCGCAAGCCTTTGTACAATGGCCCGGTTCGCCCGGCCCGTGCCACGGGCCCGTCCCCCACTCCACCGATCTCGACGACCATGTCCGACAACGCCTCCTCCACCGTGATCCGCCGCGCCGACTACACGCCGCCGGCCTTCCTCATCGATGCCGTTGCGCTCGAATTCGATCTCGCGCCGGCCCGCACGATCGTCAGGAATACGATGCGCGTGCGCCGCAATCCGGACGCCGCGCCCGCGCCGCACCTGGAGCTGATGGGCGAAGCGCTCGAATTCCTCGGCGCTTGGGTCGATGGTGCGCCGCATGGCGCCGTGCGTGCGCACGAGCACGGACTGACCGTCGAGAACGTCCCCGATTCATTCGAGCTGACGCTCGAAAGCGCATGCGCGCCCGACCAGAATACGACGCTCTCGGGTCTCTATGTATCGAGCGGCAACTTCTTCACGCAGTGCGAAGCCGAAGGCTTTCGCCGCATCACCTACTTCCTCGATCGCCCGGACGTGATGGCGTCGTACATGGTGACGCTGCGCGCCGACAAGGCCGCCTACCCGGTGCTGCTGTCGAACGGCAACCTCGTCGATTCCGGCGACCTGCCCGACGGCCGCCACTTCGCGAAATGGGAAGACCCGTTCCGCAAGCCGAGCTACCTGTTCGCGCTCGTCGCGGGCAAGCTCGTCGCGATCGAGGAAAAGATCACGACCGGCTCGGGCAAGGAAAAGCTGCTGCAGGTGTGGGTCGAGCCGGCCGACCTCGACAAGACGCGTCACGCGATGGATTCGCTGATCCACTCGATCCGCTGGGACGAGAAGCGCTTCGGCCTCGAGCTCGATCTCGACCGCTTCATGATCGTCGCGGTCGGCGACTTCAACATGGGCGCGATGGAAAACAAGGGGCTCAACATCTTCAACACGAAGTACGTGCTGGCGAACCCCGAGACCGCAACCGATACCGACTTCGCGAACATCGAATCGGTGGTCGGCCACGAGTACTTCCACAACTGGACCGGCAACCGCGTGACCTGCCGCGACTGGTTCCAACTGAGCCTGAAGGAAGGCCTGACCGTGTTCCGCGACCAGGAATTCTCGGCCGACATGGCCGCGGGCGACGAAATCGACTCGGCGGCCCGCGCGGTCAAGCGCATCGAGGATGTGCGCGTGCTGCGCCAGTTGCAGTTCGCCGAGGACGCGGGCCCGATGGCGCACCCGGTGCGCCCGGAGAGCTACGTCGAGATCAACAACTTCTACACGATGACCGTCTACGAGAAAGGCTCGGAAGTCGTGCGGATGTACCAGACGCTGTTCGGCCGCGACGGCTTCCGCAAGGGGATGGACCTGTACTTCAAGCGTCATGACGGCCACGCGGTGACGTGCGACGACTTCCGTCACGCGATGGCCGACGCGAACGGGCGCGACCTCGCGCAGTTCGAGCGCTGGTACAGCCAGGCCGGCACGCCGCGCGTGTCGGTGCGCACCGCGTACGACGCGGCCGCGCGTCGTTATACGGTCACGCTCGCACAGGGCTACGGCGACGCGTCGCCGGCCGCGCGCGAAACGCAGCAGGGGCCGTTGCTGATTCCGTTCGCGATCGGCCTGATTGGCCGCGACGGCCGCGACCTGCCGCTGCGTCTGGACGGCGAAGCCGCCGCTGCAGGCACGACGCGCGTGCTCGATTTCACCGACACCGAGCAGACCTTCACGTTCGTCGACGTGCCGGAACAACCGCTGCCGTCGCTGCTGCGCAACTTCTCGTCGCCAGTGATCGTCGAGTACGACTACAGCGACGACGACCTCGCGTTCCTGCTCGCGCACGACAGCGATCCGTTCAACCGCTGGGAAGCCGGCCAGCGCCTCGCGACGCGCGCGCTGCTGACGCTCGCCGCACGTGCCACCACGAACGAGCCACTCACGCTCGGCGAGAACTTCGTCGCCGCATTCCGCCGCGTGCTGACCGACGCGACGCTGTCGCCTGCGTTCCGCGAACTCGCGCTGACGCTGCCGTCGGAAACCTACCTCGCCGACCAGATGGCGGAAGCCGATCCGGCCGCCGTGCATCGCGCACGCCAGTTCGTGCGCCGCCGGCTCGCCACCGCACTGCGCGCCGACTGGCTCGCTGCATACGAGCAGCACCAGACGCCCGGCGCCTATGAACCGACGCCCGAGGCGTCCGGCCGTCGCGCGCTGAAGAACCTCGCACTCGCGTATCTCGCCGAGCTCGAGGATCCGGCCGATGCCGTGCGCCTCGCGACCGCGCAATACGACTCGGCGAACAACATGACCGATCGCGCGGCTGCACTCGGCGCGCTGCTGTCCGCCGCGGCTGCCGGCGCGAACGAACCGGCCGCGCACGCGCTCGACGATTTCTACCGCCGCTTCGAGAAAGAAGCGCTCGTGATCGACAAGTGGTTCGCGATGCAAGCCGCGCAACGCGGTACGCCCGCGCAGCCGACGCTCGCGAAGGTTCGCAAGCTGCTCGCGCACCCCGCGTTCAACCTGAAGAATCCGAACCGCGCACGTTCGCTGATCTTCAGCTTCTGCGCGGCCAACCCCGCGCAATTCCACGCGGCGGACGGCTCGGGTTATGCGTTCTGGGCCGAACAGGTGCTCGCGCTCGACGCGATCAATCCGCAGGTCGCGGCACGTCTCGCCCGCTCGCTCGAACTGTGGCGCCGCTTCACGCCGGCGCTGCGCGACCGGATGCGCGAAGCGCTCGAGCAGGTCGCCGCCGGGGCGAAATCGCGCGACGTGCGCGAGATCGTCGAGAAGGCGCTCGCGTAACGCAATCGCCCGCATCACGCACGTGCGATACAGCCGGTGCCGCCAGTGGCGGCGCCGGCTTTTTATTGCGTGAGCATTGCCGGCCCCAGGCGCAGTCGCGGGGTCCGACCGCACCGCTTGCCGCCGCTGCGAAGCGCGTCCCGCCCGTCTCCGCCACCGGAAACCGGGCCGGCTCGGCCGCCCGGCCATGTAACCGGACGAAAAAAGCCGGCGGCACGGAAAGCACGGCGGGTAAAATTACGGCCATTCAAGGATTCTTTGGCCTTTCGGAGTCTGTCATGTCCATTGCCCGCCGCACCACGCTGTCGAAATTCCTGATCGAACAGCAACGTGAGACCAACAACCTCCCCGCCGACCTGCGCCTGCTGATCGAAGTCGTCGCACGCGCGTGCAAGGCGATCAGCTACAACGTGTCGAAGGGCGCGCTCGGCGAGGCGCTCGGCACCGCCGGCACCGAGAACGTCCAGGGCGAAGTGCAGAAGAAGCTCGACATCCTGTCGAACGAGATCCTGCTCGATGCGAACGAATGGGGCGGCAACCTCGCCGCGATGGCATCGGAAGAAATGGAAACCTTCTTCCCGATCCCGGCGAACTACCCGCGCGGCGAATACCTGCTCGTGTTCGATCCGCTCGACGGCTCGTCGAACATCGACGTGAACGTGTCGATCGGCACGATCTTCTCGGTGCTGCGCTGCCCGGACGGCAAGCAGGCCACCGAGGAATCGTTCCTGCAGCCCGGCACGCAGCAGGTCGCGGCCGGCTACGCCGTGTACGGCCCGCAGACGGTGTTCGTGCTGACGACCGGCAACGGCGTGAACTGCTTCACGCTCGACCGCGAAGTCGGCTCGTGGGTGCTCACGCAGAGCAACATGCAGATCCCGGCCGACACGCGCGAATACGCGATCAACGCCTCGAACGCCCGCCACTGGTACGACCCGGTCAAGCGCTACGTCGACGAACTGAACGCCGGCAAGGACGGCCCGCGCGGCGACAACTTCAACATGCGCTGGATCGCATCGATGGTCGCCGACGTGCACCGGATCCTGAACCGCGGCGGCATCTTCATGTACCCGGCCGACAAGCGGACGCCCGATCGTCCGGGCAAGCTTCGCCTGATGTACGAAGCGAATCCGATGTCGTTCATCGTCGAACAGGCAGGCGGCGCCGCGACGACCGGCACGCAGCGCATCATGGAAGTGCAGCCGACGGGCCTGCACCAGCGCGTGCCCGTGTTCCTTGGCTCGAAGAACGAAGTCGAGCGCGTCACCGGCTATCACGACGAAGCAAAATAATCGCACTGCAGCACTAGACGGAGGTGCGATGCGCAAGTACAATCGCGCCTCTTGATGTGGCCCTGACCGGTCGCATCACAGTGAAGTGAAAGCGGGAAGTCCGCCGGATCGAGGGTTTCGCGAAGCAGCAGCAACAAGCTGAAAAAAGTTCGCAAAAACCTATTGCCAAGATCTCGGATTTCACCATATAATTTCATTTCTCTGCTGCCGGTGTAGCTCAGTTGGTAGAGCAGCGCATTCGTAATGCGAAGGTCGTAGGTTCGACTCCTATCTCCGGCACCAAGACATAAAGGTCTGACAAGCATCGCTTGTCAGACCTTTTCTCTTTTCCGGCGCCGAAATCGTGCGCCCGCCCCCTCCCCGCACCCGTGCTGCTTGCGGGCATCCCCCGACTCACGCACCACGCGCCGACGACTACAATCGTCAAACACTCCCCCTCGCCCATTCATCATGCGCACCTGGCGTCTCGAACGAGCGCATCTCGCCGCGCAGCTGGACGTGTCCCGCGCAACACGCCTCGTCGCCGCGATCGGCGGCAACGAGCCGAACGCGTTCGCGACCGAAGTCCTGAAGCTGTTCGACGACGCGCTGTCCATCACGCAGTGCACGATCTTCGCGTACGAGTTCGGCAATCGCCCCCGCACGATGTCGGTCGCCGATCGTCGCGGCGGCCACTACCTGCGCGACCTCGCCGACACCTACGCACGACACTTCTACGCACTCGACGGCAACCAGCAAATCGTATCGACCGCTCATCGCGGCGCGCACCGGCACGACCTGCTGCTGCACCAGCAGGCAGGCGACGAGATCGATCACGAAGCGTATCGCGCCGCATGCTATCGCGGCCCCGACGTATCCGATCGGCTGGCGCTGCTGATGCAGCCCGACGATGCGACGTGGCTGTCGATCAACCTGTATCGCGCACATCGCAGCGGCGCGTTCCAACCGCGCGAGATCGCGGCGATCGAAACGCTCGCGCCACTGATCGCGCAGGCCGCGAAACATCACTACGCACTCGCCGGCGCGACGCAGATCGGCATCCCGCAACGGATGCTCGCGCGGTTACGCCATGCGTGCCCCGAATTGTCCAAGCGCGAACTCGACGTGCTGCGCGGCGTGCTCGAAGGCCAGACCGCGCACGAGATCGGCGAGACGATCGGCGTGAAGGCATCGAGCGTCGTCACCTATCAGAAGCGCGCGTACCGGCGCCTCGGCATTGCGAGCCAGCGCGAGCTGTTTGCGCTGTGCATGCAGCCCTGATGCGTCCCGGTTCGCGCCGAACGTAGCGCCGCCGCGCCTGCCGTACCCCGCTGTACCCGAAATGGGGACAACGGCGGCACGACCAGCTTCCATACTGCATCGACCCGTTGCACCCATCGCATCGCCGATGTGCGCACGTCGAACCAGACCACAGTGGAAGCCAACGATGACCATCGCGTTCAAACCCTATCCGTTCGTCGCCGAACACTATCCCGCACATCTGCCGGACCGCGTCGCCGGCATCGATGCGCACCAGCATCGCGTCGCGATCGTCGGCGGCGGCCCCGTGGGCCTGGCCGTCGCGCTCGGCCTCGCGAATCACGGCATCCGCAGCGTGCTGATCGAGGCCGACGACGCGGTCTGCCACGGCAGCCGCGCCATCTGCATCTCGCGGCGCAGCCTCGAGATCATCGAGCGGCTCGGTGCGCTCGACGATTTCCTGCGCACGGGGCTGCCGTGGACTGGGGGACGCAGCTTCTACCGTCGCGACGAAGTGCTGCATTTCACGATGCCGCAGGACGAAAACCAGAAGCTGCCGCCGATGGTGAATCTCGCGCAGTATCACATCGAGCAGTTCCTGCTCGACGCCGCGCTGCGCCGTCGCGAACTCATCGAGATCCGCTGGCAGACAAAACTCACCGGGCTGACCCGGCAACCGAACGGTGTGCGCCTCGACGTCGACACGCCACTCGGTGGCTACGCGCTCGACGCCGACTGGGTCGTCGCGTGCGACGGCGGACGCAGCACGATGCGCGACGCGCTCGGCCTGTCGCTCCGGGGCACGAGCTACGAGGGCCGCTACGTGATCGTCGACATCGCACTCGACAGCGACCGGCCGGCCGAACGACTCGCGTACTTCGATCCGTCGTCGAACCCGGGCTCGACGGTGCTCGTTCACAAGCAGCCCGACAACGTGTGGCGGATCGACTACCAGCTGCGCGACGATGAGGATGCCGAAGCGGCCGTGAAGCCGGAGAACGTGATCCCGCGCGTACAGAACCTGCTCGACATGATGGGCGAGCGTGGCGACTGGTCGCCGATCTGGATCACGATCTACAAGGCGAACGCGCTGACGCTCGAACGCTATCGACACGGCCGCGTGCTGTTCTGCGGCGACGCTGCGCATCTCGTGCCGATCTTCGGCGTGCGCGGCGCGAATTCGGGCATCGACGATGCCGACAACCTTGCATGGAAACTCGCGTACGTGACGCGCGGGCTCGCTTCGGACACGTTGCTCGACAGCTACTCGAACGAACGCGTGTTCGCGACGCACGAGAACCTCCGCTACGGCACGAAGAGCACCGAGTTCATGGCGCCGCCGTCATTTGCCTTCGAACTGATGCGCAAGGCCGTGCTGTCGCTCGCGGTCCGGCATCCGGCACTGCGCTCGCTGATCAATCCGCGCCAGACGACGGCCATCGCGTATGCGACGTCGTCGCTCAATGCAGCCGAACGCGACACGTTTGCAGCCGGCCCCGCGCCCGGCACGGTGCTCGCCGAATGCCCGCTGATGCGGTACGCGGCGCACGGCAGCGACATGCGCCTCGGCCACCTGACCGACCTCGTCGCCCCGCGCTTCACCGCGTTCTGCTTCACCTCCGACGGCGTGCCCGATGCGGCGCTGGCGGATCTCGAACAGCGCCTGCAGGCTGCCGGGATACCGTTCGCGCTCGTCACGCTCGCACGGCATGCGGCGCCGCGGCAACCGGCTTGCGGCGGCCATGACGTCGACGGCCGGCTGTTCGACCTGTACGGCGCGCGCGACGGCACCGTCTATCTCGTGCGTCCGGACGGTCACGTACTCGGCCGCTGGCACGACGCACGCGCCGGCGACGTGGCCGCCGCGCTCGAACGCGCACTCCATCCGCGCGCATCCACCGATCTCCAGGAAACCGCATGATGACCGACACCGAACGCGATACGCTCTACACCGACCTGTGCCGCACGATGACGCGGATCGGTGAAGCCGATGCGTCGCTCTTTCTCGCCCGCTTCGCACTGCTGTCGATCGAGGCGATCGGCGATACCGCGACCGTCGCACGACTGATCGCCGACGCAGGCGACGGACTGCCCGATGCGGGCATGCAAGCATCGACGCACGACAGCCAAGGTTCCTGACTGACTGGCTTCAACGACGACCATTTATTACAAACTCATTTCACCACGCATCGCCCGCGCACAAGTCGCGCCGTATGCAGACGAATTCCCTGGAAAATCCGGTTAAGGGTGCATAACATTACTTAACGATTCCGACCCGTCTATCGCGTTACATTGCGTGGGCGGCGCGGCGGGTCGCAATGCCGCCTTCATTCAGCTTGCGGCGACACAGCCGGCGTCCGGTCATTCGACACAACACAAGGAGAGGACAACCATGACTCATGGCTTGATTATGTGGCTCATCATCGGCGCGATCGCCGGCTGGCTTGCCGGCTTGCTCGTCAAAGGCGGCGGCTTCGGGCTGATCGTCGACATCATCGTCGGGATCGTCGGCGCGGTGATCGGCGGTTGGCTCGCCGGCTTGCTCGGCATCAGCATCGGCAGCGGCTTCATCGGATCGGTGATTGTCGCGGTCGTCGGCGCGGTGATCCTGCTGTTCGTGATCCGGCTATTCAAGCGAGCGGCCTGACGCTTCTCTCCACGCGCCTTCGGGCGCGTTTTCGCATCAGGCCGGCGCGCGGCCCGTTCGCCGCGCGCCGTCACCCCGCTCAGCGCTTCACGCGCTGCAGCCAGCCGTCGAGCACGTCGGCCGTCAGCAATCCGCTTCGCGTGCGCCATCGCGTCCGATCCACACGGTGCGCGGTATGTCCCCTCTCCATCCCGCATCGAGCGCCGCCTTCAGACGTTCGGGCATCGGTTCGTCGTTTGCATGCTGCGCGACCTGCGGCGGAAAGTTCATCTGCGCGAGCGGTTGCTTCTGCTGCGCGGGCGCGGCCTGCATGCTCATGTGCGTGGCGTGCGAATCGGCGGCGTTCGGCACGTCGAGGGTGTCGTGCGCACCGGCAGCGCCAGCAACGCGAACCACGGCGCGCCGCCTGCCGCGAGTGATCTCACAGCGCCCATTTCAGTTCCCCATAGAAAGTGCGGCCCGGATACGGGTGGAACACGTAGTAGCGGCGATCCGTCAGGTTGTCGATGCCGACCGACGCCGTCCAATGACGGTCGAAGCGGTAGCGCGCCTTCAGGTCGACGATCGTGAACGAGCTCGTGCCGCCGTAGACATCCGGGTTCACGTCGCTGTTGTCGAGCGTGTTGAACTGGCGGCCCGAATAGCGCAAGCCGACGCTCGCGAGCCAGTGCTCGTCGAAGCGATACGATGCGAGCAGGTTCGCCCGCATGCGCGGAATACGCGGAAAGCGCGAGCCGACGTACGCGGGATTCGCGGCATCGGCGAGGATCTGCGCGTTACTCGCCGACACGTTCGCGTCGAGACCGAGCCCGCGCATCCCGACGTTCTCGCCGCTGAACGCGAGTTCGACACCGCGCACGCGCACGTGATCGACGTTCGAGATGTTGGTCACCGTCGTCGCGCCCGACACCGTCGTCTGGCTGTAGATCGAATCGCGCAGATCGCTCTGGAACACACTGGCTCGCACGACGCCGACACCCACGTCGCGTTCGGCCGTGAAGTCCCAGTCGATCGCCTTTTCCGGCCGCAGGTTCGGGTTGTTGCTGACGATCGCGTTGTTCGAGATCGTGCCCTGGAACAGTTCGCCGACCGTCGGAAACCGCGTGCCGGTCGCGAACGACAGCCGGAAGCGCCAGACGTCGGTTGCATCCCATTGCAACGCAACTTTCGGCGACAGCGCATTCGCGCTGCGGTCTGCATAACCAAGCGTGCCGCTCGCGTTACCGAGCGCGCCGCCGTACGCATCCCAGCGCTCGTAGCGCAGCCCCAGCGTCGCGAGCCAGCCCGGCGCGAAACGCCACGCATCCTGCCCGAACAGCGCCTGTGTGCGCGTGTCGCCACGATAGACGCTCGACAGCGACGTGGTCGGCCCGGCCAGCCAGTCGGCCGTGTTGTACGTGACGTTGCGCAGGAAGTAGTTGTCGTAGTGATAGCCGAACGTGAACGTGTGGCCCTTCACTTCCGGCGCCTCGGCCTTCAGGTCGAGCGTGCGCCAGCCGGTGCCGTCGCCCTGGAACAGCGTGCCCGCGCCGCCCTGCACGGTCGACGCCGCGCGCAGCACGTCGCGCGACACGTCGTACGCGGATACGACGCCCGACAGCCGCCAGCCCGAATCGAGCCGACCGTTCAGGCCGAGCGCGTACAGCCAGTTTTCCTGGTCGCCGCGCTGCGGCGCGAATGCGTTCGGCGCAACGGTCATGTTCTGGCCGCCGATCGACACGTTGCCGCCGTAGACCGGATTGCCGGCCGCATCGCGCAAAAAGGTTTCGCCGTGCTGCCGGTAATGGTTCTCCCAATGCCCGAGCGTGAGCGTCGCATCGACGTGGTCGGTGAACGCATAGCCCATCCGGACCGTCTCGTTGAGCTGTTCGGTCCGCTCGATCGTCTGCGCGCCGACGATCGTCCGCGGCTTGCCGTTGGGCCCGATGTCGGCCGCGGCGCCCGTCACGGGCACGGCGGCGCCCAACTTCGGGTTGTAGGCTGAATTGGGGCTCGCATACTGCATCGGCTGACCGTTGTTCTCGAGCCGGTCGAGCGACAGCGCGAACCAGAACCGGCCGACACGGTTGGCGATCCGCGCGGTCTGGTGATTGCCGCCGAAGCTGTCCGCGAATCCGTAGCCATCGTGGTAGCGCTGCGTAAAGAACTGCGTCGACAGCGAAGCCTCCAGCTTTTCCGGGCGGCGCGTCGTGAGCAGCACGGTCGAGCCGATCGAGTTGCCCGGATACAGCGCGGAAAAGGGGCCATAGAGCACGTCGACGCGCGCGATATCGTCTGGCGGAATCAGCGACCAGCGCGGCGGGTACGCGTAGCTCGAGCCGAGCAGGTTCGACAGCAGCACACCGTCCGCGTAGACGAGCCCGCGCGCGCTCTGCAGTTCGTTGAAGTCGCGACCGGCGAACACGCTGTTGCGGTCGCCGATATAGCGCTTGCGGACCATCAGGTTCGGCGCGTACTTCAGCGCGTCCTCGGTGGTGACATTGGTGTGTGATTCGATCTGCTCGCGCGTGATCGATGTGACGACGGCCGGCGTATCCGGATCGACCGGTTGCCGCTGCGCGGTCACGCTGACGGCGGTCAGCGTATCGCCAGCAGGCGCCGGCGACAGGGTTGCGACAGTGGATGCCGGCGCGGCGGCATCGGCGCGACGCTCGATACCACGGCGGGCGGTTTCGACACGCGTATCGTCCGTTGAGGCCGCATGGGCGGCAGGCCACGCGAAAGCGGCCACGCATGCGAGCGCGAGCCGGCCGCCCGATGGCCGCGCGGCGAAGGGAGAGGACATGAGTGGATTCCTGAAAACGTGATCAGACGCCGCCGGGCACGAGCGTGCGCACCGCGCACGGACGGCGCGGCACGCGGCCCGGCCGCGAGCGGCACGCGCGCCACCGGGGCGCGCGGACGACATCAATCAGATCGGAGTGTTTTCAGGCGGGGCGCGAGGCTGCGCGAGACGGATGCCCTTGCGGGGACAATCGGGAATGACGGGGGCGGCCGCGCGATAGCCAAACGTCCGCACGAAGCCCGGCAGCGCGGGCAGGCTCGTACCGAGCGCCACGTTCGCCGCGAAGCCGGGGCAGTACACGCAGTGCGGTACACCGGCATGATCGAACGACGCATCGTGATCGCCGCCCGCCTGCGCGAGCACGACCTGACGGACACCCGCTGCACTGCACAACTCGAGCGTGAGCTCGCCGGAGCCGCTCGGTGCGAGACGCGCATAGCCGATGACGGGCGACAGTACGTTCAGTACCAGCGCCAGCCATACGAGGCCGATCCATCGCGTCGTTCGTTGCATCGCGGTCCAGGAAAAAGTGCGCGCAAGTATAACAAGCGGCCCGATTGTTGCTAATTCCGCACGAGGCAATAGTCGGCATCACAGCGCACGTCAGAGTGCATGTGCCGTTAATACAACAGAGACAAAATCTAACGATTCGCCACTGGCATAAATCCAAGCGCGAGGTTGATAATCATCGAACCTGCTGGAGAAATGACCATGGACGAAAGACCAACTCGCATGCCACCGCCCGAGCAAGTGATGAGCCCGGATCCGGAACCCGTCGGCGTGGAATTCCTCGCCGAATTGCCCGATCACGTGCGGGCATTCTTCGACGAGCAGCACAAGCTGTACTCGCCGAAGTGAACGCCTGTTCGGTTCTGTAACCGCCACGTGTCGATCATCGCTATCGTGCGGTTCATCATTGCGCATCGCGCGCAACTCGCCTCGCACCCGGGCCGCAACAGCCTGACGGTGCCGGATCAGCTCGCCTGCTGATTCTCCTGTCGCGTCGCTACGCCGCGCGACTGTCTTCGTCTATCCTTCTGGTTTTCCACGTCCGGCCCGCCCGGCTCTCCCGATCGTTCCGATGAAGCAAGCCATTCGTGCCAGCCTCGCTGTCGCCGCGCTCGGCGTCGCCCTCTTTTCGTCCCCGCGCATCGCCGTTGCAGACGGCGACGACACCGCCCTCACCAACATCGTCGCGCTCGCGTCGCAGCGACTCGCGCTCGCCGAACCGGTTGCTCGATGGAAATGGGCGAATCACAAGGCAATCGAGGACCGGCCGCGCGAAGCGGCGCTGCTCGAATCGGTCGAGAAGCGCGCGGCAACGGCCGGCGTCGATCCCGCGTTCGCACGGACGTTCTTCGAGGATCAGATCGCCGCTAGCAAGGATGTGCAGAACGCCCTGTTCGCAACCTGGCGCGCGACGCGGCCGCCAGAAGGCGCGCCGCCCGATCTCGCGACCAGCACCCGCCCGGCGCTCGACCGGCTGACGCAGAAAATGCTCGCGGGGCTCGCGCAGGTTGCACCGCTGCGCGATGCGCCTGATTGTCAGGCGCGGCTCGCACGCAGCATCGCGAACTGGAAGACGCTCACGCGCTACGACTCCACGCAGACGCAGGCGCTCGACGCCGCGCTGTCGCATGTGTGCTCGGCCGGCGGCGCAAGCGCGATCGGCTGACGCAGCGGGCGCGGATCGCGCGGCCTCGCCGGACTAATCCGCTTGACCCGCAGGCGTGAGCGCGGCGAGCGGAATCAGTTGCAGGCCGCGCGCGAGATGCGTCTGCAGCAGGCGGTGGGTGAAGGGTTCGAACGCGCCGGCCATCCCGTCGGCCGCGAGGCGCGCGGCCGCGTCGAGCGATTCCACCACGCCGAGATAGCGCCAGCCATCGATCACATGAAACAGGCGGCGCTCGCCGCTCGCCTCGAACGCAACGGCACCTTCGAACGGCCAGGGGGCATTGCCGGCACGCGCGGTGTCGGCCGCAGGGCGCCGGTTGTACGACGGGCGCAGCCGGGCGATCCATTGCGCTTCGGCGAGCATCGCCCCCAGCTCGTTACCTGTCTCGCGCCATTCAACGCGCCGTACCTGCTGCGCAAGCCGCATCTCCTTCGACGACCGGCGCTCGCCCGTCAGCAGCGCGCGCAGCCGCTGCCGCACCCGTACGCTGCGGCCGACATACAGCGGCGCGTCGTCCTCCCCGAACATTGCGTACACACCGCACCCGGCCGGCGCGGTATCGAGCCAGGCTTCGGTCAGGTCGCCACCTAGACGGAAGTGGCGCGTCGTGCGTGCGATCTGGTCGCGCAGCCGCTCGAGCGGCACGATGTCGTGCAACTGGCGCCAGAACTGCCACAGGAGATCGGCATCCGCCAGCGCCCGGTGACGCGCAGCCGGCACGAGGCCGTGGCGTTCGATCAACGCGTCGAGCCCGTGCCGCGATTCACGCGGGAACAGCGCACGCGACAGCCGCACCGTACACAGCACGTCGGGATTGAATGCGAAGCCGGCGCGCTCGAATTCGGCCCGCAGGAATCCCCGGTCGAAGCTCGCGTTGTGCGCGACGAAAAGCTTGCCGTCGAGCCGCTCGAACAATGCCGGCGCCAGCGATGCAAACGACGGCGCGTCGCGCACCATCTCGTCCGAAATACCTGTCAGTTGCTGGATGAACGGCGGAATCGACTGCCCCGGATTGACGAGCGTCGTCCACGTCGACACGCCGAGCGGGCCGATTTCGACCACGCCGATTTCGGTGATGCGGTGTTCGGCGGGCGAGCCGCCTGTGGTTTCAAGGTCGACGAAAACGAGCGGCTGTTCGCTGGCGGGATCGGACGGACGGGGGAATTCAGACATGAAAAGACTGGGAAACGATGCTTTCGTGAGTATGCACCGGCATCCGTGTTCCCGGCCAGCCCGAACCGGAATGTTCCGTCCCCGGAAAGCAAAAAGCCCCCGCAATGCGGGGGCCGGACGTGATCGGCAATGCGTGGCGCGTCAGACCGCCTGGATATTCGCTGCCTGCTTGCCTTTCGGCCCGACTTTCACGTCGAACGAAACACGCTGGTTTTCCTTCAGCGTCTTGAAGCCGTCCATCTTGATTTCGGAAAAGTGCGCAAACAAATCTTCACCGCCATTGTCCGACGTAATAAAGCCAAAACCTTTAGCATCGTTAAACCATTTCACGATACCGGTATCCATGTCTTCGTTCCCCACTCGATTAGATCAAAAAAGCTATTTTTATAGCCGTTTCCCGAAATCCCGAAACATTGCGCCAGCACCCGCACCAGCACGCCGCCCGAGGACGGAGTGCTGACTTTATAAATTGGACAATCCAGGTGCGTCAAGAAAATTTTTAGCGATTCTTTTATCAAAAAAGCGCTAATGCCATTGGAATCGGTACACCATCACCTTTGATTAATTGATTTGCACCAAAAACCTGTCAACATTACCGGGGTGAGAGTTTCGATTATTTCAACCATGGAAATTCTACCGGGGACAAATCGCCTCGGTAAAATCCTCGGGTTTTTTCCGGGTTGCAGAAATGCGGGGACGTTGCGATGCTCACTCAACGCCGGAAGGAAGGAGAAGGTCATGTGGCTGGACGGAATCAAGCGCTTCGCGAGCCGGCTCGGGCGCGTACGCCGCAAGTCCCGCGCCCTGGCCGAGTCCGCGCGCGAAGCGCCGTGCGACACCGAATTCGATACGACCTGGCACGGCGATCACTGGCAGAACCTGCTCGCATCGCCCCTCGATGCCCGTCACTACGTGATGGAAGACTGGACCTACACGCCGCCCCCCAACGAAGCCAAGGAGGCCGCGCCTGCGGCCAAGCGCAAGCGGCGCTCGTACGCGCAGTAGCACGCGCAGAGGCGGGGCAAAAAAAAAGCGCGACTGGGAAGTCGCGCCGACAAAGGTTTGGAGATCTTTTCCGTCAACGAAAAAGTCTGCTTCGGAAAGCAGAGATCGCAGTATAACGAGAGAACAACCTTTCATTATCCATGCTCCACACAAACCTCTATTGCCGATGTGTCAATAATCGCGCTATCACCGCCATCGCCTGCTGCTGATTACCTGTCGCGATCACGCAACGCCCATTACGTAGTCCTGATCTCCACTTTCTTTCGCTGCACCGCCGCAAACCCTTGATGGGCAATCGTTTGCGCTGCTTCGACGATTTTTGCGGATTCCAAAATATATTATTGCTTAAAGCGTGACCCTTCCCCGCTTCACGCACTCCGTACACTGCAGATGGCTTTTTGATAAGCGCACCGCCGCTCTGCCGGACCGGCCGCAGCGTCAAGCAAAACATGCCAGTCCGCAGCAGGTTCGATCGACATCATCCTGTTTGGAGACAGATCCATGAAAAAAAACCTGATCGTCACCGCGTTGTCGGGTGTATTCGTTACGGCAGCCCATGCCCAAAGCAGCGTGACGCTCTATGGCCTGATCGACGCAGGCATCACCTACACGAACAATCAGGGCGGCCACAGCGCCTGGCAGGAAACGAGCGGTTCGGTCAACGGCAGCCGCTGGGGCTTGCGCGGCACCGAAGATCTCGGCGGCGGCCTGAAAGCGATCTTCACGCTGGAAAATGGTTTCGGCATCAACAACGGCGCGCTGAAGCAGAGCGGCCGGGAATTCGGCCGACAGGCCTTTGTCGGCCTCGCAAATGACACCTACGGCTCGCTGACGCTCGGCCGGCAGTACGACAGCGTCGTCGACTATCTCGGGCCGCTGTCGCTGACCGGTACGCAATACGGCGGCACGCAGTTCGCTCACCCGTTCGACAACGACAACCTGAACAACTCGTTCCGGATCAACAACGCGGTCAAGTACCAGAGCGCGAACTACGGCGGGCTCAAGTTCGGTGCGTTGTACGGGTTCTCGAATTCGACGTCGTTCGCGAACAACCGTGCCTATAGCGGCGGCGTGTCGTACAGCTACATGGGCTTCAACTTCGCTGCGGCCTATTTGCAGTTGAACAGCGACGTGAATGCGCTCGCGCAGGCAGCGACCGATCCGGGCGCAGTGACCGGCGAGTGGACTTTCGCATCGCGCGTGCAGCGTACCTGGGGCGGCGGCCTGAATTACGGGTTCGGCCCTGCCACGGTCGGCTTCGTGTTCACGCAGACGCGCCTCACCGGCATCCGCGCGATCAGCGCGGGCCAGTCCGGTGTGTCCGGCGGCATCACGGGCCTCGGCGGAACCGCGCGTTTCAGCAACTATGAACTCAACGGCCGCTACGCGCTGACGCCGGCACTGTCGCTCGCCGGCTCCTACACGTACACGCAAGGCCGCCTGGCCGGCGACAAGCCGACCTGGCACCAGTTCAACCTGCAAGCCGACTACGCGCTGTCGAAGCGCACCGACGTCTACCTGCAGGGCGAATTCCAGAAGGTCAACAATGACGGTCTCGACCTCGGCGCCAACATCAACGGACTGGGCGCCGCGTCATCGACCAACAAGCAGATCGCGGTCACGGCCGGCCTGCGTCATCGCTTCTGAGCGACCGGCACATCCGCTGCACGCCGGATGACGAAGCGCCCCATAGGGGCGCTTTTTCTTTGCCGGACTGCGCCGGGCGTCGCTCAGGCGTTGCCCGGCGCCGGGTAACGGACGTCGAGCACGTCGATCGGCTGCGGGCCGACCGGCGTCATCAGCATGACGGTATCGCCGATCTTCGCCTTGATCAGCGCACGCGCGACCGGCGAAATCCAGCTGACGCAGCCGTGGTCGAGATCGACCTCGTCGATCCCGACGATCGTAATCGTGTGATCCTCTCCGTCCGGCGTCTCGTAATCGACCGTTGCGCCGAAAAACACCTGGTCGACATTCTCCTGCCGGCTCGCATCGACGACTTCGGCAAGATCGAGCCGCTTCGTCAGGAAGCGGATGCGGCGATCGATCTCGCGAAGCCGCCGCTTGCCGTAGATGTAATCGCCGTTCTCCGACCGGTCGCCGTTCGACGCGGCCCAGGACACGAGCCGCACGACCTCGGGACGCTCGACGTCGATCAGGTTCAACAGTTCGTCCCTCAGCCGCTTGTGGCCGGCCGGCGTGATGTAGTTCTTCGCGCCGGCCGGAATCGCGGGCTGGGCCTGGTCCAGATCGTCGTCGTCGCCGTCCGACTCTTTGACAAACGCCTTGTTCATGATGCGGATTCAACATGGATGACTGATGCTCCAAGGGTACACGAAGGGCGCCCCGGCAAGGCCGTGCAGAACAATTCACGAATAAGGCTTCCCTTTTTATACAACCCTGCTATAATTTCGCTTCTGCGTGCGGCTGTAGCTCAGTTGGATAGAGTACTTGGCTACGAACCAAGGGGTCGTGGGTTCGAATCCTGCCAGCCGCGCCACTTTTTTCGAGGGCCTTCCGAACCGAAGGCCCTTTCAGTTCGAAGCAGTAGAAGTTTTGTTTTGCGTGCGGCTGTAGCTCAGTTGGATAGAGTACTTGGCTACGAACCAAGGGGTCGTGGGTTCGAATCCTGCCAGCCGCGCCATTTTTTTGGGGGCCTTCCCATCGCAGAAGGTTCCGACAGTCAAGCAGTACCGTTTTGCGTGCGGCTGTAGCTCAGTTGGATAGAGTACTTGGCTACGAACCAAGGGGTCGTGGGTTCGAATCCTGCCAGCCGCGCCACCTTAAAAGGGCTTTCCTCCGGGAAAGCCCTTTTTTCTGCCCCCACCTTCCCTCGCTCACAGCACGGCCACGGTTGCGCGGCACCCCTTTCCGGAAGAACGCAGGCCACGCCGAACGTTCGCCACGCCGGCCGCGCAAATGAAAACGGCGGCCAATGGCCGCCGTCGATCAATCATCCACCCGTGCGGGCAAGCGTCAATAGTCCTGACGCTCGCGCTCGATGCGCATGCCGCCGTCGTGGCGCGCATGCGCGCCGTCGTCGGTCGAACGCTCGCGCATGATCCGCATCACGTCCGGATTGGTTCGCACGCGCCGCATCACGTTCGCGAGATGCACGCGGTCGCTGACCTGGATCACGAAGCGCAGCACCGTCGACTCGTGCGTCAGATCCTCGTCCATCGCGATATGCACGATGTTTGCGTCGGCCGACGTGATGTCCGCCGCCACGCGCGCAAAGATGCCCTTGGTGTTCTTCACGAGCGCCTTCACCGCGACATCGAACAGGCGGCCCGGCTGCGGCGCCCATTCGACGTCGATCCAGCGGCCCGGATCGCGGCGATGAATACGCTGCGCGACGCGGCAATCGGTCGTATGAATCGCCATCCCCAGGCCGATGCCGATGTAGCCCATGATCGCATCGCCCGGAATCGGCCGGCAGCACGCCGACAACTGCACGGACATCCCTTCGGTGCCGGTAATCACGACCGGCGGCGCATGGTGTGCGGGATGCCGCTCGGACTTCGGCAGATCGTCGTCCGCGTCGCGGCCGCTCATCAGCACCTCGATGCGCTTGGCCATCACCGCGGCAACGCGACGGCCGAGGCCGATGTCCGCGAAGATTTCCTGACGGCTCTTGTTGCCCGTCCACTGCACGAGCTTCTCCCACACTTCCGGTTCGACATCCGCCAGCGCGAGACCATAGCCTTTCAGGCTCTGGTCGACCAGCCGTTCGCCAAGCTGCACCGACTCGTTCAGGCGCATCGTCTTCAGGTAGTGACGGATCGCCGAGCGCGCCTTGCCGGTACGCACGAAGCCGAGCCACGCGGGGTTCGGCTTCGAATACGGCGCGGTGATCACCTCGACGATGTCGCCGCTCTTCAGCTCGGTGCGCAGCGGCAGCAGCTCGTTGTTGATCTTCACGGCCACGCACTGGTTGCCGAGATCGCTGTGGATCGAATACGCGAAATCGAGCGCCGTCGCGCCGCGCGGCAGCGCCATGATCTTCGACTTCGGCGTGAACACGTAGACCGCGTCGGGGAACAGGTCGATCTTCACGTGCTCGAGGAATTCGCTCGAATCGCCGGCTTCGCTCTGGATGTCGAGCAGCGACTTCAGCCACTGATGCGCGCGCTTCTGCACGTCGCTGAGATCCGCGCTGCCGTTCTTGTACAGCCAGTGCGCGGCGACCCCCGCCTCGGCGATCTCGTGCATCTTGCGCGTGCGCACCTGGAACTCGATCGGCGCGCCGAACGGGCCGACGAGCGTCGTGTGCAGCGACTGATAGCCGTTGATCTTCGGGATCGCGATGTAGTCCTTGAACTTGCCGGGCACGGGCTTGTACAGCGCGTGCAGCGCGCCGATGCAGGTGTAGCAGTCGAGCGCGCTCTCGACGACGACGCGAAAACCGTACACGTCGAGCACCTGCGAGAACGACAGCTGCTTGTCGCGCATCTTGCGGTACACGCTGTAGATGGTCTTTTCGCGGCCGGTGATCTCGGCGTCGATCTTCGCGTCGGCCATCGCGCGCTGCGCGGCCTCGAGGATCTTGCTGATCACTTCGCGGCGGTTGCCGCGCGCAGCCCTCACGGCCTTCTCGAGCGTCGCGTAGCGATGCGGGTTGAAGTTCGCGAAGCTCATGTCCTGCAGCTCGCGATACGTGTTGTTCAACCCGAGGCGGTGCGCGATCGGCGCGTAGATGTCGAGCGTTTCCCGTGCGACGCGGCGGCGCTTTTCCATCGGCACCGCGCCGAGCGTGCGCATGTTGTGCAGGCGGTCGGCGAGCTTGACGAGAATGACGCGCACGTCGCGCGCCATCGCGAGCAACATCTTGCGGAAATTTTCCGCCTGCGCTTCCTCGCGGCTGCGGAACTCCATCTTGTCGAGCTTCGACAGGCCGTCGACGAGTTCGGCGACCTTCGGGCCGAACCGTTCGGCCAGCTCGCTCTTGGTCACGCCCTGGTCTTCCATCACGTCGTGCAGGAGCGCTGCCATGACGGCCTGCGCGTCGAGCTTCCAGCCGGCGCAGATTTCCGCGACGGCGACGGGATGGGTGATGTAGGGTTCGCCGCTCTGGCGATATTGACCGAGGTGGGCTTCGTCGCTGAAATGGAACGCCGCCTTGACCTCTTTGATTTCTTCCGGAGGAAGATACTCTGCAAGCACGGACGTCAGTTTCGCGATCGAAACGACGCCGTGCTTGCGCGGCTGCTCCGGTGTGGCGGTCGGCCCGAACAGATGCCGGAAGGACTGTTCGAGAACCGCGTCGATGTACTGGCGCGCAGGCGACTGGGCCGTGGCTTCGGTGGTCGAATCCGCGGAGGCGGACGATGGGGTGGTGCTCATATTCGCCTCCAGGTCGAGTCGTTGCGCGCGTGGATTACATGGCTGGAACGGGCCGGATGCGCGTTACACCGGCACCTTCTTCAGCATCTCGACGCCGACCTGGCCGGCAGCGATTTCGCGCAGCGCGACGACGGTCGGCTTGTCGCGGCTTTCGATCTTCGGCGTATGGCCTTGCGCGAGCTGCCGCGCGCGATAGGTGGCGGCGAGCGCCAGTTCGAAGCGGTTCGGGATTTGCTTCAGGCAGTCTTCGACAGTAATGCGAGCCATGGTGGTAATTCCTTCTGAATATAGTCCTTATTCTACCTTATGTCCCTCGTCCCCCGCGTCATTCCGCGTGGGGCAGATGGATGCCGAGCTCGATGAACAGCTCCGTGTGTCGCGCGTACTGCGAAGCAAAGCGCAGGCGCGTGGCCGCGACGATGCATTCGAGTTCCGCGAGCGCACGGTCGAAATTCTCGTTGATCACCACGTATTCCGCTTCGGACGCGTGTGCGATCTCGCTGCCGGCAGCCAGCAGGCGGCGCGTGATCACGTTCGGCTCGTCCTGGCCGCGCTTCTTCAGGCGCTCCTCGAGCGCGTCGAGCGACGGCGGCAGGATGAAGATGCCGACTGCGTTGCGGAACTGCTTCTTCACCTGCAGCGCGCCCTGCCAGTCGATTTCGAGCAGCACGTCGTGGCCGTTCTTCATCTGCTCTTCGATCCACACGCGCGACGTGCCGTAGTAGTTGCCGTGCACTTCCGCGCTCTCGAGGAATTCATGCGCCGTGTGGCGCGTGCGGAAATCCTCGACCGTCGTGAAGTGATAGTGCTGGCCGTCCTGCTCGCCCGGGCGCGGCTTGCGCGTCGTGTACGAGATCGACAGGCAGATGTCGCTGTCCTTCGACAGCAGCGCATTCACGAGCGTCGACTTGCCGGCGCCAGACGGCGCAATGACCATGAACAGGTTGCCGGGATAGACGCCCGCGTGAAGCGTATGCGCGTCGTGAGTGGGGTGGATCATCTTGCGTTACTCCAGGTTTTGCACTTGCTCGCGCATCTGCTCGATCAGCAGCTTGAGCGCCATCGACGCGTCGGCAAGTTCCTTCGCCGCCGCCTTCGAGCCGAGCGTGTTCGCTTCGCGATTCAATTCCTGCATCATGAAGTCGAGACGCTTGCCGACGCGGCCGCCCTTCTCGATCACATGGCGCGTTTCGTTCAGGTGCGCGGTGAGCCGCGACAGCTCTTCCGCGATGTCGATCCGGATCCCGTACATCGTCACTTCCTGACGAATGCGCTCAGCGGCTTCCTCGCGCGTGACAATCGTCGAGCTGCCTTCGGGCGCCGCGATGCCGAGTGCCTCCTGCAGCCGTTCGACGATCTTCTGCTGGTGCTTCGCGATCAGCTCCGGCACGAGCGGCGTGATGCGCGCGACGATCGCTTCCATCTCGGTGACGTTCGTCAGCAGCATCGTTGCCAGTTGCGCGCCTTCGCGCGAACGCACGACGACGAGCTCGCCGATTGCTTCCTTGCCGCACGCGAGCACGGCATCGCGGATCGCTTCCGCCGACACGCCGCTCTCGGCGATCACGCCGGGCCAGCGCAGGATCTCGCCCGCGCGCAGGCGGCCGACGCCCGGGAACGTGTCGAGCACCGAACGTTCGAGCTCGGCGAGCTGGCCGAGCGCCGACTGGTTCAGCGCGCCCGCGCCGATGCTCTGCTCGCCGCGCTGCAGGTTGATGCGGATGTCGACCTTGCCGCGCGACAGCTTGTTCATCAGCATTTCGCGCAGCGCGGGTTCGCACGCGCGCACGTCGTCCGGCATCCGGAAATTGAGGTCGAGGAAGCGCGAGTTCACGGTGCGCAGTTCGACCGACACGCTGGTGCCGCCGTTGCCGGTGGCCGTCGCGAGTTCGCGCGTCGCGCTCGCGTAGCCCGTCATGCTGTAGATCATGGTTCGTCTCGCCGTCTGGGTGCCCTCGCGGGCAGGGATATGTCGAGGCGCCCGGCGCATCGGAAAGCGCGGGGCGGGAAGCGCGCATTATCCCATTTTTGCGGACCACCTCGCCGGGCAAGCCCGCCGTTCAGCGCTAAAATCGGGGTTTCCTCTCGTTCCGCGATTCCCACATGACGTCCTCCGTTTCCCGCCCGAGCGGCCGCCGCGCCGACGAACTGCGCAAGGTCGCCCTCACGCGCCACTACACGAAACACGCCGAAGGTTCGGTGCTGGTCGAATTCGGCGACACCAAGGTGCTCTGCACCGCGAGCGTCTCCGAGCGCGTGCCCGACTTCCTGCGCGACCGCGGGCAAGGCTGGCTGACCGCCGAATACGGCATGCTGCCGCGCGCGACGCACACGCGCAGCGACCGCGAAGCCGCGCGCGGCAAGCAGACCGGCCGCACGCAGGAAATTCAGCGCCTGATCGGCCGTGCGCTGCGCGCCGTGTTCGACCTCGAAGCGCTCGGCCCGCGCACGATCCACATCGACTGCGACGTGATCCAGGCCGACGGCGGCACGCGCACGGCGAGCATCACCGGCGCATTCGTCGCCGCGCACGACGCCGTGTCGACGCTGATCGCGGCCGGCAAGCTCACGCGCTCGCCGATCACCGACCACGTCGCCGCGATCTCGGTCGGCGTGTACGAAGGCGCGCCCGTGCTCGACCTCGATTACGCGGAAGATTCGCGCTGCGACACCGACATGAATGTCGTGATGACGGGCGCCGGCGGCTTCGTCGAAGTCCAGGGCACGGCCGAAGGCGTGCCGTTCTCGCGCGCCGAGATGAACGCATTGCTCGACCTCGCGCAAGGCGGGATCGCCGAACTCGTGCAGCTTCAGAAAGACGTGCTGGGCGCCTGACATGCCGGACGATCACACCATCGCGCCGCTGTCGCGCATCGTTCTCGCGTCGAACAACGCCGGCAAGCTGCGTGAATTCACCGCGCTGTTCTCGACGGTCGGCATCGAGATCGTCCCGCAGGGCGACCTCGCGGTGCCCGAGGCGGAAGAACCGTTCGGCACCTTCATCGAGAACGCGCTGACGAAGGCGCGCCACGCGTCGCGGCTCACCGGGCTGCCGGCAATCGCCGACGATTCGGGCCTGTGCGTGCGCGTGCTGCGCGGCGCGCCGGGCGTCTACTCGGCGCGTTACGCGCAGCGCGCCGGACGCGACAAGGGCGATGCGGCGAACAACGCGTATCTGGTCGAGCAGCTGCACGGCGTCGACGACCGGCGCGCATACTACTGCTGCGTGCTCGCGCTCGTGCGCCATGCGGACGATCCCGAGCCGCTGTTCGCCGAAGGGCGCTGGGCCGGCGAGATCGTCGATACGCCGCGCGGCGAGCACGGATTCGGCTACGACCCGTATTTCTACCTGCCGTCGCTCGGCGCGACGGCCGCCGAACTCGAGCCGGCCGTGAAGAACACGCACAGCCACCGCGCGCTGGCGCTGAAGGCGCTGCTGGCGCGGCTCGCGGAGGAAGCATGAGCGCGCCCGATACCCGTTCGCTGCAGGAGGTTGCATGAGCCAGGCCGCGGAAACCGGCGCGCGCGTCGTCGCGACCTTCACGTCGCCCGGCCAGGTGCGGCTTACGTCGCTGCCGCCGCTCGCGCTGTACGTGCATTTCCCGTGGTGCGTGCGCAAGTGCCCGTACTGCGATTTCAACTCGCACGAGTGGAAAGGCGAACGGTTTCCGGAAACCGAGTATCTCGACGCGCTGCGCGCCGATCTCGAGCAGGCGCTGCCGCTCGTGTGGGGCCGGCAGGTGCATACCGTGTTCATCGGCGGCGGCACGCCGAGCCTGCTGTCGGCGGCCGGACTCGATCGGCTGCTGTCCGACGTGCGCGCACTGCTGCCGCTCGACGCCGATGCCGAGATCACGCTCGAGGCGAATCCGGGCACGTTCGAGGCCGCGAAGTTCGCGCAGTTCCGCGCGAGCGGCGTGAATCGACTGTCGGTCGGCATCCAGAGCTTCAACGAAACGCACCTGAAGGCGCTCGGCCGGATTCACGACACCGCGCAGGCGCGCGGGGCCGTCGAGATCGCCGCGAAGAACTTCGACAACTTCAACCTCGACCTGATGTTCGCGCTGCCGAACCAGACGCTCGACGAATGCCGTACCGACATCGAGACCGCGCTGTCGTACGCGCCGCCGCATCTGTCGCTGTATCACCTGACGCTCGAGCCGAATACGCTGTTCGCGAAGTTCCCGCCGGTCGTCCCCGACGACGACGCGTCGGCCGACATGCAGGAGTGGATTCACGCACGCACGGCCGAGGCCGGTTACGGGCGCTACGAAGTGTCCGCGTACGCAAAGCCGAATCATCAGTGCAAGCACAACCTGAACTACTGGCGCTTCGGCGACTATCTCGGGATCGGTGCGGGCGCGCACACGAAGCTGTCTTTCCCGAACCGGATCCTGCGGCAGGCACGCTACAAGCATCCGGCGACCTTCATCGAGCAGGCGATGGCCGGCACGGCCGTACAGGAAGAGCGTGAAGTCGGCGCGCGCGACCTGCCGTTCGAGTTCATGCTGAACACGCTGCGGCTCGTCGAGGGCTTCCCCGTACACAGCTTCGCCGAACGCACCGGCCTGCCGATGAGCACGATCGAGCCGGCACTGCAGGAAGCGGAACGGCGCGGGCTGATCGCACGCGATTTCGCGCAGATCGCGCCGACGCCGCTCGGCCAGCGTTTCCTCAACGACCTGCAGGAATTGTTCCTGCGCGACGATTGAAGGAATGAACGAGGCGGCATTTCGGTTACAATGCCGCCTCGTGTGGAAGCGTGGCCGAGCGGTTTAAGGCACCGGTCTTGAAAACCGGCGACGGGAAACCGTCCGTGAGTTCGAATCTCACCGCTTCCGCCAGGAAGTTCGCCAAACCCCGTCCATTCGCCGAATGACGGGGTTTTTTGTTGGTCCGCGCATGCCCCTCCTCCACGTTCCGACGCGTCCTGCCGGATGCCGTTACAATCCGGCGCTCCGATTCGCGAAACGGGAAACCCACGTCATGAAGCCCTTCATCGTCTCGTCGCTCGTCGCGATGCTCGCTGCCGTCAGCACGCACGCGGCGGCCGACACCGCGTCCGGCAGCGACGCGCAAGCGTCGTGCGCGATCGCATACGTGACCGGCGTCGGCGGCTCGCCGCGCGGCCTGAGCGAATACCTCGCGAGCCCGTCGCCCTACAACTACCTGAAGGACAACGACCTCCAGTGCAAGGTAGGGGACGACGGACGCACGTCGAACTGCACCGGCGTGACCTACCTCCGGAACGACCAGGTCAGCGTGTACGACGACTCCGATCCGGCAACGCTCACCGTCGTGGCACGCGTGGAGCTCGACCACGGCCAGAAATACCCGGTAATCATCGTCGTGCAGCGCAAGGACGCACGCTGCAAGCAATAATGCAGCGCCGCGCGCGAACCCGTCCGTCGAAACGGCACGTGCGTTCGCACTAGGTCCCGCGCGGCACCGGAGCCACGGGCACGGGCAGCGGCCCGTCGTCGCGCCGCACCACGCCGGAAGCCTCCCGGCCGGCCGCTCGATCACCTAGAATTCGATCAACACGGCGACACAACCGCCGCCGCGTACTCGATACCGTGCGCGCCACCCCTGCGTGCGGTACACGGAGATCACCATGACCGAACTGCCGATACCGACAGAACACGTCGATTACGAAGGCTTCGAGGTCCATGTCGTGCCGGCTGCCGTGCCCGGCAGCGACACGCGCTACACCTACACCGGCTACGTGTGCCATCCGGGCGCGAATCCCGCCTTGCCCGGCCACGCGGTGCCATTCCACGCGGACGGCGAGGAAAGCTTCGCGAGCCTCGATGAAGCCGTCCACGAAGCCGTGCACATCGGCAAGAGCATCATCGACGGCACGCACCCCGACCTGTCGATCCTGTCACTCGTCACGCACGGCTTCTGAGCCAAGCGGCACGCATCACTGACGATTGCGCGGGCGTCCGCCGCGGTACCGCCTGCGGCAACCGCCGCGCCCTCACGTTGCGCAACGCGCAACGGCCGAACCATCGCCACGTGCCTGCGTGCCACTCGCGTGCCTGGCCTTTCTTTCAGCCTTGCAACACGCACGCCGGGATGCGCACGTGCGGCGGCCGCGCGAGCGTGCTGTCACATGTCACGTCACATCGCGATGCGCGGGCGAGCGCCGCCCCGTCATCAGCGATCGCAACGCCCGGCATCGCCCGTTATGCGTTTCTCCCGATATCGGCTTGCGTCCGTGCGCCTATCATTTTTCTATAGTCACTTCTGGCTAGCCTCCCATGCGCCCCCTTCCCCGTTCGTGCGTCGACCGGCTGCGTGCCGTTGCACTGGCCGTCGTCGCCCTGCTCGCGGCGTGCACGATCACACCGCCTCCGTCGCTACACTCGATCCTGACGATTCCGTCGATCACCCGCAGCGGCAGCCTCGACCAATACCGCGTCGAAGTCGCGCGGCGAGTTGCCGAACGCAATCCGTCCGGCATGCTGCGCGGCACGCCGCAGGCCATGCTCCGTTCGCTCGTCGTCGTGGCCTTCACCGTCGATGGCAGCGGCCGGCTCGTCAACGCGTCCGTCTATCGCAGCAACGGCGACAGCGAAGCGGAGGCGCTCGCGCTCGCGTCGCTGCGCCGCTCGGCGCCGCTGCCGCCGCCGCCGTCGCGACTGCTTGACGGAAACGGCCGGCTCGAAATGATGGAAGGCTGGCTCTTCAACGACGACGGCCACTTCCAGTTGCAAAGCACCGCGTCGGCGCAGGCGCAATCGATCGACTGACCGGCCGCCGCACCGCGATTGCCGGTGCGCGGCAGCGCTGGCTATAATTTTCCGCAATCGCGCGGCCATCACGCCGCGCGCGCGTTCGCGCGCCCCACCCGGCATGCGAGCCGACCACGCCGGCACCGGGCGGCGGCGACGTACCCGTCTCCATCGTCGACCGGCGGGTGACGTCCGCGCCACGGCGCGCGTCCACGCCGCCACCGCGTCATCCGCATCATTCGCTCGGCTGCACCCGGCAGGCATCCGCCTGCCCGACCGCACGCTCAGCCGACCGCCCCAACGACAAAACGGAGACATCCATGTCCGCATCCCCCCCGACCGTTGCTCACGCAACCGGTTCGGCCGGCGCCGTCAGCCACCGGCGCATCGTGTTCGCGAGCTTCATCGGCACCGCGATCGAGTTCTACGATTTCTATGTGTATGCGACGGCCGCCGCGCTCGTCATCGGCCCCGTGTTCTTCCCGCACGGTTCCGCGACCGCACAGGCGCTGTCGGCGTTCGTCACGTTCGGTATCGCGTTCATCGCACGCCCGATCGGCTCGTTCCTGTTCGGGCACTTCGGCGACCGCATCGGCCGCAAGTCGACGCTCGTCGCGTCGCTGCTCGTGATGGGCGTGTCGACCACCGCAATCGGCTTCGTGCCCGGCTACGACGCGATCGGCGCGCTCGCGCCGGTTCTGCTGTGCGTACTGCGCTTCGGCCAGGGGATCGGCCTCGGCGGCGAATGGGGCGGCGCCGCGCTGCTCGCGACCGAGCATGCGCCGCAGGGCAAGCGCGGCTGGTTCGGGATGTTTCCGCAGCTCGGGCCGTCGGTCGGCTTCCTGATGTCAAACGGCCTGTTCTTCGCGCTTGCGCTGTCGCTGTCCGACGAGCAGTTCCGCAGCTGGGGCTGGCGCATCCCGTTCCTGGTCAGTGCGGTGCTCGTCGCGCTCGGCCTGTACGTGCGGCTCAAGATCACCGAAACGCCCGCGTTCCAGGCCGCGCTCGACCGCAACGAGCGCGTGCGCGTACCGGTCGCGACACTCGTCACGCAACACTGGCAGCCGACGCTGCTCGGTGCGCTCGCGATGGTCGTCTGCTACACGCTGTTCTACATCTCGACGGTGTTCTCGCTGTCGTACGGCGTGTCGGCGCTGCATATTCCGCGCCAGAGCTTCCTCGGCCTGCTGTGTTTCGCGGTCGTGTTCATGGGACTCGCGACACCGCTTTCCGCGTGGGCATCCGACCGCTTCGGTCGCAAACCGGTGCTCGTCGTGGGTGCGATCGCCGCGCTGCTGTCGGGTTTCGCGATGGAGCCGCTGCTCGGCAGCGGCTCGATGCCGCTCGTCGCGCTGTTCCTGACGATCGAGCTGTTCCTGATGGGCGTGACGTTCGCGCCGATGGGCGCGCTGCTGCCGGAACTGTTCCCGACCAACGTCCGCTATACGGGCGCGGGCGTCGCGTACAACCTCGGCGGGATCCTCGGCGCGTCGATCGCGCCGTATATCGCGCAACTGCTGGCGGCGCGCGGCGGGCTGTCGTGGGTCGGCGGTTATGTATCGGTCGCAGCGGCAATCAGCCTGATCGGCGTGCTGCTGATGCGCGAAACGCGCGACGCATCGCTCGTCTGAGACTCCGGGGCGACCCGGGTTGTGCGGTGGCCGGCGCTGCCTATACTCGATCCTGGGTGCGCCACTGCGCGCCCCCGGGATCCCGCCTCCGAAGGAGCCGCCGCCATGAACATCCGCCTCGGCAATGCCGATCTCGTCCTGATCCTCGCGCTTGCGCTGGGTGGCGCGCTACTGCTCGCGCTGCGCTTCCGGCCGAAGACGTGGCGCGGCCTCGTGTTCGAGGCGCTGCTGGCGAATCTGGCGGCGATCGCCGCCGTCGTCGCGGTCGAGGCGCTGCTCGCCTGAACCGGCCCGCCCCGCTTCGTCAGGCGGTCAGCCGCGTGCGCAACGTGCCGTAGGCGGGACCGACGGCGTCGATCGCGTCGAGCGCCTCCTCGACGGACGGCATCGCGCCCGGCTCGCCGATCGACAGTGCGTTCGGTGCGCCACCGATACCGCAATGGTGGCGCGACGTCGCGACGAAAATCATCACGGTCGGCCGCTGCAGCGCATGCGCCATGTGCACGAACCCCGTATCGACGCCTACCACGAGCGCGGCCCGGCCCAGCGCCGCGCCGAGTTCGCGCACGCTCATCGCAGGCAACACGACCGCGCCCCGCGCGCGTGCGGCGATGTCCTGCGCGTCGTCATGCTCGGCGGCCGATCCCCACGGCAACAGCACGCGCACGCCGCGCGCCATCATCTGCGTGGCGAGCGCGGCCCAGCGGTCGGCCGGCCATTTCTTGTCGGGGTTGGACGTCGCATGGAACAACAGCATGAACGGCGCGCCGTCGGTCACGGCCGCCGGCAGGTTCACGTCCTGCGGCGGGACGATGCCGTACGTGGCGACGCCCTCGGGCTCGTAGCCGAGCGCCTCGCCCGCGCTCACGCGCATCCCGTGCCAGGCGTCGCAGTCCGGCCGCGGGCCGAAACGGTCTGAATACGCGAAACGGGCGCCCGTTTCGCCGAGATCCTGCGTCTGGTAGCCAACGCGGCGCGCAGCGCGCGCCAGCACCGAAATGATCGCGCTCTTGTAGACACCGTGCAGGTCGATCACCGCATCGTAGCGGTGCGCACGCAACGCGCCGATCGACGTCGAGATCGCCTTCAGGTCGCCGCGATTGCGCAGCTTCTTGAAGCGGCGCAGCGGCGCGCAAAGGACATGGCTGACGCCCGGATGCCACCGCACGACTTCCGCGCACGATTCGTCCACCGCCCAGTCGACCGTTACGCCGGGAAAGGCGCGATGCAGATCTGCGACGACGGGCAGCGTCTGGACGACGTCGCCGAGCGACGTCACTTTCACGATGAGAATACGTTTCACGTTTGCGGGGAAGAGCCAGCCATCTTGGGATGCTAACGACGGATGTCCGCTTCGAGCATTACCCCTGAATTACATTTGTAACAAAATGCTACAAGCTTGCGAAACGCTGTCGCCCGTTGCGCGGCCCCGGTTTTTTTTATAATCGATCCTTTGCCTGATGGCCCGCGCCGATGCCCCGCCCCGCCCTTCCCGCCCTGTTTCCCGCGCTCACCCGCCGCTCGCTGCGAATCTGGCGCCAGTACGGTGTCTTCTGGCTGGGCGCGATCGTCGTCGGCCTCGCGGCGGTGCTCTACGCTCGACTGATCGACTGGGGCTACGAAACCTTCCGCACGATGCGCGATCACGCCGCGTGGCTGCCGCTGCTGCTGACGCCGGCAATCGCCGCGGTGTCGGTATGGATCACGCGCCGCTTCTTCCGCGGCGCCGAGGGCAGCGGCATCCCGCAGGTGATCGCGACACTGCATGCGCGCCCGAGCGCGTTCGGCTCGCGGCTGCTGACGCTGCGCATCCTGTTCGGCAAGGTGCTGGTGTCGTTCCTCGGCATCCTGGGCGGCTTCACGATCGGCCGCGAAGGGCCGACCGTGCAGGTCGGCGCGGCGCTGATGTTCAACCTGCGGCGCTTCTACCCGCGCTCGAACGCGCAGATCGAACGCCAACTGGTGCTCGCCGGCGCGGCGGCCGGGCTGTCGGCTGCTTTCAATACGCCGCTCGCCGGGATCGTGTTCGCGATCGAGGAACTGACGCGCAGTTTCTCCGCGCGCGCCAGCGGCGTGCTGATCACCGCGATCATCCTCGCCGGCGTCGTCGCGCTCGGCCTGAACGGCAACTACACGTATTTCGGTACGATCGATGCCGGCCCCCATTTCCCGAAACTGCTGGCGCTCGCCGTGCTGGTGACTGCGATCGTGACGGGGATCGCGGGCGGCCTGTTCTGCTGGCTGCTGCTCAACACGGGGCGCTGGCTGCCCGCGCAACTGCTGGGCCTGTATCGCGAGCGGCCGATCGCGTTCGCCGCGCTGTGCGGCTTCACGATCGCCGTCGTCGGCCTCGTATCGGGCGGCACGACCTTCGGCAGCGGCTATGCCGAAGCACGCGGCCTGCTTGACGGCAGCCAGCATCTGTCGGTGTTCTACCCGTTCCTGAAAATGGTGTCGATGGTCGCGTCGTACCTGCCGGGCATCCCGGGCGGGATCTTCGCACCGTCGCTGTCGATCGGCGCCGGGTTCGGCAACCTGCTGCACGTCGTGTTCAGCAACATGAGCCTGCCGATGCTGATCGCACTCGCGATGGTCGGCTATATGGCGGCCGTCACGCAGTCGCCGATCACGTCGTTCGTGATCGTGATGGAGATGATCAACGGTCACGCGCTCGTGATTTCGCTGATGGCCACCGCGTTGGTATCGAGTCGCGTATCGCGCTTCTTCGCGCCGCCGCTCTACGAAACGCTGGCGCTGCGCTATCTCGCGCCGCCCGTCGCGGCCGCGGAACCGGCTGCGGCTGCCGCGGCGAGCGCGACGGTGGCAACCGGCGTCACCGAGCCGCAGGATGCGGCCGCCGCGCCCGCCGATCCGCTCGACACGCTGCGCGACGAACGCGGTGCAACGCCGCCCGCCGCCGCGCCGGTCGAAGACGCAGCGCATACGCCGGCGCCGCGCGACGACGAGCCGGCTGCGGCCGGGACGAACGGCCCGGCGCAGCCGGGCCCGCGCGACGCTCAGTAGATCACGACGGGTGCCGGCCGGTAGTACACGGGCCGCGCCGGCACGACGATGCACCCGGCCAGCGTGATCGCGACAAGCGCGATGGCGATTGCGGTTCGTTTCATCGCCCGCCTCCATCACGCCCAGTGGCCACGGGTCCAGAACCAGTTCGGACCACGCTGGTCCCAATGGCCCGGCACCCATTGCATGCCGACGCGCTCGGCCTCCCAGTGGCCGCCGATCCACACATAGCGGCCATGATCCCAGTGCCAGTGCCCGCGGTCCCACACGTAGCCCACGCGCGTGGCCGGCACGACCTCGTAGCGCACCGGCGGCGGCGCATTCGGCGCGACGACGACGATTTCCTCGGTACGCACGGCGACCGGCTCGGCGACGACCACGCGGCCCTGCGGCGCGATCACGGGCGCGCCGACGAGAATCTCGTCCGCATGCGCGGCAAGCGGCGCGACGACGGCTGACAGGCTCGCGGCAAGCAGGGCGAGCGAAACGATACGACGTTGAACAGTAGAGACAGCCATCACAACCTCCTGGTTGAACAAATTACGCGAGCGTATTCGTTCAATGCGGGAGGACCGACAACGGCCGACAGACGTCGTGTTACGGCGTGCCCGAAAGTGCAACAGGGCGTAAGACGCGCACGGCGGCGAGTGCCGCCGTGCGGTGGGAAACCGGCAAGCGTCAGGCTTGCGGGATCTCGATCTTCACTTCGAGGACTTCGAGATCGTCCTGGCGCTCGAGGCTCACGCGGATGTCATCGTTCGAAATTTGGACGTACTTCGAGATGACCGCGACCAGCTCCTTCTGCAGCGCCGGCAGGTAATCGGCCGGCGGCCGGCCGCCAACGCGCTCGTGCGCGATGATGAGCTGCAGCCGCTCCTTCGCGACCGATGCGGACTTTTTCTTCTCGCCGAGGAGAAACGAAAGGATGGACATGGGCGGCCTCCGTTACTTGCTGCCGAAGAGGCGCTGCAGCAGGCCCGGCTTCTGGTAATCGGTGAAGCGCAGCGGCTTGTCTTCGCCGAGGAAGCGTGCGACGACGTCCTTGTACGCTTCCGCGACATCGGTGCCGTCGATATGCACGGCCGGCAGACCCTGGTTCGATGCATGCAGCACGGCTTCCGACTCGGGCACCACGCCGATCAGCTTGATGCGCAGGATCTCGCTGATGTCCTCGAGCGACAGCATCTCGCCTTCGCTGACGCGCTTCGGGCTGTAGCGCGTGATCAGCAGGTGTTCCTTGATCGGATCCTTGCCTTCGGTCGCGCGCTTCGTCTTCGACGACAGGATGCCGAGAATGCGGTCGGAGTCGCGTACCGACGACACTTCCGGGTTCGTGACGATCAGCGCTTCATCCGCGAAGTACATCGCGTGCAGCGCGCCCGCTTCGATACCGGCCGGCGAATCGCAGACGATGTACGCGAAATCCATTGCGGCGAGATCGTTCAGCACCTTCTCGACGCCTTCGCGCGTGAGCGCATCCTTGTCGCGCGTCTGCGACGCCGGCAGGATGAACAGGTTCTCGCACTTCTTGTCCTTGATCAGCGCCTGGTTCAGGTTCGCTTCGCCCTGGATCACGTTCACGAGGTCGTACACCACGCGGCGTTCGCAGCCCATGATGAGATCGAGGTTGCGCAGGCCGACGTCGAAGTCGATCACGGCCGTCTTGTGGCCGCGCAGCGCGAGACCGGACGCAAAGCTTGCGCTCGTCGTCGTCTTGCCCACGCCGCCCTTGCCCGAGGTCACCACGATGATTTTTGCCATTTACCCAATACCCTGTGTTCGTCAATGAGAGCCGATCGATCCGGAGCGCACCGCGTGTGTTACGTCAGGCGCAGCGGTTCGATCATCAGTTTTTCCCCTTCGAGCCGGATCTGCACCGCTTTGCCCAGTACTTCGGCGGGCAACGGGTTCTCGGTTGTTCGATAGATACCCGCGATCGAAATCAGTTCCGGCTCGAGACACGTGCAGAAAATGCGCGCGTCGTGATTGCCGTGCACGCCCGCGAGTGCGCGGCCGCGCAACGGCGCGTAGATGTGGATATTGCCTTCCGCGATGATCTCCGCGCCGTGACTGACCGGCGCGAGCACCACGAGGTCTCCTTTCGCGTAAATCTGCTGCCCCGAACGCAACGGCCGGTCGATCACGAGCGTCTGGCCCCCCGTCTGGTTCGACGCCGACGGCACCGGCTCGGACGCCTGCTCGGGCGCCGCCGCGGCTGCTGCAGCGACGACCGCCTCGGCGACCGCCGACGCTTCCGCGCCCTCGGCCGGCTTCACGGCCGGCGCGCGGCGATCGCGTGCCTCGAGCAACGGCAGGCCGGCTTCCCCCGCCCAGCCTTGCGTTGCCAGCGCGACGACACCCACCGGACGCATCCGCACGTCGTTCAGCATCTGGCGGATGTCCGCCAGCGCGACACGCTCGCCGTCAGCCAGACGGCGGACGTCGATCGCAACGACATCGTCGGCGAAAAACTCGGGAGTCGCTTCGAAGCGCTTGACCAGTTCGGTACGCAACGCATCGAGATCGGTCGTCTTCACGGTGAACAGCAACGTATCGACCGATCCGCTGCGCAGCTCGAAGAATGGCGATTTTTTAAGCGACATGGACACTCTGCAAAAATTTTTTGCGTATTTTACAGGCGTCCACGCGCGCGGCCATTATTTTTGGGGAACCGGGTTGCGGCGGCCCGGGCGGGCGTGCAACCGGGAGGCGGGCTGGCAAGCGGGCGACCGGACCTTCATCGCGCCGCGCGAGCCGCGTTCTGACGTCGCGTCAGTGCTTCACCTGCGACACGTACAGCGATTTCATCGCGCCGGGCATCCGCGCGATCGGTGCGTGCTCGCCGGTGTTGCCGAAACCCGCACGCTCGTAGAAACGGATCGCGTTGCGGTTCGCATCGGCAATCCATGCATAGACGTCCTGGGCACCGCGCTCGGCGAGCCAGGCGGTGGCCGTCTCCAGCAGCAGCACGCCGCCGCGCAGGTGACGCACCGCGTGCGCGACCCACAGCTCGCTGACGAACGCGCGCCGGTCGGGCGTATTGTCGAAATACGCGCCGATCATGCCGGCCGGATGGCCTTCGGTATACAGCAGGAATGTCGTCGACTCGTCGGACACGGCGCGCTGCGCGGCAATCGCCGACGCTGCGTCCGTTTCGACGTTCAGCAATTCGGCCTCCGGCGCTTCGCCGGGTGCGTAGGGCTCGCGCAGCGATGCGGCGCGGAGTTCGCGATACACGCCACCCTGGTCGGCAACGATACGACGAACGGTCAAGGTCGAACTCATGCAGGCACAGCCCCCTTCGGACAGCAAGCTACTAGCTTCAACCGAAAGCGGGGCATGAGTCAAATCGTTATTTTCAAATGGCGGCGCGAATCGAAAGGCGGCAGGCAGCGCCGGCGGCCATACGGGATGCCGGTGTGCAGGTGCAGCATTTTCACGTCGATGCGAGCAGCTGGACGACAGCCGCGGCGGCTTCGTTCGACGCATGGCGCCAGTCGCCTTGCGACATGGGGCAATCGTCCGTCGAACCCTGCGCCTTTCGTCGCGAAAGCCGTAATGATCAGTAATATTGGTAACCGCAAAGGCGCGCGTTACGGGTATCCATCGCCCTGCACATATTGCGACGCAACATTTGTTGCGAACCTGCGGCACCGACGCCCGCACACATCACGGCGCGCCATCCGTCTGACAAACCTGCCGCCCGTGCGGGCCGATTCGGCCTTCCCCGCATGTTTCAATCAGCATGCGCGAGCCCTTCCCTGCCAGCGCCGCACGCGCCCCTCCGTTTGGAGCCACGCACCTAGTGCCGGAGTTTGGCAAGCGTGCGCATGGGTCGTATAACAGGCAGAACCGGATGACGATCCGGCTCGACCGCGTGTGCGTCGCGGACCAACGAGAATTCGAACAACCGTACAGGCGGCCGCCCTCGGGCCGGCAGGCAGGAGGGAGACAATGGCAATGACCGACGGATCGGCTTCGGGCTGGTCGGATGGCAAGCGTTACCTGTGGCTGCTCGGCGCGCTGACGATCACGCTGCCGATCCTCGCCGCCCAGCTCGCGCTGTCGACGGGCCTGCACGTGTTCTGGTGGTTCGGCCCGCTGTTCGCGTTCGGCGTGATCCCGATCCTCGACACGCTGATCGGCGACGATCGCGACAATCCGCCCGAGGCCGTCGTGCCGCACCTCGAACGGGAGCGCTACTACCGGTTGATCGTCTATCTCGCGACCTTCGTCGAATACGTCGCGTTCTTCGTGTGCGTATGGATCGTCGGTACGCACGCGCTCGCGTGGTACGACTACGTCGGCTTCGCGCTGTCGCTCGGTGCGGCGACGGGCATCTCGATCAACACCGCGCACGAACTCGGGCACAAGACCGACCGCTTCGAGCGCTGGCTCGCGAAGATCACGCTCGCACCGGTCGCATACGGCCACTTCTACGTCGAGCACAACCGCGGCCACCACGTGCGTGTCGCGACGGCCGAGGATCCGGCGAGCGCGCGCTACGGCGAATCGTTCTGGGCGTTCTTGCCGCGCACCGTGACCGGCAGCATCCGCTCGGCGTGGCGGCTCGAAAAGGCCCGCCTCGAACGGCTCGGGCATTCGCCGTGGACCTGGCGCAACGAGGTGCTGCACGCATGGGCGATGACCGTCGTCGTGTGGGGCGTCGCGATCATGATGGCCGGCAAGGTCGTGATCCCGTTCCTCGTGATCCAGGCCATCTACGGAGCGTCGCTGCTCGAAGTCGTGAACTACGTCGAGCACTACGGGCTCGGCCGCCGCAAGCTGCCGAACGGCCGCTACGAGCGCTGCACGCCGCAGCATTCATGGAACAGCAATCACGTCGTCACCAATCTGTTCCTGTACCAGTTGCAGCGGCACGCCGACCATCACGCGAATCCGACGCGCTCGTACCAGGCACTGCGCCACTTCGACGATTCGCCGCAACTGCCGGCCGGCTACGCGACGATGATCCTGTTCGCGTACGTGCCGCCGCTCTGGTTTCGCGTGATGAATCCACGTGTCGTCGCACACTACGGCGGCGACATGGCGCAATCGAACATCAAGCCGTCGATCCGCGCCCGGGTGCTCGCGCAGTATCCGGCCGCAGCTTGATCGCGGGAGGCGGGCCGGTGGAGGCTGGCGCCGGCGCGCCGCCGAAAGCCGACGCCGCGCCGGCCGCCGGTTCCGTTCAAGCCGGGCGCGACGGCGCCGCCGTCACGCCATTTCCGGCAACCTGAACACGGCTACCGCATGCCGCAGCGCGCTCGCCTGCTCGGCCAGCGCCTGCGTCGCGGCCGATGCCTGTTCGACGAGCGCGGCGTTGCGCTGCGTCGCTTCGTCCATCTGCGTGACCGCGATGTTCACCTGCTGGATACCGCCGCTCTGCTCCTGCGACGCGGACGAGATCTCGCCGACGATCGTCGTGACGCGCTGCACCGCGCCGACGATCTCGTGAATCGATTCGCCCGCACGGCCGATCAGCACGGCCCCCTCGTCGACCCGCTTCGTCGACTGCTCGATGAGCCCCTTGATCTCCTTCGCGGCCGCGGCGCTGCGCTGTGCGAGCGTACGCACCTCCGCCGCGACGACCGCGAAGCCGCGCCCCTGTTCGCCCGCGCGCGCCGCCTCGACCGCTGCGTTCAGCGCGAGGATGTTGGTCTGGAAGGCGATGCCGTCGATCACCGCGATGATCTCGCCGACCTTCGCCGAGCTGTCGGCGATGCCGTTCATCGTACCGACGGCATCCGTCATCACGCCGCCGCCCGCCGCCGCGATGTTCGATGCATCGTGCGCCAGTTGCGCCGCGTGCTGCGCATGCTCGGCCGACTGGCGGACGATGCCCGTGAGTTCGGTCATGCTGGCGGCCGTCTCCTCGAGCGACGCGGCCTGCGCCTCGGTACGCGCCGACAGGTCATGATTGCCCGACGCGATCTGTGCGCTCGCGGTCGCGACGGCTTCGGCGTGCGTACGCACTTCGAGCACGACGCCCGACAGGCTCGTCTGCATCGTCTGCAACGCGCGCAGGAGATCGGCGATCTCGTCGCGGCCGGCCGCGTCCACATCGCGCGTCAGGTCGCCTTCGGCGACGGCCTGCGCGCACGCCACCGCACGGTCGAGCGGACGCAGGATCGCGCGGCTGAACAGGAACGCACCGACCATCGCGACACCGAGCACGACCAGCATCAGCACGAGGCTCGCGGCAGTGGCGTGCTGCGCGTCGCGGCTCGCCTGCGCGGACACGGCGGCACTCTCGTCGGCAATCGACTTCGCGGCCCGCTCCAGCAGCGCCGCGGGTTCACGGTCGACACCCGCCACGGCGGCATCGCCGGCCGACGGCTCGAAGCCCGCAGCCTTGAACGCGTCGAACCCGCGCCGGTAACCGTCACCCATCGCCGTATGTGCGCGCATGAACTGCTCGACGAGCGAGCGGCTCTCGCCGGGCGGCAACTGATGAACGAGCTGCGCGGCGAGCGTATCGACCGTCCGCTCGCGCGTCTGAAACGCCTGCCAGTACTGGTCGAGCTTCTCGGGCTGCTTGCCGCGCAACAGCGTGTCCTTCCATTCCTGCACTTGCAGCTTGAACTGCACGAGCGTGGCCGACACGAGCCGTTCATCGCCGACGTTCGTCTGCACGTCTTCGGCAAACGTATCGATCGACCGATTGAGAATGTGGATACCGTACAGCGCGCCACAGAACATCAGCAGCAGCGCGACGGCGAATGCGAGGGGAATCTTGTAGCTCAGCTTCATGGGACCTTGAATCGACGGGGAACGAAGCGGTCCGGCACGGGCGCCGACCGCCGCCACGTGTTAACGGCGCCGGAAGCGCGGGCTTAAAGCTGAAGAAAGCGGCAAGGACCGGACGTGCACGACAAGGGCGGGCCGGTTCGATCAGGCCGGATGCGCCGCGCACGGTCCGGCTGTGGCAGCCCTGCGCGGGCCCGCCGTCCGGCGGCGCACGACGGCGATCGACAGCACGCCGAATACGATTCCGGCGATCACGTCGGCCAGGTAATGACCGCCCTGCGTCGGCGTCGATACGATCATCACGACATGCAGTACGACCGACGCGAGAAACACGTGACGGACATGTCGCACCACATACGCGAGCAGCAGCGCGAGCATCACGTGGAACGACGGCAGCGACACGAGCCCCTGCGATTCCGGCAGGCAGAACTGCCGAAGCTGCCCGCTGTGCAGCAAGTCGTAGCGAGCACGGTCGCTATCGCATCGGCACGATCCGATGCACCTAAGGTCGAGCTGTTGCCACCGCAACGGCTTGCGACACATCGAACCGCAAACCCAAAACGAAAAGCCCCTTGATCCTTCCGGATCAAGGGGCTTCGTATTCTGGCGGAGAGGGTGGGATTCGAACCCACGGTACGGGGAAACCGTACGCCTGATTTCGAGTCAGGTACATTCGACCACTCTGCCACCTCTCCTTCCTTGCTGCTTTACTGCATTTCGCGGTTGGTCGTTTCCGCGAAAGAAAAGATTATAGAACGATCTCTTTTAAAGTGGCAAGCCCTTTTTGCAAATTTTCTTGCGAGGACTTCAAGAGATCGCCGGCGCGCGATGTTACGACGCCTGTGCCGGCGCGTCGATGCGCTCGATGCCGCCCATGTACGGACGCAGCACTTCCGGCACCGTGACCGAGCCGTCCGCGTTCTGGTAATTCTCCAGCACCGCGACGAGCGTGCGGCCGACCGCAAGGCCCGAACCGTTGAGCGTATGCACGAGTTCCGGCTTGCCCTGTGCGTTGCGGAAACGCGCCTGCATCCGGCGCGCCTGGAACGACTCGGTGTTCGAGCAGCTCGAGATCTCGCGATAGGTGTTCTGTGCAGGCAGCCACACCTCGAGGTCGAACGTCTTCGCGGCCGAGAAGCCCATGTCGCCCGTGCACAGCGTGATCACGCGGTACGGCAGGCCGAGCTTCTGCAGGATCGCTTCCGCATGGCCGACCATCTCGTCGAGCGCCGCGTACGACGCATCCGGCGCAACGACCTGCACCATCTCGACCTTGTCGAACTGGTGCTGGCGGATCATCCCGCGCGTGTCACGGCCGTACGAACCGGCTTCCGAACGGAAGCACGGCGAATGCGCGGTGAGCTTGATCGGCAGCGCGGACCCTTCGACGATCGACTCGCGCACGGTGTTCGTCAGCGAGATTTCCGACGTGGAGATCAGGTATTGCGTGACCTTGTTCTCCTCGCCACCCTTCTCGACACGGAACATGTCGTCCGCGAACTTCGGCAGCTGGCCCGTGCCGTACAGAATTTCCGGGTTCACGATGTACGGCGTATATGCCTCGGTGTAGCCGTGCTGCTGCGTGTGCGTATCGATCATGAACTGCGCGAGCGCGCGGTGCAGGCGCGCGATCGAGCCGCGCAGCATCGTGAAGCGCGCGCCGGCGAGCTTCGCGCCGGTCTCGAAATCGAGGCCGAGCGGCGTGCCGACGTCGACGTGATCCTTCACCGCGAAATCGAACTGGCGCGGCGTGCCCCAGCGGCGCGCCTCGACGTTGTCGGCTTCGTCCTTGCCGACCGGCACGCTTTCATGCGCGACGTTCGGCATGCCCAGCATCAGGTCGGACAGGCGCGCCTGGATGTCGCCGAGCTTGGCTTCCCCCGCCTTCATTTCGTCGCCGATCCCGCCGACCTCGGCCATCACGGCCGACGTGTCCTCGCCCTTCCCCTTCATCGCGCCGATCTGCTTCGACAGGCTGTTGCGGCGCGCCTGGAGCTCTTCGGTACGGGTCTGGATCGCGCGGCGTTCCGCTTCGAGCGCGGAGAACGCGGCGATGTCGAGGGTGTAGCCGCGATCGGCGAGGCGCTTCGCGACGCCGTCGAGGTCTTTGCGCAGCAACTGGATGTCGAGCATGGGAGGACTTGGAAAATCGTTGTGTAAGACGGGAATTCTAACGCACCGCGGGGCTGCCACGGCACCGGCCGGACGGACAATGCTGCAAACGGGCGATGACCGCGTTGCGACGGCCATGGCAGTATCGCATTGTAGGTTCGCCCGCCGGCACGCGCGAAATCGCGCGGCATCGAAGCGCCGCGGATCGCGAAACGCCCGTGCGGGCGCGCAGCAGCGCATCGAACGAGGCGCCCGCCACACGTCACCGCTAACCAAGGAACCCGATGGCCATCGAACTGGACAAGGACGTACGCGACCGCGCGATCGCGTCACTGCAACGCTATTTCACAGAAAACATGGACGAGCCGATCGGCAACATCCAGGCCGGCGCGCTGCTGCACTTCTTCGTCGAGGAGATCGGCCCCGCGATCTACAACCTCGCGATCGCCGATGCGCAGTCGAGCATGCACACGCGCGTCGCCGAACTCGACATCGAATGCCATCAGGAGCCGTTCGACTACTGGAAGAAGCAGCCGGCACGCAAGCGCTGACGCGCGGAAAACGCGCCGGCCGAGCCGCGCTACGCCATCAGTCCTTCTTGCCGGCCTCGCGGTCGAGTTCGCTCAGCCATGCGAGCTTGTCGGCGATCTTCGATTCGAGCCCGCGCCGCACCGGCTTGTACCAATGCGGCTCGCGCATCCCGTCCGGCAGGTAAGTCTCGCCGGCCGCATACGCATTCGGCTCGTCGTGCGCGTAGCGATACGCGTGGCCGTAGCCGAGTTCCTTCATCAGCTTGGTCGGCGCGTTGCGCAGATGCACGGGCACCTCGCGCGACTTGTCCTGCTTCACGAACGCCATCGCCTGGTTGAACGCGTTGTAGCCCGCGTTGCTTTTCGCCGCGCACGCGAGATAGATCACCGCCTGCCCGAGCGCGAGCTCGCCTTCCGGCGAGCCGAGCCGCTCGTAGGTTGCGGCCGCGTCGTTCGCCATCTGCAGCGCGCGCGGATCGGCCAGGCCGATGTCTTCCCACGCCATCCGCACGATCCGCCGCGCGAGATACTTCGGATCCGCGCCGCCGTCGATCATCCGGCAGAACCAGTACAGCGCACCGTCCGGGCTCGAGCCGCGCACCGACTTGTGCAGCGCCGAGATCTGGTCGTAGAAGTTGTCGCCGCCCTTGTCGAAGCGCCGTGCGTTCAGCGTCATCGCGTTGCTGACGAAGTCGGCATCGATCGTCGCGACACCAGCCGACGTGGCCGCCGTCTGCGCCTGCTCGAGCAGGTTCAGGAAGCGCCGCGCGTCGCCGTCCGCATAGCCGACCAGCGTATCGATCGCCTTGTCGTCGAACGCGAGGCCGTCGAGCGCGATTTCCTGCGCGCGCGTCAGCAGCTGACGCATCTCGTCGTCGTCCAGCGACTTCAGCACGTACACCTGCGCACGCGACAGCAACGCCGAATTGACCTCGAAGCTCGGGTTCTCGGTCGTCGCGCCGATGAAGGTCACGAGCCCCGACTCGACGAACGGCAGCAACGCATCCTGCTGCCCCTTGTTGAAGCGGTGAATTTCGTCCACGAACAGGATCGTGTGGCGACCGGTGCGGTTCAGCGTGTCCTTCGCCTGCTCCATCGACTCGCGGATATCCTTCACGCCGCCGAGCACGGCGGACAGCGCAATGAACTCGCAGTCGAATGCGAGCGCTGTGAGCCGCGCGAGCGTCGTCTTGCCGACGCCGGGCGGCCCCCACAGGATCATCGAATGCGGCTTGCCCGATTCGAACGCGAGCCGCAGCGGCTTGCCTTCGCCCAGCAAATGCGTCTGGCCGATCACCTCGGCGAGCGTCTTCGGCCGCAGCGCCTCGGCGAGCGGCCGGCGCGGCTCGACTTGAAACAGATCGGACATGAACCCTCGCTCCACATCAAACGGTCGCGGCCGAACCGGCCGCCGGACCCGACATTATGACAGCCGCGCGACGGCATCGCCGTACCCGGTGCCCGCCTGGTGCCCGCGCCAGGTGCCCTGCGCCCACAAACAACACGGGCCTGCCGTCGCCGGCAGGCCCGTTGTGCAAGAGCGGCGTGCTGTGCCGGTCAGCCGGTAATCACGTCCGCGCCCTTCGGCACGACGAACTTGAACGTGTCGCCCTTCAGCGGCGGATTCGTCTGGATGTTCGTAAACGTCAGCAGCGTGACGTTGCCGAACACGTCGTGCAGCTCCATCGCGGCGAGCGTGCCGTTCTTGAAGCCGATGCCGATCCGCTGGAACTGCGTGTCCTGCGCCTTCGGCAGCATCTCGAGCCACTCGATGCCGCCCTTCTCGCCGGCATCGCGCAGCGTGTAGTTCTTGTCGAGATCGTTGCTGCCGAACAGGATCGCGGCCGGGCTCGCGCCCAGCGCGCCGTTCAGCTTGCGCTCGGTGACCTGGTTCAGGTCGCGGTCGTACACGTAGAGCTTCTCGCCGTCGGCCTGCAGCACCTGCTGGTACGGCTTCTGGTACGTCCAGATGAACTTGCCCGGGCGCGCGAACACGAACGTGCCGCTTGAATTGTCGGTGGGCTTCGGCACGGCCTGCACGGCGCTCGCGCCCTTCGCCGGTGCCTTGACGATCTGCTGCGTGAAGTCGCCCTTCGCCGAACGCACCTGCGACACGAACGCCTTCAGTTGCTCGGTGCCGCCCGCGAACGCGTGCGTCGCCGCGAGCATCAGCGATGCGCCGGCGAGCGCCGCGCCGAGCCAGCGCCGCGTCGAACGAAGGGACATTGCGAACGAATGTTGCTGCATATTGCGGTTTTCTCCCTGGGTGGCCGGCGCTGCGAACGCCGCGGACTCATTCCGCGTCGCGCGCCGGCACAAGAATTTCGCGGTTGCCGCTCGACGACATCGCCGACACGAGCCCCGACTGCTCCATCTGCTCGAGCAGTCGCGCCGCGCGGTTATAGCCGATCCGCAGGTGACGCTGCACGAGCGAGATCGATGCGCGGCGGTTCTTGATGACGATCTCGACCGCCTGGTCGTACAGCGGATCAGACTCGCCGCCGCCTTCACCGGTTCCCGCGCCGGCCGAGCCCTCGTCGCCATCGGCCGTGCCGCCTTCGAGCAGGCCCTCGACGTAGTTCGGCTCGCCCTGCTCCTTGAGCTTCTCGACGACGCGATGCACTTCGTCGTCCGCGACGAACGCGCCGTGCACGCGCACGGGCAGCCCGCTACCGGGCGGCAGGTACAGCATGTCGCCCATCCCGAGCAGCGATTCGGCGCCCATCTGGTCGAGAATCGTGCGCGAGTCGATCTTCGACGACACCTGGAACGCGATCCGGGTGGGCACGTTCGCCTTGATGAGGCCCGTGATCACGTCGACCGACGGACGCTGCGTCGCGAGGATCAGGTGGATGCCGGCTGCGCGCGCCTTCTGCGCGATCCGTGCGATCAATTCCTCGACCTTCTTGCCGACGACCATCATCAGGTCGGCCAGCTCGTCGATCACCACGACGATGTTCGGCAGGCGGCCGAGCGGCTCGGGATCTTCCGGCGTCAGGCTGAACGGATTCGGCAGCTTCTCCTCGCGCTTCGCGGCCTCGTCGATCTTGTTGTTGTAGCCCGCGAGGTTGCGCACGCCGAGCTTGCTCATCAGCTTGTAGCGGCGCTCCATCTCCGCGACCGTCCAGTTCAGCGCGTGGCCGGCCTGGCGCATGTCGGTGACGACCGGGCACAGCAGGTGCGGAATGCCTTCGTAGACGCTCATTTCGAGCATCTTCGGATCGATCAGGATCAGGCGCACTTGCTCGGCGGTCGCCTTGTACAGCAGCGACAGGATCATCGCGTTGATCCCGACCGACTTGCCCGAGCCGGTCGTGCCGGCGACGAGCAGGTGCGGCATCTTCGCGAGATCCGCGCACACGGGCTTCCCGCCGATGTCCTTGCCGAGGCTCAGCGTCAGCGCCGACGATGCGGCCGCATACACCTCGGAGCCGATGATCTCCGACAGATGCACGGTCTGGCGGCGCTGGTTCGGCAGTTCGAGCGCCATGTAGTTCTTGCCGGGAATCGTCTCGACGACGCGGATCGACACGAGCGACAGCGAGCGCGCGAGATCCTTCGCGAGGTTGACGATCTGGCTGCCCTTCACGCCGATGGCCGGCTCGATCTCGTAGCGCGTGACGACCGGGCCCGGATACGCGGCGACGACGCTCGCCTCGACGCCGAAATCCTTCAGCTTCTTCTCGATCAGGCGCGACGTGAATTCGAGGGTGTCGGCCGAAATCGACTCCTGCGCCTTCGGCGCGGGATCGAGCAGCGACACGGGCGGCAGCGTCGAATCGCCCGGCAGGTCGGTAAAGAGCGGCACCTGGCGCTCGCGCTCGACGCGCTCGGACTTCGCCGGCGTGACGACCGGCGGCACGATCGTCACGGGCTCGTGATCCTCGATGCGCACGCGCTCCTCTTCGACCTTGCCTTCGCGGCGCACGGCCGCGGCCTCGCCGAGCTTGCGGTCACGCTCGGCCTCGCGGCGCAGCTTCGCGACGTTGACGGCCGACAGGATCGCGCCGCCGACACGCTCGGCGACCGACAGCCACGAGAAGCGGAAATACAGCGACAGGCCGATCGCCAGCGCGATCAGCAGCAGCAGCGTGCCGCCCGTGAAGCCGAACGCGTGCGACATCGCGCCCGCGACGGCCTCGCCGACGACGCCGCCCGGCGCACGCGGCAACTGCACCTTCAGCGACCACATGCGCAGCGCCTCGATGCCGTCGCACGCCAGCACGACGAGCACGAACGCGAAGATTTCGGTGAGCCAGCCGATCGGCCGCTCGGGTTCGTCCGCGACCGCCTCGTGGCGCGTGATGCGGCGATAGTTGACGGCGATGCGCCGCCCGAGCGGCACGATCAGCCAGTAGGCCGACAGGCCGAACAGCAGCAGGATGATGTCGGCCGTCCAGGCGCCGACGCGGCCGGCCCAGTTCGAGATGTGGTCCACCTGGGCGGCGTGCGTCCAGCTCGGATCGCGCCGGCTGTAGCTCAGCAGGGCCATCACCAGAAATGCGCAGAGCGCGACCTGGAGAATCCAGCGGATCTCCGTGAGGAGCTTCGACATCCGGTGCGGCAACGCCTGTGCCTGGGCGGAATAAGGAGCTTTTGCCATGAATCCGTATAAAGAGGACGGGCTGCGCGCCCGCCTGTCGTTCGATCCCGCATATTGTAAGCGCTGCACCGGGCCGCCAAGTGTAAATGACGGTTACATAACAGGGCCGGGGTACGGCCGGCGCGGCGCACGCGCGCCGCAGCGGCCCTTTCTTCCCGGTCCGGCCGGCCATCGGGCGCCGCTGCCGCGCCGCCCCGCACCGGCGCCACGCCCCGCCCGCCCGCGCGCGCGGCCGTTGCGCCGCGCGACACTATCGCCGCGATTGAAACTCTCGTTCGGCAACGCAGCATCGGGGCCTTTATAATGCGCGTCTGATACCCATCTATGACGGCATCCCGGTCACCCCGGATCGTACGGCGAGCCTTACCCCGCCCGCCGCGGCCGCCTTTTACGGATTCGCACATGTCCACGCCCAAACACGCCAAAGTCCTGATTCTCGGTTCCGGCCCCGCCGGCTACACGGCTGCCGTCTACGCGGCACGTGCCAACCTGTCCCCGGTGCTGATCACCGGTATCGCGCAGGGTGGCCAGCTGATGACCACGACCGACGTCGAAAACTGGCCGGCAGACGCGAAAGGCGTGCAGGGTCCGGAGCTGATGGCACGCTTCCTCGAGCACGCCGAGCGCTTCAACACCGAAATCGTGTTCGACCACATCCACACCGCGAAGCTGCACGAGCAGCCGATCCGCCTGATCGGCGACTCGGGCGAATACACGTGCGACTCGCTGATCATCGCAACCGGCGCGTCCGCGCAGTACCTCGGCCTGCCGTCCGAAGAACACTTCATGGGCAAGGGCGTGTCGGCCTGCGCGACCTGCGACGGCTTCTTCTATCGCGGCCAGGAAGTCGCGGTGATCGGCGGCGGCAACACGGCCGTCGAGGAAGCGCTCTACCTGACGGGCATCGCGAAGAAGGTCACGGTGATCCACCGCCGCGACAAGTTCCGCGCGGAGCCGATCCTGATCGACCGCCTGCTGGAGAAGGAAAAGGAAGGCGCCGTCGTGATCAAGTGGGATCACGTGCTCGACGAAGTGACCGGCGAGGATTCGGGCGTCACGGGCCTGCGCATCAAGAACGTGAAGACCGGCGCGACGGAAGACCTCGCCGTGCAGGGCGTGTTCGTCGCGATCGGCCACAAGCCGAACACCGACCTGTTCCAGGGTCAGCTCGAGATGAAGGACGGCTACATCCTGACGAAGAGCGGCCTGCACGGCAACGCGACGTCGACGAGCGTCGCGGGCGTGTTCGCCGCGGGCGACGTGCAGGACAACGTGTACCGCCAGGCAATCACCAGCGCGGGCACGGGCTGCATGGCCGCGCTCGACGCGCAGCGCTACCTCGAAAGCCTGCACGACAAGAAGTAAGCCGCGAGACCGCTCGCGCCGGGCGCTACAATGGCGTCCGCTGCCGCGAAGCGGGCTCGACCGGAAAGCCGCTGCCGCCGTGCAGCGGCTTTTTTTTGCCCGCGCGCCCGAACGCGCCTGCCCTGCGTACCGAATCATGGCGAAGAACCAGCCCCATCCGAGCGATCCCGCGAAGCGGAAGATCGCCGCCCGTCCCGCGAACCCCGCGCCGGCAGCCCCGCCGCCCGCGCCCGATCCCGCCGCCTTGCGCGGCCAGGGGCTCGCGGGCCTCGGCGCGTTGCGCAAGTCGCTGCAAGGCGAAGCCGATCGCCGCGACCGCGAGCGCGTCGAAACGGCCAAGGCCGAGCGCAAGGCGGAAGCCGACGCGAACCTGTTCCGCAACGAGATCGGCGCGATCCGGCCGCTCAACGCACCGCCGCGCGCAGCGGCCGGCCGCACGCCGCCCGACCCGGTGCCGAAGCAGACGCAGCGCGACGAGGAAGCCGTGCTGAACGCGACGCTGTCCGACGAATTCGATCCCGAGACGCTGCTCGACAGCGACGACTCGCTGTACTACCACCGCCCCGGCATCAGCCGCGACGTCGTGCGCAAGCTGAGGAGCGGCGCGTGGATCGTGCAGGCGCAGATCGACCTGCACGGGATGCGGCGCGACGAGGCGCGCGACGCGCTCGCCGAATTCATCCGCGACGCCGGCAAGAAGGGGCTGCGCTGCCTGCGCGTGATCCACGGCAAGGGGCTCGGCTCGATCGGCAAGGAACCCGTGCTGAAAGGCAAGGTGCGCGCGTGGCTCGTGCAGAAGGAAGAAGTGATCGCGTTCTGCGAGGCACGCGGCAACGACGGCGGTGCAGGCGCGGTGCTGGTGCTGCTGCAGCCGCTCGCGGGCCCCGCCGACCGGGGGCCGCGTGCCGCATCCTAGGCTGACGCTCGCGATCGCGGTACTGGAGGCGATCGCCACGCTGGCCTTTGCGATCTCGGGCTTCATCGAGGCACGCAAGAACCGTCTCGATTCGGTCGGCACGTTCGTCGTGGCGCTCGCCACCGCGTTCGGCGGCGGCACGCTGCGCGACATCCTGCTCGAGCGCCGGCCGTTCTACTGGGTCGTGCACGACGACTATGTGATCGTGATCTTCGTGCTCGCGCTGTTCGCGCCGTTCGTGCTGCGCATGCTGTCGCGGCTGTCGGCCGAGCGGTTGCTGCTCGTCGCCGATGCGGTCGGGCTCGGGATCTTCAGCATTTCGGGCACGGCGATCGCGCTCGACGCCGAGATGCCGCGCTTCATCGCGGTGATGATGGGCGTGATCACGGGCGTGGTCGGCGGGATCATCCGCGACGTGCTGTGCAACGACATCCCGCTGATCCTGCGCGATTCGCGGCCGTACGCGACCTGCGCGTTCGTCGGATGCTGGTTCTACCTGCTGCTCGTGTGGCTGCAGTTCGATTCCGTGTACAGCGTGCTCCTCTCGACCGGCTTCATCCTCGTCGCGCGACTCGCGACGTTCAAGTTCGACGTGCGGCTGCCGCACTGAGCGCCGCGGCTGCCCCGACTTCGGCACCAAAAACAAAAGGGGCCGTTCGTCGAAACGGCCCCTTCTCCTTCATTCAGCGCAACAGCGCCGCCTCACGCGATCCGCTCTTCCGATGCCGGATCGAACAGCACCGCCTTCGACACGTCGAACAGCAGCGACTGCGTCTGCCCCGGCTGCGGGTTCGCGGCCGGATGCACGCGGCTCACGATGCGCTTGCCGTTCACCTGCGCGAACACATGCGTGTCCGGCCCGGTCGGCTCGGTCACGTCGACGCGCACGTCGATTGGCTGCAGCTTCGACGCCTCGCCGTGGTGCGCGTTGCGCGCGTCGGTGATGCGCTCCGGGCGCAGGCCGAGGATCACCTCGCGGCCGACGTGGCCGTTCATCCGCTTCGCGTCGAACGGCAGGTGCAGCGCGCTGCGCGCGAGGCCCGTGTCGATCTCGAGCGCGATCCCGCTGCCCTGCTCGACCAGCTTGCCGTTGATGAAGTTCATCGGCGGCGCGCCGATGAAGCCCGCGACGAACAGGTTCGACGGCGAATCGTAGATCTCCTGCGGCGCGCCGAACTGCTGGACCACGCCGTCCTTCATCACCGCGATCCGGTCGCCGAGCGTCATCGCCTCGATCTGGTCGTGCGTCACGTAGACGATCGTCGTGCCGAGGCGCTGGTGCAGCAGCTTGATTTCCGCGCGCATCTCGATGCGCAGTTTCGCGTCGAGGTTCGACAGCGGCTCGTCGAACAGGAACAGCGACGGATCGCGTGCGAGCGCGCGGCCCATCGCGACACGCTGGCGCTGGCCGCCGGACAGCTGGCCCGGCTTGCGGTCGAGCAGGTGCTGGATCTGCAGCATCTGCGACACGCGGTCGACGATCTGCTGCTGCTCCTGCTTCGGCACCTTGCGGATGTTCAGGCCGAACGAGATGTTCTCGCGCACCGTCATCGACGGATACAGCGCGTACGACTGGAACACCATCGCGATGTCGCGATCCTTCGGCGACAGGTCGTTGACGACCTTGCCGTCGATGCAGATCTCGCCGCTCGTGACCGTCTCGAGCCCGGCGATCATGTTGAGCAGCGTCGATTTCCCGCAGCCCGAGCCGCCGACCAGGATCAGGAACTGTCCGTCCTCGATCTCGATGTCGACACCCTTCAGGACCGGCACCCCGTTCGGGTAGGTCTTGTACACGTCACGGATGGAAAGGCTTGCCATGCTGTGAATCCTCTGTCTCGTCTCGCGCGGCGCACTCGGGCGCCGCGTCGGGTTCGTTTCGATGCGCCGCGCGCGATGCGCGGCCGGTTCGTCGTATCGGATGAAGCCGCGCCTACCCCTTCACCGCGCCCGCCGTCAGCCCGCGCACGAAGTAGCGGCCGGCGACGATGTAGACGAGCAGCGTCGGCAGCGCGGCGATGATCGCGCCGGCCATGTCGACGTTGTACTCCTTCACGCCCGTCGACGTGTTGACGAGGTTGTTCAGCGCCACCGTGATCGGCATCGAATCGACGCCGGAGAACACGATCCCGAACAGGAAGTCGTTCCAGATCTGCGTGAATTGCCAGATCAGGCACACCATGAAGATCGGCAGCGACACCGGCAGCAGGATCTTCGTGAAGATCGTGAAGAAACCGGCGCCGTCGATGCGCGCGGCCTTCACCAGCTCGGCCGGCACGCTCACGTAGAAGTTGCGGAAGAACATCGTCGTGAACGCGATCCCGTACACGACGTGCACGAACACGAGGCCCGGAATCGTGTTGGCGAGGCCGAGCATGCCCTGCAGGCGCGCCATCGGCAGCAGGATCACCTGGAACGGGATGAAGCAGCCGACCAGCATCATCGTGAACAGCGCGTCCGCGCCGCGAAAGCGCCAGTGCGTGAGCACGTAGCCGTTGAACGCGCCGATCAGCGACGAGATCAGCACGGCCGGGATCACCATCTGCAGCGAGTTCAGGAAGAACGGCTTCATGCCGTCGCAGCGCACGCCGGTACAGGCACCGCTCCACGCCTTCAGCCACGGGTCGATGGTCCAGGTGGTGGGCGGCGTCAGCAGGTTGCCGGTGCGCAGCTGGTCGAGATCCTTGAACGACGTCGACAGCATCACGTAGATCGGGAACAGGAAATACAGCGCGAACAGGATCAGTGCCGCATAGATCACTGCCCGGCTGATCGTCATCTTAGGCTGCATTGCGGGTGCTCCTCGACTCCATATACATCAGCGGCACCAGCACCGCGACCACGGTCGCGAGCATCATCACCGAGGACGCCGCGCCGAGCCCGAGCTGGCCGCGGTTGAACGAAAACGTGTACATGAACATGGCCGGCAGCGACGACGACGTGCCCGGGCCGCCCGCCGTCAGCGCGACGACGAGGTCGAAGGTCTTGATCGTGATGTGGCACAGGATCAGCAGCACCGAGAAGAACACCGGGCGCATGCTCGGGATCACGATCTTGCGGTAGATGGTCGGCAGCGTTGCGCCGTCCACCTGCGCGGCCTTGAAGATCTCGGCGTCGACGCCGCGCAGCCCCGCGAGGAACAGCGCCATCACGAAACCGGTCGACTGCCACACGGCCGCGATCACCACGCAGAAGATCGCCTTGTCCGGATCGCCGAGCCAGTCGAACGAGAAGCTCGCCCAGCCCCAGTCGTGCATCACCTTCTCGAGGCCGAGGCCCGGGTTCAGGATCCACTGCCACGCGGTGCCGGTGACGATGAACGACAGCGCCATCGGGTACAGGAAGATCGCGCGCAGCGCGCCTTCGTTGCGGATCCGCTGGTCGAGCAGGATCGCGAGGAACAAGCCGAGCGCGACGCAGACCGCGATGAACGGAATCCCGAACCAGCCGAGGTTCGCGGCGGAGGTCCACCACACGTCGTTCTGGAACAGGTCCGTGTAACGGCCGAAGCCGTCGAATTCGTAGTTCGGCAACAGCCGCGAATTGGTCAGCGACAGATAGCCGGTAATCAGGATGAAGCCGTAGATGAACACCACGGCGATCGCGACGCTCGGCGCGAGCACGAGCTTCGGGATCCAGCGATCGGCGAAGGCCGACATCGGCGACGTACGCCGCGCGGCGGCAGCGCCGGATCCGTTTCCGTTAAGAGGGGCAGCCACTTGATTCGACTCCTGGAACGAGGGCGACGCAGGCCGGGCCGGCGCCAGGTACGGCACGGGCCCGCGGGCGAGCCCGTTTGCTGCACATGCAAAAACGCCCGGCCGAGGTTGCGCTTCCGGCCGGGCGCCTGTCGCGCGTTACTTGACCTTCGCGGCCTTCGCGAGCGCGGCGACCGCGCTCTTCGAATCCTGCTGCGAGTTCATGAACTTCGTCACGACGTCCGTGATCGCGCCGGCGGTCGCATCGCTCTGCGCCATGCCGTGCGCGAGCGACGGCACGAAGCCGCCCGACTTGATCGCGGTCTGCTCGTCGGCGTACGACTTCTTCGCGCAGTCGTCGAACTTGTCCATCTTCACGCCGAGGCGCACCGGCACCGAGCCCTTCAGCAGGCTGAACTGCTCCTGGAAGTCCGGCGTCATGATCGTCTTGGCGAGCGCGAGCTGGCCCGGCGTCGCGGCCTTCTCGCCCTTCTGCTGGAAGAACACGAACGAGTCGACGTTGAACGTGTACGAGTTCGCGGTGCCCGGCACCGCTGCGCAGATGTAGTCCTTGCCCGCCTTCTTGCCGGCGTTCTCGAATTCGCCCTTCGCCCAGTCGCCCATGAACTGCATGCCGGCCTTGCCGTTGATGACCATCGCGGTCGCGAGGTTCCAGTCGCGGCCGTTACGGCCGGTATCGAAGTAGCCCTGGATCTTGCGCACCGTGTCGAACACGGACAGCATCTGCGGCGACGTCAGCGTGGCCTGGTCGAGGTCGACCAGCGCCTTCTTGTAGAAGGCCGGGCCCTGCGACAGCACGACGTCTTCCCACAGCGTCAGGTCCTGCCACGGCTGGCCGCCCATCGCGACCGGCTGGATGCCCGCGGCCTTCAGCTTGTCGGCCACCGCGAAGAATTCGGGCCAGGTGGTCGGGACCTTCGCGCCGACCTTGTCGAGCGCAGCCTTGTTGATGTACATCCAGTTCACGCGGTGCACCGAGAACGGCGCCGCGACGGTGTGGCCCTTGTACTTGATGATCTTGTCGATTTCCGGCGGCAGGTTCTGCTTCCAGTCGCCGGCAGCGGAATCGATGTTGACGAGCACGCCCTGGTCGGCCCAGTCCTGGATCAGCGGGCCCTTGATCTGCGCGGCCGACGGTGCGTCGCCGCTGATCACCTTGGTCTTCAGCGCGGTCATCGCCGCTGCGCCCGCGCCGCCCGCGACCGCGAAGTCCTTCCACACGTAGCCCTGCTTCTGCACGTCGTCCTTCAGCACGCCGACGGCCTTCGACTCGCCGCCCGAGGTCCACCAGTGCAGCACCGTCACATTCTCGGCTGCCTGCGCCGCGACGGCGCCAGCCATCAGACCTGCCGCGCAGAGCGCGCCCATGATCGAGCGAACTTTCATTACTTATCTCCTCCAGACTGAATCAACTCGTGAGGTTCCCTGACCGGGAACCGGCTTCTTGATAACGACGGGGAAATCGAGCCGCGGGACGCATGCAGCGTACGGGCCGATGACCGGCCGGGCTCTTACAGAAAGCGTGAATCGAGATTCAACGGCGTGTCTCCTCTTTGTGTTTCTGGCCCACCGCGATGATGCGGCGCGAGCCCGGGGCCGACGGTGCGCGAACGATGCGCATCATCAATGTCCGATAACATTCGGCACAAGGCGCTCCCGAAGGCGAAGCTCGCGCAGCTCATCGACCGCACTTCTTTTTTTCTTCACCCAGGTGCTACCCCTTGCGGCGGATTGTAGTTAAACTACAATTCAGTGTCAAAAATATTTTTATCGCACTACGGATCGCTTCCCAGCACCCCCAACACGGCGGAGACACATGCATACCGATTCCAGCTTTACCTTCGTACTTTTCGGCGGCACCGGCGATCTGTCGATGCGCAAGATCCTGCCCGCGCTGTTCGAAGCGCACCGCGCGAACATGCTGGCGGAGAGCGGCCGGATCGTCGCCGTGGCGCGACATGAATCGGATCGGGCGGGTTATCTCGAGTGGGTCGACACGCACGTGAAGCAGCATGCGGAGAAAGCCGCCGGCAAGGCGTTCGACGAAGCCGCGTGGAAGTCCTTCCTCGATCGCATCGAGTACGTGAAGCTCGACCTCGGCCGCGCGGAAGACTACGTCGTGCTGCGCGACGCGATCGCATCGCTGCCCGGTATCCGCGTGTTCTATCTGGCGACGGGCCCGTCGCTGTTCGTGCCGATCTGCAAGGCGCTCGCGTCGGTCGGCCTGAACGAAGGCTCGCGCATCGTGCTCGAGAAGCCGCTCGGCTACGACCTGAAATCGTCGAACGCGATCAACGACGCGGTCGGCGAGATCTTCGCGGAAGGCCAGATCTACCGGATCGACCACTACCTCGGCAAGGAACCGGTGCAGAACCTGCTCGCGCTGCGCTTCGGCAATGCGCTGTTCGAGCCGCTGTGGCGCCGCGAATGGGTCGAGAGCATCCAGATCACGATTGCCGAGGAACTCGGCGTCGAGGCGCGCGGCGATTTCTACGACAATACGGGCGCGCTGCGCGACATGGTGCAGAACCACCTGCTGCAGCTGCTGTCGATCGTCGCGATGGAGCCGCCGCACTCGATGGATTCGGATTCGGTGCGCGACGAGAAGCTGCGCGTGCTGCGTGCGCTGAAACCGGTCGATCCGCGCGACATCGGCAAGGTGGCCGTACGCGGCCAGTATCATGCGGGCGTGATCAAGGGCGCGCAGGTGCCGGCGTACGCGACCGAGCCGGGCGTGAAGCCCGACAGCCAGACCGAAACCTTCGTCGCGCTGAAGGTCGAGATCGAGAACTGGCGCTGGGCCGGCGTGCCGTTCTTCCTGCGCACCGGCAAGCGTCTCGCCGACCGCGTCGCGGAGATCGTCGTCAATTTCCGCCCGGTGCCGCACTCGGCGCTGGGGCCCACGGCGTTGCGCCCCGGCTCGAACCGCCTCGTGATCCGGCTGCAACCGAACGAGACGATCCGCCTGTACTGCCTCGCCAAGCAGCCGGGCGAAGGGATGAACCTCGCGAGCGTGCACCTCGACCTCGCGTTCGACCAGTTCTTCAAGGAAGGGCAGATGGAGGCGTACCAGCGCCTGCTGCTCGACGTGATCAACGGCCGCCTCGCCCTCTTCGTGCGTCGCGACGAACAGGAAGCCGCATGGCGCTGGGTCGAGCCTATCCTGAACGAATGGGCACGCACGCTGAAGCCGCCGAAGCCGTACGCGGCGGGCACGTGGGGGCCGGCCGCGGCGAGCGCGATGCTCGCTCAGCACGACACCTGCTGGCTCGAAGAAGAGAACTGATGTAAACGTAGCCGCGCCCGCCATCGTGCACCGCTACGTGCCCCACGATTCGTACGATTTGAACAGACAAAGCAGTCCGGAGGAGATGTGATCGAGATCCACGCTTTCGACACCCAGGAAGCGCAAAGCGAAGCGCTCGCGCGCGCCGTCGGCGACGCGCTGCGCGCCGCGCTCGCCGACCCCGCGCGCCCGACGCTCGCGGTGTCCGGCGGCACGAGCCCGCGCCCGTTCCTGCACACGCTGTCGCACGCGGCGCTCGACTGGGCCGGCGTCGACGTGACGCTGGTCGACGACCGCTGGGTGCCGGAGGCCGACGCAGCCAGCAACGCCACCCTCGTGCGCGACACGCTGCTGCAGCATGCGGCGGCCCCTGCCCGTTTCCTGCCGCTCGTCGACACGCACGCCACGCTCGACGCACACGTCGCCGCGCTGAACGCGAACGCCGACTACCGCGTGCCGACCGTCGCCGTGCTCGGCATGGGCGAGGACGGCCATACCGCGTCGATCTTCGCCGATGCACCCGAATGGGATCACGCGATCACGACGCCCGAGCGTTTCGTCGCCGTGCATCCCGGCGCCGCGCCGCATGCGCGCGTGAGCTTCTCGCTCGATGCGCTCAAGCGCGTCGACCGGCTGTTCCTGCTGATCGCGGGCCCCGCCAAGCGCGCGGTGCTCGACGCCGCAGCGGCCACGCTGCAGAAGAACGCGATTTCCCAACTGGCCAACGACAAGGGGACCCAGCTCGATGTCTACTGGTGCGCAAAGTAAGGCGGTCGTCGCGAGCCAGCATGCCGACGGCCCGCGCCTGCTCGCGGACGTCGGCGGCACCAACGCGCGCTTCGCGCTGGAAACCGGCCCGGGCGACATCACGCAGATCCGCGTGTATCCCGGCGCCGACTATCCGACGCTCACCGACGCGATCCGCAAATACCTGAAGGACGTGAAGATCACCCGCGTGAACCACGCGGCGATCGCGATCGCCAATCCGGTCGACGGCGATCAGGTCACGATGACCAACCACGACTGGAGCTTCTCGATCGAGGCGACGCGCCGCGCGCTCGGTTTCGACACGCTGCTCGTCGTCAACGATTTCACCGCGCTGGCGATGGCGCTGCCGGGCCTGACCGACGCGCAACGTGTGCAGGTCGGCGGCGGCACGCGCCGCCAGAACAGCGTGATCGGGCTGCTCGGGCCCGGCACCGGGCTCGGCGTGTCGGGGCTGATTCCGGCCGACGACCGCTGGATCGCGCTCGGCAGCGAGGGCGGCCACGCGTCGTTCGCGCCGCAGGACGAGCGCGAGGATCTGGTGCTGCAGTACGCGCGCAAGAAGTTTCCGCACGTGTCGTTCGAACGCGTGTGCGCGGGCCCCGGCATGGAGATCATCTATCGTGCGCTCGCCGCGCGCGACAAGAAGCGCGTCGCCACGACCGTCGACACGGTCGAGATCGTCGAGCGCGCGCATGCGGGCGACGCACTCGCGCTCGAGACGGTCGAATGCTTCTGCGGGATTCTCGGCGCGTTCGCGGGCAGCGTCGCGCTGACGCTCGGCGCGCTCGGCGGTGTGTACATCGGCGGCGGTGTCGCGCTGAAGCTCGGCGAGCTGTTCACGCGCTCGTCGTTCCGTGCGCGCTTCGAGGCGAAGGGCCGCTTCACGCACTACCTCGAGAACATCCCGACCTACCTGATCACCGCCGAATACCCGGCGTTCCTCGGCGTGTCGGCGATCCTCGCGGAGCAACTGTCGAACCGCTCGGGCGGGGCGTCGTCGGCCGTGTTCGAGCGGATCCGCCAGATGCGCGACGCACTGACGCCGGCCGAGCGCCGCGTGGCCGATCTCGCGCTGAACCATCCGCGCTCGATCATCAACGACCCGATCGTCGACATCGCGCGCAAGGCCGACGTGAGCCAGCCGACCGTGATCCGCTTCTGCCGCTCGCTCGGCTGCCAGGGGCTGTCGGACTTCAAGCTGAAGCTCGCCACCGGCCTCACCGGCACGATCCCGATGAGCCACAGCCAGGTGCATCTCGGCGACACGGCCACCGACTTCGGCGCGAAGGTGCTCGACAACACGGTATCCGCGATCCTGCAATTGCGCGAGCACCTGAATTTCGAGCACGTCGAGAACGCGATCGAGATCCTGAACGGCGCGCGGCGCATCGAGTTCTACGGGCTCGGCAACTCGAACATCGTCGCGCAGGACGCGCATTACAAGTTCTTCCGCTTCGGGATCCCGACGATCGCGTACGGCGACCTGTACATGCAGGCCGCGTCGGCCGCGCTGCTCGGCAAGGGCGACGTGATCGTCGCGGTGTCGAAGTCGGGGCGCGCGCCCGAGCTGCTGCGCGTGCTCGATGTCGCGATGCAGGCCGGCGCGAAGGTAATCGCGATCACGTCGAGCAACACGCCGCTCGCGAAGCGCGCGACCGTCGCGCTCGAAACCGATCACATCGAGATGCGCGAATCGCAGCTGTCGATGATCTCGCGGATCCTGCATCTGCTGATGATCGACATCCTCGCGGTCGGCGTCGCGATCCGCCGTGCGTCGACGAACGGCGAGGTGCCCGATGCCGTCGCCCAGGCGAAGGCACGCGCGAACGACGACGAAACGGCCGACGTGCTCGACTGGCTGAGCCACGGCGCGTCGCCGGGGGCGAAGGACGTCGCGCGGGATTGATGCGCGGCGCGGCGGCAGCCGCTTCCCGCGTCCCCAAGAAAAACGCCACCGCGCGCGATGCGCCGGTGGCGTTTTTCATTTTGCGGTGCGGCTGCCGTGTCAGGCGCCCGCTTTCACCGGCCGCCCGTGCCAGCGCAGCACGAGGTAGCGCCCGGCGAAACACAGCACGCCCGACACGCCGATCGTCACGCCCATCGCGAACGGTGTGCCGTCGGCGAGTGCACCGATCGCCACGCTCGCGAACGCGCCGAGCGCCAGCTGCATCGCGCCGAACACGGCCGCCGACGCGCCCGCGTTGTGCGGATAGCGGTGCATGAGGTCGGTCGTGCAGTTCGCGGACAGGATCCCGACCACGCCGACGACGAAGAACAGGCACACGACGATCGACCACAATCCGCCCCACCCCGTCAACGCGACAAGCGCAACCGCGAGCGACGCGATGGCGCTCACGAGCGACGCCGCCGCGATGATGCGCAGCGAGCCGATGCGGCCGACGAGGCGCGTGTTCGCGAAGTTGCCGATCATGATGCCGACCACGTTCAGGCCGAACAGCAGCCCGTAGTGCTGCGGCGACACGTGGAAATACTCGATGTACACGAACGGTGTCGCGGTGATGTACGAGAACATCGACGCGAATGCCATCCCGCCGCACAGCATGTGCCCCCATGCGACGGGGTCCGAAAGGATGCGCCCGTACGATGCAAAAGACGCGAGCACGGCCGCGCTCTTGCGCCGCTCCTTCGGCCAGGTTTCGGGCACGCGCAGGTACGCGGTTGCCGCGCACACCGCGCCGAACACGGCCAGCACGACGAACACGCCGCGCCAGCCCGAGAAACGCAGGATCTGGCCGCCGATCAGCGGCGCGAGCAGCGGCCCGACCGCGGTGACGATCGCGACCATCGACAGCACCTTCGCCGCGTCGGTCGGCTCGTGCGCGTCGCGCGCAATCGCACGCGACAGCACCGACGCCGCGCCGGCGCCGAGCGCCTGCAGGAAGCGCACGAGTATCAGCATGTCGATCGAGGTCGACACGAAGCAGCCGATGCTCGCGAGCGTGAACAGCGCGATGCCGCCGAGCAGCACGGGCCGGCGGCCCCACGTGTCGGACAGCGGGCCGTACAGCAGCATGCCGACCGAGAAGCCGGCCATGAAGCTCGTCAGCGTGCGCTGCGCGGCGCCGGGGCTGACGGAGAAGCCGTCGGCAATCGACGGCAGGCTCGGCAGGTACATGTCGGTAGCGATCGGCCCGCAGGCGGCAAGCGCGCCGAGCAACAGGATCAGCCGGGCATCGGGCCGGCGCCGGACGACGTGAGACATGGGTATCCGGAATGGAGCCCGCGCGCATCGAGGCGCGCGTGGCGGTGAAGACGGGTGGCCACGCCGCGAAACGGCGTGTTCAGGCCCATGATTGTACGCGCAACTTTTTTTCGTGCTGCGGGCCGAGTGCGGCAGCAGACCGGGAAACACCGACGCGGCTCTGTTGCCGCGCGAGATCGCAGGCGGATTCGATTAAGCTTGCAGCGCCTCATCCCCTCTTGTCTGACCAATTCGACGCACGACCGAACCGATGACCGCTTTCCTGTTGATCTGGAGCCCCAAGAAATGGCCGTGGCCCGAACTGCCCGACGTCGCCGCGCGCGTGAAGGCCGGCGAGGCCGTGCATGACGTGTGGGGCTGCGGCTTCGCGCGCGGCATCCTGCCGGGCGACCGCGTGTTCCTGCACCGCGTCGCGAAGGAGCCCAAGGGCGTATTCGGCTCCGGCTACGTGACGCGCGCGCCGTACGAAGTGCCCGATCCGGCGACGAAGCGCGGTTACCGGCTGTGCATCGACTTCGTGTACGACTGGCTGGTCGACGCGCACCAGGACGTCGTGATCGCGCGCGACGCGCTGCGGGTGCATCCCTACTCGGTACAGACCTGGGATGCACAAAGCTCCGGCACCGTGATCAAGCCGATGGTCGAAGGCCCGCTCGAGAAGCGCTGGGCCGAGCTGACCGGCAAGCGCAAGCCGCCGCGATAACCGGATCGGCAGCCGCGACGCATCCGGCCCTCCTTTCCGGCCGCGCCTCGTGAAATCCCGCACGCGCCGAAGGGCCGCAGACCGCGCCGCGGGCCCGCCGCGCGCGTCTCCGGTACAATCAGACGATCGTTCCGCCCAGGCGCCGCGGCCCGTGCACAGGCCCCCGCGCCCCTCTCTCGCAGGTTTCGCCCATGTCCAACAATCAGATCCTCTTCGAACGCGCCCAGAAGACCATTCCCGGCGGCGTCAACTCGCCGGTGCGCGCATTCCGTTCGGTCGGCGGCACGCCGCGCTTCGTCGCGCGTGCACAAGGCCCGTACTTCTGGGATGCCGACGGCAAGCAGTACATCGACTACATCGGCTCGTGGGGCCCGATGATCGTCGGCCACGTCCATCCCGAAGTGCTGTCGGCCGTGCAGAACGTGCTCGCCGACGGCTTCTCGTTCGGCGCGCCGACCGAAGCCGAGATCGAGATCGCCGAGGAAATCTGCAAGCTCGTGCCGTCGATCGAGCAGGTGCGGATGGTGTCGAGCGGCACCGAGGCCACGATGAGCGCGCTGCGTCTCGCGCGCGGCTTCACGGGCCGCAGCCGCATCGTCAAGTTCGAGGGCTGCTACCACGGCCATGCGGACAGCCTGCTGGTCAAGGCCGGCTCGGGCCTGCTGACGTTCGGCAACCCGACGTCGGCAGGCGTGCCCGCCGACATCGCGAAGCACACGACCGTCCTCGAATACAACAACGTCGCCGCGCTCGAAGAAGCGTTCGGTGCGTTCGGCGACGAAATCGCCGCAGTGATCGTCGAGCCCGTCGCGGGCAATATGAACCTCGTGCGCGGCACGCCGGAATTCCTGAACGCGCTGCGCGCGCTGTGCACGAAGCACGGCGCCGTGCTGATCTTCGACGAGGTGATGTGCGGGTTCCGCGTCGCGCTCGGCGGCGCGCAGGCGTACTACGGGATCACGGCCGACCTCACCTGCCTCGGCAAAGTGATCGGCGGCGGGATGCCGGCTGCCGCGTTCGGCGGCCGCCGCGACATCATGGCCCACCTCGCACCGCTCGGCGGTGTCTACCAGGCCGGCACGCTGTCGGGCAACCCGATCGCGGTCGCGGCAGGGCTGAAGACGCTGCAACTGATCCAGGCGCCGGGCTTCTACGACGCGCTCACCGCGCAGACGAAGCGTCTCGCCGACGGCCTCGCGGCCGAAGCGCGCGCGGCCGGCGTGCCGTTCGCGGCCGACTCGATCGGCGCGATGTTCGGCCTGTACTTCGCCGAACGCGTGCCGACCAGCTTCGCGGAAGTCACGAAGAGCGACACCGAGCGCTTCAACCGCTTCTTCCACCTGATGCTCGACGAAGGCGTGTACTTCGCGCCGTCCGCGTACGAGGCCGGCTTCGTGTCGAGCACGCACGACGACGCGGTGATCGACGCGACGCTCGCGGCCGCGCGCCGCGCATTCGCGGCACTCGCTGCCTGACCCGGGGCCGCGCGCATGTTCTCGGATATCGATTTCGCCCACATGCAGCGCGCGCTCGCGCTCGCCGCGCGCGGGATGTATACGACGGCACCGAACCCGCGTGTCGGCTGCGTGATCGTCAAGGACGGCGACGTGATCGGCGAGGGCTTCACGCAGCCGGCCGGCCAGGATCACGCGGAGGTGCAGGCGCTGAAGGACGCGCGCTCGCGCGGCTACGACGTCGCGGGCTCGACCGTCTACGTCACGCTCGAACCGTGCAGCCATTTCGGCCGCACGCCGCCGTGCGCGAACGCGCTGATCGAAGCGCGCGTCGCGAAGGTCGTCGCCGCGATGGAAGACCCGAACCCGCAGGTATCGGGGCGCGGCCTCGGGATGCTGCGCGACGCCGGCATCGACGTGCGCTGCGGGCTGCTCGCGCATGAAGCCGGCGAACTGAACATCGGCTTCGTGTCGCGGATGACACGCGGCCGCCCGTGGGTGCGGATGAAGACCGCCGCGTCGCTCGACGGCCGCACCGCGCTGCCGTCCGGCGAAAGCCAGTGGATCACCGGCGAGGCCGCGCGCCTCGACGGGCACGCGTGGCGGGCGCGCGCCTGCGCGATCCTGACCGGCATCGGCACCGTGCGCGAAGACAATCCCCTGCTGACCGTGCGTGGCATCGACACCCCGCGCCAGCCTCAGCGCATCCTGGTCGACAGCCGCCTCGACCTGCCGCTCGACGCGCGGCTGCTCGAAGGCGCCCCGCTGCTGATCTTCTGCGGCCGGCTCGACGCCGGCGGTGAAATGCGTGCGAACGTGCTGAAGTCGCGCGGCGCGGAAATCGTGCCGCTCGCGAATGCGCACGGCAAGGTCGACCTGCCCGCGATGCTGGCGGCGCTCGGCGCGCGCGGTGTCAACGAGTTGCATGTCGAGGCCGGCCACAAGCTGAACGGCTCGCTGCTGCGCGAGCAGTGCGTCGACGAATTGCTCGTCTATCTCGCGCCGAGCCTGCTGGGCGCCGATGCGGCCGGCATGTTCGACCTCGCCGCGCCGGCGAGCCTCGATGCGCGCACGCGGCTGTCGTTCCACGGGTTCGAGCGGGTCGGCGACGATCTGCGGATCCTCGCGCGCTTCACGCCGGCCGACACCACGCACTGAACGGGGTTGTCACGGGGTTCGCCGGAAATCCGGTCGCTTGCAGCGGCCCGATGGCGGGCCCCGGCCGCTTTTTCGCGCCCTGGTTGCGATCGCCTGCACGCGTGTCGCGACCGCTCACACATCGTCCCCCTCGCCCGCGCACGCCGGTGCGCAGTACGCCCGCTCAGTCGCCGGCGCCGGTGGCCAGACCCGGCCCCAGCCCGTCGAACAGCGGCCGCAACGTATCCGCGTCGGGACGCCACGGACGCAGCGCATCGCGGTAGAGCGGCCGGCGCACCTGGGCCGCGCTTGCCGTCGTGACCTGTCGCCGGGTTTCGTGAAACACCGTGCACCGGTCGCTCCAGTCCAGCCCGCAATGCGTGAGCATGCGTCGCACCTGTGTGTCGAAATCCTCGACCAGATGCTCGTACCGGACCTCCAGCAGCACCCCCGGCGGCAGCGCCGCGCGCCAGTGCGCGACCAGCGCATCGTAGGCCCGATAGAAGCGGCCAAGTTCGCCGAGGTCATAGCTGAACGGCACGTCGTGGAAGCAACGCGCGAAGATCGACAGGCAGGTGTCGACCGGGTCGCGTCGCACATGAATGAGGCGCGCGTTCGGCAACGCGAGATGAATGAAGCCGGCGTTGATGAAGTTGTACAGATACTTGTCGACGATCCGCGCATACGGGCCGCCCGGCACCTTGCGCGCGACCCGCTGCAGATACGCGGCGCCGAGCGCGCGCAGCGATTCCGGCGCGGCGGCGTCGAGCGCATCGAGCGCCAGCCCGCCCGCGCCCGGCGCGACCGCCTGCACGAGGCATTGCACGAACGCGTCGCTTTCGCCCGCGCCGAACACGCGCGGATGGCTCGCGAGAATCTGCTCGACCAGCGTCGTGCCTGAACGCGGCATGCCGAACACGAAGACCGGCGACGCCGACGCATCGCCCAGACCGCTTTTCGCCCGTAGCAGATCCGCGCTGAACGCGCCGGTCATCTGCCCGAGCAGGTCGAGCATCGCGGCTTCGTCGTAGCGGGTCAGCGACCGGTAGAGCGTGTTCGCGCGCGACAGGTACTCGAAGCCGCGCCCCGGCTCGCCGATGCCCGTGAGCGACTGGCCGTAGGCGAAATACAGGTCGGCCTGCCGATCGGCCGGCCAGTCCGCCGACTGCTCGACCTGCTGCTCGAGCGACACGAAACAGGGATCGTCGGCCGTGAGCGTCGTGAACTGGACCAGGTTGCGGTAGTACGACGCGCTGTGCGGTTCCAGTTCGATCGCGGTGCGCCACGCGGCCTGCGCGTCGTCGAGCCGGCCGAGCACGTTCAGGCAGTTGCCGAGATTGTTGTACGAGCCGTCGGCGTGCGGATCGAGTTCGGTCGCACGCCGATAGCAGTCCACGGCCGCCTCGTACGCGTGATCTTCCTCCCACACCATGCCGAGCCGATGCCATGCCTGCGCGTTGTCCGGCGCCTGCGCGAGCGCCGCTTGCGCGCTCGCGAGCGCGGCGTCGTGCGGATCGGCGGGCGCACTCATGCGCGGCTACGCCGGCGCATTGCGGCCGCGCACCGGCCATCGTGCATGCCGGCGCTCCCGACTGTATTGGCGCTCATGTGGGTCCCCTTTCGATCCGGTAGGCAGCCGCGTCGTCATGCGCTGCGACGACGGCCAGCCGTCAAAGGGCCGCAGTATCGGGAAAATCACCGCACGCTGCGTAACGAACCGATACGGCCGTATTACCGACGTAACACGGCCGGTCGGCGCGCACGTCCCGCGCCCGCGCTGCGCGCGCCCGACCGCGCACCCGTGCATCGAGGCCGCGTTGCCAGGCCCGGTGGGCGAGACCGCTGTTCACGCGCGCCACGTCGACGGTCGTCATGCACCGTCACGCCGCATGCGCAAGCGGCCCCGGCCGCACGCATCGTGTCATCGCCGGTAATACGTGTAATCCAGGCAGAAAGCTGATTCAAAGCCGCGCGACCTATAGTCCGACGCCATCCGCTGCAACGCGGCAGCGGCACCCGTGCGCAACATGACGGGCGGGTGCGACATTCAAGGCCAACGGGGAAATCGGGGCATGCCCATTCAGACACCGACGGCGGCGCACAACGCCGCCACGCCACACCTGCGCGCCGACGGCGCCGATACCGCCGCGGCACTGGTGTGGCGCGCGCTGCAAGTCGAACCGGTCTCGCTCGTGCCGCAGTGGCTCACGCAAAGCGGCAACACGATCCATCGCGTCGCGCTCGCCGACGGTCGAACGGTGGTGTTGCGCGTCAGCCCGCAGCCTGCCGCGTTCGCGCACACCGCGCCCAACCTCGCCGCGTTGCGCGCGCTCGGCCTGCCGGTCCAGCAGGTGCTGGCGGCCGGTCCGGCCGCACCGGGCCAATCGTTCGTGATCCTGAACTGGCTGGACGGATTCGACCTGAAGTTCGCACTGCCGTCCATGCGCGCGGACCAGATGGCCGCCGTCGCCGAACGCGTGACCGACTGCCAGCGCCGCGTCGCCAGCCTGCCTGCGAGCCGCGGCTTCGGCTGGGCGCCGATCGGCCGGGACGCCGCGCATGCACGCTGGACCGACCTGTTCGGCGCGCCGGACGATGCGCCGGCCGCCGTCTCGGCCACCCCGCTGAATCACCTGCGTATGCGGTTGCGCGCCGTGCGGGCAACCCTCGAACCCTACTTCGCGGCCTGCACGCCGGTGTGTTTCCTCGACGACCTCACGACCCGCAACGTGATCGTCGACAACGGCGCGCTGAGCGGCTTCATCGACCTCGATTTCGTCTGCTACGGCGATCCGTTGCTGCAGGTCGGCACGACGCTCGCGTATCTGGCCGCCGATGTCGGCGACGCGGGCCATGCGTACGGGGACGCGCTGGTCGACTGCTGGTCGCCGTCCGGCGACGCGCGCCGTGCGATGTACTTTTACGCGGGCCTGTGGGCAACCGGCTTCCTCGCCTCGGCCGAAACCGCCGGCGACGCATGGCGGATCAGCAAGCTCGAACCGGCAGCGCAGGCGCTGCTGGATGCCGCCGAAGCCAACTGACCGCGGGACGACATCGATGACATCCAATGCCCTGAACTTCTCGGGCGGCCCGGGCGCATTGCCCGAGGCCGTGCTGCGCGAGACGCACGAAGCCATCATTGCGCTGCCGGAAACCGGCGTGTCGATCCTCGGCATGAGCCATCGCTCCGACTGGTTCCATGCGCTGCTCGACGAGGCCGAGCGCAACCTGCGCACGTTGCTCGGCGTGTCGGACCGCCATGCGCTGATCTTCCTGCAAGGCGGCAGCAGCCTGCTGTTCGCGACCATCCCGATGAACTTCGCGACGCACCGGCATGCACCGCCCGCGTATGTGAATTCCGGTTACTGGAGCAGCCGCGCGAGCGCCGAGGCCGCGCGCGTCGGCACCGCGCACGTGGCATGGAGCGGGCGGGACACGGGCTTTCGCCAACTGCCCGCGCTGGAGCAGCTCGCGCTCGCGCCCGATGCCGCCTACCTGCACTACGTGTCGAACGAAACCGTCGAGGGGCTGCAGTTCGACCCGCCGGCGGCCACGCCGCACGGCGTGCCGCTCGTCGTCGACATGTCGTCCGATTTCCTGTCGCGGCCGCTCGACGCCAGCCGCTTCGCGATGATCTACGCGCATGCGCAGAAGAACCTCGGGCCGGCCGGCGTCACGGTCGCGCTGATCGACCGCGCGCTGCTCGAGCGGACCCCGGACAACCTGCCCGGCATCCTCGATTTCCGCACGCACGTCGCGCATGGCTCGAACTACAACACGCCGCCGGTGTTCGCGATCTACGTGTTGACGCTGGTCACGCGCTGGCTGCGCGACGAGATCGGCGGACTCGCGGCCATGGAGCGCATCAACGACCGCAAGGCGCAGCGCTTGTACGACACGCTCGATGCGCTGGGCGGCGCGGTCGCCGTGCACGCGCAGCGGCCGTGGCGCTCGCGGATGAACGCTGCGTTCACGTTCGGCGATGCGCGCCTCGATCGCGCGTTCGCCGCCGCGGCCGCCGAGCGCGGCATCGTCGGGCTCGACGGCCATCGCTCGCTCGGCGGGCTGCGCGCGTCGCTGTACAACGCGGTCACACCTGGCGCCGTGAACACGCTGTGTGAAGCGCTGACCGAATTCGCCGCCACGCACGCGTGAGCCGCGCCGCCATATTGGCCTGAACCTCGATGACCCCGCCTCTTCCCGACACGTCGGCGCCGCCGGAGCGACTGGCTCGCGCGCTCGACATGGCACCGCTCGACGTCGCGCTGCACGCGCGCATGCGCGACGCGCTCCAGGCCGCCGGCGACCGCGACGGCTTCGCCGCCCATCAGCTCGCGGTCGCCGCGTTCGATGCGCTCGCCGACGCGCCGCCCGCCACGCAGGCGCTCGCGCTGTACAACCTCGCGACCGTCTATGCGATGAAGGGCCGCACCGACGAGGCGGTGCGCTGGTACCGCCACACGCTCGCCGTGAACCCGGCACTCGCGCACGCACACCAGAACCTCGCCGCGCTCTACGCGGCCAGCGGACGTCACGCCGAGGCGCACGCGCATCGCGTGCACGCGTACCGGCTGCAGCGCGTGTTCGTCGAACCGGCGCTCGACGGCGATGCGCGGCGATTGCTGATCGTCGGCGTGGGCAGCGGCACGGGCAACGTTCCGCTCGATGCGCTGCTGTCGTTCCGCACGACGACCCGCATCAAGTACGCGATCGACTATGCGGACGACGCCGAGGATGCGCAGCTGCCGCCCCACGATCTCGTGTTCAACGCGATCGGCGATCCGGACGTCGCCGCGCCGCTCGCCGCCCGACTCGCCCGCTTCGCCAGTCGCAGCGCAGTGCCCGTGCTGAATCCGCCCGACACGATCGCGCACACGCATCGCGATCGCATCGCCGCGCGCCTCGCGGCAGTGCCGGACGCACGGGTGCCGCCCTGCTTGCGCATCGCGAACCCGCGCGCACCGTTCGATGCGCTGCTGCGCCGCCTCTCGCTGGCCGGCGTCACATTTCCGTTGTTGCTGCGGCCGGCCGGCTCGCACGGGGGCGACGGCGTGACGCGCCACGCGAGCGCCGACACGCTCGGCGCGGCGCTCGCGAAAATCGACGGTCCCGCGTATGCGACCGCCTACCACGACACCCGCGGCGCGGACGGCTGCTTTCGCAAATACCGGGTGATCTTCGTCGATCGCGTGCCGTACCCGTACCACCTCGCGATCTCGACGCACTGGCTCGTCCACTACTTCTCGGCCGACATGACATCCGCACCGTGGAAGCTCGACGAGGAGCGCCGCTTCCTCGACGATCCACGCGCGGCGCTCGGCGATACGGCGCTGCGCGCGCTCGCCGCGATCGGCCGGCAACTGGATCTCGACTACGGCGGCGTCGACTTCGCGCTGACCGACGACGGCCGGGTGGTCGTGTTCGAGGCAAACGCGACGATGCTCGTCCACCGCGAAGCAGCCGACGGGCCGCTTGCGCACAAGAACCCGCACATCGAGCGGATCGCGCACGCCTTCGCGCGCATGCTCGACGCACGCGGCGGCCTCGCCTCCGCCCGCCTGACGCCTGCCCTGCCATGACCTCCGGTCCGACGCTCGCCGATGCCAGCGCGCTGCATCTCGCCGGCGACCTTCCCGGCGCCCGCACGCTCTATGAAGTCATGCTCGCCGACGATCCCGGCAACGCCGAACTCCGATTGCGGCTCGGCATCCTCGAACTGCAGTGCGGCGACGGTGCCGGCGCGCTCGCGCAACTCGACCGCGCGGTCGCACTCGCGCCGCACGACGCCCGCCACCACGCAGCGCGCGGCCACATACTTCACACGCTCGGCCGGCACGCCGACGCGGCGGACGCGCTGCGCACCGCGCTTGCGCTCGCCCCCGACAACGCCGACACGCACGCCGCGCTCGGCAACGCGCTACTGGCGCTCGGCTGCCATGCCGGCGCGATCGACGCATACCGCGCCGCGCTCGCGCTCGATCCGTCCAGCGCCGACGTCGCGAACAACCTAGGCAACAGCTACCGGCATCTCGGCGCATCCGACGCGGCCGAACACGCGTACCGCGCCGCGCTCGCCGCGCAACCGGCCCACGCGCTCGCGCTGACCAACCTCGGCACGCTGCTCGACGCGCGCGGTCGGCACGACGACGCACTCGCGCTGCTGCGCGACGCCGTGCGCGCCGCGCCGGACGCGCCCGCCGGCCTGATCAACCTCGGCGCGGCGCTGTGCGCCCGGCGCGCATTCACCGCGGCCGCCACGCATCTCTCACGCGCGGCGGCGCTCGCGCCGCACGACGCCGACGCGGCCTACAACTTCGGCAACGCGCTGCTGGGGCTCGGCCACCACGCGCAGGCAGCCGACCAGTACCGGCGCGCGGTCGCCCTGCAGCCCGGTCACGCGGACGCGCTGAACAATCTCGGCACCGTGTGCGAGCACCTCGGCGATACCGCGGCGGCGGCCCACGCGTTCGACGCCGCGCTGCACGCGCGGCCCGGCTTCGTCGCCGCGCACAACAACGCCGCGAACCTGCTGCGGCGGCTCGGCCTGCACGACGGCGCGATCGCGCATCTGCGCGCCGCGCTGGCCAGCGCCCCCGACCACTCGGCGACCCACAACCACCTCGGCAACGTGCTGAAGGACGACGGCGCGCTCGACGCCGCCATCGACAGCTACCGGCGCGCGCTCGCGTGCGATCCGGGCAACGCGGTCGCGCACAGCAACCTCGTCTACGCACTGAACTTCCAGTCGGAGTATCCGGAGGCAGTGCTCGCTGAAGCGCTGAACTGGTCCGCGCGGCACGAGACGCCCGCCGCCGCGGCCGCAGCGGCGCCGACCGTCCCGGCGCACGGGCGCGCGCCGGATGCGCGGCTGCGGATCGGCTACGTCGGCGCGGATTTCCGCGAGCACTGCCAGGCACTGTTCCTCGTGCCGCTGCTGTCGCATCACGACCGCCGCGCCTTCGAGATCGTCTGTTACGCGAGCGTCGCGCGGCCGGACGCGCTCACCGCGCGACTCGCCGGTTACGCGGATCGCTGGCACGACATGTACGGGCTCGACGACGACGCGCTCGCGCAACGCATCCGCGACGATGGCATCGACATCCTCGTCGACCTGACGATGCACATGGCCGACGGCCGGCCGGGCCTGTTCGCGCACCGGCCCGCGCCGATCCAGGCGACCTGGCTCGCCTATCCCGGCACCAGCGGCCTGGCGTCGGTCGACTTCCGGCTGACCGACCCGCATCTCGATCCCCCCGGGCACGACGGTTTTTATCGCGAACGCTCGATCCGGCTCGCGGATACCTTCTGGTGCTACGACCCGCTGACCGACACGCCGGCGGTCGGGCCGCTACCCGCGCTCGACGCCGGCCACGTGACGTTCGGCTGCCTGAACAATCCGTGCAAGCTGACCGACCGCACGCTGCGGCTGTGGGCCGGGCTGTTCGCGCGCGTGCCTGACGCGCGGCTGGTCGTGACGGCGCCGCAAGGCACGGGGCGAGACCGGCTGGTCGAGCGGCTACGCGCGCACGACATCCCGCCGGCGCGCGTCGACTGCGTGCCGTACCGTCCGCGCGCCGACTATCTCGCGACCTATCTCGGCATCGACATCGCGCTCGACACGTTCCCCTACAACGGCCACACGACGACGCTCGATGCGCTGTGGATGGGCGTGCCGGTCGTCACGCGCGTCGGGCGCACCGCCGTCGGCCGGGGCGGGCTGTCGCAGCTCGCGAACCTCGGCCTGCACGCACTTGCCGCCGACAGCGACGCCGCGTTCGTCGACAGCGCGGCCGCCCTCGCCCGCGACCTGCCCGCGCTCGCCGCGCTGCGCCGCGAACTGCGCGCGCGCGTCGAACGCTCGCCGCTGATGGACGGCGCGCGCTTCGCACGCGAAATCGAGGCGGCATACCGGCGCATGAGGCGCGATACCTGACCCGCACGCGCCCGGCCGGGTGTGGGCCGGCCGGGCCGGAACTCGTCTCCGGCGTATCCTGTCTATCCGCTTCCATCGATCCGACGAGGAGCTTGCGTGACGGCCGTCCCTTCCGATCCTGCGCAACACCGCCGCTTCACCGTCGACGACCTGCTGTCGCTCGACAGCTTCCAGCGCGACTACGGCCGCACCTGCGCGCTGTCGCCCGACGGCGGCTCCATCTGCTTCGCCGTCGTCCGCCCGCTGGCCGATGGCCTCCGTTTCGACCGCGCGTATCTCGGCGGGCTCGACCGGGCCGAACTGCACCTGTACGAATTCGCCGGCCGCACGCTGCGCCGGCTGGCCGGCGACGCACGGGCCGGCCGTGCGTGCGGCTCACCGTCATGGTCGCCGGACGGAAGATGGATCGCGGCGGTCACGCTGTCGGCCGACGACGATGCGGTGCATGCCGTCCTGATCGACCCGGCGACCGGGGCCGCGACGCCGATCACGACCGCGCGCAGCGTCGACCTGTCCCCGCTCGACCGCGACGGGCCGTTCACGTGGCTGCCCGATGGCCGCGTCGCGCTGCCGCTGCTTGCCGAACGGGCGACGCCGGTCATGTCGCATCTGCATCGCAGGCTGTTCGGGAACGCGCACGACGCATGGGCGACCAACGCCCTCGGCCGCCAACCGACGGCCGACGTGCTCGACAGTGCCGCGTTCGGCGATACGCCCGTCGCATCCGCACCCGACTGGTGGGCGTTCGATCCCGCGTCGGGCGCGTTGTCCGCGCTGTCGCCGCAAGCGTGCGCGCAGGCCGGGCTGACACGTGCGGCAGTCACGGACACCCCGCCGGACACGCGTGGCTCGAACGACGCCGACGAACCGACGGATCTCGATGGCGCACGCCGCGAACGCGTATCGGCGGAACCGGAGCGCCCGTACGCGGCCTTCATCGAACACGGCCGCGACGCCACCCGGCTGACAATCCGGCCGGCCGGCGCGCGCGACGCGACGGTGGTGTTCGAGACGAATCGCCAGTTGGCCGGTATCGCGACCGGCACGACGCACCGGCTTGCCTGCCGCGGCGCGGAGCCGGGCCGACAGCGCTTCGTCGACGTCCTGCTGCCGCCGAATTACGCGGGTGCACCGGTGCCCGCCGTCGTCTGGGTGTACCCGTACGAAAAAGTCTCGCCCCATCCGCACCTGTTTCACGAACCGGACTGCGCGCTGCCGTTCAATTTCCAGCTGTTCGCCGCGCACGGCTTTGCGGTCGTCGACGTCAACATGCGGGACGTGCTGGGCGAAGCGCCGGCGACGATGGCAGACAGGATGCTCGACGACGTCTGCGCAGCGGTCGACGCCGCGGTCGATGCCGGGTACGTCGATCGCGGCCGGCTTCATCTGTACGGCCAGAGCCTGGGCGGCTGGGCCACGATGATGCTGCTCGCCCATACGCCGATGTTCCGCTCGGGCATGTCGAGCGCCGGCATCAGCGATGCGGCCGCGCTCTACGCGTCGCTCGACGCGCGCCTGCGTTACGAAACGGGCAACGACGCCCGCCCCGAGCGTTTCGAGCTGCTCGGCAAGGTGCTGGCCGACAATAGCTGGAACATCGACGCGCCGCCGTCGCTCCGCCCGGACGCGTATCACGCGATCAGCCCGGTTCTGCACGCGGCGCGGATCACGACCCCGCTGCTGCTGATCCATGGCGACGCCGACTACGTGCCGCTCGAACAAAGCGAACGGATGTTCGCGGCGCTGACGCAGCTCAAGCGCGACGTGCGGCTGATCCGTTACTGGGGCGACGATCACGTGCCGCAATCGCCTGCCAATATCGCGGACCGGTACCGGCGGATGATCGACTGGATGCGGCGCGCGTGACCGGACGACGCCGCGCGTGCACCGGCCCGCCGGCCGACAGCATCGGCCGAACGGCCAACGACGCGCACGGGTCATGCGGTCGCGCTAAGATGCGTCGACAGCGGTTTCGATGCCGCAACGCACGGCGCGCCGCCCAGCGGCCGCCCACTTCTTCCAGGAGTCGCCCCCATGTCCATCTCGATGTACCAGGCTTCGCTGCCCGTGCTGATCCGTGGCCTGAGCAATCTGCAGCACATCCTCGGCAAGGCGCAGGCGCATGCGGCCGAAAAGCAGATCGATCCGTCGGTGTTCACCGGCGCCCGCCTGTACCCGGACATGCTGCCGCTCGTCCGCCAGGTCTATATTGCGACCGACACGGCCAAGGGCTGCGCCGCGCGCCTCGCCGGCGCCGAGATCCCGAGCTACCCGGACGTCGAGCAGTCCTTCGACGAGCTGCACGCACGCATCCAGAAGACGATCGACTACCTGAAAAGCTTCAACGCCGCGCAGATCGACGGCAGCGAGGCGCGCCAGATCGTGCTGAAGATGCGCGTCGGCCCGATCGAATTCACCGGCCAGTCGTACCTGCTGAATTTCGTGCTGCCCAATTTCTTCTTCCACGTGACGACCGCATACGACATCCTGCGCCACAGCGGTGTCGAGCTCGGCAAGCTCGACTACCTGGGCGGGCGCGACCAGCACGCCTGACGCGCGGCCGGGCGAAGCCCGGCCCGCAACCGTCCGCGCCGCGCGTGCGGCCAACCCGCGGCGGCCCGGCCAGGCCTGCCGCGCAGGCCGGCCGCGGCGCTTTCCGGAGCGCTTGCCGGCGGCGCGCGGCCCATGCCAGCCGAAACGTCGTCCGGCTGGCGTAAAATACGCACTTTCCTCTTTCTCGCCCCCTTATGACGCTCGCCTCCACGCTCGACATCATCGCCGAGCTGAAAGCCGGCCGGATGGTGATCCTGGTCGACGAAGAAGACCGTGAAAACGAGGGCGACCTCGTGATCGCCGCCGAATTCGTCACGCCGGAAGCGATCAACTTCATGGCCAAGTACGGCCGCGGCCTGGTTTGTCTGACGTTGACGCAGGAGCGCTGCAAGCAGCTGCACCTGCCGCTGATGACCTACCGCAACGGCACGCAGTACGGCACCGCGTTCACGGTCAGCATCGAAGCGGCCGAAGGCGTGACGACCGGCATCTCGGCCGCCGACCGTGCGCACACGATCGCCACGGCGGTCGCGCACGACGTGCGCCCCGAGCACATCGTGCAGCCGGGCCACGTGTTCCCGATCATGGCGCAGCCGGGCGGCGTGCTCGTGCGCGCGGGCCACACCGAGGCCGGTTGCGACTTCACCGCGCTCGCGGGCCTCACGCCGGCCGCGGTGATCTGCGAGATCATCAAGGACGACGGCACGATGGCGCGCCTGCCCGACCTGATCGAATTCGCGCAGGAACACAACCTGAAGATCGGCACGATCGCCGACCTGATCCAGTACCGCAGCCGCACCGAATCGATCATCGAGCGGATCGCCGAGCGCACGATGCAGACCGCGCACGGCACGTTCCGCGCGGTGCTGTATCGCGACCAGCCGAGCGGCTCGCCGCACATCGCGCTGGTGCGCGGTGCGCCGTCGCCCGACGTCGATACGCCGGTGCGCGTGCACGAGCCGCTGTCGGTGCTCGACCTGCTCGAAACGGGCGTGTCGACGCACTCGTGGACGCTCGACGCCGCGATGCGCGAGATCGCGGAGCGCGACCTCGGCGTGATCGTGCTGCTCAACTGCGGCGACACGAAGGAACACCTGATCGACGTCTTCAAGGCGTTCGACGAGGAAGAAAAGGCCGCTGCGCTCAAGCGCCGGCCGGTCGATTTCAAGACGTTCGGCATCGGCGCGCAGATCCTGCGCGATGTCCGCGTCGGCAAGATGCAGGTGCTGTCGAATCCGCGCAAGCTGGGCAGCATGTCCGGCTACGGCCTGGAAGTCACGGGCTTCATCCCGATGCCCGGCGGCGAAGCCAAGTCCTGCCCGGCGTCCAACGCGTAACCCGCAACGGCGCTTTCGCCCTATAACCGTTCATCCACACCACGGACAAGATCATGGAAATCGGACAATACCAACCGAATCTCGAAGGCGACGGCCTGCGTATCGGCATCGTGCAATCGCGCTTCAACGAGCCCGTGTGCAACGGCCTCGCCGATGCGTGCGTCGAGGAACTGGAACGCCTCGGCGTCACCGGTGAAGACGTGCTGCTCGTGTCGGTGCCCGGCGCGCTGGAAATCCCGCTCGCGCTGCAAAAGCTCGCGGAAAGCGGCCAGTTCGACGCGCTGATCGCGCTCGGCGCGGTGATTCGCGGCGAGACCTACCACTTCGAACTCGTGTCGAACGAGAGCGGCGCGGGCATCACCCGCATCGGCCTCGACTTCAACCTGCCGATCGCAAACGCGGTCCTGACGACCGAAAACGACGAGCAGGCCGTCGCGCGCATGACCGAAAAGGGTCGTGACGCCGCACGCGTCGCCGTCGAGATGGCCAACCTGACGATGGCGCTCGACCAGCTCGGCGATGACGACGAGGACGAAGAAGAAGACGAAGACGACGAAGAGGAGCGCGCATGAAGAAGAGCGCCCGCCGACAATCGCGCGAGCTGGCGACGCAGGGGCTGTATCAGTGGCTGCTGTCGAACGCGTCCTCCGGCGAGATCGACGCGCAACTGCGCGGCGCGCTCGGTTACGACAAGGCTGACAAGGCGCTGCTCGACGCGATCCTGCACGGCGTGATCCGCGAGCACGTCACGCTCGTCGAAGCACTGACGCCGTCGCTCGACCGCCCGATCGAGCAGTTGTCGCCGGTCGAACGCGCCGTGCTGCTCATCGCGACGTTCGAGCTCACGCACCACGTCGAAACGCCGTACCGCGTGATCATCAACGAAGCTGTCGAACTCGCGAAGACGTTCGGCGGCTCCGACGGCTACAAGTACGTGAACGGCGTGCTCGACAAGCTCGCCGCGAAGCTGCGCCCCGCCGAAACGCAGGCGCGCCGCAACGGCTGATACCGTTGGTCCGGAACGGGCGCGCATGCGCCCGTTTTTTCTTTCGTCCCGCCCCCTCGCCCTGCCCGCCCGATGAATACCGCCACCGATTCGCTCGTCAAACTCGCCGCACGCGTCGACGCGATCCAGCCCTTCTACGTGATGGAACTGATGAAGGAGGCACAGCGTCTCGAGTCCTCCGGGCGCGATGTTATCCACATGGGCATCGGCGAGCCGGATTTCACCGCGCCGGAGCCGGTCGTCGAAGCGGCCGCGGCCGCGCTGCGCCGCGGCGTCACGCAATATACGAGCGCGCTCGGCATTGCGCCGCTGCGCGAGGCGATCGCCGCGCACTATGCGCGCGCGTACGGCCTCACGATCAGCCCCGAGCGGATCGTCGTGACTGCCGGCGCGTCGGCCGCGCTGCTGCTCGCGTGCCTCGCGCTCGTCGGTCGTGACGACGAGGTGCTGATGCCCGACCCGTCGTATCCGTGCAACCGGCACTTCGTCGCGGCGGCCGAAGGCCGCGCGGTGCTCGTGCCGAGCGGCCCGGACGCGCGCTTCCAGCTCACCGAGGACGACGTCCGCACGCGCTGGGGCGACCGCACGCGCGGCGTGCTGCTCGCCTCGCCGTCGAACCCGACCGGCACGTCGCTCGAACCGGACGAGCTGAAACGGATCGTCGAAGCCGTGCGCGCACGCGGCGGTTTCACGATCGTCGACGAGATCTACCAGGGGCTCAGCTACGACGCGGCGCCCGTGTCGGCCCTTTCATTCGGCGACGACGTTGTCACCGTGAACAGCTTCTCCAAGTATTTCAGCATGACGGGCTGGCGGCTCGGCTGGCTGGTCGTGCCGCCCACGCTGGTCGGCACGTTCGAGAAGCTGGCGCAGAACCTGTTCATCTGCCCGTCCGCGCTCGCGCAGCATGCGGCGCTCGCGTGCTTCGAGCCGGCCGCGCTCGACATCTACGAAGCGCGCCGGCTCGAATTCAAGCGCCGCCGCGATTTCATCGCACCGGCGCTCGAACGGCTCGGCTTCACGGTACCCGTGATGCCGGACGGCGCGTTCTACGTGTATGCGCACTGCGGCGGCGTCGCCCACCCGGCGGCCGGCGACAGCGCCGCACTCACGAAGGCGATGCTGCACGACGCGGGGGTCGTGCTGGTGCCCGGCATGGACTTCGGTGTCCATGCGCCGCGCGACTATATCCGCCTGTCCTATGCAACGGCCTACTCGCGGCTCGAGGAAGCGGTCGAAAGGCTCGCGACGCTGTTCGGGCAGCACTGAGCCACGGCCGGCACGCCGGCGGTTTCTCGCGCCGCACAAAGAAAAAGGCACCCTGATCGGGTGCCTTTTTCATGCCCTGCCGGCCGGAGCCGTGCGGGTCGCTACCACCGCACTACCGCCACACGTTACGCGCCAAGCTCCGAACCGCCATGTGACTGCTTCGCGGTATCGACGCTCGCGTCGTCCTGCGGCGCGGCTTCCTTCGATGCCGCCGACTTCGCCGACGTCGTGGTTTCCAGCGTCGCATGCACGCGCTTCGCACCGCCCGCTGCTGCCGTCACGGCGGCGGCCGTGACGATCGGCTTCGCCGGCGCCTGCGGCGCATTGACCGGCACGCTGCGGCCATGCGACACGTCGCGCAGGCGGCCGCGCTCGGCCATCACCTTCGCGCCGTATGCGGTGTCGTCCGGGTTCGTCGAGCCGTTGTACAGGCGCAGGCCGTTCGCGAGCGAGCCGCCACGTGCGATGCAGTCCTTCAGCACGAGCGCGCCGACCTGGAGGTTCGCGATCGGCTGCAGTGCGGTATCGGTGCCGCCGAAATACTCGAACTTGTCGGAATGGACCTTCGACATGACCTGCATCAGGCCCTTCGCGCCCACGCCGCTTTCGGCGTACGGATTGAAGCCCGACTCGATCGCCATCACGGACAGCAGCAGCAGCGGATCGAGGCCGACGTCACGGCCGGTCTGGAACGCAGCCTTGACGAGCTGGCCGAGCGGCTCCTGCGCGACACGGTAACGGCGCGACAGGTAAGTCGCGACCAGCGCCTGTTCGCGATTCGATGCGAGCGCACGGTCGTCACGCGCATCGGCCGCCACGCGCTGGGTCGGGATCAGCTTCGCCAGCGCGACGGGCGACGGGCCGTTGCGGGCCGGATCGGACGCATCGCCCTGCGCGGTGGCTTCCGATGCGACGTCGAGGCCGACCGCAAGCGCGTCCGTTTCGGGGCTGTCTTCCTGCTGCGGCTGCGCGCCGGCGGGCGCGAAGTTCGGCAGCGGATGGCCGGTCAGCAGACGGGCCGGCCCGGCTTGCACGGCCGCGGATACGACCGGCATCAGCTTCGCGGCGAGCGTGCCGCGGACGGTTGGCAGCAGCCACAGTGCGAGCGCAACTGCGACAGCGAAACAGCCGACAACGCTGAATAGATGGTGACTGACACGCGTCCCGCGACGCAGCATGCTGCGCACGAATTGCGCATGCTGCTCACTAGGACGCCACGATAACCAAGCGTTCATTCAGATCATCTCCCATGAACATGACTCGTGCGGCTCGCTCAGCTCGATGGCGAGACAGGTAACGCGCCGCGGAATCACGACGCTGCACGCTTTGGTTGGGGCGTGCAGGCATCGGGGAAACGGTATAAGTACCGTTCGAGGCCACGGTGTAAGAGGGCCGGCACCTTCGCACACTGGGCGAGGCGGGCATACGCGGTGGCACCCACGCAAAAAACCAGCGTCTGGTAGCGCTGGCTGGGACTACGACTAAAGCCGTCGGATACGCCGTGCAGGATTCGGCGGACGGTGACGCGCTGCGTCAAAGATCGGTGATTGGCGGCTCGAAGCCTTTTACCCTGCAGCCAATGTGAGCGGATTCTAGCAGGGTTTTATAGATCGTCAACACTATAAAACCTCCAAATCATAACAAAAAGTAATTTAAAGACGCTCTTCAGATCGCGAGCCCCGTGCCGTAGGGGGTTTGCGCGCGACCGACTTTTTTCTCCGCCGGGCGGGCATGCGGCGGCGCGGGTAAAATCGTCGGTCGATTCGGGGCCGCAGCCGGCCGCTGCGCCCACCCATCGCTGCCCGCCCTGCGGGTGGCCCGGACCATCTTCATGAAATACAAAGACTTACGCGATTTCATCCAGCGCCTCGAGGCGCTCGGCGAACTGCGGCGCGTCACGCAACCCGTGTCGCCCGTGCTCGAAATGACCGAGCTGTGCGACCGCGTGCTGCGCGCCAGCGGCCCTGCGCTGCTGTTCAACGCACCGACCGGCTACGACTTCCCGGTGCTCGGCAACCTGTTCGGCACGCCGCGCCGCGTCGCGCTCGGGATGGGCGTCGATGCGGGCGACGACGCCGCGCTCGATTCGCTGCGCGATCTCGGGCGCCTGCTGTCCGCGCTGAAGGAACCCGATCCGCCGAAGAGCCTGAAGGATGCCGGCAAGCTGCTGTCGCTCGCGAAGGCCGTGTGGGACATGGCGCCGAAGTCGGTGTCGTCGCCGCCGTGCCAGGAGATCGTCTGGGAAGGCAACGACGTCGACCTGAACAAGCTGCCGATCCAGACCTGCTGGCCCGGCGACGCGGGGCCGCTCGTCACGTGGGGCCTGACGGTCACGCGCGGGCCGAACAAGTCGCGGCAGAACCTCGGGATCTACCGCCAGCAGCTGATCGGCCGCAACAAGCTGATCATGCGCTGGCTCGCGCATCGCGGCGGCGCACTCGACTTCCGCGAATTCGCGCTGCAGAACCCCGGCAAGCCGTACCCGGTCGCGGTCGTGCTCGGCGCCGATCCGGCCACGACGCTCGGCGCGGTGACGCCCGTGCCCGATTCGCTGTCCGAGTACCAGTTCGCCGGCCTGCTGCGCGGCAGCCGCACGGAGCTCGCGAAGTGCCTGACGCCCGGCGTCGACACGCTGCAGGTGCCTGCGCGCGCGGAGATCGTGCTCGAAGGCTTCATTTATCCGCAGGAAGGCAGCCCCGCCCCCGCTCCGGCCGGCGCACCGCCGCGCCCGGCCGGCAACGCGTCCGCCACGTACGAGCATGCGCTCGAAGGCCCGTACGGCGACCACACCGGCTATTACAACGAGCAGGAGTGGTTCCCCGTGTTCACCGTCGAGCGCATCACGATGCGCCGCGACGCGATCTACCACTCGACCTACACGGGCAAGCCGCCCGACGAGCCCGCGGTGCTCGGCGTCGCGCTCAACGAGGTGTTCGTGCCGCTGCTGCAGAAACAGTTCACGGAGATCACCGACTTCTACCTGCCGCCAGAAGGCTGCAGCTACCGGATGGCCATCGTCCAGATGAAGAAGAGCTACGCGGGCCACGCGAAGCGCGTGATGTTCGGCGTGTGGAGCTTCCTGCGGCAGTTCATGTATACGAAGTTCATCGTGGTCGTCGACGAGGACGTGAACATCCGCGACTGGAAGGAAGTGATCTGGGCGATCACGACGCGCGTCGACCCCGTGCGCGACACGGTGATGGTCGACAGCACGCCGATCGATTATCTCGATTTCGCATCGCCGGTGGCCGGCCTCGGCTCGAAGATGGGGCTCGACGCGACCAACAAGTGGCCCGGCGAGACCAGCCGCGAATGGGGCCGCCCGATCGAGATGGATGCCGCCGTGAAGGCGCGCGTCGACCGGCTCTGGCAGGAGATCGGACTCTGATGCCATGCGGCCGGCGACCGCCGGCCCGTGGATTGCCCTCGCGACAAGAACAACGAAGATGACCTTTCCGCCCGCCTCCATGCTGTCCGACGGCTTCTTTCTGTCGCTGTCGCTCTGTCTCGACATCGGCCTCGTGAACGTCGCGATGCTGTCGCTGACGCTGTCGCACGGCTTCCGGCCAGGCTTCTGGCTCGGCATCGGATCGTGCGTCGGCGATCTCGTCTACGCGGCGCTCGCGCTCGCGGGGATGGCCGTCCTGCTGCAGTTCGAGCCGGTGCGCTGGATCGTGTGGATCGGCGGCGGCGCCGTGCTGCTGTTCCTCACGTGGAAGATGGCGCGGGAAGCGCTGGCGCCGGCCAGCGCGGCCGGCGACGATGCCGAGGATACGCCGCAGCCGCGCGCGAGCGCGCGGCGCAGTTTCCTGCGCGGCATGCTGCTCGCGATGTCGTCGCCGAGCGCGATCCTGTGGTTCGCGGCGGTCGGCGGCGCGCTGATCGCGAAAGCCGGCGCGACCACACCGGCCACCGCGTCGGTGTTCCTGTCAGGTTTTTTCCTCGGCGGCCTCGCGTGGACGCTCTTCATGTGCACGCTCGCGAGCCAGGGCCGCAAGCGCGCGGGCGCCGGGCTGATGCGCGCGTGCCACATCGCGTCGGCGCTGCTGTTCGCGTATTTCTCGTACAGCGTGATCGTCGGCGGCTACCGCGACCTGATCGTGCACGCGGTGTAGTCGAAGCCGGCCTGCACGGGCCGCTCACCGAGGTCGGGCGACGGCCCAAAAGAAAAACGGCGCAACGCCCCGCTCGGGACGTTGCGCCGTTTTGCCACGCGCGGTCAGGCCGCGCGGGACGAATCAGCGACGCCAGTAGCCGTGATGGCCCCAGCCGCCGTAACCATGGCGCCAGTACGGGCGACCGTAGTAGCCACCATAGCCGCCGACGACCACGGCGGGCGGCGGTGCGTAGTAGGCCGGCGCCGGCGCGTAATAGACGGGCGGAGGCGGCGGCGCGTAGTACACGGGCGGCGGCGGTGCATAGACGGGATACGCGGGCGCGACCGGGATACCGATGCCGACCCCGATCGACACGTGAGCCTGCGCAGCGCTTGCGGCACCCAGGCCCAGCGCGGCGGCGGCGATGAACGGAATGAGCTTTTTCACTTCGATTCTCCTGCTGGAGCGGTATTTTGTGCGCCCCTGTCGGCAACGGCGGGCATGCACGTCGCATGGAAGCAATGTAGCGAAAACCCGCCCCTCGCGTATCGCGCATTTGTTGCAAATTGCAATTGCACACGGCCGGAGCCGCCGTGCGGCGTGGCTCGCAGCGCCTGCGACGCCCCTTGCGGGCCGCGCGATTCCGTCCGACGAGTCGGGTCGCAACATCATGGCCGGTCAGTCTTACCGGATACGGCGCGCGTGGCGGGCACGCGACCGTAATCAACGATTACAAATTTGAGACAAGATGCCGACATTTCAAGCGGGATACGGGCGCGATATATTTCAGGGTCGGATTCCAGGATCGTGAATCGACCGCGATACCGCTCGCCGAACCACGCGTCGATCGCGCCGCCTACCGGTCGGCCAGGCACGTGTCCGAGCGGCCATTGCGCTGTCGCAGCCCCGTCGTCATTCCTGCGATACTGGCGATTGCTTCGTTTTCGCTTACGTCCGCTGCCATGTCCTTCCCCGACACACCCCGCCTCGGCTTCATCGGCGCCGGCCGTCTCGCACGCTGTGTCGCACAGCGCTTCGCGCAGGCCGGCTTTCCGGTCGTCGCGATCGCGAGCCGCACGCCCGCGTCGGCCGCGGCCCTCGCCGCACGCATCGACGGCTGCCACGCGGTCGACACGCCGCAGCAGGTCGCCGACGCCGCCGACCTGATCTTCCTGACGGTGCCCGACGACCATCTCGCGTCGACCGCCGCGGCGCTGCGCTTCGACGCCTCGCGCGCCGCTCGGCAGGCCGTCGTTCACTGCAGCGGCGCGTCGCCGGTCGCACTGCTCGATCCGGCGCAGCAGCAAGGCACGGCCACCGGCGGCTTCCATCCGCTCTACCTGTTCGGCGGCACCGACGCCGACCTCGCCCGCATCGACGGCTGCTCGGTCACGATCGAAGCCGACGGCGCGCTGCATGCGACGCTGATGCGACTTGCTGCCGCACTCGGCTGCCACCCGCTGTCGATTCCGGCCGGCGGCCGGATGCTCTATCACGCGGCTGCGCACTACGCGGCGAGCTTCGCACTGTGCGGGCTGGCGGAAGCGGTCGAGCTATGGCGCGGCCTCGGTTTCGACGAGGAAGCCGCGCTGCGCGCGCTGCTGCCGATGCTGGCAGGCACGATCGAGACCGCGCGCGACAAGGGGCTCGCGAACGCGCTCTCGGGCCCGGTGTCGCGCGGCGATACGGGCATCGTCGAACGCCAGTTGGCACTGCTTGAAACGCACGGCGGCGATCACGCGACGCTGTACGCGCTGCTGACGCGCCGCGCGGTCGCGCTCGCGGCGCAGCGCGTCACGCCGCCGGCATCGCTGCCGGCGCTCGCCGAAGCCGTCGAAACGTCACTCGCGCGCATGGCCGCGCACCCCTCCCCGTCGCAAGACGAGGCGTGATAAGGTGTCGGCCGATGCGCCGCCATCCGGCGTTGGCGGCCGCGCGCTACTGACTGTATAAAAAGGATGCCAACGATGTTCGGCGAGATCGCCCGTTTTCTGCTCAATACCGTCTTCACGCTGTTCGGCGCCGCGCTGATCCTGCGCGTCTGGATGCAGGCCGTCCGCGTGCCGCCGTACAACCCCGTCACGCAGGCCGTGCTGCAAGCGACCAACTGGCTCGTGCTGCCGCTGCGCCGCGTGATCCCGGGCGTACGCGGCATCGACTGGGCCAGCGTCGTCGCAGCCCTCCTCACCGCGCTCATCTACGTCGTGCTGATGGTCGTGATGGCCGGCTTCGACCCGGCCGCGGTGATCGCGACGCTCGTCGTGGTCGCGCTGCTCACCGTCCTGAAGTGGGCGCTCAATCTCGTGATCTGGATGACGATCCTGATGGCGCTGCTGTCGTGGCTCAACCCGCGCTCGCCGGCCATGCCGATCCTCTACCAGCTCACCGCGCCGTTCCTGAACCCGCTGCGCCGCATCATCCCGAACCTCGGCGGCATCGACCTGTCGCCGATCCTGCTGTTCGTGATCGTGCAGGTGCTGCTGATGGTCGTTACACGCGCCGCCGTGTCGCTGACGATGTTCGGCATCTGACGCCGTCGCACCCTACGCCGCCGGCCCCTGTGCCGGCGCTGCGCCGAGCGTGTCGATCACGCCGAAGCGCGCCGGCATCATCGCGTAGCACACGCGCACCTTTTCCTGCGACAGCCGATCGAGCAAGCGCTGCGCCTCGTCCTCGGTGACGATGAATTCGACCTCGATCGCGAGCGACCCCTGCAGTTCGAAGAAGCGGTCCTCGTGCAGCACGCGATGCTGGCCGAAACCCGCCATCGCGCGAAACGCGGAACCGCCGGCGACGCCCATCCGGCTCGCCTCCTCCAGCAGCCATTCCCACAGCGGCTTCCAGTGCAGCCGATGCTGCTCGTGCACATAGAAGCGCAAGAAGATCCTGTCCATCGCTCCCTCCGATGGCGGCACGCTCAGGCCGCCGCGAGCCACGCGCGCGCGGTCCACATGCCGAGCGCCGTCAGCGCGAACGATCCAGTCAAGTGTAGGGCAGCCACCGCAAACGCCCATCCGAATTCGCCCTGCAGCGCATGCGTCATCACTTCGGCCGAATAGGTCGAGAACGTCGTGAGGCCGCCGAGAAAGCCCGTGATCACGAACAGCCGCCACTCGGGCGGCAACCCGACGCGGGTCGTGAACACGACGGCGGCGATGCCGATCACGTAGCCGCCGATCAGGTTCGCGGCGAGCGTGCCGAGCGGCACGGCGGGAAAGAATTCGTTGAGCGCGAGACTCAGGAACCAGCGCAGCAACGCGCCGAGCCCGGCGCCGACGAAGATCGCGACGATCGAATAGAACAAGGGCGCTCCCGGTCGATGAGGCGGCTGGATTCAGCCGCCGGCCCCGGTCGCCCGGGGCGAAGTCCGTTGCCGCATGCGTGCGGCGCGTGTGCGGTCGGCACTGGCTGAACTGTATGCGGATTCGCCTCGCGCCTGCAACGGCGACCGCCGGCGGATGCCCGCCCGTTCACGTGGCGGGTACCCGCACGTTCACGCACGTTCACGCGCTTCGCCAGGCTGCGTCGAGCGCGCTCAGCGCCGCCAGCGCGCCGCCCTTCAAGCCGATCACGTCCGCACGACGCGCATGCGCCTCGCGCGCGTTGATGCGGATCACGTCGGCACCGAGCCGTTCACTCAGCATGCGCACGGTCGGGATCGCGGTGCCCGCGCCGATCTCGACCACGGCGACGCGCCCGGCCCGCGCAATCCAGTCTTCCAGCGCGCGTTCCTGCGCGTCGTAGCGCGCACCGAGCCAGCCGGTGTCGCCGAACATCAGGATGTTCGGCCGTGCGAGGCCGCCGCAGCGCGGGCAACGCGGCATTTCGCCGACGAGGCGACAGGTGGCTTCGTCGACGTCCGGCACGAACGACGCCGCATCCCAGGTGTCGTCCGAGCAGGGGCGCAGGCACTGCATTGCGTGAATCGAACCGTGGATCTCGACGATCCGCGCCGGATCGAAGCCGGCTTTCTGGAACTGGCCGTCGACGTTGCTCGTCAGCACGAAGCCGCCGTTCGGCATCGCGTCGATCCAGCGGCGCAGGATCGCGAAGCCCGCATGCGGCACCGTCGCACGGTAGAGCGCGAGACGGTGCCCGTAAAAGCCCCACGCGAGCTGAGTGTGTGCGCGGAACGCCTGTGGCGATGCGATCTCGTGGAATTCGAAACGCTCGTGGCGCAGCGCCGGGTACGCGCGCCAGAAGCCGTCCGTGCCGCGAAAATCGGGCAGCCCGGAATCGACGCCGATACCGGCGCCGGCCGTCACGAGCAATGCGTCGGCGCGCGCGAGCGCAGCAACGGCGGACGCGACAAGTTCGGCGGGCAGTTGCGCGGCGGTAGCAGCGGCAGTGAAATCGGCGGAATCGGAGAACGGCATGACGGGGCGGCGGTTGCGTCGGGCGATGCGCGGGTGGCGTCGCGATCATACGCCGGTTCGCGCGCAGCGCGGCATGCGCGATGCAACGGCATGACGTGATGCTCGCCCGGCCGCGGGCGGTTCGGGCGGTTCGGGCGGTTCGGACGGTTCGGGCAGTTCGGGCAGTTCGGGCGGTTCGGGCGGTTCGGGCGGTTCGGGCGGTTCGGGCGGTTCGGGCGGTTCGGGCGGTTCGGGCGGTTCGGGCAGTTCGGGCAGTTCGGGCGGTTCGGGCGGTTCGGGCAGTTCGGGCAGTTCGGGCGGTTCGGGCGGTTCGGGCGGTGCGGGCGGTGCGGGCGGTTCGGGCATTCGGGCATTCGGGCATTCGGGCATTCGGGCATTCGGGCATTCGGGCATTCGGGCATTCGGGCATTCGGGCATTCGGGCGTTCGGGCGTTCGGGCGTTCGGGCGTTCGGCCGGTGCAGGCGAGCAGTGCATGCAAGCGTGCGATGCGGGAAGCCACCCGCACCGCCATGACCGGGCCCCTCCCCGCCTGTTCAGCTATCCGAATCGTCCTGCGCGACCGGAATGTCGTCGACCGAGAAATAGACGGCCTTGCCGAGCTGCCGCGCGAGGGCGACATCCGCGTCGGCCCCGCGCGACGCACCGTCGATCCGCCATACCGCATCGCAGCGACGCAGCAGCCGGTGTGCGGCCGGATACAGGAACGCCTCGCTGATCGCGTCGCCGACCTGTCGCGACCCGGCCGCGACGGCGAGCGGCAGCGACACCCACTCGCCGATCATCGGCACGTGCCCGCGGCGATACACGGCGAGCGCGGCCTCCTCCAGCCGGTGCAGGTTCGCGGCGATGCGCGCGGGGTCGCCGTCCGTGCCGCTGCGATAAGGGCCGGCGACCAGCACGAGCAGCGGCGTCATGCCGTGCGCGCGCCGGCGGTTTCCCGCAGCGCGACGTACTGGAGCAGCATGATCGTCTTCCCGTCGACGATCTCGCCGCGTTCGATCGCGTCCAGCGCCGCCTGCAGCGGCATCTCGACGACCTCCAGATCCTCGCCCTCTTCCGCGACGCCGCCGCCGTCGCCCGTGCGCAGCGACGCATCGTATTCACCGACGAAGAAATGCAGCTTCTCCGTCACCGAGCCCGGGCTCATGAATGCCTCGAACACCTTGCGCACGCCGCGCACGCGATAGCCGGTCTCCTCCTCGGCCTCCGCGCGGATACGCGCTTCGGGCGTCGCGTCGTCGAGCAGGCCCGCAGCAGCCTCGAGCAGCATGCCGTCGTGCCCACTGACGAAGGCCGGCATCCGGAACTGCCGCGTCAGCAGCACGTCGCCGGTATCGGCATTGCGCAGCAAAATGGTCGCGCCGTTGCCGCGATCGTAGGTCTCGCGGCTCAGGCGCTGCCACGTTCCGTCGCGGCGCAGGAAATCGAACGTCACCTTCTTCAGCACATACCAGTCATCGGACAGCACCGTCGTATCGACGATGCGGACACGGTCCCGTGTTGCAGCCATCCCAGCCTCCGGTTCGACAAAAGACGGCGCTCATGGTAACGTGCATATTCGTGCAATTTCAAGAAAATTCGTGCAAACGCAATGCTGACGACACAACGCAAGAAAGCGATCCTCGACGCACTCGCGCGCGACGGCCAAGTGCTGGCGGTCGAGCTGAGTGCGCAATTCGGCGTATCCGAAGACACCGTCCGCCGCGACCTGCGCGAGCTCGCGGCCGAGGGCCTGCTGCAGCGCGTGCATGGCGGTGCGCTGCCTGCATCGCCGGCCGTTGCGCCGTTCGCGCAGCGCGAAGCGCTCGAGACGGCGGAAAAGCGGCGCATCGCGCGGTGCGCCGCCCAGATGATCGCGCCCGGGCAGGTCGCGATCGTCGACGGCGGCACGACCTCGGCGCTGCTCGTCAGCCAGTTGCCGACCGACCTGCGCGCGACGATCGTCACGCACAGCCCGAGTGTCGCGGTTGCGCTCGCCGCGCATCCGTCGATCGACGTGATCCTGATCGGCGGGCGGCTCTACAAGCATTCGATCGTCGCCGTCGGCGCGGCGGCAATGGAGGGCATTGCGCGCATCCATGCGGACCTTTACTTCATGGGCGTGACGGGCGTGCACCCGGTTGCGGGGCTCAGCACCGGCGATTTCGAGGAAGCGGCGATCAAGCGCGCGCTGGCCGAACGCGCGGCCGAGACGGTCGTGCTCGCGTCGCAGTCGAAGCTGCGCGCGGCCTCACAGTTCGTGATCGGCGAGCTCACGCTGGCGCACACGGTGGTGGTCGAAAAGGAAACCGATGCCGCGTTGACGAAGCCGATCGAAGCGGCGGGCGTGACGGTCGTGCGCGCGTAGCGTTGGTTGCAGCCGCGCGGGATGTGCCGGATGCGCCGCATGCGCCGGATGTACCGGATGTACCGGATGTACCGGATGTGCCGGATGTGCCGGATGTGCCGGATGTGCCGGATGTGCCGGATGCGCCGGATGTGCCGGATGTGCCGGATGTGCCGGATGTGCCGGATGTGCCGGATGTGCCGGATGTGCCGGATGTGCCGGATGTGCCGGATGTGCCGGATGCGCCGCATGCGCCGCATGCGCCGCATGCGCCGGATGTCCCCGTCGAACCGGCTTCGTGCTTTCACCGCGTCAACACCAAACCAATGTCAGCGTGCTGACAGCGTCCGCTTGCTAACATGGGCGCCCGCCCAATCGCCACGCGCCGCCCGCCCGATGCCCCCGCCCTCCGCCACCACCACGCCGGCACCGCCTGCTGGCGATGCGCCGCCGCCCGGCGTCCTCGCACTGTTCATTGCGTTCTCGCAGATCGGCCTGACCAGCTTCGGCGGCGGGCTCAGCGGCCGGATGATGCGCGACTTCGTGTACGAGCGCCGCTGGCTCGACGAGGAGGCGTTCCTCAACGGCCTCGCGCTGTCGCAGGCGCTGCCGGGCGTCAACGTGAAGAACCTCGCGATCTGGATCGGCTACCGGCTCGCCGGATGGCGCGGCGCCGTGGCCGGCTTCACCGGCATCATCGCGCCGCCGGCCGTGCTGATCGTGCTGTTCGGCATCGCGTTCTCGACCCTCACGCGCTTTCCGCTCACGCATGTCGCGCTCGCCGGCGCGGCGGCTGCGGCGATCGGGCTGTCGATCTCGATGGCGATCACCGCCGTGCGCCGCCTGCCGCGTCGCGCGCTGCCGTTCGCGGTGATGGCGCTCACCTTCGTGTCGGTTGCGGTGCTGCACTGGCCGCTCGTGTGGACCGTGCTGGTCGGCGGCACGCTGAGCGTCGCGCTCGAATACCGCCGCGCGGCCGCCCCCCCGGGCCGGGGTGACACACAATGACCGCACCGCAACGCTACGCCGCGCTGTTCGGTGTGTTCGCGCCGCTGTCGATCGCGACGATCGGCGGCGGGCAGGCGATCATCGCCGACATCCAGCGGCAGGTGGTCGACGTGCATCACTGGATGACCGCCACGCAATTCGTGAACGATTTCGCGATCGCACGGATGGCACCGGGCCCCGGCTCGCTGCTGGCGACGCTGATCGGCTGGCAGGTGGCCGGCTTCTGGGGCGCGGTGATCGCGACGCTCGCGCTGTTCGGCCCGACGGCGTTCCTGATCTACGGCGTCGCGCATCTGTGGCGGCGGCACCAGGGCGCGCGCTGGCAGATCGCGCTCGAGGCCGGCCTGCGCCCGGTCGCGGCCGGCATGATCCTCGCGTCGGTGTGGGTCCTGCTGCAGGTGCTCGACGGCGGCTGGGCCGCGCGCGCGATCGCGATCGCGTCGACGCTGTGCGTGATGTATACACGCGTCCATGCGCTGCTGCTGATCGCAATCGGCGCGCTGTTGCTCGTCGGCGTGCACGCGCTCGGCATGTGATGCGCGGCGACGCGGCAGGCGATGGTGGCCGCGAACGACGCAACCGATACCCGCGCAGCGACGCGAACGCGTCCGCGCGCTTTTCGCCGCTTGCGCCCCGCTCGCACCACACATCACCTAGACACCGCGAAACACCGGCGCGCGCCGCTCCGAGAACGCGCGCAGCCCTTCGTCGAAATCGCCTCCCTCGCAAGCCTGCCGGCGCAACTCGGCAATCCGCTCGAACGCGTCGGCCGGCAACGGCCGCGCGTCCTGCAGCACGCGCAACTGTTCCTTCACCGCGTGCACCGCGAGCGGCGCCTTCGCGGCGATCGTGCGTGCGACGTCGAGCGCCGCATCGTCGACCCCGCCCGCGTCGGCCAGCCGGTTCACGAGCCCGTGATGCGCGGCACGTTCCGCATCGAGCGGCTGCGCGCAGAAAAACATTTCCTTCAGCACGTGGATCGGCAGGTTGTCGTAGAAGCGCAGCAGGCCGCTCGTCGAATACGGCAGGCCGATGTTCGCGGGCGTCATCGCAAAACGCGCATCGCGTGCCGCGACCACCAGGTCGCAGCTCATCACGAGATCGACCGCCCCGCCCCACGCCGAACCCGACACCGCCGCGATCACCGCGCCCGGATAAGTCCGCACGCGCCGCAGCGCCCGTTCGAGCGGCTTGCCGTACGCAAGCGGATCGCGATCGTCGGCAAGTTCGCGCAGGTCGTGCCCCGCGCTCCACACGTCGCCGCTGCCGTCGTTCGACAGGATCACGACGGGTGGTGGACGGTGTTCGTCCAGCGCATCGAGGCGCGCGACGAGCGCATCGAGCAACGGCGCGTCGAGCGCATGCCGTCGCGCCGGATTCGCGAACCGCACGCGCGCGATCCGCTCGCCGACCATGTCGACCGTCACGCTCGACGCGCTATCGTGTTTCGTCGTGTCGCTCATTGCACGGCCTCCGCTACCGCGTCCGCCTGGAAGACCGCGCGCCCGGCCAGCAGCGCGTCGATCGCGTCGTCGCCGTAGCCCGCTTCGCGCAGCACGTCGACCGTATGCTCGCCGAGCAGCGGCGGCGCATGGCGAGTACGCGGCGCCGGCACCTCGTCGCCCATCCCGCCGAGCGGCGTGACGACCTGGCGCAGCGTGCCGAGCGTCGGATGCGCGACCGGCTCGACCAGCCCGCAATGCGCGAGCTGCGGATCGGCGAACACTTCGTCGAGCGTGTTGATCGGCCCGGCCGGCAGCCCGGCGTCGACAAAACGCTGCGTCCATTCGCGCTTGCCGCGCGTGCGCAACCGGCTTTCGAGCAACGCCTTCAGTTCGTCGCGGTGCGCGACACGCGCATCGTTGGTCGCGAAGCGCGGATCGCTCGGCAGGTCGGGCAGATCCAGCAACTGGCACAGCCGTAGCCACATGTCGGTCGTGATCGGCGCGAGGTTGAGCGGCCCGTCAGCCGTCTCGAACACACCGTACGGCGCGATCACCGCATGCGCGTTGCCGGTGCGGCGCGGCACGTCGCCAAGGCTCAGGTAGCGTTGCCCGTGCACGCTCAGCAGCGACACGAGGCTTTCGAGCAGCGACGTGCCGACATGCTGCCCGCGCCCCGTGCGCTCGCGCTCGAACAGCGCGGCCATCACGCCGGTCGCGACCCACATCCCCGAGCTGAGATCGCCGATCGCGGTGCCCGTGCGGGTCGGCTCGCCGTCCGGGAAGCCGGTGAGGCTCATCAGCCCCGCATAGCCCTGCGCGATCTGGTCGAAGCCCGGCCAGTCGCGCAACGGGCCGCGCGGGCCGAACGCGGTGACGCTGCCCATCACGAGCCGCGGATCGCGCGCGCTCAGCACGTCGTAGCCGAGCCCCATCGCGTCCATCGTGCCGGCCTTGAAATTCTCGATCACGACGTCGGCCTGCGCGATCAGCCCGCGCACGACGTCGAGGCCGGCCGGCTGCCGGAAATCCACGCAGATGCCGCGCTTGTTGCGGTTGCAGGACAGGTAGTACGTGCTCACGCCGCGATCGAACGGCCCCCATGCGCGGCTCATGTCGCCGTGCGGCCCCGACTCGACCTTGATCACGTCGGCGCCGAGATCGGCGAGCACCATCGAGCAGAACGGCCCCGACAGCGCGCGGCTCAGATCGACGACCCTGATTCCTTGTAATGCCTGCATTCCGGACTCCTGATATTGATGACTGGGTGTGGCTTGTTGCCGAACGATCGCGGCGCACCGCTCATTCGGGCAGCGTCTGGTGGCGTGTTTCAACCGCGAACGGCAGGATCAGGATGCCGAGCCCGAACACGGCCGCGGTCCATGCGACCGGCACGCCGAGCGATCCGTAGCCGTGAATCGCGGCGCCGAGCAGGAAGTTCACGCCTGCGCCGATGAAGCGGCCGACCGACGCGTTGAACGCGAACGCGGTGGCCCGCACACGTGTCGGGTACTGCTCGGGCAGCCACAACGAGAAGATCGCGAAATTGCCGCCGAAGAAACCGAGGAACGCGAGCGACACCATGAACGCCGCGAGCCCGTTCGGCTGATAGAACGCCCAGCCGAACGCGAACACGATCGATGCGGCCATGCCGGCGAAATACACGCCGAGCGCCGTGCGCCGGCCGAGCCGCTCCGAGAGCCACGGCGCAACCAGGCAGCCGGCGATCGTCGCGCACGACAGGATCGCCGCGCCGACCGACGCGAGCCGCAGCGCACCGATGTGGTCGATGCCCGCGCGCGCCGCCAGCGTGGTGACCGCGCTTGCCTCGTAGACGGAGCCGGCCCACAGCCCGACGATCGCGACGCCGACGAGGCTCGCGCTCGTCAGCGTGCGGCGCAGGAAGGCCGGCGCGAAGATTTCGCGCAGCGGATGCGCGCGCCGCGCGTCGGCCGCGTCGCCGTCGCGTGCGTCATGCCGGCGCCACTGGCCGGGCTCCTTCACGCGCATCACGGTGAACACCGCGAGCAGCGCGGGCGCGAGCCCGCACAGGAACATCGCGCGCCACCCGTAGGTCGCGCCGATCGTGTAGTTCAGGCACGCCGCGATGAAGAAACCGAAGTAGTAGCCCGTCTGCAGGTAGCCGGCGCCCATCTTGCGGCGGTCTTCCGGCCAGCTCTCGGCCACATAGGTGCCCGCGAGCGCCCATTCGCCGCCGACGCCGATCCCGGCAATCAGCCGGCACGCGGCCAGTGCCCACACGTCGTGCACGAACGCGGCCGCGCCTGTGAATACGGAATAGATCAGGATGCTCGCGGCGAGCGTACGGACGCGGCCGAAGCGGTCGGCGAGCGGCCCCCAGATGAACGACAGCCCCCAGCCGATCAGGAACAGCGCGAACAGGATCGAGCCGTACATGCCGAGATTCGCGGGCGTCGCCGCGATGCCGGACGCCGGCAGCAGTTCGGTCAGCGCGGGAATCAGCACGAGCGCGTAGATCACCGAATCCACGCCGTCGAGCACCCAGCCCGCATACACGGCCCAGAAGCCCTTGACCTGCTCGCGCGTGAGCAGCGTGCGCCGCGGCTTCGCGCCGGCCGCCGACGCGTCGATCGCCTTGAACATCTTCGTCTCCTTGCCGGCGGGGCCGGCGCTTTTGCCGCGTCCGGTCCGGGATGGCCGGCAGGCTGGCTCTTTTGTGTGACGAGTATAGAAACCCCAACGATCGGAGAAAAATATGATATTCATCTTGCTCGATCGGATTAGCTTATGGCTCGAATCGGGAGACGACGGCGATGGACTTGAGGCAGTTGCGCTATTTCGTGAAGGTCGTCGAATGCGGCAACGTCACGCACGCGAGCGAGGCGCTGCATGTCGCGCAGCCCGCGGTGAGCCAGCAGATGCGCAATCTCGAACAGGATCTCGGGATGCAGTTGCTGGAACGCAGCGTGCGCGGCGTCGCGCCGACCGCCGCCGGCCGCACGCTGTACGGGCATGCGCTCGAACTGCTGCGCCAGGCCGACGGCACGCGCGACCTGCTGCGCCGCGACGCAGAAACACCGCAGGGCCGCGTGACGGTCGGGATGCCGTCGAGCACCGCGCGCGTGCTGGCGATTCCGCTCGCCCGCGCGGTGCGCGACCGCTATCCGGGCATCATGCTGGAGCTGATCGAGGCGCCGAGCGCCGATCTCGACACGTTGCTCGAACGCGCGCGGCTCGATCTCGCGATCGTCGTCGACGCGGTCGACACGCGCGGCATCGCGATCCACCGGCTGCTGACCGAAACGCTGTACCTGATCACTTGGCCCGGGTTCGCGGTGCCGGACGATCCCGTGCCGCTCGACGCGATCGCGCGGATGCCGCTCGTGCTGCCGAGCGCGCCGAACACGATCCGCAACCGCGTCGACTGGGCGATGCGCGAGGCCGGGCTGTCGTACGAGATCAGCTTCGAGGCGAGTTCGACCGGGCTGCTGTTCGCGGCCGTGATGGCGCAGCTCGGCGTGACGATCCTGCCGTGGACGGCCGCGCACGTCGAGATCGAGGAGCGCAAGCTCAAGCTGTCGACGGTCGCGCACCGGCTGTTCGCGCGCGACCTGTCGCTGTGCTGGCACGATACGGCGCTCGTCAGCAACGCGGTGCAGAAGGTGAAAGCCGAGATCGTCCGGCTGCTCGACACGCTCGGGCAGCGGCCCGAATGGGCGGCCGGGCAGGCCGGCCAGGCGTGACGGGCGTGACGGGCGTGACGGGCGTGACGGGCGCGCAGCATGCCTTGTGCTGCCGCGCCACGCGGACTAAGCTCCTTTCATCCTGGGTACCGCTGACACCTCCTCTTCTCCTCGCCGCTCGGTATAAGCGTCGGGGGAAGGAGGCCGTTCGTGTCCCCGCTCCAGTCTGCCTGGCTTCTGCTGGGCGTCAGTGTCCTCGCCGAAGTACTCGGCTCCGTCGGCCTGAAATACTCGGCCGGCTTTTCCCGCCCGCTCCCGTCCGCGCTCACCGTCGTCTGTTATGCATGCGCCGTCTGGCTGATGGCGCTCGCGACGAAGCGGCTCGAAATGGGGCTCGCGTATGCGAGCTGGGCCGCCGCCAGCACCGCGGCCACGGCCGTGATCGGCATCGTCTGCTTCGACGAATCGGTGTCGTCGCTGAAGCTCGCCGGCATCGCGCTGACCGTCTGCGCGCTCGTCGCGCTCAACCTCGGCGAGGCGGCAACACGCTGAGCGCGGCCGGAACGGCCGGCGGCACGCGGGCGCCAGGCGGGGCATTGACAACGCCCCCCGGCGCCCCTTAACGTTTCGTTCATCGTAACCATCACCGGTTCAGCTTAAGAGGTTGTCGGCCCACTCGTGCTCGACACCTCTGCCTTCGTCGAAGGCCTGCTGCTTGGCGCCGCCCTGTTCACGTCGGTCGGCCCCAAGGACGCGTTCGTCATCAAGCGCTCGATCTCGAGCCCCCACCTGCTCTCCATTGCCCTCGTCTGCGCAGGCAGCGACGCGCTGCTGATCGTGCTCGGCGCGCACGGGTTGTCCGCGCTGCTGTCGCGGCATCCGGACGTGGTGTCGGCCGCGCTGTGGGCCGGCATCGCGTATCTCGCCGGGTATGGCCTGCTCGCGCTGCGCTCGGCGATCCGGCGGCGGCAGCCGGAGCACATCGGCGACTCACACGCGCGCCACGCACCCGCGTTGTCGCGCACGCTGCTCGCGACGGCCGCCGTGTCGCTGCTCAATCCGTATGCGTGGATCGACACCGTATTGCTGCTCGGCACCGTGATCGTGAGCCACCCGCCCGCCGCACGCGCGCCGTTCGCGCTCGGCGCGATGACGGCGTCGCTCGTGTGGTTCCTGACGCTTGCCTACGGCGCACGCGCGTGCCGCGCATGGTTCGCGCACACGCTCGCGTGGCGGGTGCTCGATTTTTTCGTCGCGGCGATGATGCTCGGCTTCGCGGTGCGTTTCGCGATCGACGCGCTTTGACGCGTCGGATGTCAGCGGCCCGCTAATGCACGAAACACGCGATGCGCGCCGGCATGCCGCTCGAAACCGATGCCCGGTGCCTGCGGCGTGCGTGCGAAGCCCGCGTCGACGGTTTCGCCATCGGCGAGCCCGCTGAACGGATCGAATGCGAACGGATTGACTTCCGCGCCGCCGAGCCCGAGCGCCGCGACGACGTGCAGCGAGAACAGGTGGCCGCCATGCGGCCAGAACGCGTCGCGCCGCCAGCCGCGCGATGCGAAGTGCTCGACGATCTGCAGGTAACCCGGCAGCCCGTAGCAATGCACCGGGTCGAATACGAGCACGTCGCGATCGGGACGCAGGCCGCCGTAGCGGTCGAGCAGCTTTGCTTCCGCGAGCGAGAACAGCGCTTCGCCGGCTGCGATCGGCGGGGCGTAGCGCGTGGCGATGTCCGCCTGAAGCGGCAGGTCGAGCGGATCGCAGATGTCCTCGAACCACCAGAGACCGAACGGCTCGAGCATCGCCGCGGCAACGTCGACGGTCGTCGCGTCGTACGTGTTCATCGCGTCGACCGCGAGATGCGAACTGTCGGCGAGGCACGCGGCGGCGGCTTCGATGCGCCGCCGGTCTCCGTCGAGATCCGCACCGCCGATCTTGATCTTCGCGTGCGTGTAGCCGAGATCGGCGATGCGGCGCATCTCGTCCGACAGGCGCGCGAGATCGTCGTGCGGATAGCGGTAGCCGCCGCCCGCGTACACACGGACGCGCGATGCCGGCGTGCGGGCGAGCCGGTCGGCAAGCAAGCGGTGAAGCGGCAGGTCCGCGATCTTCGCGGCGGCGTCCCAGATCGCCATGTCGAGCGTGCCGATCGCGACGCAACGTTCGCCGTGTCCGCCGGGCTTTTCGCCGGCCATCATCGCGCGCCAGGCGCGCAACGGGTCGAGGTTCGTGCCGGCTTCGTCGGAGAGCGTGTCGGCAGCGGCCAGCAGGCGCGGCGCGAACCGTTCGCGGATCAGGCCGCCCTGCGCGAAACGGCCGACCGATGCGTAGCCGTAGCCCGTCACCGGACGGCCGTCGCGCACGACGTCGGTGACCACCGCGACGACACTCGTCGTCAGGCCACCGGAGGGAATGGCCGGGTCGGCGTAGCGGGAAACGGGAATCGCCTGTTCATGGATCGCGGTGATGCGCATGGCCCAGCTCCTGGCAGCCCGCCCGGCACGACGGGCAAGCGGACAATCGGAAGAAACGGCCGCCCCACCGGCAGCGGCCGCACACGCGCTGCATCATAGACGCTCGAACGGGATTGCGCCGGCGGCCGCGACCGGCACGGCTTCGCGCAGCCTCGCCGGCGCCGCATCGCCATTCGGTCGATCGCAAGCTTCACGGTAAGCCAATGGAAATCGGCCGCGTGTAGAGTGGTCGACGACCCGACGATCCGATCCCCCCACGCTCGCCGACGTGCAACCGCCGTCCGCTCGCAACCGGATCACGGGAATCGTGCCTGCCGCCTCGACATCAGGCATGCGGAACCGCACCGCCCGGCGCGTCATATCAAGCGGAACACAGGGGAGATCCCGATGGATCTGTCGACCGAGCGCTACGAAGACATCATTCATCTGCTTTATGACGCCGTCGCCGACCCGTCCGGCTGGTCCGGCTTCTTTACCGCGCTCGGCAAGGCCATCGACGCGAGCGCCGTCCACATGCTGGCCATCGACAAGAAACAAGGCTCGCTTTCCTACAGCGACGGCTTCAACCTGCCCGTCGACGGCGAACTCGCGTATATCCAGAAATACGGCAGCATCGATCCGCGCATGGCTCTCATGCAGCAACGCGCGCCGGGAGAATGGATCCATTGCCACGAGTTGTTCGACGACGACTTCGTCGCGCGCGACCCGTTCTACCAGGAGTTCCTGATTCCGGTCGGCCGACGTTATGTGTCGGGCTGCAAGCTGGTCGACGACGAGAACGTGTGCGTGATCTTTTCCGCGCTGCGTGCCGTCGGCGAACAGCCGCTCGGGCCCGACGAGGTCCGCTTTCTCGACCGGCTCATTCCGCACCTGATACGTGCCGTGCGAATGCAGCTGCAGAACTACACGTTCTCGACCAAGGCGCTGGTCGGACACGCGCTCGTCAACAAGCTGAGGCAGCCCGTGATGCTGCTGACCACCGATGGCGGCGTCGTGCTCGCGAACGAAGCGGCGACGCGCCTGCTTGCATCGACGTCGCTCGTCGGTCTCGCCGACGGCAAGCTGCAACTGCCGGCGGGCTATCGCGAGTCGTTTCGCGCGGAGTGCGAACGGCTCGAAGGCCTGACGCGCGGCGGCGACGTGCCGGCCGAAGAAGTCTCCGCCTACCGTTCGCTGCCGATCACCGCGCCGGCCGCGCCGGGCCTCGTCGGCGAAACGCTGTACGCGTTCTTCACGCTGCTCGTGCCGCCGCGCGTGAGCGGTGCGTTCGGGCTGCGGCCGCTCGTGATGCTGCTGTTCTATCACCCCGATTCCGCGCCGCCCGTCGATTCGGACCTGCTCGGCGCGGCATTCAATCTGACGCCCGCTGAAGTGCGTGCGTGCCAGTTGCTCGGCGAAGGGCTGTCGACCAAGGAAATCGCGTCGCGCGCCGGCATCCAGCACGACACCGTGCGCAAGCAGCTGCAGGCGATCTACCGGAAAACGGCGACCAATCGCCAGTCCGAGCTGATGCGCCTGATGCTGAACCTGCCGCTGAACGCGTTCGACTGAACGCGTGCGCGGTGCACGCCGCGATGCACCGCCCGTACACAGCAAGCTCGATGAAACATCGTTGAGCCGTGCGCTCATACCCCCCGTTTGTGGAATGGACCGCCCTGGCGACGCTCGCTATATTTTGCTCGCACGTCGCATCCGGCGGCTGCGTCGTCCATTCTCACAAGATGAAGTTCGGGGGTTATTCCATGAAAAAGCATCTCGGCTATGCCGCCTCCTGCGCGTGCGGCCTCTCGGTCCTGCTCGCCGCCTGCGGCGGCGACGATTCATCGGGCCCATCCAGCGGCTCGAGCGGCTCGCCGTCGTCGTCGAGCCCGACGTCGACGCTCAGCGCCGACCAGACGACCTACGAAAGCTTCGCGCTCGCGCCGAACCTGTCGTTCCGCACGTCGATCGACCTGCCCGCATCGGGCGTGCCGGCCACCGGCACGAACTACTTCATCGCGGGCTCGTCATCGCTTGCCGCGTCGCCGTCCACCGGCACCCAGAAGACGACGATGTCCGCCCCGGCGTCGATCGCGAGCACGCTGGCGATCACGACCGCGTCGACCGCGCCGACCCGCTACCTCGTTGCGGGCAAGATCGTCGTCGACTCCGGGCCGCAGTTCATCACGAACATCAGCTACCAGGGCAGCGGCGTGCGCGCGGACACGCTCGCGACGGACGGCGTCACGATCGTCCAGAGCACGCTGCGCTCGAATTTCTCGAACGTGCCGCTGACGGGCACGGTGGCCGGCGCACCGACCGATCTCGCGCAGTGGTTCAATGCGCTGTACTACAACCCGAAGCTGCTGAACGGCACCGCGACGTGGTCTTCTGGCGCGGCCTATCTTAAGTACACCGAAACTGAAATCGGCGACGTGTACCAGGTGACCGACAACAAGACGCTGACAACCGGCACGTCGCCCGACCCGACCGCGACCGGCACGACGATCGCGGCGCTGATGGCCGCGGGCGGCATCCAGTCGAGCAGCGACCAGACGACCTATACGCTGAGCAACGGTGCGATGACGCAGGTGGGCGGCATCACGACCTACGTCGCGAACGCGCTGCGGCCGAACCGCACGACGCCGATGTATCACACCTATTACGAGATCAACGGCAACGTGTACACCGGCAACCTGATCAAGGACGGCACCGTCATCGGCGGCAGTGCATACCCGGTCGCGGCACCGGGCACGACGAACGGCTATACGGTGAACTACACGCAGAACTTCCAGGTGCGCGTGAATGCGGCGGCCATCGACAGCCTGAAGGCGGCGGTGACGTTCTGAAGCTCGTGCGAAACCGGGGCGCGCGGCGGGCGGGCTCCGGTTTCGCGACATGCCACCGGTCTGCTGGTTGCCGAGACCTGAAACGCCGGGCCGCACCGATGCGCAGTGCGTCGGCGCGGTTCGCCCGATCACGCCCTTTCGCTTTTGCGCGAATGCGTGCGTTCGTGCGTGCGAATTGAACCTGAAAGCGCACCTTTGCCTGAACCCGAAATCGCGGAAAACCACCGTTCCTGCGACTAGAATCGTCTGAACGACAATCGACGGGATTGAGTTCCATGAGACCACCTATCATCGCGGCCATGATGACCGTGCTCTGCCTGTCGGCCACCACGGCCCGGGGGCAGGATGCCGCATCCCGGACCGTAGCGGGCGGTCAGCCCTGCGCGGCGGCAGTCGGGCATCCCGTCCGCATCGTCGCATTCGGCGGAAGCAACACCTACGGCAAGAACCTGGCGCGCAGCGATGCCTATCCGGCACAGCTCGAAAAATTGCTCATTGCCGATGGTTATACGGTGACCGTGAAGAACGAAGGCGTAAACGGCATCACGACACGCGAGGAACTGGACAAGCTGGACAGTGCGGTTCCGAACGGCACCGATATCGTCATTTTCCAGCCGGGCGGCAACGATGCGAATTCGACACGCCGTCACTTCGCGCTGAGCCCCGAGGAGACGGAGAAGAACATCGGCGGAATCGTTCAGCGGCTGCAAGCCCGCAAGATCGGTGTCGTGCTGAGCGCGGGCGAGGAGAAGCGGGAGGCGCTGGCGCAACTCGACGTGCCGATGATCGACGAATGGAACCACCTGGTTCCGCCGGACGAACACCAGCCCGACGGGCAACACCTGACGCCTGCCGGATATGGCCGGGTTGCGCAGGCGGTGCGTCCGATGGTCGAACAGCTGATTTGCAAGCGTCTTGCCGCGAATTGATCGCGGATTCGATGCGCGCGGCAGGAAACGATCCCGCGTCGAAAGCAAAACCCCCGCTTCTTCATCCGGCGACGCCGGTTTTGCCGTTCTCGAAACCGCCCGCTTGCCACATCCCGGCAAATCCCTGTAGAATCACGCGTTCTGCGGGCGTCGTATAATGGCCATTACCTCAGCTTCCCAAGCTGATGACGTGGGTTCGATTCCCATCGCCCGCTCCACTTTCCGGCTGCATCGCAGCCTGCGCAAAAGCCGCCTCGTCGAAGGCGGCTTTTTTGTACCATGTGCCGGTTCACCCGGCGCACTGCTGCGCGCAACGGGCCCTCGCCCGCAACCGAGCCTTTCTCTGTACCGATGATGCACGACGATCCGAACGAAGCCGGCCTGCCGCCGCACGACGACGCCATTCCCGACGAAGCCGCCGAAGGCGCCGACGCAGTCAATCCGCTGCACCACCGCCGTATCCGCAGCTTCGTGACGCGTGCCGGCCGCGTGTCGACCGGCCAGCGCCGTGCGCTCGACGAATTCGGCCCGCGCTTCGTGGTGCCGTATGCGCCGGAGCTGCCCGACTGGAACGCGGTGTTCGGCCGCAGCGCGCCGCGCATCCTCGAGATCGGCTTCGGGATGGGCGCGTCGACCGCGGAAATCGCCGCGCACCGCCCCGGCGACGACTTCCTCGGCGTCGAAGTGCACGAGCCGGGCGTCGGCGCGCTGCTGAAACTGATCGGCGAGCAGGATCTGCCGAACATCCGCATCATCCAGCACGACGCGGTCGAGGTGCTCGAGCACATGCTCGCGCCGGAAAGTCTCGACGGCGTGCACATCTTCTTCCCCGACCCGTGGCACAAGGCGCGCCACCACAAGCGCCGGCTGATCCAGCCGCCGCTCGTCGCGCATCTCGCGTCGCGCCTGAAGCCCGGCGCATACATTCACTGCGCGACCGACTGGCAGAACTACGCGGAACAGATGCTGGAAGTGCTCGGCGCGGAGCCGACGCTCGAAAACACGGCCGCCGACTACGCGCCGCGCCCCGACTACCGCCCGGTGACGAAGTTCGAACGGCGCGGGCTGCGGCTCGGCCACGGCGTGTGGGACCTGGTGTTCCGCAAGCGCGCAGGCTGAACGACTCCCCCTGCCCCGAATGGAAAAAGGCCCGACCGGCATCTACCGAGCGGGCCTTTTTTATCGGTGGCGCATCGGCCGCCGTATCGGCATCACGCCCAGTTCAGCCAGCCGCTGTACCCGACCAGCAGCACGAACAGCCCGAACGCGATCCGGTACCACGCGAACACCGTGAAATCGTGCGTCGCAACGTAGCGCAGCAGCCAGCGCACGCACACGAACGCACTGACGAACGCCGCGACGAGGCCGAGCGCGAACAGGCCGAGCGAATCGACGGTGAACGCCTGCCAGTCCTTGACGGTTTCATAGAGCGTCGCGCCGAAGATGATCGGAATCGCGAGGAAGAACGAGAATTCGGTGGCCACGCGCCGGTCGAGACCGAACAGCATCCCGCCGATGATCGTCGAGCCCGAGCGCGACATGCCGGGCACCAGCGCGAAGCACTGCGCGATCCCGACCTTCAGCGCATCGAGCGGCGTCAGCGCATCGACCGACACCACGCGCGGCGGCTCGCTGCGTTCGCGCTGGCGCGCCTCAGCCCACAGGATGATCGCACCGCCCACGACGAGCGCGAACGCGACGGGCACCGGCGAGAACAGCACGGCCTTGATCTTCTTCTCGAACAGGAGGCCGAGCGCAACCGCGGGAATGGTCGCGATCACGACGTTCAACGTGAAGCGCCGCGCTTCAGGCCGGCTCGGCAGCCCGGACACGATGGACGCGATCCGCTGCCGGTATTCCCAGCAGACCGCGAGGATCGCGCCGAACTGGATCACGACGTCGAAGGTCTTCGCGTGCGAATCGTTGAAATTCAGGAAGCTGCCCGCGACGATCAGGTGCCCGGTACTCGACACCGGCAGGAATTCCGTCAGCCCCTCGACGACGCCGAGGATCAAAGCCTTGCAGATCAGGATCCAGTCCATCCGTGGCCCAACTCCGAAATGGTCGAATGAATGGGCCACTCTTCCACGCGCGGCCCCCCTCCGGCCGAGCGCGGTTCGTCGTCATTTTTCGACGATCGCCACGCGTATGCCGTTTGTAAGAATCGTAATTGTACCGGGTTCGTAGTTCACCCCGGCAAATTGCAGTTGTTCGGGCTTGAACGTGTAGATCGGATAGTTGGTCAGCAACTGCGTCGCGAGCAGGCCGGCGGCCGCGCCGACCTGCTGCGCGTACATCTGCGCGTCGCCGTCGAGCGCGAGGCTGTCGACGGCCGGCGACTTCAGCACGACCGAGCGGCTCGGCGCGTCGTAAGCAAGCTGGCCCGACACGGTGAACTTGCCGCTGACGGGCGCGCGCAGGAACGGGCTCGTGAAATGCGCGTCGAGCTGCACGGCGACGCGGTTCTGGTCGGGCAGCAGGTTGACGGCCGGGTTCGCGAGCGACACGTCGACGACCTGCGCGACCGTCTTCTGGTACGGGAACTTGCGCGCGACGGCTTTCTGCACGTCGCCGCGCGAGAACGTGTAGTGATCGGGGATGAACGGGAACGTCGACGCGCACGCGGCGAGCGACACGATCACGCCGACGGCGCCGACGCATGCGGCGAGAAAACTGCGCCGGCCGGGCGCGCGGGTTGCGGTCATGCTGAACAATCTCCTGTATCGGGCGCGGCGGCGCCGGCCCATGCCGGGCAATCGATCGAGGTTAGTGCGTCCACGCGCGCGGCGGGTTCCGTGCGCGGTCTGCGCATCGAGCGCAGCGGGCAGCCCGCTATCGCCGTGCGCCGCGCCGCGGTGACGGCTGCGTCGCGACTTCCAGGCGCGTGAGCCACGCGAGCGCGTCGTCGCGCGATGCGCCGCACATCTCCGCGGACGGCTGCAACCCGGAACAGCACGCGGGGCGCTCGGGCCGGCCGAAGATCCTGCATCGAAGATCGTCGCCGAGCTGCACGCAGCGCACGCCGGCCGGCTTGCCGTCGGGCATGCCCGGAATCGGGCTGGAAATCGACGGCGCGATGCAGCACGCGCCGCAGCCTTCGCGGCACGCATGCGGCGGCAGGACATCGGCAGGCGCCGGGCGGACAGGCATTTCGACGGACACTCGGCTCTCTCGAACGAACAACAAAAAACGGTGCGGCAACCGGACGCGGTGCCGGCAGCCGCACCCCGCATTGTGCCATCGCCGGCTGCGACGTTATTACACAATGCAGCTCAATCGCGCGTTTATATACTCGAAAGCATCTAAAAAGCGCGAGATCATCATGCGTTCCGGTTCTGCCGACACAGTGTTCCGTCCCGATTTGCTCGCGAAATACGGCGCGAACGGGCCGCGCTATACGTCGTACCCCACCGCGCTGCAATTCCGCGACGATTTCGACCCGGCCGACTATGTGCGCGCGGCGAGCGACCCGGGCGCCTCGTCGAGCGAGCTGTCGCTGTACTTCCACATCCCGTTCTGCAACACCGCGTGCTTCTACTGCGGCTGCAACAAGATCGCGACCAACAACCACCGCCGCGCACGCCCGTATCTCGACCAACTCAAGCGCGAGATGACGCTGCAGGCCGCCTTGTTCGATCCCGCGCGCCCGGTCACGCAGCTGCACTGGGGTGGCGGCACGCCCACCTTCCTGTCCGACGACGAAACGGCCGAGCTGATGGCGGCCACCCGCGAGCACTTTGCACTCGCGCCGGATGCCGACGCCGAATTCTCGATCGAGATCGACCCGCGCACGGTCACGCCCGCGACGCTCGTCCACCTGCGCACGATCGGCTTCAACCGGCTGAGCCTCGGCGTGCAGGACTTCGATCCGGTCGTGCAGCAGGCGATCAACCGCATCCAGCCGCTTGCGATGACGGCCGACCTGCTCTCCGCCGCGCGCACGACGGGCTTTCATTCGGTGAGCGTCGACCTGATCTACGGGCTGCCGCACCAGACCGTTTCCGTCTTCGCGCGCACACTGGAAACGATCATCGAACTCGCGCCCGACCGGCTGTCGGTGTTCGGCTACGCGCACATGCCGCACCTGTTCAAGATGCAGCGGCAGATCGACGATGCGACGCTGCCGCCGCCGGAAACGCGCATCGCGCTGCTCGGCCTCGCGATCGACATGCTGACGTCGGCCGGCTACGTGTACATCGGGATGGACCACTTCGCGCGGCCGTCCGACGAGCTCGTGCGCGCGCAGAAGAACGGCACGCTGCAGCGCAATTTCCAGGGCTACAGCACGCGCGCGGATACCGACCTCGTCGGCTTCGGCGTGTCATCGATCGGCAAGGTCGGCGATGTCTACGCGCAGAACGCGAAGGACCTGCCCGCCTACGGCGCCGCGCTCGACGCGGGCCGCCTGCCGATCGCGCGCGGCGTGCGGCTCACGCCCGACGACCGGCTGCGCCGCGACGTGATCACGCAACTGATGTGCAACCTCGACCTGCCGTTCTCGCATGTCGAGGCCGCACACGGCATCCGCTTCGCCGATCATTTCGCGCGCGAGCTCGACACGCTGCGCCCGTTCGAGCGCGACGGGCTGCTGACGATCGCGAGCGACCGCCTGACGATCCATCCGGCCGGCCGGATGGTCGTGCGCAACATCGCGATGGCATTCGACGCGTATCTCGGCCAGACCCAGCAGCAGCGCTATTCGCGCACGGTCTGAGCTCGACGGCCCCGGCCGGCCGCACGCGGGCGGCCGGTTTGATACAGTGTGGGGCTTACGCTCCGCCAGAATCCGCACGATGCGCACCACCAAAGCGACCCACGCGGTCGAACGCCTGAAGACCCGCTCCGGCAACCCGCAATTCGCGGCCGTCGCGATGGCGGGCGGCCTGTTCTATCTCGTCGACCGCTCGGGCGGCACCGCCGAGAAGCGCTGCGAGCCGCTGCCGCTCGACGAGTTCGTCAAGTTCGTCGACGAATTCGGCCCCCAAAAGCCGCGCAAGGCGAGCAAGCTCGACCTTGCATTCGAGGCGCAGATCAAGAAGAGCAAGGGGTAAAGGTCTGTTGCAGGCCGCCTGAAGGCTTCGCGGCCGCCCCGTTTGGTACAATCACGAAGTTTCTCTATCCCCGCTGATGGCCGACCAGGCTGCGTGACCACACCATGAATATCGAAAACGCGCGTTTCAACATGATCGAACAACAGATCCGGCCGTGGGACGTGCTGGATCTCGACGTCCTGGGCCTGCTGTCGATCGTCAAGCGTGAAAACTACGTTCCGGCCGCATACCGTGATCTCGCGTTCGCCGACCTCGAACTGCCGCTGCCCGGCGGCAACAGCAAGATGCTGTTCCCGCGCGTCGAAGCGCGCGTGCTGCAGGAGCTGACGGTCAAGAAGCACGAGAACGTGCTCATCATCGGCGCCGGCTCGGGCTACCTCGCCGCACTGTTCGCGCACCGTGCACAGCACGTGACGGCCGTCGAGATCGATCCGACCAACGCGAAATTCGCGGAAGACAACCTCCGCAACGACGGCGTGACCAACGCGGAAGTCGTCCTCGGCGACGGTTCGCGCGGCTGGGCCGGCAAGGCGCCGTATGACGTGATCTGCGTCGCGGGCGGCCTGCCCGTCGTGCCGCAGGAAATGCTCGAGCAGCTGAAGGTCGGCGGCCGCCTCGCGGCATTCGTCGGCGGCCGTCCGGTGATGAAGGCGCAGATCATCACGCGCATCGACGACAAGCAGTACCGCGTCGCCGACGTGTTCGAAACGTACATCGACCACCTCGTCAACGCGATCGAGCCGTCGCGCTTCAAGTTCTGAGCGGCGGAGCCTCCATGCAGATCCTGACCGCCGCGATGCTCGCGGCATGGCTCGGCGACAAGGCGCGCCCCGCGCCGGTCGTGCTCGACGTGCGCGAACCGTGGGAAATCGCGACCGCGCACATCGCCGGCAGCGTGTCGATTCCGATGCAGCAGATTCCCGCGCGCAGCGAAGAGCTCGACGACGAAGCGGAAATCGTCTGCGTATGCCATCACGGGATGCGCAGCGCGCAGGTCGCGATGTTCCTCGAATCGCGCGGCTTCACGAAGCTGTACAACCTGCAAGGCGGGATCGACGCGTGGTCGCGCGACGTCGATCCGTCCGTGCCGCGCTACTGATCCTGCCGGTGGCGCATCACGCGCCGCCGCACCGGCCGCCGGCACCCTGCCGCCGGTCACACTGATTCGCCGAACGGGCGCGCATGGCGCGCCCGTTTCTCTTTCCCGCTCCGGTTTGTTTCGGCGTCGTCTGACCTGCGGCACCGCGCTGCGCCCGCGCCGTGCGCGCGTGGTGCGAAGTCCTGGTGCGCGGCCGTTCCCGCACCGCGTGCAGGCGCCGGAACGGGGAACCCCGACCGTGCACCATTTGCGCCCGTGAACCTGCACCGCGACGGACCGCGCATGCTGCACGACGCGTCATGCGCACCGTCCCGACGCCACGCACCGCCCCGCGCAGGCACGCCGGACGTGCATCCGCACGACTGGCACATGCCTTGCGTTACCCCTTGGCCGACGCCGTCACGGCGCACGCATATCCAACACGTCAAGGGGAACCCGATGAAACGTCGCAGTCTGTTGAAGTTCGGTTCGATGGCCGGCGCACTCGCGCTCGCGGGCAAGAGCCCGTTCGCGCACGCGGCCGATGCGGGCACCGGCCCGATCAAGGTCGGCATCCTGCATTCGCTGTCGGGCACGATGGCGATCTCGGAGACGTCGCTGAAGGACACCGCGCTGATGACGATCGCCGACATCAACAAGAGCGGTGGCGTGATGGGCCGCAAGCTCGAGCCCGTGGTGGTCGATCCCGCGTCGAACTGGCCGCTGTTCGCCGAGAAGGCGCGTCAGCTGCTCACGCAGGACAAGGTCGCCTGCGTGTTCGGCTGCTGGACATCGGTGTCGCGCAAGTCGGTGCTGCCGGTGTTCGAGGAGCTGAACGGGCTGCTCTACTACCCGGTTCAGTACGAAGGCGAGGAAATGTCGCGCAACGTGTTCTATACGGGCGCAGCGCCGAACCAGCAGGCGATCCCGGCCGTCGAGTACCTGATGGGCGCGGAAGGCGGCGGCGCGAAGCGCTTCTTCCTGCTCGGCACCGACTACGTGTATCCGCGCACGACCAACAAGATCCTGCGCGCGTTCCTGAAATCGAAGGGCGTGAAGGACGCCGACATTCAGGAGGTCTACACGCCGTTCGGCCACAGCGATTACCAGACCATCGTCGCGAACATCAAGAACTTCTCGCAAGGCGGCAAGACGACCGTGATCTCGACGATCAACGGCGACTCGAACGTGCCGTTCTACAAGGAGCTCGGCAACCAGGGGATCAAGGCGACCGACGTGCCGGTCGTCGCGTTCTCGGTCGGCGAGGAAGAACTGCGCGGGATCGACACGAAGCCGCTCGTCGGCCACCTTGCCGCGTGGAATTACTTCATGTCGGTGAAGAACCCGACCAACACGAAGTTCAAGGACCAGTTCGCCGCGTGGGTGAAGGCGAACAACCTGCCGGGCGGCGCGAAGCGCGTGACCAACGATCCGATGGAGGCGACCTACGTCGGCATCCACATGTGGAAGCAGGCCGTCGAAAAGGCGAAGAGCACCGACGTCGACAAGGTGCGCGTCGCGATGATCGGCCAGACCGTGGCCGCGCCGTCGGGCTTCACGCTCGCGATGGACGGCAACCATCACCTGCACAAGCCGGTGATGATCGGCGAGATTCGCGGCGACGGGCAGTTCAACGTCGTGTGGAAGACCAAGACCGCAGTGCGCGCGCAACCGTGGAGCCCGTTCATCGCGGGCAACCAGGGCAAGCCGGACATCGTCACGTCGATCCCGGCGTTCCTGCGCCGGCAGCGCGCGGCGCTCGCCTGACGCGACGCGGGGCGTCGCGCTCCGGCGCGCTTGCCGACGCACCGCAAGCGCCCGCGCATCGCCGCCTGCATCCGCTTCCCCACGCCCGACAGGATTTCCCGATGCCTACACGCTTTCGCCGAGCCGCCGTCGCGATCGTCGCGTGCGCCGCCCTCGCGGGCGGGCTGCCGCGCGCCGCGTTCGCGCTGACGGCCACCGATACCGCCGCGCTCGCCGGCGACGACTTCGACGCGAAGACGGCCGCAATCGAACGGCTCGCCGCCGATCCCGACCCGCGCGCCGTCACGCTGCTCAACGCGCTGTCGAGCGGCGACGCGCTCGCGACCGGCGACGGCCGCCTGCTGATCCAGACCGGCGACACCGCTCACGATGCGCTCACGCAGGCCGCGACGCCGGCTGGCGACGCGCAGCCCGTGATGCTGAACAACCTGCTGCGCACGAAGATCGCGGGCGCGCTGTCGGGGCTCGCGCTCGCGTCGCCCGATGTCGCCGCGCGCCGCGACGCGATCGATGCGTTGCTGAAATCGCCCGATCCGGCGCTCAAGCCGATGATCGACCGCGCCCGTGCAAAGGAAACCGATCCCGCGCTGAAGCGCCGCCTCGATGCATTGTGGGCGATCGCCGCGCTGCACGACGCCGACCCGTCGAAGCGTCTCGAAGCCGTGCAGGTGGTGGCCGCGCGCCACGATCTCGACATGATCGAACAGTTGCGCCCGCTCGTCGCGAAGAACGCCGACGGCAGCTACGCGGAGCCCGATGCGCGCGTGCGTGACGCCGCGCAGCAGGGGCTCGACGCACTGCATTCGCTGCAGCGCCGCGGCGAGATCGTCGGCACGCTGTTCGCCGGCCTGTCGCTCGGCAGCGTGCTGCTGCTCGCCGCACTCGGCCTCGCGATCACGTACGGGCTGATCGGCGTGATCAACATGGCGCACGGCGAATTCCTGATGATCGGTGCGTACGCAACCTATGTCGTGCAGACGCTGATCCAGCGCTACGCGCCCGGCGCGTTCGACTGGTATCCGCTCGCCGCCGTGCCGGTGTCGTTCGTGACGGCCGCGCTCGTCGGCATCGTGCTCGAACGGCTCGTGCTGCGGCACCTGTACGGCCGCCCGCTGGAGACGCTGCTCGCGACCTTCGGCGTGAGCCTGATCCTGATCCAGGCGACGCGCATGCTGTTCGGCGCGCAGAACGTGCAGGTCGTGAACCCGTCGTGGATGAGCGGCGGCGTGAGCGTGATGCAGAACCTGATCCTGCCGTACAACCGGCTCGCGATCCTCGCGTTCGCGCTCGCGGTGGTATTCGTTGCGTGGGCCGTGCTGACGAAGACGCGGCTCGGCCTGTTCGTGCGCGCGGTCACGCAGAACCGCCGGATGGCCGCGTGCGTCGGCGTGAAGACCGCGCGTGTCGACGCGTACGCATTCGCGTTCGGCGCGGGCATCGCGGGCCTCGGCGGCTGCGCACTGTCGCAGATCGGCAACGTGGGCCCCGACCTCGGCCAGAACTACATCATCGATTCGTTCATGGCGGTCGTGCTCGGCGGTGTCGGGCAGATCGCCGGCACCGTGCTCGGCGGCTTCGGGCTCGGCCTCGCGAGCAAGGCGATCGAACCGTTCTGGGGCGCCGTGCTCGCGAAGATCGCGGTGCTCGTGATGATCGTGCTGTTCATCCAGAAACGTCCGCAGGGCATGTTCGCCCCGAAGGGCCGCAGTGCGGAGGCTTGACGTGACTTCATTCACCCATTCGCTGTCCAACCCGGTCGCCGATGCGCCGCAGCCGGCTGCCGACGCACGCGCGGCAGACGGTTTCGCGCTTGGCCTGCCGCCCCGCCCCGCGCTGCTGTCGCGACGCGCGTGGCTCGCGCTGATCGCGCTGTGCATCGCGATCGGCATCGGCGTGCCGCTCGCCTCGCTCGTCGTGCCCGAGTCGAGCGCGCTCCATCTGTCCGCCTACACGATGACGCTCGCCGGCAAGCTTATGTGCTACGCGATCGCCGCGCTCGCGCTCGATCTCGTGTGGGGCTACTGCGGCATCCTGAGCCTCGGCCACGGCCTCTTCTTCGCGCTCGGCGGCTATGCGATCGGCATGTACCTGATGCGCGAGATCGGCCGTGACGGCAAGTACGGCAGCGACCTGCCCGATTTCATGGTGTTTCTCGACTGGCATCAGTTGCCCTGGTACTGGAGCGGCACGCAGCACCTCGCGTGGGCGCTCGCGCTCGTCGTGCTCGTGCCGGCCGTGCTCGCCTGGGTGTTCGGCTTCTTCACGTTCCGCTCGCGCGTGAAAGGCGTGTACCTGTCGATCATCACGCAGGCGCTGACGTTCGCCGCGATGCTGCTGTTCTATCGCAACGAAACCGGCTTCGGCGGCAACAACGGCTTCACCGACTTCAAGCGCATCGCGGGCTTCGCGGTCACGTCGCCCGGCACGCGCACGGTGCTGTTGCTGCTCACGTTCGCGACACTCGTGCTCGCGTTCATCGCCGCGCGCGCGATCGTCACGAGCAAGCTCGGGCGCGTCGTCACCGCGGTGCGCGACGGCGAGACGCGGCTGATGTTCCTCGGCTACAGCCCGCTCGCGTACAAGCTGTTCGTGTGGACCGTATCCGCCGTGCTGTGCGGCATCGCGGGCGCGTTGTACGTGCCGCAGGTCGGCATCATCAACCCCGGCGAGATGTCGCCCGGCAACTCGATCGAGATGGCGATCTGGGTCGCGGTAGGCGGGCGCGGCACGCTGATCGGGCCGATCATCGGCGCGTTCGCGGTGAACGGCGCGAAGAGCTTCTTTACCGCTTACTTCGCCGAATACTGGCTGTTCTTCCTCGGCCTGATCTTCGTGCTCGTGCCGCTGCTGCTGCCGCGCGGGATCATGGGCCTCGTCGAAGCCGTGCTCGCAAAAGGAAAACGCGCATGAACGGAACGGCCCTCTATCAATTCACGCCACCGCCCGAGGACGAACTGCTGGCCGTCAGCGGCACCGCGTCGATGGGGCGCGTGGTGCCGCCCGGCATCGACACGTCGCACGGCACGATCCTCTACCTCGAGGATATCGAGGTGAGCTTCGACGGCTTCCGCGCCCTGAAGAAGCTGTCGCTCGCGATCGACGCGGGCGAGCTGCGCTGCGTGATCGGCCCGAACGGTGCGGGCAAGACGACGATGATGGACGTGATCACCGGCAAGACGCGCCCCGATGCGGGCAAGGTGTTTCTCGGCCAGACCATCGACCTCGCGCGCATGAACGAGCCGGAAATCGCGCGCGCGGGGATCGGTCGCAAGTTCCAGAAGCCGACCGTGTTCGAACAGCATCCGGTGTGGGAGAACCTCGAGCTCGCGATGCAGACCGACAAGGGCTGGCTCGCGTCGCTTCGCGCGCGGCTCGACCGCACCGCGCAGGCGAAGATCGAGGAGACGCTCGCGCTGATCGGCCTCGAAAGCGACGCGTATCGCGCGGCGGGCGAGCTGTCGCACGGGCAGAAGCAGCGGCTCGAGATCGGCATGCTGCTGATGCAGCGCCCTGCCCTCTTGCTGCTCGACGAGCCGGCGGCCGGGATGACCGATCACGAGACGATGGAACTCGCCGAACTGCTGAACACGCTGCGCGGCACCTGCTCGATGATGGTCGTCGAGCACGACATGGAATTCGTCGCGGCACTCGCGGGCGACACGGGCCGCGTGACGGTGATGGCCGAAGGCGCGGTGCTCGCGCAAGGCACGCTCGACCAGGTCAAGCGCGACGACGCGGTGATCGAGTCTTACCTCGGACGATGATGCGATGCTGAAGATCGATGCACTGAACCAGTACTACGGCGGCAGCCATATCCTGCGCAACGTGAGCCTCGCCGCCGACGACGGCAAGCTCACCGTGCTGCTGGGCCGCAACGGCGTCGGCAAGAGCACGTTGCTGCGCTGCCTGATGGGGGTCGTCGCCGCGAAAAGCGGCAGCGTGTCGTGGCGCGGCACGGCGCTCGGCGCACTGCCGCCGTATGCGCGCGTCGCCGCCGGGCTCGCGTACGTGCCGCAGGGCCGCGACATCTTTCCGCGGCTGACCGTCGAGGAAAACCTGCTGGTCGGCGCGGCAAGCCGGAAAGCGCCGTCGAAGGTGCCCGACCGCATCTACCACCTGTTCCCGGTGCTGAAAGACATGCGCGCGCGGCGCGGCGGCGACCTGTCGGGCGGCCAGCAGCAGCAGCTCGCGATCGGCCGCGCGCTGATGAGCGAGCCGCAGCTGCTGATCCTCGACGAGCCGACCGAAGGCATCCAGCCGTCGATCATCCAGGACATCGGCCGCACGCTGCGCCAGCTCGTCGACGAATCGAGGATGACCGTGCTGCTCGTCGAACAGTATTACGACTTCGCGCAATCGATCGCGGACAGCTACTGGGTGATGAGCCGCGGCGAGATCGTCGCGGGCGGCGACGCGCGGGACATGGAAGCGAACGGCGTGCGCGAGCTGATCGCGGTGTGACGCGCGGCACGGCGGTAGGCACGGCGGCAGGCACCGCGGTAGGCACGGCAACGGGTACCGGCGGCCGGTTCGCGACGCGCCCGCACGCGGCGCTTTCAACGAACGCGGCATCTGCATTATTGTTCCGGTAGTATCCACGTTCTTCGCGCCCGTTTCCTTCGTTTCCCGTTCGCTGCCGATGTCCGCCCCCGATTCGCACGCCCCGCTGTCCCGCCCCGCCGTCGCCAAGTCGTGGCGCGGCCGCCTCGAACTCGGCTTCGAGCGGCACGGCGCGCGCACGACGCTCGCGCACCGGCTGCACGACGGCCCGCTGCGCGTACAGCGGCCGCTGTACCCGGAAGGCGACGCGATCTGCCATGCGGTGATCGTCCATCCGCCGGGCGGCGTCGCGGGCGGCGACCGGCTCGACATCGACATCGCGCTCGGCGACGGCACGCATGCGGTTTTGACGACACCCGGCGCGACCAAGTGGTACAAGTCGAACGGCCTCGACGCGACGCAGCGCATCGGCATCACGGTCGGCCGTGACGCGAAGCTCGACTGGCTGCCGCAGAACAACCTGTTCTTCGACGCAGCGCATGCGTCGCTCGATTTCACGGTGACGCTCGGCACGGGCGCGAGCGCGATCGGCTGGGACGCGACGCAGCTCGGCCGGCAGGCGGCCGGCGAAACCTGGTCGGCAGGACGCATCGCGTCGACCTCGGCGCTCGTCGATGCCGACGGCCGGCCGCTGTGGACCGAACGCGCGCTGCTCGACGCACGCGATCCGCTGCGCGGCGCACTGCAGGGCCTCGCCGGTTTTCCCGCATACGGCACGCTGTGGGCCGCCGGCGCCGCGTGCGACGCCGCGCTGGCCGAATCGCTCGCAGCCCGGATGCCGTTCGACGACACGCTGCGCGCGGGCGCGACCTGCGTGACACCCGGCGTGGTGCTCGTGCGCGCGCTGTCGACATCGATGGAAGCGCTGCAACGCCACTTCACCGACTGCTGGCTGCATCTGCGGCCGATCGTGCACGGCGTCGACGCTCGGCCGCTGCGCCTCTGGCAAACCTGAGCGCGTTCGCGCCGCGCACCGTTTCAGCGCAACGCCTCATCAGGCGCTGCACGTTACCCATGCACGACGCACCACGAACGCGCATCGCGCACCATGCGACAGGCATGGCACGCGCCTTGCTCCTTACATAACCGATACGCAACGCACGCAAAACAGCGCGGTGCTACGATGACCCGCGCGTTCGCTCCGTTGCGCACGCACCGATAAAAATTACGTTTTCCTGAACGTTTGCCTTCATGAAACTGACTCCCCGAGAGAAGGACAAGCTGCTGATCTTCACGGCAGCGCTGCTGGCCGAGCGCCGTCGCGCGCGCGGCCTGAAGCTCAACTATCCGGAGGCGGTCGCCTTCATCACCGCCGCGCTGATGGAAGCCGCGCGCGACGGCAAGACGGTCGCCGAGGTGATGCATTACGGCACGACGCTGCTCACGCGCGACGACGTGATGGACGGCGTGCCGGAGATGATTCCCGACATCCAGGTCGAAGCGACCTTCCCCGACGGCACGAAGCTCGTGACCGTCCACCACCCGATTCCGTGAGGCCCCGCATGATCCCCGGCGAAATCCTCACCGACGACGGCGACCACGAACTGAACGTGGGCCGCGAAACGCTCACGCTCGTCGTCGCGAACACCGGCGACCGCCCGGTGCAGGTCGGCTCGCACTACCACTTCTTCGAAGTCAACGACGCGCTGTCGTTCGATCGCGCGGCCGCGCGCGGCTTTCGCCTGAACATCGCGGCCGGCACCGCCGTGCGTTTCGAGCCGGGCCAGACGCGCACGGTCGAGCTGGTCGCACTCGCGGGCGATCGCGCCGTCTACGGTTTTCAGGGCAAGGTGATGGGGCCGCTGTAAGCCGCGCCCCGCTCTTCAGGAACAGCACGACATGACACTACGCTTGAGCCGCCGCGCGTACGCGGAAATGTTCGGGCCGACGACGGGCGACCGCGTCCGGCTCGCCGATACCGAACTGCTGATCGAGATCGAACGCGATTACACGACCTACGGCGAGGAAGTGAAATTCGGCGGCGGGAAAGTAATCCGCGACGGGATGGGCCAGTCGCAGCGCGTGGCGGCCGACGTGCCCGACACGATCATCACGAACGCGGTGATCCTCGATCACTGGGGCATCGTGAAAGCCGACATCGCGATCAAGCACGGCCGCATCGCCGCGATCGGCAAGGCCGGCAATCCCGACATCCAGCCGGGCGTGACGATCGCGATCGGCGCGGCGACCGAAGTGATCGCCGGCGAAGGGTTGATCGTGACGGCCGGCGGCATCGACACGCACATCCACTTCATCAGCCCGCAGCAGATCGACGAGGCGCTCGCATCGGGCGTCACGACGATGGTCGGCGGCGGCACGGGGCCGGCCACCGGCACCAACGCGACGACCTGCACGCCGGGCCCGTGGCACATGGAGCGGATGCTGCAGGCCGCCGACGGCTGGCCGATCAACCTCGGCTTCCTCGGCAAGGGCAACGCGAGCCTGCCGGAACCGCTCGTCGAGCAGATCGCGGCCGGCGCAATCGGGCTGAAGCTGCACGAGGACTGGGGCACGACGCCCGCCGCCATCGACAACTGCCTGTCGGTCGCCGACGACACCGACACGCAGGTCGCGATCCACACCGACACGCTGAACGAAGGCGGTTTCGTCGAATCGACGGTCGCCGCGTTCAAGGGCCGCACGATCCACACGTACCACACCGAAGGCGCGGGCGGCGGCCATGCGCCCGACATCCTGAAGGTGTGCGGCGAGGCGAACGTGCTGCCGTCGTCGACCAACCCGACGCGCCCGTACACGATCAACACGCTCGACGAGCATCTCGACATGCTGATGGTGTGCCATCACCTCGATCCGTCGATCGCCGAGGATCTCGCGTTCGCCGAATCGCGGATCCGCCGCGAGACGATCGCGGCCGAGGACATCCTGCACGATCTCGGCGCGCTGTCGATGCTGTCGTCCGATTCGCAGGCGATGGGCCGCGTCGGTGAAGTGATCATCCGCACGTGGCAGACCGCGCACAAGATGAAGGTGCAGCGCGGCGCGCTGCCGGAGGACACCACACGCAACGACAACTTCCGCGCGAAGCGCTACGTCGCGAAGTACACGATCAACCCGGCGCTCACGCACGGCATCGCGCACGAAGTCGGCTCGATCGAACCCGGCAAGTGGGCCGACCTCGTGCTGTGGGAACCGGCGTTCTTCGGGATCAAGCCGTCGATGATCCTGAAGGGCGGGATGATCGCGATGGCGCAGATGGGCGACCCGAACGCATCGATCCCCACGCCGCAGCCGGTCCACTATCGCGAGATGTTCGCGACGCGCGGCGGTGCGCTCGCGCGCACGTCGCTGACCTTCGTGTCGCAGATGGCGGCCGATGCGGGCATCGCGGAACGCTACGGCCTCGCGAAGCGGATCGTGCCCGTGCGCAACTGCCGCAACGTGACGAAGGCCGACATGATCCACAACGCGTGGCGCCCGTCGATCAGCGTCGATCCCGAAACCTACGACGTGATCGCCGACGGCCAGTTGCTCACCTGCGAGCCGGCGACGGTGCTGCCGATGGCGCAGCGCTATTTCCTGTTCTGATTTCCGGTTCCCCGTTTCATGCGCACTCTCGACAAACGCATTGCCCCGAACGTGAAACTCGCCGCGTCGCTCGTCGCGCGCGCGCCGACGCTCACGCTCGCCTATGACGCCCGCTGCAAGAGCCGCCTCGCGGCGACGCTCGACACCGGCGAGGACGTCGCCGTCCTGCTGCCGCGCGGCACGATCCTGCGCGACGGTGACGTGCTCGTCGCCGACGACGGCGCGCTCGTGCGCATCGCCGCGGCGCCCGAAACCGTGCTGCGCGTGCGCGCGGCCGACCCGCTCACGCTGATGCGCGCCGCCTACCACCTCGGCAACCGTCACACGCCGGTCGAGATCGGCGACGGTTACCTGAAGCTCGAAGCCGACCCGGTACTCGCCGACATGCTGCGCCGGCTCGGCACGCAGGTCGAGGAGACACTCGCGCCGTTCCAGCCGGAAGCCGGCGCGTACGGCGGCGGCCACAAGCACGGGCATGACGCGACGTTCGCCGAGGACTACGCGCTTGCGCAGCAGGTGTTCGACGAACATCACGGGCACTCGCATTCGCACGATCACGATCACGATCACGATCACGATCACGATCACGATCACGATCACGATCATCAGCATGGTCCAGGCTGCACGCATGGCCATCACGGTCATGACCACCACTGAACTCGTCACGCTGCTGCACCTCGCGTCGCCGGCGCTGCCGATCGGCGCGTTCAGCTATTCGCAGGGGCTTGAAGCGGCGCTCGACGCAAACCTGATCCACGACGCGGATACCGCGCGCGACTGGATTGCGAGCGGCCTGACCGACGTGCTCGCGCACGGCGAGCTGCCGTTCCTCGCACACCAGCTCGCGCGCTGGCATGCGCACGACGCGGCGGCGCTCGTCGCCGAGAATGCGTGGTTCATCGCGAGCCGCGAATCGGCGGAACTGCGCCGCGAGACCGAACAGATGGGCTGGTCGCTCGCGCAATTGTGCGCGTCGCTCGAATGGGGCGATGCCGCACGCCGCGCGACGCTCGCGTCGATTTCGCCGATCGCGCTACCGACCGCGTTCGCATACGCAGCCGCCGCGCACGACGCGAGCGCCGACGCCGTACTCGCCGCGTACGCATTCAGCTGGGTCGAGAACCAGACGTCCGCCGCGCTGAAGGCCGTGCCGCTCGGCCAGCTCGCCGGACAACGCATCATCGTCGCGCTGCGCGGCGCGGTCGACGCGGCCGTACGCCGCGCGCTCGCAACGCCGCCCGACGCCGTCAACACGTTCGCGCCGCAGCTCGGCATCCTGTCCGCGCGGCACGAAACCCAGTATTCGCGGTTGTTCCGCTCCTGAACACACGACACACGCCATGAACGCACCCGCTCCCTCCTCCGCCCGCCGCACGAAGAAACTGCCGCCGCTGCGCGTCGGCATCGGCGGCCCCGTCGGCTCCGGCAAGACCACCCTGCTCGAAATGCTGTGCAAGGCGATGCGCGAGCGCTACGACCTCGTCGCGATCACCAACGACATCTATACGAAGGAAGACCAGCGGCTGCTGACGGTCGCGGGCGCGCTGCCCGAGGAGCGCATCATGGGCGTCGAGACGGGCGGCTGCCCGCACACGGCGATCCGCGAGGATGCGTCGATCAATCTCGAGGCCGTCGACCGGATGCTGTCGCGCTTTCCCGACGCCGACATCGTGTTCATCGAATCGGGCGGCGACAATCTCGCGGCAACCTTCAGCCCCGAGCTGTCGGACCTGACGATCTACGTGATCGACGTCGCGGGCGGCGAGAAGATTCCGCGCAAGGGCGGCCCCGGCATCACGAAGTCCGACCTGCTCGTGATCAACAAGACCGATCTCGCGCCGCTGGTCGGCGCGAACCTCGACGTGATGGCGTCCGACACGAAGAAGATGCGCGGCGAGCGGCCTTACGTGATGACGAACCTGAAGGCGCTCGAAGGCGTCGCGGACGTGATCGCATTCATCGAGAAGAAGGGCTTGCTGACGGTCTGAGCGGCGCGGCGGCGCCACACGGTGCCGCCACGCATGCACCCGGCGGCATTGCACCGCCTTCGCCTAGTCGTCGGACGTGTCCTGCGCGTCCTGCAGCGCGCGCGCGCCGCGTTCGGCGGGCGGCAACAGTGCCGCGAGCACGTCGACCGTGCGCGCGGTCGCGCCGCGGTGACGCGCCGCGAAGGCCGCGCCGGCCGCACCCATCGCGATGCGCCGCGCCTTGTCGGCAAACAGCGCGTCGAGCACGTGCGCGAGATCGAGCGGATCCTCGACCTGCAGCGCCGCGCCCGCCGCGACCGCGTCGGCAGTCGCCTGCGTGAAGTTGAATACGTGCTTCCCGATCAGCACCGGCACGCCGACCGCGCACGCTTCGATCAGGTTCTGGCCGCCGAGCGGCAGCAGGCTGCCGCCGATGAACGCGACGTCGGCGGCCGCGTAATACGCGCCGAGCTCGCCCATCGAATCGCCGAGCAGCACCGTCACGTCGTCCGGCAGCGGTTCGGCAGCCGGCCGGCCGGCTGCGAGCGCCGCCGCGTCGGCCACCCATGCGGAGCGTCGCACGCACTTGAGCCCGTTGCGCTCGACGAGCGCCTCGACCTCGGCGAAACGCTGCGGATGACGCGGCACGAGCACCAGCAGCGCGCCGGGCGTACGCATCGCGGCGAACGCCTGCAGCACCAGCGCCTCCTCGTTCTCGCGCGTGCTCGCGGCGACCCACACGGGCCGCGCGCCGATCGCGTCGCGCCACGCATGGCCGCGCGCCGCGAGTTCCGGCGGCGTCGTCATGTCGAACTTCAGGTTGCCGAGCACGGTCACGTTGCGCGCGCCGAGCGACGTCAGCCGCTCCGCATCGGCCGGGCTCTGCGCGAGCACACGCGAGAAGCCGCCGAACACGTCGTGCGTCGCCGCGCCGAATTTCCCCGCGCGACGGAACGAACGCGCGGACATGCGCGCATTGGTCAGCACCAGCGGCACGTCCGCGCGGCGGCATTCGTCGATCAGCGTGGGCCACACCTCGGTTTCCATCACGAGGCCGAGCGTCGGGCGCCATGCGTGCAGGAAACGCCGCACCGCACCGGGCATGTCGTACGGCAGGTAGCAGCGCAGCACGCGATCGCCGAAGATCTGTTCGCCGGTCGCACGGCCGCTCGGCGTCATGTGCGTGAGCAGGATGCGTGCATCGGGGCGCACGCGCATCAGCGCGTCGATCAGCGGCTGCGCCGCGCGCGTCTCGCCGACCGATACCGCATGCACCCAGATCAGCGGCGCGCGTTCGTCACGCGAGCGGCCCGTCACGTAGCCGAAACGTTCGCCGATGTGCTCGCGATAGCCACGCTCCTTGCGCGAGCGCACGTAGAGCCGGATGACAGCGACAGGAGCGACGAGCCACCACAGCGCGCGATAGATCGCCCTCAGCATGCGGCAGCCCTCGTATTGAATCGAAGCAGGTGTGCGCTCAAACCAGCGCCCTGCCCTGCAGGCGTTCGAGAATGCCGAGCGGCGCGCATTCGCGGCGAACCATCGCGTCGACCGGCAGGAAGAAGGTCTGCTCGAGCATGAACTGGCCGGACATCACAGCGTGCGAAGTCTGATCCGAGAAACATATCCACACGCAGCCCGGCGGAAACGGCATCGTCTCCTGCGGGCTCGTCTTCTGGTAGTCGAGATCGGCCTTCATGCTGTCGTGGAGGTTCAGCATCAGGTGGTCGTACGCGCTGCGCGGCGACTTCGTCACGTGCAGCAGGTTCAGCAGCCACGCAGCGCCCGGCAGTTGCGGCTTGATCGACGGCAGGAAGCGCTTCGCGACGTCCTCGAACGGCTCGCCGACGCGCCACACGCGCGGCACGCCGGCCGGGTTCACGTTCGTGAACACGCGCAGGATGCGCTCGCCGTAGTTGGGCCGCGACGGGAACGCGTCGACGTGCAGCCGGCTGTCGTCCTTGCGCCACGATGTCTGGCGCGTCTCGACCTGCATCAGCCGCAGGCTCGTCGGCGCGACGCGCAGCTTGCCGCGGTATTCGGGAAACAGGCCGTCGACGAGCGTGCCGGCCTGCTGCTGGAAGCGCGCGACGAGCGCGCGCACGGCCGACTGCGTGACGCTGTCGCCGAGCACGCCGGCGAGCGCGCCGCCGTTCGGCGCGAGGCTGATGTTCTTGCGTTTCGGGTCGGCGAGCGCCGGATCGAGCAGCGCTTCCTCGCCGCCTTCGATCGCGAAGCGCAGATGCGGGAAATACAGCACCTTGCCTTCCTCGACGGCGGCCAGCAGTTGCTCGCGCGGCGCCGACAGGTTGTGTCCGCTCCAGTCGGCGGACGGGACTTCGATGATCTGGGATTCGCTCATGATCGGTTCGCGTGGGTTCGTGCGTATGGCAGGCGTTACAGGAGGCCGAAGCCCGCGAGCGCCGACTTCACCTGCGCGATCGACGGGGGCTGCCCCGCCGTGCCGAGATTGACGACGTTCGGCGACCAGTAGCCGCCGGTCCGCCAGGCCGTCGCGAAATTGTACAGTTCGACCGTCGGACGCTTCAGCGCCGCCGCGATGTGAACCAGACCTGTATCAACCCCGACGGTGGCGGCCGCGCCGTCGATCAGGCCGACCACGGCCGGCAGCGACAGCCGCGGCGGCACGATCGCCGCCGCGCCGAACTCCTTCGCGAGCCGCTCGCTGGTCGCGCGTTCCGCGTCGTTGCCCCACGGCAGCACGAGCGACGCGCCGCGCCGCACGAGCGCCTGGCCGAGCTCGATCCACGCGGCGTCCGGCCACTGCTTGTCGGCGCGCGACGTCGCATGGACGAACACCACGTACGGCACCGGCAGGTTCAGGCCGAGCGCGGCCACCGCGAGTGCCGCCGCGCGCGTATCGAGGCCGAAGTCGACCGGATCGGCCGGCGTCGGCGCCGGGTCGCCCAGCGCGGCCGCGACGAGTTGCCGCGAGCGCTCGACGACGTGCGTGCGCGGTGCGATCGGCACGCGCTTGCGGTAGAAGAAACGCACGGGCCATTCGTAGCCGGCGCCGTCGGTACGGTTGCCGAGCCCGACGAGCGGGCCGCGCGCCCAGCTCGCGACCCAGGCCGTCTTGATGAGGCCCTGGCAGTCGATCACGAGGTCGTACTGCTCGGCCGCGAGGCGCTGGCGGAAGGCACGGATCTCGCGCCACGTGGCGCCCGAGAACGGCTTCTTGCGCCAGCGGCGCAGCGAGAACGGCAGCACGTCGCGCACGCCGTCGACGAGCTTCACGAGGTCGACGAAGCTTTCCTCGACGAGCCAGTCGATCTGCGCATCGGGGTGGCGGCGCCGGATATCGGCGATCACCGGCATGTTGTGCACGACGTCGCCCAGCGACGACACGCGCACGATCAGGATCTTTTGCACGCTGAAAAAACGCCGGCTGGCAGCCGGCGACAAGCATAAAGGGGGGATTTTATCGCGCCCGGGGGGCCAGACAGACAAAAAGCGGCCGCACGCCTTTGGCGTGCGCCGCTTTTCGGGGATGGCGCGACGATTGGACCCACCCTCGCGCCGTTGGCGGCCCGCCGGCCGCCGATGCTCAGAACGGCAGCTTGACGTCCGGCTTCGCGGCCGTCAGCACGCGGCGGAAGTCCTCCTGGATGCGCTCGAGCCCTTCCTGCGTCTCGGCTTCGAAGCGCATCACGACGACCGGCGTCGTGTTCGACGAACGCGCGAGGCCGAAGCCGTCCGGGTACTCGACACGCAGGCCGTCGATCGTCACGACTTCCTCGGCGCCGTCGAACTTCGCTTCTTTCTGCAGCTTGTCGATCAGGCGGAAGTTCTCGCCTTCGTCGAGCCAGAGCTGCAGTTCGGGCGTGCTCATCGCGTCCGGCAGCCCGTTCAGCAGCGCGCTCGGGTCGGCCGTCTTCGTGAGGATCTCGAGCAGGCGCGCGCCCGTGTAGAGACCGTCGTCGAAGCCGTACCAGCGATCCTTGAAGAACACGTGGCCGCTCATTTCACCGGCGAGCGGCGCACCCGTCTCGCGCAGCTTCGCCTTCACGAGCGAGTGGCCCGTCTTCCACATCAGCGGTTCGCCGCCCTTCGACTTGATCCACTGCGCGAGGTGACGCGTGCACTTCACGTCGTAGATGATCTGCGCGCCCGGGTTGCGCGACAGCACTTCTTCCGCGAACAGCATCAGCTGGCGGTCCGGATAGATGATCTGGCCGTCCTTCGTGACGACGCCGAGGCGGTCGCCGTCGCCGTCGAACGCGAAGCCGATTTCGGCGTCGGTGTCCTTCAGCGCCTGGATCACGTCCTGCAGGTTTTCCGGGTGGGCGGGATCGGGGTGGTGGTTCGGGAACGTGCCGTCGATGTCGGTGAAGCGCTCGACGAGTTCGCAGCCGAGCGCCTTGAACAGGCGCGTCGCAAGCGGGCCGGCCACGCCGTTGCCGGCGTCGACGACGAGCTTCATCGGGCGGGCCGGCTTGATGTCGCCGACGATGCGCGCGATGTATTGGTCGGCCACGTCGAACTGTTCGTACGAGCCGCTGCCCGTCTCGAAGCGCTCGTCGACGATGCGGCGGTACAGCGCCTGGATCTGCTCGCCGTAGATCGCGCCACCGCGCAGCACCATCTTGAAGCCGTTGTAGTCGGGCGGGTTGTGGCTGCCCGTGACGACGATGCACGAATCGACGCGGCGCTCGCCGCCCTTCAGCGCGAGCGGCACGTTCGCCGCGAAATAGCCGACCGGCGTTGGCACCATGCCGACGTCGACGACGTCGACGCCCGCCGCACGCAGGCCGTCGGCAAGCGCGCCGACGAGGTCCGGCCCGGACAGGCGGCCGTCGCGCGCGACGACGACCGCATCGCCGCCCTGCGCACGCACTTCGCTGCCGAATGCCCGGCCGATCGCGCGCGCGGTGTCGGTGTCGAGCGTCTTGCCGACCACGCCACGAATGTCATATGCCTTGAAGATGGATTGGGAGATCATCGATTCTCTTCTCTCAGTTGCGTGCATGGAAAATTGTCTGGCTTGCCTGGCCGCCGCTCGCCGGTGCCGCGCATGATACATGCTGGCCCGGCGCGGAGCGCAACCACTGGCGCGCAACGGCGGGAGCGACCCCGATCCCACTTATAATCGCGGGTTTTGATGACGCGCATGCCGCCCATTTTAATGCCTAGCCGTCCCGCCGCCGCCAACCCGCAGCCTCCGGGCGCCCTGCCGGCCGCCTTGCGCGTGCCCGGTCGCTCCGCATGCTGAAGCGCTTCGGCAACCCGGATGTCGCGAAGGCCGTCGCGAATCTCGTCTGGCTGGGGCTCGAACGGCTCACGCAGATCGGCGTCGCGATCGCGATCAGCGGCCTGCTGGCCCGTTATTTCGGGCCGGATGTGTTCGGCAAATGGCAGTATGCGAATACGCTCCTCCTGGTACTGGCGCCGCTCACCTGGGTGTGCGGCGCGGAAATCCTCGTCCCGACCATCGTCCAGCGCCCGCCCGCCCAGCTCGGCGCGGTACTCGGCAGCGCGTTCGCGCTGCGCATCGCCGTCTCCGCCGCCGCACTCGTCGCGACCTGGATCGCGATCGCCGCGGGCGCCTTCGATCCGCTGGTCGGCGCGATGCTCGCGGGCCTGACGGTCACGATGGTGTTCCGCGAGCCGTTCGTCGGCCTGATCAACGCGTGGCTGCAGAGCATGACCTACAGCAAGCCGCAGCTCGTCACCAGCATGGTCACCGCGCTGGCGAAGGCACTGCTCGTCTGGCTGCTGGTCCGCGCGGCCGCGGGCCCCGCCCGCTTCGCGTGGCTGTGGGCGCTCGAGGCCGCCGCAATCGGCTTCGCGCTGCTGCTGTACTACCGGCATCGTAACGGCGACGCGCTCGGCTGGACGTTCGACAAACCGCTGTTCAGGCACTTTGCGACAGCCGGCACCGTGTTCTGGCTCGGCCTCATCTGCATGTACCTGTTCCTGAAGCTCGACCGCCTGATGCTCGAGCGCCACGTGTCGTTCGCCGATCTCGGCCGTTACTCGGCCGCGCAGCAGCTCAACGAGAACTGGATCACACTCGCGCTGATGCTCGCGCAGACGATCGCGCCCGCCTTCGTCTACCGCGTGCAGGACGTCGCGCGGCTGCGCCGCAACATCGTCCGGCTGATCGCGATGACGGCCGGCCTGATGACGGCCGGCGCACTCGTGCTCGACGCCGCCGCCCCGCTGATCGTCGGCAAGGTGTTCGGCCACGGCTACGAGGCCTCGGTCGACATCTTCCGCTGGGCGGTCTGGCTGTCGGTGCCGGCCGGCATCGAGGCGATAGGCAATCTTATCGTTCTCAAATATCAAGCAAAATTCGTCTTGCTGGCGAAATGGCTGCTCGCGCTCGCGATCGCCGCGCTCGTCAACCTGTTCGCGATCCCGCGCCTCGGCCTGTACGGCGCGCTCGTCGGGCTGGCGGCCGGCTATCTGGCCGCCACCGCCGTCAATTTTTATTACATCCGTTTCAAGCTGCGACCATGACGTCCCCTGATTGCCCGCCCCCGCTCGACGACGTGGCCGTGCTGATGCCGGCCTACAACGGGCACGACGACGTCGTTCGGACCCTCGCGTCGTTTCGCGAGGACACGCCCGTGCACGTGCTGATCGTCGATGACGGCAGCACGCCGCCGATCGTCGCACCCGACCTGCCCGGCCTCACGATCGACGTGCTGCGCATGCCGGAGAACGGCGGCATCGAGCGCGCGCTCGCAGCCGGCATCGACGCGCTCGCCGCGCGCGGCTTCCGCTTTGCGGCGCGCATCGACGCGGGCGATCTCGCCGCGCCGCAGCGCCTCGCGAAGGAGCGCGCGTATCTCGGCGCCCACCCGCGCGTGGCCTGCGTCGGCATGTGGACGCAGGTCGTGTCGCGCGCCGGCGAACCCCGCTTCATGCTGACGCCGCCCGCCGATCCGCGCACGCTGCGCCGCACGCGCTTTCTGCGCTCGCCGCTCGTGCACCCGTCGGTCATGCTGCGCATCGACGCCGTGCGTGAAGTGGGGAACTATCGCGCCAAGTACCGTGCGGCCGAGGATCTCGATCTTTTTTTACGGTTAATGCAACGTTACGATTGCGCGAACCTGCCGGAACTCGGTCTCTATTACGAACTGAACGAGGGCGGGATCAGTGCGACCAAGCGCCGGCGCCAGCTGGTGTCGACGCTCACGCTGCTGCTGAGCCACTTCAACGCGCTGAACCCGTACGACTGGGCCGGCCTCGCCAAGAACCTGCTGCATTTCGTGACGCCGTACCGTACGTTGCAGCGGATCAAGCAGACGCTGTTCGCCGCCCGGCCGTCCGCCTGACGCGGATCCGGCGTTTTCGGCCATTTCGACGCTTTATTTTTTCTTTTTTTCATGTCCGCCACCTCCCCGCTGCGCATCGCGCTCGTCTGCAACACGGCCTGGGCGATCTACACGTATCGCCACGGGCTGATCCGCGCGCTCGTCGCGCGCGGCGCCGAGGTCGTCGTGATTGCGCCGCACGACCGCACGGTGCCCTTGCTCGAGCAGATGGGCTGCCGCTACGTGGCGCTCGCGGTCGCGTCGAAAGGCACGAGCCCGCGCGAGGATCTCGGCACGCTTGCCGCGCTGGTGCGTCACTACCGCGCGCTGCAGCCCGATCTCGTGTTCCACTACACGATCAAGCCGAACATCTACGGCTCGGTCGCCGCGTGGCTCGCGCGCGTGCCGTCGATCGCGGTGACGACGGGGCTCGGCTACGTCTTCATCCAGAAGAGCCGCGCGGCAAGCGTCGCGAAGCGCCTGTACCGGTTCGCGTTCCGCTTCCCGCGTGAAGTCTGGTTCCTGAACCGCGACGATCTCGCCACCTTCACCGACGAGCAGTTGCTCGCGCATCCCGACCGCGCACGGCTGCTGCACGGCGAAGGCGTCGACCTCGAACAGTTCGCGCCCGTGCCGCTGCCTGCCGGCGACGCCCCCGTCTTCATCCTGATCGGCCGCCTGCTGTGGGACAAGGGTGTGCGCGAGTACGTGGAGGCCGCGCGCATCGTGCGCGAAAGCTTCCCGAACGCGCGATTCCAGCTGCTCGGGCCGCTCGGCGTCGACAATCCGAGCGCGATCGGCCGCGCGGATGTCGATGCGTGGGTCGGCGAAGGCGTCGTCGAGTATCTCGGCGAAGCGCACGACGTACGCCCGCATATCGCGGCGGCCGACTGCGTCGTACTGCCGTCGTACCGCGAAGGCGTGCCGCGCACGCTGATGGAAGCGTCGGCGATGGGCCGCCCGATCGTCGCGACCGACGTGCCGGGCTGCCGCGACGTCGTCGCCGACGGCGAAACGGGTTTCCTGTGCCGCGTGCGCGACGGTGCGAGCCTCGCGGAGCAAATGATTCGCATGATCGCGCTCGGACCGGAAGGCCGGTCGGCGATGGGCGCCCGCGGCCGGCACAAGGTCGCGGCGGAGTTCGACGAGCAGCAGGTCGTCGAACGCTACCGGCGTACCATCCATTCGTTAACCGGTATCACCCTCTAAAGGAGCGCATCAGCAATGACCGCTAAAGGCACCATCCTCGTCACCGGCGGAGCGGGCTATATCGGCTCGCATACCGCCGTCGAGCTGCTCGGCAACGGCTACGACGTCGTGATCGTCGACAACCTCGTCAACAGCAAGTCCGAGTCTGTGCGCCGCATCGAGCGGATCACGGGCAAGACGCCCGCGTTTCATCAGGTCGACGTGTGCGACGAAGCCGCACTCGCCAAGGTGTTCGACGCGCATCCGATCACCGGCACGATCCATTTCGCGGCGCTCAAGGCCGTCGGCGAATCGGTCGAGAAGCCGCTCGAGTACTACCAGAACAACATCGGCGGCCTGCTCGCCGTGCTCAAGGTCATGCGCGAGCGCAACGTCAAGCAGTTCGTGTTCAGCTCGTCCGCGACCGTGTACGGCGTGCCCGAGCGCTCGCCGATCGACGAATCGTTCCCGCTGTCCGCGACGAACCCGTACGGCCAGTCGAAGCTGATCGCCGAGCAGATCCTGCGCGATCTCGAGGTGTCGGACCCGGCGTGGCGCATCGCGACGCTGCGCTACTTCAACCCGGTCGGCGCGCATGCGAGCGGGCTGATCGGCGAGGATCCGGCCGGCATCCCGAACAACCTGATGCCGTATGTCGCGCAGGTCGCGGTCGGCAAGCTGGAAAAGCTGCGCGTGTTCGGCTCCGACTACCCGACGCCGGACGGCACGGGCGTGCGCGACTACATCCACGTCGTCGATCTCGCGAAGGGGCACATCGCCGCGCTCGACGCGCTGGCGAAGCGCGACGCGAGCTTCGTCGTGAACCTCGGCACGGGCCAGGGCTACAGCGTGCTGGAAGTCGTGCGCGCGTTTGAAAAGGCGTCGGGCCGCCCGGTGCCGTACGAACTCGTCGCACGCCGCCCGGGCGACATCGCCGAGTGCTACGCGAACCCGCAGGCCGCGGCCGACATCATCGGCTGGCGCGCGACGCTCGGTATCGAAGAAATGTGTGCCGATCACTGGCGATGGCAGGAGGGGAACCCGCGCGGTTTTGTATAATCCGCTGTCTATTTTTCGAGCGATCCCATGCTCAGCTTCGCGTCCGGCTTCATCGTCTCCCTGCTCGTCACGCTGTTCATCGTGCGTTACGCGCACCTTCACGAGAGATTCTCGGTCGACAGCGACCTGGCCGGCGTGCAGAAATTCCACGTGCGGCCCGTGCCGCGGGTCGGGGGCATCGGGATCCTCGCGGGCGTCGTCGCGTCGGCGCTGATCCTGCTCGGGCGCTACCCGACGATCGCCGGCAGCATTCTCGGCATCGTCGCCTGCGGGCTGCCGGCCTTCCTGTCCGGCCTCGTCGAGGACCTGACCAAGCGCGTGTCGCCGCGCGCGCGGCTGCTGTGCACGATGGGCGCGGCCGCGCTCGCATTCTGGCTGATGAACATCGCGGTCACGCGCATCAGCGTGCCGCCGCTCGACTTCCTGCTCGGCTACGTTGCCATTTCGGCATTCGTCACGGTGCTCGCGGTCGCGGCGCTCGCGAACGCGGTCAACATCATCGACGGCTTCAACGGGCTCGCGTCGATGGTCAGTTTCATGATGTTCGCGTCTCTCGCATACGTGGCATTCCAGGTCGGCGACCCGGTCGTCATGTCCGCGTCGATCATCATGATGGGCGCCGTGCTCGGCTTCTTCCTGTGGAATTTCCCCGCCGGGCTGATCTTTCTCGGCGACGGCGGCGCGTATTTCATCGGCTTCATGCTCGCAGAGCTCGCGATCATGCTCGTGATGCGCAACCGCGAGGTATCCGCGTGGTACCCGGTGCTGCTGTTCATGTACCCGATCTTCGAAACCTGCTTCTCGATCTACCGGAAGAAATTCATCCGCGGCATGTCGCCCGGCATCCCGGACGGCGTGCACCTGCACATGCTCGTGTACAAGCGGCTGATGCGCTGGGCCGTCGGCACGAAGCACGCGCACGACCTCACGCGCCGCAATTCGCTGACGTCACCGTACCTGTGGCTGCTGTGCCTCGTCGCGGTGATACCGGCGACGCTGTTCTGGCGGCACACGGTGCACCTGTTCGTGTTCGTCGTGCTGTTCGCGCTAACTTATGTGTGGCTGTATCTCAGCATCGTGCGGTTCCGCGTGCCGCGGTGGATGGTGGTGAGGAAGACGCGGCATCGCTGATCATCCGTACTGCGACGCATCTGCGAATGGTGGATTTCCACAATCCCACAAATCCCTGACATCGTCTAACATGCAGTCCCACTGACACGACGCCCGAGGGCGCGGAGACACTATCGGGATGGATAGACGAGTAGACGCATTGCGCGTGGCTGCCTGCTTTCTGGTCGTGCTGTTGCACGTGTCCAGCGAAAGCTTCGTGAAATACAGCGCCGCGTGGAGTGCATCGAACTGCTACGAATCGCTGTCACGCGCGTGCGTGCCGATTTTCTTCATGATTTCCGGCGCCAACTTGTTGCGGAAATCCGAACCGCTCGGCATGTTCCTGTCGAAGCGGTTACTGCGCGTGATTCCCCCGCTCGTGTTCTGGTCCACGTTCTATCTATGGTGGCTCAGCTTCAACAACGTGCACACCGGGAACTGGATTCGCGCGATCGTCACCGGCCCGACGATGTTTCACCTGTGGTTCTTCTACGTGATCCTCGGCATCTACCTGGTCGTGCCGGCCGTGCGCCGCTTCTATCAGAACGCATCGCCATCCGAGCGACTGTGGCTGCTGGCCGTATGGTTCCTGACCGCATCGCTCTACCCGACCCTGCAGGCGCTGTTCGCCGGGCGTGAGAACGACCTGATCGCCAGGTGGGGGAGCGCGAGCGTATACGATGCGTCGCGCTACGGGATGTATGCAGGCTTCCTGGTTCTCGGTGCGTATCTTGCGGACCTGAAGGGGAATGTTGTCGTGGGCCTGTCGGTCTTCGCCGCCGCCGTGGTGGCCACCGTATTTGCCACTATCTGGGAATCACGCATCCACGGGGTACCCAACCCCTTCTTCCAGCTTTATCTGTCGCCGCTCGTCGTCGCCGCCGCATGCGGCCTGTTCCATGCGTTCATGGGCATGCCAGCGGGCCAGTCGTCGCCACTGCTGAATACCGTCTCCGGATGCACGCTCGGCATCTACGGTCTGCATCCGTTCCTGATCGATCCGATCGCAAAACGCTTCGGACTGCTCCAGTTGACCGGATGGCCGTTGATCGATCCGATGCTGGCCACGCTGCTGATCTTCGGCGCGGCGCTCGCGATCATTGCGCTCCTGCGCTGGATTCCGCCGCTCCGCCGGCCGCTTCGCGCCGTGATCTGAGCGCGCGCCGCCGCGGGCACCCGCAAAAGAAAAACGCGACCTGCACCGCGTTGCGTGCAGGTCGCGTCGTCATGTGCGATACGTGTTCGACAATGCGCCGCTGTCGGCGCGACACGACTTATCCGGTCGCTCGCCCATCAACCACGCGACATGGCACGCGTGGGTACGCTGTGCAGGAGCGGCGCGCTGGACGACTGGTATTCGGCCACCCATCGCCGCAAATCGCGCCGCACTTCGTCGTCGCTCAGCACACGATGCTGCATCAGCCATGGCAGCAGTTCGTCGAGCAGGTTGTCCGGCACCTCGCGCGCACGCGCGATCCGCAGCTTCGGATGCGGCGTGCGGGTGGTCGTCTCGTCGTCCGCGAGCAGTTCCTCGTAGAGCTTTTCGCCGGGGCGCAGTCCGGTAAACTCGATGCGGATCTGCTCTTCAGAGAAACCGTACAGGCGAATCAGGTCGCGGGCGAGATCCACGATCTTCACCGGCTGCCCCATGTCGAGGATGAAGATCTCGCCACCGCGCCCCATGCTCGATGCCTGCAGCACGAGTTGCGACGCCTCCGGGATCGTCATGAAGAATCGCGTGATCTCCGGGTGCGTGACCGTCACCGGGCCGCCCTTCGAGATCTGCTGCTGGAACTTCGGAATCACGCTGCCCGCGCTGCCGAGCACGTTGCCGAACCGCACGGTTTCGAACTGCGTGCGCTGGCTCGTCTGCTGAAGGGCCTGGCAGGCCATCTCGGCCAGACGCTTGCTTGCGCCCATCACGTTGGTCGGATTGACGGCCTTGTCCGTCGAGATCAGCACGAAGTGGCGCACGTCGTGGCGAATCGCCGCGCGCGCGACGCGATACGTGCCGAGCACGTTGTTGCGCAGCGCCTGCCACGCGTTGTACTCCTCCATCAGCGGCACGTGCTTGTACGCGGCCGCATGGAACACAATATGCGGCGCATGGCGCGACATCAACTGGTCAAGGAGCAGCGAATCCTTCGCATCGCCGATGATCGGCACGACCTGCTGATCGGGGAAGCGCTCGCGCAACTCCTCCGTCAGCCGGTACATCGCGTACTCGGACAGGTCGAATGCAATCAGTTGCGCGGGCGAGAAACGCAGGATCTGCCTGCACAGTTCCGAGCCGATCGAGCCACCGGCCCCCGTCACCATCACGACCCTGCCGTGCAGCAGCGCCTCGACGTGCGGCGTATCGATCGTCACCGCATCGCGGCCGAGCAAGTCTTCGAGATCGATGTTCCGGACCTGCGACAGAAAGCCTTGCCCCGGCATCAGTGCGGTCAGCGCCGGAAGCACCATCGCCTTCACGCCGGCGCGCACGCACTGCGTCGCAACCCGGCGCTGCACCTCGACCGGTGTGGAAGGCAGCGCGATGATCGCGTGCTCCGCCTTGGTGAACTGCGCCCAGTGATTCAATTCATCGATCGCGCCAAGCACCTTGTAGCCGTAGATTTCGCGGCCGCGCTTGGCCGGGTCGTCATCGAGCAGACCGACCAGCCGCCACTCGCCAGAGCGCGACAGTTCGCGCGCGAGGCTGGCACCGGCCGTCCCGGCGCCCAGCACGAGCACCGGCTTGCCTTTGCCGACGAGCCCGCCGTACAGGTAGAACTCCTTGCTCGCGCGATACAGTGCACGCGCGCCGCCCATGGCCAGGAACAGCAGCACAGGCGACAGCACGAGCGCGGAACGCGGAATGATGGGCGTCGGCTGCAGCATCACGGCGCCGATCATGACGATCAGGCCGCCGCCGATCACGGCTTTCGAAATGCGCAGGAGGTCCGGCAGGCTCGCGAATACCCACAGCCCGCGATACAGGCCGAAACAATGGAACATCAGCCCATAGATCGGCAGCACCCACGCGAGTGCGTCGAACGCACCCGTGAGAAAGTCGGTGGGGACGATTCCGTTGAATCGAACTACGTAAGCAGTCAGCCAAGCGCCTGCAACCGCAATCAGGTCGAACAGAAAAGCGCTCAACGACTGCCACGACGCCTTGAAACGAAACATCGACGAGACCTCGAAGAAATTTTGCGGCACTGCCTCGCCGACGCACGGGCCGCTCGGGCCCACGAGGTCGAACAGTGCCGAACAAATACCGGTCGATCGAAAAACCGCGCGCTACGCCAGCATGGCGGGCACGCCGAGGTGGTCACACGGCGACCATTATGCCGTCAACGACCCGGCACTCCAAGACACCGCCCCATACCACGGTACCGACCGAACCGCGCCTCGGCGCAAAACGCGACGAGACGCTTGAAACGCAATACGGGGCAGCATGTCGCGGCGCAATATTGCGCCGTCATACACGTTGCCCGGCATGGACACCGGCCCGCGGGAAGCACACGCAGGCGACGCCCGGAACGCAAACTCAAACGATCATCAGCTTCGAATCACTTCATGCAACGGTCGCTTCGACAGCAAACGCTTGACCGCACGTTTCATCCGGTGCGGGACCAACCGGGAGACCGCTTGCGTGCGCGGATCCGTATAAATGCCCCACAGTACCCGCAGGACACGCTCGCGCACGCCCTGGACGACAATTTCCTGCGCGGCCAGCAGCGCATCGAGTGCCGCGACCAGCTCCGTGCGATCCGCCTGCCCTCTGGCCGGTCCCGCGTCGTGCACGTACCGCTGCTCGTAGTGGTCCGCAGACGGCAGCTCACCGTCAAACCCCGGCGCGCGCGACGGCCCGCCTTGCTCGAGCGTGGTCAGCAGCGACTCGACGGCCGCCAAGAATGCGTCGGCCGTCGGCGGATGCGGAAACAGCGCCGTCTGCTCGCGCCCGGCCACGCGCTCGGGAAACGCGCCGATGCAGGGTGCGACGATCGGCAGCCCGCTGGCCAGCGCGGAGCTGAGCGTATAGCTGTAAGTCTCGGGCCACTGTGCCGGGAACGCGATCAGGTCGCACGACTCGCCGTCGATCAACTCGCCGATGCGCGCGCTGTCGTAGGGCCCGGTGGTCTTGACGCCCTGGAGCGGACGATACGCATAGCCGATCAACGTGAACGCGGCCTTCGACCGTCGGGACGCCGCCAGCGCGGCTGCGGCTTCGAGCAGATCGGCCCCCTTCTCGCGGCTCAGCGCGCCCAGCACCCCGATCGTGTACTTTTCCTTGCGGACGAAGGGCCGCTGCGGCCGGTCTTGCGGCGCCAGGTCCTCGGGATGGTAGGCCAGCAGCGGCTGGCGGACCTCGAAGAAGCGCCCGAACAGCGCGAACGTCGAATGCGACGGAAAGATCACCCGTTCGCACGCGGCCAGGAAGCCGCGATACCGGTCGCGCCACGCGTCGTGGGTGATGCCCTTCGGTAGCGGATACAGCGGGTTGTGCGCCTTGTCCAGTTCGGCGGGATCGAACATGCCACGCTCGTCCGTCAGCGTCGGATTGCCGTTGACCAGATAGAAGTCGTGCACCGTGAAAATCTGGCGGGCACCCAGCGACGCGCCGAGCGACAGGTAGTCGCCGGACAAGCCGAGTACATGGTGGTAATGAACCAGATCAACCCCGACCGCCTTCAGGAACGGCACCAGCAAGGCGAAACCCTGCTGCGCGTCGACGGAGATGCGCATCGACGAATCGGCATCCCACGCGCCAATCGAAACGAGCCGCCCGCCATCTTCCGGCCGGAGCACGAGCGACACGAGGCGCCCTTCGCTGCGCTGCGCCAGGTCCTTGATATGCTGCTCGACGCCGCCGCCCAGACCATGCGACACGTGCAGCACGACCGGGAGCCCCCGGACGCGCATCAGGTCGACGTAGCGTTGCAGCCGTGCGCCACGCAGTTCGTCCTTCGCCACGAAGGTCTGAACGTCGGCGTGGTAGTTCGGATAACGGCGATCGAGCGTCTGATCCGCATGGCGGATGCGCTCCGTGCGCTGATCGCCGAAACTGACGCCGCCGCGATGGTGAACGTAGAGATTCGGCGAGATATAGCTTTTCCAGCCCTTGCGCAGCGCGCGCTGGCAAAAGTCGTTCTCTTCGCCGTAGCCGGTGCCGAATGACTGCTCGTCCAGCTCGCCGACCTCATCCAGGCACCGGCGTTTGATGTACATGCAGAATCCGACGCCGGTCGGTGCGTCGACAGGGGTCAGGCGTTTGGTCCGGAAGGCTTCGTCGATGCCTTCGAGATCGAGCTGCAACGGGCTCGTATTGTCGGAGACAAAATTGGGGAACGACGAGATCGTCGTGTTGTTCGACAGCGGCGTCACGGTGCCCGCGTCGGTGAGCGCCTGCGCGTCCTCGACAATCCGCTCGAGCCACTGATCCGGCAGAATCACATCGTTGTTCAGCAGGATGACGTCTGCCCGGTCATCGTGACGAATGCCGCGATTGGCCGTCTTCACGAAACCCAGGTTGACTTCGTTACGCAGCACCACGAGTTTCTCGCCCCACCGCCGCGCCTCGCTCGCCAGCGTGTCGTCCATGTCGACGTCCGGCGATGCGTCGTTGATGGCGACAAGCCGGGCATCGGGATGGCGCATCACGGCCGGCATCGCGGAGGCCAGACACGCTCGCGTCAATTCACAATCCCGGTACACGGGCACGACGACCACGACCGCGGCCGACTGGGGTGCGGCATTTCGGGCCACAGGCGAGGTAGAAAGCGTGTCAGTCACGATTGGTAAGGCGTTCCAAGCTTGTAGTTCAGGCGCATCCCGGGCCGATGCTCGATCGGGCGCATGTGTCGTCGGCCAGCGGCCCCGTCATGGGTGCCGCGACGACGGCTCGGGAACGCAATGGTTGGCCTGTCGGGCCTCGACCCGCCCCGATTGCGCTGGGCGGTACGGCCGCCGGCAAGTTGGTGCGCGACCGCGTATTGCGACACGTATCGCAAAACGGAAGTCTCTCATCATTGGCGCCCCCCGGATGCTACAAAATGCAACACCGCGTGGGCACCGCAGTATAGGGGATAGCACCCCAATTTAAAACGCCGGCCGGCGCGTCATCACGCACGGTGTCGCAGCGGGCCAACACGTTGAAGAACGGTGTTCGCCCCCCGATTCAGGTCCCGCTGCCGCGCGCGGCACACCGCTTCGTCAAACGATATCCGGTGTGCGGCGCGGATCGTTGATCAGGATCAGGACCAGCCGTTGCGGTGGCGCTGCAGCACGACCTCTGCCGACGCGCCGACCGCGACGACATTGTCGAAACGGCGCAGGTAGTTTTCGAGCGCACCGAAGTTGATGATCGAGTTGCGCAGGATCTCGGGCGGCGTCAGGCTTTCTTCGGCGATCAGTTGAAGCGGCACGACGATCATGTTGCGCTTGGGCACGTAATTGATCTTCCAGCTCAGCTCCGAGAACATCACGTCCGCGATGATGACGTCACCATCCTGAAACTCGAAGTCGTTCGGCGCGCCGTCGGAAATCAGCACGAGCCGGGGTTGCCGCTCCACCGACGCATCGATGATCGAGTAGAACGCGCCGTACACCTTCGAACCCGACGAGTGATAGTTCTCGCACACCACATGCATCGCGTTGTCGAACTCGTGCGGCTCCCAGCCCGACCGGTGATTCTGCAGCTCCGAATGCGGAACGCCCTCCCACGACACGGATTCCGTGTAGTGCTGCGGCATGAAGCCCAGCGGCGTGAATATCACGACCTGCTTGCGCGCCACCCGCAGCGCCTGGTCCAGCAGTTTCTGGCCGTCTTCCTTTTCCAGGTGCTCGATCACGTCGAGCATGAAGACCGTGTCAGTGCTGTTGTCGAGCACGCCCTTGAAGTATTCGAGACCGTCGACGCAATACACGACCTTGTCGGGGTAGCTGGCAACGAGCTTCTCGGCATACGGGCGATGCGGTTCGACGAGCACGTGGACCGCGCAGTCGAGCATCCGTTGCGGGCGCACGCCCGGCCCGATGTCGAGGCAGACGTCCGCCGGCTTCAGCAGGCTGGTCGCCACGCGATGCAGCGCGTCATGACTGCAATGGAGCGTCTGCCCGTATTCGACATCGTTCACCGTCCGGACGTCGATCCGCGAGCCACCGAGGAAGTATCGAAGCTGGTTGGCCTGATTCTTCAGGATCTTGTTTTCTACAACCAGGGATTCCAGGGTCATGTTGCTCATACGTGTTGCACCAGAAAGTCACGAAATGGAACGAGTTCGGATGAATACGAGAACTGCTCGCCGAGGATCTTCCGCGCCGCTTCATGGCGCTGCCGCCGGTGCGCGGGCGTGGCCTCCATGATCGACCGGATGAAGGCGTCGGTCCCTTCCGCGACCGAGCCGTTGTGATAATGCGCGCCGTAATGCTCACGATAGAACACGTCCGGCGAAGCGCCTTCCCGGGCCCACGACATCATCGGCAGGCCGGCCGCGAGGTAGACGCGCGACTTCGACGGAAACGACAGCGTGGACGTCTCGATGAAGCGCTCTTCCGTCGGATACGGCAGCAACGCGAGATCCCATTTCGCGATTCGCGTGACGAGTTCGTCGCGCGGCAACGCGCCATGCGCGATCAGCTGATAGCCCGGATTCGTCGCGGACGGATTGCCGTAGCCGAAATAATGCAGCACCAGCGACTTGCCCATCGCGAGCAACGTGCGCGACAGCACGTTCAGCAACGCATCCAGTTCCGCGTTCGAATAGAACTGGCCGACGAATACCGCGTGGACCGCCTTCGGATCGGACAGCAGGACGAGATCCTGCGTGTCGTCGACGGGATCGTCGAAGAAGTTGTCGATACGGATGCTGTGCTTGCCTTCGCTAGTGAGCCGCGCTTTCCACGCGTCGCTCGGCACCAGGTTCAGGATTGCGCGCCGCTCGAGCCGATCCAGCAACCGGCGCATCAGGCCGTGAAGCTGCCGTGGATGGCCGCGGTGCGTCATCCACCACGCGAGCGGATCCCACTGGTGAACGATGAATTGCTTGCCGGACACCCACGCGGCGACCGTGTAGCACAGCACGGTCTTTTCGCCCTGCACGACGAACCACACCACGCGCGACGGCGAATTGCGGAGATTGAGGCCGAGCCGCACGCCGATCAGCGCCGTCTTGGTCATCCACATCATCATGCGCACGACGAGCCCGAGACGGTGCAGCAACGCCGAACGCTCGCCGATCCGCTTCGTCAGGCGGGCGATCCGCAGCCAGATGCCGCCCAGCTGAAAGCCGAACACGCGGGCGATCATGCAATTCTCCGGAAGCGCCATGTGCCCCGGAAGACCAGAGTGATTGACCCAGAAGAATTCGAATCGGGCGTCGGGTATCGACGACATGATCCGGTGCAGCACCTGCCCAGCCGTATAGCTGGAATCAGGAGGTACGTCGGACACTATGGGAATACTCAACTTCTTCATCGTAAATTCCGGAGAGTTCTTTGCAGAAAACATCCATGCTGTAATGGTCCCGCGCAAACTGCTGGCGGGCCGCACGTCCTTCGGCATTGCGATCCGCGCGAAGAACGGCTGTCTCGACGACATCCGCATACGCATCGTCCGAATGCTCGCTGCACAGGCCGTAGATCGGCGCACCAACCAGCGCAGGCAGCGCGGTGCCGACCGTCACGATCGGCGTCGCACCGGCAGCCATCGCCTCGATGGCCATCAGGCCGAACGCTTCCGCCTTCGACGGCATGAAGAAGTAGTCCATCGCGCTGTAATACGTGGCGATTTCCGCGTCCTTGATCCAGCCCGTGTCGATGATCTGATAACGGCTGGACAGGCCGCGACAACAGCCCGTCTCCTGGAAAGCAATGATTGTGATCGGCAAGCCCGGATAACGCGCCGACAACCGGCGCAGCGCGGCAAGGATCAGCGTCATCCCCTTGTATTCCGAATACACCGCCCGGAACCCGACCACGATATTGCCTTCCGGAATGCCCAACGCCCGCTTGGCGTCGGCCTGGCTGAGCCCCGAGCCCATTTCGACACCGAACGGCACCACGCGAACGCGGATCTGGTTTTCGTATACCGAGCGTGCTACCAGTTCGCGCATGTATTCCGAAGCCAGGATCACCATCGGATCGAGCTTCTTCACTGCCGCGAGCTTTTCCTCGAGATTGCGCGCGCTGCGGTCCCGCTTGATCGGGAAATGATAATTGAGATTCGGGCAGCGGATACAGCCGGATTCGAAGCCGTTGCAATCCAGTGAATAAATGCAGTGACCGCTTAACATATACGGGTCATGCCACGTCCAGACCAGCGGCTTGTCGGCAGCGATCTCGACCCAGTCGCGCACCGACAGGAATTCCTCGTGGACGATATGAAAGTGCAGCAGATCGGCCTCTCGATAGAAATCGAGATTCGTGATCGACGATGCGTTGCGGTAATAGCCGTTCAGGTTACCGGTTCGACGCCCCAGCTTCGACAGCAGCGGCGTCATGTTGCGGGTCAAGCTCGAACCTGCCTGCTGAACATATTCCTCTGACTCCGTGCGAGGGGTCCAGCAGGCAAACTTCGCGTCCCAATCATGCGCAAGAAAGCCCGGACGGGCATCCAGATTGTTGAATCTCCGTCCGGTTGCGTCATGTTTGGAAATGTTCAGAACAGTGCGCATGGATCAGGTGAAGTTGCGCGTCTTGTTACCGCGCTTGTCCAGGAGGTTCCGCTTCTTCCACAGCGCGCTGTGCGGCTCGTCCACGACGACCTGGCCGTCAGGGCGCGGTTCCATCGTGTAGTAATAGAGAATGATCGACCGGCGCGGCTCGTGCTCCGGGAAGTTGACCGGATCGGGCAGCCCGTGGAAGCTCTTGTCGTGCGAGTCGAAAATCACCAGGCGGTTGTACAGCGGCGCGACCTTCTTCACGCATACCTCGCCTTCGGCGTCGTACACGCCGAACTCGCCGCCCCACTCTTCCTGCCACGTCGGATTCAGATAGACGAGCGCATTCAGGCGCCGGTTCAACCCGGTTGCGTCGTGGTAGTTGCCGTCGACGTGCACGTCGAGCAGGCCGCCGCGCAGCGTGACGTTGAGGCCGCCGCCCGTGAAGTACGGATCCGGAATGATCTTCTGGATGCCCATCACCTTCGACATCGCCTGCAGGAACGGCGCGCTGTTCAGCACGCGCACGGACGGCAGCATGCCGTCCGGAATGTCGAATTCCGATTTCCAGTCAGTCCGGTATTTCACTTCGATATCCGGATCGTTCGAGTGCTCCCAGATCGGATCGGTGATGGCCGGAAACGCGTCGAGGCACGCTTTCGCGAAGTCGTCAGGGAAAAAGTTGTCGATGACGACGTGCTTGAAGGGCTCGTTGAAAAGCTCGACACCTTCCCGGGCAGCAAGCAGGCGAGCGCAGGAATATTCGGCAACCGACTTGAGTTGCGCTTGAGTAAATTGCGTCATTTCTCGACCCATGTGTCTAGAATTGGAACCACACGCGCTGATTGACGAATCGCGTGTAGCTCAGAACGATGCGAAGAATCTTTTGCGAGACGTTCTCGGCGACGTAGTCAGCGGGCGGCCGGTACGTATCGCCCGCTTCTGCCCACTGCGCCGTCACGATACCGACTGCATCGAGCACGTAGTCCGCCTGCAGCCCGCACATCACGAGCGTGCCCTGATCCATGCCTTCGGGCCGCTCGTGCGAATTCCGGATCGTGACCGCCGGGAAGTTCAGCAGCGCCGACTCCTCGGTGATCGTTCCGCTGTCCGACAGCACGCAGGTTGCCTTCTGCTGGAGCTTGACGTAATCGAAGAATCCGAACGGCTTCAGATACCGGACCAGCGGCGACGCCGGCTTCAGGTCGAGCGCCGCCATCCGCTTCTGCGTGCGCGGATGCGTCGACACGATGACCGGGAAGCCGTACTTGGCGGCCAGCGCATCAAGCGTCGCGACGAGGCTGCGCAGGTTCTCCTCGGAATCGACGTTCTCCTCGCGGTGCGCGCTGACCACGAAGTATTTGCGCTCCTCGAGCCCCAGCTTTTCCAGCGCGGTCGCCGCTTCGATTTCGTGCTTGAAGTGCTCGAGCACCTCGGCCATGTGCGACCCGGACTTGATGATCCGGTCCTGCGGAATGCCCTCCGCGATCAGGTAGCGTCGCGCATGTTCGGTCAGCACCAGGTTGATGTCGCTGAGGTGGTCGAGCACCTTCCGGTTCAGTTCCTCGGGCACACGCTGGTCAAAACAGCGATTCCCGGCTTCCATGTGGAACACCGGGATCTTGCGGCGCTTCGCCGAGATGACCGCGAGGCACGAATTCGTGTCGCCGTAGAGCAGCACCGCATCGGGCTTCTCCTGCTCCATCACCTTGTCCGACTTCTCGATCACGCGCGCAATCGTCTGCGCCGCGTTTTCGCCGACTGCCTCGAGGAAGTAGTCGGGCTTGCGAATGCCGAGCTCGTCGAAGAAGATCTGGTTCAGCTCGAAGTCGAAGTTCTGGCCGGTATGCACCAGCACGTGATTGGTATGCTTGTCGAACTCGGCAATCACCCGGGCCATCTTGATCAGCTCGGGACGCGTGCCGACGATCGTCATGACCTTAAGCATCGAGTTGCTCCCGGATGAAATCGAGCTTCATCAGCAGCGACTTGACGCCTTCGCGGTCGAGCCGCTCGGTGTTGTGGGACGTGTAGTCCTCGAAGGTCGAAATCTTCGCTTCGCCTTCGACGAAGAACTTCGCGTAGTTCAGGTCGCGCGCATCCGCCGGGATCCGGTAGTAGCCGCCGAGATCGTCGGCTCGCGCGAGTTCTTCGCGGCTCACGAGCGACTCGTACAGCTTCTCGCCGTGCCGCGTGCCGATCGCCTTGATCTCGTTGCCTGCCTTGAACAGGTCCCTCAGGGCTTCGGCAAGATCCTGGATCGTCGACGCGGGCGCCTTCTGCACGAAGATGTCACCCTGGTTGCCGTGCTCGAACGCGTACAGCACCAGATCGACCGAATCGTCGAGCGACATCAGGAAACGTGTCATCTCCGGATCGGTGATGGTCAGCGGCTTGCCTTCCTGGATCTGCGATACGAACAGCGGAATGACCGACCCACGGCTCGCCATCACGTTACCGTAACGCGTCGCGCAGAGAATCGTCTCGCCTTCGCGCCGCATCCGCGACTTGGCCACCATCAGCTTTTCCATCATCGCCTTCGACAACCCCATCGCGTTGATCGGGTAGACGGCCTTGTCGGTGCTCAGCACGATGACACGCTCGACACCTTCGTGAATCGCTGCCGCCATCACGTTTTCCGCGCCGATGATGTTGGTCTGGACAGCCTCCATCGGGTAGAACTCGCACGACGGCACCTGCTTGAGCGCCGCCGCATGGAACACGTAGTCCACACCGTGCATCGCCTGCCGCACGCTGTCGTAATCGCGAACGTCACCGATATAGAAACGCAGCTTCGGATTGTTGAACGCAATCCGCATGTCTTCCTGTTTCTTCTCGTCGCGGCTGAAAATCCGGATCTCGGAGATGTCGGTGTCGAGGAAGCGCTTGAGAACGGCGTTGCCGAAGGAGCCGGTGCCGCCCGTAATCATCAGGGTTTTGTTTGCAAACATTGCCGTACGTCTAACCTTTATCGTTCAGTCATTTGAAATCGCGCATGCGGCGGACGAGTTCCGGCCACGCAGGTGGCTGGTAACCCGTCTCGGCCCGGAAGCGCGTCGAATCGAGGGAGCGATCGATGACAAGTTCGTCCGACGGATCAATGCGGATATCCTTGCCATAGGCATCGGCCACGAGCCGCAACAATTCGTACTTGTCGATCGGGGCGGCAGATACGTGGTAAAGGCCGCGCATCTGCGGACGCGGAACCACGTAGTCTTTCATGACCGTCGCGAGCTCGACGGTCGGAAGGCCCGAGAAAACAGCCTTGGTGAAACCCTTCACCGACCCTTGCTGCGCCAGGAACCAGCCGACCAGGCTGCGGCTGCCTTCGAGCTCGTGGCCGATGATCGACGTGCGAAGCGTGATCGCGTTCGGGTAGTCGACTTCGCCGAGCAGCTTCGAGCGGCCGTAAATGTCGTAGGCATCGGGAAAATCGCTTTCCAGGTACCCGCCCTTCGCGCCGGAGAAAACGCAATCGGTACTGACCTGGATCAGACGCGCACCCGCCGCTTCGCAGAGCACGGCGAGACGGTGCGGAAGAATCGTATTGAGCGGGACGGCATCGAGGATCTGGTTGGCCGCGGACAATTGCTTGACCAGGCCAATACAGTTGACGACCACGTCCGGCTTGGTCGCGGCGAACAACCGCATCAACGCATCGGGGCTTTCCACGTCGAAGCCGACCAGAATGCGCTTCGCGAGACTCTCGTCGAAATGCCGCAACGCTGAGGCGCTACGTGCTGCGCCGAAAACTTCGAAGGCCGAATCGCCCGCAAATACTCGAAAGACTGCGTTTCCCAGCATGCCGGAAACGCCGAGGACCAATATGCGCATAAAGTTACCTTCTATCCGGCTTCATCGAGAAGATACCCGTCTGCCCGCCAGATCGTGGCGACAAACGGCTGTCGTCGTGACCGGGCCTGGCTAACATTCTCGAACCCAAGCCTTTCAAGAACTTGGACCATACCGCCCCAGAGATCACTCTCGTTAGGACGCCAACCCACCCACTGCACGGCAGGCACATGACGCTCTCGTTGGACGTCACGATCCCGGCAGCAGATGCGAATTACTTGTATTGAGACTCGCTCGCCCGCTCAGGGTATGCCTTGTATATCCGTAGCGGATTATATCCCACCCGTCTTTGCACACCCCGGCCTCGGCCAGGGGTGCGCTTGACGAATGTTATGAACTACGCACTAACCACGAGATCCGACATCGGCTTGTCCATCGGCACCTCGGTCAGCGTCCCTTTGTCGATGACGATCTTCCGGTTGCACACGCGCTCCACGAGTTGCGGCGAATGCGATGCCATCACGAGGATCGACGATCGCTCGACCAGCGAATTCAACCGGTCCGACGCTTTCTTGTTGAACGACTCGTCGCCGACCGACAGCCACTCGTCCATCAGCAGAATGTCCGGGTGGACAGCCGTCGAAACCGCGAACGCGAGCCGCAGCGCCATCCCGCTCGAATAGGTGCGGGTCGGCATGTTCAGGTAGTCGCCCAGTTCGCTGAACTCGGCGATCTCGTCGATCTTCGCTTCGATCTCGCTCGGCCGCAGCCCCATCACGACGCCGCGCAAAAAGATGTTTTCGTAGCCGGTCGCTTCCGGATCCATCCCGAGCGAGATGTCCAGCAGCGAGCCGATGCGCCCTTTCACGTCGAGCCGCCCCGAGACCGGCGCATACACGCCCGACAGCACGCGCAGCAGCGTGGTCTTGCCGGCGCCGTTGTGGCCGACCAGCGCAACGCGATCGCCCGGCTTGAACTCGAACGTCGCTTCGCTCACAGCGCGCACGACGACGTGCTTGCCGGCATCGTGTGCGACGCGCCCGCCGGTCGTGGCGCGCAACACCGCCTTCTTCAGCGAGCGGTGCGACGCGTTGAAAATCGGAAACTCGACGGTGATGCGTTCAGCACGAATATGCACAGATTCCATACAGCCACTCTCGATCAAAGCCAATACGCAACACGGTGGCGATACCGCGACAACATCAGCGATGCCACCCCGCCAGTTACTACAGTAATGCCGATTACCCAGGCCCACGATGCGAGCGACGGCATCTGCCCCAGCAGCGGGCTGCGCACGACGTCGAGCAGATGTGCGGCCGGGTTGAGGGCGACCATCCACTCGAACTTCGAGCCGAGCGTCTTCGGTTGCCACAGGATCGGCGTCAGGTAGAAGCCGATCATCGTCAGGTTCTGCACGACGGGCAGCAGGTCACGGAAACGGGTGCACGGAATGGCCACGCACAGCGAAATGAAGAAGATCGCGACCGATGCGAGCATCAGCCCCGGCACCGCCAGCAACGCGTACCACGACCAGCCGGGACCGATGAACGTGATGACCAGTGCGACCACCACGAAGTTGTGCGCGAAGATGATCAGATTTCGGACCACCAGCCGGAGCACGAACGACGGCAGCGGCAGACGCGTCTGCTTCATCAGCCCTTCGAACTGGGAAAACGCCGTGCACGACTCGTTGACCTGCGTTGAATAGAACGACCAGACGACCTGACCGATCGCGTAGAACGGCAGGTACTCGTGAATCTGCATCTTGAAGATCATCGACCAGACGACACCCAGCGTCGCGATCATGATCCCGGTGCTCAGCGTCATCCAGAACGGCCCCAGCACCGAGCGACGGTAGCGCTGCTTGATGTCGTACCACGCGAGCAAGCCCCACAGTTGCGGCGCCTTGACCGTGTCGAACAGCTCGTTCCTTCGGTAATCGATTTGACTCATACGTATCAGTTGTCCAGCTCCAATTTACCTTCGCACCCGCGTCGCCATCCGTCGACGCGGCTGCACGCTTCCCTCGGCCGCTCGACGCAGGGTGACGTCGAGACGACCAGCCGCTTCCGCGTCAGGCGGATTCCTGGCGCTCGAAGCGCTTCCAGGCCGCATCCAGCCTGTAGCACGCGACAAGCAACCCTAGATACCACAACACCACGATCGCGTACTGGGCGAACGCTGACAATTGCAGCATCCCGATGCCCAGCAGCGCCGCGGCCGCCATCAGGCCGTACCAGACCGCGGCAATCGGCCGATGCCCCATGCCCATCCGGACCAGACGCTGATAGTAATGCTCACGGTGCGCCTCCCAGATCTTCTCCTTCCGGATGATGCGCTTCGCGAGCGTCAGCGACGCATCCGCGATGAACGGCGAAAAGACAATCGCCGGATACCAGAGCGGCCAGGCCTCGTGCCGCCAGCCGTACAGTCCGAGCGCACCGGCCATGAAGCCCAGAGGAATCGAGCCGACGTCGCCGAGAAAGATCTTCGCCGGGTGAAAATTGAATACAAGAAAACCCAGCGCGGCGCCGGCCAGCGCCGCGGCAATGACGGCCAGTTCCGGTGCGTGGCCGGCGGCCGCCCACGCATAGGCCGCGAACCCGAACAGCGCCATGCCGCCGGCAAGCCCGTCGAGGCCGTCCATGAAGTTGTACAGGTTGGTCATCCAGACGATCGCCACGCCCAGCCCGATCATCACCCACAGGCCGTTGCCGCCCCCGAGCGACCAGACGAACAGCCCGGCCACGATGAAGTGGACGGCAAACCGGATGCTGGCCGGCAGCCCGCGCCGGTCGTCAATGAACGAGAGTACCGCCAACGCCACCATGCCTGCCAGCGCGTAGCCGATCCGCGACACGGCACCAAGCGACAGCGCTACCACCGCGGCCGCGGGCACGACGCCCCAGCCGCCGACGCGCGGCACGGGTATCGTATGAAGTGACCGCCAGTTGGGCGTATCGATCGCGAGCCGCCACGCAAGCCGCGTCTTCAGCAGCCCGGCCAGCACCGCCACGCACAGGACCGCGGCAAAGGCCGCGGCCACAGCGATTGAAGGAAGATCCTGCATGTTCAGCGCGCCTCCCCGCGAAGTTCACGACGCCCGCGGGCGGTTTGCGCCAGGCCCTCTTCACAGCTGAAGGGCGGCTGCCAGCCGAGATCCTGCCGGATTGCGGCGGTATCGAGCCGCAGCGGATCGACGAGCCGGCGCACCGTCTCGGTCCGCCCGGTCACGCGCGCCGCCAGTTGCAGCAGGCCGACGGGAACGTCGATGAGGCGCGCCGGCTGCCCGAGATGACGCCCCAGCGCCTCGATCAGCTCGCGCACGGTCAGGGTTTCGCGATCCGCCACGTGATAGACGGACCGGCATGCGCCCGTGTGTTCCGCCAGCGCCAGCAACGCATCGGCGAGGTTGCCGACGTAGACCAGGCTGCGCGGCGCAGATGCCCGTCCGAGCGGCAGCGGCGTACGACGCGCGACCGCCGACATCAGGCGTTCGAAGTTGCCTGCGACACCGGGGCCGTAGACGAGCGGGCAGCGCACGGACACGCCCTCCCGCTGATAAGAGGCGGCGAGCGCCGCCAGCGCCTCCTCGGTCTCGCGCTTCGACACGCCGTATGCATCGAGCGGCCGGGGCGTGTCGCTCTCGCACAGGGGCCGGCCGGCATCGCGCTCGGCCAGCGCCTTCACGCTGCTCATGCTCACGAACCGGCGGCAGCCGTGCCGATAGGCCGCCTCGGCCAGCCGCAGCGTGCCGTCGACGTTGGTGCGGCGATACGCGTCGAGCAGTTGCGCCTCGTGGCGCCCGAACTGATGCACGCGCGCCGCCGTGTGCACGACGGCATCGATCTCGCCGGCGGCCCATGCGTCACCGACCGATACGAAATCGGGCTCGGGCGACACCCATTCGCGCACGCCGGGCAGGCCGAGGCCCGCACGGCGGACGAGTGCCGTCACGTCATGACCGCGCGCCACCGCCGCGGCGCACACCACGCGCCCGACAAATCCATTCGCACCGGAAACCAGAATGCGCATCAGATCCACCGCCAGCCAAAACGGTTGTAGAACTGGATCGCCGACGCGACGAACAGCCGGATATGCAACCATCCCTTCCTGGCCGCCCCGCCTCCGAAATGAACGATCCGGACGCGCGGCGAATAGACGATCCGCGCCACCTCGGCCGTCCGGAGGCTGAGGTCGTAGTCCTCGAAGTAGAGAAAATAGCGCGGGTCGAAGCCGGCAAGCTTCCGCAACACGCTGCTTCGATAAAACATGAAGCAGCCGCTCACGATGGCGGGCCCCCAGACATCTTCGGCCGTGCCGCACTCTTCGCGCATTTCATAGCGCTCCAGGCGCCCCTTGAACAGGCGGCGGATCGATTGCGGCGCAAAGCCGCGCAACAACAGGTCAAGGACTTTCGGATAACGGCGGCACAGGTACTGGATCGACCCGTCCTCGCCGCGAACCTCGGGAACGACCAGGCCGATTTCCGGATGCGCGGCCATCAATTCGATCGCAGCCGTCAGCGTATCGCGCTGGCACAGCACGTCCGGGTTCAGGACGAGATGGAAAACACTGTCGCTGCGCTCGATGGCGAGATTGTGCCCCCGGCCGTAACCCACGTTTCCGTGACCGCGCAGCACTTCGAAGTCGACGCCGGCCTGCTCGAGGCGCTCCCGCCATGCTTGCGAAACCTCGCTGTCACCGTTGTCGACGAGATAGAACCTCGCCAGCCGCTCGCACTCAGCCGCCTGCGGGGTGTCACGCAACGCCAGCAGCGAATCGAGCAGGGTCGACAGCGTACGCTCGAGCAGCACCCGATCCGGTCGATACGCGACAACGGAAATCGAGAGCAGATAGCTGAGCGACGAAGATCGAGTCATTGAGCAGATTGTGGTTTCGCTGTTTACACCTTACTGCCACCACCTGTCATGCGAATCCGCTCGGGAAGACCTCGCCAGGTCACAGCAACTGAGAGATGGTACTGAAGGTGGGCAGGGAAATATTATCAAGTTGTAAAAATTGCCCGCGCCGCCGCCAACCAGGATGAACGCAACGGTCAGCCCCTTGCGGACGCGCTCGCCGGAGGAAAACCGGCACACCCGCGCGCAACCTTGGCCATGCCGCCTTTGCCGTGACAATCAGGCCCGGGCGCCGACTCGCCAGCGCAGCATTATAAATGAGCAGGCCTGTTACAGATTGTTGCGGCGGAACATATTGTGTCATCTGTATGATGCCACCCTGTTTCGGACAATAGCGGGTGGGCGCCGGTCAGGCGAAGCCGGGTTCCTGCAAGCAGCGCGCCAGCGAATCCTCCCACGACGGCGCGCGCAATCCGAACACGCGGGACAGCTTGTCGCCCGACAATCGCGAGTTGCGGGGACGCGCCGCAGGCGTCGGATATTGATCGCTCGTGATCGGATGCACGGCGACGCGGTCCAGGCCCGCGCGGGCGAAAATGGCCTTGGCAAAGCCATGCCACGACGTTTCGCCGCCATTCGTCAAATGATAGATCCCGGCGTGCTCGTGCCACCAGTCGCGCTGGCCGCCACGATCGGCGCAGTAGCGGGCCAGGACATGGCCGGTCAGTGCGGCAATCGTGCCACTCCACGTCGGCGCGCCGATCTGGTCCGCGACGACGTTCAGTTCGTCGCGTTCGCGCCCTAGCCTGAGCATCGTCCCGAGAAAATTCTTTCCCGTTGCCCCGTACACCCAGCTCGTGCGGAATACCAGGTGATCGCCGCCGACGGCCGCAATTGCCTGCTCGCCAGCAAGCTTGGTGCGGCCATAGACATTCAGCGGGCCGGTCGGGTCGTCCTCGCGGAACGGCTGATCGCCGTGCCCGTCGAACACGTAATCCGTCGAGTAATGAACCAGCAGCGCACCGGCACGCGCAGCCTCCTCGGCCAGTATGCCAGGCGCGTCGCCATTGATTTGCCGCGCCGCCGCTTCGTCGCTTTCCGCGCGGTCGACTGCGGTGTACGCCGCCGCGTTGACGATGACGGCTGGGCCGATGTCGCGCACGACGCGACGAATCTGGTCCGGATCGGCAAGATCGAGGCCGCTGCGGCCGAGCGCGACAACCGGCGCCAGCCCTTGCAGCGATCGCGTCAACTCGAAGCCGACCTGTCCATTGGCGCCGGTCACGAGAATCGGCTGCGTTACACGAAACGAATCATTCATGGCATTCAGAATTGAGTGGCGCCCCGGCGGGTGCACGTTGCCCGATCCGGCCGGCGAATCGGACTGCCGCCGCGGCAACCGGCCCCTGCACGCTCACGCGTAGACTTCCGCATCGGCGAGCCGCCGGCCCGCCGCGTCTTTCGCGGCGAGAACCGGCTCGCCGTCGAACGGCCATTCGATCCCGATGTCCGGATCGTTCCAGACAATGCTGCGCTCGTGCTCGGGAAACCAATAATCGGTCGTCTTGTAGAGGAACTGCGCGGACTCGGACACCACAAGGAAGCCATGCGCGAACCCCGGCGGCACCCAGAGCTGCCGATGATTGTCGGCGGACAGCGTCACGCCGACCCACTTGCCGAAGTTCGGCGAGCTGCGGCGCACGTCGACCGCGACGTCGAACACCTCGCCTTCGACCACGCGCACGAGCTTCCCCTGCGCATGCTGGAGCTGATAGTGCAGCCCGCGCAGCACCCCGCGCACCGAACGCGAGTGATTGTCCTGCACGAACTCGATGCCCGGTCCGACCTGTTCGGCGAACTCCTGGGCATTGAAGCTCTCGTAGAAGTAACCGCGTGCGTCGCCGAACACCTTCGGCTCGACGATCTTGACTTCCGGCAGTGCCGTTGCTGTTACCTGGATGGCCATGCGACTTGATCGGAAAGAATGTGTTGGAGATATCGCCCGTAGCTGTTTTTCGACAGCGGTGCGGCGAGCTTGCCCAGTTGCTCGGCGTCGATCCACTTCTTGCGGTAGGCGATCTCTTCCGGGCAGGCGACGACGAGGCCCTGGCGCTTCTGCAGCGTCGCGATGAACATCGCCGCATCGATCAGTGAGTCGTGCGTGCCGGTGTCGAGCCACGCATAGCCGCGCCCCATGATCTCGACGTCGAGTGCGCCGTCGGCGAGATAGCGCGAGTTCACGTCGGTGATCTCGAGCTCGCCGCGCGGCGACGGCTTGATCTCCGACGCAATATCGCACACGCGATTGTCGTAGAAGTACAGGCCCGTGACCGCGTAGTTCGAGCGCGGCTTGGCCGGCTTTTCCTCGATCGACAACGCGCGGAAATCCCGGTCGAATTCGACGACACCGTAACGCTCGGGATCCTGGACGTGATACGCGAACACCGTTGCGCCGTTCGTGTTTTCGTCGGCCCGCTCGAGCTGCTTCGCGAGATCGTGCCCGTAGAAGATGTTGTCGCCAAGGATCAGTGCCGACGGATCGTTGCCGATGAACGACTTGCCGATGATGAACGCCTGCGCGAGCCCGTCCGGCGACGGCTGCACCGCGAACTGGATATTCATCCCCCATTGACTGCCGTCGCCCAGCATCGCTTCGAAGCGCGGCGTATCGTGCGGCGTCGAGATGATCAGGACATCGCGGATACCCGCCACCATCAGCGTCGACAGCGGGTAGTAGATCATCGGCTTGTCGTACACCGGAAGGAGCTGTTTCGATACGACATGCGTAATCGGATACAGCCGCGTGCCCGAGCCGCCGGCGAGAATAATGCCTTTACGTGCCATCGATCAGACCCTCACGTGCGTTGCGCGTAATTGGTTTCGACCCACTTGCGGTAATCACCCGACGCGACTTCGTCCACCCATGCCTGGTTGTCGAGATACCAGCGCACGGTCTTCGCGAGCCCCGTCTCGAACGTTTCGGCAGGCTTCCACCCGAGCTCGCGCTCGAGCTTGCGTGCATCGATCGCATAGCGGCGGTCGTGACCCGGGCGATCCGTCACGTACGTGATCAGATCGCGGTACGAGCCCGTCGCCTTCGGCCGCTCCGCATCGAGCAGGTCGCACAGCGTATGTACGACGTCGAGGTTCTTCTTCTCGTTCCAGCCGCCGATGTTGTACGTCTCACCCGGCACGCCGCGCGCGAGCACTTCGCGGATCGCGCTGCAGTGGTCGCCGACGTACAGCCAGTCGCGCACGTTCTGGCCATCGCCGTAGACCGGCAGCGGCTTGCCCGCGAGCGCATTCGCGATCATCAGCGGAATCAGCTTCTCCGGGAACTGGTACGGTCCGTAGTTGTTCGAGCAGTTCGTCGTGAGTGTCGGCAGGCCGTACGTATGGTGATACGCACGCACCAGATGATCGGAGCCGGCCTTCGTCGCCGAATAGGGGCTGTTCGGCGCGTACGGCGTCGTCTCCGAGAATTGCGGATCGGTCGCGGACAGCGAGCCGAATACCTCGTCGGTCGACACGTGCAGGAAGCGGAATGCTGCCTTGTCGGCATTGTTCAGGCCGTTCCAGTGCGTACGTGCCGCTTCGAGCAGCGTAAACGTGCCGACGACGTTGGTTTGCACGAAATCGGCCGGCCCGTGAATCGAGCGGTCGACGTGGCTTTCGGCGGCAAAGTGGATCACGGCCCGCGGCTTGTGCTCGGCGAACAGCGCATCGAGGGCCGCGCGATCGCAGATGTCGACCCGGGCGAACACATGATCCGGATTCCCGTCCAGCGGTGCCAGCGTACGCAGGTTGCCCGCATAGGTCAGCTTGTCGATGTTGAGCACCGCCTCGCCCGAAGCGTCCATCCAGTCGAGTACGAAATTGGCACCGATAAAACCCGCGCCGCCGGTAACCAGGATCATGAAACTTCCTCTAGTAATAATGTGCGGTGCGCCTGGCAGACGCTCATCGCACTTCTTGTCATGTCACAGTGGCCAAGTCTCGGCCGATCAGGCCCGGCATTTTAACCGGTCGCCATGACCGGCAAAGTCACGTGATGTTAATTTCGGAGCGAAAATGTCAATTATAGGAATCCAGCCGGCGCCAACTCCATGCCGCTAACAACTTGATACAGCGACCGGGCCCCTTGCGCGGCGGCTCATCGGCGGTCCGGTGCCCAGCCCGATGCGGAACAATGATTGCGCCGCACCGGTGTCCAGCGGCCTTTCTCCCTTTTCACCCCGATTCGTCACGATCCGACCCTCATGCTTCCGACCCCCATCGCCATCGGCGACATCCAGGGCTGTCATTCCGCTTTCCAGGCGCTGATCAATAAGCTTTCAGCGCCTGCCGACACTCCACTGTGGATCGCCGGCGACGTCGTCAACCGCGGCCCGGACTCCCTTGCCGCACTGCGTGCGCTCGTCGACCTCGGCCCGCGCGCAACCGCCGTGCTCGGCAATCACGACCTCCACCTGCTCGCGGTCTCCGCCGGCCTGCGCACCGAACGCCCGGGCGACACCATCGGCGAGATCCTCGACGCACCCGACGCCGATGCCCTCCTCGACTGGGTCCGCCATCGTCCGTTCGTTCATGCGGAAAACGGGATGCTGCTCGTGCATGCGGGCGTGCTGCCGCAGTGGGATGCCGCGCTCGTGCTCGAACTCGCCGACGAACTCCAGCGCGCGCTGCGCGCGCCCGACTGGCGCGACACGCTGCAGAAGCTGTACGGCAACGAGCCGAATCAATGGAGCCCGGACCTGAAGAAACGCGACCGGATGCGTGTCGCGTTCAACGCATTCACGCGCGTGCGCTTCTGCACGCCCGACGGTGCGATGGAATTCAAGGCAAACGGCGGCCCCGACAGCGCGCCGCCCGGCTACCTGCCGTGGTTCGACGTACCGGGGCGCCGCACGGAGGACGTGACGGTCGTGTTCGGGCACTGGGCCGCGCTCGGCCTGATGCTGCGCGATAACGTGATCGCGCTCGATTCGGGATGTGTATGGGGTAACCAGCTGTCAGCCGTGCGGCTGACGGCCGATCCGGCGCAGCGCACGGTCACGCAGGTGCAGTGCGAAGCGTGCCGCGCGCCGGGCGGAGAGTGATGAGAGGCTGATTCGCGGGGCCGGGAGGTGCGTCGGCCCCAAACGCGTCAGCCCTCGCGCCCCGGCACGGGCTGGTCGGCCGCCCCGTCGCCTGCCGCACCGGCGCCGATTTCGGTCGCCGGATACGCATGCCTGGCCAGTTCCGCGAGCGATTCGGCCGTCGGCTTGTCGACATTTGCCTGCAGCGTCGCGAGCGCGGCCGCGATCGCGTCGCGCGCCGCGGCGGACGTCGTCCGCCGGTCGCCGCCCGGCGCGATCGGCTCGCACACGTAGAGATGCGCGACGATCGGGCCACCACGCAACACCATGTCGAGCGACTTGCCGAGCGCCAGCTCGCCCGTGTAGGCGGGCGCGACCGACTGCCGCCGCTGCGCGTCCTCGTACATCAGGCAGATCGGCTGCACCGCGCAGCCGGCCGATACCGCGGCCTGGAACAGGTTCGCATGGAACGGCAGCAGTTCCTGCCCGTCGGTCGTCGTGCCTTCCGGAAACACGCACATCAACCCGCCGTTGCGCAGGCGCTCGGCCATCTCGTGCATGACCCGCATTGCCTCGGTGCGCTTCTCGCGCTGCAGGAACACGGTGTCGAGCTTCTCGGCAAGCCAGCCGACGACCGGCCATTGTCGCACCTCGGCCTTCGACACGAACGGCGTCGGCCGCCACGCGTAGATCGTGTAGATGTCGAGCCAGGACACGTGATTGCCGACCACGAGCGCGCTCGCGTCGAGCCGCGCGTCGTCGTTATGGACGACGAGGCGCATCCCGCAGATCCGCAGCAGCTTGAGCGACCAGCGGCGCGTCATCTCGGCACGCCGCGCGGGCGTGACGTGCGAAAAACGCAGCGCGACGATCGCCATGCCGCGCAACAGGTGAAAGACGAGACGCAGCTTGCGAAGGGCAATCATGGCGAAGGTCCGGCGTGGTTCAGGGGCGCTCGAACGCGATCTGCCCGGCGACGAGCGTCGTGCGCACGCAGGCGGGCAGTTCGTAGCCGAGGAACGGCGAGTTGTGGCCCTGGCTCTTCAGCGCACGCGGCTCGACACGCCAATGCGCGCGCGGGTCGAACACGCACAGGTCGGCCGCGCCGCCTTCGGCGAGGCGACCGGCCGGCAGCTTCAGCACGTCGGCCGGCGCGGACGTGATGCGGCGCAGTGCCTGCGCCAGCGGCGTACGCGTCTCGTCCGCCCACTTCAGCGTGAGCGACAGCAGCAGTTCAAGCCCCGTCGCGCCCGGCGTCGCTTCGCCGAACGGCAGCAGCTTCTCGTCGTCGTCGACCGGCGTGTGGTCGGAGCAGATCGCGTCGATCGTGCCGTCGGCGAGCGCCGCGCGAATCGCTTCGCGATCGCGCTCGCTGCGCAGCGGCGGATCGAGCCGGAACTGCGAATCGAAGTAGCCGATGTCGACGTCGATCAGGTGCACGTGATTCACACCGACGTCGCAGGTCACGGGCAGCCCCTCGGCCTTCGCTTCGCGCACGAGCGCGAGGCCGGCAGCAGACGACAGCCGCGCGAGGTGCACGCGTGCGCCGGTCACGCGCATCAACTCGAAGATCGTGTGCAGCGCGATCGTCTCGGCCGCGACCGGTACGCCCGACAGCCCGAGCCGCGACGCGAGCGGGCCGCTCGCGGCGACGCCGCCGCGGCCGATGAACGCGTCGAGCGGGCGCAGCCACGTGGTGTAGTCGTAGGTGCTCGCGTACTGCAGCGCGCGCAGCAGTACCTGCGTGTCGCGCACCGGCACGTTGGCATGCGTGAAGCCGACGCAGCCGGACTCGGTCAGCGCGACCATCTCGGTGATCACCTCACCCTTGAGGCCGACCGTCAGCGCGCCGAGCGGATGCACGTTCGCCTGGTGCAGGTTGCGCACGCGGTACTTGAGCATCTCGACGAGGCCCGGCTCGTCGAGCACGGGATCGGTGTCCGGCGGGCACACGAGGGTCGTGACGCCGCCCGCGACAGCCGCGGCCATCTCGGACGCGAGCGTCGCCTTGTGCTCGTAGCCGGGCTCGCGCAGCCGCGCGCACAGGTCGACGAGGCCGGGCGCGACGATCTGGCCCGCTGCGTCGATGGTCTTCTCCGCGTTGAAACCGGCCGGCGCGGTGCCGAGCGCGGCGATCTTGCCCGCCGCAACGAAAACGTCGGCCTGCCGCTCGGTGCCGGCGACCGGGTCGATCAGCGTGCCGCCTTTGATATGAATCTTCATGCGCTGTCTGTGAATGCGTTGATTGCGTGAATAAGGATGCGCGAAAGCGGGCTCAGTCGCTGTTGCCGGCGACGATGCCCATCACCGCCATCCGCACGGCGATGCCGAACGTGACCTGGTTGAGGATCACCGACTGCGGGCCGTCGGCGACCTGCGAATCGATCTCGACGCCGCGGTTCATCGGGCCCGGGTGCATCACGATCGCGTCGGGCGCGGCGAGCGCGAGGCGCTCGGGCGTCAGGCCCCAGGTCTTGAAGTATTCCTGCGCCGACGGCAGCAGCGCGCCGCTCATCCGCTCGTTCTGCAAGCGCAGCATGATGATCACATCGACGCCCTTCAACCCTTCGTCGAGGTTGTGGAACACCTTCACGCCCATCTGCTCGAGACCGCCCGGCAGCAGCGTGCGCGGGCCGATCGCACGCACTTCCGGCACACCGAGCGTGGTGAGCGCGTGGATGTCGGAGCGCGCGACGCGCGAATGCAGGATGTCGCCGACGATCGCCACGCGCAGCTTCGTGAAGTCGCGCTTGTAGTGACGGATCGTGTACATGTCGAGCAGGCCCTGCGTCGGGTGCGCATGGCGGCCGTCGCCGGCGTTGATCACGTGCACGTGCGGTGCGCAGTGCTCGGCGATCAGGTACGGCGCGCCGCTCGACGCGTGGCGCACGACGAACAGGTCGGCATGCATCGCCGACAGGTTGTTGATCGTGTCGAGCAGCGATTCGCCCTTGCTCGTCGACGACGCATTGATGTTCAGGTTCAGCACGTCGGCCGACAGGCGCGTCGCGGCGATCTCGAAGGTCGTGCGCGTGCGCGTCGAGTTCTCGAAGAACAGGTTGAACACGGACTTGCCGCGCAGCAGCGGCACCTTCTTCACTTCACGGTCCGTCACGCTGACGAACTGCTCGGCCGTATCGAGGATGTGGTTGACGATCGAGCGCGGCAGGCCCTCGATCGACAGCAGGTGCTTCAGCTCGCCGTTTTTCGTGAGCTGCGGGTTGCCCTTCAGGAAGCCGTAGCGGAACCGGTCGGGGCTCGCGGCCGCAGCGGGATTGCCGGTGCGGCCAGTGGTGTCGGTGGTCATGGTATGCGTGATTCCAACTATGCAAACGGGCCGCGGTGCAAACCAGCGGCCCGGGATACGGTTCGCGTGTCGTTCAGGCGCCGTGCGCCTCGACGCGCAGCGTGAACTGCGCATCGTCGCGCGCGAGCACGAGCGTCGCGCCAGCCGGCACGTCGAGCGCGCCGCCCGCGAAGCGCGCGGCGACCGGCAGCTCGCGGCCGCCGCGATCGGCGAGCACCGCGAGTTCGACTGCAGCCGGACGGCCGTAGTCGAACAGCTCGTTGAGCGCCGCGCGCACGGTGCGCCCGGTGTACAGCACGTCGTCGACGAGCACGATGCGCGCGCTGTCGATCTCGAACGGCAGCGACGTCGGGCTGGCCTGGCTGTGCAGCCCCTTTTTCGCGTAATCGTCGCGGTGCAGCGCGACGTTCACGACGCCGAACGCCGGCGCACCGAGATCGCGCGCGAGGCGCTCGGCCAGCCATGCGCCGCCGCTGTGAATGCCGGCGAGCCGCGGGCCGCCCGGTTCGGCGAAAGCCGTGCCGTACGCGGCGCGAATCTGGTCGAGCAGGACGCGGTAAAGCGCCTCGGCGTCAATGGTGCTCATGGTCGGACAATTGATCGAGATACTGTTGAAGAATGACGCGTGCCGCCTCGGCATCGAGCATCTCGGCCCGTGCACGGCCACGCACGTTGCGCTCGCGCAGCCCGGCCTCGGCCTCGACCGACGAATAGCGCTCGTCGACCCACGTGACGGGCAGCCCGAAGCGGCCGTTCAGCTGGTTGCCGAAGCGCTTCGCCTGCTGAGTCATGTCATGCGGCGTGCCGTCCGGATGCATCGGCAGGCCGACGACGAGCGCGTCCGGCCGCCATTCGGCCAGCAGGTCGCCGACCGCCTTGAAACGGTGTTCGCGGTTCAGGTTCTGGATCACGACGAGCGCACGGGCCGAGCGCGTCAGCGCATTGCCGATCGCGACGCCGATACGTTTTTCGCCGTAGTCGAACGCGAGCAGTGTCGCATCGCGCACGCTCGTGCCACTCATGCGTGCCCTGCTTCGCCGGACAGCATCGACGAGCTGACGCCGAGCAGGCCGAGTGCGGCTTCGAAGCGCTCTTCGGCCGGCGTGTCGAACACGATGCGCGGATCGGCGGCCACGGTCAGCCAGCCGTTGCGGGAAATTTCTTCCTCGAGCTGCCCTGCCCCCCAGCCCGCATGGCCGAGCGTCAGCAGGAAGCGTTTCGGGCCGGTGCCCGTCGCGACCGCCTCGAGCACGTCCTTCGACGTGGTCATCTCCAGCCCGCCCTCGACGGACATCGACGAGTTGTAGCTCGCGCCCTCCACCGGTTCGTGCAGCACAAAACCGCGCTCGGTCTGGACCGGGCCGCCGAAGTACACGGGAATGTGCAGCAGCGGCTCGATGTCGAGCTTCAGGTCGATGCGGTTGAACAGCGATTCGAGGTCGATGTCGGTAGGACGATTGATGACGAGGCCGAGCGCACCGCGCTCGCTGTGATCGCAAAGATAGACCACCGTTCCCGAGAACGTCGGATCGGCCATGTTCGGCATGGCGATCAGGAACTGGTTGGTGAGATTGATGCGATCGGAAGGCTTTGACATGGTTTGAATTTTAGCAAAGACGCCGCGACCTGACCGGGCCGCGATCAACAAGCAACGCCGCGCCACGCTGGCAACGGCGCGCGCGGATCACACGGCACTCTAACACGCGCGCGGGCGCTGTCGAGAGCGTGTTGCAGGCCCGCGCGACAAGGGCCGCCGCCGCATGTTCGCCCCCTCGTTCGTCAGGCCCGGCCGAGCGCCGCGCCGAGCGCCCCGGACGCCGCGGTGAGGTCCGGCGGCGCCACGCCGGCCGCAATCTTCAGCAACGCCGCGCGCAGCATGTCGGACGCGTGGCCGTGCGCATCGAGGCCGCCGTCGCCGAGCGGCACGCCGTGCGCCGCACGCCGCCACGCCAGGCCCAGCGTGTCGGCCAGGAGCGCCGCATGACCGAGCCCGAGCGCGCACGCGGCCGTACCGACCCGGTAGGCGGCACCGGACGCATGCCATGCGGCCCCCGCGTCGGCCGCGGCCGGATCGGCCGCGAGGTCGGCCATCGACGCATCGGCCGTCTGCAGGAAATCCTCATAGGCATGCGCATTGACCGTCACGACGCCGAGCGCGCGGGTCGGCGCGGCGGAAACCGCTTCGTGCTCGGCCCGGGCGGCATCGGCCTCCCACAGCGCTTCGGATGCGGGCGTGCCGGCGACGTGCCAGTCGACCGTCAGCCCGTAGTCGTGCAGCACGTCGACGAGCGCGACATCCTCGGCCGCGGCGCCGAACAGCGCGAAATCGCGCCACAGCAGCGCCACCGTCTCGCGCACGAGTTCGGGCGGCGCACTGCGCCGGCCCTGCGCGTGCTCGCCGAGCAGCAGGTTCGTCCGCGCGAGAAAGCGCTTCAGCTCCGGCGCGCCGCTCGCACGCAGCGCGCGCACACACGCGGCCGCGAGCCGCCAGAAATCGTAAGGATCGTCGTCGGTGAGCGCGGCCAGCATCGCATCGAGTTCATCGAGTGCCGCATCGGGCGCGCCGCGTTCCGCGCGCAGTACGCCAAGCAGCGCCTGTTCGTAGCGGGCACGGATCCGGGTCGCGAACGCATCGGGCAGCGCGCGCAGCGTGGCCGGCGGCACCGCCCGGCCGACAAGCGCAAGCGCGTCGAACGGCGCACTCGCGCGCAGGTCGGCAGCGCTTTGTGCACGCAACGCACGGAAATGCCCGAGGAGAACGGGCGAGCAGGCGAGCTCGCGCAGGTTGTGGCGGCCGACGGCTGCACGGAAATCGTGCAGCGCGGCACGCCAGCCGGCCGAAGTCGGCTCGACGGCGACGAGCGGCACGGCGGCCGACAACTGCCCCGCGAAACGCGCGGCCGGCAGCCAGCCGGCTTCCGCCAGCACGGCCGCCGCAGCGGACAGCGGCGCGGCTGCGTCGTCGCGACGGCCGAACGCGTCGGCGGCCGCCGCAAGCCATGCGTCGGCCGCGCGCACGGCCCCGCCGCGCGGGTTGGGCAGTGCGTCAGGGTGGGGAACGTTCGCCGGTTCGGGCCTCATGGACACGCGCGCCTGTCATCGTCAAGTCGCTCGCGCAAGCCTCGACGCGCGAGCGCCGGGCCGGTGCGAGGCCTGAGCGGTGTGTCCGTGGGCCGACGGTCCGGTCAGATCTGGACCATCTCGAAGTCTTCCTTGCGGGCGCCGCATTCAGGGCACGTCCAGTTGATCGGGACGTCTTCCCAGCGCGTGCCCGGGGCAATGCCCTCTTCCGGCAGCCCGGCTTCTTCGTCGTAAATCCAGCCACAAATCAGGCACATCCAGCTCTTGTATTCCATCTTAAGCCGCGTCGGGAAAGTCGGTAAATTCGGGAGCCATGATGGTACCGTGTCGGGGCCGGACTGCCTAGCAATCGCGCTGGAGTAAGGCAACTACGTTGCGCTGCGCTAAAAAATCCGTCGTGCGGGCCGGATTCCGCCGCATAATGGCTGAAAAGTGCGGCCTGCCGGGCAACACAGGGCCGAAAACGCCCATTTCGCCTCGCCGCCCGCACGTCCGTCGCTTTTCCGTTTTTCTCTTGCCCCATTTTTACATGTCCAGCAACGCCCCTCCGATCGTCCTCACCTTCGGCCTGTCCGATCCCACCGGCGGCTCCGGCCTCCAAGCCGATCTGATGACCCTGGCGAGCATGGGCTGTCACGGCGTGTCCGTCCTGACGGGCTACACCGTGCGCGACTCGGCCGCCTGCGACGAAGTGACCGGCCTCGATCCCGACGTGGTCGCCGCCCAGGCGCGCATGCTGCTCGAAGACATGCCGGTTGCGGCGTTCAAGATCGGCGCGGCAACGCGCGCGGAAGTCGTGAGCGCGATCGCCGAGGTCGTCGCCGACTACGACGGCGTGCCGCTCGTGCTCGCGCCGGACTTCACGCTCGACGACGAACACGTGCTTGCAGCCGACGACCTGCGCGAATCGATCGCCGACCTGCTCGCGCCGCAAACCACGCTGCTGGTCGCCGACTACGCAACGCTGATCGCACTCGCGCAGCCGGACGGCGACGCCGAGGCGCCGAATCTCGACGCAGCCGTGTCGCACCTGCTGTCGCAGGGCTGCGAGTACATCCTGTCGTCCGAGGCGGGCTCGCACCGGCTCGTCAACACGCTGTACGGCGAGGAAGGCCAGCTCCGCGAAGATATGTGGGATCGCTCGCCGCACCGGCTGATGGGCATCACCGATACGCTGGGCGCGGCCATCGCGGCACTGCTCGCGAACGGCCAGGAACCGCCCGAAGCGGTTCGTGAGGCGCAGGAATATCTGTACCAGGCCGTGCGGGACGCGTTCCGGCCCGGCATGGGTGCGTACCTGCCCGACCGGTTCTTCTGGGCGCGCAGCAACGAGGACTCGGACACGCCGCCGGCAGTGAAGGCCGACCCGGTGCCGAGGACGTCGCACCGGCATTGAGTCACCTGGAGCGCGTCGGCGCTTGAGCATTTGAGCGCTCGAACGCCGGCCGCCCTTCTTGTCATCTCGGCAGTACACGTCCCGCATCGGCGAATCGACGCTGACGCACGCAACACACCGACAACGACCGTCGGCTCGCCCCCTCGCCTCCCAATCTTCGGTTTCCCGTGCGGCCCGAGAGCCGATCCATCGGCCCGCGCAATCCCGCCCAGTCAGTCGCCGCTGCCGAATCCGCGTTCGCGCCAGCCCGACTCGTATCGATTCTCGGCTGACCAATGAATTAACGTCGTACTTTTCAACGTCCAGGCTCGCCGAAAATCGAACTGATCCAATAGATTGGCCGCCACGCGCAATGCTAGGGTTCATTTCATTCAAAGTGACCGATGCAAAGGAGCAAGCGATGGCGCAGGACATTTTCCTGAAACTGACCGGCATCAGAGGCGAATCTCGAGACGCCACTCATCCAGACGAGATCGAGATATTGGCGTGGGATTGGTCGGCCGACCAACCACTTACCGCACGCTCGGGTACAGGCAACACTGGAGGCAAGTGCACGGCCAACGATCTGACCATCGAGCATTATGTCGATCGCGCATCGCCGATCCTCATGCTGCATTGCCTGAAAGGGAATCACATCGAGAACGCCGTGCTGATAGCGCGCAAGGCCGGCGGCATGCCGCTCGAATACCTGAAGATCACGCTGGATGACGTCCTGATCACGCGAATCCATTCGGTTGCCAATTTGAACATGGCTCGACCACGAGAAGAGATCCAACTCTCATTCGCCCGCATCCGGCAAGAGTATGTCGCTCAGAGCGCCCAAGGCGGCAACGGCGGAACGGTCACTGCGGGATACGACATCAAAACCGGCAACGCAGCCTGAGTATCGGAGGTAGTCATGCTTTTCGTTTCGAAGCAAGGCCATGTCGATGCCGAACGCGTGATTCTCAAAATATATTCATCCATCGAACGAGGGCCGATGGAGCACGTGAATGGAATCGTCGTCCATCAAACTGGAGGCGCCACCGCGTCGAGTACTTTCAATAGCTACGGCAACACCGCACATGTACCGAACGGCGCCCATTTCCTGATCGACAAGGATGGAACGATCTATCAAACCGCCTCCCTGAACAGAATCACCAATCACGTCGGCAAATTGCAGTCACGTTGCATCACCACCCTCAAGTGCTCTGCTGCGGACCTCAGGGCGGCAAGGCGCGCGTATCAGACCGGCCCCGCCGCATCCCATCGCCACGAATCCCGTAAAGCGTTTCCGGACCGCTATCCATCCAACTCGGACGCAATCGGAATCGAGCTTGTCGGCATGTACTATCCAGATGAAAAAACCGCAGAACCTGTCTACGAAAGCGTCACAACCGAACAAAATGCATCGCTCAAATGGCTGGTTCGTGAATTGTCCGAGACGCTGAAAGTCGAGATGAGAGAGGTCTATCGGCACCCGGAAGTCGGGCGCAAGAACGCGACCGAAGCAAGTACCGCACGGTGGGAGTGACGCCATGGATCTAGCGAGATGCGTCTTCGCCGTTGCGTTGTGCGCCCCGATCGCCATCAGCCAGGCCCGAGGGGTAAGCACCGTGACAGTCGAGCAATCCGGCCAGACGTCAGCCCCGGACGATCGACTGACCAGGGACGCATGCAGGAACTTCACGCCAACCGTCGACCAGTTGAAGCGGTTCTTTTCCAGAGCGGCGCCGATTGACGGCAAGTTTGTTGCCGAAGATTACTACTCGCCCTGCCATTCGAGCGGCACCGTATCGTTCCCGGACGGCAGTTCGGCGAGATGGCGCGTTTATTCCAGCGGCACCGCGTCACTGACATGGGCATCGAATGGCGCCACGGCCTATCTCTACAACGGCCGCCACAACGGCTGGCACGACCCATTCGCGTGCAGTTACGGTCTTCACGATGAAGACGACGACGCTTCGTGCTACCTGCCGGGCTTCTGATTCCGATCGCCCGGCGCACGCATAAAAAAAGACCCGCATCGCTGCGGGTCTTTTCTTTTGGCTGGAACGCGCATCGCTGCGCGCTCCGGACACCATCGACCGAAGTCGATTACATGTCCATGCCCATGCCGCCCATGCCGCCCGGCATGCCGCCAGCCATCGGTGCATCTTCCTTCGGCAGTTCTGCAACGGCTGCGTCCGTCGTCAGCAGCAGGCCTGCAACCGAAGCTGCGTTCTGCAGTGCGGTGCGCGTGACCTTGGTCGGGTCGACGACGCCGGCTTCGACCATGTCGACGTACTCGCCCGTCGCTGCGTTGTAGCCGTAGTTGCCCTTGCCTGCAGCAACTGCCGCCACCACGACGCTGGCTTCTTCGCCGCCGTTCGTGACGATCTGACGCAGCGGCTCTTCCATTGCACGCAGCACGATCTTGATGCCGGCGTTCTGGTCGGCGTTCAGGCCGGTCAGGCCTGCGATCGCGGTGCGAGCGCGGATCAGCGCAACGCCGCCGCCTGCCACGATGCCTTCTTCCACAGCTGCGCGCGTTGCGTGCAGTGCGTCTTCGACACGTGCCTTCTTTTCCTTCATTTCGACTTCGGTCGCAGCACCGACCTTGATCACTGCTACGCCGCCGGCCAGCTTGGCCACGCGCTCTTGCAGCTTTTCACGGTCGTAGTCCGACGTCGCTTCTTCGATTTGCGCGCGCACTTGCTTCACGCGTGCTTCGATGTTCACGGCTTCGCCTGCGCCGTCGATGATCGTCGTGTTTTCCTTGCCCACTTCGATGCGCTTCGCCTGGCCCAGTTCTGCCAGCGTTGCCTTCTCGAGCGTCAGGCCGGTTTCTTCCGCGACGACTTGACCGCCGGTCAGGATCGCGATGTCTTCCAGCATCGCCTTGCGACGATCGCCGAAGCCCGGTGCCTTGACCGCGACGGTCTTCAGGATGCCACGGATGTTGTTGACGACCAGCGTCGCGAGCGCTTCGCCTTCGACGTCTTCAGCGATGATCAGCAGCGGACGGCCAGCCTTTGCGACTTGCTCGAGTACCGGCAGCAGGTCACGGATGTTCGACACCTTCTTGTCGTGCAGCAGCACGAACGGGTTGTCGAGGACGGCGACTTGCTTGTCCGGGTTGTTGATGAAGTACGGCGACAGGTAGCCGCGGTCGAATTGCATGCCTTCGACGACGTCGAGTTCGTCAGCCAGCGACTTGCCGTCTTCGACGGTGATCACGCCTTCCTTGCCGACCTTGTCCATCGCTTCAGCGATGCGATCGCCGATCGACGAATCGCTGTTCGCCGAGATCGAGCCGACCTGTGCGATTTCCTTGTTCGTCGTGCACGGCTTGCTGATCTTCTTCAGCTCTTCGACAGCCGCTGCGACTGCCTTGTCGATGCCGCGCTTCAGGTCCATCGGGTTCATGCCCGATGCGACGTACTTCATGCCTTCGCGAACGATCGATTGCGCGAGGACGGTTGCCGTCGTCGTGCCGTCGCCTGCGTTGTCGCTGGTCTTGGAAGCAACTTCCTTGACCATTTGCGCGCCCATGTTCTGGAGCTTGTCCTTCAGCTCGATTTCCTTCGCGACCGACACACCGTCCTTGGTGACCGTCGGGCCGCCGAAGCTGCGCTCGAGCACCACGTTGCGGCCCTTCGGACCCAGCGTGACCTTGACTGCGTTGGCGAGAATGTTCACGCCTTCGACCATCTTCGAACGGGCGGAATCGCCGAATACGACGTCTTTAGCTGCCATCTTCTAACTCCTTGAATTCTTGGGAATATGTACCGTCGAGGAACGCTTAGTTAGCGTTGACCACGGCCATGATGTCTTCTTCGCGCATGACCAGCAGTTCCTGGCCGTCGACCTTCACGGTCTGGCCTGCGTACTTGCCGAACAGGACGCGATCGCCGACCTTCACGTCGAGCGCGATCGGTGCACCCTTGTCGTCACGCTTGCCCGGGCCAACCGCGAGGATCTCGCCTTGATCCGGCTTTTCAGCAGCGGCTTCGGGGATCACGATGCCCGAGGCGGTCTTGGTTTCCTGATCCAGGCGCTTGACGATCACGCGATCGTGCAAAGGACGAAGGTTCATATTCACTCCTCTCTTGACTGAGATTGAAGAACGCTTAGGGAATCTGCCCGGCAAATCGCCCGGCAGAGAATTGTTAGCACTCTCGTGCAGCGAGTGCTAATTATATGGACGGGTTTTGACAAATTCAAGAAGGGGCGCCGGAGGAATTTTCGGGGCGGCGAGGGGCGCCCGGCGCTGAGCTTCGATCGCTTGAAATTGAACGTGACGCGACGCGGAAGAGGCAGGATGCGCGAAAATATATCACGCAAAAACAATGACTTAGAAAAAACACGTGCGCCGGCGGCGGTATTCAGGAGGATACCGAGAGTCGCCTGTTCGGTCCGTCGCCGTGGCTATGCAGCACCGGCCGCGACACCTCGGGGATTCCCGTACATCCCCAGCGAGCCCTGTCAGAACAAATGGGGCGCAAGCGTGTGACGACGATCAAGGCGCGGAAGCTCGTCACGACGCCCTCGACGGAGGATTGGAGCAGTTTGTCGTCTTGTCACGCCGCAATCGACGGTTGACGGGCAGCCTTGTACTGCCCCATCGACCACACGTAGTCGGAAGGACGAGTGTCACCTCCCGAGCGACGTCGGCCGGTCAACCATGAGAAAGCCCCCCAAAAACCACCTGTAGGCAAGATGGTCAAAATGCGCTGCCGTGCGAGAGCCGTGCACCGGACCGGGTCGTGACATCGGGCACCTCCAACCGATCGCGCTCCGATTCGAACGTCCCGCGCCGACGCACGTCGCCCCCCTTTCATTTCGCCGAGCTTGCTGCGTCCACGATCAAACTTCTGCCCCGCAACATCGGGGCGCTCGCACCGATCCTTCGCCAGCCCGCCCCGAATCTTGGCGCCGTGCAAGATCCGAACGATCCGGTCGTCGACAGATCAACCATCAAGTTCGTCTTGTCGCAGGGTCAAGTCACGAGGATGTCGCTCGTCAAATCGTCACAAGGAGCCTCTCGAATCACTTTCACTCCCCCCCATTAGCCGGACGAATCACGCGGCATTTTTGAAGCAACTCGGAAGCGGCTCCTGCAGTTCAGCCATCGCACCCCGTGCGACCTGCCCAGGGGCCATGAAATTCCCCGCCATCGAGAAATCGTCGACCATATCGAGCCGATAACCGTGCGTATACACCGCGCTCAATTGAAAGCCGTTTTCCGGACGAAGCGCCAATTTCTGACGAAGTCGATAGATATGCGTGTCAAGGCTCCGCGACGTGCCATCCAGTGCCCGCCCCCATGCCAGCGTCGACAAGAAATCTCGGGAAACCACGCTTCCGAGATTATTGAACAGGCAATTCGCCAAGGAAAATTCCTTCGCAGTCAAATCAATGTTTTTACCGTGCAGGGTTATCGTGCGCATCAGCGGATTCACAACATACGCCCCAACCTCGACTCTATTATCGGCCTTTTTATTGCGACCATTTCGACGCAGCAGCGCATTGATTCGAGCTACCAACTCGATCTCACGAAATGGCTTACCTATGTACTCATCGGCCCCGGCATCCAGCGCAGCGGCAATATCCGCCTCAAGTGTTCTCGCCGCCAGAAATAACACGACGGGCGCGTCCCCAAGATTAGCTCGAATCCAGTGCAACAAATTCAGACCACTGGCATCCGGGATTCGCCAGTCAAGCACCACGAGCTCCACCATTTTCCTTCTCAGAAACTGAACGGCTCGCGCACTATCGCACGCCACTGAAATTTCCTGATTTGACCCTCGCAGCGCCTGTTCAAATGCTGACGCCTGACCTGGATCTCCTTCCACTAACAAGATGCTCATAAAACCCCCAGCCTTCATCGACACGATTAATTTTCAGACCACTCCAATCGATCGCCCGAATACACAAACACAAATATAATATTTTTTAACAACTGCCGAGCGATTGAAATCCTCCTCACTCAAACCTCAACATCAATTCAACTTACAACAAAACCAATTCAGCGCGACACAACAATACCCGAGCAGGCACCTGCACATTGTTGCGTGCATTCTCATATCGATAAAATCAAATCCGGCGCTCTTCGCTCTTTATTTCAAACAGCACGTGCTCGGCAACGAGCGCGGAAGTCTTCCTGCACCCATTGAAATTCTCCACGAGCAGATAGCCGGTCTTTTCGTCCCTATTTCGCGCATGATGCCGACTTTGCCCGTCGACAATTCCCCCGGAGCCCTGCGGCTGCAATCACGCAGGCGAACACCCATTCGCGAATGTTGCATGCGATTCCGATGAAGCAGCACTCACCAGTGCCAGCAGATGATCACGAGAATGCCAGGCACTCTGGCACTTATGTCAGCGACGCCCATGCCGACCTCGGTCACGGTCAGCGAGCCCGGCAGATCTATCGGCATCTGGCACGACGCCGCCTTGTCTTCAACCCCACTCATCCAGCAAGCATGTCACTCAGATGTTACTAACATATCAGTAGGATATCGACACGACTGCCGAAGGTCAAAACGGGTAAACCCGCTCGCCAACCTTGACCCCTTTAGCAGCGAGTTGAAAACGGGGGGTGACCGGACTAATATGTTAGTAATATTTTTTGCTGGATCACCGGACACATGAACGGACTGACGGGTAGCACCCTTGCCGAACAGGCTCATCAAAAACTCGAAGAACTCATCGTGACGCTGGAGCTTGCGCCCGGCAGTGTCTGGTCGGAGGCATCGCTCGCGGAGAAGCTGAATACTGGAAGAACGCCGGTTCGCGAGGCCGCACAACGATTGGCTGCTTCGCATCTGCTTCAAATCGTGCCGCGTCACGGCATCATGATCACTGTTCCGAACATTCATGATCAGTTGCTCGTGCTCGAAACGCGCCGTGAACTCGAGCGGCTTATCGCACGGCGCGCTGCACGGCGTGCATCGCCCGAGGAGCGCGAGCAGATCCGCAGCGTCGTTGAAAAACTCGACGCGGCAGGTGAATCACAAGACGTTGTCGCCTATTTGAGAAGCGTATATACGGCCAATCAGCTTATCGCGCAGTGTTCGCGAAATCGGTTCGCCGCCGAGGCTATCGCACCGTTACATGCGCTGTCCCGGCGCTTTTACTTCATGTATCACAAACGGTTGAATGATTTGCCGTCGGCAAGTCTGCAGCACACGAGGGTCGCGCGTGCAGTAGCTGATGGTGACGAGCGGGAAGCCGAACTCGCGTCAGACATGATGATGGACTACATTGATGCATTTACGCGGGACTGCTTTACCCTTGATTTTGAACCGCATCATTCGCGAGTTGCGGTCTGACATGCCTTCGATGAATTGAGCACACCCGCAGCCGGCTATATATCTTGCAAACTCGGTCGCGCGCGTAGCGATGTCGGCGCAACACCGTCAATCTCGATAAGACATCGTGGAAATCCTCTGGTCGTCGGTCCGCAGCGCCGAGCAAGACGCCGACAACCACGCCTCGTTCAACACGGAATGCCATGCTGCTCAATCAGCCCGTCTATCTGCTCCTCGCGGACTGGCTCGGATATGTAATATCCCTGGCATTCGATTTGCGTCATTTCCTTCAACCACGCGAACTGAGCCTCGGTTTCGACACCTTCGATCACGACACGCTTCTTCAAGCGGTGCCCGAGTTCAACGAGCATTTCCACCATAGCCCGTGATTCGATGTTCTCGTGAATATCGAGCATAAAGGATCGATCCAGCTTGAGCGTGTCTACTGCCAGGCGATGCAATTTTGTCAGTGACCAACACCCTGAACCAAAGTCGTCGATTGCAACACTCACCCCCATGTTCCGGATCGAGGTTATGGCCGTTGCCAGTGTCTCGATTGGACCTGGATCGATTGATTCCGTAAGCTCAATTTGAAAATTCTCGGCTCGAACCGCATAAGAATCGAGAATAAAAGACAAACTTTTTCCCACTCCCGGCCGCGTGATTTCACGAGCAGGCAAATTGACAGACAGCGACAAACCACCGTATCCGAGAGCCGCCCAACTAGCAAGCACCCGCGCAGACTCCGTCATGACGTAATCAGTGAACTGGCTCGTCAGGTACGACGCTTCGACAAGATCAATGAATACCGATGGCATCAACACGCCATGTTCCGGATGATGCCAGCGTATCAAGGACTCGAACCCGGACAGCAATCCGGTCTCAAGGCGGAGCTTTGGCTGATAAACAAAGAAGAACTCTTTCCGGGCCAGCCCAAGCTCCGCGTCGTCGACAAGATCATCATAGTTGCGGTGCATTGCCGTATTGTCCAAAGCGATCTCCAATGCACGCACATCAGATTTTCCAGTGCCTGCTGACACAACCGTCCTGTCGCCCGGGCTTTCCATCCGCCGGTGCAGGAACGCGCGACTACTTCCACTGATACAGCATGCCGGCACCGATCACCCTCTGGCCGCCGCTGAAGCCGCCGTTGATCGACGCCTTCAGGTTGTCGGTGATGCGCGCCTGCATGTTGACCGCCATCGCCTTCTGGCCGAGGAAGGTCGACGTGCCCACCCCCATCCCAAAGTTGGAATCGCGGTCGAGCTGCGGGATCGACGCCATCGCGCCGACAGCCGCGATACCCTGCTTCGCCATCTGGTCGGTCTGCTGCAGTTGCGAACCCAGCGAGTTGATCTGCGCCTGCTGGCCTGACAGCGCCGTCGACAGCGTCGACTGCACCGCATTGAGCTGGTTCACGTTGACCGCGTCGGTGCCCTGCGTACCGGGCGCCACGTTGATGATCTGGCGCTGCTGCGTGTCGCTGCCGACCGACACCACGTTCTGGCGGCCACCGTCCGTCGAATTCGCGCCGATCGCCACCGAGTTCGAGCCGGCGGTGACGGTCGGCTTGTCGGAGCCGGTGCCGTTCATGTCGGCGGCGACGCCGGCGGTGTTCGTCGTGTTCGTCGTCATCAACGTGGAAAGCTGACTCAACTGGTTGTTGATGTTCGTCACGCCGGTCGACAGCGAGGCCACGTTGTTGTTCGTCGTACTCAGGCCGGTGGACAGGGAACCGATGCCGGCCGCCGTCGATGTCGACAGCGCGTTGATCGCGGTCGACGTCGATGTGGACAGCGCAGACACGTTGCTGTTGGTCGAGCTCAGGCCCGTCGACAGCGAGTTGATACCCGTCGACAGCGATGCAACGTTCGTCGCGGTCGATGTCGACAGGTTGTTGACCGCCTGGTTCGTCGCGTTCAACTGGCTGCCATTGATCGCGTCCGTGCTGGTGGCCGAGACCTGACCGGCAGCGACGTTCGTGATCTGGCGTTCCGCGCCCGGCGAACCGATGCTCAGGACGCCCACGGGATTGGTGCCGGCGACCGAGTAAGCGACGCCGCCGACCGTGACGCTCGACACCCCGACCGCGTTGCCGGTAATCGAGTTCGCGCCGAGCGCGATCGAGTTGGCGACGTTCGCGGTGGCGTTCGAACCGAACGCGAGCGCGTTGGTGGCGCTGGCCGTGGCGCCTGAGCCGTAGGCCTGCGCACCGACAGCGCTGGCCGTGGCCTGGTTGCCGAGTGCGATCGTGTTGTCCGCGGTGGCCTGGCTCGAGCTGCCGAGTGCGAGCGCGCCGTTGCCGGTTGCCGTGTTCGCGTTGCCGAGCGCCACTGCGCCGGTGCCGGTTGCCGTGTCGTCCGCCCCCATCGCGACTGCGCCGGTGCCCGTCGCGACGCTCGGGTCGCCGATCGCGACCGCGCCGTCGCCGCTCGCGGTATTGCCGGAGCCGATCGACACGGCCTTGCCGCCTGTTGCCGATGCGTTCTGGCCGATTGCGACCGCGCCGGTCGACTGGCTGTTCGAGCCATCGCCGATCGCGACGCCGCTCGCGCCCGCCGCGCTCGCGTTGACGCCCACTGCGAGCGCGTTGACGCCCGTCGCGCCGTTATTGGCGTAGTTCCCCGCTTGCGTACCGCCGTCGTTGACGCTGAAGTAGTGCGTCTTCGCCGCGTCGATCGCGGTCGAGGTCGACGTGGACAGCGACGTGATCGAACTGTTGGTCGAGCTGAGGCCCGTGGACAGAGAGCCGATACCGGTCGACGTCGAGGTGGACAGCGACAGGATCGTGCTGTTGGTTGCGCTCAGGCCGGTGGACAGCGAGTTGATGCCGGTCGAGGTCGACGTGGACAGCGAGGAGATCGAGCTGTTCGCCGACGATAACCCGGTCGACGTCGACGTCGACAGCGACGACACCGTGCTATTGGTCGAGCTCAAGCCGGTCGACAGCGAGCTGATGCCCGTTGAAGTCGAGGTGGACAGTGACGAGATCGCGCTGTTGGCCGACGACAATCCAGTCGACGTCGACGTCGACAGCGACGACACCGAGCTATCGGTCGAGCTGAGGCCGGTCGACAACGAGCTGATGCCCGTCGAAGTCGAGGTGGACAGCGACGTGATCGAACTGTTCGCCGACGACAGGCCGGTCGAGGTGGAAGTCGACAGCGACGCCACCGAGCTATCGGTCGAACTCAGACCGGTCGACAGCGAGCTGAGGCCGGTCGAGGTCGACGTGGACAGCGACGTGATCGAACTGTTCGCCGACGATAAGCCAGTCGAAGTCGACGTGGACAGCGACGAGATCGAGCTGTTGGCCGACGACAGACCGGTCGAAGTCGAAGTCGACAGCGACGTGATCGAGCTGTTCGCCGACGAGAGACCGGTCGAGGTCGAGGTCGACAGCGACGTGATCGAGCTGTTCGCCGACGACAGACCGGTCGAAGTCGAAGTCGACAGCGACGTGATCGAGCTGTTCGCCGACGACAGGGCGGTCGAGGTCGACGTGGACAGCGAATCGATCGAGCTATTCGCCGACGAGAGGCCCGTCGAGGTCGACGTCGACAGCGACGTGATCGAGCTATTCGCCGACGACAGGCCGGTCGAGGTCGACGTGGACAGCGAATCGATCGAGCTATTCGCCGACGAGAGGCCCGTCGAAGTCGACGTCGACAGCGACGTGATGGAGCTATTCGCCGACGACAGACCGGTCGACGTCGACGTGGACAGCGAACCGATCGAGCTATTCGCCGATGACAGACCGGTCGACGTCGAAGTCGACAGCGACGTAATCGAGCTGCTGGCCGACGACAGCCCCGTCGACGTGGACGTCGACAGCGATGCCACCGAACTGACGGTCGAACTCAAGCCGGTCGACAGCGATGAAATCGCGCTCGATGACGACGCAACCGTCGTCGACAACGAATTGAGCGCGGTGTTGGTTGCATACAGCTGAGAACCATTGATCGCGTCGGTACTGGATGCGGAGATCCGACCGGCGGCAACATTAGTAATCTGCCGTTCGGCGCCCGACGCACCAACACTGACGACGCTTTGCGGATTCGTTCCCGCAAACGAATAGGTCGTTCCGCCGATCACGGCGCTCGGTGTCGGATTGGGCGCGGCAGTGACCGATCCGGCGCCGAGCGCGACGTCGCCAGCCGATGCGCCGGCCTGCGCATTCAGGCCCAAGGCAATCGCGGTACTCTGCGTTGCCGACGCCGAATTGCCCAGGGCAATCGTATCGCTCGCAGTGGTACCGCTACCCGCCTTTCGGCCGATGGCGATGTTATTGCTGCCGGTCACGCCCTGTCCGGCCTGAAAACCCAGCGCAACGTTGTTCGCGCCGATCACATTGGTTCCTGCCGTGCTCCCGGCGGCGAAATTGTTGTCGCCGCCCGAGACATTGGAGCCGCTGCTGTCCCCGATGGCAACGTTGTGATTGCTCGTTACATTGTTGCCCGCGCTCGTACCAACCGCCGTGTTGTAACTGGCCGTTGTGGTCGCACTACCTACGCTGTCGCCTGCACCCGCTCCAAGGGCACTATTGTTCTGCCCATAGACGTTGTTGCCCGCGTTGAAGCCGTATGCCGCGTTGATCGTGCCGGTCACATTCTGGCCGGCAAGCGTGCCGACCGCGGTATTGCCCGAGTTACCGGCCGCCGCGCCGCTTCCCGCACTCTGCCCCACGGCCACGCTGCCCGCACCAACAGCTTGCGCGCCACTTCCGGCCGCTATGCTGCCCGCCCCGCTGGCGGTGGCAGACTGGCCCAGCGCAAGCGATGCACCGCCGCTTGCCGTAGCGCCGTAGCCCACCGCGGTATCGCTGCTTCCTGTCGCCGACGCATTGATGCCGGCCGCGAGCGAGTTGACCCCGGTGGCGCCGTCGTTGTTGTAGTTGCCCTGTGGCGTACCGTTGTCGTTGACACTGTAATAGTGTGTCTTGGCCGCCTGAATAGCAGTCGAAGTCGACGTGGACAGCGACGTCACCGAACTGTTGGTCGCGCTCAAGCCCGTGGACAGCGAGCCGATGCCGGTCGAGGTCGAGGTGGACAGCGACAGGATCGCGCTGTTGGTTGAACTCAGGCCAGTGGACAACGAGCTGATGCCCGTCGACGTCGACGTGGACAGCGAAGAAATCGAGCTGTTGGCGGACGATAAACCGGTCGATGTGGAAGTCGACAGCGAGGAGATCGAGCTGCTGGCCGACGACAGGCCCGTCGAGGTCGAGGTCGACAGCGACGTGATCGAGCTATTAGCAGACGACAAGCCCGTCGACGTGGAAGTCGACAGCGACGTGATCGAGCTGTTCGCGGACGACAAGCCCGTCGAAGTCGACGTGGACAGCGAGGAAATCGAGCTGTTAGCCGACGACAAACCGGTCGACGTCGAAGTCGACAGCGACGTGATCGAGCTGTTCGCGGCCGACAGACCGGTCGAGGTCGACGTGGACAGCGAGGAAATCGAACTGTTGGCCGACGACAAGCCGGTCGACGTGGAGGTCGACAGCGACGTAATCGAGCTGTTCGCGGACGACAGGCCCGTCGAGGTCGACGTGGACAACGAGGAAATCGAGCTGTTGGCCGACGACAAACCGGTCGAAGTCGAAGTCGACAGCGACGACACCGAGCTATCGGTCGAGCTCAGGCCGGTCGACAGTGAGCTGATACCCGTAGAAGTTGACGTGGACAGCGAGGAAATCGAACTGTTGGCCGACGACAAGCCGGTCGACGTGGAAGTCGACAGCGACGTAATCGAGCTGTTCGCGGACGACAGGCCCGTCGAGGTCGACGTGGACAGCGAGGAAATCGAGCTGTTGGCCGACGACAAACCGGTCGAAGTCGAAGTCGACAGCGAAGACACCGAGCTGTCGGTCGAGCTCAGGCCGGTCGACAGCGAACTGATGCCCGTCGAAGTCGACGTGGACAGCGAGGAGATCGAGCTGTTAGCCGACGACAGGCCGGTCGATGTGGAAGTCGAAAGCGAAGTGATCGAGCTATTCGCAGACGACAAGCCGGTCGACGTGGAGGTCGACAGCGACGTAATCGAGCTGTTCGCGGACGACAGGCCCGTCGAGGTCGACGTGGACAACGAGGAAATCGAGCTGTTGGCCGACGACAAACCGGTCGAAGTCGAAGTCGACAGCGACGACACCGAGCTATCGGTCGAGCTCAGGCCGGTCGACAGTGAGCTGATACCCGTAGAAGTTGACGTGGACAGCGAGGAAATCGAACTGTTGGCCGACGACAAGCCGGTCGACGTGGAAGTCGACAGCGACGTAATCGAGCTGTTCGCGGACGACAGGCCCGTCGAGGTCGACGTGGACAGCGAGGAAATCGAACTGTTGGCCGACGACAAGCCGGTCGACGTGGAGGTCGACAGCGACGTAATCGAGCTATTCGCAGACGACAGCCCCGTCGACGTCGAAGTCGACAGCGACGACACCGAGCTATCGGTCGAACTCAGGCCGGTCGACAGTGAGCTGATGCCCGTCGAGGTCGACGTGGACAGCGAAGAGATCGAGCTGGTCGCCGACGACAAGCCCGTCGAGCTCGACGTAGACAACGAGGAGATCGAACTGTTGGCCGACGACAGACCAGTCGAGGTCGAGGTCGACAACGACGCGATCGAGCTGGTAGCCGACGAAAGGCCCGTCGAGGTCGAAGTCGACAGCGACGTGATCGAACTGGTCGCCGACGAGAGGCCCGTCGAGGTCGAAGTCGACAACGACGTGATCGAGCTGGTGGCCGACGACAGGCCCGTCGAGCTCGACGTAGACAACGAGGAGATCGAACTGTTGGCCGACGACAGACCAGTCGAGGTCGAGGTCGACAACGACGCGATCGAGCTGGTAGCCGACGACAGGCCCGTCGAGGTCGACGTGGACAGCGAAGAGATCGAGCTGGTCGCCGACGACAGGCCCGTCGAGGTTGAGGTCGACAACGACGTGATCGAACTATTCGCCGACGACAAGCCCGTCGAGGTCGACGTGGACAACGACGTGATCGAACTATTCGCCGACGAAAGACCAGTCGAGGTCGAAGTCGACAACGACGTGATCGAACTATTCGCCGACGACAGCCCCGTCGACGTCGAAGTCGACAGTGAAGTGATCGAACTATTAGCCGACGACAGGCCGGTCGAAGCCGAGGTCGACAGGCTCGTGATGCTCGACGTCGTGGTGCTTGCAACCGAATAGAGCTGACTGCCGTTGATGGCATCGGTGCTGGTCGCGCTGACGAGGCCCGCCGCGACGTTCTGGATGCGGCGTTCCGATCCCGGTTGGCCGACACTGACGACACCACCTGCCGATCCGGCGCCGGCGAAGTTACCGAACGTCAGGCCGCCAATCGACGTGGGGTTGACCGTGGTGGTACCCGCACTCGATGCTGACAACGCACTGGTCGTCACCGAACCGTTGCCGAGTGCGACCGAGTTCGTGACATTTGCCGTCGACGTCGCTCCTATCGCTACGGCGTTGCCGACAGAAGCAATGGCACCGCTCCCGAGAGCGACGCTAGTATTACCGCTAGCAGTGGAGCTCTGTCCTACTGCGGTAGCGCCTGTACCAGTGGCATTGGCCGCCCATCCGAGCGCAGTAGCGGAACTCCCGGTAGCAAGACTATATCCGCCAAGCGCCACTGAATATGTGTTGCCGGCAGTAGCGTAACCACCAATCGCGATTGCCCATTGCTGACCCGCCGACGCAGTTCCCCCCCCGGCGCTACCGATAGCGATCGCCGCGCCTTGTGTCGTAGCTGAGTTAGCATTTGCAGCGTACTGCGCATGAGCATCATGCACCTGCGCGCCCAAAGCCAATACCGCCACGGCGGCGGCCCGAGCCACTTTTGATTTCTTCGGCTTACCTCGGGCGGAGGCCAGCTCCGATACAGCAACCCAGGTTCCCAGTGATTCATTCCAGATCGAACGATACGCCCTATTCATCGCTCACTCCCCGCCCGATTTACTCACCCGGTCACTCATGAATTTCATGACCCGGCTCAATTGGTCAAATTTTGTTTAAATAAAAAGGAATGCGAATTAAATAATTCATCTCGCAATCCACTACGAAATTATTTTCCGGAAGATTTAATTCCAAACAGCCATGACTCTCACCAAGAGTCTATCGGTCGCCCGGGCCCACATTGCGAACCTTTGTGACACGACTCGACCTTTGGCATATCCCTCAAGCCATCGCAGCCCAATCTGTCTGACGACGACAAGAAAGAGGAAGCACACTCGCGCAGCCGAGACGCAAACCATTCGTCGACGAGCCCCCGGATATCCGGAATCTGCGCATTGGGAATGAAATGAAACGGAATCGAGTCAATTCGTCGAAATCGTTCTACTCTCGGCTCAAGAACTGGAAATCTCACTTCGGCCGGGAATATATCGACGCGTCAGCGTCGTTGCACACCACTCCGGTCACGAAGACGCGCTCCAACATAGCGAGTGACCGAGGCACCAGGTTCGCAACTGTACTCACGGACCCGCTCGTTCAGGATCCAGGGCGCACCTCTAAAAAAAGAGCCGTCAATAACTGCGCCCAGCCAGATACCGCTTACGACACCAATGACACGCCCGTGACCATCGCACTCGCATCTCCATCCTGCATGAACACGCTACGTCGCGACCGCAAGACCGTCTTCGGTAACACCGGCTTGCGCAAAAACCGCGTGATTCTCCGTGTCGATCCCAACAGCGATGCAAACACCTGGAGGCGCGGAATCCCCGACTTTCACTTCACTGCAAGAATCAAACGCCTCAATCCCCGCGATCAAAACTGGATATCTCGAACTGCTTGCGATCTTTGTCGCGAATCCACTCGGGCGCACGCCCTACCCCAGACCATGTCGCTCCGCTGACAGGATCAAAGTAGCGCGGCCGCCGCTTGGTCGCGTGACGCAGGACATCGACAGTAAAAATATCCTCCGGAGCAAAACCAAACTCTCGAACGCAATACTTGATCTCGAGCAGAATCGCTTCCATGGCAATTCGCCGCTCCTCGGCAATCCGAGACTCCAGCTTCGATTTTGTATCCAGATACTGTCGATACGACTCCAGTTTGCTCATTTAGATAATTACAAACCGCCATTCGTCATCAAAAAAGATGTCGATCGAATCGACAACCCGAAAACATCACGCAACCCACTCAATTTTTTCCTACTTGCCGCAGCCGAATCGCAACACTGGCGACCGCCAATGATTATTCGCGGCGCTGCCTACGCACAATCTCTGCCACAAGCACATCCGGAGCGGCCCCTACACCTGCTTCAACAATCCGTATGACGCATCGTATATCCGCGACGAGCAGCGATTGACAACATTTGTCACATATCAATCGCACCCCAATTGGTCGAATTCGTTCATAAAAGTTGACAAAAAGACTATCGATAAATGCCACTCTATTACGTAAATCAGACCTGCCTCCCGGCCACGAGGAAATCAATCGGATTATTGCAATCCCCTTTCAATTCATTTGAAAAAGTCAACCAGCTCCAATGCAAGCAGGCATGCGCGGATTCGAGCAACACGATGAAAAATAGTGCCAATGAAAATTCTTGCCGTTGACGACGAACCAGCGCAGGCGGCGCTTCTTCGCGACACATTGACCGCCGAGGGATTCGATGTCCGGAGCGCCACCGCGGGCGCAGAGGCCATCCGTTTCCTCGAAACCGACATCGTCGATCTGGTCGTGCTTGACTGGAACCTGCCGGATATTTCCGGACTGGAAGTCCTCGCCTGGATTCGCACACGCATCGGCAGAGATCTCCCCGTGCTGTTCCTGACGAATCGAGTGCGCGAGGACCAGCTTGTCGTCGCACTCGAGGCAGGTGCCGACGACTACATGGTCAAACCCATCCGTCGCCATGAATTGATCGCACGAGTGCGTGCTCTTCTGCGACGGGCCTATCCGATCAATTCAAAGCCGGCATCGATCAATATCGGTCGTTACCGTCTGGATCTCGCAACCGAGACCGCGTTCTTGAGCGACGAGCCGATCAAGCTGACCTCCAGAGAATTCACCGTTGCCGTCGCACTATTTCAAAATTGCGGTCGCGCAATGCCGCGAGATGCGCTGATCAAGTCGATATGGGGACGCCATAGCGACCACATTTCCCGGACGCTCGACACGCATATCTATCGCGTGCGGTCCAAGCTGCGTATCGGCCCCGAAAACGGTGTTCGACTTCGCGCTGTCTACAATCACGGCTACCGCCTGGAACTGGTCGATTCAATTCACACGAACGACGCCGAATAGCCGGATCGCCGCACTGTGCGGCATGCGATCGTGCAGCAGGCTGCCATCGCCCGGAACCGACCGCCACGCAAACCAGGCGCCGGTCGCACGATGCCGCGCTCGGCCTTGTCGTCTTCGCCTCCGGCGCGCCGTCGCAGGACCGGTTGGTCCAAAGCCGCAACGACAAGCCGCGCGACACGTTTATCGTGGCGAACCTTTGTCCGCGCATTCGTCAACCATGCGTGTGTGAACCCGTCTTTCAGATCCCGCATCCACGCGAGCGCGACCAACACCACAAGGTGCACGAACCGCGCGTTACCGCACCGGCTCGCGCTGCGGCCCGGCGATCGGCTTCATCGAGCGCTGAATCAGTCGAGCGGCAAGCGGCACGGGCTGGCCATGCATGGGCCGATCGGCAAGCCAGGCCACGCAGATGGTCAGTGCGATCGCACTCCCCCACAGCGTCAACAAAACACGCATCGTCACTTCACCTTCGTCGGTTTTGCCGCGACGGGTGTAGCCCTTTCCTGCGGTGTCGGTGTGGTTTCCAGAACTACCACCAGCGTCACAACGAGTCCGCCGATCAGCAGACCGAACATGCTCAACATCGCTTTATTCATTTCGGAGTCGCCACGACGTCGTCAGCCAGAGTGCGCCGATCGATCCACTTCGACGAGGAGGTACCCACTGGCAGGAGAAGGATGCCTGGAAAACCCGAGGCAACTGAATCGCTGAATAGCCGGCTACCGCACGCGTATTTGTCACTGCCGCGTCGAGCCCGGCTGCCGCCGATCGCAAGCACGTTGCCTCGGACACCGCATGACCGACCAGTCGCGAACCCTTTCGTGTCTCGATCGCACGCCATATCGATCTGTATTCCTTAAGGATGTGCGTGGTTTTCTCACTCGTTTCAAGAAAAAAAAGCCAGGTGCGAGCCTGGCGTCAAATCCGAGGGGATGTGCTCTACTGAAGGAGCAACGCGATGGTACCCGTCCAAATGGAACAGGATTTGAACGATTGTCACTTTTCGGGAATATCGCAAATTGCCGACTTTCGACATCCGTGAATTGACGCAACCTCCGTGAATTGACGCAACCTCCGTGGCCGCGATTCGTCGCACGAATGCGCAGGTTGGTCTTCCCCGCGTCCTTCCGGACACATCGGCCGAGCCGATGTCATTCATCAAGGACGAAATGAACGGAACAGCGACGCACATCGCCCCAGGGTCATATCGGAAAAATACGCGACAAGAGCTCCGCGCCCAGCGAGCCACTGTTCGCCGAAACGCTACAACCCTATCGCGCAGCGTTATGCACAAGCGACTTTCGACAACGCTGAGTACCCAAAAGTCACAAGAAATGCTTTCAACGCACGTCTCCATGAATTCTGACCCGGTGCGGCCGAGGGACCGGCGGCACCCATGGGAATCCTCTCGTTCGAATACCGGGTAAGCACCCAATTCCCGCCACACGCCATTGCGTGAAAATGCCTGCAAAGGAGTCGATTCCGCGTACCTGAAGCAGGCAAGTCAGCCACGTGCCACCCGACCCGGCGAGCGCATCGGCGCACATCGAATCATTCATTTTCATTACAGCAATATTTACGGTTATCTCCTTCGCTGAATACGTGCGAAGCCAGATCCGTAAGGTATTTCATTACATTCAGTAATTTAATGCGAATCATTCTCGTTTACATTGACTTTCCCATTTGAGGCTCCTACGATGCGCCGCGTTGCGCTTTTCTTCGCGCCCTGGCCAATCGGTGCCGAGTGTCCGGACAGCGACCGACAAGCAGGACTCCACACTAATTAGAACCAGGGATTTGATATGAAGTTTGCGTCGTTCCAGGGAGACAGCGTCCGCGCCCGGATGCGCCCCGCCGCCTGCGCGGCCGTCCTCGCATGCGCATCGTTCGCGAGCGGCGCCGCTTTCGCCGACGTGCCAGTCGACGCACAACCCGAAGCGCCCGAGGCCGACCTGGCGATCCAGGCGAAGCCGACCAACATGTGGACCGGTATCTGGACTCGCCAGAACCTGCTCGGCGACATGGGCGGCATCCGCCCGTGGCTCGGCAAGTACGGCGCGACGCTGCAGATCACCGAAACCAGCGAATACCTCGCGAACCTGCGCGGCGGCCTGAACCGCGGCGGCGCCTACGACGGGCTGACGACGGCCACGTTGACGGTCGACACGCAGAAGGCGATCGGCCTGCCAGGCGGCACGTTCAACGTCAGCGCGCTGCAGATCCACGGCACCAACCTGAGCGCGCGCAACCTCGGCACGCTCAACACCGCGAGCGGCATCGAGGCGCAGGGCACCACGCGCTTGTGGGAGCTGTGGTACCAGCAGTCGTTCCTCGACAAGCGCGTCGACGTGAAGATCGGCCAGCAGAGCCTGGACCAGGAATTCATGGTCAGCACGTATGCGAACACGTTCGTCAACACGATGTTCGGCTGGCCCGCGCTGCCTTCGTACGACATGCCCAACGGCGGCCCCGCCTATCCGCTCGCCGGCCTCGGCGTGCGCGTGCGCGCGCAGATCACGCCGAAGCTCACCGCACTCGCGGGCGTGTTCGACGGCGATCCGCTCGGCAATAACCCGAACAACCTCAGCGGCACCAACTTCAACCTGCACAACGGCGCGCTCTATATCGGCGAACTGCAGTACGCGCTGAACCAGCCGTCCGACGGCGAAATGGACACCGGTCGCTCGAACGGACTGCCGGGCACCTACAAGATCGGCGTCTGGTATCACAACGGCCGCTTCGCGGACCAGAACGTGGGCACCGACGGGCTGTCGCTCTCCGACCCCGCGTCGAACGGCACCGCGCAGCAGCACCACGGCGACTACAGCTTCTACGCGGTGGCCGACCAGATGATCTGGCGTCCCGATCCGACCGGCCCGCGCAGCCTCGGCGTGTTCGCACGCGTGATGGGCGCACCGGGCGACCGCAACCTGGTGAGCTTCTCCGCCAACGCGGGGATCGTGCTGAAGGCGCCGTTCGAAGGCCGCGACAACGACAGCGTCGGCCTCGGTGTCACGTATATCCAGGTCGGCAGCCACGTGAACGATCTCGACCAGACCGCGCAGTCGTTCGCGACCGGCCCGTACGGTGTGCGCACGCGCGAGACGACACTCGAAGCGACCTACCAGTACCAGGTCAACCCGTGGTGGATCGTCCAGGCCGACGCGCAATACACGTTCAATGCCGGCGCCGGCCAGAACCCGAGCGACGCGACCCAGCCGCTGCGCAACACGTTCGTGCTCGGCGCGCGTACGACCATCACGTTCTGATCGCCACGCCCACGCTACCCGTTTTTCGCGTGCCGCCCCGGCGGCACGCCCCCCAGGAGAGACCGAAATGATTCCATCCACCCCGCTTCGCCGCCTCGCGACGGGCGCGCTGGCCGCCGCCGCGCTGACGGCCGCCGCCGGCGCACTCGCCGAGCCGCAAGGTTTCCTCGAGACGCTGCATCGCCACACGACGCTCGTCAACACGGTGCCGGACAACGGCGACCAGAACCCGTACGCGATCGCGGTCGCGCCGGTGTCGGCCGGCACGATCCAGGCGGGCGACGTGCTCGTCGACAACTTCAACAACGCGGCGAACCTGCAGGGCACCGGCAGCACGATCGTCAACTACCGCCCGTCGACGAAGCAGATGAGCCTGTTCGCGTCGATCCCGCGCGACCTGAAGGCGTGCCCGGGCGGCGTCGGCCTGTCGACGGCGATGACGATGCTGAAATCCGGCTGGGTGATCGTCGGCAGCACGCCGAGCAACGACGGCACGACCAACACCAAGGGCGCCGGCTGCATGATCGTGCTCGATCCGCAGGGCAAGATCGCATCGACGTGGTCGACCCCGAACATCAACGACCCGTGGGGCAACATGGCCGTGGTCGACCGCGGCGACAGCGCGACGCTGTTCATCAGCATGGCCGGCTTCGGCGTGGGCGGCGCGGACGGCAACCCGCCCGTCTACAAGCAGGCGACGGTGCTGCGTCTCGACCTCGACGTGCCGGCCGGCAAGCCGCCGGTCATCAAGCAGGAAACGGTCGTCGCGAGCGGCCTCGGCGCGCAGGCCGACAAGGGCGTATTCCTGGTCGGGCCGACCGGCCTCGCGCTGTCCGGCGACCAGAAGAAGCTGTACGTGTCGGACGCGATCGGCAACCGGATCGTCGAGATCGACGACCCGCTCACGCGCGACACCAGCGCGGGCGTCGGCCGCCAGATCACCGCCGACGGCTTCCTGCGCCGCCCGCTCGCGCTCGCAACCGCACCGAACGGCCACCTGCTCGCGACCAACGCGCAGAACGGCCAGGTCGTCGAGATCGACCCGGTCGCCGGCAAGCAGATCTACGCGCGCTGGATCAATACCGACAAGGCGCAGACGCCCCCCGGCAACGGCAACCTGTTCGGCATCGCGATGACGCCTGAGGGCGACGGCTTCTACTACGTCGCGGACGACGTCAACACGCTGTTGCTCGCGAAGTAACGGAACCGACCATGGCAGACGATCACAACCAGCCACCGCGCCCCGCGCGGCGCGGCTTCCTGAAGGCGGGCGGTGCCGCGGTGGCCGCCGGCCTCGCGGCGGCGTCGATACCGGCCGCGAAGGCGGCGGATGCACCCGCCGCCGCCGCTTCCACGCACGACGGCGTCGAGCCGTTCTACGGCCAGCACCAGAGCGGCATCGCGACGCCGCAGCAGCGCCATGCGTATTTCGCGGCGCTCGACCTGACGACGGCGCAGCGCGCGGACGTCATCGCGCTGCTGAAGACCTGGACCGACGCCGCCGCGCGGATGACGCGCGGCGACACCGCGCAACCGCTCGCCGCGACGGGCAGCGACGAAGTCGCGCCGGCCGACGGGGGCGACGCGCTCGGCCTCGGCCCCGCGCGCCTGACGATCACGTTCGGCTTCGGGCCCGGCCTGTTCGCGCTCGCGGGCAAGGACCGCTACGGCCTCGCGAAGCATCGCCCCGCCGCGCTCGTCGACCTGCCGCGTTTCAACGGCGACCAGTTGCTGCCCGAGAAGACCGGCGGCGACCTGTTCATCCAGGCGTGCGCGGACGACGCACAGGTCGCGTTCCACGCCGTGCGCCAGCTCGTGCGCCTCGGCGCGAAGGCGACGCAGATGCGCTGGGGCCAGGCCGGCTTCACGTCGGGCAAGCCCGGCGAGACGCCGCGCAACCTGATGGGCTTCAAGGACGGCACGATGAATCCGCCGATGTCCGATCCGGCCGCGATGAATGAGTTCGTGTGGGCCGGCAGCGAAGGCCCGGCATGGATGAACGGCGGCACCTATACGGTCGTGCGCCGGATCCGCATCACGCTCGAGCACTGGGACAACACGGAGCTCGGCTTCCAGGAGCAGGTGGTCGGCCGCCAGAAATACAGCGGCGCGCCGCTCGGCCAGAAGCACGAGTTCGAGGCGCTCGACCTCGACGCGGCCGACAAGGACGGCAACCCGGTGATCCCCGACAACGCGCACGCGCGCCTCGCATCGCCGCAGCTCAACAACGGCGCGCAGATCCTGCGCCGCGCCTACTCGTACAACGACAGCACGAGCTTCTACATCGAGCGCTGGCCGCCGTGGCGCCAGCAGACCGAGTACGACGCGGGGCTGATGTTCGTCGCGCACCAGCGCGACCCGCGCAAGGGATTCATCCCGATCAACGAGAAGCTCTCGAAGCTGGACATCATGAACCAGTTCACCACGCACGTCGGCAGCGCGATCTTCGCGTGCCCGCCGGGCGCGCAACCTGGTTCGTACATCGGCGCCGCGCTGTTCGAGGCATGACGGCGCGCCACGCAAGCCAAGGCACTCCTTCCCGGCCCGGCCGGATGCAACCTGCTAAAAACGACATGAACACTTCACCCGTTAGCCGCCCGCTGCGGCACCTGATTTCCGCGGCGGCTGCCGCACTGATGCTGACCGGCGCGCTGCACGCCGCGCGCGCGCATGCCGCGACGCTCACGCTGTACAACGCGCAGCACGAGCAAGTCGTCAACCAGCTCGTCAAGGACTTCGAAGCGCAGAGCGGCATCACCGTGAAGGTGCGCTCGGGCGAGGGCCCCGCGCTCGCCGCGCAGATCGTCGCGGAAGGCGACCGCACGCCGGCCGACGTGTACTTCACCGAAAACTCGCCGGAGCTCGTGCTGCTCGACCGCAAGGGCCTGTTCGCGAAGACCGACGGCGCCACGCTGCAGTCGGTGCCGGCGCGCTTCAACCCGGCCGATGGCAACTGGGTCGGCGTGCTCGCGCGCGAGAACGTGCTCGTCTACAACACCGCGAAAATCCAGCCGCAGCAACTGCCCGCTTCGCTGCTCGATCTCGCGAAGCCCGAATGGAAGGGCAAGGTCGGCGTCGCGCCGAGCGACGCGGACTTCCTGCCGCTCGTGAGCGCGGTGCTCGCACTGCACGGCGAAGCCGCAACGCTGCAATGGCTGAAGGGCCTGAAGGCCAACGCGCAGATCTTCGACGACGACGAAGGCGTGACGGCGGCCGTCAACCGCGGCGGCGTGCTGACCGGCATCATCAACAACTATTACTGGGACCGCCTGCACGCCGAACTCGGCGACAAGTCGACCCGCAGCGCGATCCACCACTTCGGCCACGGCGACGTCGGCGGTGCCGTCAACGTGTCCGGCGCCGCGGTGCTGAAAGCATCGAAGCACCAGCCGGAAGCGCAGAAGTTCGTCGCGTATCTCGTCAGCGAGCGAGCGCAGAAGCTGATGGCGGGTGGCCATATCAGCTTCGAGTATCCGCTGCATCCGGGCGTCGCCCCCGATCCGATCCTGAAGCCGTTCAACGAACTGAGCCCGCCGGCACTGACGTTCGAACAGCTCGGCGACGACAGCCAGGCCGGCAAGCTGCTGCGCCAGGCCGGTCTCCTCTGACCATGAGCGACGCCGTGTCCCGCACGGCGCGCACCGCGCGCGACGGCGAGCGCACCGCGACACGGCGGCGCCCGTCGCGCGCGCTCGTCGCCGCGGCCGCGTGCGGGCCGCTCGCGATCCTGCTGCCGCTCGGCTTCACGCTGTACCGCGCGGCCACCTTCGGCGTCGACGATGCGATCGAGCTGCTGTGGCGACCGCTCGTCGGCGAACTGCTGGTCAACACGCTGTCGATCACGCTCGCCGCAACCCTCGCGTGTGCGCTGCTCGGCACGGCGCTCGCGTGGTTCATCGAGCGCACCGACCTGCCGGCCCGGCCGCTGTGGACCGCGCTGGCGGCCGCGCCGCTCGCGGTGCCGCCGTTCATCACGAGCTACGCGTGGGTGTCGCTGAGCCTCGACCTGCAGGATTTCCTCGGCGCGCTGATCGTGCTGACCTCCGCGTACTTCCCGCTCGTCTACCTGCCGGTGGCCGCCGCACTGCGCGAGCTCGACCCCGCGCTGGAGGAAAGCGCGCGCACGCTCGGCTGCTCGCCGTGGCATACCTTCTTCCGCGTTGTGCTGCCGCAGTTGCGCCCCGCGCTGTGCGGCGGGATGCTGCTCGTCGCGCTCGGCGTGCTGTCCGAGTTCGGCGCATTCCAGTTGCTGCGCTTTCGTACGTTCACGACCGAGATCTATGCGGAATACCGCACCGCGTTCGACGGCGGCGGCGCCTCGCTGCTCGGCTGCGTGCTGATCGCGCTATGCCTGCTGTGCCTCGCGATCGAGGCACGCGCACGCGGCCATGCGCGCTACGGTCATACGCACCGCGCCGCGCGCCGCGTCGCGATGCGTTATCCGCTCGGCTACCTGCGCGGCCCCGTCACCGTCGCATTCGCCGCAATCGCGGCCGCGACGCTCGGCGTGCCGCTCGCGATGATCGGCTACTGGCTCACGCAACAGGGCGCGGCCGCCGTCACGCCGGCCGACGTGTCGCCCGAGCTGCTGTGGCAGGCCACCCTCGCGTCGTCCGGCTACGGCCTGATGGCGGCGGCCGTCACGACGCTGCTCGCGCTGCCGCTCGCGTTCCTGCTGGTCCGTTTTCCGGGCCGCGTCGCCACCCTCCTCGAGCGCACGGCGATGACCGTGCAGGGCGTGCCCGGCATCGTCGTCGCGCTGGCGATCGTGTCGATCACGGTGCGGCTGCTGCAGCCGCTCTACCAGAGCGCACCGGCGCTCGTCGCCGCGTACGCGATCCTGTTCCTGCCGCTCGCGGTCGTCAGCGTGCGTGCCGCGCTGTCGCACGTGCAGGTCCGGCTCGAGGAAACCGCGCGCTCGCTCGGTCTCGGCTGGCGCGCGACGCTCACGCGCGTGGTGCTGCCGCTCGCGGCACCCGGCCTCGGCGCGGCCGCGACGATGGTGTTCATTTCGGTCGTAACGGAACTCAACGCGACGCTGCTGCTGTCGCCTATCGGCACCCGCACGCTCGCGACGCAGGTGTGGAGCGATACGGCAACGCTCGCGTTCGCCGCCGCGGCGCCCTATGCGGCGCTGCTCGTCGCGCTGTCGCTCGGCGCATCGGGACTGCTGTTCCTGCTGCTCGGCCGCGCGTCGGTGCGCGACTGAGCGCCGCCCTTTCTCCCCGGAACCGCCCATGAGCGAACTACGCATCCACGGCCTGTCCAAATCGTTCGGATCGCATACCGTCCTGCACGACATCGACCTGACGGTGCGGCGCGGCTCGCGCCTCGCGCTGCTCGGCCCGTCCGGCAGCGGCAAGACCACCCTGCTGCGCGTGCTGTGCGGCTTCGAGCGCGCCGAGCGCGGCACCGTCGAAATCGACGGGCGCCGCGTGGCCGCGCCCGACGTGCACCTGCCGCCCGAGGCGCGCCGGATCGGCTACGTGCCGCAGGAAGGCGCGCTGTTTCCGCATCTGTCGGTGGCCGACAACATCGCATTCGGGCTGCCGCGCGCGGCGCGGCGGCGCCATCATCGCGTCGACGAACTGCTCGAGATGGTCGGGCTGCCCGCGTCGTATGCGAGCCGCGCACCGCAGCAACTGTCCGGCGGGCAGCAGCAGCGCGTCGCGCTCGCACGCGCGCTCGCGCCGGAACCGTCGCTCGTGATCCTCGACGAACCGTTCTCCGCGCTCGACACGTCGCTGCGCCACGAAACGCGCAGCGCGGTCGCGGATGCGCTCGCCGCGGCGGGCGCGACATCGGTGCTCGTCACGCACGACCAGCCCGAGGCGATGACGCTCGGCGACGAAGTGGCGGTGATGTGGCACGGCCGGCTCGTCCAGACGGCCGCGCCGCAGATGCTGTACCGGCAGCCGGTCACGCGCGACGTCGCGTCGTTCGTCGGGCAGGCCGTGTTGCTCGCCGGCCGCGTGCGCAACATGCGCATCGCCTGCGCGCTCGGCGAACTGCCGCTCGTCGCGCCGCTGCCCGACGGGCCGGCCGACGCGATGCTGCGTCCCGAGCAGATCGGCATCGTGCCGGTCACGCAGGCTGACGCCGCGCGCGGCCATACGGCGCGCGTCGAAGCCGCGCAGTTCGCGGGCCAGGACGCCGATGTGGTCGTGCGCCTCGATGCCGATCCCGACGTGCTCGTGCGCGCACGCGTGCCGGGACACCGGTGTCCGGCCGTCGGCGAACGCGTCGCACTGGTGGTGGATGGCGCGGTGATGGCGTACGCGCGCTGAGCGGCGCGGCGGTTGGCGGTTGGCGGTTGGCGGTTGGCGGTTGGCGGTTGGCGGTTGGCGGTTGGCGGTCGGCGGTCGGCGGTCGGCGGTCGGCGGTCGGCGGTCGGCGGCCGGCGGCCGGCGGCCGGCGCTTTTACACGCGTTCACGCGCCTTCAGGCATCGGCGCAGTCCGCATCCGGCAGCGGCCGGAAAGTCCGGCCCTCCGTCTCGACGGCCGCGCCCAGCAGCCGAGCGAGCCCCTTCGCCCCTTCGCGCATCACGACGTCGTGATTCCATCGGAACAGCGGCCGACCGAGCGGCTCCAGCCGGTTCATCCAGCGCACGTGTGTGCGGATGTGCCAGTCGTAGCGCACGATCGTGCGGGCACCGTCGGCGGCGAACGACCAGCATCCGTCGCCTTCGATCGCGCCGCTCGCGCGGCCTTCGAGCGCATGCGGCGGCTCGACGCGTCGCACGCGCATGTCGAAGGTCAGCCGGTACGGCAGCGCACCCTTCCACGTATACCGGTGCAGCGCGCCGACACCGCGTGCGTCGCCCGGCTCGATCTCGACGGTGCGCACGGCGCCCTTCCACCAGTCGGGCCAGCGGTCGACCTGGTAGATCGCGTCCCACACTGCCGCGAGCGGCGCGTCCACGCGCCAGGTCGTCGAGAACCGGTATTCCGCCATGCAGCCTCCGGCATGCCCGTCGGGGGCATGAGTCAGCGCACCGCTCAGGGCGCGAAGAAGCGTTCGGGAAATGCGACGTCGATCTCGACGTCGTCGAGCGTCACGGTTTCGAGCGGCACGTCGTCATCGTCCGCGAAGCTGACGACCTTCAGCGGAAAACCGTCCTCGGTATCCAGCCACAGCCGGTAGCGATGCACACCGTCGACCGCGTGCGCGGGTGCGCCCGTGACCGACACGCGCAGCGCGGTGCGGCCACCGACGGCCTCCTCGCCTTCGGTCACCGTCGCACCGCCCTCCTGCAGCGCATGAACGTTGCGCAGCAGTTCGCCGACGTCCGACCGGTCGACCCGGTGGCCGCTGCGGTCGCGCACGAGCGGATTGGACGGGGACAGCGTCAGCGCGGGCAGCGCATGCGCGCCGAACGGGCGCAGCCGCACCTTGCCGTCGCCGGGATCGTACGCGAGCACCGCGCCGTGATGGGGCGACACGAAATCCATCCGGACGAAGCCCGGTTTCAGGTACGCGTAGCGGATTTCCGTACGTTCGCCGCTGCGCGCGGACGAGCGGATCGTCGCGCGGTACGAGCGGACATGGTCGAAGTGCGCCTGCGCGACAGTCACGGGATCGGCGGTCATGCTCGCTCCTATCAGGCTCGCGGCCAGCAACGCGGCGATCACGGCGCCGCCTCGACATCGAGCACGCCTTCCATCCCGCGCTCGCGATGGCTCCTGAAAAACAGCAGCCGATGCGTGCAATAGTAGGCGAACCGGCCCGGCTGCGCCGGCGTGAAGCGAAACGTCCTCGGCGTCGTGCCGAGCTCGGTGTGCACCGCGATGCCGGCCTGCGGCGCATCGATTTCGAAGCTGTGCGGCACCAGGCCGGGCTCGGCCGACACGGTCAGCTCGACCGGCACGTGTGCCCGCACGATCACGTGGTTCGGTCGGAAGAAATAACTGCCGCCGACGATCGCGACCCGCTGCACGCCGTCGGCGTCGACGGGCACGCGCACGGGTGCGTCACCCTCGGCCCGCGCAAGTGCGGCGCCCACGGCGAGCGCCGCCAGCAACGGTATCAGCACGAACCCCTTCATCGGCGTCATCTTCATCGCGTGCTCCGTCGCGGCGCCGCGCGCGTCATCCCTTCCACGCGTCGGTCTGGCCGCCGAGCTCGCCGCACGCTTCGATCGCGAGTTCGCGCAAGCGCCGTTCATCGCCCTGGCCGGACAAGGCGTAGCCCATCCCGCGATCCGACCAGAAATACGTGTAGCGGTCGCCCGCCGACATCGCCCGAGGCGCGAGGCGCCGTGCATCGTAGGCCGTCATGTACAGCGTCACGCGCTCGCCGTCCGCGCGCTGGTACATGAGTTGCGCGGCCGGCCCTGCCTCGCCGGGGAGCAGCCGGCCGCCGAGCAGCGCGTAGCCGTATTCGTCGAGCGACGGCGCACGCACGGGCCGCCCGAGGCGCTTGGACAACCACCCGACCAGCCGTTCCGGGTTGCCCGCACCGACTTCGACCGGATGTTCGCGGTCGGCCACGTACGTCGCGTACGCGATATCCGCGCGCGCGGCGAACACCGGTTCGCTGTCGAGCGCTACCCAGCCCGCATGCAGCGCGACGCCGATCAGCAGCCCGGCCGCGAGCCCCGCGAGCGCATAGGCGATCCCGCGCCGACGCGGCGCGCGGCGCTGCACGAACAGCGCGGGCGCGGCACCCGGCAGCGGGAACAGCGCCTGCAGTGCGTCACGCTGCGCACGGTAATGCGCGAATCGTTCGGCTTCCTCCGGATCGGCCTGCACGCGCTCGAGCACCTCGTTTCGCTCGTGCCCGGACAGCTCGCCGTCCAGCAACGCGGACAGCAGTTGCGCCGACGCATCGTCGTCCCGCTCGTTCGAAGGCTTGCGCGATTCATCCATCATGTCTTCCCGATTACCCGTAACGCGGCCGTGCCGTGCGCCGACGGCTCGTCCGACAGCAGCGCGCGCATCTGCCCGCGCGCCCGTGCGAGCCGCGACATCACCGTTCCCACCGGGACGCCGAGCACCTGTGCGGCATCGCGATAGCTCAACTCCTCGAGCGCGACCAGCAGCAGCACCTCGCGCTGTTCGACCGGCAGCCGGTACAGCGCACGCTGCACGTCGCGCAGCACCAGCCCGCCGATTTCGCCGGCCGGCGCGGCCATCGTCTGCCACGGTGCCGTCGCGTCGTCGACCGCGATCTCGTGCCGCGCGCGCAACTGGTCGATGAAGCGGTGCCGCAGCAGCGTCAGCAGCCACGCGCGCAGGTTGCCGCCATCGCGCGGCGGGCGGTTCAGCGCACGCTCGAGCGTGTCCTGCACGAGATCGTCCGCCCAGGCCCGGTCGCCCGTCAGCGCACGCGCATAGCGCGTGAGATGCGGCAACCACACCAGCAGATCCGATTCGTAGCTCATCAGGATGCCTCGTACACCCCCGTGCGGTCACGGACGCGCAACGTGCCACATGCCGCCGATCCCGTCGCCGCCCGCGTCGCCGGGCTTGCGATCCTGCTTCCAGCGATACAGCGGGCGCCCGCGATACGCCCATTGCTTGCGGCCGTCGTCGCGCGCGACGAGACTCAGCGCGCCGGCGGCCTTGTCGTACGCATCGGCGAGCGCGGGCGGCCAGTTGGCCGCACACGCGCTGTCGCACGCGCTCTTGCCGGGCGCATCGCGATCGAACACGTACAGCGTCATGCGATCTTCATCGACCAGTTTTCCGTCGCCGGCCCGGGGCGGTTCCGCGCCGGCCGGCCGCACGATTGCCGCCGTCAGCGCGGCGGCGACGAGTATCCGTTTCATGCCCTTTCTCCTTGGCACGGCATCGCGACACGGCGGAACCGGCCGGGACGATCGGCTTCGTCGCGACCATTATCCCGCCGGCCGGCGCTGCCGGGATTCGGTATGTAAACGGACGAAAGCGGCCGGTTATTCCACGCCGGCCGACGCGCGCCGGCAGCGGCCATTCATGCGACGAAAGAAAGCGGGCCCCAAAAGACAACGCGGCATGACATCCCTGTCATGCCGCGTTGCGCGACCCGTTGCGCACGGCGGCCGATCCGGCGGCGCCGTGCGTGTCCGGCCGGTTACTTCGGCAGTGCGCCCGTCAGCGACTGGAGCAGCGACGTCACCGGTGCGAGCGGGTTGCCCGGCGCGCTGTTGCCCGAATGCGGCGTGACCGACAGGCCCGGCGCGGAGCCGAGTGCCGTGCCCACCGTCGTGCCGACCGCATTGACGACCGTCGCCGTCGCGTTGGCGCCCGTCGTCAGCAGCGAGCCCACTGCACCCGCCGTGCCGCCGGCCGCGTTCGCGCCCGAACCAAGCAGGCTGCCGCCCGCCGCTGCCGTCGAACCGGCCGCGCCCGACAGCGCGCCGGCCGCCTGCCCGAGGGCCACCGGACCGTTCGCGAGTGCGCCCGTCACCGAACCGAGCGCACCGGTCAGTGCGCCGGCCGGGTTGCTGCCGCCCGTCAGGCCGCTCACGAGGTTCGTGATCGGTGCGATCGGGTTGTTGCCCGCCGCGCCCGACAACGTGCCGACGACCTGATTGACCACGCCTTGCACCGGTGCCAGCGGGTTCGAACCGCCGAGGTTGCCGAGCGTACCGACCATCTGGTTCACGACACCCTGCACCGGCGCCAGCGGGCTCGTGCCGCCGAGGTTGCCGAGTGCGCCCACGACGGAGCCGACCGCGTTACCCAGTGCATTCGTGGCCGTGCCGACCGCATTGCTGTTGCCCAGCGTGCCGACGACCTGGTTCACGACGCCCTGCACCGGTGCCAGCGGGTTCGAGCCGCCGAGGTTGCCGAGGCTGCCGAGCGCGCCCGTTACCGAGCCGAGCGCGCCGGTCAGCGCACCGGCCGCGTTGCCGCCCGTCGGCAGCGCGTTCTGCAGGCCGTTGACGAGGTTCGTGATCGGCGTGATCGGGCTGCCGCCACCGGCGCCAGACAGCGTGCCGACGACCTGGTTCACGACACCTTGCACCGGCGCCAGCGGATTCGAGCCGCCGAGCGCACCCGTCACCGAGTTCAGCGCGTTCGTCAGCCCACCGGCCGGATCGTTGCCGAGCGTGCCCGCGAGTTGCGTGACGACGCCTTGCACCGGCGCCAGCGGGCTCCCCGCGCCGCCAACGTTGCCGAGCGTGCCCGTGATCGTGTTGACCGCGTTGCCCAGCGCGCCGGCCGGGTTGCCGCTGCCGAGCGTACCCGTGACCTGGTCGACGACGCTCTGGATCGGTGCCAGCGGGTTCGAACCGCCGCCGATGCCGCCCAGTGCGCCCGTGACCGTGCCGAGGGCACCGGTCAGTGCGCCTGCCGGGTTGCCGCCGCCGAGCGCGCCTGTCACCTGATTCACCACGCCTTGGACCGGTGCCAGCGGGTTCGAGCCGCCGCCGATGCCGCCCAGTGCGCCCGTTACCGTGCCGAGGGCACCGGTCAGCGCGCCTGCGGGATTGCCGCCGCCGAGTGCGCCCGTGACCTGATTGACCACGCCTTGCACCGGTGCCAGCAGGTTCGAGCCGCCACCGATACCACCCAGTGCCCCCGTGACCGTGCCGAGGGCACCGGTCAGTGCGCCTGCCGGGTTGCCACTGCTCAGCGCCCCCGTCACCTGATTGACGACACCTTGAACCGGCGCCAGCGGGCTCGAGCCGCCACCGATACCGCCCAGCGCGCCCGTTGCGGTACCGAGTGCGTTGCTCAGCGTCCCGGTCGCCGTGTTCAGCGCGCCAGTCAGTGCACCTGCCGGATTGCCGCCGCTCAGGGCGCCCGTCACTTGATTCACGACGCCCTGGACCGGCGCCAGCGGATCCGCGCCGCCGCCGATAGCGCCCAATGCACCCAGTGCCCCCGTCACGTTGCCGATCGCACCAGTCACCGTGCCTGCCGGATTGCCAGCACCGAGCTCACCCGCCACCGTACCGAGTGCACCAGTCAATGCACTAGCCGGATTGCCGTTATTGAGCGCCGTCGTGACTTGATTGACGACACCTTGAACCGCCCCCAACGGGTACGAACCGCCGCCGACATTACCCAGCGCACCGGTCACCGTACCGAGGGCTCCCGTCAACGCGCCAGCCGGGTTGCCGCCACCGAGTGCGCCCGTCACTTGATTGACGACACCTTGAACAGGCGCCAGCGGATTCGACCCGCCGCCGACATTGCCCAGCGCACCGGTCACCGTGCCGAGTGCACCCGTCAACGCGCCAGCCGGGTTGCCACCACCGAGCGCACCCGTCACTTGATTGACGACGCCTTGAACCGGCGCCAGCGGATTCGACCCGCCGCCGACGTTACCCAGCGCACCGGTCACGGTACCGAGTGCCCCCGTCAACGCACCAGCCGGGTTGCCACCACCGAGCGCACCCGTCACTTGATTGACGACGCCTTGAACCGGCGCCAGCGGATTCGACCCGCCGCCGACATTGCCCAGCGCACCGGTCACCGTGCCGAGTGCACCGGTCAACGCGCCGGCCGGGTTGCCACCACCGAGCGCGCCCGTCACTTGATTAACGACACCTTGAACCGGCGCCAGCGGATTCGCGCCGCCGCCGACGTTACCCAGCGCACCGGTCACGGTACCGAGGGCTCCCGTCAACGCACCAGCCGGGTTGCCACCACCGAGCGCGCCCGTCACTTGATTGACGACGCCTTGAACCGGCGCCAGCGGATTCGACCCGCCGCCGACGTTACCCAGCGCACCGGTCACCGTGCCGAGTGCACCGGTCAACGCGCCGGCCGGGTTGCCACCACCGAGCGCGCCCGTCACTTGATTAACGACGCCTTGAACCGGCGCCAGCGGGTTCGACCCACCGCCGACATTGCCCAGTGCCCCCGTTACCGTGCCAACCGCATTGCTCAACGCACCCGTCGCCGTATTCAGCGCACCCGTCAGCGCACCAGCCGGGTTGCCGCCGCTCAGCGCGCCCGTCACCTGATTCACCACACCCTGGACCGGCGCGAGCGGCTGCACCGTGCCGCCGCCACCACCGAGTGCGCCCGTCACCGCCCCCACGGCGCCCGACAGCACCTGACCGGGATCGCCAAGGGACGTCTGGATCGCGCCCGCCCCGCCCGCCGCCACGGTGACCGAGCCCAGCGGCGACGTCCCCGTCGCGACCAGCCCGACCGAGACGCTGTTCGTCGGCGGGTTGACGATCACTTGCGGGATCGGCAGCACATCGAGGGCCCCCGCCACCGCGGAACCCGAAGCCAGTACCCCGAACACCGTCGCGACCGACAGCGCCACACCCGTCAATTTAAGATTGTGTCCCATCTTTGTTTTTCCCCATCTCGGTTGGCACAACGTTGATAAAGCATGGGGACGGATTGCACGAAGTGTGCCAATTCAAAGAACCAGATTGATTCGTCTGCCTATTGACTTGCAATAACGCTTTTTTAATCGATTTCCGACGAAATTCACGGCCCCGGCGCCGCAATCATCCGACGAAAAAGGTCGACGGAACACGGATGTAACGTAACGTTTGCGAGCCCCGTGGTAACGTGTTCCGGTACATTCCACGTAACACCGGAACATACCGTCGTGACCGGCTGCCGATTACGCATTTCAGAAAAATGAAAATGCATTGGTAAATCGCCGATTTGCTTATTTTCTTTATTTCGCGATTATCTTTCTTGCTGATTACGCAGATCATTTCCGATCGCGCGATCTCCGATAATTCGGATAGCAGAATGAAACATTGTAAAGGCCGCGTCGCAACCGGCGCGCGCGAGGCAGCGCGCGCCGCCGGATCAGCCGAAGCGCGCGGGCCGGTACGGATGGGGATCGATATAGGTCGGCGCGCCGGTCATCATTTCGGCGAGCAGGCGCCCGGTCGCGGGGCCGAGCGTGAGCCCGTGGTGACAATGGCCGAACGCGAACCACAGATGACGATGGCGCGGCGCGGGCCCGATCACCGGGCGCATGTCGGGCGTGCACGGCCGCATCCCGAGCCACGGCTCGGGATCGAGCCGCTCGCCGACGCCGAACGCGTCGCGCGCCAGCGGCTCCGCACGCGCGAGCTGCACGCCGGTCGGCGGTGCGCCGCGCAGCGCGATCTCGACGCCGGTCGTGAGCCGCAGGCGGCCCCCTTCCATCGGCGCGACGACGAAACCTTCCTCCGTATCGCACACGGGCACGTTCAACGGCGCGCGCGTCGGCCGGTAGTGCATGTGGTAGCCGCGCTTCGCGCGCAGCGGAATCCGGTAGCCGAGCGGCGCGAACACGTGATCGGACCACGGCCCGAGCGCGACCACGGCCGAGCGTGCCGAGATCGGCCCGTGTTCGGTGTCGACCTGCCAGCCGTCACCCACCTGCACGAGCGTCCTTGCATCGCCAAGCGCGAACGTGCCGCCGTCGCGCTCGAACAACCGTGCGTAGGCCTTGGTCAGCCCGCCCGGGCTCGACACGGTCTTCGGGTCCTGCCAATGGAATGCGCCGCAGAACGCGTCGCTGACGCCCGGCTCCCTCGCGCGCAACGCCCGTGCGTCGAGCACGGTCATCCGCAGCCCGTGCGCGTCGGCTACGCGCTGCTGCGCGCGCGTTTCCGCGTCGAACAGCGCGGGCGAACGGAACGCTTCGATCCATCCGCCGTCGTGCACGAGCGGCTGTGCATCGGTACGCGCGAGCAGCGCGTCATGCTCGACCACACTCGCCGCGACGAGCGGCAGCAGGTCGCGCGCGGCGGCCACGAGCCGCTGCGGCGACGATTCGCGCCAGAAGCGCGCGAGCCAGCCCGCGTAAGCGGGCAGCGCGCGGTAGTCCCAGTAGAGATCGACCGAGCGGTTGCGCGCATAACGCAGCAGCGTGCCGAGCCGGCGCGGAAATGCGTACGGCACGACCGACGAGCGTTCGATCAGCCCCGCATTGCCGTGGCTCGTTTCCTCGCCGGGCGCGCGCCGGTCGACGAGCGCAACGCGCAACCCGCGATCCTGCAGATGCAGCGCCGACGACACGCCGACGATGCCGGCCCCCAGAACGATGACGTCGAAATCCATGGTTCCCCGTACTGCGTCGAGATTCGATGCGACACGCGCCGGCCCGGTGGCCGGCGCACGACGAGATAGTTACTTCGCGACGATGTCGCGCTTGAAGTACTTCTGCGACAGCGCGCCGAGCGTGCCGTCCTTCTTCAGCGCGTCGAGCGCGCCGACGATCTTCGCCTGCAGCGCCTTGTCGTTCTTGCGCATCCCGAAGCCCGTGCCTTCGCCGAGCGTCGCAGGATCCTTCAGCGGCTCGCCGACGATCTGGTAGTCGCGGCCGGCCGGCTTGTCGAGGAAACCGTCCTGGGCGGTCTGCGCTTCCTGAACGGCCGCGTCGAGACGACCCGCGACGAGATCGGCGTAGATCTGGTCCTGATCCTGGTACGACACGACGGCCACGCCCGCATTGGCCCAGTGCGCCTTCAGGAAATCCTCCTGCGACGAGCCCTGCAGCACGCCGACGTGCTTGCCGCGCAGGCTCGCGACGTCAGGCCGCAACGGCGAGCCGTGCTTCGCGACCATCACGATCGGCACCACGTAGATCGCCGGCGTGAAATCGATGCTCTGCCGGCGCTTCGCGGTGATGTTCATTGCCGAGTTGATCGCGTCGAACTTGCGCGCCTGCAGCGCCGGGATCAGACCGTCGAACGAATTCTCGACCCACACGCATTTCATGTTCAGCTTCGCGCACACCGCGTTGCCGATGTCGACGTCGAAACCCTGCAACTGACCGGCCGGCGTCTTGCTCTCGAACGGCGGATAGGCGGCTTCGATCCCGAAGCGCAACGTGGTCTGTTCCGCGTGGGCCGTGACGGCCACGCAGGCGAGCGCCGCAGCGGCGCAAAGGGAAAGCTTCCAGTTCATGACGGTCCTTCCGTTCTGGATTGAGGCGATGAGGATCAGTACACGACGGCGCTCGGCCAGGCGCCGGATCGGCACTCGAAGCAGGCGGCCGCCACGCGGCGACACGTCGTGTCCTGCACGCGAAATATAGACTCAAAGTCTACTATAGACTATAGGGGATACGAGAATCGCGCCTCGAGACACGGCATCGAAAATTCGTCGACGATCCGGAATGCCTTTGATTTACCGATGTTTTTTCCGAACCAAGCCACGACACAAAGTCTCGAAAAGAAAAATTCTCCAGATTTTGTTTGTCTATATTAGACTTTTCGTCCATCACGAACACTGCCGGACACCGTCGATCGAGACCGTCCTGTCCGGCCCAGACCGGAGATGTCCCCATGACGCAAACCGCCCCGACCCTGCCGCTGACCGTCGACGAAGCCGCGGTGCGCGCGGCCCTGCCGTCGCTCGACGTGCTCGGCACGCTGCGCAGCATGTTCGCGTCGCTCGCCGCGGCGCGCGCGGTGCAGCCGCCGCAAACGCTCACGCTGTTTCCCGACCAGGCCGGCGACTTCATCACGTATCTCGGCGCGCTCGCCGACGCGCAGGTGTTCGGTGCGAAGCTGTCACCGTATGTCGTGACGGGCGGCAAGCCCATCGTCACCGCATGGACCGCGCTGATGTCGATGCGCACGGGCCAGCCGCTGATGTGGTGCGACGCGGGCCTGTTGACGGTCGAGCGCACGGCCGGCACGACCGCGCTCGCGGTCGACTGCCTCGCGCCGCGCGACGCGCGCCATCTCGCGATCGTCGGTGCGGGCGCGGTCGGCCTCGCGCACCTGCGGCACACGGCGGGCTTGCGCGACTGGCAGACGATCCGCGTGTACTCGCCCGCGCTCGCCGGCGACGCGGCGCAGCAGGCGGCGCTCGCGCAGCTCGATCCGCGCGCACGCGCCGCTGCGAGCGTCGAAGCCTGCGTGCGCGACGCGGACGTCGTGATGCTGTGCACGTCGTCGGGCACGCCCGTGCTCGGCGACGGGATGCTCACGCGCCCCGCGCTCGTCACGTCGATCAGCACGAACGTCGCGCGCGCGCACGAGATCCCGCCCGCCTGGCTGCCCGACATGGACGTGTACTGCGACTACCGGCATACGACGCCCGCGAGCGCGGGCGAGATGCAGATCGCGACGCCCGAGCACGGCTGGGAAGCCGCGCGGATCGTCGGCGACCTGTCCGCGCTCGTCGCCGGCACCTGCCCGGCACCGTCGTACACCCGTCACGCATTCTTCCGCTCGATCGGTCTCGGGCTCGAGGACATCGCGATCGCGCATGCGCTGTACACGCACCTGACGCACGCATGAGCGGCACGCGAGCGCGGGGCCGATACAATGGCGCAACCGCCGCGGCGGCCGCGCGCGGGCGCACGGGCATGCCGGCCAGCGGCGCGCCGCCACGCCGGCCCGATGGGCCGCCCGGCCCCCGCCCACCCGAGATGGCACCGATGCGCAAGAAGAAATCCCCCGTCAAAGAGTTGCTGCTCACCCGCTATGCGCCGATCGCCGACGGTGTCGCCGCGCTGTTCTTCCCGTACGCGGAAGTCGTGATCCACGACCTGCACGACCAGACCGTGCTGTATCTCGCGAACAACCTGTCGAAGCGCGAGGTCGGCGACGATTCCGCGCTCGAGGAAATCGACCATTCCGCGCGCGAGCGCGTGATCGGCCCGTACGAGAAGCTGAACTGGGACGGCCGGCGGATGCGCTGCGTGAGCAACGTGCTGTTCGACGACGAAGGCCACCCGGCCGGGATGATGTGCATCAACTTCAACATCGCGGTGTTCGACGAGGTGCGCGCGACGCTTGACCTGTTCATCAAGGGTGCGGGCGTCGTCGCGCAACCGGACGAGCTGTTCCGCGACGACTGGCAGGAGCGCATCAACACGTTCCTGCACGGCTGGCTGCGCGAGCGGCAGGTCGGGCTGAACGGGCTCACGCGCGAGCACCGGCGCGAGCTCGTCGAAGCGCTTTACGCGGAAGGTGCGTTCCGTGGCAAAAGCGCGGCGAACTACGTTGCGAATGTGCTCGGGATGGGCCGCGCGACGGTCTACAAGCACCTCAAGCACCTGAAGGAAACGCAGGGCGACGCGTAAGCAAATAAGCGAAACGCGCCGCGGGGCGGTTTGCCGGTTTGCCGGTTTGCCGGTTTGCCGGTTTGCCGGTTTGCCGGTTTGCCGCTTTGCCGATTTGCCGGGACGCCGAGACACCAGTTCGCCCGGACGCGCGGCGGCGACCGGTATCGGCAATCGCTATCGGTGCGCCGGTTCCGTGTCTATGCTTCGTGATACGCCGGGCGAGCGTTTCACACGGCCGCCCGGCCAAGACGAAGCGTCGAAGCACAAAATGATATAGTCCCGGTTACACTTTTTTGCTGCCCGGAACCGCCCATGACGACCGCTCCCGCCCTGACTGCCCGCCCGACCCTGACCGTCGAAATCTGGTCCGACCTGATCTGCCCGTGGTGCTGGATCGGCAAGCGCCGCTTCGACGAGGCGCTCGCCGCATTCGCGCACGCCGACCGCGTCGACGTCGCGCTGCGCGCGTACCGGCTGATGCCCGGCCAGCCCGTGGAGCCGGTCGAGGCGATGCTCGCCGGCAAGTACCGGATGTCGCCCGCACAGGTCGACCAGATGCTGCGCCAGGTGACCGATGCGGCCGCGAGCGTCGGGCTGCGCTACGACCTGCCCGGCACGCTCGTCGGCGACACGCTCGACGGCCACCGGCTCGTGAAGCTCGCGGAAGCGACGGGCCGCGCGCACGCGCTGACCGAGCGGCTGTACCGCGCGTATTTCTGCGAGCACGGCTCGCTGTTCGATCACGCGGAACTGGCCGAATTCGCGGTCGAAGCGGGGCTCGAGCGCGCGGCCGTCGAAGACGTGCTGCGCAGCGACCTGTACCGCGACGAAGTCGAAGCCGACATCGCACGCGCCGCGCAGATCGGCGGGCGCGGCGTGCCGCTGTTCGTGTTCGGCGGCCGCTACGCGGTGTCGGGCGCGCAGCCGGCCGACGCGTTCGCGCAGGCGCTCGACCAGGCCTGGCGCGACGGCATCGTCGAACTCGACGGCAACGACGCGGCCGCATGCGGCCCCGACGGCTGCGAACTGCCGGCGCGCTCGTAACGCCCGGCACGTCCGTCGCATCCGTCACGCGCGTCCCGCCCGGACGCGCGACTACGCATCGCTCCTGCCACAAACCGGCAGGAAGCCCGCGCCGATGGGGTCTAGAATGCATCCTTTCAAATAACTATCAGAAGGCTGCAGGCCCATGACCCACGGGATCCACGGCGAGAAGCGCTGGTACGCGCTGATCGTTCTCTGCCTCGGCGTGCTGATGATCGTGCTCGACAGCACGATCGTGAACGTTGCACTGCCGTCGATCAGCACCGACCTCCATTTCACCGAGACGGCCCTCGTGTGGGTCGTCAACGCGTACCTGCTGACGTTCGGCGGCTGCCTGCTGCTCGGCGGCCGGCTCGGCGACCTGTACGGCCAGCGGCGCATGTTCCTCGCCGGCCTCGTCGTCTTCACGCTCGCGTCGCTCGCGTGCGGTCTCGCCCAATCGCAGACGATGCTGATCGCCGCGCGTGCGGTGCAGGGGCTCGGCGGCGCGGTCGTGTCGGCCGTCTCGCTGTCGCTGATCATGAATCTCTTCACCGAGCCCGGCGAACGCGCGCGCGCGATGGGCGTGTACGGCTTCGTCTGCGCGGGCGGCGGCAGCATCGGCGTGCTGCTCGGCGGATTGCTGACGAGTTCGCTGTCGTGGCACTGGATCTTCCTCGTCAACCTGCCGATCGGCATCGCGGTCTATGCAATGTGCGCCACGCTGCTGCCGCGCCTGCGCGCGCCGGCCGGCACCGCGCGGCTCGACGTCGCGGGCGCGGTCACCGTGACCGCGTCGCTGATGCTGGCCGTCTACGGGATCGTCGGCGGCAACGAAGCCGGCTGGCTGTCGACGCAGACCGTCGTGCTGATCGGCGCGGCCGTCGCGCTGCTCGCGCTGTTCATCGCGATCGAGGCGCGCGCCGCGCATCCGCTGATGCCGCTCACGCTGTTCGCCGCGCGCAACGTCGCGCTCGCGAACGTGATCGGCGTGCTGTGGGCGGCCGCGATGTTCGCATGGTTCTTCCTGTCCGCGCTGTACATGCAGCGTGTGCTCGGCTACGGGCCGCTGCAGGTCGGTCTCGCGTTCCTGCCGGCGAACCTGATCATGGCCGCGTTCTCGCTCGGGCTGTCCGCGCGCATCGTGATGCGCTTCGGGATCCGCGGCCCGATCGCGGCCGGCCTGCTGATCGCGGCCTGCGGCCTTGCGCTGTTCTCGCGCGCGCCGGTGGACGGCGGTTTCGTCTGGCACGTGCTGCCCGGCATGACGCTGCTCGGCATCGGCGCGGGCGTCGCGTTCAACCCGATGCTGCTCGCCGCGATGAACGACGTCGATCCGGCCGATTCCGGGCTCGCGTCGGGGATCGTCAACACCGCGTTCATGATGGGCGGCGCACTCGGCCTCGCCGTGCTCGCGAGCCTCGCGGCCGCCCGCACCGACGCGCTCGCGGCCGCGAACGCCGCGCCGCTCGACGCACTGAACGGCGGCTATCACGCGGCATTCGCATTCGGCGCGGCGTTCGCCGCCGCGGCCGCGCTGATCGGCCTCGCGCTGCGCATCCGGCCGCAGAACGGCGTCGAAGGCGTCGGCCCCGCGATGCACTGACGGCTGCCGGACGAAGCCGGTTGCCGGCATCGAACCCGGGCGCGCATCGTCGCGCCTTTTTTTATGTGTGCCGGGTTCTGCGTACCGGGCACGGCACGCGCTTCGGGTTCGTCGTACCTTTGGGCCGATCGACGCCACCGGCCCCGCCCTCGTTCAAACACGCGTTTCGCACCCGCCCGCCCCACCTCCGCACGGCCCCTCCCGGCCGATTTTTAACGCAGTCGTACATTGACCGGCCACTTTTGCGACAATGGCGGACTTTGACGCGCGCGCCGCAGCCACGCGCCGCCGCCGAACGCCGCATAACCGCCTGCTTCCGATGTCGCTTCCCCATATCGATCTGCTGTACTCGTTGTCCGGCCTGTTCGTCGGCATCCTCGTCGGCCTGACGGGCGTCGGCGGCGGTTCACTGATGACGCCGATCCTCGTGCTGCTGTTCGGCGTCCATCCTGCGACGGCGGTCGGCACCGACCTGCTGTACGCGGCCGCCACCAAGGCGACCGGCACACTGGTCCACGGCATGAAGGGTTCGATCGACTGGCGCATTACGGGCCGGCTCGCGGCAGGCAGCGTGCCGGCCGCGGCGCTCACGCTGTGGTGGCTGCACACGCACGGGATGAATACGCCGGGCACCGCGCGGATGATTCAGCTCGTGCTCGGCGTCGCGCTGCTGCTCACGTCGCTCGCGCTGATCTTCCGTCCGCAGCTCACGGCGTTCGCCGCACGCAACCCGCTCGCGCCGAGCCCCGCGCGCACGCTGTGGTCGACCGTGCTGACGGGCGCCGTGCTCGGCGTGCTGGTGTCGATGACGTCGGTCGGCGCCGGCGCGATCGGCGTGACCGTGCTCCTGCTGCTGTATCCGATGCTCGCGACGACCCGCATCGTCGGCTCCGACATCGCGCACGCGGTGCCGCTCACGCTGGTCGCCGGCATGGGCCACTGGCTGCTCGGCTCGGTCGACTGGTCAATGCTGCTGTCGCTGCTGCTCGGCTCGCTGCCGGGCATCGTGCTCGGCAGCCTGCTGTCGGCACGCGCGCCCGAGCGGCTGCTGCGCAACCTGCTCGCCGCGACGCTCGTCGCGGTCGGCGTGCGGCTCGTGCTCGCGTAGGCGGCGCGACTGCCGCCCGCTACGGCAGGCATCGGCATCTTCCCGCCCCTGACGAGTGAGATCGGCTCGATTTGTCGGCGGGATTTTCTGGCAAATCCTCAATACAGGGACATGCATCCCCCTTTCGAGGATCAAGCCGCTGAGAATCTCACGCGGGCACGACAATGCCCCGTCAGTCGACGACTCACGGGCACCGTGGAAGATGACAGCATCGCGATCCGCATGCGCGACGTGATGCACGACCGGCCGGCGCACGATGCGCCGGCTTGCCCCACCGCAAAAAAAACAGCCCGACCGGCCTGCGCCGATCGGGCTGTCGTCCATCCGGGGCGGCGCAAGCCGCCCGCGGCGCTTACTGCCCCTGCTGCTGCAGTTTCTGCTGCTTGAGCTGCTGCGTGCGCGCCTGCAGCTTCAGCACCCGCTGCAGTGCGGTGCGGTTCGCGAGGATGCCGTCGTAGAAGTTGGCGAGATCGCCCTTCAGCGCGGTCCGCGACGCGTCGTTCAGGTAGATCATGTGGCCCGACGGGTAGTTCTTGATCGTCAGGTTCTGCGCCTTGATCGTCGGGTCGAGCGGCATCTGCGCGAGCGTCAGCTCCGTCTGGTGGAACGGCGTGACGGCGTCGAAATAGCCGTTTGCCGACAGCACCTTCAGGTCCGGGTTCACGCTCATCGTCGACGCCAGGTCGCCGGCGGTGTACAGCGTATTGCCGCCGCCCTTGTTCGCGCCGGTCGGGTCCGTGTGGCTGAAGTCCCAGTTGTTGAAGACCTGGTCGTTCAGGTCCACGAACGACGACGTCGACGTGTACTTGAGGTCGGTGTTGATGTAGCTGTTCCACAGCACCGTGTACGCGCCGCCGACGTTCGTGATCGACGGATCGTTGCTGCCCGAGTTCGGCAGGATGTACGGCGCGATGCCCTTGCCCGTGAAGTTCGCGCGACCGTCGTACTGGCCGATCTGCGTGCCCGGCACGAGCGTCAGGAAGAACGTGTACGGCGGGTTGTCGTCCGACGACGGCACGTTGCCGAGCGCGGCCGGGTTGCCGAACGTCTGGATCAGCGACGTCGGATCCGTGCCGATGTACGAGCCCATCTGCTGCGCGGTCTGCAGGTTCAGGTTCAGACGCACGTTCACGAAGCCGCCGTCCTGCGGGTTCGGCTTCTGCACCAGCGGCGAGAGCGTGTTGTCCGCGTAGTTGCGGGCCTGGACCATGTACGCGTCGAGATCGGTCGGCGTCGGGTTGAGCGTCGTCTTCTTCCAGTAGAACGCGTCGGCCGCGAGCGTCGGGAAGATGCCCGGCGCGGACAGCGCGTTCGCGTAGTCGAGGATCGACGACTGCAGCGTGATCCCGTTCAGGTCGATGCCGTCCTCATGCAGCACCCACGACACGACCGCGCTGCGGGCCGTGCCGTACGACTCGCCGTACAGGAACTTCGGCGAATTCCAGCGCGAGTACTTGGTCAGGTAGCGCTGGATGAAGCGGTCGATCGAGCGCGCGTCCTGGTCGGTGCCCCAGAAGTCCTTGTTCTTCGCCGGGGCGATCGCCGTCGAGTAACCGGTGCCGACCGGGTTGATGAACACGACGTCGGTGCGGTCGAGCAGGCTGTCCGGGTTGTCGAGCAGCTTGTACGGCGCGGGCGGCGTGAAGTTCGGGAACGACGACTGCAGGCGCTTCGGCCCGTACGAGCCGAGCAGCAGGTAGACCGACGACGAGCCGGGGCCGCCGTTGTAGAAGAACGTGACCGGGCGCGGCTTCGACGGGTCCGGGTTGTCCTGCGTGTACGCGACGTAGAACATCTTCGCGTTCGGCGCCGACGTGGTCGGGTCGATCGTCGTCAGGTGGCCGGTGGTGGCCGTGTACTTGATGGTCTTGCCGCCGATCGTGATCTGGCGGTGCACGACGGCCGCGCCTTCCGTCGAATCCGTGACCGCGTCGTTTGGCCCGGTGCCGTACACGTCGGTGTCGACGTACGGCTGGTCGGCCGCGGCGGCTGTTGCGTTGGTGTTGGCCGACGTGCTGGCACCGGCCGACGTCGCGGCCGCAGCGGCAGCCGAAGCAGCCGGGCTCGACCCGTCGTCGCCGCCGCACCCCGTGACGAGCAGCGCTGCAGCCGCGGCTGCGGCGAGCGGCACGCTCAGTGTCGTTCCGAATAGCGCGAAACTGTCTTTCAAGGACTTCCGTGTCGTCATTATTGCCTCTCGAACAGAACGATAAATACCGCCGGTCGCAAAGGATCATTTGCGCCGGCGCTCCGCACCGGGAATGCATTCGTTATGCGACGCACTCCGAGTTTTTTACCGGATCGGCAAATACCGACCGGCATGATTTACCCCACCCATATTTTTGCGACTGCACAATGGAATCAATTCCATTGCGAACGACAATTCAATAATCCGCAGCAATGCGAATTCATTTCACGATTTTTCGCATGCACAAAATCGACGGCAAAAACATACCCCGCCAGGCCCGCCCAACAAGGGCGCCTCGCTTCGAACAGACGAACAATCCCCCTCGGCGAGATGCCGATTAATCGCCGAACGGCGATCAATCACAACTCGAGCCGATTTAATAAAATCGAAAGGATCGATTAACTAAACGGAAAGAAATGTCTCGTATCTGGAATTTATTAAATTAAGTGAAAATACCGGCGCATATTAGGGTTCTGATTTACCGCCGTAAAGTAAGAATTTGTTACAGAGCTCGTCATTCGGACAAAAGCCAATCCGGGACCGATTCCATTCGACTCAAAAGAAAAAGCCGGACGGGTGTCCGGCTTCATGCGGGCGGTGCGGCGGGCGCCGTCAGAGCGGCACGTCAATCGTGCCGGCACCCGTCGTGATCGCGTTCGCACCCGGCGCGGCCGAGATCGGCGGCAGGTTCGCGCTCGTCAGCGCGGGCGCGGCGCCCGGCGTGCCGCCGCGCGGCACCGTGCGGATCACCTGCGACGGCGGCAGCGGCGCGCCGTTCTTCAGGTGCCGCCACATCAGGTTCAGCGCCTGCAGGTTGTAGTAGTGAACCGGCACGAAACGCGTGTCGAAGCCCGGCACCGGCAGGAACGCGTCGAAGTGCTGGCCGTTCGTCACCTCGTAGAACACCAGCTGGCTGCGCCCGCCTTCGCTGATGCCGTTCTGCGCGACGTACGCGCGCGAGGCGTGGTTCACCGGCACGAGCGCATCGCTACGGCCCTGCACGATGATCGCCGGCTTGCCCTGCAGGTTCGCGTTCACCCGCACGGCGTCGACGTTCGCGGGCATTCCGAGCATCCCGTTCGTCCAGAGCTGGCGCAGGCACAGCGCGCCCGCGAAGCTCGCATCGGGTGTCGCGAGCCGGTGGTCGACACCCGCGCCGTTGTTGAACACGAGGTCGATGCCGGCCGTCGGCGGCACGCCGTTGCCGACGCCGAACACGGCCGGCATCGGCGACGTGGCGGGCGCGGCGACGGCACCCGTCGCCGGGTTCGTCGTCGCAAAGCTGAAGTTGCACAGGTTGTCGGTGACGCGCGAGCGCGTGTACGCGTTCGCATACGTAACCGCGATCGCCGGAATCGCCTGCGAATCCCACATCGGTGCTTGCAGCAGGTCGGAATCGGCGAGGTAGCCGGCCGCATGGAGCTGCGCGAGCGCGTCGGCGGCCTGGCTTTGCGTATCGGCACCCGACACGAGCCCGGCCGCGGCGAGCGTCGCGCAGCGCTGCGTGCGGATCGACTGCGTGGTCGCCACCGGCAGCGCGCTCAGGTACGGCGCACCGGCGAGCGACGCCGACGCGGCCGCGCACGGCTGAAGCAGGTTCGCGAGTGTCGCGTAGTCGGCCAGCGGCCGGCCGAACGACGGCACGGGCTGGCCGCCCGAGCGCACGACCGCGTTCGGCGCCATCCGCACGTTGACCTGCGGTTCGCCGACCACGACCGCGGTGATCCAGCCGCGGCTGTCCTGCTCGGCCGCCGCGAGCGACGCGCCGCCGCCGTTGCTGACCGACGCGGCGATCGTCGTGATGTCGCCCGCGCGATAGCGCACGCCGTGATGCGAGCTGTCGATCAGCGGTCCGAACTGCTCGTTGAGCGCCCAGTACGCGAACTCGACCGACTGCAGCGTCACGCGCCCCCAGTCCTGCTCGGGATTCTGCTGCGAATGCGCGTGCTTGAACGCATAGCGGTTCGGGAAGCGGGAGTTGAACGTGGCGAGATCGCCGCTCGTCACGTTCGCGGTGAACAGGCTCGCGGTGCCGGCCAGCACCGCGTTGGCGAGCGTGCCGTCGATCAGCGTGACGGTATCCGACATGAGTTCGTGCGCGCCGTTGCCGCCGCCCTTGTCGTTGTAGGCCACCGCGCAGCCGCGCTTGAGCGCCCATTCGCCGGCCGCGGAAATCGCGCCGTACACGCCGCGCGAGCCCGACGACGTCGCGGTGACGATGCACGGCTGCGCGGGATTGAAGCTGGCGGGCACCTGCACGAGCAGCGTCACGTTCTTGCTGCCGCTGCCGTCGTCGGAGTACGCGAGATATTCGGTGCCGGGGATCTTGCCTTCGCCGAGCGTATCGTTGCCGTCGAGGTCGACGTTCGGCCCCCAGAAGCGGCCGTAGCCGCCGTTCGCGCTCATGTCGACGAGCGCGCGGTAGTTCGACCAGATCGCGAGGCGGCGCAGCTCGGCGCTCGTCGGCCGGGCGGCATTCGCAAAGCCGGGGGCGGTTGCCGAGCCCAGGCCCGTCTTGCCGAGGCCGGCTGTCAGCAGGTCGTCGCTCGCGCCGTCATAGGCCGTCGTGCGCACGCTGCCGGACACGAAACCGGGCAACCGGTTGCGCTCGGCCGAATCGTCGCCGTTGCAGGCGCCGAGTATCGCGACCGCGGCCAGCGCCGCGCCGAAAACCATCCGCCTGCCCCACCCGAGCCTCGTCATCGCCGCCCTCTCGATTTCGTTATCGGTCCGCCGCCGCGTCGCGCGCGGCTTGCGGCCTCTGAAGCGCAAACGGGCCCCGGCATGCCGGGGCCCGCCTGGAAACGGGCGCACGCGGCGCTCGCGCGCCGCCGCCCGGCATCACTGCTGCTGAACCGTCAGCTTGTTCGTGACCGACGTCACGCCCTTCACGCCCTTCGCCGCGGCTTCAGCCTTGTCGATCTGGTCCTGGGCCGGCATCGTGCCTTCCAGCGTGATCGCGCCGCCCTTCGAGCGCACGACGAGGTTCGACACGTTCTCGCCCGATTCCTTCGAAATCGCCTTGCGCACCGCGTAGCCGAGCTTGCGGTTCGCCTTCTTCGCGGTTTTCGCGGCGGCCTTCGGCGCGCTGGTCGCGGCCGCGGGCGCTTCCGTTGCCGCTGCGTCGCTCGACTGCGCATACACGCTGCCCGACAGACAGGCCGCCACGGCGGCGACGCCCAACGCTCTCAACACGATCGACTTCATGCTATCTCCTTATCACTCCGGAACGGCCGTGCACAGTACGGCCGGATACCCCCAAAAACAGCCGGCCCACGCGCGAACGGGCGGGACAGCCGGTGTTTTCCACGGCGATACGAGAGAGGCGAGACGGGCTGGCGGCCGGCGCACGCGAAAAGCGGGCCGGCCGGGCCGGACAGCCGCCGGCCGGACGCGCCCGGTCTGATTGCGTGCCGGGTCGCGCGCGAATCGGGCGCGGCTGCGTCGCACAATGTAATCCAGCGCCCGCGGAAGCGCAAAGCTTTTGACGCGGCGGCCCCCGCCGCTGTCGCCGCGCAGCCGCGCCCCACTCGCGCACGCACGACGAAACCGGGTACCATCGCCGCGAGCATCCACATCGTCCGCGCCGATACGTCACCGATACGTCACGCCAGCGTCATCCACCGCCCCCATGAAGCCAGACCGCCCTCGCCCGCCTCGCCGCATCCTCGCCCGCTTTGTCGCGGTGTCGTGGCGCGACCTCGCGCTGTCGATCGGCCCCACGGTGCTGCTCGCCGCCGCGGCCGTCTGGTTCGCGGTCAAGCTGATCCAGCCGGCCCCGCCGTCCACGCTCGTGATCTCGTCCGGGCCGCCCGGCAGCACGTACTGGAACGCCGCGCAGAAATACAAGACGATCCTCGCGAAGAACGGCGTCACGCTCGACGTCCAGTCGTCCGAAGGGTCCGCCCAGAACCTCGCGCGGCTGTCGAACCCGGACGCGCCGGTCGACGTCGGCTTCGTGCAGAGCGGCATCGGCCCGAAGGAGCGCGACGAACACCTCGTGTCGCTCGGCAGCATCGGCTACGTGCCGCTCGCGATCATGTATCGCGGCCCGGTCGTCGCGCGCCTGTCCGACTTCAAGGGCAAGCGGCTCGCGCTCGGCGCGGAAGGCAGCGGCGCACGCGAACTGAGCCTCGCGTTGCTGAAGATGAACGGCATCGTGCCGGGCGGTTCGACCGAGCTGCTGCCGACCGCCGGCGAGGATGCGGCCACCGCGCTGCTCGACGGCAAGATCGACGCGGCCTTCCTGTCCGGCGACTCGACGCAGATTCCGGTGATGGCGAAACTGTTCCGCGCACCGGGCGTGCACGTGTATTCGTTCACGCAGGCCGAGGCGTACGCGCGGCGCTTCCCGTACCTGACCGCAATCACGCTGCCGATGGGCGTCTACGATCTCGGCCAGAACCTGCCGCCCGCCGACATCCACACCGTCGCGCCGACCATCGAGCTGGTTGCACGCGACTCGCTGCACCCCGCGCTGTCCGACCTGCTGATCGAGGCCGCGCGCGAGGTGCACGGCCACGCGACGATCCTGCAGCACGCGGGCGAATTCCCGTCGCCCGTCACGCGCGGGTTCCAGCTGTCCGACGACGCCGCGCGCTACTACAAGTCGGGCAAGACCTTCCTGTACCGGCGGCTGCCGTTCTGGGTCGCGAGCCTGGTCGACCGGCTGCTCGTCGTGGTCGTGCCGCTGATCGTCGTGCTGATCCCCGGGCTGCGGCTCGTGCCGTCGCTGTACGGCTGGCGCGTGCGCTCGCGCATCTACCGCTGGTACGGCGCGCTGATCGCGCTCGAGCGCAGCGCGCTCGGCGAGCACACGGCCGAGGAGCGCGTGCAGTTGCTCGACGAACTCGACGACATCGAGGAAGCCGTGAACCGGATGAAGATGCCGCTCGCCTATGCCGGGCAGTTCTACGTGCTGCGCGAGCACATCGGCTTCGTGCGCGAACGGCTCACCGCGCACGACCAGGACACGCCGGCCAGCCCGCCGGGCGCCGGCGGCCCGCCGCAGGCACGTGCCGAAGCCGCGCCGCCGGCCGGCACGCCCCCTCGGGCGACTCCCGGTTCCGCGTAAGCGGACGATCCGCGATCATTGCTGCACGCGCGTGCCGCCGCGTAACATGGAGGCCGCCGCCAGGCGCCGCACGCCCCACCCTCTGGAGAACGACATGACAACCGGCCTCGATACCGCCCAGCCTGCCTGGTTCTTCGACTTCGTGTCGCCGTTCTCGTATCTGCTGCTCGAACAGCACGACAAATGGCCGGACGTGCCGTTCGAACCCGTCGCCGTGTCGCTGCTCGACCTGCAGCGCCACTGGGGGCAGCGCCCGAGCGCCGACGTGCCTGCCAAGCGCGTGTTCACGTACCGTCACGCGCTGTTCCGCGCCGAACAGCTCGGCATTCGCTTCAAGATGCCGCCCGCGCACCCATTCGAGTCCGACAAGGTGCTGCGCCTCGCGATCGCGCTGCGCGCCGATATCGCGACCGTGCTGGAAATGTTCCGCTTCATCTGGCGCGACGGCAACGATCCGTCGACGCCGGAAGGTTTCGCCGCGCTGTGCGAGCGTGTCGGCGTCGGTCACGGCGACGAGCTGATCGAATTCGAGGAGACCACCGCGCAACTGGCCCGCAACAACGCCGACGCGATCGCGCTCGGTGTGTTCGGCGTGCCGACGTTCTGGATGAACCAGCAGCTGTTCTGGGGCGAGGATGCGCTGCCGATGGTGCTGTACTGCGCGCGCACGCCGAACTGGCTCGAATCGCGCGAGGTCAAGCGGATCAGCGCGCTGTCGAAGGGCCGTGCGTGATGGCCGGTATCACGCACGCCAACGCGCGATTACGGTAACGTTACGCGTCACCCGAATCACCCCCCACCGATGGAAGACGACGACCGTACCGCCTCGCTCGATATCTGGCTCGTGCGCGTGCTGCGCACGCTGCTGCTCGAGCGCAGCGTCACGCAGGCCGCGCTGCGGCTGAACCAGACCCAGCCCGCGATCAGCACCGCGCTGCGCAAGCTGCGCGAGACGCTGAACGACCCGATCCTCGTGCGCGGCAAATCCGGCATGGTGCCGACCGAATACGGCGCATCGCTGCTCGAAGCCGCGCAGCGCGCGCTGCGCGAGGTCGACTTCATCGCGACGCCGCACGGCGACTTCGATCCGTCGTCCGCACGGCGTACGTTCCGCGTCGCCGCGCCCGATTACCTGAACGATTTCTTCATGCCGACGCTGATCGAGCGCTTTCGCGACGCGGCGCCGCATGCGCACCTGGAAATCGATTCGTTGAATCCCGCGCTCGATCACGCGGGTGCGCTCGAATCGGGCGCACTCGATCTCGTGATCGGCAACTGGCCGAAGCCCGACCCGCAGTTCGCGCGCCAGGACCTGTTCTCCGACACGATCGTGTGCCTGATGCGCGAGGCGCACCCGCTCGCGCGCGTGCCGCTCACGCGCGAAGCGTACGCGTCGGCCGCGCACGTCGCGCCGACGCCGTACACCGGCGACAAACGCAATGCGATCGAGATCGGCCTTGCCCGCGCACGCCTCACGCGGCGCATCGTGACGACGCTGCCTTACTTCGGAATCGTGCCGCAGGTGCTGCTGCAGTCGGACCTGATCTTCACGACGACGCGCCGCTTCGCGACGCACTATGCGCAGTTGCTGCCGCTCGTCGTCGTCACGCCGCCCGTGCCGTTCCCGCGCATCAAGAGCTACCTGCTCACGCATCCGCAGCCCGACCGCCCGACCGACATCGCGTGGCTGTGCGCGCTGATGCAGAGCGTGTCCGACGAGCTGACGGTGGCCCGCGGCCGCAAGCGCTGAGCCGCGGCGCAGCCGCTCAAATCGCTCAAGCCGCTCAAGCCGCTCAAGCCGCTCAAGCCGCTCAAGCCGCTCAAGCCGTGCAGAAAGTTTCCTGCAGATGGGTCCAGCGCACGACGCCCGCCGCGTCGCGTTCGAACACGGCGGTCGCGCGTCGCGCGGGCAGCTCGCCCGAGGCCGCGTGCTGCGCTTCGAGATAGGTGAGCGTCGCATGCGACGCGTCGGCCGTGAGCACGCGGGTTTCCGACAGCGTGATGCGCAGCCCCGGCTTCGCGCCGGCGAGCTTCGCGAACAGCGCGCGCGTACCGTCGTGGTCGACCTCGCGGCCGTCGGTCAGGATCATCGTGAAATCGGTGGAGAACGATGCGAGCAGCGCGTCGAGCGCCTCGGGCCCGGTATCGGCGCCGGACAGCCAGCGCTCGATGGCGACGAGGCTCGCCGCGAGCGTGTCGAGATAAACCTGGTGATCGGACATGGTGCGTGCACGGTAAGGCGCGGCCCGATGCCGCGCGTCGTCGTGCAGTGTATGCAAAAACGCGCGGCCATGCGCTGGCCGCGCGGTGCTACCGCGTGCAGGACACGTCGTCGCGCGCACGCCCCGATGCGGCTGCCTTCGCGTCGGCCACCGGCATGCCCGAGCGCGCCTGCAGCAGCTCCGCGCACACGGCCACCGCAATCGCGCCCGGCGCCTTGTCGACGATGCCCGCGACGCCGATCGGGCACACCATCTCCACGAGCCGTGCCGGATCGACGCCGCGTGCGGCAAGCCGGCGCTCGAACTTCACGCGCTTGGTGCGCGAGCCGATCATCCCGAAGTACGCATAGTCGCGCCGCCGCATGATCTGCGCGGCGAGCGAGAAGTCGAGCGCGTGGTTGTGCGTCATCACGAGGAAGTACGCGCCGGGCGGCGCCGCGTCGACGACGGCCTCCGGCGTGTCGGTCGGCTCCGGCTGCACGTTCGGCGGACATTCGTCCGGGAACAGCTCGTCGCGCGTGTCGACCCACTGCACGACGCACGGCAGCGCGCCGAGCAGCGTGACGAGCGCGTGGCCGACGTGCCCGGCGCCGAACAGCACGATGTGCATCGTCGGCGCCGGCGTGCCGGTCGCGCGATTGCGCTGGCCGGTGCCCTGCGCGAACGCCGGGGTCGACGCGGTGCGAAGCGAGCGTGCGGGCCCGTTCATGTCAGCCTCCGCCGGGCCGCCCCAAGGAGGCTGACCACCCCCACGGGGGGCAGCGAACGAAGCGAGCGTGGGGGTCGTTTCATGTCAGCCTCCACCGGATCGCCACCGGGAGCAGCGAACGAAGTGAGCGCGGGAGCCGTTTCATCTCAGCCTGCCTGACCGGCGCGGGCCGCACGCACCGCGCTCACCGCACGCAGGATCGACTCGCCGGTGGCCGGCGCGTCGAGCGGCGGGTTCACCTGGTAATCGCCCACTGCCGCGACTGCGTCGCGCACCGCGAAGAACACCGAGAACGGCAGCAACAGCGGCGGCTCGCCGACGGCCTTCGAACGGTGAATGCTGTCCTCGACGTTGCGGTTCTTGAACAGCTGCACGTTGAATTCGGGCGGCGTGTCGTTCACCGTCGGGATCTTGTACGTCGACGGCGCATGCGTCATCAGCTTGCCGCCCTTGTTCCACCACAGCTCCTCGGTCGTGAGCCAGCCCATCCCCTGGATGAACGCGCCTTCGACCTGGCCGATGTCGAGCGCCGGGTTCAGCGACGCGCCCACGTCGTGCAACGCATCGACGCGCAGCGTGCGCATCTCGCCCGTCAGCGTGTCGATCACGACTTCCGACACGGCCGCGCCGTACGAGTAGTAGTAGAACGGCCGGCCCTGCAGCTTCGACTGATCCCAGTACAGCTTCGGCGTCGCGTAGAAACCGTCGGACCACAACTGCACGCGCGCGAGGTACGCCTTCGCGATCACTTCGCCGAACGGCACGCCATTGCCGCCGACCCACACGAAGTCGTTGCCGAACTTCACGTCGGCCGCATCGACCTTGCCGTCGCCGTACTGTTTCGCCGCGAACACCGCGAGCCGCTCGCGCAGCTGGCGCGCCGCATCCTGCGCGGCCTTGCCGTTCAGGTCGGAGCCGGTCGACGCAGCCGTCGCGGACGTGTTCGCGACCTTGCTGGTGTCGGTCGCCGTCACGCGGATCCGGCCGAAGCGGATGCCGAGCTCGTGCGCGACGACCTGCGCGACCTTCGTGTTGAGCCCCTGCCCCATCTCCGTGCCGCCGTGGTTCACGAGCACCGAACCGTCGGTATAGATGTGCACCAGCGCGCCGGCCTGGTTGAAGTGCGTGACGTTGAACGCAATGCCGAACTTCACCGGCGTGATCGCGATGCCCTTCTTCAGCACCGTGTTGCGCGCGTTGAATTCGCGCACGCCCGCGCGCCGGGCGCGGTAGTCGCTCGTCGCCTCGAGTTCGCCGAGCAGTTCCTGCAGCACGTTGTCCTCGACGGTCTGCCCGTACGGCGTCACGTTGCGTTCGGTCTTGCCGTACAGGTTCGCGTAGCGGACGTCGAGCGGATCGCGGTCAAGCGAACGCGCGACGTCGTCGAGGATGTACTCGATCGCGAACGCGCCCTGCGGGCCGCCGAAGCCGCGGAACGCCGTGTTCGACTGCGTGTTGGTCTTGCCGCAGTAGCCGGCGATGTCGACGTCGCCGAGCCAATACGCGTTGTCGAAGTGGCACACCGCGCGCGTCATCACCGGGCCCGACAGGTCGGCCGAGAAACCGCAGCGCGACGTCATGTCGAGCGCCACGCCATCGATGCGGCCGTCATCGTCGTAGCCGACGTCGAAGCGGTAATGGAAGTCGTGCCGCTTGCCGGTGATCATCATGTCGTCGTCACGGTCCGGACGCAGCTTCACCGGGCACAGCAGCTTCCATGCGGCGAGCGCCGCGCAGCACGCGAACAGGCCCGACTGCGATTCCTTGCCGCCGAACCCGCCGCCCATCCGGCGGCATTCGACGAGCACGTTGTGCGACGCGACGCCGAGCACGTGCGCGACGAGGTGCTGCATCTCGCTCGGGTGCTGCGTCGAGCAGTACACGTGCATCCCGTCGTCGTCCTTCGGCACCGCGTACGAAATCTGTCCTTCGAGGTAGAACTGCTCCTGGCCGCCGAGCAGCATTTCGCCCGACTCGCGGTGCGGCGCGACGGCGAGCCGTGCGGCCGCGTCGCCGCGCGCAAGCTTCAGCGGCGGGATCACGTAGGTTTCGGCCGCACGCGCTTCCTGCGCGGTGAGGATCGCCGGCAATTCCTCGTAGTCGACCTGTGCGCGGCGCGCGGCGAGCCGCGCGGTTTCGTGCGACGTCGCGACGACGATGAACATCGGCTGGCCGACGAACTGCACGATGCCCTTCGCGAGCACCGGGTCGTCGTGGATGATCGGGCCGCAATCGTTGACGCCCGGGATGTCGTCGGCCGTGAACACGGCGACCACGCCCGGCGTCGCGCGCACCGCGTCGAAGTTCATCGACACGATCCTCGCGTGCGGCTTCGCCGACAGGCCGAGCGCCGCGTGCAGCGTGCCCGCGACGATCGGGATGTCGTCGGTGTAGGTGGCACGCCCGCTGACGTGCAGGTGCGCGGATTCGTGCGCGCGCGATACGTGGACCTGCGCGGCGTCGGCTTGCGGGTCGAGGGTGCTCAGGAACGGTTCTGCTTGCTGGTTCATGTTCGGGGTTCTCCGTCTTCAGACGCGCGCCGCGTCGGTGCCGAGTTCGGCGGCCACTTCACGCACATTCAGGGCTTGCGGCGGCAGCGGGTCGTGCGGGCGCGTCTCCAGCCAGAATCGGTACATCAGGTTCTTCGCGGTATCGAGGCGGTACGTACTCGTCGCGCGCATGTCGGACAGCGGCTGGTAGTCGCGCTCGAGTGCCTGCATCGCGGCCTGCGCGGTGGCTTCGTGCCACGTCGCGCCGTCGAGCACGGCTTCCGTCTGCGTCGCGCGCTTCGGTGTCGCGGCCATCCCGCCGAACGCGATGCGCGGCTCACGGATCGTGTCGCCGTCCGCGATGAACGCGAACGCCGCGCACACGGCCGAGATGTCGGAGTCGAACCGCTTCGACAGCTTGTACGTGCGGAACTGCAGCTTTTCGCGCGCGCCGGTGCGGGTCGGCACCTTCACGCCGACGACGAATTCGTGCGGCGCCATGTCCTTCTGCTGGTAGCCCGTGTACAGCGCCTCGAGCGGCAGCTCGCGCACCGTGTCACCGCCGCGCAGCACCACGCGTGCGCCGAGCGCGATCAGGCCCGGCATCGAATCGCCGATCGGCGAGCCGTTCGCGACGTTGCCGCCGATCGTGCCGGCGTTGCGGATCGGCAGCGACGCGAAACGCTTCCACATTTCGGTCAGTTCCGGATACGTGCCGGCCAGCGCCGCATACGCCTTCTCGACCGTCACGCCCGCACCGATCTCGATCCAGTCGCCGCGCTCGGCGAGGCGCTGCAGTTCGGCGATCTGGCCGACGTAGATCAGGTCGTCGAGACGGCGCATCTGCTTGGTGACCCACAGGCCGATGTCGGTGCTGCCAGCCAGAATGCGCGCGTCGGGCCGCTCGACCTTCAGCGCGGCCAGCGCGTCGAGCGTGCGCGGCGCCGCGAAGCGCGCGCCGTTGATCGTCGCGTAGTCGAATGTATCGTCGCGCTTGAGCGACGCGAGCGTGCGGGCCAGCGCGGCGGTGTCGACCGGTGCGGAAGGCGCCGGCGCATCGAACATCTGCACGGCCGCATCGACAATCGGACGATAACCGGTGCAGCGGCACAGGTTGCCCGTCAGCGCATCGGCGATCTCGGTACGCGTCGGCACGTCCTTCGCCTTCGCGCACGCGCTGCCGCAACCTTCGTGGCCGTGCTTCTCGTACAGCGCCCACATCGACATCACGAAGCCCGGCGTGCAGAACCCGCATTGCGAACCGTGGCAGTCGACCATCGCCTGCTGCACCGGGTGCAGCGCGCCGTCCGGCTGACGCAGGTCCTCGACCGTCAGCAGCGCCTTGCCGTCGAGCGTCGGCAGGAACTGGATGCATGCGTTGACGGCCTTGAACTCGACCGCGCCGGCGTCGGTCAGCTCGCCGACGACGACCGTGCACGCGCCACAGTCGCCTTCCGCGCAGCCTTCCTTGGTGCCGGTGCAATGCGCGTCCTCGCGCAGGTACTGCAGCACGGTGCGGGTAACGTCCGCGCCGCTGACTTCGCGGATCGCGTGACGATGGTAGAAGCGGATCGGCTCACTCATGTCTCGATGATTCTTCAAATGGGGGGCAAGGCGGCCTGCGCAGTGCGCTCGACCGACGTTTTTCTGACAGTTTGCACGCTATCACCATCAAATTCCGCAACCCATAGCCCATCACGCATGGGGCCCATATAACTGCCGCGATATGAGCGCCGGGGCCGCCCGGCGGCCTTTCCACACGGCGCCCCCCGGGCCCTACCGTGCGCCCCGCCATCGTTCGTCATCCTCGAAAACGGGTCGCGATTAACTAAATGGTACCTGCGTGAAAACCGGTTCCATGGGAAAATCCCGATTCCGTTTTTCGCCGTCGTCCGTTCCGTAACGTTCCGCTCTTTCGTTCCGACCCCATGTCCACCGATTCCGCCACACCGCCGCGCAGCGGGTTCGCGGTCACGCTGCAAATCGTGTCCGTCGTCTGCTTCACGTTCATCTGCTACCTGACCATCGGCCTGCCGCTCGCGGTGCTGCCGGGTTTCGTCCATGACGACCTCGGCTTTTCCGCGATCGTCGCGGGCGGCGCGATCAGCGTCCAGTATTTCGCGACGCTCGCGTCACGGCCGCTCGCCGGGCGCTTCGCCGATACGCTCGGGCCGAAGCAGACGGTGCTGCGCGGGCTGGTCGGCTGCGGGGTGTCGGGCGTGCTGCTGCTCGTCGCGCTGCTGCTCGCGCACTGGCCGGTCGCGAGCCTCGTGCTGCTGGTCGCGAGCCGGCTCGTGCTCGGCGTCGGTGAGAGCCTGTGCGGCACCGGCGCGATCCTGTGGGGTATCGGCAAGGTCGGCGTCACGCACAACGCGAAGGTGATCTCGTGGAACGGCATCGCAACCTACGGCGCGCTCGCGCTCGGCGCGCCGGTCGGCGTCGCGATCGCGCATACGCTGAATCCGGCGCTGATCGGCGTGATCGTGATCGCACTCGCCGCGACCGGCTTCTATCTCGCGCGCCTGATCGATTCCGTGCCGCTCGTGCACGGCGAACGGATGTCGTATGCGAGCGTGTTCACGCGCGTGCTGCCGCACGGCCTCGGCCTCGCGCTCGGCTCCGCCGGCTTCGGTTCGATCGCGACCTTCGTCACGCTGTACTACGCGGCGCGCCACTGGCCGAACGCCGCACTGTCGCTGACCGTGTTCGGCACGCTGTTCATCGGCGCGCGCCTGCTGTTCGCGAACACGATCAAGACCTACGGCGGCTTCCGCGTCGCGATCGTGTCGTTCGCGTTCGAATGCTCGGGCCTCGTGCTGCTGTGGCTCGCGCCCGTGCCGCACGTCGCGCTCGTCGGCGCCGCGCTGACGGGGTTCGGCTTCGCGCTGATCTTCCCGGCGCTCGGCGTCGAGGCCGTCGCGCTCGTGCCGCCCGCGAGCCGCGGCGCGGCGCTGTCCGCGTACTCGGTGTTCCTCGACCTGTCACTCGGCATCACGGGCCCGCTCGCCGGCTATGTCGCGGGTGCGTTCGGCTATCCGCAGGTGTTCCTGTTCGCGGCGGTGGCGGCCGCCGCGGGCGTCGCGCTGTCGATGGTGCTGTATCAGCGGCAGGCGCGGGTTGCGGGGAGCGGCGCGGCGGCCTGAACGCCCGGGCCGCGAGGAATCGTGCGTGCCCACTCTTCCGTCGGAGGGCCGCCCGTCGGGCGGCCGGCGCTACGCGGCTTAACGCGGCAAGATGTTGAAGTCCCGCAGCACGCGGGCAGCCTCGGCGTGGCGCCGAAACGGAACGGCGCGCTCGAGCTTGAGTTTGGGTTCGGCACGATCGAAGAGTACGAGCGCTTCCGACGTGTTGAGATGACGTGACATATACAGAAAACCGTCCACCCGACGACCATGTCCGTGCACGGCAAGCGACCATTGCTGCGGGATATCGTACGGTACGACGGTCGACAGCGCCCCGTCGCCGCCGAGGTTTTTCAGCGGCAGGCCGTGCAGGACGGCCACCGTCAGCGGCGAGCCGGTGAACGAAAGCACGAAGCGCTCAAGCTCGGTCGTCACGAGCGGGAAGCCACCGACAGCGAGATCCGCAACTTCGTCGTGCAGCACAGTCTCGGCGAACGCGCAGTGCAGGTCGAAACCGAAATAGCAGGTGCCGTACCGGCGCCGCTTGTGCGGGTCGTCGAAACGGTTGCCGCCCGACTTGCCGAAGTATGGCTCGCCCGTCTCGTATCGGGAAACGCGCACCAGCACCGCCGGCGAAATTTCCCGCGTGATCAGCGTCGCATTCGCGAAGTGTTTGCTCGGCTGCCTCAATGTCAAGCGCCCCTCCTAGCGTTCGGCGAACGCCGCTGCGGCACGCTCCACGTCTTCGAGCCGTCCTTGCGACAGCGCTTTCAGCGGCGTGACGTTGCCAAGGGACGCCTTGGGCGCCGTGAAGAATTGCCATTTGCTCCACCCCGGCAAACCACCGAGGCGTTGCGTCACCTTTCCCAGCGTCTTGCGATCGATATCGCCCGTCAGATAAAAGGCCGGGTAGTACTGCACCGCCCCCACGTCGACCGTGAAGATGCGCCCCGACACGACCGCCTTGCTGAGCGCCTGCCGCGTCATGCCGAGCCCTGACCAGAGCGCCGCAGCCGGCAGCAGCGCGCCCTCCGCGACGAGCGTCCGCCGTTCGGCCAGCGCGCGCCGTTCGAAGTCAGCGGCCGCGGCGTCCGCGCGTGGCGCCGGCTTCGGATGCTGCTTCGTGCGGCCGGAAGGTTGCCTGTCGCGGGTGGCAGCGGCGGCGATGCCGAACGTGATCGTGCCCGCCAGATCAACGATCTGGGCGATTCCGACCTTGAACAGATGCCCCAGTTGTTCGTCCGACAACCTCAGCAGCGCGCGGGCCCGCTCGGGGCCGAGCATGGTCGCAGCGCCGACGGCGCTGCGCAGCGCCTCTTCGGTCTCGACATCGAGAATTGCAGCCGCGCTTTCGAGCGCGTGAGCCCGCCTGATCATCATCGCCTCCTTGCACGACCGGAAGGCCAAGGGTAGACCCCATTCGAAACCGAGTCAACCATGACAACCATTTCTGTCAACCGGGCCGGCGGCACCGCACGGCCGTCCGTGCACCCGTCACGCCGTCCGGAGAAACAGCTTCCGCGTCAGGTCGAACGCGACCAGATTCCCGGCCACCACCAGCAGCAGCCCGATCACCGCGAGCGGCGACCACTGGTAGCCCTCGAACACCGTCGACACCGCCAGCGCGACGATCGGGAACAGCACCGTGCAGTACGCGGCACGCTCCGGCCCGATCCGGCCGACGAGGGTCAGGTAGGCGGTAAAAGCGATCACCGAGCCCGGCACGGCCAGGTAGACGAGCGCACCGAGATAGCGCGGGCTCGTGTCGAGCGTGAACGGCAATCCGGCCACTGCGCTGCCGACGGTCAGGATCGTCGCGCCGATCAGCATCGCCCAGCCGTTGGTCGCGAGCGGATGCAGCCCCATCGACTGCATCCGGCTCGACAGCAGGTTGCCGATCGAAAAGCACATCGTGCCCGCGAACGCGATCGCGAGCCCTGTCCAGGTCGCGTGGTCGTCGAGATGGCCGGCCATCTGCTGCCAGAACAGGCACGCGATGCCGGTCAGGCCGAGCAGCGCACCGGCGATCGCCGACGGCCGCAGCGGACGGCCCATGAACAGCCGGCCGTTGATCGAGTTCAACAGCGGCGCGGTCGAGAAGATCACCGCGACAAGGCCGCTCGGCACGACCTGCTCCGCGTAGTAGAAGCACAGGAAGTTCAGGCAGAACAGCGCGAAGCCCTGCGCCAGGAGAAAGCGCCACGCTTCGCGCGGCGGGCGCACCGGCCGGCGCATCACGCGCAGCAGCGCGAACAGCACGGCGGCCGCGAGCCAGAAACGCCATGCGATCGACACGGGCGGCGGCACCGAGCCGAGCTGCCACTTGATCGCGATCCAGGTGGTGCCCCAAATCAGCACGGTGACGAAATAAAGCGACAGGTTCATGGCGGCAACGATCCGGAAAAGCGGGTGAAACGGGATCCCGACTATGCCGCCGTCCGGCGCGCGCCGATTGTCCGGAATTGCGGTCTTTTTCGGGCCGCCGCACGCGGCGCCGCGCCCCCGCTTATACTCGGCCCATCATGAGCCTCTCCCTTTCCGCTCCCCCCGTCGACCACCCCGCCGCCCTGGCCGGAGGCGACCTGCCGTTCGGCCTGCAGTCGGTCTGCCGCACGCTCGCCGACGCGAACGCGACGCTCGAGCGCTTCGCGTGGCTCGGCGACCATCTCGCAATCGCCGAATGGACGCGGATCACCGACGAAAGCGAGACGGTCTACGAGCAGCCGGGCCACCACACGCTGTCGTGCTACCTCGACGGCGGCTACCGGACGGAGCGCCAGCGCGTGCCGCGCTACGGCGCGCCGAGCCTGCTGTGCGCGCTGCCCGGCGACCATGAATCGCGCTGGTGGGTGCGCGGCGAGATGCACTTCATCCACCTGTATTTCCTGCCCGAGCACTTCACGCAGCGCGCGATCCGCGAACTCGACCGCGAGCCGCGCGAGCTGAAGCTCGCCGATCGCACTTACTTCGAGGATGCGCGCGTCGCCTCACTGCTGCGCTCGCTCGCACTGGACGGCTGGGACGATGCCGACGAGCGGCTGCGCGTGAACGAGACCGCACACGAGGTGCTGAGCCTGCTGCTGCGCGGGCAGAGCACGACCCGCACCGACACGTCGTTCCGCGGCGGGCTCGCGCCGGCCGTGCGCCGCCGCGTGCGCGACTACATCGACACGTACCTGACACAGCCGCTGACGCTCGGCGAGCTTGCCGACGTCGCCGCGCTGTCGGAATACCACTTCTCGCGGATGTTCCGGCTGTCGTTCGGCCGGGCGCCGCACGCGTGGGTGGCCGAGCAGCGGCTTGCGCGGGCGCGCGAGCTGCTGCGCACGACGGCGCTGCCGCTCGCGCAGATTGCAGCCGACTGCGGCTACGCGAACGCCGGCCACTTCAGCCATCGCTTTCGCGACGCGCACGGCACGACGCCGAATACGTACCGGCGCGCGATGCAGGGCCGCTGAGCGCGGCCCCTTTCCTCGCTTTCCCGCTTACGCGCCGCGCCGCGACAGCTCCTGTTCAAGCGCCGCGACACCGGCCGGCAGGTCGACCGGCACCTTCAGGTCGACCATCGTGCGGCCGAACGCATGCAGCGTGCGGAACAGGTTGTGTTCGCGGCACTGCTCGCCCATCTGCCCGATCCGCACGATCGGTAACCCGAATGAGCCCGAGATCTCGACCTGGTACTGCTTCGAGATATGTCCGCAGACCATGCCGGGCGTCAGCCCTTCCGGCGTCTCGATCCCGACCACCGAATTCAGCCGGCAGTCTTTCGGCGCATAGAGCTTGAGCCCCATCGACTCGACGCCCGCCTGCAGCGCAAGGGAACAGCGCAGATGGCGCGCGAAGCGGCTTTCGAGCGTCTCCGCGCAGACGAGCCGCAGCGCCTCGTGCAGCGCGAGCACGCCCGACACCGGCGCCGTGTAGTGATAGCCCGCGTTGTGCCAGAAGTTTTCCGCCAGCGCCATATCGAGGCACCAGTGCGTGTTCGGTTCGGCGCGATGCTTCATCCGCTCCCACGCGGCGTCGGAGAACGCGATCAGCGACACGCCCGGGATCGACGACAGCCCCTTCTGGCCACCGGTGATCACCGCGTCGATGCCCCACGCGTCCATCTCGAGCGGCATCGTCGACAGCGTGCACACCGCGTCGACGACGACCAGCGCACCGGCCGCCTTCGCGAGCGCCGCGATGTCGCGCAAATCGCGGTTCCACACCGTGTTCGACGTCTCGCCCTGCACGATCGTGACGATCTCGGGACGCTCGCGCGCGATCGCGTCCGCGATCTCGTCGAGACTCGCGACCGCGCGGTCGGCGACTTCGAGCGTCGCGACGTCGGCGCCGACACGCGTGGCCATCTCGGCCATCCGCGCGCTGAAGAAGCCATTGCGGATCGACAGCACGCGCGTACCGCGCCACGCGAGGTTCGAGATCGCCATTTCCATCGCGGCCGAACCGGGGCCCGCGACGCCGAGCACCCACTTCGTGCGGGTCTGGAACACGTAGCGCGCCATCTCCTTCACCTGCTCGATGATCTTCGCCATCGTCGCGCCGAGGTGGTTGATCACGATCGTGTTCGCCTTCGCGACGGCGGCCGGGATCGGAACCGGGCCGGCCCCCATCATCAGCAGCGGTTCTTCGGGCAGGATCGCGTCGAGCGGCACGACGACGGGACAGGGAATCGGCGAGTAATCGATGGACATGGCTGGTAAAAGGTGAGGAAAGGAGGTGCACGGACGCCCGCCGCGCTGCATGGCGAACTGATCGATCATTCCGCGTTCCGCCGCCTCGCGCAAGAGGCACGCGCGGCCGGACAGCGCAACGGTGGCCCGGTCGCCTGACCGGGCCAGCCAGCGGTGCGCGGGCCGCACGCCAGTCATCCGGATTGGAAAACGATTGCGGTCCAGGTTGTGAAACGGTTCCATTCGTGCGTCAAGCGCACGATTTTCTCCGTCAATAACACCGCGATTCGTCGACACCGCCGGTTCAACCCGGCTTCTGCATCGAACGAAATAGACCGGATCGGCGATATAAATCACGGCATGGAATCCGGCACGCAATATTCGCGCGCCGTCAAAAAAACATCCATTATTTTTGCATGTATTAGGGTACGCTTCCTGCAAATACCGGAACAGGCTCGCTCGAATAGCTAACAACCTATTGATTAGTATAGGAAATACTCAAATCCACCATACTTGCCAGAATACCCTGCCGTCTTTGAACGGCAGGCATGCGAGACAACGTAGCGTTTAACGCGTTACTCCCGATTTCGATTTTCCGCAACCCGCCCCTTTTCTCAGGTTGACGGATATCGCTTCTGTATTGAACAATCATCTGCGGAATCGAAAAAAACGAATTTTCGATACGAGGGAAAACTGGGTGCCGCGTGATGCGCTTTCGGTGTTGCGCGGCGAAAAAACACAACCATAATCAATCAACCGGGCCAGAAATACGCAAGCCATGAACCAGATTCAGACCATGCGTGTATTCGTCTGCGTCGCCGAGCAGCAGAGCTTCCGGCGCGCGGCGCACCATCTCGGCGTGTCCAATGCACTCGTCACGCGTTCGATCGCGATGCTCGAGGGCCACCTGAACACACGGCTGATCCACCGCACCACGCGCAACCTGTCGCTCACCGAGGCCGGCGTACGCTACCTCGACGGGTGTCGCGCGCTGCTCGAGGAATTCGACCACCTCGAATCGTCCGTCGCGCATGCCGTGCGCGAACCGGCCGGCACACTGCGCGTCGTCGCGTCGGGCCTGCTGTCGCCGCTTGCGCTGACGCCGCTCGTCAGCAGCTTCCGGCACCGCTACCCCGAGTTGCGCGTGCAGCTGACCGTCGCCGAGGGGCCGATCGACGTGCTCGATTCCGGTTACGACGTCGGCATCGTCACGGGCAACCGGCTCGACGGCAACCCGGCACTGATCGGCCACGCGCTCGCGCCGAACCCGTTCGTCGCGTGCGCGGCGCCGGCCTATCTCGAGCGACGCGGCGAGCCGCGCGAGCCCGACGACCTGCCGGGCCACGACTGGGTCACGCTCGCCCCACACCAGCATGCGCCCGCGTGGCAACTGGTCGGCCACGACGGCGTCGCGCATTCCGTCACGGTGCGCCCGGCCTGCACGGTCAACCAGCTCGCGCTCGTCCAGGCGGCCGCCGTCTCCGGCGCCGGCATCGCGGTGCTGCCCGAGCCGTGCGTCGCCGACGCGCTCGCCCGAGGCACGCTCGTACGGCTGATGGCCGGCTACCGGATCGACGATTCCGACACGCAACTGTCGCTCGTCTACCCGAATCGCCAGTACGTGCCGGCCCGGACGCGCAGCTTCGTCGAGCACGCCCTCGACCACTTCAGTGCGCAGCCGGCCCGCGAACGGACCGACTACGGCTTCCTGCGGCCGTCGCGCGGGCCCGACCGCTCCGACATCGTCACGGGCCTGCAGTAAACTGCGCGCGTCAGCCTTCGGAGGTGCAGCGTGCGCGTGATCCTGTTCAGCAGCCGGCAGTACGACGACGATTCGTTTGCAGCCGCCAACCGGCAGTTCGGCTATCGGCTGCACTTCCAGCCATCGCACCTCGACGCGGAAACCGCGATCCTCGCGCATGGCTATGACGTCGTCTGCCCGTTCGTCAACGACACCGTCGATGCGGCGGTGCTCGAACGGCTGGCTGACGGCGGTACGCGCCTGATCGCGCTGCGCTCGGCGGGCTTCAACCACGTCGACCTCGCCGCCGCCGAACGGCTCGGCATCACGGTCGTGCGCGTGCCCGCGTATTCGCCGCACGCGGTCGCCGAGCACGCGGTCGCACTGATCCTCGCGCTCAATCGCCGGCTGCCGCGCGCCGTCGCGCGCACCCGCGAAGGCGACTTCTCGCTGAACGGCCTGCTCGGCTTCGACCTGCACGGCAAGACCGTCGGCGTGATCGGCACCGGCATCATCGGCAGCGTGTTCGCGAAGATCATGATGGGCTTCGGGATGCATGTGCTCGCGCACTCGCTGCCGCCGCACAACGACGAGCTGATCGCGTTCGGCGCACGCTATGTCGAGCTGGACGAGCTGCTGCACCACGCCGACATCGTCAGCCTGCACTGCCCGCTGCTGCCGTCGACGCACCATCTGATCAACGAACGGACGCTCGCGCGGATGAAGCACGGCGCGATGCTGATCAACACCGGGCGCGGCGGCCTCGTCGATGCGCAGGCGCTGGTCGATGCGCTCAAGAGCGGCCAGCTCGGCCATCTCGGGCTCGACGTGTACGAAGAGGAAAGCGGGCTCTTCTTCGAGGATCACTCCGACCTGCCGCTGCAGGACGACGTGCTCGCGCGCCTGCTGACGTTCCCGAACGTGATCGTCACGTCGCACCAGGCGTTCTTCACGCGCGAAGCGCTGGCCGAGATCGCGCACACGACGCTGCTGAACATCGAGGCATGGCATGCGGGCGCACCGCAGAACGTCGTGACGGCGAATCGCTGAAAAATCGACGAAAACGGCTCATTTGACGGTTTCCGACGCGACCGCAATCGTTTGCTTTTGGTGATCGCTGCCATTCGAGTCCGTTTAATCAACAATTTCGTTCTTTGTTTCGACTGATGTAACGATTCCCGCGCGCCGTCTGCTATCGTTGCGCCGACGTTACCCCGCCCCCTTCCGTTCATGCGTTTCGACGACTCCGACATCGCCGCCGTCTACCGTGCCATTTTCGAACGGCGCGACATGCGCCACTTCACGCCGGCGCCCGTCGATCCTGCCGTGCTCGCGCGCCTGCTGCGCGCGGCGCATCACGCGCCGAGCGTCGGCTTCATGCAGCCGTGGCGCTTCATCCGCATCACCGATCCCGCGCTGCGCACCGCGATCCACGCGCTGGTCGAGGCGGAGCGCCGCGCAACCGCCGACGCGCTTGGCGAGCGCCAGGACGAATTCATGCGGCTGAAGGTCGAAGGCGTACGCGAATGCGGTGAACTGCTGGTCGTGGCGCTCGCCGACGGCCGCGAGCGCCACGTGTTCGGCCGCCGCACGCTGCCGGAAATGGATCTCGCGTCCGCCGCGTGCGCGATCCAGAACATGTGGCTCGCGGCCCGCGCGGAAGGGCTCGGGATGGGCTGGGTATCGTTGTTCGACGTCGATGCGCTGCGCACGCTGCTGCGGATGCCCGACGGCGCGAAGCCGATCGCCGTGCTGTGCGTCGGGCACGTCGACGCGTTCTATGCGAAGCCGATGCTGGAGCAGGAGCGCTGGGCCGCGCGGATGCCGATCGAGGCATGCCTGTCCGAGAACGGCTGGGACGATCCGGCTTCGATCGATGCCGCCGGCGCGCCTTCGTCGCGCGCGGACGCGGCAGCGGACACCGGCGCTGATGCCGACGCGGCAAGCACGTCGACCACCGGCGTCGACGGCTCCCCCGAACGCATCGCCTGACGCTCACGCCGTCGCCGGCATCGTTCCGGCCCCGGTGAATTCACCCGCGCAAACCCCGCCGAATCCCACACTGTGAGCTTCACGCGCGCTGCCCCGTCGCACGCCGGCAACATCCGTTTTGGCCCCAAGCATAGGGGTTTTCACTGAAGTAGAATCGCGGCTGTCGTTCGCCTTACCGTCCGCCCGTCCCGCGCATCCTGCGCCAGCCCGAGCGGCGGCTTTTCCCGAGCCTACCGCGATGCCCTTACCTCTTTTCGCCCTCGCCGTCGCCGCATTTGGAATCGGTACCACCGAATTCGTGATCATGGGGCTGCTGCCCAATGTCGCGCGCGATCTCGGCGTGTCGATCCCGGCCGCCGGGATGCTCGTGTCGGGCTACGCGCTCGGCGTGACGATCGGTGCACCGATCCTCGCGATCGTCACCGCGAAGATGCCGCGCAAGCGCGCGCTGATGGGCCTGATCGGGTTGTTCATCGCGGGCAACCTGTTCTGCGCGATCGCACCGGGTTATGCGGTGCTGATGGCCGCGCGCGTCGTCACCGCGTTCTGCCACGGCGCGTTCTTCGGGATCGGCTCGGTGGTCGCGAGCAATCTCGTCGCGCCGAACCGTCGCGCGCAGGCGATCGCACTGATGTTCACCGGCCTCACCCTCGCGAATGTGCTCGGCGTACCGCTCGGCACCGCGCTCGGCCAGGCGTTCGGCTGGCGCGCGACGTTCTGGGCCGTCACCGGCATCGGCATCGCCGCGGCCGCCGCGCTCGCCGTCTGCCTGCCGAAGAATCTCGCGATGCCCGACACCAGCATCACGCGCGAATTCAGCGTGCTGAAGCACCCGCAGGTGCTGATGGTGCTCGGCATCAGCGTGCTCGCATCGGCCAGCCTGTTCAGCGTGTTCACGTACATCACGCCGATCCTCGAGGACGTAACCGGTTTCTCGCCGCGCCAGGTCACCTACGTGCTGCTGCTGTTCGGCCTCGGGCTGACGGTCGGCGGCACGCTCGGCGGCAAGCTCGCCGACTGGCGCCGGATGCCGTCGCTGATCGCGACGCTCGCGCTGATCGGCGTGGTCCTCGCGCTGTTCGCGGGCACGATGCACCTGCCGTTCGCCGCGCTCGCCACGATCTTCGTGTGGGGCATCCTCGCGTTCGCGATCGTGCCGCCGCTGCAGATCCTGATCGTCGACCGCGCAAGCGACGCGCCGAACCTCGCCTCGACGCTGAACCAGGGCGCGTTCAACCTCGGCAACGCGACCGGTGCGTGGCTCGGCGGGATGGCGATCGGCTCCGGCGTGTCGCTCGTGAACCTGCCGTGGGTCGGCGTCGCGATGGCCGTCGCAGCGCTCGCGCTCACGCTGTGGTCCGCGGCACTCGAACGCCGCCCGGTGGCCGCGCCGACCGAGTACGTGTAACGCCACCCCGCGCGCATTCGTTGCGCGCGCAACTCGAGCAACCCCACTCGGACCTGATGGCCTTCATGGACCTTTCAAGGTCCGCGGTGTAGCATCCCGGCCGATGAAAGCCATTCTCAATCGTGATTTCCTTGCGCTGATCCTGAGCGTCGCGGTCGTCGGCCTAGGCACCGGCGCCACGCTGCCGCTCACCGCGCTCGCGCTGACCGAGGCCGGCCACGGCACCAACGTCGTCGGCATGCTGACGGCCGCACAAGCCCTCGGCGGCCTCGCGATCGTCCCGTTCGTCACTGCGCTCGCGCGCCACATCGGCTCGCGCCGCGCGATCGTCGTATCGGTCGTGCTGCTCGCGGCGGCCACCGCACTGATGCAGTTCACGTCGAACCTGATCCTGTGGGGCGTGCTGCGCGTGCTGTGCGGCGCCGCGCTGATGCTGCTGTTCACGATCGGCGAGGCGTGGGTCAACCAGCTCGCCGACGATTCGACCCGCGGCCGCGTGGTCGCGATCTACGCGACCAATTTCACGCTGTTCCAGATGGCGGGGCCCGTGCTCGTGAGCCAGATCGCCGGTGCGACGAGCATCCGCTTCGCGCTGTGCGGCGCGTTGTTCCTGCTCGCGCTGCCGACGCTCGCGACGATCCGGCGCGCGCCGCTCGCCGGCGACGACGCGCATCACGAAGCGCACGGCCGCTGGCTCGATATCCTGCCGCGCATGCCTGCGCTGATCATCGGCACCGGATTCTTCGCGCTGTTCGATACGCTCGCGCTGTCGCTGCTGCCGCTCTACGCGATGGATCACGGCGTCGCGAGCGCGACCGCCGTGCTGCTCGCGTCGATCATGCTGTTCGGCGATACCGCGATGCAGTTCCCGATCGGCTGGCTCGCGGACAAGCTCGGCCGCGAACGCGTGCACCTCGGCGCGGGCTGGATCGTGCTGGCCGGCCTGCCGCTGCTGCCGTTCGTGATCGCGAACCCGTGGTTGTGCTGGCCGCTGCTGTTCGTGCTCGGCGCGGCGGCCGGCAGCATCTACACGCTGTCGCTCGTCGCGTGCGGCGAACGCTTCCGCGGTGCGGCGCTCGTCACCGCGAGCTCGCTCGTGTCGGCGTCGTGGAGCGCCGCGAGCTTCGGCGGCCCGCTGGTCGCCGGTGCGTTGATGGAGCAACTGGGCAGCAACGCGCTGGTCGGCGTGCTGGTCGTCTGTGTCGCCGCGTTCGTCGCGGCCGCGCTGTGGGAACGACGCGCCGCGTTGCAACGCGCGGTCTGACATCGACGCTGTCGATGTCGATGTCGATGTCGATGTCGATGTCGATGTCGATGTCGATGTCGATGTCGATGTCGATGTCGATGGCGATGGCGATGGCGATGGCGATAGCGATAGCGATAGCGCAGACGCAGTCGCAGTCGCAGACGCAGTCGCAGACGCAGTCGCAGTCGCAGACGCAGACGCAGACGCAGACGCAGACGCAGACGCAGACGCAGACATTAAAAATCGTACACCGCGTCACACATCTGCACACCCGCGCTGCCGCCCCCGGCCGGCCAAACAAAAACGGCCTGCGCAATGCGGGCCGCCCAGTCCTTCCAGACCACGTGTTACGCGTCGCGCTGCAATCCGTCACGCGCTCCGCGCCGGCAGGATCTTGCCGGCACACGCGCCGAAGCCGACACGATAGCCGTCGCCCTGGCACCAGCCCGCGAGGGTGAGCTCATCGCCGTCCTCGATGAACGTGCGGCTGCCGCCACCATTCAGCGCAACCGGTTCCTTGCCGTTCCACGTCAGTTCGAGCAGGCTGCCGAACGAATCCTTCGTCGGCCCGCTGATCGTGCCCGAACCCATCAGGTCGCCCACGCGCGTATTGCACCCGGCAACCGTGTGATGCGCGAGCTGCTGCGCCATCGTCCAGTACATGTGCTTGAAATTCGTGCGGCAGATCGACGTCGCCTGCTCCGCCCCTTCCTCGCGCAGCGTCACTTCGAGCGCGATGTCGAACGCATGCTTGCCCGCATGCTGCAGATACGCGAGCGGCTGCGGCGATTGCTCGGGCTGCGCGGTGCGGAACGGTTCGAGCGCGTCGAGCGTGACGATCCACGGCGAGATCGTCGTCGCGAAGGTCTTCGCGTTGAACGGGCCGAGCGGCACGTATTCCCACTGCTGGATGTCGCGCGCGCTCCAGTCGTTCAGCAGCACCATCCCGAAGATGTGCGCTTCGGCATCTTCGCACGCGATCGGCTCGCCGAGCGCGTTGCCGCGGCCGACGATGAAGCCCGTCTCCAGTTCGATGTCGAGCTTGCGGCACGCGCCGAACACCGGACGCTCCTGGTCGGGCAGCTTCAACTGGCCGTTCGGGCGCCGCACCGGCGTGCCGCTCACGACCACCGACGACGCGCGGCCGTTGTAGCCGATCGGCATCTCCGACCAGTTCGGCAGCAGTGCATTCTTCGGATCACGGAACATCGAACCGACGTTGGTCGCATGCTCCTTCGACGAATAGAAATCGGTGTAGCCGGGAATCTCGACCGGCAGGTGCAGCGTTGCGTCGCGCTGCGCGACGAGCACTTGCGCGCGCAGCGCCGCGTCATCGCGCAACCGTGCGTTGTCGCCCGAGAACAGGTTCGACAGCTGCACACGCACACTGCGCCATGCGTCGCGGCCGAGCTCGATGAACACGTTGAGCGTCGGCGCGGCGAACACGTCGGCGCCCGCCGGCAGCGTCACGAGGCCCGCGCGCGCGAGCGCCGCGAGATCGACGATCTGGTCGCCGAGCGCCACGCCTGCGCGGTGCGCCGTCTGCTTCGCATCGCTGAAGATCCCGAACGGCAGGTTCTGGATCGGGAAATCGCAGGCGGGATCGTTTGCCGTCTCGACCCAGCTCTTGCGGGCCGGGTCGAGCGTCGCGCGCCAGTCTTGGATGTCGCTCATTTTTGCTCCGGATTGAAGTGTTTCTTGATGCCTTGCCAGCATTCGAAGTAGTCCGCCTGCAGCTGCGCGGTGTCGAGCGCGTAGCGCGTCGGCCGGATCAGCGTGCGGGTTTCGAACATGAATGCCATCGTCGCGTCGACCTTGTGCGGCTTCGTCGTGTCGCTCGCGGACGCCTTCTCGAACGTGTCCGCGTCGGGCCCGTGGCCCGACATGCAGTTGTGCAGGCTCGCGCCGCCCGGCACGAAGCCTTCGGCCTTCGCGTCGTACGCGCCGTGCACGAGCCCCATGAACTCGCTCGCGACGTTACGGTGGAACCAGGGCGGGCGGAACGTGTCTTCGGCCGCGAGCCAGCGCGGCGGGAAGATCACGAAGTCGATCGTGTCGACGCCCGGCGTGTCGCTCTGCGACTGCAGCACGAGGAAAATCGACGGATCGGGATGGTCGTAGCTGATCGAGCCGATCGTGTTGAACAGGCGCAGGTCGTATTTGTACGGTGCGTAGTTGCCATGCCACGCGACGACGTCGAGCGGCGAATGGCCGATGTCCGCGCGCCACAGCCGGCCGTTCAGCTTCGCGATCAGCTCGAACGCGCCTTCGCGGTCTTCGTATGCGGCCTGAGGCGTCAGGAAGTCGCGCGGGTTCGCGAGACCGTTCGAGCCGATCGGGCCGAGATCCGGCAGGCGCAGCTGCGCGCCGAAGTTTTCGCAGATGTAGCCGCGCGCGTCGCCGTCCGGCAGCGCGACGGAAAAACGCACGCCGCGCGGGATTACCGCGATCTCGAACGGCTCGACGTCGAGCCGACCGAATTCGGTCGCGATGAACAGGCGCCCCTGCTGCGGCACGATCAGCAGTTCGCCGTCCGCGCTGTAGAAGAAGCGGTCCTGCATCGAGCGGTTCGCTGCGTACAGGTGGATCGCGCAGCCGTTCATCGCGGCGGCCGAGCCGTTGCCGGCCATCGTCACCAGCCCGTCGACGAAATCGGTCGGCTCGACCGGCATCGGCAGCGGATCCCAGCGCAACTGGTTCGGCGGCGTCGGCGGCACGTCGGCCGAGTCGCCGAATTCCGACACGAGCCGCTGCGGGCCCGCGTACGGTTCGAACGGCCGGTGCACCGCCGCCGGGCGGATGCGATACAGCCACGAGCGGCGGTTGTGGCCACGCGGTGCGGTAAACGCGGTGCCCGACAGTTGCTCCGCATACAGCCCGTACGGTGCGCGCTGTGGCGAGTTGCGACCGTGCGGCAGCGCGCCGGGCAGTGCCTCGGTCGCGAATTCGTTCGCGAAACCGCTCAGGTAGCCGGCGGTTGCCGGTTTCGACAGGTCAAGCGTCATCGTTTCCTTTCTCCATCAATTCAAGGCGGCGTTCGGCGCCTGCGCGCCGCTGCGTCGCGTTACGCCCGCCAGACCAAGGACGAACAGCGCCGAGCACAGCACCGGCACCGCGGCCGCGTGGAACAGCGCGCCGTTCGACCAGTTGAGCGCAATCAGCTGCCCGCCGACGAGCGGCCCGAGCACCGAGCCGATCCGGCCGATGCCGAGGCTCCAGCCGATGCCCGTCGAGCGCAGCGACGTCGGGTAATACTGGCCCGCCAGCGCGTTCACGGCCGGCTGCCCGCCGACCACGCAGAACCCGCCCGCGAACACGACCACCAGCAGCCACGGCAGCGCATGCGCAACCGAGCCGATCAGCCCCACCGACACGGCTGCGCACGCGAAGCACACGAACAGCACGCGCACGAAGCCGTAACGTTCGATGAACCAGCCGAGCGACAGCGTGCCGATCACGCCGCCCGTCTGCAGCACGGTGCCGACAATCACCGCCGTGCCAGGCGAATAGCCGGCATCGCGCATCACGGTCGGCAGCCAGTTCGACAGGAAGTACAGATCGATCAGGTTCATGAAGCTGATCGCCCACAGCAGCAGCGTGACCGGCAGGCGGCCATGGCTGAACAGCTCGGCGACCGGCGCGCCGGTCGCGGCCCGTTCGCGCACGACGAGCCGCGTGTTCGCATCGATGCCCGCCTGCGGCGCGAAGCGCACGAGCCAGTCGCGAGCCTGCGCGACGCGCCCTTTCAGCACCAGGAACTGCAGCGATTCGGGCAGCCGCGCGACCATCGCGATCGTGAGCACAAGCGGCACCGCGCCGCCGACGAAGAACACCGAACGCCAGCCGAGCGCCGGAATCAGCGCGGCACTGATGAAGCCGCCGAGCGCCGCGCCGAGCGTGAAGCCGCACGACACGATCATCATCCGCTTCACGCGATGCGTGGCCGGGCTGAACTCGCCGACCAGCGCCATCGCGTTCGGCATGATGCAGCCGAGGCCGAGGCCCGTGACGAAGCGCAGCGCCATCAGCACCGGGATCGAACCCGCGAACGGCGTCGCGAGCATCGTTACCGCGAAGAACAGCGTCGAGCCGATCAGCACCGGGCGCCGCCCGATCCGGTCGGCCAGCACCGACAGCCCGAGCGCGCCGAGCAGCATCCCGAACAGGCTCGCGCTGAACACCGGGCCGAGCGCCTGCTTCGGCACGCCCCATTCCGCGATCACGCTCGGCGCGACATAGCCCATCGCCTGCGCATCGAACCCGTCGATCACGAGGCACAGCCCGCACAACACGAGCAGCATCCAGTGAAAGCCCGGGTTGCGGGTCTCGTCGATCACGCGCTCGACTTCGAGCACGCGCGCGTCGGCCGGCGCCGCGCTCATTGCGCGCCCCCGGTGGCCGGATGCACGGGCGGCGTCACGCCCTGGCGCGCGAGCGCCATCGCGTCGCGCAGCACGTCGGCGTCGCCGATCTGGTTCGCGAGCAGCAGGATCAGCTTCGCGTTGACGAGCTGGCTGTCGGCGTCGGACAGGTCGCGATGCATGTCGATCAGCGCTTCGTAGAACGCGTCCGGGTCAGCCAGGCGCGGGCGGGTGTCGAGTGAGGGCATGACGGGGTCTCCGGTGTCTTTATCGTATTCAGCGTGCGCAGGTCGCGCGCGCCAGTGCATCGGCAAGCACCTGACGCTCGAGCGTGCGCGTGCGGGCGCAGACATGCTGGTCGGGGCGCAGCAGGTAGAACGTGCCGGGCTTCGCGTCGTAGCGTTGCGCGGCGAAGCCGTCGACGTCCTCCACGACGTCGACACCCGCGACCGGCTGCGCGTGCCCGGCCGGCACGACGAGCACGGGCCGCACCGGCAGCGCGAGGCCGTCGAGCGCCTGCGCGAGCGCGCCCGCATCGCCCGGCAGCCCGAACAGCACGCCGGTGAAGCCGCTGCCCAGATGCTGCAGCAGCCAGCCCGACGCGCCTTGCGCACGCACCGGCGCATCGGCCGCCGCGGCACCCGGGCGCATCGCGCCCGCGAATGCGTCGCCGTTGCGATCCGGCGTGTTCAGCGGCGAATCGGCCAGCACCGCCGGCACCGACAGGCGGCCACTATTCACGAGCTTGCGCGCGAACTCGCAGTCGCGCGCAAGCTTCAGCGTCGCGTCGCGGAACACGCGCGACACCGGGCTCTTCGGCGTGATGAAGTCGGTCGAGCGCGTCGAGTTGCGGATGTTCTCGTCGGCCGCGAACTCGCGCTCGCTCGCATACGTATCGAGCAGGCTGTCGGCCGAACGGCCGTCGAGCACGAGCTTCAGCTTCCATGCGAGGTTGTCGGCGTCCTGCACGCCGCTGTTCGCGCCGCGCGCGCCGAACGGCGACACGCCGTGCGCGGAGTCACCCGCGAACAGCACGCGGCCGTGACGGAACGACTCCATCCGCTGGCAGCGGAACGTATAGACGCTCACCCATTCGAGCTCGAACTCGACGTCCGGCCCGAGCAGCGCGCGCACGCGCGGGATCACGCGCTCCGGCTGCTTCTCGGCGACCGGATCGGCATCCCAGCCGAGCTGGAAGTCGATACGCCACACGTTGTCGGGCTGGCGATGCAGCAGCACCGACTGATTGGGGTGGAACGGCGGATCGAACCAGAACCAGCGCTCGGTCGGAAACTCCGCCTTCATCTTCACGTCGGCGATCAGGAAACGGTCCTTGAACGTCCGGCCGTGGCTTTCGAGGCCCATCATCGTGCGCATCGGGCTGCGCGAGCCGTCGGCTGCGACCACGTACTGCGCGCGCAGCGTCGCGATGCCTTCCGGCGTCTCGATCGTCAGCGCCGCGTGCTCGGCCGCCTGCTCGATGCCCGTCACCTTGTGCTTCCAGCGGATGTCGATGTTCGGCAGCTCGAGCGCGCGGTCGGCCAGATAGCCTTCGACGTAGTACTGCTGCAGGTTGATGAACGCCGGGCGCGCATGGCCTTCCTCGGGCAGCAGGTCGAATGCGTAGAGCTGCTCGTCCTGCAGGAACACCTTGCCGACGTGCCAGCTCACGCCCTTGTCGACGAAGCGCTCACCGCAGCCGAGCCGGTCGAAGATCTCGAGCGTGCGCTTCGCGAAGCAGATCGCGCGCGAGCCGGTCGACAGCGTGTCGTCGTCGTCGAGCAGCACGACGGGCACGCCCTGTTGCGCGAGGTCGATCGCGGCCGCGAGGCCCACCGGGCCCGCGCCGACGACGATCACCGGATGAACGGTCGCGTCCTGCGCACGCGGACGGTATTCGAACTTCAGCGTCTGGTAATCGATGCTCATGGTCGCCATCCGCCCCTCAATCCTGCCGGGCGCGCGCCGGCACGCCCGTCATCCCGCCCGTCGCCTGCCGGCGCGGCGCGCCGCTGTCCCGCGTGCAATGCCTGTCAACCGCCACGTCTCGCTCCTTGCTTCCTGTTGATTCGTGAACGGCGCCGTTTCGCGGCGCCCGCCTGCCGCATTTCTTGATCGGCGACAAATCCTGGATTTACGAATAGTAAAACCAATTACGAATAGTGAAATAAACGTAAACCCTAGGCGAAGCTGCGAGGACGGGATAAACATATGAGTGAAACGCCAAGCCGAGCTTGGCCGGCGCTGCTAATATCAAGCTACGAGGCGGCCCGTTCGGCCGCCGTTTTTCCTTCTTACGCCGATGATTCCGCCCACCATTCCCGAGCTGGTCGCCCGTGCCGGGCAACTGCCGTATCTGCGGGATCACCTCGCGCTTGCCGAAGGCGGCGTCGCGAGCGCGAATCTGCCGGAGCGCACGCTCGGCAGCGCCTACGAACCGATCTACGACGTGACGATGCCCGGCGCGCCGCAATCGACGTCGTTCGCCGATACGATCGAGCGCTACGGCGACGAACTCGGCTTCCAGGCCGTCACGCTCGTTACCGGTGCGGCGCACGATCCGGTCGACTCCGCCGTCGACGACCAGACGCTCGTCGCGATCGACCGCCTGTCGCGCGCGCTGCACGCGATCAACTTCTTCGGCGCACAGCGCCACGGGCTGTTGTTCCTGCGCGTGCACGAACGCCTGCTGAAGAGCGTGAAGTACGACCACGGCAAGCATTTCTCATCGGTGCTGCAGCGCTTCGGGCTGCCGACCGAGCGGATCGTGATCGAGCTGCCGGCGGTCGCGGTCGCGCACAAGACCTTCCTCGGCTACCTGACGCGCAGTTACCAGCATCACGGCTTCAAGGTCGCGGACAAGCTGCCCGACCCGGGCCGCATCCTCGCGGTCGAATCGGAGATGGCGCGCCCCGACTACATCAAGATGGATGCAGGCATCGCGTTGCGCGACGGGATGGTCAAGGCGCTGGTCGCGTATGCGCAGCGCGTGCGCATTCCGCTGATCTTCGACGGCGTCGTCGACGAAACGCAGTGCGAGCTGCTGCGCCAGCACGACGTGCGGTTCATGCAGGGGCCGGTGTTCGCGAAGGTCGTGACGGCCTGAGCGGATGAGAAAACCTTCGCGCGCGGGGTGGCGGGTGCCGGTCGCGGGTCTTTTGGTGCTTATGGGATGTGGGAGTCGGGTCGCCAGGCGTGACCCGCTGCTCGACACCTGCCCGTCAGTGCCGATGGTTACCGCTTATGCCCTTCCGCCTTCGTCATACTTGGGCAGCTCGTCGCCGATCTCGACGCCCGGGAAACGATCCCCGTACCAGACGTGCCACGCCGAACGTAGTCGCGACGGCTCGTCGAGCGTCGCGCTATTGATCTCGACCGTCTTCGGCGCGTCGATCAGCCGGTATTCGAGCTGCGCGCCGCAACGGCCGCAGAAGCGCCGCTCGCCCCACGCGCTCGACGCGTAGACGGTCGGCTCGCCCCGCAGGTATTCGAACGCGTCGATCGGCACCGATGCCGACGCGACGACCGCCGCGCCGGTCGTGCGCTGGCAGAGCCGGCAGTGGCAGAAACCGGCGTCGATCGGAACGTGGGCGATACGGTAGCGAATCGCGCCGCACGCGCATCCGCCTTCCATCGGCTCCGGATGAGACATCGCAAACCTCTTCGTTGTCGGGAAGCTGGCGAACGATGATGAGCGCGGTTCGCTCCGGTTGCAACAGACGACGGCGGCAACTCGCGCTCCTGTTCCCGTGAACGCCGGCGCCACACGGTCACAGCGGCGACCATTGCCGCGCGCCGTCTTGTTCAGGCCGTCTGCCCGAGCCGCTGCGCGAGCGCCTTCAGCTTCGGCCCGACCTGCATTCGGAACACGTCCTCGTCCATCGACGAGGCAGGACCGCTGCAGCTCAGGATCAGCCAGCGCCCCTCGCGCGGCTCGCGAAACGGCACGGCCGCCGCGTTCACGTCCATGTGCCACGCGCGGAACGAATAGCAGCAACCGCCGGCCGAGAACTCGGCCACCGCTTGCTGCGCGGCGGCGACGAGCGCATCGGCGTCGGCCGCACCGCCGGCCGCGCGATGCAGCTCCGCATAGAGCGCGCGGCGCACGTCCTCCGGCTGCACGGCCAGGTACGCGCGCCCCATCGAGCTCGTCAGCATCGACAGCCGCGAACCGGGCGCGAGCCCGAGCGTCAGCGCCGTCTCGCTGCGGATCGTCTCCAGATAGATCATGTCGAGCCCGTCGCGGCAACCGAGCGATACGGCCGCGCCGATCTCGCGCGCGAGCGCCTGCATGTGCGGCCGCGCGAGGTCGATCGTGCCCGATCCCGACAGCAGCGCGTAGCCGAGCGACAGCACGCCGGCGTCGAGCGCATACTTTCCGAGCGTCTCGTCGTAGCGCAGGTAGCCGAGCACGGTCAGCGTGTACGCGAGCCGGTTCACGGTCGCCTTCGGCAGCCCCGTGCGCTCCGCGAAGTCACGGTTACCGAGCATCGTCTCGCCGGGCCGGAACGCGCGCAGCAGGTCGAGCCCGCGCGCGAGCGCGACGACGAACTTGCGCTCGTCGATCGTGGTTTCGTCGATGGTTGAAAGTGTCATCTGGTGCTACACTGGGTTCGATTTGCAAAACATTGTTCCGCACAGCGGAACTTCAGTCAAGCAAACTTTTGGCATGGGGCCCGGCTGGAAGACCGGACCAACCGCAAAGCATGGGGCCAGAGTAAGCGCTGAAGCGCCAACTCTGCCCGACAGGAGATGAGACGATGAGTGCTGCAACTTTTCATTGGGACGATCCGCTGCTGCTCGACCAGCAACTGACCGAAGAAGAGCGGATGGTGCGCGACGCAGCGCAGGCGTACGCGCAGGACAAGCTCGCACCGCGCGTCACCGAGGCGTTCCGCCACGAGCGCACCGACGCCGAGATCTTCCGCGAGATGGGCGAAGTCGGCCTGCTCGGCCCGACGATTCCCGAGGAATACGGCGGCCCCGGCCTTAATTACGTGAGCTACGGGTTGATCGCGCGCGAAGTCGAACGCGTCGATTCGGGCTACCGGTCGATGATGTCCGTACAGTCGTCGCTCGTGATGGTGCCGATTTACGAGTTCGGCTCCGACGCGCAGAAGCAGAAATACCTGCCGAAGCTCGCAACCGGCGAATGGATCGGCTGCTTCGGGCTGACCGAGCCGAACCACGGCTCCGACCCGGGCAGCATGGTCACCCGTGCGAAGAAAGTGCCCGGCGGCTACTCGCTGTCCGGCGCGAAGATGTGGATCACGAACTCGCCGATCGCCGACGTGTTCGTCGTGTGGGCAAAGCTCGAGGAGAACGGCAAGGACGCGATCCGCGGCTTCATCCTCGAGAAGGGCTGGAAGGGCCTGTCGGCGCCCGCGATCCACGGCAAGGTCGGGCTGCGCGCATCGATCACCGGCGAGATCGTGCTCGACGAGGTGTTCGTTCCGGAAGAGAACCTGATGCCCAACGTGAGCGGCCTGCGCGGCCCGTTCACGTGCCTGAACTCGGCCCGCTACGGGATCGCGTGGGGTGCGCTCGGCGCCGCCGAATCGTGCTGGCACACCGCGCGCCAGTACGTGCTCGACCGCCAGCAGTTCGGCCGGCCGCTCGCCGCGAACCAGCTGATCCAGAAGAAGCTCGCCGACATGCAGACCGAAATCACGCTCGGCCTGCAAGGCGTGCTGCGCCTCGGCCGGATGAAGGATGAAGGCACGGCGGCCGTCGAGATCACGTCGATCATGAAGCGCAACTCGTGCGGCAAGGCGCTCGACATCGCCCGGCTCGCGCGCGACATGCTCGGCGGCAACGGCATCTCCGACGAATTCGGCGTCGCGCGCCACCTCGTGAACCTCGAAGTGGTCAACACGTACGAAGGCACGCACGACATCCACGCGCTGATCCTCGGTCGCGCGCAGACGGGCATCCAGGCGTTCTTCTGATCGTCCGGATGCGGCGCGCCCGGCAGCCACGCCGCACCGCGCACGCGCAAAAGACACGGCCCGCCCGGCATCACTGCCGGGCGGGCCGTTTTTCATCGGATCCGCGCTCCGGGCCGGCGGCCCGGTATTGCGTTCATGTGCCGCCGATGCTTACTTGTTCGGCTGCGGCGTGAGACGCAGATACGGACGCACTGCGTTGAAGCCCTTCGGGAAGCGCTTCTTCAGCTCTTCCGGATCCTGCAGCGACGGCACGATCACGACGTCGTCGCCATCCTTCCAGTTACCGGGCGTCGCGACCTTGTAGTTGTCGGTCAGTTGCAGCGAGTCGATCACGCGCAGCACTTCGTCGAAGTTGCGCCCCGTGCTGGCCGGGTACGTGATGGTGAGCCGCACCTTCTTGTTCGGGTCGATCACGAACAGCGAACGCACCGTCAGCGTTTCGTTCGCGTTCGGGTGGATCATGTCGTACAGCTGCGAAACCTTGCGGTCCGCATCGGCGATGATCGGGAAGCCGACGACCGTCGACTGCGTGTCGTTGATGTCGTTGATCCAGCCCTTGTGCGATTCGACACCGTCGACCGACAGCGCGATCACCTTCACGTTGCGCTTCTCGAATTCGCCCTTCAGCTTCGAGGTCAGCCCGAGTTCGGTCGTGCACACCGGCGTGTAGTCGGCCGGATGGGAGAACAGGACCCCCCAGCTGTCGCCCAGCCACTCGTGAAACTTGATCGGGCCCAGGCTCGATTCCTGCTCGAAATCCGGTGCGATGTCGCCAAGACGCAGACTCATGATGTTCCCTCCTCGAACGATGCTGGTTGAAACCGCGCCCGGGTCGGCGCGGGAAAGTCTGTCAGCTTACGGGAAGCAATGGGGCGTGCGAACGATTATTCCGTTTGATATTCATACTTTTTTGTCATTTTTGCCTGGTGTCGATGCAGCGCGGGCGGCCGCCCGGGAAACTTTTCACCCTGTTTGCCGCTCTGTTGATGATTACAAGTCGTTTACCATGCGGTCTTGCACTACCGTCGTGTGTCTTCCCGGCTCGCCAGCAGGCAGGCGTTTCGCTACGATGTGAACCTGCAGCATGACAGCATGAAGGGAGTTGCAATGTCGGAAATCAACAAGGAGAAACTGATGTCGGATATCAAAACCGTTCTGTCGGACGCCGAAGACCTGCTCAAGCAAGCTGCGAGCAGCACGGGCGACCGTGCGGCCGAGCTGCGCGAAAAAGCCATGTCGCGTCTGAAGCAGGCCAAGGAAAAGGCAGCCGACGTCCAGGTCGTGGTGGTCGAGAAGGGCAAGAAGGCCGCACGCGCAACCGACGATTACGTGCACGAGCATCCGTGGACGTCGATCGGCGTCGCCGCCGGCGTCGGCGTGCTGATCGGCCTGCTGATCAACCGCAAGTAACGCGCTCTGCGCCGTTTCGTCCCGTCGGCCGCGTCGCGCGGCCTGCGGGCGTCGAAGCCAGCCGGCGGTTTCCGCCGGCCGGCTTTGTTCTAGCTGCACACTGCACGCGCACGCACCTCACCCATGACGACAGACACCACCTCGCAGCCGTCCGGCCAAGGACCGCTGCGCCGCCTCGTCGGCTCCGCGATCGGCCTGCTGCAAACGCGCCTCGAACTCGTGAGCATCGAGCTTGCCGAGGAGAAGGAGCGCCTGATGGGCGTGCTGTTCCTCGGGCTCGCCGCGATGATGCTTGCGACGATGGCACTCATCAGCCTGACCGTACTCGTCGCGATCGCGTTCTGGGATACCTACCGCTGGCAGTCGCTCGCGGCGATCACCGCCCTGTATGCCGCAGGCGGGATCGTGTGCGCACTGAAGGCCCGCTCGGGCCTGCGAGACGCGCCGACCGTATTCGAGGCGACGCTCGCCGAACTCGAGAAAGACCGCGAACTGTTCCGCGGCAAGCCGTGAACGCAGTCGCGCTCACCCCTCCCACCTACTTCGCCGACGCGCCATGAGCCAGAACGTCACGGGCAATTCACCCCGCTCCCATTCGTCGCGATCGAACTGGAGCGCGTCGCAGCATCGCGCGCTCCGCAAGGAACTGCTGATCCTGCGATCCGAAGTCGAGCGGCTCGAACTCGCGGAAGCCGCCGGCGAAATGCGCCAGGCCGTCACGCGCTTCAGCTGGCTCAAGGTATTCGTCCCCGGCCTGTCCAGCAACAAGTTCAGCCAGTCCGCCAAGAACCTGAACGCGAGCCTCGGCAATCTCGTCAACCAGTATCCGATGCTGAGTTCGCTCGCCTCGCTCGTGCTCGCAAAGCCCGTTCGCTCGCTGCTGCGCGCGAGCGCGGGGCCCGCGCTGAAGTGGGGCACCCTCGGTTTCGCGGCATGGGAGGTCTACCGGATCTGGAAGCAGTCCCGCAACGAGCGCGGGCTCGACACGCACGACGACTGACCGTCGGCATCCTGCGCGCACGGCCATGCGCCGTGGCGCGCCTTCGATCCGAACTCAACGCACACCCCAGCACGCCGCGACCTGCCCGTCGGCGGCATCGCTTCGCACATTGCCTTTCGTCCCGTCCGAGCGCAGCGTGAATGCGCCGCATGCATCGTCATGCATCGGGCCCGTGTCGAGCGGGATTGCTTCCAGTTCATAGCTCACCGGTGAATCGTCGCCGTCCGGCCGCCTGAGCGCCAGTCGATAGACCGCGCGCCCGTCCGGCGGCGCTTGCGTGAGCGCCGTCGGCAATGCCGAAGGCGGCACACCCTCCAGCGTTTCGAGATATTGGGCCGCCCGGTACAGCGCAGCGACCGCCGACGCGCGATGAACGCGCACAACATGCTCGCGATATGAAGGGACGCCCCATCCGGCCAGCACCGCGACGATCGCGAGCACGATCATCAGCTCGATCAGCGTGAATCCCGCCGAGCGGTACATGGACGTGCGACCGTTCATCGAAGCACCGTCGCGACGCGACGCCAGCGCAAGGAGACGATGTGTCCGTCGCGGATCGCGACCTGATGCTGCAGCCAGACGGCGCTCGATGCATGCGCACCGACACCACGCGCGGTGACGACGTAAGCGCGACCGCCGGCCGGCCCTGCCCCGCGCCACGCTTCGATCAGGCATCGCGGCGGTTGCACGGCCATCGGCCATCCGGCGAACGGCGCAAAAGCTTCGGCAACCGCCAGTGCCGGCATGCGCCGCCACGCGTCGGGCTCCGCGTGCGACTCCCCTTCGCTCACATAGGGCGCCGAGCCCCGGCGCAATCGCGTCGTGCACGCAACAAGCGCAGCATCGGCCGCGTGGAATGCGACCAGCCGATCGGACAACGCGCGCGTGCGGCGCGATTCCGTCAGCGCAGCGTCGAACCACGTGCCTGTCAGCGCTGCAACCGCCGCGCCAACCGCGATCACCGCGGGCAATGCAACGCCCGCTTCGCGATGCCAATCGCGGCTGGCTGACCGCAAGCGTATGTACGGCGCTCGCCGGCCCGTTGCCAGGGCCTCCGCGCCTGCAGCCTGCCGCGGATCTTCGCCGCTTGTCGCGATACGCTCGTGCGTGTTGCCTGCCGCGACGCATCGTGAGCTCTCCGGCGCGTACGGCCCCGCTCCGTTCATCGCAGCACCTCGCGCTCGTTCGTTGCATCGCGCGACGTATCGTCGAATGCGCCCGCGGAATTCCTCAACGCGACGATGCGATCGAGCGTCATACGCGCGCGGCCGTCTTGCGCAACGACCGTGCGGCCGTCGCAGTCGACGTGCCGCGCCGGCTCGCCCGACGGTTCACCGCGCGCCCGCACGCAGACATGCACCGCCACGACATCGCGCCAGTCGTCGACGCGCATTGCATCGGCATCGACGAACTGCGTGCCGCCGCGCCGCAGATAGCGCACCCGCAACTGATCGATTCCCGACACGACCGGCTGTGGCGTGCCCGGACGGCCGTTTCCTTCGCAATACAGTTCGGGCTCGCCCGTCGACGGACTGACATGCACATCGAAGCGGTTCTCCAGCGGCGCACGTTCGCCGGACACGCCGACACCCTGCCCGAGGCAATCCGACACCTGGCCGCTCACGGTGGACCACGTCGACACGGCATCGCCGACATAACGAATCAGCAACGCGTCCGACGCAGCGCGCACGGGCTCGCACCGTACTTGCGCGCCATTTCCCCTCACGCGTGCCATCGAACAGCCGAACACGGGCGGCAACGACGACACGCCTTGCACATCGAGCGGCCGGAATCCTGCCATCTGGATCTGCTGGCCGATCAGCATCAGTGCGGTACCGGCCGCATCGCGCATCCGGAACCCGTCGTCCGCACGCCGCTGTGCAACGCGCTGCGCGTGGTACAGCGCACCGGCCGCCGCGAGCACGAGCAGACCGACGGTCATCGCGATCAACACTTCAAGCAACGTATGCGCGCGCATGCGGCGATCAGCGTTCATCGGCGTCAGTCTCCCGATACGGAATCCGGACGCACGACGGCGGCTGCGCCGACCTCCCCGCCGCTTCGCATCGCGGCCCGGTAGCCGCATTGCCGCCCCGCCAGCCGACAACCGCGTAGCGGACGCCACCCGGCCCGTCACCACGCGTCAGCGCGCCGCCAGGCAGCGACGCCGCGGCCCGCGCCGCGAGGCCATCGTCAGCCGCCGTGGCTACGTGCACGCGCTCGATACGTGCATCGGCCAGCCACAGCGCGCGCTCACGCCAGATCGTCGCGCGCTGTGCACGCGCCATCGCAAGCTGGCTGCCCGCCACAGCCAGCATCACGGCCGCGAGCAGCGCGACGGCCAGCATCGCTTCGATCAGCGACGTGCCGCGCATTGCGTTGCGCACCGCGCTCACGCCGCATCGCAGCGGCCGGCGACAACCCGCGCCCGGCCGCCTGCCGCGATCAGCACGCAACGCGATGCACGCGCGTCGTCAGCCCCCGACGCGACGCGTCGCGGACGCAATTCGAAACGCCGGATGCCACCGATTGCCTGACCGACCGGCGGTGCAAACGCGAGATCGTGCGCGGCACCCGCGACAGCCACTTCGGCATCGCGCGGATAGCGCCTCAGCACGCGTGACTGCCCGTCGACCTGCCCGCTGACGATCCAGTCGCACGACCATTCGGCCGGATCGCACCGCTCACCGGCACGCAAACAGGTGCTGCCGCTGCCTGCCCTGCACAGCGTGACGCGCACGCCGAGACGCGTCGCCTCGGACCGTGCAAACGACAGTGCGCCGAGCAACGCGCGCGAGCGTGCATCCACACGTTCGCGCGTGCGCCACTGGTCGAACGCGGGCGCCGCGTGGAGCGCGAGCCCGGCCGCCAGCGAGATGGCGACCATCAGCTCGACGAGCGTGAACCCGCCGGAGCGTCGCAACACATTATTCAGGGGTTGAGCGTGCAGTCCCATCGCAGCCGTCCTTCGCCAAGGTGATGCGACGACTGTAGCGACGCGTGCGGACGCGCGCCATTTGCCGAATGGCCGACTGGCGGCATGCGATAGCGGCCGACACAATCGGCACGAACTGACCCAACGGAGAAGACGATGAACGGACGCAGCGCGTCAGCGCTTACGCGGAGTCTTGGCGGGAGAGGCGCGACGGAACTCTTCGATCACGTCGGCAAATTCGGAAACGTCCTCGAACCGGCGATACACCGATGCGAAGCGGACATAAGCGATCGTATCGAGGCCGCGCAACTCGTTCATCACGAGTTCGCCGAGCTTCTCGCTACGCACTTCGCGCTCGCCTGTCGCGAGCAGTTGATACTCGATGCGGGCGACCGCCGCGTCGATCGCGTCGGCAGCAACCGGCCGCTTGCGCAGCGCGAGTTGCATGCTGGCGACGATCTTGCGACGGTCGAATTCCGTGCGGCTGCCGTCCTTCTTCACGACGAACGGCAGGGACAGCTCGACCCGCTCGTACGTCGTGAAGCGCTTGTCGCAAGCCGAGCAGCGACGGCGCCGCCGGATCGCGGCGCCATCTTCGGACACGCGCGAGTCCACGACCTGCGTGTCGTCATGCCGGCAGAACGGGCAGCGCATCGTCGATCAGCGATAGACCGGGAAACGCTTGGTCAGCTCGGCGACCTGCGCGCGCACGCGCTCGATCGTCGCCGCATCTTCCGGGTTGTCCAGCACGTCCGCGATCAGGTTGCCCACCTGTTCCGCTTCCGCCGGACCGAACCCACGCGTCGTCATCGCCGGCGAGCCCAGGCGCACGCCGCTCGTCACGAACGGCTTTTCCGGGTCGTTCGGGATCGCGTTCTTGTTCACCGTGATGTGCGCCGCGCCCAGCGCCGCTTCCGCTGCCTTGCCCGTGATGTTCTTCGCGCGCAGGTCCACCAGCATCACGTGGCTTTCCGTACGACCCGACACGATCCGCAGCCCGCGCTTCACCAGCGTTTCAGCCAGTACGCGTGCGTTCTCGACCACCTTCTCCTGGTACGACTTGAACTCCGGCGACAGCGCTTCCTTGAACGCCACCGCCTTGCCGGCGATCACGTGCATCAGCGGGCCGCCCTGGATCCCCGGGAAGATCGCCGAGTTGATCGGCTTCTCGTACTCTGCCTTCATCAGGATCACGCCGCCGCGCGGGCCGCGCAGGCTCTTGTGCGTCGTCGTCGTCACGAAGTCCGCGTGCGGCACCGGGTTCGGGTACACGCCCGCCGCGATCAGGCCCGCGTAGTGCGCCATGTCGACCATCAGGTACGCGCCCACCGACTTCGCGATCTTCGCCAGACGTTCGAAATCGATCTTCAGCGAGAACGCCGATGCGCCCGCGACGATCAGCTTCGGCTTGTGTTCCTGCGCGAGCTTCTCGGCCGCTTCGTAGTCGATGTCTTCGTTCTCGTTCAGGCCGTAGCTCACCACGTTGAACCACTTGCCCGACATGTTCACCGGCGAACCGTGCGTCAGGTGGCCGCCGTGCGCGAGGCTCATGCCCATGATCGTGTCGCCCGGCTTGAGCATCGCGAAGAACACGCCCTGGTTCGCCTGCGAACCCGAGTTCGGCTGCACGTTCGCGGCTTCCGCGCCGAACAGCTGCTTCACGCGGTCGATCGCCAGCTGCTCCACCACGTCCACGTATTCGCAGCCGCCGTAGTAGCGCTTGCCCGGATAACCTTCCGCGTACTTGTTCGTGAGCTGCGAGCCCTGCGCGGCCATCACGGCCGGGCTCGTGTAGTTTTCCGACGCGATCAGCTCGATGTGATCTTCCTGGCGGCGGTTTTCCTGCTCGATCGCGGCAAAGATTTCGGGATCGACGTTCGCAATGGTGCTTTGGGCTCTGTCAAACATACGGTTTCCGTTAAGTGTGTACAGGTTGACCGGAGCGGCCGAGTACGGTGCGCTGCTGGCGGGACCAGCTCGACGTGGCGGAAGAATCCGTATGACGCGAGGCAGGACAGCCACCGGCGATGCACGCGACGGCGCACAACGGCTGCCCAGGCGAACGGCAAAAACGGCGCCCCGCGCTTCACGGTGGGATGCTCCACCTTGAACCCGAAGGGTTCTATCGCCAGTCACGCAGGGGTGATGAGCGCGTTAGTGTATTGGATGCGTCATGAATAGGCAACCGCACGGCGGTGCGCCGGAAGCAATTGGGGCCAGACTCTACGCGCCCGTGCCGGAACGCTTTGCCGCCTTGCCGCGGTGCGGCAATCTCAGTAGGCTTGCGGGATACCACCCGCTATTTTGTCATCGACCAGGAGCAGCAATGATCGTGTTCGTCACAGGCGCGTCCGCCGGCTTCGGCGCCGCCATCGCCCGTGCCTTCGTCAACGGAGGCCACCGCGTCGTCGCGACCGCGCGCCGCAAGGATCGTCTCGATGCGCTCGCCGCCGAACTCGGCGACGCCCTTCTGCCGCTCGAACTCGACGTACGCGATCGCGCGGCCGTCGAGGCCGTACCGGCCGCCCTTCCCGCCGAATTCGCGGCACTCGACGTGCTCGTCAACAACGCCGGCCTCGCGCTCGGCGTCGAGCCGGCCCAAAAGGCCAGCCTCGACGAATGGCACACGATGATCGACACGAACTGCACGGGCCTCGTCACGGTCACTCACGCGCTGCTGCCCGGCATGATCGCGCGCGGCCGCGGCCATGTCTTCAATCTTGGCTCGGTCGCCGGTTCGTACCCTTATGCGGGCGGCAACGTCTACGGCGCAACCAAGGCTTTCGTCAGACAATTCAGCCTGAACCTGCGCGCTGACCTGCTCGGCACGCCGTTGCGCGTCACCGACATCGAGCCGGGCCTGTGCGGCGGCACCGAATTCTCGAACGTCCGCTATCGTGGCGACGACGCAAAGGCGGCGAACGTCTATAACAATGTCCAGCCGCTCATGCCCGAGGACATCGCCGACGCGATCTACTGGATCGCGACGCGCCCTGCGCATGTCAACGTCAACACGATCGAGCTGATGCCGATCGCGCAAGCACCCGGCGGCCCGACCGTCCACCGCGGCTGAAGCCCTGCGGGCCCGGCCCTTCCGGGCCGGCCCGCAGTGTGCTACGGCATACTACATTCCGTTACGAATCGGTTACGAATCAGGCTTCTGCCTTCCGGTAGAATGCGCGCCATGACCCAGCCTACCCGCTCCCCGGAAGCGCCCTCCGGCTTCATCTGGCCGGTGCGCGTGTACTACGAGGATACCGACGCAGGCGGCATCGTCTTCTATGCCAACTACCTGAAGTTCTTCGAACGCGCCCGCACCGAGTGGCTGCGCGCATGCGGCATCGACCAGCGTGGGCTCGCCGACGATACCGGCGCGATCTTCGTGGTCCGCAGCACGTCGCTCGACTACCGCGCGCCGGCGCGACTCGACGACACGCTGGCGATCACGAGCCGGCCAGGACGCATCGGTCGCGCATCGGTGGAATTCGCGCAGGAAGCCTGGTGTGGAGACACGCTGCTCGTGGCCGGACACATCCGTCTCGGCTGCGTCGACCGTACCGGCATCCGGCCCGCGGCCATCCCGCCGGCGGTGCTCGAAGCGCTGCAGCGCGGGCCCGTCATCGACGACGAGCAGACTGCACTGTCAACGAAGCTCGCATGAGCGCCGTTTAGACAAAGCCTATGAACTTGCCTTTCTGATTCGATACTAAGCAAGGTTCGGCGCCAGGCATGGCCGGCGCGCCGCGCCGCACGCATACCGGGCGCCCCGAAGGGACGTTACTCAAACCTCTATGAACACTTCTCAAGACCTGTCGATCATTTCCCTCGTCCTCAACGCGAGCGTGCTGGCCCAGGCCGTGATGGGGCTGCTGTTGCTGCTGTCGCTGATGTCGTGGACCTTCATCTTCCGCAAGTGGTTCGCGATCCGCCGCGCACGCGCGCAAACAGAACGCTTCGAGAAGGATTTCTGGTCGGGCGGCGACCTGCAGGCGCTGTACCAGAGCGCGGCCAACAACCGCCACACGATCGGCGCGCTCGAGCGGATCTTCGAATCGGGCATGCGCGAGTTCCTGAAGGCGAAGGAAAAGCGCATCAGCGATCCGGGCCTCGTGCTCGACGGTGCACGCCGCGCGATGCGCGCGTCGTTCCAGCGTGAAATGGACGTGCTCGAAGCGAACCTCGCGTTCCTCGCGTCGGTCGGCTCGGTCAGCCCGTACATCGGCCTGTTCGGCACGGTCTGGGGGATCATGAACTCGTTCCGCGGCCTCGCGAACGTGCAGCAGGCCACGCTCGCGAACGTCGCGCCAGGCATCGCCGAGGCGCTCGTCGCGACCGCGATCGGCCTGTTCGCCGCGATTCCGGCGGTGGTCGCGTACAACCGCTACGCGCACGACATCGACCGGCTCGCGATCCGCTTCGAGACCTTCATCGAAGAGTTCTCGAACATCCTGCAGCGTCAGGCCCAGTAAGGAGCGCGCCATGGCAGGAAGTCCCATCCGATCCAGCATGCGCGGCGGCCGTTCGCGCCGTGCGATGGCCGACATCAACGTCGTGCCGTACATCGACGTGATGCTGGTGCTGCTCGTGATCTTCATGGTCACCGCACCGCTCGTCGCCCCGTCGATCATCAACCTGCCGACCGTCGGCAATGCCGCGCCGCAGGAGCAGACGCCACCCGTCGTCGTCAACATCAAGGCCGACCGCACGATGAGCGTCAAGTACAAGGGCGACTCGGGCGCGACCCAGGAAGACACGATGACGAAGGCCGAGCTCGACAGCTTCATCGCGGCCCGGCAGGCCGATCACCCTGACCAGCCGGTCGTGATCGCGGCCGACAAGACCGTGCAGTACGATGCAGTCATGACCGTGATGTCCGATCTGAAGGCGCGCGGCGTCAAGCGCGTCGGTCTCCTCGTCAAATCGCAATGAACCCGCAGCAATCCACGCGCAGCACCGGCTACCCGCCTCAGCCTCCCCGCGAGCGCGGTACCTGGCGCGCATTCGCGCTCGCCGCGCTGATGCACGTGCTGCTCGCGCTGTTCCTCTATCACGGCGTACAGTGGCAGAACAGCACGCCGGCCGGCGCCGAAGCCGAGCTGTGGACCGAGGTGCCCGACGTGCCCGCGCCGCGGCCCGTCGTCACGCCCACGCCGCCCGTGAAGGTCGCGCCGCCCCCTCCCCCGGTACGCGATGAGCAGGCCGACATCGCGCTGCAGCAAAAGAAGCGGCAGCAGGAAGCGGCCGCGCGTGATGCGCTGCTCGAGCAGCAGCGCCGCGCGCAGCAACTGAAGGCCCAGCAGGAAGACGAAGCCCGGCGCGCCCAGCTTGCGGCGCAGCAGGCAGCCGCACTCGCTGCGCAAAAGGCCGCGGAACGCGACCGGCAGAAGCAGGCCGACAAACTCAAGCAACAGCAGCTCGCCGAGCAGCAGAAGCTCGAACAGCAGAAAATCCAGGAGCAGAAGCAGGCGCAGCTCGAAGCGCAGCAGGCGGCGAAAGCGAAGGCCGACGAGGCCGCGAAGGCAAAGGCGGAAGCCCAGGCCAAGGCGAAGGCCGAAGCCACGGCACGCGCAAAGGCCAATGCGGCAGCGAACGCGAAGCTCGACCGCGAGCGCAGCGCGCGTCTCGCGCAGATGCAGGGCCTGTCCGGCGCCGGTGAAGGCGGCGGCGAAGGCCTCGCGAAAAGCGGCACGGGCACGGGTTCCGGCGGCAATGCCGCGACGCCCGGCTATGCCGACAAGGTGCGCCGCCGCGTCAAACCGAACATCGTTTGGGGCGGCGAACGAGCAGGCCTGACCACCGTCGTCAAGATTCGGTGCACGCCGTCCGGTGACGTATTGAGCGCATCGGTCTCCCGCTCCAGCGGGAATTCGGGGTGGGATCAAGCCGTGGTCAATGCGATCCACGCATCGGTCCCGTTGCCGCCCGATTCTAACGGTCGTACCCCGTCGGACATTACGATTACCTTCAAGGCGGCGGAGTGAAAGGAAATACGCTTACACTCCGTGCGTCGCGATCAGACGGGAACGAATCGGGTATTTTTACTGTCTCTCTGCGGTTGCGCAGCGATCCAAGTCATACGGGAAGCAAGAAGCATGAGTTTGATGACAAAGCTAGGTTTCAGGGCACTCGTGGCCTCGTGTCTGATCACGGCGGGCAGCGCCGCTAACGCTCAGGTCAACGTGCTGATCACCGGTGTCGGGTCGACCCAGTTCCCCATCGCCACCGCGAATTTCGCGAACGAGGCGAACCTGCCGCAGCAGGTCACGTCGATCGTCCGCGCCGACCTCGCCCGCAGCGGCAAATTCACCAACATCGACGCAGGCAGCACGCCCGTGCCGGAGACCGCATCGGTCGATCTCGGCGCATGGAAGGCCAAGGGCGCCAATGCGTTCGTCGCCGGCAGCGTGAACCGCGAGGCGAACGGCCAGTACAAGGTCAACTTCATCCTGTACGACACCGTGAAGCAGCAAAGCCTCGGCGGCCTGTCGCTGACGGCCACCGACACCACGCTGCGCACGGCCGGCCACAAGATCGCCGACTACATCTACCAGAAGCTGCTCGGCGTGCGCGGCGTGTTCGCCACGCGCCTGTCGTACGTGATCAAGACCGGTAACCGCTACCAGTTGCAGATCTCGGATTCGGACGGCCAGAACGCGCGCATCGCGCTGTCGAGCACCGAGCCGATCATCTCGCCGTCGTGGTCGCCGAGCGGCACGAAGGTCGCGTACGTCTCGTTCGAGCGCAAGAAGCCGATCGTCTACATCCACGACCTGCCGACCGGCCGCCGCTACATCGTCTCCGACCAGAAGGGCAACAACAGCGCACCGGCATGGTCGCCGGACAGCAACACGCTGGCCGTCGCGCTGTCGCTGACGGGCAATACGCAAATCTATACGGTCAACTCGACGGGTGGCGGCCTGCGCCGCCTCACGCAGAGCAGCTCGATCGACACCGAGCCGTTCTACTCGCCGGATGGCCGCTGGATCTACTTCACGAGCGATCGCGGCGGTGCGCCGCAGATCTACCGGATGCCCGCACAGGGCGAAAGCGCCGGTGCCGCGCAGCGCGTGACCTTCACCGGCAGCTACAACACGAGCCCGCGTATCAGCCCGGACGGCAAGCTGCTCGCTTACATCTCCCGCACGGGTGGGGGCTTCAAGCTGTACGTTCAGGATCTGCAATCGGGCGCGGCGAACGCCATCACGAATACGAACCGCGACGAATCGCCGAGCTTCGCGGCAAACGGCCAGTACCTTCTGTACGCTACCCAGTCGGGTGGTCGCAATGTTCTGGCAGCAGTGCCCTCCGACGGCAGCGCGCCGCCGCAAATCCTGTCCGTCCAGGGCGGCTCCGTACGTGAGCCGTCGTGGGGGCCCTTCATGCAATGACCACAAGGAGAGTAACCATGATGTCGAATAAAGCTCGTCTGGCCCTGGCCGTGATGATGATCAGCGCGCTCGCAGCGTGCAAGTCGGGCGTGAAGCTCGACGACAAGGCCAACAACGCGGGTGCCGTCAGCACGCAGCCGAGCGCCGACAACGTCGCGCAAGTGAACGTCGATCCGCTGAACGACCCGAACAGCCCGCTCGCGAAGCGCAGCATCTACTTCGACTTCGACAGCTATTCGGTGAAGGACGACTACCAGTCGCTGATGCAGCAACACGCCCAGTACCTGAAGAGCCACCCGCAGCGCCACGTGCTGATCCAAGGCAACACCGACGAACGCGGCACGAGCGAGTACAACCTCGCGCTGGGCCAGAAGCGTGCGGAAGCCGTCCGCCGTGCGATGGCACTGCTCGGCGTGAACGATTCGCAAATGGAAGCCGTGAGCCTCGGCAAGGAAAAGCCGCAGGCGACGGGTCACGACGAAGCATCGTGGGCGCAGAACCGTCGCGCCGACCTCGTCTACCAACAGTAAGTAACGGAAGAATCGCCGTATGACGCACCGTGTATCCCTGCTGCGCGTTGCCGCAGCATTCTGCGTCGCGGGCGCGGCGTGGTCGGCCGCGCCGGCGCACGCCGGCGTGTTCGACGACAACGAAGCGCGCCGCGCTGTGCTCGACCTGCGCAGCAAGACCGACAACCTGGCCAGCCAGTTGTCGGCCGCCCAGCGTACGATCCTCGATCAATCCGGCCGTCTCGACCAGCTGAACCAGCAGGTCGCGACGCTGCGCGGCGAGAACGAGGATCTGACGAACCGGCTGACGACGCTCGAACGGCAGCAGAAGGAGTACTACCAGGACCTCGACACGCGGCTCAAGAAGTTCGAGCCGCAGCAGGCGACGATCGACGGCGTGGAAGGCACCGTGCAGCCGGGTGAAACGGATGCGCTCAGCGCGGCGCAGCAGCAGTTCCGCAACGGCAACTTCAAGGCGGCGGCGGCTTCGTTCCGCGCGTTCATCGCGAAGTATCCGCAGAGCCCCTACCAGCCGACCGCACAGTACTGGTACGGCAATGCGCAATACGCGCTGCGCGACTACCGCGGTTCGACTGCAACGTGGCAAGGGATCGTCAGCAAGTTCCCGCAGCACCCGCGCGCCGCCGACGCCCTCGTGGCAATCGGCACGAACCAGCTCGAGCAAGGCCAGAAGGCGGCCGCGAAGAAGACGTTCGAGCAGGTCGTTTCGCAGTACGCCGGTTCGAATGCTGCGCAGACGGCGCAGGGCAAGCTTGAAACGATCAAATAATTATCGCGGCGAGTTGTTGACAGCCTAACAAGCCGTCGCTATAATCTTTTGCTCTTTGGGTCGCTGCAGAAGTTGTTGAAGCAACGAACCAACAGGTTTCAAGAACGTGGGGTGGTAACTCAGTTGGTTAGAGTATCTGACTTTTAATCAGAGAGTCGAGGGTTCGAGTCCCTCCCACCCTACCAACTATCTTTGATAGTGCAATTAAAGCCTCCCCAGCGGAGGCTTTTTTGCGTCTGGCGCATCCGTGTCGAGCCCGGCATCCCGATGATGCCCGCCACACGCTCAGCCACGCCCTCCCCCTGACTTCGACAGAAGCGACTCCCCCGTCAAGCCCGCGTAAAGAAACGCAATCGTGAAAGCGATCGGGATGATCGAATCGAGCCACATGTTCGTGAACGTGTCGACTGTTGCGCTGGCTAGCGGCCTGGCCGGGTCATAGCGAACCGGCACCTTGTCGCCGACCTCCACCGTCACGAAGCTCCCCGGAAACGATACGCGCTCGCCGCTTTTCGTCGCGAACTCGATCAGCGGGTGATGCGCGCCGTGGGTCAACCGGACGACCGTTCCCTGCACGGCAACGGACGATCCGATAAAAGCGAGCCGTTCGTCGATCGTTTCCGCACTCCACACCGCCAGGATCGCGCCGAACACCAGCGCCACGTAATTGAACCTCGGAGTCTTGTCGGCCATCATGTTTTCCGGTGTCGATCCGTTCACGACTCCCGCACCGGACGGGGCAGGCAATACCCCGCCCGCGCGTCAGCGCACACTGACGTCGCGCAGCACGCCACCATATCCCGCGTACAAATTGCCGTCCGGCAGCAACTGCCGCTGCGCGAGCTGCCGATGCACGACCGGCAGGCTATGAAACGGCATCCGCGTAAACAGGTGATGTTCGATATGAAAATGAATCGCGTGCGGGCCGAACAGGAACGTCTGCCACGAACGCCTGACGATCGTGCGCGCGTTGCGGCTCTGGTCGGCACCTGCCGGCAGGCCCGCGTGTTCGAAGATCGCGCGCACCTGTCCGGCGAGCGGTAGCAGCGTGACGGACGGCACGATCCACAACGTGACGTACAGCAGCGGATGTCCGGCCCATGCGAGCGCGCCGAACAGCACACCGTTGGCAGCCAGCATCGACACGACTTCCCACGCGGCATACGCGCGCGACTTCCCGACCTTCGGCAACGCATGCGCAAACTCTCCGCGGGCGAGCTTCACGACACTCGTCACGTAGCCGATCCCGCACGCGTACGCGAGCAGACGGCCGATCAGCCGCCCGCGCGTCACCGGATAGTCGTGCACGCCGAACAGCAGCGCGACGGGATCGTCCGACTGCATCGGTGCGCGATGATGCTTCAGATGGCCTGCACGATACGTACGCAGCGACAGCCACAGCGGGCCGGCCGCGAACAGCTGGCCCAGCACGTCGTTGACGCGCCGGTTCCGCGCCAGCAATCCGTGCGCGCCTTCGTGCATCATGACCGCGAGCGCAAGCTGGCTGCGCGCGATCACGATCGCGGCCAACACGTACACGAGCGGATGCGCAAACGCGATCGCAACGGCGAACGCAGCGACGATCATCAGCCAGTCGCCTGCCAGCGCTGCACCGACGCGCGACGCACTCACGCGAAACAACGCGGGATCGGGCACGAACCGCGCAAGCTCGGCATTCGGCCCGGCAGGGTGAACACGGGCATCCGTCACGCGAGCCTCCTGCGCAGCGAACGCCGCTCGACCCACAGTGCACTGACCGTCGCGAGCACCACGCCGCCGAGCACATCGGCAACCGTATGCTGCTTGAGCGTCAGCGTCGACGTGCAGATCAGCAGGCCGACCACTACGGCCACGAGCCGCCGCCGGTCCGCCAGCATCCGGCAGGCAAGACACGTCACCGCGACATGCAGGCTCGGAAAGCCGTTGGCCGCGAGATCGAGCTGCCACATGCGCGCGAGACGGTGGCGCACGAATGTGTTGCCGATCTCCGCCACGTCGGGCCGCGGCACGGCTTCCGGAAACAGCAGGAAGCACACGACACCGAGCACGAACGCGATCAGCACGGCCTCCTTGAACGCGTCGAACGCGGATGGCCGCGCATACGCGGCAAGCGCAATCACGAACGGAAAGAAACCGACATAGACGAACCACGACCACGCGATGAACGGAATCCGCGCATCGATCGCGGTGGCAAACACGTAGCGCGGCGTGACGCTGCGCTCCAGCAGAAAGAAGATCGCGAGGCCGGCCACCATGCCGAACGTCGCGGCGAGCATCTGCCGGATCTCGGGCCGGCGAGCGTCACGAAACGACAGCGAATTCATCGTGGCGCCGGTGCCTCGCATCGCGTATCCGCATCAGCCACCTGCGCATGCGGACGCAGCGCGAGGAGGCGCGACGTCCATGCATCGACGCGCGCACGCGCTTGCTCGCGGCCGGCGATCGTCCCTGCCTGCGTGCCGGGATTGCGCATCAGCTCGGCTGCAGCCTGCCCGACTTCGCGCCGGAAGGCGACCGCATCGCCGCGCCAAGTGACGACGCGGTGCACGAGTTGCAGCCGTGCGGCGCGCGCGGCGTTGCTCGCCTGCTCGGGCTGATCCGACTGCACGAGCAGGATCGGGCGGCGATACACACGCGCGATCGACAGCGCGGCCATACCGGGCGCCGACACGATCAGCGGCGCATGGGCGGCGCGAGTCGCCCAGTCGGCGTCGACGCCGGTCCAGCCGTTGTGCCCGGCATAGCCCTCGCCCACACGGTGTGCGGCGAGCCCCGCGTCGCGCATGCCGGCCGACAACGCATCGGCGAGCGCGATATCGCGGAAATGCGGATTCAGATAGACGGCTGCGGCAGCTGGTTCCGAAGCCGGCCGTTCGGCGACGATCGGCACCGGCGTCGGCAGCCGGCAATGCGTACGCGATCGCCGGACTTCATCGGCGACATCGTATGCAAAATCGTGTTCGATGCAGCACCGCGCCGAATCGATCTGCCAGTCGACGATCCGTGCGAAAGCACGCGCCAGCACGCGCGGCAACCGCGCATCGAAATTCGCGGTCAACGCACGGCGCAGGCTGCCGCCGTACACGTGGACGACGCGGCGCCGCCAGCCCGGCACCGCGCCCATGAACAGCAGCGCGGGATGAAACGAATCGTTGATCACGAGATCGGCATCGCTGCCGATCGCACGCAGCCGCGCGATATCGCGCAGCATGCGCGTCGGCCGGAACACGTAGTGCGCGACATTGCGATCGGTCGCATCGCGCAGCATGTTCTGCCGTTCGTCGAACTGCACCGCGTAGTGGCGGGACAGCACGGCCGCGTCGATGTCGAACGCAGCCAGGAATGCCTGCCCCGCATCGGACGTCGTCAACACGTCGACCTGCGCGCCGGCCGCACGCAACGCATGCACGAGCAGTTGCGCCCGCATCAGGTGGCCGCGCGCGTCGGCCGTCGCGAGATAGACGATCCGCGGCATCATGCGCGTGGACGAAGCGACTGGAGCCAGCCGACCGCGACCATCGCCAGCGCGCCCGTCACGCCGAAACCGGCTTCGATCGCTCGGATCTCGTCCAGCAACGCGGCGAGCGGCGCGGCCTCGGACGGCGCGACGAGACGGCGCAGCGTGTCCGCGCAGAGCCGGACGTGCCGCGTCTCGTCCGAGAGCACGCGCGAGAGCAACGGATACAGCGGATGCGCAGCGCCGATCGTCGCGCAGTGGCGCGCGAGGACGCGCATCGCCATCTGTTCCGCGCACAGACCCGTCGCATAGGCCGGCACGAGCACCCCTTGCGCGAAATGCGGCGCATGGCGCTGCGCGAGCCGGCGCCATCGCATGATCTTGCGCCGGCTCAGCCAGTCGGGCTCGTACGGCGCGGCCGATGGCGCGACGCCGCGTGCGCGCAGCGCATCGGCAAACGCGGCCGCGTGGCGACGCTCGTCCGCGAGATGCTGCTCGATCCGCGGCGCGAGCCAGTCCGGCGGCTGCCCGGTCCAGTCCTCGTGCAACGCGCACTCGGTCGCTTCCTCGCCGATCAGGTACATGCGCAGCACCCAGCGCTCGCCATGCGTGCTGCGATGAAGCTGCCGGATCGCCGCCCGCTTGATGCGATCGACGAGGTACGCGCGCACCCGCGCCGCACCGCGCGGCACAGGCGCTTCGAGACAGTCGAAGCGTGCATCGTGCGCTGCCAGCGGTGGCGCCGGCAGCTCGCCTGCCGCGTTCATGCCGGCACGCCCCGTGCGGACGCGGATTTCGTCGCGGATGCCGCAGCGGCGGCCGGATCGCGACGCCATCCGAGGATCAGGCCGATGAAGCTTTCCTGCATGAACGCATGCGCGGACGCGGTCGCACCCGCAAACGCCTCCTCGCGGCCGTTCACGCGCAGATAGCCGCTGCCGTCGCGCGCGCCGAATTCGATCCGGTCGTTTTTCCGGAAACCGCGCTCGCGCACGTCTTTCAGCAGCGCGCTGCCGTCGAGGCCGAACAGGAACAACTCGCGCTGCGCGACCCACACCGGAATGTGATTGCTCAACGCATCGAAACGGATCGACCACGTGCCCGACGCCAGTGCACGATCGACGTCCGCATCGTGCGGTGCGCTCGACGTGAAGCTCGCACGCGCGACCGACTTCGTCAGGCCGCCAACACCGAGCGCGATCGTGATGTCGTCCGCGGACGGCTGCTTCGGATCGGTCGCGCTCACCTTCACGAGATGCCGTGCGAGCCGCGACGCCAGCGACGGATGCGCGAACAGCGCCAGCGTTTCGTCCGGCGTGAGCACGTCGCGCTCGCTATCGCCCTCCTTCACGCGCACGCGATACGGATCGATCCGGACCTCGGTGAACGTGCCGTGCACGGGCGCATGGACATACACGTCACGGTCCCATTTCGCGCCGTCGCGACGCAGCAGCACGTGCACGCTCAACGGCACGCGCTGGCCCTCGCCGTCGACGCCCGTGCCCTGCAGCAGCACGTCGCCGAGCACGTCCTTCGTGCGGCGCGTCGCATCGCTCGAGAAGACGATCGCGTGCGCATCGGTATCGATGCTCGCGTGAACGTCGGGCGCATCCAGCGCGACGCGATTGCAGTCCGCGGCGGCCGCGTTCGCGAACGGACAGCCGCTTTGCGACGCGAAGTGGTAGATTCCGCGCCCCGCGTGATCGACCGGCGCGGCATGGGCGCCGGCGCTGGCGGCAAACAGGGCGAGGCAGGCAACACGGGTGGCGAGAGAGGGCATGGTCGTTGTCGGTATGGATGCAGGATGTCGGCGTGTCGTGGCCGCGCGCGATGCACGGCGCCGGTTCAATGACGGTGATAAGACAGCGCGTCGAGATCGCGCCGGGCCGATGCGCGTCCGGCAAGACCGAAACCGCGCGCGAGCGCACCGAGCGTATCGACGGCGGACGCCGCGATCGTGACGCCGACGGCCGCGAGATAGCGGACCGCGCCAAGCTGCGGCAACTGCTGGCGATTGAGTGCGCGCAGGCTGTAGCCGAGTCGCATCGCCATCACGCAGAACGGGCCGAGCGGGCCGCTGCGTCCGAGCCACTGCCATCCGCGCGGGAGGTACGCGTTCACGAGATACGGCGTCAGCCCGACGCTGTCCTCGCCGCGCATCCAGCGCAGCTTCAGCGATTCGCGATGCGTGTCCGGCAGCCGATGTTCGGTGTGCGCGGCCGGCGCGAACTCGACGGCCACGCCGGCCGCCTGCATCCGCAGCCCCATCACCTGGCAATGCGCGCGATAGACGCCGTCGAGCGGCTCGTAGCGAAATTGCGCGAACACGTCGCGCCGGAACGCGACGTTGTTCGCGTAGAAATTGCGCGTCGCGCCATCGCGTAGCGGGCTCGGGAAATACATGAAATCGATCGACGTCAGCGCGATGCCGAGCACGTTCGGCGCATAGCTGGTGCGCCCCGCCACCGCGACGGGCGTATCGCCGGCTTCGCGCGCGAACGGTGCGAGCAGGTGCTCGAGCCAGTCGTCGGCCGGCCGGCAATCGGCATCGCCGAACACGACGATGTCGCAGCGGGCCGCGTCGACGCGATCGAACCCGTCGTTCTTCGCATCGTAGTAGCCGGTGCTCGCACCGATCTCGACGAAGTCGATCGGGCGGCCGGCCAGCGCGGCGATCTCCGCACACGCATCGGCCGGCAGGCCGTCGTGCGTGATGATCCATTGCGCGAGTGCTGCGGGCGGCACGGTCTGCTTCGACAGCGCCGATACGAGGCGCTTCAGGCTATCGACGGCCTGAGCGAGGCCGGCGCCGCCGCGCAGGTTGTTCGTCTCCAGCACGAGCGCGGCCTTCGCCGCCACGGCATGCGCCGCCGTGCGCGTGCGCGGTGAGGTTTCTGTAAGGTCTGGCATCCTGAATGTCTCCATCCTCATGCGCGACGGCATGGATGAAACGAACGGGCGGCAAGCCCGCGGCGCATCGGCGCGTCGATGAATGCACGGGTCGCCCGCGCCCGTCGTCGCGAGACGGGCGGCCCGGAAGGCGCCCGCGTCGCGTGCCGTCACTCCTGGACGGACGGCGCCGATTCGGCGTCGGTATAGCGCGGCTTCGCGTTCTGCAGGTCACGCGTGTTCTTCTGCACGGCCACCGCACCGAACAGCGCGAGCACGAACGACATCGCGTAGAAGCCCTTCTCGCTCAGTTGCAGCGTCGCGTTGAAAAGGCCGACGACCAGCAGCGCGATCGACAGCAGCAGCGCGATCCAGCTGAGGCCGTAGTAGATGCCGGTGACAGGAATGCCTTCCGCGCGGTCGCGCACGCTCTTCTGCAGCGAGATCGCCGCATAGAGGCCGAACACCAGCACGGTGAAGTAGTAGCCCTTCTCGTTGAGCTGCATGCCGGCGTTCCAGAGCCCGATCAGGAAGGCCGCGAAACCGGCGAGCAGCGCGGCCCACGACGCGGCCACGAACGCGAACGACGGCTGCTGGATGGTGGTCTGGTTCATTGCTTTGCCCTCTCTTTCTTCTTGTGCGAAATCGTTTTCGTTGAACTGCGTTTCGCGCATGGTAGCAGCTTTGGCACGCGGCAAGACGGCTTGCTTGCAGTCTTACAATTCGCGCTGCGCCCGTCGCCAGCGCCCCGGCGTCGTACCGAGCACCGCGCGAAACGCCTTGCCGAAGGCGGCCTCGGACTGGTAACCGACCGCCTGCCCGATCTCCGCCTGCCCGCGTTGCGTGTCCTGCAGCAGCGCGCACGCATGCATCATCCGGATCTGCGCGACGAACGCGCCGACACTCATTCCGGCCCGCTCGCGGAAATGCCGGGCGTACGTCGCACGCGACATCGCGGATGCGTCGCCGAGCGCCTCGACCGTCCACGGTTTCTCCGGCGCCTGCAGGACGGCCTGCACCGACGGGCCGAGCCGCGCATCCGCAGCCAGCGCAAGCCAGCCTGAAGGCACGCGCGCACCACGACCGTATGCGCGCAACGCATACGCGAGCAACGCCTGACCGAGCGCGTTCACGATCGCGCCGGCGCCCGGCTGCCCATTCGACGCCTCGGTACGCAGCACGCTCGTGAGCAGTTGCAGCGGCGCGAACCCCGATGCTTCGCGCAACCCGACATGGAGCACGGGCGGCAGCGTGCGCATCAGCAGTTCGCCCGCGTCGCGCGCATAGACGAACCGTCCGCACAGCAGGTCCACGCTCGCGCTACCCGGTTCGGCCGGATCGAGATTCGATTTGACCGGCAGCACCGCGCCGCCGCCGGCGCCCTGTTCGCGCAGCACCGCAACCGGCCCCGACCGGCCGGCCCCAGCGTCGAGCAGGTCGTGCGCGCCGCCCGCGGGCAGCAGCACGAAATCGCCGTCGGCGAGCTGCAGCGAGCGCCCGTCCGCGGTACGCAGCCGGCACGTTCCGGCCAGCACCAGGTGAAACGCCGCCTCGCCGCGCGGCAGCGGGTCGTGCGGCATCGCGAACGGCCCGTCGAGCAGGCAGCGCACGTCGAGCTCGACATGGCTGCGGCCCAGCGACAGCAGTTGACTCAGAGCATCCATGAGACGATTGCGCTAAAAATTGACACTCTAGCGTATCGAAACCCTCAGCGCGAACGATCAGAATAGCTCTGCATCGCCCGAGATCGCGGCGCCCGCCGCCCTCCTCACCTCTTCTCGAAAGGACGCATCATGCTGAACTGGAACGAATACCGGAAGGAACTCTCGACGCGCATCGGCGAGATCGCCAAGCTGTCGCCCGATACGCTGGCCGGCTACAAGGCACTGTCCGGCGCCGGCGCCAAGACGGGCCATCTCGACGCAAAGACGCGCGAGCTGATCGCGCTCGCGGTCGCGGTCACGACGCGCTGCGACGGTTGTATCGCCGTGCACACCGCGGAAGCCGCCAAGCATGGCGCGACGAAGGAGGAAGTGGCGGAAGCGCTCGGCGTCGCGGTTGCGCTGAACGCGGGTGCGGCGCTCGTCTATTCGGCGCGCGTGATGGACGCGCTCGGCGACTGAACCTGACGGCCGCGGCGCTGCCGTCGCATGGCGGCGCCCGGCCGCGTGGCCGCGTGGCCGCGTGGCCGCGTGGCCGCGTGGCCGCGTGGCCGCGTGGCTGCATGGCTGCATGCCCGCCCGGTTGAGCATCGCGCATCCGGGCCAAGCGAGGTATGAAGATTAGCCAGCGTACCTGCCTGAATGGCCGGCCGGGCGCACACGGGCACGGATGCGCCGCGAAGTCGGCTACCATGCGCAAACGATCCATCGTGAAGGAGCGCTCCATGTGCCGCTGGCTCGCCTATACGGGTAATCCGCTTCATCTCGAGACCGTACTGTTCCGCGCGAAGCATTCGCTGATCGACCAGAGCCTGCATTCGGAGCTGGGGGCGACGACCACCAACGGCGACGGTTTCGGTATCGGCTGGTACGGGCGCCCCGACGAACTCCCGTTCCGCTACCGCTCCGTGCATCCCGCGTGGAACGACCGCAACCTGCGTGAAGCCGCGCGCGCGATCCGCTCGCGGATGTTCATCGCGCATATCCGCGCGGCGACCGACACGCCGGTGCAGGAAACCAACTGCCACCCGTTCCGCCACGGCCGCTGGCTGTTCGCGCACAACGGGCTGATCCGCGACTTCCACAAGCTGCGCCGCGACCTGACGATGAAGGTCGATCCCGCGCTGTTCCCGACGCTCGAAGGCTCGACCGACTCCGAACTGATGTTCCGCCTCGCACTGACCTACGGCCTCGAGCAGATGCCGCTGCCCGCGCTCGAGCGGATGGTCGGCGTGGTCGAGGAAACCGCCGCGCGGCATCGCGTGGCCGAACCGCTCAACATGACGATCTGCGCGACCGACGGCGAACGGATCATCGCGGTACGTTATTCGAGCGAACGGCAATCGCGTTCGCTGTTCCACAGCACGTCGTTCAAGCACCTGCACGAGTTGTATCCGCACAACCCGCGCATCGCCGAAGCCGGCGACGACGCGTTCATGGTCGTGTCCGAGCCGCTCGTCGACCTGCGGGGCGCGTGGGAGGAAGTGCCGGAGAGCATGGCGATCGTCGCGCAGGGTGCCGATGTGCAGCAGCGACCGTTCAGCCCGCGGCGGAAGTAGCACATTGACACCGTTGACCGCATCGCGATGGTGGCGCCAAACGTATGCGGACGAAATAATTCGTTAAAAGAGGATGGGATTACATACTTTCCAGCGCGTTACAATTCGCCGCAGGAGTAAACGAAACTCAAACAAAACAACTGCACGATCGTCGCACCTCATATTGGACATGCCTGAAAATTTCAAGAATTTGCCACCCGCCACGTCGACGGATTGTCAATCCGCACGCCCTGGCGCGAAACAGGATCGAGCCTTCGTGGTGTGGCTGACCGGTATCTCCGGCGCAGGCAAGTCGACGCTGGCGACTCTGCTGCAGGAACAACTCGATGCCCGCGGACTGCGTACCTATCTGCTGGATGCCGACCGCCTGCGCGAAGGGCTGAACCGGGATCTCGGATTCAGCGATGCCGATCGCCATGAAAATATCCGGCGAACCGCCGAGGTGGCCAGGCTGCTGGTGGATGCCGGTTTCGTCGTCATCGCTGCGCTGATCTCGCCCTTTCAGGAGGCGCGCACCAAGGCACGCGCGCGCTTCACGGCCGGGACGTTTATCGAGGTCTTTGTCGACGCTGCCCTGGAAGTGGCCGAGGCACGCGATCCGAAGGGACTCTACGCGCTGGCGAGGCAAGGCAAGATTCGCCAATTTACCGGCATCGATTCCGTCTATGAGCGACCGCAGTCCCCTGACGTTCACGTCAGGACGGCCGAGACGAGTCCCTTGGAGTGTGTGGACGCGATCATCCGGAAACTGCCGCTGGACGGTTGACGTCGTCGTGATCGAACGTCATCCCGCGCGCGTCGGTACGCCACTCGCGCGAACGGCAAACGCGTTCACGCGATGCGCCGACGCGCAGCAGCGGCCGTTCAGCCCGCGGCGGAAGTAGCGCAGCAGGCTGCCATACGCGCCATCAGGCGCGGCGCGAAAAACGCATCCGGATCGAATCGAGTTCGGCGGGCAGCCGGCGCGAACGGGCGCGCGGCCGCGGCAGTGCGGTGAACCCGAGCCGTTCGTACAGCGCGCGCGCCCGCACATTACGGGTCAGCACGTCGAGGACGACGTCGCGGTTGCCGTCGGCGGGCAATGCGCCGGTGTCCAGCGCGTCACGGAACAGCGCGCTGAAGATGCCCGTGCCGCGCTGTCGCTCGTCCGTTGCGCAATGCGCGACGAGAATCTGCGAACGTTTCGGCGCCGGAATTTCCGTCTCGAGGATCAGCCCGCGCAACAACTGGCCGATCGTGTGGCGCACGCCGAAGAAGCGCGCCAGCGCCCACACGACATGCACGTCGTCGAACAGCGTCTGCTGCCCGTCGTGAATCGCCATCACGGCGAGCACCGCACCGTCGTCGGCGACCGCGACGCGATGCCGGCGCCACGAGAAGCGCCCATGACGCGACCGGAACGCCTGCTGCAGGAAGGCGATGCAGCGCGTGTCGTTTTCGCCGAGAAAGAACCCGAATTCAGCGACGCCCGACGCAAACACAAGCGGCGCGCACGCCGCCGCGTCACCCGCATCGGCCGCACGAAACCGCACATGCTCGCCGGCACGCGGAACCGCTTGCGCGAACGCACCGGTCAGCGTCATGCGCTGCGCCCAGCGAGTCGGGACAACACGGCGACCGTCCGGCTGATCTGCTCCGGCTCGTGCGTCGAGCAGATGAAGAAGCGCAGGCGCGCAGCCTTTTCTTCGACGGCCGGATAGAAGATCGGCTGCACGTTGATCCCTTCGTCGAACATCGCATTCGCCCACTGCGCGGCCTTCAGCGAACTCCCGGTAATCACCGGCACGACCGCATAACCCGCACTCGTGCCCGTATTCAGCCCGGCAGCACGCGCTTCGTTCAGGAACTGCCGCCCGCGCGCCTGCAATTGCGCGACGCGCGCCGGCTCGGCCTGCAGGCGCTCGAGCGCGGCCAGCGACGCTTCGGCGAGCGTCGGCGCCAGCCCGACGCTGTACAGGAAGCCCGGCGCCAGATGGCGCAGCATGTCGACCAGCGGCTGGCAACCGGCGATGAAGCCGCCGCAGCCGGCCAGCGTCTTGCTCATCGTGCCCATCCACATGTCGACCTGGTCGGACGCGACACCGCAATGCTCGCGGATGCCTTTGCCGGTCGCACCGAGCACGCCGAGCGAATGGGCCTCGTCGACCAGCAGGAATGCACCATGGCGGGTCTTCACGTCGACGAAGCGCTGCAGGTCGGGGAAATCGCCGTCCATGCTGTACAGCCCTTCGATCGCGATCAACACGTGCCGGTATTCGCGACGCACGCGCGACAGCAGCTCGTCGAGCGCCTGCCAGTCGTTGTGCGCGAAACTCAGCCGCTTCGCGCCGCTCAGCTGCGCGCCCTGCACGATGCTGTTGTGCGCGAGCGCATCGTGGACGATCAGGTCGCCCGGGCCGAACAGCGCGCCGATCACGGTCACGTTGGTCGCATGGCCGCTCACGAACGCGACGCAGTCGTCGGTTTCGTAGAACGTGGCCAGCGCGCGTTCGAGATCGCGCTGCACCGGGCGTTCGCCCGCGACCATCCGGCTCGCCGATGCCGACGTGCCGTACCGGTCGATCGCGGCTTTCGCGCGCGCGGACACGGCCGGATCGCCTGCCAGGCCGAGGTAGTTGTAGTTCGCGAAGTTCAGGTATTCGCGCCCGCCGATCTGCGTCGTCGCACCGGCGACGCCGTCGTGCACACGGAAAAACGGCGAGTCGACGCGCAGCTTCTCGCCCATCTCGCGCATGATCCGAACCTGCTGATACTGCGGCATCGATTCGAAGCGGCTGCGCGCCGATGCGGTCTGCGCTGCCGGCGTGCCAGGCACGCCCGGTGCTGCGGCAGCATCAGTCGCGCGCTCCAGTTGCCGTTTCAGCGCTTTCGCCGCCAGTTGCTGGCGAAGATGCTCTCCCAGTGCCATTGCTTCCTTCGCTGTATCTCGAAAAGGCGCTATGTTACGCCGCGAATTTTTAAAATGCTTGGTGTCACGCGTCGGAAAACTCGGCCCACTGCCACGCGTCGGGCGCGGCCAGCAGCGCTTCGACCAGCCGGAAATTCATCTCGTGGCTCGGCCGCAACGCGCTCACGCGCGCCAGCAGCGGCGCGCCGGCCAGCGCGAGATCGCCGACCAGGTCGAGCACGCGGTGCCGGACAAATTCCTCCGGCATGCGCATCCCGCCCAGCACGCGGCTGCCGACGATGGACGCGGTGCACGACGGCCGCGCGCCGCGCAGGATCGGTACCCCGCGCAGGTAGCCGGCGACGATCGCCGGTACAGCCCACTTCACGCGCCCGTACGAGCGCGACGGCGCGATTTCGGTAGCGAATGCGGCCGGCGTCAGCGTACCGTCCCAATGCATGTCGCCGAAGCCGCGCAGGTCGTTGCGCACGCTCAGTTCGTAACGCGGCGCCGGCTCGATCCGCATTTCGCGCCGCTGGTCGCCCTCGCCGTCCGCGACGACGACAGGCCGCAGCACGCGGATGAAGCGTTTCGGCGCATCGAGCGCGACGCGGCCGCACGCGCGGATGGCGTCCACCCACGGCGCGGCACTGCCGTCGAGAATCGGCACTTCCTCGGCGTCGATCTCGACGATCGCATGATCGATCTCGCATGCGATCAGCGACGCGAGCAGATGCTCGATCGTACGAACGCCGACGCCGTCGGCATTGCGCAGCATCGTGCACAGCGGCTGGGCGCGGCGCAACGCGGGATCGACCGGCAGCGTCGCGAGCGTGCGCCCCTGCGCGACGCGACGGAACACGATACCCGTCACGCCGTCCTCCGGACGCGCGGGCAGGATCCGCACGCCCACCCGGCGCCCCGTGTGCAGCCCGTGACCGTCGATCGCCAGCGGACCTGCCAGCGTGCCCTGACTCGTCGCCCAGCCGGACGGCGCACTCATCGCGCGACCTCCAGCGTCGGCGACGCCTGGCCCGCCACGGGCGCCGGCCGCGTATCGAGCATCGCACGCGCTTCGCCTTCGATCGCGTGCTTCGCGGCAAGCGCCGCGACGGCTTCCTGTGCGGCATCGGTCGCAGTATCGGAGTCGGCCTCGGCCGATGCGCCGATCGAATCGACAATGCGTCCGGCCAGCGTCGTCACGGACGCGCCCTCGGCGATCGCCATCACCGACAGCTTGACCTCGAACGCTTCCTCGACCGCAAGGCCGAGTTCCATCCCCATCAGCGAATCCATGCCCATGTCGAGCACCGACTTGTCGAGCGCGATGCGATCCGGTGTCATGTGCAGGATCCGCGCGATCTGCGCCTGCAGCGTCCGGGCAACCAGCGCGATCGCTTCGTCGCGCGGCAATGCCAGCACTTCTTCCCTCAGTTGCGTGCCGCCGTCGCGTGCATCGCCGCCTTTCGCATGCGATTGGAGCAGCGAATACCGACGTGCCTTTGCCGCAGGCATCCCGCGCGCCACGGCATGCCAGTCGAGTCGGACCACGGCTTCGCCTGCCGCGCCCGCAACCAGCGCGCGCTCGAGCGCGACCATCGCCTCGTCGGACGTGATCGATGCCCCGCCGATCCGCGACTGCAGCGCCTCGCGCGTATCCGCGTGGCGCGCGAGGAAACCGACGTCCTCGAGCGGGCCCCACGCCATGAACGTGCCGGGCAACCCGGCCGCGCGGCGATGTTCGACGAGCGCCTCGAGGAAGCTGTTGGCCGCGACGTAATTCGATTGCCCCGGGTTGCCGAGATAGGTCGTCGCCGACGAATAGACGACGAACAGGTCGAGCGGCAGCGCGCGTGTCGCACGATGCAGGTTCCACGCGCCGGCCACCTTCGGTGCGAGCACCGCGGCCATGCGCGCATCGTCGAGATTGCGCACGAGGCCATCGTCGATCGACATCGCGGAATGCAGCACACCCTTGAGCGGGCTGTCGCGCCGCACGATCGCGGCAATCATCGCATCGACCGCCGCCGCATCGGTCACATCACATGAGACGACATCGACCGTGACGCCGAGCGTCGCGCGCCAGCGCTCGACCTCCTCGCGCGCCGCATCGGCAAGCTCGCCGGAGCGGCTCGCCAGCGTCAGCCGGCGGGCGCCGCGCTCGACCATCCAGCGCGCGCTCGCGAACCCGAGCCCGCCCGTGCCGCCGACCACCAGGTACGTGCCATGCGGATCGAGCGCGAGCGAACCCGCGCGCACGACGCCGCGCGTCGGGGCCGGCGTGCCGGACGGATAGGTCACGAGTACCTTGCCGATCTGGCGCGCCTGCTGCATGTAGCGGAACGCATCCTCGGCCCGTTCGGCGGGAAACGCGCGATACGGCAGCGGGTGCAGCACGCCTGCGGCGAACAGCGTCATCACTTCGCCGAACAGGCGTTCGGTCAGATCCGGCAAGGCACCCATCAGCTGGTCGGCGTCGATGCCGAAATAGCTGATGTTGTTGCGGAACGGCCGCAGCCCGATATGGCTGTTTTCGTAGAAATCGCGCTTGCCGAGTTCGAGGAAACGACCGAACGGACGCAGCGTGTCGATGCTGCGCACCATGGCTTCGCCGGCCAGCGAGTTCAGCACGATGTCGATGCCCTGCCCGCCCGTCAGTGCGCGAATTTCGTCCGCGAACGCAAGGCTGCGCGAATCGAGCACGTGGTCGGCGCCGAGCAGGCGCACGAACTCGCGCTTCTCGTCGCTGCCGGCCGTCGCGAACACTTCCGCGCCGAAATGGCGCGCGAGCTGGATCGCGGCGATCCCGACACCGCCCGCGCCGCCATGCACCAGCACGCGCTCGCCGCGACGCAGCCGCGCGAGTTCGACGAGCGCGTAATACGCGGTGAAGAACGTGGTCGGCACGGTCGCCGCTTCCTCGAACGACAGGCGTTCGGGCTTCAGCGCGATCGCTTGCGCACGCGTCCTGACGCGCGTCGCGAACGAGGCCGGCGCGAAGCCAAGAATCGCATCGCCCGGCGCGAATTCCGTCACGGCGCCGCCCACCCGGACGACGCGGCCGGACAACTCCATGCCGATCGTCGCGCCCGCGAAGCCGGTCTCGACCGCTTCATCGGACAAGAGCCCCATCGCATACATCACGTCGCGGAAATTGAGGCCGGTTGCAACCGGCTCGATCTCCACCTCGTCCGCGCCCAGCGTGCTTTCCGGCAACGCGAACCATTCGAGATTGCGCAACGAGCCCGGCGCATCGAACGCGAGCACGGCCGCACGCGCAATCGCGCCATCGCTGCGGACCGCGGCCTGTGCGGCTGTCAGCATGCGCGGCACCAACCGCCCATGCGCCCCAAGGACGACTTCTTCCTCGACCGCCGAGCCGGTCAACTCGCGAATCAGCGCATCGGGAATCCCGTCCGCCGCGCGATCGATGTCGATCAGGCGGCACGCGAGTTCGGGATGCTCGTTCGCCAGCACGCGACCGAGGCCCCACAGCGTTGCCTGTTCCGGATGCGCGTTCGCGGTCCCGGCGAACGGCGCGCCGCCGCGCGTAACGACGGTCAATCGTGTGGCCGCGTTCGGCTGCGCGCCGAGCGCGCGGACGAGTGCCGCCAGCGCGATCGCGCCGTGACGCTGCGCGGCCATCAGGCCATCCCCCGTCGCCGATTCGGCGAGCGGTGCTTCCGGCGCGCAGAACACGACATGCGCCGGCTGCCCGGCCGGCAACGACGCGATCGCGTCGGCCGCATGCGTGATGTCGACGATATCGGCCGGATAGCCCGCGCGTGCCAGCGCATCGGCCAGCCGCCCGCCGAAACTGCTGGCGGCATCCGGTGCGTGCATCACGAGCCATTGCTCGCTGCGCGCCAGCGTATCGAGATCGCTCGGTTCCTCGCTGCGTTGCGCGGCAACGGCGCTCGCGGGGTTGCGCGCGATGACGAACGTCGGCGTACCGTCCAGATCGAGCGATTGCTCGACATGCCGCACGACGTCGACGTAGCCCGCGCGTTCGAGTGCCGCATCGAGATCCGCCGGCGCCAGCGGCACGGGCGCGTTGGCTTCCGTCGACGAAGCCTGCGCGCCGAACACGATGTCGGAGAAGCGGCCGCCGCGCGACTCGGCCAGCAGCAGCAATCCGCCCGGCGCCAGCCATGATCGCATCGCGTTCAGCGCGTCGGCCACATCGTGACGGCCGCTCAACGCGCGGTTCGCGACGATCAGGTCGTAAGGCCCGGCTTCGTCGGCCGCCAGCGACAACCGCTCGCCCGACTGCAGTGCAACCGTGCGCACCGCCGCTTCCGCATCCGTGTCGAATCCGGCCAGCTGGCCGGCCGTCGCCGCGATCGCGTGATCGCAGCGCGCGGCCGCGAGATGCATGCCGAGCGTCTGCAGCACGTCGCCGTCCGTCGCGCCCAGTTCGAGCACGCGCAATCGGCGCGCCGTTTGCCATCCGTCGACCGCCTGCTCGACGCTTGCGGTCAGCAACGCGTGCACGTGCTGCCACGTCGGCGATGCGGCAAGGAGCTGTTCAACCAGGCTGTGCCCGGTCGGAGACAGCAAGCGTGCGCCATCCTTCGCGCCGCCCAGCACGGCGGGCAACGCCGCGCCGCAATGCGCGAGCAGCGTCAGTTCTGCCACGTGCCCCGGCGATTCGGCCAGCAGCCCGCGCCACAGCTCGTCGAGTGGCGGAAGCGCCGCACACGCCGCGTCGTCGCGCACGAGCAGCGCGCCATCGCGATGAGCGAGACCATCCTCGACCAGCATGTCGGCGAGACGCGCGGCCAGCGCCGCACGCCCGGCCGCCGGCTGCCACGTGCCGGCGAATGCGCCGAGCGCATCGAACGCACGCAGCGCGTAGAGGCTCGCCAGCACGTCGAGCAGCGGCAGGATTTCGGTCAGATGCTGCGTCCGGCGGCCGTCGTGCCCGGTCGCATCGAGCCGCGCGACGGCCTGTGCGAGCAGCGCGTCGGGGGGCGGCAAACCGGCCGAGTCGACGTCGCCCGGCAGCGGCACTTCTTCAAGGCGGTAGACGAAGCGCGCGGGCAGGTTCTGCCGACGGCCGACGAGATCGACGCGCCGGAACCGGCAAGCGCCGAGCCGCGCGACGATCGCGCCCCGCGCGTCGAGGAATTCGAAATGCGCGACGATCGAATGCGGGCTGTGCCGGTCGATCTTCACGAGTACCCGCTCGACCGTGTCGCCGCGCAGATAGTCGACCCGGCCGATCTGCACCGGCACGTAAGCCGGATGCTCGCCTTCGCGCGCGTGCGCCGCCAACAATGCGAACAGCGGATGAAACCCGCTGTCCATCAGCGCCGGATGCAGCAGATAGGTGGACAATGCCTGCGCATCGCCACATGCGGCCGGCGCGGCGACGTCCGCCAGCGCCGCGCCGTCGCCCGCGGCGACCCGCACGGTGCGGACCCAGCGGAACGCCGGCCCGTAGCCGAGGCCGATGGCCGCCGTGTTTGCGTACAGCGTGTCGCCGTCGGCTGCGGGCAGCGCGAGCAGGCGCTCGAGCGCGTCGGACGGCACGACGCTCGTATCGCCGAGCGCATTGCCGCTTTCCAGCATCCGGCCCGTCACGTTCAGCGACCATGCGCTGTCGGACATCCGGTCGCGCGTCTCGATCGTGAAGGTCGCGGTGCGCGGCTCGATCACGAGCCGGAACAGTTTCGCCTGCTGCGGCTGGAATACGACCGGCGTGCGGATCTCGACGTTTTCGAGCGCCGCATCCGGCGTTTCGAAGAAGGTGCGTGCCGCGGCGAGGGCCATTTCAACGTAACCCGCGCCCGGGAACGCCACGCCGCCGTCGACGACGTGATCGGCCAGCATCGGCAGCTTCGCCGGATCGAGCTGGTTTTCCCACGCGAATGCGTGCTCGTGCAGGCGATAGCCGAGCAGCGGATGCACGCGGCGGCGATTGACGAGGCCGTAGCCTTCGACAGTCGGAGTCAGCCAGAAGCGGTCGCGCTGCCACGGATAGGACGGCAATGCAGCACGCGATTCGCCCGGCGCGAAGCGGTCGGGATCGACACTCGCTCCGTGCGCGATCGAAGCGAGAATCGCCTGCTGCAGCGTCGCCGCGCTGCCGTGATCGCGCTTGAGCGTCGGCAGCGCCACGCCGGTGGCGCCGGCGGCCGCGAGTGCCTGTTTCACGTACGTACGCAGAATCGAATGCGGCGAGACCTCGACGAACAGGCGGACGCCCTGCTCGACCAAGTGCGCGATGCCGTCGCCGAAGCGCACGGGCTCGCGAATATTGCGCCACCAGTAGCGCGCGTCGAGCTCGGTGCCGGCAAGCGCGCCGCCGGTCACGGTCGACACGAACGCGCCATTGCCCGGCTGCGGCCGCAGGCTCGCCAGTTCGGCCAGCACGACCGGCTCGATGCGGTCCATGTGACTGCTGTGAAACGCGTAGTCGAGATCCAGCATCTGGAAAAACTTGCCGCTGCCGCGCAGCGCCGCCTCCAGTGCCTGCAACCCCTGCAGCTCGCCCGCGAGCGTCACCGCATCGGGGCTGTTGATGCCGGCGATCTCGACACGGCGCGCCAGCCCGTGGCGTGCGATCAGTTCGCGTGCCGCCGCGTCGCCGATGCCGACGGCCGCCATCCGGCCGCTGCCGCGCGTCATCGCCTGCGCACGGCTGCGGATCTTGATCACGCGCACCGCGTCGGCGAGCGACAGCGCGCCTGTCACCCACGCCGCGGCAATTTCGCCGACGCTATGGCCGATCGCTGCGTCGTAACGCATCCCGCGTGCATCGATCACGCGGATCATGCCGACCTGGATCGCGAACAGCAGAGGCTGCGCGTTCTCCGTCGCGGCGAGCCATTCGGCACCCGCGCCGGCCAGCCATTCCGCGCTCGGGCCGCCGCGCATCACGTCGACCAGCGACGAACTGCCGTCGGCGCACCACAGTGCGTCGACTTCGTCGAGCGCGGCACGGAAGACGGCGTTCTCGGCATAGAGCTCGTTGCCCATCCCGACCCACTGGCAGCCGTTGCCCGAGAAGACGAGCGCGGTGCGTGGCGTGTCGGCCGGGGCGTGGCCGGTCGCCACGCATGCGGGCAACCCTTCCGGCGCCGCCTGGGCCAGCGCTGCAAGAGCCGTACGCCCTTCGGCCACGTCGGCCGGCGCGACGATTGCGCGATGCTCGAGCCATTGGCGGCGACGGGCGCCCGCCGCGGCAAGCGCCTGCCAGTCGCCGCCATTGTCGAGCGCCGCAAGATATCGACCCGCGAGCGCGCCGAGCGCGTTCGCGCTGCGCGCGCTCAGGACGAGCGGGGACAGCTGCGCGTGAACAGGCTCAGGCGCGGCCGGGAACGCCTCGTTTGCAGTCGGCGCCTCGGTCAATATGACGTGTGCGTTCGTTCCGCCGAAGCCGAACGAGTTGACACCGACTGACAGCGGCGCGCCGCCTGTGTCGAGCGGCATGTAGCGATCGACGACGCGCAGGCGCCCGCCGTCGAAATCGATGCCGGGATTGGGCGTGACGAAATGCAGCGAGCGCGGCACAGCGCGATGCTTCAGGCACAGCACGGCCTTCAGCAGCCCGGCCATGCCGGATGCCGTTTCGAGGTGGCCGATGTTGGTTTTTACCGAACCGATGAGCAGCGGACGATCCGCCGGGCGCTCGCCCGACACGACGTCGATCAGCGCACGCGCCTCGATCGGATCGCCGACCGCCGTGCCGGTGCCGTGCGCCTCGAGATACGCCAGGGACTGCGGATCGATGCCCGCGCGCGCGTAGACGCTGCGCAGCAGCGATGCCTGTGCGGCCGCGCCCGGCACGCTGATGCCGCCCGGTGAGTGGCCGACCGAGTTCACGCCGGAGCCGGCGATCACCGCATGGATCGTGTCGCCGTCGGCGAGCGCGCGATCGAGCGGCTTGAGCAGCACGAACGCGCCGCCTTCCGAGCGGACATAACCGTCGCCGGTCGCATCGAACGCGCGGCAACGGCCGCGCGGCGACAACATCGACGCCTTGGAGAAGCTGACGAAACCGAACGGGTGCAGCAGCAGGTTGACGCCGCCCGCTAGCGCCACGTCGGCTTCGCCGGACTGCAGTGCCTTGACGGCCTGGTGAAGCGCGACGAGCGACGACGAGCAGGCCGTGTCGACGGACATGCTCGGGCCGCGCAGGTCGAACAGGTAGGAGACGCGGTTCGACGCGATACTCAGTGTGTTGCCGGTCGCCGAATACGGATCGATCACGTTCAGATCGTCCATGTTGCGGTTACCGTAGTCCATGCTGGCGGCGCCGACGAAGACACCGCAGTTGCTGCCGCGCATGTCGGCCGGGCGCACGCCCGCGTCCTCGAACGCTTCCCACGCGAGTTCGAGAAGCAGACGCTGCTGGGGGTCCATCTGGGCCGCTTCGCGCGGGGAAATGCCGAAGAACGCGGCATCGAAGCCGGCGACGTTGTCGAGCACGCCGGCCGAGAACGTGTAGCTCTTGCCCGGTTCGCGCTTGGACGGGTGCTGGTAGAAATCGGTGCCGAAACGGTCGGCCGGGATTTCGGTCACTGCGTCGCGTTCGTCGCGCAGCAGCTGCCAGAAGTCGCCAAGATTGTTAGCGCTCCCGGGAAACCGACAAGCCACCCCAATTATTGCAATCTTACTGTTCATCTCTTATGTCGCTTTCTCGGATGCGCACGGCTGTTCCGTACGATTTCCGTCGTCTTGTACCACATGCAGCAGTGCCTCCCCCAGCCCTTCGGCGGCCAAATGCCGGCATTCGGGAGCAACTGTGCCGTAATTTCGCCAAATGAAGTAGTCGCTTTGCTGCGGAGAAACGCCCAGCTTCTGGAACACATGGGGCAAAGCGGGAACGTGGTCGCCGTAGAAACAAACGACCGTTTCACGATCGCTGGCGCGCAAATGATCGAGCAAGCGCCCGATCATTGCGTCCGCATTTTCGATATGCCGCAAGTAAGCTGTCAGGTCGCGCCAGGACGCGTCTTCGCCGAGAGTATGCCTTGAAGACGATTCGCCGGGTAAAACCTGCTCGAGGTGCAGCGGGCCGTGGTTCTCCATTGTCATCGCGAAGATGAACTGCGGGCGGTCACGGTCCGCCGCGCCTAGCTTCGAAACGATTGCCTCGGAAACAGCTGCATCCGCCACGTACGGGCCGGCACGCGATGCGGAGGCAAAATGCCCGATATCGAGGAATTGTGCAAAGCCGAGCAACGGAAATACCCGGTTGCGCCCGAAGAAATCCGCGTAATAGGGATGTATTGCAGTTGTATCGTAACCGCCACATCCCAGCCAGGATGCGAGTGACGCGACTCGACGTCTTACAAAGGCATACGGATAAAAGCGCGCATAGCCAAGCGCAAAAGATTCCGTGCCGGTCAGCACGGCAAATTCCGTGCGCATGGTATTCGCGCCCCAGGCAGGAACGGTCATCTCGCCATGCCAGACGGCCTCGCGACGCGCCTCGTCGAAGCGCCTGAAGAGGCCGGGCTCAATCGTGTCGCCAAGCCGGCGCGCGTCGAAGAATGATTCACTCTGGATCACGATCACGTCAGGACGCCGCCGCGGCTCGCCAATGGTGAACGGTCCGGCCGCCACAACTTCACGGAACCGCCGAAATGTCGCAGGACGCAGGCCATTGAGCAGATAGGCGACAAACACGGCAAAGAAACCGTGGCGCCGTTGGTCGACGTTCGGATCAAGCGTGAGCGGCAGGCGTGCGGAGACGGATACGGCAAGCGCGAACGGCAATACCACCGCAAGCCAGGTCATTGCGGGAGAACCTGACGATACGGGCCGCTCGACGACGAAGCCTGTGATCACAAGTACGATGCCTACTCCGATCGCGGCGACTTTGCCCACGCTCAAGAACGGCAGGTAGAGACGGGGATGCGAAAACAACTGGCTGAAGAGACTGAGATCGGTAAATACGAACGGCTCACGCAACGACTCGTACTTGGCATTGCTGACTGCAGCGACAAGACCGACGAGCGCGAGCGCCGCGCAGGCCGAAAATAGCGACCGTGACGTGATGGCGATCAGCAGGTCGAATAAAAAGAGTACAGAAAGAATGTGAAGTGCAGACGACAGCAACGGTCGCCGCAACGGCGCGCGGGGAATGGCGATCGCATCGAACGCGAACGACAATGCAACGGTGACTGCAGGCACCCACGTATGGCCCCCGCTCAATTGGCCCGGCCCTTCGACGGCAAGTAGGACAAGCGGCCGAGAATCGCATCGGCCAGCGCAGCGGGCAAAAACGACAGCAGGCGCATGCCGAGCGCGAGCAAGCCCGGGAATGCGATCTCGCTGCGCCCCGCGTCGAGCCGGCGGCGAATATAGGCCGCCGCACGCTCGGCACTCCACAGGAAAGGCTTGTCGCCGGGGAACACGTCGCTCATCGCCGTCTTCACGAAGCCGGGAAGGATCACCGTAACACCCACCCCGCGGCGGGCCAGCAGCGGCCGCACCGAGTCTCCATAGGCCTTGATGGCAGATTTGCTTGCGCAATAGGCAGGCGAGATCGCCATGCCGCGCAACGCGGCGAGCGAACTGACCATTGCAACGCGACCACGCCCGCGTGAGCCCATGCGTTCAATGACCGGCAAGACCGTGTTGAGCATGCCGTAAAGGTTGGTATCGATCACGTGCGCGGTGCGCTCCAACCCCTCCCAATCCGAGGCTGATGCGATCGTACTGGCGACACCGGCATTCGCGATTAACAGGTCGATTGGATGACGGGCGTCGAAATCGTCGAGCCAGGCCGCCACCGCCGTCGCTACACGCACGTCTATGACGCCGGTTTCAACCGTGGCACCGCGCGCACGGCATGCCTCAGCGGTCGCATCGATCCGCTCGCGATCGCGACCGATGAGACCGAGCACGGCCCCGGGCTGCGCGTAGGCAAATGCAATGGCTTGACCGAGGCCGGCACTGGCCCCGGTAACGACGACGTGGGCCGGCCCGTGACTACGCATTCGCGCGATCCAGGCGGTCGACCGATCCCTGCACCGCCATCTCAATGCCGGTACGCGTGTAGAAATCGCCGTTGATCTGCGTGTAATGCATGATGTAATCCAGGAAGGCCTGATAAAGATCCATGTCCGGCTCGCTCCCCTGCCCCCAGAATTCGTCCAGCGTTCCCTGCCAGGTCAACCCGGGAATTGCGTAGATGGCATCGCCTAGCGCGATCAGCGGCCGCCGATGATGTAGCGCCGACAAGCCCACGGTGCTGTTCACCACGACCACGCCCCTGGCATGATCGAGAAGCGTCGGCAAATGCCCGGCGTCGATAAAGCGAACCCTGTCGGCCACGCGCAACTCGTGAGCCAGCCTTTCGGAATAACGCCGGTATTCGATCAATCCCGTATCCAGAGGGTGATTCTTAATTACCAGCAATGAATCCGGTTGAGAGTATGCCGCAAACGATTGCATTACACGGTCGATTGCGTCACGGATCCCGTCAAATGGGGAATGGACGATAATTTGTGCGTCCGAATTCAATTGCAACGGGAAAACATAAAAATCCCGGCCTTTCGCCAGAAGTTCGGCGGTCACGCGCTCGGCTTCGCCCTGGTGAAGCCGCTGCAGCAGCGCCCGCGAAGTCAGCCCCGCGTATTCGAACAGGCCATTCTTCGGCCGGTGACTCCGATAGTGCGGGAACCGGACGCTGAGGAGCGCATTGGCTGCACGGTAGCGGATGTCATGAAATGTGCGCTCATACAGGTTATACCCCGTTGGGCGGCCAACCCCGGCGGCGGGCGTCGCCCCGCGCGCCGCGTAGTAAACAGCAGGATCCTTCGGCAGCGACGACCGGCCATTCACGCCGCCGCACTCGAGCGTCAGCCAATGAGGACGAACGTATCCCTCCTCGAACACATGGACCCGGAGGCCGCTCGCCTCGGCAATTGGATGGACGGGGCGATGAATTTCCCTACAATCGCCAAACATGACGATATCAGTAAAATTACCCGACTTTACAATGTCGCCATACCACTCCACCAAATGCTCAACCGGGTGCGAGTAGTTCCAGCTTCCCTTCGAGCCCGAGTAAATCAGATCCCCGCCACAAAAATTGACCCTACGAACCCAGTGCCCGCGCTCACGAAGCGCGGCAGCCAGCCTGCCAAAAAAAGGGGAAGCCGTACCCTGCAGGACAAGAAAGGAGCGTTGCATGTGAAAGCATCAAGGCCGCGCGAACCAGCCGAAGGACCCCCCCACGGCCAGGCCAGCAGCAGTTTTAAGCAGTAGTTTTAATAAGCAGACTGGTGCTCCAGAACCGGCGAAGAATACAGTACCTTTGTGAAAATATAAACATCAGCGATCTCGCAACATGCGCGCTCTCACAGCGAGCGATAGCGCGAGTCACTCCACGTAGCTATAATCGGCGGCTCGTTTTAAAAACCTACTGCGTGCGCCGCCGCGCTCACGCGAAAGCTGTCGTGGACGGCGCACGCCAGATGCGGCAGGCAACGCCTCCGACGTTTGCCGGCCGAGATGGGATGCACCGCCGCATCGGTCGTCGCGCTTCCCTGCCCCCGCTCGTCGGAATTCGCAAGCCCGTTGCTACGGGATGGGAAAAATATTTAGTCTGGGAATTGCGTTGGAAACCACATCTAGCAACGAAACGACCGTACCACCCAACAACGGCAAGAAGCCCCTGATGGAACGCATCAAGGGAATCAACCGCCTCTTCGCGTTCACCGTGATCGTCCCGACCACGATCGCGGTCGCCTACTTCGGTCTTGTCGCATCCGACGTTTACGTCTCGGAATCGCGCTTCGTTGTACGCAGCCCACAGCGGCAGATGCAAACGAGCGTCGTGGGCGCGTTGCTGCAAGGCTCCGGCTTCTCGCGCGCGCAGGACGACACCTACGCGGTAGTCGACTATATCCAGTCCCGTGATGCGCTAAGGGAGTTGAACAAGGCGGAGTACATTGCCAACGCTTACGGCGATCACGGCGACTTCGTCAGCCGGTTCTCGAAGTCGTTCGACAACAGCTTTGAAGCCCTGCTGAAATACTATCGCAAGCATGTTGTCTCGGTTGATTTCGACTCTGCATCCGCCATCACGACCCTGCAGATCCGCGCCTACTCCGCGCAGGACGCCGAAAAGATCAACGAATCGCTGCTCGAACTGAGCGAGCGCCTCGTCAATCGCATGAATGATCGTGCCGCGAACGATACCGTCCAATTCGCCCAGAAGCAGGTCGACCAGGCAACCACAAAGGCGAAGGATGCAGCCGCAGCGCTGGCCGCATACCGGAACACGCACACGGTTTTTGATCCCGACAAGCAATCCGCACTGGAACTGCAGCAAGTCAGCAGCCTGCAATCGCAGTTGCTGACAGCACAGAGCCAACTGATCCAGTTGCAGTCCACCGCGCCGGCAAACCCGCAGGTCGCGACGCTGAAAACGAACATTTCCACTCTTCAGCGTCAAATCGAGGCAGCCACCGGCGGTGTCGCCGGCCGATCCGGCTCCCTGTCGGACAAGGCCGCGCAATACGCACGCCTGCAACTGGAATCGCAGTTTGCTGACAAGCAGCTGGCTTCTGCGATGACCGGTATGGAAAATGCGCGTGCAGAATTGCAGCGCAAGCAGCTCTATCTCGAGCGTCTTGTTGAGCCCAACACCCCGGACATCGCGATCGAACCGCGACGCCTGAAATCAATTTTCGAGACTTTCGCGTTGAGCATGATCGTCTGGGGCATCTTGAGCCTGTTGCTGGCCGGCGTCCGAGAGCACTATGACTAATCGGCACGCCGTGCATCACGACACGCCCTTCTTTCGCTCGTTGCGCATTCAGATCCGCGTCGTCGGCGCGCTGCTGATGCGTGAAATCATCACGCGCTATGGCCGCCACAATGTGGGCTTCCTGTGGATCATGTGCGAACCGATGATGTTCACGCTCGGCGTCACGGCCCTATGGACCGTCACCAAGGCGACTCACGGCTCGACACTGCCGATCACGGCATTTGCCGTCACCGGCTATTCGACAGTGCTGCTGTGGCGCAATTGCGCAGGTCGGTGCTCGCTTGCCATTCAGCCGAATCAGAGTCTGCTCTACCATCGCAATGTCAGGGTGATTGATCTTCTGATGGCACGCCTGGTGCTCGAGATATCGGGCGCAACAATGTCGTTTTTCGTCCTGAGCGTGCTTTTCATCGGGATAGGCATGATGGCGCCACCGCACAACATCGCTCTGATCCTCGGCGGATGGATTCATATTGCAACGCTCGCTTGCGGCCTCGGATTCACACTTGGCGCGCTGAGCGAACGCAGCGAAACCGTCGAGCGGGTCTGGCACACGATCGCCTATCTGCTGTTTCCGCTGTCTGGCGCGGTATTCATGGTGGATTGGATGCCCCAGTATGCGCAGAAATTCGTTTTGCTTCTGCCAATGGTGCATGGCGTGGAAATGATCCGGTCCGGCTATTTTGGCCCTCTCGTCAAGGCACATTACGACATCGGTTACATGGTGACCTTCGACCTGGTTCTTCTACTCATCGGTCTGTGCCTTGTCCGGGAGGCCAGCAAGCACGTGGAGCCGGAATGATCTCTCTCAAAAACCTGAGCAAGGCTTATCACACACGGACTGGCCGGCGTACGGTACTCGATGACATTTCGTTGACCGTGAATAAAGGCGAACGTGTCGGCATTCTCGGACGGAACGGTGCCGGGAAATCGACCTTGATCCGGATGATCAGCGGCGCAGAACCTCCGACCGCCGGGCGAATTTCGCGCGACATGAGCGTCTCCTGGCCACTCGCCTTCGGCGGCGCCTTCCAGGGCAGCCTGACCGGAATGGACAACCTGCGCTTCGTATGCCGGGTGTACGGTGCGGATGCAAAGCGCGCGGAGCCGTTCGTGCAAGAGTTTTCAGAGCTGGGCAGCTACCTTCGGGAACCGGTAAAGACGTATTCTTCCGGCATGCGGGCACGGTTGGCATTCGCAATTTCGATGGCGATCGAATTCGATTGCTTCCTGATTGACGAGATTATCGCGGTTGGCGACAGTCGATTTCACGCGAAATGCCATCACGAGCTTTTCGAAAAACGACGGGATCGAGCACTCATTATCGTCAGCCACGATGTCGCCTATGTTCGTCAGCACTGTGACCGCGCAGCCGTGCTGGTGCAGGGAAAACTTCATAATTTCGCGGACGTAGGCCAAGCGTACGATTTTTATCAGGCCAGCACCGCTTGAGTCCGTATCGCCATGCGGCGCAGGCGAATAGTCCGATGTAAAGATACTCCGGAAAATCGGGCCGGAACTCGATCGGCCATCCAATTCAACTGGTCGATTATCAACAGAATAGAGCGACGCGCGTGAGCGCAAAGGTATTTGAGTGGCAACTTACCGTCAGAAACTGATCGTCGTTCTTGCGATGCATCGCAGCGGCTCAAGTGCGATCACCAATATGCTCCCCGTACTGGGCGTGCAGCTAGGTGACGCATTACTTCCCGGTATTGAAGGAAACAACGCAAAAGGGTTCTTCGAAGACGGTGACCTCAATGCGCTCAACATCGCCATGCTCGATGCCTTGGGAAATGATTGGCATCATCTGACGTCGCTCGAAGAAATCGATTTTGAAACATTGCGTCACAAGGGCTTTTTCGGACAAGCAGTCGATCTGCTGCAAAAAAAAATCCACGATGCGGATGTATTCGGATTCAAGGATCCGCGGGTATCCAAATTACTTCCCTTCTGGCAGCAGGTCTTCGCGCATTGCCAAGTCGAGACGCATTATTTGATCACCCTGCGCAATCCGGTCAGCGTCGCTCGTTCACTCAAGGAGCGCAACGGATTCATCCCCGGGAAAAGTTACCTCCTGTGGCTTCAGCACGTCTTGCCAGGACTCATTCAGACCGACGGCACATCCAGATGCATCGTAGATTACGATACCTTTCTGGAAACTCCTCAGCCCTATATTGATTTGTGCGCAACTCGCTTCGGCCTGACGATCGACCCCCGACGTTTGGCAGCTTACGAAACCGAGTTTCTGGACCATTCGCTACGGCACACGGTTTTCTCGAGCGCGGACTTCGATCACGAACCCATGTGTCCGACCATGGTTCGGGATGCATACATGTCACTCAGGGCATGCGCACTCCAGGAGCACGATCTCGACGATCCCGAATTGCGGCAGCGATGCGTCGAGTGGAGCAATGCCCTCATAGGCATGCAACCCACCCTCCGGTTGATTGACGCGCTTTCGACCCAGGTCGACCTCTATTACCAGACTGCGATGCAGCATGGCGGGGAACTCGTTCGCCAACGGGATCTGTGCCGTATACTCGAGGACAAAATTCCGGAGCTGGAACGGCAGTCGAGTGCGGATGCGCATACTGCAACGCTCCGAATCGACGAATTGTCGCAGGCGCTCCAATTGAGTGAAGCCGCCATGAAGCGCGCCACTGCCGAGCATGTCGCAAGCGAATTGGCATGGAACCAGGAAGCGCTGGTTCGCGAAACCACCCACAATCAGTTGGTACGGACGCTTGAAGCGGAATCTTCCCGTGAGCGAGAATCACTGATCGCAGCGATCGAAACCGCACAGCAAAATCTCAGTAGCCTGGTCGTCGAGAAGCACATCTCCGTCGAGGCTGACGCACGTCGAGAAATTCAGTGGCAAGAAGCGCTCAAGGAACAACGCGACGGACATCGCCTGCAATTGACCTGTCTTCAGGAAAAATCGGAAGCCGCCCTGGCTGCGGCCCTGCTGAAGACCCAGACGCTCACCGACCAGTTGGACGAGTCGCAAGCAGCGCTGCGTGGCGCCGATGACAGGCGCGTCGCGCGCGAAGCGCAGTTTCGCGATGACGTGAAAGCGCTTCAGACGGATGTTGAAGAGGCGCGACGCGAACTGCAGACTCGCGATCGGCAGCATCAGGCCGAAGCAACGGAATACAAGGCGCAGTCGAGCGCAACCGGCGCTCGGGTACACATGCTCGAACAGGACCTGCAAGCAACCCGCGACGAGCTGGAGCGGCTCAAGGCGAGTGCCTCATGGAAATTCACTTCGCCCTTACGACGAATTGGACGCTGGATCAGCCCTGCGAGATAGCAAGGCACGATGAATTGACTGAATGACAGGCGGCGGGAGAGCGCCAAGATTCCCTGTCACACCACCGAAGCAAAATACATCGCAAGAAAAATTGAGGTAGGTTTACCAATGACTGTCAGTTCCCCCCCTTATTCGCACAACGTTCCTCCGGCTACATTGGACGAGTTGCTCGGTCTGGATGACGAAGCATTCGTCCTTGCTGCATATCGAACAGTATTGGGCAGGGAAGCCGATCAGGAGGGCCAAGCATATTATCTGCGCCGTATCCGCAACGGCATCGGAAAGCTTCATATTCTCGGGCAGCTGAGAAACTCAAAGGAAGCCCGCGCACGCTCGGTCGACATGAGCGGACTGGACCGCGCCATCCGTGCGACCAGGCTCAAGCGAATTTTCAGCTTCACGGCGCCGTGGACGCGTCATCGCAAAGATCAGGACCGGAAGCTAAATGATCTGGAGAATTCGCTGCATGCGCTCGCGCGCGTCGCGGCGTCGACCAACGAGCAAGTCTCGAGCCTGCATGCGTCGCTGACCAGGCTGCCTCACGCCCTTGGCGAACATCACCTGCCCGTCGTGCGTGCGACGGCACATGCAGATACCCCGCTCTTTTCCGTGATCACGCCGATCTACAAGACGTCGGCCTATTACCTGGAACGGTTGGCGACGTCACTCTGGGCCGTACGTGATTCAATCGAATGGGTCATCGTCAACGACTCCCCGGCCGTCCCTCACGTCGAGTCGTTCATCGACAGGATGCAATCGTGCTTTCCGAACATCAGGTATGTCAGGCACGACGTCAACAAGGGGATCTTTGCGTCCTACACCAGCGGCATCAACGCCGCCACCACGCCGTACGTCGCCATTCTCGACCATGACGACGAGGTGGACCTTGCGCCGATCGTCGCGCACCTGAACGCGGACGGGGAGCGTCACGACCTCATCTATACCGACGAAGTCCGATTCGGGCAGGAGGTCAATGTCCATTTTGCCAAGCCGACATTCGATCCGCTGAGTTCGATGCATTACTTCTACATGCATCACATCACGCTGTTCCGCACGTCGATTTGCAAGGCACTGATCGAGAAGGAACCGGATGCCGTCAAAAAGTATCGCAGTTGCTTCGACATCTGGTTGGCGCTCGGTTACATCCGGCATTTCGGATCGCAACAGATTTCAAGCAAATACATGCCCTATCCCAGCTATGGCTGGCGGGTTCATGATGACAGTACTGCCAAGAGTCTGGGCCAGAAGCCGCTTGCTGACGGTGAACGGATAGAGATCGCCAAGAGCCTCTACCGCGACCTGGATCCGCTGGTGAACATCGAGCTCGACGACGAAGCACGCTATCTCGTTCGATACCGGTATCCCACTGCGTCCGCGCAAGACCGGAAGCAACTGGCAAAGCTGATTTGCTCGCGCTTCGACGTCTATACGCACCGCATGACCGTCATTTCGGAACATCAGATGGGTCGGGGAGACCATCCGTTACTTGATGCGTTGTCCAACGTCCCTCTGGCTTACCTGGACGACTTCATCACCGGAAAATGTCTCGTCGTGCCGAGACAAAAGCTTCCTCGCGACAGTCGGATCTACGACAGCGTCTCGCGACACCTGAACAACGTTCCGGTGCTGGAAACGATCGACGACAGACTCAGTCCAGCTGATTTCGCCAAGCTGACGGCGCAGAACATCGGCGTCCTGAGCTCCAAGCGAGCACCGAAAATGAACAAGAGCCGCTCGGCATCACATCTGCTGGTCGTTTGATGGAAACACGCTACAAATGAACAAGAAAAGTTCCAATCCGACAGTCAGCATCCTCTTGCCGGTCTATAACGGACAGGCCTACCTGCAGGAAATGCTGGAGTCCATTGCATCGCAGAACCTGACCGATTTCGAACTGATCATTGTCGACGACGGGTCGACCGACGGAAGCTGGGATCTATTGACGTCCTGGATGAGCAGCCACACCCTCTCCGTTCGGCGTTTGCGCAAGCCGGTCAATCTGGGGGTATGCGCCGCACTCGTTGACGCATCGCGGCTCGCACGTGGACGCTATATTGCGCAAATCGGCCAGGATGACGTCTGGTCGCCTGATCACCTGTCTGAGCTTTGCGCCGCGCTGGACAACAATCCGGACGCGAGCGCCGCCTTCGCCGGCGTCACCTATATCGATGCGCAAAGCAAGCCGATGGTCGCCACCGTGTTCAATCACGGCCGCATCGACGAAGATGGCTATGAGACGCTGCTCGCAAAACTGACGGCAGGGAATTTCCTCTGCGCACCCGCGTCCATGTTCCGCCGCGATTTCTTCGACATCTCGTACTGGGGCGCGTCGAACGAGCGGCTGCAGGATTACGAGCTATGGCTCAATTTGCTGTTGCACGGCCGTTTTGTGTCCACCAAGCAGATCACTTGCTCGTATCGATTGCACAACAACAATCTGAGCTCGGGCTCGCAGATGCGGCTGCAGAGCGAGTACGAGTTGCTCATGACGCTGATGCGGGTACTGATGAGCGGTCGTTTCGAGCACTTCTATGCAGGCCTGAACAACGATTCGGACCGGCGTATCGAGTTCGTTCGCGCGCTCGACCACAGCCTGACAACGGTCACGGCTTACTGTTCCGGCATCGCACTACTGCACGCTGCGGTCCTCGAGCGTATCAGCATGTGGGAAACAGAGCGTTTGCAAGAAGTCAACGCAATGCGGATCAAGACCGTACGGGCGCTCGGCCTGCTACGCAAGGGACTTGCATTGAGAAAGGTCAGTTCGGCCCATCTACTGCAAGACAACAGCGGCGTCCCGTATCTCGTCCCGGCTCATGACTCAATGTCGCCTCTCGTCACGGCACTGATCGAAGAGGGCTGCTTCCAGGACGGCGCGCATATCGACTTCTCGTCCGTCGATTTGCCCTACCTGTATGCGTGCTCGGAAACTCAGATTGAACAATTGAAGTCCTATGATTCATTCCTGTCCGCGACTCACGAACATCGAGTCGTGGTATTCGACACGGAAAAGACCGGCGACCATCCGTGCGGATTCGGCATTGCAGCCGATCAACACCTGGATCATGGCCTGATGGACAAATTGTTCAAGTTCATGGAAGAGAAGCATCGGTCGTTCTATCAAGCACGTCCGATGATTGGGTGAAGCGTTGTGAACGCAAAAGTCGATATGCCTACCAATATTCAGAAGTGCGTCCTTGTCACTGCCGCTGGTACCGCCACGGCAGTCAATGTCATCAAGAGCCTGTCGCAAACTCCCGGCGTCAGGGTCGTGACGACGGACAGCAACGAGCGCCACATGATTGCGGCCCCCGCTCGCTGGAACACCACGCACTATCAAGTACCGCTCGCGAGCGATACCGATGCCTTCGTCTCGGCGTTGGTGGCAATCTGCGAAAAGGAAGGCGTTGATGCGATCTATCCGATCCACGATGCTGAAATTCTTGCCGTCACCGCACATCGAGCCCGATTTCCGGCGCGTGTGCGGCTGCCGGCCCTGTCGGCCGACAGCGTGCGAAATTCAAACGACAAGCTGCTGAATTTCGAAATCTGTCGCGAGGCGGGCCTCCCCGTTCCCGATACGATTCCCGGGTCGAAGCTGCAGTCGAGCGATATCGAGCACTACCATGCATTGATTCGCAAGCCGCGATCAGGCGTAGGAAGCGTCGGCGTTCGCCGGGTGACGAACTTCGACGGGCTGGATCGTCAGGCGGACTTGACCGATTCCATCGTGTATCAACAGCCGTGCACCGGCGACGAATACACGATCGATGTTCTTCGTGTCGGCTCCGACCTGATTTCCGTCGCACGCGAACGTCTCGAAACCAAGGCTGGCGTATGCACGAAGGCGCGCGTCTTCGTGCACCCGAACACCGACGCGCTCGCGCGCCGCATTGCGGATGTGTTCGAACTCCAGGGCCTGTTTTGTTTCCAGGTAATCGGCGACATCGAAAGCGGTGACCTGAAGATCATCGACATCAATCCCCGTTGCGGTGGTGGTACGGCGCTTTCCGTCGCAGCAGGATTTCCGCTGCTTCAGTGGCATTTCGCCGCGCTCCTGGATCTCCAGGAAGCATCCGAATTCAAAAGCGCATGCCTGCGCCGGCTGGCACAGGGTGGTGAAGCGATCGTCTGCCGCCATTACGAAGAAATTGTGACCTTCTCGTCATGAAGCCACATCGCCCGCTAGTAGCCCTCGATTTCGACGGCACGCTCGTTTCGTGCAAAGAGAAACAGTTGTATGCGCTCGACGAGGCGTCGAAGCTGCATCACGTCACTTACGACGCCTTCGACACGTTCTGGAACCTGAAACGCAATGGATCTTCCACGCTCAAGGCGCTGATGGCGACGGGTGTGGATGAAGTGCCGGCGAGCAAGATCGCGACGACCTGGATCGACATCGTCGAGAGCGAACAGGCCAGCGAGCACGACAGACTGCTGCCGGACGTTGCCGACGCGCTACGCGGTCTGGCAGCATCGGCCGATCTGATGCTGCTGTCCGCGCGCCGCAACGCCGCTCTGCTCGAACGGCAACTCGTGTCGCTGGATCTACTGAAGTTCTTTCCGATCTGGGAAACGGTCTCGCCACTGGGCGGGGTCGGCAATTCCAAAGCACAGCGCCTCGTACATCACGGCGCCTGCTGCTACGTCGGCGACACCGAGAGTGACTGGTCGGCATCCGTAGCGGCAGCGCTGCCTTTTTACCTGCTTTCTACCGGGCAGCGCAGCAATTCTTTTTTTGAGACGCATTTTCGAGATCTTGAAAATGCACCGCCGGTCATCTACGGCAATTTTCAACACGTCGCCGACGCCATCAAACATGACCTACTCAGTTGACATGTGTCGATTCATCGACCTTCCGCAGTTCTCGGATCGCCGCGGGAACCTGTCGTTCATTGAAAATGGAGGCGCGCTGCCGTTCGACGTCAAGCGATTCTACTTTCTGTACGATGTGCCGTTCGGCGTCGAACGCGCGGGGCACGCGCACAAGAATCTGCATCAAGTGTTTTTCGCGTTCGCCGGCTGTTACGAGCTGCACCTCGACGACGGCACGAACAAGCGGACGGTCTTGATCAATCAACCGAACAAGCCATTCTACGTCTGCCCTCACATCTGGCGCGTCGTCGACAGTTTCACGTCCGGCGCCGTATGTGCCGTGCTCGCAAGTGAGCAATATAGCGAGTCGGACTATCTGAGAAACTATGACGACTTTCATCAATATCTCAAAACTGTCAAATCGCCGCGGGAGAACGTGCTGTGAATGTACCTTTTTTGGATCTGGGTCGCCTGAATGCGCCTTACAAGGCGGATTTTCTCGGCGCCGCATCGAAGCTTTTCGACGACGGCACGTTCATCGGCGGTGGACTCGTTAGCCAATTCGAACGGGAATTCGCTGAATATTGCGGCACCGAGCATTGCGTCGGAGTCGGCAACGGGCTCGACGCCATCACGCTGGCACTGAAGGCGCTCGGCATCGCGTCGGGTGACGAAGTCATCGTTCCGGCGCAGACGTTCGTTGCGACATGGCTTGCCGTGACGCACGTCGGCGCGATCAATGTCCCTGTCGATGTCGAGCCTCGAACGGCCAACCTCGATCCGGACCTGATCGAAGCTGCGATTACGCCGCGTACCAAGGCGATCATCGTCGTCCATCTGTATGGTGCGACCGCCGACATGGAGCGCATCAACGAGATCGCCAAGCGACACGGCCTGTACGTCATCGAGGATGCGGCACAGGCTCACGGCGATATCCGTTTCGACCGCAAGGTAGGAACGTTCGGTGACATTGCGACGTTCAGCTTCTACCCTTCCAAGAACCTCGGTGCAGTCGGGGATGCCGGATGCGTGGTAACCAACTCCAGCGCACTCGCACAGCGCGTGCGCGAGCTTGGCAACTACGGCAGCTCGGTCAAATATCGTCACGATTCCATCGGCTTCAACAGCCGCCTCGATCCGATCCAGGCCGCTTTCCTGTCCCTGAAGATCAAGGATCTGGATCGCATCATCGAAAGGCGACGCGCTATCGCCGCTCGCTACGATCAGGCCATCGGCAACGTCGACGAGTCCGCTCCGGTCTTCCGGTTGCTCGACTTCGGGCTGCAATCGGTTTGGCACAACTACGTCATCGTGTGCCGGGATCGCGACACCGTTCAGCGCCAACTGACGGAGGCCGGGGTAGGCGTCGGCATCCATTACCCGACGATTCCTACCGAGCAAACCTGCTACGCGGACATGCAGCACTACAGCCAGGCAACGCCCGTCGCGCACCGCCTCAGTCAATCCGTTCTGAGCTTGCCGATGGGTGAATACCTGAGCAACGCCGAAGTCGATCACGTCTGCGACGCGCTGCAGAAACTGGCGTAACCGACGTTTCATCGACGCAACCGGCATTACAGGACGCGATTCGATCTTCTGCTCCCTTCGCGAGATCGCTCCGCGTCTGTCGCGTCATGACGGGGACACATCGTCCCCGTCATGTGCATGCAGGACCCGAAATACGAGCCTGTCATCGATTCGGCAATCTGCCTTCCGTCATGACGTAGCGCATCACTTTGCCATTTATGATCGATCTGGAGTTCTTTCGCTTGAGCTGGAACATGTCGCACTTGCGGCGTCTTCCGGACGACACCGATCAGCCGAAGAACTCGCGGCCGTGCAAATCCTATGCGGTACGTGCTCGCGTGAAGGCGGGGTGGTACATGCTGGAGCTCCGGGCCAGTGCCGCCGCCCCCAGCGTCACGGTTCGTGTCGTCGCCGTCCTGGAAAGTGGCGAAATCGAATCGTTCTCGGTAACGACGAGCACGAGACACGTCAGCAAACGGCTCATTCGCCTGTCTTCGCCCGGAAGCGTCAGTTTGCAGATGGAATCTGCGCACCCGAGTGACGAGGTCACGCAATTCAGGTTGGCTCGCGTGACAGGCCGATTCGCACGCTCGCGCATGCATCGAAAGCTGAGCGCGCTGCATCCGATGTACAAACTCGAAACATCCGGCGCGTCATCGACTCGGCAAGCGAGCGCCGGGCCTGAACGAGATATGTGGCGCGACTACTGCCAGCTCTTCGAAAACCCGGATGCTCTCGTCGATTATTCGGACTGGGTCGAGTGTTTCGACACGCCGAACAGCGATGCACTTACCCGGATGAGCCGTCACATCGGTTCATTCCGTGATCGCCCCACCGTCGCACTGGCGATGGCGCTGTCCAGGCCGAATGCCGCCTGGCTGAACGCAACCATTCAGCATGTGAAGGCGCAGATCTACCCATACTGGGAGCTTCATATCGTCGCTCCCGACATGGTTGATCCAGAGATTCTGCGCTTGCTGGAACATCACGCACTGAGCGACAGCCGCGTGAAAATTCTGCCGATCGCCGATCACGCGACTCGCCGAGACGAGCTGACCCACGCCTTGATTCGATCCGGATCGTGGATCGCAATTCTTGGCCAGCACGATCTGCTGCCCCAGCACGCGCTGTTTGCCATTTGCGAGACCGTCGATGCAGTGCCGTACGCGGAGCTGATTTATTCCGACGAGGATCGCATTGATGAAGACGGATCACGCAAGGACCCGCACTTCAAATGCGACTGGAACGAAGATCTGTTCCTGGCTCGCGGCACGATCTCCCATTTGAGCGCCTCCCATTCTCGCCTGTTCGAAGCCGCGGGCGGCTGGGATCCGCGCCCGGGTTTCGCTTCGAATTACGATCTGGCGCTGCGGTGCATCGGAACAGCCCGACCGAATGGCATCGTGCATATTCCGAGAATCCTCTACCACATTCGCGCCGGCGCCCAGGATCAGTTCGATACGGCCACCGATGCTGACAAGCACGCTGGATACCTGGCACTCATGCACCATCTGCAGCGGACCGGAATCGCAGCGGATGCGAGCATGACGGCTCACGGCTACAGGGTCCGTTACCGGCTACCTGAGCCGGGCCCGATGGTAAGCATCATTATTCCCACCAGGAACGGGCTCTCGCTCCTGCGCCAATGCATCGAATCGATCCTGCACCGAACGACCTACTCGAACTACGAGATCATAGTGGTCGACAACGGCTCCGACGAGCGCGAGATGCTGGATTACCTCGCCACGCTGTCAACGCATGAACGCATCGAGATAGTTCGCGACGACCGGCCGTTCAACTATTCCGCGCTCAACAACCGCGCTTGCGCGCGGGCGCGCGGTGACTATATTGCTCTCGTCAACAACGACATTGAGGTCATCAGCCCGGACTGGCTGGAAGAAATGCTGGGGCAGGCAACGCGCCCCGAAGTCGGCGCAGTCGGCGCAAAACTCCTGTATTCGGACGACACCGTGCAGCACGCCGGTGTCATTCTCGGTCTCAGCGGCGCCGCGGATCATCTCCACCGGGGGCTGCGAAGGCACGATCCGGGCTATCAGGCTCGAGCTGCAGTCGTTCAATCCCTTTCTGCCGTCACGGCTGCCTGCCTCGTCGTCAGAAAATCGCTTTATGTCGAAATCGGCGGCCTCAACGAAGCGTCCCTGCCTGTTGCTTTCAACGACATCGACTTTTGCTTACGCATCAAGAGCGCAGGATATCGAATCATCTGGACACCGTTCGCTGAACTCTATCATCACGAATCGGCAACCCGCGGTGAAGACGATACGCCGGAAAAAAAACGGCGCTCCGACGGCGAGGTTGCGTACATGCGGCAACATTGGGCAGACTTCATGGCGGATGATCCGGCCTATAGCCGGAATCTGACGCTGGATCGAGCCCAGTGCCAGATCGCATGGCCGCCGAGAGCAGGTCTGGGCGCTACCAGGATGGCCCGCTCCGCATCGGAACATCCGCGTGCGATATTCGAAGATCGACCGTCTGCCGATCCGGTTGGCTACTCGAACAGAGAAGAAACCTGATCCCGTCATGACAAACAACCGAACTTTTAGCGTCCTTCTGGAAATGCGGCCCGCCCTCGATGGCCATGCCGGCATTCCGCAGGAAACGAGATTGCTGTTTCGAGGCTTGTGCGAGTGCCCGTCGATCGAGGTCGAAGGCCTGCTTCAGGCCTCACTCGCGTTTCTTGCGCCTGGCGCTGATGACAACTCGGCTCGCGAACCGGACATGACGCTTGCCGCCGTGCGTGAACGTACGCGGGTTGTCGTATCGATGGACAAACCGCGCGCCAAAGGCGTTTGGGCGACGGTTCGCACCTATGTCCGCTCTCGCCGAACCGCATACGCGCTGGCGCTGTTCGCGCTGTTGCGTCCCGCGCGTGCTCACGTGCGACTCACTCGCTTCACGCCTCACGGCTTCGAGGAATTCGTCTGGCGCCGCCTGTTCGAGAAGACCCTGCCGGCAGACGATTTCAAGATCGTCACTGCGCGCGATCTACGCGTCTGCACGGTTCCCTGGAACGTGTTGCAGAGTGCAGGACTTCTAACCTTGAAATTCGGGCGTGAGGCAATCTATCCGCGCCTCGCGCTGGATCGAGCCGGCGTGTTCATTGCACAGACTCCGTACCCCGGCAGAATCCCCGGTGATGTTGCGTTCGTCGTGCGCTATCACGACGCCTTTCCGATCATGATGCCCGACACGATCGCCAACAAGGTCCGCCATCAAGCCACGCACATGCATGCGTTGATCAGCAATGCAAAATCCGGTGCGTATTTTGCGTGCGTATCCGAAACGACACGACAGGGCCTGATCGCGTTGCTTCCCGAGCTGCGCGATCGCTCAGTCACGATTCACAACATGATCTCGACCGATTTCCGCGAAACCACCGCGCCTGCCGATCGGGTCAAGCAGATCGTAAGGCTTCACATCACCCCGGTCGGCCCGCTGAATCCTACCTTTTCAACGACCGAGTCGAGGGAGCGCTTTTACGCCAACGCGCTGGATCGGCAACCGTTCAAGTATCTATTGATGGTTTCCACGATCGAGCCCCGCAAGAATCACGCTCGGCTATTGGCAGCATGGTCGACGCTCATGACGGATCGCGATCCATCGATCAAGCTCGTTTTCGTCGGAAGCGCTGGCTGGGGGAGCGAGGTGCTGACCCAGGAAATGCGCGCGTGGATCGATACCGGAGCCTTGTTCGTCCTGTCCGGGGTTCCCGCTGCAGATTTGTGTACGTTGTATCGGCACGCCGTCGCGACCGTCTGCCCGAGCCTCGCGGAGGGCTTTGACTATTCCGGCCTGGAATCCATGGCCAGCGGCGGGATCGTGGTGTCATCCGACATCGCGGTCCACCGTGAAGTCTACGGCGACGCAACCGAGTACTTTGATCCACACTGCACGCGCAGCCTGGCGGATGCGATTGGTCGCGTTGCCTATGACGACGGCGCTGAAATGCGACGTTCCGAATTGAAAGCATTGGGACACGAAATGGCAACCCGGTATCAGCCAAAGAACATCCTGCCTCAGTGGGAACGCTTTCTCGGTGCGATATCAGCCGGGACGGCCGGAGTCGCGCGATAGATCCAGTCGCTCCGACCGCGCCGGATCAATGCGCATTTTCGAGTACGGTATTGTTTAAAATGGTGCCTGTTGAATTTCCGGCAAGCACTGATGTTTTTCGAACCAAACCGGGCATATTGAATGGCTCATCCTGCTACATGTCGCAATTCGCATGCGACGCAAAACCGGCCGCCCCCCCGCCGAACGCGGGCGCTTTGCAGTCGGCCCGGGCCGTCAGGCATGTACCCGGTCCTCGCGCCTCGTCCGACGCAGGTCGACTGGATACAACCCTCGAAACCGAAATACATCGCCGCCCTTTTTCCGTGACCGCTGCTGGTCTACCCAGAAGCAGCGATCTCAAACGATCAGCCTAAAATTTAAGATACTCGTAACATGCGTCGCATACACTCCCTGACCTATACGCTGCCGCTACTGTGCGGAATGGCCCTCACGGCCTGCTCGACAATCCCGACGTCCGGACCGAGCGCGTCGGCCGTCACGCAGGCACCCGCCAATCCGAGCTCGATCGGCATTCAGGTGGTCGACGTCAACGACGACGTCGCCCGGCGCCTGCTCTCCCTGCAAATGGCCGGCGACTTTTCCAAAACGCTCGGCGAACGCGCGACGACCTCACAGCAATTGGGCGCCGGCGACGTCATCGAGGTGTCGATTTGGGAGGCCCCGCCTGCTTTGCTGTTTGGCACGTCTTCGACGGACGGGCGGCCCAACACCACCTCCAATGCGCGCGTAACGGTGCTGCCGGATCAGACGATCGACAGCTACGGCAATGTGCGTATCCCGTTCGTCGGGCCGGTCAAGGCCGCCGGACGTACGCCCGAGGAACTCGGAGTGGCGATCACCGAGAGACTGAAGGGCAAGGCCAATCAGCCCCAGACGTTGGTCAGGCTGGTGCAGAACACGACCTCCTACGTCACGATCGTCGGCGACGTCAATTCCAGCAAACGCATGCCGCTGACGCCTAGCGGCGAGCGCATCCTCGACGCACTCGCCAGCGCGGGCGGCGTGCGGCAGCCGATCGAAAAAATGACGCTGCAGGTTACACGCGGCAAAACCGTACAGTCGCTGCCGCTGGAAACGATCATCCGGGATCCGCGCCAGAACGTTCCACTTCAGCCCGGCGACGTCGTTACGGCGCTGTATCAGCCGAATAGCTTCACGGCGCTCGGTGCGACCGGCAAAAACGAGGAAATCAACTTCGAAGCGCAGGGCATTACGCTGGCCCAGGCACTCGGTCGCATGGGCGGCCTGAACGACTCGCGCTCCGACGCACAGGGCGTCTTCATCTTCCGGTTCGAGAAGGCAAATGCGCTCCAATGGCCGCTTCAACCAGTCAAAACGGCACCCAACGGCCTGGTTCCGGTCGTTTATCGAATCAACTTGAAGGATCCCAACAGTTTCTTCGTTGCGCAAAGCTTCATGATGGACAACAAGGATGTGGTCTACGTATCAAATGCGCCAATTGCGGAACTGCAAAAATTCCTCAATGTGATCTTCTCCGTGGCTTACCCCGTCATGACAACAGTTACGACTTTCCGGTAATCCACACGTAAATATCCCGCCGCACGATTCGATTCGTGCGGCAAATCCTTCAATGTGCTTCGCCGCGGTAGAGCGGAAATCGAGTATGCGCCCCGACGCCTTTCCGATTTACGAAAGCGCATATGGGTATCGAATACCCAATTTCGTCGAAGCACACTGCCCAATTTACTCATATTTATTGTCGATACCATTATGTTGCTAATCACCGGCGGTGCGGGTTTCATTGGCGCAAACTTCGTTCTGGACTGGATTGCCAGCTCCGACGAGCCTGTCATCAACCTGGACAAACTGACCTATGCAGGCAATCTCGACACGCTTGCGTCACTTGCCGACAACCCTCGACACACGTTCGTCCGCGGTGACATCGGTGACCGAGAGCTGGTCGCCGATCTTCTGAAACAGCATCGCCCGCGCGCGGTCATCAATTTCGCCGCTGAATCCCATGTTGACCGGTCCATTTCCGGCCCGGGCGATTTCATTCAAACCAACGTGGTCGGTACCTTCAACCTGCTCGAATCCGTGCGAGGCTACTGGAGCGGGCTTCCGGACGAGAAGCGTGACGCTTTCCGCTTTCTTCACGTGTCGACCGACGAAGTCTACGGCACGCTCGGCCCCAACGATCCGGCCTTCGCGGAAACAAAGCGCTACGAGCCCAACAGCCCCTATTCCGCAAGCAAAGCTGCGTCGGATCATCTCGTCCGCGCGTGGCACCACACTTACGGCATGCCGGTACTGACCACCAACTGTTCCAACAACTACGGTCCCTACCATTTCCCGGAAAAGCTCATTCCGCTCGTCATTCTGAACGCGCTGGCAGGCAAGCCCCTGCCGATCTACGGCGACGGCCAGCAAGTCCGGGACTGGCTCTACGTGAAGGATCATTGCTCGGCCATTCGACGTGTTCTGCAACAAGGGAGCGTCGGCGAAACCTATAACGTGGGCGGCTGGAACGAATGCACGAATCTCGAAGTCGTTCGAACGATCTGCTCGATTCTTGACGAGCTTCAGCCTCGCAGCGACAAGCAGTCGTACGCAACCCAGATCAGTTTCGTTCAGGATCGCCCCGGGCATGATCGCCGATACGCAATCGATGCTCGCAAGCTGGAGCGGGAGCTGAACTGGAAACCCGAAGAGACGTTCGAAGGCGGCATCCGGAAAACGGTGCGCTGGTACCTCGACAACCAGGCGTGGGTACAGAACGTCACGTCCGGCAGCTATCGCGACTGGATCGACCTGCAATATGGAGCCGATGCATGCAGCGCATCCTGATCACGGGCTCCAGCGGCCAGATCGGCTTCGAACTCGAACGTGCATTGGCACCGCTCGGCGAACTGCTTGTGCCGAAACGCAAAGACCTGGATCTTTCCGACATCGGCACGCTTGCGGAGCGGCTCACCGCATTGCAACCGGATGTCATTGTCAATCCGGCCGCCTATACGGCAGTGGACCTCGCGGAAAGCCAGGCCGCGTTGGCACATGCGATCAACGCCGATGCTCCCGGCGTCATAGCCTCATGGGCGGCAAGCAGGAACGTCCCGTTCATTCACTACTCGACGGATTACGTATTCGACGGCACGAAAGCCGAACCGTATCTCGAAGACGACCCCACGCATCCTTTGTCGGTCTACGGGCAGAGCAAGCTGGCAGGTGAAGCTGCAGTTCGCGCAGCATGCAGCCGTCATTTGATTTTGCGTACAAGCTGGGTTGTCGGCGCACACGGGAAGAATTTTCTCAAGACGATTCTGAGGCTGGCACAAGAGCGTGAGCAGCTCAACGTCGTCGCCGATCAAGTCGGTGCGCCGACCACGGCCGCCTTCATCGCCGACGTGACCGCCCACGTGCTCGCCCGCGTGCTTTCCCCGTCGTTCAGCGACTGGGGCACGTATCACCTGGCCGCCGCAGGCGAAACGACGTGGTATGACTACGCGCGTCGTGTCGTTCACCTCGCCGAAGAATCCGGCATCGCATTGAAACTGAAGCAAGACGCCATTCAGGCCGTCCCCACCAGTGCATATCCGACAGCCGCGACACGCCCCGCGAATTCACGGCTGAATTGCAGCAAGCTCGCCAATACATTCGATCTGCACATGCAACCCTGGCAGTACGGCATCGATCATGTATTCGCCCAACTACAACATTGAAACCGAGAGAAGACCAACATCATGAAACGAAAGGGCATTATCCTCGCGGGTGGTTCGGGAACCCGTCTGTATCCTGCAACGCAGGCGGTGAGCAAGCAATTGCTGCCGATCTACGACAAGCCGATGATCTACTACCCGCTCAGCACGTTGATGTTGGCAGGCATCCGCGACATTCTGATCATCTCGACGCCTCAGGATACGCCGCGCTTCGAACAGTTGCTCGGTGATGGTCATCAGTGGGGCCTCAACCTTCAATACACGGTTCAACCGAGCCCCGACGGACTGGCTCAAGCGTTCATCCTTGCCGAATCGTTCCTCGCGGGAGATCGCTCCGCACTCGTGCTCGGCGACAATATTTTCCACGGCCATGAATTTGTGTCGCTCCTGCACGAGGCCGCGCGCAAGGAAACAGGCGCCAGCGTGTTTGCCTATCGCGTCAACGACCCTGAACGATATGGGGTAGTCGAATTCGATCAGGACGGCCGTGCGATCAGCATCGAGGAAAAACCTGCTCAACCGAAATCGCACTACGCGGTTACCGGTCTCTATTTCTACGACAGTATGGTCGTCGACATTGCCAAATCGATCAAACCGTCGGATCGCGGCGAACTCGAGATTACCGATGTCAATGCAACCTACCTGCGCGAAGGCCTGCTTGACGTCAAGACGATGGGACGCGGCTACGCGTGGCTCGATACCGGCACCCACGATTCGATGCTCGAGGCCAGCCACTTCATCGCCACGATGGAGCATCGCCAAGGATTGAAAGTGGCCTGCATCGAAGAAATTGCCTATCGCTTGGGCTACATCGATTCCGAGCAATTGCTCCGCCTTGCTGCACCGCTCAGCAAGAACGGCTACGGCCAGTACCTTAAAAATATTCTGAAAGAGCAAATCCGCTAGCCGGGATCCGCTGCAACCCCGGTGGCCATGCACCACAATTGTGCCACCCGGGGTATACGTCGCGTTTTTCTTTCGATTGCACGGAAGCCGATCCGGCTAAGATACCAACATTGTCGCCGGGTGCCGATCGTTGCAGCATGAGTGGAATCCGGCAGATTGCACACAATGGCGATCGTGCGGCCGAGGCCTCGATCGCTGATAACGACCGGCTAACTCTTCGAGGCAATATGCGCGTAGCCATCATTGGCGGATCCAATTCAGTCATCGCCAACGGATACATCGGCAGGTTCGCCAGCCACCTTTCTGCCATTTCGGGCAACGAGGTAACGCTCGACAACATTTCTGTAGGCGGCACCACGTCGCTCACTTCCATCGGCCGCCTTCAGGAAATTACCGAGGTACCCGATGTCGTCGTCCTCGAATATTCACTGAACGATACGGGGCACCTCAATCACCGCCCCGACGGAGCGGAACTGAAGCGTCTGTTCCTGGAGATTTTCTTCAACGCCGCTGCGGAGCGTTTCCCGAACGCGACCATCGTGCCGCTCATCCTGTCCGCCCAGCCGTTCTACAGGACTGACATTCACAACCAGATCTACGATGCCGAAATTGCATGGTATCGGGATCGCGAGATTTCGTTCGTCGACACTCGCTCGTGGTTCTTCGATACGTTCGGCTGGCCGATTCCGTCGTTCGTCTACTCGGACGAGGCGCACTACCACCGCGGCTGTACGGTCGCAATGATCGGCACGTTGTTGGCCGAACGCGTCAATGCACTATGGCAACGGGGCCCGAGGCTGGGTGAACTGGCTCGCCCCATTTCTCTCCCCGGCACGCAAGCGCGCCTGAAGCCCCGCTTTGCTTCCGCGAAAGAAATTGCGGCGCAAACCGGTACTGAAAGCAAGCTCGGGCGTATCGAGAATCGGCATGTAAAAGCGGATTGTCTGACGCTGATGACCGAGGAACGGCTCGCCATCCCCGTTTCCGGTATTCCGATCGCAGTGTCACTCGCATCGACCAACGCTCATTGGTACGCCGAACTGGAGCACGATGCGCAACGTGTCTCACTCTCGACCCGATATCAAGACATTCCTGACGGAAAATTCATCTACTCGAGCATCCCGCTTCTGATGGAGAACAATCCCAGTCGGCTGACCGCAATACCCGGAACGGGAACCATTGCGCTACAAACCAGGCTGACGCCTCCGTCCGGGCAGATTTTCACGTTCGACGGATTCCATGACGCATCTCGCGAATCACGCCTTGAAAACAGGCTCGATCTTACCGGCGTTCTGGTTCTGGAAGCCGCTCAATAACTGCACGCGGCGCAAAAAGCGGAGTGGCGCAGCACACAATCGTTCGTCGCCACTCCTTTGCCCCGGAAGACCGGGGCATGACCGGCCTTCAGAACAGATCGGCCGTTGCGAACGGAACGCCTTGCTGATCCTTGGCGGAAACGACGGGAGTGTCGCCCAGCGGCCAGTCGATATTCAGTTGCGGATCATTCCAAAGGATCGTCTTTTCGTACTCGGGATACCAGTAGTCCGTCGTTTTGTACAAGAATTCCGCCGAGCTGGAGGTCACCACGAATCCGTGGGCAAACCCCTCCGGAATCCAAAGCTGCCGATTATTTTCGGCAGAGAGCGTCACCCCCACCCATTGACCGAACGTAGGCGATGAACGCCGCAAATCGACTGCGACGTCGAATACCTCACCGGAAACCACACGAACGAGCTTTGCCTGAGTATGTTGTATCTGGTAGTGAAGGCCGCGCAACACATTCTTTGCCGATTTGGAATGGTTGTCTTGCACGAATGTCGCATCGCGACCAATTGCCTCGACAAATTTATTTTGATTGAAGCTCTCAAAGAAAAAACCACGCTCGTCACCGAAAACTCTTGGTTCGATAATCTTCAAGTCCGGAATATTCGTCTCAACGATATTCACTCGTTCTCCCCAGCTCAAATTCAAAGATCAGCATCGCGGCCAATCGCCGGATGTATATTCCACCGCCCTGACGCGGCACCGCTGTACGCTCGGGCCGCGCCAATCGGCCTTGCCCCGTCGCTTGGTGCAGCAACTAAGCCTTTGCAAGAATCGTTGCTCCCATCCGAAGACGGTCGTGGAGGCAGCCCCTCGCCCGAAGATAACAGCCGACGAGAATGCATCCTGTTCCACGACGTCCGCACATTCAAAATTTCACAGCACCGGCGAATCCGCAGCTTCGATTATCGCATGCAACGGTTAGAATATGAGGCCGCCCCGACACGGGCTCCAAGCGAATATTCCCGATCATCGAGCTGACCTGTGCAAAGAATATTATTAGACGTGACGCGTTTGCAGACCCGCCTCTGCAAACGCATGCTCCCTACCGGAGTGGACCGCGTCGGCCTCGAATACATTCGCCGCTACGCGCCACGAGCGCGTGCCGTACTGAGCGAACAGGGTTTTCACGCCGTGTTGTCGGAAAGCGATTCTGCCGTCGTGTTCCAGACCTTACTGGAGCAAGACTTCAGTAGAGCCGCCGCGATGCGGATGCTCGCTGCCAAGGCGCTCCTGACTGCGTGGAGAAAAACACCGCTTCCCGGAAGCATCCTGTTGCACACCAGTCACTCGGGAATGGAGTTCGCGCGATACCCGAAGGCAATGCGCAGACTCGGTGTCCGCACCGTCTTCATGGTGCATGACCTGATTCCCCTGACTCATGCCGAATATTGTCGAGAAGGGGTCCGTGAAACGCATCGACGACGCATCCATACCGTATTTGAGCATGCGTCTGGTGTCATAGCCAATTCCGGCTTCACACTGGATTCCCTTACCGAGGAGGCGCATCGCGCCGGCATGACGCTACCGCCCACCGTTGTCGCCCGGCTGGCTCCCGGAATCGATCGACCGGTGACGGATTCTCGCGCCCCGATCGATACGCCTTATTTCGTCATGCTTGGCACCATAGAACCGCGCAAGAATCATTGGTTCATGTTGCACGTGTGGCGTCGAATCGTCGAGGAGTCCGGCAACAATGCGCCAAAGCTCGTCGTCATCGGTCGGCGCGGCTGGGAATGCGAGAACGTCGTCGACATGCTCGAGCGGTGCGAGAACCTGAAGGGCGCAGTGGTGGAACAACCCAATTGCTCCGATCGCGATTTGCAGGTGTGGCTGCAACACGCGCGCGCCCTTTTGTTTCCCTCGTTCGTGGAAGGTTACGGTATGCCGCTCGTCGAAGCGCTGACGATGCAGGTTCCCGTCATCGCCAGCGACCTCGGTGTATTCCGGGAGGTGGCGGGTGACGTTCCCGACTACCTGGACCCGCTCGATGGCCCAGGCTGGATGGCCCGAATTCGCGCCTATTCACAGGCGTCAAGCCCCGAGCGTGATAACCAGCTGGTCCGAATCTCGCAGTTTCGCGCGCCCACTTGGGCCGAACATTTCGCCCGGGTCGACCGCTTTCTGGAAGAACTGGGTTGAATGTCCGCGCCACGATGAGCGATTCACCTCGAGAATCCGAACACCCCTGGACCTTGAAGCTGCATGAAATCATTCCAGGACAACGCACGCTGAGCTGGTTGCTCGGCAAGTCACCCTATCTGTGGGTCGACCGCAAAGGGGCCGGGCGGCCGGTGCAACGTCTGGCTCACACATTCTGGCCGGAAACCATGGCGGCATGGCCGGGCCCGATTGCATCCTGTCGAGACTGGGGCATTCCGCAACTCTCATGGTTTGCCGTTCCACTCACGGCGCACGATGCAATGCGGTCGCTGATCGAGAGCATGAACGACATGCTCACCGCGAAATCCGATTGCCATACGCCCGACATCCTGTCGCTGATGCAACGCGTACTCGAAACCGATGCATTGCACCCGGCGAATCGAATGACGGTCGCGCAACAGATCTTCGAATCTCGCCCACCTCGTTCACGTATCGTCCTCGTCGACGAACGATCGTATTCCGCAACCAATCCCGGCTCGTCTGTACGTGCTCGACGTCGCGAATTTCGCACCATGCTGCAAAATGCAAGGTCGGCCCATCCCGACGCCGAGTTCTGGCTCGCGCGCTCCAGCGACCCCGGTAGCGGCGCCTGGCTTTCGTCCGATATGGAGCTGCCCGGCGACATTCGCCGGCTTCACGAGCCGTATTCACTTAGACAGATACTAAGTGCAGCCAGTCATCTGTATGTCGTCGGCGCGTCGGAAGGCGTCGGCGGGCTGTTGGCCGATGTACCTACGCATGTGTTCGGCAAGCCGTACTACGCTGGATGGGGCCTCACGCACGATGCGCTCGAATTTCCGGAACGAACGGCCCGCCCGACACTTGCCGCATTTTTTGAGTCAGTGTTCCTTCGCCACGTCCGGTATCTGGATCCCGCAACGCATCAACCCGGGACACTGGCGTCAGTACTGGAAAGCGTGGAACTGCAACGATCCGTGGCCTCGCGCTATGCGTGGCTCAAATGCGTTGCCGCCGTGCGTTTCCAATGGTGGAAGCGGCCATTCGCCACCCCGTATGTAACAGCAGGCGGCGGCACATTGCGCTGGACCGATCAGCCCCGACTACTGCGATCGGACGAACAGGCCGTCGTATGGGGAGGGCGTGACGCAACAGAGGTTCCACCCGGTGTTCGAGTCGTCAGGATCGAGGACGGCTTTCTCCATTCGATCGGTCTCGGGTCCGACATGATTGCGCCGTGCAGTCAGGTAATCGATCAACAAGGCCTGTATTTCGATGCAAGTCGTCCGAACGATCTAACCGCAATACTGAACAAGACGACGTTTGATGCGGCTGAACTAACACGCGCAGCCGCGTTGCGCTCCCTCATCGCGGAACTCGGCCTCACGAAGTACAACCTTGGCCGCCGTGCACCGGCATGGCCGGTTCCGAGCAACAAGCGAGTCGTCCTCGTGCCGGGTCAAGTGGCCGACGACGCGTCCATCCGCCTCGGTACCCGGGCAATCAACACGGCCGAGATGCTGCTGCAGGAAGTTCGGCGGCTTCGGCCCGACGCCTTCATCGTATACAAGCCGCATCCCGATGTCCTGTCGGGCAATCGGAACGGCCTCATCGATGCAGCACGATTCGCCGACATTGTCGACGCCGATGCCGATCTGATTTCGCTGATCGAACGCGCCGACGAAGTCCATACGTTGTCGTCCCTGTCCGGCTTCGACGCACTCTTGCGTGGCAAGGCGGTATTTACTTACGGTCTGCCGTTCTACGCCGGCTGGGGACTCACGCATGACGCGCTCGCACCGGTGCCGTGGCGCGAGCGCACCTTGTCTCTTGACATGCTGACGGCCGGCGCGCTGTTGCGCTATCCGCTGTATTGGGATTGGCGCCTGCTCCGCTTCACGACTCCAGAGGCCATTTGCGGACAGATCGCCAGGGCAGCGGGCCGCCCGCTGGAACAGGTTCGAGGCAACCGCATACGCCCGTTACTCAAGGCGATTCGCTGGACCCGCAATGCACTGGTTCATTTCCACTGGCGCTGCCGACAACATTTCCACCGCATGTAGGGCGAAGACAGAGCAGTCGTCGCTTGGCGATCGCAATGCATCGACGCCGTATCGGATCCGCGAGATTCCTTCACCGGTGCGGCCGATAACACATCGATAGTCCCAAGTCCGATACATCCCGTGCGAATCGAATCGTGTGCCCCCTATGGATCTCCACGACAGACCGTACGTACACGCGTCCTGCCCGTTTTTCACTAGGGTAAGCTGCTTGCGTCAGAAATCTTGGGCCCAAGCAAGTATTAGTACTTCGGCGGCTTGAGCTCGGTCGTCTCGGACGACATCCCGCGCTAAGCTCGCCTGCTTTTCCGCCTGGAAACGCAGGCGCCTGTCAATGAAGTTGCCCTTCGGACCTGGAAGATCCTGCTCCGTCTCCAGTGGCGATATCGTTGTACTCCGTTTAGCGTTTCTTACGTCACACTCGTGGGCGAGCAAGCCAACACTTCACGTCATCCCGCTTTGCTAAAATGACTCGCCCTCTCGAATCGAACTGGCACCCAATCGCCCCGACCCAGGCATTCCCCCATGAGTATCCACCCGATCATCCTGTGCGGCGGTAACGGCAGTCGTCTGTGGCCGATGTCCCGCAGCAACTACCCGAAGCAATTTCTAAAGCTGGCGGGCGAACAGACCCTTATCCAGCAAACGGTCCTGCGCGCCAGCAAAATATCGGGAATCGCCTCTCCGGTCATTGTCGCGAATCACGCACATCGCTTCATGGTTGCCGAGCAACTTCAGCATACCGGTATCAAACCACGGGCCATCGTGCTGGAACCGCTCGGCCGGAACACCGCACCAGCGATTACCGTTGCAGCACATCTCGCATTACGCGATGATCCGGATGCCTTGCTTCTCGTGCTGCCGTCCGACCACGTTGTGCAAAATTTGCCGGCGTTTATTACGGCCGTCGACACCGCGGTCGCAGTCGCAAAGCAAGGACACCTCGTCACATTCGGGATTCCGCCGACCGAGCCCCACACCGGTTATGGGTACATTCGCCGCGGTGAAGCGATTGAGACCGGCATTGGCGCCCACGCTGTCGATGCATTCGTCGAAAAGCCCAACCGTGAGCGTGCTGCGGAATTCGTCCAGGACGACCGCTACTACTGGAACAGCGGCATGTTTCTGTTGAACGCGGCAGCTTATCTCGACGATATCGCACAACATTCACCCGATATCAGTCGACAAGCAGCAATGGCGCTTGAACACGCTCAGCAGGACTACGATTTTCTCCGCCTCGACAACGAAGCATTCGCCGCGTGTCCAGACGTCTCCATTGACTACGCTGTCATGGAGAAGACCGAGCGTGCAGCCGTGGTCGCGGCAGCTCAACTCGGCTGGAGCGATATCGGTTCGTGGAGCGCGCTAGCTGATATCTCTGCACGCGACGATCACGGCAATATAGTGTCTGGTGACGTCTATACGGACACGGTCGCAAACTCATACATCCGTGCGGAACACCGAATGGTCGCGGCGATCGGCGTCCAGGATGTCGTCATAGTCGAAACCGCAGATGCTGTCCTCGTCTCGCATCGCGACCATGTCCAGGACGTAAAGAAGGTCGTCGAAAGACTCAACGTGTCGGGACGGCTCGAATCAGTCACGCATCGCCGTGTCCCTCGCCCTTGGGGATCCTACGAAAGCATTGATGCCGGCGATCGCTTCCAAGTCAAACGGATCATTGTCGCACCCGGAGCGCAACTGAGCCTGCAGATGCATCACCACCGCGCCGAGCACTGGATCGTCGTAAAGGGCACCGCACTTGTGACGAACGGGGACGCGGAAATCATTCTTACCGAAAATCAATCCACATATATTCCCCTTGGCACCCCACATCGACTCAAAAACCCGGGGAAGATCCCGCTCGAGTTGATCGAAGTCCAGTCGGGCTCGTATCTCGGCGAGGACGACATCGTCCGCTTCGAAGACACTTACGGCCGTGCAGCGTCGTAAACACAGCAACTTCCTGGTCGTGCGCCGCAACCGGCGTCGATCCGATGCACCAGACGGGCAGTACGCACACGCGTCCTGCCCGTCTTTCATTTCGTCAAGCAACGTAAGACCGGTTGCCCGCCCCTCCCAGCTCAGGTTATAAAAGCGCCACCCACCCCGGTGCATGCGCCGCCCTTTTCACCCTTGACTTCGGAGAACGCATGATCGATCTCGCCACAGCCCAGCAATTCCTGATGACCCGCGGCCTCGACTTCGGCCTCAACCTTCTCGCCGCGATCGTCTTGTGGTTCGTCGGCCGCTGGGCGATCCGCATCGCCACGCGCCTGCTCGGCAAGGTCGTCCGCCGCAGCGGCAAGGTCGACCCGACGCTCACCGACTACCTGACCTCCGTCGTCGGCGTGCTGCTGACGATCCTGCTGATCCTCGCGATCCTGCAGATCTTCGGCGTGCAGACCACCTCGTTCGCCGCCCTGCTCGCCGGCCTCGGCCTCGCGATCGGCACGGCCTGGGGCGGCCTGCTCGCGCACTTCGCCGCCGGCGTGTTCATGCAGGTGCTGCGTCCGTTCAAGATCGGCGACGTGATCAACGCGGGTGGCGTCACCGGCACGGTGAAAGAACTCGGCCTGTTCGGCACGACGATCGTCACGCCCGACAACATCGTGACGATCGTCGGCAACAACAAGATCTTCTCGGACAACATCGCCAACTACAGCGCAACGTCGTATCGTCGCGTCGACCTGACCGCGAAGATCGCGAACGGCGTCGATGCGGTCGACGCGATCAACCGCCTGAAGACGTCGCTCCAGCAGATCCCGAACGTGCTGACCAACCCGGCGCCGGACGTCGGCGTGCTGCAGTTCACGCCGGAAGGCCCGCTACTGTTCGTGCGCCCGTCGACGGCACCGGAAAATTACTGGCAGGTGTACTGCGACACCAACCGCGTGATCCTCGAGACGTTCCGCGACGCGCAATACCCGACGCCCGAAACCCCGATCTCGCATCGCAACGCGTAACGGCGGCACCGGACGAAAAAAAAGCGTGGCACCCGCCACGCTTTTTTATTGACTGAAGACAAAGCCCCCGCCTCAACGCCCGCCCGTCTTCTGCGCGTTATCCGACTGCTTCCCGCGCACCAGCTTCCACACCGCACCAAGCGCGACCGGCACGATCGCCGCACCGATCCCGACCAGCACGATCACGTTCAGGTACTGGCGGATGAACGGAATATTGCCGAAGAAATACCCGAGCAGCACGAGCAGCAGCACCCACACCAGCGCACCGATCACGTTGAAGAGCTGAAAGCGCCCGACGCTCATCGACGACGCGCCCGCGACGAACGGCGCGAACGTACGCACGACCGGGATGAAGCGCGCGAGCACGATCGTCTTGCCGCCGTGCTTGTCGTAGAACGAGTGGGTCTTCTGCAGCGCTGCGCGATCGAGGAAGCGCTCGAGCACCGGGATATGGGTATTGAACACCTTCGGGCCGACCCAGCGGCCGATCAGGTAGTTCACGGTGTTGCCGGAGATCGCCGCGACGAGCAGCAGCACGATCAGCACGCCGACGTTCATTTCACCCGTCGCCGCGAACGCGCCGCCGATGAACAGCAGCGAATCGCCCGGCAGGAACGGGAACACGACGAGCCCCGTCTCGCAGAACACGATCAGGAACAGCACGAGATAGACCCACGCGCCATACTGCCGGATGAAATCGCCGAGGAAAGCGTCGATATGCAGGACAAGGTTGACGAAATGAAGCAGCGTATCCAAATGCGATTCCTCGAAGGCGATAGGGCCGGAACGGCCGAAACAGGCCAGGCATGGCGGAGGCGCCCGCCAGCCAAGGCGGCGCGCGGAACGGAGTCATGATACCGAAACTACCTTAAGGCTCCGTGAAAAAACGTAACGCTTGGCCGCCCCGGCACGCATTCGCCGCCTCGCTATAATTCGGCCATGTCCGATATCACCGAAACGGCCGCGGGCGACACGCCCGCCCCTGCTCCGCGCCCGCTGCGCGCGATCCAGCCCCTGCCCGACCAGCTGATCAGCCAGATCGCCGCCGGCGAGGTCGTCGAACGCCCGGCGTCGGTCGTCAAGGAGCTGCTCGAGAACGCGATGGACGCGGGCGCCAAAACGCTGCGCATCGTGCTGGAAGAAGGCGGCGTCAAGCGCATCTCGATCACCGACGACGGCTGCGGGATTCCGCCGGACGAGCTCGCGCTCGCGCTGATGCGCCACGCCACCAGCAAGATCCGCTCGCTCGAGGAGCTCGAGGCGGTCGCAACGCTCGGGTTCCGCGGCGAAGCGCTCGCGTCGATCGCGTCGGTCGCCGAGATGTCGATCACGAGCCGCACGGCCGATGCCGCGCACGCGATGAAGATCGATGCGCAGACGGGCGTGCTGTCGCCCGCCGCCGGTGCGACCGGCACGACGATCGAGGTCCGCGAGCTGTACTTCAACACGCCCGCACGACGCAAGTTCCTGAAGAGCGAGCAGACCGAGTTCGGCCACTGCCTGGAAATGATCCGCCGCGCGGCGCTCGCGCGGCCGGACGTCGCGATCTCGGTGCTGCACAACGGCAAGGCGGTCGAGCACTGGAATGCGACCGAGCCTGCGCAGCGCGTCGCGAAGATCCTCGGCGACAGCTTCGCGACCGCACACCTGCCGCTCGACGAACAGGCCGGCCCGCTGGCCGTCTACGGCTGCGCCGGGTTGCCGACCGCAAGCCGCGGGCGTGCCGACCAGCAGTATTTCTTCGTTAACGGCCGCTTCGTGCGCGACAAGCTGCTGACGCACGCGGTGCGCGCGGCCTACGAGGACGTGCTGCACGGCGACCGCTACCCGTCGTACGTGCTGTTTCTCGACTTGCCACCGGAAGCCGTCGACGTGAACGTGCATCCGTCGAAGATCGAGGTGCGCTTCCGCGATTCGCGCTCGATCCACCAGTACGTGTTCCATGCGGTCCAGCGCTCGCTGGCGCGCCATGCGGGTGCCTCTCCGGAAACCACGGCGGGCGGCCATGCCGCGCATATCGAACCGGCGCCGCGCGGGCCGTCGTCGTTCCTGGACACGCCGCTCGGGCAAAGCCCGGGCCACGCGACCGGCGGCATGGGTGGCATCGGCGGCGGCGGCTTCTCGTCGCCGTCGTCCTCGTCGACGGGCAACACCTGGATGCGCCAGGCGCGGATGACGCAGGGCACGCTGCCCGTCGCGCAGCCGCTCGCGCTCTACGACGCCATGTTCGGCCGCAAGGATAACGGCGCCGGCACGCCAGACGGCACGACCACCATCGCACGCGATTCGGCCGACACGCCGGTCGTGCCGCCGCCCGGCTTCACCGTATCGCCGATCGCCGCTACCGCATACGACGAGCAGCCGCTCGGCTTCGCGCTGGGCCAGATCCACGGCATCTACGTGCTCGCGCAGAACGCGCACGGACTCGTGATCGTCGACATGCACGCGGCACACGAACGGATCCTGTACGAACAGTTCAAGAACGCGCTCGCCGACCGCTCGGTCGCCGTGCAGGCGCTGCTGCTGCCGGTATCGATGACGGCCACGCCGATCGAGATCGGCACGGTCGAGGAGGAACGCGACACGCTCGAATCGCTCGGTTTCGACCTGGCGGTGCTGTCGCCGACGACGCTTGCGATCCGCGCGGTACCGGCGCTGCTGAAGGATGCCGACCTGCAGTCGCTCGCGCGCGCGGTGCTTGCCGACCTTCACGCGTTCGGCGGCTCGCGTGTGCTCACCGAGCGTCAACACGAACTGCTCGGTACGCTCGCCTGCCACCATGCGGTGCGCGCGAACCGGCGCCTGACGCTCGACGAGATGAACGCACTGCTGCGGCAGATGGAGGCCACCGAGCGCGCGGACCAATGCAATCACGGCCGGCCGACGTGGTATCAGCTCACGCTGAACGATCTCGACCGCCTCTTCATGCGCGGCCAATGAGCGCGGCACCGCAGTCCTCTCCGACGACGATCGCCTGCCTGCTCGGCCCCACCGCATCGGGCAAGACGGCCGCGGCGCTGGCGCTCGCCGCGCGCCGCCCGATCGAGATCGTCAGCGTCGATTCGGCGCTCGTCTACCGCGACATGGATATCGGCACCGCGAAGCCGTCGCGCGACGAGCGCGCGAGCGTGCCGCATCACCTGATCGACATCATCGATCCGGCCGACGCGTATTCGGCCGCGAGTTTCCGCGCGGACACGCTGCGCCTGATCGGCGAGATCGCCGCGCGCGGCTGCACGCCGCTGCTCGCGGGCGGCACGATGCTGTACTACAAGGCACTGACGCAGGGGCTCAACGACCTGCCCGGCGCCGATCCGGACGTGCGTGCGACGCTCGATGCCGAAGCCGCGCGCGATGGCTGGCCCGCGCTGCACGCGCGACTCGCGCAAGTCGATCCCGTTACGGCCGCGCGGCTCGCGCCGAACGATTCGCAACGGATCCAGCGGGCGCTCGAAGTGTTCATGCTGAGCGGGCAGCCGATGTCGGTGCTGCTCGCCGCCCCGCGACGCAGTGACGATGCCGCCGCCGCTTACCGCTTCGTGCCGGTCGCGCTCGAACCGTCCGATCGCGCGGTACTGCACGCACGGATCGCGCAGCGCTTCGATGCGATGCTCGACGCGGGTTTCATCGACGAAGTCGAGCGGCTGCGCCGTCGCGAGGACCTCCATCCCGACCTGCCGTCGATGCGCTGCGTCGGCTACCGGCAGGCGTGGGAATTCCTCGACGGCGACACCGACTACCGGACGATGCGCGACAAGGGCATCTTCGCGACGCGCCAGCTCTGCAAGCGCCAGATCACCTGGCTGCGCGCGATGCCGGAGCGGATCGTCGTCGACTGCATTGCGCCGGACGCCACGGCCCGCGCACTCGACGCACTGGAACGCGTGCTCGACGGCAGCACACCGGCCTGAGCGCGTCAGCCGCGCTCGCGCGCTGCCAGGTGCGCGCGGGCGCCGTCGACGATCAACGCGACGCCGCGCTCGAACGCTTCGTCGCCGCCGCGCGCGCGCAGCGCGGCCCAGCCCTTCGCGAGCAGCGGATACTCGGCCGCGTCCGGCAGCGACGCATCGGCCTCGCCGTCGGGTTCCGCCTGCTCCTCCAGCACCCATCCCACCACGAAGCGGCCAAGTGCATACATCACGTCGACCGCCTCGTCCGGCGCGAAACCCGCGTCGCCGAGCAACGCGACCTTGCGCTCGATCGAGCTGAAATGCAGCGTGCGCGGCCGCGTACCGGCATGCAGGCGCGCGCCGTCGCGATAGGCCAGCAGTGCGCGACGGAAACTGCGCGCGTTGTCGAAAAGCCACGCATCCCACGCCTCACCCGGCCGCGGCAGCGACGCATCGTGGCGCTCGAGCATGATCGCCTCGGCCATTGCGTCGAGCAGTTCGGCCTTGTTCCGGAAATGCCAGTAAAGCGTCGGCGACTGCACGCCGAGCCGCTCGGCAAGCCGCCGCGTCGACAACCCGTCGATGCCGACTTCATCGAGCAGTTCGAGCGCCGCGCGCAGTACCGTGTCGCGCGTCAGCCGCGCCCCTGTGTCCTTCATCTCTATCACCGATAGGGAGAGCTGTGGAATAATCACCACTCTATCACCGATAGAGTTACCCTCTTGAATCCGTCCCTGATTGCCATCCTGGCCACGGTCCTGCTCGACGCGATCGGCGTCGGGATCGTGATGCCGATCCTGCCCGGGCTCCTGCGCTCGCTCGCCAGCGCGAACAGCACCGACACCCACTACGGGATACTGCTCGCGCTGTACGCGTTCGCGCAGTTCCTGTGCGCACCGCTGCTCGGCGCGCTGAGCGACCGCTTCGGCCGCCGGCCCGTACTGCTCGTGTCGCTCGCGGGCGCCGCGCTCGACTACCTGCTGATGGCACTCGCGCCGACGCTCGCCTGGCTCTACGTCGGGCGGCTGATCGCGGGCATCACCGGCGCGAACGTCGCGGTCGCGACTGCGTACGTCACCGACGTCACGGCCGAACCCGACCGCGCACGACGCTTCGGCCAGCTCGGCGCGATGATGGGCATCGGCTTCATCGCGGGCCCGTTGATCGGCGGCCTGCTCGGCGCGCTGCATGTGCGCGCGCCGTTCGTTGCGGCCGCCGTGCTCAACGCGCTCAATCTCGTGCTCGTCTGGCGCGCACTGCCGGAGTCGCGGCCGCGTTCGGCCCGCGAAGGCCATACGGTCGGCGCGCTCAACCCGTTCGCCAGCCTGCGCCGACTGAGCGGCTCACCGGCGCTCGTGCCGCTGATCGGTATTTACGTGATCGTGGCGCTGGTGTCGCAGGCGCCCGCCACGCTGTGGATCCTGTACGGCCAGGAACATTTCGGGTGGTCGACACCGATCGCGGGGCTGTCGCTGGCGGGCTACGGCGCGTGTCACGCCCTCGCGCAGGCATTCGCGATCGGGCCGCTGATCGCACGGCTCGGCGAGCGCCGCGCGCTCGCACTGGGCCTCGCGGGCGATGCGCTCGGGCTCGCGGCGATTGCGTTCGCGACCGCCGCGTGGGTGCCGTTCGCGCTGCTGCCGCTGTTCGCAGCGGGCGGCATGACGCTGCCGGCACTGCAGGCGATGCTCGCGCGGCAGGTCGACGATGCGCGCCAGGGTGAACTGCAAGGCGCGCTCGCGAGCGTGGCGAGCCTGATCGGCGTCGCGGGGCCACTGGTCGTCACCACAACCTATGCGGCGACGCGCGCGACGTGGCCGGGGCTCGTGTGGGCCGTGGCTGCCCTGCTCTACCTGCTCGTGCCACCGTTGCTGGCCGGCGCGCGTCCGGCTAGCGCGCCGCGGCAGTCCGCATGAGCATCTGCGGGCGGGGGCGACGGCGCCCGCGCCACCGCGCTCAGTGCACGAGCGTCACGAGATTGGCGTCGCGCACGAGCTGCCAGCGGCCGTCGGTCTTGCGGAAGATCGTCAGCGTATGGCCCGAACGACGGATCGTGTCGCCGCCCGGCGGCGTCGCTTCGATTTCGAGGAAATTGCGCATGTACGCCCAGTCGCCCAACACGCGCAGTTCGTCGATCCGGTAGCGGCCGTCGATCGTCGGCGCGGGCCCGCCCCCGGCATTCGCGTCACGCGACGCGGCCGCAAACGCCGCCTTGTCGAACGGAGGCTTGCCCGCCACCATGAAGATCGCGTCGTCGGCGATCAGGTCGAGCACGGTCGCCAGGTCGCCGCGGCGGCTCGACACGAACCAGTTGTCCACGAGCGTGCGGATCGCATGTTCGTCTTCGGTCATCGTCGTCCCTCCTTCATCGGCGCGCGTCCGTACGCCACGCGGCGCCCGAAAAAAAGCCGCCCGGATCGACTCCGGGCGGCTTTCCTTGCTGCATCTGCTGCGGCAGTGCGTCAGACCACGACGGTCTGCGCCTCGCCTTCGCGGGTCGCACGCACGGTGCCGATCTTCCACACCTGTTCGCCGGCGGCGGTCAGGTCGGCGATCGCTGTGTCGGCATCGGCCGCCGAAACGATCACGGCCATGCCGATGCCGCAGTTGAACACGCGGTGCATTTCCGCATCGGCGACGCCGCCGTGCTCCTGCAGCCACTTGAACAGCGGCGGCAGCGGCCACGCGTTCTGGTCGAGCTCGGCGGTGAGGCCTTCGCGCAGCACGCGCGGAATGTTCTCGACGAGACCGCCGCCCGTGATGTGCGCCATGCCCTTCACCGACAGCTTCTGCATCAGCGCGAGCAGCGGCTTCACGTAGATGCGCGTGGGTGCCATCAGCGCGTCGGCGAGTGAGCGGCCATGGAAATCGGCGGAAAGGTCGGGGTTCGCGCGCTCGATGATCTTGCGCACGAGCGAGAAGCCGTTCGAGTGAATGCCGCTCGATGCGAGGCCCAGCACCACGTCGCCTTCGGCGATCGTGCTGCCGTCGATGATCTTGCTCTTCTCGACCGCGCCGACCGCGAAGCCGGCCAGGTCGTATTCGCCGTCCGGGTACATGCCCGGCATTTCGGCCGTTTCACCGCCGATCAGCGCGCAGCCCGACAGCTCGCAGCCCTGCGCGATGCCCTTGACGACCGTTGCGGCGGTATCGACGTCGAGCTTGCCGCACGCGAAGTAGTCGAGGAAGAACAGCGGCTCGGCGCCCTGCACGAGGATGTCGTTCACGCTCATCGCGACGAGATCCTGGCCGACCGTGTCGTGTTTGTTCAGATGAAACGCCAGCTTGAGCTTGGTGCCCACGCCGTCGGTGCCCGACACGAGCACGGGCTCGTTGTACTTCTTCGGCACTTCGAACAGCGCGCCGAACCCGCCGATGCCGCCGAGCACGCCGTCGCGCAGGGTTTTCTTCGCAAAAGGCTTGATCTTGTCGATGAGCGCGTCGCCCGCGTCGATGTCGACGCCTGCGTCGCGATAGGACAGACCCTGAGCGTCAGGAGCGGATTTCGGAGGATTCATGGGGGAATGCGAGAAGGTCGGTAAAATGCGATTTTACCCGAAGCCGGCCCGTTGGCCGGAATTCCCAGCACCGAATCGTCAGGGATTGCATCTTGGTCAACACGTCCCCGTTTTCATCGCCGAGCGAACCGCGCCGAAACCGGCGTGGCGCCGTGCGTGCGGTCGCGCGTGAAGCCCACGAAGGCGCAGCTCCCGGCGCGTGCCCGGCGTACGGCGCGCGTATTTTCAACCGACCCGCATTGTGACTGTTGTGTCCCGTCAACTGACGCTCGATCTCGGCACGCCGCCGCCCGCCACGTTCGACAACTTCATCATGAACGAGGAGAACGACGAGCTCATCTCGCGCCTGCAGAAGCTCGACCTCGCGCTCGCGGCGGGCCCCGTGCCGGACCGGTCGTTCTACATCTGGGGCGAGCCCGGCAGCGGCCGCACCCATCTGCTGCAGGCGCTCGTGAGCGATGCGTCGTACGGCTATGCGCGTTATCTCACACCGCAAAGCCCGCTCGGCGCGTTCACGTTCGACCCACGTATCGGCATCTACGCGATCGACGACTGCGACCGGATGAGCGACCCGCAGCAGGTCGCGCTGTTCAACCTGTTCAACGAAGTGCGCGCGCACCCGTCGAGCGCATTCGTCGCGGCGGGCCCCGCGGCGCCGCTCGCACTCGACGTGCGCGAGGATCTCCGCACGCGCCTCGGCTGGGGGCTCGTGTTCCACCTGTCGCCGCCGTCCGATGCCGGCAAGATCGCCGTGCTCAAGCTCGCGGCGAAGGAGCGCGGGATCGCGCTCACCGACGACATCGCCGCCTACCTGCTGACCCATTTCCGCCGCGACATGCCGAGCCTGATGGCGCTGCTCGACGCGCTCGACCGCTTCTCGCTCGAGCAAAAACGCGCCGTCACGCTGCCGTTGCTGCGTCGCATGCTGGCGCGTCCCGGCGACGACATCACACCTCCGGGCACCGGCCCGAACCGCTTCGAGTAAAATGCGCTTCCATGACTAATCTGGCACTCTTTGACCTCGATCACACGCTGATCACGACCGATAGCGACCACGAATGGGGCCGCTTCATGGTGAAGCTCGGCATCGTCGACGCAGAAAGCTTCTCGCGTCAGAACGATCAGTTCTTCGCCGACTACAAGGCCGGCAAGCTCGACATCCACGCGTACCTCACGGCGATGCTCACGCCGCTCGCGAAGTATTCGCGCGCGCAGCTCGCGCAATGGCACGAGCAGTACATGCACGAGGTGATCCGGCCCGCAATGACGCCCGCCGCGCTCGAGCTCGTGCGCAAGCACCTCGATGCGGGCGACCTGTGCTGCGTCGTGACGGCGACCAACGAATTCATCACGCGCCCGATCGCAACCGCGTTCGGCGTCGACACGCTGATCGCCTGCGAGGTCGAAACGACCGACGGGCATCCCGATTCGCCGTACACGGGCCGGCCGACCGGCACGCCGAGCTATCGCGAAGGCAAGATCGTGCGGACCGAAGCGTGGCTCGCGTCGCTCGGCAAGCAATGGAGCGACTTCACGCACACCTACTTCTACAGCGACTCGCACAACGACATCCCGTTGCTCGAGAAAGTCACCGACCCGATCGCGACCAACCCTGACGACACGCTGCGTGCGCATGCAAGCAACCGCGGCTGGCGCATCCTCGAGCTCTCCTGAACGTCGTGATCAAAAAATTCATCCGCAAGCTGCTCGGCCAGGACGAAACCGAGCAAACATCTCCCGCAGCGGCCCCGGCCGACGAAGCGGCCCCTGCTACCCCGCGTGCCCCGAAGGGCGCCCGCGGCAGCGCGAAGAAACCACGCAGCAACCATGAGCCGACCGTTGTGCCGGCCAGCGTGCACGGCATCAACCCGGCGCTGATCTCGAAGAATGCCGTGCGCGTGACCGACACGCTGCAGCAGGCGGGCTTCCGTGCCTTCATCGTCGGCGGCGCGGTACGCGACCTGCTGCTCGGCATCGCGCCGAAGGACTTCGACGTCGCGACCGATGCGACACCGACCGAGGTGCAGCGCCTGTTCCGCCGCGCGCGGCTGATCGGCCGTCGCTTCCAGATCGTCCACGTGCAGTTCGGCCAGGAACTGATCGAGGTGTCGACGTTCCGCGCGCTGGTCGATGCGCCGCCCGAGGCGGCCGCTGCCGAGCCGCCGAAGCGCCTGAAGCGCGACGAACTCGATCGCCGCACCCACGCGGTCGACGCGAGCGGCCGCGTGCTGCGCGACAACGTGTGGGGCGAGCAGCACGAAGACGCCGCACGCCGCGACTTCACGATCAACGCGATGTACTACGACCCGTCGACGCAGACGGTGCTCGACTACCACGACGGGATGGCCGACATGCGCGCCCGCCTGTTGCGGATGATCGGCGATCCGGCCACGCGCTTCCGCGAGGATCCGGTGCGGATGCTGCGCGTCGTGCGTTTCGCGGCGAAGCTCGGCTTCGAGATCGAGCCGCACACGCGCGAACCGATCAACGCGCTCGCCGACCTGATCAACAACGTGCCGGCCGCGCGCCTGTTCGACGAAATGCTGAAGCTGCTGCTGTCGGGCCACGCACTCGCGTGTCTGACGCGGTTGCGCAAGGAAGGCCTGCACCACGGGCTGCTGCCGCTCCTCGACGTCGTGCTCGAACAGCCGCAGGGCGAGAAGTTCATCACGCTCGCGCTGAACAACACCGACGCGCGCGTGCGGGCCGGCAAGCCGGTTTCCCCGGGCTTCCTGTTCGCGACACTCCTGTGGCACGACATGCGCCAGCGCTTCGAGCAATACACGGCCGAAGGCGAAATCCCGGTGCCGGCGCTCCATCGCGCGATGGACGACGTGCTCGACATGCAGACCGAGAAACTCGCGATCCACAAGCGTTATTCGGCCGACATGCGCGAAATCTGGGGCCTGCAGCTGCGCCTCGAGAAACGCTCGGGCCGCAGCGCGATGCGGCTGCTGGAACACCAAAGGTTTAGAGCGGGGTATGATTTCCTCCTGTTACGCTGCGAATCCGGCGAGCTCGATGCCGAAGTCGGACAGTGGTGGACGGATTTCATCGAAGGCGACGCGGCCGCTCGCGAGGCATTGCTCACGCAGGGCGGCTCGAAGGAAAAATCGCCCCGCAAGCGGCGCCGCCGCGGCGGTGCGCGAAACCGCAATCCGGGTGAAGGTGCCGCCGAGCAGGCACCGGATACCTCGGGCGGGTCCGACGACTGACGCGCTCGCCGGCGAACGACGTAGGAAGTGATGCCATGACGGTTGCATATATCGGACTGGGGGCGAATCTCGGCGATGCGCGCCAGACCCTGAAGGACGCGGTGGTGTGCCTCGCGCAGCAGCGCACCATCTCGATCCTCGGCAAATCGAGCCTGTATCGCACGGCGCCCTTCGAAGCGGGCGGCGACGACTACTACAACTGCGTCGTCAAGCTCGACACGACGCTGTCGGCCCGTGAGCTGCTCGCCCTCTGCCAGAAGATCGAACATCACTTCGGCCGTGAGCGCCCGTATCGCAACGCGCCGCGCACGCTCGATCTCGACATCCTGCTGTTCGGCGCCGACTCGATCGACGAACCCGACCTGATCGTCCCGCACCCTCGCCTCACCGACCGTGCGTTCGCACTTGTGCCGCTCGTCGAAATCGACCCGGCACTCGACATTCCCGCACGCGGCCGTGCCGATGCCTTCCTCGCCGCCGTCGCCAACCAGCGTGTCGAGAAGGTGCAGACCTGCCAGTGCCTGATGCAGAAGGCGCTCGCTGCCAGCGAAGACGCCGACAAGAACCGCTGCCGATGACCCCGACTCCCCTCACCGTCACTGCGCCCGACCTGCGCGCCCCGTACCGCTATCTCGTGATCGAAGGCCCGATCGGCGTCGGCAAGACGACGCTCGCGCGCCTGCTCGCCGAGCGCTGGTCGATGCAGACGCTGCTCGAGCGCCCGCAGGACAACCCGTTCCTCGAACGCTTCTATCGCGATACGGCGCGCTACGCGCTGCCCGTGCAGCTGTCGTTCGCGCTGCAGCGCGCGCAGCAGGCACGCGAGCTGATCGGTGCGCTCGAAACGGGCCGCCCGGTCATCGCCGATTTCATGCCGCAGAAGAACGACATTTTCGCGCGACTGAATCTGCCGGAAGACGAATGGCAGCTCTACCGCTCGGTCGCGACACACGTGGACGTGCCGCAGGCGCCGTCGCCCGACCTCGTCGTCTACCTGCAGGCGAGCCCCGAAGTGCTGTTCTCGCGCATCCAGAAGCGCGGACTGCCGATGGAGCTGCAGATCAGCGATGCGTACCTGCGCTCGCTCGTCGACGCGTACAACGAATTCTTCTACCACTACGACCGCACGCCGGTGCTGACGGTTGCCGCGGAACACCTGAATCCGCAGGATTCCCCCGAAGATCTCGCCCTGCTGATCGAGCGCATCGAGACGATGCGCGGCCGCAAGGAATTCTTCGTCAAGGGCGAGACGACGCGCTAAAGCGTCCTCGCCTGTCGTTCCTCACCCATTCGAACCGGATTTCCCATGACCTATCTCCAGGAATCGAGCCGGCCTGCCGTCACGGTGCCCAAGCTGCAGGCAATGCGCGACGCCGGCGAGAAGATCGCGATGCTCACCTGCTACGACGCGAGCTTTTCCGCATTGCTCGACCGTTCGGGCGTCGACGTGCTGCTGATCGGCGATTCGCTCGGCAACGTGCTGCAGGGCCACACGACCACGCTGCCCGTATCGCTCGACGACATCGCGTATCACACCGCCTGCGTCGCCCGCGCGCAGCCGCGAGCGCTGGTCGTCGCCGATCTGCCGTTCGGCACGTACGGTACGCCGGCCGAAGCATTCGCGAGTGCCGTCAAGCTGATGCGCGCGGGTGCGCAGATGGTCAAGCTCGAAGGCGGCGAATGGCTCGCCGAGACGATCCGGTTCCTCGTCGAGCGCGCGGTGCCCGTGTGCGCGCATGTGGGCCTCACGCCGCAATCGGTACACGCGTTCGGTGGCTTCAAGGTGCAAGGCAAGACCGAGGCCGGGGCCGCGCAGTTGCTGCGCGACGCGCGCGCGGTCGAGGATGCGGGCGCGCAGCTCGTCGTGCTCGAAGCGGTGCCGACGCTCGTTGCCTCCGAAGTCACGCACATGCTGAAGATCCCGACGATCGGCATCGGCGCCGGCGTCGACTGCTCGGGACAGGTGCTCGTGCTACACGACATGCTCGGCGTGTTCCCCGGCAAACGGCCGCGCTTCGTCAAGGATTTCATGCAGGGGCAGCCGAACATCCAGACGGCCGTCGAAGCCTATGTGGGTGCGGTAAAGGACGGTTCGTTCCCCGGCCCCGAGCATTCGTTCTGACATCCGTGACGGGGCCGGCGATGCGTTCCGCCGGTGCCTCGATAAAAAAGCGCGGCGCCCTTTGCAGGGCGTCGCGCTTTTTCTTTCATACGCTGCCGGCAGTGGTTGATGATCTGCCGGTTACTTCAATACCGCGTCGAGCGCACCGCGCAGCGCGTTGGTCAGCAGCAGCGCCTCCGCGCGCGCGAGATCATCGCGGGTCACGACCCGCTCCGTCGCGCCGAACGCGCGATCATCGAGCATCACGCCGCGCATCACGCCCGGCAGCACGCCTGACTCGAGCGGCGGCGTCACCCACTGGCCGTCGAGCTTCACGAACAGGTTCGAGCGCCCGCCCTCCGTCACCTCGCCGCGCTCGTTGACGAACAGCATGTCGAAACTCCCAAGCGCCTCCGCCGCCTGCCACGCGCGATCGTATTCGGCGCGGCGTGTCGTCTTGTGCAGCAGCAGCGCATCGCTCGCGAGGGTCGGTGCGAAGCCGTGCGCGGACGCCAGCAGCACGCCGACCGGCCCCGCCGGCAGCGGCTTGAGCGGCGCTGCGACGATCTCGATCGTGCCGTCCTTCGCGAGCGCGAGCTTCATCCGGTAAGCACCGTCGCCGTCGAGCGCCGCGCAGCGCGCGTCGATCTCGCGACGTATTGCATCGATGTCGACGCGGAAGCCGAGCGCGTCCGCGCTACGCTGCAGCCGCGCGAGATGGCGATCGAGATGCCGGATGCCGTCCGCACGTGTGGCGGCGGTCGTTTCGAACAGCTGGAAGCCGGGATCGGCGTCCGTCAGGAATCGCGCTTTCAATTCGCACTCCGCATATTCGTCGGCCGCGACGCTGTCGAGCACGATGCCCGCGCCGACACCCATCGTGCCGCGGCGCCGGCCGGCGATTGCCGTTGCCGGATTGCGTGCTGTGGCACCGGCTGCACCTTCGCGGCCAGCGCCTTCGCCGGTAGCGTCGAGCGTCAGCGTACGGATCGCGACCGACAGGCAAAAATCGCCGCAACCGGCTAGGCGCTCACCCGGCGCGTCGGAATCGGCACCTTGCTTCGCAGCGTCAAGCCAGCCGATCGCGCCCGTATAGAGTCCGCGCGGCGTCGACTCGATCGCATCGATCAACTGCATCGTCTTGTGCTTGGGCGCGCCCGTGATCGATCCGCACGGAAACAGCGCACGCAGCATCTGCGCGAACGTCGTCCCTTCGCGCCAGCCGGCCTCGACCGTCGACGTCATCTGCCACACCGACGCATATGGCTCGACGGAGAACAGCGCCGGCACGCGGACCGTCCCGGTGCGTGCGATCCGCGATACGTCGTTGCGCAGCAGGTCGACGATCATCACGTTTTCCGCACGGTTCTTCGGATCGTTCGCGAGGAACGCAGCAGCAGCCGCATCGTCGCGAGGGTCGGCCGAACGTGGCGCCGTGCCCTTCATCGGCCGCGCGCGCAGCACGTCGCCGCGCTTCTCGACGAACAGCTCGGGCGAACACGACGCGACCCACGTACCGTCGGGCAATGCGACCAGCGCGCCGTAACGCACGGGCTGGCGCGCACGCAGCCGCCGGTACAGCGCGAGCGGCGTACCGAACACGTCGAAGTTCAGGCGGTACGTGTAGTTGACCTGATATGAATCGCCCGCGCGCAGCGCGTCGTGCACCGCGGCGATCGCCGCGTCGAACGCGTCGCGCGACACGCTCTTCTCGACATGCGCGACGCCCGCGATCGACGGCGTGCCGCCGCCGTCCTGTTGCGCGAGCCACGCGTCGACTTCGTCGCGCGACAGGCGCTCGCAGCGCGCATACAGCAAAAAGCGCAGCGGGGCATGGCCGGGCTGCGCTCGTTGCAGGTTGCGTCCGAATTCGTAATCGCCGACGACGACCGCATGCAGCCCGTCGCGCAGATCCTGTGCGACCGCTGCATCGATTTCGTCGAGCCGCGCCGGATCCGTGCACACGCGTTCGCGCACGAATCCCGAATACAAACGACTCGACCGCGCGGACGCGGTCGAGTCGCAATCGTCCAAGAGCGCGAACGACGCGCTCTCGTTGCCTTCAGTCATGCTGTTACTCGAGTTACTCGAAGAAGCTCTTCACACGATCGAACCAGCTCTTGCTCTGCGGGCTGTGACGCGCGCCGCCCTCGGCCAGCGATTTCTCGAACTGCTTGAGCAGGTCGCGCTGGTTGTCGGTCAGCTTCACGGGCGTCTCGACCTGCACGTGGACGTACAGATCGCCCGCAATGCTCGAACGCAGCCCCTTGATGCCCTTGCCGCGCAGGCGGAACGTCTTGCCCGACTGCGTGCCTTCCGGCACCGGGAACGATGCACGGCCGGCCAGCGTCGGCACCTCGATCTCGCCGCCGAGCGCGGCGGTCGTGAACGGGATCGGCATCTGGCAGTGGAGATCGTCGCCGTCGCGCTCGAACACCGAGTGCGGCTTGATGTGGATCTCGACGTACAGGTCGCCCGGCGGCCCGCCGTTGATGCCCGGCTCGCCGTTGCCGGCCGAGCGGATCCGCATCCCGTCGTCGATCCCGGCCGGGATCTTCACTTCGAGCGTCTTGGTTTCCTTCACCTTGCCCGACCCGTGGCAATGCACGCACGGCTCCGGGATGTAGGTGCCCGTGCCGTGGCACTTCGGGCAGGTCTGCTGGATGCTGAAGAAGCCCTGCGACATGCGCACCGTGCCCTGGCCATGACAGGTCGGGCAGGTTTCCGGCTTCGTGCCGGGCTTCGCACCCGACCCGTGGCAGACCTCGCACGACACCCAGCTCGGCACGCGGATCTGCGTGTCGTAGCCGTGCGCGGCCTGCTCGAGCGTGATTTCCATGCTGTAGCGCAGGTCGGCACCGCGATACACCTGCGGGCCGCCGCGGCCACCGCGCGCGGCGCCGCCCGCGGCCTGGCCGAAGATGTCGCCGAAGATGTCGCCGAACGCATCCGCGAAGCCGCCGAAGCCCTGTGCACCCGCACCGCCCATGTTCGGATCGACGCCCGCGTGGCCGTACTGGTCGTACGCTGCCCGCTTCTGGCCATCCGACAGCATTTCATAGGCTTCCTTCACCTCCTTGAAATGCTCTTCCGCATCCTTGCTGTCCGGATTGCGGTCAGGGTGATACTTCATCGCAAGCTTGCGATATGCCTTCTTGATTTCGTCGTCGCCCGCATTCTTCGCGACGCCCAGAACCTCGTAGTAATCCCGTTTCGCCATATCGATTCACTGTGCCGCCACGCATCGCGCACGCGGCGGCTCCTTTCGCCTGCAGTAAAGTCTCTCGACTCGTCTGGCGCTGCACCGTCCGCGGACGGCTCGCGCAGCACCCGCCAAAAAACAAATGTGCCCGGAGGGCCGCGAAGCCCGCCAGGCGTGGAGTCGATCCGGCCATCCGGAAGGAAAGACAGACCGCTTTTCAGCCGCTGGTCAGTCGCGCCGCGCGCGTTTCCACGCGCGGCGTGCGGTGCCATTGCAACCCGGCTTAGTCCTTCTTCACTTCCTTGAACTCGGCGTCGACGACGTCGTCGGCAGCCTGCTGTGCGCCACCTGCGTGGGCCGCGCCTTCAGCTGCACCGGCCGCGCCGGCTGCACCTGCCTGCTGGGCCTGCATGTCGGCGTACATCTTTTCGCCGAGCTTCTGCGACACCTTGCCGAGTTCCTCGACCTTCGCGTCGATCGCAGCCTTGTCGGCCGACGTGTCCTTCAACACTTCCTCGAGCGACTTCAGCGACGCTTCGATCGCTTCCTTCTCGCCCGCGTCCAGCTTGTCGCCGTACTCGGTGAGCGCCTTCTTCGTGCTGTGGACCAGCGCGTCGCCCTGGTTGCGCGAATCGGCCAGCTCGCGCAGCTTGTGGTCTTCCGCTGCGTTCGCTTCCGCGTCCTTGATCATCTGGTCGATTTCAGCCTCGGACAGACCCGAGTTGGCCTTGATCGTGATCCTGTTTTCCTTGCCGGTCGCCTTGTCCTTCGCGCCGACGTGCAGGATGCCGTTCGCGTCGATGTCGAAGCTCACTTCGATCTGCGGCACGCCGCGCGGTGCGGGCGGGATGCCTTCCAGGTTGAACTCGCCGAGCAGCTTGTTGCCGGCCGCCATTTCGCGTTCGCCCTGGAACACCTTGATCGTCACGGCGCCCTGGTTGTCGTCGGCCGTCGAGTACACCTGCGCGTGCTTCGTCGGGATCGTCGTGTTCTTGCTGATCATCTTCGTCATCACGCCGCCGAGCGTCTCGATACCGAGCGACAGCGGGGTCACGTCGAGCAGCAGCACGTCCTTGCGGTCGCCCGACAGGACCTGGCCCTGGATCGCCGCGCCGACTGCGACGGCTTCGTCCGGGTTCACGTCACGACGCGGATCCTTGCCGAAGAACTCCTTCACCTTTTCCAGCACCTTCGGCATGCGCGTCTGGCCGCCGACCAGGATCACGTCGTCGATGTCCGACACCTTGACGCCTGCGTCCTTGATCGCGATGCGGCACGGTTCGATCGTGCGCTCGACGAGGTCTTCCACCAGCGCTTCCAGCTTCGCGCGGGTGATCTTCAGGTTCAAGTGCTTCGGGCCCGACGCGTCTGCCGTGATGTACGGCAGGTTGATTTCGGTCTGCTGGCTCGACGACAGCTCGATCTTCGCCTTTTCAGCGGCTTCCTTCAGGCGCTGCAGCGCGAGCACGTCCTTCGACAGGTCGACGCCCTGCTCCTTCTTGAACTCGCCGATGATGTAATCGATGATGCGCTGGTCGAAGTCCTCGCCGCCGAGGAACGTGTCGCCGTTGGTCGACAGCACTTCGAACTGCATTTCGCCGTCGACGTCCGCGATTTCGATGATCGACACGTCGAACGTGCCGCCGCCGAGGTCATACACGGCGATCTTGCGGTCGCCCTTCTCGACCTTGTCGAGGCCGAACGCGAGCGCGGCTGCGGTCGGCTCGTTGATGATCCGCTTGACTTCGAGGCCCGCGATGCGGCCGGCGTCCTTGGTCGCCTGACGCTGGCTGTCGTTGAAGTACGCCGGCACCGTGATCACGGCTTCCGTGACCGGCTCGCCGAGGTAGTCTTCGGCCGTCTTCTTCATCTTGCGCAGCACTTCCGCCGAAACCTGCGGCGGTGCGAGCTTTTCGCCGTGCGCTTCGACCCATGCATCGCCGTTGTCGGCCTTGACGATGCTGTACGGCATCAGGCCGATGTCCTTCTGGACTTCCTTCTCTTCGAAGCGGCGGCCGATCAGGCGCTTCACTGCGAACAGCGTGTTCTTCGGGTTGGTCACCGACTGCCGCTTGGCCGGCGCGCCGACCAGCACTTCGTTGTCGTCCATGTAGGCGATGATCGACGGCGTGGTGCGCGTGCCTTCCGAGTTCTCGATGACCTTGACCTGGTTGCCTTCCATGATGGCGACGCACGAGTTCGTGGTGCCGAGGTCAATACCGATGATCTTTCCCATTTTTTCCTAATCTCCAGAAATGCTTGTTTGCTGCGCAAAACCCCACGTTTTGGGGCAGTTTCGCGCGCCAGAATTCAACGCTGTTCCCGAAATGCGTCCGTCCGGTCCGTTTTCAAGACCCGACGAGCGATGCGGATATTAAATTTTTTCAATCGCCGCCGGCTAGCGGATCGCCCACCGCCGGCGCACGACCGGCCGCCGCCGCGATCTTCGCGCGCGCCGCCGACACGGCCGCCCCGAACTGCACGAGGCCATGCCAGCCGGTCGCCCGGCCGAGACGCTTGCCGCGGTGGAAAAAGAACCACGTCGGCACGCCATGAAGGCCGAAGCGGCGCCCCAGCTCGGCGTGTTCGTAAACGTTGCAATGGAACCACTTCAGATCCAGCGCGCGAATCGCGTCCGGCTGGGCGAGCATCGCCTTCTTCGCGATCTCGCAGTTGAAGCAGTCGACGCCCCAGAAGAACACCACCGCGAGCGCATCCCCCGCGCCGTCGATCGCCGCGTCGAACGTGCCGGCGTCCAGCGCCTGCATGTCGAACGCGTCAAACGCGGCCGGATCGACGCCGACGGGCACCATCCTGATCGCCTTACTTCGGCTGCGCGACGGTGACGAGCGCCGGACGCAGCACACGGTCGGCGATCGTATAGCCCTTCTGCAGCACGGTGACGACGGTGTTCGGCTCCTGCTCGGCCGGCACCATCGAAATCGCCTGGTGCTGGTGCGGATCGAACTTCTCGCCAACCGGGTTCAGCGCGACGACGCGGCCCTTTTCGAGTGCGCTCGTCAGCTGGCGCAGCGTCAGTTCGACGCCTTCGCGCACCTTCGCGATGTCGCCGGACGTGTCGCTGACAGCGGCTTCCAGGCTGTCCAGCACGGGCAGCAGGTGTTCCGCGAAGCCTTCGATCGCGAACTTGTGCGCCTTCGAGACGTCGTCCTGCGCGCGACGGCGGACGTTCTCGGTCTCGGCCTTCGCTCGCAGGTAGCTTTCCTGCAGCTCGGCGACCTTGGCTTGAGCCTCCGCGAGCGCCGCGTCGGCTGCTTCGGCGGCGGGAGCAGCGCCTTGCGCCGCCTGCTTCTCGCTGCCGATATCTTCGGCCGATTGGGTAGCCGGGTTCTCTTGCGTGTTTTCCATGTCGCTGAAAGTCGATTAGAGGTTGAAGCCAAATCGGCAACCGCCGGACCGTATACCCGGCGGTACCGCACATTGCTGGTGCAAATAAGGGTGAAAACTACGATTTCAAGAGGGTTATTCGCCGGCATTCTCCAATGCGGCGAAACAACCGCGCGTCGCCCCGGTGCATCGCCCGCATAGTCGGCCAGAGCGGGCGAAACGGGCTGTAACAACGCTTACCTGGCAAGTACTAGCTTGGCACAGTCCCGCTGCACTACACTCCACTCAAGCGTCGGAAAAGCGTGTTTACCCTTAGCTGACCGACGCCTTACAACCACCACCTGTCGCCGTCTTCACCCGTCTTCTCGAGGGGAGTACCGTGAAACTGACCTTTGCGATTTCGGTGGTCGCGCTGGTACTCATCGCCGGCACCACCACCATCTGCCTGTCGGGAGCCGTCACCGACCGCACGACCGAATACGGAAGCGCGCGGGCGACGTTCGACCAGATGTTCAGCTCCCACCAGAAAATCTGTCGATGATGCGCCGGTCGCGTTTCGTCGGCCGGCCGTGCAATTCGGCCGCCGGCTCGCGATACGTACGGCGCCGCTCCAGTTCGGCGAGCCGTGCGGCCCGCCCCGCTTCCGTTTCCTCGTAAAGCGTCTGCGCAACGCTCGCCGGCCCGCGCACGTCGCACACGCCGAGCACGGCAATGTGCCAGACGATGCCGTCGATCGCAATCTCGACCTCGTCGCCAACGCGCACATCCTTCGCCGGCTTGACCGCCGCGCCGCCGATCTTCACGTGCCCTTTGTCGACCGCATCGGTCGCGAGCGAGCGCGTCTTGAAGAACCGGGCCGCCCACAGCCATTTGTCGATGCGCAGCTTCGCGCCCGGTTCGGTCGAAATCTTGTAATTCATCGCACTTAACTCACCGTTTCGGGCTGCGCGGCCCTGACCGGCCAGCCCTGCAGATTCTCGGCCACGATCTCGCCGAGCGCGCCGATCCACGCCGGTGCGCCGTTCAGGCACGGAATGCGGTGGAATGCCTTGCCGCCACCGGCGAGGAACTCGTCGCGCACTTCCATGCCGATCTCCTCGATCGTCTCCAGGCAGTCGGCCGTGAAACCGGGACAGAACACGTCGGCCCGCCGTACGCCGGCCTCGCCGAACTCGCGCAGCGTCGGCGCGGTATAAGGCTGCAGCCATTCGGCCTTGCCGAAACGCGACTGGAACGTGACGCGACATTCGGTCGTCGACAGCCCGAGCGCGGCCATCAGCAGCGCGCCCGTCTGCTGGCACTGGTCGTGATAGGGATCGCCGAGGTCGAGCGTGCGCTTCGGCACGCCGTGAAAGCTCAGCACGAGCTTGTCGCCGGCCGCGAAGTCCGGCCGGCCGTGCTGCGCCCAATACTGGCGCACCTGCTCGGCCAGCGCGTGGATATAGGCCGGATGGTCGGCGTAGTGCCGCACCGTGCGCACTTCCGGCTGGTTGCGCATGCGCGCGAGCGCGTCGAATGCAGCGTCGAATGCGGTGGCCGTGGTCGACGCCGAGTATTGCGGATACATCGGCATCAGCAGCACGCGCTCGACGCCGGCGCGCTTGAACTGCGCGAGCGCGTGCGCAATGTTCGGACTGCCGTAGCGCATCGCGTAGTCGACCTGCACTTGATAACCGTTCGACGCGAGCAGGTACCGCACGCTGTCGGTCTGGCGCTCGGTGTGCACGCGCAGCGGCGAGCCCTCGGGCATCCAGACGGCCGCGTATTTTTTCGCGGACGCGCGGCCGCGCAGCGGCAGGATCAGCGTGCGCAGCAGCACCTGCCAGACGGCCTGTGGAATCTCGACGACCCGCGGATCCGACAGGAATTCGGCCAAATAGCGCCGCACGGCGCGCGGCGTGGGCGCGTCGGGCGTGCCGAGATTGATCAGCAGCACGCCGATGCGATGGGCGGCCGCGGTGGTCGAAGGCGGCTCAAGATCGAAACGCATGGGCAAGAACGTGCTCGGGGCACGGGACCGGACGGCTCTCAATTATAGCGGGCCGCCTCGCGCCGGTCGGCTGGCCGTTCGGCCGACTGTCGGCTCACGCGGTGCCGCGGCACGATGACGGGGCGGGATCGGGCTGGCGATTGCGGGCTACTGCTGGCTCAGCGTGAGCGACAGCAGGCGCGCGGTGATGTCGACGATCGGTATCACGCGGTTGTACGCCATGCGTGTCGGGCCGATCACGCCGAGCGTGCCGACGATCTGCCCGTTCACCTCGTAAGGCGCGGTAACCACGCTCATTTCCTCGATCGGCACGAGCGTCGATTCTCCGCCGATGAAGATCTGCACGCCCTGGGCGTGGCTCGACACGTCGAGCAGTTGCAGGAGGCCCGTCTTTTGGTCGAATACGTCGAACAGCTTGCGCAGCCGGGCCATGTCGGACGAGAGATCCGCCACCTCGAGCAGGTTGCGCTCGCCGGAAATCAGCACGGTGTCCTCGGTGTCAGGCACCTCGGTGCTGGCCGTCACCGCCAGATGCATCAGCGCGGTCATGTCGCCGCGCAACTGGTCGATCTCGTCGCGCAGGCGGCGGCGCACCTCGTCGAACGACAGGCCGGCGAAATGCGCGTTGATGTAGTTGGACGCCTCGGTCAGTTGCGACGGCGAGTAATCGCGCGGCGTCGCGAGCATCCGGTTCTGCACGTCGCCCTCGGGCGTGACGATGATCAGCAGGATGCGCTTGTCCGACAGGCGCATGAACTCGATCTGCTTGAACACGTGGCTGCGGCGCGGCGTCAGCACGACGCCCGCGAACTGCGACAGGTTCGACAGCACGCTCGCGGCGGCCGCCACGACCCGCTGCTGCGGCTCGCCGGCCTGCAGCGTGTTCTGCACCTGCCGCGCGACGGCCTCGGCGTCGATCGGCGTCTCGACCGTCAGCATCGTGTCGACGAACAGCCGGTAGCCGCGCGGCGTCGGCACGCGGCCGGCCGACGTGTGCGGGCTCGACACGAGGCCGAGCTCCTCCAGGTCGGACATCACGTTGCGGATCGTCGCCGGGCTCAGCTCGAGCCCGGAGTAACGGGACAACGTGCGCGATCCGACTGGCTGACCGTCGGCGATATACCGTTCGATCAGGGTTTTCAGGAGGGTTCGTGCGCGAGGATCTAGCATGGTGGAAAATTTTAGCGCAACCGCGCGACCGCGGCGAGTGGCGTCGGCCACCGATGCGCGGGCCGGCCCGATCCGGCCCCGCCAGCGCACAGCCGGTTCTTTTCGTCAACGAGCTATGGTGTAATGCCGGCATGAAAACCGGTAATCAGTTCAACACTGTCGCGCTCGTCGGCCGGAGCAACACGCCCAACATCGTCGAGCCGCTCGCCACGCTGGCCGCCTGCATCGCCAAGCGGGGCTTCGAGGTCGTCTTCGAAGCCGAGACCGCGCGCGAGATCGGCATCACCGGCTACCCGGCGCTGACACCGGCCGAAATCGGGGCGCGCGCCGACGTGGCGGTCGTGCTGGGCGGCGACGGGACAATGCTCGGCATCGGCCGTCAGCTCGCGCCGTACAAGACACCGCTGATCGGGATCAACCACGGGCGGCTCGGCTTCATCACCGATATCGCGGCGGCCGACATGCAGGCGCTCGTCCCGGTGATCCTGTCGGGCAAGTTCGAGCGCGAGGAGCGCTCGCTGCTCGAGGCCCGGATCATGCGCGACGGCGAACCGATCTACCACGCGCTCGCGTTCAACGACGTCGTCGTGAACCGCAGCGGCTTCTCCGGGATGGTCGAGCTGCGCGCATCGGTCGACGGCCGGTACATGTACAACCAGCGTTCGGACGGCCTGATCGTCGCCACGCCGACCGGCTCGACCGCCTACGCGCTGTCGTCGGCCGGCCCGATCCTCCATCCGCAGCTGCAGGGTATCGTGCTCGTGCCGATCGCGCCGCACGCGCTGTCGAACCGGCCGATCGTGCTGCCCGACGATTCGAAAATCGCGATCCAGATCGTCGGCGGGCGCGACGTCAACGTGAATTTCGACATGCAGTCGTTCACCGCACTCGAGCTGAACGACACGATCGAGGTGCGCCGCTCGAAGCACACGGTGCCGTTCCTGCACCCGGTCGGCTACAGCTATTTCTCGACGCTGCGCAAGAAGCTGCACTGGAACGAACACGCCTCGAACGAAGACGACAAGGCGTCCTGACGCCACTCCGCCCGACACCATGCTCCGCCACCTCTCGATCCGCGACTTCGTCATCGTCGCCGCGCTCGATCTCGAATTCGACAGCGGCTTTTCCGTCTTTTCCGGCGAAACCGGCGCCGGGAAATCGATCCTGATCGACGCCCTCGCCCTCGCCCTCGGCGAACGTTCCGACGCGAGCGTCGTGCGCACCGGCTGCGGCCGCGCCGACATCACCGCCGAATTCACGCCGCACGACCGTGTCGCGCGCTGGCTCGACGAACACGCGTTCGACACCGAGGACACCGTGATGCTGCGCCGCGTGATCGATGCGAACGGCCGGTCGCGCGCGTTCATCAACGGCACCAGCGCGACGCTCGCGCAGCTGCGTGAGCTCGGCGAAATGCTCGTCGACATCCACGGCCAGCACGCGCACCAGCTGCTGATGCGGCCCGACGCGCAGCGCGAGCTGTTCGACACGCACGCGGGGCTCGTCGCCGATGCGGCGAACGTCGCGCGCGCGTGGCGCGTGTGGCGCGACGCGACGCAGGCGATCGAGGCCGCGAAGGCGCACGAGCGCGAGCTGCAGCTCGAACGCGAAAAGCTCGCCTGGCAGCTCGCCGAGCTCGACAAGCTCGCGCCGCAGCCCGGCGAATGGGACGAAGTCAGCAACGAGCACAAGCGCCTGTCGCATTCGGCGAACCTGATCGAAGGCGTGCGTGGTGCACTCAACGCGTTGTCCGAGGCCGATGACGCGATGCTCGCGCAGCTCGGCGCGATCGTGTCGAAGCTGCGCAGCCTCGCCGACTACGACACCACGCTCGGCGACGCGCTCGCGTCGCTCGAACCGGCCGAGATCCAGTTGCAGGAAGCCGTCTACTCGCTGTCGCACTATGCGCAGCGCGTCGATCTCGACCCCGAGCGGCTCGCACAGGTCGAAACGCGCCTCGACGCGCTGCACTCGACCGCCCGCAAGTTCCGCTTGCCGCCCGACACGCTGCACGAAGAACACGCGGCACGCCGCGCGCAGCTCGCCGAGCTCGATGCGGCCGCCGATCTCGGCGCGCTCGAGGCGACGCAGGCCAAGGCGCGGGAAACCTATCTCGCCGACGCCAGGCATCTGTCGAAGGCGCGCACGCAGGCCGCCAAGGCGCTCGGCACGGCCGTCACGGCCGGCATGCAGGAACTGTCGATGGCGGGCGGAAGCTTCGAAGTCGCGCTCGTCCCGCTCGCCGACGGCGGCCCGCACGGGCTCGAGCAGGTCGAATTCCGGGTCGCCGGGCACACCGGCGTGCCGTTGCGGCCGCTCGCGAAGGTTGCGTCGGGCGGCGAGCTCGCGCGGATCAGCCTCGCGCTCGCGGTGATCGCCAGCGCGGCCAGCCCGACGCCAACGCTGATCTTCGACGAAGTCGATACGGGGATCGGCGGCGGCGTCGCCGAAGTGGTCGGCCGCCTGCTGCACCAGCTCGGGCGCGATCGCCAGGTGCTGTGCGTGACGCACCTGCCGCAGGTTGCCGCGCGTGGCGACCACCACTTCCAGGTTGCGAAGGGCGCCGACGACCGCGGCGGCACGGTGTCGACGGTCGTCGCGCTCGACCGCGCCAACCGGATCGAGGAAGTCGCGCGGATGCTCGGCGGGCTCGAGATCACGGCCACGACGCGCAAGCACGCGAAGGAAATGCTGGCGGCCTGACGCGGCTGCCCGTTACCCGTTTGTCGAATGCAAAAAGACCGGCGCGTGCGCCGGTCTTTTTTTCGCAGGAAGCGGTCACTTGCGCCCGCCGGCCCCGCCCCGTCGAATCGGATGTCCGATTCGAATGCCGGATCCGAACAGCGGATTCAAACGACAGATTCAAACGTCCGCTTCAACCGCCCCGAACACGCGCGTCCACAGCGCCGTCACGGCTGCCCGCTCGTCGGCCACCACGGCCGGATCGACCCGCGCCTTCTCCATCCCGTCGAGCCGCAGCTTGTGCTGCAGCTTCCGGTACTTCCGGTATGCCGCGCCGACGCGCTCGGCCTCGTCCTCGCCCATCAGCCCGAAGCGCGCGACCTCGCGCAGCAGCGCGATGTTGCCCGTGTTGCGGATCAGCTCGGCGTCGCTCGACGCGTGCAGCAGCACCCAGTACTGGACGATGAACTCGATGTCGACCATCCCGCCGCGATCGTGCTTCAGGTCGAACAGCTCGGTCTGGTTCGGATGGCCGGCAAACACCTTGCCACGCATGTCGACGATCTCCTTCGCGAGCACGCCGCCGTCGCGCGGCGTCGTCAGCACCTGCTGGCGGATCGCCTCGAAATCCTCGCCGATCTGCGCATCGCCCGCGCTGTAGCGGGCACGCGTCAGCGCCTGGTGCTCCCACACCCACGCCGTGTTCGCGGCATCGCCCTCACGCAGCTGGTAGCGACGGAACGCATCGAGATCGGTGACGAGCAGCCCGGCCTCGCCGTTCGGCCGCAGTCGCAGATCGATGTCAAACAGCGCGCCGGCACCGGTCGCCGTGGTGAGCCACGTGATGAGCCGCCGCGTGAAGGTCGTGTAGACGTCCGCCGAGCGCTCGTCGGGGTCGTCGTACAGGAAGATCAGGTCGAGATCCGACGCGTAGCCGAGCTCCTTGCCGCCCAGCTTGCCGTATGCGATCACCGCGAACTTCGGCACGTCGCGATGGCGCTTCGCAAGCTGCGACCAGACGACCTCGATCGTCACGTCGAGCACCGCGTCGGCCAGCTCGGACAGCCGGTCGCTCACATGCTCGACCGACAGTTGCCCGGCGAGGTCGATCAGCAGGATCCGGAACACCTCCGCGTGCTGTGCATGGCGCAGCAGGTCCATCTGCTGCTCGGGGCCGTCGGCTGCCGCTAGGCGCGCGCGCAGCGCGTCCTTGAACGCGGGCCAGTCGAACGGGCTCGCGATCGCCTCGTCGTCGAGCAGCTCGTCGAGCAGTTGCGGGTGGCGGATCAGGTAGCCGCCGCCCCAGCGCGTCGCGCCGAGCACCGACAGCACGCGGTCGAGCGCGGCCGGATATTCGGTCAGCAGCGCGAGATAGACGCCGCGCCGGCTGACCGTCTCGAGCAGGTCGAACAGGCGCACGATCGTGTCGTCGCGGCGCGCGGCATCGATCTTCGGCGCGGCGTCGAGCGCCCGCTGCGCGACGCTGTCGAAGCGCTGCCGGCTCTTTTCCGGCAGCCCCGTGTAGCGCGACGATTGCCAGATCGCGCGCAGCCGCGCGAGCACGGTGGCCGGATCGGCAAAGCCCAGGCCGTCGAGACGCGCGACCAGCGCGTCGTCCTCGCCGTCGTCGGCCAGCGCGCCGCTCCAGATCCACGCGGCTGCCGTGTCGTCGCCGGCCGCACACGGGGCACCGCTCACCTTGTCGGCGAAAATCTGGTGGAACTGCGCCTCGACGAAGGTCCGGTGGCCGTCCAGCACCGTCATCAGCGCCGCATAGTCGGCAAAACCGAGCGACGCAGCCAGCGCCGCGCGTTCATCCGGTTCGACCGGCATCGCGTGCGTCTGCGCGTCGTTGCGGTACTGCAGCCGGTGCTCGAGCGTGCGCAGGAAGTTGTAAGCATCGGACAGGCGTGCACGCACGTCCTCGCCGATCAGCCCGCGCGCCTGCGCATGGCGCAGCACCGCGAGCGTCGGCCGCACGCGGAATTCCGCATCCTGGCCGCCGCGGATCAGCTGGAATACCTGCGCGCTGAACTCGATCTCGCGAATCCCGCCGCGCCCGAGCTTGATGTCGTCGGCCTTGTCGGGGCGCATCGACGCGCGGCGCGCGGCTTCCTGCCGGATCTGCTGGTGCAACGAGCGGATCGCACCGATCACGCCGAAGTCGAGATAGCGGCGATACACGAACGGCTTGACGATCGACTCGAGCTCCGACTCCAGCCGTCGCGCCGCATCGCTGTCGCCTTCCGACACGAGCCGCCCCTTGATCCACGCATAGCGCTCCCACTCGCGCCCCTGCACGTAGAAATACTCCTCGAGCATCCCGAGGCTGCAGACGAGCGGCCCCGAATCGCCGTTCGGGCGCAGCCGCATGTCGACGCGAAACACGTAGCCGTCGGCCGTGACCTCGGACAGCACGCCGATCAGGCGCCGGCCGAGCCGCGTGAAGTATTCCTGCGTCGACAGCGGCGCGCGGGTGCCGCCGGTCGTCTCGCCGTCGTCCTCGTAGACGAAGATCAGGTCGATGTCCGACGACACGTTCAACTCGCGGCCGCCGAGCTTGCCCATCCCGACCACGCCGAGCACGACGCGCTGGCCGTCGGCACCGCGCGGCTCGCCGTACAGCGCCTCGAGCTCGGCCGACAACAGCGCGAGCGAGCGCTGCACGGCCACTTCGGCAAGATCGGTCATCGCGCCTGTCACCTCGGCGACGTCGGCCAGCCCGCGCAGGTCGCGCTCCGCGACCGCGCCGAACGCCTCGGCCCGCAGTTGCCGCAACGCGCGCTTCAGTTGCTCCTCGGTCGGCGCGGCCGTGCCGGCCGGCGTCGCGAGCAGTTCAGTGAGGCGCGCGTCGAGCTGCGCGCGACCGAGCGGCGCGGCAGCCCACGCGGCCACCTGGTCGGCGAGCGCGGGTCGCGCGGCGGCCGCTCGGGCCAGGTAACGGGAATAGGACGTGCAGATCAGGGCGGAAGCGTCGGTCATCGAGAAGCGGGCCTGGCGGAAAGGCCGGCCGGCGCGGGCCGGCGCGTGCGCGCCCCGCTGCCGACCGGCCTCATGAACTCGGCGCGGCATCGCGGGACGCACGTGCGTCCGTCGCGAAACCGCGCGCCGGAAAGCCCGTGCCGCGCTGCCGCAACGGCCGCCGGCACGAACCCGTGTGATACATTTCAACGTCAGTCTGCAAAACTACCATATCGCCGCCCGTCCGCCGCATGTCCGACCGTCAGGAATCCGCCGTAGCTGCGCCCGAAGCGGGACCTCCGAAGCACGATCATCCGGTCCTGCGTCGCGTGTTCAGGGTGACGCTGGCAGTCGGGATCGGCACCTACTTTGTCGCGTCCGGCGCGTTCCTCGGGCTGCGCTACGTACTGCTGCCCCGCATCGACGAATTCCGCCCGCGCATCGAGCGCGCGGTGTCCGACAAGCTCCACGCGCAGCTTTCGATCGGCAAGCTTTCCCCGAACTGGTCCGGCATGCAGCCGGGCGTCGAACTCACGAACCTGACGATCCGCGGCCGCGACGGCAAGGTCGCGCTGTCGGTGCCGCATGCGACCGCCGCGCTGTCGTGGATGTCGCTGCTGCGGCTGGCGCCCGCGCTGTCGAGCCTGGTCGTCGACCAGCCCGACCTCGTCGTCGCGCGCGCGGCCGACGGCTCGCTGAGCATCGCGGGCGTCGGCGTGGCAACCACCCACGGCGGCAACGATACGTTCGGCACGTGGCTGCTGAAGCAGGAAGCGATCGTGCTGCGCGGCGGCACGCTGCGCTGGCGCGACGCGCAGCACGACGCACCGGAGCTCGTGCTGTCGGGCATCCGGCTCGCGGTGCTCAACGACGGCCGCGTGCACAAGGCCGCTCTGCAGGCGCCCGCGAACGGCACGCTGCTGCTCGGCCCGCTCGATTTCCGCGCGCGCTTCACGCACAAGCCGCTCGCACCGGTCGGCAAGCCGTCGAACTGGACGGGCGACGCATACCTGTCGACGGGCCCGGTCGACCTGCAGACGCTGGGGCGCTACCTCGACATGCCGCTCACGATCCACGCGGGACGGATCGACAACGCGATCTGGGCAACCTTCAGCGACGGCCACCTGCATTCGGCGGGCGGTGACCTGCAGGGCGCGGACGTCGCGCTGCGCGTGCGCCCGACGCAGCCGCGGCTCGACGTGCCGACGGTCGGCTTCGGCTGGGACATGCAGCTCGATGCCGGCCACGACTACACGCTGCACCTGACGCGCTTCAACGCGGAGCTCGGCCAGCCGCCGCTACCCGACGGCACACCGCTCGCCCGCTCGCTCGCGCTATCGACGCTGACGGCCCGCTACCGTGTACCGACCGCCAGCCAGGGGCAGCTGTTGAGCATCGTCGGCGACCGCGTCGACCTCGGCATCCTCAGCGAGTTCATTCGCGGGCTGCCGCTGCCGGCGCGCCTGCGCAACGAGCTGATCAAGATCGACCCGCGCGGGATGGTGTCGAACTATCACATCGAGGTCGAACGCGCGAAGCCTGCGCGGGCCGAACTCGCCGACGAGGAGCGGCGCACGGGCGCCGCGCCGATCGTCCGCTACCGTTTCCTCGCCGATCTGCAGGGCATCAGCTTCGCCGCGCAGGAGCCGCCGCCCGGCCTGTCGCCGCGCGGCCACCCGCGGGCCGGCTGGCCGGGTGTCGAGAACCTGTGGGGCCGCGTCGATGCGAGCGAGACGGGCGGCAGCGCGCATTTCGACACGGTCAACGCGGCCGTCACGGTGCCCGGCGAGTTCGACGAGCCGCGCCTGACGTTCGACCGGCTGCGCGGCAACGTCAAATGGGCGATCACGCCCGCGCCCGGCGACAAGCACGCGCGCGTCGACGTGACGCTGCCCGACCTGCTCGTCTCGAACCCCGATGCCGAAATCGCGGTGTCCGGCTCGTACACGAACCCCGGCCACGGCCGCGGCACGCTCGACCTGCGCGCCGATTTCGCCCGCGCGTCGGTGGCACGCATTCCGCGCTACCTGCCGACCGGGATGTCCGAACACCTGCGCGACTATCTCGGCCACGCGCTGCAGGACGGCCAGGTGACCAAGGGCGCGTCGATCGTCGCCCACGGCCCGCTCGAGAAATTCCCGTTCGAACACGAGCCGGACGCCGGCGTGTTCCACATCGTCGCGCCGTTCACCGGCGGCCGCTTCGAACCGACGCCGTATCCGCCGCGCAAGCTCGCGAACGGCACGCCGAGCGTCTGGCCGGCGCTCGACGGAATCGACGGCGTGTTCGAGCTCACGCAGAACAAGCTGCGCTTCGACATCGACCGCGCGCACTACAAACGCGTCGCGCTGACGAAGGTCGCGGGCCGCATCGACGATCTCGGCAACCCGACCCACTCACCGCTCATCATCGACGGCCATGCACAGGGCCCGCTGGCCGACCTGATCGACTACGCGGACAACAGCTCGCTCGGCACGATGAGCGGGCATATCGGCCAGCGGATCGATGCGCAGGGGCCCGCGTCGCTCGCGCTCAAGATCACGATTCCGCAGCACGTCGCGCATCCGCACACGCACATCGAAGGCGCGCTCGCGTTCGGCGGCAACACGCTGACGACCAGCGGCGTGCCGCCGCTGTCCGCGCTGCGCGGCAGTGTCCGGTTCACCGAGGCCGGCGCGTCGCTGCACGATCTGTCGGGACGCTTCCTCGGCGGCCCGGTGCGCGCGAACGGCAACTTCCAGTCGCACGGCCCGTACACGGTGAACGTCGACGGCCGGCTCGCGCTCGACGCCGCGCGCGGCCTGAATCTGCACGGCCCGGCGGCCGCGCTGCTCGAGCACGTGGTCGGCGACGCCCCGTACAAGGTCGACGTGCGCGGCGCGCCGGGCCGCCTGCCCGATATCAGCGCGCATTCCGACCTGACCGGTGTCGCGCTGCACTTCCCCGCACCGTTCGCGAAGGCGGCCGGCACGCCGATGCCGTTCAGCTTCACGCTGCAGCCTGCGCCGCAGGCGGACGGCAAGCGCCTCGAGCACGCCGACCTGACGCTCGGCCCCGTATCCGCGACCTACCTGCTCGACGCCACGCGCGGCCAGCCGCTGCGCGCGGTGCGCGGCGCGATCGGCGTCCACCGGATGCCCGACATGCCGCAGGACGGCGTGAGCGCAGCCGTCGACGTCAACGAACTGGACGCCGATGCGTGGCTCGCGCTTGCCCATACGCTGAAACCGGACACGCCGCGCGCGCAGGAGCCGCAGGCCGCGCCGCGCGTCGATGTCGCGAGCTTCGCGCCGAAGCGCTTCGCGTTCCATTTCGGCACGCTGAAGCTGCTCAAGCGCAACTGGGAAAACGTGATCGTCGGCGCGTCGCACGTCGACGAGCTCTGGCAGGCGAACATCGCGTCGAACCAGGTGTCGGGCTACCTGTCGTGGGCGCCGGGTGGCGGCCACAATGGTGCGGGCGTGCTGAACGCGCGCCTCGCGAAGCTCGTGATTCCGGACAGCGCGCAGCACGACCTCGTCGGCCGCGCGATGAACCTGCCGACGCCGACCGACCGCCCGATGCCGTCGATCGACCTGATCGTCGACCAGGTCGTCGCACGCAACCACGACATCGGCCGCCTCGTCGTCAACGCGCGCAATATCGACGAAGCCGGCACGCCGGTCTGGCAGCTCGACAAGCTGGAGCTGTCGAACCCGGCCGCGAAGCTGACGGCGACCGGCAACTGGCGCACGTCGCGCCGTGCGCTCGCCCGCGGCACCGATGAAAACGATGCGCCGCGCCGCACCGTGTTCGACTTCAAGCTCGACATTGACAACGCGGGCGCACTGCTCGACCGTGTCGGCCTGCCGCGCACGCTCGCGGACGGCCACGGCACGGTCACCGGCAAGGTCGGCTGGCGCGGCGGCCCGACCGCGCTCGACTTCCCGTCGCTCGGCGGCCAGATCGCGCTCGACCTCGAACACGGCCAGATCCTGAAGGTCGATCCGGGCGCGGCGAAACTCCTCGGCGTGCTGAGCCTGCAGAGCCTCGCACGCTTCCTGACGCTGAATTTCCGCGACGTGATCGGCAAGGGGCTGCCGTTCGACAAGATCACGGGCACCGGCCAGATCTCGAACGGGATCGCCCGCACCGACGACTTCTCGATGATGACGGGGCCGGCGAACGTCACCGTGCGCGGCGCGGTCGATCTCGGCACCGAGACGCAGGACCTGCATGCACACGTCGCGCCGAAAATCAGCGCCGGCGCAGCCGCGATCGGGGCGGCCATCATCAACCCGCTGCTCGGCGTCGGCGTGCTGGCCGCGAACTACGCGCTGTCGGAGACGCTGTCGCGCGCGTTCGCGCTCGACTACACGATCACCGGCTCGTGGGCGCACCCGCACATCGAGCGGGTGCGGGGCGATCAGGGTAAGATGAATCACGGTCCGGCCGATGCGGCGAACCCGAATCATTGAGCCGCGCATGGCGCCGGGCCGCACCCCATTTATGATGCAACCGATCCCGCGATGACCGACCACACCCGTTCCGCCACACCCTTCCGGGTCGCCGCGCTGCAGATGGTGAGCACGCCGGACGTCACACGCAATCTCGCCGAAGCGCGCCGCCTGATCGCGGAAGCCGCCGGCGAAGGCGCACAGCTCGTGCTGCTGCCCGAGTATTTCTGCTTCATGGGCCATCGCGACACCGACAAGCTCGCGCTCGCCGAGCCGTATCAGGACGGCCCGATCCAGCGCTTCCTCGCGGACGCCGCGCGCCGCCACGGCATCTGGGTGATCGGCGGCACGCTGCCGCTGAAGGCGCCCGAGCCCGATCGCGTGCTGAACACGACGCTCGTGTTCGATCCGTCCGGCAACGAAGCCGCGCGCTACGACAAGATCCACCTGTTCAACTTCGAGAAAGGCGACGAGTCGTTCGACGAGGCGCGCACGATCCGCGCGGGCGAGTCGGTCGTCGCGTTCGACGCGCCGTTCGGGCGGGTCGGCCTGTCGGTCTGTTACGATCTGCGCTTTCCGGAGCTGTATCGCAGGATGGGCGACTGCGCGCTGATCGTCGTACCGTCAGCGTTTACGTATACGACGGGCCGCGCGCATTGGGAAATGCTGCTGCGCGCGCGGGCCGTCGAGAACCAGTGCTACGTGCTCGCGGCCGCGCAAGGCGGCAAGCACGAGAACGGCCGGCGCACCTGGGGCCACAGCATGCTGATCGACCCGTGGGGCGAGATCGTCGCGGTTCGCGACGTGGGCGCAAGCGTCGTGCTCGGCGCGATCGATCCGCAGCGCATCGCCGACGTTCGCCAGAGCCTGCCCGCGTGGCGGCACCGCGTGCTGACCTGAATTCGCCGCGCCGCTTGAAACGCCGCGCGGCCAACCCATCTGCCCAGAAGCACCCGACAACTTTTTGAGAAACCCCGATATCCGCATGAACATCATCGAACCCGGCATCCGCAACCTCGCGCTGGCGAAGGACATCCTGCTCACGCCGTACGGCCTCGACGAAAGCCTGCTCACGCGCACGATCGCCGACATCTTCACGCATCGCGTCGACTACGCGGACCTGTACTTCCAGGCGACCCGCAGCGAAGCGTGGAGCCTCGAGGAAGGCATCGTCAAATCGGGCAGCTTCAGCATCGACCAGGGCGTCGGCGTGCGTGCGGTCGCGGGCGACCGCACCGCGTTCGCGTACTCGGACGACCTGTCCCCGGAAGCGATCGCGCAGGCGGCCGCGGCCACCAAGGCGATCGCGGCGGCCGGCGGCGGCCGCCAGAAGATCAAGGCGGCCACGACGCTGAAGGGCATCTCGGGCCGCGACCTGTACCTGCCGTCCGATCCGCTCGCGTCGCTCGACGCGACGGCCAAGGTCAAGCTGCTCGAGCGCATCGAACAGATGGCGCGCGGCCGCGACCCGCGCGTCACGCAAGTGATGGCGGGCCTCGCCGGCGAATACGACGTCGTGCTGGTCGCGCGCAGCGACGGTGCGCTCGCGGCCGACATCCGCCCGCTCGTGCGCGTATCGGTCACGGTGATCGCCGAGCAGAACGGCCGCCGCGAGATCGGCTCCGGCGGCGGTGGCGGCCGCTTCGACTACGGCTACTTCACCGACGAAGTGCTGTCGCGCTACGTCGACGACGCCGTGCATGCGGCGCTCGTGAACCTCGACGCACGCCCCGCGCCGGCCGGTGCGATGACGGTCGTGCTCGGGCCGGGCTGGCCGGGCGTGCTGCTGCACGAGGCGATCGGCCACGGGCTCGAAGGCGACTTCAACCGCAAGGGTTCGTCCGCATTCGCGGGCCGGATCGGTGAGCGGGTTGCCGCGAAGGGCGTGACCGTCGTCGACGACGGCACGCTGCCGAACCGCCGCGGCTCGCTGAACATCGACGACGAAGGCAACCCGACGCAGTGCACGACGCTGATCGAGGACGGCATCCTGAAGGGCTACATCCAGGACACGCTGAACGCACGCCTGATGAAGATGCCGGTCACCGGCAACGCGCGGCGCGAGTCGTATGCGGCGCTGCCGATGCCGCGCATGACGAACACGTACATGCTGAACGGCGACAAGGATCCGCAGGAAATCATCGCGTCGGTGAAGAACGGCCTGTACGCGGTGAACTTCGGCGGCGGCCAGGTCGACATCACGAACGGCAAGTTCGTGTTCTCGGCATCCGAGGCGTACATGATCGAGAACGGCAAGATCACCTACCCGGTCAAGGGTGCGACGCTGATCGGCAGCGGTCCCGAATCGCTGAAATACGTGAGCATGATCGGCAACGACATGTCGCTCGACACGGGCGTCGGCGTGTGCGGCAAGGAAGGCCAGAGCGTGCCGGTCGGCGTCGGCCAGCCGACCCTTCGGATCGACAAGATGACGGTCGGCGGTACGGCATAACCGCATCGCAACGCAGACATTTCGCGCATTTTGAAGAAAACGCGCGGAATGTCCGCATTTTCGACGTTTCCCGGTTGCCAGCCGCCCGGCGACGGGGTATAAATTCCGAATCAACTTTTTTGACGAACCGAATCTCCGTCATGTCCGCCAAGTTTTATTTTTACTTTTTTTGGTATCTCAGACCGCTGGCGGATCGAGAGGGTTGATGGCGCGTAAAGCGCAACCGAAATTCCCGAAAAAACCGCCGGCGAACCCGGCGGTTTTTTTTCGCCCTTCGCCACCCGGTTGCCGCCGCAGCGGTCCCGCGGCCCCGACCGAAACCACTGAATCGCTTGAATTGATGAATCTGCCGCACGCCCACTGATCGAACGGCGCCCGGAACTCTAGGAGAAACAGCATGCCCCCGCACAACACCGACGACGTCCGCATTCGCGAACTCAAGGAACTGACGCCGCCCGCCCACCTGATCCGTGAATTCGCGTGCTCCGAAGCCGCGTCCGAGCTGATCTACAACTCGCGCCAGTCGATGCACCGCATCCTGCACGGGATGGACGACCGGCTGATCGTCGTCGTCGGGCCGTGCTCGATCCATGACACGAAGGCGGCGATCGAGTACGCGGGCCGGCTCGCGAAGGAGCGCGAGCGCTTCAAGGGCGAACTGGAAATCGTGATGCGCGTGTACTTCGAGAAGCCGCGCACGACGGTCGGCTGGAAGGGCCTCATCAACGATCCGCACCTCGACAACAGCTTCAAGATCAACGAAGGGCTGCGCACCGCGCGCGAGCTGCTGCTGCAGATCAACGAGATGGGGCTGCCGGCCGCGACCGAATACCTCGACATGATCAGCCCGCAATACATCGCCGACCTGATCTCGTGGGGCGCGATCGGCGCGCGCACGACGGAATCGCAGGTGCACCGCGAGCTCGCATCGGGGCTGTCGTGCCCGGTCGGCTTCAAGAACGGCACCGACGGCAACGTGAAGATCGCGGTCGACGCGATCAAGGCCGCGTCGCAGCCGCACCATTTCCTGTCGGTGACGAAGGGCGGCCATTCGGCGATCGTGTCGACGGCCGGCAACGAGGACTGCCACGTGATCCTGCGCGGCGGCAAGGCGCCGAACTACGACGCGGACAGCGTGAACGCCGCCTGCGCGGACATCGGCAAGGCCGGCCTCGCCGCACGCCTGATGATCGACGCGAGCCACGCGAACAGCTCGAAGAAGCACGAGAACCAGATCCCCGTCTGTGCCGACATCGGCCGCCAGATCGCGGCTGGTGACGCCCGCATCGTCGGCGTGATGATCGAGTCGCACCTCGTCGAGGGGCGCCAGGACCTGAAGGAAGGCTGCGAACTGACCTACGGCCAGAGCATCACCGACGCGTGCATCGCGTGGGACGACAGCGTGAAGGTGCTCGAAGGCCTCGCGGAATCGGTGAAGGCGCGCCGCGTCACGCGCGGCAGCGGCAACTGACGAACGCGAACCGGCTGGCCACATGGCCCCGCCCGGCGACGGGTTGGCCATGCGGCCAGCCTGCGGTCGTCGCGCCGCTCTGCTGGACTAGCTAACGTTACCTAGCTAACCAAGGGAACGCCCATGCCGACCGTCAACATGCACGATGCCAAGTCGCGGCTCTCAAGCCTCGTCGAAGCGCTTGAATTGGGGCGCGAATCCGAAGTCGTCATCGCCCGCAACGGTCATCCGGTCGCCCGGATCGTTCCTTATGCCGCGCCGAAGCGGATCGGTGCAGCCCGTCAGTTGCTTGCCGGGTTGAACATCCCCACGACCGTCGAGGCATTCAATGCCGGCGATGAATCGATCGCCGCCGACTTCGATGCCAGCTCGGAACAGGGACTCGCCCCGTGAAGCTGCTGCTCGACACGCACATCGCACTATGGGCGGCTGAAGGCGCGCCTCAACTTTCTGCGACTGCGGCCGCGTTAATCGAACATCCCGAAAGCACGCTGTACGTCAGCGCCGCGTCCATCTGGGAAATTACGATCAAATACCGCAAAGGCGATCTGCCGGTCCATCCGCGCGATGCACGTTCGGCATTCCGACTCGCAGGCTTTGCGGAGTTGCCGATCAGCAGCGATCACGTCGAAGGCGTCGCCGCACTGCCGGATTTTCCGGATCATGCCGATCCGTTCGACCGCGTGATGGTCGCTCAGGCACTCCATGAAGGCATGCCGCTCATCAGCGCCGATGCCAAAATATGGCGCTACCACGCCACGCTGATGCTGCGCGCATGACGCTCTGTGCGAAACAAAACCAAAGCCCGGCTCGCGCCGGGCTCTTTCATGAATCGCACGTCTTGCGTGCGGGCATCACTCGAGCGCGCCCGAACCGAAGATCTCGGTGTTGATGCGTTCCGGCGCGACGCCGAGCGCGGCCAGCGCATCGCGCTGTGCCTTCATGAACGCGATCGGACCGCAGACGTAGTAGTCGGCGTCCGGCACCAGCGCGTAGTGCTGCATGCGTTCCGACGTGAGGCGCCCTTCCAGGTCGTGGTCGATGCCGACGCGATCGTTCGGGCCGACCAGCTCGTACAGCACCGTCCGCTTGACGTTCGCATGCGTGCGCACCGTGTCGTTCAGCCAGTCGCGGAACGCATGCACCGCGCCCGAACGGCATGCATGGACGAACCGCACTTCACGCGGGCTGCCTTCCTCGACCAGCGTCGACGCCATCGACACCATCGGCGTCAGGCCAACGCCGCCGGAGATCAGCACGACCGGCGTCCCGACGCCACGCTTCAGCGAGAATTCGCCCATCGGCGCAGTCACCTCGACGATCGCGCCCTCTTCCACGCCGTCGTGCATCAGCGTCGACACCTTGCCGGCCGGAATGACTTCCGGCTTGCCGGCTTCGCGCTTCACCGAGATGCGCAGCCACTTGCCGTGCGGCGCATCGGACAGGCTGTACTGGCGCGGCTGGTCAACACCGAGATCGCCGACGAAACGCTTTACCGTGACGTACTGGCCCGGCTCGAAGGTCGGCGCCGCACCGCCGTCGGCGGGCGTCAGGTAGAACGACGTGATCTCGTCGCTCTCGCGCACCTTGCGCGCGACCTTGAACGGACGGAACCCGCTCCAGGCGGCGCCCGCGTACAGGTCGGCCTCGGCGCCGATCAGGATCTGCGCGAGCTGGCCGTACGCCACGCGCCATGCCTCGAGCGTGTCGGCGTCGACCGCGTCGCCAAGCACTTCGACGATCGATGCGAGCAGGTTCTCGCCGACGATCGGGTAATGCTCGGGGCGGATGTTCAGACTCGCGTGCTTGTGCGCGATGTGCGACACCGCCCCGCCCAGCGCACCGAGATTGTCGATGTTCGCCGCATACGCATAAACGGCCTTCGCGAGCGTTTCCGGCTGGCTGCCGGTCTTCTGGTGTGTCTGGTTGAACAGGTTCTTCAGTTCCGGATGGCGCGCGAACATGCGCTGGTAGAAGTGCTTCGTGATCGTCGCGCCGTGCACGGCGAGGACAGGGGCAGTGGCCTTCACGCGAGCCATCTGGTCAGCGGTGATGTGGGTCATGTTCGTTCTCCGTTAAACATGCACATACGATACATCTTTAAAAAATCGATGGCCCTCGGGCAAATTGTCGCAGTGCGATAAAGGGGGCGAAGCGTCAGCGGATACGGCCGCGTTCCCACAGCACGTCCGATCCGCCGTCGGTGCGGTTCAGCACGCGCGCCAGCACGAACAGCAGGTCCGACAGCCGGTTCACGTAGCGTCGCGGCGCATCATTGAGCGTTTCGGTGCGCCCGAGCGCGACGATCGAACGCTCGGCACGGCGGCACACGGTTCGACAGACGTGCGCGAGCGACGCCGCGCGCGAGCCGGCCGGCAGGATGAATTCCTTCAGCGGCGGCAGCGTCGCGTTGTAGTCGGCGAGCCAGCGGTCGAGACGCGCGAGATGCGTGTCGTCGAGCACGGTATGGCCGGGAATGCACAATTCGCCGCCGAGATCGAACAGGTCATGCTGGATCGTCACGAGCGCCGTGCGGATATCGTCCGCCAGCGTTTCGGCGAGCAGCACGCCGAGATTCGAGTTCAGCTCGTCGACGTCGCCGATCGCGGCAATCCGCGTATCGTCCTTGCCGATGCGCCGGCCGTCGCCGAGGCCAGTGGTGCCGTCGTCGCCCGTGCGTGTGGCGATCTTGCTCAAGCGGTTGCCCATGCGGATGTCCTCTCGTGCGCGGCCGCGACGCGGCCCGGTTGCGTTCGAACGCGATTATCGCAGCCCGCGGCGGCGGGCGCAGCGGGCGTTACAGCGTAGAATGGGCCGAAACCCTGCAGCACGGGAGCCGGGTGGGCGCCGACGCGCTCACCCGGATCGACAAGGAGACGTTCGTGAATCACCCAGCCGCGCCGGCCGCCACGCGCCGCCCCCTTCCACCCGCCATGCTCGATGCGCTGCGCGCCGCCTTCGGCGAGCGCGTGTCGACCGCCGACGCCGTCCGCGCGCACCACGGCCGCGACGAATCGCCGTTCGACCCGCAACTGCCCGACGCCGTCGTGTTCGCGCACAGCGCGGACGACGTGCGCGAGGTCGTGTCGCTGTGCTCGCTGTACAGCGTCCCGCTGATCCCGTACGGCGCCGGCTCGTCGCTCGAAGGCCACCTGCTCGCGGTGCGCGGCGGTGTATCGCTCGACCTGTCGGAAATGAACCGCGTACTGTCGATCAACGCCGAAGACCTGACCGTGACGGTCGAGCCGGGCATCACGCGCAAGGCGCTCAACGAAGCGCTGCGCGACACCGGCCTGTTCTTCCCGATCGACCCGGGCGCCGACGCGAGCATCGGCGGGATGACCGCCACACGCGCGTCGGGCACCAACGCCGTGCGCTACGGCACGATGCGCGAGAACGTGCTCGGCCTGACCGCCGTGCTCGCCGACGGCCGCGTGGTGAAAACCGGCTCGCGCGCCCGCAAGTCGTCGGCCGGCTACGACCTCACGCGCCTGTTCGTCGGCTCCGAAGGCACGCTCGGCGTGATCACCGAGATCACGCTGCGCCTGCATCCGCTACCCGAAGCCGTATCGGCCGCGATCTGCACGTTCCCGTCGATGGGCGACGCGGTGCGCACCGTGATCGAGACGATCCAGATCGGCGTGCCGATCGCGCGCGTCGAATTCGTCGATGCGCTCGCCGTGCGCTCGATCAACCGCCATTCGAACCTGACGCTCACCGAAGCGCCGACGCTGTTCTTCGAATTCCACGGCACCGAGGCCGGCGTGAAGGAACAGGCCGAACTCGTGCAGGCGCTCGCCGGCCAGAACAATGGCCAGGGCTTCGAATGGGCGACCCGGCCCGAAGACCGCACGCGCCTCTGGGCCGCGCGCCACAACGCGTATTTCGCGATGCTGCAGTTGAAACCCGGCTGCCGCGCGGTGACAACCGACGTCTGCGTGCCGATCTCGCAGCTCGCCGCGTGCGTCGAGGAAACCGAAGTCGACCTGCGCGCATCGTCGCTGCCCTGCCCGATCGTCGGCCACGTCGGCGACGGCAATTTCCACGTCGCGATCCTGATCGACCCCGACAAGCCCGAGGAAATCGCCGAAGCGGAACACATCAACGACCGGATCGTCGAGCGCGCGCTGCGCCTCGGCGGCACCTGCACGGGCGAGCACGGCGTCGGACTGCACAAGATGCGCTTCCTGCCGAAGGAGCACGGCGACAATGCGATCGACACGATGCGGGCGATCAAGCTCGCGCTCGATCCGCGCAACCTGATGAATCCGGGCAAGATTTTCACGTGCTGAGACGGCGGCGCGATGCCGCGCCGCCTGCTGCAGGAGACCCAATGAACGCTCCCGTCGAACTGTCGAGCGCGGCACGCGCGCAGCGCCAGCGTGAAGTCGTGCAGGCGCTGATGGCCGTGCTGCCGACGCACTGCTTGCTGTACCGCGACGAAGACACGGCGCCGTACGAATGCGACGGCCTGTCCGCGTACCGCCGCCTGCCGCTCGCGGTCGCGCTTCCCGAAACGGAATCGCAGGTGCAGCGGATCGTGCAGATCTGCCGCCGCATGGAGGTGCCGATCGTGCCGCGCGGCGCGGGCACGAGCCTGTCGGGCGGCGCGTTGCCGATCGCGCTCGGCGTCGTGCTGTCGCTTGCCCGCTTCACGCGCATCGTCGAAGTCGATCCTTACGCGCGCACGGCAACCGTGCAGCCCGGCGTGCGCAACCTCGCGATCTCGGAGGCCGCCGCGCCGTACGGCCTGTATTACGCGCCCGATCCGTCGTCACAGATCGCGTGCACGATCGGCGGCAACGTCGCGGAGAATTCCGGCGGCGTCCACTGCCTGAAATACGGGCTGACCGTGCACAACGTGATGCGCGTGCGCGCGGTGACGATCGACGGCGAAATCGTCGAGTTCGGCTCGCTCGCACTCGACATGCCGGGCCTCGACCTGCTCGCCGTGATGATCGGCAGCGAAGGGATGTTCGCGATCGTCACCGAGGTCACGGTGAAGCTGATCCCGAAGCCGCAAACGGCCCAGCTCGTGATGGCGAGCTTCGACGACGTCGTCAAGGGCGGCGAGGCCGTGGCGGCGATCATCGCGTCGGGCATCATCCCGGCCGGACTCGAAATGATGGACAAGCCGGCCACGCAGGCCGTCGAGGCGTTCACGCACGCGGGCTACGACCTCGATGCGAAAGCGATCCTGCTGTGCGAATCGGACGGTACGCCGGAAGAGGTCGCGGAAGAGATCGTGCGGATGACGGCCGTGCTGCGCGAGCATGGCGCGACGCGCATCCAGGTATCGCGCAACGAACACGAGCGGCTGCGCTTCTGGTCGGGCCGCAAGAATGCGTTCCCGGCCGCCGGCCGCATTTCGGCCGACTACTACTGCATGGACGGCACCGTGCCGCGCCGCGCGATCGGCCCGCTGCTCGCGCGCATCGAGCAGCTCGAGACGCGCTACGGGCTGCGCTGCATCAACGTGTTCCACGCGGGCGACGGCAACATGCATCCGCTGATCCTCTACAACGCGAACGATCCGGACGAACTGCACCGCGCCGAGCAGTTCGGCGCGGAAATCCTCGAATGCTGCGTGGAATTCGGCGGCAGTGTGACGGGCGAGCACGGCGTCGGCATCGAGAAGCTCAATTCGATGTGCGTACAGTTCTCGCCGCAGGAGCGCGATGCATTCTTCGCGGTCAAGCGCGCATTCGATCCGGCAGGGCTGCTGAACCCGGACAAGGGCATCCCGACCCGCGCGCGCTGCGCCGAGTACGGTCGCCAGCACGTGCGCGGCGGGCTGCTGCCGCACCCCGACCTCCCGCGCTTCTGAGCGCTGCGCGCGGTACCGCGGCCCGTGCCGGCAGCGGGCACGCGGCGGACGAACGCGCCCGCGCGCCCGTTCGTGCGGCGGCGCAGGCATGCGGCCTGCAATACTGGGCTTAGGGATAGTCGCGATGTGGAATCGCGCCACCCCGGTACAATCGACCGAACAACAAGTCGAGGCAGCAACACAACATGGAAGAGGACGACATCGTCGCCGGATGGGCCGAGCGCATCCGCGCCGCCAGTGCCGACGGCCACCCGCTGCGGATTCGCGGCGGCGGCACCAAGGACTGGTACGGCCAGGCGCTCGAGGGCGAAATTCTCGACACACGCGCGTTTCAGGGCGTCGTGTCGTACGACCCGGCCGAACTCGTCGTCACGGTCCGCGCGGGCACGCCGCTCGCGCAGCTTGAAACCGTCCTCGCCGAGTGCGGCCAGATGCTGCCGTTCGAGCCGCCGCACTTCGGCCGCGCGGCCACCGTCGGCGGCTGTGTCGCGGCCGGCCTCGCGGGCCCGCGGCGTGCCACCTGCGGTGCACCGCGCGATTTCATGCTCGGCGTCACGCTGATGAACGGCCGCGGCGAAATGCTGCGCTTTGGCGGCCAGGTCGTGAAGAACGTCGCCGGCTACGACGTGTCGCGGCTGATGGCCGGCGCGCTCGGCACGCTCGGGCTGATGCTCGACCTGTCGATCAAGGTGCTGCCGATGCCGGTGGCCGAAGTCACGCTGAAGTTCGAGATGACCGCGACCGACGCGGTGCGCAAGCTCAACGAATGGGGCGGCCATCCGCTGCCGGTCAGCGCGAGCGCGTGGCGCAACGGCACGCTCGTGCTGCGCCTGTCGGGCGCCGAAGCGGCCGTGAAATCCGCGAAGACGCTGCTCGGCGGCGAAGTCGTCGACGCGGTCGAGGCCGAGCGCTTCTGGGCCGGCCTGCGCGAGCATACCGACCCGTTCTTCCACGGTATCCCGCCCGGCTATGCGCTGTGGCGCCTCGCGCTGCCGTCGATCACCGAACCGATGCACCTGCCCGGCACCCAGTTGATGGAATGGGGCGGCGCGCAGCGCTGGTGGATCACCGACGCCGATGCGCAAACCGTGCGGATGAGCGCCAAGCAGGCCGGCGGCCACGCGACGCTGTTCCGTGCGGGCGACGCGTACGACCGCAGCGCGGGCGTGTTCACGCCGCTCCCCGCCCCGATGATGAAAATCCACCGCGGGTTGAAAGCCGCGTTCGATCCCGCGCGCATCTTCAACCGCGGCCGGCTCTACCCCGATCTCTGAGGGCTCGATGCAAACGAACCTCGCCGATTTCATCCGCAATACGCCCGACGGCGACGAGGCCGACGCGATCTTGCGCAAGTGCGTGCATTGCGGGTTCTGCACCGCGACCTGCCCGACCTACCAGTTGCTCGGCGACGAACTCGACGGCCCGCGCGGCCGCATCTACCTGATCAAGCAAATGGTCGAAGGCGCGCCCGTCACGCGCAGCACGCAGCAGCACCTCGACCGCTGCCTCACGTGCCGCAGCTGCGAGACGACCTGCCCGTCCGGCGTCCAGTACGGCCGGCTCGTCGAGATCGGCCGCAAGCACGTCGAGGCGCAGGTGAAGCGCCCCGTGCAGCAGCGTCTCGTGCGCCGCGTGCTCGCGAGCCTTGTGCCGAACGCCGCGCTGTTCTCGCCCGTGATGCGGCTCGGCCAGCACGTGCGTCCGCTGCTGCCGAAGCGGCTGCGCGACAAGGTGCCGCCGCGCACGCGGCTGCTCGAATGGCCGCACCTCACGCATACGCGCAAGATGCTGATGCTCGGCGGCTGCGTGCAGCCGTCGATGCTGCCGAACATCAACATCGCGACCGCGCGCGTGCTCGACGCGCTCGGCATCGAGACCGTCGTCGCACCCGATGCGGGCTGCTGCGGCGCGATCCGCCTGCACCTGAACTATCACGACGAAGCGCTCGACGACGCGCGCCGCAACATCGACGCGTGGTGGCCCCATGTCGAACAGGGCGTCGAGGCGATCGTGATGAACGCATCGGGCTGCGGCGCGACGGTGCTCGAATACGCGCACCTGCTGCGCGACGACCCGGCCTACGCGGAAAAGGCGCAGCGCATCGTGTCGCTGACGCGCGACATCTCCGACGTGCTGCTTGCGTTCGAGGCCGAGCTCGCGACGCTTGCGCGGCGCCGTGCGATCCATACGGTCGCGTACCACCCGCCATGCACGCTGCAGCACGGCCAGCAGTCGCGCGGCAAGGTCGAACGCCTGCTCGAGACGCTCGGCATCGACGTGCGGCTGCCGGCCGACAGCCATCTGTGCTGCGGCTCGGCCGGCACCTATTCGCTGACGCAGCCGTCGCTGTCGTACCGGTTGCGCAAGCAGAAGCTGCTGAAGCTGCAGGCGCTCGAACCCCAGATGATCGTCTCCGGCAACGTCGGCTGCATCGCGCACCTGCAGAGCGGCACGCAGATTCCGGTGGCCCACTGGATCCAGCTCGTCGAGCATCTGCTGTATGGCTAGGGCCTGTTCGCGCGAATGACGGGCGGGCCCCGGGTCTCGCGCGCGGCGTCCGTATAATGAGCGGATCGATGCGCCGCGTATCGCGGCGCATCGGCTTCATGCCTGCTTCCGTGCCTGCTTTCGTGCCCGTCATGTCCGATCTCGCCGCCCGCCTCGAATCCGTTCATCGCCGCATCGCCGACGCCGCCCGCGCGGCCGGCCGCGATCCCGCCACCGTATCGCTGCTCGCCGTCTCGAAGACGTTTCCCGCCACCGACGTGCGCGCCGCGCATGCGGCCGGGCAGCGTGCCTTCGGCGAAAACTACGTGCAGGAATCGATCGACAAGATCGACACGCTCGCCGACCTGCGCGCGGACCTCGAATGGCATTTCATCGGGCCGCTGCAATCGAACAAGACACGCCCCGTCGCCGAACGCTTCGACTGGGTCCATTCGGTCGACCGGCTGAAGATCGCGCAGCGCCTGTCGGAACAGCGCCCAGCGCACCTGCCGCCGCTCAACGTGTGCGTGCAGGTGAACATCAGCGGCGAGGCGTCGAAGAGCGGCGTCGCGCCGGCCGACGTGGCCGAGGTCGCGCGCGCGATCGCCGCGCTGCCGTCGCTGCGGCTGCGCGGCCTGATGGCGATTCCCGAACCGGCCGGCGACACCGAAGCGCAACGCACGCCGCATCGCGCACTGCGCGCGCTGTTCGACACGTTGCGCGCCGACGGCCTGCCGCTCGACACGCTGTCGATGGGCATGTCCGCCGATCTCGACGCCGCCGTGCTCGAAGGCGCGACGATCGTGCGCGTCGGCACCGCGATCTTCGGCGCGCGCGATTACTCGCACTGAACGCCGCGCCCTTTTCCGCCCTTTTCCGACTTCCCGTTCACTCACTTGCTCATTCGGACACCATGAAAATCGCATTCATCGGCGGCGGCAACATGGCCGCGGCCCTGATCGGCGGCCTGATCAAGCGCGGCGTCGCCGCTGACGGCCTGTATGCCATCGACGTCAACGAAGAGGTGCGCGCGCGCGCCGCGCAGCAGTTCGGCATCCGCACCGGCGCGGCCGTCGACGCGACGCTCGCCGACTACGACGCGGTCGTGCTCGCGGTGAAGCCGCAAGTGCTGAAGGACGTCGCACAGGCGCTCGCGCCGCACCTGAAGTCGCAGCTCGTGATCAGCATCGCGGCCGGCATCCGCGGCAGCGATCTCGCGCGCTGGCTCGGCGATTACGCACGCATCGTGCGCACGATGCCGAACACGCCCGCGCTGGTCGGCATGGGCGTGACGGGCCTCGCCGCGCTGCCGGGTGTCGATGCGGCGGGCCGCGAACTCGCGTCGAACGTGCTCGGCGCGGTCGGCGAGATCGTGTGGTTCGACGACGAGTCGAAGCTCGATGCCGTCACGGCCATTTCGGGCAGCGGCCCCGCGTACGTGTTCTATTTCATCGAAGCACTGCAGGAAGCCGCGCGCCAGCTCGGCATGAACGACGAACAGGGCCGCGCGCTCGCGGTCGCGACGTTCACGGGCGCCGCGCAACTCGCCGCGCAATCGGGCGAGCCGGCGAGCGTGCTGCGCGAGCGCGTGACGTCGAAAGGCGGCACGACGGCCGCCGCGCTCGCATCGTTCGACGCGCAAGGCGTGAAGGATGCGATCGTGCGCGGCGCGCTCGCAGCCGAAGCGCGTGCGAAGGAAATGGGCGACGAGCTCGGACGCGCGTAAGCGCCGCGACCGCCCGGGTTTCCCTTCCGGCACCGGCAACAAAAAAGCGGCCGAGGCCGCTTTTTTTTGGTTCATCGCAGGAAACCGTGGAGCCTTGGAGAGCGATTGCGTAACCTGATGCCTGACTTTATGGAGGTCAGGAGGAAGAATTGCTCGATCGCAAGGCACTTCAGGCACTGGGTTGCTGGACAGGCTATCGGCTGGAGCGGGTGGAGTGGCCGGCGGGTGAAAAGCGCACGCTGTCGCTGTACTTGAAGCCGGTCAGCAAGGTCATGTACTGCGAGCAATGCGGAGCGCGTTGCCAGCAGATTCATGAAACGACGGTGCGGCGCGTGCGCGATCTGCCGCTGTTCGAGTATCGGGTGGTACTGCATGTCCCCCGTCGCCGAGTCTGGTGCGAACGCTGCGGCGGGCCGAGGCTGGAGAAGCTGGACTGGCTGGGCCGCTACCAGCGAGTGACTGAGCGATTCGCCAAGGCCTGCGAGAAGCTGCTGCAAGCGGCCAGCGTGCAGGCGGTAGCCGCCTTCTACGACCTGGGCTGGCATACAGTCAAATCGATCGACAAGATGCGCTTGCGCGCACGCGTGGCCGAGCCGGACTGGTCGACGATCCGCTATCTGGCGATGGACGAGTTCGCGCTACATAAAGGCCATCGCTACGCCACGGTGGTGGTCGATCCGATCGGCCGGCAAGTGCTCTGGATCGGACAGGGGCGCTCTCGCGAGACGGCCAGGGCCTTCTTCGAACAACTTCCCGCGGGCGTCGCCGAGCGCATCGAAGCGGTCGCGATCGACATGACCACGGCCTACGAGTTGGAGATCAAGGCGCAGTGTCCACAAGCCGAGGTGGTCTACGACCTGTTCCACGTCGTCGCCAAGTACGGGCGCGAGGTCATCGATCGGGTGCGCGTTGATCAGGCCAATCAGTTGCGCCACGACCGGCCGGCCCGGAAGGTTCTGAAGTCCAGTCGCTGGCTGCTGCTGCGCAACCGCCGCAACCTGAAGCAGGAACAGGCCGTGCATCTGAAGGAACTGCTGGCCGCCAATCAGCCGTTGCTGTGCGTCTACGTGCTACGCGACGAACTCAAGCGGCTCTGGTTCTACCAGAAGCCAGCTTGGGCGCAAAAAGCCTGGGAGCAATGGATCGAGCAAGCCCGGCAAAGCGGGATTGCCGCGCTGCAACTGTTTGCGCAGCGTCTGCAGAGTTACTGGCACGGAATCCTCGCCCGCTGCCGCCATCCGCTCAATACCAGCGTCGTCGAAGGCATCAACAACACCATCAAGGTCATCAAACGCAGGGCCTACGGGTACCGCGACGAGGAATACTTCTTCCTTAAGATCCGCGCCGCGTTCCCCGGTAATCCTCGATGAACCTTTTTTTTGGGCATCGCGCGCCGGCGCGCGGGCGCTTCAGTTGCCCGCCAGCCCCGCCAGCAGGTAATGCGCGGCGATCCCCGCGAACAGCACGCCGCCGAGCCAGTTGTTGTGCCGGAACGCGGCGAAGCACGGCATCCGCTCGCGGCCCTTGATCAGCGTGTAGTGATACAGCGCGCAGCCGACCGCCGCCGCCCAGCCGGCCCAGTACGCGAGGCCGAAGCCGAGCGTCACGCCGATCCACACGTAGATGCCGAGCGTCGCCGCATAGCACGCCATCACGGCCGTGACGTCGAAGCGGCCGAACGTCAGCGCGGACGTGCGGATCCCGATCTTGATGTCGTCGTCGCGATCGACCATCGCGTATTCGGTGTCGTACGCGACCGACCAGAAAATGTTCGCGACCAGCATCACCCACGCGATCGTCGGTACCGTGTCCTGCACGGCCGCGAACGCCATCGGGATGCCGAAGCCGAACGCGATGCCGAGATACGCCTGCGGAATCGCGAAGAACCGCTTCATGAACGGATACGAGCCCGCGACGAACAGCGCGACGACGGACAGCTCCTTCGTCAGCGTGTTGAGCGGCAGGATCAGCAGGAACGAGATGAATGCGAGCCCGACCGCGATCGCAACGGCCTCCCACGCACGGATCTTGCCCGACGTCAGCGGCCGGTCGGCCGTGCGCTTCACGTGGCGGTCGAAATCGCGGTCGGCGTAGTCGTTCATCGCGCAGCCGGCCGAGCGCATCAGCAGCGTGCCGAGCGAGAAGATCACGAGCAGCGGCCAGCGCGGATGGCCGTCGGACGCGATCCACAGCGCGTTGAGCGTCGGCCACAGCAGCAGCAGGCTGCCGATCGGCTTGTCCATCCGGACGAGCCGCAGATACAGGGGAAAGCGGGCAAGCATGGCGAAGCACCGGGAAGATAACCCCGGCATTTTAGAGCCGAGCGGTGCTTCGCGTCATGTCGGGGCGGCCCATGGCCGGCGGCTGCCTGACGCCAGCGTGCCGCCAGCGCCCGCCACACCTGGCCGAGCCGCACCACACATCAATCAAGGGACAGAGCCAGCGCACCGGCCTCGTCACGGCCCGATGCGTGCGGATCAATCAGGGCCGGAGCGGTGTGCGCGGGCTTCCGCCAGCCAGTCGCGCGTTGCATGCCTACGCGAGCAGCGACCGCAACATCCACGCGGTTTTTTCATGAATTTGCAGGCGCTGCGTCAGCAGATCAGCGGTCGGCTCGTCGCTCGCCGCATCGGCAAGCGGAAAGATCGCGCGTGCGGTACGCACGACGGCCTCGTGCCCTTCGACGAGCTGGTGGATCATGTCTTCGGCCGCCGGCACGCCATTCGCTTCCGGCACCGACGACAGTTTCGCGAAATCGCCGAAGGTACCCGGCGCGACGACGCCGAGCGTACGAATGCGTTCGGCAACCGAATCGACCGCGAGCCACAATTCGTTGTACTGCGCCTCGAACATCAGGTGCAGCGATGTTGAACATCGGGCCCGTGACGTTCCAGTGGAAATTGTGGGTCTTCAGGTACAGCGTGAACGTGTCGGCGAGCAGGTGCGACAGGCCTTCAGCGATCTTCTTGCGGTCCTTGTCGCTGATGCCGATGTTGATCCGGGCAGCGTGATTCTTCCTGACCATGTTCCGGACTCCTTATTCAACGAATCAGAGCAACGAAAGCGAATCGGATTACCTGCCTATTGATACCGTACTACCGACACTGCACCACCCGCATGCATGGCTCGCCACTGCAACGTGGCGCGTGAAACGCCGCGCTCAGGCGGCCGCGATCGCGTGCAGCGCCTGCGACACCAGTTCGGCCGCACCGCCGATGACGATCGCGGATCCGACGACGTATCGCGCGATCTCGGCCGGCGCCCGCACCTTCGGCGCCAGTGCAGCGCGCATGTTCTGCATCATTTGCGTCATGATCACCACTCCTTCAACAAAACTCAGAATCTGAAAAAAACGGCCGGTCGGACGACCGGCCGTTTCCCGTTACTGCGTCGCCGCACTACTGCACGGCGATGCTCACGCGAGGTCGAAGCGGTCGAGGTTCATCACCTTGTTCCAGGCCGCGACGAAGTCGCGTGCGAACTTCTCCTTCGCGTCCCCGCTGCCGTACACCTCGGCCAGCGCACGCAGTTGCGCATGCGAGCCGAAGATCAGGTCGACACGCGTGCCCGTCCACTTGACCTTGCCCGTCGCACGATCGCGTCCTTCGAACACGTCGTTCGCGGCCGACACCGGCTTCCATTCCGTGCCCATGTCGAGCAGGTTCACGAAGAAGTCGTTCGTCAGCGCTTCCGGACGATCGGTGAACACGCCGTGCTTCGCGTCGCCCGCATTCGCACCGAGCACGCGCAGGCCACCGACCAGCACCGTCATCTCGGGCGCGCTCAGCGTCAGCAGTTGCGCCTTGTCGACCAGCAGCGCCTCGGCCGGCGTCTTGTACGCGTGCTTCAGGAAGTTGCGGAAGCCATCCGCGACCGGTTCGAGCACGGCCATCGCTTCGATATCAGTCTCTTCCTGCGTCGCATCCGCGCGGCCTGGTGCAAACGGCACCGTCACCGCGACGCCCGCGTTCTTCGCAGCCTGCTCGACGCCGGCCGCACCGGCCAGCACGATCAGGTCGGCGAGCGACACCTTCTTGCCGCCCGTCTGCGCGTCGTTGAACGCCTTCTGCACGCCTTCGAGCGTCGCGAGCACCTTCGCGAGTTCAGCCGGACGGTTCACTTCCCAGTCCTTCTGCGGGGCCAGGCGGATACGCGCACCGTTCGCGCCACCGCGCTTGTCCGAGCCGCGGAACGTTGCAGCCGACGCCCATGCGGTCGACACGAGCTGCGACACCGACAGGCCCGATGCGAGCACCTTCGCCTTCAGCGAGGTGATGTCGGCATCGTCGATCAGCTTGTGGTCGACGGCCGGGATCGGGTCCTGCCACAGCAGATGCTCGGCCGGCACTTCCGGGCCCAGATAGCGGGCACGCGGGCCCATGTCGCGGTGCGTGAGCTTGAACCATGCACGCGCGAACGCGTCTGCGAACTCGGCCGGGTTCTCGTAGAAGCGGCGCGAAATCTTCTCGTAGGCCGGATCGAAGCGCAGCGACAGGTCCGTCGTCAGCATCGTCGGGCGATGCTTCTTCGACGCGTCGAACGCATCCGGGATCACGTCGCCGGCATCCTTCGCGACCCACTGGTGCGCGCCGGCCGGGCTCTTCGTGAGCTCCCACTCGTAGCTGAACAGGTGCTTGAAGAAGTCGTTGCTCCACTGCGTCGGCGTCGACGTCCACGTGACTTCGAGGCCGCTCGTGATCGCATCCTTGCCCTTGCCCGTGCCGAACGTGCTCTTCCAGCCGAGACCCTGCTCTTCGAGGCCCGCGGCTTCCGGCTCGGCGCCGACGTTCGAGGCCGGACCGGCGCCGTGCGTCTTGCCGAACGTGTGGCCGCCCGCGATCAGCGCGACCGTTTCTTCGTCGTTCATCGCCATCCGCGCGAACGTCTCGCGGATGTCGTGCGCGGCGGCGACCGGGTCGGGGTTGCCGTCCGGGCCTTCCGGGTTCACGTAGATGAGGCCCATCTGCACGGCGGCGAGCGGGCTTTCGAGGTCGCGCTTGCCCGAGTAGCGGCTGTTCGGGCCGCCGCTCAGTTCCAGCCAGATCTTTTCCGAACCCCAGTAGACGTCGTCCGGTTCCCACGTATCGACGCGGCCGCCGGCATAACCGAAGGTCTTGAAGCCCATCGATTCGAGCGCGACGTTGCCGGTCAGGATCAGCAGGTCGGCCCACGAGATGTTGCGGCCGTACTTCTGCTTGATCGGCCACAGCAGCCGGCGTGCCTTGTCGAGGCTCACGTTGTCAGGCCAGCTGTTGAGCGGCGCGAAGCGCTGCTGCCCGCCGCCCGCGCCGCCGCGGCCGTCGGCCGTGCGGTACGTGCCGGCGCTGTGCCAGGCCATGCGAATGAACAGGCCGCCGTAATGGCCGAAGTCGGCCGGCCACCAGTCCTGCGACGTCGTCATCAGCGCGTGCAGGTCCTTCTTCACCGCCGCGAGGTCCAGCTTCCCGAACGCTTCCGCGTAGTCGAAATCCTTGTCCATCGGATCGGACAGCGCCGAATGCCGGTGGAGGATGTTCAGGTTCAGCTGATTCGGCCACCAGTCCTTGTTCGTCGTGCCGCCACCAGCGGTATGGTTGAACGGGCACTTCGTTTCGTTCGACATGCGATTTCTCCTTGGCTTGCTCGTATGACTCCACCGGTTCGCTCCGGCGGCATGCCGGGCGCGGCGGGTGGAGTGTCATTGCGGGGATGGGAAACGGAACAGGTTGGTCCTCCTGTCGTACTACGGGATGTCGTGCGTGGCCTGTAACGCGCGCTCCCGCTGCGGTGCGCCGCAGGCGGGACGCTCGGGGAACCGGCTGCCGGCAGGCGTCGTGCCGGCGCTGCGGGCGGTATTCCAGCTTTCGGACATGCGATGCTCCCTCATGGCTTGACGGCGGGTGAATCGGGGGAACACTGAACCGGCGCGCGGTGGCGTTCAGCCACCATACACACGATCCGCCAGGTACGCGAACGCAATCGGACGCAGGCTGCGAACCGCCGCCCTGGCGCGATGTACGACCGCGTCGCGCGACGGGATGTTCCGCTGCGCGTGCTGCAATACCGATCGCATCATGACATCCTCCCTTGGCGCTTGCACTCAACGTGCGGATCAGTCGTCGGCATGACGCCGACCCATGTAGAGGATTCTATATACGTCTATTGATTAATTGAATTTGATTAATTTCATCTATGCGATAGAGAAAAATAAACGGGGTCGCAAGACCCCGTTCATCGTGCTGCCACACGCGCATGCGCCAGCGTGCTCAGTTCATCGTCGCCGGCATGTCGAGCTTCGCGACGCCCGGCAGCACGCACGCGGAAATCGCGTCGCTGATCGCGTCGATCGCGGGCATCCGCGTGAAGCTCTTGCGCCACACGAGCACCACGCGGCGGTCGGGCACCGGCTCGTTGAACGGCACGTACGACAGCAGCTCGGCATCGGGGCCGTTCGCGCGCGGGCCGACTTCGGCGACCGACATCCGCGGCAGCACCGTGATGCCGACACCGCTCGCGACCATGTGGCGGATCGTCTCGAGCGACGAGCCCTCGAAGGTCTTCTGGATGCCGTCGGCCGTCTGCGAGAAGCGCATCAGCTCCGGGCACACGCCGAGCACGTGATCGCGGAAGCAGTGGCCGTTGCCGAGCAGCAGCATGGTTTCCTGCTTCAGGTCCTCGGCGTCGATCTCGTCGCGCTTCTCCCACGGATGGCCGGCCGGCAGCGCGACGACGAACGGTTCGTCGTACAGCGGGCGCACCATCAGGCCGGTTTCCGGAAACGGCAGCGCCATGATCGCGGCGTCGATCTCACCCTGCTTCAGCAGTTCGAGCAGCTTGAGCGTGTAGTTTTCCTGCAGCATCAGCGGCATCTGCGGGACACGCTGGATCATCTGCTTGACGAGCGTCGGCAGCAGGTACGGCCCGATCGTGTAGATCACGCCAAGGCGGAACGGACCGACCAGCGGATCCTTGCCCTGCTTCGCGATCTCCTTGATCGCGAAGGTCTGCTCGAGCACGCGCTGTGCCTGCGTGACGATCTGGTCACCGATCGGCGTTACGCTCACTTCGCTCGCGCCGCGCTCGAAAATCTGCACGTTGAGCTCGTCTTCGAGCTTCTTGATCGCCACCGACAGCGTCGGCTGGCTCACGAAGCATGCTTCGGCCGCGCGGCCGAAATGCCGTTCGCGCGCGACCGCGACGATGTATTTCAATTCAGTCAGCGTCATTGTGGGTCAATCAGAGATATACAGGCGATAGGTTTAATTTATACACCCTGTGGCACCGGTTCGCCAAGTTTCTCTGCATCGGAATGCGTCGAACGGCGGTTTTAAATCCGGCCCCAACCCGCGGATCAGGCCTTCAGATACTGCTCTCGCGCACCGAGCCAGCGCGCGAGATGCTGCGTAACGATCTCGGGATACGCGGCAATCAGCCGCGTCGCGGCGTCGCGGGCCGGGTCGATCAGCCAGCCGTCGGTCTCGAGGTTCGCAAAGCGCAGCATAGCCGCGCCCGACTGGCGTGCGCCGAGGAATTCGCCGGGGCCGCGGATCTCGAGGTCGCGCCGCGCGATCTCGAAGCCGTCGGTCGTCTCGCGCATCGTCTTCAGCCGCTCGCGGCCAGTCAGCGACAGCGGCCCCGTGTACAGCAGCACGCACACCGACGCGGCGGTGCCGCGCCCGACGCGGCCGCGCAGCTGGTGCAGCTGCGCGAGGCCGAAACGCTCCGCGTGCTCGATCACCATCAGCGACGCGTTCGGCACGTCGACGCCGACTTCGATCACGGTCGTCGCGACGAGCAGCTGCACGTCGTTGCGCGTGAACGCCTCCATCACGGCGGCCTTGTCGGCCGGCGACAGCCGGCCGTGCACGAGCCCGACTTTCAGCTCGGGCAGCGCGGTGGCCAGCGTCTCGTAGGTCTCGACGGCCGTCTGCAGTTGCAGCGTCTCGCTCTCCTCGATCAGCGGGCATACCCAATACACCTGACGCCCGGTCAGCGCGGCCTCGCGCACGCGGGCGATCACCTCCTCGCGCCGAGCATCGCCGACGAGGCGCGTCAGCACGGGCGTGCGGCCCGGCGGCAGCTCGTCGATCGTCGAGACCTCGAGATCCGCGTAATACGTCATCGCGAGCGTGCGCGGAATCGGCGTGGCCGACATCATCAACTGGTGCGGCTGGAAGTCGCGCGCGCCGTTGGCCGCGTTCGCAGCCTTCGCGCGCAGCGCGAGACGCTGCTCGACGCCGAAACGGTGCTGCTCGTCGACGATCACGAGGCCGAGCCGCGCGAATTCGACCGTGTCCTGGATGATCGCGTGCGTGCCAATCACGAGCTGCGCGGTGCCGAGCGCGGCCGCCTCGATCGCCGCGCGCTTCTCCTTCGCCTTCAGGCTGCCCGCGAGCCACGCCACCGTGACGCCGAGCGGCTCGAGCCATGCGCGCAGCTTGCGCGCGTGCTGTTCCGCGAGGATTTCGGTCGGCGCCATCAGCGCGGCCTGGTAGCCGGCGTCGATCGCCTGCGTGGCGGCCAGCGCCGCGACGACCGTCTTGCCGCTGCCGACGTCGCCCTGCAGCAGGCGCTGCATCGGGTGCGCGAGCGTGAGGTCGTGCGCGATCTCGTCGACGACGCGCGCCTGCGCGCCCGTCAGCGTGAACGGCAGCGCGGCATAGAGCCGGGTCGTCAGCGCATCGGCATCGCTCGCGGTGCGGCGCGGCATCGCGGGCGCCGCGCGCGTGCGGCGCTCCTCGTGCGCGCGCTTGAGCGACAGCTGCTGCGCGAGCAGCTCTTCGAACTTGATGCGCGTCCACGCCGGATGCGAGCCGTCCATCAGCGCGGCTTCGTCGGAATCGACGCGCGGGTGGTGCAGGATGCGCACGGCCTGCTCGAGCGTCGGCACGTCGAGCGGCTTCAGGTAATCACGCTGGATCTCGGGCGGCAGCAGCTCGGGCAGCGGCGTGCGCTCCACCGCGTTCTCGATCGCCTTGCGCAAGTACGCCTGCGACACGCCGGCCGTGCTCGGATAGACGGGCGTGAGCACCTGCGGCAGCGGCGCATCCGCTTCGACGACGCGCACCGCCGGATGCACCATCTCCATCCCGAAGAAGCCGCCGCGCACGTCGCCGCGCACGCGCAGCCGCTGGCCGACGGCCATCTGCTTGACCTGCGACCCGTAGAAATTCAGGAAGCGCAGCACGAGATGCTCGCCGTCGTCGTCCTGGATCTTCACGACCAGCTGGCGGCGCGGCCGGAATGCGACCTCGTTGTCGAACACGACGCCTTCGGCCTGCGCGATGCCGCCCGGCAGCAGCTCGCCGATCGGCGTGAGCGTGGTTTCGTCCTCGTAGCGCATCGGCAAATGCAGCACGAGATCGATCGAGCGCGTGAGGCCGAGTTTCGCGAGCTTGTCGACGGTCTTCACCGGCTTGTCGGCGGCAGGCTTCTTCTTGCGCTTCGCGCTGGCTGCACCGGCCGCGCCCGCTTCATCGCTCACCGCGGCGCCATCGGCATCGGCATCGGCATCGGGCGCGGCGGCCGCCGGCTGCGCGAGCCGGCCGTCGGCGCCGCGCTTCGGGCCGGCACGGCGCGGCACGGCGCGCGGCGCCGCATCTTGCACGGGCGGCGCGGCATCCTCCGCGTCGAACGGATCGGCGGAATCGGCAACGGCGGCGGGGGAACGGCGTGGTGACACAGGCATCGGATCGTCTGGGTGCTTCGCAAGGCAAGTACAATAGCGGCTTTCACGTCGTCCGAACGAACGACGCCGGCCAGGCCGCGCATCCCGTCATCATAGCGGCTCGCGCGCCCCATTTACGCGTTTCCGCCCTGCCGGCGACGCCCGCCGGCCGCTTCGAACCAGCCCGCATGTTCACGCTTTCCGATTTCGATTTCAATCTGCCGCCCGAGCTGATTGCACAAACCGCGCTGCCCGATCGCACCGCGAGCCGCCTGCTCGAGGTCGACGGCACCGTCGCGCCCGCGCGCCTCGTCGACCGCCATTTCGCCGAGCTGCCGTCGTGCATCGCGGCCGGCGACCTGCTCGTCTTCAACGATACCAAGGTGCTGAAGGCGCGTTTCTTCGGCCAGAAGGCCAGCGGCGGCAAGATCGAGGTGCTGATCGAGCGCGTGACCGGCACGCACACGGCGCTCGCGCAGATCCGCGCGAGCAAGTCGCCCGGTGCCGGCACGAAGCTGCGTCTCGCCGATGCGTTCGACGTGACCGTCGGCGAGCGCGTCGAACCGTTCTTCACGCTGAACTTCCCCGCGCCGTGCCTCGAGCTGATCGAGCAGTTCGGCCGCCTGCCGCTGCCGCCCTATATCGAGCACGATCCCGATTCGACCGACGAGACGCGCTACCAGACCGTCTACGCGAGCAATCCGGGTGCGGTCGCCGCGCCCACGGCCGGGCTGCACTTCGACCAGCCGATGCTCGACCGGCTCGACGCGATGGGTGTCGAACGCGCGACGCTGACGCTGCACGTCGGCGCCGGCACGTTCCAGCCGGTGCGCGTCGACAACATCGCCGAGCACAAGATGCACAGCGAGTGGTACGACCTGCCGCAGTCGCTCGTCGACAAGATCGCCGCGACCCGCGCGCGCGGCGGCAACGTGATCGCGGTCGGCACGACGTCGATGCGCGCGCTCGAAGCCGCCGCGCGCGCGGCCGACGAAGCGGGCCGCCCGCTCGCGGCCACGCAGGCCGAGACCGACATCTTCATCACGCCCGGCTATCGTTTCCGCGTGGTCGACCGGCTCGTCACGAACTTCCACCTGCCGAAGTCCACGCTGCTGATGCTCGTGTCCGCATTCGCGGGCGTCGAGACGATCCGCGCCGCGTACCGGCACGCGATCGAGCAACGCTACCGCTTCTTCAGCTACGGCGACGCGATGCTGCTCACGCGGCGCGACACGCCGGAGACGCCGCCCGCGTAAGCGCGGCAGGCGCGACGGCCCGCATGCAACGGGGCCGCCGTTCGTCCGTCGCGCGCTACGATGGCGCGTCCCCTTTTTCCCCGTCGCCGGACTGCCGGCGGCGTTTCCAACATGCGCCGGACTGTTTTCCGGTAGCGAGGAGAATAACGCGATGACCGAAGGTTCATCCCACGATACGCACGATACGCACGCCCCCGTGCAGGACCGCCCGGCCAACGGGCTCGAATTCGAACTGCTGACGACCGACGGCCATGCGCGCCGCGGCCGCGTGAAGCTCAACCACGGCGTGGTCGAAACGCCGATCTTCATGCCGGTCGGCACGTACGGCACCGTGAAGGCGATCCAGCCGCGCGAGCTGCACGAGATCAAGGCCCAGATCATCCTCGGCAACACGTTCCACCTGTGGCTGCGCCCGGGCCTCGACACGATCGACGCGCACGGCGGGCTGCACGCCTTCATGGGCTGGAACAAGCCGATCCTGACCGACTCGGGCGGCTTCCAGGTGTTCTCGCTCGGCGACCTGCGCAAGATCACCGAGGACGGCGTCACGTTCGCGTCGCCGATCAACGGCGACAAGCTGTTCCTGTCGCCGGAAGTGTCGATGCAGATCCAGAAGGTGCTGAACTCCGACGTCGTGATGCAGTTCGACGAATGCACGCCGTACGCAACCGACGGCGTGCCGACCACGCACAAGGAAGCGGCCGACTCGATGCGCATGTCGCTGCGCTGGGCGAAGCGCTCGCTCGACGAGTTCAACCGGCTCGGCAACCCGAACGCGCTGTTCGGGATCGTCCAGGGCGGGATGTTCGAGGACCTGCGCGACGAATCGCTCGCCGGCCTCGCGGAACTCGGCTTCCACGGCCTCGCGATCGGCGGGCTGTCGGTCGGCGAGCCGAAGGAAGACATGATGCGCGTGCTGCGCCACGTGGGCCCGAAGCTGCCGGCCAACAAGCCGCACTACCTGATGGGCGTCGGCACGCCGGAGGACCTGGTCGAGGGCGTCGCGAACGGCGTCGACATGTTCGACTGCGTGATGCCGACCCGCAATGCGCGCAACGGCTGGCTGTTCACGCGCTTCGGCGACGTGAAGATCCGCAACGCGACGCACAAGAACTCGCTGAAACCGCTCGACGCGAGCTGCACGTGCTACACGTGCCAGAACTTCTCGCGCGGCTACCTGCATCACCTGCACCGCGTCGGCGAAATTCTCGGCGCGCAGCTCAACACGATCCACAACCTGCACTACTACCTGCAACTGATGAGCGAGATCCGCGAGGCGATCGAGACGCACACGTTCGACGCGTTCCGCCAGCGCTTCGCGGAGGATCGCGCGAGAGGCGTCGACTGACGGGCCGGCCGCCCGCGCCGCGGCCCGTCACATGGGACGTGTACTAAATAATGCGTCCCAACTGTCGAATCCGACCGCCAAATATTACAATTGCCTTTCCAAACGAGTCGCAACGGTACCGGTTCGCGCTTTAACAGCTTGATCCGAAAGCGCATTTGCCAAGCCGTTTGCACATGGGGCCGGTGGTAGAATAACCGGCTTATTTTTCGATCTTCCCCTACGGAGAGACCAACGTGCCGTTCATTTCCAATGCCTTCGCGCAAGGTGCCGGTGGCGCCGAATCGAGCCTGATGAGCTTCCTGCCGCTCATTCTGATGTTCGCCGTGCTCTACTTCATCATGATCCGTCCGCAGATGAAGCGTCAGAAGGAGCACCGCAACATGCTCTCGGCCATGGCCAAGGGCGACGAAGTCGTCACGAGCGGCGGCCTCGTCGGCAAGGTGACGAAGGTCACCGAAGGCTACATCGGCGTCGAGATCGCCGAAGGCACCGAAATCACCGTGCAGAAGGCTGCGGTCACGACCATTCTGCCGAAGGGCACGATCAAGTCGCTGTAAGCCCTTCACCGAGCGTCCGGCTCCCCGCGCCGTGCCCGCCTGAGAGAGCGGGCCGCCGCGGCGCCGGACGCGACGCTTTCACGCCAACCACCCGTTCGGCTCCCTCATGAATCGTTATCCACTCTGGAAATATGTCGTGATGGTCGTGGCGCTCGCCATCGGCCTTCTGTACACATTGCCCAACTTCTTCGGCGAAGCGCCGGCGGTGCAGGTGTCGAGCGGCAAGGCCACGGTCAAGCTCGACTCGACCACGCTGACCCAGGTCGAATCGGCGCTCGCGTCCGCGCAGATCACGCCGGACGACGTCACCTTCGAGAACACGGCGACCAACGCGAACATCCGCGTGCGCCTGAAGGACACCGATACGCAGCTGCGCGTCAAGGACCTGCTGCAGAAGTCGCTGAATGCCGACCCGAACGATCCGCAGTACGTCGTCGCGCTGAACCTGCAGAGCGCGTCGCCGCGCTGGCTGACCTCGCTGCACGCGCTGCCGATGTATCTCGGCCTCGATCTGCGTGGCGGCGTCCACTTCCTGCTCCAGGTCGACATGACGGGCGCGCTCACGAAGAAGCTCGATTCCGACGCGTCCGACGCGCGCACGCTGCTGCGCGACAAGAACATCCGCGACGGCGGCGTGAGCCGCGTCGACCAGTCCGTGGTCGTCAATTTCAGCGATGCGCAGACGGCGGAAGACGCCCGCAAGGTGCTCGCGCTGTCGATCACCGAACTGCAATGGGCGACCCAGCCCGGCGGCGGCGGCACCCAGGTCGTCGGCACGTTTACGCCGGCCGTGCAGAAGTCCGTCGAGGACGCCGCGCTCAAGCAGAACCTGACGACGCTCCACAACCGCGTGAACGAACTCGGCGTGTCCGAGCCGATCCTCCAGCAGCAAGGTAGCGACCGCATCGTTGTCGAGCTGCCGGGCGTGCAGGACACCGCGAAGGCGAAGGACATCATCGGCCGCACCGCGACGCTCGAGGCGCGCCTCGCCGATCCGATCAACACGCACCCGAACCCGAACGACCCCGTTCCGCCGGGCGAGGAGCTGTTCACGCAGGGCATCCAGGCGCCCGTGCTGCTGAAGAAGGACGTGATCTTCACCGGCGACCGCATCATCGATGCATCGGCCGGCTTCGACGAACACCAGCGTCCGTCGGTCAACATCCGCCTCGATTCGGCGGGTGGCCGCTCGGTGCGTGCGGTGTCGCGCGAGAACATCGGCAAGCCGATGGCGATGGTGCTGTTCGAGAAGGGCAAGGGCGAAGTGCTGACGGTCGCGACGATCCAGTCGGAACTCGGCGACCGCTTCCAGATCACGGGCCAGCCGACGCCGCAGGCCGCAGCCGACCTCGCGCTGCTGCTGCGCGCCGGTTCGCTCGCCGCGCCGATGGACATCATCGAGGAACGCACGATCGGCCCGAGCCTCGGCGCCGACAACATCAAGATGGGCGTCCACTCGGTGATCTGGGGCTTCTGCGCGATCGCCGTGTTCATGATCGCGTACTACATGCTGTTCGGCGTGGTGTCGGTGATCGGCCTGTCGGTGAACCTGCTGCTGCTCGTCGCCGTGCTGTCGCTGATGCAGGCCACGCTGACGCTGCCCGGTATCGCCGCTATCGCGCTCGCGCTCGGTATGGCGATCGACTCGAACGTGCTGATCAACGAGCGCGTGCGTGAAGAACTGCGCGCCGGCCAGCCGCCGCAGACCGCGATCCAGGCCGGCTACGCGCATGCATGGGCGACGATTCTCGACTCGAACGTCACGACGCTGATCGCCGGCCTCGCGCTGCTCGCGTTCGGCTCGGGCCCGGTTCGCGCGTTCGCGATCGTGCACTGCCTCGGTATCCTGACGTCGATGTTCTCCGCGGTGTTCTTCTCGCGCGGGATCGTCAACCTCTGGTACGGCGGCCGCAAGAAGCTGAAGTCGCTCGCGATCGGCCAGGTGTGGAAGCCGGAAGGCGCCGCTGCCGCCGCATCGTTCACCGATGCGGACGATTCCACCGACACCGCGCGTGCCGCGAAGCTCGCCGCGCCCGCGAAGGGCAACGCGCCGCGCACCGGCAAGCCGCAGCTGCGCAACCGCGCGCAGCAAGGCGTGTCGCCGAAGAAACCGGGCTCGACCCAATAAGGCCCCGGAGAAGACCATGGAATTTTTCCGCATCCGTAAAGACATTCCGTTCATGCGGCACGCGCTGGTGTTCAACGTGATCTCGCTGGTCACGTTCCTCGCCGCCGTGTTCTTCCTGTTCCACCGCGGGCTGCACCTGTCCGTCGAATTCACCGGTGGTACGGTGATCGAGGTGCAGTACCAGCAGGCCGCCGAACTCGAACCCGTGCGCGCGACGCTCGGCAAGCTCGGTTACGCCGACGCGCAGGTGCAGAACTTCGGCACGTCGCGCAACGTGCTGATCCGCCTACAGCTGAAGGAAGGCCTCACGTCCGCGCAGCAGAGCGACCAGGTGATGGGCGCGCTGAAGGCACAGAGCCCGGATGTCACGCTGCAACGCGTCGAGTTCGTCGGCCCGCAGGTCGGCCGCGAGCTCGCGACCGACGGCCTGCTCGCGCTCGCGTGCGTCGTGATCGGCATCGTGATCTACCTGTCGTTCCGCTTCGAGTGGAAGTACGCAGTGGCGGGCATCATCGCCAACCTGCACGACGTCGTGATCATTCTCGGCTTCTTCGCGTTCTTCCAGTGGGAGTTCTCGCTGGCGGTGCTCGCGGCGATCCTCGCGGTGCTCGGCTACTCGGTCAACGAGTCGGTCGTCATCTTCGACCGGATCCGCGAAACGTTCCGCCGCGAACGCAAGATGAGCGTGCAGGAAGTGATCAACCACGCGATCACGACCACGATGTCGCGTACGATCATCACGCACACGTCGACCGAAATGATGGTGCTGTCGATGTTCTTCTTCGGCGGCCCGACGCTGCACTACTTCGCACTCGCGCTGACGGTCGGCATCATGTTCGGCATCTACTCGTCGGTGTTCGTCGCGGGTTCGCTCGCGATGTGGCTCGGCATCAAGCGCGAAGACCTGATCAAGGAAAAGAAGTCCGCGCACGATCCGGACGATCCCAACGCTGGCGCGCAGGTTTAAGCGCTACGCTGCTTCGGCACAGACGAAAAGCCGGCCCGGTTGGGCCGGCTTTTTTTTGCCCGCGCCGCCGGCGCGCATCGCGCAGCTCGCTCGCCCTGCCCCGTCACGCGCGTCGGCTACAATCGTGACCGTCCCGCCGCGCCGCACGCCGGCCGCGCGTCGGCGGGACAGCACCTTCGCCCTCCGTTCCAACGTGCGGTCCCGATGATGCCTCCCACGCGTGTCGTTGTTCGCCTTGCCGTTTGCGCAGCCGTCACGGCCGCGCTCCTGCCATGCGCGTCACCCGTCGGTGCGCAACAGCCGGCATCCGCCCCGCCCGCTTCCGCACCCGCCGCCTCATCCGCCTCATCCGCCTCATCCGCCTCGTCCGCCTCGTCCGCCTCGTCCGCCTCGCCCGCCACCGCCCGGCCGCCTTCGCCCTGCCCGCCCGACTGGGAGCCGCAGATCTGCGAGCTCAAGGCGGCGGTGGAAGTCCTGAAGCGGCAGCACCTGACCGACGTCGACATCGGCGCGCTGCTCGACGCAACGACCCACGCGGGAATCAAGACGCTGCCGTACGCGCGGTTCTTCGATACGAAAGAGGAGCAGGAGCGGCGAGAAGACGAACGGCGCGCGCGCGACGGCACGCCCGGCATCGGCATCGTCTTCGAGACGCGGCCCGACGGGCTGCACATCGTCGACGTAATTCCCGACGCGCCCGCGGAAAAGGCCGGCTTGCGCCCCGACGATCTCGTCGTCTCGATGAACGATACGAGCGTCGTCGGCATCGACGCCGGCGATCTGACCCGACTCGCCAAGGGCGACGCGGGTGTGCCGCTGAAACTCACGGTACAGCGCGGCCCGTCACACGCGATGCTGAGCTTCGCGCCCGTGCGGGCGATCATCAAGCCGCATCCGGCGACCGCGAAGCGGCTCGGCGGCGACATCCTGTACACGCGGCTGTCGAGCTTTCCGGAACCGGCGGTCGGCGACTACATCGACGCGGTGCAGGCCGCCCGCCGCGCGGGGCCGCCAGTGAACGGCCTGATTCTCGACCTGCGCATCAACGGCGGCGGTGCGCTCAACGCAGCGATCGGCATCACCGCGCTGTTCGCCGGCCGCGATCGCACCGCGATGGTGACGGTCGAGCGCGGCGACACACATCGCCGTCGCTATACGACCAACTGGCCCGACTATGAACTGCCCGTCATGCACGGGCAGGATCCGCTCGCGCCGCTGCAGGCCGACGACTGGTGGCGCACCGTGCCGCTCGTCGTGCTCGTCGACGGACAAAGCGCGTCGGCCGCCGAAGCGACCGCGGCCGCGCTGAAGGATCTCGGCCGCGCGAAGCTGCTCGGCATGCCGACCTACGGAAAGGGGCTCGCGCAGACGGGCGTCGACCTGATCGACGGCACGCGCCTGAATTTCACGTTCGCGCGCAACCTGCGGCCGAACGGTTGCCCGATGGACGGCTACGGCGTCGTGCCGGACTGGCTCGTGCCGCCGCGCCGCGACTCGGACGTCGATGGCGTGCTGCTGTGGTACCGGGAAGCCGATCTCGCCCGCGCGCCGTATGCGGACCGGCTGGCGCCCGATCCGTTCGCGAAGGTGCGCAAGGAGCGGCAGAAGCTGCGCGAGCAGCGCGCGCTTGCGAAGATCGATACGGCGAAGAGCGCGGCGCTGCCGCAGCGCGAGTTCGGTACGGCAACCGACTGGCAGCTCGAGCAGGCGCTTGCCGCGCTCGCGGGGCGGACGGTGCGCACCGTCGACGCGCCGACACGGCTGATGCCCGCGCAGCCCGTGTGCGAGCGCGCCGGCAGCTGACGCGCGCCGCCGGTCCTCTTACCGGAAACCGAACCGCCGGCGCAGCACGAACAGCGCCGCGAGGCTCAACACGGCCGCGAACATCAGGTAGAAGCTCGGCGCCGTCTTCATCCCGGTCGCCGTGATCAGCCACGCGATGATGAACGGCCCGAAGCCGCCGAAGATCGTCACCGCGACGTTATACGCGAGCGACATCCCGGTCGTGCGCGTCTGCACCGGAAACACCTCGGACAACAAGCCTGGCAGCGCCGCGAAGTAACCCGTCATCAGGAACGCGAGCAGCACCTGCAGGGCGATCAGCGTGCCGAAGCCCGGATGGGCGACCAGGTACGCGAATGCCGGATAGATCAGCACGAGGAAGCCGACGGCCGGCGCGATCATCACGCGCACGCGGCCGTAAGTGTCCGACCAGTGGCCGACGAGCGGTGAGAACACCATCTGGATCACGCCGACGACGAGGATCGCCGCGAACGCGGCCGACGGCGCGAGGCCGAGCTGCTTCACGCCGTAGGTCGGCATGAACAGCACGAGATAGGTGGCGACAGTGCCGAGCACGACCACGCCCATCGCGGCGACGAGACGCGCCTTGTGCGACGTGAACGTGTCGCGCAGCGGGTTCGCGGTGCCTTCCGCCGCGAGGAATTCGGGCGTCTCGTCGACCTTCGTGCGGATGTAGTACGCGACCGGCCCGAGCAGCAGGCCGAAGAAGAACGGCACGCGCCAGCCCCACGACGCCATCTGCGCGGCCGAGAGCTGCGCGTTCAGCACGGTGCCAAAGCCGGCGGCGAGCAGCGTCGTGAGCCCCTGGCTCGCGACCTGCCAGCTCGCGAAGAAGCCGCGCCGGCCCGGCACGTGTTCGGCGAGGAACGCAGTCGCGCTGCCGAACTCGCCGCCGGCCGAGAAACCCTGCATCAGCCGCGCGGCGACCAGGATCACCGGCGCCGCGACGCCGATCGTCCCGTAGGTCGGCAGCACCGCGATGATCAGCGTGCCGGCCATCATCAGCAGGATCGACAGCGTGAGCGCGGCCTTTCGCCCCACGCGGTCGGCATACGCGCCGAGCACGATCGCGCCGAGCGGGCGCATGAAAAACGACACGCCGAACGTGCCGAGCGTGAGCAGCAGCGACACGGTGTCGTTGCCGGCCGGGAAGAACAGCTTCGAGATCGTCACCGCGAAGAAGCCGTAGACGACGAGATCGAACCACTCGAGCGCATTGCCGATCGACGCGGCGACCACCGCGCGCCACACGCGCGGCGACGAGGCAATGGAACGGGACTGCGTGACGGCATGCATCGGCGATCTCCTTGTCGTTGTACGTTCTGTTCGAGGCGGCCGCGCGCGCCGTCGGCCTGCCCGGCGCCGCGCACGGCGCTCGGGCGATTATAGGCGCGCAAAAAAAACCGCCGCGCCCGTGGAACGGGAACGCGGCGGTTGGCGCGCGACGGGCCGGCGCGGCGGCCGGCCCGGCCGGCGGCGTTACTGCTGCTTGACGGCTTCGGCCGTGATCAGCAGCTTCGTCTTCATCTTGAAGCCGTACTGCTTGCCGTAGTCGAGGCCGAAATCGTCGCGGCTGAATTCGCCGACCGCGTCGACGCCGCACACTTCACGCTTGAGCATCGGATGCGGCATGCACTTGAACGAGTCGATCTTCAGCGTCACCGGCTTCGTGACGCCATGCAGCGTCAGGTTGCCGACCACCGACACCGGCTTGTCGCCGTCGAACTTGATCGTGCCCTTGTAGTTCGCTTGCGGGAACTTCGCGACGTCGAAGAATTCGTTCGTCTGCAGGTGCTCGTCGAGCTTCGCGCTGCCGGTGTGGATCGACGCGATGTCGGTCGTCACGTCGACCGTACCCGTCTTTGCCGCGCGGTCGAGCGTCACGGTGCCGCTCGACTTGTCGAACTTGCCGCGCCAGACCGACAGGCCGCCGAAGTGGTCGGCCTCGAAGCTCGGGTACGTGTGGGACGGATCGAACTGGTAGGTTGCGCTGTCGGCGAATGCCGAGAACGACAGCGTGGCAGCCAGTGCGCCCGCGGCGATCATCAGATGCTTTTTCAACTCTTTCTCCTTGGAACGGCGCCGCGCCCTCGCGCGGCATTCGGGTGATGCGATGGTCCGCCGCTTACTTCGTGGCGACGAGATGGAACTTGATCTGTACTTCGTCCGCGACGACCGACGTGTCCTTCCACTCGCCGGTGCCGACGCTGAACGTCGAACGCTTGATCGGCAGCACGCCGTCGAAGGTCTGCGTCGCGCCGCTCTGCGTGACCGTGACGGGCACCGTGACGGTTTCGGCCTTGCCCTTGATCGTCAGCTTGCCGGTCACGTTGTACTTGTTGCCGCCGGCCGGCGCGATCGCCGACGACACGAACGTCGCCTGCGGGTAAGTCTTCGCGTCGAACCAGTCCTTGCCGGCGACCTGGTCGTTGTACATCTTGTCGCCGAGGTCATAGCTCGCGACGTCGATCGTCATTTGCGCGCTGCCCTGCGCGGCTTTCGCCGGATCGAACTTCACCTGCGCGGAAAACTTCTTGAACGCGCCTTCGGTCGGCACATTCATCTGCTTCGACACGGCGGACACCTTGCTCTTCGCGAGATCGACATCGGCGAGCGCCGCGCCCGACGCGACAAGTGACACCGCGGCGAAGGCGGTCAGCATGGAGCGGGAGAAAGACACTTTCATGGGATCCTTCATTTGGCAAAGGGAAGCATCCGCGACAGCAGGCCGTCGCGGTCCAACAACTGGTGCTTGAGCGCCGCGACCACGTGCAGCGAGACGAGCGCAAGCAGAATGTAATTCAATGACACGTGAAGTGTCTTGAAGGTTTCTTTCAGCACCGGATCGGGGTCGATCAGGCGCGGGAGCGGCACGATGCCCAGGTAGACGACCGGGATGTTCGACGCCGAGCTGTACAGGTAGCCCGTCACCGGAATCACGATCATCAGCACGTACAGCAGGATGTGCACGCCGTGCGACGCCGCACGCTGCCACGCCGGCGTACCGCCCGGCAGCGCCGGCGGCACGTGGGTCGCACGCCACAGCACGCGCACGACGACCAGCGCGAATATCGTCACGCCCATCCACTTGTGCCACGAGAAGTACTTCAGCTTGGTCGGCGTGAAGCCGGGGATGTCGGTCATCACCCAGCCCATCGCGAACGCACAGACGATCAGCAGCGCGATCAGCCAGTGCAGCGCGATCGCCGTCTGCGTATAGCGTACCGGCTTGGCCGGCAGCGATTTCGATGCCATCTTGGATTCCTCAGTTCAGCGAACGGCCGCGCCGGAAGTTCGTCCGACGCTTGTCAAGGGCGCCATGCTACCGCAACCTTTTGACGCGCGCGGACTCTGAAGACAGGCACGCCAGCCGGCTGACGGTTTCCTGTCATGTTACCGACCAGTCACCGAATAAGCGATCGTTGACACGCCGAAAAAGGCCTTTTGGTAAGATTGGCGCGGGTTCCGGCCCCGTCGACGCGTCTCCCCAGCCGTCGCACAACTGCCTTTTCCATGCAACGAAACGACCTGATTGCCTGTCACGAGTGCGACGCACTGTTGCACAAACCGCGCCTGAGCGGACGTGAATCCGCGCGCTGTCCGCGCTGCGATGCGCTGCTCTATCGCAACAGCGCAGCGCAGATCGAGCGGATCTGCGCGCTCGCGCTCGCGGCGCTGATCACGTTCACGATCGCGCAAGTGTTCCCGATTCTCGAAATGGACGTGAACGGCAATCGCGTGCAAACGACGCTGATCGGCGCGATCGACTCGCTGTGGCATCAGGACATGGCGATCGTCGGCGTGATGGTGTTCTGTTCGACCGTGCTGTTCCCGCTCGTCGAGATGGCCGCGCTGCTGTACCTGCTGCTGCCGATACGGCGCGGCGTCGTGCCGCCCGGCTTCAACCTGGTGCTGCGCGCGATCGAGCTCGTGCGGCCCTGGGGGATGATCGAGGTATTCATGCTCGGGATCCTCGTCACGATCGTGAAGATGGTGAGCCTCGCGCGCGTCGTGCCCGACGCCGCGCTGTTCGCGTTCGCCGCGCTCACGCTGATGATCGCCGTCGTGCTGATGTTCGATCCGCGCACGCTGTGGGACATCGCCGACGACCTGCGCGCCGGGCGCTCGCCCGAGCAACCCGACGCCGCCCCGTTGCCGGAAGCCGTCCGCCGATGACGATCCCGACCGCCGCCCGCGAGGGCTACGCCAGCTGTCACACGTGCGGGCTCGTGCAGACGCTCGACCATCCGCACGCGCATTGCGCGCGCTGCGGCAGCGCGCTCCATTTCCGCACGCCGAACAGCCTGATGCGCACGTGGGCGCTGCTGCTCGCGGCCGCGATCCTGTACATTCCGGCGAACCTGCTGCCGATCATGCGCACCGCGTCGATCGTCGGCTCGCAGGAAGACACGATCATGAGCGGTGTGATCTATTTCTGGATATCGGGCGACTGGCCGCTCGCCGTCGTCGTGTTCGTCGCGAGCATCCTCGTGCCGATGCTCAAGCTCGGCGTGCTGCTGATCCTCGTGATCAGCGCGCAGCGCCGCACCGCCTGGCGGCCGCTGCAGCGCACGCGCCTGTTCCGGATCGTCGAGCGCATCGGCCGCTGGTCGATGCTCGACATCTTCGTCGTGACGCTGACCGTCGCGCTCGTCCATTTTCGTTCGCTCGCCACCATCACGGCCGGCCCCGGCGCGCTCGCGTTCGGTTCCGTCGTGATCCTGACGATGCTCGCGTCGATGCAGTTCGATCCCCGCCTGATCTGGGATCCAGTCGAAACCTCAGGGAATCACAATGAATAGTCCACAAGGCCCGCAGCACGACGCGCCCCGGCCGCCCGATCCGACGATCTCGACGAAAAGCGGCTGGCTGCCGTCGCTCGTCTGGCTCGTGCCGCTGATCGCCGCGCTGATCGGCATCGGCCTCGTGATCAAGTCCGTGCGCGAGCGCGGCCCGGAAATCGCGATCAGCTTCCACAGCGCCGAAGGGCTCGAGCCCGGCAAGACCCAGGTCAAGTACAAGGACGTCGAGATCGGCATGGTCAAGACGATCAAGCTGTCGAAAGACCTGTCACGCGTGCTCGTCCAGGTGCAGCTCAAGAAGGAAGCCGAGAACTTCGCGGTCAAGGGCTCGCGCTTCTGGATCGTGCGGCCGCGCGTCGGCGCGACCGGCGTGTCGGGGCTCGGCACGCTGCTGTCGGGCGCGTACATCGGCGTCGACGCCGGGCGCTCGGACGATACGCTGACCGATTTCACGGGCCTCGAGACGCCACCGGCCGTCACGGGCGACCAGAAGGGTACGCAATACGTGCTGCGCGGCGATTCGCTCGGCTCGGTCGACATCGGCTCGCCGGTGTACTACCGCCGCGTGCAGGTCGGCCAGGTGGTCGGCTTCTCGCTCGACAAGGACGGCACGGGCGTCACGTTCAACGTGTTCGTCAATGCACCGTACGACCAGTACGTCGGCGTGAACTCGCGCTGGTGGCAAGCAAGCGGCGTCGACCTGCGGCTGGACTCGAGCGGCCTGAAGCTGAACACGCAGTCGCTCGCGACGGTCATCCTCGGCGGCATCGCGTTCCAGACGCCGCCGAACCAGGGCTCCGGCACGACGGCGCCGAACAACACGACGTTCCGCCTCGCGTCCGACGAGGGCGACGCGATGCGCGACCCGGACGGCCAGCCGCTGCAGGTCGTGATGAACTTCAACCAGTCACTGCGCGGGCTCGCCGTCGGCGCGACGGTCGACTTCCGCGGCATCGTGCTCGGCGAAGTCACCAACATCGGCATCGACTTCGATCCGAAGACGAAGAACTTCCTGATGCCGGTGACGATGAACGTGTATCCGGAACGCCTCGGCCGGCGCTTCCGCGAAACGATCGAGAGCAAGGGCGAACCGGCCCGCCGCGAGATCGTCGAGCGGCTCGTCCAGCACGGGCTGCGCGGCCAGTTGCGCACCGGCAACCTGCTGACGAGCCAGCTGTACGTCGCGCTCGACTTCTTCCCGAAGGCCCCGGTCGTGAAAATCGACACCACGCGCCAGCCGCTCGAGCTGCCGACCGTGCCGAACACGCTCGACGAGCTGCAGCTGCAGGTCGCCGACATCGCGAAGAAGCTCGACAAGGTGCCGTTCGACCAGATCGGCGCGAACCTGAACAGCGCGCTGTCGAACGCCGACAAGCTGTTCAAGCAGCTCGACACGCAGGTTGCGCCGGAAGCGCGCGACACGCTGTCGGCCGCGAAGCAGACCTTCTCGACCGCCGAGGCGACGCTGCAGCAGGATTCGCCGCTGCAGTCCGACGTGCGCGGCGCGCTGAAGGAGCTCACGCGTACGCTGCAATCGCTGAACGCGCTCGCCGACTACCTCGAGCGTCACCCCGAATCGCTGCTCAAGGGCAAGCCAGGAGATCAACAATGACGACACGCGTGAACGGTTTCGCGAGCGGCGCGGCGGCGGCTGTCGCCGCCCTCGCGCTCGCCGCGTGCAGCTCGCCGCCCGCGCGGTTCTACACGCTCAGTCCGGCCGACGCCGCAACGCCGCTGCGCACCGCGCCGGCCAACCCGGCATTCCTGATCGAGGTGCCGTCCGTCGGCGTGCCCGAGCAGGTCGCGAAGAACCAGCTGGTCGTGCAGAAGAACGCCGCGCAGGTCGACGTGCTCGAGCAGGAACGCTGGGCGTCGCCGCCCGCCGACGAGATCCGCCGCGCGCTGTCGGACGATCTCGCCACGCGGCTCGGCACGATCGACGTCGCGAATTCCGCCTATCCGCCCGGCGTGCCCGTGTATCGCATCAGCGTGAACGTGCAGCGCTTCGAGTCGTGGCCGGCCAAGCGCGCGGCGATCGACGCCGTCTGGAGCGTGCGCTCGCTCGCCACGCAGGCCGTGATGACCTGCCGCACGAGCGTCGCGGAGCCGGTCGCCGACGGCTACGATGCGCTCGTCGCCGGCCACCGGCGCGCGCTCGACGTGATCGCCGCGCAAGCCGCGGCCGGCGTGCGCGCGATGGCCGCGCGCCGCGGCGCACCGGCTGCCACGGCGCCCGCGGCCGGCGCCAAGACGGCCGCCGCGACGGTCGTGCCGTGCCCGGCCAATCCGGCGCCGGGCGGCGACGCCGGCGCGACGGGCAAGTCCGGCGCGTAAGCGTGCGGCGCGCAGGCGAACGCTCCAGGGCGTGCCCGCTTGCGCGGCTTCGTCGGGCGCGGCGCGTCCGCTAGCGCGCGCCGGCCACCGCTGGCGTTGTCCTGCCGCAGCCGGCCTCGCATCGCGCGCCCCGGCCGAACGGCTATTTGCATTGTTTGTCAAAATCGGCCGGAACCGGCTTCGTGCAACGCGGTCGGCTTGCGTTTTCCGGCCCGATTGACGATCCTACGCACTTTCAGGCTCGCGCCGCTCGTCGTGCGCGCCAGCCAGCGGCGCCGGGCCGCGTTCGGCCCGACCGCCGTGCCTCCCGGCGCCCGCACGCATTCGGCGTGCACCGCAGCGGGGCAGCCGCATCGCGGGTCGCCGCGCATCGTCCGGCAAGCGGCCCCGTCTCACCCGTTCTCCCCGGCGCCGCGCCGTTTCCCCGGCCGGCATCCCGAACCCGCCCGCCGAGGGCTTTCGCTATTCCGTTTATGTTTCGTTCCCTGACGACCCTGATCAAGAAGTGGCGCGCGTCGCGCAATGCCGGTCACCAGCTCGATGCGCTGCTCGCGCACGCCGACGCCGATGCGTCATACGCCGAGCGCAGCGAATGGCTGATCGAGCTCGCGCACTGGCTGCGCCGCACCGGCACGATGCAGGCCGCGCAGGACACCCCTGCCGATCGAGACGCCGATGCGCGCGCGTATCCGGCCCATGCGCGGTTGCGCTACCTGTTCCACGTGCTCGATCGCAACCCCGCATGGAAAGCGCACGCCGCGCGCATCCTGCGCGGCATCCTGCGCGAGTGCGACGGCATCTCGCTCTTGTGCGACGCCGGCATGCCCGTGCACTCGGGCTTCTTCGGCGCGCTGTTCGAGCGGATCGACTCGTCGCTGATCCCGCCGGCGCCGAACCGCCGCGAGCTGTCGGCGCTCTTCACGCTGATGTTCCCGACTCCGGAAGACGCGCAATGGATCGACACGCTGCCCGACGATCTGCTCGCGCGCCTCGCCGACCTGTTCTCGTTCGACATCACCGACGAAGAGCGCCACGAGCCGGGCTCGTTCTCGCGCGACCTGCTGGCCGCGCTGCACAACCTGACCTGCCAGATCAGCTCGACCGGCCTGTCGCAGACGGTGCGCAGCCGGCTCTCCGACGACGATGCCCGCAAGCCGCTCGAAACGCAGCCGTTCTACCGCCTCACGCGCGCGATGCTCGCGGTCGAGACCGCGCACGCTGCCGTCGAGGACGGCGGCGACCCGAGCAAGCTGCTGCACGAGGTGAACTACCTGCGCGTGCTGCTCGACGAATGCCGGATCGCCGTCGACGAAGTGTTCTCGCACCTGTACCGCAACGGCGTGTCGGTCGACATCGTGTTCCAGGTCGAGCGGATGCGCATGCGCATCCTGCGCGCCGAGATGCTGCTCAACGCGTGGATGGCGCGCGACGACCTGCACGGGATGGCGCACCTGACGGCCGAGCTCATCGACGCGAACCACAACAGCCAGAGCGTGTCGCACCTCGTGCGCAGCAACTTCTCGCTGTTCGCGCGCAAGCTCGTCGAAACCAACGCGGACACCGGCGAGCACTACATCTCGCGCGGCCGAGCCGAGTACCTGAAGATGCTGCGAATGGCCGCGGGCGGCGGCCTCGTCACCGTCGTGACGGTGTGCGTGAAGTTCGCGATCACGGGCGCGCACCTGCAGTCGATGCTCGAAGGGCTGCTCGCGGGCGTCAACTACGCGGCCAGCTTCATGCTGATGCACTTCCTGCATTTCACGCTCGCGACCAAGCAGCCTGCGATGACCGCGCCGACGCTCGCGCGCGAGCTCGACGACACGGGCCACGAGGAAGGCGTGAAGGCGTTCGTTTCATCGGTGATCGCACTGATCCGCACGCAGGCCGCCGCGATTTCCGGCAACGTGCTCGTCGTGCTGCCCGTGTGCCTGCTGGTGCAGCTGTTCGCGGGCAACGTGCTGCATGCGAACCTGATCTCGCCGGAGAAGGCGCACGCGACGCTGCACTCGTTCTCGCTGCTCGGCCCGACACCGTTCTACGCGGCGCTGACCGGCGTGCTGCTGTGGGCATCGAGCCTGCTTGCGGGCTGGGCCGACAACTGGTTCGTGCTGCACCGGGTCGGCGACGCGCTCACGTACAACCGCCGGCTGCGCCTCACGCTCGGCGCGGCCGGCGCCGCGAAGCTTGCGCATTTCTGCCGATCGAACGTGGCCGGCGTGGTCGCGAACGTCGGCCTCGGCCTGATGCTCGGCCTCATTCCGGCGATCGTCACCGTGTTCATGTTCCCGTTCGAGGTCCGGCACGTGACGCTGTCGGCCGGCTCGATCGGGATCGCGCTCGGCGTGCTGGGCAAGGACGCGCTCGGCACGCCCGAACTGTGGTGGGCCGGCGCCGGCGTGCTCAGCATGGCGATCCTCAACGTGCTCGTGAGCTTCGCGCTCGCGTTCACGATGGCCGTGCGCTCGCGCAGCCTGCGCCCGACCAAGGTGCGCGCGCTCGTCGCCGCGATCGTCCGCACGGTGCTGTCGAACCCGCTCGCGCTATTCTGGCCGGGCAGCGGCCAGGCCGCGCGCGCCGGCCAGCCGGGCTCGCACTGAGCCCGCGGCGGCTTGGCGGTGCCCGCCCGGGCGCCGCCAAGCCGGCCTCCCGGCACGCACGCGCGGCGTCCGGGCCCGCCCCACGGCACCGAAACACGACGCAACGCCGGCCCCGGCCGCCCGCGCCGCGTACAATAGTGGACTTTTGCACGTCCTCCCCCGCCTTATGTCCTCGCCCACCCTGTACGAATTCTTCGCCCCCTGCCCGCGCGGCCTCGAAGCGGCGCTTGCCGCCGAGCTGGCCGAAATCGCCGGCCGCCACCTGAACGGCGCGCCGTTCACCGCGGGCGCGCAGGTGCCGGGCGGCGTCCACTTCAGCGGCGGCTGGGCCGCCGGCATGGCCGCGAACCTTCATTCGCGGATCGCGAGCCGGGTCCTGCTGAAGATCGCGCACCGCGCCTACCGCACCGAGCAGGACGTCTACGCACTCGCGCTCGAGCAGCCGTGGGAGCGCTGGTTCGCGGCCACGCAGACGCTGCGCGTCGACATCACCGCGATCAAGTCGCCGCTGAAGAGCCTCGAATTCGCGACGTTGCGCGTGAAGGACGCGATCTGCGACCGGATGCGCGACAAGACCGGCGCGCGCCCGAGCATCGATACCGGTGCGCCGGACGTACGCGTGTTCGCCTTCCTGACGGCCAACGAGTGCACGCTGTACCTCGACACGTCGGGCGAGCCGCTGTTCAAGCGCGGCTGGCGTCTCGACAAGGGCGCGGCACCGCTGCGCGAGAACCTCGCGGCCGGCATCCTGCGCCTGACGGGCTGGACGCCCGGCACGGCGCTGTACGACCCGATGTGCGGCAGCGGCACGTTTCTCGCGGAAGCCGCGCAGATCGCGCTCGGCGTGGCACCCGGCGTCGAGCGCCGGTTCGGCTTCGAGAAACTCAAGCAATACGACATCACCGCATGGCAGGGGCTGAAGGTCCCGGCGCTGGACGCGAAGCGCGCGGCGCGCGGCAAACGCGGTGAAGCGCTCGGCGTGTACGGCAGCGACATCTCCGGCGACATGCTCGAGAAGGCGCGCGCGAACCTCGAGCGCGCGGGCGTGCCGTCGGTATGGCTAAAGCAGGTCGACGCGCGCGGGATGACGCCGCCGTGCGACGGCCCGGGCATCATCCTCGCGAACCCGCCGTACGGCGAGCGGATCGAGGTGCGCGGCCGCAGCGCGCGCGGCGAGGTGCGCGAGACGGGCCGCAACCGCGGCAACGACGACGCCTTCCGCCGCACCCACACCGACGCACCGGACAGCGAGTTCTTCAACGCGCTCGGCGATGCGCTGAAGCAGCGCTTCACGGGCTGGCAAGCGTTCCTGCTGACGTCCGACCGTTCACTGCCGGGCCAGCTGCGGCTGCGCGAATCGGCGAAGACGCCGCTGTTCAACGGCGCGCTCGAATGCCGGCTGTTCCGCTTCGACCTGATCGCCGGCAGCGTGAAGGCGCGACCGGCCACGCCGGAAGGCGACGCGTAATTCGCATCATGGCCGCGCAGGGGCCGCCGATACGGCCGCTGCGCGGCAACCGGAACGCCGCCGTTACCGCACCCGCGGCAACGGCGGCGTTTCGTTTCAGTGCTTCGAGCACTCCCAGCGCCCCATCGTGAACGGCAGCGCCTGCCCCGTCTCGAGCAGCGTCTTGAGGCTCGACAGCACGACCGGCCACCCGCCGCGAATCCCGCGATCCATCTCCGAGCCCGGCACCAGCCCGTCGTGCGTGACGGTCAGCTTCACGACGCCCTCGTGCGGCTCGACGACGTAGGTCACGCGCGATTCCCCGCTCTCCCCCGACGGCGAGCGCCACGTGACGACCAGCCGATGCGGTGGATCGTTCTCCACCACTTCGCCGACGATGTCGACCCGCGACGGATCGTCGTAGTCCTGATGTTCCCAGCGCGAGCCCGGCCGCCAGTCGGGCGACGCGTTGCGGTGCCGCACCCAGTAGTCCTTCGTCAGCTCGGCGTTGGTCAGCGCGTCGAACACGCGCTCGGGCGTCGATGCAATGAACGTCACGTACACAAAGGCGGGATTACTCATCGTCGTCTCCAGAATCGCGGGCCGCTTCCAGCCCGCGCTTGAGATCCGCCAGCGCCTGCAGGCGCTGACGCTCGAACTTGCCGATCCAGCGTTCCGCGATGTCGTGGATCGGCACCGGATTCAGGTAATGCAGCTTCTCCCTGCCACGCCACGTCGTCGCGACGAGATTCGCGGCCTCGAGCAGCGCGAGATGCTTGCTCGCGGCCTGCCGGCTCATCGCGAGCCCGTCGCACAGCTCGGAGAGCGTCTGTCCGCTTTTCGCACGCAGCAGGTCGAGCAACTGACGGCGCGTGGCATCGGCCAGCGCCTTGAAAACGAGATCCATGCCGCTCCCGGGTCAATGGCCTTATTATGCAACCAAACAGTTGCATGTCAAGGGTGACAACTCTACTGACAATACGGTGTCAGCAGGCCGCGATCACACTGCAATCCCGGCGCAATGCAAGGCTGGTTTCCGCACCGAACCCGAACAACAACGCAACAAGGAGCTCGTCATGACGTCCGCAACTGCCACTGCCACCCTGGAGCGCGCGATCGCGTGGTTCGACATTCCGTCCCTCGATTTCGACCGGGCGATCCGCTTTTACGAAACCGTGCTGCAAACGACACTGCAGCGCGAAGTCATCGGCGGCGTGCCGATGGCCACGTTCGACCGCGACGCATCGAGCACGGGCGGCAGCATCGTGTTCGATCCTCAGCAGATCAAGCCGAGCGCGAACGGCGTGCTCGTCTACCTGAACGCCGGCGAATCGGTCGTCGCGGCGCTCGAACGCGCGAAGCGCGCGGGCGGCGTCGTGCAGGGCTCGGTCGTCGAGCTGCCGAACAACTACGGCTACGTCGGCTACCTGATCGACACCGAAGGCAACCGCGTCGGCCTGCACGCGCCGAAATGCCACTGAGCGCAGCGGCCATCGGACTCGCGCGGCGCTATCATCGCGAAGTCCCCACTGCCGTTGGAGCCGAGGTGCCGTCATGACGCGCCGTGCCGACCGCCTGTTCCAGATCGCCGAGCTCTTGCGCGGGCGTCGTCTCACGACCGCGCAGCAGCTGGCCGACTGGCTGTCGGTGTCGCCGCGCACGGTCTATCGCGACGTGCGCGACCTGCAACTGTCAGGGGTGCCGATCGAAGGCGAAGCCGGCATCGGCTACCGGCTGAACCGCAACGCGAGCCTGCCGCCGCTCACGTTTACGGCCGAGGAGCTCGCGGCGCTCGCCACCGGCGCGCGCATGCTCGAAACCTGGGGCGGTGCGCGCTTCGCGAGCGGCGTACGCTCGGCGCTCGCGAAGATCGCGTCGGCCATGCCGGCCGACAAGCGCGCCGCGCTCGACCGCCTGCCCGTGTTCGCGCCGTCGTTCCACATCGACGAGACGTTTTGCGCGAAGGTCGATGCGATCCACCAGGCCATCGACACGCGCCACGTCGTCAGCTTCGACTACCGCGACCGGCTCGGCGCGCATTCGCAACGCCGCGTGTGGCCGCTCGGGCTCGTCTACTGGGGCGGGCGCTGGACGATCGGCGCGTGGTGCGAGCTGCGCGGCGATTTCCGTACCTTCGACATCGCGCGGATGGGCGACATCATCGTGCACGAACAGTTTCCGGACATGGAAGGACGGCGGATCGCCGATTACATGCGGATCGCGGAAGCACCGATGCGCTGACGCGGTACGACGGCACGCGCACCGCGCGCGGCACGCCGTCGCCGATCACGTTCCGGGCCGCCGTGCGGCGCCCGGCCCTGCCTTTCCCTACGCGCCGAACACCACCGTCCGCTTCGGCCGCTCGTCGACGTGCAGCGAGAACACGTCGGGTCGCGCGTAATGCCCGACCACGTCGAAGTCGTAGCGCGCCCGCACGAGTTCGTCGGTATCGATACGCGCGGTCACGAGCCCGGCCGTGCCGATCAGCGGCTCCGTCAGCAGGTCGCCGAGCGGCCCGACGATCACGCTGCCGCCACGGATCAGCGGCCGCTCCGGATCCCAGCCCGGCACCTCGATGCCGAGCGCGCGCGGCGACGGCTGAACCTGGCACGCGCTGACGACGAAGCAGCGCCCCTCGTGCGCGATATGCCGCATCGAACTCTGCCAGACATCGCGCTCGTCGACGGTCGGCGCGCACCAGATCTGCACGCCCTTCGCGTACATCGCGCAACGCAGCAGCGGCATGTGATTCTCCCAGCAGATCGCGGCACCCGCGCGGCCCGCGGCCGTATCGACGACAGGCAGCGTCGAGCCGTCACCCTGGCCCCAGATCAGCCGCTCGGTGCCGGTCGGCATCAGCTTGCGGTGCTTCGCGACGAGCCCGTCGCGTGGATCGAAGAACAGCGCCGTGCAGTACAGCGTGCTGCCGCCGCGCTCGATCACGCCGACCACGAGGCTCGCGCCCGTGCGCTGCGACAGCGCGGCCAGCTCGTCGGTTTCCGGCCCCGGCACGTCGATCGCCTGCGCGGCGTAGCGCGCATACGCGTCGCGCCCTTCGGGCAGCCGGTAGCCGAGCCGCGTGCCGAAGATCTCGCCTTTCGGATAGCCGCCGAGCACGGCCTCGGGCAGCACGACGAGCGACGCGCCGCTGTCGCGGATCGCGGTTTCGTAGCCGAGGATCGTGTCGAGCGTGGCGCGCGTGCCGGCGGGCGATGCGCCGATCTGCAGCGCGGCGATGACTGACGTGGACATGAAGGCGTCTCCGGTGAATGGGGTAACGCCATCTTTATCGATATGATGTCATCGATCAAATCGATAGAACGATAAGTGTCATGAATGCGGATGATATCGCCAGCCTCGACCTGAACCTGCTGAAAGTGTTCGAGGCGCTGTACGAGGAAGGCGGCGCGAGCCGGGCGGCGCTGCGGCTCGGCCTCACGCAGTCGGCGGTGAGCGCGGCGCTCGCGCGGCTGCGCGTGATCTATGCCGATCCGCTGTTCGTGCGCACCGGCCGCGGGCTCGCGCCGACGCCGCGTGCGGACGAACTGAAACCGATCCTGTCCGACGCGCTCGACCGTTGCCGCGAAAGCCTCGCGATCGCGGCCGACGGCGGCGACCGCATCGGCCGCACGATCTCGATCGGGCTGTCGGACGACTTCGAGATCGCGCTCGGCCGCGCGCTGATCGACGCCGTCGCGCGGGAGGCCGCCGGCATCCGGCTGATCTTCCGGCAGACCCACAGCGGCATCGCCGGCGACGCGCTGCTGCGCCACGGCGTCGACCTTGCGATCGCATCGGGCGGCTTCTCGGCGAACGGACTCAGCCGGCGCGCAATTGCGACGGGCGGCTATGCGTGCCTGATCGACCCGGCCGCACGCCCACGGCCGCCGCGCACGCTCACGCTCGCCGATTTCCTGCGGCGCGACCACCTGCTCGTGTCGTCGGGCGGCGTGATCGGGATCGTCGACGAGGCGCTGGCCACGCTCGGCCACAAGCGGCGCGTCGCGGCGTCGACCACGCATTTCGCCGCGTTGCCGTACCTGCTCGCCGGCTCCGACGCGGTGGCGACGATTCCCGCGCACGCGGCGCGCGCGATCGCGCACTCCACCCCGCTGCGCGCGCTCGCCTGCCCGGTCGACTTGCCGCACTACCCGGTCGAAATCGGCTGGCGCACGAGCACGCAGCGCGACCCGGCGATCGTGCGCGTGCGCGACACGATCGCCGCGTGCATCGCGAACCTCGTCGCGCCATGAAAATGGCCCGGCCGGCTTGCGCCGGTCGGGCCTGCGCGGTAAGGCTGCCCGCGATTCGAAACAGGCAGCCACGTAGCCGGCGCGTGCGTCAGTCGACCGCCTTCACCATGTCCTCGATGACCTTCTTCGCATCGCCGAACACCATCATCGTCTTGTCCATGTAGAACAGGTCGTTGTCGAGGCCCGCGTAGCCGGCCGCCATCGAGCGCTTGTTGACGATCACCGTGCGCGCCTTGTACGCCTCGATGATCGGCATCCCCGCGATCGGCGATGCCGGGTCGTTCTTCGCGGCCGGGTTCACGACATCGTTCGCACCGAGCACGAGCACGACGTCGACCTGGCCGAATGCGCCGTTGATGTCGTCCATCTCGAATACGATCTCGTAGGGCACTTCCGCTTCCGCGAGCAGCACGTTCATGTGGCCCGGCATCCGCCCCGCGACAGGATGGATCGCATACTTCACGTCGATGCCCTTTTCGAGCAGCTTGTCGGTCAACTCCTTCAGCGCGTGCTGCGCACGGGCGACGGCCAACCCATAACCCGGCACGATCACGACCGTTTCCGCGTTGCCGAGCATGAACGCCGCGTCTTCGGCCGAGCCCGATTTCACCGGCCGCTGCTCCTTCGCACCTGCTGCGCCGCCCGCCGCCGCCTCGCCGCCGAAGCCGCCGAGGATCACGTTGAAGAACGAACGGTTCATCGCGTGGCACATGATGTACGACAGGATCGCGCCCGACGAGCCGACCAGCGAGCCCGCGATGATCAGCATCGCGTTGTTCAGCGAGAAGCCGATGCCGGCCGCTGCCCACCCCGAGTACGAGTTCAGCATCGATACGACCACCGGCATGTCCGCGCCGCCGATCGGGATGATGATCAGCACACCGAGCGCGAACGCGATCGCCGTCATGACGATGAACGGCAGCCACGACTGCGTGATGAAGAACAGGATGCCGAAGCCGAGCATCGCGAGCGCGAGCATCAGGTTGAGCAGGTGCTGGCCCGCATACACCACCGGGGCGCCCTGGAACAGCCGGAACGTGTACTTGCCCGACAGCTTGCCGAACGCGATCACCGAACCGGAGAACGTGATCGCACCGACGAACGTGCCGATGAACAGCTCGACGCGGTTGCCGTACGGGATGAAGTTCGCCGCGACGGCATCCTGCGGCACGAGCCCGAACGCTTCCGGCTCCGATACCACCGCGTACGCGATGCACACGGCCGCGAGACCGATCAGCGAGTGCATCGCCGCGACGAGCTCCGGCATCTTCGTCATCTCGACGCGCGCGGCGACGAACGCCCCTACGCCGCCGCCGACGATCAGCGCACCGAGCACCAGCGCGAGGCCGAGCGGCAGGTTCGCGTCGAGCCACGCCGCCTGCTTGACGATCAGCGCGATCGTCGTGAGGATCGCGATGGCCATCCCGGCCATCCCGAACAGGTTGCCGCGCCGCGCGTTCTTCGGGTTCGACAGGCCCTTCAGCGCCTGGATGAAGCACACCGACGCGACGAGGTACAGCAGCGTGACGACGTTCATGCTCATCGCGCGCCCTCCTTCGCCGGCTTCGGCGCCTTCTTGCGAAACATCTCGAGCATGCGCCTCGTCACGAGGAAGCCGCCGAACACGTTGACGGCCGCGAGCGCGACCGCGAGCGTCCCGAACACCTTGCCGGCCGTGCCGACGGTAAGCGCCGCCGCGAGCATCGCGCCGACGATCACGATCGCCGAGATCGCGTTGGTTACGGCCATCAGCGGCGTATGCAGCGCCGGCGTGACGTTCCACACCACGTGGTAACCGACGTACACCGCCAGCACGAAGATGATCACGTCGATCACCGTGTGATTGATGACTTCCATGGTCGCCTCCTCCCCCGGTTACTTGCGCGCGACTTCGCCGTCGCGGCACAAGAGCGTCGCGGCGACGATGTCGTCGGTCAGGTCGATGTTCAGCGTGCCTTCCTTCGTGACGATCAGCTTCATGAAGTCGAGCAGGTTGCGCGCATACAGCGCCGACGCGTCCGACGCGACCATCGCCGCGAGATTCGTGTAGCCGGCGATCGTCACGCCGTGGTGCACGATCACCTGGTCAGCGACCGTCAGCGGGCAGTTGCCGCTCTTGCGACCGTCGAATTCCGGGCCGCGTCCGGCCGCGAGATCGACCAGCACCGAGCCCGGCTTCATCGATTGCACGGTTTCGACCGAGATCAACGTCGGCGCCGGACGCCCGGGAATCAGCGCGGTGGTGATCACGATGTCGGCCTGCCTCGCGCGCTCGTGCACGAGCGCGGCCTGGCGGCCGAGCCACGACGGCGGCATCGGGCGCGCGTAACCGCCGACACCCTGCGCAGCCTCGCGCTCTGCGTCGGTTTCGTACGGGACGTCGAGGAATTTCGCGCCGAGCGACTCGATCTGCTCCTTCACGGCCGGCCGCACGTCGGACGCCTCGATCACCGCACCGAGGCGCTTCGCGGTCGCGATCGCCTGCAGGCCCGCGACGCCCGCGCCGAGAATCAGCACGCGCGCGGCCTTCACGGTGCCCGCGGCCGTCATCAGCATCGGAAAGAAGCGCGGATACAGCGCCGCGGCAACCAGCACGGCCTTGTAGCCCGCGATGTTCGCCTGCGACGACAGCACGTCGAGACTCTGCGCGCGCGTCGTGCGCGGCACGGCTTCGAGCGCGAAACCGGTCACGCCGGCCGTGGCGAGCTTCGCCGCCTGCTCGCCGTTGAACGGGTCGAGCATGCCGACCAGCACGGCGCCGCGCTTGAGCAACGGCAGCTCGGCGTCGGTGGGCGCCTGGACCTTCAGCACGATGTCGACGTCGAAAGCGGCCGACTGGCCGGTCAGTTCGGCACCGGCGGCCGCATAGGCTTCGTCGGGATAACTGGCTGCGATGCCGGCCCCTTTCGCGATACTGACCCGATGCCCGGCCGCCGCGTATTTCTTCACGGTTTCCGGCGTCGCGGCCACACGCGCCTCGTTCGCCCGCGTTTCGGCAGGCACGCCAATGTGCATCGCCAGTCCCTCCAGTCGTCGCCGGTATGTCGTTTCTTGCGATTTCTGCTGCGCAACGAGCCGGGCAGGCAGACGACCGGCTCACGAGCAACGGCATTCACGTTTCACTTTAGGCGAAAGCGACGGTCGCGCCAGCCTTTGCGCACGATCGTGCGAGATCGAGGCGTCAGCCCGGCCGGCGTTGCCGCGCATCGGCGGGACGGACGATTACGAGGGTCGGATTCGTCTGACCGAACGCCCGGCAGCGTTCGGGCGCAACCGGTAAAATGCCGAACCATGAAACCCGAAATCTGGACCCCGCATGTGACGGTCGCGGCGCTCGTCGAGCATGCCGGCCGCTTTCTCGTGATCGAGGAAGAAACCTCGTCGGGCCTGCGCATCAACCAGCCGGCAGGCCATCTCGAAGCCGGCGAAACGCTGGCCGACGCCGTGATTCGAGAGACGCTCGAGGAAACCGCGCACCCGTTCACGCCCGACGCGCTGGTCGGCGTCTATCTGGCGCACTACGACCGTCCCGGCACCGCCGGCGCGACCTACCTGCGCTTCACGTTCTGCGGCACGGCCGGCGAGCCGATCGCGGGCCACGCGCTCGACGACGGCATCGTCCGCACGCTGTGGATGACCGCCGACGAACTGCGCGCGTGCAGCGAGCGCCATCGCTCGCCCGCGGTGATGCGCTGCGTCGACGATTACCTCGCCGGGCGGCGCATTCCGCTCGATTTCGTGCACACGCATTCGGTCGCGCCGCGCCCCGAAGCACTCGAACGTCAGGCGGTCAACAAATGAGCAAGCGCCGTGTAGTGGTAGGCATGTCGGGCGGCGTCGATTCGTCGGTGACCGCGTGGCTGCTGAAGGAACAGGGTTACGACGTGGTCGGCCTGTTCATGAAGAACTGGGAAGACGACGACGACGGCGAGTACTGCTCGACGCGCCAGGACTGGATCGACGTCGTGTCGGTGGCCGACCTGATCGGCATCGACGTGGAAGCCGTCAACTTCGCCGCGGAATACAAGGATCGCGTGTTCGCCGAATTCCTGCGCGAATACTCGGCCGGCCGCACGCCGAACCCCGACGTGCTGTGCAACGCCGAAATCAAGTTCAAGGCGTTCCTCGATCACGCGATGTCGCTCGACGCGGAAATGATCGCGACGGGCCACTATGCGCGCGTGCGCGAGCGTGACGGACGTTTCGAGCTGCTGAAGGCCTTCGATCATACGAAAGACCAGTCGTATTTCCTGCACCGGCTGAACCAGGCGCAACTGTCGAAGACGATGTTCCCGCTCGGCGAGATCCCGAAGACCAAGGTGCGCGAGATCGCCGCGCAGATCGGGCTGCCGAACGCGAAGAAGAAGGATTCGACCGGCATCTGCTTCATCGGTGAACGGCCGTTCCGCGATTTCCTGAACCGCTATCTGCCGACCAAACCCGGCCCGATGAAGACGCCGGACGGCAAAGTCGTCGGCGAGCACATCGGCCTCGCGTTCTACACGTTCGGCCAGCGCAAGGGCATCGGCCTCGGCGGCAGCAAGAGCGGCAGCGGCGAGCCGTGGTTCGTCGCCGCGAAGGACATCGCGTCGAACACGCTGTACGTCGTGCAGGGCCACGATCATCCGTGGCTGCTGGCGCGCGAGCTCGTCGCCGGCAACGTGAGCTGGGTCGCCGGCGAGCCGCCGGCCGAAGGCTTCGCGTGCGGCGCGAAGACGCGCTACCGGCAGGCCGACGCCGCATGCGCATTCGGTGCCGCCTCACCCGGCCCGGCAGGCGAAGCGCGCTTCTCGCTCGCGTTCGACGACGCGCAGTGGGCGGTCACGCCCGGCCAGTCGGCCGTGCTGTACGACGGCGAGATCTGTCTCGGCGGCGGCATCATCGAAAGCGCGACGACCGGCGACCGGCAGGCGCTCGACGTGCCGGCGCTCGCGGCCGCACGCTAACGCGCTGCCGGTGCCGCGCGAGCGGCGCCGGCCGAAAGCGGCCGCGCCCGCGGCCGCCCGCCTTTTCAACGCATCTGCTGCACGGCCGCATCGTAGCGCTCGCGCGCCGCGTCGAGCACGGGGAAATGCCGCTCGGCCCACCGATCGAGCGCCACGAGCGTGTCCACCAGCGATTCCGCCACCGGCGTCAGCCGGTACTCGACATGCGCGCGCCGCGCGACGATCGCGATGCGCTCGATCAGCCCGTTGCGCTCCAGCTCGCGCAGTGTCTGCGTGAGCACCTTCTGCGAAATGCCGCCGATGCGCCGCAGCAGCTCGCCGTTGCGCAGCGGCCGCCCGGCCAGCGCCGGCAGGATCAGCAGCGTCCATTTGCCGGCGATCAGCGCGAGCGCGTCGCGCGCCGAACAGTCCGCCGCGTAGACGTCGCCGGGAAAAGCCATGGTTACCTCCGGGTGCGTGATTGCGCGGCCCCGCTGCCGCCGGCCATCATCGTCGCATACTCACGGAGCCCGCCATGCATGCGCTGATCGTCGTCGCCCATCCCGAACCGCAGTCGTTCAACGCAGCACTCTCCCATGCGGCGGCCGACGCATGGGAGAGTGCCGGCCATACCGCAACCATCGCGGACCTTTACGCCGACGCGTTCGACCCGAGCGAGGCGCCGCGCCATTACGCAGACCGGCTCGACACGACGCGTTTCGACGCGCAACGCGAGCAGCGCCACCACTGGGAACGCGGCACGCTCGCACCGGAGGTCGGGCATCACGTCGGGCTGCTGCAGCGGGCCGACGCGCTGATCCTGCAGTTCCCGCTGTGGTGGTTCGGCGCGCCGGCGATCCTGAAGGGCTGGATGGATCGCGTGTTCGTCTACGGCGGCCTCTACAGCAGCCGCCGGCGCCATGACAGCGGCGTGCTGCACGGGCGCCGCGCGCTGCTGAGCGTGACGACCGGATCGTCGGCTGACGCCTGCGCGCCCAACGGCCGCGAGGGCGACACGCGCCTGCTGCTGTGGCCGCTCATGTACGCGCTGCGCTACGTCGGCTTCGACGTGCTCGAACCGCACCTGATCCACGAGGTCCGTGGCGATCTGGCCGGCGACGCCGCACGGCACCGCGATGCGCGCCTCGCGCAAGCGCTCGCGGACTACCGCGCGCGACTGCGCGCCTGGCACACGTGGCCGCGGGTGCCGTTCAACCGCGACACGGACTTCGAAGCCGGCGTCACGCTGAAGCCCGACGCGCCCGCGTACGGCCCGTTCATCCGCCACGCCGGCACCGGACACTGAGCGCAAACTCGGCAACGCGAGCTTCACTGGACCCGTAGTAGACTCTCGACCATCGTGGGCGCCGGCGGCGGCCAGGCACGGCTCGGGCACCCCGCCCGCCGGCCCGGCGCGACGTAGCGGGCGCCGACCTGCCGGCCGCCGCGCGACCGCTCGCGAGCGGTGGCCATCCAGATAATTACGACGGAGTCCCCATGTTTTCCCGACGCTATCTCGCGATGTGGTGCGCGGTCGTGCTGTTCGTGGCCGTCGCGGCGCTCGCCGCGCGGCACACGATCGCGTGGCTGTGGATCCTGATTCCCGCCGCCCTCGTCGCACTCGGCCTGTACGACCTGAAGCAGGACCGCCACGCAATCCTGCGCAACTACCCGCTCTGGGGCCACTTCCGCTTCCTGTTCGAATTCATCCGACCTGAAATCCGCCAGTATTTCGTCGAGGACGACACCGACGAGAAGCCGTTCTCGCGCGCACAGCGCAGCCTCGTTTACCAGCGCGCGAAGAACGTCGCGGACAACCGCCCGTACGGCACCGAGCTGAACGTGAAGGCCGTCGCGCACGAATGGATCAGCCACTCGCTCGCGCCGACGAAGCTGCCGAACCACGATTTCCGCGTTCGCGTCGGCGCGAATCGCGCGCAACCGTACGACATTTCGATCTTCAACATCTCGGCGATGAGCTTCGGTTCACTGTCCGCGAACGCGATCCGCTCGCTGAACCTCGGTGCGAAGAAAGGCGGTTTCGCGCACGACACGGGCGAAGGCTCGCTGTCGAAGTACCACCGCGAGAACGGCGGCGACATCATCTGGGAAATCGCGTCCGGCTACTTCGGCTGCCGCAACGACGACGGTACCTTCAACCCCGACAAGTTCGCGAAGCAGGCCGCCGATCCTCAGGTCAAGATGATCGAGGTCAAGCTGTCGCAGGGGGCGAAGCCCGGCCACGGCGGCGTGCTGCCGGCCGCGAAGATCACGCCGGAAATCGCCGAGACGCGCGGTGTGCCGATGGGCAAGGATTGCATCTCGCCCGCGACGCACTCGGAATTCTCGACCCCGCGCGGGCTGCTCGAATTCGTCGAACGGCTGCGCACGCTGTCGGGCGGCAAGCCGACCGGCTTCAAGCTGTGCGTCGGCCATCCGTGGGAATTCTTTGGGATCGCGAAGGCGATGCTCGAGACCGGCATCGTGCCGGACTTCATCGTCGTCGACGGCGCGGAAGGCGGCACGGGCGCCGCGCCGCTCGAATTCACCGACCACGTCGGCGTGCCGCTGCAGGAAGGACTGCTGCTCGTGCACAACACGCTCGTGGGAATCGGCGTGCGCGATCGCGTGAAGATCGGCGCGAGCGGCAAGATCATCACCGCGTTCGACGTCGCCCGCACGCTCGCGATCGGCGCGGACTGGGTGAACTCGGCGCGCGGCTTCATGTTCGCGGTCGGCTGCATCCAGGCGCAGACCTGCCACACGGGCCGCTGCCCGACCGGCGTCGCGACGCAGGACCCGGTGCGCCAGCGCGCGCTCGTCGTGCCCGACAAGGCCGACCGCGTGTACAACTTCCACCGCAACACGCTGCACGCGCTGCAGGAGCTCGTGCAGGCGGCCGGCCTCGCGCATCCGTCGGAGCTGCGCGCGCATCACATCGTGCAGCGCATCGCGCCGCACGAGGTCCGGCTGATGTCGCAGTTGCTGAAGTACCTGAAGCCCGGCGCGCTGCTCGACGGCAACACCTGCGGCTTTACGCTGTACGACAAGTGGTGGCCGATTGCGCGCAGCGATTCGTTCACGCTGGGCGAGGCCGTGTACGCGTCGATCGAATGAAGCGAGCGCCCCCGCCGCGGGGCGGCCCGGCAAAAAGAAAAGCGCCCCGCGGGGCGCTTTTCTTTTGTCTGCCGAATGCGTAAATGCGTGTATGCGGCGTGGTGCGGCTCAGTTCTGCGGCAGCGTGTCGGCAAACGACGGCCGCTGCAGCAGCTTCACGAAGTGCTTGTCGAGGTTCGGGTGACGATCGCGCCAGTTGAGCTCGGGCATCCGGAAGTCGAGATAGCCGAGCGCGCAGCCGAGTGCGATGTCGGCGAGCGTGTAATGATTACCGACGCACCACGTCTTGCCGCCGAGCCCCTGCGACATCGCGACGAGAGCGTCGTCGATCTTGCGCTGCTGGCGCGCGATCCAGCTCGCGCTGCGCTGCGCTTCGTCACGCAGTGTGTATTCGAGACGAATCGCCACGGCCGCGTCGAGCACGCCGTCGCCCAGCGCTTCCCAGCAGCGTACTTCGACGCGCTCGCGCCCCGACGGCGGAATCAGTTTGCCGACCGGCGACAGCGTATCGACGTATTCACAGATCACGCGGGAATCGAACACCGCGGCACCATCCTCCATCACGAGGCACGGGACCTTGCCGAGCGGATTCGATGCATGAATATCCGTCTCCGGCGCCCACACGTTCTCGAGCTCCAGCTTGTAGTCGATCTTCTTTTCAGCAAGCACGATCCGCGCCTTGCGGACGTACGGGCTGCCGAGCGAACCGATTAATTTCATCATCTGCCTTTTTTGGGGAACCGCCGAGAGTATACGTTGTCGCCGATCATAACCGGCCAGCATCGCGTGATAGAAAATCGCCCGGCCGGCCTGTGGATGGTTTGCAACAGCCTCCGCGTGGGCCTCCCGGCGCGGCTTCCCGCCCCTCTCTCACGCGCGGCGTCCCGCGGCGCTACAATCGCACGAATGAACGCGCCCCTCGATACCGCCATCGCCGTCGACGTCTACCGCCAGCGCCGTGAACGCGTGCTTGCCGCACTGCGTGCCGCGGGCGGCGGCGTCGCCATCGTTCCCACCGCGCCGGAACTGCTGCGCAACCGCGATACGACGTACCCGTACCGGTTCGACAGCTACTTCCACTACCTGACGGGCTTCACCGAGCCGGATGCCGTGCTCGTGCTGAACGCGGCCGCGCCGCACGGCGCGCCGGAGTCGATCCTGTTCTGCCGCGGCAAGAATGCCGACCGCGAGATCTGGGAAGGCTTCCATTACGGGCCCGAAGCCGCGCGCGACGCGTTCGGCTTCGACGCGGCATTCGCGGTCGACGTGATCGATACCGAGATGCCGCGCCTGCTCGCCGACTCCGGCACCGTGCACTACCGGTTCGGCGCATCGGCCGACTTCGAGCGCCAGCTCGCGGGCTGGATCGACGCGGTGCGCGCGCTGGCGCGCACGGGCGTCGCCGCGCCGGACGCGATGCTCGACCTCACGCCGCTCGTCGACGACATGCGGCTCGTGAAGGACGAGCACGAACTGGCGATCATGATGCGCGCCGCGCACATTTCCGCGCTCGCACACCGCCGCGCGATGCAGGCGTGCCGCCCCGGCATCCGCGAATACGAACTCGAGGCCGAGCTGCTGTATGTATTCCGCAAGCACGGCGCGCAATCGCCCGCGTACGGCTCGATCGTCGCGGCCGGCGCGAATGCGTGCGTGCTGCACTACCCGGCCGGCAACGCAACCGCGAAGGACGGCGACCTGATCCTGATCGACGCCGCGTGCGAACTCGACGGCTACGCGTCGGACATCACGCGCACGTTCCCGGCCAACGGGCGCTTCTCGCCCGCGCAGCGCACGCTGTACGACATCGTGCTCGCCGCCCAGCAGGCCGCGATCGATGCGACGCGCGCCGGCGTGCCGTTCGAGGCGCCGCACGACGCCGCCGTGCGCGTGCTCGCGCAGGGGCTGCTCGACACCGGCATCATCCCGAAAACGCGCTTCTCGAACGTCGACGACGTGATCGCCGAGCGTGCGTACACGCGCTTCTACATGCACCGTACCGGCCACTGGATCGGCATGGACGTGCACGATTGCGGCGACTACCGCGAACGGCTCGCCGAGCGCGACGGCAACGGCGCGCTGCCGTGGCGCACGCTGAAGGCCGGCATGACGCTGACGGTCGAACCCGGCCTGTATGTGCGCGCAGCCGACGACGTGCCGCCCGAGTACTGGAACATCGGCATACGTATCGAGGACGACGCGATCGTGCGCGAGCAGGGCTGCGAGCTGATCACGCGCGGCGTGCCCGTCGCGGCCGACGAGATCGAAGCGCTGATGCGCTCGCTCGCATGACCGGCTGCCGCCGACCGTTACCTCCGTTTCACGAATCAAGATGACGACCGCTTCCTCCCCGGCCACGCCGGACTACGACCTCGCCATCGTCGGCGCGGGCCCCGTCGGGCTCGCGATCGCCGGCTGGCTCGCGCGCCGCAGCGCCACGCAACACGCATCGATCGCGCTGATCGATGCGTGTGAACCGGCCGCGAGCGCAAACGATCCGCGTGCGATCGCCGTATCGCACGGCAGCCGCGTGTTGCTCGACACACTCGCGTGGCCCGCCGACGCGACACCGATCGAACATATCCACGTATCGCAGCGCGGCCATTTCGGCCGCACACTGATCGACCGCGACGAGCACGACGTCGCCGCGCTCGGCTATGTCGTCCGCTACGGCTCGCTCGTGCAGGCGCTCGCGGGCGCCGTGCGCGGCACCCGCGTCGACTGGCTCACGTCGACCACCTCGCGCGCGCCGCAGCAGGATGCCGACGGCGTCACGCTGACACTCGATGGTCCGCAAGGCGAACGCACGCTGCGCGCACGCGTCGTCATCAATGCCGAAGGCGGGCTGTTCCACGAACAGCAGGACGATGCGGCCAAGCATCGCCGCGACTACGGACAGACCGCGCTCGTCGGCACGGTCACGGTATCGGCGCCTCGCCCGAACGTCGCATGGGAACGCTTCACGCACGAAGGCCCGCTCGCACTGCTGCCGCTCGGCGGGCCGCGCCAGGCCGAGTACGCGCTCGTCTGGTGCTGCACGCCCGACGAAGCGGCGCGCCGCGCCGCGCTGCCGGACGACGCGTTCCTGCGCGAGCTCGGCAGCGCGTTCGGCGAACGCATGGGCGACTTCGTCGCGATCGCGGGCCGCGCGTCTTTCCCGCTCGGCCTGAATGCCGCGCAGACGCTCGTCAACGGTCGCGTCGCGATCGTCGGCAATGCCGCGCAAACCCTGCACCCCGTCGCGGGCCAGGGGCTCAACCTCGGGCTGCGCGATGCGCACACGCTCGTCGACACGCTGTCCGCGCAAGGCTTCGAAGCGACCGCGCTCGCCACCTTCAACGCGCGCCGCGCACTCGACCGGCGCTTCACGATCGGCGCGACCGACACGCTGGCACGCCTCTTCACGATCGACTCGGGCCCGCTCCCGCTGCTGCGCGGCGCCGCGCTCACCGCGCTCGAGTTCGTTCCACCGCTCAAGAAGGCGATCGCGCGCCAGATGATGTTCGGCCAGCGCAACTGACGCGCGGCGCGCACAGTCGCGCCGCTCAAACCGGGTCAAATCGGCGGGGCATGGGAATACGGTAAAATGCGCGTTTCCGTCTGCCCTTTCCCTGCCCGCGCCCGTCGCGGGCGGTGCCATTGCGATGCCCGTTATCGGCCCTCACGTATTGCGTAACAACCTGTTCGTCGCCCCGATGGCCGGCGTGACGGATCGACCGTTCCGCCAGCTCTGCAAGCGGATGGGGGCCGGTTACGCCGTGTCCGAGATGGTCGCGTCCAACGCGCAGCTGTGGAAAAGCGCGAAGACGATGCGGCGCGCGAACCACGAAGGCGAGGTGGAGCCGATCGCGGTCCAGATCGCGGGCGCCGATCCGGCGATGATGGCCGAAGCGGCCCGCTACAACGTCGACAACGGCGCGCAGATCATCGACATCAACATGGGCTGCCCGGCGAAGAAGGTCTGCAACGTCGCGGCCGGCTCCGCGCTGCTGCAGAACGAGCCGCTCGTGCAGCGCATCGTCGAGGCGGTGGTCGCGGCGGTCGGCACGGGGCCCGATGCGGTGCCCGTCACGCTGAAGATCCGCACGGGCTGGGATCGCGAGCACAAGAACGCGATCACGGTCGCGCGCCTGGCCGAAGCCGCCGGCATTTCGATGCTCACCGTGCACGGCCGCACGCGCGCCGACCTGTACCGCGGCGACGCCGAATACGAAACCATCGCGGCCGTGAAGGCGGCGGTGCGGATTCCGGTGGTCGCGAACGGCGACATCACGTCGCCCGCGAAGGCGAAGGCCGTGCTCGACGCAACCGGCGCCGATGCACTGATGATCGGTCGTGCCGCGCAAGGTCGGCCGTGGCTGTTCCGCGAAATCGATCATTTCCTGCAAACCGGCGAGCTGCTGCCCCCGCCGTTGATCGACGAGATCCAGCACGTGATGAACGAACACCTGGAAGACCACTACGCCTTCTATGGTGAATTCACGGGAGTCCGTACTGCGCGCAAGCACATCGGCTGGTACACTCGCGGCCTTTCCGGTGCCAACGGGTTCCGGCACAGGATGAACACGCTCGATTCCTCCCGCGAGCAGCTCGCCGCCGTCAATGCATTCTTCGAGGCGCAAAAGGCGCTGTCGGACCACCTCGTCTACGTCGATGACGAAGAGGAAAACGGCCAGGGCGAGTCGGACGACCATAACCAGTTAGCAGCATGAGCAAGCACAACATCGAACAATGTGTCCGCGAGAGCCTGGACGTGTATTTCCGGGATCTAGACGGCTCCAATCCGCACGACGTCTATGAAATGGTGATGTCCTGCGTCGAAAAGCCGATGCTCGAGGTCGTGCTCGTACAGGCAGGCGGCAACCAGTCGCTCGCCGCGGAGTACCTCGGCATCAATCGCAATACGCTGCGCAAGAAGCTGCAGCAGCACGGCCTGCTGTAGGCGGCCGTCCCGTCCCCGTTTCCCTGGCTATTGGTGGTTCCATCATGATCAAGCAAGCGCTCATTTCCGTTTCCGACAAGACCGGCATCGTCGACTTCGCGAAGTCGCTGTCCGACCTCGGCGTCAAGCTGCTGTCGACGGGCGGCACCGCGAAACTGCTCGCCGACGCCGGCCTGCCCGTTACCGAAGTGGCCGATTACACGGGCTTCCCGGAAATGCTCGATGGGCGCGTGAAGACGCTCCACCCGAAGGTGCACGGCGGCATCCTGGCCCGCCGCGACCTGCCCGAGCACATGCAGGCGCTGGAACAGCACGGCATCCCGACGATCGACCTGCTCGTCGTGAACCTGTACCCGTTCGTCGCGACGATCGCGAAGGACGACTGCACGCTCGCCGACGCGATCGAGAACATCGACATCGGCGGCCCAACGATGCTGCGCTCGGCCGCGAAGAACCACCGCGACGTGACGGTGGTCGTCGATCCGGCCGACTACGCGGTCGTGCTCGATGAAATGAAGGCGAACGGCAATGCGGTGGGTTACGCGACCAACTTCCGCCTCGCGACGAAGGTGTTCGCACACACCGCGCAATACGACGGCGCGATCACGAACTACCTGACGAGCCTGACCGACGAGCTGAAGCACGCATCGCGCAGCGCGTACCCGGCCACGCTGAACATGGCGTTCGACAAGGTGCAGGACCTGCGCTACGGCGAGAACCCGCACCAGAGCGCTGCGTTCTACCGCGACCTCGCGACGCCGGCCGGCGCGCTGGCGAACTACCGCCAGCTGCAGGGCAAGGAACTGTCGTACAACAACATCGCGGATTCCGACGCGGCATGGGAATGCGTGAAGACGTTCGACGCCCCGGCCTGCGTGATCATCAAGCATGCGAACCCGTGCGGTGTCGCGGTCGGCAACGATTCGGCCGACGCGTACGCGAAGGCGTTCCAGACGGATCCGACGTCGGCCTTCGGCGGCATCATCGCGTTCAACCGCGAAGTCGACGAAGCGGCCGCGCAAGCGGTGGCGAAGCAGTTCGTCGAAGTGCTGATCGCACCGTCGTTCTCCGACGCCGCGAAGCAGGTGTTCGCCGCGAAGCAGAACGTGCGCCTGCTCGAGATCGCACTGGGCGACGGCCATAACGCATTCGACCTGAAGCGCGTGGGCGGCGGCCTGCTCGTGCAATCGCTCGATTCGAAGAACGTGCAGCCGAGCGAGCTGCGCGTCGTCACGAAGCGCCAGCCGACCGCGAAGGAAATGGACGACCTGCTGTTCGCGTGGCGCGTCGCGAAGTACGTGAAGTCGAACGCGATCGTGTTCTGCGGCAACGGCATGACGCTCGGCGTCGGCGCAGGCCAGATGAGCCGCGTCGATTCCGCGCGCATCGCGAGCATCAAGGCGCAGAACGCGGGCCTCACGCTGGCCGGTTCGGCCGTCGCGTCGGATGCGTTCTTCCCGTTCCGTGACGGCCTCGACGTCGTCGTGGCAGCCGGCGCGACCTGCGTGATCCATCCGGGCGGCTCGATGCGCGACGACGAAGTGATCGCGGCAGCCGACGAGCACGGCATCGCGATGATCCTGACGGGCGTGCGCCACTTCCGTCACTGATCGCATGCGGCCCGCGCGGCCGCGGCACGACAACCCGGCGGCGTCGCACCCGCCGGGTTTTTTATTGCGCGACGCCCTCGTACGCGACCGTGCGGCCGGCGCACCGCACCATTCGTTGTAGTATCGCTGCATCAGGTTTCTCTCCTCACTCATGCGAATTCTCGGCATCGACCCCGGCCTGCGCGTCACCGGCTTCGGCATCATCGACGTCAGCGGCCACCGGCTCGCCTATGTCGCGAGCGGCGTGATCCGCACGCCGACCGCCGACCTGGCCACCCGGCTCGGCACGATCTTCCAGGGCGTCTCGACCATCGTGCGCGAGCACGCACCCGATCAGGCCGCGATCGAAAAGGTATTCGTCAACGTGAACCCGCAGTCGACGCTGCTGCTCGGCCAGGCGCGCGGCGCCGCGATCTGCGGCCTCGTCGCGGGCGGCCTGCCCGTCGCCGAATACACGGCGCTGCAGCTCAAGCAGGCGGTGGTCGGCTACGGCCGCGCGACCAAGACGCAGATGCAGGAAATGGTCACGCGGCTGCTCAATCTCTCCGGCCAACCGGGCTCCGACGCGGCGGACGCGCTCGGCATGGCGATCTGCCACGCGCACGGCGGCAACACGCTCAGCACGCTCGGCGGCCTCGCGCCCGCGCTCGCGAAGAAAGGGCTGCGCGTGCGGCGCGGGCGGCTGGTCGGCTGACACCGCGCGTGCCGGTGTGCGGTGCACCGCATCGGGCGTGTTGACCGATTCGACCGCACGCGGCATACCCACCACACCCATTGCCCCGGCCTGACGGCCGATCCCGTCGGCATTGCGCCGCACGTGCGCTACACTCGCGCTTTATTCCTCGCATCCCGTCCTCCATGATCGGTCGCATCGCCGGCATCCTGCTCGAAAAGAACCCGCCTCACCTGCTCGTCGACTGCAACGGCGTCGGCTACGAAATCGACGTGCCGATGAGCACCTTCTACAACCTGCCGCAAACGGGTGAACGCGTCGTGCTGCTCACGCAGCAGATCGTCCGCGAGGACGCGCACCTGCTGTACGGCTTCCTCACGCCGCAGGAGCGCACGACCTTCCGCGAGCTGCTGAAGATCACCGGCATCGGTGCGCGCATGGCGCTCGCCGTGCTGTCCGGCATGAGCGTGCAGGAACTCGCGCAGGCCGTGACGATGCAGGACGCCGCGCGCCTCACGCGCCTGCCCGGCATCGGCAAGAAGACAGCCGAACGCCTGCTGCTCGAACTGAAGGGCAAACTCGGCGCCGATCTCGGTGCGCTCGCCGGCGCCGCGTCGCCGTCCGACCACGCGACCGACATCCTCAACGCGCTGCTTGCGCTCGGCTATTCCGAAAAGGAAGGCCTTGCCGCGATCAAGAACGTGCCGGCCGGCACCGGTGTATCCGAAGGCATCAAGCTCGCGCTGAAGGCGTTGTCGAAGGTGTAACGCGCGTTCAATCCGGCTGTTGAAACCAGTGTCGCGCGGCGCCGCACCGCGCGCCAGTCGGCCGTTCGGCCAGGTGGGCCGGAACGCGTCGCGCGGTACAATGGCCGCATGATTGAAACCGACAAACTCGCCACCGAGCAGCGGATCATCGCCGCCACGCCCACCTCGTCGCACGAGGAGGTGTTCGAACGTGCGCTGCGGCCGCGCCAGCTCGACGACTACGTCGGCCAGGAAAAGGTGCGCGGCCAGCTCGAGATCTTCATCGAAGCCGCCAAGCGCCGCTCCGAACCGCTCGACCACGTGCTGCTGTTCGGGCCGCCGGGCCTCGGCAAGACGACACTCGCGCACATCATCGCGCGGGAGATGGGCGTGAACCTGCGCCAGACGTCGGGCCCCGTGCTCGAGCGCGCGGGCGATCTCGCCGCGCTGCTGACGAACCTCGAGGCGAACGACGTGCTGTTCATCGACGAAATTCATCGGCTGTCGCCGGTCGTCGAGGAAATCCTGTATCCGGCACTCGAGGATTACCAGATCGACATCATGATCGGCGAAGGCCCGGCCGCGCGCAGCGTGAAGCTCGACCTGCAGCCGTTCACGCTGGTCGGCGCCACCACCCGCGCCGGGATGCTGACCAACCCGCTGCGCGATCGTTTCGGGATCGTCGCGCGCCTGGAGTTCTACGACGCCGAGCAGTTGTCGCGCATCGTGCGGCGCTCGGCGTCGTTGCTGAACGCGCAGATCGATCCGAACGGTGCGCTGGAAATCGCGAAGCGCGCGCGCGGCACGCCGCGGATTGCAAACCGGCTGCTGCGCCGCGTGCGCGACTTCGCGGAAGTGAAGGCCGATGGCCAGATCACCGCGGCCGTCGCCGATGCCGCGCTCGCGATGCTCGACGTCGATCCGGTCGGCTTCGACCTGATGGACCGCAAGCTGCTCGAGGCGATCCTGTACAAGTTCGACGGCGGCCCGGTCGGTATCGACAACCTCGCGGCGGCGATCGGCGAAGAGCGCGACACGATCGAGGACGTACTCGAACCGTACCTGATCCAGCAGGGCTTCCTGCAGCGCACGCCGCGCGGGCGCGTCGCGACGCTGCTCACGTATCGCCACTTCGGGCTTTCCGTGCCCGACACCGGCCGCCCCGAACGCGGCGAGTGGGATACCCCCGACGGGAAGTAACCCGTCGCCCGAGCCGCACCCGCCATGACGACGCCGCCCAGCCGCCACCCCGCCGCACCCGCACCGGGCCCGCGCTGGGCCGAGCCGATCCGCAAGCGGCTCGTGGCCGGCGTCACGCACCTGACGGCCGGCGGCGGCGGCCCGTCGCTCGACCTCTCCTCTCCGCCGGGAGACCCGGGGCTGTTCGGCCCCGACGCCGTCTGCTGGCGCGTGCATGCCGACTTCACGTCGATGATGACGGGCGGCATCGCCGCGCTGCTGCTGCAGGCGCTCCATCCGCTCGCCCTCGCGGGCGTCTGGGATCACTCGTCGTTTCGCACCGACATCCTGGGCCGCTTGCGGCGCACCGCCACGTTCATCACCGGTACGACGTTCGGTAGTCGCGCGGACGCGCTCGCGCTGATCGAGCGCGTGAAATCGATCCACGCGCACATATCGGGCACCGCGCCGGACGGCCGGCCGTACCGCGCCGACGATCCGGCGTTGCTGACCTGGGTGCATGTCGCGGAAGTGTCGAGTTTCCTCGCCGCGCATCTGCGCTACGTGAATCCGGCCCTGCCGGGCGAGTTGCAGGACCGCTACTACGCCGAAACGGCACTGGTCGCCGAACTGCTCGGCGCACACGAGGTTCCCCGTTCGCGTGCCGAGGTGGCCGCGTATCTCGCGCGCATGCAGCCCGAACTCGAGGCCGGGCCGCGTACGTTCGACGTGATGTCCATCCTGCTGAACGTGCCGGTCGCGAAGCCCGCGCTGCGGCCGGCCGCGTCGCTGGTGATGCATGCCGGGATCGACCTGCTGCCCCCGTGGGCGCAGCGCATGCTCGGCGTGTCGGCGTTCGCGCCGCTGCGACGCGCGGTGGTCCGGCCCGGAATATGGGTCGTCGCACCCGTGCTGCGCTGGGCGCTCGTAAACGGCGCGTCAAAGCGTGCGCGCCGCCGCGCCACGGCGACACCACCCGACGGCACCCCGCCAGCCTGACGATCCGCTTCCTCTTATCATTTCAATTTACTGTCAAATACCTGTGACAAGCTGACGGGCTTGCACCCGCGCACGGTCGCATGCGCCGTACGTCCCGCCTGCCCGTGACCCGCGCGGTGTCCCGCCAACCCGACCGACACCCGATGCCCGCGATGCCACGCCTGCCGATCCGTTTTGCCCTTGCCGCCAGCCTGTCCGCCGTCTTCGCCCTCAGCGCCTGCGGAGGCGACGATGTCGCCGCCGTCGCGCGTTCGGACGCGCAAACGCCGTCCGGCGGCACCCCGACCACGCCTGCCCCGACGCCGCCCGCCACCGTCACGCCGCAACCGGGCAAGTGGAAGGCCGCCCGTGCGGGCGACCTGATCGACGTGACGCTCGGCGACCTCCATCCGACGCAAGGTGCAATCGGCTATGACCAGATCTACTACAAGCTCGGCCGCTACGAACTGCAGCCCGACAAGAAATTCGACGACTTCTGCGCGGACGAAGGCCTGGGCGGCGTCGCGTCGGGCGGTTACACGGCCAAGTCGGTGCTGCGCGAGCCCGCGAGCTACGCGTGCACGACGACCGACGCGAACGCCCGCGACCGCTCGGTGCTGAACCCGGTCGTGATCGGCCCGAACGGCGATGCGCTGTACCTGACCGACGGCCACCACGGCCTGTCGACCTACTACGAGACCCCCGACGGCGGCCCGGCGCTGCACGTGCACGTCGTCGTCAAGGACAACCTCAGCGACTACTCGGGCGACGCGTTCTGGCAACAGATGCAGAACCGCGGTTATCTGCGCCTCAAGAACGGTGAAGGCAAGCCGATCACGAGCGCCCAACTGCCGACCGGGCTCGGCCTGAAACTCGGGATGACGAACGACCGCTACCGCTCGCTCGTCTATTTCACGCGTGACATCGCCTACAGCAAGCCCGCACAAGCCACCGACTACCTCGAGTTCTACTGGGCCGACTGGCTGCGCGCGCAACCGGGCACGTTCTCGCTGGCCGGCTATGACCTGACGCGCGCCGGCGCAACCGACCCCGATCCGGCGAAGGCCGACACGGGCTATCTGAATGCGGTCTGGAACGCATCGACGCGCATGGTCGCGGCCACGGACCCCGTGATCGACGGCAAGACGGGCGCCGACCTCGGGCGCGCGGACGCGATCAACGGCGGGAAGAAATACAACAAGGGGGAATTCGACAAGCTGCGCCAGCCGATCGCGGCGGACAAGCCCGGCAAGATCGCGTACGCGCTCGACTACAAGACGCGCCACGCGCTGCCGCAGTAAGCAGCCAGCACCGCACCGGAACGCAGGAAGGGAGCCCGGCCGGCCATGCCGGACGGGGCCCGCTGGCTCAGAGCACCTTTCGGTACCCGTCGTCGTCGCTTGCGGCATCCAGGTGCGACACGTCGGCCCACTGCACGACCTGCGCGCGGCCATCCACGTAGTCGACGACGTTGATGCTCGTGTTGAGCAGTTGATAATTGCGCGGCGCCGAGAGTTCGATGCCGTTCGCAAACCGGTACACGCTGTCGAGCACGCCGCCGTGCGCGACACACGCGATCCGGCCGCCCGGGTGCGCGGCCACGATCGGCTCGAGCGCATGCAGCACGCGATGATAGAACTCACGCTGAGACTCGCCGCCTTCCGGCGCGAAGCCCGGATCGCGCGTCTGCCACACCGCGTATGCGTCCGGAAACAGCGCCTCGATCTCGGTGCTGTCGTGCCCCTGGAATGCGCCGTACGAGCGTTCGCGCAGCCCTTCCCGCAGCAGCAGCGGCAACCCGAGCGCATCGGCGAAGGGCTGCGCGGTCTGTTGCGCGCGCATCAGGTCGCTCGAATAGACCGCGTCGATCCGCGCACCGTCACGCGCGTCGCGTACGAGCCGCGCAGCCAGCTTTTGCGCCTGCGCGAGCCCCGTGTCGGCCAGCGGAATGTCGATATGACCCTGGATGCGCTTGATGCGATTCCAGGCCGTCTCGCCATGGCGGATGAAAAGAATCTGCGTGGCGGCCATCGCGGCGCGTCTCCGGGGAAGAATCAGGGCCGCACTTGCAGCCAGAATGTCACGGGGCCGTCGTTGACGAGCGACACCTGCATGTCGGCGCCGAACTCGCCCGTCTCGACGACCGGATGGCGCGCACGCGCTGCCGCGACAAAATAGTCGAACAGCCGCGCGCCTTCGTCGGGCGGCGCGGCCGGCGTGAAGCTCGGACGCAGCCCGCTGTTGGTATCGGCCGCCAGCGTGAACTGCGACACGAGCAGCAGGCCGCCTGCGCGGCCTTCACCGTCGATATTCGACACCGGCAGGTTCATCTTGCCGGCGGCGTCGCTGAACACGCGGTAGCCGAGCATTTTCGCGACCAGTTTGTCGGCCGCCGCGTCGGTGTCGCCGCGCTCCGCGCAGACGAGCGCGAGCAGGCCCGCGCCGATCTCGCCCGTCGTGCGGTCGCCGACGCGCACGTCGGCGCGCTTCACACGCTGGATCAGCGCGATCATGCGGTCAGCGTGACGCGCGCGAAGCGGCGCTTGCCGACCTGCACGACGAACTCGCCGGCCTCGACCTTCAGGCCCTTGTCCGACACGATCGCACCATCGATCTTCACGCCGCCCTGCTCGATGTTGCGCAGCGCTTCGCTCGTCGACGGCACGAGGCCGGCCTGCTTCAGCAGCTGGCCGATCGCGAGCGGCGCGCCCGCGAGCGTGACCGACGGAATGTCGTCCGGCACGCCGCCCTTCGCTCGGTGGTTGAAATCCTCGAGCGCGCGCTCGGCGTCGGCCTGCGAGTGGAACCGCGCGACGATTTCCTGCGCGAGCAGCACCTTGAAGTCGCGCGGGTTGCGGCCGCCGTCGGCCTCGCGCTTGAAGCCGGCGATCTCGTCCATGCTGCGGAACGACAGCAACTCGAAGTAACGCCACATCAGCGTGTCCGAGATGCTCATCAGCTTGCCGAACATGTCGGTCGGCTGCTCGCTGATGCCGACGTAGTTGCCCTTCGACTTCGACATCTTCTCGACGCCGTCGAGGCCTTCGAGCAGCGGCATCGTGAGAATGCACTGCTGTTCCTGGCCGTACTGCTTCTGCAGTTCGCGGCCGACCAGCAGGTTGAACTTCTGGTCGGTGCCGCCGAGCTCGAGGTCGGCGTTCAGCGCGACCGAATCGTAGCCCTGCATCAGCGGGTACAGGAATTCGTGGATCGAGATCGGCACGCCGCCCTGGAAGCGCTTCGTGAAATCCTCGCGTTCGAGGATCCGCGCGACCGTGTAGCGCGACGCGAGCTTGATCATCCCGTCCGCGCCGAGCGGCATCGACCATTCGCTGTTGTAGCGGATTTCGGTCTTGTCGCGGTCGAGCACGAGCGCGGCCTGTTCGAAGTAGGTCTTCGCGTTCGACTCGATCTGCTCGCGCGTGAGCGGCGGGCGCGTCGCGTTGCGGCCCGACGGGTCGCCGATCAGCGACGTGAAATCGCCGATCAGGAAGATCACCGTGTGGCCAAGGTCCTGAAGCTGACGCATCTTGTTCAGCACGACCGTATGGCCGATGTGGATGTCGGGTGCGGTCGGGTCGAGGCCGAGCTTGATGCGAAGCGGCGTGCCCGTCGCCGCGCTGCGCGCGAGCTTCTGCGCGAACTCTTCCTCGACCAGCAGCTCGTCGACGCCGCGCTTCGTGACGGCGAGCGCATGCCGGACTTCGTCAGTGATCGGGAAAACGGGCTTGGAACTGGGTTCGGTGCTCATCGGTGCCAGGAAGAATGTCGCAAAAACAGGGATTTTCCCATAACTTGCGCGCCCATCGCTTAACGGCGCGTCGCGTTGCGCGGATAATCGGGCGCAAGGCGCGCGGCACCGGCCCGCGCCGCACGATCCAGGAGAACCCAACGTGCCGCAACGACAGCCGCAAAACGCCCATCCGGCCGACGGCATCTACTTCGGGCTGATGTCGGGAACCAGCATGGACGGCGTCGATGGCGTCGCCGTGCGTTTCGAGGCCGGCAAGGCGCCGGTCGTGCTCGCGGAAGCGTTCGTCGGCTTCGCACAATCACTGCGCGACGCATTGTTCGCGCTGCAACAGCCCGGTGACGACGAGATCGACCGCGAATCGCTCGCCGCGAACGCGCTGGTCGCGCGCTATGCGGTGTGCTGCCACGAATTGCAGCGCACGGCCGGGCTGTCGCGCGACGAGATTCGCGCGATCGGCGTGCACGGCCAGACCGTACGCCATCGCCCCGAGCGCGGCTATACGCGGCAGCTCAACAACCCGGCGCTGCTCGCCGAGCTGACCCAGGTCGACGTGATCGCCGATTTTCGCAGCCGCGATGTCGCGGCAGGCGGCCACGGGGCACCGCTCGCGCCGGCCTTCCACGCAACGGTGTTCGGCGCACCGGGCGAGACGCGCGTCGTCTGCAATCTCGGCGGGATCAGCAACATCACGATCCTGCCCGGCGAAGGCGGTGACGTGCGCGGCTTCGACTGCGGCCCCGCGAACGCGCTGCTCGACGAATGGGCGACCCGCCATCTGGGCAAGCCGTACGACGACGGCGGCAAGTTCGCCGCGCGCGGCACCGTCCACGCACCGCTGCTCGACGCGCTGCTCGACGAGCCGTATTTCGCCGCACTGCCGCCGAAAAGCACCGGGCGCGACCTGTTCAATCCCGCCTGGCTCGACGCGAAGCTCACGACGTTTGCACAAGTCGCGCCGCAGGATGTGCAGGCGACCCTCACCGCGCTCACCGCCGTTTCGGTCGCGCGCGAGATCGCACGACACGCAGCGGGCTGCAAGGCCGTGTTTGTATGCGGCGGCGGCGCCCGCAATCCGGTGCTGCTCGACGCGCTCCGGCACGCGCTGGCCGAGGCTGGCGTGCCGGCCACGGTCGATACGACAGCTGCGCTTGGCGTGCCGCCTCAGCAGGTCGAGGCACTCGCGTTCGCGTGGCTCGCGTACCGCTTCACCGCGCGCCAGCCCGGCAATCTCGCGACGGTCACCGGTGCGGCCGGCAACCGCGTGCTCGGCGCGCTCTATCCACGCTGACGCGATACCTGCCGCGCGGCGGGCGCCGCATCGCAAACGGGCATAAAAAACGGGGCATGAAGCCCCGTTTTTCTTTCCGGCGAACCGGTGTGGACCTGTCGTGCGCTCAGACCGAGAACGACGAGCCGCACCCGCAGGTGGTGCTCGCGTTCGGGTTCTTGATCACGAACTGGGCGCCGTTGAGGTCGTCCTTATAGTCGATCTCGGCGCCGACCAGGTACTGGTAGCTCATCGAGTCGATCAGGAGCTGGACACCGTTCTTGTTCATCACGGTGTCGTCCTCGTTGACTTCCTCGTCGAACGTGAAGCCGTACTGGAAGCCGGAGCAGCCGCCGCCCTGCACGAACACGCGCAGCTTCAGGTCGGGATTGCCCTCTTCGTCGATCAGTTGCTTGACCTTGTCGGCCGCGGCGTCGGTGAAGACGAACGGAACCGGCATTTCGGCCGTCGTTGCTGCGGATTCGGTAACAGCGTTCATTGCGAACTCTCCAAAAAGCTTTAGCCGCTATTGTAGGGCCGATCAGAAGATCGTGCTGAAGTCCATGAAATCAATAGGTTCTTGTCGAATTCATCAAGCACGCACGCGCGGGCCGCGGCAGCACGCGCCTGGAAACGGACATAAAAAAACCGCCAGCGCGAAAGCTGGCGGTTTTTCCGGCGGACGCCGCCCGGGAGCGGCGAGGCCATGAAGCGAAATTAACGCTTCGAGAACTGCTTTGCGCGACGTGCCTTGCGCAGACCAACCTTCTTACGCTCGACTTCACGCGCATCGCGCGTGACGAAACCAGCGCTCGACAGCGACGGCTTCAGCGTTGCGTCGTAGTCGATCAGTGCACGGGTGATGCCGTGGCGCACTGCGCCTGCCTGGCCCGTTTCACCGCCGCCATTGACGTTCACCTTGATGTCGAACGTCTGGCCGTGGTTCGTGAGTTCCAGCGGTTGACGCACGATCATCAGCGACGTTTCGCGCGAGAAGTAGTCAGCGATGGGCTTGCCGTTGACGATGATATCGCCCTTGCCAGCCTTGATGAAGACACGTGCGACTGCGCTCTTGCGGCGGCCCGTACCGTAGTTCCAGTTACCGATCATGTGGGTCCCCTTAGATCTCGAGCGCCTTCGGCTGTTGAGCCGAGTGCGGATGCGTCGCTTCTGCGTAGACCTTCAGCTTCTTGATCATCGCGTAGCCGAGCGGGCCCTTCGGCAGCATGCCCTTGACCGCCTTCTCGAGCGCACGGCCCGGGAAGCGTTCTTGCATCTTGCCGAACGTCGTTTCATAGATACCGCCCGGGTAGCCCGAGTGACGGTAGTACTTCTTGTCCAGCGTCTTGTTGCCCGTGACTTTCAACTTGCTCGCGTTGACGATGATGATGAAATCACCGGTGTCGACGTGCGGAGTGAACTCAGGCTTGTGCTTGCCGCGCAGACGGCGTGCCACTTCGCTGGCAACACGGCCGAGAACCTTATCCGTCGCGTCAATCACGTACCATTCGCGCGTCACCTCATGGGCTTTTGCGGAAAACGTCTTCATGATCGATCCAAAAAAAATGCTTTGCCCGAAGTATTCGTCCTGCTTGTCTATGTGCGCTTCGAGGCGCGGTGCAGGCTCTCCCTGTTCTTTTTCCGTGGGCATGAATGCGGAAAAGCCCTGAATTATAAAGGAAATACGGCAACGCGGTCAAAGGGAATCCACTTCCCCTGCGCACGGCGGCCGAAATGGGCCAAAATCCGGTCGTGCCCCGACAAGCCAGGCGAACCGAGCGCCCGGGGAGGCACCCATCGACGCGCGGCACGTGACCTTGCCGCGCCAGACCGGCCGAATACGGAAAACAACAAACTAGCATGATGAATCAACGACTTACGCCCATCCTTGCGGCCGCATTGCTGGCCGCCGCGGCGCCTGCCGTCGCCGCCCGCGCCGACTGCGAAGCCAAGCTCGACGCACTCGATACACGCCTTGCCGAAGCCCGCGCCGCCCATGCCGAGGATCGCGTCGCCCGCCTGCGCGCGGTGCGCGAACGCGTCCGCCACTTCTGCGCACGCGGGCACGGCCATGCGTCGGCCGTCCACGCGCCGGCGCCTGACGCGCGCTCGCGCGGCACACCGCTCGACGCGGCATCGCAGCCGGCCGCCAGGCAGCCCGCGTGACCCTGTCGGGGCGCGCAAACCGCGCGCCGATGTTTGCATGGGACGAAAAAAAGCCCGAACGGCTGGTTCGGGCTTAATCCACCATAGGAGGAGGTGGAGGAGACATTCGGAGGTTGCCGCAGCGCGACAACCAATGAGGCTCATTATACGAACGCGTCGCCGACTTCACAAGAAAATTTGCATTACGAAATCAAACACCATTATGTGAAATTTATGGTGGCGCGTTTGAATAGTCGGTTTTCTCTTTGAAATCAAGCACCTGATCCCGGCAAGCGCGATCGGGAACCGCCCTCGTCTAGAGTAAAACCCCTAAGTCCGGAGGGAAATTGGCCGTCCGGCGCGCCGCCCGGACGGCGCCTGCATTGCGCGTCGTGCACCGCATCAGCCGACCGTTGCGCTGCGGGCTACAATGCCGGATCGAATCCGAATCAGGCAACGCGGGAGTGCAAGCATGGAATGCAAAGTAAGCTGGATGGGTCAGGACGGCATGGCGTTTTCGGCCGAGACCGGCAGCGGCCACCTCGTCACGATGGATGGTGCGCCCGAAGGCGGCGGCCACAACCTCGCGCCGCGCCCGATGGAGATGGTGCTGCTCGGCACCGGCGGCTGCACGGCGTATGACGTCGTGCTGATCCTGAAGAAGAGCCGCCAGGAAGTCAGCGGCTGCTCGGTCACGCTGAAGGCCGAACGCGCGAGCGAAGACCCGAAGGTGTTCACGAAAGTGCACTTCCACTTCACCGTCACCGGCCGCAACCTGAACCCGGCCACCGTCGAGCGCGCGATCAACCTGTCGCACGACAAGTATTGCTCCGCGTCGATCATGATCGCGAAGACGGCCGAACTCACGCATTCGTTCGACATCGTCGCCGGCTGAACGCGCGGCAAGTGCACATGAAAAAAGGGCCGGCGCTCCGTTGGGAGCCGCCGGCCCTTTCGTATTCGTACCGCAAAGCAGGCCGATAAGCCGGATTCTGTGCACACTGCGCGCCGAAGCCCGCAACGCGTGGCAGCCATTCCTCTAGGCGCGCCATTGCTGACGCGCTCAAGCTTCCTACCCGCAGACGAGACGGGGGCCCCGTCCTGCATCCGAAAATGCGCGCCTGCCTACTTGGAATTGCTCCGGGTGGAGGTTACCGTGCCGGCGAACGTCGCCGTCGCCGCGGTGCGCTCTTACCGCACCGTTTCACCCTTACCTGATCCCGGCTTGCGCCGGGCCATCGGCGGTTTGCTTTCTGTTGCCCTGTTCCGCGTGTCGCCACGGATGGCCGTTAGCCATCACCCTGCCCTGTGGAGTCCGGACTTTCCTCGCCCCCGCGCGCCCGAAGGCGGCGAGGCCGCGACTGCCTAGCCTGCTTTGCGACGCGCATTCTAGCACTGCGCGCCGCTGTCGGCAGCACGCGAGCGGCGGCCGCTGCGAAACACGGCCGGATCGTCATAGAACGCGGCCTCGGCATTCGCATCGCACCAGCCCGGCACGCCGAGCACCGGGAGCGGCGCGAAATCGCGGCTCGTCAGCGCGCGCGTCGCGAGTTCCGCGGCCACACGTGCGTCGACATGCGCGGTGCGTTGCACGTCGGGCCATGAAAAATAGTCCGCGCTCACTTCGACGATCCACGTGTGCGCGGTGCAGGACTTGTAGGGCGCGACGAGCTTCTCGAGCAGCGCATGGCCGACGAGCCGCGCCTCGCAGCGCGTGCCCCACGCATCGCGCGCGGCGACCAGCAGCCGCGGCCAGTCGAATCGGCGCAGCGCGGCGGCGAGCACGCGGTCGGCCGTCACGAACAGCGCGGCGTTCTCGTCGAACAGCGTGAGCGCATCGCGCAACGTGCCGCGTACGGGGCCGACACCGCCCGCCTCGTCGATCGCCGCGGCCTGGCGCGCATTCAGTGCGCCCTTGATGCGCGGATACGCGAACCAGACGAGCGCGTTGAAGAAATCGTGCAGATTGTGGCGGGTCGGGACGCCGCCCGTCTCCGCGATATGGGTCTCGTACGCCACGCCGGGCGGCAACTCGGCCTGCGGCTCGAATCGCAGCGGCCGGCCGCGGCCGCTGATGTGCGGGCCGTCGGGCCCGGTGTCGCTCAACGCGCCGTTCAGCGCGCCAAGCAGCGCGGCCTCGCCCGCCCTTGCCGCCGCCTGTGCAACGCGGCCGGGCTCCGCGTAGGGCGCGAGCCACGGCACGGACCAGTCGATCCGCGCAAAATCCGCCGCCCCGCTGCCGGCCATATGGCCGGGTTCGCGAGGCGGCACGAAGGTCACGCCAGTTTCCAGCCGATCGTCTCGCCGCCGCGCAGCGGCACGACAGGCGTATCGCCCGCGAAGATCTCGCGCGGCAGCTCCCATGCCTCGCGACGCAGCGTGACCGTCTCGGCGCTGCGCGGCAGCCCGTAGAAATCGGCGCCGAAGAAGCTCGCGAAGCCTTCCAGCTTGTCGAGCGCACCGGCCGTGTCGAACGCTTCCGCGTACAGTTCGAGCGCGTGCAGCGCCGTGTAGCAGCCTGCGCAGCCGCACGCGGTTTCCTTCGCGTCGCGCGCATGCGGCGCGCTGTCGGTGCCGAGGAAGAAGCGCGGATTGCCCGACGTCGCAGCCTCGACCAGCGCCACGCGATGCGTCTCGCGCTTCAGCACGGGCAGGCAGTAGTAATGCGGGCGAATCCCGCCGACGAACAGCGCATTGCGGTTGTACAGCAGGTGATGCGCGGTGATGGTCGCGCCGAGCAGGCCGGGCGCCGCATCGGCTTCGCGCACGTAGTCGGCCGCGTCCTTCGTCGTGATGTGTTCGAACACGACCTTCAGGCCCGGGAAATCGCGGCGCAGCGGCGTCATCACGCGGTCGATGAAGACCTTCTCGCGGTCGAACAGGTCGATCGACGCATCGGTCACCTCGCCGTGCACGAGCAGCGGCATGCCGGTTTCCTGCATCGCCTCGAGCGTCTTCGCGCACTTCGCGAGATCGGTGACGCCGTGGTCGGAATTCGTCGTAGCGCCTGCCGGATACAGCTTCACGCCGTGCACGAAGCCGCTTTCGAGCGCGCGGCGGATCTCGTCGGGCGGCGTGTTGTCGGTCAGGTACAGCGTCATCAGCGGCTCGAACGTCATCCCGGCCGGCAGCGCGGCGAGGATCCGCTCGCGATAGGCCTGCGCCTGCGCGGTGGTCGTCACCGGCGGCTTCAGGTTCGGCATGACGATCGCGCGGCCGAACTGGCGCGCGGTGTGCGGCAGCACGGCGGCCAGCATGTCGCCGTCTCGCAGGTGCAGGTGCCAGTCGTCGGGACGGGCGAGCGAGAGCGTCGCCGGGGAGGAAGCGTTCGAGGCAGTCATAGGAGGCGTCGTGAGGAACGTGCTTGCCGTCGGCGGGGCCGGAACACGCGTGCGCGGGCCGACTGACGGCAAACCGCAACACGGGACCTTTGGCCAGCGGAATCCGCTTTTTACCGCTCAGGGCTCGGTGATATGCTAGAAGCCGCATTGTACCGGGGTTCGCCCGGTTCGTTACCCCCCGCTTCAGCCTGCCGCCCCAAGTAAAATGTGCCAACTCTTAGGAATGAACTGCGCCGCGCCGACGGACGTCACATTCTCCTTCACAGGTTTCGCGGCCCGGGGTGGGCTCACCGATCACCATGCCGACGGCTGGGGCATCGCGTTCTTCGAAGACAAGGCCTGCCGCCTGTTCATCGATCACCAGGCATCGGCCACGTCGCCGATCGCCGAAATGGTGAAGCGCTACCCGATCAAGTCCAAGAACACGATCGCGCACATCCGCAAGGCGACGCAAGGCCACATCCTGCTCGAGAACAGCCATCCGTTCATGCGCGAGCTGTGGGGCCGGCACTGGATCTTCGCGCATAACGGCGACCTCCAGGACTACGCACCGGACATGGACGGCAGTGTCTACCATCCGGTCGGCACGACCGACAGCGAACAGGCGTTCTGCGTGCTGATGCAGGGGCTGCGCGAAGCGTTCCCCGGCGCGCAGCCGCCGTTGCCCGAACTGTTCGAGCGCGTCGGCGAGTTGACGCGCGGCATCACCGATCACGGCGTATTCAACTTCCTGATGTCGAACGGCCAGGCGCTCTTCGCGCATTGCTCGACGCGGCTGCACTATCTCGTGCGGCGCTGGCCGTTCTCGACCGCACATCTCGTCGACGAAGACCTGTCGATCGATTTCGCGAAATATACGACGCCTGAAGATCGCGTCGCGGTGATCGCGACGCAACCGCTCACCGACAACGAAGTCTGGACCGCGTTCGAGCCGGGCGAACTGATCATGTTCCAGTGCGGCGACGTCGCTGCGCGGATGCGGATCCCGGTGCCTGAACGCGTGCTCGAGAAGCTGCGCAATCCGGCGCTCGACGCATCGGCGTCGGCGCCGCGCGACGCACGCGAGGCGCTTGCCGCCGCCGACGTCGATTCAGACGACGCGCTCGACTTCTGAGCCCACGCGCGCCAGCACCTGCTCCTCTCCGCTGCCAGTCACTGTTCGGCAGGCATGCCGCTGGCTCGCCACGCCCGGTCGCGGCGGGCTGTTTCGCGCACACGATACTGTGACGCTTGCCGCCGGGCCATATCGTTCGCCCCGTGCCAACCCAGTTTCATCCGGCCACATTCCGGTATATCGAAGCGACGCCTCTCAATACTCGCCCGACTCAATTCATTTCCAATGGAAAATGATTGAAACGAGAAGCGAATAAATCGCTCAATCAAAATGCAGACATTCCGGAAACCACATTCTAAAGCACCGGCCTGACGTAAACCGTGCGCCACCCCACCGATCCGGCGATCACGAGATCACACGCAAAAATCGACCAAACCCTTATCCACAAAGGTTTTCAGTTCGATTCATCGCACAATCATAAAATACCAAATGAAAGCGGCACTATTGCCGCATTTGTAAGCTTCCCGACAATCGATCCCCTTCCCGGTCAGTAGAGTCCGCTCATCCTCGGTGTAACGAATCGCGATTGGCGGAGAAACGGCCACGGCCGCCGCACACCCATTCACGCCATTCCCTCACCGCGGATCGAGATTTCACTGCACCGCGGTGAAAGCCACGTCAAAACAAATGAGAGGGGCTTGTCGTGAATCATTCATTTCGATCGATATGGAGCGAGACCACCGGCTGCTGGGTCGCTGCTGCGGAAACGGCGCGGGCGCGCGGCAAGCGTGCGGGCAGCCCGTCCGGCGCAGGCCGCTGTGCCGCACACGTGGCAGTGTGTGGAGCACCGCTTCGCGTCGCGGCACTCGGCGCCGCGCTGGCCGTGCTGTCGGCCGGCACCGCGTATGCATCGACGTGCGGCAACGGCGCGGCCGTCGCGAGCGGCGGCACCTGTGCGCTCGGCAGCTTCAGCCCGACCGTCAATGACGACCTCGCCGGCGCCACGACCGTGTCGGGCGGCGACCGGGTCAGCCTGACGGGCGCCTGGACCGGTGCGACCGGCGACATGGGCTACACGCCGATGCCGCTCGGCAACACGTCCATCATTTCGGGCAACCCGAATCAGCCGTTGGTGACGCTCGGCGGCAAGACGCAAAGTGTCGGCACCCCGGACTCGATCACGGGCGGCCGCACGTCGGTCGCCACCTACGATTCGTCCGCGTTCGTCTCGTCGAACGCAGGCTCGACTGTCGTGCAGGTCTACCACGACGTGAACGGTAACCAGTACGTGAACACGCGGATCGGTACGGTCGCGAACTCGGGTGGCACGCTCGACGTATCGATCGGCAACCCGGCGAACGCGCCCGCGGCGGCCGGCAATGTGATCACGATCGCGGCCAAGCAGACCGACCTCACCTACGCGGACGGCACCGGCTCGGCACCGAGCGTCATCAACTGGAATTCGCGCAACCAGATCTGGTTCATCACCGGCGACTATCTCGCGAGCGGCGGCCCCGTCGGCAGCGTCGAGCTCGACGTGCCGACCTACGCGGGCACCTTCACCGCGTTCGACGGCAGCAGGTGGACCGTCACCGACGCCGCGTCGCTGGCCGCGTACAACAACTTTCTCGTGCATTCGGTCCAGAACGGCGCACTCGGCTCGCAGGCAGCCTACGACAATGCGTTCGGCCAGGCCGTGACGTTCGCCACGCAAACCTTCGAGTATGCGAACAACGTGTCGCCGGACGACAAGAACGCGCTGCCCAGGAACTACCCGACCGCGATGCACGGCACGGGCGCAAACGCGACGCTGCACATCGGCAAGGACGGCCAGATCGACTTCCGCGGCTCCAACACGATCGACGCGAGCGCTGCCGTCGTCGCGGAGAACGGTGCGCACTTCATCAACGACGGGCGCCTGTCGGGCGACTTTACGCTGGTGCGCCTGCTGAGCGGCGCGAGCGGCGTCAACAACGGCGCGATTTCATCCGGCTATACGTCCGGCGACAACGTCAACACGAGCACCGCGCAGCCCGACAACTTCGGGCTCGACACGGTCGTCGAAGGCAGTGGCGTGTACGCAAACGGCGCAGGCACCACGTTCGTCAACAACGGCGTGATGAACGTCGGCGCGTGGGATCTCATCCGCAACCGGCTCGACCTGCAGAACTACGCGGTGGCCGCGACCGACGGCGCGAGCGCATCGAACGCCGGCACGATCAACGTCGGCGTCAACGCGACGACGCTCGACAGCCAGGTGATCGGCGGCCTCGTCGCCGGCGGCAGCTTCACGAACGAAGCCGGCGGCACGATCTACCTCGGCCGCGCGGCCCAGTACGATGCCGGCGCACCGGAAGCCGCGAACGACGTCGCGCTGTCCGCGCACGCGTACGGCATCCTGCTCGGCGCATCGGGCACCGCGAGCAACCTCGGCACGATCGTGATCGGCTCGCAGACGCAGAACGGCGCCGCGTTGGCGAGCATCGGCTCGTCGTCCGGCACGCTGACCAACGCGGGCGCGATCGTCGTCAACGGCGCGGCGTCCGGCACGCCGCTTGCCAACGTCGGCATGCTCGCGGCCAACTCGGCCGCGACCGTGACCAACACCGGCACCATCACGCTGAACGGCGTCAACGGCATCGGCATCATGGTCGTCGGGACCGGCACGACCGCGACGGCCGCGACCTCGACCGGCACGATCAACGTCGCCGGCGGCCTCGATCCTGCATCGGGCACGCGCAACTACGGCGTGTGGGCCGAGGGGCCGCTCGCGAAAGCCACCCTCGACGGCGCGCTCAACCTGACGGGCACCGGCGCGATCGGCGTGCACGCGCGCTCGGGCGCGACGATCGACGTCGGCGCCAATGCCGTGCCCGCCTTCATGTCGGGCACCAACCAGATCGGCTTCTACGCATATGGCGCGGGCTCGAAGATCAACGTCGCCGCGCAGCACCTCAGCGTCGACACCGACGAATCGACGCTGTTCCGAGTCGCAGGCGGCGCGACGTACACGGGCGCGTCGGCGGCCGGCACCCTGACGACCGACGTCAACGGCCAGCGCGCGCACGGCGTGCTCGCGACCGACACCGGCACCGTGCTGTCGACCGGCAACGCGATCTACAACGTCAACGGCGCGAACGGCATCGCGATCGCGGTCGAAGGCGGCGCGCAAGGCACGATCGACGCGGGCGCGACGATCAACCTGAACGCGGCCGGCGCGATCGCGGGTGTCGTCGACGGCCAGGCGCACGACCTCACCGGCGCGAATGCCGGCGTACCGGTCGCGACGACGCTCACCAACAACGCCGCCGTTACGTCATCGACTGGCGGCGTGACGGGCTTCGTCGCGCAAAACCTCGGCACGCTCGAGAACCGCGACACGGTGCTGCTGACGGGCGCCGGCTCGACAGGCGTCGTGGTCGGCACGCTCGGCACGGTGAACAACGCGTCGACGATCCGCGTATCCGACGGCACCGGCGCGCTCGTCCAGGGCGCGTCGGCAACGCTCGCCAACACGGGTTCGATCGAAGCCGACGACGGCATCGCGGGCGTCCACCTGACGGGCGCCGGCGCATCGGTCGCACTGTCGGGCACCGGCACCGTGATCGCGAACGGCAGCGCCGACGGTGTGCTGATCGACTCGACCGTGACGGGCGGCAGACTCGCGGCTGGTGCAACTTCTATCGCGGTCGGTGGCTCGGGCAAGGGGATCGACAACCAGGGGACGAACGCGACGATCGCACTGTCCGGCACGCAGATCGGCACGACCGGCGGCGGCGCCGACGGCCTGTCGTCGACGGGCGCCGGCGCGATGATCGGGATGGACGCGGCGACGACCATCCGGACAGCCGGCAGCAACGCGCGCGGCGTGTTCGTCTCCGGCACGGGCTCGACCTTGACGGCCAACGGCACGACCATCGCGACGAGCGGCGCGGGTTCGGCCGCGATCGTGACGAGCGGCGGTGCGACCGCGCTGCTGTCGGGCGCGAAGATCACCGCGGCCGGCGCAGCAGCCGACGGCCTCGTCGCTCAGAACGGCGGCCGCATCGGCGATACGGGCTCGACGATCGCCAGCGCCGCCGGCAACGGCGCAACCGCCGACAGCGGCAGCGTGCTCGCGTTGACCGGCACGATGCTCAAGGGCGCGACGGCCGGCGTGCTGACCTCCGATACGCTCGCAAACGGCGCGACGAGTTCGGTGCTCGTCGATGGCGGCAGCGTCACGTCCGCCACCGGCCCGGCCTTCGCCGCGCGCGGCGGCACGGCCGACATCGCCGTGCGCAACGGCACGGTCGTGACGGCCGGCAACGGCACGCTGCTCGACCTGTCGAACGGCAGCAACACCACCTTCACCGCATCGGCCGTGAACCTGGCCGGCGACATCGTCTCCGACGCATCGAGCACCGGCAACGTGCTCCTCGCGAACGGCACGACACTGACCGGCAAGATCGACCCGGTCGCACTGACCGTCGACCCCACCAGCACGTGGCGCATGACGGGCAGCTCCGTGCTGAGCAGCCTGAACAACGCGGGCCTGGTCGCATTCGCCGCACCGACCGGTTCGCCGACGCTCACGGGCAGCTACAAGACGCTCACGACCGGCAGCTACGTCGGCAACGGCGGCACGATCGCGCTCAACACGTTCCTCGGCGCCGACGCATCGCCGACCGATCGGGTGATCGTGAACGGCGGCACCGCGAGCGGCACGACGGGCCTGAAGATCGCCAACACGGCCGGCACCGGCGCGCAGACGAAGGGCGACGGGATTCCGGTGGTCGTCACGACCAACGGCGGCACGACCACCGCATCGGCGTTCCAGCTCGCGGGGCCCGTGCAGGCGGGCGCATACGAATACCGGCTCTATCGCGGCGGGCAAGGCGACGCGAACAGCTGGTACCTGCGCTCGCAACTCGATCCGTCGGACCCCGGCGACCCGATCCACCCGTCCGGTGGCGGCGACGGCGGCGGGAACGGCAACGGCAACGGCGGCACGCTCGCGTATCGCCCCGGTGTCGCCGGCTACACGCTCACGCCGCTGTTGAACGCCGACTACGGCTTCTCGACGCTCGGCAAGCTGCACGAGCGCGTCGGCGACATCTACAACGTCGAGAAGCAGCAGCCCGGCAATCGCGACGGCGTGTGGGGGCGCATCGGCGGGCAGAGCCTCGATGCAAACGCGGGCCGCTTCGCCGCCGACGAGCGCACCTTCTTCGCGCAGTTCGGCAAGGACTGGACGCTCGACCAGGCGCCGAACGGCGGCGGCAGCACGCATGCGGGCGTGACGGCCAGCATCGGCGTGTCGAACGCGAGCTTCAGCGACATGGCACGCGCCGATACGGCCAACCTGTCGACGTCGACGGGCTCGGTCGAGATGCACGCGCAGAGCGTCGGCGGCTACTGGACGAAGTACCTGTCCGACGGCACGTACTTCGACAGCGTCGGGCAGGTCACGCACTACGGCAACCGCTATCGCGACAGCTACGGCAACGAGGCATCGCAGAACGGCTTCGGTATCGCGCTGTCGCAGGAAGCCGGCAAGCCCTTCGCGATCGGCAGCCTGCCGGTCGCGGTCGAGCCGCAGGCGCAGCTGATGTATCAGTACCTGAAGCTGAACGGGTTCAACGACAACGTGTCGGCCGTATCGGGTACGACGACGAACGCGCTGCGCGGCCGCGTCGGCGTGCGCATCTTCCGGCCGAACCTCCAGTCGGATTCGGGCGGCGGTGCTGCCACGCCGTACTTCACGGCCGACGTGCTGCACGACTTCCTGTCGCCGGGCCAGACCGTCGTCGGCGGCACGCCGTTCGCGACGCATCTCGGCCGCACGTGGTACGAGCTCGGCGTCGGCGTGACCGCGGGTTTCGGCAAGTCGGGCGAGCTGTACGCGAACGCGAAGATCGCGCGCAACATCGGCGGCGACTATCGGCGCGGCATCGTCGGGCAGGTCGGCTACCGCTACAGCTGGTAACGTCCGCGGCCAACGGACGAAAAAAACCGCCCGGCGCTCGGCCGGGCGGTTTTTGCATCGACGCGCGTGAAACGCGCGAACGCTCAGTGCAGGATCTTCGCGAGGAAGTCCTTCGCGCGTTCCGATTTCGGATTCGAAAAGAAATCGTCCTTGCGGTCGTCCTCGACGATTGCGCCCTTGTCCATGAAGATCACGCGATGGGCCACCTTCTTCGCGAAGCCCATCTCGTGCGTGACGACCATCATCGTCATCCCTTCCTGCGCGAGCTCGACCATCACGTCGAGCACTTCGTTGATCATCTCGGGATCGAGCGCGGACGTCGGTTCGTCGAACAGCATCGCGATCGGGTCCATCGACAGCGCGCGCGCGATCGCGACACGCTGCTGCTGGCCGCCCGACAACTGGCCCGGGAACTTGTGCGCATGCGCCTTCAGGCCGACGCGGTCGAGCAGCTTCATGCCCTTCTCGTTCGCCTCGTCCTTGCCGCGGCCAAGCACCTTGACCTGCGCGAGCGTAAGGTTCTCGGTGATCGACAGGTGCGGGAACAGCTCAAAATGCTGGAACACCATCCCGACCTTCGAGCGCAGCTTCGACAGGTTCGTCTTCTTGTCGCCGACCGACTGGCCGTTCACGAGGATCTCGCCCTGCTGGAACGGCTCGAGGCCGTTCACGGTCTTGATCAGCGTCGACTTGCCCGAGCCCGACGGGCCGCACACGACGACCACTTCACCTTTCTTGACCTCGGTCGTGCAGTCGGTGAGGACCTGAAACTGGCCGTACCACTTCGAAACGTTCTTGATGGAAATCATCTTGTGACCTTTTTCTGGAGACCCTTGACGAGAGCAGACGCCAACGTGCAAATCACGAAATAGCATGCGCCGGCGAACAGGACCATCTCGACGGTCGTGCCGTCGCGATCGCCGATGTTGGCCGCCGTGCGGAAGAAGTCCGCGAGACTGATCACGTACACGAGCGACGTATCCTGGAACAGGACGATCGCCTGCGTGAGCAGCAGCGGCACCATCGCGCGGAACGCCTGCGGCAGGATCACGAGGCGCATCGCCTGCGCGTAGTTCATGCCGAGTGCGAACGCGGCATTCGCCTGCCCGCGCGGCACCGCCTGGATGCCGGCGCGGATGATCTCGGAATAATACGCGGCTTCGAACAGCGAGAACGCGACCATCGCCGACGCGAGACGAATGTCGATCGTCGGCGACAGACCGAGCACGCCCTGCAGCAACTGCGGCACGATCAGGAAGAACCACAGCAGCACCATCACGAGCGGGATCGAGCGGAACACCGTCACGTAGCCCTGCGCGAACCACGCGAGCGGCTTGACGCCCGACAGCCGCATCAGCGCCAGCAGCGTGCCCCAGACGATCCCGACCACGATCGCGATCAGCGTGATCTGGAACGTGACGACCGCCCCCGTCCACAGCGTCGGCAGCGCGCCGGGAATACTACTCCAGTCGAACTGATGCATCACTTGCCTCCGATATAGCCGGGCAGCCGCGTACGGCCTTCGATCCAGCGCATGAACGACATCACGACAAGGTTGATGATCACGTATGCGAGCGTGACCGCGATGAACGATTCATACGTCTGCGCGGTGTAGTCGACGAGCTGGCGCGCTTGCGCGGACAGGTCGAGCAGGCCGATCGTCGACGCGACGGCGGAGTTCTTGAAGATGTTCAGGAATTCCGACGTGAGCGGCGGCACGATGATCCGGTACGCGACGGGCAGCAGCACGTAGCGATACGTCTGCCATTGCGTGAAGCCCATCGCGAGACCGGCGGCGCGCTGACCCTTCGGCAGCGCGTTGATCCCCGAGCGCACCTGTTCGCACACGCGCGCGCCCGTGAACAGGCCGAGACAGATGATCGACGCGGTAAAGAACTGCGTAGTGGGCGGCAACTGCTTGATCCAGGTGCCGATCGATGCGGGCAGCAGCTCGGGTATCACGAGATACCAGACGAAGAACTGCACGATCAGCGGAATGTTCCGGAAGATCGACACGTACAGGGTGCCGATCGCGGACAGCCATTTGTTCGGCACGGTGCGCAGCACGCCGAACAGCGAACCGACGATCAGCGCGATGACCCAGGCGACGAGCGACACTTCGATCGTCACCCAGAAGCCGGACATCAGCCATCCGAAATAAGTCGTCGGCTCGCCGGTCGACACGGGGCTCAGGAAGATGCCCCAGTTCCAGTGGTAAGACATGGGCAAGACTCCAGCAAAAAGAGACGGAAGAAGCGTGGCCTCTTCCGTCTCATTAGCGTCATTTCTGCATCAACGGCCGTGCGGTCAGTCGAGCGCCTTGTCGTTCGGGTTCGCGTACAGCTTCTTCATCGAATCGGACAGCGGGAAGTTCAGGTTCAGCCCCTTCGGCGGGATCGGGTTCTCGAACCACTTCGCATAGATCTTCGCGGCTTCGCCCGACTTCTCGACTTGCGACACCGCGTCGTCGACGACCTTCTTGAAGTCCGCATCGCCCTTGCGCATCATGCAGCCGTACGCTTCTTCCGATTGCGGCGTGCCGACGATCACCCAGTCGCCCGGCTTCTTCGCCTTCGCGCGCTCGCCCGCGAGCAGCGCATCATCCATCATGAACGCGACCGCGCGGCCCGATTCCAGCGTATTGAACGAATCGCCGTGATCCTTCGCGCTGATGATGTTCATGCCCATCTGCTTTTCGTTGTTCATCTTGCGCAGCAGGCGCTCGGACGTCGTGCCGGCAGTGGTCACGACCGTCTTGCCCTTCAGGTCGGCGAAATCCTTGATGCCCGAATCGTTCTTCGTCATCAGGCGCGTGCCGATCACGAAGATCGTGTCGGAGAACGCGGCCTGCTGCTGGCGCTCGGCGTTGTTGGTCGTCGAGCCGCACTCGATGTCGACCGTGCCGTTCTGCACCAGTGGAATGCGGTTCTGCGACGTGACCGGGATGTTCTTCACCTGCAGGTTCGGCAGGTTCAGCTTCTTCTTCACCGCGTCGACCACCTTCATCTGGAATTCGCGCGAATAGCCGACCACCTGCTGCTTTTCGTCATAGTAGGAGAACGGAATCGACGATTCGCGGTGTCCCAGCGAGATCACGCCCGTGTCCTTGATCTTCTTCAGCGTGCCCGTCTCCTGAGCATGCGCGCCGCTTGCGAACGCGCAAAGCGCCGCGAACATCAGGACTGCCTTTTGGTATTTCATTTTGGTCATCTCCTTGGCTAAAACCCGCGCCAGTGTATCAAAGTAATATTTTTGAAAGTACTGTTGTTTACCGCACGTCGCAGCGCCTTCCGCGAAGCCTTCCTCCCGGCTCCAGGCGCCCCGAATGCGCGCGCGGGCGGTGCCGGATCCGGCACCGCCCGCGAGGGGTTCATATCCGCAATCGGGTGGATTGCGTCATGAATTGATCATAGTCAACGATCAGGGGTAGAGGCCACGCATTTCGCGCGCCATCAGGATGCGCTTGCACGCAACGATGAACGCTGCCGTACGCACCGTGACCTTGTGCTCTTCCGCGACTGCCCACACGCCGGAGAACGCTTCGCGCATCACGCGCTCGAGACGGTGGTTGATCTCGTCTTCCGTCCAGAAGAAGCTCGAGAAATCCTGCACCCACTCGAAGTACGACACGGTCACGCCACCTGCATTCGCGATCACGTCGGGGATCACGAGCACACCGTTTGCGCTCAGGATGTCGTCCGCTGCCGTCGTCGTCGGGCCGTTCGCGCCTTCGACGATGATCTTCGTACGGATCTTCGCTGCGTTCTTCTCGGTGATCTGGTTTTCCAGTGCCGCCGGGATCAGGATGTCGGTTTCGACCGTCCAGAACTCGTCGTTCGGCATCGGCTCCGCGCCTTCGAAGCCCGCGACGCCACCCGTGCGTGCGACGTGGTCGAGCAGCTTGTTCGAATCGAGGCCGGCCGGCTGGTAGATCGTGCCGGTGTGATCCTGCACCGCGATCACCTTCGAACCCGCTTCCTGGAACAGCTTCGCCGCGATGCCGCCGACGTTGCCGAAGCCCTGCACCGCGATGCGTGCACCTTCGATCTCGAGGCCCTTCTTCTTCGCCGCTTCGCAGCCGACGACGAACACGCCGCGGCCCGTTGCTTCCTTGCGGCCGAGCGAACCGCCGAGCGCGATCGGCTTGCCGGTCACGACGCCGGTCGACGTCTGGCCCTGGTTCATCGAGTAGGTGTCCATCATCCACGCCATCACCTGTTCGTTGGTGTTGACGTCCGGCGCCGGAATGTCGGTGTTCGGGCCGATGATGATGCCGATTTCGCTGGTGTAGCGGCGCGTCACGCGCTCGAGCTCACCGCGCGACAGCTTGCGCGGGTCGACGCGGATACCGCCCTTCGCACCGCCGTACGGCACGTTCACGGCCGCGTTCTTCACCGACATCCATGCGGACAGTGCCATCACTTCCGACAGCGTCACGTCCTGGTGGTAGCGCACGCCGCCCTTGCCCGGGCCGCGCGACACGTTGTGCTGCACACGATAGCCTTCGAAGTGCGCGACGGTGCCGTTGTCGAGCTCGATGGGGCAGTCGACGATCAGGATGCGCTTCGGACGCTTCAGCGTCTCGAGCCAGCGCGACAGCGAGCCGAGGTACGGCGCGACGCGATCGACTTGCTGAAGGTAGTTGCCCCACGGGCCGAGATCGTCGGCGTGCAGGTAGGACGGGATGGACTGCAATTGCGAAGACATGGATGCTCCAACGGTCAACAGGTGCGCACATTGTCGAAAAACCCGTTTTTTTTATCCAATGCCGTTTGCTTATTCGATTATGCGTTTCTTGCATGATCGCGATTTTTCGCAAATCTGCGGTCGATTTGCGCAAGAACGCACGCGATCGATCGTGCATCGCGTGCGTGAAAAATCGTGTTCCCCGGGCGCGGGCCGGCCGCCGGACAGGCGCCCGACAGGCGTCGCAAGCTCGACGACAGCCGGTCGGGCCGGCCGACGGTTAACCGCCCACGGTTAACCTGCGGGTTCGCGCAGTTCGTCGCGCACGACGTCCCACAGCCCACGCACGAGTTTCTGTCGCGGATCGTCGCCCTGCAGCGCGAGCTTGTCGCAGTACAGCCGGATTTCCATCGTCAGCGTGAACGGATGCGCACCGCCACGCACCGACCGGTCGAGCCGGATCAGGCGGCCGCCCGCAACCGCATCCTCGACCGCGCTGTGCGGCAGGAACGCGATGCCGTGGCCCGCGAGTGCCATCGCCTTCAGCCCTTCGGCCATGTCGGTTTCATAGACGCGATCGAGGAACAGCGGTGTCGACGCATTCGCGATGATGACCTCCGTCATCCGGCCGAGATACGCGTTCGGCGTATATGACAGGTACGGCACGCGCGCATCGGCCGTGCCGGGCAGCGTGTAGCGCGGCCGCCCTGCGCGGCCCGGCGCCGAGAACGGGCTGATCGGCTCGCTGCCGAGGATCAGCATGTCGTAACGCGCCGGATCGAGCGCGACGGGATGGCTCGGGTGGTGGTAGCCCATCACGAGATCGCAGCCGCCCTCGACGAGCGACAGCACCGCGTCGTGCACGTTCAGCGCGCGCAGCCGCGTGTGGACCTGGCCCATCTTCGCCTCGATCCGCTGCAGCCAGCGCGGGAAATACGTGAGCGACAGCGTGTGCGGCACCGCGAACTCGATCGTCGGCACCGGCGCGCCGACGTGGCCGCGCAGCAGCGTGCGCGCCTCGTGCGCCTGCGACAGCATCGTCAGCGCCTGCTCGTAGAAGATCTGCCCGGCCTGCGTGAGCCGCGTCGGATAGACCGAACGATCGATCAGTTCCGTCGCGAGCCATGCCTCGAGCGCCTGGATGCGCCGCGAAAATGCCGGTTGGGACACGTGCCGCAGTTCCGCGGACCGGCTAAAGCTGCGCGTTTCCGCGAGCGAGACGAAGTCTTCGAGCCATTTCAGTTCCATGCAGGCGGGCGCGGCGGGCGGCGGTCGGGAAGAAGCCTGCATTCTACCGGCGGGCGGGCCCGGCCGGCGGCGCGGCGAGCGGCCCGGCGCCCCGCCGGGAACGGGCGCCGGCTCGACATCCGCACGCGGTGGTGCCCGCCCGCCGCGCGCGACCGGGATCGTCCCGCGCCGATGGTAAAATGCCGGATTCTCCTTCCCCTCGCTCGACCCGGCCCCAAGGCCCGCCCGATCATGTCCGACACTCGTCCCGATACGCTTTTCGCCCTCACCGCGCTTTCGCCCATCGACGGCCGCTACGCCAGCAAGACCGAAGCGCTGCGCGACTGGCTCTCCGAAGCCGCCTTCATGCGCCACCGCGTCACCGTCGAGGTGCACTGGCTGATCGCGCTGTCGCGCGCCGGCTTCGCGGAAGTCCCGCGCTTCTCCGATGCGTCCGAACAATTCCTGCTGCAGCTCGCCGAGCGCTTCACCGCGCACGACGCCGCCCGCATCAAGGAAATCGAGCGCGTGACGAACCACGACGTGAAGGCCGTCGAATACTGGCTGAAGGAATCGGTGAAGGGCCAGGAAGAACTCGAAAAGGCCAGCGAATTCATCCACTTCGCGTGCACGTCGGAAGACATCAACAACACGTCGCACGGGATGATGCTCGCCGGCGCGCGCGAACACGTGATCCTGCCAGCGCTGCGCACCGTCTACCAGCGCCTCGTCGCGCTCTCGCACGCGCATGCCGAACAGCCGATGCTGTCGCGCACGCACGGCCAGCCGGCCAGCCCGACGACGCTCGGCAAGGAACTCGCGAACGTCGCCGCGCGTCTCGCCCGTGCGATCACCCGCATCGAGAAGGTCGAGATCCTCGGCAAGATGAACGGCGCGGTCGGCAACTTCAACGCCCACCTGTCCGCGTATCCGGAATTCGACTGGGAAGCGTTCTCGCGCGACGTGATCGAAACCCGCCTGAAGCTCACGTTCAACCCGTACACGATCCAGATCGAGCCGCACGACTACATGGCCGAGCTGTTCGACGCCGTGGCGCGCGCGAACACGATCCTGCTCGACCTCGACCGCGACGTGTGGGGCTACATCTCGGTCGGCTACTTCAAGCAGAAGACGAAGGCCGGTGAAATCGGCTCGTCGACGATGCCGCACAAGGTCAACCCGATCGACTTCGAGAACTCGGAAGGCAACCTCGGCCTCGCGAACGCGACGCTGCGCCACCTCGCCGACAAGCTGCCGGTGTCGCGCTGGCAGCGCGACCTGACCGACTCGACGGTGCTGCGCAACATGGGCGTCGCACTCGGCTACTCGCTGCTCGCGTACGACTCGCTGATCCGCGGCCTCGACAAGCTCGAAGTTAACCCGCAGCGCCTGAACGAAGACCTCGACAACTGCTGGGAAGTGCTGGCCGAGCCGGTGCAGACGGTGATGCGCCGCTACGGCATCGAGAACCCGTACGAGCAGCTGAAGGAATTGACGCGCGGCAAGGGCATCACGCGCGAAGCGCTGCAGCAGTTCGTCGGCACGCTCGCGATCCCGCAGGACGCGAAGGATCGCCTGCTCGCGATGACGCCTGCGTCGTACATCGGCAAGGCCGTCGAACTCGCGAAACGGATCGCGTAAGCACCGCCGTCGCCGGACGAAAAAAAAGCCCGATGCGAGTAATCGCATCGGGCTTTTTCATTGCGTGCCGCAATCCGCTCAGAACGAAATCATCCGCCCGGGGTTGAGCGCGCTCATCACGCTCATCGCGGCCTTCGCGGCCGGGATCGCGATCGGCGACAACTGGCGGCCAAGCGGAATCGCGCGATGGTCGATGCCGGTCAGCATCGAGAAATCGTCGTTGCGTCCGACGAAATCGTCGCAGATCGCCTTGCCGATTCTCACCGTCTGCGCGACGCCGTGGCCGCTCCAGCCCTGCACCATGTACATCGGCACGCGGCCGTCGGTCTTGCGGCTGTCGGTCGCGCCGTTCAGCGTGAAGTCGCTGACGCCGCTCCAGCAGTAGTCGAGCGCGAAGCTGCCGTCGACCTGCGGGAACACCGTGTTCAGCCGCGTCAGCAGATACGCATTGACGTCAGGCTGCGCCCAGCACGTGCCGGTGCCCTGCCCGCCGAACAGCAGGCGGTTGCCGCGTACCGGCCGGTAGTAGTCGATCTGAAACTGCGTGTCGTACACGGGCATGCCGGCCGGCATCAGCGTCGCGACGTCGACATCCAGCGGCTGCGTGACGCTCACGTACGTGAAGAACGGCACGGTCGTCGCCGCACCGTCGTCGAGCAGCCGGAACGTCGTGTTGTGCAGCGCAAGTACGACGCCCTTGCGCGCCGTGATCGTGCCGCCCGGCGTCGTCGCGACGACGCCTTCCGGCGTCTCGTCGAGCTCGAGCACCTCGGTACCCTCGAACAGCACGCCGCCGTTCAGCTGGAAGCCGTGCGCGAGGCCGCGCACGAGCGCGAGCGGATGGATCTGCCCGCCAACCGCATCGATCGCCGCGCCGTGGTACAGCCCCGAGCGCACGTATTCGTCATGCAGCTGATGACGGCCGACGAGCGTCACGCCGGCGTCGCCGAGATGGCGGCGCGCATCTGCGCCGTCCAGCAGCGCGCTCATGTGGCCGGGGTGGACGGCCGCCGTGATGTGGCCGCGCTTGCGGTCGAGTTCGAGCGCGTAACGCGCGCCGATCGCATCGATCAGGTCCATCGACTCGGCCGACGCGAAGCGCCACAGCCGCTTCGCGTCGTCGTGTGACAGGTGGTCGATCATGTCGGCGGCTTCCCAGCGCGCGAGGCCGGGCGTGAGCTGCCCGCCGTTGCGGCCCGACGCGGCCGAGCCGACGTGATGCTTGTCGACGAGGATCGTATCGACGCCCGCTTCCGCGAGATGCAGCGCGGCCGATGCGCCGAGCAGGCCCGCGCCGATCACGAGCACGTCGCATACGACGTCGTGCGCAAGCGGCGCGCCGTTCGCGTGGCGCGACAGCGATGCCTCGTACCAGTTCGCCGGGCGCTCGCCGTCGTAGCGGGCCGGGTCGCACCAGTTCCAGTTGTCTTTTTCGATGTTCAGTTGCGTTTGCTCGAAACGCGATTCGCCCTGGATCAGGGGTTGGCTGTTGAAAGTCATGATTGCACTTGCATGGTCTTGGGCCGCCTGTCGAAGAGCCTTCTGGCTTCGCGGGTGGGGCAGCCGGTTCCACATGGGTGTCAACGAAGAAAGGGGCGCGATGGCCCGTGTTGACGGCGGGCACGCTCGTGCCGCCTGAATCCCGGACTGTGCGAAAGCACGTATTGAAAGGTGCCGGGACACCCAATTTCTACACCGCAGAAATAATTCTACAGTGTAGAATTTACTTTCGTCAAGTTTACAGCCGGTACCGCACCGGCACGCCAGCCCGTATCGATGAAAGACAAACCCGCCCAGGGCCCGCGCGGCCTCGACAAGGATGCAATCGTCGCAGCCGCGCTCGCGCTGCTCGAAGACGTCGGCGAAGCCGCGTTCAGCGTGCGCAAGCTCGCGCAGTCGGTCGGCTGCGATCCGATGAGCGTGCTGTACCACTTCAAGTCGAAGGAGGGCCTGAGCCGCGCGATCGCGAACGCGCTGTCGCGCTCGCTCGTGCCGGTCGACGCCACACTGCCGTGGCGCGAACGGCTGCGCGACCTCGCGCGCCAGTACCGCTCGCTCGCGCTGCGCTATCCGGCCGCGTTCGCACTCCTGCAGCGGCACATGAGTACCGGGCCGGCCGATCTCGCGCACATCGAAGCCGTGCATCGCGCGCTGGCCGACGCCGGCATCCCGCGCGCGGCGCTGCCATCGGTATGCGTTGGCTGGTATGCGAGCGTGATCGGGCTTGCCGCCGCGGAGGCCGGCGGCCTCACGCGCGCCGCGAACGACGTTGAGCTGGCGGAAATGGAAGCGCTGTCGGACGCCGAGCATCCGCTCGTCAAAGCGGCCGCCCCGCTCTATGCGCAGCTCGATCCGGCAGCCGTGCACGACACGATGCTGGACGTGCTGCTCGACGGCATCGCGCTACGAGCACGCGGCACCCCTGTCGGTGGCAATAAGTAATCCACGCACGCGTGATGCCGATTGCGCGTGCAGGACCCGTCTTAAGGGAGGATTAGCTATTTCAGAATAGGCATACTTGATAAAGCGCACCGCCAACCTCCTAGATAAGCATTATCTTATCAGGCATGCCACCCAAAAATTAAATAAAAATACAGACAATCCCAATCTGAATTCGGCATTTCAACAATTTTTAACGCATTAACACTTCACAACAATCCCCTCATCAACAATAGGCATCTCAATAAAATTCATGGCAGTCTATACGCAATGATTTCCAGGATATTTCATGAGACGCCATTTCATTCGAATCGATGACAAAACAACAGCCGGCGGAACGGTAATACAGGGAGAAAATTCATTTAAGCATCACGGCAAAGCCGTTGCCTACGATGGCGCAGAAATCTATTGCAATGCATGCAAATCGGTAGGCCGAATTGCAAATGTTCAACCTTATCGCACCATGCTGCTGATGGGTAAACAGATTGCGCTCGAAAATGACATCTGCATCTGCAAGTGCGCCCCACCTCCAAGGCTGATTGCCTCGCAATCCACGGGTTCCATGTCGTTCGAAGGTCATGAGTTGGCGCAACTTGGTTTTCGTGCAGATCAGAACCTCACATCTCCGATCGGTTCAGCATGCTTCGACGACCGATTCAAGCTTTTTAATGCCACTTCGGGCATGCCACTGATAAATACGGAATACGCAATCTTGCGTGCAAACGGCAAGATTGAGCACGGTGTTACAGATGGCGACGGTCATACGCACTTGCTTTCGTCGACAGTCGATTCCGAAGACGTACATATTTACATTTAAAAAATGGATACGATCATATCAAGGACTGGCAAGCTGCTCATCAAGGCGGCGATGAAGACAACCACGCCCACCACAAACACCGGTGCAAAAGAGGTGTTCGCGCATACGAGCCGCGAAACCGTCGAAATCATCGTCAGCGATTCTCGGCTAATTTCCAGAGGATCACAGTTCGGTCATACGGCAATCATCGTAGATGGCCGAGAATATGGGCGCGCTCCGGCACGATGGGACATCGACACGAAGGAGCATTACTTGCACCGCCAGCAGGTTGACATGCAACGGGACTCATGGGGATATGTACTGAAGGTAACCGCCGCGGAAAAGCAAAAAATTCTTGCCGAGATTCACAAACGAATCGCCGCCAACGAGCCATATTCTTTGCTTGAAAACAGTTGCTCTTCAAATATTGCCGAGATACTTGAATCCGCAGGTATACAGGCATACGATCGTCGCTGGTCATTCGCGGACACCATTTCCCCTGCCGATCTCATGACAGGATTAAAGCACTCACGACGACTCGTTGCCGAGCATGTTTATCCGAAGAAATAGCATCATCCCGTTGCTGGCGACTCTAATGATCGGCTGTACCGCGCACCCTGATGAAACCTGGATTGCGGAAGATCGCATTCCTGTTTATGACAGTATCGACGGAAAGATCGCCTTTTTCCTTCAACCGTCAGATGGCTGTGAGCCCGGCATGGACATGGCTGGCAAAGTCGACATGTACACCAAGGTCAAGTGCCAGGCTGGCGAAGGTTGGGTGACGGGTGGGAAATTCAAAAAACTTCCCCGCAACAAAAACTGATTCTGCAGCGGGTAACGCGACGCGTCCGAGCCGTCACCCGCAGGAACGCACATCACCAAATGAAAAGGGCTGAGGCCCTGTAACACAGGACTCAGCCCTTGGGCTCGCAGTCTCTGAATCCCAATTCAATTGCAGGATCAGTTCATCGACGCCCTTGCTTGTCGGACTCCCGCGACCCGCGCTCAGTGCTGCTGCGCGATGCCGATCTTCAGCATGACCTGATCGACGATCTGTTCGGGCGTCAGCTCGATGCTGACCTCGATCGCTTCGTCCGGGCCCGGCTCCTCGAGCGTATCGAGCTGGCTCTTCAGCAGCGACGGATCGAAGAAATGGCCGGTGCGGCTCTTCAGGCGCTCGTGCAACACCTCGAACGAACCCTTCAGATACACGAACCGCACGTCGGTGTCGGTGCCGCGCAGCACGTCACGGTACGAGCGCTTCAGCGACGAGCACGTGAACACGGCCGTCTCGCCCGCGCGCTGCTTTTCCTCGATGGCCTCGCGGATCGTACGCAGCCACGGCCAGCGGTCGTCGTCGGTCAGCGGAATGCCCTGGTGCATCTTTTCCTTGTTCGCCGCGCTGTGAAACGCGTCGCCGTCGGTATAGGTGCACGACAGGCGTTCCGCCAGCATTTCGCCGATTCGCGACTTGCCCGCGCCCGACACGCCCATTGCGATCAGAATCATTGACTACCCCTTGTTACAGAACCATGCTCAGCAGCAACGTGAAACTGAGACCGAGCACCGAGATGATGGTTTCGAGCAACGACCAGGTCTTGAACGTCTGACCGACCGTCATCCCGAAGTATTCCTTGATCAGCCAGAAGCCGCCGTCGTTCACGTGCGAGAAGATCAGCGAGCCCGAGCCCGTGGCGAGCACCAGCAGCTCCGGGCTGACCGTCGTGCCGGCCGCCGCCGCGATCGGCGCGACGATGCCGCAGGCGGTCGTCATCGCGACCGTCGCCGAACCCGTCGCGAGACGCATCAGCGCCGCGACGAACCAGCCGAGCAGCAACGGCGACAGGTGCGCGTGCTTCGCGGTCTCGACGATCTGCTGCGAGATCCCGCTGTCACGCAGGACGCCGCCGAAGCCGCCGCCTGCGCCGACGATCAGCGTGATGCCGGCGATCGGTGCCAGGCACTCGCTGCAGAACTTCTGGATCTGGTCGCGGTTGAAGCCCTGCAGCTTGCCGAACGTGAAAAAGCTCACGAGCACGGCGATCAGCAGCGCGACGTCCGAGTTGCCGGCGAAGCGCAGCAGGTTGTTCGGCAGCGACTTCGGCGTGAACAGCAGGTCGGCCCAGCTGCCGACGAGCATCAGCACGACGGGCAGCAGGATCGTGAACAGCGTGATGCCGAAGCTCGGCAGTTCGCGCTTGCTGCCATCCGTGCGCGAATCGACGAATTGCGCGGCAAGCGGGTTGTTTTCCGGCAGCTTCACGAACTTCGAGATCGTCAGCGCGAACAGCGGGCCCGCGATGATCGCGGTCGGCACGCCGACGAGCAGGCCGAACGCGATCGTCTTGCCGATATCGGCGCCGTATTGCTGAACGGCCAGCAGCGCGGCCGGGTGCGGCGGGATCAGCCCGTGCACGACGGACAGGCCGGCCACCATCGGCAGGCCGACGACGAGCAGCGACTTGCCGGTGCGCTTCGCGACGTTGAACGCGATCGGGATCAGCAGCACGAAGCCGACTTCGAAGAACACCGGCAGGCCGACGATGATCGCGACGAACATCATCGCCCAGTGGATGTTCTTTTCACCGAACCAGTCGATCAGCGTGGTCGCGATCCGTTCGGCGCCGCCCGATTCGGCCATCATCTTGCCGAGCATCGTGCCGAGGCCGACGACGATCGCAATGTGGCCGAGCGTGCCGCCGGTGCCCGCCTCGAACGACTTGACGATCTTGTCCATCGGCATGCCGACGACGAGACCAAGGCCGAGCGAAACGATGATCAGCACCAGGAACGGGTAGATCTTGTAGCGCGCGATCATCAGGATCAGCGCGGCAATCGCGATCAGCGTGAATACGAGCAGCATGCTGCCTTGGACAGCCCCCATGTGGCACTCCTCCTAGAATTGTTCGAACCGGGCGAGTTGTTGCGAGTATGCCCGGCTATGCAGGTCTCCGGAACACGGGGGGTACCCACCCCGTCAGGACGCTGAATTTTACTTATCTTTACGGCCCGCGGATAGAACCGGTTCCATCAGCAAAAACCCTCGGTAAAACAAGCACTAAGCGCCTGATTTCCGAGGGTCAAATCGTCATTTCGTACAAGTCTTAACGGGGCAGCTGGCTCGCGGCTTGCGCGAGGCGCGTGACTTCGGCCCAGTCCTGCGCAGCGAGCGCGGCTTTCGGCGTGAGCCACGAGCCGCCGACGCACACGACGTTCGGCAGTTTCAGGAAATTCGGCGCAGTGTCGACCGTGATGCCGCCGGTCGGGCAGAACTTCAGCGCCGGGAACGGGCCGTGGAACGCCTGTAGCATCGGCACGCCGCCCGCTTGCTGGGCGGGGAAGAACTTCACGATCTCGTAGCCGAATTCGAGCGCCTGGATGATGTCGCTCGGCGTCATCACGCCCGGCAGCAGCGGCAGGCCCGCATCGAGCGACGCGAGGTGCAGCTCTTTCGTCAGGCCCGGCGACACACCGAACTTCGCGCCCGCGCGCTTCGCCTGCTCGCAATGCTCGGGCTTCGTGATCGTACCGACGCCGACGACGATGTCGTCCGCGAGTTGGCTCGCGCGCTGGATCGCTTCCAGGCCGGCCGGCGTGCGCAGCGTGATCTCGAGCACCTTCACGCCGCCCGCGTGCAACGCGCGCGACACGTGTTCGCCCTGCTCGACCGAGTCGAATGCGAGCACCGGGATGACCGGGCCCAGCTTCACGATTTCAGCAATCGTCTTCATTGAATTGGCTCCTTGAAATTCATGCGGCGACGTGGGCGGCCGTTTCGCCGACCAGCGTGCCGAAAACCGATGCGCCCTGCTCGGCCGGCGCGGCGGCCGCGCGGAACACGCCGAACAGTTCACGCCCGAAACCGACCTCGTTCTCGGCCTGGTGCAGCGGCTGCGCGACCGGACGCGCCTGCCACTCGGCGGCGTCGACCTCGATGTCGAGCACGCCGGCTTCCGCGTCGATCACGAGCGTATCGCCCGTCTTCACCTTGCCGAGCGGGCCGGCCAGCAGCGCTTCCGGCGACACGTGGATCACGGCCGGCACCTTGCCCGACGCGCCCGACATGCGGCCGTCGGTGACGAGCGCGACATGGAAGCCCTGATCCTGCAGCACGCCGAGCAGCGGCGTCAAACGGTGCAGCTCGGGCATCCCGTTCGCGCGCGCGCCCTGGAAGCGTACGACCGCGACGAAATCGCGCTTCAGCTCGCCGCGATCGAACGCTGCCTGCACGGCCTCCTGCGAATCGAACACGATCGCGGGTGCCGTCACCTTGCGGTGCTCGGGCGCGACCGCCGAAATCTTGATCACGCCGCGGCCGAGCCGGCCCTGCATCAGGCGCAGGCCGCCGTCCGGCTGGAACGGGTCGCGGATGCCGCGCAGCACCTTCGTGTCGTGGCTCTCGGCCGTGCCGTCGACCCACGTCAGCTTGCCGTCGATCAGCTTCGGTTCCTTCGTGTAGTGCGACAGCCCCTTGCCCGCGACCGTCGTCACGTCCTCGTGCAGCAGCCCGCCTTCGAGCAGGTTGCGCACCAGGAAGGCCACGCCGCCCGCCGCGTGGAAGTGGTTCACGTCGGCCTTGCCGTTCGGGTAGATCTTCGCGAGCAGCGGCACGACGGCCGACAGTTCGTCGAAGTCGTTCCAGTCGATCAGGATGCCGGCCGCGCGCGCGATCGCGACGAGGTGCAGCGTGTGGTTGGTCGAGCCGCCCGTCGCGAGCAGCGCGACGATCCCGTTGACGATCGCCTTCTCGTCGATCACATGGCCGATCGGCGTGTAGTGACCGCGCTCGACGGTCAGGTCGAGCACGCGGCGCGCGGCCTCGGCCGTCAGCGCGGTGCGCAGCGGTGTGTGCGGATGGACGAATGCCGAACCCGGCAGGTGCAGCCCCATCAGCTCCATCAGCATCTGGTTGCTGTTGGCGGTGCCGTAGAACGTGCAGGTGCCGTGGCCGTGATACGCGGCCGATTCGGCTTCGAGCAACGCGTCACGGCCGACCTGGCCGGTCGCGAATTGCTGGCGGATCTTCGCCTTGTCGTCGTTCGACAGGCCGCTCGTCATCGGGCCGGCCGGCACGAAGATCGTCGGCAGGTGGCCGAACTGCAGCGCGCCGATCAGGAGGCCCGGCACGATCTTGTCGCAGATGCCGAGGCAAAGCGCGGCGTCGAACATGTTGTGCGTGAGCGCGATTGCCGTGCCCATCGCGATCGCCTCGCGCGAGAACAGCGACAGCTCCATCCCCGGGTTGCCCTGCGTGACGCCGTCGCACATCGCCGGCACGCCGCCCGCGAACTGCGCGACACCGCCGTTCTCGCGCGCGGCCGCCTTGATGATCTCGGGGAAATCCTTGTACGGCGCATGCGCGGACAGCATCTCGTTGTACGAGGACACGATGCCGATGTTCGGCTCGCGGATCGCCTTGATCGAGAACTTGTCGTTGCCCTCGAGGCCCGCGAAGCCGTGCGCGAGGTTCGCGCACGACAGCGCCCCACGTGCCGGGAACTTGCCCTGCGCGCCGTCGATGCGCTGCAGATAGGCGGAACGGGTCGATTGGCTGCGGGCGATCACGCGTTCGGTGACCTTCGCCAGAGTGGGGTGCAGCGACGTCATGCTGGGCGCTCCTGTATGCCGGCCGACACCGGCGGTTGGAATCGTGGGGACGATCGAATGCGTCGAACGAACGAAGCCAGTCTAGTAGAAAAACTACACGCATGCAATGTCGAACAGCATGCGCGCAACCCTAATTCCCGCCACCAGTAAGGCTTTACCTAGTGAAAACCCTAATCACCGATACCCCGATCACCATGAATCGTCGATAATGAAGCTAGTAATTTCATGTAGATTTTCTACAATTCGATTGCGATACACTCGCTCATCCGAACCCGATTCCTGCCTGCCGTCCCATGCTGCCCCGCATTGAAGCGATCCGCGCCGAGTTGCGCCCGTCCGAGCGCAAGCTCGCCGACTACATCCTCGCCGCGCCGCGCGAGGTGCTCGACCTCGCGATGACCGAGTTGTCGACGCGCGCGGGCGTCAGCCAGCCGACGATTGCGCGCTTCTGCCAGGCGCTCGGCTGCAGCGGCTTTCGCGAGTTCAAGATCCGGCTCGCGCAGAGCGTCGCGCCGGGCGTGTCGTCGGTGTATCGCGACGTCGAGCCCGACGAGCCCGCGCCCGGCATTATCGGCAAGGTATTCGACCGCACGATCGGCGCGCTGATCGAGGTGCGCAACAGCCTGTCGGCCGGCAGCGTCGCCGATGCGATCGCACTGCTGTCGAACGCATCGCGGATCGAGTTCTACGGCGCCGGCGGCTCCGGCATCGCCGCGCAGGACATCCAGCACAAGTTCTTCCGGCTCGGCGTGCCGAGCGTCGCGTATTCGGATCCGCACACGTTCTCGATGTCGTCCGCGCTGCTTGGGCCCCACGACGTCGTCGTCGCGATCTCGAACACCGGCCGCACGCGCGACATCGTCGACGCCGCGCGCTCCGCGCTCGCGTGCGGCGCGAAAGTCGTCGCGATCACGCAGAGCCATTCGCCGCTCGCGAAGCTCGCGACGGTGAGTCTCGCGTCGAATGTTGCGGAGGAAACGGACGTGTTCTCGCCGATGACGTCGCGGATGTCGCATCTCGCGATCGGCGACATCCTAGCGGTCGGCGTCGCGCTGTCGCGCGGCCCCGCGCTGATGGAACGGGTCGGGCGCGCGAAGGAAGCAATCACGCGCCGCCGGATCGACGACGGCGCGAAGGATTGAGCAGGCACCGCGCGAAACGAAACAACGAAACAGCACGTAAACGAACAACGGCGCCCCGCGGGGCGCCGTTTTGCATGATTCCAACCGGTACGTGCCCGCCGGCCGCACCTGGCCGGCCGCGTCGCTCAAAACGGCTTGATCACGACCAGCGCGACCGCCGCGAGCATGCCGAGCACCGGCAGCTCGTTGAACACGCGATACCACTTGTCGGTGCGCTTGTTCTCGCCGCGCTCGAACACCCGCAGCAGGTGCCCGCAATACGCGTGATAGACGATGAGCAGCAGCACGACCGTCACCTTCGCATGGATCCAGCCCTGCCCCTGCCCGATGCCGATCGAGAGCCAGAGCCACAGCCCGCAGGCCAGCGCCGGCACCGCGATCATCGTCATGAAGCGGAACAGCTTGCGCGCCATCAGCAACAGGCGCCGCACGGCAGCCGGATCGGTTTCCATCGCCAGGTTCACGTAGATACGCGGCAGGTAGAACAGCCCCGCGAACCACGCGGCGATCAGAACGATATGGAACGTCTTGACCCAGAGCATCGCCATCGGTTGTGTGCCTCGCTTTTTACTGGCGGCCTTCGCCGTGTCCGAGCACGACGTACTTCAGCGACGTCAGCCCTTCCAGGCCGACGGGGCCGCGTGCGTGCAGCTTGTCGTTCGAGATGCCGATTTCCGCGCCGAGGCCGAATTCGAAACCGTCTGCAAAACGCGTCGACGCGTTGACCATCACGCTCGCCGAATCGACCTCGCGCAGGAACCGCATCGCGCGGTCGTGATCCTCGGTGACGATCGCGTCCGTGTGGTGCGAGCCGTAGTGGTTGATGTGCTCGATCGCGGCGTCGAGGCCGTCGACGACCTTGATCGCGAGCACCGGCGCGAGATACTCGGTGTGCCAGTCTTCCTCGGTTGCATCGACGAGCGGGCCGACGCCCGCGTCGGCGAGCACCGCGCGCGCGGCTGCGTCGACACGCAGTTCGACCTGCTTGTCGCGATACAGCTTGCCGAGCGGCGGCAGCAGCTTCGCCGCGACACCGCTCGCGACGAGCAGCGTCTCCATCGTGTTGCAGGTGCCGTAGCGGTGCGTCTTCGCGTTGTCGCAGACGGTCAGCGCCTTGGTGAGACCGGCGCGATCGTCGACGTACACGTGGCAGATGCCGTCGAGGTGCTTGATCATCGGCACGCGCGCCTCGTTGATCAGGCGCTCGATCAGGCTCTTGCCGCCGCGCGGCACGATCACGTCGACGTATTCGGTCATCGTGATCAGCTTGCCGACCGCCGCGCGATCGGCGGTTGCGACGACCTGCACCGCGTCCTGCGGCAGGCCGGCTGCCTCGAGCCCTTCGCCGATCAGCTTCGCAAGCGCCGCGTTCGATTCGAGCGCTTCGGAGCCGCCGCGCAGGATCGTCGCGTTGCCCGACTTCAGGCACAGCGCAGCCGCGTCGATCGTCACGTTCGGGCGCGATTCGTAGATGATGCCGATCACGCCGAGCGGCACACGCATCTGGCCCACCTGGATTCCGCTCGGGCGGTACTTGAGGTTGCTGATCTCGCCGATCGGATCGGCCAGCGACGCGACCTGGCGCAAGCCCTCGACCATCGTCTGCAGCGCCTTGTCCGACAGCGTCAGGCGATCGACGAACGCCGCATCGAGCCCCTTTTCACGGGCACGGGCGACATCGCGGGCATTCGCGTCCTTCAGCGCCTGCGCGTCGCGTTCGATTGCGCGCGCCACGGCGTCGAGCGCCGCGTTCTTCGCGGCCGTGCTGGCGCGCGCCATCGCGCGGGAGGCGTGCCGGGCGCGGCGGCCCAGGTCGGTCATGTACTGATCGATATCCATCGTGTGACTCGAGAAGCGCGCCGCGCTCGGCGGCATGAATTCGTGGGGAAGCGTGGGCGGCGGACGAAGCGCCGCGCCAGCGATCGAAATATTGTAAGCGGGTTGCGCAGCGCGCGCTGAAGGCCCGGACGGGACTTAGCGTCGCACGCGACCCGCGGTCGGCGGTCGCTCGCCACGGGCACCGGCCACCGTCATCGCGAGCTGGAACAGCCCGTCCCACGGATCGGGCGGCGGTTCGTCCTGCGTGCGGCGGCCGGGCACGACGGCCGTGAGCCCCTTGACCTGCCGGTCGAGCTTCGCGGCAAACGCCAGCGCCTTCTCGAGCACGGGTTCCGACACGCGGTTCAGCGCAGGGCCGATCAGCCGCTCGCGCGCCCCCCACACACGGTTCTCGCGCAGCAGCGTCGCCAGCGGCTTGCCGGCCGTCGTGCCGCGCTTGATCCGCAGCAGCGTGCGCAACTCCTCGACGACGGCCCACATCACGAGCACGATCGCCTCGCCCTCGCCCTTCAGCCCGTCGATCATCCGTGCGAGCCGCGCGGCGTCGCCGGCGAGCATCGCTTCGTTCAGCTTGAAGACGTCGTAACGCGCGACGTTCAGCACCGCGTCGTGCACCTGCTCGAACGACAGCGCGCCCTGCGGATACAGCAGCCCGAGCTTCTGGATTTCCTGGTGCGCGGCGAGCAGGTTGCCTTCGACGCGCTCGGCGATGAACTGCAGCGCGCGCCGCCCGTCCTCGCCGGGCGCGGCGCGCTGGCCCTGCATCGCGAGGCGCTGGCCGATCCAGTTCGGCAGCTGCGCGCGGTCGACCGGATCGATCTTCAGCGCGACGCCGCCGTTCTGCAGCGCGGTAAACCACGCGGATTTCTGCGTGGCCGCGTCGAGGCGCGGCAACGTGACGAGCATCAGCGCGTCGGGGTTGGGTGTGGCCGCGAGCGTCTTCAGTGCATCGGCGCCTTCCTTGCCGGGCTTGCCCGACGGAATGCGCAGCTCGATCAGCTGGCGCTCGCCGAACAGCGACATCGCCTGGGTCGCGCCGAGCAGCACACTCCAGTCGAAGCCCCGCTCGACCGTATGCACCGAACGCTCGGTGAAGCCGGCCGCACGAGCGGCCGCACGAATGCGGTCGCACGCTTCCTGCGCGAGCAGCGGCTCGTCGCCGTAGACGGTATAGAGCCCGGCCAACCCCTTCGCGAGGTGCGGCTCCAGCGCATCAAGTCGCAATTGCATCGGTGCGTGCGCCGTCGATCAGAGCGGCGGCGGCGGCAGCGGCGCGCGCGGCGCAACGCCCGGCACCACGTCTTCCGGCGCCGGCGTCAGCGAGTGGACGATCGCGAGACGCCGCATCAGCTGGTCGACCGCGTCGCTCTGCATGTCGGCGTACAGGAGGTCGGCTTCCTGCGCCTTCGCGTTCGTGTACTGATCGCTATACGTCATCGCGCGGTTCAGCGCGATCACGCTCGGCGGAATCAGCACGGTGCCGTCCTTGCTCGTCAGCGTGTAGTTCAGCGTGTAGAACAGTGCGTATTCCTGTGCCGAGCCATACTTGTTGAGCGTCAGCGTGTTCTGCCCGCGCGACTCCCACATGCGCAGCACGGCGTCGGCGTCGTCCGCCGACTTGACGATCTTCGTGTCGCTGCCGGCCTCGACGAGGCGCACGAACCGCGCCTCGACCGGCGCCGGCGCGCCGACGATCAGCAGGTGCTTGAACGCGTAGTCCTGCTGGCCGCGCAACTGGAAGCCGCATGCCGACAGCGCGACTGCGCTGCCGACGGCGAGCATCAAAAACGATCTGCGGATCACCTTCGCTCCTTCTGGGTACGTCCGACGGCCAGCGGCCGTCAAACGACGATGTTCACGAGGCGGCCCGGCACGACGACGATCTTCTTCGCCGGCTTGCCGTCGCTGAACTTCGCGAACGCGTCGTCGGCCACCGCCGCAGCTTCGATCGCCTCGCGGCTCGCGTCCTTCGCGACCTTCAGCGCGCCGCGCACCTTGCCGTTCACCTGCAGCACGAGTTCGATCTCGGCCTGCTCGAGCGCGGCCTCGTCGACCTTCGGCCACGGCGCGTCGAGCAGCGGGCCGAATTCGTCCGCATAGCCGAGCGCCTTCCACAGCTCGAACGTGACGTGCGGCACGACCGGGTACAGCACGCGCAGCAGCACGCCGTACGTCTCGCGCAGCACGCCGGGCGTCGCGCCCTTCGCGCCGTCGATCGCGTTCAGCATCTTCATCGCGGCCGACACGACCGTGTTGTACTGCAGGCGCTGGTAATCGAAATCGGCCTGCTTCAGCACGCTGTAGATCTCGCGGCGCAGCGTCTTGTCGGCTTCGCCGAGCGCGGCCGCATCGAAGCCCGCGCGCGCGGCGAGCGCTTCGCGGTTGGTCGCGCCGAAGCTCCACACGCGGCGCAGGAAGCGGCTCGCGCCCTCGACGCCCGCACCCGACCACTCGAGCTGCTGCTCGGGCGGCGCGGCGAACATCGTGAACAGGCGCGCGGTGTCCGCACCGTACTGGTCGATCAGCACTTGCGGATCGACGCCGTTGTTCTTCGACTTCGACATCTTCTCGATGCCGCCGAGCACGACCGGCTGGGCGTCCGTGTTCAGCGTCGCACCGACCGGGCGGCCCTTGTCGTCGAACGCGACGGTCACGTCGGCCGGGTTGTACCAGGTCTTCTTGCCGGAAGCGTCTTCACGGTAGAACGTCTCGTTCAGCACCATCCCCTGCGTGAGCAGGTTCTTCGCCGGCTCGCCGAACTTCACGAGGCCGAGGTCGCGCATCACCTTGGTCCAGAAGCGCGAATACAGCAGGTGCAGGATCGCGTGCTCGATGCCGCCGATGTATTGATCCATCGGCATCCAGTAATCGGTGCGCGCGTCGACCATCGTGTCGGCGTCCGGCGCCGTGTAGCGCGAGAAGTACCACGACGAATCGACGAAGGTGTCCATCGTGTCGGTTTCGCGCTTCGCGGCAGCGCCGCACTTCGGGCACGCGCAGTTCAGGAACGCTTCCGACTTCGCGAGCGGGTTGCCCGAGCCGTCCGGCACGAGGTCTTCCGGCAGCACGACGGGCAGATCCTGCTCGGGCACCGGAACGTCGCCGCACGACGGGCAGTGGATGATCGGGATCGGCGTGCCCCAGTAGCGCTGGCGCGACACGCCCCAGTCGCGCAGGCGCCACGTGACCTGCTTGTCGCCGAAGCCGCCGGCGTTCAGGTCGGCCGCGACCGCGTCGACGGCTTCCGCATAGCGCAGGCCGTCGTACTTGCCGCTGTTAACACAGACCGCGGTTTCCTTGTCGCCGTACCACTCCTGCCATGCGTCGAGCGAGTACGTCTGGCCTTCGGCCGAGATCACCTGCTTGATCGGCAGGTCGTATTTCTTCGCGAACGCGAAATCGCGCTCGTCATGTCCCGGCACGCCCATCACCGCGCCTTCGCCATAGCTCATCAGCACGTAGTTGCCGATCCACACCTCGACCGGCTCGCCGGTCAGCGGATGCGCGACCGAGAAGCCCGTCGCGACGCCCTTCTTCTCCATCGTCGCAACGTCGGCCTCGGCGACACCGCCGCGCTTGCATTCGTCGATAAACGTGAGCAGCTCGGGCTTGTCCTGCGCAAGGCGCGTGGCCAGCGGATGCTCGGCCGCGATCGCACAGAACGTGACGCCCATGATGGTGTCGGCACGCGTCGTGAACACGCGCAGCAGCTTCTTCTCGCCGTCGAGTTCGTACGGGAAGCCGAAGTTCACGCCAAAGCTCTTGCCGATCCAGTTCTGCTGCATGATCTTCACGCGCTCGGGCCAGCCGAGGCCGTCGAGGTCGTTCAGCAGCTCATCCGCGTACTGCGTGATGCGCAGGTAGTACATCGGGATCTCGCGCTTCTCGACGAGCGCGCCCGAACGCCAGCCGCGGCCGTCGATCACCTGCTCGTTCGCGAGCACGGTCTGGTCGACCGGATCCCAGTTCACGGTGCCCGTCTTCTTGTACGCGATGCCCTTCTCGAGCATCTTCAGGAACAGCCACTGGTTCCATTTGTAGTAATCGGGCTTGCACGTCGCGATTTCGCGCGACCAGTCGATCGCGAGGCCCATCGACTGCATCTGGCGCTTCATGTAGTCGATGTTGTCGTAAGTCCACTTCGCGGGCGGCACGCCGTTCGCCATCGCGGCGTTCTCGGCCGGCATCCCGAACGCGTCCCAGCCCATCGGCATCAGCGTGTTGTAGCCATTCATCCGCAGATAGCGGTACATCACGTCGTTGATCGTGTAGTTGCGCACGTGACCCATGTGCAGCTTGCCGGACGGGTACGGCAGCATCGACACGCAGTAGAACTTCGGCTTCTGCGAATCTTCCTTCGTCTTGTAGGCATCGGCTGCGCGCCAGTCGCCCTGGGCGGCGGCTTCGACGTCGGCGGGTACGTATCTCTCGTGCATGGTGTGGTTCGGACTAGGCTTTAAGCGGCGCGACGGCGCGCGCGCAGGAGTGGATCGAAAATCGTGCTTGCCCGGCGGACCTGCAGGTTCGCTGTTGCCGGACCTGTTCACGGTTTCCGGGAATTTTCCGGGTAACCCGCAGCATGCCCGGGTAGCCTGGAAAATTCCGGGTTACCTGAAAAAAGCCTGCCAACCGGGAAAAACGTTGATTATACCGCCCGCGCCGGCCCATTCGGCCGGTCTTGCGGCGTGCGGCCCGATCCCGTGGCAGGGGCGGGCCCGCCGGATCCGCTCAGCGGTTGGCCGGCACGGCAGGCGCCGCCGCGGAACCGCCCGCCTGCGGCGGCACGTCGGTCACGAAGCCGATCCGCGTGAGTCCGGCGGCCTGCGCGGCGCCCATCACCTGCGCAATCACGTCGTAACGGGTGGCGCGCGATGCGCGCAGCCGCAGCTCGGGCGGCGCGCCGCCCGCGGCGGCGGCCCGGAAGCGCGCGGGCAGCGCGTCGAGCGCCACCGGCGCGTCGTCCCAGTACAGCTTGCCCGCGTCGTCGATCGACAAGGTGACGGATTGCGGCGTGTCGCGCGCGACGCTGGCCGCGACCTTCGGCAGGTCGAGCCGGATCGCGTGCGTCATCAGCGGCGCGGTGATGATGAAGATGACGAGCAGTACCAGCATCACGTCGATCAGCGGCGTCATGTTGATCTCCGCCATCGGCGCGGACGTCTTGTGGTGCTCGAGTCCGCCGAATGCCATGGTCGCTCCTCCGGAATGGGCGCGTCAGGCTTCCTGCGCGCACACGAACACGTGCAGATCGCGCGCGAAGCCGTCGAGCTCCTCGGCGAGCTGCCGCACGAGCCGCCCGAGGATGTTGTAGGCCAGCACCGCGGGAATCGCGACCACGAGCCCGAACGCGGTCATGATCAGCGCCTCGCCAACCGGCCCCGCGACGTTCTCGATCTGCGCCTGCCCGCTCGCGGCGATGCTGCCGAGCGCGTGATAGATGCCCCACACGGTGCCGAGCAGCCCGACAAACGGCGCGGTGCTGCCGATCGACGCGAGCAGCACCTGGCCGAATTCGAGACGCCGCTGCGAACGCAGCATCGCGTGCCGCAACGCACGCAGCACGCGTTCGCTGCGCTCGACGCGCGCGGCCAGTGCGGCCGGGTCGTGGTCGTCGGCCGCATCGCGCGCGGCTTCAGCGAGCGGCACGAACACGCGCTCGCGATCGGCGCCGGCGAGCGCGGCAATGCCCGCGTCGAGCGACGGCGCGCGCCAGAACGCGGCGAGCGCGCGCGGCCCCTGCCGCTTCGCGCGGACCAGCAGCCAGGCTTTCATGAGGAGGAAGCACCAGCTGGCGACGGACATCGCCAGCAGTACATAAGCGACGGCATGCGTGATCGCATCGCCGCTTTCGAGGTAGTGGACAACGCCGGTGGGTATCGCCATCGGAGTTTCCCCGTGGTGTCAGCGCAGGCCGAGCACGTCCTGCATGTCGAACAGGCCGGCGCCGCGCGCCGACAGGAAGCGGACCGCGCGCAGCGCGCCCTGCGCATACGACACGCGGCTCGACGACTTGTGCGTGATCTCGATGCGCTCGCCGATCCCGGCGAACAGCACGGTGTGATCGCCGACGATGTCGCCGCCGCGCACCGCGGCGAAACCGATCGACGACGGATCGCGTTCGCCCGTCACGCCGTGGCGGCCGTACACCGCGCAATCGTCGAGCGAGCGCCCGAGCGCACCGGCGACGGCTTCGCCCATCATCAGCGCGGTGCCCGAAGGCGCGTCGACCTTGTGGCGGTGATGCGCCTCGATGATCTCGATGTCGTAGCCGTGCGAGAAATGCTTCGCCGCGAATTCGAGCAGCTTCAGCGTGACGTTCACGCCGACGCTCATGTTCGCCGCGAACACGATGCCGGTCTTGCCCGCCGCGGCCTGCAGCTCCGCCTTCTGCTCGGCGGTGAAGCCGGTCGTGCCGATCACGAGCTTCACGTCGTGGCGCAGCGCGGCCTCGATATGGGCCATCGTGCCTTCCGGGCGCGTGAAGTCGATCAGGTAGTCGGCCTGCGCGAACACGGCGTCGAGATCGGCGGTCAGCTTGACCCCGGTTTCCTTGCCGAGGAACGCGCCGGCGTCCTGGCCGAGGAACGGCGAATCGGCACGGTCGAGCGCGCCGACGAGCTGCGCGTCGGAATCGTTGAGAACGGCTTCGATCAGCATCCGGCCCATACGGCCCGATGCGCCGGCAATCGCAATCTTCATGGCTTTCTACACGACAGGTCTAAAGGCGGGCGGCGCATGCCGCCCTGTTTCCGCGCCCGAGCTTACTGCGCCGGCGCGGTGAGCGGCTGGTTCTGCAGGTTGTCCGAGCCTTGCGGTCCGACCGGCGGCGACGCCTCGTTCGACGCGTTCGGCGGCGGCGGACGATGGAACTGGAACTGCGGCTGGATCGCCGGCGCGGCGCCCGGCGGCTGGCCGCCCGGTACCGGCGCGCCGCCCGAAGCCTGCGCGGACGGCGTGAAACGGCGTGCGGCCGAACCCTGCCCCGACACCTGGTTGGTCGCGCGGTTCGCCGCGCGGGCAGCCTGCGCGTTCGCATCCTGGTCGACCACCGCGCCGGACTCCGGCACGGCGGACGGGGTGGCGACAGCCTCCGGCGCGCTCGCCGCTTGCGCGGCGGCGGCAGCCTCGGCGGCCTTCTTCGCCGCTGCGGCCGCCTTCGCCTTCTTGCCGCCACGGTCGCCGTCGATGTCGGCCAGCAGGTCGAGTTCCGAAGGCAGGTTGTCCGCCCCCGTCCAGCCCGCCAGGCGATCGCCCGAGAACGTCACGACGAGATCGCGCTGCTGGACGACTGCAGTCGAGCCGCGCTTGAAGTAGAAGAGGTAATCCCAGCGGTCGGCGTGGAACATGTCCGCCAGCAGCGGCGTGCCGAGCAGCGCGCGCACCTGCTCGCGCGACATGCCGATCTGCAGCTGCGCGGCCTTCTCCTGCGACACGAAGTTGCCTTGCACGACGGTAATCCGGTAGGGGGTGATGCTCTGCGCGATGCGCTGCGTCACGCTGTCGTACGACGAACAACCAGCCAGCGCGGCAACGGCGGCGGCAGCGATGATGACACTCCGCATGCGGCTCCTCTGAAAGTGCGAAAGAGATTCTGGAATCATTTCCCTCACCGTGCAGGCCCGCGTTGCAGGCCGCGCGTGTTTCTGGAACGGCGAAAAGCCGGTAACATTGAAGCCCTGCATTGTACTCTAGGGATGCCTAGCCATGACCAATCCGACGGATCTCAAGAATATCGGGCTAAAGGCCACCCTACCGCGCCTCAAGATTCTCGAGATCTTCCAGCAAAGCCCGGTGCGCCACCTGACCGCAGAAGACGTCTACCGGAACCTGCTCAACGAGCAGCTCGACATCGGGCTTGCCACCGTCTACCGCGTGCTGACGCAGTTCGAGCAGGCCGGCCTGCTGTCGCGCAGCAACTTCGAATCCGGCAAGGCCGTGTTCGAACTGAACGAAGGCTCGCACCACGATCACCTCGTGTGCCTCGATTGCGGCCGCGTCGAGGAATTCTTCGACGCCGAGATCGAAGGCCGCCAGCAGGCGATCGCGAAGGAGCGCGGCTTCCGGCTCCAGGAGCACTCGCTCGCGATGTACGGTTCCTGCACGACCGAGAACTGCCCGCACCGCAAGCACTGAAATCAATCCGCGCGCGGCGCATGCAAGACGGCCCGGACGGCGATTCGCCTTCCGGGCCGTATTCTTTTCGAGATACGAAAGAGACACCCGCCGGGGGAAACCGGCGGCGCACCGCCCCCGCACGGGCCGGCCCGCCCAGGCTTTCGAAAACCCTTCGCGTTGCCTGCCCGGGCGGCCCCGGGTGACCCCGGGTGACATCAGGCAGCCGGGGCGACCAGCCTGCCCGCCTTCGTCATGCCGCGCCCACGCAGGCCGGCTCGAACTCGAGCGCCCATGCCCGCTCGAGCGGGATCTCGTCGCAGTTCGGCTGCGGGCCACCGCGATCGACGATCACGAAATCACTGACCGCATCGAGTGCGAGCAGCGGATGGTGCCAGACGCCCTTCGCATAGTTCACGCCCTGCCAGCCTTCCGCGAGGAACGCGCGCATCGCGTCGGGCCGGAAATCACCGGCCGGCGCGACGACGATCGCGTAACGCGACACCGCCGCAAGCGGGATGAACGCCTGACTGCCGTGTGGATGGCGCTCCATCAGCGTGACCGCGACCGGCAGCGCACGCGGCTGCGCGCGGAACACGCTGACGAGCGGGCGGCCGCCGTCCGCGCACACGTCGATCGTCGCGAGATCGTGGAAGCGCTCGGTCGTGCCGCCGTTGATCGGGAAATGCCGCGCGCCCTCGAGCGCGATCACGTCGCCGAACGGCGCGAACGCTTCGCGGGTCAGGCGCTCGACGCGCAGGATGGGGGATCCGCTCATGTTGTCGCCCTCCTTCAAGCCGGCTCGCCCCACAGACGCAGGCGCGACACGCCGCCGTCCGGGAAGATGTTGAAACGCACGTGCGTGACGGGGCCGAGCGCGGCAAGCTGGTCGAACGTGTGGACGTGGTCCATCGACAGCGTCTGCTCGCCGAGCAGTTCGGCCCAGAACATCGCCTGCGTGACGAGCGAATCGTCGGTGCCGCCCGCGACCCGCGCAGCCTGCAGCGAGCAGCGGTCGGGGAAATTGCCCTTGAAGAATGCGGTATCGACCTCGACGCGCCGGATGATGCCCGGCCGCGCAAGCGCGACGATCGCCCAGTCGTTGCCGGGCTCGCGGCGGCGCCGCGTTTCCCAGCCGTCGCCCATGTTCACGCCGCGCCCCGGCATCAGCATCTGCGATGCCGGGCCGAAATGCTGGTTGTTCGCGGCCACCAGGTAGCCGCCGTTCTCGATCGCCGCGAGATCGACGAGCTCGCCGGCCGGCACCTGGCGCCAGTCGCGCTGCGGCTGGCCGTACACACGCAGCCGCGCGAGGCCGCCGTCCGGGTACAGGTTCACGCGCAGGTGCGTATAGGGTTGCGCATCGTCGACGCTCACGTAGTGATGCGAATTGCCCTGCAGCGTCGCCGCCGGGACGATCGGGCGCCATTCGGCGTTGTCGGGCGGCGTGTCGCCCTCGGCGACGCACGCGTCGATCGACGCGGCCGGCGGGAAGTTGCCGGTGAAATGGCTCGTGTCGAGGTCGACGCCGTGGATCACGCCCGGCCGCGCGAGCCGCACCACGCAGAAGTCGTGGCCGGTCGTGCGCTTGCGGCGCGTTTCCCAGCCGTCCATCCACTTGCCGTGGTCGTCGTACTTGCCGGGGATGAACACGGCCGGCTCGGGATTCAGCATGCGCTCCTTCGGCGCGAAGAACTCGTCGCTGGCGAAGAGCGCTTGCGCCCCGAGGCGCGGGTCGGCGAGGTTCATGTAACGCCGGGTAAACGCCGGCGCGTTCGGATCGAGGATGGGGGCTGCCATGTCGTCTCCTGAGGTTCGATGAAGTGCCGGCGCATCGAGGCGCCGGCCACATGATTCCAAGTGCGCGGGGCTTCCTGGGGCAAAGCCGCCGCGCGCGGGGTTGTGCTCAGAGCGCGTGAGCCTGGTCGCCGGCGACCGGCGCCGTGCGGTCTTCCTCTTCGGCCGGCACGTAGCGAAGCTCGCGGTTCAGCACGCGCTTCGCGCGGGCCCGGTCGATGTCGTTCTCCCATACCGCGACGACCACCGTCGCAACGCAGTTGCCGATCAGGTTGGTCAGCGCGCGGGCGATCCCGACGAACCAGTCGACCGGCAGGATCAGCACGAGGCCGAGCACCGGAATCGCGGGGATCGCCGACAGCGTCGCCGCGAGGATCACGATCGCCGAGCCCGGGATCCCGTGCGCGCCCTTCGACGTGACGAGCGATACGAGCAGCACGACGATCAGGTCATGCGTCGACAGCGGCGTGTTGGTGGCCTGCGCGATGAACAGCACCGCGAGCGTCAGGTAGATCGAGAAGCCGTCGAGGTTGAACGAATAACCGGTCGGGATCACGAGGCCGACCGTCGAGTCCTTGATGCCCATGTATTCGAGCTTGCTCATCACCTGCGGCAGCACCGCGTCCGACGAAGCCGTGCCGAGCACGATCGACAGCTCCTCGCGCAGGTAGCGGATCAGCTTGAATACCGAGAAGCCCGCGAGCCGCATCACCGTGCCGAGCACGACCGTGACGAACACGAAGCAGCTCAGGTAGAACACCGCGACCAGATAGCCGAGCTGCTTGAGCGACGCGACGCCGTACTTGCCGGTCGTGAACGCGATCGCGCCGAGCACGCCGAGCGGTGCGAGCTTGATGATGAAACCGATGATCCGGAAGAACACGTGCGACAGTTCCTCGATCAGCGAGTTGACGCGCTGCGCCTTGTCGCCGAGCAGCGACAGCGCGGAACCGAACAGCACCGCGAACACGAGGATCTGCAGGATGTCGCCCTTCGCGAACGCGTCGATCGCGGTCTCCGGGATGATCTTCATCAGGTAGCCGGCCGTGTCCTTCAGGCTTTCGGCGTTCTTCGCGTACGACGCGAGCGACGACGCATCGAGCGAGCGCAGGTCGATGTTCATCCCGACGCCCGGGCGCGTGAGCCACGCGAGCACGAGGCCGATGCCGAGCGCGAGTGTGGTCATGATCTCGAAGTAGACGACGGCCTTCAGGCCGACCCGGCCGACCTTCTTCAGGTCGCCCGCGTTCGCCATCCCGCTGACCACGACGCAGAACACGATCGGCCCGATCACCATCTTGATGAGCTTCAGGAAGCCGTCTCCGAGCGGTCGCAACGACTCGGCGAAATGCGGGAAGAACGCGCCTAGCGCGATCCCCAGGATCAATGCGACGACTACCCGGCCAAACAGCGAATTGAGGAATTTCGACACGGCGCTCTCCCGATCCAACGGTTGCAGTTTCGTCTGTTCATACTGGTAAGACCAGTGATGTTATGGTGGATAGTAGGAAGCCGATATAGTGGCGTCAAGGACGGACGAAATAGGGATTTCCCGCCCCTGCCCGCCCGGTTTCGATGCACCGGACAGGGGCAGATCGTGGCTTTCCCGTAGGCCGGCCATGCACCGCCTGCGTGCGGATTACAATGCCGGTCAGACCGGCCAAAGTTCACATCATGAAAAACGTTCCGCATACCGTGACCGACGCCGCCATCGCGACGATCCGCGAACGGATCGAGGCAGGCGTGTATCCGGTCGGCAGCCTGCTGCCGGCCCAGCGCCAGCTCTCCGAGGAGCTGGAGATCAGCCGCGCGTCGCTGCGCGAGGCGCTGTCGACGCTCGAGGCGCTCGGGATGCTGCGCATCCGCGCCGGCAAGGGCGTGTACGTCGAAAGCGCGCAGGCCACGGCTGCGCACGCGTGGCGGTTCGCCGAGCAGTCGTCACCGCCCGACACGTACCAGATGCGCTATGCGCTCGAAGGGTTCGCCGCGCGGATGGCCGCGCACGTCGTCACCGACGACGACATCGCGTGGTTCGAGGACAACCTCGCCCACCTGCACGTCGCGCTCACCGAAAGCGCGCTCGACGAGGCATCGCAGCTCGACTTCGACTTCCACATGCGGATCATCCATCTCGCCGGCAACGCGGCGATCGAATCGATCCTGCGCAGCAGCGCCGACATCATGAAGGAAAGCCAGCGCATGCCGTTCTACCGGCGCGAGCTGCTGCTGTCGACGTGGCATGAGCACCGCGCGATCGTCGACGCGCTGATCGCGCGCGATGCAGCTGCCGCCGGCACCGCGATCGAAACGCACATCGCGAACGCCGCGCAGCGCGCGGGCATCTTCTTCCCGACACCGCGCACCTGACGGCCCGGGCGGCCACCCGCCGCGCGCGCCGCCCGGTCGTACCGGTCAACCTCCCGACGGATCGCGATACGCGAGCGCGCGCTCGATGAACGCACGCGCCGCGACGCTGCGGTACGCGCCCTTGCGTGTCAGCAGCGCCGCCGTGCGCGCGGGCAGCGGCGGATCGATCTCCAGCGCGCACAGGTCGGCACTCTCGCGCGCGACCGCGTCGGGCAGCACCGTCGCGAGCCGGCCGCACCGCACGAGCTCCAGCACCGCGCTGACCGTATTCGTCTCGATCGCGATCTTCGGCTGCGCGTCGTGCTCGATGAAATACCGGTCGATGCTCTCGCGCGTCGCGAACGCGCGGCTCAGCAGCACCAGCGGCTCGCCGCCGAGCTCGGCCGGCGTCAGCGCGCGTCGGCGCCGCGCGAGACGGTGCGTGCGGCCCGTCACGAGCGCGAGCGGCTCGTCCCACAGCGGCAGTGCGTCGATGTCCGGCGCGCGCGGCGGCATGAACGCGAAGCCCGCGTCGAGCCGGTCGTCGGCGAGCAGCGCCTCGATGCGCTCCTGCGGCATCGCGTCGATCGTCAGCGCGACGTTCGGATGGTCGGCATGGAACGCGTCGATCAGCGAGCCGCTCAGGTAGGCCGCGAAGGTCGGCATCATCGCGAGCCGCAACGACCCGCTACCGAGACCGGCGACGTCGTGCAGCGCGCGCTGCCCCGTATCGAGCTCGTGCAGCGCGGCGCGCGCATGGCGCGCATAGACCTCGCCGAACTCGGTGAGCTGCACCGTGCGGCCCGAGCGGTCGAACAACTGCACGCCGAGCGTGTCCTCGAGCTGGCGGATCTGCTGCGACAGCGTCGGCTGCGATACGTGCAGCGCATCGGCCGCACGCGTGAAACTGCGCTGCTCGGCGACGGCCAGGAAATAGCGGATGTGGCGGAGTAGCATGGCGGCCAACGTATTGGTTTTACCAATGAGGACCATAACGATCCAGTCTTGGACGCTATGATTCAATTCCCGCATCATACGCACATCCGTTCCCGTGCATCGCACCTGTTCTCCGCACCGGAACGGCCCGCCCGGGCCCGCCCTGCCTGCGCCCGCCGCACGACGATCCGCCGCCCGCCCGATCCGGGCCCGGCTGCGATCCGCCCGGCGCGCATCGGTTCACCGCCGATCCGTTGACGCCGGCCCCGATTTCCGTCACCCCGCGCAGCCGACAGCCCCGTGCCGCCGGCCGGCGCCGCTGTTTTTCGCGACCATGGAACCGCATCACGACACCCATCCTCCCCTGACCCGCGGCATGACGCTGCTGTTCGCCTGCGCGTGCGGCATCGTCATCGGCAACATCTATTACGCGCAGCCGCTGCTCGCCGCGATCGCGCGCAGCTTCGGCCGCGCGCCGACCGAACTCGGCTATCTCGTCACGCTGACGCAGCTCGGTTATGCGGCGAGCCTGCTGCTGATCGTCCCGCTCGGCGACGCGGTCAACCGCCACACGCTGATCGTGCGGCTGCTGATGCTCAACGTCGTCGCGCTGGTCGCGGTCACGTTCAGCACGAACTTCACGATGTTCGTCATCGCGAACATCGCGGTCGGCTTCGTTACCTGTTCGACGCAGCTGCTGGTGCCGTTCGCGGCGTCGCTCGCCGACGCGCGCTCGCGCGGCCGCGCGGTCGGCACCGTGATGAGCGGGCTGCTGCTCGGCATCCTGCTCGCGCGCGTCGCGGCCGGTGCGATCGCCGACGGGTTCGGCTGGCGTGCGGTGTACGGCATCGCCGCGGTGATGGTGGCGGCGCTGACCGGCGTGCTCGCCGTGAAGCTGCCGAAGGATCGCCGCGACGCGCGCCTCGACTATGCGGCGCTGATGAAGTCGCTCGTCGCGCTGGTGCGCGCGCAACCGCTGATCGCGCTGCGCTCCATCTACGGCGCGCTCGTGTTCGCATGCTTCAGCCTGCTGTGGACGGGCCTCACGTTCCTGCTGAGCCAGCCGCCGTACAGCTATTCCGAGGGGCAGATCGGCCTGTTCGGAATCGTCGGCGCGGTGGGCGCGCTCGCGGCGACGTCGGCCGGCCGGCTGGTCGATCGCGGACACGGCAATGCGGCGACGGGACTGTTCGCGGCGGCCGTACTCGCGTCGTTTGCGCTGATCGCGACCGGCGCACACTCGCTCGCGGCGCTGATCGCGGGCATCCTGCTGCTCGACGTCGGCGTGCAGGGCATGCACATCTCGAACCAGAGCGTGATCTATGCGCTGGCCGGCAACGCGCGCAGCCGCGTGACGACGATCTACCTGACCAGCTACTTCATCGGCGGCGCCCTCGGCTCGTTAGCGGCGAGCGTCGCGTACGGCATCGACGGCTGGCGCGGCGTGTGCATCGCGGGCGCGGCGCTCGCGGGCGTGCTGATCGCGTTGTGGCTCGCGTCGCAGCGCGTCGGCGTGCGGCAGCTCACGCAGTAATGCTGCCAGTCATTTCCTCGTCACCATGAAAAAAGCACGCTCCGCGAACCGCGGGCGTGCCCTTTTCCTGATGGCGTCGAGACCGTCGCGCGTCAGCGCGTGACCGTTACGCCGCCTCGCTGGCGAAATCGATCAGCACCTTCATCGCGCGCTGCCGGTCGCCGGCCAGTTCGAACGCGAGGTTCGCGTCGCGCATCGGAAACACGCGCGTGACGGCCGGCCGCAGGTCGACCCGCCCCGCATTGATGAGCTGCACCGCGAGCGCGAATTCCGCGTGAAAGCGGAACGATCCGCAGATCGACAACTCCTTCGCGACCACGACGTTCTGCGGCAGGCTGACGTCGCCGCCCAGCCCGAGCTGCACGACGACCCCGCGCGGACGCATCACGTCCAGCCCGTCGCGCAGCGCACGTGCATTGCCCGAACACTCGATCATCACGTCGAACGTGCCCTTGTCCGCGCTGTAACGCTCGACCCATCCAGCATCGGCCGCCGCATTGATCGTGCGGTCGGCGCCGAGCGCGCTCGCCACTTCCAGCGGCGCCTCGACGACGTCGGTCGCGACGATCTCCGCGGCGCCGTGCACGCGCGCCGCCGCGACGGCCAGCACGCCGATCGGCCCGCAGCCCGACACGAGCACGCGCTTGCCGATCAGCGGGCCCGCGCGCGACACCGCATGCAGCCCGACCGCGAACGGTTCGGCGAGCGCCGCGAGCGACAGCGGTACGTGATCGGCGACCTTCACACACTGCACCGCGTCGCACACGAGCGCGTTGCGGAACGCGCCCTGCACGTGCGGCATGCGCATCGCGCTGCCGTAGAAGCGCATGTCGAGGCACTGGTTCGGCAGCCCTTCGAGGCAGTAGCGGCACGCACCGCACGGCCGGCTCGGATTGACCGCGACGCGATCGCCGACCTTCACCGACGTCACGTCCGGCGCGACTTCCGCGACCGTGCCAGCGACCTCGTGGCCGAGCACCATCGGCTGCTGCAGCCGGATCGCACCAAAGCCGCCGTGCCGGAAGTAATGAAGATCGGAGCCGCAGATGCCGCCCATCGCGACATCGACGCGCACCTGGCCCGGGCCGATCTCGCCCGCGTCCTGCTCTTCCACCCGCAGGTCGTTCGGCCCGTGGATCACGACACACATGCAACGCATACGCATGACAGCCTCCTCAGACGACCGGCGTGACCAGCGGCGTGCCGGCGAAGTGCGCGGCAAGGTTGTCGCGCACCAGCCAGCCCATCGCCTGGCGCGTCTCGATCGTGCCGCTCGCATGGTGTGGCTGCAGCAGCACGTTCGGCAACGCGAGGAAACGCGGATCGATATGCGGCTCGTTCCAGAACACGTCGAGTGCCGCGCCGGCGATCGCACCGCGCTCGAGCGCGTCGAGCAGCGCCGGTTCGTCGACGGTCGTGCCGCGCGACACGTTCACCAGATAGCCTTGCGGCCCGAGTGCGTCGAGCACGGCGGCGCCGACGAGGTGACGCGTCGCCGGCCCGCCCGCGAGCGTGACGATCAGCAGGTCGCACCAGCCGGCCAGCTCGGCGAGGTCGCCGAAGAAGCGGTGCGGGCTGTCCGCGCGCGGCGCGACGTCGAAATAGCCGAGCTCGACGTCGAAGCCGGACAGCCGGCGCGCGAGCGTCGAGCCGATCCGGCCGAAGCCGACCACGCCGACACGCTTGCCATAGAGCCGGGTGACGAGCGGCATGTCGCCGTCGCGCCAGGCGCCGGAGCGCACGTACGCGTCGCCGGCGCCGATGCGGCGCATCATCGCGAGCGCGAGCCCGACGCCGAGGTCGGCCACGTCGCCGGTCAGCACGTCGGGCGTGTTCGTCACGCGGATGCCGCGCTCGCGCGCGGCGGCGAGATCGATCGCATCGGTACCGACGCCGTAGCACGCGATGATCTCGAGCTTCGGCAGCGCGGCGATCAGTTCGGCGTTCGCGCCGAGATCGCCGCGTGTCGCGATCGCGCGCACGCCGTCGCCGTGTTCGGCGAGGAACGCCGCGCGGTCGGCGGCCTCCCACAGCCGGTGGACGTCATAGCCTGCCGACAGCCATGCGTCGTCCCACGGCTGGTAAGGGCCCATCATCAGCAGTTCGGGCCGCTGGGTCGATTCGTGCGCCATCTGCGCTTGCTCCTGTCGAGATAAGTGGAATACGAAAGCATGCCGGGCCGCATCGGCCGCCCGGCTCGCTCATGCGTGCCGCGCGAGCGCATCGGCGTCCGGCGCCGGTGCGGCCTGTGCGGCGTCGAGCGGATCGTCGAGATCGCGGTTCAGCGTTTCGGGCATCCGCGACGTCGTGAACAGCGTGATCAGCGTCAGCAGCACCAGGTACGCGGCGATCGGCACCCACGCGCGCACGCCGGCCGTGTGGTCGCCGCCGTGCAGCGCGATCACGGTCGCGATGATCGTTGCGCCGACGAGCGGCGCAATCCCGCCCGCGAGCACGGCCGACACTTCGCGCGAGAACGACACACCCATGTAGCGATGGCGCGCGCCGAACAGTTCGGGCAGCAGCGCGGCCTGCGCGCCGAGCATCCCCCAGTTCGCGAAGCCCTGCGCGACCGAGATCGCGATCACGCTCGCGACCACGTTCCCCTGGCTGAAGATCCACCACACCGGGAACGCGAGCGCGAGTTGCAGCCACGCGAACGTGCGGTACACGCGCACGCGTCCGAAACGGTCGCTGAGCCGGCCCGCCAGCGGCACCGTACACGCGCCGACGGTCGCCGCGCACACCAGCGCGAGCGCGCCGATCGGCCCCTTCATCCCGATCACGCCCGCGAGATAGCTGACGGCGAGCGCCTGGTAGATCGACGAGCCGCCGTTCTCGGCCATCCGCAGGCCGATGCCGATCAGCAACGAGCGCTTCGAATGCTGCACGGCGCTCTTCAGCGGATTCGCCAGCACCTGCGCGCGCTTCTCGAGCCGCACGAAGGTCGGCGACTCGTGCAACCGCACGCGCATGTAGATCCCGACCGCGACGATCACCGCGCTGAACAGGAACGGCACGCGCCAGCCCCAGCCGTCAGTCACGCGGTCGAGGTTCGCGAGCAGCAGGAAATAGACGGCGGCCGCGAGCACCGTGCCGAGCTGGATGCCGAGAAACGGCAGCGACGCATAGAAGCCGCGCTTGCCCGGCGGCGCGTATTCGGTCATCAGCACCGCGGCGCCGGCCTGCTCCGCGCCGGCGCCGAGGCCCTGCAGGATGCGCAGCAGGATCAGCAGCGCCGGGGCCCAGTAGCCTGCGGTTTCGAAGGTCGGCAGCACGCCGATCAGCGTGCTCGCGACGCCCATCAGCAGCACCGTCGCCGTCAGCACGAACTTGCGGCCGATCCGGTCGCCGAGCACGCCGAACACGACGCCGCCGAGCGGGCGCACCGCGAAGCCGACGAAGTAGGTGCCGAAGCTCGCGATCATCCGCATCTCGGCGGTCTGCGCGGGAAAGAACAGTGGCCCGAAGACCAGCGCCGAAGCGAGCGTGTACAACGCGAAATCGTAGTATTCGAGCGCGCTGCCGAGCGAGCAGGTCCATGCCGCTCGGTTGAGCTGCTTCGTGTCGACGCCGCGGCGCTCGACGGTCTCGCCCGGCGCACCGGACCCTGCATCGTGCCGCGCGGGCGGCGGGGAAATGCGATCCATCGTTGTCTCCTGTCTCCTGCCTTCCGTTCCGGAACCCGGCTGCGACTCGCGCGACCGGGACATCGGCCCGCTCGTGCGGCGGGCTCTTCTGGGAATTCGGATGCCGGCCGCAGCCGGCGCAACGGCGCGCTCGCGCCGCCGCTCAGACGGCGCTGGTCAGGCCGCCGTCGACGAACAGCGTCTGGCCGTTCACGAAATCGGACGCGGCCGACGCGAGGAAGATCGCCGCGCCGCACAGCTCGTCGACGCGCCCCCAGCGGCCGGCCGGCGTGCGCTTGCACAGCCAGTCCGAGAACGCTGCGTCGTCGACCAGCGCGCGGTTGAGTTCGGTTTCGAAATAGCCGGGCGCGAGGCCGTTCGCCTGGATGCCGTGGCGTGCCCAGTCGGCGCACATCCCTTTCGTCAGCATCCGCACCGCGCCCTTGGTCGCCGCATACGGCGCGATCGTCGGCCGCGCGAGCTCGCTCTGCACCGAGCAGATGTTGATGATCTTCCCGCGGCCGCGCGCGATCATGTGCCGCGCGACGGCCTGCGCGACGTTGAACACGCCGTCGAGGTTTACGCGCATCAGCGCCTGCCAGTCGTCCGGTTCGAATGTGTCGAGCGGCGCGCGGCGCTGGATGCCCGCGTTGTTCACGAGGATGTCGATCGCGCCGACGCGCGCCTCGAAATCGTCGATCGCCGCGCGCACCTGCGCGTGCTCGGCGACGTCGAATACCGCGTAGTCGGCTGTGAAACCTTCCTCGCGCAGGTGCCGCACGAGTGTCGCGGCCTTCTCCTCATTGCGATCGTTGATGACGATCGCCGCCCCGGCCTCGGCCAGCCCGCGGGCGAGCGTCAGCCCGATCCCGCGTCCGGAACCGGTAATCAGTGCGCGGCGGCCGTCGAGGCGGAACCGTTCAAGCGCGTTGGTCATGGATGTCTCCTCGTGCCAGTCGAGCCGGCGGCCCATCGCGGCCGGTCTCGCGTTGACGGTATCTTCGGCCGCCGGCCGGGCCCCACGCCAATGGTCTTTTTTGATCCGGTTATCATGAAACCTGATTACCGCCCACGGGTGCCCGCCGACCATGGAACTCAAGCAATTGCGCGCCTTCGTCACGCTCGCGGAAGAGCTGCATTTCGGGCGCGCCGCCCAGCGCCTGTTCATCGTGCAGCCCGCGCTGAGCATGCAGATCAAGGCGCTCGAGGAAGAACTCGGTGCGCGCCTGTTCGAGCGCGACCGGCACAAGGTCGAACTGAGCGATACGGGGCGCGTGTTCCTGCCCGAGGCACGCGCCACGCTGCAGCAGGCCGCGCGCGCGGAGCAGATGGCGCGGCTGTCGAGCCGCGGCGAGATCGGCACGCTGCGGATTGCGTTCGTGTCGTCGGTGCTGCCCGTGCTGCTGCCGGCCGTGCTGCGCACGATGCGCGAGCGCTATCCGCTGATCACGCTCGAACTGAAGGACATGCCGACGCCCGACCAGATCGCCGCGCTGCGCGACCGGCGAATCGATTTCGGGATGATCCGGCTGCCGGCCGCGTATGCGGGTATCGACACGCGCGTGGTGCTCGAGGAAGGCTTCGTCGTCGCGCTGCCGCTCGACCATCCGCTGGCCGCGCACGACGCAATTTCACCGGCCGCGCTGCGCGGCCAGCCGGCGTTCGTGCTCGCGCGCCGCTACGCGCCGGGCTTTCACGACGACATGCTGCTCGCGCTGAGCCGCGCGGGCACGACGCTCGAGATTGCGCAGGAGTTCGGGGAATTCACGACGATGCTCGCGCTCGTCGCGGCGGGAATGGGGATCGGGCTGATTCCGGCGGAAGCCGCGAGCGCGTTGCCGCCGAACGTGCTCGCGCGGCCGCTCGACCTGGCCGGGCACCGCACCGGCATCGGCCTCGCGTGGACCGATCTCGACAGCCCGCTGAAGCGCGCATTCGTCGCCGCGCTCGAACAGGTGACGGCAGCGTCAATGCAATAACAACAGGCAACAAAAAAGCCCGGCCGAAAAAACCGGCCGGGCTCGTTCGCTGCGCACGCCGCCTTGCGGCGGCCGCGCAACGTGCGGGATTACTTCGCGTTCGCGAATGCGACAGCCGTATCCAGCATGCGGTTCGAGAAACCCCACTCGTTGTCGTACCAGCTCGACACCTTCACGAGGCGGCCCGACACCTTGGTCAGCGTTGCGTCGAACGTCGACGAAGCCGGGTTGTGGTTGAAGTCGATCGACACCAGCGGTGCTTCGTTGTAGCCGAGGATGCCCTTCAGCGCGCCTTCCGATGCTTCCTTCATGATCGCGTTGACTTCCTCGACCGTCGTGTCGCGCTTGGCGATGAACGACAGGTCGACGATCGACACGTTGATCGTCGGGACGCGGATCGCGTAACCGTCGAGCTTGCCGTTCAGTTCCGGCAGCACGAGGCCGACGGCGGAAGCCGCGCCCGTCTTCGTCGGGATCTGGCTGTGCGTGGCCGAACGCGCGCGGCGCAGGTCTTCGTGATAGACGTCCGTCAGCACCTGGTCGTTCGTGTACGCGTGGATCGTCGTCATCAGGCCGGTTTCGAGGCCGATCTTGTCGTTCAGCGGCTTGACGAGCGGCGCGAGGCAGTTCGTCGTGCACGATGCGTTCGAGATGACGGTGTGCTCGGCCTTCAGCACGTCGTGGTTCACGCCGTAGACGATCGTCGCGTCGACGTCCTTGCCGCCCGGTGCCGAGATGATGACCTTCTTCGCGCCACCCTTCAGGTGCGCGCTCGCCTTTTCCTTCGTCGTGAAGAAGCCCGTGCATTCCATCACGACGTCGACGCCCAGCTCGCCCCACGGCAGTTCTGCCGGGTTGCGGTTCGCCAGCACGCGGATCTTGTCGCCGTTCACGACGAGGTAATCGCCGTCGACCGACACTTCGCCCGGGAACTTGCCGTGCGCGGTGTCGTACTGGGTCAGGTGCGCGTTGGTCTTCGCATCGCCCAGGTCGTTGATCGCGACGATCTCGAGATCGTGCTTCTTGCCGTTTTCATAAAACGCGCGCAGCGTGTTGCGGCCGATACGGCCGTAGCCGTTGATTGCGACGCGAATCGTCATGGTCTATCTCCTGATGGCTGAAAAAATTCGTTTCGTGCAGCTTCACGGTGCGACGCGCGCGAGGGGTGGCGCGCGTCGCGAATGCTTTTAGGCCAGCACGGCCTTGGCGGTCTCGACGACGTGCTCGACGGTGAAACCGAAGTACTTGAACAGCACGCCGGCCGGTGCCGATTCGCCGAACGTGTCGATCCCGACGACGCCGCCTTCGAGGCCGACGTACTTGTGCCAGAACGCGGTCACGCCCGCTTCGATCGCGACGCGGCGCACACCATGCGGCAGCACGCGTTCACGGTATTCGGCGTCCTGGCGGTCGAACACGTTGGTCGACGGCATCGACACGACGCGTGCCGCGATGCCTTGCTGCGCGAGCGGCTCGACGGCCTTCATCGCGAGTTCGACTTCCGAGCCCGTCGCGATCAGGATGATCTTGCGCGCGACGATCTCTTCGTCCCAGTCCTTCAGCACGTAACCGCCCTTCTCGATGTTCGCGATCTGCGAGTCGGTACGCGGGTTGAACGCGAGGTTCTGGCGGCTGAAGATCAGGCTCGACGGACGGTCGGCTGCGATCGCGTGGGTCCACGCGACGGCCGTCTCGACCGTATCGGCCGGACGCCACACGTCGTGGTTCGGGATCAGGCGCAGGCTCGACACGTGCTCGATCGACTGGTGCGTCGGACCGTCTTCGCCGAGGCCGATCGAATCGTGCGTGAACACGAAGATCGACGGCACCTTCATCAGCGCGGCCACGCGCAGCGCGTTGCGGCTGTAGTCGGAGAACGTCAGGAACGTGCCGCCGAACGGCTTGTGGCCACCGTGCAGCGCGAGGCCGTTGATCGCGGCGCTCATGCCGAATTCGCGCACGCCGTAGTTGATATGGTTGCCCAGCTGGACGCCCGGGCCTTCCGGATTCGCACGGACGGCCTTCGATGCCTTCCAGTTGGTCAGGTTCGAGCCGGTCAGGTCGGCCGAGCCGCCGAGCAGTTCCGGCAGTGCAGCGGCCAGGCCTTCGATCGCCTGCTGCGATGCCTTGCGGGTCGCCACCGTCTCGCCGCGCTCGTTCGCGCCGGCGATGATCGCCGCCGCCTTCTGCGCCCAGTCGGCCGGCAGCTGGTTAGCCATCCGGCGCTCGAATTCGTCGGCTTCTGCCGGGAACTTCGCGCGATATGCGGCGAACGTCGCGTCCCATTCGGTCTCGGCGCGCTTGCCCGCTTCCTTCGCATCCCATGCCGCGTAGACTTCCTGCGGAATCACGAACGGCGCCCAGGTCCAGCCGAGCGCTTCGCGCGTCTTCGCGATTTCTTCCGCGCCGAGCGCCGCGCCGTGCACGTCGTGGCCGCCGGCCTTGGTCGCCGCGCCCTGGCCGATCACCGTCTTGCAGCAGATCATCGTCGGCTTGTCCGACAGCTTCGCCTTCGCGATGGCCGCGTCGACCGCGTCGACGTCATGGCCGTTCACGTTCGGGATCACGTTCCAGCCGTAGGCTTCGAAACGCTTCGGGGTATCGTCGTGGAACCAGTTCACGACGTCGCCGTCGATCGAGATGCCGTTGTCGTCGTACAGCGCGATCAGCTTGTTCAGCTTCAGCGTGCCGGCGAGCGAGCAGGCTTCGTGCGAGATGCCTTCCATCAGGCAGCCGTCGCCGAGGAACACGTACGTGTGGTGATCGACGATCTTCGCGCCGTCACGGTTGAACTCGTCGGCCATCAGCGCTTCGCCGAGCGCCATGCCGACCGCGTTCGCGAGACCCTGGCCGAGCGGGCCGGTGGTCGTCTCGACGCCCGGCGTGATGCCGTATTCCGGGTGACCCGGCGTCTTCGAGTGCAGCTGGCGGAAGTTCTTCAGCTCTTCGATCGGCAGGTCGTAGCCGGTCAGGTGCAGCAGCGAGTACAGCAGCATCGAGCCATGGCCGTTCGACAGCACGAAGCGGTCGCGGTCTGCCCAGCGCGGGTTCGTCGGGTTGTGCTTCAGGTGGCGCGACCAGAGCGCGACGCCGATTTCGGCCATGCCCATCGGCATGCCGGGGTGGCCGGAGTTCGCTTGCTGGACGGCGTCCATTGCGAGCGCACGGATCGCGTTGGCCATCAGGGTGGTGGAGGCGGGAGACGAAGTCGTCATGTCGAGTCCGAAGAACGAGTCGAGGAAACGGGAGCACGGCGGCATCCGGAAGCTCGAGCGTCAATCGTTCCCGGCGCGCGGTGCGGCGCCTGACGGACGCGAAGCGGACGGAGCCTACGGACGGGGCTGCAAAGCTCGTCATTTTAACAGATGGGCTGACATTTCCCTTGTCGGCGAGTAGTGTTCCGGCACGGTTTTCCGTCAAACCGCCCGCCTCCTATAATTCAGACGTCGGAACTGCCAGCCCTGAGCGGCCCGCCCGTGAGCACAACACTTCTCTTTCACCCTACGCCCGACGCCGCCTACGGCTTCCCGAACGCCCGGCGGCTCGCGCGCGTCGCGTCCCCGCACCAGCAGATCGAAGTCTGGGAGACCCCGCAGCTCGGCCGCCTGTTCACGCTGGACGGCCGGCCGATGACGTCGGTCGGCGACGAGTACGTCTATCACGAGTGCATGACGCACCCGGCCGCGCTCGCGCACCCGTCGCCGAAGAAGGCGCTCGTGCTCGGCGGCGGCGACGGCGGCGCGGCACGCCAGTTGCTCAAGCACGCGTGCATCGAGCGGATCGTGATCGCGGAACTCGACGACGAAGTGGTCGGGATGGCGCGCCGCTATCTCGACGACGTGCATCAGGGCGCGCTCGACGATCCGCGCGTCGAGGTCGTGATCGGCGACGCCGCGCATTTCGTCGAGTCGACCGTCGAGCATTTCGACCTCGTCGTGTTCGACCTCACGCCGCCCGATTCGCCGGCGGCCGGCCTCTATACGCGTGCGTTCTACGCGCGGCTCAAGCGCATTCTCACGCCGTGCGGCGCAATCTCGATGCATCTCGGTTCGCCGGTGTTCCACTCGTCGCGCATCGCCGCGCTACTCGACGACCTGCGCGCGAGCTTCGCAGTCGTCGATCCGTTGTCCGCGCACGTGCCGCTGTACGGCTCGCAGTGGCTGATGGCAATCGCGAGCGACACGCTCGACGCGGCCGCGCTGTTCGCGCACGACATCGACGAACGGCTCGAGGCCCGCCGCGTCCACGGCCTGCGCTACTACGATGCGCGGCTGCATGCGTCCCTCTTTGCCCTGCCGTGCGCGCTGCGCGATACACTGGGCGTTCGCCGCTGAGCGTCAGGGCGGCCGCATCGCTCCGTTTTTCCATCGCGTCTTCGCAGGATTCGTGATGCGCAGCACCGGGGCGATACGCCCCGGACGCCGTACCCCCCCTGAATCAACGCCGAAGCATGGAATCAGCGCAAGCGCCGAAGCGCCAACACAGGAGATTTTCATGACCGATCCACGTCCGGCCAACGTGCCTTGGTTGACGCCCTACCTGGCCGTACGCAACGCGCGCACGACCATCGATTTCTTCAAGGCCGCATTCGGCTTCGAGCTGCGCGACGTGCACGACGAGGACGGCGCGATCATGCACGTCGAGATGGCCTACCGCGGCCAGCTGATCGTGATGTTCGCGCCCGAGGGCGCGTTCGGCTCGACCGCGCTCACGCCGAAGCGGGCGAACGCCACCGCGCCGCAATCGTTCTACCTGTATGTCGACGACGTCGACGCCACCTGGCAGCGCGCGCTCGACGCGGGCGCGAAATCGCTGAGCCCGCCGCAGGATCAGTTCTGGGGCGACCGGTTCGCGCAGATCGAGGATCTCGACGGCTACCGATGGGCGCTCGGGCGCCGCCTCGACGCATGACCCCAACCGCTACACGCATGAACGAAGCCACCACCACCGCGGCCGTGCCGCGCTTTTTCGTCGACGCGGCACTGCGCGCCGACGCCACCCTCGCGTTGCCGGCCGATGTCGCGCGCCACGTGCAGGTGCTGCGCCTGCAGCCCGGCGACGTGCTCGCGCTGTTCGACGGCACCGGCGGCCAGTACCGCGCGCGGCTCGTCGAGATCGACAAGCGCAGCGCGCTCGCGCAGATCGACACGTTCGAACCGGCCGAGGCCGAGCCGCCCTATCGCGTGACGCTCACGCAAGGCATCGCCGGCGGCGACAAGATGGACTGGGTGATCGAGAAGGCCGTCGAGCTCGGCGTTGCGGCGGTCGTGCCGCTGTCGACCGCGCGCGGCGTCGTGAAGCTGTCCGGCGAGCGCGCGGACAAGCGCGTCGCGCACTGGCGCGGCGTCGTGCGCGCGTCGTGCGAGCAATGCGGGCGCAACCGCGTGCCCGACGTCGCACCGGTAGCCGGCTTCAACGCGTGGCTCGATACGCTGCCGGCCGCACCGGCCGACGGCGAGCTGCGGCTGCTGCTGTCGCCGCGCGCGAGCATCCCGTTCGCGTCGCTGCCCGACGCGCCGCCGGCTGCCACCGTCACGCTGCTGATCGGGCCGGAAGGCGGGCTGTCGCCCGACGAGGAAAACGCGGCCCGCGCACGCGGGTTCACCGCGCTGTCGCTCGGGCCCCGCGTGCTGCGCACCGAGACAGCCGGCGCGGCCGTGCTCGCCGCGCTTGCGGCGCGCTGGGGCGGGTGGTGATCGCGATGCGCGGCCGGGCACGCGCCGCGGATTGACGTCGGCGCACGGCGACGCGTATCAGCGCGCCGCGTTCAACGGCTCGATGTCGATGACGGGGGAAGTCTGGAGCGCCGATGCCAGCGCGTCGAGGTTGTCCGCGTCGAGTGCGAGCGCCGGCGCGGAGATCCGCAGCTTCCGGGCCGGCGGCGTCGCCCGGATCGCCTTGATCAGCGGACCGCGATAGCGCAGGTTCATCATCATCTCCACCGCCTGCACGATGCTGATCGGCCGGCCGTCGTGCTGAAACGTGGCCGCGTCCACCGTGTCGTTCCAGCCCTGGATGAAGCCGCCGGCGTCGATCCGCGTGTTCAGGTCGATCCATCGCTGCTTCTTCGCGTCCGCGCTGTCGTCCGACGCCCGTAGCGCGTCGGACGCGCGGCTCACGTCGGCATCGTGCTTCGCGCGCCATGCCATGTAGCCGAGCGCGAACACCATGTTGTCCGGCAGGATGTCGTCTTCCTGAACGTCGTCGAACAGCCGTCGCGGCGCCTGGTTCGCGACGAACGCCGGCGTCAGGATCCACACGCTCCCGTTGCGCAACGCGCCGGTCGTCCTGCCGAGCGCGGGCTCGCCGCTATCGACCGCCACGCGCGTCAACAGACCGGCGTCGACCAGCTCGTCCAGTTGCGCCGCCAGCGCCGGCGACGTGTGAATCGCGCCGGCCACGGCTGCATACTGGCCTGGCGTCGAGCGCGTGCGCAGATCGGCCAGCAGCCGCTCGACGGCCGCTTGCGCGGCCGGCGAACCCGGCAGCGGAGTCGGTTCGGCGGCGCTCGCCCCCGCCACGGCCGCGCCGCACACCGAAACAACCACCGCGGCAACCCGCATCCCTCGTGTGAGGATCCTCATCGTTCACTCCCCGTTCGGATGCGCGGCACGCCGGCCAGGTGCAGCGGCCGCGATCGAGTCGCTTACTTGTCGGCTTCGCCGTCCGCCGAGCCAATCGGACCCAGCAGTGCGTCAACCAGCGGCGACAGCACATCACCCGGAGAACCCGTGAGCCAGCCCTTCTCGTTCGTGCCGTAAAGGTCGACCTGCCCCGTCACGGTGCGGCCCATCGGGGCCTCGTCGTAGACGCGCGCCATACCCGAGAGAAATGCGGCGAGGAAGGCCGTGCGGGCCTTGTCGGTCTTGAGGCTCGGGTTGCCCAGCTTCTCCTTCAGTGCCTTCACGCCGGGCTCCACGTCCACGACACGGCACGAAAAATCGACCGTCGCGATGGATTCGCCCTCCACATACTCGTTCGGCTTCTGCGTCGAACCGGTCGCCTTGCATTCGGAACGGGCCAGCACATGCTGATACGACGTGATCGACGCGCTGACCGGTGCGCGCAACGTCGCACGAGACCTGGCCGGCATCTTCGACAGCAGCGCAGCGATCATGTTGTCGCGCATCGTGTCGCCGAGCTTGGGGATGGCCGCCACGTCGAGCGCGTCCTTGCCCTCGTAGCGCGTGCGCATTGCGTCGTTGAACTGCACCGCCTTGGCGACGTCGCCGTTGACGAAGGTACCGAGATACAGATCGGTGGTCTGCTCGGGCGTCAGCACCGCCGCGTGCGCGGCACCGGCCGCGACGAGCACGGACAGCACGGCCGCACGCGTGGCGCGGAGCAACGGGAAACGCGCGCTGCCGCGCGCAGGAAGGGAAACGTTCATCGGTCGGGTCATGTCGGTGTCGAATCGATCGGGCCGGCGCGGCGGCCTCATTGCTGGCTGGCGGCGATCGCCGCGACAACCGGGCCGGACAGCGCGTCGACGACGAGCTTCATCAGGCTTTCGGGGTTGTCGGTCGTCCAGCCCTTGCTGTCCGAACCGACCATCTCCACCTGCCCCGTGATGCGCCGGCTGACCGGTGCGTCGTTGAACGCGCGCGCCAGGCCCGTGAACATCGTTTTGGCCGCCGCGAAGCGCTGCGGGTCGGTTTTCGCGGCCGCGCGCGCTTTCATGGCCTCGTCGCCCGGCGGCGTGACGTCGGCCACCTTGCACTCGAAACTGACCGTGGCGCGTTCCTGCCCCTTCCCGCCTGCGCCCGGCGTGCGCTTTACACCGGTGGCATTGCATTGCGAGCGCCGCAACGCGCCCGTGTACGCGACCAGCATCGAGTCGAGCGACGGCGCCAGCGCCTCGCGCCCGGATTCCGACATCGACGCCATCACCTGCCCGAGCATCTGTTCACGCATGTCGCCGTACATGTCGGCCGGCAGCATCATGTTCCCGGCATCCTTCGGATCGGCGGTCGCCCGCACCGAGTCGTTGAATTGCTCGACCTTGCCCGCGTCGTTGTTGACGATGGCGCCCAGATAAATGTCGACGGTCTGTTCGGGTGTGAGCGACGCGGCCTGCACGGCCAGCGGGATGCCGAACGACAGGGCGCACGTGGCCAGCGCGTGCACGAGCGGACGGCGCGCACGGGCGGGCGCCGCGAATCGGGTATCGGTCATGGGATTACGGCCCTCTCTCGAATGATTGGTGTTGTGCGCCCGGGGCGGCGGGCTGCGGCCGGGCTGACCGATTGTCGCGGAAAAAGGTGCGCGATGAAAGGCTTATGTCGGGCCGGACGCAGCGCGCGCATCGAGCGCGGACGCAAAAAAGCCCGCTTGAAGCGGGCTTTTGACGGGTGTTCGCCGGATCGGCCGCTGGCCGACGCGCGCTTACGCGAACGAGTAGAACACGCGGAACGCGACCTTGCGCTCGGCCCAGAACTCGGCCGCCTCGCGGAACACGTCGAGCAGCGTCTCGCGCCCTTCCTTGTCGAACTTCTGCGCGATCGGCAGCCCTTCGAGGACGATCACGAAACCGGGCTGCGCACCGGCCTTCGCGACGAGGTCGGTCAGGGAGTCGTACAGCGCATCGTAGTTCTTCCCGAAATGCTTCGGGAACAGAAACGACGTCGCGATCGTTTCCATCACTTCCTGCTTCGACTGCGCGGCGCCGCAATAGGCGTACAGGAAATGCTGGCCGAGCCGGCCGGCTTCGTCGGCAAGATCCTGCACGCGGAACGCGCGGATCGACTGCACGAGATTGGGTCGCACGGTCGTGAAAAGGCTCATAGGCTCCTCGTTCGATGAAAGCCCGGGCTCGGCTTCCTGTTGCACCGGCGCGCCGACAGCCTGCGCCGCCGCGTGAAGCTGGATCACGCGCTGAAACAGATTGCCGTCGCCGGCTGCGAACAGTTCCGCCGCCGCCGTTTCGTGCGCGTAGATGGAGTCGCTCATGCCATTCGTCCCGAAGTCATTCAACAATACGTTTAAAACTGTTGTAGTGGTCGCCCGTGTAATAACAGTTGTCGATCCGGCGCAATGGCCCGCCACAGACGATCCGGCGCGCGCCGCGATTGCGGGCACGCGGCGTCGGTACCGTGTACTCATGGTAGTAGCCGCGCTTCGCTTTTGGCAGGATCCGCTCGCGGTTGCCAAACACGACGCCGTCTTTCTCGTACGGGTAGGGGCCGCCGGCGCCGATCAGGCCCAGCGTGGTCACGGCCTCGCGCGGAAGACTGGCGGTCGGAATCGTATCGAGCCCGCTCGCCGCGACGTCGGCCGGAACGGCCTCCCGTGCGTAAGCGGCGGAAACCAGACTGCCCGTCGGCGTGCCGACGATACCCATCGCGAACATCGCGAAGACGGACGCGAGCGCGCCGTTGCGGAGCCACTTGCGTGCCATGAACCAGGGTTCCCGCTGTTAAATCAAGTAGTTGACGACCAACAAAGGCGTTAGCGTAGCGTTATTGGCCGCGCGAATCAATGTCCGTTTGGGAATCGAAAGCCCGACGATACGCGAATTTGCGTATTTCTTACCGAATTCACACTACATTTATCTTACATAGGATAAAATGCGAGCGGCATCTTTCGTATGGCAAGACCCTGCCTCCTTGCCACACTCGCTACTGGGAGTGGAAAGATGCTGCTGTTGCTTTGAGGGAAGCGCGTTTGCGCCCTGCCCGCGGCGTGCCCATGGCGGGCACGCCTCTTTTTGCTTTTGTTTACAATTTCGCCCGACGCGCCACGCCGGTTCGACCGGCCTGGCGCGTTCGTTTTGGCTCAGCGCGTGGCGTTCACGTCGGCGACCAGCAGCGCCGCCATGTTGACGATGCGGCGAACGGTCGCCGATTCGGTCAGCACGTGCACCGGCTGCGCAGCGCCCAGCAGGATCGGCCCGATCGCGATGTTGTTGCCCGCGGCCGTCTTCAGCAGGTTGTACGCGATGTTGGCGGCGTCGATGTTCGGCAGGATCAGCAGGTTCGCTTCGCCTTCCAGCGTCGATTCCGGCAGGATTTCCTTGCGCAGCGCCGCGTCGAGCGCGACATCGCCGTGCATCTCGCCGTCGACCTTCAGCTCCGGCGCGCGTTCCTGCAGGATCGTGAGCGTATCGCGCATCTTCTTCGCCGAAGGTGCGTTGCTCGTGCCGAAATTCGAGTGCGACAGCAGCGCGACCTTCGGCTCGATGCCGAAGCGGCGCACTTCTTCCGCCGCCATGATCGTGATCTCGGCCAGCTCCTCCGGGGTCGGATCGACGTTCACGTGCGTGTCGACGAGGAAAATCTGGCGGCCCGGCAGCACGAGGCCGTTCATCGCCGCGTACACGCTGCAGCCCGGGCGCTTGCCGATCACCTGGTCGATGAAGTGCAGGTGGCGGTGCGTGGTGCTGATCGTGCCGCAGATCATCCCGTCCGCTTCGCCCTTCTTCACCAGCATCGCGCCGATCAGCGTGGTGCGGCGGCGCATCTCGACGCGCGCGAGCTGTTCGCTGATGCCCTTGCGCGCCATCAGCTTGTAGTACGTCTGCCAGAAGTCGCGGTAGCGCTCGTCGTGCTCGGTGTTGACGACCGTGAAGTCGACACCCGGATTCAGGCGCAGGCCGTAGCGCTGGATACGGTGCTCGATCACCGACGGGCGGCCGATCAGGATCGGCGTCGCGAGTTTTTCGTCGACGATGATCTGAACGGCACGCAACACGCGCTCTTCTTCGCCTTCCGCGAATACCACGCGCTTCTTCTCTTCCGGCGCGGCGCGCGCGATCTGGAAGATCGGCTTCATCGTCGTGCCGCTGTGGTACACGAACTGCTGCAGGTGGACGCGGTACGCCTCCATGTCCTCGATCGGGCGCGTCGCGACGCCGCCGTCCATCGCGGCCTGCGCGACGGCCGGCGCGATCTTCACGATCAGGCGCGGATCGAACGGCTTCGGAATCAGGTATTCGGGCCCGAACGACAGGTCCTGGATGCCGTATGCGGTCGCGACGATGTCGCTCTGCTCGTGCTGCGCGAGCTCGGCGATCGCGTTGACGGCCGCGATCTCCATTTCACGCGTGATCGTGGTCGCGCCGACGTCGAGCGCGCCGCGGAAGATGAACGGGAAGCACAGGACGTTATTGACCTGGTTCGGGTAGTCGGTGCGGCCGGTCGCGAGAATCGCGTCGGGGCGCACTTCGAGTGCCGCTTCCGGCAGGATTTCCGGCGTCGGGTTCGCAAGCGCGAGGATCAGCGGGCGCTCGGCCATGCCCTTCACCATCTCCGGCTTCAGCACGCCGGCAGCCGACAGGCCGAGGAAGATGTCCGCGCCGTCGATCACTTCGGCCAGCGTGCGGGCTTCGGTTTCGCGGGCGAAACGCTCCTTGTCCGGATCCATCAGCTCGGTGCGGCCCTTGTAGACCACGCCAGCCAGGTCGGTCACCGTGATGTTCTCGAGCGGCAGGCCGATGTCGACCAGCAGGTCCAGGCACGCGAGCGCGGCAGCACCTGCGCCGGACGCCACGAGCTTGACCTTCTTGATGTCCTTGTTGACGACCTTCAGCCCGTTCGTGACGGCTGCGGCCACCACGATCGCGGTGCCGTGCTGGTCGTCGTGGAACACCGGAATCTTCATCCGCTTGCGGCACTCGCGCTCGACGATGAAGCAATCGGGCGCCTTGATGTCTTCCAGGTTGATCCCGCCGAAGGTCGGCTCCAGCGCGGCGATCACGTCGACGAGCTTGTGCGGGTCCGACTCGTTCAGCTCGATGTCGAACACGTCGATGCCCGCGAACTTCTTGAACAGCACGGCCTTGCCTTCCATCACCGGCTTCGACGCGAGCGGGCCGATGTTGCCGAGACCGAGCACCGCCGTGCCGTTCGTGACGACGCCGACCAGGTTGCTGCGCGCGGTGAAGCGCGCCGCGTTGAGCGGATTCTCGACGATCTCCTCGCACGCGTACGCCACACCCGGCGAATACGCGAGCGCGAGGTCGCGCTGGTTGATCATCTGCTTGGTCGGGGCGATCGCGATTTTCCCGGGGGTCGGGAATTCGTGATAGTCGAGCGCGGCTTCGCGGAGCTTGGCTTTGGAGGAGGCTTGAGTAGACATGTGTCTCGTGGCGGGCGGATTAGAATAACTCTTCGACGGCATTGTAGCGCCAATCATCGGCCGCCAGACCGGCGATTCGGGTGCAACAGCCGCGACAAAAATGGGCCGAACGGTGCAGGAACGCAGCCGCTCGCCTCGTACAATGCCGTTCCTTCAATCGTTTCGGATTACCCGCCGTGCCAGCCGCCCTTTCCGAGTTTTCGCTGATCGAACGCTTCTTCACGCGCCGTGCCGCGCAGGGCGCCCGCGCGTCGACACTCGGCATCGGCGACGATTGCGCGCTGATCACGCCTCGAACCGGGAAATTGCTGGCCATTTCGACGGACATGCTGGTGGAAGGCCGCCACTTCTTCCCCGATGTCGCGCCCGACGCGCTCGGCCACAAGACGCTCGCGGTCAATCTGTCCGACCTCGCGGCAATGGGCGCCGAGCCGCGCGCATTCACGCTCGCGTGCGCGCTGCCGCGCGCCGACGCGGCGTGGCTCGAGGCCTTCAGCAACGGCCTGTTCGCGCTCGCCGAGCGCTACGGTTGCGAGCTGATCGGCGGCGACACGACGAGCGGCCCGCTGAACCTGTGCGTGACCGTATTCGGCGAAGTCGCGCCCGACGCGGCGCTGCGCCGCGACGCCGCGCGCGACGGCGACGACGTGTGGGTGTCCGGCACGCTCGGCGATGCGCGCGCGGGCCTCGGCGTCGCGCGCGGCGAATGGGCGGCCGGCGCGGACGAAGCGGCCGCGTTCCGGCGTGCGCTCGAGCGGCCCGAACCGCGCATCGCGCTCGGCCTGGCGCTTGCCGGCGTCGCGCACGCGGCGCTCGACCTTTCCGACGGTCTCGCCGGAGATCTGCAGCACATCCTGACGCGCTCGAACGTGCGCGCCGAAATCGACGCCGACGCGGTGCCGCGCTCGGCCGCGCTCGCGACGCTGCCGCCCGACGTGCAGCGCCGCTGCACACTGGCGGGCGGCGACGACTACGAACTGTGCTTCACCGCGCCGGCCGTGGCCCGCGCGGCGGTCGAAGCGGCCGGCGCGACGGCCGGGGTGCCGGTCACGCGAATCGGTACAATACGCGCGTTGTCCGCGCCGTCGGCGCAACCCGCGATCACGTGGCGCGACGCCGCCGGCGCGCCCCTCGCTCTCACGTTGCACGGCTTCGACCACTTCCATGCAGACTGACCCGACGCCCGCGCACGCCGCGGCCGAGACCGGCGCCGCACACGATGCGCGGCAGCGCGCGACCGCGCGCTTCATGCTGTCGCACCCGGCGCATATCGTGTCGCTCGGCTTCGGCAGCGGGCTCGCGCCGATCATGCCCGGCACGTTCGGCTCACTGTTCGGCTGGCTCAGTTTCGTCTTGCTCAACCGCTACCTGACGGTGCCCGAATGGTGGGCGCTGATCGCCGTCGGCTTCGTGGCGGGCACGTGGATCACCGGTTTCACCGCGAAGAAGATGGGCACGTCCGATCCGGGCGCCGTCGTCTGGGACGAGATCGTCGCGATCTGGCTCGTGATGCTGTTCGTCACGCCCGCGACCTTCATCGGCCAGCTGTGGGCGTTCGTCGCGTTCCGCTGCTTCGACATGCTCAAGCCGCCGCCGATCCGCTATGTCGAGCGCCGCCTCAAAGGCGGGCTCGGCATCATGGTCGACGACCTGGTCGCCGCGTTCATGACGCTGCTCGTGATCGCCCTGTGGCGCTCCGTCGTCGGCTGACCGATTTCCCGACTCCCGTTTCCCGACGCGCATGCCAACCGATTCCGTCGTCCATCAGCTTGCGATCCGCGCAGGCAACAAGCTGCGTGACGAGCACCTCACGCTTGCCACCGCCGAATCCTGCACCGGCGGCATGATCGCCGCCGCGATCACCGACATTTCCGGCAGCAGCCAGTGGTTCGAGCGCGGCTTCGTCACGTACTCGAACCAGGCCAAGATCGAGATGATCGGCGTGCCGCCCGACCTGATCGACAAGCACGGCGCCGTCAGCGAGCCAGTCGCGCGCGCGATGGCCGAAGGCGCGCTGCGCAACAGCCGCGCGCAGGTCGCGCTGTCCGTCACGGGCATCGCGGGCCCGGCCGGCGGCAGCGAGAAGAAGCCGGTCGGCACCGTGTCGTTCGGCTGGAGCAACCGGCTGCATACCGACGTCGAGACGCTCGTGTTCAAGGGCGACCGCGACCAGATCCGCACGCAGGCAGCCGCGCATGCGCTGCGCGGGCTGCTGAAGCTGCTCGACGAACGCGAGGGCTGATCGGGCCGGGGCGCGTCACGCGCCCCGCTTACCCGCTTACTGAATCGCGTCGGGCTTCACGACGATCCAGTTCTTGTCCGCCGTCACCGGCAGGCCGAGCGACTTCTGCTGCGCGGCCGATTCATCCGACCACGCGCGGATCTGCGCCATCTGCTTGTCCTTCTTGTTCACCCACACGCGCACGCCGCCGCGCGCGACGTCGGTCGCGTTCAGCAGCATGTAGCCGTCGGACGTCGGCGTGTCACCCGCGACGAGCACCGGCTTCTTCCACTGGTCGATCCAGCCGACGATCGAGCCGAGCTTGCCTTCGTACCACGTCATCGGATTCATCAGGAACGGCGTGATCACCAGGCTGCGGTTCGCGGCCTCGTCGTACTTGCCGGCCTTGATCTGCAACCGGGACGTCGTCAGCGCGCCGGTGGCCGGGTTGCGCAGAAGCGTCGTCACGCCGATCACGTTCTGCGGCTTCACGTTGTAGCCGTACTTCGGGTCGGACAGCACGAGCCGCGCGAGCTCCTCGTGCGCGGCCGTCATCACGTAGACCTCGATGCCGTTCTCGCGCAGCGCGTTGTACAGCTCCTGCATCCCGCGGAAGAAGCGCGGCGGGTTCACCGTGCCGTCGACCACCTTGTCGCCCTGCCAGTAGCGGATCGGGATCGGCTTGCCGTCGGCGAGCATCGCGTCGACGTGGCGCTTCAGGTCGGCCAACGACTGCCCGGCGAACGCCTGCGCGATCCACGGGTAGCAGACCAGGTCGTCGATCTCGCACAGCCGGTAGTAATAGCTCGTCAGCGATTCCTTGTAGTCGGCGGAATCCTTGAACGGGATCAGCTTCAGCGACGGGTCGAGCGTGTCGCGCGTCAGCACGCCGCGGTTCTCGAGGTACGGCAGCAGCGACTCCTCGAGGTCGTAGCGGTAGGTCGTGTTGTCGGCGTCGAACACCGCGTATTCGCCGCGGTACGCATGCGCGGCGATCATCGCGTTCAGCGCCTTCGCGCTGTCCGCCGGCCAGTGCGAGAGGTCCGCCGCATGGGCGAAGCTCATGCACAGCGATGCGGCAAGCGCGCTCAGAAAACGTCGGGAAAGCTTGGGCATGGCGTCACTCCCTTTCTTGACAGTTTCGTTACAGATCGATGACAAGCGGGAGCATCGCGCGATTGGCGCGCGGGCATGCAGTACGGAAACGACGGGAAGTTGCCCGTGCGCGTCAGTGCGGCGAGGGAAACGGAGGGGGTAAAGCGGAGAAAGCGGCACCGGCCCGCGAACGCGGGCCTGCCGGAACCGGCCGCCCGCGCGGGCAGCCGTTACCAACCGCGATCAGCGATGCGCGTTGATCGTGTCGCGGGTCTTCTGCGCGGCGAGCGCCGCGGCTTCGGCGAAATCCTCGCCCTTGCTCGCGTACAGGATCGCGCGCGACGAGTTGATCATCATGCCGGTGCCGTCGGCCGTGCGGCCTGCGTTGACGGTCGCCTGCACGTCGCCGCCCTGCGCGCCGATGCCGGGAATCAGCAGCGGCATGTCGCCGACGATCCCGCGCACGATCTCGATTTCCTTCGGGAACGTCGCGCCGACCACGAGGCCGAGCTGGCCGTTCTTCGCGTTCCACTTGTTCGCCGCGAGGTCGGCGACGACCTGGTACAGCGGCCGGCCGTTCGTATCGAGGAACTGCAGGTCGGAACCGCCGGGGTTCGACGTGCGGCACAGCACGATCACGCCCTTGCCTTCGTGCTCGAAGTACGGCTCGACCGAGTCGTAACCCATGTACGGGTTCACCGTGACGGCGTCCGCGCGATAGCGCTCGAACGCTTCGCGCGCGTATTGCTCGGCCGTGCTGCCGATGTCGCCGCGCTTCGCGTCGAGGATCACGGGCAGGCCCGGATGCTGGAGGTGGATGTGCGCGATCAGCCGCTCGAGCTGGTCTTCCGCGCGATGCGCGGCGAAGTAGGCGATCTGCGGCTTGAACGCGCTCGCGTATTGCGCGGTCGCGTCGACGATCTGCCGGCAGAATTCGAAGATCGCGTCGGGCTGGCCGTCGAACTGCACGGGAAAGCGCGACGGCTCGGGATCGAGGCCGACGCACAGCAGCGAATTCGTGCGCTGCCACGCGGCGCGCAGCGATTCGATGAAAGTAAGCGGGGAAGACATGGCGGGTACTCGCGGCAAACCGTTGGTAGACCGCGTATTTTACCCGCGTCGCCGGCGCTCCTCGCGTGTCGCGGCATTGCTGCGCGCATCGGCGCGCTCGACGGTGAACGCGAAACGCCGCGTGAGCCGCTCGCCGGGCGCGAGCAGCGTCATCCCGTGCGCGGCCGCGCCGCCCGGCAGGTTCACCGCATTGATCGGATGATCGACCGGCTCGAAGCAGAAAAAATCCTCGCCGGGCGGTGTATAGAGCACGTACGCGTCGGCGTCGGCCGCCACCGTCAGCGACAGCCCGCGGCGCGGCCAGCTCACCGTCGCGTGCCCGCCCCAGCCGGTGAACGCGTGATTGACGAGCGCGGCCGGCAGCGGATACGCGACGCCGAACTGCCAGGCCGGCGGCACGCTCACGTGCCGCACCGGCAGGAAATCGGTGCCCGACAACCACAGCCCGCCGGCGGCCGCGGCCAGCTCGGTCGCGGCATCGCGCACGAGGAACGGATGTACGCCAAGCCCGAACGGCAGCCGCGCGCGCCCCGCGTTCTCGATCGTCAGCGCGATCGACAGCGTCGCATCGCCGAGTTCGAACGACTGGATCGCGCGGAACGCATACGGCGCGCCGGCGGTGCGATCGAGCGACAGTTGCAGCGACGTGCCGGTCGCATCATCCACCTGCCATGGCGCGAGCCAGCCGTCGCCGTGGATCGGCAGCGGCTCGTCGCGGCGGTTGCGCGGCACCGCGACGCTGCGCCCGTCGCATTCGAAGCGCGCGCCGCCGATCCGGTTCGAGTACGGCAGCAGCGGATAACACGCGAGCTCGTTCGGGTCCGTCGCCGTCTCCGGGTGTTCGCAGCGGCGGAACACCGGCATCAATGCCCCGTTGTCGCCGCGCCAGTCGAAGCGCGCGATGCCGCCGCCGAGATGCGGCAGCACGTCGAGCCGCAACGACGCGTTCGACAGCGTGACGGCCGCCGCATGCGCGGCGCCGACGCCCTGCGCGAACGCGGCCGTCTGCGGGCCGGGGCTGACCGGCTGCGCGGCGGCGGCCAGGCGCGCGCGGCGCGACTGGCTGGTGGACGATGATGCGCGCGAGGACGTGGCGGTCATGGTGAGCTCCTTTCCTTCGTCGAAGAAACGATGCGGGTCGTGCGAACGGTCAGGCCCAACCGCCGTCGACGATCACGTCCTGCGCGGTGATCATCCGGCTGTCGTCGGCCGCGAGGAACAACGCCATCCGCGCGAGATCGGCGGGCAGCAATTCGGCGTCGAGGCACTGGCCGGCCTTGATCGCCGCGCGGCCCGCGTCGTCGAGCCACAGCCGGCGCTGCTTGTCGGTCATCACCCAGCCGGGCACCAGCGAATTCACGCGGATGCCGAACGGACCGAGATCGCGCGCGAGGCCGCGCGTCAGGCCCTGCACGGCCGCCTTCGCCATCACGTAGACGGGATAGCCGCCGTTCTTCAGCATCCAGCTGATCGAGCCGAGATTGATGATCGCGCCGCCGCCGTTCTGCTTCATGTCGTCGATCACCGCCTGCGCGGCAAAGAACTGGTGGCGCAGGTTCACCGCGATGCCCGCGTCGAACGATTCCGGCGTCACGTCGCCGATCGCGTGGCGCGTATCGTTCGCCGCGTTGTTCACGAGCACCGCGATCGCGCCGATGCGCGCGCGGATCGCGTCGATCGCATGGCGCAGCGCGTCGATGTCGGTCAGGTCGCACTGGATGAACAGCGGCGCATGGCGCACGTGCGCGAGGCTGTCCGCCAGCGCGGCGCCAGCGGCCGCGTCGAGGTCAACGAACGCGACGCGCGCGCCCTGCGCGGCGAAGTGCTCGACGAACGCCGCGCCGATGCCGGTCGCGCCGCCCGTGATCAGCACCGCGCGATCCTCGAGGCTCGGATACCGTGCATAGCGCGCGTGGCTCGTGGTGTGCGCGTCGTGCGCGGAAGTGTCGATGGTCATGCGGTTCGTCTCCGTCAGAGCAGGCCGGGTCAGTCGCGGACGCCGCGGTTCTTCAACTGGTCGAGCAACACGGCCGCGAGCAGGATCGCGCCGCGCACGAGGTACTGGTAGAACGCGTCGATGTTCAGCAGGTTCATCACGTTCTCGACGGTGCCCATGATCAGCACGCCGATCACGACGCCCGAGATCGTCGCGCGACCGCCCATCAGCGACACGCCGCCGAGCACGCATGCGGAGATCACGTTCAGCTCGAAGCCCTGCGCGGCGTTCGGCTGGCCCGACGTGATGCGCGATGCGAGGATCACGCCCGCGAGCGCCGTCACCGCACCCTGGATCAGGAAGATGTACACGCGCGTGCGTTCGACGTTGATCCCCGCGAGTCGCGATGCCTCGGGATTGCCGCCGATCGCGAGCGTGTTGCGACCGTACACGGTCTGGTTCAGCAGCACGCCGAACGCGATGAAGCACAGCAGCGTGACCCAGATCGGCAGCGACACACCGAACATCGACAACCCGCCGAGCGCGATGAAAGTATCCGACGACACGCCGACCGCCTGCCCCTTCGACACGATGAAGCCGAGCCCGCGCACGATCTCCATCGTCGCGAGCGTCGTGATCAGCGCGTTGATGCGCAGGTACGCGATCACCGCACCGTTCACGAAGCCGATCGCGGCGCCGGCCGCGACCGCCGCGATGATCGCGACGAACGTGTTGTCGGTCGCGTTCAGCACCATCGCGCACAACACGCCGGAGAACGCGACGGTCGAGCCGATCGACAGGTCGAAGTCGCGCGACGCGAGACAGAACATCATCGTGCACGCGACCATGCCGATCTGCGAGATCGACAGCGCGAGTCCGAGCATGTTGTCGATCGAGAAGAAGTGATCGACGGTCAGCGACATCGTGATGAACATCACCGCGAAGATCGCGATCAGGCTGTATTCGGTCAGATGCTGCCACCACTTCTGGCGGTCGCTCTGCTGCGGAACCAGCGCGTCGGCCGTGGGCTTCACGGCGGCGCCGGCAAGATTTTCGTTGACTTGCATGATGGTGTCTCCTGCTCCTGCATCGCGCGGCCCGCGCCGCGCGTGTTCGATTCGAATGTCGTGTATCGCGTCAGGCCGCCTCGACCGCGCTCGTCTGCGGCAGCGCGAGGCTCAGCACCGCGTGTTCGTTCGCCTGCTCGCGCGGCAGCTCGCCCGCGATCCGGCCTTCACGCATCACGACGATGCGGTCGGACACGCCGAGCACTTCCGGCAGCTCCGACGACACCATCACGATCGCGCAGCCGCGCTCCGCGAGCCGGTAGATCACGTCGTAGATCTCGTGCTTCGCGCCGACGTCGATCCCGCGCGTCGGCTCGTCGAGAATCACGACCTTCAGGTCGGGCTCCGCCAGCCAGCGCGACAGGATCGCCTTCTGCTGGTTGCCGCCCGACAGGAAGCGGATCTTCTGGCGCCGGTTCGGCGTCTTGATCTTCAGCCGCTGGATGAAGCGGTCGGCCGTTTCGCTTTCGGTCTTGCGGTTGATGAACAGCCCCGCGCGCAGCGAATGGCGGCGGCAGCTGATGTTGATGTTCTCCGCGACCGACGCGATCGCGATGATCCCTTCTTCCTTGCGGTCCTCCGGGCACAGCACGATGCCGTGGCGGATCGCGTCGCCGGTGCGCTTCACGTCGATGCGCGCGCCGTCGAGCGTCAGTACGCCCGCGCGCCGGCGGTCCGCGCCGTACACGAGCCGCATCAGCTCGCTGCGGCCCGCGCCGACCAGCCCGAAGAAGCCGACGATCTCGCCCGCGCGCACCGAGAAGCTCGCCGGCTCGCGCAGGGCATGGCCGTCGACGCCTTCGGCGGAGAACCGCACGTCGCCGAGCGCACGCGGCGCGTAATGGTAGATGTCCGAAATCTCGCGCCCGACCATCTCGGCGACGAGCCGTTCGCGCGGCACGTCGGCGAGCGATTCGTGCGACGCGATCTTGCGCCCGTCGCGGAAAATCGTGCACGCATTGCAGAGCCGGTAGATCTCGTCCATCCGGTGCGAGATGTAGATCAGCGCACGGCCTTGCGCGCGCAGGTCGTCGACGAGCTTGAACAGCACCTCGGTCTCGCGATGCGACAGCGAGCTCGTCGGTTCGTCGAGCGCGATCACGCGCGCATTGCGCATCAGCGCCTTGCAGATCTCGACCATCTGCCGCTGCGCGATCGACAGCCGCCCGAGCTTCGCGTCGGGATCGAGATCGACGCCCATCGCGGCGAGCCGCTCGCGCACGTGGCGCTTCGCCTCGCGTTTCCTCACCCAGCCGAACGCGTTCGGCAGGCGGCCGAGCAGCAGGTTTTCCGCGACCGTCAGGTCGGGCACGTACTGCAGCTCCTGGTGAATCACCGCGATGCCGGCCGCGATCGACGCGGCCGCACTCGCGAACTGCACGGGCTGGCCGTCGACCAGCACGCTGCCCGCATCGGGCTGGTATTCGCCGCCGAGAATCTTCAGCAGCGTCGACTTGCCCGCGCCGTTCTCGCCCATCAGGCCATGCACCTCGCCCGCATGCACGTCGAACGAGATGCCGTCGAGTGCGCGCACGCCGGGAAAGACCTTGCCGATATTGTCAAAACGCAGTGCCGCTGACACGTCGCCTCTCCACTTCCGGAATCGATCGACCGCCGGCCGCCGCATCGCCGCGGCAGCCGGCGGGCCGCTTACTTCGACGCGAGGCCCATCTCGTCGCGCACCTTCGACACGTTGTCGCGCGTCGCGAGCATGCCCGTCGTCAGCGTCAGTGCCGGCGGTGCCTTGCCCTGCGTGATCCACGCGTACATCAGGTCCGACGTTTCCTCGCCGTGGCGCTTCGGGCTGATGATCACGGTGCCGTAGAAGCCCGTCGGCTGCGGCTTCTTGAACTCGTTCAGTGCCGAATCGGAGCCGCCGATGCCGATGCCGATCATGTTGTCCGCCTTGAAGCCGCGCCCTTCGGCTGCGCGCACCGCGCCGAGCACGGCCTCGTCGTTCAGGCCGTACGCGACCCAGTGCTTGAACTGCGGATTCTTCGTGAGTGCAATGTTGGCCGCGTTGAATGCGTTTTCCGTGTCGGTCTTCGCCTGCGGCGCCGCGATCACGTTCGCCTTCGGGAAGCCGGCGGCCACCAGCGCGTCGGTCGCGCCGCTCGTGCGGTCATGCGCGGTCGGCAGCTGCTCGTAGGTGATGTCGATCGCGCCGACATCCTTCATGTCCCAGCCGCGCTTCTTGATCTCGGCCGCGATGCCGTCGCCGACCTGCTTGCCGATGTTGTACGCGGAGATCCCCATGTGCGGCACCGACTCGATCGGCTTGCCTGCGCCGTCGACGAGGCGGTCGTCGACCGTCATCATCTTCAGGTTGTGCGACTTCGCCTTCGCGACGATGCCCGGCCCGAGCTTCACATCGGGCGTGCAGATGATGAAGCCCTGCGCCTTCTGCGCGGACAGGTTGTCGATCGCGCTCATCACTTTTTCACCGGACGGGGCGCCGATCTTCACGAGCGTGAAGCCTTTTTCTTTCGCCGCCATCTCGGCGAACTTCCACTCGTCCTGGAACCACGGCTCTTCCGGCTGCTTCACCAGGAAGCCGATCTTGACCGGGTCGGCCGCGTGCACGACCGGGCTCCCGATCACCACCGCGGCCGCGGCCGCCAGCGTTACGAACGTTCTGCGTTTCATCTCCAGTGTCTCCTTGTCTTCATCGAACAGGATGCAGCCGCTTGTTGGTTTCGACGCAGCGTGCGCGCGGCCGTCGCACGTGCGGTCTTTCGAATCGTTGCGTCAGTCGTGGTACAGCGCCGCACGCCCGCCGTCGACGGTGATGCACGCGGCATTGATGAACGGCGCCTCGTCGGACGCCAGGAACACAGCCGTCATCGCGACCTCCTCCGGCCGGCCGATCCGCTTCATCGGCTGCAGCGCGAGCGTTTCCGCGCGTGCGGCAGCAGGGTCGGGTTGCGCGTCCCACCAGTCGCGCGTGAGCTGGGTCTCGATGTAGCCGGGCGCGATCGCGTTCACGCGCACGTTGCGCGCCGCGTATTCGATGCCGAGGGCGCGCGTGAGACCGAGCACGCCGTGCTTCGCGACCGGGTACGGAAAGCAGCCCGGGATGATCCTGAATGCATGCGTCGACGCGATGTTCACGATGCTGCCGCGACCGCGTTCGACCATCCCTTCCAGCGCCGCGCGGCACCCGTGCCACACGCCGTCGAGATCGACCGCGAAGCAGCGGCGCCAGTCGTCGTCGGTCATCGTCAGCGGATCGGCGAACACGTTGATGCCCGCGTTGTTCACGAGCACGTCGAGCGGGCCGAATGCCGCCTCGGTCTGCGCCAGTGCATCGCGCACCGCATCCTGGCGCGCAACATCCGCCTGCAGCGGCAGTACGCGCGCGCCGGTGATCTCGTGCGCAATCCCGGCGGCCGTGCGCTGCGCCTGCGGGAAGTCGAGATCGACGAGCGCGACGGCCGCGCCCTCGCGAACGAACGCGCGGGCGATCGCGGCGCCGATGCCCCGGCCCGCGCCCGTCACCATCGCGACCTTGTCCGCGAGGCGGCCCATCATGCGGCTCCGCCGCGCGCCGCGCGCAAGCCGGCCTGGAACGCGCGCGCGTTCGCCGCGGTCGCGTCGGCCGGCTGGCCGGGCCGGTACAGCGCCGAGCCGAGCCCGAAGCCGTTCGCGCCGGCGGTGAGGAACGGCTGCATGTTGTCGGGCGAAATGCCGCCGACCGGAATCAGCGGCACCGCACGGTCGATCACCGCGCGCCACGCCTTTACGACGACCACGCCCAGTTGCTCGGCCGGGAACATCTTCAGGACGTCCGCGCCGTTCGCGAGCGCCGCGAACGCTTCGGTCGGCGTCGCGACGCCCGGTGCGCTCGCGAGGCCGCGCTCGCGTGCGCGCCGGATCACGGCCGCGTCGCTGTGCGGCATCACGATCAGTGAGCCGCCCGCGTCCTGCACGCGATCGACATACTCGGCGCGCAGCACGGTGCCCGCGCCGACGATCGCGTCGTCAGGCAGTGCGCGCCGCAGCGCCGCGATGCTGCCGAACGGATCCGGCGAATTGAGCGGCACCTCGACGATCCGGAAGCCGGCTTCGTAAAGCGCATGGCCGTGGTCGGCCGCTTCGGCGGGTGTGATCCCGCGCATGATCGCGATCAGCGGGCACGCGTCGAACGCGCGCATCAGCGCGGCGTGGGGCGCGTATGGCGCGGGCAATGTCAGGTCGGACGGCATCGAAGATTCCTCTGCAAACAGTTCATTGGTCGGCGCAGGCGGGCTCGCCATCCGCGCGCACGAGCCCGGCGCGCGATGCGATCCGCCACAGGCCGCGCTCGGTCGCATGCGCGACGATTCGTGCGTTCGGGTGGCCGAATTCCTGGAGCGCGTCGGCGTAGCGCGCACACAGGCCGTCGTCGCCGATCAACAGCAGCGGCTGGTCCGCGAGCGCGATGCCGCGCTCCGCGAGCATCGCGTCGAGCGCGTTGAGCTCATGGCCGATCAGCAGGCCGGACAGGTAGTCGCCCTGCGCATCGGGCGCGAGCCGGTCGGTCAGGCCGAGCGTGCGCGTGCTGAAGATCGTCGCGAGCAGCCCCGTGTGCTGCGCGCCGCGCGCGACCGATACGCCGCGCACGAACGCCGCGCGATCGGGCGACGCGCCGGCGCGCATCGTGCGGCCGAGGATCGTGTGGTCGCGCAGCACCGCGAACAGTTCGCCGGTCATGAAGGTCTGGAAGCGCTCGATCAGCCCGTCCCTCACCCACGCCCATTTCGCATGCGTGCCCGGCAAGCCGATCAGTACCCCTGAACGATCGGTGCCAAGCATGGGATCGCTCGCGAGTGCACCGACTATCTGCGTTTCTTCACCGCGCATCACGTCGGGCAATTCGCCCGTCGCAATCACGCCCGGCACGATCGAGATCGTCGCACCACGCGAGGTCGTCACCGTGATGAGGCCCGCGACGAGCGCGTCGGCACCGGCCGGCACCGCGACGTACGGCGCCTCGCGCCAGCCCTGCGCGCTGCCGACCATCCCGGCGGCGAGCACCGGCAGGCCCGGCGTGCGGTCGAGCCAGTCGCCGCAGGCTTCCTCGAACACCGCGTCGAACGCACGCGCGCCGCCGCCCGGCACCTGCATGACGCCCGCCGGGCGGCTGCGCGTGTCGATGAGCGCGCCGTGCGCGTCGTACAGATAGGCGCGCAGCGACGTCGTGCCCCAGTCGAGCGCGATCAGCGACGGAGTGGAGGAGCTGGCATCCGGAACGGGCCGGGTCGAAATCGTCATCGTTTGATCCTGCGGGTACCCTGCGGCGGGCTCCAGCCCAGTTCCGCGGAAATGGCTCGCGCTTCGCGCTGCACGAGCGGAATCAGTTCGTCCATCCGGTCGTGCGGCATGTACGGAATCGTGCTCGCCACCGACACCGCCGCGACGACCGCGCCCGATGCGTCACGGATCGGCGCGGCCACGCAGCGGATCGACGCCTCGTTCTCCTCGAGGTCGAACGTATAGCCGCCGGCCGCGTAATGGGCCATGCGCTGCAGGAACGCGCTCGTCTCGGGCCGGTTGTCGGGCTTGAAATTGACGCCGGCCAGCGCGCGCCGGGCGGCCTCGAACAGCGAGCGCCACAGGTCGGGATCGAGGTCGAGCATCATCGCCTTGCCGATGCCGGTCGACGCGAGCGGCATCCGGTGGCCGACGCGCGAGCGCATCTCGAGGCCGCGCGTACCGGGAATCTTGTCGATGTACAGCACGTCGTCGCCGTCGCGCACGCCGAGGTGGATCGTGTCGAGCGTCGCTTCCGCGAGCGCTTCGAGGTGCGGGCGCGCCACCGCGGTGAGCGGCATCTGCTCGAGCGCGATCGTGCCGAGTTCGATCAGCTTCGGGCCGAGCAGGTAACCGCCCTGCACCTGGCGCAGGTAGCGCGCCTGCACGAGGCTGCTGACGAGCCGGTGCGTCGTGCTGCGCGTTGTGCCGAGCGCGGCGCCGATCGCACGCATGTCGCGCGCGCCGTTCGCGATCGCCTCGAGGATCGCGAGACCGCGCAGCAGCGTCTGCGTACCGGCCTGCTGGGCCGCGAGATCGAGCGGCGTGCTGGTCGCGCCGATGCTGTCGGTCAGCGACGCATCGTCCGGCGTCGCGCGCCGGACGTCGAGGGCTAGGGATTCGGGCATCTTGGTCATGGGGCGGGCTTCTTCAACGGAACCGGTGAAGCCGTTCGCACGACACTGGAACTGGGTCCGGCATCGCGGCGAGGCGGCGGTCGATGCACCGAATAAAGCGCCCGGCGAACTTCATGGAAGGTGTCTCCGTGTGCGTCGGGCGCCGCGCGATGCGTGGGTCCGAAGCTGTCGATGTGCTTCGGATTGTAGGAGCGCACGCACTCGCCTCCAATATTTGAATGCGTTGCCCAGATAATGAGAATTCAGACGAAATCGGCCGCCCGCGCAACAAAACGGGCGCGCCATGCGCAAGGGGGCGGAACCCGCCGCTCAGCAGGTTCCGCCCCCGTTTGTTCATGCGCGCCGCGCTTACTGCTGGCTGGTGCTTCGCGCCTGCATGTAGCGCTGCACGTCGCCGAACGACACGCGCCCGTTGCCGGTCGAGTCGATCTGCCGGAAGTTGTTCGCGACGTAGCCGAGACCGGCCGCGCGTGCCTGCGCTTCGGTGATCGAACCCGTGTTCTGCGTATCGGCCGCGCTGAACTGCCGCGCGAGCTTGCGCACCACCTGCGCGTGCAGCGCGGCGCCCGTGGTCTGCGTGCCGGCGGTCGGCTTGCGTGCGGCCGGCGGCACGTATGGATCGCCGAGCTGCGCCTGGCGCGCGCGCACCGGTGCGGCGGCGGCGTCGCTCGCCTGCGCGTATGCGGATACGGATGCTGCGGCGCCGGCGCATGCGAGCGCCGCGGCAACGACGATGAAACGATTCTTCATATCGGGCTCCAGTCTGGAATGAGGTCGTCGACGGCCGGCGAGGCGGCGCCCTGGGCGCGCGTCGCCGGCCTCGCTCATGTCGTCAATGCGCGACCGCGTTGTAGAAGGTCACGAGGTCGGCTTTCTCCTGCGGACGCGACGTATCGTCGAGATAGACCATGTGTCCGCCCTGGTAGTCCTTGATCGTCAGGTTCGGTTGCGTCCCGAGCCGCGCGAGATCGAGCTCGGTCTGGTAGAACGGCGTCGCGATGTCGTGATACCCGTTCAGCGACAGCACCTTCAACTGCGGATTGAGCGTCAGCGCCGCGGACAGATCGGGGATCGTGTCCGGCATCGCGAGGCCGTCGTGCGTCCAGTCCCACGTGTTGATCGCATTGCTGCTCAGCGAATACGCCGACTGCGCGGTGTACTTCAGCTCGTTCGGCAGGTACTTGCCGATCGTGTCGGTGAACGGCTGCGTGATGTACGTGCTCGACGGGTCGCCGCCGGATGCAAGCGGGCTCGACACCGGCACGTTCACGCGCGCGTCGTAGCGGCCGATCAGCGTGCCCGGGATCAGCGACAGCTGGTAGCTGTTGTCGAAGAAGGTCGGGATCACGTTGAAGTTCGCATTCCACAGCGACTGCTTCACGCCAGTCGAATTCACCATCGTCGTGACGAGGGTCGGCGGCGGCGGCGTGTGGCTTGCCAGGTACGCGTTCACGGCAGGCGCATAGCTGCCGGCCGTCAGCAGGCGCATCTGGTCCGCATACTGCGGCAGGCTCGACGGGTTCGGGTTGTCGAGCTGGTAGTACGCGCCGACGGTGCCATAGGACGGCACGAAACCCGCGCAACTCACCGGGCTGGACCCGTTGTTCGAGTTGCCGATGTAGTCGCTCGCCATGTCGCAGTTCGTGTTGTAGTTAAGGATCGACGACTGCAACACGATGCCGTCGAGCTTCACGCCGGCCGTTTCGAGCAGGTTCGCGAGCACGTCGGTGCGCGGCGTGCCGTACGATTCGCCGAACAGGTATTTCGGCGAAGCACTGCGCTGGTTCACGGCCAGGTAGCGCGTCACGAAATCGCGGAACGCGCCGCCGTCCTGGTCGACGCCCCAGAACGTCTGGTTCGTGTTCGGTGCGATCGCTTCGGAGAAGCCGGTGCCGATCGCATCGACGAACACGAGGTCGGTCGTGTCGAGCAGGCTTTCCTGGTTGTCGACAAACGGGAACGTCGACGTGTTCGCGTTCGGGTCGCCCGTCTGGATCCGGCGCGGGCCGAACGAGCCGAGATGCAGCCACACCGACGCCGAGCCGGGGCCGCCGTTGTACAGGAACGTGACGGGCCGCTTCGCTGCGGGCTGGTTGTCGGCCGTATAGGCGACATAGAAGAACGATGCTTCGGGCGCGCCGGTCTGCGGATTGCGCGCGACGAGGTGGCCGGCTGTGGCGGTGTAGCGGATCGTCTTGCCGTTCAGCGTGATCTGGTGGTGCGTGACGGCGGCCTTTTCAACCGCGGCGGATGCGTCGAGCGACGCGTTCGCGCTCGACGAATAACTGTTCGGATCGTTGTACGCCCTGTCCACCTGACTGGCGGGATCGGCTGAACTGTCGGCGCTGCTGGCAGCGGACGATGTCACGTCGTCGTTGCAGGCCGTCAGAATCAGCGAAGAAAACACCACTCCCAACAACAGCTTCGCTTTGCTCGCTGGCATCGTTGCTTTCCTTCTCTCGGATGTTTTTTGTATCGAGCAGCCGGATAAGCCGCCCCCCGCCTCGATCGCGGCCGATAAGCCGAGGCGCTGGCCAATATACGCGAGCCCGTCAGCTTTGAAAAATTTTGAAATATTTGGCCGGCGGCCGGTGCGGCGCACACCTTTCAGGAATGCTTCGATTCGTGAAACGTTGCATTTCACGCGCCTTTCATGGGCTTTCGCGTTTACACGGGGATACTAAAAATCCCGGGATTTTCGTGCCATATCAGCTAACAAAATCGCATGATCGCAAGCATTGCTCAGCAAAGCGAAATAGACGAATTCGTCTAATGGATGTGACCCGAAATGCGCGCGACACGAATGCGCTGCAGCGCACAAACGACTCGCGGGCGGCGCACCAGTGGCGATACGGTCAATGCGACGGCGCGCTCGCGCCGGTCACTCCGATTGCGGCAGCGCGGCCGCACCCATCCGGCGGGCAATGACCGCCGCGCGCTGCGCCTGGTAGGCCGAGCCGCGGTGCGCGTCGAACCAGCGCGGCTTCGGCAGCATCACCGCTAGCCGCGCCGACTGCCACGCGCCGAGCCGGCTCGCGGGAATCCTGTAGTAATAGCGTGCGGCCGCCTCGGCGCCGTACACGCCGCGTCCCCACTCGACGGAATTCAGGTAGATCTCGAAGATCCGCTCCTTGTCGAGCACGGTTTCGAGCATCCACGTGATGATGAGCTCCTGCCCCTTGCGGATATAGCTCTTCTCGCGCGACAGGAACAGGTTGCGCGCGAGTTGCTGCGTGATCGTCGAGCCGCCCGCGACGATCTTGCCGCGCGCCTTGTTCTTCTCCCACGCCTGCAGGATCGCGTCGACGTCGTAGCCGTTGTTGGTTGCGAAGGTCGAGTCTTCCGACGCGATCAGTGCGCGCTTCAAGTTGCGCGAGATCTGGTCGTACGGCACCCACTGGTGCTGGATCTGCGCGGGCGGCTTGTCGCGCGACAACCACCACGCATCCGTGCGCATGAACGCGGTCGAGCCCGGGTTCACGAACGACCACAGCGCGATCTGCGCGAGATAGAACAGTTGCGTCGCGAGCCACGCACCCGCGAACACCGATCCCGCATAGACGATCCAGCGCGTCGGGCTCACCGTCCGCGTGTGCTGCGTGCCGCTCACCGCCGCCACGTGCCGCGCTCCGTTCAGCTCGCCGCGAGCGCCTGGCGCAGCGCGGCCAGCACCGGCGCGCCGTCCGGCCGCACGCCGCGCCAGATGAAGAACGATTCGGCCGCCTGCTCGACGAGCATCCCGAGCCCGTCGGCGGTGCGCGCGCCGAGCGACGCCGCATGCTGCATGAACACCGTCGGCTGCGCGCCGTACATCATGTCGTACGCGAGCGTGCCCGCGCCGAATGCGGCCGCGTCGCACTCCGGCAGCGCCGCATCGAGGCTGCCGGCTGTCGCGTTGATCACCACGTCGTACGACTCCGCGCGCACGACGTCCGGGCCGCCGCCCGCGAGCGTGCAGCCCGCATCGTGTGCGGCCTGCATGAACTGGCCGACGAGCGCCTCGGCCTTGCTCGCGGTGCGATTCACGATCGTGATCGACAGCGGCGCGCGGTCGAGCAGCGGCAGCACGACACCGCGCGCCGCCCCACCCGCGCCGAGCAACAGGATGCGCGCGCCCGCGAGCGACACGCCGAGATTCGCTTCGATGTCGCGCACGAGGCCGACACCGTCGGTGTTGTCGCCGTGGATCCGGCCGTCGGCGTCGATGCGCAGCGTATTCACCGCGCCTGCCGCCGCCGCGCGCGGCGACAGCGTGTCGGCGAGCGCATGCGCTTCGAGCTTGAACGGCACCGTCACGTTCGCGCCGCGACCGCCTTCGGCGACGAATGCCCGCACGGCCGCGTCGAAACCGTCGACCGGCGCGAGCCGGTGCGTGTATTCGACCGGCTCGCCCGTCTGCGCGGCGAACTGCGCATGGATGAACGGCGACTTGCTGTGCGCCACCGGGTTGCCGAACACGACATAGCGGTCGGCGCCGCTCGTCGACGCAGCCGTGGTCATGATGTGCGCCCCTCTTCTTCGACGTTGCCGCTCGCGGCTTCGCCGCCTTCACCGGCCGCTGCGCCGTCCGCTTCCGCCAGCGCTTCCGCCTCGGTTTCGGCCGTCGCGTCTTCGGCGTCGATCAGCGTGTCGTCGCCGCCTTCGGCGTCATCCTCTTCCTCGGCCGCGTCGCCGCTCGTCACGGTCGGCGCGTCGAGCACGTTCAGCAATCGCACCGACGCTTCGATCGTCAGCTCGTCGAGCGCCATCACGTCGAGCAGCACGCGCGTGCCGCGCGCATGCACGCCGAGGCCCGGCACGTGCAGCAGCAGCGGAATTTCCTCGAGGCGCACGAGATCACCCTTCACGACGCTCGCGACGACGTGCTTCTTCTGCTCCTGCGCGAGCCAGCGCAGGCACCAGAAGTACTCCATCCGGCGCTGGTAGTCGGCATAGGCCGTGTAGGTGTCGTCGAAGCCCTGCACGACCGCGTACAGGTCGGCGTCCTTCGGCTTGAACGGTGCGGCGAGCTTCGCGGTGACGCCATGCTGCACGCACGCGAGCAACTGCCACTGGTTCACGAGGTCGACGTAGCGGCGCAGCGGCGACGTGCTCCACGCGTACTGCGCGACACCGAGGCCTTCGTGCGGCGCGGCCGAAGTCTGCATCCGGGTGCGCTTCGGGCCCGGCGCGCCGAAGCCGCGCTGCGAGCGGTAGATGCCCGGTACCGTGTGGTCGTGCAGGAACGCGCCCCAGGTCGAGTTCGCGAGGATCGCGAGCTCGGACACGATCAGGTCGAGCGGCGACCCGCGGCGGCGCGGCGTGATCGACACGTGCTCGCCGTCGACGTAGAAGTTGTAGTCGGTGTTGCGCTGCACCTCGCGCTTCAGGCCGTAGCCCGCGCGCGCGACCTGGCGCTTCTCGAACAGCGCCTGCGCGAGCGGCCACAGCACGCCGATGTCGTCCTTGTGCGGATAGTCGCCGGTGCCGGCCGCGAGCGTCTCTTCGTTGACGAGCTCGTCGAGGTGGTTGTGTCGCAGGTTGCTCTTCACGAACACGAGCTCGGCGCGCGTCTCGTTCGCGACGATCTCCTGCGTTTCGCGGTTGACGATGATGTACAGCGACAGCGCCGGGCGGTAATCGCCCTCTTTCAGCGTGAACACGTCGACGACGTCGTCGGGCAGCATCGTGATCTTGTCGCCCGGCATGTAGACGGTCGACAGGCGCGTGCGCGCGATCGCGTCGACCGCGTCGCCGCGCACGATGCCGAGCGCCGGTGCCGCAATGTGCACGCCGATGCGCACACGGCCGTCGGACAGATGCTCGACCGAGAACGCGTCGTCGATTTCGGTCGTCGTGATGTCGTCGATCGAGAACGCCTCGACGTCCGCGCGCGGCAGGTCGTCCGGCAGCGCGCCGACCGTGACGGCCGGAAAGCCCGTGCCGTGCGGGAAGAATTCCGCGAGGAAGCGCGCCTCGTGCAGCGCACGCGGCGACGCGATGCCGCCGCAGTCAAGCATCAGCCGCGCCGGCGACACGCCGCGCGCACCGGCCGCCGCTTCCATCGCCTTGTATTCGATCGCGTTCTTGTCCGGCCGCGTCAGCAGCCCGAGCACCTTGCCCGCGAACGCTTCCGGCAGCTTGCCCGCCTTCAGCTCCTCTTCATACTGCGCCTGGACGAGCGCCTGCTGGCGCTTGCGCTCGAGCGACGCGAGCGCCATCTTGAGCTGCTCTTCCGGCGCGCGCTGGTACTGGCCGCGCCCCTTGCGGCGGAAGTAGACGGGCGATCCGTGCAGCCGCAACACCAGCGCCGCACGCTCCACCGGGCCATACGTCGCGCCGAAGTATTCCGCGGCCAGCGCGGTATACGCGAACTCGTCGGCCGGCGCGCATTCCCACAGGAAATCCAGGTCGATCTGCTGCGCGGCCGTGTCGGCTTCCTGCATCAGTTCGCCCGCGGCCGGCTTGTCGAATTCGATCAGTACGTCTTTCGCGCGCACCTTGGCACGCCGCCCGCCGGGCAACTCGACCTGAAATGCGTCGCCCTGGCGCGACAGCACGCTGCCCGCCTTGAAACTGCCCGATTCCTCGAAGAAAACGTTCACTCAGTACTCTCGTTCAGACTGCCGGGCGCCGCGTCGGCGGCGCCGCATGATGATGGGAATTCGATCGGCACAGGGCCGGTTTAAGACGTCTTTCCGTCGCAAAACGCGAGAACGTCGTCGACATAGTCGGCAAATTCACTGATCCCGTGATCGCTGCCTTCGATCACGCGCGTCTTCGCGCCCGGGTAATGCGCGAGCATCTCGCGATAATCGAGCACTTCGTCACCGGTCGCCGCGAACAGATAGTAGCGTTCGGCTCGCGTGATCGCCGGCACGCGCAGCGCATCGAGCTCATGCAGGTGACGGCGTTCGACGACGATCGTGCCGCCGCCGTGGTACAGCGGCTGTTCGCCCAGATGCTGCTCGAGATCGCGCTGCGGCACGATGGCCGGATTCAGCAGCACGGCCTTCCAGCCGTGCTTCTCGGCCAGCCAGGTGGCGTAATAGCCGCCGAGCGAGCTGCCGATGACGGTCACGTCGCGCGCGCCGGCCACCTCGGCTTCCGCGACCGCGATCGCTTCGAGCGGCGACACCGATAGCGACGGGCACCGCCACTCGTCGGTACGGCCGAGCTCGGCCATGCGCGCCGCGAGCTGGCGCGACTTCTGCGATTCCGGCGACGACCGGAAGCCGTGCAGATACAGGATCACGTGCGGCTCCCGAGCGCGTCGAGCAGCTTCTGGTGCACGCCGCCGAAGCCGCCGTTGCTCATCACGAGCACGTGGTCGCCCGGGCGGGCCGCCGCAACGACAGACTTCACCAGCAGGTGCAGATCGTCGAACGCGTGCGCGGTGTCGCCGAGCGGCGCCAGCGCCTCGGCCAGATTCCAGCCGAGCGCATCGCGCCCGGTCGGCGCGCCGTAACCGAACACGAGATCGGCTTCGGCCAGGCTCGCCGGCAATTGCGACTTCATCACGCCGAGCTTCATCGTGTTCGAGCGCGGCTCGAGCACGGCGAGGATACGGGCATTCTGGCGGCCGATGCGTGCACGAAGGCCGGCGATCGTGGTTTCGATCGCGGTCGGATGGTGCGCAAAGTCGTCGTAGACGGTCACGCCGTCCACGCTGCCGCGCACTTCCATGCGCCGCTTCACGTTGCGGAACGACGCGAGGGAGGCGGCGGCCTGCGCGGGCGGCACGCCGACGTGGCGCGCGGCCGCGATCGCCGCGAGCGCATTCATCCGGTTGTGATCGCCCTGCACCTGCCATGCGACTTCGCCGACGCGTTCCGCGTGCGAGTACACCGCGAAGCGCTCGTCGACCGGCACGCCGTCCTCGGCCGGCAGCGCCTGCCAGCCGCCGTCGACGCCGAACCGCTCGACCTCGCTCCAGCAACCGCGCGACAGCGCGCGCTCGAGCGCGTCCGAGCGGCCGTTCGTGACGATCCTGCCGACACCGGGCACGGTACGCACGAGATGGTGGAATTGCGTTTCGATCGCGGCGAGATCCGGGAAGATGTCGGCGTGATCGAATTCGAGGTTATTCAGCACCGCGGTACGCGGCCGGTAGTGGACGAACTTCGAGCGCTTGTCGAAGAACGCCGTATCGTATTCGTCGGCCTCGATCACGAAGAAGCTCGAATCGGTGAGCCGCGCCGACACGCCGAAGTTCAGCGGCACGCCGCCGATCAGGAAGCCCGGGTTCAGCCCCGAGTCTTCCAGCAGCCACGCGAGCATCGACGACGTGGTCGTCTTGCCGTGCGTGCCCGCGACCGCGAGCACCCATTTGCCGGCCAGCACGTGCTCGCCGAGCCATTGCGGGCCCGACACGTACGGCAGGCCGCGATCGAGGATCGCCTCCATCAGCGGATTGCCGCGCGTGACGACGTTGCCGATCACGAACAGGTCCGGCTTCAGGTCGATCTGCTCGGCGCCGTAGCCCTCGGTCAGCGTGATGCCCTGCGCCTCGAGCTGCGTGCTCATCGGCGGATAGACGCCCGCGTCGCAACCCGTCACCGTGTGGCCCGCCTCGCGCGCGAGTACGGCGAGACCGCCCATGAAGGTGCCGCAGATGCCAAGAATGTGGATGTGCATAGATGAATGCTTTCGCGCCGCCGGGCGCCGTCGATTCGGAAAGGATGCGTGTGCGGCGCGGCGGACGGGCCGTGCGGCCGGCGCCCGGCCAACGGCTTTTGCCGCGACACAAAGGACACTATTGTAACTGACGGCCTGCCGTGCCCGGCGGCCCGAACGATGTGCGCGAACGCCGCCGGCACACGGCGCGGCAGGCCACCGCACCCGCGCTCGGGCGCTGCGGCGATCGAGTATGATTGCCGGATCATGTCTCGCAAACCTCTTGTCGACCCGCGGCGCGTCCGCGAGGAAATTGCCCAGTCCGCCGCCCGCCTGATCGCGGAGGACGGCCTGGACTATGCCGGCGCGAAACGCAAGGCCGCGCGCCAGTTGCTGGGCGACTCGCGCGTTGCCGGCGAATGGCTGCCCGATAACGACCAGATCGAGGAAGAACTGCGCGAGTACCTCGCGCTGTTCCAGAGCGACACGCAGCCGGACGAACTGCGCCGCCTGCGTGAAATCGCGCTCGACTGGATGCACCGGCTCGCCGAGTTCCATCCTTATGTGACGGGTGCCGTGCTGAACGGCACCGCGAACGCACATTCGGATATCCATTTGCAGGCATTCACCGACAACCCGAAGGACGTCGCGATCTACCTGCTGAACCAGAACGTCCAGTACGACGTATCCGAGACACGGCACTTCGCGGGCCGCGCCGACGTCGAGACGCTCAGTTTCCTGTGGCGCCCGCGGCGCGACGTGGACGCGATCGGCATCCACCTCGCGCTCTATGCGAGCGACGACCTGCGCGGCGCGGTGAAGGCCGACGCGCGCGGCCGGGTCGCCCGTGCGGATGCCGCCGCGCTACGCGCGCTCGTCGAAGCAGGCAAGGCCCCTTCCGAACCGGAATGATTCAACGATGATGATGAAACGCATGTTGCCGCTCGCGGTCGTCGCGGCCGCCGCCGTTGCCGGCGGGCTCGCCGCCGGCCATTGGTTCCGCGGCACCGCCGATGACGGCGTCGCCGTCGCCGCGCCCGCCGCCCAGGGCAGCCCGGTCGAACAATTGTGGGCGGCATCGCTGACGGGCGTCGACGGCAAGCCGGCCACGCTATCCGCTTTCAAGGGCCACAAGGTCGTCGTCAATTTCTGGGCGTCATGGTGCGGCCCGTGCGTCGAGGAGATGCCGGAGCTCGTCGCGCTGTCGCACCAGTACAAACAGAAGGGCATCCGTTTCGTCGGGATCGGCGTCGATTCCGAACAGAACGTGAAGAACTTTCTGCAGAAAGTGAAGGTCGACTATCCGGTCTTCGTCAGCGGATATGCGGGCGCCGATCTGGCCCGTAATTTCGGGAATACCGCCGGCGCGTTGCCGTTTACGGTCGTCATCGACGAAACCGGCAAGATTCGCGAGACAAAATTGGGACAAATCCAACCGGCCGAGCTGAAAAAGACCCTCGACGCGCTGTAACCTGCCGGAACGGCGGCCCGCACGTTGGCGGCGATTTGCCTGTCGATCGCCGCAATTTCGCGTGAATTCGCCGATACTTTGCATGCACGCCGGTAATTCTTGCAGGTCGGGCGCACTCGACCGTTCGGCAAAACTAGACAAATTTCTCTAAATAGCGCTAAAGTTCGCGCAATTCCGCAGAAATAGAAGCGACCATGACACGATTGCTGGTGCTGCACGGCCCCAACCTGAACCTTCTCGGCACCCGGGAACCGGAGGTGTACGGCCACGTCACGCTGGCGCAGATCGATCAGGCGCTTGCCGCGCGCGCCCGGGAAGCCGGCGCCGAACTGTCGTCGTTCCAGAGCAACCATGAAGGCGCGCTGGTCGACCGCATCCAGGCCGCGCGGGAGGAACAGACCGATTTCATCCTGATCAATCCGGCCGCGTACACGCACACGAGCGTCGCGATCCGGGACGCGATCGCCGGCGTTGGCATCCCGTTCGTCGAGGTTCACTTGTCGAACGTGCATCGCCGCGAAGCGTTCAGGCACCACTCCTACTTTTCCGACCAGGCCGAAGGCGTGATCTGCGGGCTCGGCTGGAAAGGTTATCTGTACGCGCTCGAGTACGCGCTCGACAAGCTGCAAGGCACGTCGCGCGGCTGATTTCGCGATCTAGATTCAGCGCCGGCTCCTAACCGGCGCTTTCACGTATTGAAAGGGGAATTCCCGATGGATCTTCGTAAGCTGAAAACTCTGATCGACCTCGTTTCCGAATCCGGCATCTCCGAGCTGGAAGTGACGGAAGGCGAAGGCAAGGTGCGCATCGTCAAGAACGCACCGCCGGTCTACGTACAGCCGACGGCTGGGTATGCCCCGCAATTCAGCGCGCCCGCTCCGTCGGCCGCGCTGCCGACCGAAGGTGCTGCCGCGCCGGCCGCAGGCGGCGCAGCCGCACCGGCTGTCCCGCAGGGCCACGTCGTGACGTCGCCGATGGTCGGCACGTTCTACCGCGCGCCGTCGCCGGGCTCGGATCCGTTCGTCCAGGTGGGCGACACGGTCAAGGAAGGCCAGACGATCTGCATCATCGAAGCGATGAAGCTGCTCAACGAGATCGAGTCGGACAAGGCCGGCGTGATCAAGGAAATCCTCGTCGAGAACGGCCAGGCCGTCGAATACGGCCAGCCGCTTTTCGTGATCGGCTAAGTCCGCCGCGCGGCCTGCGGGCCGCGCGCCGCCGATGCCCGCCAGGCGCCGTTCGCGCGCCCCTCGAAGAGACGAATACTCGCTATGTTTGAAAAAATCCTCATTGCCAACCGCGGTGAAATCGCGCTGCGCATCCAGCGTGCGTGCCGCGAGCTCGGCGTCAAGACGGTGGTCGTCTACTCGGAAGCCGACAAGGAAGCCAAGTACGTGCGCCTCGCGGACGAAGCCGTCTGTATCGGCCCGGCCCCGTCGAACCTGAGCTACCTGAACATGCCGGCGCTGATCAGCGCCGCGGAAGTCACCGACGCCGAGGCGATCCACCCCGGCTACGGCTTCCTGTCGGAGAACGCCGATTTCGCGGAACGCGTCGAGCAGTCGGGCTTCACGTTCATCGGCCCGCGCCCGGAAACGATCCGCATGATGGGTGACAAGGTCACCGCCAAGCAGACGATGATCAAGACCGGCGTGCCGTGCGTGCCGGGCTCGGAAGGCGCGTTGCCGGACGATCCGAAGGAGATCGTCAAGATTGCGCGCACGATCGGCTATCCGGTCATCATCAAGGCAGCCGGCGGCGGTGGCGGGCGCGGAATGCGCGTCGTGCACACCGAGGCCGCGCTCGTCAACGCGGTCAACATGACCCGCGAGGAAGCCGGCCGTGCGTTCGGCAACCCGCAGGTGTACATGGAGAAGTTCCTCGAGAACCCGCGCCACATCGAAATCCAGGTGCTGTCCGACGCGTACAAGAACGCGATCTGGCTCGGCGAGCGCGATTGCTCGATGCAGCGCCGCCACCAGAAGGTGATCGAGGAAGCACCGGCACCCGGTATTCCGCGCCGCCTGATCGACCGCATCGGCGACCGCTGCGCGGACGCCTGCAAGAAGATGGGCTATCTCGGCGCGGGCACGTTCGAATTCCTGTACGAAAACGGCGAGTTCTACTTCATCGAGATGAACACGCGCGTGCAGGTGGAGCACCCGGTATCGGAGCTGATCACGGGCGTCGACATCGTGCAGGAACAGATCCGCATCGCGGCCGGCGAGAAGCTCGCGCTGCGCCAGCGCGACATCCAGTTCCGCGGACATGCGATCGAATGCCGGATCAACGCCGAAGATCCGTTCAAGTTCACGCCGTCGCCGGGCCGGATCACGTCGTGGCATACGCCGGGCGGCCCTGGCGTGCGCGTCGATTCGCATGCCTACAATGGCTATTTCGTGCCGCCGAACTATGATTCGATGATCGGCAAGCTGATCACCTACGGCGCAACGCGCGAGCAGGCGATCAGCCGGATGCGCATCGCGCTGTCCGAAATGGTGGTCGAAGGCATCCAGACCAACATCCCGCTGCACCGCGAGCTGATGATCGATTCGAAGTTCGTCGAAGGCGGCACCAGCATCCATTACCTCGAAAACCGGCTCGCCCAGAAGCAGCAGGTCGCACCGGAAGAAGCGTAAGCATGAGCTATCGCGAACTCGTCGTCGAACTGGCCCGTGAGCATGCGGAGGCGCTGTCCGACGCGCTGCTCGAACTCGGTGCGCTGTCGGTGTCCGTGGAAGACGCCGACGCCGACACGCCCGACGAACAGCCGCTCTTCGGCGAGCCGGGCCTCGTGCCCGATCGCACCGCGTGGCAGCACTCGCGCGTGGTTGCGCTGCTCGCAGCCGATCACGAGCCGGCCGTGCTGCTCGCGGCAGCCGCGAACGAGATCGGCGTCGCCGAGACGCCGGCCTTCACCGTCCGCGAAGTCGAGGAACAGGACTGGGTGCGGCTCACGCAATCGCAGTTCGAGCCGATCCCGATCGGCGAGCGGATCTGGGTCGTGCCGTCGTGGCACGATGCGCCCGATCCCGATGCGCTCGTCCTCGAACTCGATCCGGGCCTCGCATTCGGCACCGGCAGCCACCCGACCACGCGCCTGTGCATGGAATGGCTCGAGCAATCGGTGAAGCCCGGCCAATCGGTGCTCGACTACGGCTGCGGCTCGGGCATTCTCGCGATCCTCGCGAAGAAATGCGGGGCGAACCCCGTCATCGGCATCGACATCGATCCGCAGGCGGTTGAATCGGCGCGCCAGAACAGCGAACGCAACCGTGCGGAAGTCACGTACGGGCTGCCCGATGCGTGCCCGGACGGCGAATTCGACATCGTCGTCGCGAACATCCTGTCGAATCCGCTGAAGCTGATGGCGTCGATGCTCGCATCGAAGGTCAAGCCGGGCGGGCGCATCGCGCTGTCGGGCGTGCTCGCGCGCCAGGCGGACGAAGTCGCGGCCGTCTACGCACGCTATGTCGACATCTCGGTCTGGCGCGAACACGAAGGTTGGGTATGCCTCGCCGGAACCCGGCGCGAAAGCCATTAGAATAGCGCTGTCCTTCACTCTGGCCAGCAGGCCGCCCGGCTCGACATGCTTCTTGCGACGCGCTGCCCTCATTGCGAAACCGTCTTCCGGCTGCAGCAGGAACAGCTCTCGCTGCATCAAGGGCTCGTGCGCTGCGGGCACTGCCACGAAGTCTTCAACGCATCCGAGTCGCTCGTCCCCGAGCACGCGCAGCAGCCCGAGCCGGTCCTGACCGAACCGGCTGCCGCGCCGGACGACGGCAACGCGCACCATCAGGCCCCGCCTGCCCGGCTGTTCACTGCCGAAGCGCCGGCCGGGTCACCTTCCGACACCGATTACAAGCCTGAAGGTTGGGACATGTGGGCGCCGTGGCTCGATGCCGGCGTCGACCCGTCGCTGCAACACAGCGTGCAGACCGTGCGCACCGAGCCGCTGATACCGCTCGCACTTCCGTCCACCGAAGCCGGCGTCGTTCACCTGTCGGGTACGCCCGCACCGTTCGCGCCCTCCCCGGCCGAGCTGGACACCGCCGCAGCCGTCGCGCAACCAGCCGAATCGCTGCAGACGCAGACGCCGCAGGATACCGAATCACCGGCCGCGCCCGTCGAGCACGACCCGCGTGAGCCCCGCTTCGTCGCCCACCTTCCATCGGACGCAGATACCGCTCGCGATGCCGCCGAACCCGTCGGCACCGCGCACTTCGCCGTGCCGGACGACGACCGCGCGCCGCGCGAACCGCGTTTTGCGTTCGCACCGGCGCCGGCCATCGCAGCAGCAACCTCCGAGCACGACACCGACACGGGCACCACACCGCACGACGAAACGCCAGGCGCGGCCACCGGCACGCCAGCCGCACCGTTCCCCGCTGCGCTGACCGACGACGATCGCCCGCACTTCGCCGTCACGCGCGAGACACGCGCGCCGCAGCAGCGCGGAATGCTCGGCGGGTTCTTCGGCGGCCTCGTCGCCGCGGTGCTGGCGGTGCTCCTCGTCGCGCAACTCGCGTGGTGGCAACGCGAACCGCTGATGATCTACTGGCCCGTCACGCAAGGCTGGTTCCGGCAGGCCTGCGCGCCGCTCGGCTGCAAGGTCGCGCCGCCGCGCGCGATCGACGGCCTGCGGCTCGACGCGACCGACCTGCGCCAGCTCGACGGCCCGCGCGAGCTCGAGCTGAAGGTGCCGCTGACGAACCGCTACCGTGTCGCGCTCGCTTACCCGTCGCTCGAGCTGACGCTGCTCGACGACACCAATCACGTGACCGTGCGCCGCGTGCTCGCGCCGCGTGACTATGTGCGCCCAGGCACGCCGATCGACGCCGGGTTGCCGCCCGGCACGACGCAGACGATGGTCGTCCGCGTCGAAACGAACGGCACGCCTGCCTCGAATTTCCGCGTCCAGATCTTCTATCCGTGACGCGCCGCGGCGCGCGCATGCGCGCCCGTCTCAACCCGCGCGCCCGAGCGGCGCGCTATTTCGGAGCACGAACATGAGCAAAGTTACGCTGGGTGGCAACCCGATCGATCTCGCCGGCACGTTCCCGGCCGTCGGCGCGCAAGGCGCCGATTTCAAGCTGGTCGGCAAGGATCTCGCCGACCTGTCGCTCGCCAGTTTCGCCGGCAAGCGCAAGGTGCTGAACATCGTACCGAGCCTCGACACGCCGACCTGCGCGACGTCGACCCGCAAGTTCAACGAAGCCGCATCGTCGCTCGACAACACGGTGGTCGTTGTCGTGTCCGCCGACCTGCCGTTCGCCGCTACGCGCTTCTGCACGACCGAAGGCCTCGAGAATGTCGTGACGGCTTCGACGTTCCGCACCGGCCGCGCGTTCGCGAACGCGTACGGTGTCGACGTGACGAGCGGCCCGCTGAACGGCCTGACCGCACGTGCGGTTGTCGTGCTCGACGCGCAGGACAAGGTGATCCACGCGGAACTCGTCGGCGAAATCAAGGACGAGCCGAACTACGATGCAGCGCTCGCCGCACTGAAGTAAGCTTTCTTTCGCACTCCCCTGCCGCGCCGCGCCTTTCGCGCGGCGTTGTCGCGCAGGGTCCCTCATTTCTACAGGAACGCACACCTTGGCTACGTTGATTTGCGGCTCGATCGCCTACGACTCCATCATGACTTTCGAAGGGCGGTTCCGCGAGCACATCCTGCCCGACCAGGTGCACCTCATCAACCTGAGCTTCCTCGTGCCGACGATGCGCCGCGAATTCGGCGGCTGCGCGGGCAACATCGCGTACGCGCTGCACCTGCTCGGCGGCGATGCACGCATGATGGGAACGATGGGCGCGCTCGACGCGCAGCCGTATCTCGACCGGCTCGACCAGCTCGGCCTGCGTCGCGACCACGTTCTCGTGCTGCCCGACACGTATACGGCGCAGGCGATGATCACGACCGATCTCGACAACAACCAGATCGCGGCGTTCCACCCGGGCGCGATGATGCAATCGCACTTGAACCATGCGGGCGACGCGCCGGACATCAAGCTCGCGATCGTCGGCCCTGACGGCTTCGGAGGGATGGTGCAGCACGTGGAAGAGCTCGCCAGGGCCGGTGTGCCGTTCGTGTTCGATCCGGGCCAGGGCTTGCCGCTGTTCGACGGTGCGACGCTGCGCCGCAGCATTGAACTTGCGACCTATGTGGCGGTCAACGACTACGAGGCCAAGCTGGTGAGCGACAAGACGGGATGGTCCGAAGATGAAATCGCCAGCCGGGTCGACGCCCTCGTCATTACACGTGGCGAGCACGGCGCGACCATCCGCCACAAGCAGGGCACGGAGCAGATTCCTGTCGTACCGGCCGAGCGCATCGCCGATCCGACCGGCTGCGGCGACGCCTTCCGGGGCGGCCTGCTGTACGGCATCGAGCATGGCCTCGACTGGGCAACCACGGGCCGCCTCGCGAGCCTGATGGGCTCGCTCAAGATCGCCCATCAGGGGCCCCAGACTTACGTACTGACGCGCGCCGAGATCGACGCGCGCTTCGAGACTGCATTCGGTTACAGTCTCAAATGAATATTGTGGGAGAGCAAAGATGTTGACGAAAAAGACCCTCACGCTAGCAGCCATGCTGACGGCCTCGCTGACGCTCACCGGTTGCTTCACCGCACCTGGCTCGGCGGATGTCTATAGCGTCGGCCAGGCGCAGCGCGAACAGACGGTCCGCATGGGCACGGTCGAAAGCGTCCGTGCAGTGCGCATCCAGTCCGACGGTGCCGGCAGTGCGATCGGCACGCTCGGCGGCGGCGCACTCGGTGCAGTGGCAGGCAGCGCGATCGGCGGCGGCAAGGGGTCGATCCTGACCGCGATCGCCGGCGGTCTCGTCGGCGCGGTCGCGGGCAACGCGGTCGGCGAAAACCTCAGCACGGCGAACGGTGTCGAAATCACCGTGCGCCTCGACAACGGCGATCTGCGCTCGATCACGCAGGCAGCAAGCGGCGAAGCGTTCCGCGCCGGCGAGCGCGTGCGACTGCTGTCGAGCGGCGGCGTCACGCGCGTCACGCACTAACAGGTACCTCAGCTCGCGGCGCAAGCCGCGGTCGAACGCATGTGCGAAGCTGCACATGCGTTTTTTTTCGTCCGTATTCGCCGCATCCGGGCATCCGGCACACCGACAACGACGGACGAAAAAAATCCCGCCACCTGAGCCAGATGGCGGGACTGATTGAGTAGCGCTACTCAACCCACGGACACCACGTGAGTGTCCGGGTGGTGCAGGTCAGCCTCGATTACGGACGGCTGCCGGTCGGGAACGGCCATGCCGCTGCCGGGTTGAGCGCGGTCTTCACGCCCGATGCCGGCGCAACCGATGCGGTCGACGCGGTCGTTGCCGGTGCAGCCTTCTTCACGACGGCCTTCTTCGGAGCAGCAGCCTTCTTCGGAGCCGCAGCCTTCTTGGCCGGAGCGGCAGCCTTCGTCGCAGCAGGTGCGGCGGCCTTCTTCGCAGGGGCAGCCTTCTTCGCAGCAGGCGCAGCCTTCTTCGCGGCAGCCTTCTTGGCAGGCGCAGCCTTCTTAGCAGCAGCCTTCTTCGCCGGCGCAGCCTTCTTGGCAGCAGCCTTCTTCGCCGGTGCGGCCTTCTTGGCAGCAGCCTTCTTCGCCGGTGCGGCCTTCTTCGCAGCAACCTTCTTCACTGCGACTTTCTTGACTGCAACCTTCTTCGCTGCGGCCTTCTTCGCCGGTGCTGCCTTCTTCGCAGCAACCTTCTTCACTGCGACCTTCTTGGCTGCAACCTTCTTCGCTGCGGCCTTCTTCGCCGGCGCTGCCTTCTTCGCGGCAACCTTCTTCACCGCGACCTTCTTGGCAGCAACCTTCTTCACTGCAGCGGCCTTCTTCGCCGGAGCAGCAGCCTTCTTCGCAACGGTCTTCTTGGCAGCAACCTTCTTAGCAGCCGGTTTCTTCTTGGCGGTAGCCATGTTGTTCTCCTTCAGGTTCAGATGAGAGTCAGTTCAAACTACACCCTTCGTCAAAACCCGCTTCCCGCGGACGCTGTTCAGGACGTGCGCTTCGAAGCGGGCTATTCATCGGCGTACGCGGATACCACGCGCTTACGCTAATGAATACGGTATGGCGCGCGTGACCACCCGGCCTCGCGCGCCAAATCAAGTCGGTAGCCGGCGCACCTCGCGCCGCTACCCCTAATCGCTTGATCAAGCGGACCGCCACACGGCCGTCCGCTTTATCCGGAGGGAAGTTTGCCCATCCCACTGAAGGGTTCGCAAAGTGCCTGTCGTATCGTTGGGCCGTTAAGGCACCGGGCATGCTTTGCATCAGGCGTTCTTGCTCCTAAACCTTGGACCGGGGCCGAGAGGCCGCCGGCTGCTCACATCATGTGACGGGTTCGCTGCTGCGGGTTATTCCCAGGACAGCGCGCCCCCCGTCTGATACTCGATCACACGCGTCTCGAAGAAGTTGCGTTCCTTCTTCAGGTCGATCATCTCGCTCATCCACGGGAACGGGTTTTCCTCGTTCGGGTACAGCGGATCGAGGCCGATCTGCTGGCAACGGCGGTTGCTGATGAAGCGCAGATAGCTCTTGAACATCGACGCGTTCAAACCCAGCACGCCGCGCGGCATCGTGTCTTCGGCGTAGCGGTATTCGAGTTCGACAGCCTGCTTGAACAGCTCACGGATCTCGGCGCGGAATTCCGCGGTCCAGAGATGCGGATTCTCGAGCTTGATCTGGTTGATCAGGTCGATGCCGAAGTTGCAGTGCATCGACTCGTCGCGCAGGATGTACTGATATTGCTCTGCAGCACCCGTCATCTTGTTCTGGCGGCCGAGCGCGAGGATCTGCGTGAACCCGACATAGAAGAACAGCCCTTCCATGATGCAGGCGAACACGATCAGCGACTTCAGCAGCTTCTGATCCGCTTCGAGCGTGCCGGTCTTGAAGGCCGGATCCGTCAGCGTATGGATGAACGGGATCAGGAATTCGTCCTTCGCGCGGATCGACGAGACCTCGTGGTACGCGTTGAAGATCTCGCCTTCGTCGAGACCGAGCGATTCGACAATGTATTGGTACGCGTGCGTGTGGATCGCTTCCTCGAACGCCTGGCGCAGCAGGAACTGCCGGCACTCGGGCGCCGTGATGTGGCGGTACGTGCCGAGCACGATGTTGTTCGCCGCGAGCGAATCGGCCGTCACGAAGAAGCCGAGGTTGCGCTTCACGATGCGGCGCTCGTCCTCGGTCAGACCGTTCGGGTCCTTCCACAGTGCGATGTCGCGGGACATGTTGATTTCCTGCGGCATCCAGTGGTTCGCGCAACCGGCCAGATACTTTTCCCACGCCCACTTGTACTTGAACGGCACCAGCTGATTCACGTCAGTCTGGCCGTTGATGATGCGCTTGTCGGCGACATTGACCCGCGCTTCCGAACCGCCGGCGGGAACAGCCGATGCTTGCGGCGGCACCGCAAGATCGCCTTCGAAAATGTCACGGACCTGATGGGCGGCAGGCGTTGCAGCCTGCATTCCGACAGCCATCCCGGCGGAGGTGCGCATCGCGTTTTGCTGCGCTCCGCTCGCGGGGGTTACGGCAGTCTTCTCGTCATCCCAGTTGAGCATAAATTCTCACCATCAATTTAGAACGGTTTGTACCATCTTTTCCTGAGCGATAAAAGGGTTCGCTCACGAAAAATCCTTTTTTCGATTCGCGTTGCGACCTCGATACAACACTTTGAGCAACGCATCGTCGTTCATGCAGCGCGCGATGTGAGTCGCGCGTGTATCGCGAGGTGCGCTCGACGCATCGAACGCTGATCGAAACACGACGTCGTCGGGGATGTTTCGATCGCTTGTCACTGCCTGCAACGCAGGTGGTGCGTTACAGATTCCTTATCATTTTTTTAGTTGAGAGCGGCCCACACTTCAACCTCGATCGGTCGTCGTGTGCGCCGCCCTTGCCTGCTTCTCAGGTCAGGCGCACTGCGTTACTGGCACGCTTCGCACTCGTCGAAGCCAGGATCGCCCGGACGCATCGTGCACACCGGACCATCTGCCTCGACCGGCGCGAGTGCCGGCGCTGCGTCGACTGCGCCCGACGACGATGCTGCGTCGCCTGCCGCACCGAAGCCGCCCGCTGCGCCTTGCGCGCCGCCGCTGCTCGAACCGCCGCCCGTCGGCACGGCGTTCAGGGCGCCGTGTGCGACCGTCGATTTCTCGACGTGCGTCGCCGCCATCGTGCGGAGGTAGTAGGTCGTCTTCAGGCCGCGCAGCCATGCGAGCTTGTAGACCTCGTCGAGCTTCTTGCCCGACGCGCCGCCCATGTAGATGTTCAGCGACTGCGCCTGGTCGATCCACTTCTGGCGACGCGATGCCGCTTCGACCAGCCACGTCGGGTCCACTTCGAACGCGGTCGCGTAGATCGCACGCAGGTCGGCCGGGATGCGGTCGATGCGCGACAGCATGCCGTCGAAGTACTTCAGGTCGGCGACCATCACTTCGTCCCACAGGCCGCGTTCCTTCAGGTCGCGCACCAGGTACTCGTTCACCACCGTGAATTCGCCCGACAGGTTCGACTTCACGTACAGGTTCTGGAACGTCGGCTCGATACAGGCCGACACGCCGATGATGTTCGAGATCGTCGCCGTCGGTGCGATCGCGACGCAGTTCGAGTTGCGCATGCCGTGCGTGGCGATCCGCGAACGCAGCGTCGTCCAGTCGAGCGACTCCGACGTGTCGACCTCGACGTAGCCGCCGCGCGCTTCGGCCAGCAGCTTCAGCGTGTCCTGCGGGAGGATGCCGCGATCCCACAGCGAGCCGCGGTAGCTCGAGTAGCGGCCGCGCTCCTCGGCCAGCTCGGTCGACGCGTGGTACGCGTAGTAGCAGACCGCTTCCATCGAACGATCGGCGAACTCGACCGCTTCGGTCGACGCGTACGGCGTGCGCAGCAGGTGCAGGCAGTCCTGGAAGCCCATGATGCCCATGCCGACCGGACGGTGCTTCAGGTTCGAGTTACGCGCCTTCGGCACCGCGTAGTAGTTGATGTCGATCACGTTGTCGAGCATGCGCATCGCGACGCTGATCGTGCGCTTCAGCTTGTCGTGGTCGAGCGCGTAGCTGCCGTCGGCCTGCTTCACCAGGTGGGCGACGAGGTTTACCGAGCCGAGGTTGCACACCGCGATTTCGGTGTCGCTCGTGTTCAGCGTGATTTCCGTGCACAGGTTCGACGAGTGGACGACGCCGACGTGCTGCTGCGGCGAACGCACGTTGCACGGATCCTTGAACGTGATCCACGGGTGGCCCGTCTCGAACAGCATGCCGAGCATCTTGCGCCAGAGCTGCGCCGCCGGGATCTTCTTGAACAGCTTGATCTCGCCGCGCGCGACCTTCTCTTCGTAAGCCGTGTAAGCCTTCTCGAAATCGGCGCCGAACTTGTCGTGCAGGTCCGGGCAGGTCGACGGCGAGAACAGCGTCCAGTCGGCGCCTTCCATCACGCGCTTCATGAACAGGTCGGGGATCCAGTTCGCCGTGTTCATGTCGTGCGTGCGGCGGCGGTCGTCGCCGGTGTTCTTGCGCAGCTCCAGGAACTCCTCGATGTCGAGGTGCCACGATTCGAGGTACGCGCAGACCGCGCCCTTGCGCTTGCCGCCCTGGTTCACCGCGACGGCCGTGTCGTTGACGACCTTCAGGAACGGGACCACGCCTTGCGACTTGCCGTTCGTGCCCTTGATATGCGAGCCGAGTGCACGCACGCGCGTCCAGTCGTTGCCGAGGCCGCCGGCGAACTTCGACAGCAGCGCGTTTTCCTTCAGCGCTTCATAGATGCCGTCGAGATCATCCGCGACCGTCGTCAGGTAGCACGACGACAGCTGCGAGCGGTGCGTGCCCGAGTTGAACAGCGTCGGCGTCGAGCTCATGAAGTCGAAGCTCGACAGCACGTTATAGAACTCGATCGCGCGCGTTTCGCGATCGATCTCGTTCAGCGACAGGCCCATCGCGACGCGCATGAAGAATGCCTGCGGCATTTCGATGCGGCTGCCTTCGACGTGCAGGAAGTAGCGGTCGTACAGCGTCTGCAGGCCGAGGTAGCCGAACTGCAGGTCGCGGTTCGCGTCGAGCGCTTCGCCGAGACGCTTCAGGTCGAACTGCAGCAGCTTGTCGTCGAGCAGGCCGGCGTCGACGCCGCGCTTCAGGAACTGCGGGAAGTATTCCGCGTAGCGGGCCGACATCTCGGACTGCACCACTTCCTCGCCGAGGATCTCGCGACGGATCGTGTGCAGCAGGATGCGGGCCGTGACCTGGCTGTATGCCGGATCCTTCTCGATCATCGTGCGCGCTGCGAGGATCGCCGAGTCGTAGACCTGGCTCATCGGCACGCCGTCGTACAGGTTCTTCACCGTTTCGGCGACGATCGGGTCAGGGTTAACCGCAGCGCCGAGGCCGTCGCACGACGACACGATCAGCGCGCGCAGTGCGTTCAGGTCGAGCGGGCGCGTGACGCCGTTGTCGACGACGTTGATGCCGGTGCTCGACTCGCCGCCCGCTGCCGCCGCTTCCTCGCCCGCATGCTGGCGCTCGAGGTGACGCTTCTCGCGATACAGCACGTACGCACGCGCGACGTTGTGCTCGCCGCCGCGCATCAGCGCGAGTTCGACCTGGTCCTGGATGTCTTCGATATGGAACGTACCGCCGTTCGGGCGGCTGCGCACGAGCGCGCGCACGACGTTGTGCGTCAGTTGCTCGACCTGCTCGCGCACGCGCGCCGATGCCGCGCCCTGCCCGCCGTTGACGGCCAGGAAAGCCTTGGTCACCGCGATCGCGATCTTCGAAGGTTCGAACGACACTACGCTGCCGTTGCGGCGGATCACCTTGTAGTCGGCGAACGTGGCCTGCGGCGCGAGCGCCGTCGCGCCCCGTTCGGTCCCGCCGAGCGGACGGCTCGAGGCGCTCTCGTACTGGGACGTCGCGTTGTCGGTGGTTTGCATGTGCAAAGCTCCTGGTGTTGGGTGGTGCGGAGAGAACCGCGGATTAAAACGAACGCTGCGCAACGCGGTGCGCGAGCGGTAAGAGGCGAGCGATGCGCCGGGGAAGCCGGTTCGGTCGATGCGCGACAACCGATCCGGTCGTGTGCTTCGTCATGTGTACCCTGCCCCGCCGAAGTTCGCTGCGCTGATCGCGACGCCCGGACCGCCCGGCCTGACGCGCCGCCCTGAGAACCCTGTCCGCCGGCGTTGCCCGCCGGCCGGCGCCGCTCGGGTTTCCCCTGCGACACACACTATATCTAGTGCAGAATTGCTCAACTGGCACCAAGTATAGTGGACATTCGGACGAGGTCAAAACGGATAATTTGCGCTGAAGGTATTGACATCACCCCCGCCTCCCGGAGGGGTAGACGTGACAAGGCATTGGTCGGAAAAAAAAATTTCGCCGGTTCAAAAACCCTGCGCTCAGTGCTGACGGAAAGGAAAGTATTCGGCGGAAAAGCCGGCATCGCCTGCGAAGCGTTGCCAATCGAAGTGCGGGCCCGGGTCGGTCTTGCGGCCCGGCGCGACGTCCGAGTGCCCCGCGAATGCGTCGACCGGATAGCGCTCGGCGAGCGCGCGGGAGAGCGCGGCCAGGACCGCGTATTGCGCATCGTCGAACGGCACGTCGTCCGCGCCTTCGAGCTCGATGCCGATCGAGAAGTCGTTGCAGCGCACCCGGCCGAAGAACTCGGACGAGCCCGCGTGCCACGCGCGCTCGTCGCACGACACGAACTGCACCAGTTCGCCGCCGCGGCGGATCAGGAAGTGCGCGGACACGCGCACGCCGCGCAGGTGGCTCTGGTAATAGGGGTGCGCATCGCAGTCGAGGCGATTCAGGAACAGCGACTCGATCGCGTCGCCGCCGAACTCACCGGGCGGCAGGCTGATGTTGTGGACGATCACGAGCGTCGGCACCGCGCCCGCGGGCCGCGCCTCGAAGTTCGGCGACGGCGCATGGCGCGCTTCGCGCACCCAGCCGTTCGCGTCGACCGACAACAGCGGCGCGTCGCTCATCGCGCGTCGTGACCGCTCGTACGCGCGGCGTGGCGCTGGGCGTGCTCGGCACTGCAGAAGTAGTCGCCACCCGCCGCAATCGCATCGCCTTTCGGCGCATGCACGCCGCATTCGGCGCAGCGCACCATCGGCTCGGGCAGCGACCGCGCGTCGCCGTTCGGGCGCGCAGCGCCGGCGCCGCCGGCACCGGACGCGCCGTCGTAACCCGCGCCGCGGCCGGTGCGGGCCTGCGCTTGCTCCTGGGCCTGGCGCAGCTTGCGCGCAAGCCACGAACCCGCGAAGAAGAGAAGAATCAGGAGAAGAATCTGTCGCATCGGAAACCTGCGGTCAAACCACGGAACGGTGCAGCAGCACCTCGAAAACGAACCGGCTGCCGACATACGCGAGCAGCAGCGCGGCGAACGACACGAGCACCCAGCGCGCAGCACCACGGCCACGCCAGCCCGACGTCTTGCGGGCGACCAGCAGACCGCCGAACATCAGCCACGACAGGATCGCGAATACGGTCTTGTGGTCGAGCCGCAGCGCGCGCGCGTCGACCTGCTCGCTGAACAGGATGCCAGACGCGAGCGTCAGCGTGAGCAGCACGAAGCCGGCGCCGATCAGGCGAAACAGCAGCTTCTCGAGCGTGAGCAGCGGCGGCAACGTCTCGAGCCAGCTCGCGATCCAGCCCGTCGAGCCGTCGCGCCCGCCGCTTCTCAGCGACTGCAGGCGCCGCTCGACCATCAGCATCAGGATCGCGTGCAGCGCGGCGATCGCGAACAGCCCGTACGCGATGTTCGCGATCAGGAAATGCAGCTTGAACAGCGGCGCTGCGGCATAAGGAAGCACCCGCACGCCGCCGAACACGAGCGGCAGCAGCGATGCGCCGCACGCGAGCGGGAGCACGAGCAGCCGCAGGCTGTCGAGCGGGAAGAAGAAGCTCTCGATCCAGTAGATGCCGGCGCCGAGCCAGAACATCGCGGACAGCGCGAACGCGAAGCCGAACACCATCGCGTCGTTCGGGAAGATGGTCGTGTGGAGCAGCACGCCGTGCGCGACGAGCGCGGCAAACAGCAGCGCGCGGCCGGCCCCGCTCATCCCGGACGCGGCAGACGCGGGAACCGGCACGGCCGGCACGCTCGCGACGAGCGGCGTCGCGCCCTGACGGTGCGTGCGCCAGCCTGCGACGGCGAGGCCGCCGTACAGGAATGCGGTGAGGGCATACAGTACAATATCCATGTTCGAAGTTTACACTAGGCCCCCTTCCCGCGACGGCTCCCTTTGTTCGGTTCCGCCGCGCCTTCGGGCCCCACTGTCCATCGCTCCCCATGCTCGACAATCTCACTCAACGGATGGCGCGCGTCGTCAAGACGCTGCGCGGCGAGGCCCGGCTTACCGAGGCGAACACCCAGGAGATGCTCCGCGAGGTGCGTCTCGCGCTGCTGGAGGCCGACGTCTCGCTGCCCGTCGTCCGCGAATTCATCGCCAAGGTCAAGGAAAAGGCGCTCGGCGAAGAAGTGATCAGCAGCCTGTCGCCAGGCCAGGCGCTCGTCGGCGTGGTCCAGAAGGAACTGACCGCCGTGATCGGCGGCGACTACGAAGGCAAGGCCGCCGAGCTGAACCTCGCGGTCACGCCGCCCGCGGTGATCCTGATGGCCGGCCTGCAGGGCGCGGGCAAGACCACGACCGCCGGCAAGCTCGCGAAGCTGCTGCGCGAGAAGTACAAGAAGAAAGTGCTGACCGTGTCGTGCGACGTGTATCGCCCGGCCGCAATCATGCAGCTGAAAACGGTGAGCGAACAGGTCGGCGCCGACTTCTTCCCGTCCACACCGGACCAGAAGCCCGTCGACATCGCCATCGCGGCCGTCGACTGGGCGAAGCGCCACTATCATGACGTGCTGATCGTCGATACGGCCGGCCGCCTCGGCATCGACGAGGCGATGATGCAGGAAATCGCCGCGCTGCACGACACGCTGAAACCGGCCGAAACGCTGTTCGTTGTCGACGCGATGCTCGGCCAGGACGCGGTCAACACCGCGAAGGCGTTCAACGACACGCTGCCGCTCACCGGCGTCGTGCTGACCAAGCTCGACGGCGATTCGCGCGGCGGCGCGGCGCTGTCGGTGCGTCACGTCACGGGCAAGCCGATCAAGTTCGTCGGTGTCGCCGAGAAGCTCGACGGCCTCGAGGTGTTCCACCCCGACCGGATGGCGAACCGGATCCTCGGCATGGGCGACATCCTCGCGCTCGTCGAGGAGGCGCAGCGCGGCGTCGACGTGCAGGCCGCGCAGAAGCTCGCCGACAAGGTCAAGAAAGGCGGCGACTTCGACCTGAACGATTTCCGCGCGCAGATCTCGCAGATGAAGAACATGGGCGGCCTGTCGTCGCTGATGGATAAACTCCCCGCGCAATTCCAGCAGGCAGCCGCAGGCGCCGACATGGGCCAGGCCGAGAAGTCGATCCGCCGGATGGAAGGCATCATCAGCTCGATGACGCCCGCGGAGCGCGCGAAACCCGAGATCATCAAGGCGACGCGCAAGCGCCGCATTGCAGCCGGCGCGGGCGTGCCGGTGCAGGAAGTCAACCGGATGCTGAACCAGTACGACCAGATGCGTACGATGATGAAGAAGCTGAAGGGCGGCAACATGCAGAAGATGATGCGCGGCCTGAAGGGCATGATGCCCGGCATGCGCTGATTCCGCCCGTCGGCCGGCGCGCGGGTTTTTGCTGTAGCGCGCGCCCGCCGTTCTGCTTCATTCTTATTTGTATACCGACTGCCCGCCAGAACACATGAACCGCGAAGAAGCCCTCCACATTTTCAACCACTCCGAAGAGATCGTCTCGGCCGATGCCGTCAATGCGTCGATCTCCAAGATGGCCGACGCGATCCGCGCCGAGATCGGCGACGCGTTCCCGCTCGTTCTCTCGGTGATGGGCGGCGCCGCGGTGTTTACCGGGATGCTGCTGCCGCATCTCGATTTCCCGCTCGAATTCGACTACATCCACCTGACCCGCTACCGCAACACGACGCAGGGCAGCCCGGAAATGCACTGGCGCGTCGCGCCGCGCGAATCGGTGAAGGACCGGATCGTGCTCGTGCTCGACGACATCCTCGACGAAGGCGAGACGATGGCCGCGATCCGCGACCGCATCCTCGACATGGGCGCGCAACGTTTCATGTCGGCCGTGCTGTGCGAGAAGACGCTCGCGAAGGCGAAGCCGCTGCACCCCGACTTCTGCGGCTTTGCGGTGCCGGATCGCTACGTGTTCGGCTGCGGGATGGACGCCAAGGGCTACTGGCGCAACCTGCCGACGATCCGCGCGCTGACCACGAACGTCTGAACGCCCCGCTGCGCACTATATAAATGGAAAGCGGCGCTCCGGTCTCCCGGAGCGCCGCTTTTTTGTGGGCGCGCGCCGCTCGGCCCTACAGCTGGTGCACGAACGCGCGGATGCCGCCCAACATCATCTCGACCGAAATCGCGACGAGCACGAGGCCCATCAGCCGCTCGAACGCCGCGACGGTCCGTTCGCCGATCCATTGCTGGATCCGCTCGGCCAGCACCAGCGTCACCGCGCAGACGATCATCGTGACCGTCAGCGCGCCGACCCACTCGAGCATCTTGCCGGGCCCCTGCGACGTCAGCAGCATCACCGTCGCAAGCGCGGACGGCCCGGCGAGCGCCGGAATTGCGAGCGGCACGATGAACGGCTCGCCGCCCGCGCGCGGATCGCTGCCGAGTGCGCCGTCCGGATGCGGGAAGATCATCCGCAGCGCGATCAGGAACAGCACGATCCCGCCGCCGAGCCGCAGCGACAGGTCGGTGAGGCTCATCATCCGCAGGAAGCGGTCGCCGACCAGCATGAAGAACAGCAGGATCACGAACGCAATCCCTACTTCACGCAGGATCAGCTTCACGCGCCGCTCACGCGGCACATCCCGCATGGCCGAAATGAACAGCGGGATGTTGCCGAGCGGATCGGTGATCAGCACCAGGAGCACGGTGGCCGACAGGAAGGTGTATTCCACCGCGTTCCCCGGTCGGTGCGCTTAGCGCGCGAGCGCGGCGCGGATCTTCTCCGCGACCGTCGCCGCAGCCGCGTCGGCCGGCAGCAGCGTCGCCTCGGCGTCGCGGCGGCCCTGATACTCGATCTTGCCTTCCTTCAGGCCGCGCTCGCCGATCACGAGACGATGCGGCACGCCGATCAGCTCCCAGTCGGCGAACATCACGCCCGGGCGCTCGCCACGGTCGTCGAGGATCACGTCGATGCCGGCCGCGGCGAGTTCCGCGTACAGCTTGTCGGCGGTCTCGCGCACCATGTCGCTGCGGTCATAGCCCATCGGGCACAGCACGACTTCGAACGGCGCGATCGACTCGGGCCAGATGATGCCGCGCTCGTCGAAGTTCTGTTCGATCGCCGCGCCGAGAATGCGCGTGACGCCGACGCCGTAACAGCCCATCAGCATCGGCTGCGGCTTGCCCGACTCGTCGAGGAACGTCGCGCCCATCGCTTCCGAGTACTTGGTGCCGAGCTGGAACACGTGGCCGACTTCGATGCCGCGGCAGATGTCGATCACACCCTTGCCGTCCGGCGACGCGTCGCCCTTCTTCACGTTGCGCACGTCGGCGACGTCCGGTTCCGGCAGGTCGCGGCCCCAGTTCACGCCGGCGATGTGATAGTCGACCTCGTTCGCGCCGACGACGAAATCGCTCATGTTCGCGACCGTGCGGTCCGCGATGACCTTCACCGGCTTCTTCGTGCCGACCGGGCCGAGGTAGCCCGGCGGCGTGCCGAACCACTCGACGATTTCCTGCTCGGTCGCAAAGCGGTGGTTCTTCAGGCCCGGCAGCTTCGACACCTTGATCTCGTTCAGGTCGTGGTCGCCGCGCAGCATCACGAGCCAGATGGTCGGCTCGGCGCCTTCGTTGTCGGTCGCGAGCACGATCGACTTGATCGTGCGCTCGAGCGGGATCGCCAGCAATTCGGCGACGGCTTCGCACTTCGCCTTGCCCGGCGTCGCGACCTTCGCCATCGCCTCGGCCGGCGCCGCGCGTTCGGCGATCAGCGGCAGCGCTTCGGCCGCCTCGATGTTCGCCGCGAACTCGGACGTCGGGCAGTACGCGATCGCGTCCTCACCGGTGTCGGCAATCACGTGGAATTCGTGCGAGAAGTTGCCGCCGATCGAGCCGCTGTCGGCCGCGACCGCCCGGAACTCGAGGCCGAGGCGCGTGAAGATGCGCACGTACGCGTCGTACATCTTGCGATACGACTCGTTCAGGCCAGCCGCATCCTTGTCGAACGAGTACGCGTCCTTCATGATGAATTCGCGGCCGCGCATCACGCCGAAACGCGGACGGATCTCGTCGCGGAACTTCGTCTGGATCTGGTAGAAGTTCACCGGCATCTGCCGGTAGCTCTTGATCTGGTTGCGCGCGATGTCGGTGATGACCTCCTCGTGCGTCGGCCCGATCACGAAGTCGTTGTCCTTGCGATCCTTGAAGCGCAGCAGCTCGGGGCCGTACTGTTCCCAGCGGCCCGATTCCTGCCACAGTTCGGCTGGTTGCACGGCCGGCATCAGCAGCTCGATGGCGCCCGCCCGGTTCATTTCCTCGCGCACGATCGCCTCGACCTTGCGAATCGAACGCAGGCCGACCGGCAGGTAGTTATAGATGCCGCCGGCGACGCGACGGATCATGCCGGCGCGCACCATCAGCTTGTGGCTGACGATCTCTGCGTCGGCGGGTGCTTCTTTCAGGGTGCCGATAAAGAAACGGGAAGCTTTCATGCGGACGGTTCCAAAAACGGCGCCCCCAGGCGGGGCGCCCGAAAAAGTTTCAAGGTGAAAGAGCTGCGCGCGGCGAACAACAATGGACGACGATGGCGCAGACGACGTAGCAGACTAATCAGGGACAATTCAGCCGGTGTACCCCGCGCGGATTCGCTCCGTCACGGTGCGCAGCGCCCGTTATCTGTTTATAATCAAAGCAATTTTAAAGGATTCGAAGGTGGTTGTATGCTGGATCGTGAAGGCTTTCGCCCGAACGTCGGCATCATCCTCTTGAACGCGCGCAACGAGGTGTTTTGGGGCAAGCGGCTCCGCGAGCATTCCTGGCAGTTTCCTCAAGGTGGGATCAAGTACGGCGAGACCCCCATGCAGGCAATGTACCGGGAACTGCACGAGGAAACGGGCCTGCATCCGGAACACGTCAAGATAATCGGCCGCACTCGCGACTGGTTGCGTTACGAGGTGCCTGACAAGTTCATCAAACGCGAAGTACGCGGTCATTACCGCGGCCAGAAGCAGATCTGGTTCCTGCTGCGGATGGTTGGACGCGATTGCGACATTTGCTTGCGCGCGACCGACCACCCGGAGTTCGATGCGTGGCGCTGGAACGAGTACTGGGTGCCGCTCGATGCGGTGATCGAGTTCAAGCGGGATGTCTATCAGTTGGCGCTGACGGAACTGTCGCGCTTCCTGCGCCGCCCGGCGCAGCGAGCCGAGAAGCCGCGTGGGCCGCGTCTGTCGCGCTATCCGCGCGTCATTGGCGTACAGGCCCAGCAGACGCTGACGATTGTCGACACATCGGTAGTCTGTTCGGAGATCGAAGTGGAAGCGAGCATACTCGACGAGATGCCGCCCCACGTGATCGTCGGCAAATGACGAATCGAACTGCATGACCGGGCGCGACCTAGGTGTCGCGCCCTTTTTTTACGAGGAATGCATATTGAAAGCGATTGCTCTCGCGCTCGCATCGATTGCCGCGGCGGCCACGCTGGCAGGTTGCGCGAATTCGAAGACGCCGACCAACAAGGATGACAGCGAGTTCGTGTATCTGCTGGACCGCCAGGGCACCTGGAAGGAAAATGCGGTCGACTCGTTGCCGCCACTGCCACAGACGGGCGACCTGCTGCCGTTCAACGTATCGCAGAACACGCCGCTCAAGTTCTTCGTCGATGCGAAGTCGCTCGCGGTCGGCACCGACGGCGTCGTGCGCTACGCAGTCGTCGTCACGAGCCCGGCCGGCGCACGCAACGTGAACTACGAAGGCATCCGCTGCGACACCTACGAATGGCGCCAGTATGCCGGCCTGAATTCGGATCACGACGGCTGGGATCGCACGGTCGAGAACGATTGGCAGCGCATCGAGAATGGCGAGCTGAATGCCTACCACTCGGCGCTCTATCAGGACTACTTCTGCGCGAACAAGATGCCGCAGGGCTCGACCAAGCAGATCCTGGAGAACATCCGGTTTCACCGCACCGCGATGAGCCAGTTGCGCTGACGGCGCGCGGCACTTGCCGCCGGCCCGGTCCGTCAAATGAAAAAGCCCGCATCACGCGGGCTTTTTCATTTGACGGCCGGGCCGGCAACGCGAATGGTCACACCAGCACCAGGTTGTCGCGATGGATCAGCTCGGGCTCCAGCATATAGCCGAGCACCGATTCGATCTCGCCGCTCGGCTTGCGGTGAATCAGTTTCGTCTCAGCACTGCTGTAGTTCGTGAGCCCACGCGCTATTTCGCGCCCGTCGGGGCCAACACACGCGATGACTTCGCCACGCGCGAACGCGCCCTGCACGTCGATCACGCCAATCGGCAGCAGGCTCTTGCCGCCGGCCGTCAGTTTCTCGACCGCGCCCGCATCGATCACGACATGGCCGCGCACCTGCAGATGGTCGGCCATCCACTGCTTGCGCGCCGCCATCCGCGCGGTACGGGCGATCAGTTGCGTGCCGATCGCCTCGCCGGCCGCCAGACGCACGAGCACGTCGGACTCCCGGCCGCTCGCGATCACCGTATTCGCGCCGCTGTGCGCCGCGCGCTTCGCCGCGAGGATCTTCGTCAGCATCCCGCCGCGGCCGAGGCTCGAGCCCGCACCGCCCGCCATCGCCTCGAGTTCCGGCGCGCCCGCATTGGCTTCCGCAACGAGCGTCGCGTTCGGGTCCTTGCGCGGATCGGCCGTGAACAGGCCCGACTGGTCGGTCAGGATGATCAGCGCATCGCCTTCGATCAGGTTTGCAACGAGCGCGCCGAGCGTGTCGTTGTCGCCGAACTTGATTTCGTCGGTAACGACCGTGTCGTTCTCGTTGATGATCGGCACGACGCCAAGCCGCAACAGCGTCAGAAGCGTCGATCGCGCATTCAGGTAGCGCTCGCGGTCCGCCAGGTCGGCATGCGTCAGCAGGATCTGCGCAGTGCGGATGTCGTGCTCGGTGAAGCGGCTCTCGTAGACCTGCGCGAGCCCCATCTGGCCGACAGCGGCAGCGGCCTGCAGCTCGTCGATTTCGCGCGGCCGCTTGCTCCAGCCGAGCCGCTGCATCCCTTCGGCAATCGCGCCCGAGCTGACGAGCACGACTTCCTTGCCCTGGGCGCGCAGCGCGGCGATCTGAGCCGCCCAGCGGCCGATTGCAGCATGATCGAGCCCCTTGCCGTCGTTGGTCACGAGGCTAGAGCCCACCTTCACCACCAATCGCTTCGAATCCGCGATGATCGAACGCATCCTGCACTGTCTCCTGTATCTGATGCCTGCCCGGCCGGACGCGATTGAACGCGGACGCCGGGCAGCACGCCCGGCGCGTTCCGGAACAACTCAGGCGTCGTCGCCCGGCGCCGCGTCGCCCTTGGCAGGCGGTGCGTCGCGGAAACGCACGTCCGCCGCGAGATCTTCCGCCTCCGCCGCGCGATGCGCATCCGAATGTTCGGAGAGGTAGTCGTAGATCGCGTAGCACAGCGCTTCACAGCCCTGGCCCGTCAGTGCCGAGATCTCGAACACGGGGCCATTCCACTCGAAGCGCTCGATGAAATCCGCGACGCGCGCCTTGCGCTCGTCTTCCGGCACCATGTCGAGTTTGTTGAGCACGAGCCAGCGCGGCTTCTCGTAGAGTGCCTCGTCGTACTTGCGCAGTTCGCCGACGATCGCCGTCGCTTCCGCAACCGGATCGACGCTTTCGTCGAACGGCGCGAGATCGACGAGATGCAGCAGCACGCCAGTGCGCTGCAGGTGGCGCAGGAACTGATGGCCGAGGCCCGCGCCTTCGGCCGCGCCCTCGATCAGCCCGGGGATGTCGGCGATCACGAAGCTCTTGCTCGGGCCGACGCGCACCACGCCGAGATTCGGCGCAAGCGTCGTGAACGGGTAGTCGGCGATCTTCGGCCTCGCATTCGACACCGACGAAATGAACGTCGACTTGCCTGCGTTCGGCATGCCGAGCAGGCCGACATCCGCCAGCACCTTCAGCTCGAGCCTCAGCATGCGACGCTCACCGGGCTTGCCGTCCGTCTTCTGGCGCGGCGCACGGTTCGTGCTCGACTTGAAATGCAGGTTGCCGAGCCCGCCGGAGCCGCCCTGCGCAAGCATCACCTGCTGGTCGTGCTCGGTCAGGTCGGCGATCAACTCGCCGGTATCCATGTCGCTGATGATCGTACCGACCGGCATGCGCAGCGTGACGTCGTCGCCGCCCTTGCCGTAGCAATCCGAGCCGCGCCCGTTTTCGCCGTTGCGCGCCAGATGCTTTTTCGCGTAACGGTAGTCGATCAGCGTGTTGATGTTGCGGTCGGCGATCGCGTACACGCTACCGCCCCGGCCGCCATCGCCGCCGTCCGGCCCGCCGAACGGGACGAATTTCTCGCGGCGCATCGACGCACTGCCATCGCCTCCGTCACCGGCGATAACTTCGATTCGTGCTTCGTCAATGAACTTCATTCGTCACTCCGCCCAGTATTTCCGCTATTGTGCCGCGCGCCGGCGCGCTTGAACAATCTGCCGTTCGGCCGATCGTACGCCGGTCGCGCAACGGTCGCCGGGGCGCACATGCGCCCGGCGACCAAATAAAAAAGGCCCCGCGTAGACTGCGGGGCCTTTCGGCTACGAAGCCCTTGGGTGCCTGAACTTAGGCAGCCGCCGGGACAACGATGACCAGATGCTTCTTGTCCGCGCCCTTCGTCGCGAACTTGACGTGACCGTCGACCAGCGCGAACAGGGTGTGATCCTTGCCCATGCCGACGTTCTCGCCTGCGTGCATGCGCGTACCGCGCTGACGCACGATGATGCCGCCGGCATTGATTGCCTGACCGCCGTACACTTTCACGCCGAGACGTTTCGACTCGGAGTCGCGGCCGTTCCGGGAAGAGCCGCCTGCCTTTTTGTGTGCCATCTGATTGCTCCTTTACCGAGGCGCTTACGCGTTGATCGCGTCGATGCGCAGCTCAGTGTAGTTCTGGCGGTGGCCGCCGTGCTTTTGGTAGTGCTTCCGGCGACGCATCTTGAAGATGGTGACCTTGGCATGACGACCGTGCGACACAACGGTGGCCTTGACGGAAGCCCCACTGACCAGCGGCGTACCGAACTTAATCGATTCGCCTTCGCCCACTGCGAGAACCTGGTCGAGCGTGATTTCAGCGTCAATGTCAGCCGGTATCTGTTCTACTTTGAGTTTTTCGCCAACGGCAACCTTGTACTGCTTGCCGCCGGTTTTTATGACCGCGTACATTGAGAACCTCACTCTGGATCCAAATTTTCCGCACACCACGCGCGGAAAACACGTGATTATACATGGGGTTAGCACCGAAGTCAAAACCGATCGACGATTGCCGCGCGCGGGCCTCTGCCGAACGGCCAAATTCGCGGCCGCGGCACGTGTGACAGACCGGGATATCTTGGATTCGACTTATAATCCGGCGCATCACCCAATTCCATCATCATGTCGTCGTCCACCGCCTCCCCCACCCTCAGCGCCGCCCACCTGCTCGCTCCGATCACGAGTGACATGGAGCAGGTGAATCGCGTTATCCGGCAAAGCCTCGCGTCCGACGTGCTGTTGATCAACCAGATCGCCGAGTACATCATCGGCGCGGGCGGCAAGCGGCTGCGTCCGGCGTTGCTGCTGCTCGTCGCCGGCGCACTCGGCGAGACGTCGCACCAGCGGCACGTGCTGGCCGCCGTCGTCGAGTTCATCCACACGGCCACGCTGCTGCATGACGACGTCGTCGACGAATCCGAGCTGCGCCGCGGCCGCCAGACCGCCAATGCGCTGTTCGGCAACGCGGCGAGCGTGCTGGTAGGCGATTACCTCTATTCGCGCTCGTTCGAGATGATGGTCGGCGTCGGCAAGATGCGCGTGATGGAGATCCTGTCCGAAGCGACGACGATCATTTCCGAAGGCGAGGTGCTGCAGCTCCTCAACATGCACGACGCGGACGTCGACGAAACGCGCTATATGCAGGTGATCCGCTACAAGACGGCGAAACTGTTCGAGGCGTCGGCACGCCTGGGCGCAGTGCTCGCGGGCGCCGATGCCCCGACCGAGGCCGCGGCCGCCGAATACGGCCGCCGGATCGGCACCGCATTCCAGATCATGGACGACTGGCTCGACTACGCGGGCACCGTGGAGGCAATGGGCAAGAATGCCGGCGACGACCTCCGCGAAGGCAAGCCGACGCTGCCGCTCATCTATCTGATCGAACGCGGCACGCCCGAACAGGCAGCGCTGGCACGCGAGGCAATCGAACAGGGCGGCACCGATCGCTTCGACACGATTTTCGAAGCGATCACACGCTCGGGCGCACTGGATCACACGCTCGAATGCGCACGCCAGGAAGCGCAGGCGGCAGCGGCGGCAATCGCCGCGTTCCCCGATTCAATCTACAAGGAGAGCCTGCTCGCGTTGTGCTCTTACTCGACGTCGCGGCAGTCCTGATTGCATGTCGTGCGTCGCCGCCACGGCTGCGACGCACGTTCGACACGGGAAAATCACCTGTCTCGAAAAATTTTTTCTCCAAGGGCTTCCCTTCTTGAAGAAACGTCGTTATAGTTACGTTCTTGCTTGACGACGCAGCGGTCTTGAAGAAGACTGCGAAATCGGAAGAGTATAAATCGGGGTGTAGCTTAGCCTGGTAGAGCGCTACGTTCGGGACGTAGAGGCCGGAGGTTCGAATCCTCTCACCCCGACCAGATTTTGAAAAAACCGTGCACCATGTGCACGGTTTTTTTTCGTCCGTCCGCCGTGGGCCCCTCATGTCGCGCACGACACATCACGGTCGCCGGCCTCTGCTATATTCCCTCCATCCCTGTCCTTCACTGCCCCTTCCAACGCGTGGACCAAATTCCCCTATGGGCGCAAATCGGCGCCGTCTTCCTGCTTCTCCTCTGTTCCAGCTTCTTTTCCATTTCCGAGACCGCGATGATGGCGCTCAACCGCCATCGGCTGAAGCATCTCGCCGGCCAGGGCGCACTCGGCGCGAAAACGACGCAGGGGCTGCTGACGCGCACTGACCTGCTGCTCAGCGTGATCCTGATCGGCAACAACCTGTTCAACACGATCATCCCGGTCCTGACGACTTCGCTCGCGCTGCATACGTTCGGCCGCAACAATCTCGCGCTGTCGATCGCGACCGGCCTTGTCGCGTTCCTGATCATCGTGTTCGCCGAAATCGCGCCGAAGATCGTCGGCGCGACCTTCCCCGAACGCATCGCGCTGCCCGCGAGCCTCGTGATCGCGCCGCTGATGCGCGTGTTCAAGCCGCTCGTCTGGTTCGTCAACGCGCTCGCGAACGGCGTGCTGTGGGTGCTGCGTATCAACACGAAGAAGGGTCGCGACCAGCGAATGTCGGCTGATGAGCTGCGGGCCATCGTGCTCGAGTCCAGCAGTTTCATGCCGACCAAGCACCGCAGCATCCTGCTCAACCTGTTCGACCTCGAGAACATCACGGTCGACGACGTGATGGTGCCGCGCCGCCAGATCGAGTCGCTCAACTTCTACGCGCCGCTCGACGACGTCCTGCACCAGCTCGAAACCTGCTATCACAACCGGCTTGTCGTCTACGAAGGCGACATCGACAAGGTGCTCGGCGTGCTGCACGTACGCAAGACGCTGACCGCGCTGCACAACCAGGAATTCGACCGCGAGACGCTGCGCACGCTGCTCGCCGAACCGTACTACGTGCCGTCGGGCACGCCGGTGGTTCAGCAGCTCCAGTTTTTCCAGGAAACACGGCAGCGGACCGCGCTCGTCGTCAACGAATACGGCGAGCTCGAAGGGCTCGTCACGCCCGAAGACATCATCGAGGAGCTGATCGGCGAGTTCACGACATCGATGCCGCGCAGCGAACGCGCGGGCGGCTGGGACGAGAACGGCGAATGCATCGTCTCGGCGAGCATGCCGCTGCGCGAGCTGAATCGCTGGCTGCACCTGAAGCTGCCGACCGACGGGCCGAAGACGCTGAACGGACTGGTTCTCGAAATCCTCGAGGAAATTCCGGAAGACGACGTGTGCCTGAAAATCGGTGACGTGATGCTCGAGGTGATGCGCAGCGACGATCAGGCCGTGCGCACCGTCAAGCTCTTCAAGCCGCGCGGCTCGCGAGTCGCACGCGCCACCGCGCGCTAGCCGAACGGCCGACTGCCGGCGCCGCCCGCGACGCGCGACCATCTGCTGGTCACGGTCAACTGGCGGCCAGCGTGCCGGCTCACATGCAATTCATTCCTCCCGGGGCGCCGTTGCGCACGCAGCCGCCGCCCGCTCACTCCGATGCGTCGCCCGCCACCGCACCGCGCGCGCTCGACGCGGCCCAGCTCGACGATGCGCCCGCTGTGCGGCTGCTGACGGACACTCTTCACGCAGCACGCGTGCGCGACGCGTCCGACATCCACGTCGAACCGTTCGAAGCGGGCTGGCGCATCCGCCTGCGCATCGACGGCGTGCTGCACGAACATGCGCGGCCGCCCCTTCATCTGCGCGACGCGCTCGTCACACGGATCAAGGTGCTCGCGCGCATGGACATCGCCGAGCGGCGGCTCCCGCAGGATGGCAGGCTGCGCATCGCGATCGACGGCGGCACGCGCGGTGACTACCGGGTCAGTTCGCTGCCGACGTTGTTCGGCGAAAAGCTCGTGCTGCGGCGCCTCGAAACCCTGCCGACCGACCTCACGCTCGCCCGCCTCGGCTTCGACGCGCAACAGGCGGCCGCGATGGAGGCCGCGATACGCGCACCGCATGGCCTCGTGCTCGTCACGGGCCCGACCGGCAGCGGCAAGACGCTGTCGCTCTACTGCGCACTGCAGATGCTCGATCGCGACGCGCACAATGTCTGCACGGTGGAGGATCCCGCCGAGATCCAGCTCGACGGCATCAGCCAGGTCGGTGTCGCCGAAAAAGCGGGGCTCACGTTCGCGACTGCACTGCGCGCGCTGCTGCGGCAGGATCCGGACATCATCATGGTCGGCGAGATTCGCGATGCAGAGACGGCCGACGTCGCGATCAAGGCAGCGCAGACCGGCCATCTCGTGCTGTCGACGCTACACACGAACGATGCACCGGCCGCCGTCGCGCGGCTGCTCGACATCGGCGTCGCACCGTACAACCTCGCGGCCGCGCTGCACCTCGTCACCGCGCAGCGCCTCGTCCGGCGGCTGTGCACCGCCTGCCGCATGCACTCGGATGCACCGGTGCCCGTATTGCACGAAGCGGGCTGCGACCCGGCTGCGCTCGCCGCAGGATGGCGGCCGTTCGTCGCGCGCGGATGTTCGGCCTGTCACGGCATCGGCTATCGCGGCCGTGTCGGCCTGCATCAGACGATGCCGGTATCGCCCGGGCTGGCGGAACGCATCGTCGCCCGGTCGAGCGTCGGCGAACTCGCGCGGTGCGCGGCGGCCGAAGGCGTGCGCAGTCTGCGCGATGCGGCGTTCGCGCGCGTCCGGGACGGCACGACGAGCATTGCGGAAGCCATCGCTGCGACACCAGCGGCATGAGCATACGCACACCGCCGCGCGAAACCCGCTTCGCGTGGCGCGGCCGCCGCCGCGACGGCACGCCGCGCAGCGGGATCGTCATCGCGTTCGACGCTGCAAGTGCACGCGCCGCGCTCGCACGAGACGGCATCGCCGTGCTGTCGCTCGACGTCCGCGGTCCCGCTCGGCCGCCAACGGCCAGCGCGCGGGACATCACGCGCTTCACGCGCCAGCTCGCGAGCCTGCTGCAGGCCGGGTTGCCGCTCGCGCCGTCGCTTGAGATGCTCGCGCGTACGCGGCCATGCGACGGCCTGCCGCGCATCGCCGCGGGTCTCGCCCGCGAGATCGTCGGCGGCCGTCGCTTCGCCGATGCACTCGCACGCTATCCAGCGCAGTTCGGCACGCTGTATCGCCAGCTGATCGAGGTCGGCGAAGCGTCCGGCTCGCTCGGCGTCGTGCTGACACGGGTCGCGGAGCACCGCGAGCGCGCCGACGCGCAGTGGCGCAAGCTGCGGGCCGCGCTCGCCTATCCGGCGGCCGTCATCCTGTTCGGGCTCGCGATCTCGGCCGCGCTGATGGTGTGGGTGGTACCGACGTTCCGCCAGATCTTCGACGGCTTTGGCGCCGCACTGCCGGCCCCGACCCGGGCGCTGCTCGCGCTGTCCTCGGCGCTGTCGGCATGGGGCGGTGTGCTGGTTGCCGGTGCGGCGACAATCGGGCTGGCCGCACATCACGCGCTGCGGCGATCGGCACCGCTGCGCCACGCGGTCGCGCGGCGCCTGCTGCACGTCCCGCTCGCAGGGAGCGCGATGAGCCGGTTCGCGGCCGCACGCTGGTGCCGCTCGCTTGCGACGCTGCTCGGCGCCGGCGTGCCGCTCGCCGACGCCTTCGCCACGCTCGAGCGCACGGCCGGCCATCCTGTGTTCGAACACGCCACCGCGCACATCGCAGCCCACGTGCTGCGCGGCGCGCGCCTCGCCGACGCGATGCAGTCGGCCGGCTGCTTTCCGGACGACGTCGTGCAGCCGATCGCCGTCGCCGAGGAGACCGGGGCACTCGACACCATGCTCGCCGACATCGCCGCGCTGTGCGAGCACCAGCTGGACGCGCGTCTCGAAGCACTCGCCGCGCTCGGCGAACCGCTGATCGTGATCGTACTGGGCGCACTCGTCGGCGGCCTCGTGATCGCGATGTACCTGCCCATCCTTCAGCTCGGCAACGTGGTGTAGCATCGCAACCGATTCTGTCGCCTTTTAGTCCGAACCTAGAGCCTCATGACGCCAGCGCCCCTGTACGCCATTACCGATTCGCCCGAGAGCACGCTGCTCGCGCTGGCGATGCTGCCGCCCGCGATGCAGTATGCGTTCGCAGTCGTCATCGGCCTGTGCGTCGGCAGCTTCCTGAACGTGGTCGTGCATCGGCTGCCCGTGATGATGCAGCGCGCGTGGCAGGCCGAGATCGATGAAGCGACCGGCAACGCGAGCGCCGCCCCCGACGACGGCTACCCGCCGCGCTACGATCTGTGGCGCCCGCGCAGCGCCTGCCCGCATTGCGGCCACGTGCTGCGCGCATGGGAAAACATCCCGCTCGTCAGCTACCTGATACTGCGCGGGCGCTGCCGGCGCTGCGGCCACGCGATCGGCATCCGTTATCCGCTCGTCGAGCTCGCATGCGCGCTGCTCGCCGCCGGCTCGCTCGCGACATTCGGCCCGACCGTCGCCGCACTTGCCGCATTCGCGCTGTGCGCCGCGCTGCTCGCGATGAGCGCGATCGATATCCGGACCGGCTACCTGCCCGACTCGATGACGCTGCCGCTCCTCTGGGCGGGGCTCGTGCTGAACCTCGGCGGCACGTTCACGTCGCTGCGCTCAGCCGTGATCGGGGCGATGGCCGGCTACCTGTTCCTGTGGTCGATCTACTGGCTGTTCAAATGGCTGCGCGGCATCGAGGGCATCGGTTTCGGCGACTTGAAGCTACTCGCCGCGCTCGGCGCATGGATGGGCTGGGCCGCCCTGCCGCAGGTCGTGCTGTTCGCCGCGGTGACGGGAGCGATCGTCGGGCTCATCGCGACCTGGCGCGGCCGCATGCGCTTCGAGGAGCCGATTCCGTTCGGCCCGTTCCTCGCGGCAGGCGGCGTCGCGACGCTGTTTTTCGGCACCCCTTTCTATGCGGCGCTCGGAGGCTGACATGTTCTCAATTGGACTCACCGGCGGCATCGGCAGCGGCAAGACGACCGTCGCCGACCTGTTCGCCGCCCGAGGCGCGTCGCTGGTCGATACCGACCTGATCGCCCATCGCATCACCGCGCCGGGCGGCCTCGCGATGCCCGCGATCGAACAGGCATTCGGCCGCGGTTTCGTTGCCGCCGACGGCTCGCTCGACCGCGCGCAGATGCGCGCACTGATCTTCAGCGACGACGCCGCACGCCGGCGCCTCGAAGCGATCACGCACCCGCTGATCCGGGCGGAGACCGATCGCGAGGCACGCGAAGCGCAGGGCTCGTACGTGATGTTCGTGGTGCCGCTGCTCGTCGAATCCGGCAATTGGAAGGCGCGCAGCGATCGCGTGCTCGTCGTCGACTGCCCGGTCGAAACGCAGATCGCACGCGTGATGCGGCGCAACGGCTTCACGCGCGAGCAGGTCGAAGCGATCATCGCGCGGCAGGCGACGCGCGAGGCCCGTCTCGCGGCAGCCGACGATGTCATCGTCAACGACGCGGCGACGGCCGATGCGCTCGCCGCGCAGGTCGATGCACTGCACCAACGCTATCTCGGGTTTGCGGCCGCCGCGCGCTGAGTCGCGCGCGTAATCGTGATGGTGTACGAAATTGGCGCGTTGCTAGGGTAGAGAGTGGGCATTAGAATGTCCTGCATTGTTTCAATCCCTACCCAAGAGGCGAGCGCGCTTGATTCTTTACGAGTATCCGTTCAACGAGCGAATTCGCACGCTGTTGCGCCTCGAAGATCTCTTCGAGCGCTTCGCGTTCTTTTTGGCTCAGGAGGACCCGCGTGAACACCACGTCGCGCTGACGACGCTGTTCGAAATCGCCGAGGTAACGGGCCGCGCGGACCTGAAATCGGATCTGATGAAGGAGCTCGAACGTCAGCGCCAGACGCTCGCCCCCTTTCGCGGCAATCCGGGCATCGAGCAGAACGCGCTCGAAGCCGTGCTCGGTGAAATCGAGCAGACGCTCGCGAATCTCGCGCAGATGCAGGGCAAGACCGGGCAGCACCTCGTCGACAACGAGTGGCTCGCCAGCATCCGCAGCCGTGCGGTGATTCCCGGCGGCACGTGCAAGTTCGACCTGCCGTCGTACTACGCATGGCAGCAGTGGCCCGCCGAGCAGCGGCGCCAGGACATCACGAAATGGATCCTGCCGATGCTGCCGCTGCGCGACGCCGTGACGATCGTGCTGCGGCTCGCGCGCGAATCGGGTCAGGCATCGAAGGTCATGGCGATGCAGGGCAGCTACCAGCAGATGCTGTCCGGTCGCACCTACCAGTTGATGCAGGTGCGCGTGCCGCCGGAGCTGCGCGTGATTCCCGAAGCGAGCGCCAACAAATACATGCTGTGGGTACGGTTCACCATGCAGGACGGCGATGTGCGGCCGCGCGCGGTGGACATCGACGTGCCATTCCATCTGACACTGTGCAATCTGTAACGGCCGCGTGCCGGATCGCTTTCGTATGACTACCGTTGTGAAATGCCCGTCGTGCAGCGCTGAAGTGCGCTGGACGCCCGAAAATCAGTTCCGTCCGTTCTGCTCGGCCCGCTGCAAGCAGCTCGACCTCGGCGCCTGGGCCGCCGAAAAGTACCGGATCGGTGGATCCTCCGACGAGGGCCCCTCGTCGGAAGAAGACGGCACGGACGGCCGCCGCGACAGCTGAGCGGCGCACCGCCTGCTAGTGATATGGCCCGCCTTTCCGGCAGGCCATCGTGGCGTCAGTTCGACGCGGCTTCCTTCTCGAGCAGTTCGAGCACCGGCAGCGCTGCCGGCAGCAATGGCGCGACCTCGACCGGCAGTTGCTGCCACACGAATGCCTGCCCTTCCTTGCTGTGCGGCTCGCCGGTCCAGCCCGTCACCTTGCAGAAATAAAGCCGCACATAGGCATGCGGATAATCGTGCTCGAGCGTGTGCCAGCGCTGGCTGGCCGTGACTTCGATGCCGAGTTCCTCGTGCAGTTCGCGCGCAAGCGCGTCCTCGACGCTTTCGCCGGCCTCCAGCTTGCCGCCTGGAAATTCCCAGTAGCCTTCGTACGGCTTGCCTTGCAGGCGCTGCGCGAGCAGATAGCTGCCATCCGGCTGCACCATCACGCCAACCGCGACTTCCGTCACCTTCCGGCCATCGGGCGCGCGTACGGCGCCTTGTGCAACTTCCGCGCTCATGCCTGCTCCTTGCGTCCCGACCAGTCACGCGCAAACTGCCACGCGACGCGCCCCGACCGCGAGCCGCGCTCGAGCGCCCACACGAGCGCGTCGCCGCGTGCGGACTCGATCTCCGCATCCGGGCAGCCGAAATGACGCAGCCAGTGCCCGACGATGTCGAGGTAGTCGTCCTGCTTGAACGGATAGAAGCTGACCCACAGACCGAAACGCTCCGACAGCGAGATCTTCTCCTCGACGACTTCGCCGGGGTGAATCTCGCCATCCGGGAGATGCTTGTACGTCTCGTTGTCGCTCATGTACTCGGGCAGCAGATGGCGGCGGTTCGACGTCGCGTAGATCAGCACGTTGTCCGACTGCGCGGCGATCGAGCCGTCGAGCGCGACCTTCAGCGCCTTGTAGCCCGACTCGCCTTCCTCGAACGACAGGTCGTCGCAGAACACGATGAAGCGCTCGGGGCGCTGCGAGATCAGGTCGACGATGTCGCCGAGATCGTGCAGGTCGTCCTTGTCGACTTCGATCAGACGCAGCCCGTCCTTCGCATGCGCGTTCAGGCACGCCTTGATCAGCGACGACTTGCCGGTACCGCGCGCGCCGGTCAGCAGCACGTTGTTGGCCGGCTTCTGCTGTACGAACTGCCGCGTGTTCTGTTCGATCAGCCCTTTCTGGCGATCGATGTTGTGCAGGTCGTCGAGCGTGATCGACGACACAGCCGGCACCGGCTGCAGATAGCCGCGCCCCTGGCGCTTGCGCCAGCGGAACGCATGTGCGGCATTCCAGTCGATCGCTGCCGGCGCGGGCGGCAGCATCCCTTCGAGACGGCCGAGCAGCGCTTCCGCGCGCGTCAGAAACTGTTCAAGTTTATCCATGTCGTTCGGCCACTCCCGATCAGGAGCGGTAATCCGCGTTGATGCTCACGTAGTCGTGCGACAGGTCGCACGTCCAGATAGTGGCCTGCGCGTCGCCTCGGCCAAGCAGCACGCGAATCGTGATTTCGCTCTGCTTCATCACGCGCTGGCCGTCCTCTTCCTGGTAAGCCGGGTTGCGGCCGCCCGCCTTCGCGACGAGCACATCGTCGAGATAGAGGTCGATCTTGCCGACGTCGAGATCCGCGACGCCCGCGTAACCGATCGCCGCGAGAATCCGGCCAAGGTTGGGGTCGGATGCGTAGAAGGCCGTCTTCACGAGCGGCGAATGGCCGATCGCGTAGGCGATCTGGCGGCATTCGGCGACGTTCTTGCCACCCTCGACCTGCACCGTCATGAATTTCGTCGCGCCTTCGCCGTCGCGCACGATCAGTTGCGACAGCACCTGCGCGACCTCAGTCACCGCATCGCGCAGCGCCACATAGGCCGGCGAATCGGTCGACGTGATGGCCGGCAGCGTGCTCTTGCCCGATGCGATCAGGATGAACGAGTCGTTCGTCGACGTGTCGCCGTCGATCGTGATGCAGTTGAACGAGCGATCAGCGACTTCCTTCACGAGCGTGTCGAGCACCGGCTGCGCGACGTTCGCGTCGAACGCGAGGAAACCGAGCATCGTCGCCATGTTCGGCTTGATCATGCCCGCGCCCTTGCTGATGCCCGTCAGCGTGACCGTGTGACCGTCGATCGCCACCTGGCGCGACGTGGCCTTCGGCAGCGTGTCGGTCGTCATGATCGCCTGCGCGGCGTCGAACCAGTTCGCGGCCTTCCGGTTCGCGAGCGCGGCCGGCAGCCCGGCCTTCAGGCGGTCGATCGGCAGCGGCTCGAGGATCACGCCGGTCGAGAACGGCAGCACCTGCGCCGGCTCGATGCCCGCGAGGCGCGCAAGTTCCGTGCAGGTTTCGCGCGCGTTCACGAGGCCCGGCTCGCCGGTGCCGGCGTTCGCATTGCCCGTATTCACGACGAGCGCGCGAATGCCCGCGCCGCCCGCGCGCACCTTCGCCAGATGCTCGCGGCAAACGGTGACCGGCGCCGCGCAGAAACGGTTTTCGGTGAACACGCCCGCGACCGTCGCGCCTTCGTCGACGGAGATGACCAGCACGTCCTTGCGATTCGGCTTGCGGATGTTCGCTTCCGCCCAGCCGAGCGTGACGCCGGCGACGGGATGCAGTTGGGCGGGATCGATCGACGGAAAATTGACAGCCATGGGGCACACCTGCCGGATGGAAAATGCCGGCATGCGCCGGCATCGATTGGAAGAACCGGCGGCCGCACGCGCGGGCCGCCGCAACTCATATCACTCACTCGAAGCTGCGAACGAAGCGGCACGCGTGATGCGCGCCGCCGTCGATCATGACAGCTTCCCGTGACATTGCTTGTACTTCTTGCCGCTGCCGCACGGGCACGGGTCGTTGCGGCCGACCTTCGGCATTTCGCCGCCGGGGCCGCTGTGCGTCATCGCGCTGCCGACCATGTCGGCCGTCGCCGTGGCCGCCGCGGCAGCCGCGACGTTCGCCACCGGCGCACCGGCTTCCGCGTAATCGGCGTGCTGGTACTCGACGTTCTCGAGATGACCGCCGCGCTCCTCGATCTGCTCGGCGGCTTGCTCGAGCTGCTCCGGCGACTGGATCTGCACGTTCATCACGACGCGCGTGACTTCCTGCTTGATCGCCTCGAGCATCGCGGCAAACAGTTCGAACGCTTCGCGCTTGTATTCCTGCTTCGGATTCTTCTGCGCATAGCCGCGCAGGTGGATGCCCTGGCGCAGGTGGTCGAGCGCTGCGAGGTGTTCGCGCCACAGGCGGTCGACCGTTTGCAGCATCACCGAGCGTTCGAACGCGCTGAACGATTCGCGGCCGACCATCGCAACCTTGCTCTCGTACTGCTCGTCGGCGGCCGTCGTCACGGCGTCGAGAATTTCCTCGGCCGTGATCGACGACGACTCGTTCACCATTTCCTGAATCGCGAGGTCGAGCTGCCAGTCGTTGCGCAGCGCTTCCTCGAGCTCGGGCACGTCCCACTGCTCTTCGATGCTGCCTTCCGGCACGAACTGGCGGACGACTTCGGTGATCACGCCGTGACGCATCGCGGAGATCGTCTCGGTGATGTCGTGCGCTTCGAGCAGCTCGTTGCGCTGCTGGTAGATGACCTTGCGCTGGTCGTTCGACACGTCGTCGTATTCGAGCAGCTGCTTGCGAATGTCGAAGTTGCGCGCTTCGACCTTGCGCTGCGCGGACTCGATCGAGCGCGTGACGATCCCGGCCTCGATCGCCTCGCCTTCCGGCATCTTCAGGCGATCCATGATCGAACGCACGCGGTCACCCGCGAAGATGCGCAGCAGCGGATCGTCGAGCGACAGGTAGAAGCGCGACGAACCCGGATCGCCCTGGCGGCCCGCACGGCCGCGCAGCTGGTTGTCGATCCGGCGCGATTCGTGGCGCTCGGTGCCGATGATGTGCAGGCCGCCCGCGGCCTTCACCTGCTCGTGCAGCGTTTCCCACTCGTCGTGCAGCTGCTTGATACGGCGTGCCTTTTCGTCGGCCGGAATCGCTTCGTCGGCCTCGATGAACGCGGCCTGCTTCTCGGCATTGCCGCCGAGCACGATGTCGGTACCGCGGCCGGCCATGTTGGTCGCGATCGTGACGCGCTTCGGACGGCCGGCTTCCGCGACGATCGCGGCTTCACGCTCGTGCTGCTTCGCGTTCAGCACCTCGTGCGGCAGCCCGGCCTGCTTCAGCAGGTGCGACAGCAGTTCGGAGTTCTCGATCGACGTCGTGCCGACCAGCACCGGCTGACCGCGCTCGTAGCAGTCGCGGATATCGCGGATCACCGCGTCGTAGCGCTCCTTGGCCGTCTTGTAGATCTGGTCCTGCTTGTCGATCCGCTTCGGCGGGCGGTTGGTCGGGATCACGACCGTCTCGAGGCCGTAGATCTCGTTGAATTCGTACGCTTCGGTGTCCGCGGTACCGGTCATGCCGGCCAGCTTCGCGTACATCCGGAAGTAGTTCTGGAACGTGATCGATGCGAGCGTCTGGTTCTCGCTCTGGATCTTCACATGTTCCTTCGCCTCGACCGCCTGGTGCAGGCCGTCGGACCAGCGGCGGCCTGCCATCAGGCGGCCCGTGAATTCGTCGACGATGACCACTTCACCGTTCTGCACGACGTAGTGCTGATCCTTGTGGAACAGCGTGTGGCCGCGCAGCGCCGCGTACACGTGGTGCATCAGCGTGATGTTCTGCGGCGCGTACAGGCTCTCGCCCTCGCCGATCAGGCCCCATTCGGCGAGCAGGCGCTCGGCCTTCTCGTGGCCCGATTCCGTCAGGAACACCTGGCGGGCCTTCTCGTCGAGCGTGTAGTCGCCCGGCTTCTCGACACCCGTGCCGTCGGCCTTCTCTTCGCCGATCTGGCGCTCGAGCAGCGGCGGCAGCGCGTTCATCCGCACGTACAGCTCGGTGTGATCCTCGGCCTGGCCCGAAATGATCAGCGGCGTACGCGCTTCGTCGATCAGGATCGAGTCCACTTCGTCGACGACCGCGAAGTTCAGGGCCCGCTGCACACGCGCGTCGGTCTCATAGACCATGTTGTCGCGCAGGTAGTCGAAGCCGAACTCGTTGTTCGTGCCGTACGTGATGTCCGCCGCGTAAGCCTGCTGCTTCTGGTCGTGCTCCATGCCGGACAGGTTGATGCCGACCGACAGACCGAGGAAGTTGTAGAGGCGCGCCATCCATTCGGCGTCGCGCTGCGCGAGGTAATCGTTGACGGTCACCACGTGCACGCCGCGGCCGGCCAGCGCGTTCAGGTACACGGGCAGCGTCGCGACGAGCGTCTTGCCCTCGCCGGTGCGCATTTCCGCAATCTTGCCGTAGTGGAGCACCATGCCGCCGATCATCTGCACGTCGAAGTGCCGCATCTTCAGCACGCGACGGCTGGCCTCGCGACAGACCGCGAACGCCTCGGGCAGCAGCTTGTCGAGCGACTCGCCCGCCGCGACCCGCTGGCGGAATTCGTCCGTCTTGCCGCGCAACTGGTCGTCCGTCAGCTTCTCGATCTGCGTTTCGAGCGCATTGATCGTCGTGACGGTCTTTTGGTATTGCTTGACGAGCCGCTGGTTGCGGCTGCCAAAAATTTTCTGGAGAAAACCGGTTGTCATCGGATCGGATCCTGCGTCGCAGCACCGGCGCCCGGCGCGTGTTGCGCGCCCCGACGCCCGAGCCTCGGCGGCTTAGCGAATTAGTGGACTCAAACGGTGAATTTTAGCACGCGCGAACGCGTGCGCCCGTGTCTCGGCCGGACGGGCACTGCACGCCGACGGCCGGGCCGACGGGGCGAAAGCCGCCCGTGCACGGGCCCGCGCGGGTACAATCGGCGTCAACGTCCGCGCGCGTGCGCGCCCGAAGAATGTCTCGATGAACCGATTTTCCAAGCGTTTCGGCCCGCTCGCCGCATATCGCCCGCAACCCGTGTCCGAAGTGCTCGGCCGCACCGACGCGTTCGCGGCGCTGCGTGCCGGCGTCGAGCAAATCGCGTCGCTGCAGCGCGATCTTGCCGCGCTCCTGCCCGACTACCTGGCGAACCACGTCGAACCCGGCTTCGTGAAGGACGGCACCCTGACCCTCTTTGCAGCACACAATGCGCTGGCCGCGCGGCTGCGACAAGTCGAGCCGCGGCTGCTCGGCGATCTGCAAAAGCGCGGCTGGCCGGTCTCGACGCTGCGCGTGCGCGTGCGCCCGAAGGATGCACCGGAGCCGCCACACGTGAAGCAGGCGCGGATGACGTCGGTCGGCGCGGCCGCGTTGCGCGATCTGGCCAACCATCTCGAACCGTCGCCGCTGCAGGTCGCGCTCGCGCGGATGGCGGCCCGGCATGGGGCGAAGCCGCGCTGACGGCATGCGCCGCCGGCATCGCCCCGGCCAATAAAAAAGCAGCCCGAAGGCTGCTTTTTTATTGCTTGCGCCGGACGCAGGTCAGGCGAAGGCCGTCTGCGCGTCGAACGCGAAGCCCTTCGGCGCGGCTTGCGGATCGTCGAACGTGACGATCTCGTACGCATCTTCGTTCGCGAGCAGTTCGCGCAGCAGCGCGTTGTTCAGCCCGTGGCCCGATTTGTACGCCGTGTACGACGCCAGCAGCGGATGGCCGATCACGTACAGGTCGCCGATCGCGTCGAGCATCTTGTGCTTCACGAACTCGTCGTCGTAGCGAAGCCCGTCGTTGTTCAGGATGCGGTACTCGTCGAGCACGATCGCATTTTCCATGCTGCCGCCGCGGGCGAGGCCCATCTCGCGCAACATCTCGGCCTCATGCGCGAAGCCGAACGTGCGCGCGCGCGCGATCTCGCGCACATACGACGTATTCGCGAAATCGACCTCGAGCTCCTGGCCGGTCTTGTCGACGGCCGGGTGACGGAAGTCGATCGAGAATTTCAGCTTGAAGCCGAAGTACGGATCGAGACGCGCGAACTTGTCGCCATCGCGGATTTCGACCGTCTTCTTCACCTTGACGAAGCGCTTCGGCGCGTTCTGCTCCTCGATCCCGGCGGACTGGATCAGGAACACGAAGGTCGCCGCGCTGCCGTCCATAATCGGGATTTCCTCGGCCGTCACGTCGACATAGAGGTTGTCGATACCGAGGCCCGCACACGCCGACATCAGGTGCTCGACGGTCGACACGCGCACGCCATCCTTCTGCAGCACCGACGCGAGCCGCGTATCGCCGATCGACGTTGCCGCGGCGGGAATGTCGACGGGCGTGGGAAGGTCGACGCGGGAGAACACGATGCCCGTGCCCGGTGCGGCGGGACGGAGCGTCAGCTCGATCTTGCGGCCCGAGTGGACACCGATACCCACGGTCTTCACGATGGATTTGATGGTGCGCTGCTTCAGCATGATGTTCTTCGTCGTGATTGAAGATATCAATCAGGAGTTATATTCAATAGGGGAGATTATAGCGTAATTCCCTATTCAACGCAGTTTGAAACTGCGTATCAATCTGTTTCGACAGTTTACCCGCGCCGATACGGGACGGGCCGATGCCCGGAACGGAGGCGTTTCCGGTCATCAGCCCGTGTTACAACTGCCCTGAGGCCGGTGAGCAGCGTTGCCCGCAGGCAACGGCACACCGCACGATCAGGACGTCAACGTCGCGAGAACACTCGCCGCATCGCTCACTTCGAATTTGCCCGGCGCCTCGACGGCCAGCGTCTTGACCACACCGCCGTCAATCACCATCGCGTAACGCAGGGAACGAATCCCCATGCCACGCGCGGACAAATCCTGCGTCAGCCCCAGCGCATGAGTGAAAGCCGCGCTGCCGTCCGCCATCATGCGCACCTTGCCCGCGGTGTGCAGATCACGTCCCCATGCGCCCATCACGAATGCGTCGTTGACGGACACGCACCAGATCTCGTCGATACCCGCCGCGCGCAGTTGCTCGGCGTGTTCGACGTAGCCCGGCACATGCTGTGCCGAGCAGGTCGGCGTGAAAGCGCCCGGCAATCCGAAGATCACCACCCGCTTTCCCGCAACCTGGTCGCGCACGCTGCAGGCGTTCGGCCCCAGCGTGCACCCTTCGCGCGCGTCGTCGATGTACTCGAACAATTGCGCGTCGGGCAGCGCGTCGCCCACTTGAATCATGGCTGGTCCCTCATAGCGATACGGTTTTTCAGCGTGTCACGGACGGCACGGCCCATCCCGCCCCGCTTGTGCGGAGAGGGCACGTTTCCCGGCCCGGCGTCGCAGTCGACGCGGCCTGTCGTGGTCCGTAGCATCCGTCACGCCGGCGATACCGCGGCAGTTTCGCCGCGGCTTCGCCTGTGTTTGCGTCAGTCAGCCTGCTTGCGCAGGAAAGCCGGGATGTCGTACGTGTCGACACCCTTCTCCTGCAGCGCCTGCACGTGCGATGCCGCGGTTTCGCGCGAATTGCGCCACACTGCCGGCGTATCCAGCGCGCCGTAGTCTGCCGTGCTGACGTGATGGGCCGGTGCATAGCCGTGCGACACCGCGCTGACCGGCTGGTTGTCCGTACCCGTGCGCAGCAGCGTCATCGGTGCCGATTGCTGCTTCTTCGCCGCACGGCCCAGACCCGTTGCCACGACCGTCACGCGCAGTGCATCGCCCATTGCGTCGTCGTACACCGCACCGAAGATCACCGTCGCATCTTCCGCCGCGTAGCTCTTGATCGTGTTCATCACTTCGCGCGTTTCCGACAGGCGCAGCGAACGGCTCGACGTGATGTTGACCAGCACGCCGCGCGCGCCCGACAGATCGACGCCTTCGAGCAGCGGGCTCGCCACGGCCTGTTCCGCCGCGAGGCGCGCGCGATCGACGCCGGCGACCGTCGCCGTGCCCATCATCGCCTTGCCCTGCTCGCCCATCACCGTCTTCACGTCTTCGAAGTCGACGTTCACGAGGCCATCGACATTGATGATTTCAGCGATGCCTGCGACCGCGTTGTTCAACACGTCGTCCGCGCACTGGAAGCACTTGTCCATCTCGGCGTCGTCGCCCATCACGTCGAACAGCTTGTCGTTCAGCACGACGATCAGCGAGTCGACGTGATCCTCCAGTTGCTGCGAACCTGCTTCGGCGACGCGCATGCGCTTGCCGCCTTCGAACTCGAACGGCTTGCTGACGACACCAACCGTCAGAATGCCCATCTCCTTCGCGATCTGCGCGACCACCGGTGCCGCGCCCGTGCCCGTACCGCCGCCCATGCCGGCCGTAATGAACACCATGTGCGCGCCGCGCAGTGCGTCGGCGATGCGCTCACGCGCTTCTTCCGCTGCCGCACGGCCCATTTCCGGCTTCGCACCGGCGCCGAGGCCCGTGTTGCCGAGCTGGATCACCGACGATGCGCGCGAACGCGACAGCGCCTGTGCATCCGTGTTCATCACGATGAAGTCGACGCCTTGCACGCCGCGGTTGATCATGTGCTGGACGGCATTGCCGCCAGCGCCGCCAACGCCGACCACCTTGATGATGGTGCCGTTGGTCTCGGTTTCCAGCATTTCGAATTCCATGTTGCCTCCGTCAAGAGAATGACTGCTAATCGGCCGTTATTCGGCAGGAGATCGGGCAACCCCCTGTCGCGCGCCAGCCGCCGGCACCAGCGCGAATTTCGATTCAGTTCGTCAAAAGTTGCTCAGGAACCATTCCTTCATCCGCGAGAACACCTGCCCCGCGTTGCCGGACTGCACGGCGACCTTGCGGCCGCGCATGCGCTGAGCGCTGCCTTCGACGAGCAGCCCCATCGCCGTCGAGTAGCGCGGATTGCGCACGACGTCGGACAGGCCGCCTGCATACTCCGGCGCGCCGATGCGCACCGGTTTCAGGAAAATGTCTTCACCGAGCTCGACCATGCCGGGCATCATCGACGCACCGCCGGTAATGACCACGCCGGAGCTCAACAGTTCTTCGTAACCCGATTCGCGCACGACCTGCTGCACGAGCGAGAACAGTTCCTCGACGCGCGGCTCGATCACGGCCGCGAGCGCCTGGCGCGACAGCGTGCGCGGGCCGCGCTCGCCGAGGCCCGGCACTTCCACCATTTCGTCCGGATCAGCGAGCGCCTGCTTCGCGATCCCGTAGCCGACCTTGATGTCTTCCGCATCCGGCGTCGGCGTGCGCAGCGCCATCGCGATGTCGCTCGTGATCTGGTCGCCGGCGATCGGAATCACGGCCGTGTGGCGGATCGCGCCTTCGGCGAAGATCGCGATGTCCGTCGTGCCGCCGCCGATGTCGACCAGCACCACACCGAGATCCTTCTCGTCTTCCGTCAGCACGGCCAGCGACGATGCAAGCGGCTGCAGGATCAGGTCGTTCACTTCGAGCCCGCAGCGGCGCACGCACTTGACGATGTTCTGCGCGGCACTCACCGCGCCCGTCACGATGTGCACCTTCACCTCGAGGCGGATGCCGCTCATCCCGATCGGCTCGCGCACGTCTTCCTGGCCGTCGATGATGAATTCCTGCGTGAGGATATGCAGCACCTGCTGGTCGGTCGGGATGTTGATCGCCTTCGCGGTCTCGATCACGCGCGCGACATCCGTCTGCGTGACTTCCTTGTCCTTGATCGCGACCATCCCGCTCGAATTGAAGCTGCGGATGTGGCTGCCGGCGATCCCCGTGAACACGTTGGTGATCTTGCAGTCGGCCATCAGCTCGGCTTCCTCGAGCGCGCGCTGGATCGACTGCACAGTGGCCTCGATGTTGACCACCACACCTTTCTTCAGACCCTTCGACTCGCTCTGGCCGAGGCCGATCACCTCGTAGTGACCTTCGCCCTTCAGCTCGGCGACGATGGCCACCACCTTCGACGTGCCGATGTCGAGGGAAACCAGCAGATCCTTGTAGTCTTTGCTCATAAAGTGCTCTTGCGTGTGATCTCTCGTTACTTCTTGCGCTTGTCGGTATCGGTCAGGAACCGCATGCCTGCCGCGCGAATCGCGAATCCGTTCGGATAGCGCAGGTCCGCGTACTCGATGTCGTTGCCCCAGCGCTCCGTGACCGCCGGCCAGGCGGCAACCAGGCGCTGGCTCCGGTCATGCAGCGATTCGCTGTTGCGCTCCTTGCCCAGCTCGACCTGCATGCCGTTCGACAGCTTCACCGTCCACGCGTACCGCGCCGACAGCGTCACTTCTTCCGGCGCCGCCTTCAGCGGCGCAAACCATTTCCCGAAGTCGCGATACCGCGTGACGACTTCCTTCGCACTGCCCTCCGGGCCGTCGAACGCCGGCAGTTCCTGTTCCAGCTCGCCCTGGTTCGCGGTGAACAGCTCGCCGTCGACGCTCACGAGCTGGTCGCTGCCCCAGGTTCCGAGCGGTTTGTACTCCTCGAGCGTGACAGCCAGCGCATTCGGCCACACCCGGCGCACGCTCGCATGGCGCACCCAGGGCATCTGCTCGAACGCGGCGCGCGCTGCGTCGAGATCGACCGTGAAGAAATTGCCCTTCAGCCGGCCGACCACGCCTGCGCGTACCGTCGGCGAATTGATGTGCTCGGTGTCGCCATCGATCCGGATTTCCCGCAGCGCGAACGTCGGGCGCTGGATCAGCCAGTAGCAACCGGCCGCCGCCAACACGAGCAGCAGCAGCGCGTACAGCGCGCTGGCGGCAAGGTTGAGTTGGCGAACGTTGTTCCACATACGTCGTTCCGTTCCTGCGTCAGTCGTTGAGCGTGAGCGACAGCACCTTCACGACCAGCTCCGAATAGCTGATGCCGACCGCGCGCGCGGCCTTCGGCGGCAGCGAGTGGTCGGTCATGCCCGGCGCGGTGTTCACTTCCAGGAAGTACGCGTTGCCATCGGCGTCGAGCATGAAGTCGGCGCGGCCCCAGTCGGTGCAGCCGAGCACGTCGAACGCTCGGCGCGCGACGCGCTTGAGCTCCGCTTCCTTGTCGGCGGGCAACCCGCACGGAATCAGGTATTGCGTGTCGTTGGCGATGTACTTTGCGTGATAGTCGTAGAACTCGCCGGCCGGCACGATCTTGATCACCGGCAGGTCGAGATCGCCGGCGATGCATGCGGTGTATTCACCGCCGCCCTCGATGCTCTTCTCGACGATCACGATCGGGTCATGCTTCGCGGCTTCCTCGAGCGCAGCCGGCAGCGCATCGGCTGTCTTCACCTTCAGCACCGCGACGCTCGAGCCCTCGCTCGCCGGCTTCACGAACAGCGGCAGGCCGAGCTTCGCGACGATGTCCGTCGCGCGCGCCGCGAGGTCGTCGCCGCGCAGCACCGTCTCGAACGGCGGCGTCGGCACGCCCGTCTGCTGCCAGACGAGCTTCGTGCGGAACTTGTCGAGGCCGAGCGCCGACCCGAGCACGCCGCTGCCCGTGTAGCGGATCCCGTAGAAATCGAGCGCGCCCTGGATCTGGCCGTTCTCGCCGTAACCGCCGTGCAGCGCGTTGAACGCGCGCACGAACCCTTCATCCTTCAGCGCCGCCAGCGGGCGCTCGGCCGGGTCGAACAGGTGGGCGTCGATGCCCGCGTCGCGCAGGCCCTGCAGCACCAGCTGGCCAGACGTAAGCGATACCTCGCGCTCCGAGGACTCGCCGCCGAACAACACCGCCACCTTGCCGAAACGTTTCGGATCAATCCCGCTCATGTCATGCCTTCTGTTGAGTGTGCTGCGTGACCTTCGTCGGCACGCCGCCGATCGAACCCGCGCCCATCGTGATCACCACATCGCCGTTCTGCGCGACCTTCGCCAATGCGTCCGGCACGTCGTCGACCGTCGCGACGAACACCGGGTCAACCTTCCCGACCGCGCGCAACGCGCGCGACAGCGCTTCGCCATTAGCGGTCGAGATCGCAGCCTCGCCGGCCGCGTAGACTTCCGTCAGCACCAGCGCATCGACCGTCGACAGCACGTTGACGAAATCGTCGAAGCAATCGCGCGTACGCGTGTAGCGGTGCGGCTGGAACGCCAACACGAGGCGACGCCCCGGGAACGCACCGCGCGCGGCCGCGATCGTCGCGGCCATCTCGACCGGGTGATGGCCGTAGTCGTCGATCAGCGTGTACTGGCCGCCGTCTGCGGTCGGCACCTCGCCGTAACGCTGGAAACGCCGGCCGACGCCGTTGAATTCCGCCAGCGCCAGCTGGATCGCGTCATCCGTCACGCCGAGGTCGGTGGCAATCGCGATCGCCGCGAGTGCGTTCTGCACGTTGTGCAGGCCCGGCATGTTCAGTACGACCGAGAGCGGCGCGCGCCCTTCGCGGATCACCGTGAAATGCATGCGGCCATCGCGCGCGTCGATGTTCTCGGCACGCACCTGCGCGTCCGGCGACAGGCCGTAGCGCACGACCGGCTTCGAGATAAACGGGATGATCTGCCGCACGTTCGGATCGTCGACGCACACGACCGCGCTGCCGTAGAACGGCAGACGCTGCGTGAATTCGATGAACGCGTGCTTGAGCCGCGCGAAATCGTGGCCGTAGGTGTCCATGTGGTCGGCGTCGATGTTCGTGATGACTTCGATCACCGGGTACAGATTCAGGAACGACGCGTCCGACTCGTCGGCCTCGGCGACGATGAAGTCGCCCGTGCCGAGCCGCGCGTTCGCGCCAGCGCTGATCAGCCGCCCGCCGATCACGAAGGTCGGGTCCAGCCCGCCCGCCGCGAGCACGCTCGCGACGAGGCTCGTCGTCGTGGTCTTGCCGTGCGTGCCGGCAATCGCGATCCCCTGCTTCAGGCGCATCAGCTCCGCCAGCATCACCGCGCGCTGCACGATCGGCACGCGCTTCGCACGCGCGGCCAGCACTTCCGGGTTGTCCGAGCGCACGGCCGTCGATACGACGACCGCGTTCGCGCCCTCGATGTTCGCCGCGTCGTGGCCGATCGCGATCCGTGCGCCGAGCGCCTCCAGGCGATCGGTCACCGCGTTGCGCGACAGGTCCGAGCCGCTGACTTCGTAGCCGAGGTTGACGAGCACTTCAGCGATGCCGCTCATGCCCGCGCCGCCGATCCCGACGAAATGAATGTGTTTGACGATGTGTTTCATTGCAGTATTTCCAGGTTCGCGCCGGCCGCCTTCGCGCACACGCGCGCGACTTCCTCGGTGGCCTCGGGCTTCGCCAATGCACGCGAACGTTCCGCCATGTCGGCAAGCGATGCCCGCGACTGGCCGCGCAGCCAGTCGGCGAGCAGATCCGCCGACAGGTCGCGTTGTTGCACCAGTACGGCCGCGCCCGCATCGGCGAGGAACGCGGCGTTGGTCGTCTGGTGATCGTCGACCGCGTACGGGAACGGCACGAACAGCGCCGCCACGCCCACCGCCGCGATCTCCGACACCGTCATCGCACCCGACCGGCAGATCACAAGATCCGCCGCCGCATACGCGGCCGCCATGTCGTCGATGAACGGCACGAGCCGCACGTCTTCGCCGGCCGAGAAACCGGCCGCTTCGTAATTCGTCTTCAATGCTTCGATGTGCTTCACACCGGCCTGGTGCACGACGCGCGGGCGTTCGCCCGGCGTCAGCAGCGCCAGCGCGCGCGGCACGACTTCGTTCAGCGCGGTCGCACCAAGGCTGCCGCCGACGACCAGCACGTTCAGCGGGCCGCTGCGCGATGCATAGCGTGCTTTGGGCGCTTCCGTGCCGGCAAGTTCCGCGCGAATCGGGTTACCCGTCCATTCCGCGTGCGGCAGCGCGCCGGGGAATGCGACGAGCACGCGCTTCGCGAGTTTCGCAAGCACCTTGTTAGTCAGGCCCGCGATCGAATTCTGTTCATGCAGCACGAGCGGACGCCCCGACAGCGCGGCCATCACGCCCGCCGGGAACGTGATGTAGCCGCCCATCCCGAGCACGACGTCCGGCCGCACGCGGCGCAGCGCGCCGAGGCTCTGCCAGCATGCGCGCAGCAGGTTGACCGGCAGCGTCAGCTTGGTCTTCAGGCCCTTGCCGCGCAGCCCGCCGAACCGCACGTACTCCATCGGAATGCCGTGCTTCGGCACGAGCGTCGCTTCCATCCCGGCCGGATTGCCGAGCCACACGACGCGCCAGCCCGCCGCTTCCATCCGGTGCGCGACCGCGAGCCCCGGGAACACGTGGCCCCCGGTGCCGCCTGCCATCACCATCAGCGTGCGTTGCGACGCGGTCATACCTTCCCTCCGCGCATCAGCACCCGGTTTTCATAGTCGACCCGCAGCAGCACCGCGATCGCCACGCAGTTCAGCAGAATGCCGGAGCCGCCGTAGCTCACGAGCGGCAGCGTCAGGCCCTTGGTCGGCAGCAGCCCGAGGTTCACGCCCATGTTGATGAAGGTCTGCGCACCGAACCAGATGCCGATACCTTTGGCCATCAGGCCCGCGAACGTGCGATCGAGCGCGAGCGCCTGGCGGCCGATCTCGAACGCACGGCGCACGATCCAGTAGAACAACAGGATCACGACCAGCACGCCGACGAAGCCGAGTTCCTCGCCGATCACCGCGAGGATGAAGTCGGTATGGGCTTCCGGCAGGTAGTTCAGCTTCTCGACGCTGCCGCCGAGGCCGACCCCGAACCACTCGCCACGTCCGAACGCGATCAGCGAGTGCGTGAGCTGGTACGCCTTGCCCTGCGCGTAGCGCTCGTCCCACGGATCGAGGTACGCGAAGATCCGCTCGCGACGCCACGGCGACAGCCACACCAGCATCGTGAACGTGCCGACCGCCGTCGCGACGAGGCCGCCGAACAGCTTGCCGTTCACGCCGCCGAGGAACAGCACACCCATCGCGATCGCCGCGACCACCATGAACGCGCCCATGTCAGGCTCGAGCAGCAGCAGCGCACCGACCAGCCCGACCGCGAATGCCATCGGCAGGAAGCCCTTCGCGAAGCTCTGCATGTATTCCTGCTTGCGCACCGTGTAGTTCGCCGCGTAGATCGTCACCGCGAGCTTCATGATTTCCGACGGCTGCATGTTCGTGATGCCGAGCGGAATCCAGCGGCGGGCACCGTTCACGCCCTTGCCGACGTGCGGGATCAGCACGATCACGAGGCCGACGAGCGCGATCAGGAAGAGATGCGGCGCGTACTTGTCCCATGTCGACACCGGCACCCGGAACGCGATCACCGCCGCGATGAACGCGACGACGAGCGAGATGCAGTGGCGCATCAGGAACGCGTAATCGTGATACGACGCGTATTTCGGCGAATCGGGCATCGCGATCGACGCCGAGTACACCATCACGACGCCCAGCCCGAGCAGCGCGATCGCGACCCACAGCAGCGAGTAGTCGAAGTCGAGCATCCTCGAACGGCTCGGGCGCACGCCGTTGACGACGCTCGCGAGGCCGCCCGTCGCGGCGCGCGTGGCCGACGCGACGCGGCCGCCCGCGGCATTGCCGCCGGTGTCGCGCCGATCGTTGAAACGGGAGACGATGCGATCGGACCAGCTCATGGCGTCGCTCCTTTGTCGATGGCGATTTCGTCGACCGCCGCGCGGAACACATCCGCGCGATGGGCATAGTTCCTGAACATGTCGAGGCTCGCGCATGCGGGCGACAGCAGCACCGCATCGCCCGGTTCGGCGAGGTCGGCCGCCGCGTGCACCGCGCCTTCGAGCGTCGCGTGATCGGCAAGCGGTACGCCCGTTTCGGCGAGCGTGTCGCGGATCGCCGGCGCGTCACGGCCGATCAGCATCACCGCGCGGCACCAGCGCGCAACCGGCGCAACCAGCGGCGCGAAATCCTGACCCTTGCCGTCGCCGCCCGCGATCAGCACGATCTTCTGGGCGAGCCCGTCGAGCGCGGCAACCGTCGCACCGACGTTCGTGCCCTTGCTGTCGTCGACGTAGTCCACGTCGTCGATCGTCGCGATCACTTCGACGCGATGCGCTTCGCCGCGGTACTCGCGCAGCGCGTGCAGCAGTGGTGCGGCCGGCAGGTCGATCGCGCGTGCGAGCGCGAACGCAGCCAGCGCGTTCGCCGCGTTGTGCAGCCCGCGAATACGCAGTGCGTCGGCCGGCATCAAGCGCTTCTGCGCGATGTCGGGCGTATGCACGGCATCGCGCTTGCGCCGGCGGCTCGTCGTCGCCGCTTCGTCGGGTGCATCGCGATCGACGGCTTCCACCAGCCACGCGATGCCGTTGTCGCGCGACAGCCCGTAGTCGCCGTCCTGTACCGGCTCGTTCAGGCCGAACGTGACCGTACGCGGCGAGTCGGCCGCGCCGGCTGCCGGCGCGAACTTCATCACGGCCGCATCGTCGCGGTTCAGCACGCGCGTCGTCGTCGCGCCGAAGATCCGGCCCTTTGCCTGTGTGTACGCGTCGAAGCTGCCGTGCCAGTCGAGGTGGTCCTGCGTGATGTTGAGGATCGCGGCCGCATCGGGCGAGAACGTGCGCGCGGTCTCGAGCTGGAAGCTCGACAGTTCGAGCACCCATACATCGGGCAGCGCGGTTTCGTCGATCGCACCGGCGAGCCGGTCGAGCATCGCGGGGCTGATGTTGCCCGCGACGGCGACCTTCTTGCCCGAGCGCTGGCACAGCAGGCCCGTGAGGCTCGTCGTCGTGGTCTTGCCGTTGGTGCCCGTGATCGCGAGCACCTTCGGCTGGTAGCCGCTCGTGCCGAGCGCACGCAGCGCCTGCGCGAAGAATTCCAGCTCGCCCCACACCGCGACGCCGCGCTCGTTCGCGGCCGCAACCAACGCCGCGAGTGCCGGTTCGAGCGGCGACAGCCCGGGGCTCAGCCCGACGATCTCGACGCCGCCGTCGAGCAGCGCGGGCGTGAACGCCCCGCCGACGAATTCCGCATCGATGCCTTCGGCCTGCAGCGCGGCAAGGTTCGGCGGCGCCTCGCGGGTATCGGCAATACGCAGCCGGCACCCGTGCCTCGCGCACCATCGCGCGATCGCGAGACCCGATTCCCCGAGCCCCAGTACGAGCACCATCGGCCGTTGCCGATCTCCAAACATCTCGCCAGACATCCTTGTTACCTTTCCTTTACCGCAGCTTGAGGGTGGTCAGACCGAACAGGCACAGCATCAGCGTGATGATCCAGAAACGCACGACCACCTGCGTTTCTTTCCAGCCGGACAACTCGAAATGGTGATGCAGCGGCGCCATCTTGAGCAGGCGCCGCCCTTCGCCGTAACGCTTTTTCGTGTACTTGAACCATGAAACCTGCAGCATCACCGACAGCGTTTCCGCGACGAAGATGCCGCCCATGATGAACAGCACGATTTCCTGGCGCACGATCACCGCGACCGTGCCGAGCGCGCCGCCGAGCGCCAGCGCGCCGACGTCGCCCATGAACACCTGCGCGGGGTGCGTGTTGTACCAGAGGAACGCGAGCCCTGCCCCGCCCATCGCGGAACAGAAGATCAGCAGTTCGCCCGCGCCCGGAATGTGCGGAAACAGCAGGTATTTTGAATAGACCGCGCTGCCCATCACGTACGCGAACACACCCAGCGACGCACCGACCAGCACGACCGGCATGATCACGAGGCCGTCGAGGCCGTCGGTCAGGTTCACTGCGTTGCTCGCACCGACGATCACGAAGTACGTCAGCACGATGAAGCCCCAGACGCCGAGCGGATAGCTGATCGACTTCAGGAACGGCAGCATCAGGTCGGCGCGTGCCGGCAGCCCCATCGACAGGCCGCTCCTCACCCAAGCCATGAACAGGTCGAACACGCGCACGTTGTTCGCCTCGGACACGCTGAAAGCGAGATAGACGGCCGCAAACAGCCCGATCACCGATTGCCAGAAATACTTCTCGCGCGACGACATCCCGCGCGGATCCTTGTGGACGACCTTGCGGTAGTCGTCGACCCAGCCGATCACGCCGAAACCGAACGTGACAAGCATCACGATCCAGATGAAACGGTTCGTCAGGTCGCCCCACAACAGCGTCGCGACCGCGATGCCGATCAGGATCAGCACGCCGCCCATCGTCGGCGTGCCGGACTTGACGAGGTGGGTCTGCGGGCCGTCCTTGCGCACGGCCTGCCCGACCTTCATTTGCGTCAGCTTGCGGATCACCCACGGTCCGCACACGAGCCCGATCCCGAGCGCGGTGATGGTGGCCATCACCGCACGGAATGTGAGGTACGTGAACAAGCGCAAAAAGCTTGCGTCTCCTTGCAGCCATTGCGCCAGCGCCAGCAGCATGCTTCCTTCCTTCTACTCAGTGTGCAGCGGGCGCCGTGCCCGCCGCGGGTTGGTTCGTCAGCGCGTCGACCACGCGCTCCATCTTCATGTACCGCGAGCCCTTCACGAGCAGCGTCGCCTGCGCGCCGTAGCCCGCCGCGAGCAGCGCGTCGACCAGCGCGCCGACGTCGCCGAAATGGCGGGCCGTGTCGCCGTACGCCGCGCAGGCATCGCGCGATGCGTCGCCGAGCGCGAACAGCGCGTCGATCCCGCGCTCGCGCGCGTATGCACCGACCTCCCGGTGGAACGCTGGCCCTTCGTCGCCGACCTCGCCCATGTCACCGATCACCAGCACGCGCGGCGCCGGTTGCGTGGCGAGCACGTCGATCGCGGCACGCATCGAATCGGGATTCGCGTTGTACGTATCGTCGACGACCGTTGCACCCGCGAGGCTGCCTGCGATCGCCTGCTTCACCTGCAGCCGGCCCTTGACCGGCTCGAATGATTCGAGGCCCTGCTTGATCGCCGACAGCGCGACGCCGGCGCCCAGTGCCGCGGCCGTCGCGGCCAGCGCGTTGCGCGCGTTGTGCTCGCCGAGCGCGCGCAGCCGCACCGTGACGGCGCCCGCGGGCGTGTCGATCGCGAGTTCGCCGCCGTGCAGGCGGCCGATGACCTGCGCATCGTTCTGCCGTTCGGCATCGTGCAGCGCGAAATCGAGGATCCGGTTGCCGGTCGCCGCGACGCGCCAGATGCCCGCATACGCATCGTCGGCCGGGAACACCGCAACGCCGTCCGGCGGCAGCGCGTGAATCACGGCCGCGTGTTCGAGCGCGACAGCTTCCACCGTCGCCATGAATTCCTGGTGCTCGCGCTGCGCGTTGTTGACGAGCGCGACCGTCGGCGCCGTGAGGCGCGCGAGGACTTCGGTCTCGCCCGGGTGGTTCATCCCGATCTCGATCACCGCGAGACGATGCTGGGCCGACAGGCGCAGCAGCGTCAGCGGCAGGCCGACGTCGTTGTTCAGGTTGCCGGCCGTCGCGAGCCGCGCATTGGCGCCGACCGCCGCCGCGAAGATCGACGCGATCATTTCCTTGACGGTCGTCTTGCCGTTACTGCCCGTCACCGCGACGAGCGGCAACGCGAATCGTTTGCGCCAGCCATGCGCAAGTGTGCCGAGCGCGGCGCGTGTTTCGCCGCCTTCGATTGCCGGCATCGTGACGCCCGTCGGCACGTGCGCGACGAGCGCCGCGGCAGCACCGCGCGCAGCGACATCGCCAAGGAAGTCGTGCGCGTCGAAGCGCTCGCCTTTCAGTGCAACGAACAGGTCGCCGGGGCCGACCGTGCGGCTGTCCGTCGACACGCGATCGAACGTGACGCCCGCATCGCCGTGGACGGTTGCACCGGGAATCAGGCGGGCGGCTTCGCCGAGGCTCAGCATCGTCATTCGGCGCCTCCCTTGCCGTGCGTCGCGCGCGCTGCCAGCGCGAGCCGGGCGTGATCCTGGTCGGAGAACGTACGCTTCTTGCCCATGATTTCCTGCGTGGCCTCGTGGCCCTTGCCGGCCAGCACGACGACATCCTCGCGTGCGGCGCCGCGCACCGCCTGCAGGATCGCGCTCGCGCGATCCTCGATACGGCGTGCGCGATCGGGCGTGGTCATGCCTGCGACGATCTGGTCGATGATGCGCTGCGGATCCTCGCTGCGCGGGTTGTCGCTCGTGACGACGGTTTCATCGGCGAGCCGCTCCGCGATCGCGCCCATCAACGGGCGCTTCGTCGCATCGCGATCACCGCCGCAGCCGAACATGCAGACGAGCCGGCCGCCGCGCGCCGCGGCGATCGGGCGCAGCGCGTCGAGCGTCTTTTCGAGCGCGTCGGGCGTGTGTGCGTAGTCGATCACGACGAGCGGTTCGTCGTTCTGCAACCGGCCGCCGAGCCGCTGCATCCGGCCGTTGACGGACTCGAGCCGTGCGATCTCGGCGAGTGCGGCGTCGAACGGCACGTCGGCTGCGAGCAGCGAGCCAAGCACCGCGAGCAGGTTGCTGACGTTGAACGTGCCGAGCGTGCCGACCTCGACGTCCGCGTCGCCCCACGACGAGCGCAGGCGGAACGCCGTGCCGGTTGCAGTGGCGCGCACGTCGATCGCGACCAGTTCGCGATCGGCGTCGGGCGCCGGTGCGTCGCCGATCCCGTACGCGATCGTGCGCACGCGGCCGGCGAGCTTCTCGAGCAGGCGCCGGCCGGCTGCGTCGTCGCGGTTGACGACCGCCGCGCGCAGGCCGCGCCACGCGAACAGTTTCGCCTTCGCGGCTTCATACGCATCGAACGTGCCGTGATAGTCGAGGTGATCCTGCGTGAGGTTCGTAAATACCGCGATGTCGAAGGCCGTGCCGTTCACGCGCCCCTGGTGCAGCGCGTGCGACGACACTTCCATCGCCACGGCCTTCGCGCCCGCGTCGCGCAACTGCGCGAGACTGCGCTGCAGTTGCGGCGCGTCGGGGGTCGTGAAACCCGTCGGCACGAGCTGGCCGGGCATCCCGCTGCCGAGCGTGCCGATCACCGCGCACGGCTGGTGCAGCGCCGTCAGCGCGGCGGCGATCCATTGCGTGCACGAAGTTTTGCCGTTCGTGCCGGTTACGCCCACCGCGAGCAAGCTGTCGCTCGGATCGTCGTACCAGCCGCTGGCGATCTCGCCGGCGAGCTGATCGAGCGCCGGCACGGCCAGTGCAACAGGCACCGCCGGTGCCGCGGCCAGCCCTTCCGGCTGATACAGCACAGCGGCCGCACCGCGCGCGACGGCATCGACAACGAAAGCGCGGTTGTCGGCCCCGTCGACCGCATACGCAAGAAACACGTCGCCGGCCTTGAGGCTGCGCGTGTCGGCATGCAGTTGCGCTGCGGGGGCCACATGCTGACGCAGCCACGCAAGCGCGGCTGCGATCTGCTGATGCGCCGGATGGGAACTGCGAGCGGCGCTCATCGAACAACTCCTGGTGAATTACGCGTCGTGCTGGACACGATCATATGCTTCGCACCGCCACCCGCGGCCAGCTTTTGCGGCCCCGTTGCGGAAGGTGCTGCCGGCGAATCGTCAGACACGACAAGCTGCTTGATCGGCATGTTCGGCGGCACGTTCAGTGCACGCATCGTATCGCCGGCGATCGCCGAGAATACGGGGCCGGACACCTGTCCGCCGAAGTGGCTGCCGGCGGTCGGCTCGTCGACCGACACCGCGACGACGATGCGCGGATTCGGCATCGGCGCCATCCCGACGAACGACGCGCGGTACTTGCGCGTGTAGCCGTGACCTTCATGCTTGTACGCGGTACCGCTCTTGCCGCCGACGCGATAGCCCGGCACGGCCGCATCGGGCGACGTGCCGCCCGGCGCCACCACCGTTTCGAGCATCGCGCGCACTTCGCGCGCGGTGGTCGGGTTGAACACCTGCGTGCCCACGACCGGCTGGTTGGGGTCGGTCTTGAAAATGGTCACGGGCATCAGCTCGCCGTCATGCGCGATCGCCGTGTAAGCGCGTGCGAGCTGGAACAGCGACACCGACAGGCCGTAGCCGTACGACATCGTCGCCTGCTCGATGCGACGCCAGCTCTTCCACGGACGCAGGCGGCCGGCCACCGCGCCCGGGAACCCGACCTTCGGCGCCTGGCCGAGGCCGATGCTCGTATACATATTCCACATTTCCTCGGGCCGCATCGTCATCGCGATCTTCGTCGCGCCGATGTTGCTCGACTTCTGGATCACGCCGCCAACCGTCAGCGTGCCGAAACCCGCGTCGTCGGTGATCGGCGCGCCGTCGAGCACGAAATGCCCGTTGCCCGTTTCGACGAGCGTGTTCGGCGTCACGCGGTGCAGGTCGAGCGCGAGCGATACCGTGAACGGCTTCATGATCGAGCCCGGCTCGAACACGTCGGTCATGATCCGGTTGCGCAACTGCTCGCCCGTCATGCGCGAGCGGTCGTTCGGGTTGTACGTCGGGTAGTTGACGAGCGCGAGCACCTCGCCGGTACGCACATCGACGACCATCGCCGCGCCGGCCTTCGCCTTGAACTTCTCGACGGCGGCCTTCAGGTTCGCGTACGCGATGTACTGGATCTTGCTGTCGATCGACAGGTCGACGTCGGTCCCGTTGTGCGGCGGGATCTGCTCGGCGACGTCCTCGACGATGTGTCCCATCCGGTCCTTGATCACGCGACGCACGCCCGACGTGCCGGACAGCATCTTCTGGTCGCCGAGTTCGACGCCTTCCTGCCCTTCGTCCTCGACGTTCGTGAAGCCGATCAGGTGAGCGGTGATCTCGCCTTCCGGATAGAAGCGCTTGTATTCGTTGCGCTGGTAGATGCCGGGAATGTCGAGCGCGGCGACCTTGTCCGCAACGTCGAGCGGCACCTGGCGCTTCACGTAGACGAACCCCTTGTCTTCCGACAGCTTCACGCGCAGTTCCTTCGGCGTCATGCCGAGGAGCTTGCCGAGCTGGTTGACCTTGTCGGCATCGAGATCGTCCGGCACCGCGTCGGGAATCGCCCAGATCGCGCGCACGGGCAGGCTCGTCGCGAGCACGAGCCCGTTACGGTCGAGAATCTTGCCGCGCGTCGCCGGCAGCTCGAGTGTGCGCTGGTAGCGGCTTTCGCCCTGCTTCTGGTAGAACGCGTTGCCGGGCCCCTGGATCCAGAACGCGCGCGCGGCCAGCGCGACGAACGCCATGAACAGCAGGAACACGACGAGCTTCGAGCGCCACATCGGCAGATGCACGCCCAGCACCGGGCTGGACGAGAACTTCACGTTCTGGCGCTTCTGGGACGGCTTCATCGCGCGCCTCCCTTGCCCTTGCCTGCCGTGTCGGCCGAAGCCGGGATCGGCGCGTCGATCGCCTTCGCGGCGCCCGGCGGCAGCGTCAGGTATTGCGTGCGGCCGGTCGAGATCGGCTGCATCTTCAGCGAATCGTTCGCGAGCTGCTCGATGCGCGATGTCTTCGACAGCGCGCTCTGCTGATATTGAAGCTGCGCGTAGTCCTGCTGGAGCTGACGCTCCTGCGATTGCGCGCGCTGCAGCTGGATGAAGATCTGCCGCTGCTGGTTCGTCGAATTGACGACCGACAGCGCGCAACCCATCACGATGATCAGCAGGAAGATATTGAAGCGGCTCATGGCGTGACGCGCTCCGCAATGCGCATCACGGCCGAGCGGGCACGCGGATTCGCAGCGACTTCCGCTTCACTCGGAAACTGGCGGCTGATGATCTTGAGCGGCGGGCTCGGGAGGTCGACGGCACGGATCGGCAGGCGACGATCGACCGCAGGCGCACTCGCGTGCGCCTGCATGAATCGCTTGACGATCCGGTCCTCGAGTGAATGAAAGCTGATGACCACCAGCCGCCCCCCTTGCTCCAGCAACGACAGTGCCGCGTCTAGTACGACTTGCAGGTCCGCAAGCTCTTGATTGACGTGAATCCGTATAGCCTGAAAGGTGCGGGTTGCCGGATCCTTGCCCTTCTCACGGGTTTTGACGACGTGACCCACGATTTGGGCAAGCTCGCCCGTGGTGTCGAGAGGCCCAAGACGGTCGGACTCTGCCCGGCGAGCAACAAGCGCCTTTGCAATCTGAAAAGCAAACCGTTCTTCCCCATAATCTCGTATCACCTCCGTCAATTCCTGCACCGTTGCCCGTGCGAGCCATTCCGCCGCCGACTCGCCGCGCGTCGGATCCATTCGCATATCCAGCGGACCATCCGCGCGGAAACTGAAGCCGCGCGCCGGATCGTCCACCTGCGGCGAGGACACGCCCAGGTCAAGCAACACACCCGACACCTTCTCGATACCGCGCGCCGCAAGCGCGTCGCGCATCGATGCAAAGCTGTCATGCACGATCGAGAAGCGCGCATCCTCGATGCCCTGCGCCGTCTCGATCGCTCGCGGATCCTTGTCGAACGCGATCAGCCGCCCGGCCGTCGCCAGCCGCGCGAGCACCGCGCGGCTATGGCCGCCGCGCCCGAACGTGCCGTCGACATAAACGCCGTCCGGCCGCGTCACGAGCGACTCGACCGCTTCATCCAACAGCACCGTCCGATGCCGCAATTCGTTTCCCATCGCGGGAGTCTCCGTCACCGCAATCAGAACGTGAAATTCTTCAGCGCGTCGGGCATGCCCTGCGCCATCGCCGCCTGCTCCTTCGCGTTGTAGGTCTGCGAATCCCACAGCTCGAAGTGACTACCCATTCCCAACAACATGACTTCCTTTTCCAGCCCGGCTGCCATGCGCAGCTCGGGCGATACAAGAATCCGGCCTGCGCTGTCGAGATCGACATCCATCGCATTGCCGAGAAAAATGCGCCGCCACCAGTGCGCGTCCATCGGCAGCGCGGCGATCTTGGCGCGGAATACCTCCCATTCGGGGCGCGGAAACAGCAACAGGCAGCCGTCCGGGTGCTTGGTTACAGTCACCCGTCCTTCTGCCTGTCCTTGCAGCGCTTCGCGATAGCGAGCCGGCACCGACATCCGCCCTTTCGCATCGAGCGTCAGCGCCGACGCCCCTTGGAACACTTTCCGCTCTCCCGTTCAGGGCACCGAAGCACCCGCTCAATGCTCAGAATTTAGCCGGAATAGCCCGCCAAATCACACAAAAATACACTTTCTCACACTGTCTCCCACTTTAGAGGAAGGGTGTGACACGGTCAAGGGAGCGGCCCGCTTTTTTGACGAATTTTGTTAGTTAGAACAAGGACTTACGCGCACATGCTCATGCGACCCCTCATTCCAAAAACCGTTATAAATGAATGAGCTAGTGCAACTTGTGAAGGTGATACGTGAGAAAGACGGGCCAGACGGGTGTGCGGACGGGGCTTTCGGGGGCGGGAAAACGAGGAATAAACGGGCGGTATCAGCGGCGGGGAACCGGGGCGACGTCACGCATCGCCCCGGTGTGAATCTCACAGATAGTACGCAGTGCTCGTCATGACTTTCGACGCGGCGCGCATCAGCATCCGTGCGGGCAGCGGCAGTTCGATCCCGCCTGCATCGGCCGCGGCCTTGCCGTGCTTCACTTCGTCGATACGCATCTGGTCGACGATCGCGCGCGATGCGGTATCGGCCGCCGGCAACTCCGACATATGGCCTTCGAGATGACTCTCGACCTGCCGTTCGGTCTCGGCCATGAAGCCGAGGCTGACCTTGTCGCCGAGCGCGCCAGCCGCCACGCCGATCACGAGCGAACCCGCATACCAGAGCGGGTTCAACAGGCTCGGGCGCGAGTCGAGCTCTTTCAGGCGATGCGCGGTCCACGCGAGGTGGTCCTCCTCCTCGCGCGCGGCTTCCTCGAACATCGCCTTCGCGGATGCCGTGCGCGCAGTGAGTTTCTGCGCCTGGTACAGCGCCTGGGCGCAGACCTCGCCGACGTGGTTCACGCGCATCAGCCCTGCGGCATGCGTACGCTCCGCGGGTGTCAGTTCGACGGCCGGCGCCTCGGCCGGTGCGGGCACCGGCCGGCTCATCCGGCTAATGCCCGTCAGTGATCGCAGGCCGCGATCGAATTCGCTGATCAGTTCATCAAACACCATCTGTTCTCCTGGCTGCATGTGCTGCCGCGAGCGGCAAGGGCACGAGTCCGCTGCGTAACCGACTTGATTATTCAGCGGAAATTGCGGTTAACCCGTGATTTTAACCATTGTTGCATAAAGGAAACATGGCGACCTTGAGCTGCGGCATTTCGCTTTGTGGCAAAAAACGGTTTTGCTACATTACGTGCGACTTCTTGCGAAGTTGATGGGGCCCGTCAACAGAACATAACTATCCGCCCCGCCAGAAAAATTCAGTGATTTTTGGAGATCCGTTAATGAAAAAGTCGCTTCTCGCGCTCGTCGCGCTGGGCGCGTTCGCTGGCGCTGCCCATGCGCAAAGCAGCGTGACGCTTTACGGCATCATCGATGAAGGCCTGCTCTTCAACAACAACGCGGGCGGCAAGCACCTGTACAGCATGGCCAGCGGCGTGATGCAAGGCAGCCGCTTCGGCCTGCGCGGCACCGAAGACCTCGGTGGCGGCCTGAAGGCGATCTTCACCCTCGAAAACGGTTTCGACGTGAACAGCGGCAAGCTCGGCCAGGGCGGCCTGATGTTCGGTCGTCAAGCTTACGTCGGCCTGTCGAGCCAGTACGGTACGGTCACGCTGGGTCGTCAATACGACTCCGTCGTCGACTTCGTCGGCCCGCTCGAAGCAGGCGACCAGTGGGGCGGCTACATCGCCGCTCACCCGGGCGACCTCGACAACTTCAACAACGCCTATCGCGTGAACAACGCGGTCAAGTTCACGAGCAACACCTACGGTGGCTTCTCGTTCGGCGGCCTGTACAGCTTCGGCGGTCAGGCAGGCCAGTTCTCGAAGAACCAGGTCTGGTCGCTGGGCGCAGGCTACAACAACGGCCCGTTGGTCTTGGGCGTCGGCTACTTGAACGCACGCACGCCGAACCAGTTCGGTGGCATGTTCAACAACGGCTCCGCGTCCGCATCGGTCTCGTCGCCGGTCTACGGCACGTACGCGAACAATGCGAACACGTACCAGGTCATCGGTGCAGGCGGCGCATACACGTTCGGTGCAGCAACGATCGGCGCGACGTACTCGAACACGAAGTTCAAGGGCTTCTCGGCCGGTCCGTTCGTGAACCAGAGCGCGACGTTCAACAACGGCGAACTCAACTTCAAGTATCAGTTGACCCCGGCGCTGATTCTCGGCGCAGCGTACGACTACACGCAAGGCAGCAAGATCAACGGCAGCTCGGCAGCCAAGTACCACCAGGGCTCGCTGGGCGTCGACTACTTCCTGTCGAAGCGCACCGACGTCTACGCGATCGGCGTGTACCAGCACGCATCGGGCAGCGTGCTCGACGCGAACGGCAACGTCATTCAGGCAACTGCAGCGATCAACGGTCTCGCAGGTTCGAGCACCAGCAACCAGGTCGCAGCACGCGTCGGTATCCGTCACAAGTTCTAATCAGCTTGCCTGACAAGCCGCAGCATATTGAAGGCGCCTTCGGGCGCCTTTTTCTTTTCCGCCGCGGCGGCAGAGCCTGAGCGCAGCGCATTGCACCGGCCGTGACGCGCCTGTCGCTGGGCCTCATGCCGCCTGCTTCCGCCGCATCGAAACGCACGGCCCACCGCCGCAAGCCCATTCCGGAAGCAGCCCCGTTCGGAAACAGCCTCTTCGGGGGCCCAGCGCAAACAAAAAAAGCCCGGCACGAGCCGGGCTTTTCCATTCGATCGACCGCGCCGTTACGCGCGTCCGTCGCGCAGTTCGCGCCGCAGGATCTTGCCGACGTTCGTTTTCGGCAGCTCCGTACGGAACTCGACCAGCTTCGGCCGCTTGTAGCCAGTGAGCCGCTCCTTGCAGTAGGCGAGGATGTCCTTGTCGGTGAGCGCCGGGTCCTTCTTCACGACGAACAGCTTCACGGCTTCGCCGGAATGCTCGTCGGGCACGCCGACGGCCGCCACCTCGAACACGCCCGGATGCGACGCCACCACGTCCTCGACTTCGTTCGGATACACGTTGAAGCCCGATACGAGAATCATGTCCTTCTTCCGGTCGACGATCTTCACGTAACCTCGCGCATCCATCACGCCGACGTCGCCCGTCTTGAAGAAGCCGTCCGCGAACATGACCTTTGCGGTCTCGTCCGGCCGGTTCCAGTAGCCGGCCATCACCTGCGGCCCGCGGATGCAGATCTCGCCGGGTTCACCGAGCGCGACGTCGTTGCCCGCATCGTCGCGAATCGCCACTTCGGTCGACGGCAGCGGCAAGCCGATCGTGCCGCTGTATTCGGTCGCCGTCACGGGGTTGCAGGTCGCCACCGGCGACGTTTCGGACAGCCCGTATCCTTCGATGATCGCGGTATGGGTCTTTTCATACCAGCGTTTCGCGACGCCCTCCTGGATCGCCATGCCGCCGCCGTTGGCGATCACGAGCTTCGACAGGTCGAGCTGATTGAATTCGGGGTGGTTCAGCAGTGCGTTGTACAACGTGTTGACCGCCGGGATCGTCGAGATCTGGTAGCCCTTCAGCTCCTTGATCATGCCGGCGATGTCGCGCGGGTTCGGGATCAGGATGCCCATGCCCCCGGTACGCATCGTCAGGAAACCGCAGACGGTCAACGCGAACACGTGATACAGCGGCAGCGCGACGACCGTCACGAACTGTTTCACCTCCGGGAACTTCTCATGCGCCGGATGGTGCCAGGCGCCCGCCTGCAGCACGTTCGACACGATGTTCCGGTGCAGCAGCGTCGCCCCCTTCGCCACGCCCGTCGTACCGCCCGTGTATTGCAGGAACGCGACGTCATCGGGGCCGATCTTCTGCGCCTTGAATGCCTGCCGCGCGCCCTCGGACAGCGCGGCCTTGAAGCGCGTGAACGACGGCAGTTGCCAGGCGGGCACCATCTTCTTCACGTTGCGCACGACGTAGTTGACGAGCCATCCCTTGATGCCCAGCAAATCGCCCATCGATGCGACGACGACGTGCTTGACGCTCGTATTCGCGATGACAGCCTGCAGCGTCGACGCGAAATTCTCGAGGATGACGATCGCCTCCGCGCCGCTGTCTTTCAGCTGATGTTCGAGCTCGCGCGGCGTATAGAGCGGATTGACGTTGACGACGGTGTAGCCCGCGCGCAGTACCGCGGCGATCGCCACGGGATACTGCAGCACGTTCGGCATCATGATCGCAACGCGCGCCCCACGCGCAAGCCCACGCGATTGCAGCCAGGCGCCGAACTGGCGCGACAGCTTGTCGAGTTCGCCGTACGTGATGCCCTTGCCCATGCAGACGAACGCCGTGCGGTCGCGGTACTGCCGGAAGCTTTCGTCGAGCAGGTCTGGAACAGAGGGATAAGGAGACGCGTCAATTTCGGCTGGAACGCCGGGTGGGTACGATTTCAGCCAAATTTTGTCCATACTGCGCGTCTCCTCACAGATTTTCGAATGGTCGTGCTAAAACGCATCGTAACGGCTCGCCCGTCTCGAGACAACAGGGTTAGATGTCCACTTCGAACTTCCGTGGAAATTCGTCCGATCATACGGTGATATCCGATCAAATGCGTTCAACTTCCACAAGGCAATCGTAAAACGTCGCCGAATTGCCAAGATCGGTGAGCGCCTGGCTCGTCACCTCGTTTGCGTTCCTGCCGTCCGGTGACAGCTTCTTCCACCAGATCGACAGCCCGACGACGAGCCCTGCACGTGCGCGATCGGTAATTCTCGCGAGCGCCTGCATCGATCCGCGGTCGTTGAAGATGCGAACGAGGTCGCCTTCCGCGATGCCCCGTGCGTCGGCGTCTGACGGGTGAATGTCGAGATGCGGCTCGCCTTCGGTATGACGCAGGCTGTCGACATTCACGAACGTGCTGTTCAGGAAGTGGCGGGCCGGCGGCGAAATCATCGCGAGCGGATAGCGCGCGGCGAGCTCCGGCGCAGCCTCGGCCGATTCGAACGGCGGCAGGTAGTCGGGCACCGGGTCCAAGCCCATCTGCTCGAGCCGCGGGCTATAGAACTCGCACTTGCCGGACGGCGTACGGAAACCGCCGTTCGCGAACGGCGCCTCCGGAAGCTTGAGCTTCAGCCAGCCGGCATGCTTCAGCGTGTCCCAGTCGCTGTCGAGCGCCGGATCGTCCCAGCGGAGCGCCGCGCGCGCGACCTCTTCGTCGCTGTGATAGAGCGCGGGCTCGTCGAGCCCCATGCTGCGCGCGATACCGCGGAAGATCTCCGTATTCGGCCGCGCGTCTCCCACCGGAGGAATCGACGGCAAGTTCGCCATCACGTAGGTGTGGCCGTACGATTTGTGGATGTCCAGATGCTCGAGCTGCGTGGTTGCCGGCAATACAATGTCGGCAAAATCGACGGTATCTGTCTTGAAATGCTCGAGAACGACCGTGAACAGGTCGTCACGCGCGAACCCCGCGGCGACTTTCGAAGAATCCGGCGCAACGGCCACCGGATTCGAGTTGTACACGATCACCGCTTCGACCTTCGGCCCGAAGGTTGCATCGCCCGGGTGCAAGAGCGCGTCGCCGATCGCGTTCATGTTGATGATGCGCGGCAGCTTGTGCGGCCAACCCGGCATCAAGTCCGGGCGCAGCAGCGCCGCCTGGTTGACCGGTGCGGATTCCGACGACGAGAGCAACAGCCCGCCGGCCCGATCCCGCCATGCTCCCGTCAGCGCCGGCAGACTTGCGATCGCGCGTACGGCGTTACCACCGCCGCGAACACGCTGCATGCCGTAGTTGAGGCGGATCGATGCCTTGCGGGTAGCGCCGTAACGACGCGCAAGGTCGATCAGTTCCGACGCGTCGATACCGCAGATCTGCGCGACGCGTTCCGGCGGATAGGATATTGCCCGTTCCTTGAGTGCGTCGAAGCCGAGCGTATGGCTGGCGATGTAGTCGTGATCGAGCAGGTCTTCAGTGATCAGCACGTGCATCATGCCGAGTGCGAACGCGCCATCGGTACCTGGTTTCAACGCGATATGCTGATGACACTTCTCGGCTGTCAGCGAACGGTACGGATCGATGGCGACAAGACGAGCGCCTCGGCGCTTCGCTTCCTGCGCACGCGTCCAGAAGTGCAGGCTCGACGCGATCGGGTTCGCTCCCCAAATCAGAATCAGCTCGCTTTCCTCGAAATGCTCGAGGTGCATGCCGAGACTGCCACCATAGGTGTACCGCAACCCCGCTGCACCGGCCGCCGCGCAGATCGTGCGCTCGAGCCGCGAGGCGCCGAGCTTGTGGAAGAACCGCTGGGCGATGCCCTCCCCTTGCACGAGCCCCATCGTCCCCGCATAGCTGTACGGCACGATCGCTTCCGGTGCGCGCGCCGCGATTTCACCGAGACGACGGCCGATCTCATCGAACGCCTCGTCCCAGCTGATCGGTACGAAACGCCCTTCCCCTTTGGCGCCGATCCGCTTGAGCGGTACGGTGAGACGGTCGGGGTGATGAACGCGATCGGCGTATCGGCTGACTTTCGTGCACAGCACGCCTTGTGTCGGCGGATGGTCGGGATCGCCCGTGACCTTGATCGCCTTGCCGTTTTCGACAGTCACACGCATTGCACACGTGTCCGGACAATCATGCGGGCAGACGGCCCGGGCTACCTGAATGGCGGCGTTCATCGTTTCGAGTGCAGAGATGGGGATTCGCAAATTTTACGTGGACACGCTGAATAAAGCGTTCATTTCATACGGATTCTGCGGTATCTGACTGAAAAGCGATTGATGGAAGCGGTGGAGCTTCGATTGTTCGGTACGTCTTCTGCGGAGAGAGACTTGCATGGCCAACCCGACATTCGTTGTCGACGATGGAAAGCAGATCGCGCATGACGTCGCCAATCGATACGCGGAGCGGAAGGAATTACAGCTTTGATCGAAGATACGATCAGTAGACCAAGAAATCGCGAATGATATTGGCCATTTCGGAACACTGGGAGTTGCGATTGGTTGTACTTGGGAGGAGTGATGTGGAAACTCCAGCCAGGCCGCCCATCCCGATCTCCCGCGTATTTCCGTCGCCGAAATGCAAAAACCCCCGCCTTTCGGGCGGGGGTTTCTGGCTTAGGGAGCCTGACGATTACCTACTTTCACACGGGAATCCGCACTATCATCGGCGTAGAGTCGTTTCACGGTCCTGTTCGGGATGGGAAGGGGTGGGACCGACTCGCTATGGTCATCAGGCAAAGAGGGTTGTTGCGCTGCTTCGCAGCACAACCAATCTTGGAAGAAGCAGTAATTTAGGTTGTGTGTATCACACACGAGAATCCAACTTGTCGCTCTGGATCTTGCGGCCGGTGCTGTCGCACGGCGCCGATCTACAAGGCAGACTTGTTATAGGATCAAGCCTTACGGGCAATTAGTATCAGTTAGCTGAACGCATTACTGCGCTTACACACCTGACCTATCAACGTCCTGGTCTCGAACGACCCTTCAAGGGGATCTAGTCCCCAGGGATATCTCATCTTAAGGCGAGTTTCCCGCTTAGATGCTTTCAGCGGTTATCTCTTCCGAACATAGCTACCCGGCGATGCCACTGGCGTGACAACCGGTACACCAGAGGTTCGTCCACTCCGGTCCTCTCGTACTAGGAGCAGCCCCCTTCAAATATCCAACGCCCACGGCAGATAGGGACCAAACTGTCTCACGACGTTTTAAACCCAGCTCACGTACCTCTTTAAATGGCGAACAGCCATACCCTTGGGACCGGCTACAGCCCCAGGATGAGATGAGCCGACATCGAGGTGCCAAACACCGCCGTCGATATGAACTCTTGGGCGGTATCAGCCTGTTATCCCCAGAGTACCTTTTATCCGTTGAGCGATGGCCCTTCCATACAGAACCACCGGATCACTATGACCTGCTTTCGCACCTGCTCGACTTGTCGGTCTCGCAGTTAAGCACGCTTATGCCATTGCACTATCAGCACGATTTCCGACCGTACCTAGCGTACCTTCGTACTCCTCCGTTACGCTTTGGGAGGAGACCGCCCCAGTCAAACTGCCTACCATGCACTGTCCCCGACCCGGATCACGGGCCAAGGTTAGAACCTCAAACAAACCAGGGTGGTATTTCAAGGACGGCTCCACCGAAACTAGCGTTCCGGTTTCATAGCCTCCCACCTATCCTACACAGATCGGTTCAAAGTCCAATGCAAAGCTACAGTAAAGGTTCATGGGGTCTTTCCGTCTAGCCGCGGGTAGATTGCATCATCACAAACACTTCAACTTCGCTGAGTCTCGGGAGGAGACAGTGTGGCCATCGTTACGCCATTCGTGCAGGTCGGAACTTACCCGACAAGGAATTTCGCTACCTTAGGACCGTTATAGTTACGGCCGCCGTTTACCGGGACTTCAATCAAGAGCTTGCACCCCATCATTTAATCTTCCGGCACCGGGCAGGCGTCACACCCTATACGTCCACTTTCGTGTTTGCAGAGTGCTGTGTTTTTATTAAACAGTCGCAGCCACCAGTTTATTGCAACCCCTTCACCCTTTGCCCGCAGGGGCATCAAGCTACAAGGGCGTACCTTATCCCGAAGTTACGGTACCAATTTGCCGAGTTCCTTCTCCCGAGTTCTCTCAAGCGCCTTAGAATACTCATCTCGCCCACCTGTGTCGGTTTGCGGTACGGTCATCGTTAGACTGAAGCTTAGAGGCTTTTCTTGGAACCACTTCCAATTGCTTCGCTCCCTAAGGAGCTCGCGCCACACCCTTGAATTACGCACCCGGATTTGCCTAAGTGCCTTCTCCAATGCAGCGACCGGGACTTCCAACACCCGGACAACCTTCCGCGATCCGTCCCCCCATCGCATCTAACAATGGTGCAGGAATATTGACCTGCTTCCCATCAGCTACGCATTTCTGCCTCGCCTTAGGGGCCGACTCACCCTACGCCGATGAACGTTGCGTAGGAAACCTTGGGCTTACGGCGAGGGGGCCTTTCACCCCCTTTATCGCTACTCATGTCAGCATTCGCACTTCTGATACCTCCAGCATCCCTTCCGAGACACCTTCGCAGGCTTACAGAACGCTCTCCTACCATGCGTGCAAAGCACGCATCCGCAGCTTCGGTATATAGCTTAGCCCCGTTACATCTTCCGCGCAGGACGACTCGATCAGTGAGCTATTACGCTTTCTTTAAAGGGTGGCTGCTTCTAAGCCAACCTCCTGACTGTTTTAGCCTTCCCACTTCGTTTCCCACTTAGCTATATTTGGGGACCTTAGCTGGCGGTCTGGGTTGTTTCCCTCTTGACACCGGACGTTAGCACCCGATGTCTGTCTCCCGTGATTGCACTCTTCGGTATTCGGAGTTTGCTATGGCGGGGTAATCTGCAATAGACCCCCCAACCATGACAGTGCTCTACCCCCGAAGGTGAGACACGAGGCACTACCTAAATAGTTTTCGGAGAGAACCAGCTATTTCCAAGTTTGTTTAGCCTTTCACCCCTATCCACAGCTCATCCCCTAACTTTTCAACGTTAGTGGGTTCGGACCTCCAGTACGTGTTACCGCACCTTCATCCTGGCCATGGATAGATCACTTGGTTTCGGGTCTACGCCCAGCAACTGAACGCCCTATTCGGACTCGCTTTCGCTACGCCTGCCCTATACGGTTAAGCTTGCTACTGAACGTAAGTCGCTGACCCATTATACAAAAGGTACGCCGTCACCCCTTACGAGGCTCCGACTGTTTGTATGCATGCGGTTTCAGGATCTATTTCACTCCCCTCCCGGGGTTCTTTTCGCCTTTCCCTCACGGTACTGGTTCACTATCGGTCGATCACGAGTATTTAGCCTTGGAGGATGGTCCCCCCATCTTCAGACAGGATTTCACGTGTCCCGCCCTACTTGTCGTACACTTAGTTCTTTCATACTGTTTTCGCCTACGGGGCTATCACCCGCTATGGCCGCACTTTCCAGAGCGTTCGGCTAACAATACAAATAAAGAGTACAAGGCTCATCCCATTTCGCTCGCCACTACTTTGGGAATCTCGGTTGATTTCTTTTCCTGCGGTTACTTAGATGTTTCAGTTCACCGCGTTCGCTTCGCATGGCCTATGTATTCAGCCATGGATACTCCAAAAGGAGTGGGTTTCCCCATTCGGACATCTACGGATCAAAGCTTGTTTGCCAGCTCCCCGTAGCTTTTCGCAGGCTACCGCGTCCTTCATCGCCTGTGATCGCCAAGGCATCCACCACATGCACTTGTTCGCTTGACCCTATAACGAGTCTGTCTCATGTCGGTCATCGTTAGCGCTTTAGCGCTTACGAGGACCCCATCCCCGAGGGGACGACAGTCGCTACAGGTTGAGTTCTCGCGTTGTGCCGTATTCCAATTGAGTCAAACATAGAGTTCGAATCATCTTGAGATACATCGATACAATCACAACCCGGATAGTTTTCACGTCCATCTCAAGACGCTTCCGCTATCCAAATTACTTACTTCTTCCAGATTGTTAAAGAACGACAGCCGATATGGTGTTACTCATATCACTCTGACTGGCTCAATCGCCAATGCAAAATTCTCGGTTCATCGTATGAACCAAGCCCTTAGCGTTGGTGATTGGTGGAGGCAGACGGGATCGAACCGACGACCCCCTGCTTGCAAAGCAGGTGCTCTCCCAGCTGAGCTATGCCCCCATGTACAGAATATCCTCAGGTGTTAGCCGGTCGGCTTGAGGTACTCGTAAGCGCTAAAGCGCTAACGATCACCGACACGTCAGACAATGGTGGGTCTGGTTGGATTCGAACCAACGACCCCCGCCTTATCAAGACGGTGCTCTAACCGACTGAGCTACAGACCCCTGAGTCTGTCTTTAATTTACAGCCGATAAGCGTGAGCGCTCAATTTTGCGAGAAGCTCTGGAAAGGAGGTGATCCAGCCGCACCTTCCGATACGGCTACCTTGTTACGACTTCACCCCAGTCATGAATCCTACCGTGGTGACCGTCCTCCTTGCGGTTAGACTAGCCACTTCTGGTAAAACCCACTCCCATGGTGTGACGGGCGGTGTGTACAAGACCCGGGAACGTATTCACCGCGGCATGCTGATCCGCGATTACTAGCGATTCCAGCTTCATGCACTCGAGTTGCAGAGTGCAATCCGGACTACGATCGGTTTTCTGGGATTAGCTCCCCCTCGCGGGTTGGCAACCCTCTGTTCCGACCATTGTATGACGTGTGAAGCCCTACCCATAAGGGCCATGAGGACTTGACGTCATCCCCACCTTCCTCCGGTTTGTCACCGGCAGTCTCCTTAGAGTGCTCTTGCGTAGCAACTAAGGACAAGGGTTGCGCTCGTTGCGGGACTTAACCCAACATCTCACGACACGAGCTGACGACAGCCATGCAGCACCTGTGCGCCGGTTCTCTTTCGAGCACTCCCACCTCTCAGCAGGATTCCGACCATGTCAAGGGTAGGTAAGGTTTTTCGCGTTGCATCGAATTAATCCACATCATCCACCGCTTGTGCGGGTCCCCGTCAATTCCTTTGAGTTTTAATCTTGCGACCGTACTCCCCAGGCGGTCAACTTCACGCGTTAGCTACGTTACTAAGGAAATGAATCCCCAACAACTAGTTGACATCGTTTAGGGCGTGGACTACCAGGGTATCTAATCCTGTTTGCTCCCCACGCTTTCGTGCATGAGCGTCAGTATTGGCCCAGGGGGCTGCCTTCGCCATCGGTATTCCTCCACATCTCTACGCATTTCACTGCTACACGTGGAATTCTACCCCCCTCTGCCATACTCTAGCCTGCCAGTCACCAATGCAGTTCCCAGGTTGAGCCCGGGGATTTCACATCGGTCTTAGCAAACCGCCTGCGCACGCTTTACGCCCAGTAATTCCGATTAACGCTCGCACCCTACGTATTACCGCGGCTGCTGGCACGTAGTTAGCCGGTGCTTATTCTTCCGGTACCGTCATCCCCCGGCTGTATTAGAGCCAAGGATTTCTTTCCGGACAAAAGTGCTTTACAACCCGAAGGCCTTCTTCACACACGCGGCATTGCTGGATCAGGCTTTCGCCCATTGTCCAAAATTCCCCACTGCTGCCTCCCGTAGGAGTCTGGGCCGTGTCTCAGTCCCAGTGTGGCTGGTCGTCCTCTCAGACCAGCTACTGATCGTCGCCTTGGTAGGCCTTTACCCCACCAACTAGCTAATCAGCCATCGGCCAACCCTATAGCGCGAGGCCCGAAGGTCCCCCGCTTTCATCCGTAGATCGTATGCGGTATTAATCCGGCTTTCGCCGGGCTATCCCCCACTACAGGACATGTTCCGATGTATTACTCACCCGTTCGCCACTCGCCACCAGGTGCAAGCACCCGTGCTGCCGTTCGACTTGCATGTGTAAGGCATGCCGCCAGCGTTCAATCTGAGCCAGGATCAAACTCTTCAGTTTAAACCTGTTACTGTTTTCGGTTCAGTTAAGAACCGGTCGCTCACTCAAAGCTGACAGGAATATGAATCACTTCATAAACCTGACTTACTTTAGTGTGAGACTCTTGATACTTTCGCTATCTGATCCGAAGATCAGCTCGCTGCCATCAAGCGCCCACACTTATCGGCTGTTAATTTTTAAAGAACATTTCTGCGAGAAACTTCGTGTTTCTCAGCAGCACTGCGTTTTCAGCAGCAGAGAAGCGAGATTATGAACCGTGTTTCGCAGCTCGTCAACAACTTTTTGAACTACTTCGTTGCGACTGCGGGGCTCAACTTCCTGCACCACCGAGGCCCGTACCACTTGCCCCAACAGCACCGCTTCCCTTCTCTCCCGCGCCGTGTTTCCGTTAGCGCGAAAGAGGCGTGATTCTAAGCACCCGCCCTCATCTGCGCAAGCCCCTTTGTGAAAATATTTTGAAAAAACCCCCGTGCGCTCACGCGCACGGGGGCTTCGGGCTCGACGGGCAAGGCTGTCACACCGACAACCGATACCGACCTGGCACTAGCCGCCTACCCAGGGCAGTGCAATCAGCGGTGCTTGAACACCGGCTTCCGCTTTTCGACGAATGCCGCCATCCCCTCCTTCTGGTCTTCGGTCGCGAACAGCGAATGGAACAGCCGACGCTCGAAGTGGACGCCCTCGGCCAGCGTCGTCTCGTACGCACGGTTCACCGACTCCTTGACCATCATGACCGCCGGCAGAGAAAACTCGGCGATCGTCGCCGCGGCGGCAATCGCCTCGTCGAGCAGCGTATCGGCCGGCAGCACGCGCGACACGAGGCCCGCGCGCTCCGCTTCGGCAGCATCCATGAAGCGGGCCGTCAGGCACATGTCCATCGCCTTCGCCTTCGACACCGCGCGCGGCAAACGCTGCGTGCCGCCCGCACCCGGCATGACGCCCAGCTTGATTTCCGGCTGGCCGAACTTGGCCGTGTCCGCCGCGAAGATGATGTCGCACATCATGGCCAGCTCGCAGCCGCCGCCCAGCGCAAAGCCCGACACCGCTGCAATGATCGGCTTGCGGATTTCGCGAACCGTCTCCCAGTTGCGCGTGATGTAGTCGCCCCGATAGACATCCATATAGGAATAGGTCGCCATCATTCCGATGTCCGCGCCGGCCGCAAATGCCTTCTCGCTCCCGGTCACGACGATCGCGCCGATGCCATCGTCCGCATCGAACGCCTTCAGTGCGTCACCCAGCTCATCCATCAGCGCATCGTTCAGCGCATTCAGCGCCTTCGGACGGTTCAGCGTAACCAGCCCGACACGCCCCCGGGTCTCCACCAGGATGTTCTCGTAAGCCATCTATTTCTCCTCGATCAATGAAATGAGAAACGCCTCGCACATGCGAATAGTTTGATGCTACCATTCTCCGACCAACCGGTCGGTTAATTAATCGATCCAACCCCTCTCACCGTCCATCAGGCTGCCGCCATGACCCATGCACTGTTCACGAAGCACGAAGACACGCTGAAGCACGCACTCGCCGCCATCGAGAGCCGCGGGTACTGGAGCCCGTTCGCCGAAATGCCGAGCCCCAAAGTGTACGGGGAAAGCGCGAACGCAGATGGCGAGGCCGCGTTCAAGTCGCACCTCGACAAGACGTTCGCGCTCGACCAGCCGGCGTCTGGAGAAACGGTCGGCGCAGAGCGGTCGCCGTACGGCATTGCACTGGGCATCCGGTACCCGAAGTCGACGCCCGACGAACTGATCGCCGCCGCTGCTGCCGCGCAACGCTCATGGCGCGAAGCCGGCCCGAGCGCCTGGATCGGCGTCAGCCTCGAAATCCTCGCGCGCCTGAATCGTGCGAGCTTCGAGATCGCCTACAGCGTTATGCACACCACGGGGCAGGCATTCATGATGGCGTTCCAGGCCGGCGGCCCGCACGCGCAAGATCGCGCGCTCGAGGCAGTTGCCTATGCGTGGGACGAACTGCGCCGCATCCCGGCCGATGCGCACTGGGAAAAGCCGCAAGGCAAGAACCCGCCCCTCGCGATGCACAAGCGCTACACGATCGTCCCCCGCGGCACCGGGCTCGTCCTCGGCTGCTGCACGTTCCCGACCTGGAACGGCTATCCCGGCCTGTTCGCCGATCTGGCAACCGGCAACACCGTGATCGTCAAACCGCATCCGGGCGCGATCCTGCCCCTCGCAATCACCGTCCGGATCGCTCGTGACGTGCTGCGCGACGCCGGTTTCGATCCGAACGTCATTACGCTCCTCGCCACCGAACCCAACGACGGCGCGCTCGTTCAGGATCTCGCGCTGCGCCCCGAGATCAAGCTGATCGACTTCACCGGCAGCACGCAAAACGGCACGTGGCTCGAACGCCATGCCCACCAGGCACAGGTCTATACCGAGAAGGCCGGCGTCAACCAGATCGTGATCGACTCGACCGACGACCTGAAGGCCGCCGCCAAGAACATCGCGTTCTCGCTGGCGCTGTACTCCGGCCAGATGTGCACGGCACCGCAGAACATCTACGTGCCGCGCGACGGCATCCGGACGGCGGACGGCCATGCGAGCTTCGACGAAGTCGCACAGGCTGTCGCCGTTGCCGTACAAAAACTCACCGGCGACCCGGCACGCTCAGTCGAACTGATCGGCGCAATCCAGAACGAAGGCGTGGCCGCACGCATCGACGACGCCCGCCAGCTCGGCCGTGTGCTCGCGGACAGCCTTACCCTCCAGCACCCCGCGTTCCCCGATGCCCGCGTGCGCACGCCGCTCGTGCTGCAGCTCGACGTGGCCGATCGCGAGAAATTCACGCAGGAGTGGTTTGGCCCGATCTCGTTCGTGATCGCGACCGACTCGACCGCGCAGTCGCTCGATCTCGCCGGTGAAATCGCCGCGGAACATGGTGCGCTGACGCTCTCCGTCTACAGTACCGACGATGCCATCGTCGACGCCGCACACGACGCGGCGGTGCGCGGTGGCGTCGCGCTGTCGATCAACCTGACGGGCGGCGTATTCGTGAACCAGTCGGCAGCGTTCTCGGATTTCCACGGCACGGGCGCGAACCCGGCAGCCAACGCGGCGCTGGCCGACCCGGCATTCGTCGCCAACCGGTTTCGCGTGGTGCAAAGCCGCGTCCATGTTGCGCCGAAAGCGGCACCCGCGGAAGCCGGCCAACCTGCATAACCCGAATGGTCGACGTGCAAACGCAGCCACGTTCTCTACCATGAACGAATCCGCCACCCGGCGGGTTCGTTGTTCATCGATACGCCCATGACAGACGCCTATATCTGCGACGCGATTCGCACCCCCATCGGCCGCTACGGCGGCGCCCTGAAAGATGTCCGCGCCGACGACCTCGGCGCGGTACCGCTCAAGGCGCTCATCGAGCGCAACCGCGACGTCGACTGGACGGCGATCGACGACGTGATCTACGGCTGCGCGAACCAGGCCGGCGAGGACAACCGCAACGTCGCACGCATGTCGGCGCTGCTCGCGGGCCTGCCGACCGACGTGCCCGGCACGACGCTGAACCGCCTGTGCGGCTCCGGGATGGACGCGGTCGGCACTGCTGCGCGCGCAATCAAGGCGGGTGAGGCGCGCCTGATGATCGCGGGCGGCGTCGAGAGCATGACGCGCGCGCCGTTCGTGATGGGCAAGGCCACAAGCGCGTTCGCGCGCCAGGCCGACATCTACGATACGACGATCGGCTGGCGCTTCATCAATCCGCTGATGAAACAGCTGTACGGCGTCGATTCGATGCCGGAGACGGCCGAGAACGTCGCGGTCGACTACGACATCAGCCGCGCCGACCAGGACCTGTTCGCGCTGCGCAGCCAGCAAAAGGCCGCGCGCGCCCAGCAGGACGGCACGCTCGCCGACGAAATCGTCGCCGTCACGATTCCGCAGAAGAAAGGCGATCCGGTGGTCGTGTCGCGCGACGAGCATCCGCGCGAAACGTCGCTCGAAGCGCTCTCGAAGCTGAAAGGCGTCGTGCGCCCGGACGGCTCGGTGACCGCCGGCAATGCATCCGGCGTCAACGACGGTGCATGCGCACTGCTGCTCGCCAATGCACAGGCAGCCGACCAGTACGGCCTGCGCCGCCGCGCACGCGTCATCGGCATGGCGACAGCCGGCGTCGCGCCGCGCGTGATGGGCATCGGCCCGGCGCCGGCCACGCAGAAACTGCTGCGCCAGCTCGGCATGACCATCGACCAATTCGACGTGATCGAGCTGAACGAGGCGTTTGCGTCGCAAGGTCTCGCGGTCCTGCGCATGCTCGGTGTCGCCGACGACGATCCGCGCGTGAATCCGAACGGCGGCGCGATCGCACTGGGCCATCCGCTCGGCGCATCGGGCGCCCGGCTCGTGACCACGGCGCTCCACCAACTCGAGCGTACGGGCGGCCGCTTTGCGCTCTGTACGATGTGCATCGGCGTCGGCCAGGGTATCGCGCTCGCGATCGAACGCGTGTAAGCAACGCACCGCGCGCCTATAACGAAGTCATGAAGGAGACACTGCATGTCCTATCAGGCGATTCAGCTGGATATCGATCACGCGTCGAACGTGGCCACGATTACCCTCAACCGCCCCGACAAGCTGAACAGCTTTACGCGGGCAATGCATCGCGAGCTGCAGTCGGCACTCGATGATGTCGAGGCGGCCGGCGCGCGCGCGCTGATCCTGACAGGCGCGGGGCGCGGCTTCTGCGCGGGGCAGGATCTGGCCGATCTCGACTTCACGCCGGGCGCGTCCACCGACCTCGGCTCCCTGATCGACGAGCACTTCAATCCGCTGATCCGCCGCCTGCAGCGTCTGCCGATTCCGGTAATCGCCGCCGTCAACGGCACAGCCGCCGGCGCCGGCGCGAACCTCGCGCTCGCATGCGATCTCGTGTTCGCCGCCCGCTCGAGCAGTTTCATCCAGGCCTTCGTCAAGATCGGGCTCGTACCCGATTCGGGCGGCACATGGTTCCTGCCGCAACGCGTCGGCATGGCGCGCGCGCTGGGGCTCGCGCTGACCGGCGACAAGCTCGGCGCCGAACAGGCAGAGCAATGGGGCTTGATCTGGCGAGCGGTCGACGACGACGCACTCGCTGCGTCAGTCCGTCAGCTCGCCACCCAGCTCGCGCAGCAGCCGACGCTCGCGATCGCATCGATCAAGCAATCGATGCGCGACAGCGTCACGAATACCCTCGACCAGCAACTCGACCAGGAACGCGACCTGCAGCACAAGCTCGGCCAGTCGCACGACTATGCGGAAGGCGTGAAGGCATTCATCGAGAAGCGCGCACCGCGCTTCGAGGGGCGTTGACATGACCAACGCCACTGCCACGCTAGACCCCGATTCGCTCGCCCGTGCCACCGCGCGGGCCATGTACGACGCCGACGCATGCAGCCGTGCGTTCGGGATGGAAATCGCCGAAGTGCGCGCCGGCTACGCGCGCCTGCAAATGCGCGTGCGGCCCGAATTCCTGAACGGGCATCAAACCTGCCATGGCGGGATCATCTTCACGCTGGCCGATTCGACGTTCGCGTTCGCGTGCAACTCGTACAACGTGAACGCAGTCGCGGCCGGCTGCTCGATCGAATTCCTGCGCCCCGTGCACGGCGACGACGTGCTGACGGCCGAGGCGATCGAACAGGCGCGCGCCGGCCGCCAAGGCATCTACGACATCCGCGTCACGAACCAGACCGGCGAAACCGTCGCGATGTTTCGCGGCAAATCCGCCCAGATCAAGGGCACGGTCATCCCGGAAGACCGCTGACGTCGACGGCTCGCACATAACAAACACTGGAGACATGCATGACTACCCCGCTACCGCTCGAGCCGATCGAGACCGCCTCACGCGACGAGCTGACCGCGCTGCAGCTCGAACGCCTCAAGTGGTCGCTCCGGCATGCGTATGATCACTCCCCCGTCTATCGTCGCAAATTCGACGACGCGGGCGTCCATCCCGACGACCTGAAGACGCTCGCCGACCTGTCGCGCTTCCCGTTCACGACGAAGAGCGACCTGCGCGACAGTTACCCGTTCGGGATGTTCGCGGTGCCGCAGGACCAGATCTCGCGCATTCATGCGTCGTCGGGCACGACCGGCAAGCCGACGGTCGTCGGCTATACGGCCGGCGACATCGACACATGGGCGAATCTCGTCGCGCGCTCGATCCGCGCCGCCGGCGCGCGCCGCGGCGACAAGGTGCACGTCAGCTACGGCTACGGCTTGTTCACGGGCGGGCTCGGCGCGCACTACGGTGCCGAGCGCGCGGGGTTGACCGTGATCCCGTTCGGCGGCGGCCAGACCGAAAAGCAGGTGCAGCTGATCCAGGATTTCCGGCCCGACATCATCATGGTGACGCCGAGCTACATGCTGTCGATCGCCGACGAAATCGAGCGCCAGGGTCTCGATCCCGTGCAGAGTTCGCTGCGCATCGGCATCTTCGGCGCGGAACCCTGGACCAACGACATGCGTGTCGCGATCGAGCAGCGGATGGGCATCGACGCGGTCGACATTTACGGCCTGTCCGAAGTGATGGGCCCCGGCGTCGCGTCCGAATGCGTCGAGACGAAGGACGGCCCGACCATCTGGGAAGACCACTTCTATCCGGAAATCATCGATCCTGAAACCGGCGAAGTGCTTCCGGATGGCGAACTCGGCGAGCTCGTGTTCACGTCGCTGACGAAGGAGGCACTGCCGATCGTCCGCTACCGGACCCGCGACCTCACGCGGCTGTTGCCCGGCACTGCCCGCACGATGCGCCGGATGGAGAAGATCACGGGGCGTTCGGACGACATGATGATCGTGCGCGGCGTCAACGTGTTCCCGACGCAAATCGAGGAGCAGCTGCTCAAGCAGCGCGCGCTCGCTCCGCACTATCAGATCGTACTGACGAAGGAAGGCCCGCTCGACGTGCTGACGCTCAATGTCGAGCCCTGTCCGGAGACTGCGCCCGATACCGCGGCGATCCATGCGGCAAAACAGGCGCTCGCGTACGACATCAAGTCACTGATCGGCGTGACGGCCGTGATCAACGTGCTGCCCGTGAACGGAATCGAGCGTTCGGTCGGCAAGGCACGACGCGTCGTCGACAAGCGCAAGGGCTGACGGCAATCGCTGCCCGTGCATGACGCGCGGTGAATCCGCCGCCGCAAATGAAACAGCCCGATCGGCCAACGCCGATCGGGCTGTTTCATTCCGGGACGCCGTTGGGGCACCCGTCGGCGCGACAGGCGCATCACGAAAACCGACACCGCACTGGCGCCCTCGCGATCAGAGCGACGCACCCCACGCACGCCGTCGCGCCCACGAATACCGCGCCTGATGCATCGGCGGCGATCCGGGCAGCCCGTACCGCCTCAAGTCACGAATTCGGGAACAGCAGCCACATCCGGCCGACCTGCTTCATCCGACCGGCCTGATCGCCTGCGTCGTCGCCGAGCCCCCAGAAATAGTCGGCCCGCACGCCGCCCTTGATCGCGGACCCCGTATCCTGCGCGAACACGAGCCGGTTCATCGGCGTATTCGACAGCGGGCGCGTGGTCTGCAGGAATACGGGGGTGCCGAGCGGGATCGACGACGGGTCGACGGCGATCGAGCGCTCCGGCGTCAGCGGCACGCCCAGCGCGCCGATCGGGCCGTCCGCGCCGCCGTGCGGCGCATCTTCCTTGGTCGGCATGTCGCGGAAGAACACGAACCGCGGGTTCGTGTCGAGCAGCGCGTCGACGCGGTTCGGGTTCGCCTTCGCCCACGCCTTGATGCCCTGCATCGTCGCCTGAGCGGGTGTCAGTTCGCCGCGGTCGAGCAGCCACTTGCCGATCGAGCGGTACGGCTGGTTGTTGGTGCCGCCGAAGCCGACCCGCATCACCGAACCATCGTCGAGCAGCACGCGCCCCGAGCCCTGCACCTGCAGGAAGAACGCTTCGATCGGGTCATCGACCCACACGAGTTCATTGCCGTTCAGGATGCCCGCGCGTTCGAGCTGCGCGCGTACCGGCAACGCAGCGCCCGCGCGATAACCGGCCGGCCAGCGGTAGAGCGCGTACTGATACGGGCCGCGGCGCACACGCGAACCATGCAGCAGCGGCTCGTAATAGCCGGTCACCAGCCCGTCGAGCGTACCGTCGGTGTTCGCGAGCTGGAACGGCGTGAAATACGTTTCGAAGAACGCACGTGCACTGCTGACGTCAAGCTCGTCGAGCCGGTCGGCAGCCGCACAAGCACGTTGCCAGGCTGGCTGGCGAGCGAGCCGCACGCAGTTCTGCCGCAGCGCGGCCGTCGCGCCGATCAGCGAATCGTCCTGCCAGCCCGGCACCTGCTGCCATGCCACCGGCGTGAGCCGCTTCGCGGCGACCTGCCCAGGCACGATCGCCGCACCGGTCGGCGGCTTCAGCGACGACGTCCGCGTCGGTGCGCTGCCGCACGCGGCAAGCAGCGCCGCAGCAGCAGCCGCTGCCGCCCACCCGGCCAACCGGGGCCCAAACCACATACAATGTCCGTTCTTGATGGAAACCGCCATGTCAGATTTTCTCGACCAATATCCGATGCTCATCTTCGCGCTCGAAGCCTTCGTAGCGCTTGCCCTGCTGATCTTCATCGTCGTGTGGACGTCGTCGGGCAGAAAAAAGCACGCCCGCGGCAACAACGACCGCCAGCCGCGCTGACGCGCTTCGCACGCTCAATGCAGCGTGCGCGGCATGTGCAGTGCAAACTCGTCGACCGGCGCCTCGAAACGCTCGCCGTCTTCCGCCACGCAGAAGTACGCGCCCCGCATCGTGCCGACCGGCGTCGCGATCACGGCCCAGCTCGTGTATTCGAAGTGCTCGCCCGGCTGCAGCAGCGGCTGGTGCCCGACGACGCCGAGCCCCTTCACTTCCTGCACGTGGTTCTCGCTGTCCGTGATGATCCAGTGACGCGCGATCAGCTGCGCCGCGACCTGTCCCGTGTTGCGGATCGTCAGCGTGTACGCGAATGCGTATTGACGGCGATCGGGGTCGGATTGTTCCGGCAAGTAGCTGGTTTTCACCGAAACGGTGAACTGATACTGACTCATGGTGTTTCCGCTGGAAGATGACTGTCCGTGCCGGCATGGGCAACGGGGCCGCGGGCGCGCCGCATTGGTTCGGCATTCTATGCGCAATCGGGCCTCGGCCGCACGGCCCGCCGCCGCGCACCGGGTCGCCGGACGGTAGAATGGCGGTTTTGCGCCGCAACGTCCCCGCTCCCCTGCCATGACCCAATTCCGTATCGCTCCCAGCATCCTGTCGGCCGATTTCGCGCGGCTCGGCGAAGAAGTCCGCAACGTCGTCGCCGCCGGCGCCGACTGGATCCACTTCGACGTGATGGACAACCATTATGTGCCGAACCTGACCATCGGCCCGCTCGTGTGCGAAGCGATCCGCCCGCACGTGCAGGTGCCGATCGACGTGCACCTGATGGTGCGCCCGGTCGACCGGATCGTGCCCGATTTTGCGAAGGCCGGTGCAAACCTGATCAGCTTCCACCCGGAAGGCTCCGATCACATCGACCGCACGCTGTCGCTGATCCGTGACCACGGCTGCAAGGCCGGCCTCGTGTTCAATCCGGCCACGCCGCTGAACTACCTCGACCACGTGATGGATCGCCTCGACTTCGTGCTGCTGATGTCGGTCAACCCGGGCTTCGGCGGCCAGTCGTTCATTCCGGAAACGCTGAACAAGCTGCGCGAAGCACGCGCACGCATCGACGCGTACACCGAGCGCACCGGCCGGGAGATCCTGCTCGAAGTCGACGGCGGCGTGAAGACCGACAACATCGCGGAAATCGCGGCGGCAGGCGCCGACACGTTTGTCGCAGGCTCGGCGATCTTCGGCAAGCCCGACTACCGCAAGGTGATCGACGAGATGCGCGCCGCGCTCGCCACCGTCGAACGGAGCTGACGCCATGACCGAATCGTCGCTCGCCGGGCACGCACCGGCCGGGGCTGCAACGAACAACGCCCCGATCCGCTTCGCCGCGCCGCGCATCGACGCGGCGCTGATCGATCTCGACGGCACGATGGTCGACACGGCCGACGATTTCACGGCCGGCCTGAACGGGATGCTTGCTCAGCTCGACGCGCCGGCCACGTCGCGCGCCGAGGTGATCGGCTACATCGGCAAGGGCTCCGAACACCTGATCCAGAGCGTGCTGAAGCCGCGCTTCACGGTCGATGAAGCGCATGCACGCTTCGACGATGCGGTGGCGATCTACCAGACCGAATACGCGAAGATCAACGGCCGCAACACGCGCCTCTATCCGGACGTGGCGGCCGGTCTCGACGCGCTGCGCGCGGCCGGCATCCGGCTTGCGTGCGTGACGAACAAGCCGCATCGCTTCGCGGTCGAACTGCTCGAGCAATACGGGTTGGCCGATCGCTTCGGCATCGTGCTCGGCGGCGACAGCGTCGCGCGCAAGAAACCCGATCCGCTGCCGATGCTGACGGCCTGCAACGCGCTCGGCGTCGCACCGGACGCGGCGGTCGCGATCGGCGACTCGGAAAACGATGCGCTGGCAGGCCGCGCGGCCGGGATGGCGACGCTGACAGTGCCGTACGGCTACAACCACGGCAAAGCTATACAAACGATAAATTCGGATGGTATAGTCGATTCGTTGCTGGTCGCAGCTCGCGCAATCACCGCGCACAACACCGGCCGGCCAACCATCTGATTATTTCTTCCATCTGCATGTTTCTGAATAAAAAACGGAGTCTGAGCAGCATCGACCGGGGAGCCTGGCCCTGGCGTCGCTGGTCGCGCTAACCTCTTCGATGAGGTACGCTGAAGCACGTCTTCAGCGCCGTTTTTTATCTCGCTGCGCATCCGCGCGCCGATCGTCGCACCACCTCGAGTTCCACCGTGTCCGAACGCTTGCGTTCAGGATCGGCCGCAGGCTCGCGACGTTCACGCCCGGAGTGCCGGCCGGCAACAGGCACTTCTCGATCGACCGCCCTTTCGCCGACGGCAACCCGCGCAGCGTCAAGTGATCCCTGGCGCACGCGCCGCTCGTCCCGAACAGGACCGGAACATGACCGAACTCGAATTCCAATCGCTCGCGAACGAAGGCTACAACCGCATCCCGCTGATCGCGGAAGCCCTCGCCGATCTCGAAACGCCGCTGTCCCTCTACCTGAAGCTGGCCCAGCCCGAACGCTCGGGCGCCAACTCGTTTCTGCTCGAATCGGTGGTCGGCGGCGAACGTTTCGGCCGCTATTCGTTCATCGGCCTGCCTGCCCGCACGCTCGTGCGCACCCGCAACGGCGTGTCGGAAGTCGTGCGCGACGGCCAGGTCGTCGAAACGCACGACGGCGACCCGTTCCAGTTCATCGAATCGTTCCAGGCGCGCTTCAAGGTCGCGCAGCGCCCGGGCCTGCCGCGCTTCTGCGGTGGTCTCGCCGGCTACTTCGGCTACGACGCGGTGCGCTACATCGAGAAGAAGCTCGCGAACACCGCGCCGCACGACGATCTCGGCCTGCCCGACATCCAGTTGCTGCTGACCGAGGAAGTCGCGGTCATCGACAACCTCGCCGGCAAGCTGTACCTGATCATCTACGCGGACCCGAGCCAGGCCGAAGCCTACACGAAGGCGAAACAGCGCCTGCGCGAACTGAAGCAGCGCCTGCGCACGACCGTGCAGCCGCCCGTCACGTCGGCGAGCGTGCGTACCGAAACGTTCCGCGAGTTCAAGAAGGACGACTATCTGGCCGCCGTGCGCCAGGCGAAGGAATACATCGCGGCCGGCGAGCTGATGCAGATCCAGGTCGGCCAGCGCCTGACGAAACCGTACCGCGACAATCCGCTGTCGCTGTATCGCGCACTGCGTTCGCTGAACCCGTCGCCGTACATGTATTACTACAACTTCGGCGATTTCCACGTGGTCGGCGCGTCGCCGGAAATCCTCGTGCGCCAGGAAAAGCGCGGCGAAGACCAGATCGTCACGATCCGACCGCTCGCCGGCACGCGCCCGCGCGGCAACACGCCCGAGCGCGACGCGGAACTCGCGACCGAGCTGCTCAACGATCCGAAGGAGATCGCCGAGCACGTGATGCTGATCGACCTCGCGCGCAACGACGTGGGCCGCATCGCGGAGATCGGCTCGGTGCAGGTGACCGACAAGATGGTCATCGAGAAATATTCGCACGTGCAGCACATCGTCAGCTCGGTCGAAGGCAAGCTGAAGCCCGGCATGACGAACTACGACGTGCTGCGCGCGACGTTCCCGGCCGGCACGCTGTCCGGCGCGCCGAAGGTACGTGCGATGGAACTGATCGACGAGCTCGAGCCGGTCAAGCGCGGGCTGTACGGCGGCGCCGTCGGCTACCTGTCGTTCTCGGGCGAGATGGATCTCGCGATCGCGATCCGTACCGGCCTGATCCACAACGGCAACCTGTATGTGCAAGCGGCGGCCGGCGTCGTCGCGGATTCGGTGCCCGAATCCGAATGGCAAGAGACCGAGAACAAGGCGCGCGCGGTGCTGCGTGCGGCCGAACAGGTCCAGGACGGCCTCGATAGCGACTTCTGACCGGAGACTGACCATGCTGCTCATGATCGACAACTACGACTCGTTTACCTACAACCTGGTCCAGTACTTCGGTGAACTCGGCGAGGACGTGCGAACCTACCGCAACGACGAAATCACGCTCGACGAGATCGCGCAACTGAACCCCGACGCGATCTGCCTGTCGCCCGGCCCGAGCAATCCGCAGCACGCAGGCATCACGCTCGACGTGCTGCGCGAATTCACGGGCAAGAAGCCGATCCTCGGCGTCTGCCTCGGCCATCAGGCGATCGGCGAGGCATTCGGCGGCCGCGTCGTGCGCGCGAAGACCATCATGCACGGCAAGGTGAGCAAGATCGAAACCGACTGCCGCGGCGTGTTCGCCGACCTGCCGAAGCACTTCGAAGTCACGCGCTATCACTCGCTCGCGATCGAGCGCGAATCGCTGCCCGATTGCCTCGAGGTGTCCGCCTGGACCGACGACGGCGAAATCATGGGCGTGCGCCACAAGACGCTGCCGATCGAAGGCGTGCAGTTCCACCCGGAATCGATCCTGTCCGAGCATGGGCATGCGCTGCTCGAGAATTTCCTGAAACAGGCACGCGCCGCAACCGCGCAAGCCGCCTGACGGGAGCCTCACGATGACGATTACCCCGCAGGAAGCGCTGCAGCGCACGATCGAACACCGCGAGATCTTCCACGACGAGATGCTGCACCTGATGCGGCTCATCATGCGCGGCGACATGTCGCCCGTGATGGCGGCCGCGATCATCACCGGCCTGCGCGTGAAGAAGGAGACGATCGGCGAGATCGCCGCCGCCGCGACCGTGATGCGCGAATTCGCCAACCACGTCGAAGTGCAGGACAACTCGAACTTCGTCGATATCGTCGGCACCGGCGGCGACGGCTCGCACACGTTCAACATCTCGACCGCATCGATGTTCGTCACGGCCGCGGCCGGCGCGAAAGTCGCGAAGCATGGCAACCGCGGCGTATCGAGCAAGTCCGGCAGCGCCGACGTGCTCGAGGCGCTCGGCGTGAACATCGACCTGCAGTCCGACCAGGTGGCCGCGTCGATCGCCGAAACGGGCATGGGCTTCATGTTCGCGCCGAACCATCACCCGGCGATGAAGAACATCGCGGCCGTGCGCCGCGAGCTCGGCGTGCGCACGATCTTCAACATCCTCGGCCCGCTGACCAATCCGGCCGGCGCGCCGAACCAGTTGATGGGCGTATTCCACCCCGACCTCGTCGGCATCCAGGTGCGCGTGATGCAGCGTCTCGGCGCGCAGCACGTGCTCGTCGTGTACGGCAAGGACGGGATGGACGAGGTATCGCTCGGCGCGGCGACGCTCGTCGGCGAGTTGCGCGACGGCAAGGTGCACGAATACGAGATCCATCCGGAAGATTTCGGCCTGCAGATGGTGTCGAACCGCACGCTGAAGGTGGAAAATGCCGACGAATCGCGCACGATGCTGCTCGGCGCGCTGGACAACCAGCCGGGCGTCGCGCGCGAGATCGTCACGCTGAACGCGGGCACCGCGCTTTACGCGGCGAACGTCGCCGAATCGATCGCGGACGGCATCCAGCTCGCCCGCGAAGCGATCTCGAGCGGCAAGGCCCGCGCGAAGGTCGATGAACTCGTGCGCTTCACGCAGCAGTTCAAGCGCTGACTCCCCTTACGAATCAAGCAGGAATCCACATGAGCGACATTCTCGACCGAATCATCGCCGTCAAGCGCGAAGAAGTCGCGGCGGCCATGCGCAGCGCGCCGCTCGAGGCACTGAAACTGGAAGCATCCGCGCGCGACCTGCGCGACTTCGTCGGCGCACTGCGCGCGAAGCATACGGCCGGCCACGCGGCCGTGATTTCCGAAATCAAGAAGGCGAGCCCGTCGAAGGGCGTGCTGCGCGAGCATTTCGTGCCGGCCGACATCGCGCGTTCGTATGCGGAGCATGGCGCTGCGTGCCTGTCGGTGCTGACCGACGAGCAGTTCTTCCAGGGCAGCGTCCGCTATCTCGAGGAAGCGCGTGCGGCCTGCACGCTGCCGGTGCTGCGCAAGGACTTCATCGTCGACGCGTACCAGATCATCGAAGCGCGCGCGATGGGCGCGGACGCGATCCTGCTGATTGCCGCCGCGCTCGACACTCCGCTGATGCAGGATCTCGAAGCGTATGCACACTCGCTCGGCCTCGCGGTGCTGGTCGAAGTACACGACCGTAACGAGATGGAACAGGCGCTGACACTCAAGACGCCGCTGCTCGGCATCAACAACCGCAACCTGCGCACGTTCGAGACGTCGATCCAGACCACGCTCGACATGCTCGACATGATTCCGGCGGACCGGATCGTCGTGACCGAATCGGGCATCCTGTCGCGCACCGACGTCGACACGATGCGCGCGGCGAACGTGAACACGTTCCTCGTCGGCGAGGCGTTCATGCGCGCCGACCAGCCGGGCGAAGAGCTCGCACGGATGTTCTTCTGATGGCGATCGAAAAGGAAATCAAGCTCGCGCTGCCGGCCGGCCAGGCCGACGCCGCGCGGCACTTCTTCGAGACGCTGACCGGTGAACCCGGTCACGACATTACGCTCGCGAACGTCTATTACGACACGCCCGACCTCGCACTGGCCCGCTCGAAGAGCGCGGTGCGCGTGCGCCGTGCGCCGCACGGCTGGCTGCAGACGTTCAAGACGGTCGGCAGCGCGGAAGGCGGCCTGCATCGCCGCCACGAATGGGAACTGCCGGTCGCCGGCGACGCACTCGAGATCGATGCGCTCGTCGCGGCCTGCGACGTACCGGAAGCCGCTGCCGCGCTGAATGACGCGGCCGGCACACTGTCCGCGCTGTTCCGCACGGATTTTTCGCGTACGCTGTGGCGCATCGCAATCGGCGGCGCAACCGTCGAAGCCGCGGTGGACCTCGGCGAGATCGTCGTCCAGGCGGAACACGAAACGCGCCGCGAACCGATCAGCGAAATCGAACTCGAACTGATCGACGGCCCGGAAGCGGCGCTCGCAACGCTCGCCGCCGAACTGCAGCAAGCGCTGCCGGGCCTCGCTCCCGACAACATCAGCAAGGCGCAGCGCGGCTACCGGCTGCGCGCACAATAACACGCATCACGCATGGCAACCCGCAAGACTTCCCGCGCGCCGCAACAGGCGTCGCTGTTCGACGATCCCGTGCCGGAAACGGCACCGGCCGATATTCCGTCCGCGGCTTCCGAGCCGCCCGCGGCCGGGCGCAAACCCGCGAAGAAAACCGCTGCACCGGCTCCGGCACCGGCACCGGCACCGGCGGCACCGCAGCCTGTCGCCGCCAACGTTCCGCACCTCGCCGCGCAATTCGACGCGCTGCCGACTGTCTGGCGCGACGTGCTGAAACCGTTCACCGACAGCGACGCGTACGCGCCGCTGTGCCGCTTCGTCGACGACGAGCGCGCAGCCGGCAAGGCGGTCTATCCGACCGACGTGTTCCGCGCGCTGCGCCTGACGAGCCCGGACGACGTAAAAGTCGTGATCCTCGGCCAGGATCCGTATCACGGCGACGATCGCGGCACGCCGCAGGCGCACGGGCTCGCATTCTCGGTGCCGCCCGCCGTGCGCACGCCGCCGTCGCTGCGCAACATCTTCAAGGAAATCGCCGCGAACTTCGGTCATGACACGCCGCGCCACGGCTGCCTCGACACCTGGGCGCGTCAGGGCGTTCTGCTGCTCAACACGGTGCTGACGGTCGAGCGCGGTGCGGCCGCGAGCCATGCGAAGCGCGGCTGGGAGCAGTGCACGGACACGCTGATCCGCGAGCTCGCCGGCCGCCATCGCGGGCTCGTCTTCATGCTGTGGGGTGCACACGCGCAGGCGAAGCGCGCCCTGTTCGACGCAAGCGCGCATTGCGTGCTCGAGGCACCGCATCCGTCGCCACTGTCCGCGCACCGCGGCTTCCTCGGTTGCCGCCATTTCGCGCTCGCGAACGACTATCTGGTCGATGCAGGCCGCGAACCGATCGACTGGCGCCTGCCGGAAGTGGCAGAAACGCTCGCGTAATCGCGTTCCGCTTCCCGCTTTCGTCCTCACCACGCAAAAACGCCGCGCCCCTTTCGGGGACGCGGCGTTTTTTCGGGCGATGCAGCAGGTGCGTCGCACCCGCCCCGACCTTCCTTACGCTGCAGCGATCGCTTCGCGTGCGCCGGCCAGCGCGGCGCTCTGCGCATCCGGCCCGAGGTTCAGGCCTTCAGCATGGATGAAGTTCACGTCGGTCAAGCCGATGAAGCCGAGGAACGAGCGCAGGTACGGCGTATGGCTGTCGTTCGGCGTACCCAGGTACTTGCCGCCGCGGGCCGTCACCACGTGAACCTTCTTGCCCTTGATCAGGCCTTCCGGACCGTTTTCGGTGTAGCGGAACGTGACGCCTGCGCGGGCGATCCAGTCGAAATACGTCTTCAGTTGCGACGAGACGCCGAAGTTGTACATCGGTGCGCCGATCACGATGATGTCGGCGGCTTGCAGTTCAGCGATCAGTGCATCGCTCTTCGCGACGATCGCATTCTGTTCCGCGGTGCGGTTGTCGGCCGGCGTGAAGAACGCGCCGAGCACAGATTCGTCGAGGTGCGGCAGCGCATCGGCCAGCAGGTCGCGAACCACGACCTTCGCGCCGGGGTTCGATTGTTGCAGCTTTGCCGTCAGTTCGTTGGCCAGCAGCGTGGATTGCGCACCTTGCGAACGCGCCGCGGAATTGATTTGCAGAATGGTCGTCATGTCAGGCTCCAGTAGGGTTGCGCTTCGGTAGCGCGAGTGACGCCATTGTGCGTGGCCGCATGACTGCGAAAAAGCGGGTTCAAAGCGACGGATTGTTGCAACAACAGAACAATCCTAGATCGCGCCCCGATACCCGCCTTCGTACGATCAACCCTTCAGCCAGGCCTCCCGGGCCTTCGATACGGCAGCCGGCTTCGCGGCCGCCGTCAGCCGGTAGCGCGTGACTTCGGGGCCGTCGAGCTTCAGTTTCGCGGTGCGCAGTTCGTCGCGGCGGAATGCGTGAACCTCGACCTTGTCACCTGGCCGGTAGCGCGCAAGCAGCGCGTCGAGGTTGGTGCCCGTGACACGCAGCCCGTCGACCGCGATCAGCGTGTCGCCCGCCGACAGCCCCGCGCGATGTGCGGCGCCGCCTTCGTAGACAGCCGCGAACGTACAATCCGCGCCGCCGCGCAGGCGCGCACCGACCGTCGGCTTCGCGGCCGCGCCGTTCGCGACATCCGGCGTGAGCGTCACGCCGAACGGTGCGAGCAACTCGGCGAGCGGCAGGTCGCGCGTGCCGTTCACGGCATCGGCGAACAAACGGCCGAGTGCGACGCCCGTCGCCTCTTCGATCAGTGCCTCGACTTCGTTTTCCTCGACGCCCGCCTGCTTGCCGCGGTAGAAGTCGCGACCGTAGCGTTGCCACAGCAGGCGCATCACGTCGTCGAGCGACTTCCGGTTGCGCGTCTGCGCGCGGATCGCGAGATCGAAGGCGAGCGCGACGAGCGAACCCTTCGTGTAGTAGCTGACGATCGCGTTGGTCGCGTTCTCGTCCTGGCGGTAGTACTTGATCCACGCGTCGAACGAGCTTTCCGCGACGCTTTGCTTGAGCCGGCCCGTGCCGCGCAGCACACCGCCGACCGTGCGGCCGAGCGCCGCGAAATATTCGTCCTGCGACATCAACCCGCTGCGCACCAGCATCAGGTCGTCGTAATACGACGTGAAGCCCTCGAACAGCCACAGCAGCGACGTGTAGTTCTCGCGCGTCAGGTCGTACGGCACGAACGCCGCCGGCTTGATGCGCTTCACGTTCCACGTGTGGAAGTACTCGTGGCTGCAGAGACCGAGGTACGTGCGATAGCCTTCCGTCGTTTCGGGCCGCCCCTTCACCGGCAGGTCGGTGCGGTTGCAGATCAGCGCGGTCGACGCGCGATGCTCGAGGCCGCCGTAGCCGTCGCTGACCGCGAGCGTCATGAACACGTAGCGGTCCATCGGCGCTTTCTTCGACTTCGGCTCGAACAGCGCGATCTGCGCTTCGCATACGCGCTTCAAGTCGGTACGCAGCCGCTCCATGTCGAGCTGCGTCACGCGTCCCGCGATCACGATGTCGTGCGGCACGCCGTGCGCGTCGAACGTCGCAAGCGCGAATTCGCCGATCGTCACCGGATGGTCGGAGAGCTCGTCGTAGTTCGACGCGCGGTACGCGCCGAACCCGTAGCGCTTCGTGCCGCGCGCCTCGGGCAACGCGGTGCCGACGCGCCATGTGCGGAATGCCGTGCCGGCCGGCTTCACGATGTCGACTTCACACGGCGCGTCCTCGCGGCCGGCGACGCTCAGGAACACGGCCGTCGCGTTGAAGAAGCCGCCCGAGTCGTCGAGATACGCGGAGCGTACCGACAGGTCCCATGCATACACGTCGTAGCGCAGCGTCAGCGTGCCGTTCACGGGCGCGGCCTGCCACGTGTGCTTGTCCGTCTTCGCGATCCGTACCTTGCGGCCCGCGTCGTTGAACGCACCGAGCGTCACGATGTTGCGCGCGAACTCGCGCACGAGGTAGCTGCCCGGAATCCACACCGGCAGCGAGAAGCGCTGGCCTTCGGGGTCGGGATCGGTGACCGTCACCGACACTTCGAACAGGTGCGCGGCAAGATCTTTCGGGACAATCGAATAGCGGATCGGCTGGGTCATCGTGGCAATCGGTCGGTCGAATACGGCGGCGAAAACGAAGAGAGGCGCCGGCAGATCATGCGGGCGCCCCTCGCTGGCCGGGCCATGTGCCCGGCGTGTGGTCGGTTACTTGCTCGAGGCGAGCGCCTGGTTGAGCTGGTCGGCCGACACTGCGCCCGGCAGGCGACGGCCGTCCGGCAGGAAGATCGTCGGCGTGCCCGTCACGTTCATCCCGCGGCCGAGCGCGAGGTTCTTGTCGAGCGCGGTGGTATCGCAGGTGCCGGCGCCGGACGGTGCGCGATGGTCGAGCATCCAGCCCTCCCACGTTTTCGCGCGGTCGGTCGCACACCAGATCGCCTTCGACTTCGCGGTCGAATCCGGCGACAGCACCGGGTACAGGAACGTGTAGACGGTCACGTTGTCGACCGACTGCAGCGTCGTCTCGAGCTTCTTGCAGTACGGGCAGTTCGGATCGGAGAACACCGCGATCTTGCGGGCGCCGTTGCCCTTGACGACCTTGATCGCATTCGCGAACGGCAGGCTCGCGAAGTCGATCTTGTTGATTTCGGACAGGCGGGCGTCGGTCAGGTTCTTGTGCGTCTTGGTGTCGACGAGATCGCCGAGCAGTACGTAGTCGCCCGCCGCATCGCTATAGATGATCTGCGTGCCGAGGTTCACTTCGTAAAGACCCGCGACAGGCGATTTCGACACGCTCTTGATCGGCGCGTCGTTGCCGAGGCGGGCCTGCAGCGTGGCTTTCAGCTTGTCGGTGGTCTGGTCGGCCTGCGCGGTGCAGCCAAGCGTCGCCATCGTGACGGCCAGCGCCAGCGACGCGATGCGGATCGTTTTTTTCATCGAAATCTTCCTTCAGCTCAATCGGTGTGCACGGCACAGTGTACGCCGTAACGGAACCGTGTCCGACCGGTGAAGCGGCCGAAGGTTCGATCAGCCGAGCGCGGCCGACACGAGCCAGCGCTTCACGAGCGGCTGCGCGCCGACGAAGGCCATGCCCGCGTTGCGCACGGCCTTCGCGAGCGAGCCCGGCACGGCGAACAGCCGCTGCAGCCCATCGGTCGCGACCATCAGCGCGCGGATGTCCTCGCGGCGCGAACGCTCGTAGCGGCGCAGCAGCACCGTATCGCCGAGATTGCGGAAGCCTTCCTTGCCTGCGATCGCGTCGGCAAGCGCCGCCACATCGCGCAGCCCGAGGTTCATCCCCTGCCCCGCGAGCGGGTGGATCAGGTGCGCGGCATCGCCGACGAGCGCGACGCGCGGCGCAATCAGCTTGTCGACCGTCTGCAGCGCCAGCGGGAAGCCGGCGGCCGGCGTCACGCAGTCGAGCGTGCCGACCTGGCCATGAGACACGCGCTCGACCTCGGCCGCGAGCTGCGCCGGATCGAGTGCGAGCAATTCGTCCGCATGCGCGGTGTGCGCGGACCAGACAAGCGACACATGGCCGTCCGGCAGCGGCAGCAGCGCGACGATCTCGCCTTCGTGGAACCACTGGTAGGCGGTCTCGCGATGCGGCAGCGATGCCTTGAAGTTCGCGACGACACCGGTTTGCCGGTAATCGCGCCGTTCGACCTTGGCCCCCATTTGCGAGCGCACCCACGAATGCGCACCGTCCGCGCCGACGACGAGATCAGCTTCCAGCACCTGCCCCGACGACAGCGTGAGCACGGCCGCGTCGTCGCGCACGTCGAAGCCCTGCGCGCGCGCGTCGAACCACGTGAGGTTCGGCTGGAACCGCAGCGCGGCGTCGAGCGACGCCTCGACCAGCGACGACTCGGCGATCCACGCGAGCTGCGGCACGGATGCCTGGTACGCGGAGAAATGCAGTTCCGCGTGCGCATCGCCGTACACGCGCATGTCGTAGACCGGTGCGAGGCGGCCATGGTCGAGCGCCTGCCAGACCCGCAGCCGCTCGAGCAAGGCCTGCGAACTGGAGGACAGCGCGTACACGCGCGTGTCGAACGCGAGATCGGTGGGGCGCGGCGTGGCCGGCTGGGCGAGCAAGGCTGTCTTGTAGCCGGACTGGGTCAGCGCGAGCGCGGCAGTCTTGCCGACGAGCCCGCCGCCGACCACGGCGACGTCGAAGGAGTGGTGGGCAGTCATGCGGGGCATTATAGCCGCGGGGCCAAACCCTTACGCGGCCGGACTTTGCGGGAAATCAGCAGAATCGCAGGCCGATGCGGCGGCGCGGCGGCCCGCCGCATCGACCGTTCGGCGCCGGCCCGGAATCCAGGGCGTCGGCACGGTACAATAGCGCCTTTGACCGTCGGCCCGCCGCGTCCCAAGCGCCGGCCGCCCTTTTTTTCCCGCGCCGCCGTGCCCTGTCCGGCCGCGCCGCCTTACCCGTCCGAAGGATTCCATGAGTCTCAAATGCGGCATCGTCGGCTTGCCCAACGTCGGCAAGTCCACCCTGTTCAATGCGCTGACCAAGGCCGGCATCGCCGCCGAGAACTACCCGTTCTAACAGCGCGGCTCACTTCTTCCTTCGAATCAATCGGTTAGGCAACCGAGCAAAAAACCAGAGACAAAACTAGTACAAAATCTGGACGCACCTACCGCCCTCTGAGCGGCCTCCTGATGATAGCGAATTGAGATGCTTTCGGAGTCGGTGCGGGTTGAATTTTTTGGCTTCGCGGGTGGGCAGGAGCATCGAATCCTAAGTGTTCCACTAGAGGATTGCTGCCCTGTTACAAGCGGTTTTTCACTATACCCCAGGGGCTTATGCAAGGCCCCCACTCGTTGCTACCCTGAGCCTCTTACAGTCCATCGAAGAGGCACCGGTGCCGAGCATTCGACAACTCCCGAGCGGGCGATTTCAAGCCCGGCTATGGCTATCCGATGGGAAGTCAAAGTCAACGACCTTTGATACCCGCGAAGAAGCTGAACAATGGGCGCAAGGCCACCGCCAAGAGAGGCAAGCAACGGATGAGCGCTTGAGGCTCGCGTCTCCCCCATTCGAAGGGAACGAGAATGATGACCGCGATAAAGCGGCAGTACGAAACTTGATCAGCACCGCCATTGCCGTACTTCGGCTGGCAATTAAGCGATCATCCCATGCAGCTCTGCAAGAACTAGTTCAGGCCAGCGAGGACCCTGCGTACATCAGTGATGTCTTGCGGTTCTACTTGCACTCAAACCCAAACCGCTATAACCGGCGCTTTCGATACCACGCGACGCGATCATTCGATTACCTCATTGCCGTCGTGGGAGATATACCGGTCGGCCGCTTAAGACGCAGCGATGCCCGGACCTTCATTGAACGACTGGCCAAGGCCGGACTTCGGACCTCAAGTATCAGGCGTGTGCTGAATCAGATCACAGCGGCAATGTCACTCTACTTCACGGAGCATGAAATGGACCGCTCCAATCCGTTCCGCAAGGTGCGTATCCCAAACGAGGGGGAGGACACGAAGCAGCGCGAGCCCTTCACACCAGCAGAGCTGAGAAAACTGCTGTCACTCTGCCAAGCTGCGGACGATGACATCCGGTGGATTGTCGCATTGCTGGCGGATACGGGAGCGCGGCTTGCTGAGGTCGCGGGGCTGGCTTTGGACGACATCGTGCTCGATGCGGATGTCCCGCATATTGCCATTCGCCATCGGGATTGGCGTTCGGTAAAGGGCGGCGCGAAGGGAAACAGTCCGCGAGATGTCCCTCTCGTGGGATTCGCCCTGTGGGCAGCAAAACGCGTCAAGGAATCCGCTCAATCGGAACAGCGATTCGCCTTCCCCCGATACACATCGGCCCTCAAGTGCAACGCCAATGCAGCATCCGCCGCAATCGGGAAATGGATGCGTGATAGCGGCCTCAATCATTCGGCCCATGAACTCAGGCACACAATGGCCGACCGCCTACGGGAAGCCCGCTGTCCAGACGAGATCATCAAAGCGATTGGGGGCTGGTCGGCGGTCGGACAAGCCGCGAGCTACGGCAGGGGGCACTCGCTCAGCGTAACGCAGGAATGGCTCGACAAGGCCGCGTGCCCTTACGCCCCCTACTAAGGTGGCTGAGGGTGAACTATTGATATATAGACCAAGGGATGGTGACTGATGGTGGTGTCTGGATGCTGGTATATCTCCCCCACCTCATTCCACAACCTTACGGCTTGCCGTCAAGCAATGCTGACAGCCCCCTCCACGCCGGTATGCCGGTGGAACTCTTCCAGCATGATGGCCTTGGCGGTCTCAACCGCGCCAGCCGCCACGATAGCCGCATCATGGACCGGCAATGCAACAACGCCGGCAGCCATCATCCGGAGCAACGACGAGACCATGATCTGACTCTCCCGGAACATGACCGCTAAGCCTTCCTGCCGATGGAAGTGGCCTTCGATTGCAGCGTGATGTTTCAGGATGGCACCGCACACCTCCCCGGCCTTGGTCCCCTTGGGGAATAACTCCTTGGTCTTTTCCGGGAACCTTTCCAACGGCGCTCCAGCGTTCGTCATGGCCGCAAACATTTTCTTGATGCCGTCCCTGTTGCCTTCGAATCCGCGCACTGCATACGCATCACGGTCTAGCGTGACGCCAGCCAGTCCATAAAGAATGCGAGGACCCGCTTGGCTGAAGTCCAGTTCCACAGCCGGCTCCCCATCGATGAGCAAGTCCTTACGGCCCGCCTTACTCATGTCCTGCCAGAAGCCACCGAATAGTCGCCCTCCGCGATCAAACCTGCCAGCATTGAAGTAGCGTTTTAACTGCCGATTGCCGAGGTCAACATCCAGCCACGATGAGCGACTCCGCTCGATGTCCGCCCCGCGCAGCCACGCGTTAATCGCCTGCATCTGTTCGCGATACTTGATGGTCTCATCCGTGTCCTCATACTCAATCCGCTCCGGGTCGCTCCAGTGGTCCTCGCGCGGCTCTTTGAGGACAATGACTTCCCCGCCCTCCCGGCGGTCAAAATCATCCCAGCTCATGCTTAACCGGGACGCCTGCGCAAGCAGCTTGTCCGACGCTCTGAAGGTGGTCTGGGGACTTCGCGCGTGTTTTGACGGCGCGCCCTTACATTGTTCTAGCAGGCCCACTGAGGGGCTTGAGAGGCCGTCTAGAACATCTCGAATGCTCTCCCGCATGACCGGCGAACGATAACGGCTCTTCTTCCCGAGCTTACCCTTGGCTCGCGGGATGGTAGTCCACTGTTCCGGACATCCCCGCTCACGGTGAATGGCTTCGCAGACAAGCGACTCCACCTGCGCCTCGAACATCTGCTGATCCACTGCCTTTCGCGCACGCTGACGCTTCGGCATCGCTGCATCAACCTCGCTCGTGATTGCCTGCACAAGCTCACGCATCGGCCCACTTCCGGACACCATGAAGCCGCTAAAGTGTCGGTCTCTTGTCTCCGGCTCATCAAACAGTACGTCTGCCATACGTCTCGCCTCAAAAATGCAAAAGCCCCCACCGAAGTGAGGGCCAGAATCAAATTGATGCCATTCGTTGCGAATGCAACTTTCAGCGATTTTTGCTCAAATCATGACTGGCCTGCCGGTGCAGCCCCTTCGCAGCCGAAAACCGCCGCTCGCGAGCGGCAACGCGCCGCTCAATACATCCATCAATGGTCTGGTCAAGCTTGGCTAGGACAGCCGGCCGACTCATCGCCTGCGCCACCTTCTGCGCTTCTCGCTTCTCCCTAGCCACCTTCCGAGCCTTCTCCCGTTCCCTCTTCTGCCGGGGCGTGAGTGGTTGCTTAGTCAGCGCCTTGGTCAGCCTCCCGTCTTTCTTGAGTTGCTTGATGAGGTCCTGTCCATCAGGCGTGACGTACACCGCATGCCCCCGCCCCACCTTGACGCTACGGAACCACTCCACATCGCCAGTCTTGCGGGAGCGCTGCTGATATCGGCCAGTGCGGTGAACCATCAGGTCAGCGGCTACAAGGTCCTTGAAAATGGCCACGCTGTTGATCCCGCCGAGGGTGCGGACGAATGCGCCGATTTCCGGGAGGTCAGGCAGCACATGTACGCCGTTCGTTTCCCGTTGGTTACTGCTTGCGGGCTCGTGAGGCTCCCACTCGGGCCGCATTGCTGTCTCTACCGGCCGGCCACCGTTTGCGATGCACGCGAGTTGAGCGGCAAGCGCCTCAGCCTTCGCATCCTTCAGCTTGTCCTCACCCTCCCAAGGAAGCAGTCCGTCGATATTCACGCTTCCTCCTTCACGAGGCCACCGTGTTTTACGAAAGCGACATGCCCAAGGCCCTCAAGCAGTGCCAAAAGTCGCGCCATCTCTTCCCGGGCGAAACCTGCCAGCGCCAAGAATTCATCAGAGATACCCGCAGCCCCAGAAAAGCCCGACATCAATAGGGCGTCCTGATGCTTCTGCCAGCCGGGGAATCCCCACCCCCACTGAACATGCCCCTCGCGCTTCGCGATTGCCACGGGCTGACCGCTGCGAATCTTTAATGCGAGTTCAAATGGGCTTTGCGCCTGGATAGCTTTGCCGTCGTTGTAGAAGGCTACCGCTCCATCAGTGGCCGTAGCCACCACCGCCAGCAGCGGCGCCAGTGCCCCATCGAGAGCCAAAAGGGTTTCGTTACGTTGATTCATAGGGTTCTTGAAATAGAAAAAAGAAAAGCCGCCCTCACCATCACTGGCGGGGCGGCTCGGACAATCTCTTCGAATCTGACTGCTTCAGCGGACTGATCGGTACGCTTCCAGCAAGCCCTGATTCCAAGCAGAAATGCCATTGATCATTAGGGCTCGGAGGTTGTTTCGGCGTGTGTCCTCCCTACGGTTTCCGTCCTTGTCCAGGTAGGTCACTTTGAGAGCGTCTTGGAAACCCACCATATCCTCCCGCGCGAGTGCACCGAGGGCGCGGTGGAACTGAGCGACGTCGCCCACCTGATAGGCCACATCGGTGAGTGCAGCTCGCTGGGCCTTGTTAATCATCCACCAAAGGCGTGGCTTCACTGACTCCGCGGCTACCCGCGCTCGCTCTTCATATCGGGGGATGCTCAGCTCAAGCAACCTCGCAGCCTGCTCAGGGGTAATCTGAACCTTGCCGCTCTTGATGCCTTCGAGCGAGTCAGCAGGAATGCCTGCACGGCGGAAGTCTTCACCGATGGTCGCTGCGTTAGCGTTGAGGTTGTAGCCGTAGCCGATGTTCAGGCCAGCTTTCGGATTCGGATCAGGAGTCGCCTTTAGGACCAGCCCCTCGCCCATTGCAATGAGTGATGCCGTCCAGTTTGCCGAGCCGAGAAACTTCTCCGCTTGGGTGACCTGTAGCTTCGACCCAAGGCCGGTCAGGCGGGAGCCCGAGAGGCCAGCGAAGCTTGGGGTGGATACCGGAAGGTTGAATACGTTGCTCAGGGCACCATTGAACGCATCCTCGCGGACCTTAGCAATCTGGCCACGAGTGGCATCATTGATTTGCCCAAGATTCATTGCCTTCGCCAACACCTGATCGTTGTTGATAATGTCTTGCGAAGTTGCCGAGCCCGCGTTCAGTTTCCCCTTAAGGGCTGCCAGAGCTGACCGCTCATCCTGAGACAGAATCTTCGTCTCCGCCGTCTCTTTGATGATCTGACTGAACGTCACGTCAGCCAGCTTATGAATCGGCGCGCCGTTGATGAACGCAGAGAGGGAGTACTTGCCATCCCTGCCCCAGATGAGGCCGGGGTTCATATCCTCGCCATGCTTCAGCCGGGCTTTCTCAATGTAATTTCGAATAGCCTCCTGAGTCAGTTCGTTGGCTTGGTTTGGCGGAACCTGCACATCAATCTTGTTCACCTCGTCATAAACGAAGTTGCTCCGCACCTGCTGCTGAATCCACTCTGTGGCTTGGTCCGAACTCGCAGTCGGATTGCGTAAGTAATAGTCCCTTAGCTGGAGCCGAGCCCACGCGCTGGTTGCCTCTTCGTTTTGAGGTGTGCCACCGAAGAACCTCCCGACAATCCACATCCGCTGAAGCAGCCCCGTGGTCAGCCCAGCTACTTCCTTGGAGACCTTAGCCTTCCATTCCGGATTGCTGGTGAGTTCCTTGGCGAGCTTCTGGGACTCCGGGGAAATGGAGCGATAGGCCGAGTGGTACGCCTCACTGTCGTCTACGCCAGCGCCGCGCTGCTGCGTATAGGAGCCGAATACCGTGGAGGCTGTTTCGTCAAAGTACAGGGCGCGAATCTGGTCAGGAAGGCCAGCATAAAGCGCTGCCGCCAACTTAAACTGACTCGAAGCCTGCCCGTCTTTCGGGGGTACTGCATTCACTGTTCCGTCGATGAGGGCCTTCAGTCGGCTGTTCGCGATGTCGCTGCGTCCTGAGCGGCCCGTGATGTCCACGATGGACTTGAGCGCCTGTTGCACTTCCGGCATCTGCGAGGCGTCCCCGCTGACCTTGCCGGACGCAACCTGCATGAGGACATCCACATCGCGAGCCTGAGCGACATCAAGCGCTGCCTGAGCGTCCTTCTTGTCGAGTGCCCATGCGGTGCCGTTACCGACTGCCTGAACGGCCAGCACGCTCTGTTTCGCGGAGTCGGCCATGTTCTGGAGCCGACGGTACTCGCTCAGCGCTGCGGTGGATGTTTTGAACTGGTTCAGCGGGCCGATGCGGTTCACGAAGTCATTGATGTCCGGCTGTACGCCCTGACTCACAGCTTCCTCGTCGGCCACGCTGCGTTTGAAGAAGTCGGTCTGCTGCTCCTGCACGATGCGCTGGTTCTGGTCATTGACCGCACGCTCACGAGCACGCGTGACTTCCGCCTCAATCTTCGGGTTCATCTGCTGGAGCGTCAGGCCCGTGTGCGGGTCCTTGAACTGCGTGAACAGGTCGAACAGCTCCGGCCGGCCGCTGGCCTGCACGGAGATGGTGTTGAGCTTGTCCAGCAGCATGCTGGCCATCTCCGGCCGCGTCATCATGCCCATCTGCGAGCGCATCGGCTCCAGCGTCTCCTGAATCCCGTCCCACATCTGGTCGAGGTTCTTGTACGGGTCGATGACCCCATCCGCTGCGGCGGAGAAGTTGCCGAACGCGGTTTCCTTGAGGCGCTGGAACTGGACCTGAGCGAAGTCCTTGCGAACTTGGTCAGCCGTAGCGGCCACGCTCTTTGACACCTGCTGGACAATCACGGGGTCCGTGAGGCCAGCCGTGTGCTCCGCAACCTGCTCATGCAGGAAGCGTTCGGAATCGAAGTCGTCGGTGTTCTTGTTCTGCTGGTACGCGCTCAGGATGTCGTTCTGCACCTGATTGGCAATCTTCAGGCCGACCGAGTTGCGGTAGCCTTCAGCGAACGTTGCGTTGAACGCGGGTTCCACCTTCAGGTCATTCGGCATCGGCGGGACTTTGATGCCCCCGGTCTGCGCGTCGATCAGGCTCGCGTCCGCCAGCTCGCCAGCAGAGGTGCCCGCCTTGTGGGCCGTGAAAGCATCCTGCTGGTTCTGGAAGTCCGTGTACTGCTGGAGGGCGGGGTTGAACGCTTGGAGCCCCGTGATGAGGCCCTGAAGGTCCGCATCGCCCGATTGCGAGGGGGCGTGGTAGGTGTCCACCGGCCGCTCCTGCGGGGTGTAGAAGACCTGACGACCAGTTACGGGGACTTCAGGGCGGCTCGTGATGAGCTGAGGTGAATTGGGTGCTGGCATAGTTCATCGTCAATACGGGCAGTGGATAGGCGCACCCATGCCTACCCGAACGGGCATGGAAGCGGAAGAACAGGAGGTGGGAAAGGGCTCGCACGCAGAACACGCCGAACTCCAAAAAACAGGTGTGCTCACGCACACGCTAATGCGGTCATCGAAGGCAACGCTGGGGAGGGTTTAGATGCTCTGAATCTCTCTCCCGCTTATTGCACAAGGCGTTGCGAGGCGGCGCTTAGAGCGAGAGTGAGGGGATAGACGGCCGCAGCGGCGCGAGAGTCTTGCCCAGCTTGCCATCCAGCCGAATGGAAACAAAAAAGCGCCAGCCGTTTCCGGGAGGCGCTTCTGTGAGAACTGCTGGCTGACCTATCAGCCGCGTTTAGGATGCTCAGGCCGGGGAACTGGAGACCAGCCAACGGCGCATCACCAACGCCTCCCAGCTACGGGCCTCAGTGTCGCGGAAGGTTTCCAACAGACGGGGCTTACGGTTGCGCTCTACGTAGTCACGGAGCAGCAGGAATTCGCGGGAGCCGATGCGGAGGGACGTGGCGTGCTGGTCGATGCTGAGGGAGAAACGGCGAGTGTTGATGGTGATCCGGAACATGTTTAGACCTTGTCAGGTAACGGGGCTTGCTGGATTGCTCGCCACACGGGAATCGATTCTAATAACCCATTGGGTTACACGTCAATCAGTTTCTTGGTCGGATGCTTGCCCAGCTTGAGCAAAAGCAATTCCCAAGCCGCCAGCGGAATCCCCCGGTGGTTCTGGTTCTCCGCCGGTAAGACCCACTTGTGAATGGTCAGCTTCGAAACGTGGGCCAGCTCTGCAAATTGCTCGCGGCTCAGCCCTGACTCATCAAGGAGCTGCCGGACATCTGCGGGCGTCGGTTGTGTGATTTCGGTCATGGCGTTTCTATGGTCCGCGATATGGAACCGAAAGTTTACGCGCTGGGGTAAACCGGTGTCACGCTACATCACTGCTTCTGGCTGTCGAAATATTCGCGATACCGCTCAAGCACCTTGCAGAATGCGTCACGCAGCCATACTTCCTCATCCCCGATGTCTAAGATAAGGTGCTCATCGCCTAGTGAGTCCCCCGCCCTGGACACCCCAGCGAACGCCCCGACTCTCCGCTTCTTCGCGTAGGCAGGTCTGTAACTACCGTCAAGCTCCCGATGCTTTGCGTTATTTGCCGCGCTCACAACGGCGCGAAACTCAGGTAACTCATGAATCGCCAATACGGTGATCTCCTCCGACGTCCGGCCGCCCAGTTCCTTAGCCTCTATTGAGGTTTTCGCTCTGTGTGTTGTGCCGTCTTTAACTAGCCAGTCAAGCAGATGAAACAGCGTAACCGACACCAGATAAGCGTTGACTGTGGACTGGTCGCGATAAAAGCTCTCGTATTGACCGCACGCGAGCCTGAACAGGTCCGATGCGGTCAGGTCGAAGAATCCCTCTTTGGGAAACTGCTGTTCCATACTCAGCTCACCTCCGACGTGATCATCTTCTCACGCAGCCGCATGATGGTCTGACGGCTGGTCTTAAAGTCTCTCGCCAAGGCGGCCACTGCCTCACCCTGAGCCAGCCTCCGCGCAACCTCCACCTGCTGCTCATCAGTCAATGCAGCCGGCCTGCCGAATTGCTTGCCCTCCGTGCGAGCCCGCTGGATGCCTGCGTTGGTTCGCTCAATGAGTAGGTCCCTCTCAAACTCCGCCACGGCAGACAGCACCTGCATGGTCATCTTCCCTGCTGCGCTGGTCAGGTCCACCCCACCCAAAGCAAGGCAATGGACTTTCACCCCCAGACCCGCCAGCGCCTCCACGGTGGACCGCACGTCCATCGCATTGCGGCCCAGCCGGTCCATCTTGGTCACCACCAGTACATCACCTGACTCCATGCGGTCCATCAAGCGAGTAAAGCCGGGGCGCTCAGAGGCCGCCACGGAGCCGCTGATGAATTCCTCCACGATGCGCCGGCCGTCAATGGCGAACCCTGCCCGCTCAATCTCTAAGCGTTGGTTCTCAGTGGACTGGTCCAGAGTGGACACACGGCAGTAAGCAAAGACACGGGACATTGCGGACACCTGTACGAAATAGATGTCCGAATCATAAGGCATGTCCGAATAGTTTACAAGCATACTTTCGGACACCCCTATCAGCCCATGTCCGAAAGGGAACGGTTTTGGCCGTGATGCGTCCGTCAGAGTCGCTAGACGCGCGCGACCTGTTCGGCCAGAATCAAAATCCCATAACTCAGAAAAAACCGCGATGGCGACCTCCACATGTCCAAAGTGCGATAGCACTTCCTTTGAATCCAAAACCCTCTCACCATCTGGCTCTACTTTTAAAGTCGTTACGGTACAGTGCCGCTCATGCGGCGCGGTTGTCGGAGTGATGGACTTCTACAACACGGCACAATTGCTTGAGAAACTCGCGAAGAAATTGGGTATTTCCAACTTCCTTTGAGTCTGGTGCTCCTTATAGGTCGGAAGCTCTTTCACCATCACGGGCCACACGGCCCGTTCTCATTTCTATCCTCACGAATCGTGAGCCTCGACACCTGGGAGTGTGCCGCGCTGGCACCCCAACAGACCATCCCGCTGGAGAAACGCGCGCCCACGCGTCAGGAATCGCGCGCGTTACCCTGATGCACACCTGATGGCACGCTCGCGAGAATCGGGAGGGCCACCGGGGGGGAATTTCGCGGCTGACTGTCATCAGATACCCTCTCGGAAATTTCCGGAATTTTATTTGGCCCTTCCATAATCCATAGGGCAGCCCTTACCCCTGAGCTCTCGACAAAAAATCTTCGTGAGCTCTGTCCACAACCTCAATACGGCCCCATAGGTCGTCAAGAGCATCTATGACACCATCTGCACTGTCCCCCACCAGGTGCTCCAGATAGGCCGAGAGGGTCACCAAACTGACCTTAACAAGGGCCAGCAGAAGCTGAGGCTTAGGCATGTGCCACGTGAGCTCTGGGGAAAAACCTCCTTCATCATCATCTAGAAGGTGATATTCAAGGAGGTCATGCCACGAACCGTGAACATTATGTGAAAGCCCACCGAACATAGCTAAATAACTGTCTCCCCATCCTACCGAGCTTGATCGTTGGAACAGGTCTACATCGCTCCAAGGCTTCGCGGCCTGCTTCGTAACCTCATCAGGCTTCACACCCGATGTGTCAAATGCCCGCTTGATTGAATCCAGCATCCTGCCTTCAATAGGGAGCATCAGGCCACTTCGTTCGTTGATATTTGATTCGATGCGCTCCTTGAGTCTCTTCTCGTGCTTCAGAGAGTTAATAACGAAAGCTTGATACAGCTCAGCGGAATCCTCAGCCACGAGATACTGAACATTAATGAGGCTTTCGAAGAGAAGCCGCCCCAAGATGAAGGTAGTCTCGCGCCTATGCTGGCATGTCTGATCCAGCAGCGAGGACATGAGTTTGTAGGCCCTCACGATCAACCCGCCAAGAATGGCCTGATCACGGCTCCATTTACCTGTTTCGCCAGGAAGTAGGCTAGCCGCAATACAAGTCCAAGACCCGCACTCAATCATCAGTTCCACCGACAGCCCTACGAAGTCCTGTTCATCTGAGAGCTTCGATAAGGACTCTGGCGTTACTTCCACCCGCTTTACTTCCGGCAGCGCCTGCCCAGCAGATGCATTAGCCACTGTATCCCCGGTTGCTATCTTCCTGCACTCGATTGCTAGGGTGCCGGTCTAGCTGGCCGGCACGGCTTATCAGTTTGCTCTCAGTACTGCCTCAACAAATATTAAGACTTGCTTAGTGGCCCACTCTTCCGTGATCTGCTCAGGCTTGAAATCGGTCCCGTTCTGTGAACCACTGTAGCCCTCCCACGTGCTACCTGAGCGCGCAGTACTGATTTCCTTGCCCACATTAACTGCACCACCATCTCGGTGCATAAATGTGATCTTGGACGCGCCGATGTAGCCGCTGTAATGCTGCGGCGAAGTCTTCGGTACAGGAGTAAATTTCAGAATAATATGTGGATACGCGTAGCTTCCCTTTGTGTGGTCGAGTAGTTCAGCCTTGTGGCCTTTTTCGTTTATATCCCCGGAAAACTTTTGAACCACCGGCAGAATTACTGAGCTCAGCAACTCGCCGGAAGCAACGCGTTCCGCGCGTTCTCTCTCCTGCTTCTCTTCAGCGGCCTTTACTTCAGCCGCCTTCTTGTCCGCATATTCACCAAAAATATCATCCAGACTTTTCATCCTTGCCCCTTACGCGTACCCATTTGAAAAAAAACATCATACCAGCGCCTTTTGAATTCGCGTAAGGTCGCTGGCAGCGTCCACTTCTGATAGCTCCACATAATGCTTATTCAGTACGTCTCCGCGTTTGGGAGCGTGGCCCAATATCCGTCTTAGAACTGCATCTCCTATCCCCATCCGCGCCCCAACGCTTGCAACTAGCTTCCGTAGGTCATGCAACGTAAAGGCTGGCGCTCCAGCTCGTTCCGCCATCTCCGTCACATGGTCCACAGACACACCCTCAAACAGCCTTGAGCTCGACTCCAGCCCCTTGCAGCGCCTCTCCAGTATCTCCCGCATCATCTCCGTTATTGGCAACGTATGCGGCTTCCTGCCTTTGGTCTCTGGGATTGTGATGACCATTTGCTTCAGGTCCACATCCGCGCGCTTAATCTCTCCCCCCTCATTCTTGCGAAGCCCGGTCAGCAGAATTAGTTTCAGGTAGTCCCGCTGGAGTTCTGGCAGCGTACCGACCGCCCGACGCCAAGCAGGTAGATCACCCTCGGTCAACTTCCGCGCCCTCGCCTCCGGACGCCCTGGCAATAGCCCAGCGGCCCCAAGTCTGACAAACGGGCTCTCAATGGACACTCCATAAACCGCTCCGAGGTAGTTGGTGATTGACCCGACAACGGCCCGCCCAAGGTCCACCAGCGCCGCCCCCTTGCTCTGAGCGAACTTGTAGCAGTGATCCCCGAAGGCCGACTCACGGAGAGCTGAGACCGGCCTATCAAGCCATTCCAGGAAGTGGGTTTTAAGCAGCGACTCATATCGGGTCAAACTGGACGGCTTTACCCTCTTGGCCTTCGCGTATTCCCCCAGCGCGTGCCGTAGGGTCGGCAATTCGGCCCGCACCGTGGCCACCGAGTACTCGCCAGCACGGCACTTGCGAAGAATCGGAAGGGCCAACTCACGGGCCTGAGCAACGGAAATCAACGGCCACCGCCCCAGCGTCACCCTGACTTGCTTTCCGCGAACACTAGACGCCACGCAGAAGGTCTGCACGCGCCTCCCGATTCGAACACATAGGCCGCACAAAACCTTGTCCCTCAAGATGGTCCCCGGCTTACCCGCCCGCTTGCTTAGAAGCACGTCCGAAAGCGTTACAATTGGCATTTTCGTGGACAAAACTCGTACAAAATCGTTGGTCTAACGCCCCGATTTCTGTCCTTTGTCCCGTCCCCGGATTCGTCCAGCGGTTGCTGCGCATGCCCCTATCGGAGCGCTTGAGACAACTCACAGGACAGCCGTAACCTATTGAATTTCCGAAGGATTCCATGAGTCTCAAATGCGGCATCGTCGGCTTGCCCAACGTCGGCAAGTCCACCCTGTTCAATGCGCTGACCAAGGCCGGCATCGCCGCCGAGAACTACCCGTTCTGCACGATCGAGCCGAACGTCGGCATCGTCGAAGTGCCCGACACGCGCCTGAAGGCACTGACCGAAATCGTGAAGCCCGAGCGCGTCGTGCCGGCCGTCGTCGAATTCGTCGACATCGCGGGCCTCGTCGCGGGCGCGAGCAAGGGTGAAGGCCTCGGCAACCAGTTCCTCGCGAACATTCGCGAAACCGATGCGATCACGCACGTCGTGCGCTGCTTCGAGGACGAGAACGTCATTCACGTCGCCGGCAAGGTCAGCCCGATCGACGACATCGAAGTGATCAATACCGAACTCGCGCTCGCCGACCTCGGCACTGTCGAGAAGGCGCTCACGCGCTATTCGAAGGCTGCGAAGTCGGGTAACGACAAGGAAGCGGCGAAGCTCGTCGCGGTGCTCGAGAAGGTGCGCGCGCAGCTCGACCAGGGCAAGGCCGTGCGCGGCCTCGCGCTGTCGGACGACGAAGAGGCGCTGCTCAAGCCGTTCTGCCTGATCACTGCGAAGCCGGCGATGTACGTCGCCAACGTGAAGGACGACGGCTTCGAGAACAACCCGCACCTCGACGCGGTGCGCAAATACGCGGAAAGCGAGAATGCGCCGGTCGTTGCCGTGTGCGCGGCGATCGAGGCCGAAATCGCCGATCTCGACGATGCGGACAAGGAAGCGTTCCTCGCCGACATGGGCATGGAAGAGCCGGGCCTCGACCGCGTGATCCGCGCAGGCTTCAAGCTGCTCGGCCTGCAGACCTACTTCACCGCGGGTGTGAAGGAAGTGCGCGCGTGGACGATCCATATCGGCGACACGGCGCCGCAGGCTGCCGGCGTGATCCACACCGACTTCGAGCGCGGCTTCATCCGCGCGCAGACGATCGCCTTCGACGACTTCGTCTCGTACAAGGGCGAGCAAGGCGCGAAGGAAGCCGGCAAGATGCGCGCAGAAGGCAAGGAATATGTCGTGCACGACGGCGACGTAATGAACTTCCTGTTCAACGTCTGAGCGTTGTTACCGACGACCTTTCGTCCAGTCGTCCGATCCCCGGAAAACCGCGCAGTGAACTGAACCCCAAGAGTCGGACATGGATCCGACCCTTGGGGTTTTTCACGTTGATGCACGGCGAGCCGCTCCGCTGTATTCGAACATGCGCCAATCATGCGCCCGATACCGGCGGCCAGCGTGATTCACAACGCTCTGCATACGGGCCGGAGGCGTCTACGGTTCCTGGGGCACTCCGCCCACGGATCGGCGTACGCTGTCAGCCTTGCTCCAGCCCGACAGCACGAGTACGAGGCTTGCCGCCGCCATGAGGGCGCCGGCGACGGGTACCGCCGCATAACCAAGGCCGTGGCCGATGACGGCACCGCCAAGGACCGCGCCAAACGCGTTGCCGAGATTGAACGCGCCGGCGTTGATCGACGAGGCGAGACCGGGTGCCTCGGCGGCCGCCTGCATCACCCGCGTCTGCATCGGCGGTACGATCGCGAAGCTCGTCATGCCAAAGGCAAGAAATCCGGCAAGCGCGCCGACTTGACTCGTCAGTAAAAGAGGCATCATCGCCAGAACGAGGACAAGCGCGAGCAGGATGATGCGTGTTGCGCCAACGAGCGTCCGGTCCGCCAGCCGACCGCCGATGCCGTTGCCAAGGGTGAAGCCCAAGCCAACCACCACGAGAACGATAACGACGAAGTCTTGAGATGCGTCCGTCAGGTGTTCCAGCACTGGCGCCACGTAGGTATAGAGCGTGAACATGGCGGCCGAACCGATCGCGGACGTGGCGATCGAGACAAGCACGGCTGGCCTGGCCAACACACGCAGTTCCTGCCGTACGTTCAGCGCTTTGCCGACTTCGCCCGCAGGCAGGGCCAGTCGCAACGCCATCATCGCGACAACCCCCAGCGCTGCCATGCCGGCAAATGCCGCGCGCCAGTTGACGACTTGTCCTATCCAGGTCGCCGCCGGCACGCCGCCGATGTTGGCGACGGTGAGCCCCATGAACATGGCTGCGATGGCACGCGCCTTTCGCTCCTCCGATACCACGCTTGCCGCAACGATCGCCCCGAGCCCGATAAAGGCGCCATGGTTGAGACTGGTGACGACGCGGGCGACAAGCAACGTTTCGTAGTTCGGCGACAACGCTGACAGTAGATTGCCGAGAACGAACAGACTCATTGCCACGAGCAACGCGCTGCGCATCCGCAAACGAGCCAGAACCAGCGTCATGATCGGCGCGCTGAACACGACGCCGGCAGCGTAGGCGCTGACGATCTGGCCGGCTTTCGGAATCGATACGTGTACGCCATGTGCGATATCCGGTAGAAAACCCATCGGCCCGAACTCGGTCGAGCCGATGGCGAAAGTGCCGACGGCGAGCGCCAGTAGCGGCCAATTGGTCGTCGAAGCGGGTCTTGCTCGTATCTGCGTATTCACGGCGGTCGAATCCATCGGTTGTGTAGTCCGTTCGGTCAGGCAACCGAGGCGGCCGTCCGCATGCGAGGCGGAACGCCAGTGTGCGATTGTCCACACTGGTGAACAAGCCCAGAAAATCGAATATATTGTTCCCATGCACGAACGCTCACCGATTACCGATCTCAATCAGTTACGCGTATTCGCGGAAGTCGCCCGGACGTCCAGCATCACGGCCGCGGCGCACCGGCTGGACAAACCGAAATCGACCGTCAGCCGCGATGTCGCGCGGCTGGAGCAAAGCCTCGGAACAGCCCTGCTGTCCCGCAATGGCCGGCGTTTGGTCCTGACCGAGGCGGGCGCGCTGTTTGCGGAGCATGCAAGCCGCATCTTGGCGGGGATCGAGGAGGCGACCGATGCGGTCGCGGCGACAACCCCGATTGCGCGCGGCGTGCTCACGGTACAGGCAACTTATTGGCTGGGCCACGCGCTGCTCGTGCCGCACCTGCCGTTGTTCATGGAACGCTTTCCGCAAATCAACGTCGTGCTCGAGCTGAAGGATTTCGCCAATCTCTCGACCCACGACTGGGACGTGCAGCTCACGGCAGGGACGCTGGCCGACTCAAGCCATGCGGCACGGCGCATCACCGAGATATCGCTGCGCCTTTACGCCAGCACCGGGTATGTGTCCCGTCACGGCATACCAACGAAATTCGGCGATCTCGAGCAGCACCCTATCGTCGACAAGCATTGGGCAAACGGAACGTCACCATGGCCTGACGAAGCAGGCATTCGACCGGCGGGGATCAAACCCAGGCTGGTGGTGAACGACATGATCGCGATCGCCGAAGCGATCCGCGCAGGCGCCGGTATCGGCTGGATGCCTTCCTTCCTCGCCGAACGAACACTGCAGACCGACGCGCTCATGCACGTGCTGCCCGATCTCGAGCCGGCGCCCATGCCGGTATTCGCGATCTTTCCGCGCCGCCGCGCCGCAAGCCCGAAGATACGGGCCTTCGTCGATTTTCTGGCCGAAGCGTTCAAAGGCTGAGACAAGGGCCTGCGATTCGTGTTTCCGCCAGCCCCTTCAAGTCGGACCAGGCGTCATACACGCTGAGGAAAGCCGGACGGCGAAGCGCCGGTGCGCACGACCTGGCCGGGATCGGACTCTCGGCGGTCGCCGGACCCCGCCGCGGAAAGGAATACTCCGGCGATCGAACGTGAAATTCCGCGGATGCGGCTATGCGTGTTCGTCAATGAAAACGGCCCGACCGGTGAACGCCGATCGGGCCCAAACTCGTCCGGACTGGCCCCGGACCGCGACGGCGAGGGCAACCGCGCCGCTCACGTGCGTCAAGTCGCCGACACCCGCCGCCCCGCACTCGCCTGCGCATCGCGACCGCGCTTGTTCAGCCACGACGCAAACAGCACGATCAACGCCAGCACAGCCGTCGCACCCACTTCCATCCGGTGATCCTCGCTGACGAACATCACGGTCAGCGTGCCGCAGATGAACACGATCACCGCCCACGTGAGCCACGGGAACAGCCACATCCGCAGCGTCAGGTCCGCGCCGGTCGATTCGAGCGTCTTGCGCATCCGCAGCTGCGAGATCGCGATCACGAGATACACGAGCAGCGCGATCGCCCCCGACGTCGCCAGCAGGAAGCCAAACACCTGCTCCGGCATCAGGTAGTTCGCGATCACGGTCAGGAAGCCGAACGCGGTCGATGCGAGCACGGCCGCGCGCGGCGTGCCGGTCGAATCGGTGCGATGCAGGAATGCCGGTGCATCCTTGCGCCTGGACAGCGAGAACAGCATCCGTGACGCGGTGTACAACGCCGAATTCAGGCAGCTCGCGACCGACACGAGCACGATCACGTCGATGATCGCCTTCGCGTTCGGGATGCCGATCAGCTCCATCGCGCGCTGATACGAACCATGCTTCGGCAGCAGCGGATCGTTCCAAGGCACGATCGCCGCGACGACGAGAATCGAGCCGAGATAGAACAGCGTGATGCGCCAGATCACCGAGTTGGTCGCGCGCACGATCTGGCGTTGCGGGTTGTCCGATTCGGCGGCCGCGATCGTCACGATCTCGGTGCCGAGGAACGAGAACATCGTCGTCAGCATCGCCGCGAGCACCGCACCGGCGCCGTGCGGCATGAAGCCGTCATGCACGAACAGGTTCGATACGCCGGACACGGCGGGGGCAGGAATGATGCCGACGATCGCCGCGCCGCCGATGCACAGGAACACGACGATCGCGACGACCTTGATCAGCGCGAACCAGAATTCGAATTCGCCGTAGTTCTTGACGGAGAAGAGGTTGGTCACCGTCAGCACCAGCGTGATGCCGAGCGCGAAGACCCAGGTCGCAACGCCGGGGAACCATGCATTGAGGATGGTCGCGGCGGCGGTCGCCTCGATCGGGATCACGAGCACCCAGAACCACCAGTACAGCCAGCCGATCGAGAAACCGGCCCAGTGGCCGATCGCGCGATCGGCATAGGTGGAGAACGAACCGCTGTCCGGATGCGCGACGGCCATCTCGCCGAGCATGCGCATCACCAGCACGACCAGCACGCCCGCGATCGCATACGCGAGAATCGACGCCGGGCCGGCTTCCGCGATGGCGTGGCCGGAGCCGACGAACAGGCCCGCGCCGATCACGCCGGCAATCGACATCATCGTCACGTGCCGCTGCTTCAGGCCCGTACCGAGGCCTGTGTTGCTTCCACTCATCTGTCTCTCTCCAAAAAACGGTTCCGGTATGGCCGGGTGTCGCGTGAAGGCGGCGCGGGGAGTTGTCGTTCTTGAATCCGGCTGCGACCGCGCGTGCATCGCACGCGGGCATGGGGCCGGAGGGGCCGTTCGGATCGACGCGCCGCGCAGTCTGCGAAGCTGCGGTGCGATGCGGCGCGCAGCGCGCCGACGCATCGCGTGCGCCCTTTCCGTCGGCTTTCGTCAGCCGCCTTCGAAGCGAAGGAGTGTAAGCATCAAACGGTTCTTCACTAAGAACCAATTGAAGAATTTCGATGGAACCACTTGTTGCATCGACAGCGATCGATGCAACGCTTGTACCCGTTTGCGGCGGCTCGCGGGCGAGCCGAAAGCGCCCGGCGAGGCCAGGCAGCGAGCCACAACCGGCGCGTCAGCGCGGGCCGCGGGCCATCTCGTCGCGCCATTTCGCGGGGACGATGGCCTGCCATTCTCGCAGAAGCAGGTTTTTCACGGCGTCCGGACGCGCCGCCGACAGCCGCACCAGCACGATCGGCCAGCCGACGTAGTGATCCGTCACGTAATACACGTCGGGTTCCGATTCGATCAGCCACGCGCGCTCGTCGGGGCCGACACCCTTCACGACGAGCGTGTCGCCGTCCTCGCGCAGCCGCGCGAGCATCTTGCCCTTCACCTTGAGCGCGGGCGTGCCGTACGACGTACCTTCCTCGACACCGCGCCATGCGAGCGCGATCTGCCGGACTTCGTCGAATGTCATGAGGCCCCCCCCGACTGCACGTCTTCGGTTCGCGATCCGGCCACCCTAGCGGAATTCGCGAAGGCGCGCCGTGGGAAGTGCACCTATCCGCGCGCCGCACGTGTGGCCGTCGACGCACGCCCCGTCGTCGCGACGATGGCGAAGGCGATCGCATTCGCGGCGGCGCTGGCCAGGATCGGCACGAGATAGCCGCCGCCCGCATCGTAGATGAAGCCGGCCGCGGTAGGCCCGATCAGCGTGCCGAATGCGACGCTCGTATAAAGCACGCCGATGATCCCGCTCACGTTGCGGCCACCGAAGTAGTCCATCACGACCGCCGGCAGCACGGCAACCCAGCCGCCGTAGAACACGCCGAACACGAGTGCGAACGCAGCAAGCGTCGCGACAGTGCCGGCACCGGCCCACGCAACGAGCGCGACGGCCATGCCCGCGTACATCGCGAGCAGCGATGTGCGGCGGCCGAAGCGGTCGGCGAGGCCGCCGAGGAAGAAGCGGCCGGCCGTGCTGCCGACGCCGATCGCCCCAAGCAACAGCACGGCCGTCGAAGACGCGACGCCATGGTCGAGCGCGTACGGCACGAGGTGAACGAACGGGACGAACACGCCGAACGAGCAAAAGAGGCATGCCGCGTAGAGGCTCGCGAACGGACGCGACGTGACGGCTTCGCGCACCGTCGCGCCGGCAGGCGCCGACGCGGCGACCGGCTGGCGACCCGCGGCGGCGCCGGGCGCCGAAGCCCCCGCATCGTGGCCGGTGACTTTCGCTCCGCCGCCGGGCTCATGCGCAGCCTCCCCGTCCGGCAGCAGCCCGCGCCCGCGCGGATCGTTCTCGATCAGCAGCGACATCCCCGCGCCGATCACGACCGCGGTCACGGCCAGCGTGAAATACGCACCGCGCCAGCCGATGTGCGCAATCAGCGCGGACGCGAGCGGCGGCATCACCAGCGTGCCGACACCGATCCCCGCGACCGCGAGCCCCGACGCGAAGCCGCGCCGCCGCACGAACCAGCGCTGCACGGCGCCGACGGCCGGCACGTACGCGCAGCCGACGCCGAGACCGACGCCAAGCCCGTACGCGATATAGACCTGCAGCAGCGTGTGCGCGGCGCCGGCGGCCGCGAGCCCGGCGCCCGTCAGCAGCATGCCGACGACCGCGAGCCGCCGGGAGCCGAAGCGATCGGCCAACGGCCCGCTGACGATCCCGAAGCCGAAATACAGGAAGCCGGCGAGCGAGAACACGAGCGAGATCTGCCCGCGCGAGGCGGCGAAGTCCCGCTGCAGCGACTCGACGAACGCACTGAACGTATAGGCGCTGCCGAACCCGACGAACGTGACGGCGAACGCGGCCGCGACCACGTACCAGCCATAGAAAAGACGCGACGCGCCCGGGCGGTTCATGACGATGCTCCTCTCAGGTCCCGCCGGACGCCGCACGGTGTCCGGTTTGCCTCGTGGATATAGTTGATCTATGTTGATCGCATTGGCCGCTGCAACGCAGCCGCGAAGCATGCGATCGAATGCGACAACGGTACTCGCGCCCATGTACCGCCTCAAACGATATTTCATCGATCATTCGCTTTAGAAAAACTAATGAATCGTTCCCGCCTGCCGCCACTCAACGCGCTGCGTGCATTCGAAGCAGCCGCCCGCCACCTGTCGGTGAAGTCGGCGGCCGAGGAGCTGTCGGTCACGCCCGGCGCGGTGAGCCAGATGATCCGCACGCTCGAGACGCATCTCGGCGTGCAACTGTTCGAGCGCGTCAACCGCGGCATCCTGCTGACGGCCGCCGGCCGCGACTACCTGCCGCCTGTGCGCAACGCGTTCCGGCAGATTGCCGATGCGTCGCAGCGCGTGTCGGGCGCCGCCGACAGCGGCGTGCTGACGGTGAGCGTCACGCCGTTCTTCGCGTCCGCGTGGCTCGTACCGCGCCTCGCCCAGTTCCGGGCGGCTTGCCCGGACGTCGACCTGCAGGTCGTCACGAGCCACGCACTCGCGGATTTTTCGCGCGACGGAGTCGACGTCGCGATCCGTCATGGCCTCGGGCGCTACATCGGGCTGTGCAGCGAGCGCCTGCTGACGGTGGAAATCGTCGCGCTCGCGTCGCCCGAGCTCGTCGCACGGCTCGGCATGCCGGCGACGCCAGCCGACCTCGTCGGCTGGCCGCAGTTGCACGACGCCGAGCGCAAGGGCTGGCACATCTGGTTCGGCGCGCAGCGGATCGACGATTTCGGCCCGCCGCGCGGCCCCGCGTTCGACGACTCGGGCCTGTTGCTGCAGGCGATCGTCGCCGGACAGGGCGCCGGGCTGCTGCCGGCCGCAATGGTGCGCGGCGAGCTGGCAAGCGGCCGCCTCGTGCAGCTCGCCGACGTCGCGTGGCTCGACGATTTCGCGTACTACCTCGTCTATCCGCCGCATCACGCGGAACGGCCGAAGGTCGCCGCCTTTCGCCGGTGGATCCTCGACGCCGCGCAGGCCGACGGCGCGGCGTCGATGTCGGGCGCGGCGTAGCGTCGCTCCCCTGCGCGGCGCCGGCCCCCTGCCGATCGGCTAACATGCGGCCCGGCACCGATAACAACAGACCGAGAGAGACCATGCCTGACCTGCTCCGCCGCGCAACGCGCATCGCGACCCTGTCCGCCGCGTTCTTCGTCGCGTGCGCCGCGCTGCCCCATCCGGCGCACGCGTACCGCGCACCGCCCGGCTACGGCAACGAAGCCGATCTCGACCGTCACGACACGTATCGCAACCGCGACGGTGAAACCGTGCACGCACCCGCGCATTCGAAATCGGGCCGCGTACCCGACGGCGCGAGTGCACGCTGCCGCGACGGCACGTACAGCTTCAGCCGTCACCGGCGCGGCACGTGCTCGGGGCACGGCGGCGTCGCCGCGTGGCTGTGAGCACGGCCCTGGCCAAAAGGCATGCGTCGCGCCAGCGGCAGCCGGCGGCGAAGTACAATAGCCGCTCGCGCCGCGGACTCGCGGCGACGCCGCCGCGCCATGCGCGGCACGCTCCGTACCGAATCACCCGACGCCGCCACGCCCGCGCGCCGCGCGGCAGTCTCAACCACTTCTGACTTTCACACCCAAATGGCCCAATACGTTTTCACGATGAACCGGGTCGGCAAGATCGTGCCGCCCAAGCGCCAGATCCTGAAGGACATCTCGCTGTCGTTCTTTCCCGGCGCGAAGATCGGCGTGCTCGGCCTGAACGGCTCGGGCAAGTCGACGCTGATCCGCATCATGGCGGGCGTCGACAAGGACATCGAAGGCGAGGCAACGCCGATGCCGAACCTGAACATCGGCTACCTGCCGCAGGAACCGCAGCTCGACCCGACGAAGACGGTGCGCGAAGCCGTCGAGGACGGTCTCGGTGACCTGTTCCAGGCCAACAAGAAGCTCGAGGAAATCTACGCGGCGTACGCGGAGCCGGATGCCGATTTCGACGCGCTCGCGGCCGAGCAGGCGAAGTACGAGGCGATCCTCGCGTCGAGCGACGGCGGCAGCCCTGAGCAGCAGCTCGAAGTGGCGGCCGACGCACTGCGCCTGCCGCCGTGGGACGCAAAGATCGAACACCTGTCGGGCGGTGAAAAGCGCCGCGTCGCACTGTGCAAGCTGCTGCTCGAAAAACCCGACATGCTGCTGCTCGACGAACCGACCAACCACCTCGACGCGGAATCGGTCGACTGGCTCGAGCAGTTCCTGGTGCGCTTCCCGGGCACCGTCGTCGCGGTCACCCACGATCGCTACTTCCTCGACAACGCAGCCGAGTGGATTCTCGAACTCGACCGCGGCCACGGCATTCCGTGGAAGGGCAACTACAGCAGCTGGCTCGACCAGAAGGAAGAGCGCCTGAAGCAGGAAGAAGCGTCGGAGTCGGCACGCCAGAAGGCGATCAAGAAGGAACTGGAGTGGGTGCGCCAGAACCCGAAGGGCCGCCAGGCGAAGTCGAAGGCACGTATCGCGCGCTTCGAGGAGCTGAACAGCCAGGAATACCAGAAGCGCAACGAGACGCAGGAAATCTTCATCCCGGTCGGCGACCGCCTCGGCAATGAAGTGATCGAGTTCAAGAACGTCAGCAAGGCGTTCGGCGATCGCCTGCTGATCGACAACCTGAACCTGAAGATCCCGGCCGGTGCGATCGTCGGCATCATCGGCCCGAACGGCGCCGGCAAGTCGACGCTGTTCCGGATGCTGACGGGCAAGGAACAGCCGGATTCGGGCGAAGTCGTGATGGGGCCGACGGTGAAGCTCGCATACGTCGACCAGAGCCGCGACGCGCTCGACGGCACGAAGACGGTGTTCGAGGAAATCTCGGGCGGCGCCGACGTGCTGACGGTGGGCAAGTACGAAACGCCGTCGCGCGCGTACATCGGCCGCTTCAACTTCAAGGGCGGCGATCAGCAGAAGATCGTCGGCAACCTGTCCGGCGGTGAACGCGGCCGCCTGCACCTCGCGAAGACGCTGATCTCGGGCGGCAACGTGCTGCTGCTCGACGAACCGTCGAACGACCTCGACGTCGAAACGCTGCGCGCGCTGGAAGACGCGCTGCTCGAATTCGCAGGCTCGGTGATGGTGATCTCGCACGATCGCTGGTTCCTCGACCGGATCGCGACGCACATCCTCGCGTTCGAAGGCGATTCGCAGGTCACGTTCTTCGACGGCAACTACCAGGAGTACGAAGCCGACAAGCGTGCGCGCCTCGGCGAAGAAGCCGCGAAGCCGAAACGCCTGCGCTACAAGCCGATCAGCCGCTGACCGGCGCGGCCCGGATGTCCGGCACCGCGGTAACGCAAGGCCGGACACCGAGCGTGATCGCTTCAGGCGCAGCACAACAAAAAGCGGGCCACTGGCCCGCTTTTTTTATCTGACGGTTGGCTGCTTGCTCGCCGCTTACGCAAGCGCGCCCAGTTCGCGCAGCCGCGCCTCGGTCGCCGCCGCACTCGTGTGATGAATGCCGTGCCAGCCGAGCGCCGTCGCGGCCGCGGCGTTCTTCGCGTTGTCGTCGATGAACACGAGTTCGTGCGGTGCGATGCCCGGCAAGTGCGGCTCGATCCGCGCATGCATCTCGCGGTAGATCGCCGGATCGGGTTTCACGAGCTTCACACGGCCCGACACGACGATGTCCTTGAAACGCCGCAGGACCGGGAAGTTGTCCCACGCATACGGGAACGTCTCCGCTGACCAGTTCGTCAGCCCGAACAGCGGCATCCCCTGCGCGTCGAGCCGGTCGACGAGCGCGGCGCCTTCGTCGAGCACGCCGCCGATCATCTCGTGCCAGCGTGTGTAGAACGCACGGATCAGCGCCTCGTGCTCCGGAAATTTCGCGACGAGTTCGGCCGTGCCTTCCTCGATCGTCTGCCCGCCGTCCTGGCGAACCACCCAGTCCATCGCGCACACATGCGTGAAGAACCAGCGGCGCTCCGCGTCGTCGGGAATCAGTTCCCTGTAGAGGTACTCGGGGCTCCAGTCGATCAGCACGCCGCCGAAATCGAACACCACGGCCTTGATCGTCATGCGAACTCCGTTGTCAGCACGTCGGCGAGCGGACGCGGCGTGACCGCGTTGCCCGACAGCGAATTGTTTGACCAGATGAAGAGGTGATGCGCGACGATCTGCGCGGCCGACAGGTGCGCGCGCTCGTTCGTCGTGTGCAGGTCGGACACGACGGTCGTCCGGTAGCCGAGCAGCGCCGCGCGGCGCGCGGCCGAATCGACACAGAACTCGGTCGCATAACCGCAGATCAGCACCGAACGGATGCCATGGCGGTCGAGCTGCGCCGCGAGCGGCGTGTCGTGGAACGAATCGCTCATCTGCTTGCGCACGCGCCAGTCGTCGCTGCCGACGACCAGCCCCGCATGCAGCTCCCAGCCCGGCGTGCCGGGCACGATGTCGTCGTCCGCATCGCCGTCATGCTGCACGAAGCACACGGGCGCGTTCGCCGCACGCGCCGCCGCCGTCAACCGGTTGATGCCCGACACGACGTCGTCGAGCCGGTAAGCGGGCTGCGCCCGCTCCACCAGCCCGCGCTGCATGTCAATCACGATCACTGCTGTGTCCGCCATTGCTTGCCCTCGGTTTTGTCGTTCGGCCGTTGTCCGGCCGTTATCGCATGTTGTTGCGTCAGATCGGCTGCGTGCGTGCGTCGAGCCATGCCTTCGCATCGCCGCTCAGGTGCCGGCCGACGCGCTCGCGCACCGTCGCGTGATACGTGTTCAGCCACGCGCGCTCTTCGTCATGCAGCATCTCGATCAGCACGCAGCGCGTGTCGATCGGGCACAGCGTCAGCGTCTCGAACGCGAGGAAATCGCCGAACTCGGTCTGCCCGGCTGCGCGGTTCACGACCAGGTTCTCGATCCGGATGCCCCACTGGCCGGGGCGATACACGCCCGGCTCGATGGACGTGATCATGCCCTCTTCCATCGCCGTGTGCGGCTCGGCCGGCGCGTAGTGCGAGATCACCTGCGGGCCTTCGTGCACGTTCAGGAAGTAGCCGACGCCATGCCCCGTGCCGTGGCCGTAATCGAGTCCGGCCGCCCACATCGGCGCGCGCGCGATCGCGTCGAGCATCGGCGAGCGGATGCCGCGCGGGAAACGGGCGCGCGACAGCGCCATCATCGATTTCAGCACGATCGTGAAATCGCGCCGCTGCAGGTCGCTGACCGTGCCGACCGGCACGACGCGTGTGATGTCGGTCGTGCCCGTCACGTACTGGCCGCCCGAATCGATCAGCAGCAGCCCGTCGCCGGCGATCGTCGCGTGCGACTCCGGCGTCGCGCGGTAATGCGGCATCGCGCCGTTCGCGTTGAAGCCCGCGATCGTCGCGAAGCTCCGCGACACATAGCCGGGGCGCCGCGCGCGCGCGGCGGTGAGTTTCTCGTCGATCGTCAGCTCGGTGATCGTCTCGCGGCTCAAGGCCTGTTCGAGCCAGGTGAAGAATTCCGCGAGCGCGGCACCGTCGTGCTCCATCGTCACGCGCACGTGCTCGATCTCGGTGGACGTCTTGCGCGACTTCGCGAACGTCGACGGATTCACGGCCTCGACGAGCTTCACGCCGGCCGGCACGGCCTCGAGCGTGCCGAACGTCACGCGGCGCGGGTCGATCAGCAGCGTCGCGCCGTCGGGCAGCGCCGCGAGCGCGGCGCGCGCGGCGTCGTAGGCACGGACGTCGACGCCGTCCTGTGCGAGCGACGCGGCCAATGCCGGCGACACCTTGCCGTCGGCGACGAACAGCGTCGCGCGATCGGCGCCGATCATTGCGTGCGCAACGAATACGGGATTGAAGTTGACGTCGGCACCGCGAAGGTTGAACAGCCATGCGAGATCGTCGAGCGTCGAGACGAAATGCCACTGCGCGCCCAGCGCACGCATCGAGCGGCGCACTTCGGCCAGCTTGCTCGCGCGCGTCGTGTCGGCCTGCGGCGCCGCGTGCTCGAACACCGCGTCGCCGGGCAGCCCCGGCCGCTCGGGCCAGATCGCGTCGAGCAGGTCGAGGTCGGTGCGCAGCGCGATGCCGCGCGCGTTCAGTGCGCCCGTCAGCCCGCGTGCGGCCGCGACGCCGAGCACGGCGCCGTCGACGCCGACCGTCGCACCCGCCGCCACGTTCTGCGCGAGCCAGTCGACGTGCGGCGCGCTCTGCTGCCCGCCCGTCATCTTCATCAGTTGTACGCCCGTGCCGGCCAGTTCGGCGTCTGCCTGCACCCAGTAGCGGCTGTCGACCCACAACCCCGCGAAATCCGCGGTCACGACCAGCGTACCGACCGAGCCCGTGAAGCCGGACAGCCAGCGGCGGGCCTGCCAGCGCTCCGGCAGATACTCGGACAGATGGGGATCGGCGGACGGCACGAGATAGGCGGCCAGGTTCTCGCGGGCCATGGCACCACGCAGCAGCGCGAGGCGGGCCGGCACCGGCGAGACTTCGGGAAGACGGGCATTCATGATTTCACCTGAGAGCATTCAGCGACGGGCCGACAGCGCAACCGTCACGGCTACGGCGAGGAACGCGACGCCGGTGCAGACCGGCCATTCGAGCGTCTCGCCATCGTAAAACAGTCCTGAAAGATTGCCGGCCATGCGGGCCGCGGACGCGCCGACGATGCCGGCAAACACCGCGATCCACCATGCCGGCCGGCCCGTGCGCCGCATCGGATGCAGCCATCGGCCGAACAGCCCGACGGCCGCTCCCAGGACAAGGATTCCAAACCAGTTCATCCAACGCCTTCCATAAATTCGGATTCGTCCCATAGGCGTGAACGTTGCCAGCGGCTAGCATCGATTCATCCATCGAACCCGAGACCAGCCGGGTGCCGCGAACATTCGAGTGTAGGGGCCGACTCAACGTTATGGCAAGCGCACACCGGTTGCCGTATTGAAGAAATTCTCATGCGAATCGCTCTGATCGATCCGGACGCGCGCCATGCCGCGCTCCTGAACCGCCTGCTCTTTGCAGGCGGCCACGTGTGCCACGCGTTTCCGTCCAGTACGGCGTTCTTCGCGTGGCTCGCTACCGACACCTGCGACATGCTGATCACCGGCCACTGGGCCGGCGACCAGCCGGCCGAGGAAATCATTCCGCGTGCGCAGACGGTCCTGCCCGGGCTGCCGGCCATCGTCGTGATGCAATTGCCGCGCGAGAGCGAAATCGTATCGTGCCTGCACGCGGGCGCCGACGATTGCCTCGTGCGCCCGGTGAGCGGGCCCGAGCTGCTCGCGCGCGTCAACGCGCTGAGCCGGCGCGCCGGCGTGCGCCGGCCACCGACACGATCGCGCGAAAAGTATGGCGAATACGCGTTCGACGCCACGCACTGCCTCGTTCGCTTCGGCGGCGCAATCGTTTCACTCACGCCGAAGGAGTTCCGTTTCGCGCAGTTGCTGTTCGCGAACCTGTCGCGGCCCGTGTCGCGCGCCCATATCCTCGAAACGGTGTGGGCACGCCGCCGCGACATGAAGTCGCGCACGCTCGATACCCACGCGTCCCGGCTGCGCAGCAAGCTGCAGCTGCTTCCGGAGCGCGGCTACCGGCTGCTGCCGCTCTACGGCTACGGCTATCAGCTCGACCGCGTGCCGATCGAGCCCCCAAATTCGCGGCCCCGCCACGCTGATGCCCGGTATGCGGCGAGTGAGGAAATCGCTGAAACGCTATAATATGGGGCTAAACGATAGCCCTCGATATGCAACTCCTCACGATCGGAATCAATCACCACACTGCGCCTGTCGCCCTGCGCGAACGCGTGGCGTTTCCGCTCGAGCAGATCAAGCCGGCTCTCGTCACGTTCAAGAACCTGCTTCTCGGGCCCCAGGCGCCCAACACACCCGAAGCAGCGATCCTCTCCACCTGCAACCGCACCGAACTGTATTGCGCGACAGATGATCGCGCAGCACGCGAAGGCGCGGTCCGCTGGCTGTCGGAGTATCACCGGATTCCGGTCGACGAACTCGCCCCGCACGTCTATGCGCTGCCGCAGTCGGAAGCGGTTCGGCACGCGTTTCGCGTCGCATCCGGCCTCGATTCGATGGTGCTTGGCGAAACACAGATTCTGGGCCAGATGAAGGATGCCGTCCGAACCGCGACGGAAGCCGGCGCGCTCGGCACCTATCTGAACCAGCTGTTCCAGCGCACGTTTGCAGTGGCGAAGGAAGTGCGCGGCACGACCGAGATCGGCACGCAATCGGTGTCGATGGCCGCCGCCGCGGTTCGCCTCGCGCAACGGATCTTCGAGAAAGTGTCCGATCAGCGCGTGCTGTTCATCGGCGCCGGCGAGATGATCGAACTGTGCGCGACGCACTTCGCCGCACAAGGCCCGCGCGAACTCGTCGTTGCGAACCGCACGGCCGAACGCGGCCAGCGGCTCGCCGAACGCTTCAGCGGCCGCGCGATGCCGCTCGCGGATCTGCCGACCCGCATGCACGAATTCGACATCATCGTGTCGTGCACGGCGTCGACGCTGCCGATCATCGGCCTCGGCGCAGTCGAACGCGCGGTGAAGGCACGCCGTCACCGGCCGATCTTCATGGTCGACCTCGCGGTGCCGCGCGACATCGAGCCCGAAGTCGGCAAGCTGAAGGACGTGTTCCTCTACACCGTCGACGATCTCGGCGCAATCGTGCGCGAAGGCAATGCATCGCGCCAGGCGGCAGTCGCGCAGGCCGAAGCGATCATCGAGACGCGCGTGCAGAATTTCATGCAATGGCTCGACACGCGCAGCGTCGTGCCGGTGATCCGTCACATGCATACGCAGGCCGACGCGCTGCGCCGGGCCGAAGTCGACAAGGCGCAGAAGCTGCTCGCGCGCGGCGACGATCCGGCCGCCGTGCTCGAAGCGCTGTCGCAGGCGCTGACCAACAAGCTGATCCACGGCCCGACGAGCGCGCTCAACCGCGTGAACGGCGCCGATCGCGATTCGCTGATCGACCTGATGCGCGGCTTCTACCAGCACGCACCGCGCTCGAACGACCAGTCCGGCCACTAGCGCCGGCCGATCGCCCTGCCGCCGGCCGCACGCCGGCCTATCCTTTCCGAATACCCCTTTGCCCGGGAGCGCCGCTCCACACCATGAAGACGAGCATGCAACGCAAGCTCGACCAGCTGTCCACACGGCTGGCCGAACTGAACGACCTGCTGAGCCGCGAAAACGTCACGGCCGACCTCGACCAGTACCGCAAGCTGACGCGTGAACATGCGGAACTCGGCCCGGTGGTCGAACAGTACGCGCTGTGGCGCCAGTCGCGCAGCGACGAAACGGCCGCGCAGGAGCTGCTCGGCGATCTGTCGATGCGCGACTTCGCAGAAGACGAAATCCGCAGCGCGCGCGAGAGCATGACCCGCCTCGAGACCGAGCTGCAGAAGATGCTGCTGCCGAAGGATCCGAACGACGACCGCAACATCTTCCTCGAAATCCGTGCGGGCACGGGCGGCGACGAATCGGCGCTGTTTGCAGGCGACCTGCTGCGCATGTACCTGCGCTTCGCCGAGCGCCAGCGCTGGCAGGTCGAAATGATGTCGGAAAGCGCGTCGGATCTCGGCGGCTACAAGGAAGTGATCGTGCGGATCGCGGGCCAGGGCGCGTATTCGCGCCTGAAGTTCGAATCGGGCGGCCATCGCGTGCAGCGCGTGCCGGCAACCGAGACGCAGGGGCGCATCCACACTTCCGCGTGCACGGTCGCGGTGATGCCGGAAGCCGACGAAATCGGCGAGGTCGAGATCAATCCGGCCGACCTGCGGATCGACACGTTCCGTGCGTCCGGCGCGGGCGGCCAGCACATCAACAAGACCGATTCGGCGGTGCGTGTCACGCACATCCCGAGCGGGATCGTCGTCGAGTGCCAGGACGACCGTTCGCAGCACAAGAACAAGGATCGCGCGCTGAAGGTGCTCGCCGCGCGCATCAAGGACAAGCAGTATCACGAGCAGCACGCGAAGGAAGCAGCGACGCGCAAGAGCCTGATCGGCTCCGGCGACCGCTCGGAACGGATCCGCACGTACAACTTCCCGCAGGGCCGGATGACCGACCACCGGATCAACCTGACGCTGTACCGGCTCGAGGCGATCATGGACGGCGACCTCGACGAACTGATCGGCGTGCTGGCCAGCGAGCACCAGGCCGAACTGCTCGCGTCGCTCGGCGACACCGACTGAGGTCGCGATGCCCGACACTACCGCCGACGAACTGCTGCGCGCGTCTGCACTCGACGCGGTCGATGCACGGGTGCTGCTCGCGCACGCACTCGGCTGGACCCGCACGCAACTGATCACGCGCGGCGACGCGCCGCTCGACGCGGCCGCGGTCGAACGCTACCGCACGCTCGAGGCGCGCCGCATGGCCGGCGAGCCGGTCGCGCAGCTCGTCGGGATGCGCGAATTCTTCGGCCGGCCGTTCGACGTGACGCCGGACGTGCTGATCCCGCGCCCTGAGACCGAACTGCTCGTCGAAGCCGCACTCGATGCGATCGACGGGCTGCCGCATGCGGCCGTGCTCGATCTCGGCACCGGCAGCGGCGCGATTGCCGTGTCGATCGCCGCCGAGCGGCCCGATGCGCGCGTGTGGGCGCTCGACCGTTCGCCGGCCGCACTCGCGGTTGCGCAGCGCAATGCAGGCAAGCTGCTCGAGGCACACCGCCCCGGCGGCCCGCTGCACTGGTTGCAGAGCGACTGGTACGCGGCGCTCGACCCGGCGCTCGCATTCGACACGATCGTCAGCAATCCGCCGTACATCGCGCAGCACGATCCGCACCTCACGCAGGGCGACCTGCGTTTCGAGCCGCGCGGCGCACTCACCGACGATGCCGACGGCCTCAGCGCGATCCGCACGATCGTCGCGGGCGCCGGCACCTACCTGAAACCGGGCGGCACGCTCTGGATCGAGCACGGCTACGACCAGGCCGAGGCCGTGCGCGCGGTGCTCGCATCGCACGGCTTCGTCGCGGTCGAATCGCTCGCCGATCTGGCCGCGATCGAACGCACGACAGGCGGCCGCCTGCCGGGCTGATGCCCGGCCCACCCGGTCGAAATCCGCTATCATTTCGATCTAACGCCCCGCAAACGCAAGGTCAGTCATGGACACCCAACAACGTATCAAGCAAATCGTCGACGAAAACCAGGTCGTGCTCTTCATGAAGGGCAACGCACAATTCCCGATGTGCGGCTTTTCGGGCCGCGCCATCCAGGTGCTGAAGGCCTGCGGCGTCGACCAGATCAAGACGGTCAACGTGCTCGAAGACGACGAGATCCGCCAGGGGATCAAGGAATTCTCGAACTGGCCAACCATCCCGCAGCTCTACGTGAAGGGTGAATTCATCGGTGGCTCGGACATCATGATGGAGATGTACCAGTCGGGTGAACTGCAACAACTGTTCGCCGCCGCGTAATACGCCCCGCCCCCTTTCGATGGCATCTCCCAGCGCGCCGCCACGCCGGCTGATCGTCGCGATCACCGGCGCCACCGGCGCGATCTACGGCGTCCGGCTGCTCGACCTGCTGCGCGCCGCCGGCGGCGTCGAAACGCACCTGCTGATTTCGAACGCCGGCTGGCTCAACATCCAGCACGAACTGAAGCTGTCGAAGGCCGATGTCGAAAGCCGTGCGGACGTCGTGCATTCGGTGCGCGACGTCGGCGCGACGATCGCGTCGGGGTCGTTCGCGACCGACGGGATGGTGATCGCGCCATGCTCGATGAAGACGCTCGCGAGCGTCGCACACGGGCTGTCCGACAACCTGATCACGCGCGCAGCCGACGTCACGTTGAAGGAGCGCCGCCGCCTCGTGCTGATGGTGCGCGAAACGCCGTTCAACCTCGCGCATCTGCGCAACATGACGGCCGTCACCGAAATGGGCGGCATCGTCTTTCCGCCGCTGCCCGCGTTCTACGCGATGCCGAAGACGATCGAGGAACTCGTCGACCAGACCGTCACGCGCGTGCTCGACCTGTTCGCGCTCAGCGCACCGCAGACGACACCGTGGGCCGGCATCCGGCACGCTCAGTAAGCGCACCTCCGCAGATTCGTTCTGCGCGCATCTTCGCCGATTTCGGCGGAAATTCGTTCGATTTCACGAATACCGTGCCCACCTGCCGCGGAACGCGCGCCACCGCCCCGATTAACAACAAAAGAGCGTCAATCAAATTCCAAAACGCGGATTTATCAATACCCGGTGCACGCCTATAGTCACAGGCAAATCCCTTTGCAGGCCACCGCCATGAACCGCTTGCCTTCGCTCTACCTGTCCCACGGCGCCCCGACGCTGCCGATCGACCCGACGCTGCCGTCCGGCGCGTTCACCCACCTTGGCGCCGAATTGCCGCGTCCGCGCGCGGTGCTGATGCTGTCCGCGCACTGGGGCACGCAGCAGCCCGTCGCCAGCATCGCCGCGCATCCGGAAACGATCCACGACTTCTACGGCTTTCCACAGGCGCTGTACGACATCCGCTACCCGGCGCCCGGCGCGCCCGACGTCGCCGAGCGCGCGGCCGGGCTGCTGAACGCGGCCGGCATCGCGACCGCGATGACCGAGCACGGCCTCGACCACGGCGCATGGGTGCCGATGCTGCTGATGTTCCCGGAAGCCGACGTGCCGGTGGCGCAGTTGTCGATCCAGCCGCGTGCGGACGCAGCGCACCACTTCGCACTCGGCCGCGCGCTGCGGCCGCTGCGCGACGAAGGCGTGATGGTGATCGGCTCCGGCCAGATCACGCACAACCTGCGCGCCGCCGATTTCGGAGCGGCGCCGGAGGATGCGGACCCGCGCGTCGCGGAATTCACCGACTGGTTCGAGTCGAAGCTGGCCGCACGCGACGTCGACGCGCTGCTCGACTACCGCCGGCAGGCGCCGCATGCCGCGCTGATGCACCCGACCGACGAGCATCTGCTGCCGGTATTCACGGCGCTCGGCGCGGCGGACGACGACTACCAACTCGGCATCCAGTCGCTCGGCACGTACCAGCGCGTGCTCGCGATGACAAACTACGTGTTCGCGAGCACGGCCGCCTGAGCGTCACGCGACAACCGGCCAACAAAAAGCCCGCCCGAGCATCGCTCGGGCGGGCTTTTTCCGCTGCTTGCTGCCGCCGCCGAATCCGGCGACAGGTCACGCGTCAGGCACCGATCCCTTCGAGGATCTCGTCGTGCGATTCACGCTCGTCGAGATACTTGGTCCGGTAGCCGGTATTCACGCCCCAGAAGTAGAACACCAGCGCGATTGCCGCGACGACCAGCATGTCCCAGCCGTACGGCAGCACGCCGTGGCCGCCGAATTCCTTGCTGCCGATCAGCGACAGCACGGCCATCGTCGGCAGGTACGCGACCAGCCACCATGCGGCCTTCAGGTCGTCACCCCAGCCGGTCCAGCCCGACTTCGCCTGGAAGAAGAAGTACACCGGCAGCGCGACGATCATCAGCAGGATGATCTCGCCCGTCAGCGGCCACTTCGCCCAGTACAGGATCAGCGACGCGCAGACGAACGCGAACGGGGCGATCAGCTTCATCAGCGGAATCGACAGCGGACGCTCGATGTCGGTCGCCGCGCGGCGCAGCGCCATCAGGCTGATCGGGCCGGTCAGGTACGAAATCACCGTCGCGACCGAGATCACCGCCGCGAGCGAGCTCCAGCCGCGGAAGAAGAACAGGAAGATGAACGAAACCAGCAGGTTGAACCACATCGCCTGACGCGGCACGCCGTAGAGCGGGTGCACGTTGCCGAACATCTTCGGCATCGTGTTGTTGCGCTCCATCGCGTAGATCATGCGGGTGGTGGTCGCCATGTACGTCGTGCCGGTGCCGCTCGGGCTGATGAACGCATCGACATACAGCAGGATCGCCAGCCAGTTCAGGTTCAGCGCGATCGCCAGTTCGGCGAACGGCGACTTGAAGTTGAAGTGCGACCAGCCCTGCGCGACGTCAGCCGGATTCACCGAACCGATATACGCCATCTGCAGCAGCACGTAGATCACGAGCGCGATCAGGATCGACGTGATCACCGCGAACGGCACGCTGCGCGACGGGTTGCGCGCTTCGCCCGCAAGGTTCACCGGGCTCTGGAAGCCGTTGAACGCGAACACGATGCCGCTCGTCGCGACCGCGGTCAGCACCGCCGACCAGCCGTACGGCGCAAAGCTTGCATTGGATGCGGTGCCGAGGTTTTCCGGATGGTAGCTCGTCAGCATCAGGCCGAGGATCGTGAGGCCGGGGATCAGGAACTTGAAGATCGTGATCGTGGTGTTCGCACGGGCAAACGCCTTCACGCCCCAGTAGTTCAGCAAGAAGTAGATGACGACCAGCACGGCCGACAGCAGCAGGCCGGGTACCGTCAGCTCGCCGTTCACGAACAGCGCATGCGCCCACGGATACGGCCACGTGCTCATGTACTGAATCGACGCCTCAGCCTCGATCGGGATCACGGATACGATCGCGATCCAGTTCGCCCACGCGCTGATGAAGCCGACCAGCGAGCCATGCGAGTAGCGCGCGTAGCGCACCATGCCGCCCGACTCGGGGAACATCGCACCCAGTTCCGCGTACGTCAGGGCAATCGCGAGAATCACGACCGCGCCGATGATCCATGCGCAGATCGCCGCCGGACCAGCGATCTTCGCGGCCTTCCAGGCACCGAACAGCCAGCCCGAGCCGATAATCGAACCCAGCCCCGTCAGCATCAATGCAAACGGGCCGATGTTCCGTTGAATAGAACTCTTCACATCCTCTCCTGTGTCTCAAAAAGCATGGTCGGCCTGCGGTCCGGGATCGGCTCGGACTGCACCGCGCACGCATTCTTGGGGGGACGCGCCACCCGATCAGGGCAACCCGTCCACGCGGCGCGTAGTTTAACGGTTGCACCTGAACCGTGGCGCCAAAATCGTTCGGCCCCTACAAAAAATTCGCACCGTTTGCAAGCTTTGTAAACCTGATCTACGCAATAACCCTGAGTCCATGGAAATACGGTTGACCACTCGGTTGATTAGCCGTATAAAGGACTTCGCAGGATTTCAAGTGGCGAGTGAATTGGTTCTTTCGTAGTTCGCCCATCAACGGTACTCCGGTTGGTCCTATTACCCCTTCCTTGATTTTCCGCACCCCATGGGCCTCGGCCCCGTTTTATCTTTTTAGGAACAAGTAACATGGCAACCGGTACCGTCAAGTGGTTCAATGACGCAAAGGGCTTCGGCTTCATCACCCCGGAAGGCGGCGGCGACGATCTGTTCGCGCACTTCTCCGAAATCCGCGTCGAAGGCTTCAAGACGCTGCAAGAAAACCAGAAGGTTGAATTCGAAGTGAAGACGGGCCCGAAGGGTCTGCAAGCTGCGAACATCCGTCCGGTCTAAGCTTGGCGCGATAATTCGTGAAAAAAAGCCCCGCTTCGGCGGGGCTTTTTGTTATTCGGCGCCGGTCGTCCGGCATGGCGGCCTTTAAGCCGCCCGCATTCAACCGAACAATCGCTGCGCGTGAATGCCGAGACCCGTCGCGACACTCGCGAGGCGATCGCCGAACACCGGTTGCGCATCCGGGAACGCACCCGCGAGCGCGCCCGACAGGAACGCGAGCCCCGTCGAGCCGCCGGTGAAATACAGCGCGCCGACATCGCGCGGCGCAACACCCGCGAGCCGCACCGTCTCGCGCGCGGCGTCGACGATGCGCGCGGTGTCGTCGTGGCTCGCATCGACGAGGCGCTCGGCATCGAATGCGATCTGCAGATCCTCTTCCACGTCGTTCAGGTCGATCATCGTCTCCCCGCCCGCCGCGACGCCGATCTTCGCCTCCTCCGCGCGCGCCATCAGCCCGTGCCCGAGCCGCTGCTCGACCACGCTCGTGAGCCGGTCGTACTGCTGCACGTCGCGGTACAGGTGCTTCATCAGCTTCAGTTCGCCGAGCCGCTTCGGCGTATAGACCGTGTTGATCAGGTGCCAGGTCGCGAGATCGAAGTAGACCTTGTTCGGCAGCTCGCGCCCTTCGGGGTCGAGCGAACGGTAGCCGAATGCAGGCAGGATCGCTGCCAGCTCGACACGCCGGTCATAGTCGGTGCCCGCGACGTGCACGCCATGGTGGGCCAGCACGTCGTCCTTGCGCTCGAGCCGCGCCATCCGGTCGGGCCCCACACGTACCAGCGAGAAGTCGGACGTACCGCCGCCGATGTCGGCGACGAGCACGAGGCGCTCCGCCTGCTGGCGCGATTCGTAGTCGAACGCGGCTGCGATCGGTTCGTACTGAAAGTGAACGTCCGTGAAACCGACCGATCGCGCGGCAGCCTCGAGCTGGTCTTGGGCGAGGCGGTCGGCGCGCGGATCGTCGTCGACGAAGAACACGGGCCGGCCGAGCACTGCACGACCGATCGGTGCACCCGCGCGGGCTTCGGCCTTGCGCTTCAGGTGCGTCAGGAAGCGCGCGATGATTTCGGTGTACGCGATCGCGCTGCCATCGCCGAGATCGGTCGTCGTTTCCGCGAGCGGTGAGCCGAGGATGCTCTTCATCGAGCGCATCAGCCGCCCGTCGAAACCGTCGATGTAGGAAGCCAGCGCCGCACGGCCGTATTCGACCGTCTCTTCGTCGTTGTTGAAGAAGATCGCGGTGGGCAGCGTCAGGTGGTCGCCCTCGACGGGCGCGAGGCGCATGCCGTCGCCGTCGGGCAGCGCCACGGCGGAATTGGACGTGCCGAAATCGATCGCGCAGTAAGTCATGGGAAGTTGCCGCAGCAGGGCCGGCGCGAAAACGGAAAGGACGGGCTTTTTAACATGAAGCCCGCGGGATCACAACCGGGGCCGGCCACCAGTGCCGCGCAACGGGCCCCGGTGGCGACGGCGCGCAGGCTGGCGCGCCGGGGAAACAGGCGGGCGGGTGCGCGACGCAGCCCGCCCGCCAGGCAGGTCAGGCGGCCACGTCGAAGCCCTTCTTCCACGCGCCCGCATAGACGACCTCGCCGATCGCATGACGCGTGCGCGGCGCCTTCTCGCGATCGCGCAGCACGGGATCGAGCTTGTCGACGTTGCCGTAGTGACCGAGCGAGATGATCGCCGGAATCGCGACGTCGGCCGGAATCGCAAACGCGTCGCGAAACGCCTTCGCGTCGAAGCCGCTCATCTGGTGGGCGGCCAGGCCCAGCGCGTGCGCCTCCAGCACCAGCGACATCGCGGCGGCGCCCGCGTCGTACAGCGCGGTCGGCGCCGGTTCTCCCTTCGACGTGAGCGTGTGCGCGGTCACCGCGATCAGCACGGGCGCCGGCGCATTCCAGCCCTGGTTGAACGGCACCAGCGTCGCGAACGCGCGCTTGAATGCGTCTTCGTCCTGCGTGCGGTCGAATACGATGAAGCGCCACGGCTGCGCGTTGTAGGCAGACGGCGCCCAGCGGGCAGCTTCGAACACCGCATGCAGATCGCCAGCGCTGACGGGTTCATCCGAATACGCGCGCGGGCTCCAGCGGCCCGCGATCAGATCGTGAATCGAAACAGTGGTGGGAGCAGGTTTGACGGACATGCGGATCCTCGCTGACATCGATGAAGGGGCGCGAACGCGTGGCGAACTGCAAGCATACTCGCTTGAGCCGATGCGCGCCCGATCCTCCCGCGCTATGCAAATCTCCGTGGGTGCATTGGCCGGCCGCCTGCCGCGCGGCCGGCCGGACTGCCGGACTGCCGGACTGCCGGACTGCCGCGCTCAGGCCGCCTGCGCAGCCGCGCGCGACGGGCCGCGGTTGATCCGCAGCACGATCAGCGCGCCGACGATGCACAGCCCGCCCGAGATCATCGACGCGATCGTGTAGGTGCCGAGGCTCGCACGCAGCAGCCCCGCGCCGAGCGCCGCGAACGCCGCGCCAAGCTGGTGGCCGGCGACGATCCAGCCGAATACGACCGGCGCCGCGGCCTTGCCGAACACGTCGGTCGCGAGGCGCACGGTCGGCGGCACGGTCGCGATCCAGTCGAGCCCGTAGAACATCGCGAACAGCGGCAGCCCGAAGAAATCGATCCCGAACGCGTGCGGCAGGTAGATCAGCGACAGCCCGCGTAGCCCGTAGTACCAGAACAGCAGCACGCGATTGTCGTAGCGGTCGGACAGCCAGCCCGACAGCGTCGTGCCGAACAGGTCGAACACGCCCATCGCCGCGAGCAGCGATGCGCCCTGCACTTCCGTCATCCCGTAGTCACTGCACATCGCGATCAGGTGCGTGCCGACGTAACCGTTGGTGCTCGCGCCGCAAATGAAGAAGCTGAAGAACAGCAGCCAGAAATCGCGCGAACGGCTGGCCGTCAGCAGCGTGCGGAACGCGACCGCGAGCGGGTTCTCCTTCGTCGTGTCGGGCGCGGGCGGCGCATCCGCCGGCTCGCCGTACGGGCGCAGCTTCACGTCGGCCGGCCGTTCGGGCAACAGGAACGCGACCAGCGGAATCACGATCGCGGCCGCTATCGCGACGACCAGCACGACCGGCCGCCAGCCATGGTGCTGCGCGATCGCCGCAAGCATCGGCAGGAACACGAGCTGACCCGTGGCGGTGCTCGCGGTCAGGATACCCATGATCAGGCCGCGCCGCGCATGGAACCAGCGCGTGACGAAGGTCGCGGACAGCGTCAGCGCGACGACGCCCGACGAGCAGCCGACCATCAGGCCCCAGATCAGCACCATCTGCCAGCTATGCGTCATCATCGACGACAGCGCGACGCCCGCGCTCATCGTCACGAGCGCGGTGAGAATGGTCGGGCGCAGCCCGAAGCGCTGCATCGCGGCGGCCGCGAACGGGCCCGTCAGGCCGTACAACGCGATGTTCACCGAGATCGCCAGCGAAATCGTCGCGCGGCTCCAGCCGAGTTCGCGCTCGAGCGGCACCATCAGCACGCTCGGCGTCGCACGCGTGCCGGCTGCCGCCAGCAGGATCAGGAATACCACCGCCGCCGCGAGCCATCCGTAATGGAAGCGCCCGCCGATTCGTGTCACCGCCCAGTTCATCTTCGCGTTCTCCAGTTGGCGGCTCCGGCACCTCCGCGCCCGCTCCGCCCCACCCAGCCAGGCCACCTCCGCCGCACGCTGCATCGGCTGACCCGGGCCGACGCTTGGCATTTGTCTGTTGATCCGATCGGCGTTGTTACCGACCGGTCACAAGTGTGTTGCGATCGTAGTGACCAATCGGTAACATGTCAAGCAATCCAATATGCAGTCGAGGGTCATCATGTCGGGCATCGAGATCGCCAAACCGCCTGCGCGGCGCACGCGTCGACCGATCGACGGCGCCACCGCGCAGGAGCACCTGCTGCGCGCGGCCGAGGAGCTGTTTTACAAGGAAGGCGTTCGTACGGTGGGCGTCGAGGCGGTCGTGGAGCGTGCGGGCGTCAACAAGATGAGCCTGTATCGGCAGTTCTCGTCGAAGGACGAGCTGATCCTCGCGTATCTGGAGCGGATGGATGCGTGTTTCTTCGAGCGTCTCGATACAAGCGCCGCGAAGCATCCGGGCCAGCCGAAGGCCCAACTGATCCAGTATTTCGTCGATCTCGCCGAGCGCGCGACGCAGAAGGATTACCGCGGCTGCCCGTTCGTCAACGTCGCGGCGGAGTTTCCGGATGCGTCGCACCCGGCGCGCGAGCGCGTCGCGCAGAACAAGGAACAGCTGATGAAGCGGCTCGTCGCGCTATGCGAAGGTGCCGGCGCGCGGCAACCGAAGGCGCTCGCCGATGCACTCGCGCTGGTGGTCGAAGGTATCTACGCGGCCAGCCAGACCTATCGGCACGGCGAAACGCCGATCGGCACCGCGCCCGCGCTCGTCACGCAATTGATCGAAGCCGCGTGCGCGTGACGGGCCGCGCGCGTCCGCGCCCTGCGGGCCCGCTACAATGCGGCCCTCGCCGCCCTTCCGCCCGACTGGTATCACGATGACCGACACCCGCCCCGAATCGCACGACGACATCCTCGCCGCCACGCGGCACTGGCTCGCGCGCGCGGTGATCGGGCTCAATCTGTGCCCGTTCGCAAAAAGCGTCTACGTGAAGGAACAGGTGCGCTATGCGATCAGCGAAGCGACGACGCTCGAAGACGCGCTCGCCGAACTCGAGACGGAGCTGCGCGCGCTCGACGCGGCCGATCCGCAGCAGGTCGACACGACGCTCGTGATCTTCCCGCATGCGTTCGCCGATTTCATCGACTACAACGATGCGCTGTTCTTTGCCGACCGCCTGGTGCGGCAACTGCGGCTCGACGGTGTGCTGCAGATCGCGAGCTTCCATCCGCACTACCGGTTCGAAGGCAGCGAGCCCGACGACATCGAGAACTACACGAACCGCGCGCCGTATCCGATCCTGCACCTGCTGCGCGAGGACAGCATCGCGCGCGCGGTCGACGCGTTCCCGGACGCGTCCGCGATCTACGAAAGGAATCAGGAAATGCTGCGCCGCCTCGGCCACGACGGCTGGCGCGAATGGATGCGCCGGCCGGGCGACGACGTCTGACGCGGCGTACAACGTGCGGCGCGCGGCGCGCCGTCCGTCCGCGCATCAGCCTTCGGTCGGCTCCGCGACCTCGCCGCCCGCCGCCGCGGCTTCCGGCACGAAGAACCGCGCGTTCAGTTCGGCAAGCCCGAACATCCCCAGAATCTCGTTCAACCGCTCGCCGGGCCGCCGGCGCGGCAGGTTCTTGTATTGCGCGATGATCAGCTCGTTCTTCATCGAATGCTCCCAGCCGACCAGCTCGGTCACGCTGACCTGGTAGCCGTGCGCTTCGAGCTGCAGGCAGCGCAGCACGTTGGTGATCTGGCTGCCGAATTCGCGCGTATGCAGCGGATGCCGCCACACTTCCGTCAGCGCGCTCGCGAGCGACTTGCCCTTGTTCTTGCGCAGCACGCCCGCGACTTCCGCCTGGCAGCACGGCACGAGCACGATGTGCTGCGCGCGCTTCGCGAGCGCGAAGCGGATCGCGTCGTCGGTCGCCGTGTCGCACGCGTGCAGCGCGGTGACGACGTCGACCGTTTCAGGCAGTTTCGGCGACGTGATCGAATCGGCGACCGACAGGTTCAGGAACGACATGCCGCCGAACCCGAGCCGCGCGGCGAGCTCGGCTGAACGCGTGACCAGCTCCTCGCGGGTCTCGATCCCGTACACGTGCGACGCAAATGCCGGCGTGCCGTGCCCCGGCTGCTGCTTGAAGAACAGGTCGTACAGGATGAAGCCGAGATACGACTTGCCGGCGCCGTGATCGACGAGCGTCACGTTGCTTTTGTCGGCCTGCACGCCGGCGAGCAGCGGCTCGATGAACTGGAACAGGTGATAGACCTGCTTCAGCTTGCGGCGGCTGTCCTGGTTCAGCTTCCCGTCGCGGGTGAGGATGTGCAGTTCCTTCAGCAGCTCGACGGACTGCTCCGGGCGGATTTCGTGGGTCTTGTTCGACATCGTGATGCGGCGCCGGCCACGGTCGGTCGACCACGGCCCGGCGGCGGGAATTCGTGAGGAATGGCGACAGTTTACCGAAAATGCGCGGTCAGGCGCGTGCGCCGAGCCGCCAGAGCGACGTGACCTCGGCACTGCGTGCCGCGTGCAGCGGATCGTCGGCGTCCGTCGACTTCGGGTGCGCGGGGCGGATGTCGTCGCGGCCGAGCACGACGAGGCCCGCCTCGTCGATCCATTGCAGCAGCGTGTCGCGCGGCCGCAGGCCAAGATGCTCGGCGAAATCGGACAGGATCAGCCAGCCTTCGCCGCCCGGCTCGAGGTGCGCGGCGAGCCCCGCGAGGAAGCCGCGCAGCATGCGGCTGTCGGGATCGTAGACCGCGTATTCGATCGGTGCGCTCGGCCGGGCCGGCACCCACGGCGGGTTGCAGACGACGAGCGGCGCACGGCCGGCCGGAAACAGGTCGGCTTCGACGACGTCGACCTGGCTCGCATGACCGAGCCGCGCGATGTTCTCGTGCGCGCAGGCCAGTGCACGCGGATCCTGGTCGGTCGCGACGACGCGCGCGACGCCGCGCGACGCAAGCACGGCCGCCAGCACGCCGGTGCCGGTGCCGATGTCGAACGCGAGCGACGTCGCCGGCAGCGGCGCGCGCGCGACGAGTTCGACGTATTCGCCGCGCACCGGCGAGAACACGCCGTAGTGCGGGTGAATCGGCGCGCCGCCGAGTGCCGGGATCGGCACGCCCTTCTTGCGCCATTCATGCGCGCCGACGAGGCCGAGCAGTTCACGTAGCGACACGACCGACGGCGCACCGCCGGGGCCGTACGCCTCCTCGCATGCGGCTCGCACGTCGGGCGCGCGGCGCAGCGGGATCGTGTAGTCGGCATCGAGCGGGATCAGCAGCATCCCGAGCGTACGGGCGCGCTGCGACTGTGCGAGACGATGCAGGTTGAACGCGTCGACGCCGGCCGCGGCTTTCGCCTTCTTCGGCTTGCGCTCGACACGGCGCGCCATCGCCTGCACGAGCTGGCGCGCATTCTGGAAGTCGCCCTGCCAGACGAGCGCGGTGCCCTCGCAGGCGAGGCGGTAGGCCGCGTCGGCGGTGAGACGGTCGTCGACGGGCACCGCGCGCTTCGGCGGTTGCACGCCGGCTTCGGAGCGCCAGCGCACGGCATGATCGGCGCCATCGGCGTCGGTCCAGTGGAAAACAGGGAAATCGGTCACGCGAACTCGGTTACGGTTGGCTTCAACGGGCGGCGCGACTGTAATGCGGGCGCCGCGCGGCTCACACCATACCGCGCTTTGCCCGCGCGGCAAAGCGCGGGGGGCGGCCCGCGCCGCGCATTGCCACGGGCGCCGGGTTCAACCGCCCCACCCCGGCATCGCGGGCAGGCGCAGCGTGCCGGCGTCGTTGAAGTGCACGGTACCGAGCACGCCGCCCGCGAGCCGGCCGCGCAGCGCATACGGCAGCTCGCCGTTCGCGGCCGCGCCGGGCAGGTTCCACGCCTGCCGCGCGGCGGCGAAGGCCGACACGGAAACCGGCACGTCGAGCACGGCCTCGCCGAAGCGCGGCACGGTGCCCGAGCGATCGCTGACGCCGCTCGCGAACGGCGTGCCGTTCAGGTCGAGCGACACCGAGATGCCGTCGTATTCGATCGGCGCGTCGTTCGGGTTCTGCACGCGCAGCTTCAGGTTGAAACGCATCTCGAGACCCTGGCCGACCAGCGGATCGAGCCCGGCGACCGACACGCGCACGGAATCGCGCGTCAGTCCCGCGCAACCGCCGAGCAGGAATACGGCGGCGAACAGCAGCAGCAAGGTGCGCAGCGGCGCGATACGGAACAGGGCTCGTGGCATGGGAGGGCCTCCTCGCGGCAATCGGTGGGCAGAGCGTCGCTGCATTGTACCGAGCGCGCCCCGTACGCCGGGTTTCGTAGTTTTCGCAGCCGCGCCAGATCGTTAATAGATTAAAACTACGAAAATACCAGCCAAGCGGAAAGCGCATTAATGCTTTCCAGCATTCAATGAAGCACCGTGAATTCAATAGATGCAATTTCTAAATTTTTCGTTTCCTTTACCTAAAACCATCAAGTATATTTACGCATCCTTCGAGCAAGCCGACAAACCTTGAAGCCGCATGACGGTGATTTTACGGAATGGCGACACGCCTTCCTGCCATCCTGCGGCCCGGCCCGGCCAGCCCCGTAGGTCGTCGGTTCAAGGGGATTGCGCGCCCGCGCAGGGCGTGCGGCTCCGTGTCGTGCGCGCGAAATCAATTCAGTACAACACGCGCCCGGCCATTTTGAACCGGCAAGTTAACCGACATCCGGAAATCCAGAGGGGGCAGTAAACCATGATTACCTTCACGTAGTCGGCCACCGTCTTTTCGAATAATCCGTCACTGGCATTTTCATCGCTGTTGATTAACGGCGAGGGGATTGTTTTTGCCGGCGTTTTCGCAGCACTGAACGATTCTTTCAACAATCGAGGTTTCAGTCATGTCGATCGATATTCGCAAGATGCGTTATCTGCCGCTCGTCGCCGCGCTCGCACTCGCCGGGTGCGGCGGTGACGACGGCGGTGCAGGCTCCGCTTCCGCGCTCAGCTCCGCCGGCGCGCCGCACTCGGGCTCGTCGCCCACCGTCGCCGCGCCGCCGAGCGCATCCAACGTCGACAAGAGCGTGTCGCCTGTCGAGTTGCCGGACACCGTGGTACCCGTGAACTACCGGCTGTGGTTCCGCCCGAACGAAGCGCTGAACGCGTTCGACGGCCGCGCCGATGTCGAGATCAAGGTGCTGAAGCCGGTCAACAACATCGTGATCGCCGGCCACAGGATCAAGTTCACGAACGGCCGCATCACGCTGCAGCCGGGCAACATCCAGCTGATCGCGACGCCGCAGGACAAGGGCGACTACTACCAGCTGCGCCCCGTGAGCGGCTCGATCTCGCCGGGCAACTATTCGCTGCACATGGAATGGTCGGGCATCATCAACTTCAAGTCGTATGACGATCCGGTCGCGAAGACCGGCGGCAGCTGCGGCGACGATCCGTATCCGGGCTGCTCGGCCGCGGAGGGCATCTTCCGCGTCGACCTGAAGGGCACCGACGGCAAGACGAGCGGCGCGATCCTCACGCAAGGCGAAACCAACCTGTCGCGCCAGTGGTTCCCCGGCTGGGACGAGCCGGCGTTCCGCCCGACCTATGAAGTGACGGCCGAAGTGCCGCAGAGCTGGCGTGTCGTGTCGAACGCGGCCGAGAAGCCGTCGACCAACGTCGGCGGCGGCTACAAGCTCGTGCAGTTCGACAAGACTCCGCCGATGCCGTCGTACCTGCTGTTCTTCGGCGGCGGCCTGTTCGACACCTACGAGGACGACTTCACGAGCCCGCTGCCGGGCGGCAAGGGCGGCCTGCACCTGCGCGTGTTCACGCCGCCGGGCATGAGCGACTGGGCGAAGCCGGCGATGGACCGCACCAAGCAGGCGCTCGACTTCTACTACCGCTACACCGGCATTGCCCTGCCGCTCACGAAGTTCGACACGGTGGCCGCGAACGACGCGTTCAAGGCGCAGAAGGACCTGAACTTCGGCGGGATGGAGAACTGGGGGTCGATCCTCGAGTTCGCCGACGACATCCTGCCGCAGCCGGGCCAGCCGATGTCGCACTACGGCAACGAGGTGCTGACGCACGAAGTCGCGCACCAGTGGTTCGGCGATCTCGTCACGACCGACTGGTGGGACAACGTGTGGCTCAACGAGTCGTTCGCGACGTTCTTCGAGACGAAGACGACGATCCAGTTCTTCCCCAACGAGTTCAGCTGGCTCGACCAGGTGAAGAACAAGTACCGCGTGATCAATCGTGACATCGGCCCGAACGCGTTCCCGGTCGCGCCGAACTTCAACGGCTGGGCCTCGAACGACTTCGTGCTGAGCGCCAGCGCGTTCACGTACGACAAGGGCGGCCACGTGCTGAAGACGCTCGAGAACTATCTCGGCGAACAGACGCTGCGCAAGGGTCTGCAGCAATACCTGGTCGACTACTCGTTCGGCAACGGCACGCCGAAGCGCCTGTGGGATGCATTGTCGAAGGAAAGCGGCCAGGCGATCGGCGCGATCGGCGACAGCTACGTCCGCCAGACCGGCGTGCCGCTGATCTCGCTCGACACGCAGTGCGACCTGACCAAGAACCAGACGGTCATCACGCTGAAACAGCAGCCGTTCCCGAACAAGAACGCGTATCCGGGCCTGCAGTGGACGGTGCCGATCACGCTCGCGTACGGCCAGGGTCTCGCGAAACGCACGACGCTCGCGCTGAAGGATACGCAGACGCAAACGCGGATCGACGGCTGCACGGGCGTGGTGGCCGACCCGAGCGGGCTCGACTACTACGTCGTGAACTACAGCGACGCGGCCTGGAGCGGGCTGCTCACGCAGGTCAACGGCTCGACCGATCCGGTGCTGCTGGCGAACCTGAAGAGCGAGGCCGCGCTGCTCGTCGCGAACAACCTCGCGCCGGCGTCGCGCTCGACGTCGATCGGCTCGGTTGCCTCGCCGGCTGCAATGAAGCTGCGCCAGACGCCGACCTTCGACGGCATCGAGCCGGTGACGAAGGAACGCCCGGCACTGCAATACCAGGGCATCTTCAAGCCGCGCAAGGTAGTGACGCAGTAACGGTGCGCGCCCGGCCGGTGCCGCGCAGCCTGCGGCGACCGGCCGGCGTACCGGCTTCTCCGACCTTTGACGGGCCTCGCGAGCGAGGCCCTTTTTCATGCCCGGCGCTCGGCCGGCCCCGCCGCGCGGCGCCCGCCGTCGCCCGCCATCGTCATCACGCCCACGCGGCATCCCACGCCGGCTGCACGAACCAGGTCGCGAGGAACGCGACGAGCCGCGACGCGCGTGCGGTGCCGCGCGCCTGTTGGCGCAACACGTGGATCGTCGCCGGCTCGGGCGCGGCCGCGAACTGCGGCAGCACCGCGCGCAAGCGTCCGTCGCGTAGCGCGTCCCCCGCGAGCCAGGTCGGCAGGTGCGCGAGCCCGAGCCCGTCGATCGCGGCCTCGAGCAACGCTTCCGAATGATTGCTGCGAAACCGCGGCTGCGCCGGCACGTGGCGGCGCTCGCCGAAGCGCCACGCGCCCGGCGGCGGCGCACCGTGCCAGGCGAGGCAGTCGTGTCCGGCGAGCGCGTCGGGCGACTCGGGTTCGCCGCGCCGCGCGAGATACGCCGCGCTCGCGCACAGCACGCGCCGCTGCGGCGCCAGCACGGTCGCGACGAAGCGTGTGTCCTCGAGCGGGCCGATGCGCACCGCGAGATCGACGTCGGCGCCGAGCCGCGTGCCCTGCAGATCGACCATGCTGTCGGTTAGCACCAAGTCGACCTGCAGCGCCGGATGACGCTGCATGAACGCGGCCAGTGCGGCCATCAGGTGCCGCCGGCCGAACGGCGCCGGACAGTCGACGCGCAGCAGCCCGCTCGGCTCGTCGTGCTGACTGTGCAGGTCTTCCTGCAGGCCGCGCAGCTCGGCCAGCATCCGCGTCGCGCGTCCATACAGCAACTGCCCGGCTTCGGTCGGCCGCAGCGCATGCGTGGTGCGATGCAGGAGGCGGATGCCGAGCTGCGTCTCGAGCCGGTCGATGCGCCGCGTGACCGACGACGCGGCGACACCCAACTGGCGTGCGGCTGCCGAGAAGCTCTGCTGGTCGACCACGTCGACGAACAGCGCCAGGTGCGGGGAAAGAAAGTCGTCCATTCGGGGCCTTCGGATTTGGCTATGCGTTTATCGCAAAGCAATCATCCACCTTTGCATGTTTCCGCGTCAAACCGGGCCGACTAGACTGCGTTCATCCTTTTCACCCGCTGCACGCACCGCCCCACCGGGCCGCAGGGCAGCCAACCGCCACGGAGATCATCATGCGCAGCATCCGCTTCGACGCCCCCGCCGCCGACATCGAGTCACTCGACGCACAGGTCAGGGAAATCGACACGCCCGTACCGGCCGACGGCCAGATGCTGATCGAGGTGCGCGCGGCCGGCGTGAACCCGAGCGACGTGAAGGCCGCGCTCGGCCGCATGCCGCACGCGGTGTGGCCGCGCACGCCCGGGCGTGACTGGGCCGGCATCGTGCGCAGCGGCCCGGAAGGCTGGGTCGGCGCGCCGGTGTGGGGCTCGGGTGGTGATCTCGGCGTCGGGCGTAACGGCTCGCACGCGCAATGGCTCGTGCTCGACGCGGCGCAGGTGCGCCGCAAGCCCGCCGTGCTGACGCTCGACGAAGCGGCCGGCGTCGGTGTGCCGTTCGTCACCGCATACGAGGGCCTGCGCCGCGCCGGCATGCCGACAGCCGGTGACGTCGTGCTCGTGTTCGGTGCGAACGGCAAGGTCGGCCAGGCCGCGATCCAGCTCGCGACCGCGCACGGCGCAACCGTGATCGGCGTCGAGCGCAGCGCCGGCGGTTATCGCGGCCACGCATCGGGCGACGTGCACATGATCGACGCGTCGCAAGAATCGGTGGCCGACGCGGTGCGCGCGGCGACCGGCGGCCACGGCGCGGACATCGTCTACAACACGGTCGGCAGCCCGTACTTCGAAGCGGCGAACGCGTCGATGGCGATCGGTGCGCGGCAGATCTTCATCTCGACGATCGAGCGCAGCGTGCCGTTCGACATCTTCGCGTTCTATCGCGGCCAGCACACGTTCGTGGGCGTCGATTCACTGCAGCTCGGTGGCACCGCAGTCGCGCAGATCCTCGACACGCTCGCGCCCGGCTTCGGCAACGGCACGCTGCGCCCGTTCCCGATCGGCGACGATTACGTGTACCCGCTCGAGCGCGCCCACGACGCGTATCGCGCGGTGCTGGCGGGTGCGCGCGAGCGCGTCATCCTCAAACCCTGACGCCGGATCGAACGGGAGACCGCCATGACGGATTACGTGACTTCGCTCGCGGTGGGCCTCGGCGTCGGCGTGCTGTACGCGCTGCTGCACGTGCGCTCGCCGGCCCCGCCGCTCGTCGCGCTGGTCGGGCTACTCGGGATGGTGATCGGTGAACGCGCGATCGCGCTGCTGCGCTGACGAGCCGATGCGGCGCAGGTGGTGCCAGGGCCGGTTCCCGCTAATCACGGGCTTGCGCTGGCCCCCACGAATGAATTTTCCCAAACAGGGGAACGTGCCCTAGCGGTCGCCCCGCCGGCGAAATGCCCACCAGGCGGCGAGCGCCGTGAAGCCCGCCACGAGCAGCACCATCATCCAGAAGCCGTGCTTGTTCTCCGAGAACGGCACGCCGCCGACGTTCATCCCGAAGAAGCCGGCGACGATGTTGATCGGCAACGCGATCACGGTCACGAGCGTCAGCGTGAACAGCGTCCGGTTGTTCTGCTCGTCAAGACGCGAACCGATCTCTTCCTGAAGCAGCTTGATCCGCTCGCTGAGCCCGGCCAGATCGGCGAGCACCAGCGAGAACTCCTCGGTCGACTCGCGCAGTTCCTGCACGTCTTCCACGTGCAGCCAGGCGGGCGGTTTCGCGAGCAGCCGGAAGATCGACCCGGGCTCGGGCGCGAGCATGCGCTGCAGGCGCGTCAGCGTGCGGCGCATCGCGCCGAGCTCGATGCGGCTCGACGTGAGCCGCTGCGACAGGAAGCGATCCTCGATGCGATCGACGTCGACGCTCGTGCGCCGCATGATCTGGATCAGCAGGTCGGCCTGGTCGCGCAGCAGGTGCACGAGCAGCTCCGCCGGCGACCTGAACTGCTCGCCGTCGCGCACGCACGCGCGCAGCGTGTCGACCGAGCGCAGCGGCTTGAGCCGCGCGGTGACCATAATGCGCCGCTCGACGTGGACGAACAGCGTCGCGATCTCCGACGGCGTCAGTTCGAGGTTGAACATCACGTCGTTGACGATCGCGCGCAACGCACCGTCTTCCTGTTCGATGCGCGTCGAGCGCGACCCTTCGTGGAGGAATTCGAAGAAGCTGTCGGGCAATCCGAGGTGCGTGCGCATCCAGCGCTCGCTCGCGCCGTGTGCGAGATTGAAGTGCAGCCAGACGAAATCGTCCGACGCGGCATCGTGCTCGCGGCACGTGCGCAACCACGCGCCGGCCGCGTCCGCATCGAGCATCGTGCCGGATCCGCCCGGAACGAAGCGGAATCCACACACCATGCCGGACGTATCGGCGCCGTAAGTCTGTACGATCAGGTCCATCGTGTCGAAGGTCGTGCGGCGCGCGGCGCGCCACGCATAGCGGGTCGCGCGCCCGCGCCGGAAAAGGAAAGGAGACGTATGCCCGACGGGCGTGACGCGCCGGTGACAGCGTCACGCCGCATCATACCGGCCGTTTCCGCGCCCCAAAAACAACGCGCCGCCCAGTGGGCGGCGCAGGTGCGGCAGGCCGGCATGCGCAAGACGCGTTATTGCCGCGTCTCCGACTGCGCGGCGCTCGGGCACGCGGGATCCTTGCCCCAGTGACCCTCGCAGACGCGCCAGCGGCACAATTGATCCTCGAAGAAACCGCGCTCCGAACACTCCTTCACACGCGACGCCAGCGAGCCGGTCGTCGCGGCTGTCTTGGTCGGCACGGCCTGCGCCTTCTGCGCGGCGAGTTTCTTGTCGGCCGGCTTCGTGCGCGCAACGAGCGCCGCGAGCAGATCCGCATCCGGATCGTCCTTCCCGCCCGCCTTCGCGGTACGGGTCGACGTCGCATCGCGGCGCTTCTTGGCCTGCGCGAGCTCCGCCTCTTGTTCCTTGCGATGCTTGCGGGCCTCGGCCTTTGCATCGGCCTTCGTGTCGGCCTTGCCATGCGCCGCGACCTTCGTGCTCTTCGCTGCGTCAGCCTTCGCGGTCTTGGTCGTCGCGGCGGCGGCGGCCGTGGCGGCTGCGGCTGCACCCGATGCATCGTCGGCGCCATTGGCGAGCGCACGCGACAGGCGGCTGTTGTCCGCGGCGGACGCGGCCGATGCGGATGCAACGGTCTGGGAAGTCGAAGTGTCGTTGACGATCGTGGCCGGCTGGACGGCGGACGCAGCGGATGCACCATTCTGCGCGACGGCGGCATTGCTGGCCGGTGCGGCCTTGGCCGGCGCGGCTGCCGCGGGCTCGGCGGCGGCCGTTACAGCGGCGACCTGCTCACCCGAATGCTGCTGCATGCGCCATGCGCCCCAGCCACCGACAGCAACCACCAGGGCCACGACGGCGGCGATCGGCGCCTTCAGCGAACGGCGCGGCGGTTCGGCCGGCGGCGTGACACGTCCTTCCAGATTCGCGAGAATGCGCGACTGCTGAGCTCTTCCGTCGCCTGCCGGTTGGGTGTCGGACAGCAGGCTGGGCGGAGATTTCGAATTTGAATTTTCCGGCGCACTCATTCAGCGTCTCATTGAATCCTGGTTTAATTCACCGCGATAATATAGCCCGGCCTCTCGAAGCAGCCTGATTCTAAGAGCAAGCATTGCAAAACACAATCAATTCCAATTTCCGGGGATTTCTTTGATTGCCGTCGCACTCGTCGCCTATTTCGCCCTTGCCGTAGCAGTTGCGGCACTGTTGCTTTTACCGGGTATCCGCGCGACCGTTTTCGAATCCGTCGCCCAGTTTCACGGCCGTCTTACGCGCCGTGCGAACGATCGCGCCGCGCGTACGCGGAGTCAGATTGTTAAATCGGCAAGCGTTACGCGCGGCGCTTTAAACGACGTGCAAAATTTACTGATTCGGCGGCGCTTGATGATTATGGTATCGGCAGGTATTCTTGCGACGCCGCCATTGGTCGCCATTGCGTTACGCGGCCGGCAATTGTTCCAGTACGACGACACGGCGCGCGTGCCCGACGAGAAGATCGCCGCGCTGCTGCAGGGCGAACAACTCGTGCCGCCCCCGCCGCTGCCGCCGGAAGTCTTCGCCACCAAGGAAGTCGAACAGGTACGCCCGGCGCTGAAGGATGCGAGCCGCGACTGGAACCTGCTGGATCCGGATTTCCGTACGCGTTTGCTGCTGGTCTACAAGATCATGCACGAACAATATGGTTATGAAATGGCGTTGCTGGAAGGTTATCGGAGCCCGGAACGGCAGAACCGGCTGGCGGCGATGGGCGGCAACGTGACCAACGCGGCGGCCTTCCAGAGTTATCACCAATTCGGGCTGGCGGCCGACAACGCATTCCTGCGCGACGGCAAGCTGGTCATTTCCGAGAAAGATCCGTGGGCGATGCGCGGCTACCAGTTGTATGGCCAGGTCGCCGAACAGGTCGGCCTGACCTGGGGGGGCCGCTGGAAAATGATGGATCTTGGGCACGTGGAATACCATAAACCCGGTTTTAAACTGGGACGCGGCAGCTAGCCAGGGCTGCCGGACAGGAAATAATGAGGGCGGCATGGGGCTTTTTAATATCCCGGCAGGAAACGATACGGGCGATACAGGCGGCGCAAAAAATCATGCATTCCGGTGCGCGATTTTTTCCGGCCGCCGCTTCCGTTTTAAATCTCACAGCGTCCTTTCATTAATGCGCGCGCCTTCCCCGATGCCGCGGGCGCATTGATGCCAGCCCCCTTCATCCCGTTTGACAGCATGGCGACACATCGCGGCGCCACCCTTGCCGCTCGGCGCGCCTGCGTCGCCTCACCGAATCGCACCGGAACCTGAACGTCCTATGCAACGCATCCTCAACGTGCTGACTCATCCGCGTACGCTCTCGATCGTCGGGATCGTCGCGCTAGCGGCCATCCTCTTCATCGTCGCCGACATGCTGCAGCTGCCGCTCCTGTGGGCGGCGATCGCGTTCGCGGCGATCCTCGCGCTGTGGCTCGTCGTCGCGCTGTGGCGCCGCTGGCGCGTGAAGCGCGCGAACCAGGCGCTCGGCCAGGTGCTGGAAGAGCAGGCGGAAACCGGCAAGATCGCCGCGCCCGCCGCCGCCGCGCTCGCCCCCGACTCGAAGACGGCCGACCTCGACGTGCTGCGCACGCGCCTGTCGGACGCGGTGAAGACGATCAAGACGTCGAAGATCGGCCAGGTGTCAGGCGGCTCCGCGCTGTACGAACTGCCGTGGTACATCGTCATCGGCAACCCGGCCGCGGGCAAGAGCAGCGCCGTGCTCAATTCCGGCCTGCAGTTCCCGTTCGCGGACAAGAACAGCGCCGTGATCCACGGCATCGGCGGTACGCGTAACTGCGACTGGTTCTTCACCACCGAAGGGATCCTGCTCGACACGGCCGGCCGCTATTCGGTGCACGAGGAAGACCGCAGCGAATGGCTCGGCTTCCTCGGCCTGCTCAAGCGCTATCGCCCGAAGGCGCCGATCAACGGCATCATCGTCACCGCGAGCATCGCCGAACTCACCGGCAACCGCCCCGAATTTGCGATCAACCTCGCGAAAAACCTTCGTCAGCGCGTTCAGGAGCTGACGGAGAAGCTCGAAGTGTTCGCCCCGGTTTACGTGATGTTCACGAAGGCCGACCTGATCACCGGCTTCACCGAATTCTTCAGCAGCAACGACAAGCACGAGTACGACCGCGTGTGGGGCGCCACCCTGCCCTACGAGCCCGACGACAAACGCGACGTGGTCGCGCAGTTCGACACGCACTTCGAGCAACTCTACGAAGGGCTGAAGGAGATCAGCGTCGCGCAGCTGTCGCTGTCGCGCGGCAACCAGCTGTCGCCGGGCCAGTTGAGCTTCCCGCTCGAATTCTCGACGATCAAGCCGTCGCTGCGCGCGTTCCTCGCGACGCTGTTCGAGAACAACCCGTTCCAGTACAAGCCGATCTTCCGCGGCTTCTACTTCACCAGCGCGCTGCAGGAAGGCGAAACCAACAGCACGGCCGCGCAGCGCATCGCGCATCGCTTCGGCCTCGACGGCAACGCGCTGCCGAAGCCGCACAGTGCCTTCTCGAAGAACGGCTTCTTCCTGCGCGACCTGTTCTCGAAAGTGATCTTCGCGGACCGCCAGACGGTGCGGCAGTTCGCGAGCCCGACCAAGACACGGTTGCGCTACGCGACCTTCTTCGGCTTCGTCGCGGCGCTCGCGATCGCGCTGGGCGGCTGGACCTGGTCGACGATCGGCAACCAGCAGCTCGTCTCGAACGTACAGGCCGACCTCGACAACGTCACGCGCCTGCAGCAGGGCCGCAACGACCTGCAGTCGCGCCTGCAGGCGATGGACATCCTCGAAGACCGGATCGAGCAGCTCGAGCAGTTCCGCCGCGACAAGCCGCTGTCGGTGTCGCTCGGCCTGTACCAGGGCGACCGTCTCGAGCAGCACCTGCTGACCGAGTACTACAACGGCGTGCGCCAGATCCTGCTGGCCCCCGTGTCGCAGAACCTCGCGTCGTTCATGAAGGACGTGAACGCGCACCCCGAACAGCTCGTACCGATGACGCGCCCGCCCGAATCGGGCGCCGTGCAGGGTGGCGCGATGCCGGTCTCGACGAACGCGGCAGGCGCCGCGCCGCAGGCCGGTGCCGCACTGGCCGCGTCCGGCACCGCGCCGGCTGCAGCAGCGCAACAGCCGGCCGCACCGCAGGGCGGCCTCTACAGCGACGCGTCGCCGACCAACGTGCAGGACGCGTACAACGCGCTGAAGACGTACCTGATGCTGTCCGACAAGCGGCACGTCGAGCAGGCGCACCTGACCGACCAGCTCGCCCGCTTCTGGCGCGGCTGGCTCGAGACGAATCGCGGCAACATGCCGCGTGACGAGATGATCAAGAGCGCGGAGCGCATGATCTCGTTCTACCTGTCGCGCGTGAACGACGACGACTGGCCGATGATCGACGCGAACCTCGCGCTCGTCGACCAGACCCGCGAGAACCTGCGCCACGTCGTGCGCGGGATGCCGGCCCGCCAGCGCGTGTACGAGGAAATCAAGGCACGCGCGTCGACCCGCTTCGCGCCGATGACCATCGCGCGCATCGTCGGCGACGGCAACCAGGGGCTCGTGGCAGGCAGCTACGCGATTCCGGGCACGTTCACGCGCGAAGCGTGGTTCGACTACGTGCAGCCGGCGATCCGCGACGCGGCGACCAAGGAGTTGCAGGCGAAGGACTGGGTGCTGAACACGTCGACGCAGGACGACCTGACGCTCGAGGGCAGCCCCGAGCAGATCCAGAAGACGCTCGTCGGCATGTACAAGACCGAGTACGCGCAGCACTGGCAGAAGTTCATGCAGGGCATCGCGGTGCAGGGCTTCAGCAGCTTCGGCCAGGCCGTCGACGGGATGAACCGCCTCGGCGACCCGCAGGATTCGCCGATCCGCAAGATCCTCGAGACCGCGTACGACCAGACGTCGTGGGACAACCCGTCGCTCGCGAACGTGACGATCAAGAAGGCGCAGACCGGCGTCGTGAACTGGGTCAAGCAACTGTTCTCGCGCTCGCAGGCCGGCCAGGTGGCGGCCGCCAACATCGACATCAACGGCAATCCGGCCGAGGTGCCGATGGGTCCGATCGGCCAGGAGTTCATCGGGCTCGCGCGGATCGTCGCGACGCATGACGGTACGTCGATGCTCAAGGGCTACATGGATTCGCTGTCGAAGGTCCGCACGCGCTTCAACGTGATCAAGAACCAGGGCGACCCGGGTCCGGGCGCGCGCCAGCTGATGCAGCAGACGCTCGACGGCAACGGTTCGGAACTCGCCGATTCGCTGAAGCTCGTCGACGAGCAGATGCTGACGGGCCTCACCGATTCGCAACGCAAGTCGCTGCGTCCGCTGCTCGTGCGGCCGCTGATGCAGGCGTTCGCGGTCGTGATCCAGCCGGCCAGCGCCGAAGTCAACAAGGTGTGGAACGCGCAGGTCTACCAGCCGTTCCAGAACTCGCTCGCGACGAAGTACCCGTTCGCGGCGAGCGCGAAGGTCGAGGCCGGCGCCGGTGAAATCGCGCAGGTGTTCGGTCCGGACGGCTCGATCGCGAAGTTCGTCGGCACGACGCTCGGGCCGCTCGCGGTGCGCCGCGGCGACACCCTCGCCGCCCGCACGTGGGGCGACATGGGCATCGGCCTCACGCCGGACTTCACGAACGGCTTCGCGCGCTGGGTCGCGCCGCTCGCGGGCGGTGCGGCAGGCAGCGCAGCCGCGTCGTCCGAGCCGCAGACCGTGTTCCAGATCCTGCCGCAGCCGAGCACGGGCACGACGGAATACACGATCGCGATCGACGGCCAGCAGCTGCGCTACCGCAACACGCCGCCGCAGTGGACCAACTTCGTGTGGCCGAACCCGCAAGGTTCGCCGGGCGCGACGCTGTCCGCGACGACCTTCGACGGCCGCACAGTGCAGCTCGTCAACGAGCCGGGCCGCTACGGTCTCGAGAAGCTGATCAATTCGGCGCAACGCAAGCGCCGTCCGGACGGCACCTTCGACCTGACGTGGGCACAGGGCAGCGTGAACGTGTCGGTGACGATGCGCATCATCAGCACGTCGCAACCGTCCGGCGGTGGCGGCAGCGACCAGCCGCAGCAGCAGAGCCTGCGCGGCCTGCAGCTGCCGTCGTCGGTCGCCGACGCGAGCGCGGGCGCCGCGCAGAACGCGACGCAGTCCGGCACGGGCACGCCGGGCGCAGCGCCGGCCGTCGCGGCCGCCAACGCAACGAATGCACAGGGGGCGCAATGACGCAAACCGTACAGGCGCAGATCGCCTACTTCGGCAAGATTCCGTCGCGCGGCGACTTCGTAAAGAGCCAGCACAATCCGCAGTTGCTGCAGACGCTCGACCGCTGGATCGCGCAAGCGCTCGAACTGCTCGCGGAAGATCCGCGCTGGAAGCTCGTCTACGAGGATGCGAAGCCGATGCATTTCGCGTTCCTCGGCTCGCGCAGCAAGCTCGCGATCGCAGGCCACATGGTCGCGAGCCACGACGTGTCGATGCGCCGCTTCCCGTTCCTCGGCGCAACGGCGCTCGAGGTCGACCGGCCGCTCGCGTTCCTCGCGCGCAGCCCGCTCGCGTTCGCGCGGCTGTGGTCGCGCGTCGCCACGCAGATCCCGCCGCTGCTCGGCAAGGACGAGCCGCCCGGCGCGCTGCAGGCGCTCGGCGACACGCAGGTGCCGATCGACGTCGGCGGCCCCGGCACGTCGCATGACGGCACCTTCAACGATTTCGTCGAACACCAGTCGCTGTACGGCCTCCAGGAGATGCTGCTCGACAGTGGTCATCCCGTGCGGCTGCGCGGCGCGATGCTCGCGCTCGGCTCGCTGCTGCGGCCGGTGATGCAGAGCGGCTCGTCGCACATCGAGCGCGGCCTCACGCTGCCGCTGCCGGTCGATCCGTTCTACCGCAGCCTCGTCGCCGCGTTCTGGCTCGAACTGATCGCACCGTTCGTCGCGCAGGCCGACTTCGAGCTCGCGATCTTCATCGGCACGATCGCCGAGCGCGAACGGCTCATCATCGGCTTCAACGGCGCGTCGGCCAAGACGCTGCTGAGCGTCGTCGACCCGCAGACCTACGCCGCCCACAACATCGATATCGACGATCCCGAGTGGATCGACGCCCATGCGCAAAACGATCACCAGATCAGCAAGCTCGTCAGCTACCTCGACCAACCGCAACTCTCGCTGCGCGTCGCCATCGACGCGTTCCGCGAAGCGTTCATCGGAGGCTGACGGGATGCATCGCATGAATCACGCTCGGCGCGCGCGCTTTTCGGCCGCCCTCTCGCCGGCCGTCGCCGCCCTCCTCGCTGCCGGTCTCTTCGCCAGCGGCGCGGCGTTCGCGCAGAACACCGGCGCGACCGTCACGCCGGTCGGCAACGGCACGGTCGCGACGACCACGCTGCCCGCAAACACCGGCGCCGCGCCGGGGACAGCGTCCGGCGCCGTCGTGCACGGCACGGCCGGCACCGCGAATACCATCACACCGCCGCCCGCGACCGCGACTCCCGGCCAGGTGGTCGTCGGCGGCAAGGTGCCCGACGAGGCGACCAAGGCCGCCGTGCTGCAGAAGCTGCGCGATACCTACGGCGCGACGAACGTCGTCGACCAGATCGAGGTTGGTGACGTTGCAACGCCGCCGAACTGGAGCGCGAACGTGCAGAAGCTGCTCGGCGCGCAGCTCAAGCAGATCAGCAAGGGGCAGTTGAAGATCAACGGTACGCAGATCGAGATGAAGGGCGAGGTGCACAACGAAGCGCAGCGCCAGCAGCTCGCAAGCGACATGGCGAACACGCTGAACCCGACGTACACGATCAGGAACGGGCTGCGCGTGTCGGCGTCCGAACAGGGCGTGCTCGACCAGACGCTCGCGAACCGGACGATCGAGTTCGAGACGGGCAGCGCGACGCTCACGCCGCAGGGCAAGCTGATCCTCGACCAGATGGCGGCCGCGCTCTCGAAGATGCAGAACCGCACGGTCGACATCATCGGCCACACCGACAACTCGGGGAACCGGACGTCGAACATCGCGCTGAGCCAGGCGCGCGCGGATGCGGTGAAGGGCTACCTGATCACGAAGAGCATCCCGCCGCAGCAGATGACGACGACGGGCGTCGGGCCGGATCAGCCGATCGCGCCGAACGATACGGCGGATGGGCGGGCGAGGAATCGACGGATCGAGTTCCGGGTGGGGCAGTAAGCGGCGCGCGTTGCCGCTGCGCGGGGCGGTGCTCGCATCGCTTCGGCGAATGCGGTTCGCGCGGGGCTGTCGGCAGGCAGGCCCTCTATGCGCTCGCTGGCGGCCGTCGAATTGCGGCCGGCTGCCAGTCTCGCTGTTTCAATCGTCCATCAGCGTGACCGGCTTCCCGCGAATGCGTTCCAGCCGACGGGGCGTGACGATCATCAACAGGATGCCCTTGACGGCAAGTCCTGCAAAAAACAGCGAGCACGGGGTCAGCAACACCGTCGAGAACAACAACAAATCCGCTGACGCCGGCAAAGGTGCCCGTATCCGCACCGCCAGGATCACGGCCGGCGTGGCGAACAGGACGAGCCCCTGACCGATCCGGGCGATCGGGCCGCGATGGTTCGAAGACGTGCTCAACTGCTGCATTGCAGACAGGCTGTACTGAATCTCGCTGCCAGTATCTCTGAAGGCCTGCGCGATGAACCCGGGTTTCCCGAGAACGGCGGATACCTGGCGGGCCGTCATGACCATCCAGAGAAGGGCCCCCGTCACGGCCACAGCGATGCACATGGCGCGAAGCGTCGACGGCATCTGCACGGATGAAACATAGAGCATCCACGAGATACCCGCGATCCACACATAGACCGCCCCGATTGCGAGAACCGCAGCCACGCCGTACAGCCACAGGCGCCCTCGCCCGTCGTCGACTCGCCATGCGGCGGCCTGGCCGATGCTGGTGGCCAGCGCCACGCCAGCGGCGATCTTCCAGAGCAGCGAATCGTCGAGAAACAGCCGCGATCCGATCACATACGCACATCCGATCAGGAATGCGCTAGCGAGCAGATTCACTTTGAAAATTGCGAGATATCGATCGTGGATGGTGCTGGGTTCCATTGTTTTGAGTGGTTTAAGTGGGTTGAATGCCGTCATTTACTGTCACGACGTGCAAGCGACACGGATCTGGCATTGGCCTCACCAACCGCACCATGCATCGAAGTGGTTGAACACATCGGTGGTGAGTTGTTGCGCACCAGATCAACCCAATCGCCCCACTGCAATCAATCGTGCAATCACGCAACGAGAAGAACTTTTTTCCCAGTCTTTTTCTCAAGCTTCAGCGGTAAATACACTCTAAAAAAAATCGATCGCACACACGCGTTCCCAACAAGCCAAACGGACATCGGAAACCCAAGAACCGACAAGACAACACACGCCACATGAGGGCCGATGTTTTCCCCAAAAATATGATTCCCACTCATTCCGAATGCCGCAGCAAAAGGCATCAAATACCCAATCCCCGAAAGAAGCGACCCCTTTAACGGATTTCTCGACGTCAATTTATCGATATAGCCGATAAGCGAATTTCTGAAAATCAAATTCGAACCATCGTCATAATAAATTGTATTCACAACCGCATCCTTCCCGGCGGCCCGACGAAAGTCCGACAGAACCATGAAAGAGTGCCATCCGATTATCAAAAAACAAACAATAATCACCGACACCTTCAAATTACCCGACATCGGAATACTGGATATATAAAACAGCCACACAAACGCAATCATCGCCCATGGGGCCAATGCCAAAATAGAAACAACACCTTCAACCCAAAGCCTACGCGACCGCCGATTCATTACATAATGAAAATATATAACAATCGACACAAAAATCTGAGCCAATAATACTGATTTCCACAATGAGGCAGCCATCACACCCATTTTAGAAAGCACATAATACATGACAACCACGATCATGGAGACAGCCAATTCGAGCACGGCCAACTTTCCGTGCATATCTATCGGAGAACCATCACCCACGGAGTCATCGTCAACATTAGATTCCATCATTCTCGACTCTAAATTCCCAACGAAACCAAAAACAAATTCTCACGGAAGAAGCATCCATTGCGACCCAGAATAATAGCCATCGTAATCTTTCGGCAACTTCTCCTCGAGCACCTTTCCTGTCTTCCGCACCATAGCTTCAATTTCATCGACTATAGCCTTGGGATTGTGCAGCAACAATTTTACAAATTTCTTCCCACTTGCATCGAATAAATAGTCCACAACCCAACCAACACTAAAAACAAGAAAAAACCCGCCTATTGCCAGCGCACCAACCGTCACCCCTGTCATCGCCGCCAATGCCACGACAAGAGCATTAACAAGACTTATTGCCGCCCCGACCAGTGCCGCCTTGAATGCATCCACCAATAATATGGCAATCAAATCTCGAAAATCCTGATTTGGATCTGCAAACCAGACAAAAGTATCTATGCCAGCCCCAATAAAGAATGCGACTAGTGCATTTCCAGAAAAGGATCCCTTGGCTGCGTTCCACGCAGCCGCCCCTACAGATGACCATGACCCCGCCCCTCCGGCTATCATCGCAACCTTAGTGCCGGCCTGCACTTCACGCGCATAGCCGGACAGTAGGAGGCCTACGGCCTTCCAGTCTTCCGGTCCCGTGGAGAACATGAGCACCGTCTCACGACCACGCTTGGCAAGATGAAATGATCTATCCCAGAACTTTCGTGCCCACGCCTCTTTTCCCCAAAAAGCCTCTTTGCCATACATAAACTCATTACCCACCTGCATCAAGAGCCAATTTCTCGAAAGTATATCGCCCGGATTGGGAATAAACTTGAAAGGCTTATCACCTTCCTTAAAAAATTGAAGCACCCAATTTGGCTCTTCCAGCCCGGGATGCCGCTTTACACTAAACATGTGGACGGCGTGACTTATCTCTTTTCCATCTTTAGAAAAATTTAACGCTTCATTCGTATAAATATCTGGCGCCGCCACTGGCATTTTTCTGGATTGAAACGGACTAGCGCTCAACTGGCCGGACGAGCCGTTAGATTGCGCTTGACGCGCACGATCCAGAGCCGACATTAGAATTGGCGACGGAGGCATATCGTCTAGCACTCCGGCATCCGAAATCCGGACTAAATCCTTCGCCCATTCCTTGTCGTTGTGGAGTGTCACCAGAACGGGCGCCGGCTTGTCCTTCGGATCGTCCGAACAACCCTTCGTACAATCCATCTTGCTGATCGGGTAACGCCCCAGCACCTTTTGGCCCTGCTTGAGAATCAGGCTCCCCTCGAAATTGCGGCCGATCCAGATGTGACACGACTCCCCATCCTTGAACGTCGTCTCACCGGTATTCACCTTCCGCTTCGTGTCATAAAAGCGCCCGTTGGGTTGATCAGGATGCGTCGTCGTGACGGTATACGTCGCGCCGGCATGAAGCTTGATGTCGAACACCACGTCCCGATGCTTGCGCAACAGCACCGTCAGTTCCGTCTCGGCCCGGCAGCTAACTGCCTCCCCCGGCAAATCAATACAAACATTATGCTGAACAAGCGGCCTGCCCATTTCACTCTCCCGTCCGTTTGACCTGGCTGGCCACGAACTCGTCAAAATCGATGTTCTTCAATTCCGCCTTGCCTTCCGCGTCGAGCGCAACGCTATGCTCGGTTCCGTCCTCGGTCGCGAACTTGATCGGCTCCCCGTGCGGCACGTTCCCGTCGGCGTCGACATAGCGAATCCGCATGTCCGCCTTGCGGCCTTCCGTCTTGAACGTCTTGTGCATGCTCGTCGGCCCGCTGAACGCGTGCTGCCCGCCCTTCACGTCGATCTGGCCCGGTGCGTGGATCTCGATGTTGCCGTCCTTGATCCGGACATACGCGCCGCCCGACGTCAGCAGGATCTCCTGCTTCGCGACACCCTCGATCGAGGCCGTCGCCGACAACACCTTGATCGCCTTCTGCGCAATCATCTCGACGCTGTCGTTGTGGGCCTGTATCTCGACCGGCCCCTTGCCGGCAAAGAGCTTCATGCCCGCGTTCTGCACGAACAGGCTGAGCTTGTCCTTGACGCTCGCCACCAGCGACTTCCCGCTCGCGAGATGCGTGCTCTGACCGCTGACGAGGTTCACATGCCGGTCCGCTGCCACGTGCGCGCTTTGCTGCGACGACACCCCGATCCCCGCCGGGCTCGCAAACAGCATCACCGGCTCCTTGAACACATTCGCATCGCCTGTCCCGCCGCCCGACGTCCTGCCGCCCGACGACGCACCGGCCACGCTGTTCTTCGTCGCATCGGCGAACTGCTTCAGCGCGTCGTGACCGGCGCCGAGACTTTCGGCCTGATGCATTTCACTGGCCTGCGACATCGATTCGAGCAGCCCGTCGGCATCCGTGAGCTGCTGCCGCGCTTCGCTCGCATCGAGCGGCTGGCTGTTCGCCTCTTTCGGATGCGTCGTCATGTACAGCCCCTGCCCGGCACGCACGGCGCCATACGCATCCGTGCGCAGGTCGAAGCCCGAGCCGAGATAGGCGCCGCGCGTGTTGCCGTTCTGTTCGATCAAGTAGCCAAGATGCAGCAGCGAATTCGCGCTGCTGCTGAACAGGCGCGCACGGTTCTGCCCGGTCGCGTCGTCGAGCACCATCTCGTTGTGACCCGATCCTGCATACTCCTTCGACCGGAAGCCCGACAGGATCCCGTCGCTATGCCATTGGGGCTTGGTGGCCCCGTTGTAGACGCAATGCATCACGATCGGCCGGTCGCAGTCTCCGCCGATGTAGCCAATCAGCACTTCCTCGCCGATCCGCGGAATATGCACGCCGCCGTAGCCGCCGCCGGTATCCGACTGCATGACGCGCACCCAGCACGACGCGGTTTCGCGTCCGTCGCTCTGCCGGTCCCAGACGAACATGACCTTGATCCGGTTCAGTGCGTCCGTATAGACCTCCTCGCCCTTCGGCCCGACGACGACGGCCGTTTCGAGCTGCATCGCGGGCTTCCGGTGCTCGAACGGGCTGCGATACGGCACCGCCGCGCGTTGCGCTTCGACTTCGACGAGATAGAACCCGGCCGAACCGTCGTCATGCCCGACTTCGAACGCAGCCGCCGTACCGTGACCGGCCCTCGCCTGCGCCAGCTGCGCCTGCAGGCTATGCGGGAAGTTCGCTTCGTGGTCCGAGATCGGCAGGTTGTTCTCGATGTACCGCGACACCTTCAACGCCGCGAATTCCCGGTCTGGCGCCGAATCACGGTCGTGCTCGGGATGATCCGTCAGCGTGAAGCGCCGCCCGGCGTCGATCCCGCGCACACCGCCCACGCCGAAGAAGCGCTTCGCGCGCGACTCCCATTGCTCCAGGCGAATCTTCGACAGATGTTCGCCGCGATCCTGCCCCGCGTACGTGTATGCGCCGGTGTATTCGTAGATTTCCGTCTGGCCCGGCAGATCGCCCTGGCCGCCCTTCGTGGGCAACGTCGTGCCGTTCGGATTGCCGGCCGTCGACGGCGACTTGTAATCGAACGTGCGTGTGGTGTGCAGCGAACTCTGCAAGGTCCGCGACGCGGCCCATTGCGTGAAACCGGCGGTTTCGCCTCCCGTTCCCGAGCGGTCGAACCGCACGGTTTTCGGCGACAGTTCGTCGACCGCGTGCAGGTCGTCGGTGATGACGAGCGTGTGCGCGCTGCCGTCCTCCGCATGCCGCCAGAAGCCGAACAGCCCTTCGTCCTCCATCAGGCGATGCACGAAGTTCCAGTCGGTTTCGCTCTGGCGACAGTAGGACCGCGACGGCAGCGGCTTCGACAGCGCGAACTGATAGCGCCCCTTTGCCTGCGGATGCGTATCGAACACGTCGGCCAGGATCGCGTCCACCGGCTTGTCCTGCCAGTACCGCATGTCGCTGCGGAACTTGAGGAAGTGCATCCACGACGCGAAGGTCAGCTGGTAGCCCGACAGGCTGCCGTCCGTGCCGAGCCTGCGAGCCGTATGGACATGGCCGTTGATCGGGAGATACGACCGGTCCGCCTGCTGGATCCACAACGTCATCGGCTTCGCGATCAGCGTCTTGAGCTCGATGTCGCTGGCGGTCGACACGATGTCGAGCACCACGCTGAAGTCGCGACCCAGCTCGGAACAGATCACGGCCCGGCGCGGCACCAGCGCGTTGTTCGGCAGCGACGGGATGTCCGTCTTCAGCAGGCGATCCTGCTGAATCAGGCCACCGCGAATCGCCTGTGCCAGTTCGGTCAGGTTCATGCGTCAATCCACGTTCTTGTCTGCCACGGGCCCGCCGGGCCCGCGCTCTCAGGAAAAAGCCCTGCTCTCAGGTCGCGACGGCATCCCGGACCCGCATCGGATGTGCTGCGCCGGCACCGCCGTCACGACTGCTCGTCGGGCCTCACGCCCAGCAGCTCGCGAATGTGCGACAGCGAGCCGTCGTCCTTCACGACGCTCTCGAGCCACTTGTGCAGCGGCATGTCGGCCCATTCGGCGGCCTTGTCGGCGAGATACGCAACCGGGCTGTGCGGCTCGGTCTGGCGGAAATAGCGGGCGACCGCGCGCAACTGGTCGACGGCCTGCGCACGGTTCTGGATGCCGGCGATCATCTGCGTCACCGGGGCGCGCGGAACGGGCTGTGGCTGCACGTGGGTCTCCTCGGTCTGGATCGGATTGCCGAACACCGGCTCGATGCGCTCGGGTTGCGCCTGCGGTGCCGACTGTGTGTGCGGCGCGCTGCCGGTATAACCCTGCTCGCGCGCAAAGCGCTCGGCGAGCCGGTACACGGTCTCGAACGCGTCGCGCGCCTGCCGAAAGCTCGGCGCCGAATCGCCCGCACGCTCGACGAGCCGCTCCTCGAACGCATCGAGCGCGAATTCGAACGCCTTCAGGTTCGCGAGCAGCGCCGTGTAGAACGCGATCGACGTCACGCGCCGCGACGAATCGATCTGCTCGATCGACGGCTTGCCGCGTGCGATGTCGTCGGCGTGTTCGGGGTCGCGCTTGATGGCCTGCGCGACGTGCTGCGCCACTTCCCAGTCGAGCGTGCTGAACGCGTTCGACGCGCCGTCCGTCATCGGTACCGCACGCAGCAGCTCGGCCGTGCGGCCGGACAGCCACGCGACGTTGCCGAGCCGGTGCTCGGTGTCGTCGTCTTCGGGCAGCGGGTGCACGGTGTCCCAGAACTCGCGGCACAGGCCCTCGAGCAGCGCATAACCTTCGGTGAGGCCGGTGATGCCGTCCTCGAGCGCGAGCGCCTCGGTCAGCCACACGGCGAGCCGCAGGTCCTTCGTACGCGTGCGCAGCAGCTCGCCCGCGTGATCGACGACGAAGCCCCAGTCGGCCTCCTTGATCTCGGTCACCCATTCGCCCTGGTCGAGGGTCGGATCGTCGTAGCGCCGCGCGTCCTGGATCGCGTCGAATTCGTTCGAAAACAGCAGGTCGTCGCCGCTGGGCGACGCATCGCTGATCGGCGTCAGCAGCTCGGGGAGATTGATCGGCATGGTTCGGTCAGTTCATCAATGCGGGGTGTTGCACGGCCGCGCTCATTCGACGGTGTACGTGAATTCGCCGGCCTCGTCCGCGCGCACCGCGATGCGCGCGATGGCCTCGCCGTCGGCGATCCGGCCAAGCACGTGGCCCGCGATCTCCGGCAGCAGCGTGCCGTTCAGGATATGGTCGACGTTGCGGGCGCCCGAATCGACCTCGGTGCAGCGCGCGAGCACCGCATCGACGAGCGACTCGTCCCATTCGAACGCCGCCTTGTGGTTCGCCTCGATCCGGCGGCGGATGCGCTCGAGCTTCAGCTCGATGATCTCGGCCAGCACGTCGTCGGAAATCGGGTAGTACGGCACGACCTTCATGCGCCCGAGGAACGCGGGCTTGAACGTCTTGTACAGCTGCGGGCGCAGCGTCTCGGCGAGCGCGTCCGGATCGGGCAGTTCCTCGGCCGGCTTGTTCAGGCACGCCTGCATCACCGCGGTCGACCCGACGTTCGACGTCAGGATGATCAGCGTGTTGCGGAAGTCGATCTCGCGCCCTTCCGCATCGTCCATCGCGCCCTTGTCGAACACCTGGAAGAACATCTCGAGCACGTCGGGATGCGCCTTCTCGACCTCGTCGAGCAGCACGACGGAATACGGGTTGCGGCGCACGGCCTCGGTCAGCACGCCGCCTTCACCGTAGCCGACGTAGCCCGGCGGCGAGCCCTTCAGGCCCGACACGCTGTGCGCTTCCTGGTACTCGCTCATGTTGATCGTGACCATCTTGCGCTCGCCGCCGTACAGGATGTCGGCCAGCGCGAGCGCCGTCTCGGTCTTGCCGACGCCCGACGGCCCGACGAACATGAACACGCCGCGCGGCTTGTTCGGATCCTCGAGGTTCGCGGTCGCGGTGCGCACGCGCTGCGCGATCGCGTCGAGCGCGTGGTCCTGGCCGATCACGCGCGCGGCGAGCAGCGGCTGCAGGTTCAGCACGGTGTCGATCTCGTCCTTCACCATCCGGCCGAGCGGAATGCCCGTCCACGCGGCGACGATCTCGGCAACCACGTGGCCGTCGACCTGCAGCGGCACCATCGGCTCGCCGCCCTGCAGCGCATGCAGTGCCGCCACGCGTTCGGCGAGCTTGTCGCGGGTGGCCTGCACGTCGACCGGCTGGCCGTCTTCCGACGGGCCGCGCGCCTTGTCGAGCGTGTCGCGCAGTTCGGTGATCTCGGCGACGATCACGCGCTCGGCTTCGTAACGTGCTTCGTCCTTCGCGAGTTGTTCAAGCGCCGCGTCGCGCGCACCGCGCAGCTCGCCGAGCCGCTCGTCGTGCGCCGCGCCGCCGGCCGCCTCGCGCTCCAGCGACGCGATTTCCGCGTCGATCCGCTCGATGCGCTTCTTCGTATCGTCGATCGCCGCGGGCGTCGCGCTGTGCGCGAGCGCGACCTTCGCGCACGCGGTGTCGAGCACGCTGATCGCCTTGTCCGGCAGCTGGCGGCCGCTGATGTAGCGGTGCGACAGGCGCACAGCCTCGGTGATCGCATCGTCGAGGATCCGCACGTTGAAGTGCTTTTCCATCAGGCCGGACATGCCGCGCAGCATCGCGGCCGCGAGCGGCTCGCTCGGCTCCTCGACCTTCACGACCTGGAAGCGCCGCGCAAGCGCCGCGTCCTTCTCGAAGTACTTCTTGTATTCGCTCCACGTCGTCGCGGCGATCGTGCGCAGCTCGCCGCGCGCGAGCGCCGGCTTCAACAGGTTCGCCGCGTCGTTCTGGCCGGCCTGGCCGCCCGCGCCGATGATCGTGTGCGCCTCGTCGATAAACAGGATGATCGGATGCGCGCTCTTCTTCACCTCGTCGATCACGCTCTTCAGGCGATTCTCGAACTCGCCCTTCACGCTCGCGCCTGCCTGCAGCAGCCCCATGTCGAGCACGTGCAGCGCGACGCCGCGCAACGGCGGCGGCACGTCGTCGGCCGCGATGCGCAGCGCGAGGCCCTCGACAACGGCCGTTTTACCGACACCGGCCTCGCCGGTCATGATCGGGTTGTTCTGGCGGCGGCGCATCAGGATGTCGATCGCCTGGCGGATCTCGGCTTCGCGGCCGATCACCGGGTCGATCTTGCCGTCGCGTGCGCGTTGCGTGAGGTTGGTCGTGTACGTGTCGAGTGCGGGCGTCTTCGACGGGCCGGCCGCGGGTGCCGCGCCGTCGGCTGCCGGTGCCAGGCCGCCGTCGTCCGTATCGGCCTGGCGCGGCTCGGCCTCGCTCGACCCGGCCGTGATTTCGTCGAACTTGTGCTTCAGGTCCGTCACGTTCATTTCCGCGAACTGCGACGACATCCGCTGCGCGAACTGCGCGAGATCCGGCGCGGTCAGCAGCGCGAGCAGCAGGTGCCCGGAACGGATGCGGCCGAGCTGCGAATCGAGCGACGCGATCAGCCACGCCTGTTCGAACAGCGCGATCAGGTGCACGGAAAACACCGGCGTGCGCGTGTTGCCGGTCTTCAGGCGTGTCAGCTCGCGCTCCAGGTCGGCGCGCAGCGCATGCGGATCGACACGGCTCGCGCGCAGCGCGAGCGGCAGGTCACCCGCCGGCTCCTCGAGCAACGCGAGGAACAGGTGCTCCAGATCGACCTCGTAATGGCCGCGCGCCAGGCACGCGCTCGCCGCACGCTCGGTCGCGTGGCGGCACAGCGGGTTCAGTTTCGTGATCAGGGTCTTCAGAGGCGTGCTCATGGCGTCGATCTCAGGTTCGATTGCGTGTTGTTGTCGTTCGTAATCAATGAATCACGTGCAGTTCGTAGCGTGCGTCGGAGCGGTCCTCGATCGCGTCGCGCGTGCACAGGAACGCGTCCCAGCCGAGCCGCGAGCCGGCGCCGAGCACGCTCGCACCGACCTCGGTGCGCTTGAGCACGAGCTTCACCTCGTATTCGAGCGTGACGCCCGCGAGCAGCGTCAGCATCCGCTCCAGCGCGACGGCCTGCGCGCCGCCGGGCAGGAAGGCCTCGTAGTCGCGCTTGGACAGCGGACCGACGATGATCCGCGCACGCATGTCACGCTGCCATACCCGTTCGCCGACGAGCGCCGTCGCGCCGAGCACCGCGTTGACCTCGCCGAGCACGCTCAGCTGGTCGGGCGGCACGTCGTACCACTTGCCGACGAACTGGTCGATCTTCACCGGCACGCGGAAATAGTCGGACAGCGTGCGCTGCAGGTACGCGGCCGACATCGGCCGGTGCCGCGCGGCCAGCGCATAGCCGGCAACGGCCTCGTCGAGCACGCCACCCACGCCGGCCGCGAGGCTGTCGCGCACTTCGTCGCTCGGCACGCCCGCGATCGCGAGCAGCAGCGGTAGATAGCGCTCGTCGCGATCGAGCTCGTAATGGAACGGCAGCCGGTATTTCTTCCACGCGGCATAGAACAGCGCGGTCGCGCGGTTCGAGAACACGTCGAAGAATGCACGCGCCGCATGGTCGCGCTTCAGGTGCTCGCGCGCGACGATCTGCTCGGTGTAATGCAGCGGCAGCGCGCCCTGCCCGCCCAGCAGCCCGAAGAACGCGGGCGTCAGCTCGACGTGGCCGAGCTCGCCGGCCGCGAGTGCGGCGCCGCGCTGCTCGCCCGTCTTCAGTTGCGTGCCGTCTTCGTCGAACGAGCGCGCGCCTTCGATCTCGCTCGGCGGAAAGCCGAGCGACAGCGTGTTGCGGAATTCGATGCGCTGCGCGACGACGTCGCCCTGCCGCCATGCGCCGGGCGCATCCGACGCCTGCCGCGCGAACAGCCCTTCGAGCACGCGCACGGCCTGGAAGAACTCGAAGCGGTGCGGTTCGTCGAGCAGCGCGTCGACTACGCCAGGATCGATTCGCCGGTCCGGGGCTTGCATCGGATGATCTCCTCGCCGGTGCGCTTCGACACGACGACTAGTTGAACGAAACTGTTGAGGTGGACATACAGCCCGAAGAAGCTGTCGAGCACGCGCACGAACGAGGCAAGGCTCGCGCCGACGAAGTGCTCCTCGTCGATCGTCAGCCGGATCTCGATGCCGCGCACGAAGGTCGCGAACGGCTTGCCGGGCAGCCACTGCACGGCGCCGCGCTGCTCGACGCCGACGAGGCCATCGATCTGGCGCATCGACACCGCGGTGCGCCGCAGGTCGTACAGCGTCAGCATTTCCTTCAGCGGCGCGAGGCCGTGCGCGACCAGCGACACGTGATTGAGCGCGAGGTGCGACACGAGCCGCCAGTGCGCGGCGCGGCCGCGCTCGAAGCGCACGCTCTGCGTCGGGCGGCGCAGCAGCGAAATGCCGCTGGTTTGCGCGCCGCCTTCCTGGAACAGGTCGCCGCCTTCGAGCCCGAACGCGAGCATGGCCGGCAGGTCGCGGTTCGTGCAGGTGAGGTCAAGGCTCAGCGTGTCGGTCTGCGGCGACGTCGGCTCGAAGTCGATGTCGACGATCGAGATTTCGGTTTCATAGCCGGGGCTCTTCTGCGCGACCCAGTCGTTGCGGCGCGCGAACCAGTAGTGACCGATCCGCGCGGATTCGCCGTGATGCAGCGAATAGAACGGCCGGAACTCGATCACCGATTCCTCGTGCGCCTGCTGCCTGACGAGCTTCACCGAATCGATCGAGTACACCTCGTACGCGAACGCGCGCCGCGCCTCGGCGATCACCGGGTAGGACACTGCGCGATGCGTGATGCGGATCGGCTCGCCGTGCTGGCGGAACAGGTTGACGATCGGCGTGCAGAACAGCCGGAAGTGGCTTGCCGTCAGCAGTTCGAGCAGCCGCGCGACGTGCGAATCGCTGCGCACGTCCTGCAGCACGAGATGCAGCGTCGCGCGCTGGCAGCGGCCCGTCGCGCGCGCGATCGCCGCGATGTCGAAGTCGACGAAATCGAACTTGTCGGGGAACGCGAAGTATTCGGTGAGCAGGCGATACGCGGGATGCGATTTCGCCGGGTAGTCGATCAGCGCGTCGTCCTCGTCGAAGCCGGCGTGCGCGATCGGCAGCTTGCGCAGTGCGGTCCAGCGGCCGTCGCGTTCGGGCTCGACATACGCGCCGAGCACGTTGACGAACAGGCAATCGGTCAGCGCGGCGACGAACGACTGCTCGCCGTGCAGGTGCGCGCGCAGCGTCGGCAGCTTCAGCGCGCCGAGATCGAGCTGCGCGGCGAGCGATTCGAACGTGATCGAGATCACGCCCGTCGCGTTCGACGGCAGCACCGTCGCGCTCGGCGCGAGCGCGACCGGCGTGTAGCGTGCTTCCGAGATGCGGATCGGCGCGAGCGTCACGTCATAGGCGGTGCGGAACCGGCACTGCACGCCGCGGATCGGGCGGCTCTTCAGCTCGGTACCGCGACCGATCACGACCGGCTCGGTCTGCTGGCCGGGCGACGCCGGCGTGAACTGCGCGATCGAGCACGACGGAAACGGCCGCAGGTAGTGCGGATACAGCACTTCCAGCAGCGCTTCGGTGAATTCGGGGTAATCGTCGTCGAGCTTCTTGTTGATACGCGCGCCGAGCAGCGCGAACGACTCGATCATCCGCTCGACGTGCGGATCCTCGCAATGCTCGCCGGACAACGCGAGCCGCGCCGCGATCTTCGGATAACGTTCGGCGAAATCTCGCGAATAGCGCCGCAAAAACGATAATTCGCGCTCGTAATACGGCAGCAATTCTTCCATCGACGACCCCGAACCTCAATATTTCCTGCCGGACCCTGAACCATCACCGGGCGGTCCGGCCCGCTCGGCGGCTTGATTTACTGCATTCTTGCGGCGCGTGCGCGCGTGACCGAATACTGCAGCGTCGACGGTTGCAGCATCGCGTCGAAACTCACCGGCTCCTCGGCCGGGTGCACGACGAGCAGCGCCTGGATCGCGAAATAGAGCGCGTTGGTGGCCTGCTCGTTCAGCTCGAACGTCACCTGGACCTGCTGCAGGCGCGGCTCATGGCGCGCGATGGCCTGCTGGATCGACTTGCAGATGAACGCGCGATCGTAGTGGCTCGCGAGGCTCAGCCCCGCGAAATCGTTCAGCCCGTAGGTCAGCACCGACTTCTGGCACTCCGGCAACGCGGCCAGTTCGTTCTCGGTGTGGGCGATACGGGTGTTGAGGATCGCCTCGACGTCGCGGGCGACCGTGTTCTTGAGCTCGTCCAGCGACAATTGCCGCATCGCTGCCGAGGCCGGCAGGTGCGGTTCGTCGTCGAACAGCTTGTCGAGAAAACTGGGTTCGAATCGTTTCATAAGGGCCTGTTTCCGCTAATAACGGGCTTGCGAACGTGTGTTGCCGGTCGTAGTGCAAGGAGTGAGGAGCGCCGTTTGGCCGAGCCAAACGAGCGACGAACGACGCCGCAATACGGCCGGCAACGCACGTTCCCCTGTTTGGAAAAAATCATTCGTGGGGCTGGCCCCCAGAAGGGCCGATCGCCGCGTCACGCTCCTCGCGAATACGTCGAGTATTCGCTTCGTCGCAATCCTTGCGCTCGGCCCTTCTGGGGGCCAGCGCAAGCCCGTTATTAGCGGAAACAGGCCCTGATGCACAGCGAAAACGGCAACGGGACGCCGTGCGCCCCGTTGCCGCAACCGACCTTAGACCGCGTAGGTCTTGTCGTTCTTCGTCAGACTCCAGGCGCCTTGCGTGTTGCCGCCCTGGTTGCCGCCGATCTTCTGCTGGGTTTGCTTCCACTGCACAGCTGCGTACTTCAGCGAGAACGTCTCGAGCGGCAGACCTTCCTCGCGAACGCTCGGGGCGATGCTCGAGATGATCACGTACTTGAGCTTGACTTCCAGATACTGCACGCGCTTGCCTTCACCGTCAGCGCGCGAGAAATGGACCGTCACCTCGTCGAACGTGGTACCGCCCGAAGCGTGTTGGTACAGCAGCGGGCTCGACGAATCGATTTCCTTCGTGAAAATCATGTCGCCGTGCTCGCAACGCGTCATCGTGTGACCGCCAGCGGTCGATGCGGTTGCCGAACGCGGCTGAACGATCGAGTGATCCCATGATTTCAGTTCGATCCAGCCCTGGTGGTCCTTGTCCGCGGACTCGCCCTTCACCGCGGGACTACCAAACTGCAAGTGCATATGTAACATGGCCCTTCGACTCCCCAAAGAGGTGGTTTTAACGTCCTACCCAGGCGGCCCGCCCGGGCGATCTACTCGCTTATGAATTTGCCGGTTTGGGCAGATCAGCGACAAGTCGCAGAGAAATCGAGAGTTCGTCGAGCTGGAAGTGCGGGCGCAGGAACGCGACCGAACGATACGAGCCCGGCTTGCCCGGAATCTCCGACACTTGTATGGATGCCTCGCGCAGCGGGAATTGCGCCTTCTGTTCCTGCGACGCGTTGTCGTCGAGCAGGACGTACTGCGAAATCCACCGGTTGAGGAAAGTCTCCACGTTCTGCGCCGATGCAAAGCTGCCGATCTTGTCCCGCATCATCGCCTTCAGGTAGTGCGCGACGCGCGATACCGAGAAGATGTACTGAAGCTGGGCGGACAGGACGGCGTTCGCATTCGCGCTATCGGTGCTGTATTTTTTCGGTTTCTGCACCGATTGCGCGGCGAAAAACGCAGCGTAATCCGAGTTCTTGCAATGAACGAGCGGGATGAAGCCGAGGTCGCTCAGCTCCTTCTCGCGGCGATCGGTGATCGCGATTTCGGTCGGGCACTTCAGCGCGACTTCACCGTCGTCGGTCTTGAACGTGTGGGTCGGCAGGTCCTCGACTAGGCCGCCGCCTTCGACGCCGCGGATCGCCGCGCACCAGCCGAAGTCGTCGAATGCGGCCGTCAGGCGCGCAGCGAACGCCCACGCGGCATTGCACCACAGGTACTTGTCGTGGTCGGTGCCGTCGACGTCTTCGACGAAGTTGAAGTTCTCCGCGGTCTGGCCGTCCTTCGGATTGAACGGCAGGCGACCGAGGAAGCGCGGCAGCGTCAGGCCGACGTAGCGCGAATCTTCGGCGTCGCGGAACGACTTCCACTTCGCATATTCGACCGTATCGAACACCTTGCCGAGGTCACGCGGCTTGCCGAGGTCGGAGAACGACTCGAGGCCGAGCAGCTCGGGCGACGCCGACGCGATGAACGGCGCATGCGCGGCCGCCGCGACGTGCGACATCTGCTCGATGAAGTACATGTCTTCGGGCTGGCGCGAGATCTCGTAATCGCCGATCAGCGCACCGAACGGCGAGCCGCCGAACGTGCCGAATTCCTCTTCGTAGACCTTCTTGAACAGCGCGCTCTGGTCGAACTCGCTCGCGCCCTTGAAATCGCGCACGAGGTCGCGCTTCGGTGCGTGCAGCGCCTTGATCTTGATCGTCTGGCCGGTGTTGCTTTCCTTGACCAGATAGTCCATCCCGCGCCACGTGCTTTCGAGGCGCTGGAATTCCGGCGCGTGCATCACCGCGGAAAGCTGCGTGGAGATCAGGCGGTCGAGTTCCGCGACGCGCGCGTCGATCGTGGCCGACAGGTTGTCCGACACGATCACCGTGCCGTCGAGCACCTGGTGCACGAGTTCGCCGATCAGGTCCTTCGCACGCGCATGCTCGGAATCGGATTTCGCGACCTTGCTCTTCTCGACGATGTCGTCGAGCAGCGAGGTTCCCGCGGCGTATTCCGCGCCGCTCGCTTGGGCCGCAGCCGTTTGCTGGTTCATCTCAACACTCCGTCGTCATTCGCCGTCTTTGTCGCCGCCGGTGCCCTTTGCGAGCTCCTGCAGCTGCTGCGTGTTCTTCAGCACCTCGGACAGCAGATCCTCGAGCTTGTCGTTGCCGGCAAGCTTGTTGCGCAGGTCGGCGAGCTTCGAGCGCGCCTCGAGCAGGCGGCGCAGCGGCTCGACCTGTTCGACGACTTCGTCCGGGCTGAAATCCGACAGCGAGCGGAACTTCAGGTCGACCGCGAACTTGCCGCCGCCCTCGCTCAGGCGGTTTTCCACCTGGAACGCGGCACGCGGCTCGATCGCCTTCATCACGTCGTCGAAATTGTCGCGATCGATGTTGACGAATTTGCGGTCGCGCAGCTTCGGCTGCTCGATTTCGGACTGGCCCGCCAGATCGCCGACGACCCCGACGACGAACGGCAGTTCCTTCACCTCGATCGCATCGCCCTTCTCGACCTCGTAGGTCAGTTGGACGCGCGGCGGCCGTATTTTCTGCAAGCTTTTCTGAATGCTTTCTTTCTTGGCCATCTCGACGGCTCCCAGGTTAGTTGTGGTTATCGCGTCAGTTGCGCTCAGTTGCGGTCAGTTACGCAGTGCGCCGAACGGATCGCCGCCCTTCGGCGCGCCGCCCGACGACGTGTTCGGCGGCGGCACCGTGGCGGTGGTTTCAGCGGTCGGCGTCGTGACCTTCTTGTGCACGACCGTGCGGGTCTTCTTGATCCGGCCACCGGTGCGGGTAGTCGTCTCCGGCGGGAACAGCGCCGATTCGCCCAGCGTGTCGCGCAGTTGCTTCGCGAGCGCCTGTGCATCGGACTTCGCGTCGCCCGCGAGCGACGAATCCTGGCGCAGCTCGCCGAGCGACTGCGTCGCGATCCGCAGGCCGGCCACGGCCAGCACGCTCTTCGCCTGACGGTCGGTCGCGTCGCGCTGCAGTGCTTCCTGCGCGGCAACGATTGCCTGACCGTAGTGGTTCTGTGCGAACTGGATTTGCGCGATGCGCGACCACGGTTCCTCGCGCGTCGGATCCGACTTCGCGAGCTGCTGATACAGGCCGAGGGCCTTGTCCTGGTCCCCCGCCTTCGCAACTGCGTCCGCGTCAGCCAGCGACTTGTTGAATACCTCTGCAGTCGGCGGCGCGGGAGGCTGGCTCGCACAACCGGCGATTACGCCGCAAGCCACTACTACCCCAGACAGTTTTGCGAAGAGACGGTCTTTCATCGTTATATCCACCGGCGCGTGAGTTTTAAATCGTTGAGAATCTGGTTCTTTTGCTTTGCAAGAAGCGCGCGGGTATAGTACCGATCAATTTTTCATAATTCAATCGTCGTGTGAAGAGTAATTCCTTTTAAAACCGGGCGCTACCCCCTCCAATGGCCGCTCGCTGCAGGCTCGCAGCGATTTTTCTTTCGGCCGGAATGGGCAAGTTTTACTGGTTGCACGACGCACCGCCCGGATGGCGGAAAAATTTTCCGGACGCTTGCCACGACGCGAGCGTGCTTAATAGTTGAACAGTGCAATGCCGGGGATACGCAGCGAACGCGGAAATACCCGGCAGATTTGACAGGGATAAAGGCGGCACGCCGGAAATACGATGAGATCGTTGATGATTCGCTACGCGCTGCCACTGGTTGCCTGCGCCCTTCTGGCCGGATGCGCGGCCGCCCCGCTGCTCGGCTCGGCCGCGAGCGCCGTGATGTCCGCGGCCGGCATCGGCAAGCCCGAGTTGCCCGACGCGCAGAAGCCGCCGCGCAACCTCGGCATCACGCTCGCCGCGGCGCCGAACCTGAATGCCGCGACCGACAACAAGCCGCTCGCGCTCGTCGTGCGGCTCTATACGCTGAAGGACCCGACGTCGTTCCAGCAGGCGCCGTTCGACGCATTTACGGATCCGACCAAGGAAAAGGCCGCGCTGGGCGCGGACCTGCTGAACGTGCGTGAAATCACGCTGATTCCGGGCCAGCGCTATACGGCGACCGAGAAGGTTTCGCGCGAAGCGCAAGCGTTCGGCATCGTCGCGCTGTTCCGCGATCCCGCACTACAACGATGGAAACTGACGTTCGATCCGGTGAAGTCGGAGAAATCCGGCATAATCATCGGCCTGCATAATTGCGCGATGACGGTCACCGATGGCACGGTCATTGCACCGCAACAGGGTGCGCCTTCGCAACCGCTGAATTTGCTTTCTTCGGTCTCCTGCGGTTAAGCATGACGCACGAATGTCAATTAACAAGAGTTAACAATTGGCGATTTAATTCGGGCACGAACAAATCGATTACATCGCAACGCGACATTAACCGGATTTGACATGAGTTATTCGGCCAAGGTGCTGTGGGGGGAAGGGCTGTTCCTCCGGCCTCAACACTTTCAGCGACAGGACGCGTACCACGAAGCGCGCCTGTTCGAATCGATCCAGGCGATCCAGCCGTACAACTGGGGGGTGCGCTCGGTGCGCATCGACCGCGATGCACTCGGCAGCAACGTGCTGCGGGTGGCCGAGCTCGCGCTCGTGTTCCCGGACGGCGCGCTGTATGCCGCGCCGCAGGCCGACGACCTGCCGCCGCCGATCGCGCTGGACACGCTGCCTGACGGCATCAATGAATTCGTGTTCTATCTCGCGCTGCACCCGCAGCGCGAGAACGGCACCAACTACAGCGACGATCCGGCCGCCGGCTTCATGACGCGTTTCGTCAGCGAGCAGACGAGCGTCGCCGACAACTTCACCGACGCGGCCGAAGCCGACATCACGTTCCTGAAGACGCAGGTCAAGCTGATCGCGCACAGCGAACCGCGCGACCAGCTGCTGTCCGTGCCGCTCGTGCGCGTGCGCCGCACCGCGACCTCGGGTTTCGAGCTCGACGACAGCTTCGTGCCGCCATGCCTCGCGATCGACGCATCGCCGATCCTGCACCAGCGGCTGCGCCAGCTCGTCGATGCGCTGCAGGCGAAGGTGAACGCGCTGTATGGCTTTCACCGCGAGCCGTCGAAGAACATCATCGAATTCCGCTCGGGCGACATCGCATCGTTCTGGCTGCTGCACACCGCGAACGCCGCGTTCGCGACGCTCGCGCACCTGCACCAGCATTCGGCGCTGCATCCCGAGCGGCTGTTCCAGGAGCTGTTGCGCCTCGCGGGCCAGCTGATGACGTTCTCGAAGGGCTATACGCTCGCCGACCTGCCGGTGTACCGCCACGACGATCCGGGCCCGAGCTTTGCGCGTCTCGACCTGATGCTGCGCGAGCTGCTCGACACGGTGATCTCGACGCGCTACTTCGCGATCACGCTCGACGAAGTGCGCCCGTCGTTCCACCTTGGCCGCCTCGATTCCGGCAAGATCGACGACAAGACCGAGTTCTACCTCGCGGTGTCCGCGGACATGCCGAGCGTCGAGCTCGTCGATGCGGTGCCGGCCCGCTTCAAGGTCGGCGCGCCCGACGACGTCGACAAGCTCGTGCTGTCGGCCATGCCCGGCGTGCGGCTGTCGTACACGCCGCAGGTGCCGCCCGCGATTCCGGTGCGCCCCGGCGCCTGCTACTTCGCGCTCGATTCGCGCGGCGCGCTGTACGAGCGCATGCTGCAGGCCCAGTCCGCGATGATCTACGCGCCGACTGGCATCAATGACCTGAAGTTCGAACTGATCGCGGTCACATCATGAGCTACGCGCCTTCCCTGTTCGGCGACAACGCGCCGCCCCCCCTGCATACCCCGTCGTCGACGGACGCCTCGTTCCAGGCCCGTTCGCTGCTCGACCTGCTGTACGACGGGTTCTTCATGCTGTTCCTGCTCAAGAACGGGCGGGAGCCGGATAGCGCGAGCGAGTTCAGCACGCGGATCCAGGAATTTCTGTCGGACTTCGAGCGTGGCGCGAAGAAGCTGAATATCGCCGCTGAAGATGTGTACAGCGCGAAGTTCGCGTTCTGCGCGGCCATCGACGAAATGGTGCTGTCGTCGCAGTTCAAGATCCGCACGGACTGGGAACGCCGGCCGTTGCAGCTCGTGCTGTTCGGCGAGCAGTTGGCGGGCGAGAAGTTCTTCCAGTATCTCGAGGAGTGCCGCGCGCAGGGTGCGGCGCGGCTGCAATCGCTCGAGGTGTTTCATATGTGCCTGCTGCTCGGGTTCCAGGGCAAGTATCTGCTCGAAGGGCCGGAGAAGCTCGCTTACCTCACTGCGCGGCTGGGGGACGAGATCGCGCATATGAAGGGCAAGCGCGCGCCGTTCGCACCGCATTGGCCGCTGCCGGATCAGATCGCGCACCGGTTGAAGCGTGAAGTGCCGGTGTGGGCGATCGGGGCGGTGTTCGCGCTGGTGGCGCTGCTCGGGTATATCGGGCTCAACACGTATCTGAAGGACAAGACGCTGCAGGCGCTGGCGCCTTATTCGCAGGTCATCAAAGTCGGGCCGGAGTCGGCTAATTTGACGATTTCGTTGCCTTGAAGGGTGGAAGTTTCTCGAGCCTCGCCTCACGATGAAAAAGGACCGCCCCGGCGGTCCTTTTTTGTTGCGACGTACTATTCGTCGTGCTCGCGACTACTCGCCGTTCGAATCCAGATCGAGGAAGTCGTCGTGGCGATCGAAGTGGTTGAGGCAGCGGACGACGTCCTCGATCGATGCATCGTGTTTCTGACGATACGCCAGATCGACGACGTCCTGGAAGTGCTCGCACGAGTAGCGAAATACGTAACCGAGCTCGGTGACGCGTTCGGGGTAGCTCTCGCGATCCTCGTCGTCGACCTGTACCTTGTCGCCGATATAGATCGTCTGCCGCGGATACCAGTCTGCATCGCCGTCATTTCCGTACACATCGTATCGCCACGCCGGATCGTAGCCCTCCGGCCGTTCAGCCTTCGCTCGCACAACTGCGATGAAGTCGGCAAGCGCGAACGTCCTGTTCTTGAAATCTTCCGGGCCGCGAATCTGCAATCCGATCCGCTCGCATTCGATACGCGCCAGCAATTGTTCGGCCCTGTCGCGCTCGAACGCCAGCAGGCCGGCATCGGTGTCTCGTGCCGCCGCAAGCGCCCGCTCCAGGAACGGACGCGCCGATCCACTGCGTGACGTCTCACACATCAGATCGCCCAGCGCGACGAGCGACTGGGCGAGTGCAACGCGATCGCCCTCCTGCTCGGCCTCGGTCAGCGCAAGATGCAGCACGGCTTCGCCTCGATCCGTCATGCCATGATCGAGCAGCATCAGCGCCTTGCGAAAGGTCTGCCGCGCACTCACTGCGACACCTCGTTGCCGGGCAGATCCATCCAGACGTCTTCGTAGCCGGTGTCGTCGATGATGAAACGCGCGCCGGGCGGCAGCATCAGATAGGGCAAGACCAGCGGCAGGTAGGTGGGCAGATGTGTGGCGTGCAGCGGCTGGTAGAAATCGAGCGCGTCCGAATATTCGCCGCAGTGGAAAAACCAGCCGACATCATCGCCTTCCGACAGCGCGATGCGCGTGCCATAGACTGGCATCCGCCCGAGCGTCGATATCGCGACCGCAACCTTGTGCTCCGGTTCGGCAGCTCGCAGAGCGTATCGCGCACACACGGCCTCCTGGCGTGCACGCAACTCGGCCGGATCATCCGTCAGGTTCATTTCCCGCCACCCTCCCTGCAGCCCCGCATCGACAGAAAAGCCATGAAACTGTCGGCTACCGGCGTCGTCTCGCCCGTCTCGTGCGACCAAAGGACGACGGCCGGCTCGCACGATGCCCCTGTCCGGTCGTAGTCAAAGCAGTAGTAATCACCTGTCCCGAACTCGGCAAACGGCAACAAGTGCGAGAAATCGGCATCCGTATCGTCGAAATTGTCTCGCCACGCTCGCCAGCCCTCGCTGTAGTGCCGAACGATCGAATTCCAGGTCTTGCGCGGATTACGCGCATCGAAGACGGGGAACACGGACAATCCGCCAAGCGACCTGCCGTTGTTGAGCAGCAGCCATGTCGCGAACGAATGCGGCAACGCGCGGCCGAGTAATGCTTCGGCTGCTTCGATTTCGGTTACGGTCGTGCCGATGGTCGGTGTGCGGGTCATCGGTTGATCTTCCTGTCGGTATCTCCGACATACACGTGTTCGATTTTGCGCGTCACGGCTCGATCCACCAGTCGAGCAGCGTTTCGTCGTCCGGATCCTCGAAGTTCCGGTAGATGTTCGCGTAGTACCAGGCAAGGCCGGTTCTTGCCGTGAAGTCGTCGAAGACAGTACGGATTCGCTCGCCTCCAGCGCCGGACGGCACCGATAGCGCGAGCGAGCCGCCGTAACGGCCGTCGAGCGTACCGTTCAGTTCGGATTCGACCTCATCCGCAAGCCGGTCGATGTCGCGATCCGGAATCGCGTCGCCATAGATCTGGATGCAGTAGTTTCCGCCGCGCTTCAGCACCGTGGCCGGACGATCGGGATCGTCCATGCGGACAAGATCGCCTTTCGCGAGATTCAGCGCGAGGCCAGGCGATGCCAGCAGTTCATAGATGCCCGGCTCGACCGGACGCGCGGGAAGTTCTTCGTGAACCGGTGCATCTCCGGAGCTACCGGCGTAGACGTAGATCAGCTCGTAATCTTGGTCGGGGTCATGCATTTCGTTCTCGCCGCACGTAAGACCGTGTTCCAGTCAATAACTTGTGTCACCCGGGCTGCCGGCGTATTGGCCTCCACCTTGCTTGAGACCGCGCGCCTGCTCTCACCCACCAACCATCTCCATGAACACCGCCGCTTCCGGATCCGGCAGCGCATCGCCTATCCGCGAACGGACTTCAGCCAGGAATGCCGGCCGGATTTCATATGTATCGTCGAAGATATCGCGTGCGTACTTTCCGACGTACAGATCGCACCAGATACACAGTGCGTGGGCGAAGTGCGTAGGGGATGACGCAACGCGCAATGGTGCCCAGGAGCCCGCGCCGTGACGGTCGAACAGCACATCGCCTGCCGGCACGACGATAACCGGATCGCCGCCCATCTGACCCAGCACGATCCAGTCGTCGTGCCATCCGGACAGACGCCGGCCCGATGCGTCGACGCGATAGCCGGTCTGGCCGATCGCGAGACTCGCCGGGTTGCCGTACAACAGGAGATCGTCGGCAATCCAGGGAATCGACAGATCGACATCGTCGAGCGCGTTGAACCATGCGGCAATTTCAGCGCTCACGGAGAGGGATCCCGTGTGTGTTGCATGATCGGGCGCAGGTGCGCCGATGCTTGCGTGCGCGTCCACCATGTCGCGAATTGCGACGATGAACGGCTTCAGATCCCGATTGTGCATCGTGCCTCCCGGCGACATGGCGCCTTGTCGAATCGCTTGCGAACGATACCGGGCTCGCGCATCTCTGTCAGCCGCATGCCGACGCTTGAGTGAATCCTGAGTCTCGGAGATCGTGGATGCTGTCAGTCGAATTTCATGTGTCCGTCAAGCCACTTCTCGACCTCGCCCCGGCCGAGATCAGACGCGCATTTCTTCAAATGAAGAATCTCATCGCGGCTCACTTCAATCCCGCTGAGTAACAACAAATTCAGCCCTGATATCGCAGCGACTTCCCCGTCAAGACAATATGTCGCCTGCAGGATCGGCGTGAGACCGTTCGTCGCCATCGTCGACATATCGGCGCCGACGTCGATCAGCTTCTCCGCTCGCTCTATCAATCCAAATTTCAATGCTGCCGATAGTGCCGTGATACCACTGTGGCCCGACTCCTCGAGCAGATTCCGTGTCGCATACCACGCAACCACTTTCTCGAAGAGCGCCGAATCACGATCCAAAGTCGCACAATGCAGAAACGTATCTCCGGTGCGCTCGTCCCTCTGCAGGAAGTTCACATCGCGGCTGCCCAGGAAATCGAAGATCGCTCGACTTCTCGCGACCTGGAAGAGAATGGGGATTCCCTCAAGCACTTCTTGTCTTTCGATTTTAGGCAGCAGCCGTTGAATCGGCGCCAGGTCGCCTTTCGAGAACGCGTCAGCCGCCTCGAAAATATCAACAATGATTTCTGCGTTCATGCTCGGTCACCCCATGGCCCTCGCCCCGCGTGACATCGTATTCCAGTCGATGGTTGGCGTAGGTAGGGGCTCAGGCGCACTACATCGCATGACTGAATACCTGCCCTCAACCGCAGACCATCCCTATGACAACCGCGCCCTTCTAAATGAAGGGCCGCCGAGTGATCCCTTGTTGTTACCGATTGCGTTCGGGCTGCAGGCCTCTCCCGCTCCGGCTAGGCATTCGAAAAGACGACCAACCTCCCCTCGGGATGCCGACCATCCCAGCCACAAGGGAAACCACCGTCGAGATAAACATGCAGAATGCTGTTCCAGATCGGCGGGAAGCAATCATTGGCGTAACACTGTAACAGGATGCCGATATCCCTGATCATCAACTCGATCAGCGGACACGACACCGCATTCGTCCACTTGAGATCGGCCCCGTTGAAGTGCTTGCCTTCGATGCCCCAATGCCGATTCTTCCTCAACTGGTATTCAACCTGGTGGCTCCATTCGAAACCAGCGGGAAACACACCGTCACCGTCACTTACCGACTCCCATTCGTCGAAGTCGTCGAAGGAGTCATCGGTCGCGAAACGACGCGCGACCGCCGCATCCCGGACAACGTGATGCGCCGCTGGATCACCGAGATAGGCGGTGCCGAAAAATGCATCCTGCTCGAGAAACCGGACGAGCGGATTGGCTGCAATCAGGATGTCATGCCAAGATTTCATGCCGACTTGTGACAGGCCACGTCGTCAGAACAGGATGAATTCATCGTTCTCTACGTAAAAGACGAACGCATCGAGCAACTGCGCAACGCTCGGTTCGTCGACTTGGTCGTGAGCGTTGATCACGATGTCCTCGATCGTCGCACTGTTCAGGGTGACTTGCCATCCGGGCTGGATTGCGATCGCGGGTATCGCGTCGTCCGCGCCCTTGATGTAGTCGGAGAATACGCCCTCTGTATCGGGCATCCAAGGCACCGGTGGAAGATGAAGCCACCCGGAGAAATCGCCAGGATGCTCGAGGATGTGTTTCAGCGACACTGCGGTCACGAGGGTTGTCGACATGGATATTGCGGTTGTAACCAAGGTGATACATCGCGGCGGAGATGAGATCGCAGTACCTAGCACTATTCTCCGCCGCTGACTGCATAACAGTTGCACACGTGCTGGTTTGCTTTGGTGCTCGTGTGGGCGAACTGCAATTATGCCAATTCTGCGTCCACAAGATCGACCCGCAGTGGTTGTCGCCGATCTGCACGACGAGCATCAACCCAAACGCAGTTGGGTCGATCGGCCCGCAAAATTTTCATCCGCGCAGCCTCGAGGCATTCGAACCGGTCTGTCACACGCACGTAGACCGTCCATGCTTAAAGCGTGAGCGCACCGTAAACGCGGACTTCATCTCCCCCCTCTCGCTTGTGAGCGTGCAAAATCAGAGTCAAGTCGCTCTCAACACCATCGATTATCAAATTAATTTGAATTCGCTTATCACGATCCGATGGTGAACTTGGATTTATTTCATACACAATCGAATGATTCCGGACATAATTTTCATCCGGGACTCCGATTCGCACCAAGTCACTCTCGCGCGGAAAATCTCCTCCCAGGTACTCCAAAACCCCGGCCCTGATCTCGGATGGCGTGCTCACTTCGAAGTTTCCCTCTGCCTCCAAACGTACAAAATCATTCCTTGAAATCAGATCGCATATCCTGATGATTTGATGAATCATCGCCAGCGTAATCCATCCGTTCACGCTACCACCTCCTTGTCGAACTGTTTCGATTTCCCGGCATTCGGGTCGGCGTATCGCCGGTCACGCCCAAGTCGGCAAAGTGCGCATCGCTCCGCATGATATGGCAACGCGTTTCGCTCTCCGACAAACCTGCTCGCCGAAGAGCCCTGTATGCGACGCGACGCTCTGCTGCGTAATTCCCACCAACCCCTCTCTGGCGTTGCGACTGAGTAGCAATATAATGCTCGGTCCCAACCTTGTTTGGCGGGCCTTCCAATTGGACTGCAGGTGCGGCCTGCTCGTTGTAATCCGACACGGATCCCTTCATGGCAGCGTTCTGTATGACGTGATGCGAGTCCGCATCAACCTTGTCATATCTGCCGTAACCTCGACCGGCTTCCGCCAAAATCTTTTCGCAATCCTCGGGACACGGACGGCACTTTGCCAATCCGAGAGGATCAATCCATTCCGTTGGTGCAGGCACATACTGATACACATTTATCCCACCGGCCAACCCGATCGGATCCTTCGCGATGAATCGCCCGGAATACGGATCGTAATATCGATGCCGGTTGTAATGTAGCCCCGTCTCCTCATCAACCTGCTGCCCTTGAAACCGGAGCGAATTCCTCGATGCGATTCCTGCCGCTGTCGATACCCGCGCAATGATCTCTCGCACTTCGCCCCACGCCTTATACGACGCCTCCCACACGACCTCGCCGTTGTCATCCGTCAGCAACTGAGGCGTCCCGATCCGGTCGCAATGGTAATAGAACAGTACCGCGTCGCGTCGCCGCTCTGGCATCTTCTGCAGCGGATCTTCCTCTGGTACATAGCGGTCGGTACTCTTCCACTCCGGCGTTTCGATTCCCTCGACCGGTTCCGTCACATACTGCACTAGCGGCACAAACGTCCCCGGTTCGTAGATATAGTGCGTGCCGCGCGCGCCATCGCTCTCATACGCCAGCATATCGCCATCCCACCCGAATACCGTGCGCTCGCCGTTCACCTCCTTCGCGATTCGGCGGCCGAATGCGTCGTAGAAATACCGTGACTTACTGTGCCGCGACATCTCCGCAACCCGCGCCGACAACAAGCGATTGAACTCGTCCCACTCGTACGCGTGCTCACCCGCCGGCGTACGCTTACGCGCAAGATTCCCGCGTGCGTCGTATTCGAAGTGCATTCCCGCATACGTCTTCAACAGGTTACCCAGCACCTTCGGCACGTCGACCGGCAACGTGCTTTCCGGCCGCACTGGGCTCGGACGGGATGCAAGCGCCTCTGTAGATCGCACCGGATCAATAATGTTGCTCGCCGGATCGAACGCAAACCGCTCCTTCGCGACCGGACTGATCGCCTCAATCAATCGCCCGACCGGATCGTATCGATAATCGGTCGCGCCCTTGCGGCTGTCCTCGATCCGCGACAATTGCCCCGCCGCGTCATAGCGATACCGCCGTTCGGCAAGCGGCGCGGGCGATGTCGACCGCTGGACCGTCTGCTGCAGCACACGTCCCGCCGGATCGTAGTGCGTACGCTGCCCGACCTTGCTCGACAACATGCGTACCGTCTCGCGATGAAGATCATCACGCTCGAATTGCACGCGCTCCTCACCATCGAACTGCATCCCGTGCACATGCCCGGAGCCGTACATCAACCAGTCGACCACGTGGCCGTCCGGCCGCACGGTACGTCGCCGATTGCCGAGCTCGTCGTATTCGTGATGCCACAGGTAGCTGCGCCGTTCGCCGAACAGATTGTAGGCGTGATGTTCGCGCACGAGATTGCCAACCGGATCGAAGAAAAACTGCACGCGGCTGTATCGGTTCACCGCGTCGATCAACCTGCCGCTCGGGTCGTAGGCAAACCGTTCCTCGCTTCCCCCCGCGACACGCTTCATCATACGGCCCGCCACATCGACATCAATCGACGTCACGTGCCCCGCTTCGTCAACCGAAACAAGGTTGCCGCTTTCCTTGTCGTACTCGTAACGCGTCGACTTGCCGTCAAAACCGATTTCCTCGATCAGCCGCCCCGCCGGATCGTAGTGAAACTGGTACGTCGCAAAGTTCGCGTCGGTCAGCGTAGTCAAGCGACCGAGGCGGTCGTAGCGATACGCAAGCGTCCGATCGAGCGCATCCGCGCGGCTAGCAATACGACCAACCGCGTCATAGCCGTATCGCATCGATCGATTGAGTTGATCGATATGCCGCAACAAGCGGCCTTCTGCGTCGTATTGCATGTGCACGACACCCGCCGGCGAACGAATCGCCGTCAATTGGCCGTTCGTGCCGTAGTCGTATGCGACCACGCCACCCGATGCGTCCTTTGTCTCGATCACACGCCCCATATCGTCGTAGCGCCACTGCGTCTTCTTTCCGGAGCAGTCCGTGTAGCTTGCAAGCTGCCCTGCATCGTTGTATTCGAGCGCTTTCGAACCACCCTTCGCATCGGTAATCCGCGTCGGCAATCCCTTGTCGTTGTAACCGTACTTCGTTGCGTGCTCAAGCGGATCGATTTCCTCGACGAGGTTGCCCGCATCGTCGTACTTGCGCTGCCAGACTTGCCCGGTTGGATCGACGAGCCGGATCATCTGATCCTTGTCGTCGTACGCCATCTCGACGACGCTGCCGTCCGCCCGCTCCTGCTGAACCAGATTGCCACGTGCATCGTATTCACTCCGTTCGATGCTCCCGTCCCGCCGGATATGCAATACCAAATTGTGATGGGCATCACGCCGGAACCACTCCTGGTTACCGTCCGGATACACGATCCGGTACACATAACCATGGATGTTGAAGTAGTACCGTGTCATCTGACCGAGCGCATCGGTCACGTAGGTCAGACGGATATTCGGATTCCACGCGAGCCGGAGATCGAGGCTGCCGTCATCTGCATATTCGCGGATGCATTTCGCGTCCGCGTTGTCATCGGCATCCGCGCCGTCCCATTCGAGCGTCATCCCGCGTCCAGTGCGATCGGTATAGCGCGTCACGAGATGGCGACGATATTGATACGTCCGTGCGTTGCCATGACGATCGACCGCGCGCACGAGATCGCCTTCCGCATCGTATTCGTAGCTCGCCAACATGCGGCGCTCGCCATCCTTGAGCACGTGCTCGATCTGTACGATTCGGCCATGCCTGTCGTGCTCAAACCCAAGCACATTGCCGCTCGCATCGATCAGGCGTACAAGGCGATCAAGCGCATCGTAGTCGAGCGTGATCGTGTTCCCGGCGCGATCTTTCTGCATCGCGAGCCGGAAGGCATCTCCACGGCGCTCGTACACATGCAGCACGTCATGGCCGTAGGCGATCGTTACCCACGTTTCGTCAAGCCGCGACAGCGTCAGGTTCTCCGACAGATCGTCGTGCACCGCGCCGGCCGCGAGTGCCGGGTAGTCGATGCTGCGCCCCTCTGCATCGCGATAGATCCACTGACTATTCTTGATATCGATTCGCGTCGTATATGGCGTAATCCATCGCGCACCCAGCTCGCCGTTATCATACGCGGACAGTCGGGAGCGGTACGTACGCTCCCAAGCGAGCGGCAGCGCGCCCGGCAGGTCGAAATCCACATGCGAGAACGTCTCGTCACCGAACGCGAAATCGATCGATGCCGACGATGCCCCAAACCCGCATGCCTTGCAAACGCTCCTTCCCGGCCCCTCGGCCGGCGCCTGCTCTTCGATTTTCTCGAGCCCCTCCTGCTCCCGCGTCTTCTTCGCCTGACTCTTACCGCCTGCCTTGACGTCCGTACTCTGCTCATGAAGCTTCGCGCGTGCCTTGACGCGCCCGACAGCCTCGATCAGTTGCAAGACCAGCCACATCATCTTGCCTTCTTCGCTGCCGGCAAGCGAACGGATCGCAGTCGCAATCTTCGGCGCTTCGGTCCGAAGGAATGTCACCGCGCCGCGAAACGGCTCGAGCCAAGCATCGGGCGCGAGCTTCGCCATGGTGCCCGCCGTCTTGTTGGCAGCCTTCTTTCCGAGTGCCTTGGTGCCTTCGTACGCGAACTGGATGCCGTCACCGACCCGACTCGGGCTGTACCACGGCCGATCGTCCGCCATCTTCTTCGCGAGTTGTTGCTGGCGTTTCAGATTGGCGTTGGCATCGAAGAGCTGCCCGTGCAGCGCCTTGTCCATGCCAGTCGCCAGCGCAATCATGAGCTCCTCGGATTTCGCCGCGCATCCGTTGAGCAGTTCGACGAGGCCAGCCTTCAGCTTGTTGAGAAAATCCTCGATCTCGGTCGCGCAGGTAGCGTTGATATGCGTGACCAGCACGGAGATAATCGCCGCGCCGAGATTGTTGCGCGTCATCATCAGTTCGTGACGAACGAGGGCGAGCAGCGGGCGCGCCGACATCCGGAATGGCGCAAGCGTCGGCGGAATCGGAATGATGCCGAGCAGGTTGATCGCGAGGCTCATGTAATCGAGCACTTGACCACCGCGCTTTTCGACGATTTCGGCAATGTCGCCAAGCGCGTCGACCATCGCCATGATGTTACCGACGATCGGCACGGCACCGGCAAACGTCTTCACGTCCTCGAACGTGATGTGGTTGCCGCTGATCCGGCGCAACCATGCATCGAAGCGGTTACCAACTGCGACGACGTCCTTGGGGGAAACATCACTGAGCCAAGTAACCGCCTGTTCCTTCTCTGCGCCCGGTGGAAGTTGTTGTGCCATGTCGTTCTTCGTTCAAATCGCGATTTGTTGTTCTAGACGGCCGACAAGCCGCCCTCTCAGGATTTCAGCGGTCCGCCGAAGCCGCTCGTCGGCAGCTTCACGCCGGTCGCATCGGCAGCCGACGCCACCGTCGTAGCGCCCTTGCCAGCGATACCGGCAACACGCGGCAGTGCGCTCTGCAACGCCCCGGATGCCGCGTTCGCAACCGGTGCCACCATCGCCGCGAGCCCGCCTTGCCGTGCAGCCTGCACCATCCCGGCCACCTGCTTCGCGGCACCGCTCAGGCTCGAAGCCGTCTGCAATGATGAGGCCACGCCCGCACCACCAAGCGCACTCGCTGCAGCCGGCAACGCGGGACTCGCGAGCCCGCTCAACGCAGCGCCTGCGTTACCGCCGCTCGCCGGCCCCATTGCAGCCGTTGCCGCGGCAGGCGCCATCCCTTTCAATTGGCTGACAAGCTGCCCGGTCGCCGCCGACTGCGCGGCTTCCGGCGACGGCTCGACCGGCTCGGCCGGCCATTTCGCCTGCTTGAAATAGTTCGCCGGCTGATCCGACTCGCGCGGATCCTTCCCGAACTCGACACGCACCGCGCCGGGCGGCAACCCGCTCACAACGGTATAGCCGCTATTGTCGAGCGCCCCCTTCTTCAGCACGGCACCGTTCACGTCTCTCACCGTAAACAACCCGCCCTTCACCGCCTCGCCATTCACATACTTGTGAAACAACTCCAGCTGCCCCGGCTGATCCGGCCGCGGGCTTGGCAGCGGATACCCCATGCTCGCCGGCCCGTTAAACGTATGCGACGCACCCTTCACGTCCACCGCACCCGGCGTATGAATCTCGATGTTCCCGCCTTGAATGCGGACATACCCGCCGCCGCTCGTCAGCAGGATCCCCTGATCGGCCGCGATCTCGATCTGCCCCGTCGCCGACACCACCTTCACCGCCTTCTGCGCGGTCACTTCGATGTTGTCCGCCTGCGCCTGGATCTCCACCTTGCCCTTGCCCGCGAACAGCTTCATCCCCGCGTTCTGCGCGAACAGGCTCAGCTTCTGCCCGATACTCCCGATCAGCGACTTGCCCGCGACAACATGCACGCTCTGCCCGCTCGCCACGTTCACGTGATCGTTCGCGACCATGTGCACCGACTGCTGCGTCGACATCCCGATCCCCGACGGGCTGCCGAACAGCATCACCGGTTCCTTGAACGCGTTCGCGTTACCCGTGCCACCGCCGGCCGTACGCCCACCGGACGCGCTGCCCGGTGCACTGTCCTGCGTCGCATCGGTAAACGCGCGCATCGTGTCCTGCGCGTCGTTCAGGCTTTCCGCCTGATGCTGTTCGCTCGCACTCGACATCGCCTCGACGAGGCTCTCTCCTGACACGAGCTGCTGCTGCGCTTCCTTCACGTCGAGCGGCTGGCTGTTCGCCGCCTTCGGGTGCGTCGTCACGTACAGGCCCTGGCTGGCCCGCACCGCGCCATACGCATCGGAACGCAGGTCGAAGCCGCTGCCGAGATACGACCCGCGCGAATTGGCGTTGTGGTCGATGATGTAGCCGAGATGCAGCAGGCTGTTCGCGCTGCTGCTCATCAGCTGAACGCGGTTCTGCCCGGTTGCATCGTCCATCACGAGCTGGTTGTAGCCGCTGCCCGAATACTCTTTCGACCGATAGCCCGACAGGATCCCGTCGGTATGCCACTGCGGCTGGTTCGCGCCGTTGTACACGCGCCCGACCACGAGCGGCCGGTCGCAGTCGCCACCGACGTAGTCGATCAGCACTTCCTCACCGATGCGCGGCACATGCACGCCGCCGTAACCGCCACCGCTATCCGACTGCACGACGCGCACCCAGCACGATGCATTCTCGTTACCCGAATTGATCCGGTCCCACACGAACTGCACGCGAATCCGGTTCAGCGCGTCGGTATAGACCTCTTCGCCTTGCGGCCCGACGACGATCGCCGTCTCGAGGTGTATTTCCGGCTTGTGATGCTCGAACGGGCTGCGATACGGCACGTTCACGCGCTGCGTCTCGACTTCGACGAGATAGAAACCGACCGAACCGTCCTCGTGTGGCACGCGAAACGCGGGATCGGCGCCGTAGCCGTCCTGTGCCTGCGCCAACGCTTCGCGCAGACTGTATGGAAAGTCCGCGCTGTCGGCCGCGACGGGCAGGTTGTTCTCGATCCACCACGCGACCTCGATCGCGGCGAACTCGCGCTGTTCGGCGGGATCGCGAACGTGCTCGGGATGATCGGCCAGCGTGAAGCGCCGGCCCGCATCGATCGCGCGCACGCCGCCCGCCGCATGGAACCGCTTCGCCCGCGACTCCCACTCCTCCATCCTGACCTTCGTCAGATGGTCGCCGCGCGTCTGGTCGAGATACGTGTAGGCGCCCGTGTACTCGTAGACTTCGAGCTGATCCGGCAACTCGCCCTGGCCGCCCATCGTCGGCAGCGATGTGCCTTTCGGGTTCTCCGGCTGCGCAGGATTCTTGTAGTCGAACGTGCGCGTCGTGCGCGTGACGCTCTGCAGCGTGCGCGTGCCCGACCATTGCGTGAACGCGTCGGCTTCGCTGGCCGCGCCACCGCGATAAAAGCGCACGGTTTCCGGCGACAGCGGCGCGAACGCCTGCAGGTTGTCGGTGATGACGAGCGTATGCGACTTGCCGTCGTCGGCCTGCTGCCAGGCGCAGTAAAGCCCTTCGCTCTCCATCAACCGATGCACGAAATGCCAGTCGGTGTCGTGCTGGCGTGTGTACGAGCGGTTCGGCAGCGGCTTCGTCAGCGCAAAGCGGAAATGGCCCTGCGCCTGCGGATGCTGGTTCAGCACGTCGCTGATGATCTGGTCGACCGTCGTGTCGTTCCAGAACCGCTGATTGCGACGGAACTTCAGGAAGTGGGTGAAATCGGCGAACGCGAGCTGATAGGACGTGAGCCCGCCGTCGGCGCCCAGCCGGCGCGCGGTATGGACGTATCCGTTGATCGGCCGGTAGCCGAGATCGCCCTGCTGGATCCACAACGTCACGGGCTGGGCGATCAGCTTTTTAAGCTCCAGATCGCTCTCGGTCGACAGCACGTCGAGCGTGAACGTGTACGCGCGCCCGATACGCGAGCGGCCGACTGCCCGCTGGACAGTCAGGACGTTGGCCCCCAATGGCGTATCGAGCTTCAGCAACCGGTCCTGCTGAAGCAATCCGCCGCGCAATGCGGCAATTGTGTTCTGCATGTTCATGAACGGCCTTTTCTTCTTTTGGCGCGCCCTCGGATGGCGCGAGCGATCAACTTCGCCCGCGGGATTTTACAGACAAAATTTCGCGCGCTCCTGAACCTGACCTGATTTAAAAGAGCGTGATCCGATTGGTCCGCGAGCCGTGCATGGAAACGCCAATCACGCCGGCCGGCCGCCTCCCGCCCCGATGAAATCGATTGCAATCAGGGCCAATTCGACTTCCGGCACGGCGCGGTTGCGAGTAGTGTCTACGAGCCCGTATTGCGGTCCGCCGCGCCCGGCGCTCACCACACACGACACTGAACACTGGAGATCTGCGATGAAACGTTCGAAGTTCCTGCTGTCGGGCCTGCTGCTCGCGTCGGCCCTCGGCTTCACGGCGGTCGCCGCGCACGCGGACGACCTGCTCGACTCGGTCAAGAAGGCCGGCGTGTTGCGCGTCGGCCTCGAAGGTACCTACCCACCGTTCAACTCGCGCGGCACGTCCGGCCAGCTCGAGGGTTTCGACGTCGACGTCGCGAACGCGGTCGCCGGCAAGCTCGGCGTGAAGACGCAATTCGTGCCGACCGAATGGAGCGGCATCATCGCCGGCCTGCAGGCCGGCAAGTTCGACGTGATCGTCAACCAGGTCACGATCACGCCGCAGCGCAAGGAAGCGCTCGACTTCAGCGAGCCGTACACGTACTCTGCCGCGCAGCTGATCCAGCGCAAGGACGACACGCGCAACTTCAAGTCGCTCGACGATTTCAAGGGCAAGAAGCTCGGTGTGACGCTCGGCACCAACTACGACCAGATGGCGCGCACCGTGCCCGGCATCGAGGTGCAGACGTATCCCGGCGCGCCGGAGAAACTGCGCGACCTCGCCGCGGGCCGGATCGAAGCGACGCTCGACGATCGCCTGATGCTGCCGTACATGATCAAGACGTCGAACCTGCCGCTGCGCGCGGGCGCGATCGTGAACGGCGGCAAGCAGGAAATGGCGATCCCGTTCCGCAAGGGCAACCCGAAATTCGAGAAGGCGATCAACGACGCGCTCGATTCACTGCACAAGGACGGCACGCTGAAGAAGATCTCGATGCACTGGTTCGGCACCGACGTGACGGTGCCGGTCGCGCAATAAGCGGCACGTCGTTCAACGCGTCATGCGCTTCGTGTCGACGAACGCGTGACGCTTTCCCTCAAGCCGCTTCGTCGAAGCGCGCCAGCAGCAGCTGGCCGATCGGTGTCAGCGCCGGGCGCGCGGCCACGGCGTTGATGCGCATCTGCGTATCGTCGACCAGCCGCTTCTCCACCAGCACGGCGAAGGCCGGATTCGACGGATCGACGCTGTCCGGCGCACGTGCAACGCGCAACAGCATCGAGAATTCATGCGGACTCAGCATGGTCCCTGTCTCCTGATCGTCCGCGATCCGGTTCGAACCGGCGTCGATCGTATTTTCGAATGAAATGGCGCGATGGATGACCGCCGCGCCGCCGGGAGCGAGATCCCGGCAGGCCTGCCTGCGACGCGGGCACGTCGTCGCGAGCGGGTTGCGCACGTCCCGGATCCGGCGATGTCGCCGCGACGGGAACGTGCAACGTTATGGGCGCACCATGACGTGACCGTGACAGGAAAACGGGGCGCAAAACCGTGCTCGTTACATGCCGCTTCGATTCGATGCCGATCCAGTTGACGACAGCGGGCCGCGTCACATGCGTGGCCGTCGGTTACCTGCTCGCCGGCTGTCTCGCGCCCTTCATCGCGGATCGACCGAATACGGGAACCCGCCGCGCGCCGATCCGTTCGCATGGCGCATGCAGCGCACGACCACGTTCACCGCGCGCCCGAGCGTCATCCCGATGAGCACGCCCCATACCGCGAACGACAGCATCACGAAGCCGCTCGTCGCCGCCCACGGCGCGCGCACGGCGACCGCGTAATGGATGCCGGTTTCGGCGACGAACGTCAGCATCAGCGTGACGAGCAGGCTCGCGTCGCCGGGCAGGCGCACACGCAGGCCCGACGCGGCCGGACGGTACTCGAGCCGCCACCGGCTCGCGTGCAGCCAGCCCAGCGCCACACCGCCCAGGACAGCCGCCAGCGCAATCGCGTTCGCGTCGATGCCGGCACGCGGAAAAAGCCCGTTCAGGCTGACGATGCCGAGCATCCCGAACGCGATAGGCGAGATCAGCGGACGCGCCGCCGGCACCTCGCGCGGGAAACAGCGCTTGACGCCGATATAGAGCAGCACGCAGAACATTACGTACACGTAAGGCTTCAGATGAAGGAGCGTAGACATGGTCGGAGTCGCCTGATCGGAGTGAACACGACAACACCGTACTGCCCGATCCTGTCAGGCGGCGCAGCTTGCGACGGGAGGCGGGAATTCGCGGACGAGTTGCGCGTCGCGGCGATGATCGTCTGGCGAATCGGGACGACTGACGCGCCATCGAATCCGGCGGCCGGCGACATCAGAACCAGTCCGTGCTTCGTGCTCGACGCGCAACCGGCAACGCCCCGTGTCCTTCCGCAGCGCCTTCCACTACACTCGTGACGGAAACCGGCCAACCGTCGGCAGCCGCAGCGCTTCGTCGAAGCCGCGCGCCATTCGTCGCAACTCGCGCGCAATCGGCCCCTCCGGCAGTAAGGTCTAGCCATCAGCGCAACGCGCGCCCACCTTCACCCGACACCATGCGAGCCACATCCGACCCGTCGCCGATTCCGCAGCCACCCGCCGACGCCCCGCCGCGGCCGCTGCGCGATCCGGCCGCGCTGCTCGCGTTCGCGTGCTTCAACTCGGTCGTCGGCCTCGGTTTCTGGGCCCTTCATTTCAACGAACCGCTGCTGCCCTACCTCGTCGTCGCCAACGTGATCGGGTTCTGCGCGCTGCTGTTCAGCCATGCCGCCGACCGGCTGCTGCCGCGCAAGCCGGGGCTCGCGCTGAAGACCGTCGTGATCGCGCCGGCCAGCGTGCTCATCGGTTTCGAGATCTCGGCGACGATCGTCCGCGGGAATGTGCCGCACGTGTTCGGGCGCGCCCGCCTCGGCACGTGGGACAACTACGGGCCGTCGTTTCTCATCTCGGCGATCCTGTTCGTGTGCGTATCGCTGTTCCTGCAATCCATGCGCATGCGTGCGACGCTCGAGACCGAACGACGCGAAGCCGCCGAAGCGCGCCAGGCCGAGACGGCCGCGCGCCTCGCGCTGTTGCAGGCGCAGATCGAGCCGCACTTCCTGTTCAATACGCTCGCGAACGTGCAGAGCCTGATCGAGCGCGATCCGGCTCGCGCATCGACGATGCTCGACAGCCTGAACCGCTACCTGCGCGCGAGCCTGCGGCGCACGCGCGATGCGACGTCGACGCTCGGCGAGGAGCTCGAACTCGTCGAAGCATTGCTGAAGATCGCGTCGATCCGGCTCGCCGAGCGGCTTTCCTATACGATCGACGTGCCGGCGGATCTGCACGCGCTGCCATTCTCGCCGCTGCTGCTGCAACCGCTCGTCGAGAATGCACTGCTGCACGGGATCGAGCCGTCGATCGACGGCGGCGTGATCGTGATTCGCGGCAGGATGCGTGGCGATGCGCTGATGTTGAACGTGATCGACACGGGCGTCGGCCTCGGTAAGGGCGGCTCGAGCCTGCACGGCGGCGTCGGGCTCGCCAACGTCGCCGCGCGCATCCGGACGCTGCACGGCGAGCGCGGGCGCGTCTCCGTCGAGACGAACACCGCCGCCGCGCATGGCGTTACCGCTACGCTGCTGATTCCGATCGACTGACATGCCGACCGCCCTCATCGCTGACGACGAACCGAACCTGTCCGCCTCGCTTGCGCAGCGGCTGGGTCAGCTCTGGCCCGAACTGGAAATCGTTTCGATGCCGCGCAACGGTATCGAAACGCTGGCTGCGCTGAACGCGTCGCCGCGCCCGGACATCGCGTTTCTCGACATCCGGATGCCCGGCATCGACGGGTTGAAGCTCGCCGCGCTGGCTCCGGACGTGCATGTCGTGTTCGTCACGGCCTACGACGAATATGCGGTCGACGCGTTCGATCGCGCGGCAGTCGACTACCTGCTGAAACCGGTGACGGACGAGCGGCTGCTGCGCTGTATCGCGAAGCTTCAGCGCGGCGGGCCAGCGCTTGCGCAGGCCGATGCGCTCGCGCAGGCGGCGCAAGCGAGAGAAGCGGTGCCGATCCGCTGGCTGACGGTAGGCGTGAAGGATGCGACGCGGCTCGTATCGGTCGACGACGTGCTGTATTTCCAGGCATCGGAGAAATACACGGAAGTCGTCACGCCCGGCGAACGGCTCGTGATTCGCACGCCGCTGAAAGAACTGATGCAACGGCTCGATCCGGAGCGGTTCGCGCAGGTGCATCGCGGCGTGATCGTTGCGTATGCAGCGATCGATCGCGTCGAGCGCGACTTGCTGGGGAGATTGCGGATTCGCGTGCACGGGCAGCGGGAAATGCTGCCGGTCAGTCGGGCGTATGCGGGGTTGTTCAGGCAGATGTGATAGGTGTCTGCTTGCGGCGCGTGTAACAAGGTTACGTTCCGACAAAGCGTGAACGACACATTGGCAAACAGCGCCCCATCCAACACAATCGCGCGATCACGTTGCGCTCGACTGTATCGCCTCGAGTCGACACGACGTCCTCCCCACCGGCCGGCCCTGAAAACAATGAAAACACTGCGTGGATTGACGACATGCGTGGTTGCAGCGCTCGTAAGCGGCTGCGTCGCCACGCCCAACCTCATCGGCGAGAACACCGCGGGCATCGCGCCGACAGAAGCGACCGCGATCCTGGTCGTCGTGGACGGCAAGGCATTCGACGGGCCCGAGTTCGGCAGCGAAGGGCGCGCGTATCTCGCCGGACTGGGTGAAGGCATCCAGGCTGCACTGGCCGGTGTGCCGACGAAAGTCGTCGAGCTGGACGAGATGAAGTTCGTGAATCCGGTACCTGCGGCACTGCGGGCCATGAAGCCGAGTCATACGATCCGCCTGTTCACGGAGTCCGGGACGGCGCGTTACGGCACGCCCATCAGCGCGACGTGGCAAATGGAGGTATCGAATGTGACGACGACCTTCGTCCCGGCGACCGGTGACAAGATGGGCGGTACCCGCTACACGATCAAGCCGGTCTACAAGGCGCGCGCCGATGGGGAGACGTGTCTCGATTCGGACAGTCTCGCGAAGAAGTGCGGTGCGGCGATGGGAAAGATGTTTGGCGATACGCTGCGCGCCGCGCATGTGGTGCAGATGAGTGCGAGGGCGCCCGCTCAGCCGGCCAACTGAAGCGTGGCGTGGAAATGACGAAGGACTGCGCCATGCAGCGCGCAGCCCTTCGCCGGACAGCGTGACGGGTAACCGGGCCGAACCCTCTGTCACCTCGATGCGGCTGTCCCAGCGGTTCGAATCACGAGCGTCCCGAAGTCGGCAACGATGAAATCAGAACGGCGCCACATGAGGTCTTGTGACCTTCGAACGCCGCATGCGCCCCCTCGATTTCGAACTGCCCATCGCCCTCGACGACGACGCACGGCCCATGTAACGGGCAGGTGCAGCGGTCACCGACACGTGCGGGCGGGCGCCCCATGACATCGCTGTTCGACGCACCCGTCTCGACAAAGCCGCCGTGACTGTGGACGTCACCCACTCGAATGATTCCTCGCATGGTCGGTTGTCCGGTCAGTAGGAATAGCCCTGCATGCCGTAGTCGGTGTCGTGGCGACGGCCCCACCACGGCAGATATGCATTGTTCTCGCCTCGCGCGCGGAACCAGTCCTTGTCCGCATCGATCGGCACGACTTTCGACGGCGGCAACACCACCACCGCTGTCGGGTGCTGCGCATCCGTCGTCCCCGCCACCAGCACCTTCTCGCCAAGGTGATTCGCCCGACCGATCGCCAGCACCACGTCCGTCAGCGCCGTACCCGCTCCCATCGGGCCCAGCAGCGCCGGCGTATTGAACGTCTGCTTGCTGAAGTTGTAGTCCGGCAGCACTTCCGTCAACGTCTGCGACAACGCGCCGATCCGCTCCGACGCCGCTTCGCCGCCACGCCCCGCGTCATGCACCACGAAGTTCAGCGACGGCACCGTCACGCCCGCGTTGCGCGCCGCGCCGTCGATCGTGGCTTTCCATGCCTGCACTGCGCGCGTGGTGCCGGCCTTCGCCTCGTAGTCCTTGACGTTACTCGTCGCCGCGCGGCCGATCCAGGCCAGCGGTTCGCGTTCCATCTTGAAGTTCGGTCCGACGAGGAACAGCACCACCATGTTCTCGTTGATCTGCGCATCCTTCGGCGGGAAGCTCGGGGCGTCCCAGTTCATCACCCACGCGCTTTTGTCCGGGTTCGCCTGCAGGTAATCCAGTGCGCGGTTCAGCGACGTGAAACCGGCGTTTGCACCGCCTTGGTTGACGTGGACGTCGGGAGGGATGTCTTTGCTCCAAAGATCCAGGAAGTATTTGTTCCCGATGTTGAACTCCCTGGTAATGCTCTCCTGTAAATAAGCCTGAGCCTCGCCAGCGTCCAGTCTATTCGGCACGGCAAACTCAACATGGATGCCAGCCAGTTCACGCCAATCATCCTTATTCTTGGACTTGACCGTGTAGAAATACTTGGCGTTCATCACATAGCGATCGCCGAACAGTCCAAGCAATTTGCGAACGTACTTGTGATAGAAGCCTTTGAATGTTTCAGTGCCCTGATTGCCGTACGCAAACCCTGCAACCGACTGAAGCGTCGTGAACGACTTCGGATCCGTCCGAACCATGTCGTCGTTTTTATTGGGTTTAGCGAGCCCCATGGTCCACAAAACCTGCCATTCAGTTGGATAGTCGCGCCGCTGCAATGGGTTTATCCATTCCAATCCGACCACCTGCGCGACGAACGGTGCGGCACTTTCGCCGGCATTCAAAACGGCAGCATCTTTCTGCGACACGGTCGCCGCTTGCGCGGGCGTTGCCATCATGAGAGTCGATACCACAAACGTCAAAATCGCTGCCAGGGACGGCACCATCAACAATCGCTTCATCCAATCTCCCATGTTCAATTCGCCACGAGGCTTATGTCCATCGAAAATACTCAAGCTGTACATGATACCCATCGCGACAATCAACACTACGATGGCAACAACCAATCTACGGGGCTGGGTCGAAATGAGCTTACTCATACCCCCCCTCCGATTTTCAGATACAGCTCGTTCTCACGCTCATCGACAATTTTTTCGGGACGCTCGGCCTCTTTGGCATTCTTGACCCACTCGTGCACCGGCATGGCATCCTTTCCCGCCCCCAATACTCCACTTTCGAAATAATCCGCATAGTGCTTGCTTGGATGATTTTCCGGCAGCGCCTCCCCAAACCGCCAATCCGCTTCGATCCGCAGATCGGTAAAATCCTGGGGCGACAGGTAGCACAATCCGATTGCGACATCGTACGCCAGAGCCTTCTGAGCATGCTCCGGGTTCGTCATCGTGATCGAGTGATTGGTCGGGTTGTTCAGCTTGCCTGCATCGAGGATGTCCACCACCTGCTCGTTATGCCATTCCTGGTAGCCTTCCGGCGCGTCGCTCTTGCCGTCTTCCCCTATCACGTTGCCTGCGTCGTCCACCCACGCCTTGCGGCCGTCACGACGCGCGCGCATCCGCAGGATCGCGTGATCCTCGTAACGTTGCGACGCTTCGCTTTTGACGTCACCTTTGGCTACGTCGTCAGGCGATTGTGACTGGTAGGTATCGTACGGATCGTCGGATTTCCTATCCGTCTTAGCCGCGTTCCGGGCCGACGCAGGTGTATCGTAGCCGTCGTTGAAATCGCTCTTGGCGTCGCCATCCTGTATCTCTATCGGATTGCGACGCTCCGGATCATTGCTTCGATACGTCTTCGGCGTGAACGGTTCGTCGAGCGCCGGCGCGTCTGCGTTCACCGTCCAGAACTCCGGAGGGTTGGCATTAACGGGAAACAACTTGACGCTCGATGTGGCCAGCGTTATCAGGTAGAGAACCGGTGCAGAAAGCGTTGTAAATAACATGGCAAGCGGATTCTCGTTTCCGCTCAATGCTCGAACCAGTCCAAATTTTGCCGGCGGAGAAGGCGGAAACCAGAAGCCGGGAGTCGTGCCCGTTTTACCGTGCCGCCAGTCGTTGAGCCAATACCCATAGTCACCGACTTTACCCACCTCCCAGTGCGTCGCAAACACCCGCTGCGTCAACACGCCGTCAGCACCGACATCGATCAGCTCCTTCGACGGCCCGTCCTCTTTGCTGTCGTCCTTGACGCGCCCCAGCCCGCGCCATCCGATACCTTGAACCGTCACGGCGGAGATCACCTGATCATGCGGGCAGCAATACAGCGTCACGCGGCCGTGGGTATAACCGTTCAAGCCGTGCGCACCCCGATCGGCGGCAGCTGAATACGGCTTGCCTTTCTCGGACGTCCGGCAATTGCCCATCTCTTTGTCGAGTTTGTCCGCCGGCGGTTCGAATGCCGAACGGGCGCGGATGATGTCGAGAAATGCGCGGAGTGTCTGTGTACGGGCCTCATAAGTCTCGCGGCCACGCCCGTGTTTGGAATCCTTGACACGACGCTGGGACCAGGTATCCATTCCCGTGTCGGTATTGGCGACGCTATAGGGAGGATTCGCCAGCACATAGGCATCGGCGACGCAGCGCCCCGTATTGCCCCACGGGTCGGTCACCTCTGGCAACTGGTCGCCGAAGAATGCCGCCGTCAATCCAACCATGTTCCCCTGGCTGTGGCACACGATCGTGATCGGCACGTTCGCCTGCTTCCTGCGAATCGACTCCACCAGCTTCGCCAGACGCAATGCGGCGAGCACCCCGTAAGTACGGGGCGGAGTTCGATACAGCGGGCGCGTCGTCGGATTCATCGCCTGAACGGAGATCCAGCCGAAGATCCGGTCGTCGAGCCCCTCGTGCCACAAGTCCGGCAAGCTCGAACAACCGTTCGCGAACGGGCCGCCGCCCCAGTAGTTCTTCTCATTCAGGAAAATCTTGTCTCCGTATTCCTTCAACTCTTCCTTGTTGGCCTTGTAGCCCCAGCGGAAATGGATCACCGGAGAAAATGAAGGATCGGGCTTGATGTAACTTCCCGCCCACAGCTTGGGATTCAGGAATCCATCCTCTGTCAGGCTGTCTGTGTACCCGACGGGACTCATCTGACCGCCAATCACCCCCGTATGATCCAACTGATCATCGAGCCGTGCGAGTCGTCGGTTCAACCCCTTGCATAAGCCATCTTCGGCGTCCTTGTACCACTCCCCCTCCGAGTTCACACCGTGCACGAAGATGATCACGCCGGGCAATGGTTGCTGTTTGACGCAAATCAGTTCGCTATGCTGATTGAATAGCGTCGGTCCCTGGCCTTCTCCAACCACGACGCGCCGCTTGCGCGCGTGGACGCCGGCCTTGCCGCCCGTAGCGGGCGCCGCGCCGGGCGACGAGGAGCCCAGCGGATTCAGAAAAGAATCGGTCATGCGTTATTCCCCGGAATGCTCAGATATTTTTCTTGATGAACTGAACCGTCAGTTGCTCGAACTGGTTGCCGTTGATCGGCGACAGCTTGCCCGCCTCATCGGTCTGTTGGTCCAGCAAATCGCCGGACGCCTTCCTGACCTCGGCATCGAATCCCGGTGCAGGCTGCCCGTCCGTTGCGCGGACCAGCTTCGGCACCCGCCCGAGCGGCGAGTGGCTGAACGCCGGTAATTCGCCGCTCATGCTGGCGGGACCCTGCCACGAGTGGCCGGCCGACTTCACCGTGAATGTTCCCGGGCAACCCAGCTCGATATTCGCACCGTCGAGCTTCAGGTAGGCGCCGCCGGACGTCATCAGCACGACCTGGTCCTTGCCAAGCACCGATGCCTTGCCGCCCGCCGCCGTCACCTGGAAGTTCTTCGCGGAATCGATCTGCGTATCGTCGTTCTGGCTTTGCATCAGCAACTTGCCTTGATTGGCGATCGTCGTGATGCCCGCACTCTGCGCGAACAGCCACAGCCCGTTGCCGGCCTGCATGTTCAGCTTCTGGCCGCTCGTGAATTGCAGATGATTGGCGGCTACCTGATCGATGTTCTCGCCCGCATAGGTCACGTGCGTTTTCGGCGTGATGTTCAACGATCCGGCCTGCGCGCCGAATGCCATCAATGCCTGCGAGGCATCGTTGCCGCCGGCGCCCGGCCCCCAGTCCTTGAACGCAGCCGACAGCGTCGACTGCCCTGCCGTATCGGTCGCTTGTCCGCCGTGCTGCCCGGCATAATCGCCAAGCGACTTGAACAGGTCCGTGCACTGCTGAAGCAGCTGGATCAGTTCGTCACGATCGAGCTGGCCACCGCTCGCCTGGGTGCGCGCGTAGGTCGTCAACAACATCCCCTGCGCGGCGCGCAATGCCGCTGCGGCATCGGTCCGGAGTTCCGCGCCCTGGCCGCGATCAGCACCCTGGCCGTTGTCGCGCGGCTGGGTCAGATACCCGAGATTCAACTGGGAATGCGCATGCTCGGACGCCAGTTGCGCACTGATTTGCTTCGGCGTGTCGTCGAGTCGAAGCTGGTTATACCGTTGCCCGCTGATCTCCTTGGTCTTGATGCCGGTCAGGTAGCGGTTACCGGGCAGGCTGCCTGTGTGGCTGAATGCTGCCGGCATGTTGGCGCCGTTCGGCAAGACCCCGAGGATGATCAGGCGATCGGGATCGCCACCCAGGCAGCCCAGCAACACTTCCGTATTGACGCGTGGCAGGATGGTCTGGCCGAAGGTCGGCCCCGCCAGGCTCGATGCAACGCGAATCGGCGCGCTATCGCCCAGGTTCCCGTTCGTTCCCGCACCTTGCGCATGAGTGTGATCCGCTGCATCCTGGCCCAGGATCATCACGTACACGCAACCGGTCTCGTCGCACGTCACCTCGTCCGACCCGCTGCCGACCACGCGCCCCGTGATCAACGGCGTAAGCGGCAGATCGATCTTCGTGTCGTAGATCGGCGTCAGCGGCGTGCCGCGCGGCACACACGTGAACTGGTTCTCGTAGCGCGTATCCTGATCGTCCGGTTGCTGGCCGCCCGTCGTTGTCGGCTGCTCGAGCGAGTGGCTCGTCGAGAACAGCGTCTGCGCCCGCTCGCTCAGCTCCTTCGGCAAGTTGTTCCATACGTTGTGGTGCAGCGACGTGAGCACGAACTGCCGCTGCTCGGCGGGCCGCGCATTCCAGTCCGAATCGCCGGTAATCGTCACCCAGGTGCCGATCTGGAGATCGCGGATGCCACTCTTGCCGTCGTAGCGGACCGCGTGTGCTTCGCGCGCCAGAATCCGGTCTTCGGTGATCCGGTCGAGGTCCGACCACGAGTCCGCTACGTGCGGGCTCTCGATCACGATATCGGTCAACAGCTGGGCCAGGTCGTTGCCGGCCGCTCCCTGGTCGAGACCGGCCGGCCGGCTCGATTGGTCCACGCTCGCCTTCCGGTAGTCCCAGGTCGGCCGGCTTGCTTCGCCCGAGATCAGTTCCTGGCGCATCGTGAGCACCGTGATCGTGTCGCGCTCTTCGGTGCCCGCATCGCGCGGGTGCAGCCGCACCGTACCCGACGGCCCTTCGGACAGCTTGTGCGGGTCGTCGCAAAACACCATCGTATGCACCGGCGGCTCACCGTCTTGCGACTGGCCGCTCGCCCGTCCGGGGCGAACGAACATCGTGATGCCGTCGCGACGCAAGAGCCGCGACACGAAACGCGCGTCCGACTCGTTGACTTGACGCATGTACGAACGCTTCGGATACCGGGACGAATTCAGGCCCGACAGATCGAATTCGAATGCACGGGCAAGCGTCTGGCTCCGTTGCCGCCATTCGTTCAGCACGACGTTGAGCACGTCGATCACATTGACGTTGCGGAAGATACGGGAGTTGGTGCGCTTGTGGAGCAGATTCACCGCATCGGTCACGGTGAACTGATAAATCGTGAGTTCACCGTCGGAACGCCCGACCTGAACCGCACTGATGATCGCGTTGATTGCGTGCTTGCCGCCACGGTCGGTAACCAGCCCGACCGATACGGGCGCGCCGATAAAGAGCTTGGGCGAGAGATTTCCGTTTTGCGAAACGCAAGTCAGACGGCCATCGATGCCGGTCATCATGCTTTCGCGAATACTCACATGCTGCAGTGCAAGCTGCGCGCCCAGATCTTTTTGTGCAGCGCCCCAATTCAGTGTCACGGGGCGCCGATTCGTATCAATCCCCGATACGAAATTGCGAAACGCTTCTCGGATATTCACGACGGTCTCTCAGTTTGATTCGTTATGGCGCACGAACCTCGGGTGCGCTGTCGCTGTTTCGCGCGATTTTATCAAATTGTCATAAAAATAAGTTTTTCACCCCCTGGAATTGACAATATTCCACAGAGCACATGCTCTAACGCGAAAAGCGGGCAGCGATACATCCGCAAATCGCGCGTGGAATCAGGAAACCTCAATTTGTGACCGCGACGGGTTGCGTTGCCGTCCATTTCCCGACTTTCATCGGGGCTGCGTCGATCGAGCGTGCTCGAGGATGCATGGCCATACTCCTGGTCAGTAGGAATAGCCCTGCATGCCGTAGTCGGTGTCGTGGCGACGGCCCCACCACGGCAGATATGCATTGTTCTCGCCTCGCGCGCGGAACCAGTCCTTGTCCGCATCGATCGGCACGACTTTCGACGGCGGCAACACCACCACCGCTGTCGGGTGCTGCGCATCCGTCGTCCCCGCCACCAGCACCTTCTCGCCAAGGTGATTCGCCCGACCGATCGCCAGCACCACGTCCGTCAGCGCCGTACCCGCTCCCATCGGGCCCAGCAGCGCCGGCGTATTGAACGTCTGCTTGCTGAAGTTGTAGTCCGGCAACACTTCCGTCAACGTCTGCGACAACGCGCCGATCCGCTCCGACGCCGCTTCGCCGCCCCGGCCCGCGTCATGCACCACGAAGTTCAGCGACGGCACCGTCACGCCCGCGTTGCGCGCCGCGCCGTCGATCGTGGCTTTCCATGCCTGCACTGCGCGCGTGGTGCCGGCCTTCGCCTCGTAGTCCTTGACGTTACTCGTCGCCGCGCGGCCGATCCAGGCCAGCGGTTCGCGTTCCGTCTTGAAGTTCGGTCCGACGAGGAACAGCACCACCATGTTCTCGTTGATCTGCGCATCCTTCGGCGGGAAGCTCGGGGCGTCCCAGTTCATCACCCACGCGCTTTTGTCCGGGTTCGCCTGCAGGTAATCCAGCGCGCGGTTCAGCGACGTGAAACCGGCGTTTGCACCGCCTTGGTTGACGTGGACGTCGGGTGGGGTGTCTTTGCTCCAAAGATCCAGGAAGTATTTGTTCCCGATGTTGAACTCCCTAGTAATGCTCTCCTGTAAATAAGCCTGAGCCTCGCCAGCGTCCAGTCTATTCGGCACGGCAAACTCCACGCGGATGCCAGCCAGTTCACGCCAATCCTCCTTATTCTTGGACTTGACCGTGTAGAAATACTTGGCGTTCATCACATAGCGATCACCGAACAGTCCAAGCAGCTTACTGACGTACTTGTGATAGAAGCCCTTGAACGTTTCCGCCCCTTGGTTACCGTATACGAGTGCCCCAATTGACTGGAGCTTCGAAAATTTCTGCGGCATCGTCCGAACCATGTCGTCGTTCTTGTTCGGCTGAACAAGACCCATTGTCCAGAGAATCTGCCACTCAGTCGGATAATCTCGCCGCTGCGATGGATTCAGCCACTCCAACCCGACGACCTGCGCAACGAAAGGCGGAGCACTTCCGCTCGTATCCAACGCAGCAGCATCTTTCTGCGACACAGTAGCCGCTTGCACTGGCGCCACTATCATGATGGCCAATGCAACAAACGCCCGAAGCGCGACCAGGGACGACCCTATAGACAATCGATTCACCCAATCTCCCGCACTCAATTCATCACGAAACCCGTGTCCAGCGAAAACACTCGAGTTGCACATCATACCCATCGTGACAATCAATCAACGGAACGGGATCGAGATCGGCCGGAGTGTTACCCGCCCGATCATTGGAGGAATCTCACCGAAGTCAGGCAAAGAACTTGAAAACGGGCATCAGAAAACACCTCTGCCCACACACTCAATGCAAGTTGTCGGACACATCGCAAGCAAAGAGAGCCTGAATAAAACAAAGGGCCACGCGAACATCGCGTAGCCCTTTGTTTCGAGATGTCACGTAAGGATATAACAGTCGACACTCGCGAAGCCGGCCCCTTCCGCACGCAATCAACCGTTCCAGAGATCCGTCGACAGATACTTCAATCCCGAATCGCAAATCACTGCGGCAATCGTCTTGCCGCGCATCTCGCCGGCCAGCAACTGCAGCGCCGCCGCCACGTTCGCGCCTGACGAAAATCCGCCGAAGATCCCTTCCTTCTGCGCAAGCTCGCGTGCGACACGCAGCGCTTCGTCCCCCGCAACCTGCAGAAAACCGTCTGCGCGCATGTCGTTCAGAAACTGAAGATCGCCGATCGAATAGCCGCCGCCCTGGATCGGATGCTCGGGTCGCGACACGGGCTGCCCGGCGATCGGCGCCGCCCCAACCGGCTCGACGACATAACAGCGAATCGCGGAATTCCGTTCCTTGAGCGCCTTGCTGACGCCAGCAAAGGTACCGCCCGATCCGACAAAATCAACGAACCCGTCGATGCGGCCATCGGTCGCTTCCCAGATTTCCGGCCCGGTCGTCCGATAGTGCGCGAGCCAGTTGCCGTCGCGATGAAACTGATCGGCGCGAAACGCACCGCGCTCGGCTACGATGCGCTGCGCTTCGCGTTCGACGAGTTCGAGATCGCCGCCCGACACCTGTCCAGGAGCAGCGCCTGGCAACTGCTCGACCAGCACGACTTCCGCACCCAACGCGCGCATCATCCTGACGCGCTCCTCGGAGTTGCCCTTCGACATCACCGCGACGAACGGATAGCCCTTCACGCCGCAAATGATCGCGAGGCCGGTACCCATGTTGCCCGACGTCAGTTCGACGACGGTCTGCCCCGGCTGCAGCGCACCGCTACGTTCGGCTTCATCGACGATGCCCTGCGCCGCGCGATCCTTTTTCGAGAATCCGGGATTCAGGTAGTCGAGCTTCGCGAGAATGGCGCCTTCGAGGCCGTGCGCCTTCGTCAGCCGGTCGAGACGAACGAGCGGCGTCGCACCGATGGCGTCGACAATGGAATCGAGCACTTTGCTCATGATGGCCTCCTGGTTCGGGCGGGCGTTGATCGTGAGCGATGTACTGTAGCCAGTGCACCGAAGCGGAGCTTGTATGTTCTTGCTATGGAGATTCGCTCCGCAGATCGGGCGATGCCAAAGCGATTGACCGGGCTACATGTCGCTGAACGGAACAAACGACAACCCGCGGGCCGGGAAAGTGGACGCTGAAACGAAGAAGGGCCGGGAGAATCAATCTCCCGGCCCTTCGTTCAATTTGGTGCCGGCTGCAGGACTCGAACCCGCCACCTGATGATTACAAATCAACTGCTCTACCAGATGAGCTAAGCCGGCGTAGCGCGAGATTCTACCTCATTTCACGATCTTGAGGCGAGGTCTGTTGCCACCTTTCGAACCATCGCCATCGCCGTCGGTTTTCGGCGGTTCGTCGGCGCCTTCGGAGGGCTCCTCGTTCGCGCCGCTGTCGGCAACCGGCGTCAACGCAGCAGGCGCTTCGTTGCGCGACGCATCATCCGCCTGCGCGGCTTCTTCGTCGAACGTGCCCGAATCCTCGCCTTCACCCGCGACCGCATCGACCTGGAACGCCATCCCCTGCCCGTTCTCGCGCGCGTAGATCGCGAGCACGTTGGCAACCGGAATCTCGATCTTGTGCGCCTTCCCGGAGAACCGGGCCGTGAACTCGATCCACTCGTTACCCATCTGCAACTGGCTCGTCGCCTCGAAGCTGATGTTGAGCACGATCTCGCCGTCACGCACGAACTGACGCGGCACGCGCGTCGAGTTGTCGACCCTCACCGCGATATGCGGCGTGTAACCGTTATCGGTGCACCACTCGTACAGCGCGCGCAGCAAATAAGGCTTCGTTGAAATCTCTTGCATCACAATCCTCGAACCCGGAGCGGGCGCGCGGCACGCCGCGCCGCCCTCCCCGTCTTGCCTTCATTGCATCATCAACGACGCATGACCTTTTCGGACGGCGTCAGTGCTTCGATGTAGGCCGGGCGGCTGAAGATCCGCTCGGCGTACTTCATCAGCGGCGCGGCGTTCTTCGACAGTTCGATGCCGTAGTGATCCAGACGCCACAGCAGCGGCGCGATCGCGACGTCGAGCATCGAGAATTCCTCGCCGAGCATGTACTTGTTCTTCACGAAGATCGGCGCGAGCTGCGTCAGGCGATCGCGGATCGCGAGGCGTGCCTTCTCGTGATTCTTCTCCGCTGCCTTGCCCTTCTCGTTCTCGAGCGTGCTGACGTGGACGAACAGTTCCTTCTCGAAGTTGAGCAGGAACAGGCGTGCACGTGCGCGCTGCACGGGGTCGGCCGGCATCAGTTGCGGATGCGGGAAGCGCTCGTCGATGTACTCGTTGATGATGTTCGATTCGTACAGGATCAGGTCGCGCTCGACCAGGATCGGCACCTGACCGTACGGGTTCATCACCGAAATGTCTTCCGGCTTGTTGAACAGGTCGACGTCACGGATTTCGAAGTCCATGCCCTTCTCGAACAGCACCAGCCGGCAACGCTGGGAGAACGGGCAAGTTGTGCCGGAATACAGAACCATCATGTTTGCGTTTCCTCAAAAAAGCCGAGGGCCGGCACGCGGCGAACCCCCTCCAGGGTTCCACCTTGCGCCGGCCCCACGCCGGTCAGGCGTGATTACTTGATATCTTTCCAGTACGCGGCATTGAGCCGCCAGGCCAGGAAAGTCAGGACACCGAGAAAGATCAGCACCCATACGCCGAGGCGTTTGCGGGTCTGCTGAGCCGGCTCGGACATCCAGGTCATGTACGCCACCAGGTCGGCAACCGCAGCATCATAATCCACCGCGGACAGTGTCCCCGGCGTGACCTGCTGGAAGCCGACGAGCGTATGGGCCTTCTCGCCCGTCTCCTCGTCCGTCTTGTCTTCGAATTTGGCGGTGCGCTGCCCCTGCAGTTGCCACAATACATGGGGCATGCCGACGTTCTCGAACACCGCGTTGTTCCATCCGGTCGGCCGCGTATCGTCGCGGTAGAAGCTGCGCAGATACGTATACAGCCAGTCGCGGCTGCGCGCGCGCTCCTCGACCGACAGGTCGGGCGGCGAGGTGCCGAGCCAGTTCTTCGCGTCTTCAGGCCGCATCGCGACGGACATCGTGTTGCCGACCTTGTCGGTCGTGAACAGGAGATTCGCTTCGATCTCCTTCTGGGATATGCCCAGATCCGTCAGACGGTTGTAGCGCATCAGGTTCGCGCTGTGGCAGTTCAGGCAATAGTTTACAAACAATTGCGCGCCGTGCTGAAGCGAAACGAGATTTTCCGTGTTATCGGGCGCCCGGTCGAGCGGAAAATTACCTTCCGCCCGAACCGCCGGCGCCACCAGCAGCGCACACGCAGTCGCCCCGATCAGCGCGAGTGTCGAAAGCAGTTTCTTCATGTCGTTCTCTCCTCGCTCACGTTAATGGGGCTTGAAGCGCACCCGCTCCGGCGGCTGCTTGAACGTGCCAAGCGGCGTCCAGACGGGCATGCCGAGGAAGAACGCGAAGTAGATCAGCGCGCAACACTGCGCGATCAGCGTGGCTGCCGGCGATGGCGGCCGCGTGCCGAGGAACGCGAGGGTCAGGAACGCCACAACGAAGATCCCGAGGAACACCTTGTGGAACAGCGGCCGGTAGCGGATCGACTTCACCGGGCTGCGGTCGAGCCACGGCAGGAAGAACAGCGTGATCACCGCCGAACCCATCACGACGACGCCCCAGAACTTCGACTCCGTCAGGTACATGAACACGACGATCGCCGCGGCCAGCACCGGCAGCCCGGCCTTCCACTTGCCGCGCGCGCGGATCAGCGCGAGCACGCCGAGCAGCGCGATCACGATCATCAGGACAATCTTGAACGGGTCGGTGGTCGCGCGCAGCATCGCGTAGAACGCGGTGAAATACCAGACCGGCGCGATCTCGGGCGGCGTCTGCAGCGGGTTCGCCGGGACGAAGTTGTTCGCCTCGAGGAAGTAGCCGCCCATCTCCGGCGAGAAGAACACGATCAGCGCGAAGATCATCAGGAACACGCACACGCCGAGGAAATCGTGCACCGAGTAATACGGGTGGAACGGGATGCCGTCGAGCGGAATGCCGTTCTCGTCCTTCTTCGCCTTGATCTCGATGCCGTCCGGGTTGTTCGACCCCACTTCGTGCAGCGCGACGAGGTGCGCGATCACGAGGCCGACCAGCACGAGCGGAATCGCGATCACGTGGAATGCGAAGAAGCGGTTCAGCGTGACGTCCGACACGACGTAGTCGCCGCGAATCCACAGCGACAGGTCAGGGCCGACGAACGGGATCGCCGAGAACAGGTTCACGATCACCTGCGCGCCCCAGAACGACATCTGGCCCCACGGCAGCAGGTAACCGAAGAACGCCTCGGCCATCAGGCACAGGAAGATCGCGCAACCGAAGATCCACACGAGCTCGCGCGGCTTGCGGTACGACCCGTAGAGCAGCCCGCGGAACATGTGCAGGTAGACAACCACGAAGAACATCGACGCGCCCGTGGAATGCATGTAGCGGATCAGCCAGCCCCACGGCACCTCGCGCATGATGTACTCGACCGACGCGAATGCGAGCGTCGAGTCGGGCTTGTAGTTCATCGTCAGGAAGATGCCGGTGACGATCTGGTTGACGAGCACCAGCAGCGCGAGGGAGCCGAAGAAGTACCAGAAGTTGAAGTTCTTCGGCGCGTAGTACTCGGAAACGTGCTTCTTCCAGGTGGACGTGAGCGGGAAGCGCTGATCGATCCAGCCGGTGAGACCTGTCGTGGAGACTTCCTTGTTGTCGGCCATCACGCTTCTCCTTTCTCGTCCTTGCCGATCACGAGGGTCGTTGCCGACGTGAACATGTAGGGCGGGATGTCGAGATTCTGAGGCGCCGGCTTGTTCTTGAACACACGGCCAGCGAGGTCGTAGGTCGAACCATGGCACGGGCAGAGGAAGCCGCCCGGCCAGTCGTCCGGCAGGTTCGGCTGCGGACCCGGCGTGAAGCGTTGGCTTGGCGTGCAGCCGAGGTGCGTACACACGGCCATCACGACGAGGATGTTCTTGCGATCGGCCCGCGAGCGATATTCGTTCGCGCAATACGCGGGCAGCGGCATCGTATAGGGTTTTTCGGTGGTCGGATCGGCCACTTCCTTGTCGGCCTTGACCACGTCGGCCAGCATCGAATCGGTGCGGTTCAGGATCCACACCGGCTTGCCGCGCCATGGCACGGTGACCATTTCGCCGGGCTTCAGCCCGCTGATGTCGACCTCGACCGGTGCACCGGCCGCTTTCGCTTTCGCGGACGGCGCAAGCGACGCCGCGAAAGGTATGACGGTGGCTACGCCTCCTACGCCACCTGCTACGGATGTCGCAATCAGCCAGGTACGGCGGCCGCTGTCGACGCGTTTCTCTTCCTTGTCTCGCATCACACGCCCCACTTCTGAGTTGGATTTTCCGTCACGACTTTCCATTCCGCCGCTAGTTTGCTCGAATGGAGTCGCCATTTACAAGGCCCGGAGATGAAAATCCCTTCGAAGTGATTGATAGTTAAGGGTTTTCCCCCACTATCGGAGCGATTAAATCATTTCACTTTTAAGCATCTGCTACATTGAGAAATTTCGATGCGCTGCCGCAAATCCGGCATTCAGACCGGGTTATGGATATCGATAAAAAGGTGTTCGATATCGAATTCTTCGGACAAGTGGGCACCAAGTGCCTGGATTCCGTAGCGTTCGGTCGCATGGTGCCCTGCCGCAACGAACGCGACGCCGCTCTCGGCGGCCGTGTGCGTCACGTATTCGGACACCTCGCCGGTCAGGAACACGTCCGCGCCGGCATCGATCGCCGCGTCGAAATAGCTTTGCGCGGCGCCCGTGCACCACGCAATGCGGCGCAGCTGCATGTCGAGATCGCCGAGCACGAGCGGCGTGCGGCCGAGCGTGCGCTCGACCTTCGCGACAAAGTGCTCGAGCGTGACGGGCATCGGCAGCGTTGCCATCCAGCCGAGGTCGCCTTCACCGAAACGCTGCTCGCCGATCAGCCCGAGCCGCTCGCCGAGCTGCGCGTTGTTGCCGAATTCGGGATGTGCGTCGAGCGGCAGGTGGAATGCGAACAGGTTCAGGTCGTTCGCGAGCAGCAGCTTCAGGCGCTGGTACTTGCGGCCCGTGATCTGCTGCGGCTCGTTGCGCCAGAAATAGCCGTGATGGACGAGCACGGCATCTGCCCCCCATTCGAGCGCGGCTTCGAGAAACGCGACCGACGCCGTCACGCCGGTGGCGATCTTCTCGATCTTGCGGCGCCCCTCGACCTGCAGGCCATTCGGGCAATAGTCCTTGAAGCGCGCGGTTTCAAGGGTATTGTTCAAGTACAATTCAAGTTCGATCCGATCCATATAAACCTCTAATCCATTCAGATGCTTAGACGCTTCTGGCTGTTCTTCGCGCAGGCGGTTACCGTGCTGCTCGCGCTGATGTTCATCGTCGTGACGCTCAAGCCGCAATGGCTGCAACGGCAAGGACAGCTCGGCAAGCAGCTCGCCACGCCGATCGTTGCGCTGCGGGAAGTCGCGCCGGGCATCGGCGGCGCACCGGCGACCACGTCGTACGCCGAAGCCGCGCAGAAGGCGATGCCGGCCGTCGTCAACGTGTTCTCCAGCAAGGACGGCTCGCTGCCGCCCGACCCGCGCGCGAAAGATCCGCTGTTCCGCTACTTCTTCGGCGACCGCAACGCCCGCAAGCAGCAGGACGAACCGGCCGCCAACCTTGGCTCGGGCGTTATCGTGAGCCCTGAAGGTTACATTCTAACGAACCAGCACGTCGTGGACGGCGCCGACCAGATCGAAGTCGCGCTCGCCGACGGCCGCACGGCCACCGCGAAGGTAATCGGCAGCGATCCCGAAACCGATCTCGCCGTGCTGAAGATCAACATGACGAACCTGCCGACGATCACGCTCGGCCGCTCCGACCAGTCTCGGGTCGGCGACGTCGTGCTCGCGATCGGCAACCCGTTCGGCGTCGGCCAGACGGTCACGATGGGGATCATCAGCGCACTGGGCCGCAACCACCTCGGCATCAACACGTTCGAGAACTTCATCCAGACCGACGCGCCGATCAACCCCGGCAACTCGGGCGGCGCGCTGGTCGACGTGAACGGCAACCTGCTCGGCATCAACACCGCGATCTACTCGCGCTCGGGCGGCTCGCTCGGCATCGGTTTCGCGATTCCCGTGTCGACCGCGCGCACGGTGCTCGAAAGCATCATCACGTCAGGCTCGGTCACGCGCGGCTGGATCGGCGTCGAACCGCAGGACGTCACGCCCGAAATCGCCGAGTCGTTCGGGCTCTCGCAGAAATCGGGCGCGATCGTCGCCGGTGTGCTGCAGGGCGGCCCGGCCGACAAGGCCGGCATCAAGCCGGGCGATATCCTGGTCACGGTCAACGGCGAGGAAATCACCGATACGACCAAGCTGCTGAACACGGTCGCGCAGATCAAGCCGGGCACGCCGACCAAGGTGCACGTCGTGCGCAAGGGCAAGGAATTCGACGTGAGCGTCGTGATCGGCAAGCGCCCGCCGCCGCCGAAGCAGACGCTCGACGAGCAGGACAGCGATACCGAATGACGTCAGGCGAGCGGCGCGCAGCCGCGTGCCGAACCCCGCCGGGAACGAAAAAGGGCAGCCGCTTGGCTGCCCTTTTGCTTTGTATCGAAAGACCCTCGTTGCCGGAACGGTGCCCTCTTCTCCACACGCTTTCCGACCGACCACGCTGCCGGGCGCTCAGGTCTGGCCGGAAGCCCGGCCGCCGCGCACCGCTCGGCGCCCCATCATCAACTGGCGGCTTCGCCGTTCTCCGCCTCGCCTTCCTCGGCCGGCTTCTTCGGCACGAAGAACCGCGCAGCCAGCAGCCCGATCTCGAACAGCACGACCAGCGGCAACGCGAGCATCAGTTGCGAGAACACGTCCGGCGGCGTGACGACCGCCGCGATGACGAACGCGCCGACGATCACGTACGGGCGCATCTCCTTCAGCTTCTTCAGCGACAGCACGCCCATCCGGACGAGCAGCACGACGACGATCGGCACCTCGAACGTGACCCCGAACGCGATGAACATCCCGAGCACGAAGCTCAGGTAGTTGTCGATGTCGGTGGTCATTTCCGCCCCGAGCGGCGCGTTGTAGTGCGCCATCACGCGGAAGATCGTCGGGAACACGAGGAAGTACGCGAACGCCATCCCGCACAGGAACAGGACGTAGCTGCTGCCGACGAGCGGCACGACGAGCTTTTTCTCGTGCTGGTACAGCCCCGGCGCGACGAACGCCCAGATCTGGTACAGCACGATCGGCAGCGCGATCACGAGTGCGACGAGCATCGTGACCTTCATCGGTACGAAGAACGAGCCGGTGACGTCGGTGACGATCATCTTGCCGTCCTTCGGCAGGTTCTGCATCAGCGGCCGCGCGAGCAGCCGGAAGATGTCGGGTGCCCAGTAGACGAGCCCGAGGAACACGACGATCACGGCCGCGCCCGCGCGAATGATGCGGTCGCGAAGCTCGACGAGATGGGAAATGAAGGTTTCTTCCGGGGCGTCGCCCGGGTTCTGCTGGGGGTCGCTCACGCCGGCCCTCGGTAGGATTGACGAGCGAGCATGCGCTCGGCTCAGAAGAAGCGCGTCGGCCGGCGCAAGCTGGCCGGCTGGTGGCGCGCGACACGCGCGGCGCCCGACTGCACGTGCGTGCGGCGAGTGGTCGCGCGCTTGTACCAGGCAGGCGCAGCCGCCTGCTTGACGCGCCAGTTGCGGCGCTTCGGCGCGAGCGCGGCCGTACTGCCGCGCCACGACGGCGCCGTGGGTGTGCCGGAACCGTAAGAACCGGCGTCGCCCGCCGCCTCGTTAAGACCACCGACCGCGGAATGCCACGTGTCGTTCAGGTCCTTTTCGTGCTCGCGCAGGTTGTCGTGAATCGTCGTCTCGACATTGCGCGCGGCCGCCTCGAAATCGGTCTTCATCGTCCGCAGCGCGTCGAGTTCGATTTCGCGCGAGACCTCGGCCTTCACGTCGTTGATGTACCGCTGCGCACGGCCGAACAGCGCGCCTGCCGTACGCGCGACGCGCGGCAGGCGCTCGGGGCCGAGCACCACGAGCGCGACGACGCCGATCAGCGCCATCTTCGAAAGACCAAGATCCAGCATCGCGAATGCCTGTCAGCGTACCGGCGTTACGCCTTGTTCGAGTCGGAACGCGTCGTTTCCTTCGCGTTGACGTCGACCGAGCCCGAGCGCGGCAGTTGCTGCGCGTCAGCCGGTGCTTCGCCTTCCTTCATGCCGTCCTTGAAACCCTTGACGGCGCTGCCGAGGTCGTTGCCGATGTTGCGCAGCTTCTTCGTACCGAAAACCAGCGCGACGATCAGCAGCACGATCAGCCAGTGCCAAATGCTCAATCCACCCATGATGAAACCTCTCCTCAACCACGCCGCTACGCGGCGCAAATCGCCGGCAACGCGCCGGCTTCGACTATCGATGCGGGGAAACGCCCCGCGCCGTCAACCCATCCGCTGCCAGGGGCGCGGGCCGGCCAGGATATGCGCGTGCAGGTGGTAAACCTCCTGCCCGCCGCCCGGGCCCGTGTTGATCACCGTACGGAAACCGGTTTCGCCACCCGTGTACGCGACGCCGAGCTGGCCGGCGAGACGCGAGACGAGCAGCATCAGCCGGCCGAGCATCGGCGCATCGGCCTCGCTCGCCGCCGACAGCGTCGGCAGATGCTGGCGCGGAATCACGAGCACGTGCGTCTCGGCCGCCGGGCGGATGTCGCGGAACGCGACGAATTCGTCGTCCTCGTGCACCTTCGTGCTCGGGATCTCGCCTGCCGCGATCTTGCAGAACAGGCAATTCGGATCGTGACTCATGTTGCTCCTGCAGACGCCCGCGCGCGGCCGGTCAGAACCAGGCCTGCGGATCGAGCGGCTTGTTGTCGTTCAGGTACAGCCAACCCTTGATGATACGGTACAGCGTCCAGATCCATGTGACAAACATCACTGCGAATCCGACCACCACGAACATCAGCGCGAACCCGATCACGTACGCGATCAGCGCGCGCCAGAACGTGCGGATCTGCCACTCGAAGTGGGCGGCATACGGCGTGCCGGCCACGTCGTCGCGCTTCACGTAGTTGATGATGATCGCGATGATGCCCGTGACGCCGCCCGTGAGCCAATGAAACGCGTAGAGGCCGTAGAGCACGTGAGTCAACGTGCGCAGCCCGTTCAGGCGTTCGGCGTCCGCGGCCCCCGGCACCGACGGCGGCGGAAACTGGCTTGGCGTATCGGTCATGATGCTACCCCCGTTAGATGACAATTCTTACAGCTTACCGCACTGTGGCCATCCCGCGACAAGGGTCCGTCAACCGCCGTTTTCCTCGCGCTCGCGGCGCTTGCGCAGGGCCTTCTCCTCGATACCCGACAGCCCTTCGCGGCGTTCGAGCTCGGCGATCACGTCGGCCGGGCTCAGGTCGAAATGCGACAGCATCACGAGGCAGTGGAACCACAGGTCGGCCACTTCGCCGACGAGCGCGGTCGGCGCGCCGCCCTGGCGCACGTCCTTCGCGGCCAGCACGACTTCCGTCGCCTCTTCGCCGATCTTCTTCAGCACCGCGTCGTCGCCCTTGTGGAACAGGCGCGATACGTATGATTGATCGGGGTCGCCGCCCTTGCGGCTATCGATCACGGCCGCGAGGCGCAGCAGCGTGTCTTCGGTCGATTGCGTCATTTGTAGATGTGTTCGGGATCTTTCAGCACCGGCTCGACCGCGACCCAGTCGCCGCTGTCGACGGTGCCTTCGAATTTCTGGAAGAAGCACGAATGCCGGCCGGTGTGGCATGCGATGCCCGACACCTGCTCGACCTTCAGCAGCACGACGTCCTCGTCGCAATCGAGCCGCACCTCGTGCACGTGCTGCACGTGGCCCGACTCCTCGCCCTTGAACCACAGGCGCTTGCGCGAGCGCGAATAATAGACCGCGCGCTGCGTCTCGATCGTCTTCGCCAGCGCCTCGCGGTTCATCCACGCGAACATCAGCACGTCGTTCGTCGACGCTTCCTGCGCGATCACCGGCACGAGGCCGTTGTCGTCCCAGCGGACCTTGTCGAGCCACGCGGGCAATGCATTCGTTTCCGTATTCATCACAGCCTCACCGGGATGCCCTGGTCGGCCATGAAGCGCTTCGCCTCGCCGACCGTGTGCTCGCCGTAGTGGAAGATGCTCGCGGCCAGCACCGCATCGGCGCGGCCGTCCTTGATGCCGTCAGCCAGATGCTGCAGCGAGCCGACACCGCCCGACGCGATCACCGGCACCGGCACCGCGTCCGATACCCCGCGCGTGAGCGCGAGGTCGAAACCCGACTTGGTGCCGTCGCGGTCCATGCTCGTGAGCAGGATCTCGCCCGCGCCGAGCTCGGCCATCTTGCGCGCCCATTCGATCGCGTCGAGGCCCGTGTTCTTGCGGCCGCCGTGCGTGAAGACTTCCCAGCGCGGCGTCTCGCCGTCGGCCGACACGCGCTTCGCATCGATCGCGACGACGATGCACTGCGAGCCGTACTTGTCGGCCGCGTCGCGCACGAGCTGCGGGTTCGCGACCGCCGACGAATTCATGCTGACCTTGTCCGCGCCTGCGTTCAGCAGGCGCCGCACGTCCTCGACGGCGCGCACGCCGCCGCCGACGGTCAGCGGAATGAAGACCTGCGACGCGACCGCTTCGATGATCGGCAGGATCAGGTCGCGCTGGTCGGACGTCGCGGTGATGTCGAGGAACGTCAGTTCGTCGGCACCCTGGTCGTCGTAGCGGCGAGCGATTTCGACGGGGTCGCCCGCGTCGCGCAGCTCGACGAAGTTGACGCCCTTGACGACACGCCCGGCGGTCACGTCCAGGCAGGGGATGATGCGTTTAGCTAGAGCCATGATGGTGCGCCAGAGGCCGCGATGGGACGGCCGGTTGCGGAAGCCTCGCGCGAGGCTTCCGGTCGGGGCCGCCCGCAGGCAGCCCCGGCGAAGGGGACAACCGCGATCAGGCGTTGTCGAGTTCGCCGTTCAGTTCGTCCGCGCGCTTTTGCGCGGCCGCGAAGTCGAGATCGCCGGAGTAGATCGCACGGCCGCAGATCACGCCTTCGACGCCTTGCTCTTCCACTTCGCACAGGCTCTCGATGTCCGTGAGGTTCGACAGGCCGCCGCTGGCAATCACCGGGATGCCGACCGCCTGCGCAAGCTTCACGGTCGCCTCGATGTTGATGCCCTGCAGCATCCCGTCGCGGCCGATGTCCGTGTAGACGATCGATTCGACGCCGTAGTCCTCGAACTTCTTCGCGAGATCGATCACTTCGTGGCCCGTCAGCTTGCTCCAGCCGTCGGTCGCGACCTTGCCGTCCTTCGCGTCCAGCCCGACGATGATGCTGCCGGCGAACGCGGTGCACGCGTCCTGCAGGAAGCCCGGATCCTTCACGGCCGCGGTGCCGATGATCACGTAGGACAGGCCCGCATCGAGATACTTCTCGATCGTCTCGAGGCTGCGGATGCCGCCGCCGAGCTGCACGGGGATTTCATCGCCGACTTCGTCGAGGATCGCCTCGATCGCCTCGAGATTCCTCGGCTTGCCGGCGAAGGCGCCGTTCAGGTCGACCAGATGGAGCCGCCGGGCGCCGAGATCGACCCACTTGCGGGCCATCGCCGCCGGGTCCTCGGAGAAAATCGTAGCCTGGTCCATATCGCCCTGTTTGAGGCGTACACACTGACCGTCTTTTAGATCGATGGCCGGAATCAGCAACATAGCAATCGGGTGTCGTCGTGGAAAAAGAAAAGAATCCGGCGCGCACCGGCCAAACCGGTGCCGCGCCGTCTCGCTAGTTTAGTACAACTCTTTCGGCGTCTTGGCGGGCAAGCCCCGTGCGACAGGCCTTTCCGGCCCGCCGACTGTGGCACGCACGCGACGTTCACGGTTTCCAGTGTACGAAGTTGCGATACAGACGCAACCCGACCTCCGCGCTTTTCTCGGGGTGGAATTGGGTCGCGAAGAGGTTGTCCCGCGCGACCGCGGACGTAAACGGCGCGCCGTAGGCCGTTTCGCCAACCGTATGCGCCGGGTTGTCCGGGCTCACGTAATAGCTGTGCACGAAGTAGAAATACGCGTCGTCGGGCACGCCATCCCACAGCGGGTGCGGCTGCGACTGGCGCACGCGGTTCCAGCCCATCTGCGGCACCTTGAAGCGCGAGCCGTCGTCCTGCAGGCGGCCGTCGAGCTCGAAACGCACGACCTTGCCGGGCAACAGGCCGAGGCCCTTCGTGTCGCCTTCCGCGCTCCAGTCGAACAGCATCTGCTCGCCGACGCACACGCCGAGCAGCGGCTTCGTGCGCGACGCCTCGATCACGGCCTCCTGCAGGCCCGATTCGCCCAGGCAGCGCATGCAGTCGGGCATCGCGCCCTGGCCGGGCAGCACGACACGGTCGGCCGCACGGATCGCGGCCGGCGTGTCGACGATCGCCACGTCGGCGGCCGGTTCGGCCTTCTTGAGCGCCTGCGCGACCGAGCGCAGGTTGCCCATCCCATAATCCACAATCGCAATCGAAGTTTTCATCTCAGTGCAGGCAGTAGCGCCCTCAGTCCATTGACGATGAATTCCACCGCCAGCGCCGACAGCATCAGACCCATCAGCCGCGTGGCGATGTTGATGCCCGTGCGGCCGATCCAGTTCGCGATCGGCTCGGCGAGCCGCATCGCGACGAAACACAGAAAAGCCAGGACCGCGCCGATCGCGACCAGCCCGGCCCGCTCATACCAGTGATGCGAGTTCGCCGCATAGATGATCACCGTGCTGATCGAGCCGGGGCCCGTGAGCAGCGGAATCGCCAGCGGCACGACCGCGATGTTGTCCTTCAGCTCGGCCTCGTGGCGCTCCTCCGGCGTCGATCGCGTGTTGCCGATCTGCGCGTTCAGCATGTTGATCGCCATCAGCAGCATGATGATCCCGCCGCCCACCTCGAGCGACCCGACCGAAATGCCGAAGAAGTCGATGATCTGCTGCCCGAGCAGCGCCGTCACCGTCATCACGCAGAACACCGACACCGACGCGATCCGGATCGTACGCCGCCGCTCGATGTCCGTCTGCTGCGCCGTCAGGCTCAGGAAGAACGGCACCGCGCCGATCGGGTTGATCAGCGCCAGCAGCGAAATGAACGATTTGAGCAGATCCATCGCAAGCCGGCGCTGCGCGCCGAAGCCGTGAGGTTGTCCTTGACGCTCCGTCCGGTCAGTTCGGGTTAGAGGCTGCCCTTCGTCGACGGGATCTGCCCCGCCGCACGCTCGTCCAGCTCCACCGCCGCGCGCAGCGCACGGCCGAAGGCCTTGAACACGGTCTCGAGCTGATGGTGCGCGTTGATCCCGCGCAGGTTGTCGATGTGCAACGTGACGCCCGCGTGGTTCACGAAACCGCGGAAGAACTCGATCGACAGGTCGACGTCGAACGTGCCGATACGCGCACGCGTGAACGGCACGTGGAATTCGAGGCCCGGCCGGCCCGAGAAGTCGATCACGACGCGCGACAGCGCCTCGTCGAGCGGCACGTACGAATGGCCATAGCGGCGGATGCCCTTGCGGTCGCCGATCGCCTTCGCGACGGCCTGCCCGAGCGTGATGCCGACATCCTCGACCGTGTGGTGGTCGTCGATATGCGTATCGCCATGCGCTTCAACCTCGAGATCGACCAGACCGTGTCGAGCGATCTGGTCGAGCATATGGTCGAGGAACGGCACGCCGGTAGCCAGCTTCTGCTGGCCCGTGCCGTCGAGATTGAGCTTCACACGGATCTGCGTTTCGCTGGTATTGCGAACGACTTCCGCCACACGCATGGCAATTCCTTGACTGAGTCGATGTAAATGGGGATTGATCGTTTCGCGCTGCGGCGCCCGCAGGCTCACCCGGGCAGCGCGAGTTTCAAAGCGGCCAGCAGGCGTGCGTTTTCGTCGGGAGAGCCGACGGTCAGCCGCACGCATTCAGCCAGCAACGGATGCATTTTACTCACGTTTTTGACCAAAACCCGCTCGGTGAGCAGCGCGTCGAACACGGCGGCCGCGTCCGGCACGCGCACCAGCAGGAAATTGCCGGCACTCGGGAACACCGTCGCGCCCGGCAACGCGGCCACGGCCTGCGCGAGGCGCGTTCGTTCCGCACGCAGGTCGGCCGCCTGCGCGTCGAGCACGCCGAGGTGGTCGAGCAGGAAATCGGCGGTCGCCTGGGTCAGCACGTTGATGTTGTACGGCGGGCGCACCTTGTCGAATTCGGTCAGCCACGCGGGCGAACCGACGAGATAACCGAGGCGGATGCCCGCGAGGCCGAGCTTCGACACCGTGCGCATCACGACGACGTTGTCGAACTCGGCGGCGCGCGGCAGCCACGAGCGAACGGCGAACGGCTGGTACGCCTCGTCGATCACGATCAGGCTGTGCCGCGCGGCCGCGACGATCCGTTCGATGTCGGCATCGTCGTACAGCGTGCCGGTCGGGTTGTTCGGGTAAGCGAGATAGACGAGCGCCGGACGATGCTCGGCAATTGCCGCGAGCATCGCGTCGACGTCGAGCGTCAGGTCGGCCTTCAGCGGCACGCCGACGAATTCGAGCTGCGCGAGCTTCGCGGACAGTTCGTACATCACGAAGCCCGGCACCGGCGCGAGCACCTTCGCGCCCGGCTTCGCGCAGGCGACCGACATCATGCTGATGATTTCGTCCGAGCCGTTGCCGAGCAGCACGTCGCAGGCGGCCGGCACGCCCATCGCGTGGCGCAGCTTGTCGATCAGCGCGGCGGGGCGCGGCGCCGGGTAGCGGTTCAGCGCGACCTGCGCGAGACGCTCGCCGAGCGCCGCGGCGAGCGGTTCGGGCAGCGGGTACGGGTTCTCCATCGCGTCGAGCTTCACGAATCCGCTCGCGTCCGGCACCGGGTAGCTCGTCATCGCGAGCACGTCGCGGCGGATGATGTCTTGTGGCGTCGTCATGGTCTCAAGCCGGCGTGCGTCGCGCCGGCGTCAAATGATCGGCAAGGCGGCGGCCGCCGCCCTGCACAGGTGTCTCCGGCCCCGGCCTTCGGGGTGCAGGCCGGGCGGCCCATCAGCGCCTGCCCCGGCCCCGTGCTGCGTGCGCTCAGCTCTTCATCCGGAACTCGGCGCTCTTCGCGTGCGCCTGCAGCCCCTCGCCGTACGCGAGTTCGGATGCGATTTCGCCGAGTGTCTGCGCGCCTTCGGCGCTGACCTCGATCAGGCTCGAGCGCTTGATGAAGTCGTACACGCCGAGCGGCGACGAGAAACGCGCGGTGCGCGACGTCGGCAGCACGTGGTTCGGGCCCGCGCAGTAGTCGCCGAGGCTCTCGCTCGTGTAGCGGCCAAGGAAGATCGCGCCCGCGTGGCGGATCTGCTTGCCCCATTGCTGCGGCTCCAGCGCCGAGATTTCGAGATGCTCGGGCGCGATGTCATTCGCGATCCGGCATGCCTCGGCCATGTCGCGCACCTTGATCAGCGCGCCGCGGCCCTCGAGCGACGCACGGATCACATCCTGGCGCGGCATCGACGGCAGCAGCTCGTTGATCGCCTTCTCGACGCGCTCGAGGAACGCACCGTCCGGGCACAGCAGGATCGACTGCGCGAGCTCGTCGTGCTCGGCCTGCGAGAAGAGATCCATCGCAACCCAGTTCGGATCGGTCGTGCCGTCGCACAGCACGAGGATTTCCGACGGCCCGGCGATCATGTCGATGCCGACCGTGCCGAACACGCGGCGCTTCGCCGACGCGACATACGCATTGCCGGGGCCGCAGATCTTGTCGACGGCCGGCACCGTCGCCGTGCCGTACGCGAGCGCGCCGACTGCCTGCGCGCCGCCGATCGTGAACACGCGATCGACGCCGCCGAGCAGCGCCGCGGCGAGCACTAGGTCGTTCTTCACGCCGTCCGGCGTCGGCACGACCATCACGATCTCGCCGACGCCCGCGACGCGCGCGGGAATCGCGTTCATCAGCACCGACGACGGGTACGCGGCCTTGCCGCCCGGCACGTACAGGCCGACGCGATCGAGCGGCGTGACCTTCTGGCCGAGCACCGTGCCGTCGCTTTCCGTGTATTGCCAGCTATGCGTCCCGCACTCGATCTTCTGCTTCTCGTGGTACGCGCGCACCCGCGCAGCCGCCGCTTCCAGCGCCGCGCGCGCCTTCGGCGCGAGGCCGTCGAGCGCCGTCTGCAGCGCGTCCTGCGGCAGCTCCAGCGCGGCGACGCTGTTCGCGCTCAGCCGGTCGAAGCGGTTCGTGTACTCGAGCACCGCGGCGTCGCCGCGCGACTTCACGTCGGCGAGGATCTGCGTGACCGATTGCTCGATCGCCGCGTCTTCGCTCGCCTCGAATGCGAGCAGCGTGCGCAGCGCGGCGCCGAAGCCTTCGCTCGTCGAATCGAGCTTGCGGATGGTGATGGCCATGGGAGTTCCGTTACGGTGATGCGCTCAACCGCCATTCTGCGACGCGCGTTCGAACGCGTCGAGGATCGGCTTGAGTGCCGTGCGCTTCAACTTCAGCGCAGCCTGGTTCACGACGAGGCGCGACGAGATCGCCATGATCTCCTCGACCTCGACCAGATTGTTCGCCTTCAGCGTGCCGCCCGAGCTGACGAGGTCGACGATCGCGTCGGCCAGCCCGACCAGCGGCGCGAGTTCCATCGAGCCGTACAGCTTGATCAGGTCGACGTGCACGCCTTTCGCGGCAAAGTGTTCGCGCGCCGTTTCGACGTACTTCGTCGCGACGCGCAACCGCGCGCCCTGGCGCACGGCGCTCGCGTAGTCGAAGCCGGCCGACACGGCCACCGACATCCGGCAGCGTGCAATGTTCAGATCGATCGGCTGGTACAGGCCCGAGCCGCCGTGCTCGACCAGCACGTCCTTGCCGGCCACGCCGAAGTCGGCCGCGCCGTATTCGACATAGGTCGGCACGTCGCTCGCGCGCACGATGATCACGCGCAGGTCAGGGTTCGTCGTCGGCAGGATCAGCTTGCGCGACGTTTCCGGATCCTCGGTCACCTGCACGCCGGCCGCGGCCAGCAGCGGCAGGGTTTCCTCGAAAATCCGGCCCTTCGACAGGGCGAGGGTCAGCGGCGCGGTCATGCTTGGCTCCCGGAAAGGCGGCGCACGTTCGCGCCGACGGCGGTCAGTTTGGCTTCCATGCGGTCGTAGCCGCGGTCCAGGTGATAGATGCGGTCGACGAGCGTTTCGCCATCGGCACGCAACCCGGCGATCACGAGGCTCGCCGACGCACGCAGGTCGGTCGCCATCACGTTCGCGCCCGACAGCTTCTCGACGCCCGTCACGAGCGCGGTGTTGCCGTCGATCGTGATGTTCGCGCCGAGCCGGTTCAGCTCCTGCACGTGCATGAAACGGTTCTCGAAAATGGTTTCGACGACTTGCGCGGTGCCCGTCGCGACCGTATTGAGGGCCATGAACTGCGCCTGCATGTCGGTCGGGAACGCCGGGTATTCCGACGTGCGGATCGTGACCGCCGACGGCCGGCGGTCCATCTTCACGCGCAGCCAGCTGTCGCCTTCCTCGATCGACACGCCGGCTTCGCGCAGCTTGTCGATCACCGCGTCGAGGATGTACGGGCGCACGCCCGTCAGCCTCACGTCGCCGCCTGCCGCCGCGACCGCGCACAGGAACGTGCCGGCCTCGATACGGTCGGGGATCACCGAATGACGCGCGCCGTGCAGCCGCTCGACGCCCTGGATCACGAGGCGATCGGTGCCGATGCCGTCGATTTTCGCGCCCATCGCGACCAGCAAGTGTGCGAGATCGCTCACTTCCGGCTCGCGCGCGGCGTTTTCGATCACCGTCTCGCCGTCGGCGAGCGTTGCGGCCATCAGCAGGTTCTCCGTGCCCGTCACCGTGATCATGTCGGTCACGATGCGCGCGCCCTTCAGGCGCTTCGCGCGGGCTTCGATGAAGCCGTGCTCGATGCTGATCTCGGCACCCATCGCCTGCAGGCCCTTGATGTGCTGGTCGACCGGACGCGCGCCGATCGCGCAGCCGCCCGGCAACGACACCTTCGCCTCGCCGAAACGCGCGAGCAGCGGCCCGAGCACGAGGATCGATGCGCGCATCGTCTTCACGAGTTCGTACGGCGCCACGAGGTTGTCGACGCGCGACGCGTCGAGCTGCACGCGGCAGCCGTCGGTCTCGCTCTTCACGCCCATCTGGTTCAGCACCTTCAGCGTGGTGCGCACGTCCTTGAGATTCGGCACGTTGTCGAGATCGACCGGATCGGCGGTGAGCAGCCCCGCGCACAGGATCGGCAGCGCGGCATTCTTCGCACCCGACACGACGATCTCGCCCGACAGGCGATGGCCGCCTTCGATCACGAGCTTGTCCATCCCATGGCCATGCGATTCCCCGTTGGCGGCCGGGTGTGCCGTGGCGACGCTCTGGACGGCGTCGCGCTCGTTGACGGTGACTTGCACTCAGTGAGTTCCGGTTATGCGTTCTGCCATTCGGCGGGCGTCAGCGTCTTCATGCTGAGCGCGTGAATTTCTTGCTTCATGCGATCGCCGAGCGCCGCGTAGACGAGCTGGTGCCGCTGGATCGGGCGCTTGCCTTCGAAGGCCGCCGACACGATCGTCGCGAAGAAATGCTGGCCGTCGCCTTCGACTTCCAGATGCGTGCAGGCGAGACCGCCGGCGATGTATTGCTTGACCTGTTCGGGAGTCGGCAACATGGTGTAAGGCTCCTGTCGGCGCGCGCCGCCCGGATGGCGGCCGCTGCCTGTCGATATCAATGACGCAGTTTGTAGCCGGTCGCGAGCAGCCGCATCGCGATCAGCGCGAGCAGCACGAAGAAACCGGTGACGATCGCGAGGCTCGCGAACGGGTTGATGTCGGACGCGCCGAAGAACCCGAAACGGAAGCCGTCGATCATGTAGAAAAACGGATTGAGACGCGAGATCTCGCGCCACACGGGCGGCAGCGAGTGCGTCGAATAGAACACGCCGGACAGGAACGTCAGCGGCATGATCAGGAAGTTCTGGAACGCCGCGAGCTGGTCGAACTTCTCGGCCCAGATCCCGGCGATCAGGCCGAGCGTGCCGAGGATCGCCGAGCCGAGCAGCGCGAACGCAATGATGAACAGCGGCGCCGCGAAATGCATCGGGATAAACCAGATCGTCACGACGAACACGCCCGTGCCGACCGCGAGGCCGCGCACCACGGACGCGAGCACGTATGCGCCGAAGATGTCGCGGTACGACAGCGGCGGCAGCAGCATGAACACGAGGTTGCCGGTGATCTTCGACTGGATCAGCGACGACGAGCTGTTCGCGAACGCGTTCTGCAACACGCTCATCATCACGAGGCCCGGTACGAGAAAGCTCACGTACTCGACGCCCGGATAGACCTCGACGCGGCCCGACAGCGCGTGGCCGAAGATCGTCAGGTACAGCAGCGCCGTGACGATCGGTGCGCACACCGTCTGGAACGACACCTTCCAGAAACGCAGCAGTTCCTTGTAGAACAGTGTTTGAAAACCGCTTCCCGGCACTCGCCGGGCCGCCCCAAGAGTGCCGGGCGCCCCCTCGGGGGGCAGCGAACGAAGTTCGCGTGGGGGTTGTTGATTCATGCCAATCCCTCGATGACGTCTGCCCCGTTCATCACCTGGACGAACACATCTTCGAGGTCGGCCTTGCGGACCTCGATCTCGTCGAACGTGCAGCCCGCCGCGCGGCATTGCGCGAGGATCCGCTCGACATCGTCGTAGCTCGTCAGGCGCAGCAGGTGCTCGCCCGGCGCGCGGGCGGCCGGATCGGACTCCAGCCCGCGCAGCTCGGACGGCAGCGCGCCGGTCGCGAGCCGCAGGTACAGCTGCAGCCCCGCGAAGCGGCGCAACAGCGCGTCGGTGCGGTCGAGCGCGACCACTTCGCCACGGCGCAGCATCGCGATGCGGTCGCACAGCGATTCGGCTTCTTCGAGGTAGTGGGTGGTCAGCACGATCGTGTGGCCTTCGCGGTTCAGGCGCGAGATGAATTTCCACAGCGTCTGGCGCAATTCGACGTCGACGCCGGCGGTCGGTTCGTCGAGCACGATAACGGGCGGCCGGTGCACGAGCGCCTGCGCGACCAGCACGCGGCGCTTCATCCCGCCCGACAGCGCACGCATGTTCGCGTCGGCCTTCTCGGTGAGGTCGAGATTGGCCATCACTTCGTCGATCCAGTCGTCGTTGCGGCGCAGCCCGAAATAGCCGGACTGGATCCGCAGCGTCTCGCGGACGGTGAAGAACGGATCGAACACGAGTTCCTGCGGCACGACGCCGAGCGCGCGGCGCGCACCACGGAAGTCCTTGACGACATCGTGGCCGCGCACCGAGATACTGCCTTCGTCGGCCCGGGCGAGCCCGGCGAGGATACTGATGAGCGTGGTCTTGCCTGCGCCGTTGGGGCCGAGCAGACCGAAAAACTCGCCTTCCTCGACCGACAGGCTGACGCCCTTGAGCGCCTGAAGCGATTTGTAGCGCTTCTTGACGTGACGGATTTCTATGGCTGACATGACTGTGCGCGACGCAAGGGCCGCGACGCCTATTCTGTGCTTGCTGCGAATGAAAATGGGGGCCGGACGCCGATTGGCTGCCCCGCAAAACGCTTGATTATAGGGCAAACCGGCTGGTGGAGCCGGTGCCGGAGGCACGCGGCCTGAAGCGTGCGCGCGCCGGCTGGCGCGGCAGGCTCCGGTCGGACAGGGTCAATGTCGCCCGGTGCCTTCGATGAGCGCGTCGACGCCGTAGGCGCGCGCGAGGCTGGCGAGCTTCGGGGGGAGATTGAGGATGTCGAGGGTCGCGCCGCGCGTTTTGGCGGCACGTTGCCATGCGAGCAGCACGGCGAGCGCGGACGAGTCGAACTGCGTCAGCGCCGCGCAATCGACGGCGGTCGCGCCCGCGCCGATGCGCGCAAGACCGTCCGCGAGCGCGGACTTCGCGCTCGCGACGGTCAGCGAGGAGCCGGCTTCGAAGCCGCTCACGACGCTTGCTTGCCGGCGGCAAGTTGCTGGTTGCGCTGCGTGAGGAACTGGATCAGGCCGTCCACGCCGCTTTGCTGGATCTTCTCGTTGAACTGCTGCTGGTACGTCTGGATCAGCCATGCGCCGAGCACGTTCAGGTCATACACCTTCCAGCCGCTTGCCGACTTGTACAGGCGGTAATCGATCTGGACCGGCTGGCCGTTGTTCATCGCGACCGTCTTGACCACGACATCGGTATCGGCCGGATCGGCACGGAACGGCGGGTACTGGATCTGCTGGTCCGGCTTCAGCTGCGCCAGCGCGCCCGAATACGTGCGGATCAGCAGCAGCTTGAACTGCTCCTGAACCTGCTGCTGCTGCTCGGCCGTTGCCGCGCGCCAGTTGCGGCCCATCGCGAGCTGCGTGGTGCGGCGGAAATCGGTGTACGGCAGGATGTCCTTGTTGACGATCGTGATGATGCGGTTGGTATCACCCTGCTTGATCGTCTGTGCCTTGACTTCGTCGAGCACCTGCTGCGTCGCCGTCTTGATCAGCGCCTGCGGGTTCGACTGGTCGACTTGCGCGTGGGCTGCGCTGCCGAACGAGAACAGCGCCGCGAAAACGGGGATCAGGAACAGTTTTTTCATCATAGTGACCTGCATGAATGAGTCGATGCGGAGGTTGGAGCAGGTAGCTTACGCGCAAGTTCGCGCACGCTACCCACTGAATCGTTTCCGGCTGTAACGAATGTAAATCCGTCAGTGCAGACGAATGCTCGGGAAGCGGAACCCGCCCGGCGACGGCGGTGCCACCTGCATCGGCGGCACGGTCGTTTCGCTGGCCGGGTTCGGCGATCCGGCCGTGCCCGAAGCCGGTGCGGCCACCGCCGCGCCCGATGCGCCTGCCGGCGCCGTCGCACCGCCCACCGCTGCCGCGCCCGCCGTACCGGCTGCCGCCGGTGCCGCGCCGTCATCCGGCAGGTCGTACTTCGGCAGCGCGTCGTTGCTCGACGTCGCGGCCGCCTCGCCGCGCGCATTGCTGATCAGCATCTGGCGACGCTGCAGGTACGCGTTACGCACGAACGAATACTTGTCGAGTGCGGCGGCATCCAGCACGTCGCCCGCGCCGAGCAGGTTCGAACGCGTGTTGACGAGGTTGACGCCGAACAGGCCCCAGCTCACGCCATCCGGCTTCACGTAGGTGAGCGGGTTGCCGACGTAGTCGACGCCCAGGCCGGCCGTGTCGCGCAGCGTGCTCGGGCCGAGCAGCGGCAGCACGAGATACGGGCCCGACGGCATGCCGTAGCGGCCCATCGTGATCCCGAAGTCGGCCGTGTGCTTCGGCAGCTTCGCGATCGTCGCGACGTCGAACAGGCCGCCGACGCCGAACACCGTGTTGATCACGACACGCATGATGTCGCCGACGCCGTCTGCGATCCGCAGCTGCACGATGTTGTTCGCCGCGATGTAGACGTCGCCGATGTTCGAGAAGAAGTTCGTCACGCTGTCGCGCACCGGCTGCGGCACCACATACTGGTAGCCCTTCGCGACCGGCTTCAGCGCATACGTGTCGACCGTGTCGTTGAACTTGTACATCGTCCGGTTGAAGCCTTCGAGCGGATCGCCCTTGGTCGGCGTCTGCACGGTCGCGCAGCCGCTCAACGCGGCGACTGCCGCTACCGCCAGCGCGGCGTGCCTGATGCGGATCGTCTGCATGGTCATTACCCTCTTCTTTTCTCTCGTCTGGTTATTGGGCCGCCGAACCGGATGCGGCGGACACCGCCGACGCCGGAACCGCCACCGGTGCCGGCGCGGCCGGTGCACCGGCTGCCGGCTTCGCACCGCCCGCATCGGCGGCCTTGCTGTACAGGAACTGGCCGATCAGGTTCTCGAGCACGATCGCCGATTGCGTCATCGTGATCGTATCGCCCGTCTTCAGCATTTCGGTGTCACCGCCCGGATCGACGCCGATATATTGCTCGCCGAGCAGGCCCGACGTCAGGATCTTCGCCGACGAATCCTTCGGGAATTGATACTGGCCGTCGATATCGATCGTGACAAGTGCCTGGTACGTATTCGTGTCGAAACCGATCGTCTTTACGCGGCCAACCACGACGCCCGCACTCTTCACGGCCGCGCGCGGCTTCAGCCCGCCGATATTGTCGAATTTCATCTTCACCGAATAGGTCGGCTGAAACGACAGCGAGCTCATGTTGCCGACCTTCAGCGCCAGGAACAGCACCGCAAGGAAGCCCACCACCACGAACAGGCCGACCCAGAAGTCGAGAGCAGTCTTTTTCATCGTCATTCCAAAATTTGGCTTGGCTGAGGCTTAGCTGAACATCAGCGCGGTCAGCAGGAAATCGAGGCCGAGTACGGCGAGCGACGCGAACACGACCGTCTTGGTGGTCGCGCGCGACACGCCTTCGGGCGTGGGCTTCGCTTCATACCCCTGATACAGCGCAATGAAGGTCACGGCGAACCCGAACACGATGCTCTTGATCACGCCGTTGCCGACGTCGGCCCAGACCTGGACCCCGCCCTGCATCTGCGACCAGAACGCACCCGGGTCGACGCCGATCAGCACGACGCCGACGAAGTAACCGCCGAGCACGCCGACCGCGTTGAAGATTGCTGCCAGGAGCGGCATCGCGATGATGCCCGCCCACATGCGCGGCGCGATCACGTTCTTGATCGGGTCCACCGCCATCATTTCGAGCGCGGTGAGCTGCTCGCCGGCTTTCATCAGACCGATCTCGGCCGTGAGCGACGTGCCCGCGCGGCCCGCGAACAGCAGCGCGGTGACGACCGGCCCCAGCTCGCGCACGAGCGACAGCGCGACCAGCAGGCCGAGCGCCTGCTCGGAACCGTAGCGGTTCAGCGTGTAATACCCCTGCAGGCCGAGCACGAAGCCGACGAACAGCCCCGACACGGCGATGATCACGAACGAATAGTTGCCGAGGAAGTGGATCTGCTTCGTGACCAGCCGCGGCCGGCGCAGCAGCGGGAAGAATTCCAGCACGAGGCGCACGAACAGCCGCGTGCCGTAGCCCGCGCGCTCGAGGCCGCCGATGACGTAACGTCCGATCGCGCTGATCATGCGCGCCCTCCGCCGAGCCCGAAATCCGCTGCGAGCGGCGGGCTCGTGTAATGAAATTTGAACGGGCCGTCCGGTGCGCCGTCGATGAACTGCCGCACGCTCGGATCGGTCGACGCACGCAGCTCGTCGGGCGTACCCTGCGCGAGCACGCCGCCGTTGGCCAGGAAATACACGTAATCGGCGATCGCGAACGATTCGGGCACGTCGTGCGTGACGAGGATCGACGTCGCGCCCAGCGCCTGGTTCAGCGTGCGGATCAGGTTCGCGGTGATGCCGAGCGAGATCGGGTCGAGGCCCGCGAACGGCTCGTCGTACATGATGAGCTGCGGATCGAGCGCGATCGCACGCGCCAGCGCGATGCGGCGCGCCATCCCGCCCGACACCTCGGACGGCATCAGGTCGCGTGCGCCGCGCAGCCCGACCGCATTGAGCTTCATCAGCACGAGGTCGCGGATCAGGTCTTCGGGCAGGTCGGTATGCTCGCGCAGCGCGAACGCGACGTTCTCGAACACCGACATGTCGGTGAACAGCGCGCCGAACTGGAACAGCATGCCCATCTTGCGGCGCAGCGCGTACAGGCCGTCGCGCGTTTGCGCGCCGACATCGGCGCCGTCGAACAGCACCTGGCCGCGGCGCGCGCGCACGAGGCCGCCGATCAGGCGCAGCACGGTCGTCTTGCCGCAACCCGACCCGCCCATGACCGCAACAACCTGCCCACGCCCGAAGCGCAAGTTCAGGTTGGACAGGACGAGGCGGTCGCCGTAGCCAAAGTCGACGTCGCGAAGTTCCAGCAGTGTCTCGGTAGGAGTGGGGCTCACGGAGCTGACAGTCCTTATACGCAGAACGCCGAATTATAGGGCCTGCATTGGAATGATGTCGTGACGCCGTTCCGGGCCCTGCGGTCAATGATTGTCAAATTGTCCGCGAAAACATTGCTGCAATGCAACAACGGCGGCCCGGTAGTCAGGTGCACCCGTCACCGCACTGACCACCGCGACACTGCCGACGCCCGTCGCCAGCACGGCCGGCAGCGCGTCGAGCCCCACCCCGCCGATCGCGACGAGCGGCGCCCGCGCGCCCGCGAAGCGCGCATAACGGGCAATCCGCGCAAGGCCCTGCGGCGGCGCGGCAACGGCTTTGGTCGCGGTCGCGTACACGGGGCCGAGTGCGAGGTAGCTCGGGCGCTCGTGCAGCGCCCGCAACATTTCGTAATAACCATGGCTCGAAAGTCCGAGCCGCAGGCCCGCGCGTGCGATCGCGGCCAGATCGGCCGTTTCGAGGTCTTCCTGGCCCAGATGCGCGCCGTACGCCCCCTCTTCTGCAGCGATCTGCCAGTGATCGTTGATGAACACGCGCGCATCGGGATGACGGCGCCCGGCCGCAACCGCGCGCGCGATTTCCCGCCGCAACGTGTCCGGCGTCGCGCCTTTGACGCGCAGCTGCACGGTCCGCACACCGCAATCGAGCACGCGCTCGACCCATTCGGCGTCCGGCACGACCGGATAAAGGCCGAGTTGCGCGGGACACGGCGCGAACGCAGGTTCGGGCGCGGCCGGCAGCCCTGCGACACGCGGGAACCGCGCGGCGTCGACCGGCCACGCATCGGCGGCGCGCGTTTCGTCACCGTCCCGCCAGGCCAGCGCCAGCACCAGCGCGTCGACCGGTGCAAAGCCGCAATCGAGGAACGCGGCGAGCGCGGCAATCCAGTCGTCCGCGAGCGGATGCGCGGCGTCGAGCGCGTAGCGCGCGCCCGCCGCGTGCAGCACCGCGCCCTGCTCGTCGAATTCGATCGCAACCGCGCCCGGCGCCGCCGGCCGCGACGCGGCCGACGCGCGCGCCTGCGCGGCGCGGTCGCCGGCCGATACGATCAGCACGTCGCCGTCGGCCGGTGTGTCGGGTACCGCGACACAAAGCCGCCATAGCGCCGTGCCGCCCGGCCATTCGCCCAGGCGAGCGCGAATCCGTTCGGCCGCTTCGGCCAGCTCGTCGGCCGGCGGCCAGAATGCATCGGCGAAACGCGCGCTCATGCGCCGCCCCCGTCCTGATGCCAGAACGGCATCCCGACGACCGGCGTGCTCGCATGCGCGGTCTCGCGCGCGTCCATCGGCCCGGCGAGATACGCGGCGCGGCCGGCCTCGACGCCCTGCGCAAACGCGCGAGCCATGATCTCGGGGTGTGTGGCCTGCGACACGGCGGTGTTCAGCAACACGCCGTCGAAGCCCCACTCCATCACCTGGCACGCGTGTGACGGCACGCCGAGCCCCGCGTCGACGATCAGCGGCACGTCGGGCAGCCGCTCGCGCAGCACGCGCAGGCCGTACGGGTTCACGACCCCCTTGCCCGTACCGATCGGCGCGCCCCACGGCATCAGCGCCTCGCAGCCGACGTCGAGCAGGCGCCGGCCGATCACCAGATCCTCGGTGCAGTACGGCAGCACCTTGAAACCGTCCTTGACCAGTTGCGCGGCCGCTTCGATCAGGCCGACCGGGTCGGGCTGCAGCGTGTAGTCGTCGCCGATCAGTTCGAGCTTGATCCAGTCGGTGCCGAACACCTCTCGCGCCATGTGCGCGGTCGTCACGGCTTCGGCAACGGTCTGGCAGCCGGCCGTGTTCGGCAGCAGCGGCACCGCGTGGCGCTTGAGCAGGTCGAAGAAGCCGGCTTCGGCCGTGCCGCCCGTCATCTGGCGGCGCAGCGCGACCGTCACCATCCCCGGGCGCGACGCGGCGATCGAATCGGAAAGCGACTGCAGCGACGGATAGCGCGACGTGCCGATCAGCACGCGGCTTGCGAAAGTTTCGCCGTACAGCGTCAACGCGTCGGCGGAGGTGAGGGACGTCATGTCGTTTTCCTGAAAGAGCGGGGACGAACCGGCGGCGCTCAGCCGCCCGCGACGGGGTGCACGACGTCGAGCTTGTCGCCCGCCGCGAGTGCGCGCGCCGCGTGCTGCGTGCGCGCGACGAAGTTGCCGTTCAGCGCGACCGCGTACGGCGGACGTGCGCCGTACGCGGCGAGCGCATCGGCCACCGTTGCGCCGTCGGGCAACGTCAGGTTCTGTTGGTTGATCTGGATATCCATGAGGCTTCGTCGAATTCGGTCGGCGGTGCGCGTCAGGCCGGCTGGCGCACGTCGTTACGGTGATGAAGGAGCGTCGGCCAGCGTGCGGCGTCGCGCCACGCGGCGAACGCGTCGACATCGCCGAACGCGCCGTCGAGCGCGGCTTCGGCGAGCGCGACCGCCGCATGCGCGACTTCCGGCGCGATCATGAAGCCGTGCCGGTACAGGCCGTTGACGGCGAGCGTCGACGCGCCGTCCCAGATCACCGCCGGGCGATGATCGGGCAGCGTCGGCCGGCACTGCGCATTGAGCTCGAGGATGCGCGCCTCGCCGAACGCCGGATGCACGGAGAACGCCGCGCTCAGCAGTTCGAGCGCGGAGCGCACGCTGACGGGCGACATGTCCTCCCCTTCCACCTCGGTCGCGCCGATCACATAGAGATCGTCCTGCTTCGGCGCGATGTACAACGGATAGCGCGGATGCAGCAGCCGCACGGGCCGGGTGAGCCCGATGCCGGGCGCGCGCACGCGCGCGACTTCGCCACGGATGCCGCGCAACGCGGGCAGCGCGGATTTCGCGCCGAGCCCGCGGCAATCAATCGTGAAATGCGCGGCGGGCAGGTTCGCATCGTCGATCGTGACGTGCCAGTGCAGGTCGACGCCGCGCTCGGCGAGCCCGGTCGCGAGCGCGCGCAGCGCCTGGCGATTGTCGAGCTGGCCTTCGTTCGGCAGCAGCAGGCCGCGCGCGAAGCGGCCCGCGAGCACCGGCTCGGCCGCGTCGACCTGCGCGCCGGCGAGCGTCACGAAACCGCTGTCGAACAGGTCGGCCGGCGCGTTCGCGCGCACGCGCCGCTCGAACAACGGCGCCTCCGCGCGATCCGCGTGATGCCAGACGACGAGCGTGCCGTGATGCTGGAAGAAGACGGGTTCGGGCAGTTCCGCGAGCCACTGCGGCCAGCGCGCGAGCGACGCGGCGCCGAGCTCGGTGATCAGCAGCTCGGCGCTCGCCGCTTCCGCGAGCGGCGCGAGCATCGCGGCCGCGATCCATGCGGCCGACTGCTCGCCGTCCGGGCCGCCGCGCTCGTAAAGCGCGACGCGATGCCCGTCGCCCGCGAGCCGCCATGCGATCAGGCGGCCGACGAGGCCGCCGCCGAGCACTGCGAAATCGGGTCGAGTATCCCGGGCGTTCATCGCGCACCCTCCGCGCGGGCACGCTCGACGAGCGTCGACGCAAACGCGCCGCCGCGTGCGAACGCACGCGACGTCGGGCCGGGAACCATGCAAAAGACTGAAGATTGTGCGGTCATCATTCCTTCCGTAACGCGCAAAAGCGCGTACCCAAAAGGACGAAACCGGCAGCAAAGGCCGGCCGGGCGGGACTTGGGCGCTGACCATGTGGGATGGCAGCCAGCGCGACCCGGCGGGATCAGAAACTTCCCTCGCCGGTATTACCCGGATCGGGTGCGAAGGGTCTTTCTCAGCCTCATCGCGCTGCCCGGAACATCTGCCGGCCGCGCCACAAAGCACCCCTGTTTCGTCGTCGGCCATTAGACCATAAAAGCGGAAAGCGCCGCAAACTGTCCCCCTTGCGGCAAATTCGCCGTCGTGCCGCGCCGCTCTGGCACAATGCCCGCAGGCCGGCCGCGCGAGCGGCCGGTTGCCGCGTCACCGCCGGCCTTAAGTGCCGTTTAAGACGCGCGGGCGACCATCCGGACGCCCGCCGTCAGTCGGCGCCGCGTCCCGGCATGCCGTATCGCGGCGCGCGCCCGGCTTCGCCCGGCCCGCGCGCCGGCTACTCATCAGGAAGCACATGACCCAATCGATCGATCCCGTCCGCTCCGCCTCCGACGCGCCGCAGGACGAGCGCCCGGTATCCGCATGGAGCCTCATCAAGCCCTACTGGGTATCGTCCGAATGGAAATTCGCGTGGGGTCTGCTGGTCGCGATCATCGCGATCAACCTCTGTGTGGTCTGGATCAACGTCCGGCTGAACAAGTGGAACGCCGAGTTCTACAACGCGCTGCAGTCGAAGGACGTCCACGACTTCCCGAACCTGCTGATGCAGTTCTCCGCGCTCGCGTTCGCATTCATCATCCTCGCCGTGTACGGCCGCTACTTGCGGCAGATGCTCGGTTTCCGCTGGCGCCAGTGGCTCACCGACCGCTTTCTCGGCCAGTGGCTCGGCGATCGCGCGTTCTACCGGATCGAGCGTGACCGTCTCGCCGACAACCCCGACCAGCGGATCACCGACGACCTCCAGTCGTTCGCGACCACGACGCTCGCGCTGTCGCTCGACCTGCTGTCGACGGTCGTCACGCTCGTGTCGTTCATCACGATCCTGTGGTCGCTCGCCGGCGCACTGACGTTCACGCTCGGCGCGACGCCGATCTCGATTCCCGGCTATATGGTGTGGGCAGCCGCGCTGTACGCGGTGATCGGCTCGCTGATCATCCAGAAGGTCGGCCATCCGCTCGTGTCGATCAACTACCAGCAGCAGCGCGTCGAGGCCGACTTCCGCTTCGGGCTGATCCGGGTGCGCGAGAACGCCGAGCAGATCGCGTTCTACGAAGGCGAGAAGACCGAGACCGGCAACGCGCAAACCCTCTTCATGCGCATCCGCGACAACTGGTGGCGCGTGATGAAGTACACGAAGCGGCTCACGTTCGTGCTGAGCTTCTACGGGCAGATCGCGATCATCTTCCCGCTCGTCGTCGCCGCGCCGCGCTATTTCGCGGGCGCGTTCTCGTTCGGCGTGCTGATGCAGATCTCGTCCGCGTTCGGCACCGTCAGCGATTCGTTCTCGTGGTTCATCAACAGTTACTCGACCCTCGTCGAATGGCGCGCCACCGTCAACCGTCTGCGCGAATTCAAGCGCGTGATGGGCACGTCGCACCTGAAGGAAAGCCTGTCGCCCGCGACCGAGCATGGCGGCATCAACCTGCACTATGTCGATGCGGCGAAGCTGTCGACGTCGTCGCTCAAGCTCGCGCTGCCGAACGGCAACGCGCTCGCGAACATCGGCAGCATCACGATCGAGCCCGGCTCGCGCTGGCTCGTGATCGGCAAGTCGGGTTCCGGCAAGAGCACGTTCATGCGCGCGCTCGCGGGCCTGTGGCCGTTCGGCGACGGTGCGATCGATGCGCCGGTCGGCGCGCGGATGATGTTCGTGCCGCAAACGAGCTATCTGCCGATCGGCACGCTGAAGGCCGCGCTCACCTATCCGGCGACACCCGACGCGTTCAGCGACGAGGCCTGCCGCGATGCGCTGCGCGCATGCCGCCTCGAGGATTACGTCGAGCGCCTCGACGAGAACGCGCACTGGACCCGCGTGCTGTCGCCGGGCGAACAGCAGCGCCTGGCTGGCGCGCGCGTGCTGCTGCACAAGCCCGACTTCCTGTTCCTCGACGAAGCGACGAGCGCGCTCGACGCCGACAACGAGGCACGCCTGTACCACCTGTTCGCCGAACGGTTGCCGAAGGCCGCGATCGTCAGCATCGCGCACCGCGAATCGCTGGCCGCGTTCCACGTCGGCACGATCAACGTCGAGCGCGTGAACGCCGGCGACAAGGTCGCGGCGTGAACAAACGCGCCGCGCACATCGCGCGGGTCGCGCTGATCACCGGCGCCGGTTCGGGGATCGGTGCGGCACTCGCGCGGCGGCTCGCGGCGCCCGGCATCGCATTGGCGCTGCACGCGCGCGGCGCGGACGAAGCGGCACGCGCCCGGCTCGCCGAAGTCGCCCATGCGTGCACGGCGGCCGGCGCGGAGTGCGTCATGCTCACCGGCGATCTCGGTGAGCCAGGCGTCGCCGCCTCGCTCGTCGATGCGGCCGCCACGCGCTTCGGCGGGCTCGATCATCTCGTCGCCAACGCCGGCTTCGCCGCACGGCAATCCTTTTCCGGTCTTTCCGCGGACGCGCTCGCGTCCGCCTTCGCGGCGATGCCCGGCGCATTCTCGGCGCTCGCGGGCCGCGCGCGGCCGCTGCTCGAGGCGTCGGCCGCGCCGCGGATCGTCGCGGTCAGTTCATTCGTCGCGCACCGCTACCGCGCCGACGCGCCCTTCGCGGCCACCGCTGCGGCGAAGGCCGCGCTCGAATCGCTCGTGCGCACCGCCGCCGCCGAATTCGCCGCGCGCGGCATCACCGTCAACGCGGTCGCGCCGGGCTTCACGCGCAAGGACCATGGGCCAAGCGCGGGCAACGCCGCCGCGTGGGCGCAGGCCGAACAGGCGACACCGCTCGGCCGGATCGCCGAACCCGACGACGTTGCCGCGCTGATCGCGTTCCTGCTGTCGGATGCGGCGCGACAGATTACCGGCCAGGTCGTTCACGTCGACGGTGGCCTGATGCTCTGAATCGAGCGCCTACGCGCCGTGCAGGCGTGCGGGACGTCGCTGCCACCGACGTTTGCGTGGCGCTCGAGCGCGATCGGCGCTCACACGTTCCCGGAACACCCGCCGTTCCACGCCCCCTCATCAACCTCATCACCCCCATCACCCTCGTCACCCTCGTCACCCTCATCACCCTCATCACCCTCATCACCCTCATCACCCTCATCACCCTCATCACCCTCATCACCCTCATCACCCTCATCACCCTCGTCACCCTCGCCGCCCTCGCCGCCCTCGTCGCCCTCGTCGCCCTCGTCGCCCTCGTCGCCCTCGTCGCCCTCGTCGCCCTCGTCGCCCTCGTCGCCCTCGTCGCCCTCGTCGCCCGCCGCGCCATCACACCCTCGTTCCCGTCTTTTTGGCGCCCCGCTCCCCGCCCGTAAAATAACCGCCACGCGGCAGCGCGATACGAGACAACAGGGGCGGCAAGCATGCAGGCATTCCAGTGGTTCGACGAACTGTCGACGCGCGAGCGCAGGACGCTGTACGCCGGATTCGGCGGCTACGCGGTCGACGCATTCGACTTCATGATCTACACGTTCCTGATCCCGACGCTGATCGCCACGTGGGGCATGACGAAGAGCGAGGCCGGGATGATCGCGACGAGCTCGCTGATCTCGTCGGCCATCGGCGGCTGGGTCGCCGGGATCCTCGCCGACCGCTACGGCCGCGTGCGCGTGCTGCAGTGGACGATCGCGACGTTCGCACTGTTCACGTGCCTGTCCGGCTTCACCCATTCGTTCTGGCAGCTGCTCGCGACGCGCACGCTGCAGGGTTTCGGCTTCGGCGGTGAATGGTCGGTCGTGACGATCATGATGGCCGAGACGATCCGCTCGCCCGAGCACCGCGCGAAAGCCGTCGGCACCGTGCAGAGCAGCTGGTCGTTCGGCTGGGGCGCGGCCGCGATCCTCTACTGGGCGTTCTTCGCGCTGCTGCCCGAGCAGGTCGCGTGGCGCGCATGCTTCTGGATCGGCATCGTGCCCGCGCTGTGGATCCTGTACATCCGCCGCAACGTCAGCGATCCGGACATCTACACGGCCACCCGCCGCGCGCGCGACGAAGGCCGCGTGTCGGGCCACTTCCTCGAGATCTTCGCGCCGCGGCACCTGCGCGCGACGCTGTTCGGCAGCGCGCTGTGCACCGGGATGCTCGGCGGCTACTACGCGATCACGACCTGGCTGCCCACTTACCTGAAAACGGTTCGCCACCTGTCCGTGTTCAACACGAGCAGCTATCTCGTCGTGCTGATCGTCGGCTCGTTCGTCGGTTACGTAGTCGGCGCGATCCTGTCCGACCGGCTCGGCCGCCGCGCGTCGTTCATCCTGTTCGCGATCGGCTCATTCTCGCTCGGCATGGCGTACACGATGCTGCCGATCACCGATACCGCGATGCTGCTGCTCGGCTTCCCGCTCGGCATCGTCGTGCAGGGGATCTTCGCGGGCGTCGGCGCGTATCTGTCGGAGCTGTATCCGGGCACGATCCGCGGCTCGGGCCAGGGCTTCTGCTACAACCTCGGACGCGGGCTCGGCTCGTTCTTCCCGATCCTCGTCGGCTCGCTGTCGCAGTCGATGTCGCTCGTGAAGGCGATCGGCCTCGTCGCGGGCGGCGGCTACCTGCTCGTGATCGTCGCCGCGCTGGTCCTGCCGGAAACGCGCGGCAAGTCGCTCGTCGACGAGCCGGCCGTCGCGTCGTGAGCCACCGCTTCGTTCCGGAAACCACATGCACGTGATCGTTCTCGGCGCCGGCGTGATCGGCGTCACCACGGCCTGGCACCTGCGTGAAGCAGGTTGCGACGTCACCGTGATCGAACGCGAGGCCGATGTCGCGCAGGCGACGAGCCTCGGCAACGCGGGCGTGATCGCGCCCGGTTACGTGACGCCGTGGGCCGCGCCCGGGATGCCCGGCAAGATCCTCAAGTACCTGTTCAAGCCCGCGTCGCCGCTGATCTTCCGGCCGACGCTCGATGCCGCGCAGTGGCGCTGGATCGCGCGCTGGCTGCGCGAATGCGAATTCGATCGGTTCCGCGTGAACAAGCAGCGGATGCAGCGCATCGCGTATTACAGCCGTGCATGCCTGCATGCGTTTCGCGACCGTCACCCGTTCGACTACGGCGCGAGCCGCGGCTACCTGCAACTGCTGCGCGGCGCGTTCGACGTCGAAATGGTGCAGCCCGCGCTGAAGGTGCTGCGCGACGCCGGCATCGCGTTTCGCGAGCTCGACGCGGCCGGCTGCACGGCGATCGAACCGGGCTTGCGCTGGGCGCGGCAGGCGCCGGTCGGCGGCATCTACCTGCCCGACGACGAAGCGGGCGATTGCGCACGCTTTACGCATGAACTGCGGGCGCTGTGCGAAGCGAACGGCGTGACGTTCCGCTTTCGCACGGAAGTGCAGGCGCTCGACGTTGAAGCGGGCCAGGTGCGCGGCGTGCGAATCGTCGGTCACGGCAATGAGGATGGCGATACGCCGGATCGGGCACGACCGAAACCGCGCGCATCGAACGGAGACGGCAAGTATCGCGACACGCGGCTCGCCGCCGACGCGATCGTCGTCGCGCTCGGCGTCGACAGCGCGGGCCTGCTGCGGCCGCACGGCATCGACGTGCCGCTGTATCCGGTGAAAGGTTATTCGGCGACGCTCTCCGTCGTCGACGACGAAAAAGCCCCGCGCGCCGCGCTGATGGACGAATCGCTGAAGACGGCGATCACGCGATTCGGCCCGACGTTGCGCGTCGCGGGTACCGCGGAACTCGGTAACCGGCACGCAGCACTGCGCCAGCAGGCACTCGATACGCTGATGAAAGTGCTCGACGACTGGTTCCCGCACGCGGCCGATCGCGCATCGGCGCGCTTCTGGGTCGGCCGCCGGCCGATGACGCCGGACGGGCCGCCGCTGCTCGGCGCGAGCGGGATCGACGGGCTCTGGCTCAACGTCGGCCACGGCTCGACGGGTTGGGCGATGTCGATGGGGTCGGGGAAGGTGGTGGCGGATCTCGTCACGGGGCGAGAACCGGAGATCGACCTGTCGGGCCTGACGCTCGCGCGTTACGGCCGGTAGGCCTGGTGGCCCGCTACGCCCGGCAAGCTTGGTAGGCCCGGCAGGCCCGGCAGGCCCGGCAGGCCCGGCAGGCCGGATCATATCGTCGACGGGATGCGCGGGCGCGATACGCGTGGCGCCCGGCAATCGCTACGCGGCGCGCTAGCCGCTCATTGCACCGCCTGATCGTCCGCCTCACCGTCCGCCCATGCGATCGGCGCGGACACGATCGGCCGATGCGACACGCCCTCGTGCGACAGCCGGCTTTCGAATAACGTCAGCGCTTCGACACGCACCGCGACCGCCCGCCCGGGCGCACCACCGTGCGCGGGCTGGCCGACCGCATCGCGCGGCAGCCGCGCGAGCGTCACGTGCGGCCGAAACGGCCGACGATCGGCCGGCACGCCCAGTTCGTCGAGCAGCGCCTCCAGCCCAGCATTCAGCGCCACACAGGCAGGATCGGCCTCGAGCTCCGCGACGATCAGCCTCGCGCGCGGCAGGCTCGGCCACCACGCGATCCGCTCGACCGGCAGCAACGGCAGCGCATGGGCTGTCGCGAGCGCGGGCAGATGGGCGGCCAGCACCTCGCAGCGTTCCCGTTCGATCGCGCCGATGAACGCGAGCGTCATGTGCAGTTGCGCGGGCAGCGTGCGCCGCGCGCCACGGGTGACCGGCAACGCGTGCAGCGCGTCGCGCGAAGCCGCATCGGGCATCAGCGCGACGAACGCACGGAGCCGGTCGCCGTTCATGACTCGCTCACCGCGGCACGCGGCGCGCGTGCCGTTTCGGCCGCAGCGGGGCGCTGCGGCAGCGGGCCATGCTCGCCCCACACGTCGGCCGGCAGCACGCGCGCGAGCTCGGGAATCGTGTTGCGCGTGAACACCGGATCGGCGATGCCCGCCGCGCGCTGGCGGCGATAGTCGGCCCACGCGGCATGCGCATACTTGCCCAGCGCGAGGATCGCGATCAGGTTGATGATCGCCATCAGGCCCATGCTCGTATCGGCCATCGCCCACACGAGCGGCAGTTGGCCGACGCTGCCGAACATCACCATGCCGAGCACCGCGACACGGAACAGCGGCAGCACGCCGCGCCGCTTCGTGATGAATTCGACGTTGCCTTCCGCGTACGCGTAGTTGCCGATCACCGACGAGAACGCAAGGAAGAAAATCGCGACGGCCATGTAGATGCCGCCCCAGTCGCCGACGTGGCTCGAGATCGCGCGCTGCGTGAGCGCCGCGCCTTCCATCCCGGTGCCGACCTCGTACTGGCCCGACAGCAGGATCACGAACGCGGTCGCGCTGCAGATCACGATCGTATCGACGAACACGCCGAGCATCTGGATCAGCCCCTGCGTGACGGGGTGCCGCGTGCTCGCGGTCGCGGCCGCATTCGGCGCGCTGCCCATCCCCGCTTCGTTCGAGAACAGCCCGCGCTTCACGCCGATCGCGATCGCCTGGCTGACCGCATAGCCGGTCAGGCCACCTGCCGCCTGCTCGAGACCGAATGCGCTCTTCACGATCAGCGCGATCACGTCCGGCACGAGCGCGATGTGTGTCGCGACCGCATAGACCGCGAGCGCGAGATAGCCGATCGCCATCAGCGGCACGATCACCTGCGCGACCGTCGCGATGCGGCGGATGCCGCCGAAGATGATCGGGGCGGAGAGCAGCACGAGGCCGAGGCCGACCGTCTCGCGGCTCCAGCCGAACGACGTATGGAACGCGTCGGCGATCGCATTCGCCTGCACCGCGTTGAACACGAAACCGAACGCGAGGATCAGCGACAACGAGAACAGCACGCCGAAGCCGCGCGACCGCAGGCCGGTCTGAATGTAGTAAGCGGGGCCGCCGCGATAGCTGCCGTCCGGGTGCGACACCTTGAAGATCTGTGCGAGCGTCGCCTCGACGAACGCGGACGACATCCCGACCAGCGCCGTCATCCACATCCAGAAGATCGCGCCCGGCCCGCCGACCGTCAGCGCGACCGCGACGCCGGCGATGTTGCCGGTGCCGACACGGCTCGCGAGCCCGGTCGCGAACGCCTGGAACGACGAGATGCTGCCCGGCTCGCCCTTGCTGCCGACCAGTTTCATGCTGAGGAACAGCGCCTTCAGCTGGATCATCCGGAACCGCAACGTGAACCACGCACCGACACCGAGCAGCAGCGCGATCAGCACGTAGTTCCACAACACGCCGTTGACGGCGTCGATCAGCCCATGCACGAATGCTTCCATCCAGAGTCCTTGTAAATAGGGTCAGTCACATGCAACCGCCGCAAACACGGCCGAGGGACGACATGATATGACAGTTCGCAAGGAACATTACAAAACGAAAGAAATAGAGATGCCGAGAAATTGCAGCGGAATGTCATCAGGTTAGACGACGCTTCGCGAAAATGCGGGGCGCTGACGCGGCGATCCTGCCGGCCGGGGCACCCGGCTCACGACCACTCGGCTGGACAATCGGGACGTCGAAATCTCTTTCGGATGCCGCTCGCCCGACACCAGACCGGACACTGCCCGGAATGCCCGAACAGGACGCGAGGGGATACGACGTCACCAACCAGGGAAGTATCCGTACGCGCTCATGATCCCAACCGTCATTCGCTACGCGAGTCGTCTCGCGCTGGGTCTCGTCGCGGCAGCCATCGTGCTTGCCGTGTTGCTTCTTGCCATCGTCGTGATTGCGCGATACGAGCCCGCGAGCGGCTATTGCCCCGACGCGCCGCTCGCAGAGCTAGAAGCGAGCATTCTCGCGTTCGCCGAAGCGCAAGACATGCGTCCCGACGAAATCGAGTTCGTCGGCATGCCTCTTTACGATGCAGACAAGTTCGGCCGGTGGGGATTCGACCTGAAGTCGGGCGAAACGCGCTATGTGGCCACGATCGATTGCGCGCGTCGCGTCATCGGCTTCGGGACGATTCAAATGCTGCCGCTCGAACCCGCGACGCCATTGCAACGAGGCCATTCGCCTGCCGGCATCGAACCGAGCGCAGTCGATCCCGGCCGAAGCTACCGGTGATCCCCCACTACGCGTTCAACACGTCAGGGAAGCCGCCATTCGACCGGGATGTCGAACACCAGCCCGGACAAGCCGCTTGCGAGCAAGACGCGCGCAAAATGCGCCCAGGCGGGTTCGATGGACGCGAATCGCTCGTACTGCAGGATCTGCTTGGCGATCAGCTCGAGCCGCAGCCCGGCATCCGGCAACACATCGAATTTCAGCAGCGGCGGGTTCAGCGGGCCCAGGCTATCGACCCGAACGCCCATCGACATGCTGATCCGCGGCACGTCCGACAGCGGACTGCCGCGGCTGCCCCAGTGCAGCACGGCCTGGCTCCACATCATCAGGTCGCCGGCGAGCCCGGGAAGCGCGCGGATGTCCCGCACATCGAATTCGGCCTGCGAAACGCGATCCGTTCCATAGTCGGGATCGCGATGCTTCGGCAGCAGCATCACGCAACCGGTGGTCGAATCGACGGGCGTCAGCGGGATCCACAGCGACAGCGCACCGGCGCGACCGTCCGGCAGCAGCGATCTCGCCCCCGCATCGCGGTGCATGCTCCAGCCGGCCTGCCCCGCGTCCGCGCGGACGTGCCATACCCAGAAATCCGGCATCAACTGGTAGGTGTCGGCGCCCAGCGCCGCCTGGACGATCCGGTGCAACCGCCAGTACGTGAGCCAGAATTCGTCGCACACGAACGCGAACACCGGCGGAATGCCGGCCTGCACGAGGCCCGTCACCATGTCGCGCATCGCCGCGAGCGGAAGGGTGCTCCGCACGTCGTCGCCCGGGGTGAACTGGGCGAAGCCCTCCAGCGCCACCCGGGCCTGGATGACGTCGGCAATGTCTTGCGCGACTTCGACCGGCCGCTGCCGTCCGACGAATGCGTGATCCTCGACGTGAAGACCTGGCCCGAACGGAAGCAGCAGCGCAACGACCTCGTCCAGCCGGACGCGCTGGCCGTCGTCGGTAAAGCACGGTCGGGTGATTTCCGGGGCGTTTTCTCGGGACATAAACTGCGCGACGCGTTCGTGGCTGAAACAAGCTTCGACCGTCGATCGGTGAAGGCCTGCACCCTGTTTCGCGCATGTTAAGGGGCAACCGCCATCCGGTGCACGCATAAAAAAACGGGCGCCCTTCCGGACGCCCGTCTTCCATCGAAACCCGCTCGCGATATTCGGCTCAGCGCGGCAGGTTCGAATGCCCCATCAGGTACGCATCGACCGAGCGCGCGCACTGGCGGCCCTCGCGGATCGCCCACACCACGAGCGACTGGCCGCGACGCATGTCGCCTGCCGCGAACACCTTGTCGACCGACGTGTAGTACGAGCGATCGCCTTCGGTCGCCGCACGCGCATTGCCGCGCGCGTCCTTCGCGACGCCGAACGCTTCGAGCACCGGCGCCGCCGGTTGCGTGAAGCCCATCGCGAGCAGCACGAGATCGGCCTTCAGTTCGAACTCGGAGCCCGGCACTTCCTGCATCTTGCCGTCCTTCCACTCGACGCGCGCAGCGATCAGCTTCTCGACCTTGCCGTTCTTGCCTTCGAGACGCTTCGTCGCGACCGCCCAGTCGCGCTCGCAGCCTTCCTCGTGCGACGACGACGTGCGCAGCTTGATCGGCCAGTACGGCCACACGAGCGGCTTGTTTTCCTCTTCCGGCGGCTGCGGCAGCAGCTCGAACTGCGTGACCTGCTTCGCGCCGTGACGGTTCGACGTGCCGACGCAGTCCGAACCCGTATCGCCGCCGCCGATCACGATCACGTGCTTGCCCTTCGCGAGCAGCTGGTCGACGAGCTTGTCGCCCGCGTTCACACGGTTCTGCTGCGGCAGGAAGTCCATCGCGTAATGCACGCCCGCGAGCTCACGGCCCGGCACTGGCAGGTCGCGCGGCGTTTCCGAGCCGCCGGCGATCACGACCGCGTCGAATTCTTCCTTCAGCGTGTCCGGCGAGATGGTTTCCTTCGCGAGGCTGCCGATCGACTCGGGCAGCGAATCCTTGCCGATGAACACGCTGGTGCGGAACGTTACGCCTTCCGCTTCCATCTGGCGCATGCGGCGGTCGATCAGCCACTTCTCGAGCTTGAAGTCGGGAATCCCGTAACGCAACAGGCCGCCGACGCGGTCGTTCTTCTCGAACACCGTCACGTCGTGGCCCGCGCGCGCGAGCTGCTGCGCGGCGGCGAGGCCCGCGGGGCCCGAACCGACGACCGCCACCTTCTTGCCCGTCTTGTGCTCGGCCGGCAGCGGCTTCACCCAGCCCTCCGCCCAGGCCTTGTCGATGATCGCGTGCTCGATCGACTTGATGCCGACCGGGTCGTCGTTGATCCCGAGCGTGCACGCCGCTTCACACGGCGCCGGGCAGATGCGGCCCGTGAACTCCGGGAAGTTGTTGGTCGAATGCAGGACTTCGATCGCCTGCTGCCAGTCCTGGCGGTAAACGAGATCGTTGAAGTCCGGAATGATGTTGTTGACCGGGCAGCCGTTGTTGCAGAACGGGATGCCGCAATCCATGCAGCGTGCGCCCTGGACCTTCGCGTCCGCGTCGGTCAGTGCCGCGACAAATTCCTTGTAGTGCTTCACGCGCGTGAGCGGTGCTTCGTACGCCTCGTGGCGGCGTTCGAACTCCAGAAAACCGGTTGCCTTGCCCATAAGGTGCTCTTCTGTTCGGTGTATCGGGTGGGGGAGCCGCGCGCGGCAGTCATGCGCGCGCGGCAGTCGCTATGTCGTTCGTCGCTCAGGCGGCCAGTTCTTCCTTCGCCGCCTTCTTCGCACCGATCTCGCCCAGCGCGCGCTTGTATTCGTGCGGGAACACCTTCACGAACTGGCGGCGCGCGGCGTCCCAGTTTTCCAGCAGCGACTTCGCGCGCGGCGAACCCGTGAACTGGAAATGACGCTCGATGAGCCCCTTGAGCAGCGCTTCGTCCGTCGTGCCTGCGTGCCAGAGTGCGCGGTCGACCGTGCGCTCCTGCTCGGCCTGCTGCAGCACCGGCTCGAGCGCGACCATCGACTTGTTGCACTTCGCCGCGAACGTGCCTTCCGGATCGTAGATGTACGCGAGACCGCCCGACATGCCGGCCGCGAAGTTGCGCCCGGTCTCGCCGAGCACGACGACCGTGCCGCCCGTCATGTATTCGCAACCGTGGTCGCCCGTGCCTTCGACGACCGCCGTCGCGCCCGAGTTGCGCACGCAGAAGCGCTCGCCCGCGACGCCGCGGAAGAACGATTCGCCTTCGATCGCGCCGTACATCACCGTGTTGCCGCAGATGATGTTTTCCTCGGACTTGCCGCGGAAGTCGTTGGTCGGACGGATGATGATCCGGCCGCCCGACAGGCCCTTGCCGACGTAGTCGTTGCCGTCGCCGACGAGGTCGAGCGTCACGCCCTTCGCGAGGAACGCGCCGAAGCTCTGGCCGGCCGTGCCCTTCAGCTGGATGTGCACCGCGTCGTCGGCCAGGCCGTCGTGGCCGTGCTTCTTCGCGATCACGCCCGACAGCATCGCGCCGACCGTGCGGTTCACGTTGCGCACCGGCTGGATGAACGACACATGCTCGCCGTTCTCGATCGCGGCCTTCGCCTTCTCGATCAGCACGTGGTCGAGCGCGCGCTCGAGGCCGTGATCCTGCACGTCGACGTGACGCGGCGCGACGTCCTCGCATTCTTCCGGCTGGTAGAACACGCGCGAGAAGTCGAGGCCCTTCGCCTTCCAGTGCTCGACGCCCTTGCGCGTATCGAGCAGGTCGGCGCGGCCGATCAGGTCGTCGAACTTCGCGATGCCGAGCTGCGCCATGATCTCGCGCACTTCCTCGGCAACGAAGAAGAAGTAGTTCACGACGTGCTCGGGCTGGCCCTGGAACTTCGCACGCAGCACCGGATCCTGCGTCGCGACGCCGACCGGGCAGGTGTTCAGGTGGCACTTGCGCATCATGATGCAGCCTTCGACGACGAGCGGTGCCGTCGCGAAGCCGAATTCGTCCGCACCGAGCAGCGCGCCGATCACGACGTCGCGGCCCGTCTTCATCTGGCCGTCGGCCTGCACGCGGATCCGGCCACGCAGGCGGTTCAGCACCAGCGTCTGCTGCGTTTCCGCCAGGCCGAGTTCCCACGGCGTGCCCGCATGCTTGACCGACGACAGCGGCGACGCACCCGTGCCGCCGTCATGGCCGGCGATCACGACGTGATCGGCCTTCGCCTTCGCGACACCGGCCGCGACCGTGCCGACGCCCACTTCCGACACCAGCTTCACCGAGATGCTCGAGCTCGGGTTCACGTTCTTCAGGTCGTGGATCAGCTGCGCCAGATCCTCGATCGAGTAGATGTCGTGGTGCGGCGGCGGCGAGATCAGGCCGACGCCCGGCACCGAGTAACGCAGCTTGCCGATGTACTCGGACACCTTGTGGCCCGGCAGCTGGCCGCCTTCGCCCGGCTTCGCGCCCTGCGCCATCTTGATCTGGATCTGGTCGGCCGACGCGAGGTACTCGGCGGTGACGCCGAAGCGGCCCGACGCGACCTGCTTGATCTTCGAGCGCAGCGAATCGCCGTCCTTCAGCGTAATGTCGCTGACGATTTCATCGCCGATCACCGACTTCAGCGTCTCGCCGGCCTTGATCGGAATGCCGCGCAGCTCGTTGCGGTAGCGCTTCTGGTCCTCGCCGCCTTCGCCGGTATTCGACTTGCCGCCAATCCGGTTCATCGCGATCGCGAGCGTCGCGTGCGCTTCGGTGCTGATCGAACCGAGCGACATCGCGCCCGTCGCGAAGCGCTTGACGATGTCCTTCGCCGATTCGACGTCGTCGATCGGGATCGCCTTGGTCGGCTCGACCTTGAACTCGAACAGGCCGCGGAACGTCATGTGACGCTTGGTCTGGTCGTTGATCAGGTGCGCGTATTCCTTGTACGTCTGGTACGAGTTGCTGCGCGTGGCGTGCTGGAGCTTCGCGATCGAATCCGGCGTCCACATGTGGTCTTCGCCGCGCACGCGGTATGCGTACTCGCCGCCCGCGTCGAGCATGTCGCGCAGCACCGGGTTGTCGCCGAACGCGTCGCGGTGCAGGCGGATCGCCTCTTCCGCGACTTCGAACAGGCCAATGCCACCGACCTTCGATGCCGTGCCCTTGAAATACTTCTCGACGAGGTCGCTCGACAGGCCGAGCGCTTCGAAGATCTGCGCGCCCGTGTACGACATGTACGTCGAGATGCCCATCTTCGACATCACTTTCTGCAGGCCCTTGCCGACCGCCTTCGTGAAGTTGTAGACGGCCTTCTCCGGCGACAGGTCGCCCGGCAGCCCTTCGGCCATCTTCGCGAGCGTTTCCATCGCGAGGTACGGGTGCACGGCTTCCGCGCCGTAGCCTGCGAGCAGCGCGAAGTGGTGCGTTTCACGCGCGGAGCCCGTCTCGACGACGAGGCCCGTGCTCGTGCGCAGCCCTTGCTGGACGAGGTGCGTGTGGATCGCCGACGTAGCGAGCAGCGCGGGAATCGCGACGTGCTCGGCGTCCGTCTTGCGGTCCGACACGATCAGCATGTTGTAGCCCGACTTCACCGCGTCGACGGCTTCCGCGCACAGCGACGCGAGGCGCGCCTCGATGCCTTCCTTGCCCCAGGCGACCGGGTAGCAGATGTTCAGTTCGTATGCGCTGAACTTGCCGCCCGTGTACTGGTCGATCGCGCGGATCTTCGCGATGTCCTTGAAGTCGAGCACCGGCTGCGACACTTCGAGGCGCATCGGCGGGTTGATGTTGTTCGTGTCGAGCAGGTTCGGCTTCGGGCCGATGAACGACACGAGCGACATCACCATGTTCTCGCGGATCGGGTCGATCGGCGGGTTCGTGACCTGCGCGAACAGCTGCTTGAAGTAGTGATAGAGCGTCTTGTTCTTGTTCGACATCACCGCGAGCGGCGAGTCGTTGCCCATCGAACCGACGGCCTCTTCACCCTGCTGGGCCATCGGCGCCATCAGGAACTTCAGGTCTTCCTGCGTATAGCCGAACGCCTGCTGGCGGTCGAGCAGCGCGGCGCCCTGCGTACGGCCGGCCGCGACTTCCTCGGCCTTCGGCTCGATCTCGTCGAGCTTGATGCGCACGGCGTCGATCCAGCTCTTGTACGGCTTCGCGTTCGCGAGGTTGTCCTTCAGTTCCTTGTCGTCGATGATGCGGCCGTGTTCCATGTCGATCAGGAACATCTTGCCCGGCTGCAGGCGCCACTTCTTGACGATCTTCGATTCGGGGATCGGCAGCGTGCCGGCTTCCGACGCCATGATGACGAGGTCGTCGTCGGTCACGATGTAGCGCGCCGGGCGCAGGCCGTTACGGTCGAGCGTCGCGCCAATCTGGCGACCGTCGGTGAACGCGATCGCCGCCGGGCCGTCCCACGGCTCCATCATCGCGGCGTGGTATTCGTAGAACGCGCGGCGGTTCTCGTCCATCAGCGTGTGCTGTTCCCACGCTTCCGGGATCATCATCATCACCGCGTGCACGAGCGGGTAGCCGGCCATCACCAGCAGTTCGAGACAGTTGTCGAACGAGGCGGTATCCGACTGGCCCGGGTAGATCAGCGGCCACAGTTTCGGCAGATCGTCGGCGAGCACGTGCGACGCGATCGCGCCGGTACGCGCGTTCAGCCAGTTCACGTTGCCCTTCACGGTGTTGATCTCGCCGTTGTGCGCGATCATCCGGTACGGGTGAGCCAGTTCCCACGCCGGGAACGTGTTGGTCGAGAAGCGCTGGTGCACGAGCGCGAGCGCCGACACGACGCGCGCATCTTGCAGGTCGCGGTAGTACACGCCGACCTGGCCCGCGAGCAACAGCCCCTTGTAGACGATCGTGCGCGCCGACATCGACGGCACGAAGTATTCCTTGCCGTGCTTGAGCTTCAGCGCCTGGATGCGGTGGCTCGCTGTCTTGCGGATCACGTACAGCTTCCGCTCGAGCGCGTCCGTCACCATGATGTCCTTGCCGCGGCCGATGAAGATCTGGCGGATCAGCGGCTCGCTCGCCTTCACGGTCGGCGAAATCGGCATCGCATGGTCGACCGGCACGTCGCGCCAGCCGAGCACGACCTGGCCTTCCGCCTTCACCGTGCGCTCGAGCTCCTGCTCGCACGCGAGACGCGATGCGTTTTCCTTCGGCAGGAAGATCATGCCGACCCCATATTCGCCGGCCGGCGGCAGGTTCACGCCCTGCTTCGCCATTTCCTCGCGGTAGAACGCGTCCGGAATCTGGATCAGGATGCCCGCGCCGTCGCCCATCAGCGGATCGGCGCCGACCGCGCCACGGTGATCGAGGTTCTCGAGGATCTTCAGACCCTGCTGAATGATCTCGTGGCTCTTCTTGCCCTTGATGTGAGCGACGAAGCCGACGCCACAGGCGTCATGTTCGTTTTGCGGGTCATACAGACCTTGTGCGGCGGGCACCGCGGCGAGCGGCTGCTGGTGGTCGTTCATGGGGACACCGTCGTAAAGGGGGCCTGGAGGCCGTTGAACCATTTTCTTGTTGCCGTCGATCCCGCTCCCGACGGGAGACGGCGCGGCCGACAGTGGATGGGCATGCTTCGCCCGGGCCACCGGAATTCGGAATATACGCGACGAATCAAAGGAATAGCAACAAAAACCAGTTGATCGAACCCCAATTAAACGGATGCCTCGATCTGGTGCTGTTTTATTGGGGCCGTATCGTTTTGGTGCAAAAAGAAGCGGCGCCCGCAGCGCCGCCTCCCGAACCGCCGTTCCGGCATTACTGCTGGATCGGCGGCGTATTTTCACGCACCTTTCTGGGGCGTCCGCGCGGCAGCGGCGACACACGCCGGTTCGCCGTGCGCGCCGCCCACTCGCGATAATTCTCGCCGCCGAGCACCCAGCCCTTCAACGTCGCCTGCTGCAACTGGTCGGCCTGCCGCTCGTCGAGCGGCTGCTCGCACAGCTCCTTGTAAGCGCGCTGGCGGTCGAACGGCGTATTGCCGAGCGCCCAGTAGAGCGGATGGTCGGTGATCAGGCTGTCGACGGTGAGGCCGACGTGGTGCCGGTAGCTCGACCAGCGATAGGCCTCTGGCGTCGCGACCAGCTGCGCGCGCACCGGGCTCATCTCGACCACGCGGCTCGCGAGCAGGAAATAGCGCTCGCCTTCGATCACGGTCGCGCGATAGCGGCCTTCCCATAGGGTGCCGCGCCGCGAATAGCGCCGGTTGAAATGCGCGACGTAGCGGCGGCCGACAGCCTGCATCGCTTTCGGCAAGCTTGCTTCGTCGCTCGGCGTCACGAGCAGTTGCACCTGGCGCGGCAGCAGCACATAGGCGTGCACCGACAGGTGATGATCGCGTGCGGCGGCCTTCAGGCAATCGATGAAGAGTTCGTAGTCCTGGTCGTCGACGAACGCGGGTTGCTGATCCAGGCCGCGCAGTATCACGTGCTGCGGCTGGTCGGGAACGTAGAGTCGTGCTAACCGTGCCATGCTGAATGTCCGTTTGAACGCGTTAGGAAATACCCGGAGGTCCGAAAATGCGCACCTGCGTAGAATGCCTGTCCCCGCGGGGCGCGAAAGCGTACGGTCGTACGAATCCTAGGGAGAAAACTCTAACTTACGAGCTTGTTTGGTTTTAAACGCAGTCGTCATAATGAGCACGCCTTTGATCGGAGGAGACACAATGAAACGAAAACTGGCCATTACGGGGGCCGCAGCGCTCGCATTCACATTCGCGGGCGGTACGGCACATGCACAATCCGCAGGTGATTTCTACGTCAGCACCGGCTGGCTGCACCTTGCGCCGCAGGACAGCAGCGACCCGCTGTTCCTCTACGGCGTCGGCGGCACGCCCATCAACCAATCGGTTCCCAACACGGGCGCCGGCATCAGCGACGCCGACACGCTCGCACTGGCGACCGGTTACTTCGTGACCGACCACATCGCCACCGAGTTCATCGCCGGCATTCCGCCGAAGTTCGACATCACCGGCAAGGGCCAGTTCTCGAATTTTGGTACGCTTGGCCGCGCGTACCAGTGGAGCCCCGCGCTCCTCCTCAAGTACTACTTCAACGACGCCAACGCGAAGTTCCGTCCGTATGTCGGCGTTGGCGCGACGTATATCTGGTTCACCGGCGCGAAGATCACGAACAGCGCGTTCGAGAACGGCGTGCTCGGCGGCCCGACCAGTGCGCAGACCAGCAACCAGTGGGCGCCCGTGTTCAACGCCGGCTTCACGTACAACTTCACGAAACACTGGTTCGCCGGCTTCTCGATGTCGTACATCCCGGTCAGCGTGACCGCGACCTTCACGACGGCACGCCGGACGCCGGTCGGTACGCTGACGGAAACGTCGAAGGCCCACATCTCGCTGAACCCGATCGTCACGTACCTGAACGTCGGCTACCGCTTCTAAGCGTAGTCGAATATTTGGGGAATGGTTAATCCTGCTGCAATTTGTAGCGGATTTTTCCAGACGTAACGTCTCCACGATGCAAAACGCCCCGGCGAATTCCCGCCGGGGCGTCGTTTTTTTGTCTCAGGGTCTTCCCGCACCCACGGTCGCGCGGGACCCGCGCGCTACGCGATATCGTTCAGCGCGTCGGGGCCGATCAGGTCGATCCGGTCCGTGCAGACCGCGTCGACACCCCAGCGCACGAGTTCGCGCGCCCGGTCGAGATCGTTGACCGTGTACACCAGGATGCGCAGCCCGGCCGCCTTGATCGCGCGCACGAGCGGCTCGTCGAGCCGTTTGTGGTCGGCATGCAACGATACGCAATCGAGCGCGCCGACGACCTGCGCATGCCAGTCGTCCGGAACGGTCTCGTAGAGCATCCCGCGCGGCAGCGCCGGCGTGGTCGCGCGCGCCTGTTGCAGCGCGTCGAACGAGAACGACGACAGGAGCGGCGCGACCGCGGCATCGCGCCAATACGCGGCCGCGTCGGCCGCCACGCGCTGCCCGGTCTCGCGCTCGCGCCCCGGGCACGGCTTGATCTCGACGTTGGCAGCCAGGCCGTGCGCGATGCAGCGCGCCGCCGCCGCCTCGAGCGTCGGCATCCGCTCACCCGCGAAGCGCGCGTCGCGCCACGTGCCCGCGTCGAGCGCGGCCAGCGCCGCATACCGCATGCCCGCCGCCGGCCCGTGACCGTTCGACGTCCGGTCGACCGTGTCGTCGTGCAACAGGAACGTCACGTCGTCGGCCGACAGCTTCGCGTCGAATTCGACCATCCGGTGGCCACGGCGCGCGCCCTCGTCGAGCGCGGCGAGCGTGTTCTCCGGCGCGAGCGTGCCGCCGCCGCGATGGGCGACGACGCGCGGATAGGGCCAGTCGGTACGGGTTGTCATCGTCGGTCTCTCGGCAGGTGCAGCAGGTTCAGCCGGCACGCCTGCCGGTCTCGGGATCGAAGAAATGCAGCCGGTGCGCGGGCAGTGCGGCCGCCAGCGCCGTGCCGCGCGCGGGACGGTCCGCATGCGGCAGGCGCACCGCGACGTCGTGATTGCCCCAGCGGCCGTGCGCGAGATTGTCCGCACCGAGCAGCTCGCACGAGTCGACCGGCAGCGTCGCCTGCGCGACGCCCGGCTGCGGCGTCATGTGTTCGGGACGCACGCCGAGCACCCAGTCGCGCCCGGTGGCGATCTCCGCACCGATCCCGGGCGCGCCGGCAACCGGCAGCGCGGGGCCGCCGCCCGCGACCGCGAAGGTCGCGCCGTCTTCCGACAGCCGGCCGTGCATCAGGTTCATCGCCGGCGAGCCGATGAAGCCCGCGACGAACACCGTTGCCGGCTTCTCGTACACGTCGACCGGCGCGCCGATCTGCTCCGCGTAGCCGCGGTTCATCACGATCACGCGCTGCGCGAGCGTCATCGCCTCGATCTGGTCGTGCGTCACGTAAACGCTCGTCGTCGCGAGCCGCGCATGCAGCCGCTGGATCTCGAGCCGCATCTGCACGCGCAGTTTCGCGTCGAGGTTCGACAACGGTTCGTCGAACAGGAACACCGACGGCTCGCGCACGATCGCGCGCCCCATCGCGACGCGCTGCCGCTGGCCGCCCGACAGCTCGCGCGGGCGCCGCGCGAGCAGCGGTTCGAGTTCGAGGATCTTCGCGGCCGCGGCCACTCGCGAATCGATCGTCGCGCGCTCGATCCCGCGGATCTTCAGCCCATAGCCCATGTTCTGCGCAACCGTCATGTGCGGATACAGCGCATAGTTCTGGAACACCATCGCGATGTCGCGATCCTTCGGCTCCAGCGTGTTGACGACGCGCTCGCCGATCGCGATCTCGCCGTCCGTCACCGTCTCGAGCCCTGCGATCATCCGCAGCAACGTCGACTTGCCGCAGCCCGACGGGCCGACCAGCACGATGAATTCGCCGTCGGCGATCTCCACGTCGATGCCATGCAGCACGTGCTGCTTGCCGTCGTAGGATTTCCTGACGCCCTTCAAGCTCAGCGCAGCCATACTTGGTCTTTCTCCCGGTTGCCGTCCGTCATTTATTTCTCGGAATCGACGAGGCCGCGCACGAACCAGCGCTGCATCGCCAGCACGACGACGAGCGGCGGGATCATCCCCAGCAGCGTCGCCGCCATCACGTATTGCCATTCGGTTGCGGCGTCGCCGCTCGCGATCATCGTCTTGATGCCCACCACCGCCGTCGACAGCGATGCCTCCGTCGTGATCAGGATCGGCCACAGATACTGGTTCCAGCCGTAGATGAACGTGATCACGAACAGCGCCGCGATGCTCGTCTTCGACAGCGGCAGCACGACGTCCCAGAAGAACCGCAGCGGCCCCGCGCCGTCGATGCGCGCGGCGTCCATCAGTTCGTCGGGCAGCGTCATGAAGAACTGGCGGAACAGGAACGTCGCGGTCGCCGATGCGATCAGCGGCAGCGTGAGCCCCGCATAGGTGTTCGTCAGGTGCAGCGTCGACACGACCTGCACGGTCGGGAAGATCCGCACCTCGACCGGCAGCATCAGCGTGACGAAGATCAGCCAGAACGCGGTGTTGCGGAACGGGAAGCGGAAATAGACGATCGCGTACGCGGACAGGATCGACACCGCGATCTTGCCGACCGCGATGCCGAGCGCCATCGCGAAACTGTTCACGAGCAGGCGGCCGAACGGCGCCGTCGTGCCGCCGCTGCCGTGCCCCCAGATGTACGCGATGTTCTCGAACAGGTGCGTGCTCGGCACAAGCGACAGCGGCACCGTGAACACTTCCTGCGCGTTCATCGTCGCCGCGCAGAACGCGACGTAGACGGGAAACACGATCAGCACGACGCCCGCGATCAGCACCGCGTGGCAGAACAGGTCGAAACCCTTGCGATTTTCGATCATGCGTATTGCACCCTGCGTTCGACGAAGCGGAACTGGATCACCGTGAGCCCGACGACGACGATCATCAGCACGACCGACTGCGCGCCCGAGCTGCCGATGTCGAGCCCCTGGAAGCCTTCCGCGAAGATCTTGTAGATCAGCGTCTTCGTGCTCTGCGCCGGGCCGCCGCCGGTGGCCGCGTCGATCACCGGGAACGTGTCGAAGAACGCGTAGACGAGGTTCACCACCAGCAGGAAGAAACTGGTGGGCGACAGCAGCGGCAGCACGATGTTGAAGAAGCGCCGCACCGGCCCGGCGCCATCGATCGACGCCGCCTCGATCAGCGAGCGCGGGATCGCCTGCAGGCCCGCGTAGAAGAACAGGAAGTTGTAGCTCACCTGCTTCCACACCGATGCCAGCACGACGAGGAACATCGCCTGGCCGCCGTTCAGCGCGTGGTTCCACACGATGCCGCTCTTCGCGAGCGCATAGGTAATCAGGCCGATACTCGGATTGAACAGGAACGCCCACAGCACGGCGGCGATCGTCGGGGCGACCGCGTACGGCCAGATCAGCAGCGTGCGGTACACACGCGCGCCGCGGATCACGCGATCGGCGCACGCGGCGAGAACCAGCGACACGACGAGCCCGCTCACCGTGACGAGCGAACTGAACACGAGTGTCGTGCGAAACGAATCGAGATACAGCGGATCGGCGAACAGGTGCGTGAAGTTCGCGAAGCCGACGAATTCGCTCGACGTGCCGAACGCGTCCTGCATCTGGGTCGACTGCCACAGCGCGACGCCGGCCGGCCACAGGAAGAACACGGCGGTGATCGCGAGCTGCGGCGCAATCAGCAGGTACGGCACTAGGCTCGTACCGAAACGGGAACGGGATTGCATCGCGGATATCCGGTCAGGCGCAACGGAAAGGAAACCGCGCCGCCGGCCGGCACGCGCACGAGCGCGGCGCGACCGGCGGCGCGAAGCGATGCGGGATCAGCCGCCCGACTTTTCGAAGCGGCGCAGCAGTTCGTCGCCGCGCGAAGCCGCGGAATCGAGCGCGTCCTTCGGCGACTTCTTCTGCGCCCAGACCTGTTCGAACTCCTCGTCGACCACCGTGCGGATCTGCGGCATGTTGCCCAGGCGCAGCCCCTTCGTGTACGGCAGCGGCGGCTTGTTCAGCATCTGCTTGATCGCGGTTTCGGCGCTCGGGTTCTTCGCATAGAAGCCCTGTTGGCGCGTGAGGTCGTATGCGGCAGTAGTAACCGGCAGGTAGCCCGTGTCCTGGTGCCACTTCGCGGCAACGGCCGGCGAGGCCAGGTACGCGAGGAATTTCGCGACGCCCTTGTAGGTCGCCGGATCCTTGCCGGCCAGCACCCACAGGCTCGCGCCGCCGATGATCGCGTTCTGCGGCGCGCCCTTCACGTTCGCGTCGTACGGCATCATGCCCGTGCCATAGCTGAACTTCGCGAACTTCTGCACGTTCGCGAGCGCGCCCGACGACGTCGTCATGATCCCGCAGTCGCCGCTGTAGAACTTCGCCGACGCTTCATCCTTGCGCCCCGCGTACGTGAACGTGCCGTCCTTCGCCATCTGCTGCAGGAACGAGATGTGCGCGATCTGCTGCGGCTTGTTGAATTCGAGCACCGCATCCGTACCGTCGAAGCCGTTGTTGCGGCTCGCGAACGGCAGCCCGTGCCAGGCGCTGTAGTTCTCGAGCTGGATCCAGCCCTGCCAGCCGGTCGTGAAGCCGCATGCCATCCCCGACTTGCGCAGCTTCTCGGCATCGGCCTGCACGTCGGCCCACGTCTTCGGCGGCTGGTTCGGATCGAGCCCGGCCTTCTTGAACGCGTCCTTGTTGTAGTACAGCACCGGCGTCGAACTGTTGAACGGCATCGACACGAGATGGCCCGTCTTCGCGTCGCTGTAGTAGCTCGAGATGGTCGGCACGAACGCCTTCTCGTCGAGCGGCACGCCGGCCTGCTTGAACACGTCGTAGACGGGCACGACGGCCTTCTTCGCCTGAATCATCGTGGCCGTGCCGACTTCGTACACCTGGAGGATCGCCGGCGCGTTGCCGCTGCGATACGCGGCGATGCCCGCCGCGAGCGCCTGGTCGTAAGTGCCCTTGAAGACCGGCACGATCTTGTAGTCGCTCTGCGACGCATTGAACTGGTCGGCGATCGCGTTAACCCGCTCGCCGAGCGCGGACTCCATCGCATGCCAGAACTGAATTTCCGTCGCGGCGAGCGCCGCGTGCTGCACGCCGAACAACAGCGCGCCGCCGAGCGCGATCGAACGCACCATGGTCCCCGCAGGCTTCTTCTTCATCGACCTCTCTCCTATGAAAACGTTACCAACAGCGTGTGCAACATTCCCGTCGCCATTGAACCGGCGAAGTCTAGTGATCGTTTGTGACAGTCAGTTGTCGCTGATGACGAACAGGCGCTGATACTCCTTCAGCGCGAAGCGGTCGGTCATGCCGGCGATGTAGTGCGCGACGAGGCGCGGCTGCTGCGCGGCGTCGTCGGACTGGTACGGCGGCGGCAGCAGGCGCGGATCGTCGATGAACGCATCGAAGAGCCCGGTGACGACACGCTGCGCCTTGCTCGCCATGCGCATCACCTTGTAGTGGCGATAGAGGTTCTTGAAGAGGAAACGCTTGAGGGCGGCCGCCTGGGCGGCAACAGATTCGCTGTGCGACACGAGCGGCGGCGCGGCGCGCACGTCGTCGAGCGACGCGGGCGCGACGCGCGCGAGATTGCGCGTCGTCTCGTCGATCAGGTCGACGATCAGCGTGTTGATGATGCGGCGCACCGTCTCGTGCACGAGACGGCGGCCGTCGAGTTGCGGGAATTCGGCGAGCGCGGCCTCGTAGTGGCGCTGCCACAGCTCGACTTCCGCGAGCTGTTCGATCGTGATCAGGCCGGAACGCAGGCCGTCGTCGACGTCGTGGTTGTTGTACGCGATCTCGTCCGCGATGTTTGCAAGCTGCGCTTCGAGCGACGGCTGGCGGCCCTGCAGGAAGCGCTCGCCAAGCGCGCCGAGCTTGCGCGCATTCTCGCGCGAGCAGTGCTTCAGGATGCCTTCGCGTGTCTCGAAGCACAGGTTCAGCCCGTTGAACGCGCCGTAGTGCTCCTCGAGCTCGTCGACGACCGCCAGGCTCTGCAGGTTGTGCTCGAAGCCGCCATGCTCGCGCATGCAGGCATTCAGCGCGTCCTGCCCGGCATGGCCGAACGGCGTATGGCCGAGATCGTGCGCGAGCGAGATCGCCTCGACGAGATCCTCGTTCAGGCGCAGGTTGCGCGCGACCGAGCGTGCGATCTGCGCGACTTCGAGGCTGTGCGTGAGACGCGTGCGGAACAGGTCGCCTTCATGATTGACGAACACTTGCGTCTTGTATTCGAGCCGGCGAAATGCGGTCGAATGGACGATGCGGTCGCGGTCGCGCTGGAATTCGGTGCGCGCCGCCGGCGGTGTTTCCGGATGGCGGCGGCCGCGCGACTGCGACGCGTGTGCGGCATACGGAGCGAGATGGGCTTCCAGCGCCGCCAGTGTCGGCGGCTCGGCCACCGGCGCAGCGGATACGCGGCCGGCTTCGGGCAGTGTGCTGCTGGATGTCTCGCTCACGTCTCCTCCATGTCAGGGGCGCCGGGGCATCCGGGCCGCCGTTAGCGGGTTGTCTGTGCCAGTGTAGCGAACACGGCTTCGTCGGGCGCCTGCGTGATCAAGGTATCGCCGAATCGCTTCAGCAGGATGAACTTGATCTCGCCCGCCTCCGCCTTCTTGTCGACACGCATCAGGTCCATGTAGCGCGCGTCGCCGAGCGCGGGCCCGCGGGTCGGCAGGTGCGCGGCCGAAATCACTGCATCGAGGCGCTGGCGCGACGCTTCGTCGAGCAGGCCGAGCCGCACCGACAGGTCGCCCGCCATCACCATCCCGCAGCCGACCGCCTCGCCGTGCAGCCACTCGCCATAACCGAGCCCGGCCTCGATCGCATGACCGAATGTGTGGCCGAAGTTCAGGATCGCGCGCAGGCCGCCTTCGCGTTCGTCGGCCGCCACCACGCTCGCCTTGATCTCGCACGAGCGCTTCACCGCGTGCGTGAGCGCAACCGGGTCGCGACGGTTCAGCGCGCCGACGTTCGCCTCGATCCAGTCGAAGAATTCCGCATCGACGATCACGCCGGTCTTGATGATCTCGGCGACGCCTGCCGCCAGTTCCCGGTCAGGCAGGGTCGTCAGCGCGCCGATGTCCGCGATCACGGCCTGCGGCTGGTAGAACGCGCCGATCATGTTCTTGCCGAGCGGGTGGTTGATGCCCGTCTTGCCGCCGACCGACGAGTCGACCTGCGACAGCAACGTGGTCGGCACCTGGATGAACGGCACGCCGCGCATGTAACATGCGGCCGCAAAGCCCGTCATGTCGCCGATCACGCCGCCGCCGAGCGCGACGAGCGTCGTCTTGCGGTCGGCGCGCTCGGTCAGCAGGCCATCGAAGATCAGGTTCAGCGTTTCCCAGTTCTTGTACGCCTCGCCATCCGGCAGCACGACCGTCGATACGCGCTTGCCGAGCGGCGCGAGCGTCGCGCGCAGCGCGTCGCCGTAGAGCGGATCGACCGTCGTGTTAGTGACGATCGTGACGGACGACCCCTTGATGTGAGGCGCGAACAGCTCGGCGCGGCCGATCAGGCCGGCGCCAATGTGAATCGGATAGGCGCGATCGCCCAGGTCGACGTTGACAGTAATCATGCTTGTAGCGGCTTGGCGATGACGCCCGCCAGTTCGAGTTGCATCAGCACCATGTTGACGAGACCATTGACCGACGGGCGGCCGGTCTCGATGACGAAATCCGCGCATTCGCGGTACAACGGGTCGCGCGCTTCGTACAGCGCTTCGAGACGCCCCTTCGGATCCTCGGTCTGCAGCAGCGGGCGGTTCTTGTCCTTGCGCGTGCGCAGCCACAGATCGTGCGGGTTGGCGCGCAGGTAGATGACGATGCCGCTGCTTTTCAGGCAGTCGCGATTTTCCTGGCGGAGCACCGCGCCGCCGCCCGTCGCGAGCACGATGTTCTCGCGCTGCGTGAGATCGGCGATCACCTGCGTTTCACGATCGCGAAACCCGGCCTCGCCTTCCATCTCGAAGATCACCGGAATGCGCGCGCCCGTGCGGGCTTCGATTTCGTGGTCGGAGTCGAAGAACGTCCTGTCGAGACGACGCGCGACTGCACGGCCCACGGTGGTCTTACCCGCTCCCATAAGGCCGACGAAAAATACGTTTGCATGTGGGTCCCGCGCTTGCAACGGCTTCCTCTGCTTGAATCTTGCTGGTGTGGCGCAGCTTACTGGCAAAGCGGCTGCCTTGTCGAGCCTGCGCCGGCGGCTTCCGGCCCCGTTTTTTCGGCTTCCGCACTGCTCGCGCCGCGTGCATCGCAGCGCGCATCGACGACGGTCGGCGTGATGAAGACGACCAGTTCGCTGCGCTGGTCGCGTTGCGCGCGGTGCCGGAAAAGCGCGCCCAGAATCGGTATTTTGCCCAAGAGCGGCACGCGCGTCACATCGTTCCGGTTCAGTTGCTCATAGATCCCGCCGATCGCGACCGTCCCGCCGTTCTCGACCTCGACGCGCGTCTGTACGTGCTTCGTATGAATCGCCGGGCCGGCCGCCGTCGGCTCGCCGATGCTGTCCTTCGTCACGTCCAGGTCGAGCACGACGCGCCCGTCCGGCGTGATCTGCGGCTCGACCTCGAGCTTGAGCGTCGCACGGCGGAACTGCACGCCGCTCACGCCATTGCCGACCTTCGCCTGGTACGGCAGCTCCGACCCCTGTTCGACGATGGCCTTGACGCGATCTGCGGTCACCACGCGCGGACTCGAAACGATCTGGCCCCGCCCTTGCGCCTCGAGCGCGCTCAGTTCGACGTCGAGCACACGGCTGAGCGGCGCGGCAAACAGCGTGAAGCCGGCAGTCGCCGCCTCGAAGCCGCCGAGCGGCCGCGCAGCAAGGTCGAGCGCGTTGCGCGCGCCGGCCGCGAACGTGGCGCTCTCGCCCGCAGGCGGCCGCGCCTGTGCCCGCAGCGCGACGCGTGCGCCGAGATTGCGCGAAAAACCCTGCTCGCCCTCGACGATGCGGGCCTCGATCCGGACCTGCCGCGACGGCCGGTCGATCGCATCGATCAGGCTCGCGATCTGGTCGAGACGCGGCGCGAGATCGGTGACGAACAGCAGGTTCGTGCGCGGATCCGCGGCCGCGGCGCCGCGCTTCGACAGCAGGCGCTGGCCGGTCGCGCCGGCCAGCAACCGTTGCACGTCCTGCGCGCGCGGGTAGTGCAGTGCGAACGTCCGGCTCGCAAGCGGCTCCAGATCGGCGGCCCGCGCGTGCATTTCGAAGCGCTCGCGTTCGCGCGCGGCCAGCTCGGACGCCGGCGTGACCCATATCACGTTACCCCGCCGGGACATCGCGAGCCCGTGCGTGTCGAGCAGCGTATCGAAGGCATCGCGCCAGCGGACATTGTTCAGACGTAACGTGACGGTGCCGCGCACCTGCTCGCCGACAACGATGTTGAGTCCGGTGAACCGCGCGAACGCGTCGAACGCGGCGGCGAGCCCTGCTCCCTGCAGATTCAGCGAGATCCGCCGTGCGTCGTCCGCATCGCCCGGTTGCCGTGCCGCGGCGTCGCCCATCCGGGCCGGCGGCGCCAACGGGATCGGCGGCCCCTCCAGCGCGGGTGCCGGGGCGGCGGCCTCCACCTGAAGCCCCGTGCGAGCTGCCTGGTCGAACGGCGGCGGGCCGGCCTCCGCCGAGACGGTGTGATCCGCACCGTCCAGCGTGCCTTGGGGCAACGGCAGGCCCGGCACCGGCATCTCCATCGATGCGGCAGGCCAGACGGCCGGCAGCGGCGGCAACGAGGCGCTTGCGCCGGCCGCCGTCAATCCGGCCCAGACGGCGAGTGCCCGACATCCATGCTTCGTCATGGCCGCCTCCCGTCGTCCAGGGTGACTCGGTACGCGCCATCCGCCGTCGCGAGCATCACCGCGACGGGATCGACTCGCACCACCCGTGCGGCCCCGAGGGCTTCGCCGGGCACCACGGCCGTGAACGCGCCGTCACCGTCATCGAACAGCGCGAGACCGGCACGCCCGTCGCGGATCGTGCCGGCCAGGCGGGCAGCCGCCCCCTGCACTTCAGACGAGCCGGCCTCGCCGAACGGATCGGCGCCGGGCGCGTCGGCCAGAACCGGCGTCTCCCCGCCCTTAGACGTTGTCGCCGGTAATCCCGGAAACACGTCGACCGACATCTCCACGCGCGCGGCCTCCCTTCCTCGTTCGACACGCAGCGCGGTCGGCACCGCCAACACCGGGAATCGCGCCAGCCAGCCGACCATCTGCAGCAACGCACGAAACCCGCCATCGGCGACGATACGCACCGTGCGCCGGCCGTCCGGCATCGCGCCATCGGCGCGCAGCGGCTCGATCGATACGCCGCGCAGCCCGCTCGACGCGGCGCGATCAGCCAGTTCCAGCATCAACGCGGCCCATTCCGGCGCACGCGACACGGGGTCGCCGGCTGCCGCCGCCGGATGCCCGTCGCGCTGCCGTGCAGCGGCTGCCAGGACACGCTGCGCGTCGGCCTCTCGCTGCTGCGCCGCTGCCAGCAATGTGCGGCTGTGCGCGAGCCCGCTCCAGTCGACGGCATTCGCCAGATGAATGCCGCCAGCCAGCACGGCCGCGAACGCGAGCATGCAGCCCGCGATGTGTGCAGCCGCCGGCGACACGCGCCGCACGCCGCGCCGCCATCCGTCGCCACGCGGTGCGTGCCGATGCGCGAGCGCCGTCATGCGCCACCTCCCGACGCTTTCCGGGACGGCATCGCGTCGTGCCAGCGCAACTGGACCGAGAACCGGAACGGCATCCCGCCCGTAGAGACCGGAGCATCCGGGGCCGGCTTCAACGCATCGATATCGATTCGCCAGCCACGCTGCTCGCGCGCCATCCCCGCGAGCCATCGCGCGGCCGCCCGATAGCTCGCCGCGCGGGCATCGAGCACGGCACCGGCCGATGTCGTGCGCAGCGCGTCGAGCCGAACGGTGCCATCGCGCACCTGCGCCAGGGTCGCCAGCAGCGCTGCGACGTGCCGGTAAGGCAACGCACTCACGGCCGCCTGCGCGTCACGCTGCGCGACGACGGCCGCTGCATTGGCGGCTCGCGTCGCGGCGCCGACCTGCGGCTGCAACTGTCGCAGCCGCGCCTCCACTATTGCGCGCTCCGCATCCACACGCCACCGCGCCCCGGTGGCGACGCCCGTCCACAGGCCTGCGCCGAGCACACCGAACAGAATCGCCGCACCGCACTGCGCGATCCGGCGACGTCGCAGCGCCTGCGCCAGCCGCTCCCGGTACGGCAACAGGTTGAAGCCGCGCAGCTCTATACGACAGGCCGTCATTCCCACACCCCGCGCAAGGCCAGCCCGAATGCGACAGCCCATGCCGGGCCGCCCGGCATGCCGGCGGGCAGGCTCGGTTGCCCGCTCCAGCCCGTGCAGTCGAACGACACCGCAACCGCGCCGACCAGATCGCCAATCTCGGCGACGGACGTATCGAAGCGGGCGATACACCGCTCGTCGCCGGCCACGAGGACGCAACACACGGCCCCGAGCGCGCTCCGGCGCAATGCATCGGAAAACGCTCCCGGCTCGGCGCCGGACAGCGTCAGCACCGGTGCGGCCAACGGGCCGTCGATTCGCCAGCCGTGCACGCCAGAGTCATGGAACCAGAGCGCCGCGTAGGGGCCCTCCTGCGTGTCGAGTTCGAATTGCGCGGCATAGCGCAACGCACGCAGCGCTGCAGCCGATTCGCCGTCGACCACCGTCAGATCGACACCGGCCTGGGCGGCCACGTCGACTCGCCGTTCGAGCAGCGCCAGCGGAGCCGCGGCCACCTCGATCTCGCCTGACGCCGCGCGGCCATCCTGCCGCCAGTCGAACGCGAGACTGTCCGGCGCCAGCCCCGAGATGCGTTCGGCCGCCTGCCGCGCGGCGTCCTCGATGTCGGCCCGCCCGGCCAGGTCCAGCGTCGCGGTGCGCATCTCGTCATCGGGCAACGCCATCACGCCGCGCGCGTCGCACCGCACGTCGGCCGCCGACAGCCTCGACACGGCCGCGGCCAGCGCACGCGCGACCGCCGCCCAACGCGCATCCTCCGGCCCGCCCGCCAACCCGACCGGTTCCCGCTCCAGCCCCTCGACGCACACCTCGGCGCTCCGGCCGCGCCGGCTCAGCACGACCACCCTCACCTCGTCCGCACCGACGTCGATTCCCGTCGACCGGTACCCGCCTTGCGCAAACCGCGCTCCCCATCGTCCCGCCATCCCAGCCTCCCGATATCGTCGCGGCCCACGCCGCGTTTCCGAGACTGATTCTGCAAAGCCGCGCGTATTGCCGACAGTCGGCCTAACGGCCAGCATCCGCTCGCGGCGGCCGTGCGCGGGCTATGCTGGAGGTACGCCGGCCCACTGCTTCACGGCGGGCGGCTCCCGCGTCAGGACCGGTCTTACCGGGCAGCTATAATCGCGGGACTGTTTTCCGGTATGCCTATGCAATCCACGACTCCTACGTCCCCGCCTCCTGCCCCGGAGCCGAAGAAGCGGCCCTGGTGGCAAAAAGTCCTGCTCGGATTCGCCACGATGTGCGTGGCGCTCGTCGTGGCCGGCGGCCTCGTGCTCGGCTACGCGCTCGTCGTCGCGTGGCCGAACATGCCGTCGCTCGACGCGCTGACCGACTATCGCCCGAAGGTGCCGCTGCGCATCTATACGTCCGATCACGTGCTGATCGGTGAATTCGGCGAAGAGCGCCGCGACGTCGTCCATTTCAAGGACGTGCCCGACTCGCTGAAGAAGGCGATCCTCGCGATCGAGGACGCGCGGTTCTACGATCACGGCGGGGTCGACCTCACCGGCATCGTCCGCGCCGGCTTCGTCGCGCTGACGAACGGCCATGCGTCGCAGGGCGCGAGCACGATCACGATGCAGGTCGCGCGCAACTTCTTCCTGTCGAGCGAGAAGACCTACACGCGCAAGATCTACGAGATGCTGCTCGCGTACCGGATCGAGCGTGCGCTGACGAAGGATCAGATTCTCGAGGTCTACATGAATCAGATCTATCTCGGCCAGCGCGCGTACGGCTTCGCGAGCGCCGCGCGGGTCTACTTCGGCAAGGACCTCAAGGACATCACGCTCTCCGAAGCGGCGATGCTCGCCGGGCTGCCGAAGGCGCCGTCCGCGTACAACCCGGTCGTGAATCCGAAGCGCGCGAAGGTGCGCCAGGAATACATCCTGCAACGGATGCTCGAGCTGAACTTCATCTCGCGCGAGCAATACGACGAGGCCGTCGCACAGCCGCTCGTCGTCAAGGGTCCGGGCCGCGATTTCAGCGTGCACGCCGAGTACGTCGCGGAAATGGTCCGACAAATGATGTACGCGCAGTACCGTGAGGAAACCTACACGCGCGGCTTCAACGTCGTCACGACGATCGACTCCGCGGACCAGCAGGTCGCGTATACCGCGCTGCGCAAGGGCATCATGGATTACGAACGCCGGCACGGCTATCGGGGGCCGGAAGGCTTCATCGAGCTGCCGGCCGGTGCCGACGACCGCGAACAGGCGATCGACGATGCGCTGCTCGAACACCCCGACAACGGCGAGCTGATTGCCGCGGTCGTCACGGCCGCAAACCCGCGCCAGATCACGGTTGCGTTCATCGACGGCAGCAATGCGACGATCGAAGGCGACAACCTGCGCTTCGCGTCGGGCGCACTGTCGGCCAATGCGCAGCCGAATCGCCGCATCCGCCCGGGCGCGATCGTCCGCGTCGTGAAGAACGACACCGGCAAATGGTCGATCACGCAGTTGCCGCAGGTCGAGGGGGCGTTCCTCTCGATCATTCCGCAGGACGGCGCGATCCGCTCGCTCGTTGGCGGCTTCGACTACAACAAGAACAAGTTCAACCACGTCACGCAGGCGTGGCGGCAGCCGGGCTCGTCGTTCAAGCCGTTCATCTATTCGGCGTCGCTCGACAAGGGCCTCGGGCCGGCAACCGTGATCAACGACGGCCCGCTGTATTTCAGCGCGGCCGAAACGGGCGGCCAGCCGTGGGAGCCGAAGAACTACGGTGGCGGCTTTGAAGGCCCGATGTCGATGCGCACCGCGCTGCAGCGTTCGCGCAACCTCGTGTCGATCCGGATCCTGAACCACATCGGCACGAAGTACGCGCAGCAGTACATCACGCGCTTCGGTTTCGACGCCGAACGCCATCCTGCCTACCTGCCGATGGCACTCGGCGCGGGCCAGGTCACGCCGCTGCAGATGGCGGGCGCGTACTCGGTATTCGCGAACGGCGGCTACCGCGTCAATCCGTACCTGATCGCGGAAGTCACCGATCCGAACGGCGCGATCGTCGTGCGCGCGCAGCCGCTCGTCGCCGAACAGAATGCGCCGCGCGCCATCGACGCGCGCAACGCGTACGTGATGAACAGCCTGCTGCAGAGCGTCGCGCAGCGCGGCACGGGCGCACGGACCAACGTGCTGAAGCGCACCGACCTTGCGGGCAAGACCGGCACGACGAACGACTCGCACGACGCATGGTTCGCCGGCTACCAGCACACGCTCGCCGCGATCGCGTGGATCGGCTACGACAATCCGCGCAGCCTCGGCGATCGGGAAACGGGCGGCGGCCTGTCGCTGCCCGTCTGGATCGACTACATGGGCGCCGCGCTGAAGGGCGTGCCGGAGTTCAAGCCGACAGTGCCGGACGGCGTCGAATCACTCGGCGGCGAGCTGTACTTCACCGAGTTCGCGCCGGGTCACGGCTTCGTGTCGACGGTCGGCGTGCCGCAGGCGCCGGCCGCGCAGAACGTCGACGCAACCGTGCCACACGTCGACGAGCAGGAAAAGCAGGACATCATGAACCTGTTCCAGGCGCACTGACCATCGCCCCGGACACGAAAAAAGCGCCCCGCTGGGGCGCTTTTTCTTTGGATCACGCGTCGGGGCCGGGCCCCGATCGTCACGCGCTGAACGTGATCGGCAGGCCGGCCTGCTGCGTCGCGTATTCGGTGAGCGCCGAGAAAAACTCGGTGCCGGTGCGCGTATCGCGCCATGCACCGTCGATGAATCGGTAGTGGAAACCGCCCGCCTTCGCGGCGATCCACACTTCCTTCATCGGCGGCTGCAGGTTGACGATGATCTTCGAGCCGTTCTCGAACGTCAGCGTCAGGACGCTGCCGTTGCGCTCCAGATCGATGTCGTGATCGCCGTCGTTGGCGTCGTCGACGGTACGCTCGACGGCCACCAGCACGGCCTCGGCACGGGTCAGGTATTCGGTATCGGACATGCTAAACTCTATCGGTTCAATTGTTCAGGGACGATCATGCGAGTCGTTTTCCGGATGAGCGCGATTGTAGCGGCTTTGGCGATTCTTGCCGGCTGCGGTCAAAGCGGCGCGCTCTATCTGCCCACCGTGCCTCCGTTGCCCAAGCCACTCCAGCAGCAGGACACGCCGCCGTCGGACGTGACGCCGACCGATGAAAACGCGTCGTCCGACAGTGTGCCCGATTCGTCCGGCACGCCGCTCATGCTGTCGCCCGAATTGTCGAGCGGGGCATCCGCCACGCCCGCACCGGCGTCGAGCCCGGCCGTCGCGAAGTAACGACGCGCCGCCCCGGCACGGGCTCGCGAAACAAGGCGATGACTTCCCGGTCATCGCCTTTTGTTTATTTGGCTGCGCCGTCACACGCGCACGCGCCGCCATCCCCATGCAACCAGCCGCCAGCCGAGCAGCGCGGCGACGATTGCCGCATAAAGCCTCGGCTGCGCGAGATTGTGCTTGCCGGCCCGCATCCACCAGAAGTGCAGCACGCCGAACAGTGCGATCGCGTAGATCGCGCTGTGCAGCGTCGCCCAGTGGCGGCCGAGCCGGCGCACCATCGCGCGCGGCGACGTTGCCGCGAGCGGAATCAGCAGCACGAACGCGGCGAAACCGACCGTGATGAACGGGCGCTTGCCGACGTCCTTCAGGATCGCGACGACGTCGAACCACTTGTCGAACCACAGGTAGGTCGTGAAGTGCAGCGTCGCGTAGAAGAACGCGAACAGCCCGATCATGCGGCGAAAGCGCAGCAGCGTGGCGAACCCCGTCATGCGCCTAAGCGGCGTGACGGCAAGCGTCACGCACAGCATCACGAGCGTCCAGAGGCCCGTCGAGCGCGTGATGAACTCGATCGGATTTGCGCCGAGCCGGTCGGTCAGGCCGAACAGCATGAGACGCGTGAGCGGATAAAGGCCTGCGGCGAATACCAGCACCTTGGCCGGCGCGAGCCAGCGCGGCGCGGCAGGGCGAACCGCGCCGGCCCGCGCGGTGCGTGCAGCCGGGCCAGTGCCCGTTGCAGGCGCGGGTGTCAGCGTCGAAGGAGGCATGTCGTTTCTCACCGTCGCCCTCAGAAATTCTTCTTCAGGTCCATGCCCTGATACATCGACGCGACGAGATCGCCGTAGCCGTTGAACATCAGCGTCTTGCGCTTCGGCGTGAAAAAGCCGTCCTCGCCGATGCGCCGCTCGGTCGCCTGGCTCCAGCGCGGATGATCAACGTTCGGGTTCACGTTCGAATAAAAGCCGTACTCGTTCGATGCGTACGTGTTCCAGCTCGTCTTCGGCTGCTTGTCGACGAAGCGAATCTTCACGAGCGACTTCGCGCTCTTGAAGCCGTACTTCCACGGCACGACGATACGCACCGGCGCGCCGTTCTGGTTCGGCAGCACCTGCCCGTAGACGCCCATCGTCAGCAGTGTCAGCGGATTCATCGCCTCGTCCATCCTCAGCCCTTCCGAGTACGGCCAGTCGAGCACGGGTGTCGACAAGCCGGGCATCTGCGACGGATCGGCCAGCGTGATGAACTGCACGTATTTCGCGTTGCCGGTCGGCTGCACCCGCTTGATCAGCTCGGACAGCGGCACGCCGATCCAAGGGATCACCATCGACCATCCCTCGACGCAGCGCAACCGGTACACGCGCTCCTCGAGCGGCGCGAGCTTCAGCAGTTCGTCGAGATCGAACACCTTCGGATGCAGCACCTCGCCCTCGACGCTCACGCGCCACGGGCGCGGCCGCAGCGTGCCTGCGTTCTGCGCGGGGTCACTCTTGTCGGTGCCGAATTCGTAGAAGTTGTTGTAGGACGTGATGTCCTTGAACGGCGTCACCTTGTCGGCCGCGACGAATTTCGGGTTCGTTTTCGCCGCGAGCTTCGCGGCCCGCGCGTCGGGTGACGCATAGGCGGCAAATGCTGCACCGCTGCCGCCGAGCAGCCCGCCCGCCGCCGCGACGCCGGCCGCCTGTAACACACGCCGCCGGTTCTCGAAGACCGTGCGCGGCGTAATTTCGCCTGGCGCAATATCGCCGCCGGTCAGTACGTTTAGCAAAGGGCGTTTGATCCACATCGTGCTGCTCCTCCTGCCTGCGCCGCGCGCAGCTTCATGAGCGTTCGACCCGACCCGTCTTGCGCCGTTCGACGCCCGGACCGCCCGCCCGTTCCAAAAGAAAACCGCCGGGCACACAGTGCACCGGCGGTCTCATAGTCGGACGAGCAGCGGAAATCTTACAGCTTGCCGTAGCTGTGCAGCCCGGACAGGAACATGTTGACACCGAGGAACGCGAAGGTCGTCACAAGCAGACCCGTGAGCGCCCACCATGCGGCCACCGTGCCGCGCAGGCCCTTCATCAGGCGCATGTGCAGCCACGCCGCGTAGTTGAGCCACACGATCAGCGCCCAGGTTTCCTTCGGGTCCCAGCTCCAGTAGCCGCCCCATGCCTCGGCCGCCCACAGCGCGCCGAGGATCGTCGCGATCGTGAAGAACGCGAAACCGACCGCGATCGACTTGTACATCACGTCGTCGAGCACTTCGAGCGTCGGCAGGCGATCAGCGAGCACGCCGCGCTCTTTCATCAGGTACGCGACCGACACCATCGCCGACAGCGCGAAGCTGCCGTAGCCGATGAAGTTCGCCGGCACGTGGATCTTCATCCACCAGCTCTGCAGCGCCGGCACGAGCGGCTGGATCTGCTGTGCATCGCGCGCGACCGAGTACCACATCAGGAAGCCCACCGCCGCGCTGATCACCAGCAGCACGAACGCGCCGAGCGAACGCGTACCGTAATGGCCTTCGTAATACAGATACAGCAGCGCGGTGATCAGGCTGAACAGCACGAACACTTCATACAGGTTCGACACCGGAATGTGCCCGACGTCCGCGCCGATCAGGTAGGACTCGTACCAGCGCACCATCAGGCCGGTGAAGCCCATCAGCACGGCGACCCACGTGAGCTTCTGGCCGATCGCGGAGCCCGATTCCGAGCGCGCGAGCAAGCCGATCCAGTAGAAGATCGTCGCGAGCACGAACAGCGCGCTCATCCACAGGATCGCCGACTGGCTCGACAGGAAGTACTTGAGGAAGAACGCCGAATCGGCCCGCGCGAGATCGCCCTGGTAGATCTGGATCGACAGCAGCGCCAGCACGGCGATCGACGCCATCATCAGCCGCGCGGGCTTCCAGCGCCAGCCGAGCGTGATGAGCGCCGGCACGGTGCCGATCATCACCGCCTTGTCGTAGTAATCCATGTGCGCGTTGTAGTGCACGAGCGCATAGCCCGCGCCCGCCACGAGCGCCAGTGCGAACAGCCAGTCGAGCAACGACAGCCGCGCGAGAAACGGACGTTCGTCGAACAGCGGCGCCGTAACCGGAACCTGGGCCGACGCCCGATGGGAAGAGGAAACTTGCGTGAGATCCATGATGTTACCGGGTGGAATTCTCGGAATCGGAACCGCCGCCGGCAGGCGGACGGGCCGTCGATGCTGCACCGGCCGGTGCGGCATCGCGAGGTGCTGCGCGCAGGGCGGCACCGGCCGCGTCGCGCGTCTGCACGTATTCTTTCTCGAAATCGAAGGTCTTGCGGGCCGTGGACATTGCCATCACCACATCGACGCCCGAACCGGCGTCCTTCAGCCAGAACCAGAGGCGCCGCTCGCGCACGTAGAACATCGAGAAGATGCCGGCGACCAGCAGCAGGCTGCCAAGATACACCAGATTCTTGCCGGGTGCGCGCGTCAACTGAAATACCGAAGCTTGCACCTGCTTGAATGAGTCAAGCTGCAAATAGACGGGCGATCCATACAAAAAGCTGTCGGATAGCGCATTGATCGCGTTCTGCACGAAGCGGATCGTGTCGGTGCCCTGCTGGGCGGCCGGCTCGCCGGCGCGCTCGCGCGCGATCTGCCAGACCTCCCACATCGAGCCTTCGAGCATCCGCAGCAGCAGGCTCGCGGCCTTCTCCTGCTCGGCCTTGGGCACCGAGCGGTCGATGAACGTCGCCACGGCCTGGAAGCCGCCGATCGGCTGGCCGTCGGCACCGCGGCCGATGCTGTCGTCGCTCGCCGCAAAAAGGGTCAACACCTTCAATGCACTGTCCTGCAGGCGGCTGCGCAGCGATGCGTCAGTGCCCGGCAGCGAACGCTGCGCGAAGCGCGAGGCGGCTTCGGCGCGCACCGACGGATCCTCGAGCGCGGCGCGCAGGTGCATCCATTCGCCGATCGAATCCTGGCTGTCGGCCGGAATCCGCATGTAGCGGAACGGGTCGTTCGGGCTCGCACGCACGCCGGCGAGAAACACGCGCTCGCCGTTCATGTCGACGGGCAGCATGTAGTTGTTGAATTCGCGCGCCTGACCGTCCTTGCCGCGGATCTTGTACTGCACGGACGGGCCGATGTTGTGGAGCTGCGTCGGCTTCGACGTCTTCGCGCCGGAGCCGAGCCGTTCGTCGAACGCTTCCTTCAGCGAGTTCGTCGTCGCCACACCACGCACGTCCGGCTTGCCGTTCGCGTCGGCCATGTTCTCGACGTTGATCGCGCGGAAATCGGAGAACTCGATCGTGTCACCGTCGTTGCCCGGCATCTGCAGCGGCGCCGAACTGCCGATCGTGCCCTGCACGGGGAAGGTCTTCGCGTTGCCGCCCGTCATCGGGTAGGCCGTCATCTGCATCTGCGAGCCGCCGTCCTGGAAGCTCGACTGGTAGATCGACACGCCCTTGTACGTGAACGGCTTGTTGACCTCGACACGCGCCGGGATCTTCTGGCCGGTCTCGCGATCGATCACGACGATGTCGCTCGCGAACAGCTTCGGCATGCCCGTCGTGTAGTAGTCGACGATGAACTTGTTGAGCTGGATCGAGAACGGCAGGTCCTGGATCAGCGAGCCGCTCGGCTGGTTCAGGATCGCGGTCGACACGAACTGGCCCTCGGGCACCCACGCATAGCCGCGGAACGTCGGGTTCGACGCGGACAGGCGATGGTCGGGCGAGATCTCGCTGATCGTCGCGCTCGTATTGACCGGGCTCTTGCCGAACATCCACATCTGGAATTTGATCGGCAGGTTGCTGTCGAGCAGGCCGCCGATACAGATCACGACGATCGCGAGGTGCGCGGAGATGTAGCCCCACTTGGTCATCGCGCCGCGCTTCGCGGAGATCAGCGTCGCGCCGTCGTTTTCACGCACGACGTGCTTGTAGCCGGCCTTGGTGACGAACGTGGCGAGCGTCGCCGTGACGGTCGCGCGCGTGCCGGAAGCCGTGTACTCGGCCTTGTGGTGGAAAGCCCGCAGGCTGCCTTCGCGAACCTTGTCCTTCCAGCTCTTCGCATCGGCGAGCATCTTCGGTGCGTTGCGGATCACGCACAGCGAGATCGACGTGACGAGGAAGATCAGGATCAGCATGAACCACCACGCGCTGTACACGTTGTACAGGCCGAGCGAGCGGAAGATGTCCGCCCAGAACGGCCCGAACTGGTTCACGTAATTCGGATACGGATCGTCCTGGGTCAGGACCGTGCCGATGATGCTCGCAATCGACAGCACCACCAGCAGCGCGATCGCGAAGCGCATCGAGCTCAACAGCTCGACCGCGCGCTTCGACGCACCCTGACCCGACTTCGACTGCAACCCCGACGTGGTAACGCTCATTCAAACTCCGACTGACAACAAAAAAGGGCAAGGCGGCCGCACTAGCGCGGCGCCCCACCCTTTTCTTGTTCTGACTCCGGCCGCCCTTCGGGCGACCGGTCATTCCGTTCGCGGCTGACCGCTCAACGCAGGCCCGCGATGTAATCCGCGACGGCCTTGATCTCGTTGTCCGACAGCCGCGTCGCGATCTGATGCATCGCCTCGTTGTTGTTGCGCGCGCCGGCACCCTGCTGGAACGCGGTCAACTGCGCGACCGTGTAATCGGCCCATTGCCCCGACAGACGCGGGTACTGGACCGGGATCCCCTGCCCCGTCGGCCCGTGGCAGCTCGCGCAGGCGGGTACGCCCTTCTCCGCGATGCCGCCGCGATAGATCTTCTGGCCGACCGGCACGGTCGCCGCATCGCGTGCGGTGCCGAGCTTCGTCGTCTGCGACCCGTAGTACGCGGCGACGTTACGCATGTCGTCCGCGCTCAGCGCGCTCGCGAATCCGACCATCACCGCGTTGGTACGGACCGGCCCTTTCGCGCCCGGCTGCGCCTTGAAATCGTTCAACTGCTTGACCAGATATTCGGGATGCTGGCCGGCAAGCTTCGGGAAACTGCCCGACGCGCTGTTGCCGTCGGCGCCGTGACACGACGCGCAGACCTGCCCGGCAATCGCCTTGCCACGGTCGAGATCCGGCTTTGCCGCATCCGCCGCGTTTGCCTCCGCTACGAAACCTACGAACCCTGCTGCAACCTGAAGCACCATCAGAGACTTGCACAGTCGATTCATTCGCACACCCTGTTTCGTCTTGTGGGAATTTGAGGTTCTGCAAAAAACGACGGCGTTCAGTCTACCGCAGAAGCCACATAAAAGCGCGAGGCAGGCGCCCGGTGGCCTTCGGTAAAACCGCCGTATTGTACAATATCGTGTTGAAAGCTCCCGCGCCTATCGGGGCTACCCCGCCTCCACCAAGCGGCTTGCGCCGCCCGTCCTTCCGGTTCCCATGGCCTTTTTGCTCCATCAAGCCCGCTTCTACACGACCGTCAACCATCTGCGCGACCTGCCGCCGACGGTTCAGCCGGAAATCGCGTTCGCGGGCCGCTCGAATGCCGGCAAGTCGACGGCGATCAACGTGCTGTGCAACCAGAAGCGGCTGGCCTTCGCGTCGAAGACGCCCGGCCGCACGCAGCATATCAACTACTTTTCCGTCGGCCCGGCCGCCGAGCCCGTCGCGAATCTCGTCGACCTGCCCGGCTACGGCTACGCGGAAGTGCCCGGTGCCGCCAAGGCCCACTGGGAAATGCTGCTGTCGTCCTACCTCGCGACCCGCTCGCAGCTTTGCGGTCTGATCCTGATGATGGATTCGCGCCGTCCGCTGACCGACCTCGATCGCCGCATGATCGAGTGGTTCACGCCGACCGGCAAGCCGATCCACACGCTGCTGACGAAGTGCGACAAATTGACGCGGCAGGAAAGCATCAACGCGCTGCGGACCACGCAAAAGGGGCTCGATGCGTATCGTGACCAGGGCGTCCAGGGCAAGCTGACGGTCCAGCTGTTCTCCGCGCTGAAGCGCACGGGGCTCGACGAGGCGCACGAGCTGATCGAGAGCTGGCTGCGGCCGTCCGTCGCCGACGAAGAAAGCGCGCCTGTAGCACAATGATCGGGCAACGCGCGGCCGGGATCGGCGGCGCGCACCTGACGGCGCCTGCGGATTCGGCCGGCTCATAAAAAAACCCGCCGTTGAACGGCGGGTCAAACAGCCTAATCGAAAAACGACAGGCACCCGCTCAGGGAGGAGAAGCGGGGAGCTGCACGCGACGCGTGCCGCTCGATCGCTATCATATACCAACGCTCCCAAAAATGACCGAAGGGTTCCGTAAGGTCCTTCTTGCCCTGATTTCTACCCAATCGCCATGAGCTTCCATCCGCTTCATCGTCCGCGCCGGATGCGCCGCGACGACTTCTCCCGGCGCCTGATGCGCGAAAACCGCCTGACCACCGACGACCTGATCTATCCGGTATTCGTCGTCGAAGGCACCAACGAACGGCAGCCGGTGCCGTCGATGCCGGGCGTCGAGCGCGTGTCCGTCGATCTGCTGATGCATGTCGCCGAGCAATGCGTCGAACTCGGCGTGCCCGTGCTGTCGCTGTTCCCGGCGATCGAGCCGTCGGTGAAAACGCCTGACGGCCGCGAGGCAGCCAATCCGGAAGGCCTGATCCCGCGCGCGGTGCGCGAGCTGAAGAAGCGCTTCCCCGAACTCGGCGTGCTGACCGACGTCGCACTCGATCCGTACACGAGCCACGGCCAGGACGGCGTGCTCGACGAAAACGGCTACGTAATCAACGACGACACGATCGAGATCCTGATCGATCAGGCGCGCGCGCAGGCGGAAGCCGGCGTCGACATCGTCGCGCCGTCGGACATGATGGACGGCCGTATCGGCGCAATCCGCGAGATGCTGGAAAGCGACGGCCATATCCATACGCGAATCATGGCCTATTCGGCCAAGTTCGCATCGGCGTTCTACGGCCCGTTCCGTGACGCGGTCGGCTCGGCGTCCAATCTGGGCAAGGGCAACAAGATGACCTACCAGATGGATCCGGCGAACAGCGACGAAGCGCTGCGCGAAGTGCGCCTCGACATCGACGAAGGCGCCGACATGGTGATGGTCAAGCCCGGCATGCCGTACCTCGACATCGTGCGCCGCGTGAAGGACGAGTTCCGCTTCCCGACCTACGTGTACCAGGTGAGCGGCGAATACGCGATGCTGAAGGCTGCCGCGATGAACGGCTGGCTCGACCACGACAAGGTCGTGCTCGAATCGCTGCTCGCGTTCAAGCGTGCGGGCGCCGACGGCGTGCTCACGTACTTCGCACTCGACGCCGCGCGTCTGCTGAAAGCGCAACGCTAAGCCGCGCGCCGGCAGGCACCAGGAAAAACGGCGGGACACTTCGGTGTCCCGCCGTTTTTTGTTTACCGTCGATCAGGGCCGCCTGCCCTTGTCGATTGTCGGCTCATGCCACGCGAGCGTGCCTGCTCGCCACCGGCACGCCCCCGACACGCAGGGTCATACCGTCGGTACCGCCGCGCGATCGAGGCTGCGCAGGAACGTCTCGGCCGCCTGATAACCGACCACACGACCGATTTCGTTACCGTTGCGATCGAAAAAGATGATGCCCGGTGGCCCGAACAGGTTGAAGCGCTTGAGCAGCGCCTGGTCGTCCGGATTGTTCGCGGTGACGTCCGCACGTACCAGGTGAAGCTGCGCGAGCCGCGCCTGCACGCGAGAATCGGTAAACGTCAGGTGCTCCATCTCCTTGCAACTCACGCACCAGTCCGCGTAGAAGTCGAGCATCACGGGCTGGCCCGACGTCTTCAGCAGTGCGTCGAGTTCGCCGCTCGAGCGCACCGAAGCGAATGCGGGCCCCTGCTGCCCGGCAGCCGCACCGGCTGCCGACACATCGCCCGACGCAACGGTACGCGCCGCGAGGATGGCCAGCGGCTTCACGGGGTCGTTGGAGCCCGCCGCGAGACCGACGAGCAGCGTCGCCGCCCAGATTGCGAGCGCGGCACCGAGGCCACGGCCGAGGCGGCGCCAGATCGACGCGGCGCCGGCATTCGGCGTGAACAGGCCGAGCGCCGCGGCCGCGATGAGCAGCCACAAGGCAGCGAGCACCATTTTCAGGCCACCGGCAAGCACCGGCCACACGATCCACAGCGCGGCCGCGAGCAGCACGATGCCGAAGAACACCTTCACGCCATCCATCCACGCACCGGCGCGCGGCAGCACCGTGCCGGCACCGACGCCGACGACCAGCAGCGGCACGCCAAGCCCCAGCCCCATCGCGAACAGCGCGGCACCGCCGAGCAGCGCATTGCCCGTGTGGGCGATGAAAGCGAGTACCGCGAACAGCGGCGCCGTCATGCATGCGCCCACGACCAGCGCGGACAGCGCGCCCATCGCCGCGACCGCGACGAAATGGCCACCCTGGCGCGCGCCCGATGCCTCGGCTGCGCCGTTCTGCCAGCGCGCGGGCAGCGCGATATCCTTACCCGAAATCAGCGATACGGCAAACGCGGTGAGCAGCATGCCGAACGCGCCGAGCACCCACGGGTTCTGCAGCCATGCACCGAGGCTCTGGCCGACCAGCGCCGCGGCGATGCCGAGCACCGTATAAACCAGCGCCATGCCGACCACATAGGTCAGCGACAGCGCGAAGCCGCGCGCATGCGTCGCGCGCGTGCCCTGGCCGATGATGATCGCCGACACGATCGGGATCATCGGGTACGAACACGGCAGGAGGCTCAGCACGACGCCGGCGACGAAATACAGTGCGACGATCGTGAAGAAGCCATGCCCTTCGAGCAGCGACTGCGCAAAATCGGCGCTCGTGACCTTGTCGAACCAACTGCCCGCGGCAGCCGCATCGCCGGACGACGAGGCGGGACCCAGCGCGGCGCCGTCGACCTTCACGAGGTGCTCGGCCGGCGGATAGCAGATGCCCTCATCAGCACACCCCTGCGACGTCACCGCAAGCTCGAACGGCCCCGACGCCTGCTTGACGGGCACGCGAACGACAACTTCATCACGGTAGGTCTCGACGTTCTTCTGGAACGTCTGGTCGAACTTCACGTGGCCGGCCGGGAATTGCGGCTCGCCGAGCGTCGCCTGCCCGCTCTTCACCGCGAACGCGAACCGCTCACGGTACAGGTAATACCCGTTGGCAACCTTGAAGCGGACGTCCACCTGCCCCGGCGATTCGCTCGCACTGAACTTGAACGCGACCGACGGATCGAGGAAATCGTCGGCCGCGCGCGCGACCGACAGGCCGCCCAGCACGAGCATGAACGACAACAGGACTGCGAGGAACCGCAGCGCGCGCACGCGCACGGGAAGCGCCATACCGTTAAACATGAAATAGACGTTGAGTTTCGCTGGTCACCCATTGGCCGTACGCGGCCGATGCCGTCGCCTGCCACGAGACGATTTCGGGCGTCTCGTAAGGATGATGCGCAAGGATAAATCGCTCCAGTTCGAGCGCCCGCACGGGGCTCGTCTTGAACAACAACTGGATCTCGTCGGCCGTTTCGACCTTGCCCTGCCAGTGGTAGCGCGACTTGATCGCACCGAGCTCCGACACACACGCGGCAAGCCGCGCGTCGAGCGCACCGTCGGAGAGCGCTTTGGCAGTCGCGGTATCGGGCACCGTCGTCAGCATCAGCACCACTATCATCCGCGCCCTCCTGGCTGGTCTATCGGCACCTGGCGGCACGGATTGCCCACCTGGGCGCGCGCCGGCTGCCCCGTATCGTAGCGCAGCCCGCGCAACCCTGCCGACGCCGCCCTGCGACAATCGATCGCAGCCGACGCTTCAAAAACAAAAAGGGCCAAGCAATTGCTCGGCCCCTTTCAGATACTGCTGCGTACCGGAAGCTTACTCAGCTTCTTGCACGTTTTCCGTTTCGTCGACTTCCGGACGATCGAGCAGCTCGACCAGTGCCATCGGTGCGTTGTCGCCTACGCGGAAGCCGAACTTCAGCACGCGCAGGTAGCCGCCCGGACGGTTCGCGAAACGCGGACCGAGCACGTCGAACAGCTTCGCCACCGAGTCACGATCGCGCAGGCGGTTGAACGCCAGGCGACGGTTTGCCAGCGACGGCTTCTTGCCGAGCGTGATCAGCGGCTCGACGACTTTACGGAGTTCCTTCGCCTTCGGCAGCGTCGTCTTGATGACTTCGTGCTCGATCAGCGAGTTGGACATGTTACGGAGCATAGCCAGACGGTGGCTGCTCGTGCGGTTCAGTTTCCGCAGACCATGACGATGGCGCATTTCAGTTTCCTTGATTCAAAGTTTTGGTCCAGCTCTTCTATCGCACCTCGAAGGGTGCACGGGCCGGTAACGAAAAAAAGCAAGATGCGGATTTTAAAGGAAAATCCGCATCTTTGCCAACTACAGCAACAGCCGGGCTACAAGCGGGCTTACTTGTCGAGACCAGCCGGCGGCCAGTTCTCGAGCTTCATGCCCAGCGTGAGACCGCGCGAAGCGAGCACTTCCTTGATCTCGTTGAGCGACTTGCGACCGAGGTTCGGCGTCTTCAGCAGCTCGTTTTCCGTGCGCTGGATCAGGTCGCCGATGTAGTAGATGTTCTCGGCCTTCAGGCAGTTCGCCGAACGAACCGTCAGCTCGAGATCGTCCACCGGACGCAGCAGGATCGGATCGATCTGCGGTGCACGCGACGGCGCTTCGGCTGCCGTTTCCGTGCCTTCCAGCGCCGCGAACACGGACAGCTGGTCGACCAGGATGCGGGCCGATTGACGGATCGCTTCTTCCGGCGTGATCACACCGCTCGTCTCGATGTTCATGACAAGCTTGTCGAGGTCGGTACGCTGCTCGACACGTGCGCTTTCGACAGCGTAGCTCACACGGCGAACCGGCGAGAACGATGCGTCGAGGACGATGCGGCCGATGATCTTGGCCGTGTCTTCGCCGTAGCGACGGACGTTGCCGGGCACATAGCCGCGACCCTTTTCGATCTTGATCTGAACGTCGAGCTTGCCGCCCTTCGACAGGTGCGCAATCACGTGATTCGGATTGATGACTTCGCAGTCGTGAGCCAGCTCGATATCGCCGGCCGTGACAACGCCTTCACCTTCCTTGCGCAGCGTAACCGTCACTTCGTCACGGTTATGCAGCTTGAACACCACGCCCTTCAGGTTCAGCAGCAGGTTGACGACGTCTTCCTGCACGCCATCCAGCGTCGAGTACTCGTGCACCACGCCCGCGATCGTCACTTCGGTCGGCGCGTAGCCAACCATCGACGACAGCAGCACGCGGCGAAGCGCATTGCCCAAGGTATGGCCGTAACCGCGTTCGAACGGCTCCATGACCACCCTCGCGTGGTTCTCGCCCAGCGATTCCACGGCGATGATCTTGGGTTTCAGCAAACTGGTTTGCATGGGCTTTCCTTTTCAATACCCTCGGCTCGTTACACCGATAAGGCTGACCGGTAACAACCAGAAAATAAACAGCCGAGGCCCCTCCTTGCGCAACGCAATCGGGGTACCTCGGCCGTCAATCGGATTAACGCGAATACAATTCGACGATCAGGCTTTCGTTGATGTCGCCTGCGATGTCAGCGCGTTCCGGCATTTGCTTGAACGTGCCTTCGAACTTCTTCGCATCGACTGCAACCCAGCTCGGCATGCCGCCTTGCTCGGCCAGCGACAGCGCTTCGACGATACGCGCTTGCTTCTTCGCCTTTTCGCGGATCGCGACGACGTCACCCGACTTCACTTGCTGCGACGGGACGTTCGCGACGACGCCGTTCACGGTGATCGACTTGTGGCTCACCAGCTGACGCGCTTCAGCGCGGGTCGAGCCGAAGCCCATGCGATACACGACGTTGTCGAGGCGCGACTCGAGCAGTTGCAGCAGGTTTTCACCCGTGTTGCCCTTGCGGCGGTCGGCTTCAGCGAAGTAGCGGCGGAACTGACGCTCCAGCACGCCGTAGATGCGCTTGACCTTCTGCTTTTCACGCAGCTGCGTACCGTAGTCGGACGTACGTGCGCCCGAGGTACGGCCGTGCTGACCCGGCTTGCTGTCGAGCTTGCACTTGTCGGCGAGCGAGCGGCGCGCGCTCTTCAGGAACAGGTCGGTGCCTTCACGGCGGGACAGCTTGGCTTTGGGGCCGATATAACGTGCCACTTTGCATTCCTTTATCAATCAGTCACGCGGATCGAAATCCGCGCTAGTCCGCTCCCTTTGGGGCGAACGGTGGGCTTAGTCAATCAAAAAAGCAACGCCCGTCGACGCTAAGCGGCGACAGGCAATGTGCTAGCACGAACGTGCCAGCACATCTTTAGATACGACGACGCTTCGGCGGACGGCAGCCGTTGTGCGGAATCGGGGTGACGTCCGAAATCGCGGTGATCTTGATGCCGAGGCCGTGCAGTGCGCGCACTGCCGACTCACGACCCGGGCCCGGGCCCTTGATCCGCACTTCCAGATTCTTCACGCCGTATTCCATCGCGACGCGGCCAGCCGACTCGGCTGCGACCTGGGCAGCGAACGGCGTCGATTTGCGCGAGCCCTTGAAGCCCTGACCGCCCGACGTCGCCCATGCCAGTGCGTTGCCTTGGCGATCGGTGATCGTGATGATCGTGTTGTTGAACGACGCGTGAACGTGAACCACGCCTTCAGCGACGTTCTTCTTAACCTTCTTGCGAACGCGTTGCGCCGCGGTGTTCGAAGCCTTAGCCATTACGTTTTCCTGTAACTGTCAGTTCCGCTTACTTCTTCAGCGCTTGCGCTGCACGACGCGGACCCTTACGGGTACGTGCGTTCGTACGCGTACGCTGACCGCGCATCGGCAGGCCCTTGCGATGACGGACGCCACGGTAGCAACCGAGGTCCATCAGGCGCTTGATGTTCATCGTCACTTCACGGCGCAGATCGCCTTCGACGACAAACTTGCCCACTTCTTCACGCAGCTTTTCCAGGTCTGCGTCGGTCAGATCCTTGACCTTCTTCGAAAAATCGACGCCAGCTGCCACGCAGATGCTGCGCGAACGGGTGCGGCCGACACCAAAGATAGCCGTCAGGCCAATCTCGGTGTGCTGGTGATTCGGGATGTTAACCCCTGCGATACGAGCCATTGTTTTTCCTCAAACAAAAAGCGCAAACAAACGCGCGGTCAGCCTTGGCGCTGCTTGTGGCGCGGATCCGAGCTGCAGATCACGCGAACGACGCCCTTGCGCTTGATGATCTTGCAATTGCGGCAAATGCGCTTAACCGATGCCATCACTTTCATGATAATACCCTTTTTTCAAATCACTTCGCCCGGAACACGATCCGCGCACGAGACAGATCGTAAGGCGTCAACTCAACCGTCACCTTGTCGCCCGGGAGAATGCGGATGTAGTGCATCCGCATCTTTCCGGAAATATGCCCCAATACGACATGGCCGTTTTCCAGCTTCACACGGAAGGTCGCATTCGGGAGGTTTTCGATCACCTCACCCTGCATCTGGATTACATCGTCTTTGGCCATAGTCCTATTTAACGCATCGGGATGTTGCCGCCCTTGAAGTTCGCCTTCTTGAGCAGTGACTCATACTGTTGCGACATAACGTACGACTGCACCTGCGCCATAAAGTCCATCGTGACGACGACAATGATCAGCAGCGACGTTCCACCAAAATAAAACGGCACGTTCCAGCGCAGCACCAGGAATTCCGGCAGCAGACACACGAAGACGATGTAGATCGCACCGGCCAGCGTCAGACGCGTGAGGATGCGGTCGATATATCGTGCGGTCTGATCGCCCGGACGGATGCCCGGAACAAACGCGCCGCTCTTCTTCAGGTTGTCTGCGGTTTCCCTGCTGTTGAACACCAGCGCGGTGTAAAAGAAGCAGAAAAACACGATCGCCAGCGTGTACAGCAGCACATAGACCGGCTGGCCCGGCTTCAGCGCTTCCGCTACGTTATGCAACGTATTGGAAATCCAGCTTCCCGTCGGCTGACCGGTACTGAACCAGCCGAGAATCGTTGCCGGGAACAGAATGATCGACGATGCGAAGATCGGCGGAATCACACCCGACATGTTCAACTTCAGCGGCAGATGCGACGACTGCCCACCGTAGATCTTGTTGCCGACCTGGCGTTTCGCGTAGTTCACGAGGATCTTGCGCTGACCGCGTTCGATGAACACGACCAGGTAAGTCACCGCGGCAATCAGAACGACGATGATGATCGCCGAAATGATGCTCATCGAACCCGTACGCACCAGCTCGAACAACCCACCCACGGCATTCGGGAATCCTGCTGCGATCCCGCCGAAGATGATGATCGAGATACCGTTGCCCAGACCACGCTCGGTAATCTGCTCGCCGAGCCACATCAGGAACATCGTGCCGGTAACCAGCGTCACGACCGTCGTCAGACGGAACAGCATGCCGGGATCAGTGACGAGGCCTGGCTGGTTTTCCAGCGCAGCCGCGATACCGAAAGCCTGGAAGGTCGCGAGCACCACGGTGAAATACCGCGTGTACTGCGTGATCTTCCGTTGCCCTGCCTGCCCTTCCTTCTTCAGCGCCTCGAGCTGCGGCGATACGATTGCCAGCAACTGCATGATGATCGACGCCGAGATGTACGGCATGATCCCCAGCGCAAAGATCGTGAAGCGGGAAAGTGCGCCACCCGAGAACATGTTGAACATGCCCAGGATGCCACCCGCCTGGCTCTGGAACAGCTTAGCCAGTTGATCCGGATCGATGCCCGGCACGGGAATGTGCGCGCCGATGCGATAGACGATCAGCGCCAGGAGCAGGAACATCGCTCGCCGACGCAGATCGCCGAATTTCGCCGTGCTTCGACCGGGTTTTGCAAGACTCGGGCTGTTAGCCAAGTACCTTCTCCGATGAATGCAAGTGACGACGCGCTACGCGTGTCACTCGGCGAACGAACCGCCAGCCGCTTCGATCGCAGCGCGCGCACCCTTGGTGGCACCGAGACCCTTCACGACGATCTTGCGCTTCAGTTCGCCCGTCGCGATGATCTTTGCGCTCTTCGTCAGCTCGCCGACCAGGCCGGCTTGCTTCAGTGCGAGCAGATCGATCTCATCGACCGGCAGCTTCTCGAGGTCGCCCAGACGCACTTCACCGACGAATTCCTTCGTCAGCGACGTGAAGCCGCGCTTCGGCAGACGACGTTGCAGCGGCATCTGACCGCCTTCGAAACCGACTTTGTGGAAGCCGCCCGAACGCGATTTCTGACCCTTGTGACCACGGCCAGCCGTCTTGCCGAGGCCCGAACCGATGCCACGGCCGACGCGACGCTTGGCGTGCTTGGCGCCAGCTGCCGGCTTCAGGTTATTCAATTCCATATCAACTCCTTGATCCGTAGGGCCGCTTACGCGATGACCTTAACGAGGTACGAGACCTTGTTGATCATGCCGCGGACCGCCGGCGTGTCCTGAAGCTCGCTGACCGAGTTGAGTCGGCGCAGGCCCAGGCCACGCACGGTCGCGCGGTGCGATTCGCGGGTCCCGATCAGGCTCTTAACGAGCTGAACCTTGACAGTTTTTTCAGACATGGTGACCACCCGGGCTTAGCCCAAAATATCTTCGACGGACTTGCCGCGCTTCGCCGCGATGTCTGCCGGGGTGGACTGCTTACGCAGGCCGTCCAGCGTGGCGCGAACGAGGTTGTACGGGTTCGTCGAACCGTGGCTCTTCGCCACGACGTTCTGAACGCCCATCACGTCGAACACTGCGCGCATCGGGCCGCCAGCGATCACGCCCGTACCTGCCTTCGCCGGGGCGAGGAGGACAGCCGATGCGCCGTGCTTGCCGTGCACTTCGTGTTGCAGCGTGCCGTTCTTGAGCGGCACCTTGAACATGTTGCGGCGAGCTTGTTCCATTGCCTTCTGGACAGCGACCGGCACTTCCTTCGCCTTGCCCTTGCCCATACCGATGCGGCCATCACCATCGCCGACCACGGTCAGTGCGGCGAAGCCGAGAATACGGCCACCCTTCACGACCTTGGTCACGCGGTTGACCGAAATCATCTTTTCACGAAGGCCGTCGTCGCGCTCGTCAGCCTGAACTTTCGCTTGCATCTTTGCCATGACGAATTCCTTCCTTAGAACTTGAGCCCAGCTTCGCGAGCTGCCTCAGCCAGCGCTTTCACGCGGCCGTGGTAGCGGAAGCCCGAGCGGTCGAAGGCGACGGATTCGATGCCGGCGGCCTTTGCCTTCTCGGCAATACGCTTGCCGATCAGCGTCGCGGCGTTAACGTTGCCGCCCTTGCCCGACTTGTCGGCGAGCTCGGCGCGCACTTCTGCCTCGAGCGTCGACGCGCTGGCGAGCACCTTGGTGCCGCACGGCGAGAACACTTGAGCGTAGATGTGCGTGTTCGTGCGATGCACGGCGAGACGCGCGACCTGCAGCTCAGCGATCTTGATACGCGTCTGGCGAGCGCGGCGCAGGCGAGATTGAGTCTTATCCATGATTGCGCACCCTTACTTCTTCTTCGTTTCTTTGAGGATCACAACCTCGTCGGCATAGCGCACGCCCTTGCCCTTGTAGGGCTCCGGCGGACGGTAACCGCGAACTTCCGCAGCTACTTGACCGACTTGTTGCTTGTTGATCCCCTTGATCACGATTTCGGTTTGCGTCGGGGTTTCTGCCTTGACGCCTTCCGGCATCTGGTGCACCACCGGGTGCGAGAAACCCAGCGACAGGTTCAGCTTGTCGCCTTGCGCTTGCGCACGATAACCGACGCCAACCAGCGTCAGCTTGCGCTCGAAACCCTTGGTCACGCCGTGCACGGCATTCGCGATAATCGCGCGCATCGTGCCCGACAGTGCATTTGCTTCGCGGCTTTCGTCCACCGGCGACAGGTTCAGCGTGCCGTCGTTGTTCGCCACGTTCACGAGCGGATTGATCGCTTGCGTGATGGTGCCCAGCGGGCCCTTGACGGTGATTGCACCGTCGGCCAGCTTGACTTCCGCGCCTTGCAGCGCGATCGGGCTCTTACCTACTCGAGACATGTTTCTCTCTCCTCGGCTTTAAGCGACGTAGCAGATGACTTCGCCGCCGACGCCGGTAGCGCGCGCCTTGCGGTCGGTCATCACGCCCTTGGGCGTCGACACGATTGCCACGCCGAGGCCATTCATGACCTGCGGAATGTCGTTACGACCGCGGTAGACGCGCAGGCCAGGCTTCGACACGCGCTCGAGGCGTTCGATGACCGGACGGCCAGCGTAGTACTTCAGCGCGATATTCAGTTCGGACTTCGCACCTTCCGCCTTCACGGCGAAATCGTCGATATAACCTTCGTCCTTCAGGACTTGCGCGATTGCAACCTTGACCTTCGACGAGGGCATCGCGACCGATACCTTCTCGACCATCTGCGCGTTGCGGATGCGAGTCAGCATATCGGCGATAGGATCACTCATGCTCATTTACGTTTCTCCTATTACCAGCTCGCCTTGGTCAGGCCAGGAATCTCGCCACGGAATGCGATTTCACGAATCTTGTTACGCGCGAGGCCGAATTTACGGAACGTGCCACGCGGGCGGCCCGTGATCGCGCAGCGGTTACGCTGGCGGGTCGGGTTTGCGTTGCGGGGCAGTTGCTGCAGCTCCAGGCGTGCTTCGTAGCGCTCTTCTTCCGACTTGCTTTGGTCTTCGACGATCGCCTTCAGCGCATCGCGCTTTGCTGCGAACTTCGCGACCAGGCGGGCGCGCTTCTTTTCACGTTCGATCAGTGCCAGTTTAGCCACGGTAACCTCAGTTTCTGAACGGGAACTTGAAGCTGGCGAGCAGAGCCTTTGCTTCGTCGTCGGTCTTCGCAGTGGTCGTGATGCTGATGTTCAGCCCACGCAGTGCGTCGATCTTGTCGTAGTCGATTTCGGGGAAAATGATCTGCTCTTTCACACCGATGTTGTAGTTGCCGCGGCCATCGAAGGCACGACCCGACACACCGCGGAAGTCACGCACGCGGGGCAGGGCAACGGTCACGAAACGGTCGAGGAATTCATACATCGCTTGGCCGCGCAGCGTCACCATCGCGCCGATCGGGTAACCCTGGCGGATCTTGAAGCCTGCGATTGCCTTGCGTGCCTTCGTCACGACCGGCTTCTGACCAGCGATCTTCGTGAGGTCGCCAACGGCGTTCTCGATGATCTTCTTGTCAGCGATCGCTTCGCCAAGACCCATGTTCAACGTGATCTTGGTGATACGCGGCACTTCCATGACCGACTTGTAACCGAACTTCTCGATCAGGCCGGGCACAACCTTTTCTTTGTAAAACTCTTGAAAACGAGCCATTTTTTACTCCGCTGCGTCAGGCGCTCAGTACGGCACCGGTCGTCTTCAGGAAGCGAACCTTCTTGCCTTCCTCGACCTTGATGCCAACACGCGACGCCTTGCCATTCGCGTCGACCAGTGCGACGTTCGAAATATGCAGGGGCATCGTCTTCGCTTCCACGCCGCCCGTCGTACCCTTCATCGGGTTCGGCTTCACATGCTTCTTGACGAGGTTGATACCTTCAACCGTCACATGTTCAGCACCGACAGCCAGCACGACGCCGCGCTTGCCCTTGTCCTTGCCGGTGACGACGATCACTTCGTCACCCTTGCGAATCTTGTTCATCGCGACTCCTTACAGCACTTCCGGCGCCAGCGAAACGATCTTCATGAATCGTTCGCTACGCAGCTCACGCGTCACCGGCCCGAAGATACGGGTGCCGATCGGCTCGAGCTTGTTATTCAAAAGCACAGCGGCGTTGCCGTCGAACTTGATCAGCGAGCCGTCTTGACGGCGCACGCCCTTGGCGGTGCGGACCACCACGGCGTTGTAAATTTCGCCTTTCTTCACGCGCCCGCGCGGCGTTGCCTCTTTGACGCTCACCTTGATGATGTCGCCAATGCCGGCATAACGACGCTTCGAGCCGCCGAGCACCTTGATGCACAGGACTTCACGTGCACCCGTGTTGTCGGCTACTTCGAGCCGAGATTCGGTCTGGATCATGGTTTGTCTTTCCCAACTTAATCCGGATGCACCACCATGATGCATTCGGTCAGTCTTGGTCCCGTCAGCCAATCGGCTGCTTGGGTTGGAACAGCAGCGACGGCAAACGAAACCCGCCATCGCAATTCGGTGAATCTTTCGGACAGGCTGGCGCCAGTCCGCTTCCCCCACCAACTTCGCCCGCGACGGGGCTCCCATAAAGAGGGAAGACCAGGATTATAACAAATAATCCTGGTCACGCAAGCAAAAACTTTGCGATTTCAAGCACTTCGTGGAGGAGTGCCTGTTGCTGCCTACTGCACGGCCCCGCTTAGATCACGCGAGCCGCTTCGACGAGGCGCGACACCGTCCAGGCCTTCGTCTTCGAAACAGGACGAGTTTCCTGGATTTCGACGAGATCGCCTTCGTTGTAGGTGTTCGCTTCATCGTGCGCGTGGTACTTCTTCGAGCGCACGACATACTTGCCGTAGATCGGGTGCTTGACGCGGTGCTCGATCAGCACGGTGACGGTCTTGTCCATCTTGTTGCTGACGACCCGACCGACCAGCGTCCGCTTCAGCGAGGTTTTCACGCTATCGTTCATTTCTGGTTCGCCTTCTGAGTCATGACGGTCCGCACACGTGCGATGTCGCGACGAACCTTCTTCAGCTGGCTCGTGTTCGTGAGCTGCTGGGTCGCGAGTTGCATGCGCAGGCCGAATTGCGCCTTCAGCAGGTCCGCCAGCTCCTTGTTGAGCGCGGCCTGGTCTTTCTGGAGAAGTTCGGAAGCCTTCATGTTTTCTCCTTAGGCGCCGAGCTGGCGCACGATGAATGCCGTCTTGAGCGGCAGCTTGGCTGCAGCCAGACGGAACGCTTCGCGTGCCAGTTCTTCGGTTACGCCGTCCATTTCATAGAGCATCTTGCCCGGCTGAATCTCGGCGACGTAGTACTCCGGGTTACCCTTACCGTTACCCATACGCACTTCGGCCGGCTTCTGCGAAATCGGCTTGTCCGGGAAGATCCGGATCCAGATGCGGCCGCCACGCTTGATGTGACGCGTCATTGCACGACGCGCCGCTTCAATCTGGCGTGCGGTCAAACGACCGCGACCGATAGCCTTCAGGCCGAAGTCACCGAACGACACTGCGTTGCCGCGCGTCGCCTTGCCGGTGTTACGACCCTTCTGCTCTTTACGATACTTTCTGCGTTTCGGTTGCAGCATCGTTATTCTCCAGTCTTGCCGTCTTCGGGCTTGCCGGCGCCACGGCGCGGTGCGCCACGGCGAGCACCCGGAGCGCCGCCTTCGCCATCACGGCGCGGACGACGATCGCCCGGACGCGCATTGCGACGCGGACGCTTGTCTTCGGCTACTTCTTCCACCACCGGTGCGTCGTTGCGGCCGAGCGTATCGCCCTTGTAGACCCACACCTTGACGCCGATGATCCCGTAAGTCGTCTTCGCTTCCGAAGTCGCGTAGTCGATGTCGGCACGCAGCGTGTGAAGGGGCACGCGACCTTCGCGATACCACTCCGTACGAGCGATTTCGATACCGTTCAGACGGCCCGCGCTCATGATCTTGATGCCTTGAGCACCCAGACGCATCGCGTTCTGCATCGCACGCTTCATCGCGCGACGGAACATGATCCGGCGCTCGAGCTGTTGCGTGATCGAGTCAGCGATCAGCTGAGCATCGGTTTCCGGCTTGCGGATTTCTTCGATGTTGACGTGAACCGGAACGCCCATGCGGCGTTGCAGTTCCGTCTTCAGCTGCTCGATATCCTCGCCCTTCTTGCCGATGACCACGCCCGGACGCGAGCTGTAAATCGTGATGCGCGCGTTCTTCGCCGGACGCTCGATGACGACCCGACCGACCGAAGCGTTCTTCAGCTTCTTCTTCAGGTATTCACGAACACCGATGTCTTCCTGCAGCATCGCCGCGAAATTGTTGTTGTTCGCGTACCAACGCGAAGCCCAATTACGGCTGACAGCCAGGCGGAAGCCAGTCGGATGAATTTTCTGTCCCATCGTATGGCTCCTTAATTCCCGACCGTCACAGTGATGTGACAGGATTGCTTCTCGATGCGGTTACCGCGGCCCTTGGCGCGCGCGGTGAAACGCTTGAGCGATGCAGCCTTGTCGACGTAGATGCTCTTGATCTTGAGCTCGTCGATATCGGCGCCTTCGTTGTGCTCCGCATTCGCGATTGCCGACAGCACAACCTTCTTCACGATGCCAGCCGCTTTCTTCGGCGAGAACGTCAGAACGTTCAGCGCCTTGTCGACCGGCAAACCGCGGATCTGGTCAGCCACAAGGCGCGTTTTTTGCGCCGAGATGCGGGCACCGCGATGAATTGCTTTCACTTCCATCTTGATTGCCCCTTATTTCTTGGCCTTCTTGTCGGCTGCGTGACCCTTGAACGTACGGGTCAGTGCGAACTCGCCAAGCTTGTGGCCGACCATGTTTTCCGAGATGTACACCGGAACGTGTTGACGGCCGTTGTGAACAGCGATCGTCAGGCCGATGAAATCCGGCAGAATCGTCGAGCGACGCGACCAGGTCTTGATCGGCTTTTTGTCGCGCGAAGCTGCAGCCGCCTCAACTTTCTTCAGCAAATGGGCGTCGCAGAACGGACCTTTTTTAACAGAACGTGCCATTGCCTACTCCTTAACGCTTGTGACGGCGCTGGACGATCATCGTCGTCGTGCGCTTGTTGCTACGGGTGCGATAACCCTTAGCCGGAGTACCCCACGGGCTAACCGGATCGCGACCTGCAGCCGTCTTGCCCTCACCACCACCGTGCGGGTGATCAACCGGGTTCATCGCAACGCCACGCACCGTCGGGCGGATACCGCGCCAGCGGTTCGCGCCAGCCTTGCCGATCTGGCGCAGGCTATGCTCTTCGTTGCCGACTTCACCGATCGTTGCACGGCACTCGATGTGCACGCGACGGATTTCGCCCGAACGCAGACGAACCTGCGCGTAGACGCCTTCACGTGCGAGCAGCATGGCCGACGTACCAGCCGAACGCGCCATTTGCGCGCCCTTGCCCGGCAGCATCTCGATGCAGTGGATCGTCGTACCGACCGGAATGTTGCGGATCGGCAGCGTGTTGCCTGCACGGATCGGCGCTTCCGAACCCGACATCAGCTGTTGGCCGACCGTCAGGCCCTTCGGGGCGATGATGTAGCGACGCTCGCCGTCTGCGTAGAGCACCAGCGCGATGTTCGCGCTACGGTTCGGGTCGTACTCGAGACGCTCGACCTTTGCCGGGATGCCATCCTTCGTGCGACGGAAATCGACGATACGGTAGTGTTGCTTGTGACCACCACCCTTGTGACGCGTGGTGATACGACCGTTGTTGTTACGGCCGGCGGTCGAGCTCTGCGAGTCGAGCAGTGCCGCGAACGGCTTGCCCTGGTGCAGGTTCTTGTTGACCACCTTGACCATCGCGCGGCGACCCGGCGATGTCGGCTTAACTTTAACGATTGCCATGATTACTTGGCCTCCGCTTCAAAGTTGATTTCCTGGCCGGGCTTCAGGCAAACGTACGCCTTCTTCACGTCCTTGCGGCGGCCCATCGAACGGCCAAAGCGCTTCTGCTTGCCCTTCTGAACCAGCACGTTGACGGAATCAACTTCAACCTTGAACAGCAGCTCGACAGCCGCCTTCACTTCCTGCTTCGTGGCATCCGGTGCGACTTCGAACACGACTTGCTCGTTCTTGTCGGCAACCAGCGTCGCCTTTTCCGAGATCACCGGTGCGAGCAGGACCTGCATCAAACGATGATCGTTCTTGCGAATCTCGCTCATGACAGCAACTCCTCGATCTGGGCGACCGCAGCCTTCGTGACCAGCACTTTCTTGAAGTAGATCAGCGACAGCGGGTCAGCGTAGCGCGGCTCGACAATTGCCACGTGCGGCAGGTTGCGCGATGCCAGGTACAGGTTTTCGTCAACCGTGTCGGTGATGATCAGCACGGAGTCGAGACCCATGGTCTTGAATTTTTCGGCCAGCAGCTTGGTCTTCGGCGCTTCGAGGATGATGTCCTCGACAACCGACAGACGGCCTTCACGGGCCAGCTGCGAGAAGATCGAGCAGAGGCCTGCGCGATGCATCTTCTTGTTGACCTTGTGCGAGAAGTTTTCTTCCGGCGAATTCGGGAAGATACGACCACCGCCACGCCACAGCGGGCTGGACGACATACCGGCACGAGCACGGCCCGTACCCTTCTGGCGCCACGGCTTCTTGGTCGTGTGCTTGACTTGCTCACGGTCCTTCTGTGCGCGGTTACCTTGGCGAGCATTCGCCTGGTAAGCGACGACGACCTGGTGGATCAGCGCTTCGTTGTAGTCACGACCGAACACGACGTCCGATGCGTTGACCACTGCACCTTCCTGACCATTTTCGTTCAGGAGCTTGAGTTCCATTATTTCGCCCCCTTGGTCTTGACGGCCGGCGTCACGAAGACCTTGCCGCCCTTCGCGCCCGGAATCGCACCCTTCACGAGCAGCAGCTTGCGCTCTGCGTCGATACGAGCGATTTCGAGGTTCTGCACCGTCACCGTCACGTCACCCATGTGACCCGTCATGCGTTTACCCGGGAAAACACGACCCGGATCCTGCGCCATACCGATCGAGCCCGGCACGTTGTGCGAGCGCGAGTTACCGTGCGTGGCACGGCCGGAGGAGAAGTTGTAACGCTTGATCGTACCGGCGTAGCCCTTACCGATCGACACGCCTTGCACGTCGACCTTCTGGCCCACTTCGAAAAGATCTGCACCGACCACGGCGCCATTCGACAGCTCAGCTGCCTTGGCCGCGTCAATGCGGAATTCCTTGAGGATTTCACCGGCTTCGACACCGGCTTTGGCGAGATGACCTGCCAGCGGCTTCGTCACGCGCGATGCGCGGCGGGAGCCGAATGCAACCTGCACGGCCGTGTAGCCGTCGGTTTCAACAGTCTTGATCTGCGTCACGCGGTTGTCCGACACGTCCAGCACGGTGACGGGAATCGAATCCCCTTCCGCCGTGAAGATACGGGTCATGCCAACCTTGCGACCTACGAGTCCAAGGCTCATCATTTTCTCCATTCCCGACTGCGATTGGTCGGGGCTGATTTACAAAATGCCGGGCACGCAAGGCCCAACTTTTTTACGCGAATACGCGAAAAGCCAAGCAGTATAGCCCGACCTCGCGATTTCCGCAAGCAATACAAAGACTTAGCACCGACCGGCAAGCCGATTGGCGTCGAAAGCCTTACTGCAGCTTGATTTCCACGTCGACGCCAGCCGGCAGGTCGAGCTTCATCAGCGCGTCAACCGTCTTGTCGGTCGGATCGACGATGTCCATCAGGCGCTGGTGGGTGCGGATTTCGAGCTGATCGCGCGACGTCTTGTTGACGTGCGGCGAACGCAGGATGTCAAAACGCTGAATGCGCGTCGGCAGCGGCACCGGGCCACGGACGATTGCGCCAGTCCGCTTCGCGGTATCGACGATCTCGGCAGCCGATTGATCGATCAGACGATAGTCGAAAGCCTTCAGGCGAATGCGGATTTTCTGTTGCTGCATGACGATTCCTTGAAAAGAGCGAGGCGATCTTGCATCGCCGGACACCAAAAGAACGTGAAACATGACGCCTGCGGGGAGCGAGACATCAGGTTCCGAACGGTACTTCCACTGCTAAGCCCGCGATTCTACACGAAATTCTGGAGCGATGGTGCGAGTTTGTCGTTCCACGCGATGCACCAGAAAAACAAAACCGGGCGCCAGCGCAAGCTGGACACCCGGTTTCGACGGTACGACTTGCATACCGCGGAATCGCGGACCCCGTCGGGATCCGCGGATCGTCGATATTACTCGATGATCTTGGCGACGACGCCAGCGCCGACCGTACGGCCGCCTTCGCGGATTGCGAAGCGCAGACCTTCTTCCATCGCGATCGGAGCAATCAGCTTCACCGTGATCGACACGTTGTCGCCCGGCATCACCATTTCCTTGTCCTTCGGCAGCTCGATCGAGCCCGTCACGTCCGTCGTACGGAAGTAGAACTGCGGACGGTAGTTGTTGAAGAACGGCGTGTGACGGCCGCCTTCGTCCTTGCTCAGCACGTACACTTCAGCCGTGAAGTGCGTGTGCGGCGTGATCGAACCCGGCTTCGCCAGAACCTGGCCACGCTCCACGTCTTCACGCTTCGTGCCGCGCAGCAGGATACCAACGTTGTCGCCTGCCTGACCTTGGTCCAGCAGCTTGCGGAACATTTCAACGCCCGTGCAGGTCGTCTTCACCGTCGGCTTGATACCGACGATTTCGATTTCTTCGCCGACCTTCACGATGCCGCGCTCGACACGACCCGTCACAACCGTACCACGGCCCGAGATCGAGAACACGTCTTCCACCGGCATCAGGAACGCGCCGTCAACTGCACGCTCCGGCGTCGGGATGTACGTGTCCAGCGCGTCGGCCAGGCTCATGATCGCCACTTCGCCCAGCTCGCCCGTGTCGCCTTCCAGCGCCAGCTTCGCCGAACCCTTCACGATCGGCGTGTCGTCGCCCGGGAAGTCGTACTTCGACAGGAGTTCGCGAACTTCCATCTCGACCAGCTCGAGCAGTTCAGCGTCGTCCACCATGTCGCACTTGTTCAGGAACACGATGATGTACGGAACGCCAACCTGACGCGCCAGCAGGATGTGCTCACGCGTTTGCGGCATCGGGCCGTCTGCTGCCGAGCAAACCAGGATCGCGCCGTCCATCTGCGCTGCGCCCGTGATCATGTTCTTCACATAGTCAGCGTGGCCCGGGCAGTCGACGTGTGCGTAGTGGCGGTTAGCCGTTTCGTACTCGACGTGTGCCGTGTTGATCGTGATGCCGCGCGCCTTTTCTTCCGGTGCCGCGTCGATCTGGTCGTATGCCTTCGCTTCGCCGCCGAACTTCTTCGTCAGAACCGTCGTGATCGCTGCCGTCAGCGTCGTCTTGCCGTGGTCAACGTGACCAATCGTACCAACGTTCACGTGCGGCTTGGTCCGCTCGAATTTACCTTTTGCCATGATTCTCTTCTTTCAAAAATAATCGATTGTGATAGCGAATTACTTCGACTTCGCGCTGATGATCGCTTCTGCAACGTTCTTCGGAGCTTCAGCGTAGTGCTTGAACTCCATCGTGTACGTTGCGCGACCCTGCGTGAGCGACCGCAGCGACGTGGAATAGCCGAACATTTCCGACAGCGGCACTTCGGCGCGCACGATCTTGCCGCCGCCCACCATGTCGTCCATGCCCTGGATAATGCCGCGACGACCCGACAGGTCGCCCATCACGTTACCCATGAAGTCTTCCGGCGTTTCCACTTCCACGGCCATCATCGGCTCGAGCAGAACCGGATCCGCGCGGCGCATTGCTTCCTTGAACGCCATCGAACCAGCCATGCGGAACGCATTTTCGTTCGAGTCGACGTCGTGGTACGAACCGAACGTCAGCGTGACCTTCACGTCGACGACCGGGAAGCCTGCCAGCACGCCGCTCTTCAGCGTTTCCTGGATACCCTTGTCAACCGACGGAATGTATTCACGCGGAATCACGCCGCCCTTGATCGCGTCGATGAACTCGTAGCCCTTGCCCAGTTCGCTGCGCTCGAGCGTGATGACCGCATGGCCGTACTGACCGCGACCGCCCGACTGCTTGACGAACTTGCCTTCGACGTCCGCGGCCGACTTGCGGATGGTTTCGCGGTAAGCAACCTGCGGCTTGCCGACGGTCGCTTCCACGCCGAATTCACGCTTCATCCGGTCAACCAGAATTTCGAGGTGGAGCTCGCCCATACCCGAAATGATCGTTTGACCCGATTCTTCGTCGGTCTGCACGCGGAACGACGGATCTTCCTGAGCCAGACGGTTCAGCGCCAGGCCCATCTTTTCCTGGTCAGCCTTCGTCTTCGGCTCGACGGCCTGCGAAATCACCGGCTCCGGGAAGATCATGCGTTCGAGCACGATCGGATGTGCCGGATCGCACAGCGTGTCGCCCGTGGTCGCTTCCTTCAGGCCCACCGCTGCAGCGATGTCACCTGCGCGCACTTCCTTGATTTCTTCGCGCTGGTTCGCGTGCATCTGCAGAATACGGCCGAGACGTTCCTTCTTGCCCTTGGTCGCATTGAGCAGCGTGTCGCCCGAATTGACGACGCCCGAGTAGACGCGGAAGAAGATCAGCTGGCCGACGAACGGGTCGGTCATGATCTTGAACGCGAGCGACGAGAACTTCTCGTCGTCGGAAGCACGACGCTCCGTCTTCTCGCCGTTTTCGAGTTCGCCCGTAACCGGCGGAATGTCGACCGGCGACGGCAGGAAGTCGATCACGGCGTCGAGCATACGCTGCACGCCCTTGTTCTTGAACGCGGTACCGCACAGCATCGGCTGGATTTCGCACGCGATCGTACGGTCACGCAGACCCTTCACGATCTCGTCTTCCGACAGCGAACCTGCTTCCAGGTACTTGTTCATCAAGTCTTCGCTCGACTCGGCGGCAGCTTCGACCATCTTTTCACGCCACTCGTTGCACGTGTCGGCGAGTTCCGCCGGGATGTCGACGTAGTCGAACTTCGTGCCTTGCGACGCTTCGTCCCAAATGATCGCCTTCATCTTGATCAGATCGACGACGCCCTTGAAGCCTTCTTCCGCACCGATCGGCACCACGACCGGAACCGGGTTCGCCTTCAGGCGCAGACGGAGCTGGTCGTAGACCTTGAAGAAGTTCGCGCCGGTACGGTCCATCTTGTTGACGAACGCGAGACGGGGCACCTTGTACTTGTTAGCCTGGCGCCACACCGTTTCCGACTGCGGCTGCACGCCGCCCACTGCGCAGTACACCATGCACGCGCCGTCGAGCACGCGCATCGAACGCTCCACTTCGATCGTGAAGTCGACGTGGCCCGGGGTGTCGATGATGTTGATGCGGTGTTCCGGATAGTTGCCGCCCATGCCCTTCCAGAAGGCCGTGGTAGCAGCGGACGTGATCGTGATGCCACGCTCCTGTTCCTGCTCCATCCAGTCCATCGTGGCTGCGCCGTCGTGGACTTCACCGATCTTGTGGTTCACACCGGTGTAAAACAGAATGCGCTCGGTCGTCGTCGTTTTGCCGGCGTCGATGTGAGCGCTAATACCGATATTGCGGTAGCGCTCGATAGGAGTCTTGCGAGCCACTTTGATCCTCTACTGGGATGACGTGATGCAGCCCTGCTGCATCACGCTTCAACACAAACGGGCGAGGCGCCTGAAAAGCGCACCCGCCCGGAATTTATTTCCGCTAACAGCCCAGCCAGGCGCTTAGAAACGGAAATGCGAGAACGCGCGGTTGGCTTCTGCCATGCGGTGAACTTCGTCGCGCTTCTTCATCGCGCCGCCACGGCCTTCGGCCGCTTCGGAGAGTTCACCTGCCAGGCGCAGGGCCATCGACTTCTCGCTACGCTTCTTCGCAGCCTCACGCAGCCAGCGCATCGCCAATGCCATACGACGCGACGGGCGCACTTCGACCGGAACTTGATAGTTGGCACCACCAACGCGACGGCTCTTCACTTCGACCACCGGCTTCACGTTGTTGAGCGCAACCGTGAACACTTCCAGCGGGTCCTTGCCACCCTTGGTCTGGATTTGTTCGAATGCGCCATAAACGATGCGCTCTGCGACCGACTTCTTGCCGGACAGCATCAGCATGTTCATGAACTTGGCAACATCAACGTTACCGAACTTCGGATCCGGCAACACTTCCCGCTTGGGGACTTCGCGACGACGCGGCATGATTCTTCCTTTACTTGTTCAGTTGGAGCTGGTTCCAGCTCCGCGGCCACCAACAAACCCGATCACATCTTCACGACTAACCAGCTTGGCCGGGTGACCACTTACTCGACAGCACCGGCAATCCGGCACTCCCGCCTTGACCGCCCTGCGGCGATCCCTGATCAAAAACTGCTTACTTGGCAGCCTTTGCACGCTTCGCGCCGTACTTCGAGCGCGCTTGCTTACGGTCCTTGACGCCCTGGGTATCCAGCGAGCCGCGAACCATGTGGTAACGCACACCCGGCAAGTCCTTCACACGGCCGCCGCGGATCAGCACAACCGAGTGTTCCTGCAGGTTGTGGCCTTCACCGCCGATGTACGAAATCACTTCGAAGCCGTTCGTCAGACGAACCTTGGCGACCTTACGGAGTGCCGAGTTCGGCTTCTTCGGCGTCGTCGTGTACACACGGGTGCACACGCCGCGACGCTGGGGGCAGTCCTGCAGGGCCGGGCTCTTGCTCTTCGTCGTTTCCGACTGACGGCCTTTGCGAACCAGTTGGTTGATGGTTGGCATTGTTTATTCCTGAAATTGAACAAAATCTGCGCATCGATTTCGGGCAAAGCGAGAATCGGCGCACAGTTGACTTCCGAACCGGCGAATCGGGTGCGAGCTTTCGAACGCAACACGGCCCACCGAATACCGGAACCCAGCATCATATTCCGGAAATACCAACTAAGTCAACGGCTTGCGTGATTCGCCGGCCGGACACGTGGTTTACCGGAAGGGTCGGAACGCCTGTGTCAGGCCGACTCGACGACGTCGATGATCTCGTCGCCGAAGCGCTCCAGCTTGCGCACACCCATGCCGGGGATATGGCGGAGGTCGTCGATCGTCTCCGGCGCGTTGCGTGCGATCTCGGCGAGCGTCGCGTCGTGGAAGATCACGTAGGCCGGCACGCCGTCCGTCTTCGCCGTTTCCGCGCGCCATGCGCGCAGCGCATCCCACCGTGCGCGCTCACGCGTGCCCATGCCGGCCGTCGGATCGACGCGCGTACCGCTGCGGCTCGACGACTGGCGCGTGCGCTGCGGCTTCACGTAACGGCGCAGCGTGACCTTCTCCTCGTTCTTCAGCACCGGCTTCGCGGCCTCGGTCAGCACGAGCGCGCCGAAGCCGCCATGATCGACGGCCAGGTAGCCGTACGCGACGAGCTGCCGGAATATCGCGCGCCACTCGGGTTCCGACAGCGACGCGCCGATCCCGAACGTCGTCAGCTGGTCGTGCCCCCGCTGCAACACCTTCTCGGTGCGCCCGCCGCGCAGGATTTCGATCAGGTGGCTCGAGCCGAAATTGAAGCCGCTTGCCCGCTGCGCACGGAACACGCAAGACAGCGCCATCTGCGCCTCACGCGTCGCGTCCCACGAGGCGGGCGGCTCGAGGCACGTATCGCAGTTGCCGCACGGCTTGCTCTCCTCGCCGAAGTAGTTCAGCAGCCGCACGCGGCGGCACGAGATCGTCTCGCACAGCCCGAGCAGCGCGTCGAGCTTCGATGTCTGGACGCGCTTGTGTGCGTCGTCCGCATCGGACTCGTCGATCATCTTGCGCTGCTGGACGACGTCGCCGAGACCGTACGCCATCCACGCATTCGCGGGCATCCCGTCGCGGCCCGCTCGGCCCGTTTCCTGGTAGTAACCTTCGACGCTCTTCGGCAGATCCAGGTGCGCGACGAAGCGCACGTCCGGCTTGTCGATGCCCATGCCGAACGCGATCGTCGCGCACATCACGATGCCCTCCTCGCGCTGGAACATTTCCTGGTGCTTCTGCCGCACCTCAAACTCCATCCCCGCGTGATACGGCAGTGCACGCACACCCTGCGCCTTCAGCCATTCGGCCGTTTCCTCGACCTTGCGACGCGACAGGCAATAGACGACCCCCGCATCCGTCGTACCGTCCGCATTCGTGTGTTCGGCGCGGATGAAATCGAGCAGCTGCGATCGCGCGTTGTCCTTTTCGACGATCCGGTAGCGGATGTTCGGGCGGTCGAAGCTCGACACGAACACGCGCGCGTCGTCGAGCGCGAGACGGTGGATGATCTCGTCGCGCGTGATCGCGTCGGCCGTGGCGGTCAACGCGATGCGCGGCACCGACGGGAATCGCTCGTGCAGCACCGACAGCTGGATATATTCCGGGCGGAAATCGTGCCCCCATTGCGACACGCAGTGCGCTTCGTCGATCGCGAACAGACCGATCTTCGCGCGCTCGAGCAGGTCGAGGAAGCGCCCCGTCATCAGCCGTTCGGGCGCGACGTACAGCAGGTCGATTTCGCCTTCGCGCAGCGCACGCTCGGTCGCGGCGGCCTCGGCGCCCGACAGTGTCGAATTCAGGTAGGCCGCACGCACGCCCACTTCTCGCAGTGCGGCGACCTGGTCCTGCATCAGCGCGATCAGCGGCGACACGACGATTCCGGCACCCTGTCCGGCCTCGCGACGCAGCAGCGCGGGAATCTGGTAGCACAGCGACTTGCCGCCGCCGGTCGGCATCAGCACGAGACAATCGCCGCCGCCGGCGACGTGCTCGACGATTTCGCCCTGCTGGCCGCGAAAGGCGGGATAACCAAATACTTCGTCGAGGATTTCGAGGGCGCGGGACATGAAAGAGGACAGGGACGGCTAAACGATGACCGCGATTTTAACAACCCGCTCGCGCGACGCGTGGCGAATCGTGCGGTTTTGGCCGATCGGCCAGGGTTCGTTCGCGCGCATGACGGGCCTGCCACGGCCGCGCCGCAGGTGATTGCGATGCTTCGGCGGCGCTTGCAGTCAGGCCGGACATCGCCCGCAAGCAAGCTCGGCCGGCACGGCGCAGGCGCGTCATGCGCGCGAACGACAGATGAAAAAAAACCGCCCGGCAGAACCGGGCGGTTTCGGTGACAGCGTCGTGAGGCCAGGCGGCTCGCGCCGCCCGCGCTTACTCGGCTGCCGGGTGCTGTTGCGGCTCTTCCGCGGCAGGCGCGCTCGGCGTGCCGAAGTCGAATGCTTCTTCCGCTGCGATCTGGTCGAAACGCTCGCGATCCGACGATTCCTTCGCCTTGCGTGCCTTGTGGAACGCGAGACCCGTACCGGCCGGAATCAGACGGCCGACGATCACGTTTTCCTTCAGGCCACGCAGATCGTCGCGCTTGCCCATGATCGCCGCTTCGGTCAGCACGCGGGTCGTTTCCTGGAACGATGCCGCGGAGATGAACGAGTCGGTCGACAGCGATGCCTTCGTGATACCGAGCAGCACGTTGTCGTACGAAGCCGGACGCTTGTCCTCGGCGATCATGCGATCGTTCTCGTCCAGCATGTCGGAACGTTCGACCTGTTCGCCCGGGATGAAGCGCGTATCGCCGTTGTCGGTGATCTGCACACGACGCAGCATCTGGCGAACGATCACCTCGATGTGCTTGTCGTTGATCTTCACGCCCTGCAGACGATACACGTCCTGCACTTCGTCGACGATGTAGCGCGACAGCGCCTCGATACCCTGCAGACGCAGGATGTCGTGCGGATCGGCCGGACCGTCCACGATCATTTCGCCCTTGTTGACCACCTGGGCATCGTGAACCAGAACCTGCTTTTCCTTCGCGATCAGGAACTCGTGCTGGTTGCCCTCGAGATCCGTGATGACGAGACGCTGCTTGCCCTTCGTGTCCTTACCGAACGACGTCGTACCGGTGACTTCCGCGAGAATGCCGGCATCCTTCGGCGAACGCGCTTCGAACAGTTCCGCCACCCGCGGCAGACCGCCGGTAATGTCACGCGTCTTCTGCGCTTCCGTCGGGATACGTGCGAGCACTTCACCGACCTGCACCTGCTGGCCATCCTTCACGGTGATCAGTGCGCCGACCTGGAAGCCGATCTGCACTGCGTGCTCCGTGCCCGGAATCTTCACTTCTTCGCCGTTCGCGTCGAGCAGCTTCACCTGCGGACGCACGCTCTTCGAAGCCTGCGAACCGCGACGCTTCACGTCGATCACGACCAGCGTCGACAGGCCGGTCACGTCGTCGATCTGCTTCGCGACGGTCACGCCTTCCTCGACGTTCTCGAACTTCACCGTACCACCGTACTCGGTGATGATCGGACGCGTCAGCGGATCCCACGTGGCGAGCTGCGTGCCTGCCTTGATCGTCACGCCGTCGAGCTGCAGCAGCGTCGCGCCGTACGGCACTTTGTGACGCTCGCGCTCGCGACCGAAGTCGTCGGTGATCATCGCTTCGCCCGAACGGGAAATGACGATCTGCTCGCCCTTCGCGTTCGTGACGTAACGCATCGTCGCCGTGAAGCGCACGATACCGTTGCTCTTCGCTTCGACCGACGAAGCCACTGCCGCACGCGATGCCGCACCACCGATGTGGAACGTACGCATCGTCAGCTGCGTGCCCGGTTCACCGATCGACTGTGCCGCGATCACGCCGACTGCTTCGCCGACGTTCACGAGCGAGCCGCGGCCGAGGTCACGGCCGTAGCAGGCTGCGCACAGGCCGTAGCGCGTTTCGCAGGTCAGCGGCGTGCGCACGCGCACTTCGTCGATGCCGAGGCGTTCGATTTCCTCGACCGCCGTCTCATCGAGCAGCGTGCCCGATTCGTACACCGTTTCCTGCGTTTCCGGATTCACGACGTCCGCAACCGCAACGCGGCCGAGGATACGGTCGCGCAGCGCTTCGACGACTTCACCGCCTTCGACCAGTGCCTTCATCGCCACGCCGTTCGACGTGCCGCAATCGTCTTCGACCACGACCAGATCCTGCGTGACGTCGACGAGACGACGCGTCAGGTAACCCGAGTTCGCGGTCTTCAGTGCCGTATCAGCCAGACCCTTACGTGCACCGTGGGTCGAGATGAAGTACTGCAACACGTTCAGACCTTCGCGGAAGTTCGCGGTAATCGGCGTCTCGATAATCGAGCCGTCCGGCTTCGCCATCAGGCCCCGCATACCGGCCAGCTGACGAATCTGAACCGCCGAACCCCGGGCGCCCGAGTCGGCCATCATGTAGATCGAGTTGAACGACTCCTGGCGCGTCTCGTTGCCGTCGCGGTCCGTCACCGGCTCCGTCGACAGCTGCTCCATCATCGCCTTGCCGACCGCTTCCGACGTTGCCGACCAGATGTCGACCACGTTGTTGTAGCGTTCCTGCGCGGTGACGAGACCCGACATGTACTGGCGGTCGTATTCCTTCACCTTCTTCGCGGCGTCGCCGACGATCGTTTCCTTCTGCGGCGGCACGAGCATGTCGTCCACGCAGATCGAAATACCGGCGCGCGTCGCGAGACGGAAACCCGACTGCATCAGCTGGTCGGCAAACACCACCGTCGCGCGCAGACCGCACTTGCGGAACGCCGTGTTGATCAGGCGCGAGATTTCCTTCTTCTTCAGCGGCTTGTTCAGCACCGAGAACGGCAGGCCGTGCGGCAGGATCTCCGACAGGATCGCGCGGCCGACGGTCGTCGCGTACAGCGAGATCTTCGGCACGAACTGCGGCGCGCCTTCCGACGTGTCCTCGTTGCGGACCATTTCGGTGATCCGCACGTTGACGCGCGATGCGAGCTCGACTTCCTTGTTCTCGTACGCACGGATCGCTTCCGACACGCCCGTGAACGACAGGCCTTCGCCCTTGCCGTTGATCGCTTCGCGGGTCGCGTAGTACAGACCCAGCACGATATCCTGCGACGGCACGATCGACGGATCGCCGTTGGCCGGGAACAGCACGTTGTTCGACGCCAGCATCAGCGTACGCGCTTCCATCTGCGCTTCGAGCGACAGCGGCACGTGAACGGCCATCTGGTCACCGTCGAAGTCGGCGTTGAACGCCGCGCAGACGAGCGGGTGCAGCTGGATCGCCTTGCCTTCGATCAGCACGGGCTCGAACGCCTGGATACCGAGACGGTGCAGCGTCGGCGCACGGTTCAGCATCACCGGATGCTCGCGGATCACCTCTTCGAGGATGTCCCACACCACCGGCGTCTGGTTCTCGACTTCCTTCTTCGCAGCCTTGATGGTCGTCGCGACGCCCATCACTTCCAGCTTGTTGAAGATGAACGGCTTGAACAGCTCGAGCGCCATCAGCTTCGGCAGACCGCACTGGTGCAGCTTCAGCGTCGGGCCGACCACGATGACCGAACGGCCCGAGTAGTCGACGCGCTTGCCCAGCAGGTTCTGACGGAAACGACCGCCCTTGCCCTTGATCATGTCGGCGAGCGACTTCAGCGGACGCTTGTTCGCGCCCGTCATCGCCTTGCCGCGACGACCGTTGTCGAGCAGCGAGTCGACGGCTTCCTGCAGCATCCGCTTTTCGTTGCGGACGATGATTTCAGGCGCCTTCAGCTCGAGCAGGCGCTTCAACCGGTTGTTACGGTTGATCACGCGGCGGTACAGGTCGTTCAGGTCCGACGTCGCAAAACGGCCGCCGTCCAGCGGCACGAGCGGACGCAGTTCCGGCGGCAGCACCGGCAGCACTTCGAGGATCATCCACTCGGGCTTGATGCCCGAGCGCTGGAATGCCTCGAGGACCTTCAGGCGCTTCGCGTACTTCTTGATCTTCGCTTCCGAACCGGTGTTCTTCAGCTCGGTACGCAGCGTCTCGACCTGCTCGTCGATGTTGATCGCGCGCAGCAGTTCACGCACGCCTTCCGCGCCCATTTCGGCACGGAATTCGTCGCCGTATTCCTCGACCTTGTTGTAGTAATCCTCTTCGGTCATGATCTGCCGCGCCTTCAGCGGCGTCATGCCCGGTTCGATCACCACATAGGCTTCGAAGTACAGCACGCGTTCGATGTCGCGCAGCGTCATGTCGAGCACCATGCCCAGACGCGACGGCAGCGACTTCAGGAACCAGATGTGCGCGACCGGCGAGGCCAGCTCGATGTGGCCCATCCGTTCACGACGCACCTTCGCCAGCGTCACTTCGACGCCGCACTTCTCGCAGATCACGCCGCGGTGCTTCAGACGCTTGTACTTGCCGCACAGGCACTCGTAGTCCTTGATCGGCCCGAAGATCTTCGCGCAGAAGAGACCATCGCGTTCCGGCTTGAACGTACGGTAGTTGATGGTCTCCGGCTTCTTCACTTCGCCGAACGACCACGAACGGATCTTGTCAGGCGAAGCCAGACCGATCTTGATCGCGTCGAAAACTTCTTCCTGTTGGACTTGCTTGAATAGATCGAGCAGAGCTTTCATTGCTTTCTCTCCGTAGTCCGATTAATTGCGGTCGAGATCGATATCGATACCGAGCGAGCGGATTTCCTTCACGAGCACGTTGAAGGATTCCGGCATGCCTGCATCGATGACGTGATCACCCTTGACCAGGTTTTCGTACACCTTGGTCCGGCCGTTCACGTCGTCCGACTTCACCGTCAGCATTTCCTGCAGCACGTACGACGCGCCGTACGCTTCGAGCGCCCACACTTCCATTTCACCGAAACGCTGGCCACCGAACTGCGCCTTACCACCCAGCGGCTGCTGCGTGACGAGCGAGTACGGGCCGGTCGAACGCGCGTGCATCTTGTCGTCGACCAAGTGGTGCAGCTTCAGGTAGTGCATGTAGCCGAGCGTCACGCGACGTTCGAACATTTCACCCGTGCGGCCGTCGTACAGACGGACCTGGTTCTTCGACGGGTTCATGCCGAGCTGTTCAGCGATGTCGTCCGGGAACGCGAGGTTGAGCATCTTGCCCATTTCTTCCTCGGTCGCACCGTCGAACACCGGCGTTGCGAACGGCACGCCTTCGCGCAGGTTCTTCGCGAGTTCGAGGATCTCTTCGTCGGTGAAGCTTTCCAGATCTTCCTGGCGGCCCGAGTCGTTGTAGATCTTCGTCAGGAACACGCGCATTTCCTCGATCTTCGCCTGACGCTGCAGCATTTCGCCGATACGCCAGCCGAGGCCCTTCGCGGCCCAGCCGAGGTGCACTTCCAGAACCTGACCCACGTTCATCCGCGACGGAACGCCCAGCGGGTTCAGCACGACGTCAGCCGGACGGCCATCGGCCATGTACGGCATGTCTTCGATCGGGACGATCTTCGACACGACACCCTTGTTACCGTGACGGCCTGCCATCTTGTCGCCAGGCTGCAGACGACGCTTCACCGCAAGGTACACCTTGACCATCTTCAGCACGCCCGGCGGCAGTTCGTCGCCTTGCGTGAGCTTCTTGCGCTTCTCTTCGAACGCGAGGTCGAACTGGTGACGCTTTTCTTCGATCGAGTTCTTGATCGCTTCGAGCTGCGCCGCTGCTTCGTCGTCCGCCAGGCGGATGTCGAACCAGTGGTAGTGGTCGAGGTCTTCCAGGTAAGCCTGGTCGATCTTCGTGCCCTTCGCGAGCTTCTTCGGACCGCCGTTCGCGACCTTGCCCACGAGCATGCGTGCGAGACGCTGGAACGCGTCGCCTTCCACGATGCGCAGCTGGTCGTTCAGGTCGAGACGATAGCGCTTCAGTTCGTCGTCGATGATCTGTTGCGCACGCTTGTCGCGCTGGATGCCTTCACGCGTGAATACCTGGACGTCGATCACGGTGCCGCTCATGCCCGACGGCACGCGCAGCGACGTGTCCTTCACGTCCGAAGCCTTCTCGCCGAAGATCGCGCGCAGCAGCTTCTCTTCCGGCGTCAGCTGGGTTTCACCCTTCGGCGTGACCTTGCCGACCATCACGTCGCCCGCTTCGACTTCGGCACCGATGTACACGATGCCCGATTCGTCGAGACGGCCGAGCTGGACTTCCGCCAGGTTCGAGATGTCGCGCGTGATTTCTTCCGGCCCGAGCTTCGTGTCGCGTGCAACGACGTTCAGCTCTTCGATGTGGATCGACGTGTAGCGATCGTCCGCAACCACCTTCTCCGAGATCAGGATCGAATCTTCGAAGTTGTAGCCGTTCCACGGCATGAACGCGATCAGCATGTTCTGGCCGAGCGCGAGCTCACCCAGGTCCGTCGAGGCGCCGTCGGCCAGCACGTCGCCGCGCGAGACCTTGTCGCCCATCTTCACGATCGGACGCTGGTTGATGTTCGTGTTCTGGTTCGAACGCGTGTACTTGATCAGGTTGTAGATGTCGACACCGACTTCACCTGCGACCGCTTCGTCGTCGTTCACGCGAATCACGATACGGCCTGCGTCGACATAGTCGACGACGCCGCCGCGGAACGCCTGAACCGTCGTACCCGAGTCGACCGCGCAGGTGCGCTCGATGCCCGTACCGACGACCGGCTTTTCCGGACGCAGACACGGCACGGCCTGACGCTGCATGTTCGAACCCATCAATGCACGGTTCGCATCGTCGTGCTCGAGGAACGGGATCAGCGAGGCTGCAACCGACACGATCTGCGACGGCGCGACGTCCATGTACTGGATACGATCCGGCGTGACCATCATCGTTTCGCCGGCTTCACGCGACGACACGAGTTCGTCGATCAGCGTGCCGTTCTCGTCGATCGCGGCGTTCGCCTGCGCGATCATGTAACGGCCTTCCTCGATCGCCGACAGGTAATCGATCTGGTCGGTCACCTTGCTGTCCACGACCTTGCGGTACGGCGTCTCGAGGAAGCCGTACTCGTTCAGGTGCGCGTACAGTGCGAGCGAGTTGATCAGGCCGATGTTCGGACCTTCCGGCGTTTCGATCGGGCACACGCGGCCATAGTGGGTCGGGTGCACGTCGCGGACTTCAAAGCCTGCGCGCTCGCGCGTCAGACCGCCCGGGCCCAGTGCGGAAACACGGCGCTTGTGCGTGATTTCCGACAGCGGGTTGGTCTGGTCCATGAACTGCGACAGCTGCGACGAACCGAAGAACTCGCGGATCGCCGACGAAATCGGCTTCGAGTTGATCAGGTCGTGCGGCATCAGGTTTTCGCTTTCGGCCTGGCCGAGGCGTTCCTTGACCGCGCGCTCGACACGCACGAGACCTGCGCGGAACTGGTTTTCCGCCAATTCGCCGACGCAACGCACGCGACGGTTGCCGAGGTGGTCGATGTCGTCCACTTCGCCCTTGCCGTTGCGCAGCTCGACGAGGATCTTGATCGTCGCGAGGATGTCGTCGTCCTGCAGCGTCATCGGGCCGGTGATCTCGTCACGGCTGACGCGGCGGTTGAACTTCATGCGGCCGACCTTCGACAAGTCGTACGCTTCTTCGCTGTAGAACAGACGGTTGAACAGTGCCTCGACCGCTTCTTCGGTCGGCGGCTCGCCCGGACGCATCATGCGGTAGATCGCGATGCGCGCGGCGGTCCGGTCGGTCGTTTCGTCGACACGCAGCGTCGACGAGATGTACGGGCCCTGGTCCAGATCGTTCGTGTAGAGCGTCTGGATGTCCTTGATGCCCGCTTCGCGCAGCTTCTCGAGCACGCTTTCCGTGACTTCTTCGTTCGCGCTCGCGATCACTTCGCCGGTGTCGCCGTCGACGACGTTCTTCGCCAGCACGCGGCCGAGCAGATAGTCTTCCGGCACCGAGATGAACTTGGTCTTCGCGGCTTCGAGGTCGCGAATGTGCTTCGCGTTGATCCGCTTGTCCTTCTGGACAATGACCTTGCCGTCGCGATCCGTGATGTCGAAACGCGCGACTTCACCGCGCAGGCGCTCGGGCACGAACTCGAGTTGCGCGCCTTCGTCCATCAGCGTGAAGTTGTCGAACACGAAGAAGTTCGCGAGGATCTGTTCCGGCGTGAGGCCGATGGCCTTCAGCAGGATCGTAACCGGCATCTTGCGGCGGCGGTCGACGCGGAAGTACAGGATGTCCTTCGGATCGAATTCGAAGTCGAGCCACGAACCGCGGTACGGAATGATCCGCGCCGAGAACAGCAGCTTGCCCGAGCTGTGGGTCTTGCCCTTGTCGTGCTCGAAGAACACGCCCGGCGAACGGTGCAGCTGCGAGACGATGACACGCTCGGTGCCGTTGATGACGAACGAGCCCGTCGGCGTCATGAGCGGAATTTCGCCCATGTACACTTCCTGCTCCTTCACTTCCTTGACGACCGGCTTGTTCGGCGATTCCTTGTCGAGGATGACAAGGCGCACCTTCGCGCGCAGCGCGGAACAGTACGTCAGGCCTCGTTGCTGGCATTCCTTGATGTTGAATGCCGGCGAGGACAGCGCATAGCTCACGAACTCGAGGCGCGCGAAGCCGTTGTGCGAAACAATGGGAAATACCGATGTGAACGCAGCCTGCAAACCTTCAGGCTTGCGTTGCGTCGCGAGCACATCGGCTTGCAGAAACGTGCTGAATGATTCAAGCTGGGTAGCCAGCAAGAAAGGAACTTGGTGAACGATGGGGCGCTTCGCGAAACTCTTGCGAATGCGCTTCTTCTCGGTGAAGGAATATTGCATACGATCTCCGAATCACGGCGGGTGCTATCGAGGCGGAATACCTGGACGTTTCAAACCCGAGTGTTCACCGACTGAGACCCGATGGCCGTCCGACGGCTTGAACGAGCCGAGAAGCTTGGTGGTTGGCCGCTACCAACCGCTGGCTGACGGCAGCGGATGCCTGTGTTGCCCGCTACCCGACCAAACTTGCCTTCTGCAGTCGCTTCAGAAGACAAAGAGAAACGCCAATCGTGACCAACGACACCGATTAGGCGGTTTTCTTTGGCCTCTGGGGCCGATTATTCGGGCTCCCGAATGAGTGCCAGAATAACGTCCCCACAAAGCACAAAAAGGCTGGCGGTGAAAATACCGCCAGCCTTCGCACAGCGCGCCGAAACTTACTTGATTTCGGCCTTCGCGCCTGCGTCTTCCAGCTTCTTCTTCGCTTCTTCAGCAGCAGCCTTAGCGACGCCTTCCTTGACAGCCTTCGGTGCGCCGTCAACCAGGTCCTTCGCTTCCTTCAGGCCCAGGCCCGTCAGTTCACGAACGGCCTTGATGACCGAAACCTTGTTGGCGCCTGCTTCAGCCAGAACGACCGTGAATTCGGTCTGTTCTTCAGCAGCAGCAGCAGCGCCGCCGCCTGCCGGGCCAGCGACTGCCACTGCAGCTGCCGACACGCCAAACTTCTCTTCGAACGCCTTGACCAGTTCGTTCAGTTCCAGAACGGTCATCCCTTCGACTGCTGCCAGGATGTCTTCTTTTGCGATTGCCATTTGAAATACTCCTAAATTGAATTCGGATACAGCCAGCGATCAATGACGCTGATGCACGCTCGATTACGCAGCTTCCGCTTGCTTCTTCTCGGCCAGCGCGGCCAGAGCACGCGCGAAGCCCGAAACAGGCGATTGCATAACGAACAGCAGCTTCGAGAGCAGTTCTTCGCGGCTCGGGATGCTTGCCAGCGCTTGCACGCCAGCCTTGTCCATCACCTTGCCATCGAACGAACCAGCCTTGATGACCAACTTGTCATTGCTCTTGCTGAAGTCGTTGACGACCTTAGCAGCAGCAATTGCATCTTCCGAGATGCCGTAGATCAGCGGACCAGTCATCTGCTCTGCCAGCGGAGCAAACGGCGTACCTTCGACAGCGCGACGCGCCAGCGTGTTCTTCAACACGCGCAGGTAAACCTGTTGCTCACGCGCTTTCGCGCGCAGCTTGGTCAGATCGCCAACCGCAATTCCACGATACTCAGCCAGCACAACGGTCTGGGCCTTCGCGACTTGCGCGGAAACCTCAGCGACGACGGCTTGCTTGTCTTCTCTATTAAGCGGCACGGTTAGCCTCCAGAAACGATACGTTCGGCACGAAACCTCACGTACCTCGTTCAACAACGGCGTCCGACCTCGTTAGGAGTATTTCCACCTCATGCCACGAATCGCTTCATGACCTGCGGCTTCACCACTGCAAAACTTTTTCGGGTTCGCCATCTGCGTTGGCTTGAATTAAGGGATCACCTGACTGCTGCGCCCCACCAACGGTCTTTGATAACCGGTTGCCCGCCTTGCTGCACGAACAACCGCCCAAAGCCCATGTAGGCCGCTTCGCGAACGAAGCGACCCGAATACTTGCTTACTGTGCTGCCAGCGTAGCCTGGTCGACACGCACGCCAACGCCCATCGTGCTCGACAGTGCGATCTTGCGCAGGTAGACGCCCTTGCTCGTTGCCGGCTTGGCCTTCTGCAGCGCTTCGATCAGTGCCGACAGGTTCGAACGCAGTGCGGTCGGCTCGAACGATGCACGGCCGATGGTCGCGTGGATGATACCGGCCTTGTCGACACGGAATTGCACCTGACCAGCCTTCGCGTTCTTGACGGCGGTTGCGACGTCCGGCGTGACCGTGCCGACCTTCGGGTTCGGCATCAGGCCGCGCGGGCCGAGGATCTGGCCGAGCGTACCGACGATACGCATCGTGTCCGGCGAAGCGATCACGATGTCGAAGTCCATCTGGCCAGCCTTGATCTGCTCGGCCAGGTCTTCCATACCGACGATTTCCGCGCCCGCTGCACGTGCCTGTTCAGCCTTCTCGCCTTGCGCGAACACCGCAACGCGAACCGACTTGCCCGTACCTGCCGGCAGAACGACCGAACCACGAACGACCTGGTCCGACTTCTTCGCATCGATGCCGAGCTGGACTGCGACGTCGATGGACTCGTCGAACTTCGCGCTCGCGCATTCCTTCACGAGGCTCAGTGCGTCTTCGATCGCGTACAGCTTCTGACGATCAACCTTGGCGGCAAATGCCTGACGGCGCTTGGAGATCTTAGCCATTTACACGCCCTCCACAGTGATGCCCATCGAGCGTGCGCTACCAGCGATGGTGCGAACGGCTGCGTCCAGATCAGCTGCCGTAAGGTCCGGCATCTTGGTCTTTGCGATTTCTTCAGCTTGAGCGCGCGTGATCGAACCGACCTTGTCGGTGTGCGGCTTGCTCGAGCCCTTGTCCACCTTCGCCGCCTTCTTGATCAGGACGGTCGCCGGCGGCGTCTTCATCACGAACGTGAAGCTCTTGTCAGCGAATGCCGTGATGACCACCGGCACCGGCAGACCCGGCTCCATACCTTGAGTCTGCGCGTTGAACGCCTTGCAGAACTCCATGATGTTCAGGCCGCGCTGGCCCAGTGCCGGACCGACCGGCGGCGACGGGTTGGCTTTACCTGCAGGGATCTGCAGCTTGATAAAGCCGATAATCTTCTTTGCCATTTGTGAACCTCATTGGAACGCCGGAAGGGCGTTCGGTGAGTAATAACGCGCGTTCGCCGCTGGCTACTGACGCTCCTCAACGGCCATGACGCGGGCCGTAAGCGCGAAGGTGGGCAGCCGAGGCTGCCCACCGAATCGGGATCAAACTTTTTCGACCTGGCCGAACTCGAGTTCAACCGGAGTGGATCGGCCAAAGATGGTGACCGACACACGCACGCGCGATTTTTCGTAGTTGACTTCTTCGACGGTGCCGTTGAAGTCCGTGAACGGGCCTTCCTTGACACGCACCATCTCGCCGACTTCGAACAGGGTCTTCGGGCGCGGCTTTTCGACGCCTTCCTGCATCTGCGACATGATCTTCTCGACTTCCTTCGGGGAAATCGGGGTCGGGCGATTACGCGCACCGCCAACGAAACCGGTCACCTTCGCGGTGTTCTTCACGAGGTGCCACGTTTCGTCCGTCATTTCCATTTCCACCAGCACGTAGCCGGGGAAGAATCGACGCTCGGTTACTGCCTTGTGGCCGCCTTTGACTTCGACCACTTCTTCGGTCGGAACCAGGATCTGACCGAATTTGTCCTGCATGCCAGCACGTTCGATGCGCTCCTGAAGCGCACGTTGCACGCTCTTCTCCATACCGGAGTAGGCGTGCACGACGTACCATCGCTTTCCGCTCGGGGATGCCGGAGTATCGCTCATATCATTTCCAACCCAGAATCGCCGAGAAAATCACCCATTCGATCGATTTGTCACTCAACCAGAGGAAAATCGCCATTACGAGCACGAAACCGAACACGACGAGTGTGGTTTGCGTTGCTTCCTTGCGGGTGGGCCAAACGACCTTCCGGACTTCCTTGTACGAATCCTTGGCAAAGGCGATGAGGCTCTTGCCAGGGGCGGACATCAGCCCGACGGCCACGCCGGCGATGATACCTACCGCCAACGCGGCACCGCGGACATACCACTGCTGATTGGCCAGCCAGAAGAAGCCCACGAATCCGGCCAAGACCAACAATACGCCCAGGGCCAGCATCAGCTTATCGCCGGAGGTATTTACAGTTTCGACGGATGGATTCGCCATAACACCTTAAAACAAATGCCACGTAGGACACGTGGCTATTTTTTGGCAGGGGCAGAGGGAATCGAACCCCCAACCTTCGGTTTTGGAGACCGACGCTCTGCCAGTTGAGCTATACCCCTAAACCATGTTGGGGCTGGCTGCTACCAGCCCCAAAACTGTCGATCAACGAATAACTGGCTTACTCGATGATCTTGGCGACGACGCCGGCGCCGACCGTACGGCCGCCTTCGCGGATTGCGAAGCGCAGACCTTCTTCCATCGCGATCGGAGCGATCAGCTTCACCGTGATCGACACGTTGTCGCCCGGCATCACCATTTCCTTGTCCTTCGGCAGCTCGATCGAGCCCGTCACGTCCGTCGTACGGAAGTAGAACTGCGGACGGTAGTTGTTGAAGAACGGCGTGTGACGGCCGCCTTCGTCCTTGCTCAGCACGTACACTTCAGCCGTGAAGTGCGTGTGCGGCGTGATCGAACCCGGCTTCGCCAGAACCTGGCCACGCTCCACGTCTTCACGCTTCGTGCCGCGCAGCAGGATACCAACGTTGTCGCCTGCCTGACCTTGGTCCAGCAGCTTGCGGAACATTTCAACGCCCGTGCAGGTCGTCTTCACCGTCGGCTTGATACCGACGATTTCGATTTCTTCGCCGACCTTCACGATGCCGCGCTCGACACGACCCGTCACAACCGTACCACGGCCCGAGATCGAGAACACGTCTTCCACCGGCATCAGGAACGCGCCGTCAACTGCACGCTCCGGCGTCGGGATGTACGTGTCCAGCGCGTCGGCCAGGCTCATGATCGCCACTTCGCCCAGCTCGCCCGTGTCGCCTTCCAGCGCCAGCTTCGCCGAACCCTTCACGATCGGCGTGTCGTCGCCCGGGAAGTCGTACTTCGACAGGAGTTCGCGAACTTCCATCTCGACCAGCTCGAGCAGTTCAGCGTCGTCCACCATGTCGCACTTGTTCAGGAACACGATGATGTACGGAACGCCAACCTGACGCGCCAGCAGGATGTGCTCACGCGTTTGCGGCATCGGGCCGTCTGCTGCCGAGCAAACCAGGATCGCGCCGTCCATCTGCGCTGCGCCCGTGATCATGTTCTTCACATAGTCAGCGTGGCCCGGGCAGTCGACGTGTGCGTAGTGGCGGTTAGCCGTTTCGTACTCGACGTGTGCCGTGTTGATCGTGATGCCGCGCGCCTTTTCTTCCGGTGCCGCGTCGATCTGGTCGTATGCCTTCGCTTCGCCGCCGAACTTCTTCGTCAGAACCGTCGTGATCGCTGCCGTCAGCGTCGTCTTGCCGTGGTCAACGTGACCAATCGTACCAACGTTCACGTGCGGCTTGGTCCGCTCGAATTTACCCTTGGCCATTTTCGACTCCCAAAAGGAATTTCACAGGTTGCGCCGCGCGCAAACAAGACACTGACTTTGTACTGCTGGTGCCCATGGGCAGGATCGAACTGCCGACCTCTCCCTTACCAAGGGAGTGCTCTACCACTGAGCCACATGGGCGCTTTACGCTTCAACTTCGCGGTCTGGAGCGGGTGAAGGGAATCGAACCCTCGTCGTAAGCTTGGAAGGCTTCTGCTCTACCATTGAGCTACACCCGCACGGGCCACAAACGATTCCTTACCGCTCACTGCGCTGATATCTTGGTGGAGGAGGTTGGATTCGAACCAACGTAGGCGTAAGCCAACAGATTTACAGTCTGCCCCCTTTAGCCACTCGGGCACCCCTCCGTAGAGAACTGACGATTATGGGGGTGCATCGCACCTCTGTCAAGCACATCCGGAAGATTATTTTCACTCTCTTCCCGACACCTACCTAACCACCGATCTCCCGCCCTTGCCCGGCTAAGGCAAGCATGGGTGCTACCGATCAGTGCCACATCTTCGTCAGACTCCGCCCTCAACGTCGATCTGCATCTACGCTGAAAACGAAAGACCGCCATCATACGACCTCTTGAGCACTCTGCCAAGCGGGTAGACGCAAATTTTCGCAAATTTCGTGCCGGGCGACTTCAATGATCTGTTTCAGATATCTCGCGGGACTTCACTGCCGATTTCACGGGTCACCTGGCCAGACTCGCCGCGCTATACGCGACAAGGCTTTCGAGCGGTTCGCAGCAGTCGCACCAGGAGTTCGCGCCGAGGCATCCAACGAGAAATCTTGGTCGCGGCGCTAGCCTTGGCCAACTTCAGCGACAGGCGGGATACGATCCCGTGTCTCCTGCTCGCCCCTCGCGACTCGGATCCTCATGCGTCTGTCCGCCCTTTTTATGGTCTTCATGGTTTTGACCGGATATGCCACCGGCCCGGCAAGCGCCTGGTGTCGCTTGAGCATGATCGCCCAGTTCTGTCAGCAGGCCCTGACTTACCGGCGCACACCAAAGACGACCGCCAGCAACTGCGGCGCTCGCCGCATATGGCAGGTTCAAGCCCGCGCTCACTGCCGAGTGCCTCGATTCGATTGACGCGCCCTCGTGGACTGAGGATGCGATCGCCCATGCGTGGTTGAGCAACAGTGCGTCGACGGACCTCAACGCCTCCGGCGCCTGTGATGGCGCGTCGCCAAATGAATTGGGCAGCCCAGCCTGGATCGACGCATAGCAGCCGTTACTTGGCGACGGCATAAGGCCGCGCCAACGGCTGCCGCCCAGGCTTGTTGCAGCAATCTCGACGAACATTCTGCCGTGCGCTGCCCAATGCGTTTTGGCGTCGCGCAAACCGGCCAACGCCAGCATCTGGTCAACCTATCGCGGCGAATCCGCGACACATCCCGCATGCCCGTACGATGCCCGCCCCGTGCAGCTAAACGCCAATACCTGCGTGCGACTCGACACCGGCGCGCTCTCCGCGCCGCATTCATCCGAAAACACGGGAAAGCTGGCGTGCGACATCCGGTCGTCAACGACCACCGCTCGCTGCCCAGCTCTGCCCTCGCTGACTCGAGATCAAGGTCGGAACACGACGCCTCGGTTTTCGCCGGGCGATGACTCCGCACTCAGCGATCCGGGTACCGCATGCGCAGGGCGATCGACCAGCGTCGACGCGGGCGGCACGCCCTTCGCGCAAATGGGCGATGGGCGATGGGCGATGGGCGAGACTGCCTTGGTGGCGCCGCCTATTCACTCGTCAAAGAAATCTACATGTTGAGAGACATGCAGCCCGCGCTCACCAAAAAAGGAACAGCGCGGATTTCCGACGCCATCCGATTGAGGAACTCGCGTACGTTCGGTTCGCGCTACGCGTCGAGGGTTTCCGTGCGTCGGGCCGCACGCGGCCGTTTCTTCGCGCGAGTCAGCTTGAGAGAGGATGCGACAAGTTGAGACACAAAAGACTCATAATGACTACACGATGTCGTTTTGGGTGCAATCCGACTTCGCGCTCTCGAGTGGCAACAGTCGCTCCGCGCTTACGCGCCAAAACACGCCAAAACACGCCAAACGCCAGGAATACACGACTCGTTACCCGGATCACGCCGACCGCTCACGGGCGTGCCGGGGACCGCCAGCCCCGCCCTTTGGGTACGAAATCGCAAAGTTGATTTTTGGCTGAGGATGAACTCAATACATCGATAAACGGCGCACGATAACCGGTAATCGAGCAGTTGGCGATGCCGCTCCAGGCCGCAACCAGCAACACTCAAATCTGCGGCAAGAGGCAGTCAGGTATGTGCTGAGGTCGCCGCTCGAGCTGATCAGCATTGTCGTGGACAGCGGGTGGCTGGATGTTTGAATGGTGGTCCCGGCCAGCGCCGGATAGCGGTGCGAGGCCAGGCCGATCGAGTCGACCACCTCCTGCGGCGAGAGGCAGTCGGGTACGCGCTGAGGTCGCCGCTCGACCTGATCACCATTGTCGTGAACAGCGGGTGGCTGGATGTTTGAATGGTGGTCTCGGCCCGCGCCGGCTAGCGGTGCGAGGCCAGGCCGATCGGCCCGCCCACCTTTTGCGCCATCCAGTGGATGGCAATCCTGGAGAATCGGCACCTCGGCCCCAGCTCGAGCTGCAGCCTAGCCGCCCGTCCCACTCCCCCGCGCATTTCCGCCGCCGAAATGCAAAAACCCCCGCCTTTCGGGCGGGGGTTTCTGGCTTAGGGAGCCTGACGATTACCTACTTTCACACGGGAATCCGCACTATCATCGGCGTAGAGTCGTTTCACGGTCCTGTTCGGGATGGGAAGGGGTGGGACCGACTCGCTATGGTCATCAGGCAAAGAGGGTTGTTGCGCTGCTTCGCAGCACAACCAATCTTGGAAGAAGCAGTAATTTAGGTTGTGTGTATCACACACGAGAATCCAACTTGTCGCTCTGGATCTTGCGGCCGGTGCTGTCGCACGGCGCCGATCTACAAGGCAGACTTGTTATAGGATCAAGCCTTACGGGCAATTAGTATCAGTTAGCTGAACGCATTACTGCGCTTACACACCTGACCTATCAACGTCCTGGTCTCGAACGACCCTTCAAGGGGATCTAGTCCCCAGGGATATCTCATCTTAAGGCGAGTTTCCCGCTTAGATGCTTTCAGCGGTTATCTCTTCCGAACATAGCTACCCGGCGATGCCACTGGCGTGACAACCGGTACACCAGAGGTTCGTCCACTCCGGTCCTCTCGTACTAGGAGCAGCCCCCTTCAAATATCCAACGCCCACGGCAGATAGGGACCAAACTGTCTCACGACGTTTTAAACCCAGCTCACGTACCTCTTTAAATGGCGAACAGCCATACCCTTGGGACCGGCTACAGCCCCAGGATGAGATGAGCCGACATCGAGGTGCCAAACACCGCCGTCGATATGAACTCTTGGGCGGTATCAGCCTGTTATCCCCAGAGTACCTTTTATCCGTTGAGCGATGGCCCTTCCATACAGAACCACCGGATCACTATGACCTGCTTTCGCACCTGCTCGACTTGTCGGTCTCGCAGTTAAGCACGCTTATGCCATTGCACTATCAGCACGATTTCCGACCGTACCTAGCGTACCTTCGTACTCCTCCGTTACGCTTTGGGAGGAGACCGCCCCAGTCAAACTGCCTACCATGCACTGTCCCCGACCCGGATCACGGGCCAAGGTTAGAACCTCAAACAAACCAGGGTGGTATTTCAAGGACGGCTCCACCGAAACTAGCGTTCCGGTTTCATAGCCTCCCACCTATCCTACACAGATCGGTTCAAAGTCCAATGCAAAGCTACAGTAAAGGTTCATGGGGTCTTTCCGTCTAGCCGCGGGTAGATTGCATCATCACAAACACTTCAACTTCGCTGAGTCTCGGGAGGAGACAGTGTGGCCATCGTTACGCCATTCGTGCAGGTCGGAACTTACCCGACAAGGAATTTCGCTACCTTAGGACCGTTATAGTTACGGCCGCCGTTTACCGGGACTTCAATCAAGAGCTTGCACCCCATCATTTAATCTTCCGGCACCGGGCAGGCGTCACACCCTATACGTCCACTTTCGTGTTTGCAGAGTGCTGTGTTTTTATTAAACAGTCGCAGCCACCAGTTTATTGCAACCCCTTCACCCTTTGCCCGCAGGGGCATCAAGCTACAAGGGCGTACCTTATCCCGAAGTTACGGTACCAATTTGCCGAGTTCCTTCTCCCGAGTTCTCTCAAGCGCCTTAGAATACTCATCTCGCCCACCTGTGTCGGTTTGCGGTACGGTCATCGTTAGACTGAAGCTTAGAGGCTTTTCTTGGAACCACTTCCAATTGCTTCGCTCCCTAAGGAGCTCGCGCCACACCCTTGAATTACGCACCCGGATTTGCCTAAGTGCCTTCTCCAATGCAGCGACCGGGACTTCCAACACCCGGACAACCTTCCGCGATCCGTCCCCCCATCGCATCTAACAATGGTGCAGGAATATTGACCTGCTTCCCATCAGCTACGCATTTCTGCCTCGCCTTAGGGGCCGACTCACCCTACGCCGATGAACGTTGCGTAGGAAACCTTGGGCTTACGGCGAGGGGGCCTTTCACCCCCTTTATCGCTACTCATGTCAGCATTCGCACTTCTGATACCTCCAGCATCCCTTCCGAGACACCTTCGCAGGCTTACAGAACGCTCTCCTACCATGCGTGCAAAGCACGCATCCGCAGCTTCGGTATATAGCTTAGCCCCGTTACATCTTCCGCGCAGGACGACTCGATCAGTGAGCTATTACGCTTTCTTTAAAGGGTGGCTGCTTCTAAGCCAACCTCCTGACTGTTTTAGCCTTCCCACTTCGTTTCCCACTTAGCTATATTTGGGGACCTTAGCTGGCGGTCTGGGTTGTTTCCCTCTTGACACCGGACGTTAGCACCCGATGTCTGTCTCCCGTGATTGCACTCTTCGGTATTCGGAGTTTGCTATGGCGGGGTAATCTGCAATAGACCCCCCAACCATGACAGTGCTCTACCCCCGAAGGTGAGACACGAGGCACTACCTAAATAGTTTTCGGAGAGAACCAGCTATTTCCAAGTTTGTTTAGCCTTTCACCCCTATCCACAGCTCATCCCCTAACTTTTCAACGTTAGTGGGTTCGGACCTCCAGTACGTGTTACCGCACCTTCATCCTGGCCATGGATAGATCACTTGGTTTCGGGTCTACGCCCAGCAACTGAACGCCCTATTCGGACTCGCTTTCGCTACGCCTGCCCTATACGGTTAAGCTTGCTACTGAACGTAAGTCGCTGACCCATTATACAAAAGGTACGCCGTCACCCCTTACGAGGCTCCGACTGTTTGTATGCATGCGGTTTCAGGATCTATTTCACTCCCCTCCCGGGGTTCTTTTCGCCTTTCCCTCACGGTACTGGTTCACTATCGGTCGATCACGAGTATTTAGCCTTGGAGGATGGTCCCCCCATCTTCAGACAGGATTTCACGTGTCCCGCCCTACTTGTCGTACACTTAGTTCTTTCATACTGTTTTCGCCTACGGGGCTATCACCCGCTATGGCCGCACTTTCCAGAGCGTTCGGCTAACAATACAAATAAAGAGTACAAGGCTCATCCCATTTCGCTCGCCACTACTTTGGGAATCTCGGTTGATTTCTTTTCCTGCGGTTACTTAGATGTTTCAGTTCACCGCGTTCGCTTCGCATGGCCTATGTATTCAGCCATGGATACTCCAAAAGGAGTGGGTTTCCCCATTCGGACATCTACGGATCAAAGCTTGTTTGCCAGCTCCCCGTAGCTTTTCGCAGGCTACCGCGTCCTTCATCGCCTGTGATCGCCAAGGCATCCACCACATGCACTTGTTCGCTTGACCCTATAACGAGTCTGTCTCATGTCGGTCATCGTTAGCGCTTTAGCGCTTACGAGGACCCCATCCCCGAGGGGACGACAGTCGCTACAGGTTGAGTTCTCGCGTTGTGCCGTATTCCAATTGAGTCAAACATAGAGTTCGAATCATCTTGAGATACATCGATACAATCACAACCCGGATAGTTTTCACGTCCATCTCAAGACGCTTCCGCTATCCAAATTACTTACTTCTTCCAGATTGTTAAAGAACGACAGCCGATATGGTGTTACTCATATCACTCTGACTGGCTCAATCGCCAATGCAAAATTCTCGGTTCATCGTATGAACCAAGCCCTTAGCGTTGGTGATTGGTGGAGGCAGACGGGATCGAACCGACGACCCCCTGCTTGCAAAGCAGGTGCTCTCCCAGCTGAGCTATGCCCCCATGTACAGAATATCCTCAGGTGTTAGCCGGTCGGCTTGAGGTACTCGTAAGCGCTAAAGCGCTAACGATCACCGACACGTCAGACAATGGTGGGTCTGGTTGGATTCGAACCAACGACCCCCGCCTTATCAAGACGGTGCTCTAACCGACTGAGCTACAGACCCCTGAGTCTGTCTTTAATTTACAGCCGATAAGCGTGAGCGCTCAATTTTGCGAGAAGCTCTGGAAAGGAGGTGATCCAGCCGCACCTTCCGATACGGCTACCTTGTTACGACTTCACCCCAGTCATGAATCCTACCGTGGTGACCGTCCTCCTTGCGGTTAGACTAGCCACTTCTGGTAAAACCCACTCCCATGGTGTGACGGGCGGTGTGTACAAGACCCGGGAACGTATTCACCGCGGCATGCTGATCCGCGATTACTAGCGATTCCAGCTTCATGCACTCGAGTTGCAGAGTGCAATCCGGACTACGATCGGTTTTCTGGGATTAGCTCCCCCTCGCGGGTTGGCAACCCTCTGTTCCGACCATTGTATGACGTGTGAAGCCCTACCCATAAGGGCCATGAGGACTTGACGTCATCCCCACCTTCCTCCGGTTTGTCACCGGCAGTCTCCTTAGAGTGCTCTTGCGTAGCAACTAAGGACAAGGGTTGCGCTCGTTGCGGGACTTAACCCAACATCTCACGACACGAGCTGACGACAGCCATGCAGCACCTGTGCGCCGGTTCTCTTTCGAGCACTCCCACCTCTCAGCAGGATTCCGACCATGTCAAGGGTAGGTAAGGTTTTTCGCGTTGCATCGAATTAATCCACATCATCCACCGCTTGTGCGGGTCCCCGTCAATTCCTTTGAGTTTTAATCTTGCGACCGTACTCCCCAGGCGGTCAACTTCACGCGTTAGCTACGTTACTAAGGAAATGAATCCCCAACAACTAGTTGACATCGTTTAGGGCGTGGACTACCAGGGTATCTAATCCTGTTTGCTCCCCACGCTTTCGTGCATGAGCGTCAGTATTGGCCCAGGGGGCTGCCTTCGCCATCGGTATTCCTCCACATCTCTACGCATTTCACTGCTACACGTGGAATTCTACCCCCCTCTGCCATACTCTAGCCTGCCAGTCACCAATGCAGTTCCCAGGTTGAGCCCGGGGATTTCACATCGGTCTTAGCAAACCGCCTGCGCACGCTTTACGCCCAGTAATTCCGATTAACGCTCGCACCCTACGTATTACCGCGGCTGCTGGCACGTAGTTAGCCGGTGCTTATTCTTCCGGTACCGTCATCCCCCGGCTGTATTAGAGCCAAGGATTTCTTTCCGGACAAAAGTGCTTTACAACCCGAAGGCCTTCTTCACACACGCGGCATTGCTGGATCAGGCTTTCGCCCATTGTCCAAAATTCCCCACTGCTGCCTCCCGTAGGAGTCTGGGCCGTGTCTCAGTCCCAGTGTGGCTGGTCGTCCTCTCAGACCAGCTACTGATCGTCGCCTTGGTAGGCCTTTACCCCACCAACTAGCTAATCAGCCATCGGCCAACCCTATAGCGCGAGGCCCGAAGGTCCCCCGCTTTCATCCGTAGATCGTATGCGGTATTAATCCGGCTTTCGCCGGGCTATCCCCCACTACAGGACATGTTCCGATGTATTACTCACCCGTTCGCCACTCGCCACCAGGTGCAAGCACCCGTGCTGCCGTTCGACTTGCATGTGTAAGGCATGCCGCCAGCGTTCAATCTGAGCCAGGATCAAACTCTTCAGTTTAAACCTGTTACTGTTTTCGGTTCAGTTAAGAACCGGTCGCTCACTCAAAGCTGACAGGAATATGAATCACTTCATAAACCTGACTTACTTTAGTGTGAGACTCTTGATACTTTCGCTATCTGATCCGAAGATCAGCTCGCTGCCATCAAGCGCCCACACTTATCGGCTGTTAATTTTTAAAGAACATTTCTGCGAGAAACTTCGTGTTTCTCAGCAGCACTGCGTTTTCAGCAGCAGAGAAGCGAGATTATGAACCGTGTTTCGCAGCTCGTCAACAACTTTTTAAACTACATCGTTGCGACTGCGGGGTTCAACTTCCAGGCCAGTTGCGCGCCCCAGACTGCAGCACACCGCCAACCCTGCTTCCCTCTTCCGCGCCGCGTTTCCGTTAGCGCGAAAGAGGCGTGATTCTAAGCACCCGCCCCCATCTACGCAAGCCCCTTTGTGAAAATATTTTGAAAAAGCCCCCGTGCGCTCACGCGCACGGGGGCTTCGGGCTCGACGGGCCAGGCGACGCCGCTGACTTCCAGGTCGCCGGCCACACTTTCCTCTATATATAGAGGCCATGGAGGCGCATCACTTGCCGCCCACTGCAGCCTGCAGTTGCTCGATCGACACCGCGTCGGCCATCGCCGTGTACCCCGCGTCGCTCGGATGAATGCCGTCGCCGCTGTCGTAGCGACGCTGCAGCACACTCGGGCGTGCCGGATCGCGCAGCACCGCATCGAAGTCGACCACACCGTCGAACCCGCTACCACTCCGGATCCACCGGTTCACCTCGAGCCGGATCGCCTCACGCCCCGCCGGCAGCCCGGCCGGTGTGAGCGTCGCGCCGAAGACCTTCACACCCTGAAGGTGCGCCGCGGCAATCAGCCGGCGGTAGCCGTCGATCAGCAACGCGGCAGTGACCTGTGTATGCGGGCTGTCGCAATCGAGCCCCGCGCGCGGCGGCATCGCCGCAAAGTTGATGTCGTTGATCCCGATCAGCACGATCGCCGCCTTTACGCCCGAGCGCGACAGCGCATCGCGCTCGAACCGCGACGCCAGCGACGTGCCATAGCACGCCGAATCGCTGAGCAGCCGGTTCCCGCTGATACCAAGATTCGCGACGCCAATCGATTCCACGCCGGAGGTGGTCAGCCGACGCGCCAGTGCGTCCGGCCAGCGGCGGTTCCGGTTCATGCTCGAGCGCAGCCCGTCGGTAATCGAATCGCCTATCGCGGCTACGCTGGCGCGCGTGGAACCAGTCTCGACCGCGAGCTCGGTCACCCATGCAAACTGGGTAAAGCGGGTGCGGAACGCTGCAGCACCCGGATCACTCACGTGGTCGCCCGGGACAGACACATAGTTGAACTGGTTCGACACGCGGTGCCAGACCGTCATTCGCTGGTTCGGCCCCATCTGGAGGCTGATCGCATACGGCCGCCCGGCCGCGACCTCGATCGCTACCGGATCGCTTTCGAGTTCCTGGCCCGGCGCAAGCGTCACCGACGCCTTGCCGCCGAACCGGATCGGCACCGCCGCGCCGCCGGAGAGCGCCGCGCCTTCGCCAGCGCGCGCGAGGCTCGCCGCCTCGACGACCAGCGGGGAACGTCCGTATGCGTTGCTGACACGGATCCGTGCGGCACGCCCCGACACCGTCGGATAGACGATCTGGCGCACCGCCCGCCCGGCGACGTCGGGCGCGCGATAGAGCGGCGGCGGTGCGGCAAGATCGGGGATCGGCTGCAACGCGGTCGCCCACGCGGCAACCCATCCGGCAGGCGCGGCCGAAGCCGACGCCACGAGCGGCGATACAAAAACGGCCGCACCCAGCACGGCCGCGGCGATACTGCTTCGGAATGACATCGGCAAAATCCTCGTCGGAAAGCGGGCATTGTGCCGCAGAAGACGTGGGCCCCGCGTGCCGGACGACCATCACGCCGCACGATCGCGCCCCGACCTCCCTCGTTTACCCGAGTCTCGCCGCAAATCTGCAAGAAATTTATTAACCGACCGGTCGGTTGGTTTATACTTCGCACACATTCAACCGGACGAGAGCCCCGCCATGTACACGCAATCCCTCGACATCCCCGGCAACGTCGCGCCGCTCGACGCCGCCGCCGAGTCGCCCGAGCAGGCGCGGTTCGATGCGGTCATGGCCGCCGACGGCAAGATCGAGCCGCAGGACTGGATGCCCGACGCCTATCGCAAGACGCTGGTTCGCCAGATCTCGCAGCACGCGCACTCGGAAGTCGTCGGCATGCTGCCCGAAGGCAACTGGATCTCGCGCGCGCCGAGCCTGAAGCGCAAGGCGATCCTGCTCGCAAAGGTCCAGGACGAAGCCGGCCACGGCCTCTATCTATATAGCGCGGCCGAAACGCTCGGCGTATCGCGCGAATCGCTGATCGACGCGCTGCACGCCGGCAAGGCGAAATACTCGAGCATCTTCAACTACCCGACGCCGACCTGGGCCGACGTCGGCGTGATCGGCTGGCTCGTCGACGGCGCCGCGATCATGAACCAGATCCCGCTGTGCCGCTGCACCTACGGCCCGTACGCGCGCGCAATGATCCGTGTGTGCAAGGAAGAGTCGTTCCACCAGCGCCAGGGTTTCGACGCACTGCTGTCGATGATGAAGGGCACCGACGCGCAGCGCGCGATGGTCCAGCAGGCCGTGGACCGCTGGTGGTGGCCGGTACTGATGATGTTCGGCCCGAGCGACGCCGATTCGGTCCACAGCAGCCAGTCCGCGAAATGGGGCATCAAGCGGATCTCGAACGACGACCTGCGCCAGAAATTCGTCGACGCGACGGTCGACCAGGCGAAGGTGCTCGGCGTGACGCTGCCCGACCCCGACCTGAAGTGGAACGAGGCGCGCGGCCATCACGACTACGGCACGATCGACTGGGACGAATTCTGGCGCGTGGTGAACGGCGACGGCCCGTGCAACAAGGAACGCCTCGCGACCCGCGTGAAAGCGCACGACGACGGCGCCTGGGTGCGTGAAGCCGCGCTCGCGCACGAAGCGAAGCGCCAAGCCCGCACCGAACAGCACGCCGCCTGAGCGGCAACACTCGAATTCAGGAATCAGGAGAAAGTGATGAACAAGGAATGGCCAATCTGGGAAGTGTTCGTGCGCAGCAAGCAGGGCCTCGACCACAAGCATTGCGGCAGCCTGCACGCCGCCGATGCGACGATGGCGCTGCGCATGGCACGCGACGTGTACACGCGCCGCCAGGAAGGTGTGAGCATCTGGGTGGTGCCGTCGTCGGCGATCACCGCGTCGGATCCGAACGAGAAGGCCGAGCTGTTCGAACCGGCGGGCGACAAGATCTACCGTCACCCGACGTTCTACACGCTGCCCGACGAAGTCAACCACATGTAACGCCCGCGCCATGACGATCACGCCCGAACACCTCTCCTACGTGCTGCGCCTCGCGGACAACACGCTGATCCTCGGTCAGCGCAACGCCGAATGGTGCGGCCACGGCCCGATCCTCGAGGAAGACATCGCGCTCACCAACATGAGCCTCGACCTCATCGGCCAGGCGCGCATGCTGTATACGCATGCGGCCGAACTCGAGCGCCAGCTCACCGGCGCCACCAAGACCGAGGACGACTACGCGTACTTCCGCACCGAGCGCGAGTTCGCGAACTTCACGCTCGCCGAGCTGCCGCACTACGGCCCGGTCGCCGGTACCGCGCACGCCGACAAGGACTACGCGGTGACGATCGTGCGCAACTTCCTGTACTCGGCGCTGATGCTTCAGGTGTGGTCCGCACTGGAAACGTCGGCCGACACGCAGCTCGCCGCGATCGCCGCGAAATCGGTGAAGGAAACCCGCTATCACGTGCAGCACGCACGCGAGTGGCTCGTTCGCCTCGGCGACGGCACGGACGAATCGCACCGTCGCGCACAGGACGCGCTCGACTACCTGACGCCGTATACGCGCGAATTCTTCGCCGCCGATGCGATCGACGACGCAGTCGCCGCCGAAGGCATCGCCCCCGCACCGGCCACACTCGAAGCGGCGTGGCGCGCGGACGTGGACGACGCGCTCGCGGAGGCGACGCTCACGCTGCCGGCACCGGTGCAGCATGTGACGACCGGCAAGCAGGGCGAGCACTCGGAACACATGGGCTACCTGCTCGCGGAACTGCAAAGCCTCGCACGCCAGCACCCCGGCGCGACCTGGTAACCCCGACGCCACGGAGCCCGACGATGTCCGTCCAGACCATCGCCCCCACCAACGCCGTGCCCGCCGCGCACCGCGACGATCCGCTGCTCGCCCGCGCATGGGACGTGCTCGAAGCCGTGCCCGATCCGGAGATCCCGGTCGTGTCGATCCGCGAGCTCGGCATCCTGCGCGACGTCCGCCGCGCGGACGACGGCCAGCTCGAGGTCGTGATCACGCCGACCTACTCGGGCTGCCCGGCCATGTCGCAGATCGCCGAGGACATCGCCGCCGCGCTGCAGGCCGCCGACCTGCCGCCGCACCGGATCGAGACGGTGCTCGCACCCGCGTGGACGACCGACTGGATCACGCAGGAAGCGCGCGACAAGCTGCGCGCGTACGGCATCGCGCCGCCGGTCGGCCAGTGCGGCACCGCCGCGCCGCGTGAAAACGTCGTGCGCTTCGTGCCGCGGCCCGTCGCGGCGCCCGCGTGCCCGCGCTGCGGCTCCGCCCTCACCGAGCGTCTCGCGCAATTCGCGTCCACGGCCTGCAAGGCGCTGTATCGCTGCGTCGACTGCCGCGAACCCTTCGACTACTTCAAACCTTATTAATCGATATGGCGACCCCGCAATTTCATCCGCTGCGTATCCGCGACGTGCGGCCCGAGACCGCCGACGCCGTGACCGTCTCCTTCGACGTACCGCCCGAGTTGCGCGACGCGTACCGCTTCACGCAGGGCCAGTTCGTCACGCTGAAGACCCACATCGACGGCGAGGAAACGCGCCGCTCGTATTCGATCTGCGTCGGCACGACGGACTACGACCGTGACGGCGAACTGCGCATCGGCATCAAGCGCGTACGCGGCGGCCGCTTCTCGAACTTCGCGTTCGATTCGCTGAAGCCGGGCCATACGATCGACGTGATGACGCCGGACGGCCGCTTCTTCACGCACCTGAATGCCGACCACGGCAAGCAGTACGTCGCGTTTTCCGGCGGCTCGGGGATCACGCCCGTGCTTGCGATCGTGAAGACGACGCTCGAACTCGAGCCGCGCAGCACGTTCACGCTGATCTACGGCAACCGCAGCGTCGACGCGATCATGTTCGCGGAGGAGCTCGAGGACCTGAAGAACCGCTACATGAACCGCTTCGTCCTGTATCACGTGCTGTCGGACGACCTGCAGGACGTCGAGCTGTTCAACGGCGTGCTCGACCAGGCGAAATGCGCGGAATTCCTCGGCTCGCTGACGCCGGCCGACGCGATCGACGAGGCGTTCATCTGCGGCCCCGCACCGATGATGGATGCAGCGGAAGCCGCGCTGAAGATCGCCGGCGTGCCGCAGGCGAAGGTGCACGTCGAGCGCTTCGGCACGCCGCTGCCGCAGGCCGGTGCGCCGGTCGTCGAAATCACCGACCAGACGCCGGCCGCCGAACTCGAAATCGTGCTCGACGGCAAGAAGCGCAAGCTGCGCCTGCCGTACCAAGGCGTGAGCCTGCTCGACGTCGGCCTGCGCGCGGGCCTCGCGCTTCCTTATGCGTGCAAGGGCGGCGTGTGCTGCACGTGCCGCGCGAAGGTGCTCGAGGGCGAAGTGCGGATGGAGAAGAACTACACGCTCGAGGAGCATGAAGTGAAGGACGGCTTCGTGCTCACGTGCCAGTGCCACCCGATCAGCGACAAGGTCGTCGTGAGCTACGACGAGCGTTGAGCGACGTCGCGTCGCGGCACCGGGCGGTTTCTCGCCGTCACACATCTCGCTTACACTAGGGGCCGCCGGCCGGCTGGACATCGCAACGTCCGCCCGGCCGGCGGTTTTCTTTTGTTGACGACAGGCCGATGAGTACCATTCATGTGATTCAGGGCGGCACCGCTGCCGCGTCGCTGCGCGAGGCACTCGCGCAAGCCGGGCGCGACGAGCACGTCGTCGGATTGCTCGACGATCTCGGTGTCGGGCCGCTCAAGGGCGCCGACGAGACGCCCGACACGCGCGCCGCCTTCTGGCAGCGCGTGCTCGGCGACCAGATTCCCGACTGGAACGCAGAGATCGAAGGCGAGTTCGCACGCCTCGACCAGCTCGCGATGGAGTCGGGCCAGGTGGTCGTCTGGCATGCGCCGAGCGTCGGCGACAAGCTGCTGCTGCGGCGCGTCGCCTATCACCTGCGCAACGTGCCGCAACGCCTGAACGAAGTGCGGCTGTCGGCCGCCGACCTCGACCCGGCGCAGCGCGCGTCGCTGTCGCGCACCGACCAGGCGTGCGCGACCGGCATGTTCTCGCCCGCCGAGCTGGCGCGCAAGCGCCCGGTGGCCGCGCCGATCTCGGTGCTGCGCATCGGCCGCCTCGCGCTCGAATGGCAGGAGGCGAAGCACCTGAACGCCGAGCTGCGCTACTGGGTCAGCAACACGATCAAGAGCGGCCACTATGGGGATCTCGACGCGCTGATCGTCGCGCGCGCGGAAACCGACTGGCTGCCCGCGCGGCGCCTCGTCGGCAGCATCATGGCCGACGCCGACCGCGGCGGGCTGTTCGTCAGCGACTCGATCGCCTGGTGGCGCTGCCGCGAACTCGCGGCGGCCGGCCGGCTCGAGCTGCAGGACGACGCGCCTGACGCCCTCTCCTCCACGCAGGTGCGCGCGGCCCGTGCGGCCACCACGCACCGCTAATCTTCCGCATTCGACCATGGCCCGTACCCGAGCGCCCGACCACGAATCCCAGCGCGAGCAGATCCTCGATCTGGCCGCCGACAAATTCGCGCAGACGAGCTACCCGAGCACGTCGATGTCCGATCTCGCGACCGCGAGCGGCACGTCGAAGGCACGCCTCTATCACTATTACGAGAGCAAGGAAGCGATCCTGTTCGACCTGCTCGACCGCTACACGAAACGGCTGATGCTGATCATTGCCGAGGTCGAAGGGGCGAGCCAGCGGCGTGGCCTCAGCGAACGCGACGCGTTCGCCGAGCTCGTACGCGCGTTCCTCGCCGAATACGAGACATCGCACAGCCGCCACGTCGCGCTGCTCAACGACGTGAAGTATCTCGAGGACGCGCAGCGCGAAATCGTGCTCGACCGCCAGCGCGACATCGTCGCAGCGTTCACGCGACAGCTCGCACGTGCGTACCCGGACCGCATCTCGAAGGAAAACCAGACCTCCGTGACGATGATGGTGTTCGGGATGATCAACTGGACGTTCACCTGGCTGAAGCCCGGCGGCCGCCTCGGCTACCGCGACTTCGCCGAGCAGGTGATCGACCTGATCGAACGCGGGCTGTCGACGGCCGCCTGATTGATGCGCAGCAGCAAGCGTTGCGCGACGGGCACACTGCGACCGCCCGCCGCGCATTTCATATGATGAATTTTAAATCCGTTAAAAATCAGATAGATACACATTTAACTAAGCAGATTTAGAATTCATCCTCCAGCTTAAACATCGTTAAATACGGGTTTTCCCCAATCCGGGGGCTGACGGTCGGGTAAAATGCTGTTGCATTGCACAACCCGCTTGTGCGGCCACACACTGAGGAACCCACGATGAACACGCAATTCAACGGCCCTGCCGAAGTCGTCGGCACGGTCGGTACTGCGCCGGTTCTCGTCAGGGAACTGGCTTCCAAAGACCGTGAGCAAATGCTCACCCACTTTCTCTCGCTCGACGAAGAGGACCGCCTGCTGCGCTTCGGCCAGATGGTGCCCGACCACGTGATCGAGAACTATGTCCGCACGATCGACTTCGGTCGCGACACCGTGTTCGGCGTGTTCGACCACGACCTCGAACTGATCGGCGTCGGCCACCTGGCCTACCTGCCGGCCGAAGGCGACAAGCGCACGGCCGAATTCGGCGTGTCGGTGCTCGAAAGCGCGCGCGGCCGCGGCGTCGGCTCGAAGCTGTTCGAGCGCGCGGCGATCCGCAGCCGCAACACGCGCGTGACGATGCTGTACATGCATTGCCTGTCGCGTAACGCGACGATGATGCACATCGCGAAGAAATCCGGGATGCGGATCGAGTACGCGTACGGCGAAGCCGATGCGTACCTGTCGCTGCCGCCGGCCGACCACTCGACGATCATCGCCGAGATGCTGCAGGAGCAGGCCGCCGTGTTCGACTACGCGATGAAGCGCCAGGCGCGCCGCACCACGAAGTTCATCGAATCGCTGATGCCCGCCGCCCTGACGGCGTAACGTCAGCCAGCCGGGCCCGCCCTCGAGGCGCGTCCGGCTTCCCCCTCTCCTGTCTCGCGCACTAGCGCACCGTACGAATCGGCAACGCCGTCGTCTCCTTGAAGCATTCGAGCGAAAAGCTCGTCTTCACGTCGATCACCGACGGGTGATGCAGCAAATGCTCCTGCACGAAGCGGGAGAAATGCGCCATGTCCTCGACCTGCACGCGCAGCAGGTAATCCATGTCCCCCGTCATCGCGTGGCACGCGACCACTTCCGGCCAGGCCTGCACGGCCGCGCGAAACAGCTCCGCATGGGTCGCGCCCGCACGCGCCGACGTTTCGTCGACCCGCACCGGCGCCAGGCCGCCGCGCTTCTCGAGCCGCACGCTCACGTACGCGAGCAGGTCGAGCCCGAGCTTCTGCGGATTCAGCAGCGCGACATAGCCGGTGATCACGCCGATCTCCTCGAGCCGCCGGATCCGCCGCAGGCACGGGCTCGGCGACAGGTTCACGCGCTCCGCGATCTCCTGGTTCGACAGGCGCCCGTTCTCCTGAAGAATCGCGAGAATTCGCCGGTCGATGGCATCCAATTCGGCTTGCGCCATCTTCTGCCCTCCATTGAATATTTTGAGACTGGAAATTGCGCCATCGTAGATTCGGGCAATCAAGTTCGCAAGTTTACGCTCGCGGCTGCCCGCTACACTCTGTCGCACGTACCGATTCGTCGCGCACGCCGCCGCGTGTGCCACGTTAGACATCGAACCAGGCCGGACATGCGTACGCCGCCCCGGCCGATCGCCCCCACAGGAGACACGCCATGCAGATCCCGAACTGGGACAACCCCGTCGGCACCGACGGCTTCGAATTCATCGAATACACGGCACCGGACCCGAAAGCGCTCGGACAACTGTTCGAACGGATGGGTTTCACCGCGATCGCGCGCCACCGCCACAAGGACGTGACGGTGTACCGCCAGGGCGACATCAACTTCATCATCAACGCCGAACCCGATTCATTCGCACAACGCTTCGCGCGCCTGCACGGCCCGTCGATCTGCGCGATCGCGTTCCGCGTGGAGGATGCCGCGAAGGCGTACAAGCACGCGCTGGAACTGGGCGCATGGGGCTTCGACAACAAGACGGGCCCGATGGAGCTGAACATCCCGGCGATCAAGGGCATCGGCGATTCGCTGATCTACTTCGTCGACCGCTGGCGCGGCAAGAACGGCGCGCAACCGGGCGCAATCGGCGACATCAGCATCTACGACGTCGACTTCGAGCCGATCGCCGGCGCAAACCCGAACCCGGTCGGCCACGGCCTCACCTACATCGACCACCTGACGCACAACGTGCATCGCGGCCGCATGCAGGAATGGGCCGAGTTCTACGAGCGCCTGTTCAACTTCCGCGAAGTGCGCTACTTCGACATCGAAGGCAAGGTGACGGGCGTGAAGTCGAAGGCGATGACGTCGCCGTGCGGCAAGATCCGCATCCCGATCAACGAGGAAGGCTCGGATACGGCCGGCCAGATCCAGGAATACCTCGACGCGTACCACGGCGAAGGCATCCAGCACATCGCACTCGGCGCGAGCGACATCTACCAGGCGGTCGACGGCCTGCGCAGCAAGGAAGTGAAGCTGCTCGACACGATCGACACGTATTACGAACTGGTCGACCGCCGCGTGCCGGACCACGGCGAATCGCTGGACGAACTGAAGAAGCGCAAGATCCTGATCGACGGCGCGCGCGACGACCTGCTGCTGCAGATCTTCACGGAGAACCAGATCGGGCCGATCTTCTTCGAGATCATCCAGCGCAAGGGCAACCAGGGCTTCGGCGAAGGCAACTTCAAGGCGCTGTTCGAATCGATCGAACTCGACCAGATCCGGCGCGGCGTCGTGCAGGACAAGGCCTGACGCATCCGGCAGGCGGCTGCCGGGGCAACCCGGCACCCCGCCCGATCCGGCGGCACAAAAAAAGGGCGGGAATCCGAGGATTCCCGCCCTTTTTGCATTCCGGCGCGGCCTGCTGGCCGCGCGACCGGATCAACGCGCGTTCGCCTTCGACGCGACGGCACGCTCGGCCGACGGCTGCGCGACGGCGTCCTGGGCCGGCGCGATCTGTTGCATCTGCGCGCCGGCTGCCGCCAGTGCGCTCGCGCCTCGCGCGTGCACCGGGCCGGTCATCGAGAAAAACGCGGCGGACACGATCAGGAAACTCTGGATATGACGTGTGTTCATTGCACCTCCTGTAAAACTGCCGGCGCCTCCCCGATTGCGTCGCAACCAGCCAACGCGACCGGGCACCTCCGGCAGGCCGACAAGATTAACGGCATTTGCCCGCAGATGAACCCTGCCTTACATGCTTTTACATGATGCAACGCATGATTCCGCCCTTTTTTCATGATGCTCCGCGGCAATCTCCCCGCATTCCAACCGATGGGCGGCGGGTTTGCCCCAGTGCTACCATCGCTTAAAACCGGCCAATATGCCGGCCACTGCCGACGCGTCCACAAGACGCCCGAAGCAGTCGAGTTTTGGTGATCCCAAACTGGGTGGAGGAGACAGTTAATGAATGCCCCGCTAGACGCAGGCCAACGCGCGTCCCTGGAAGCCGCGCTGAAGTCCGTCACGCTTGATGACAAATACACACTGGAACGCGGTCGCGCGTACATGAGCGGCATCCAGGCCCTCGTGCGCCTGCCGATGCTCCAGCAGGAACGCGATCGCGCCGCCGGTCTCAATACGGCCGGCTTCATCTCCGGCTATCGCGGTTCGCCGCTCGGCGGCCTCGACCTCTCGCTCTGGAAGGCCAAGCAGCACCTGGCGGCCCACCAGATCGTCTTCCAGCCCGGCCTCAACGAAGATCTCGCCGCCACCGCCGTGTGGGGCTCGCAGCAGGTGAACCTGTACCCCGGCGCGAAGCACGACGGCGTGTTCGGCATGTGGTACGGCAAAGGCCCGGGCGTGGACCGCACCGGCGACGTCTTCAAGCACGCGAACTCGGCCGGCTCGTCGCAGCACGGCGGCGTGCTGGTGCTCGCCGGCGACGACCACGCGGCGAAATCGTCGACGCTCGCGCACCAGTCCGAACACATCTTCAAGGCCTGCGGGCTGCCGGTGCTGTTCCCGTCCAACGTGCAGGAATATCTCGATTTCGGCCTGCACGGCTGGGCGATGAGCCGCTACTCGGGCCTGTGGGTCGCGCTCAAGTGCGTGACGGACGTCGTCGAATCGTCGGCGTCGGTCGACATCGACCCGCATCGCACCGAGATCGTGCTGCCAACCGACTTCATCGTGCCGGAAGGCGGCCTGAACATCCGCTGGCCCGACCCGCCGCTCGTGCAGGAAGCGCGGCTGCTCGACTACAAGTGGTACGCGGCGCTCGCGTATGTGCGTGCGAACAAGCTCGACCGGATCGAGATCGATTCGCCGAGCGCGCGCTTCGGGATCATGACCGGCGGCAAGGCGTACCTCGACGTGCGTCAGGCGCTGACCGATCTCGGCCTCGATGACGAAACCTGCGCGCGGATCGGCATCCGGCTCTACAAGGTCGGCTGCGTGTGGCCGCTCGAAGCGCAGGGCGCACAGGCATTCGCACGCGGCCTCGACGAAATCCTCGTCGTCGAGGAAAAGCGCCAGATCCTCGAATACGCGATCAAGGAAGAGCTGTACAACTGGCCCGACGGCCAGCGGCCGCGCGTGTTCGGCAAGTTCGACGAGAAGGACGGCGCCGGTGGCGAATGGTCGGTGCCGATGGGCAACTGGCTGCTGCCCGCGCACTACGAGCTGTCGCCCGCGATCATCGCAAAGGCGATCGCGACGCGCCTCGAGAAGTTCGAGCTGCCGTCCGACGTGCGCGCGCGCATCGCCGCGCGGCTCGCCGTGATCAACGCGAAGGAAATGGCGCTCGCGAAGCCGCACGTGCAGACCGAGCGCAAGCCGTGGTTCTGCTCGGGCTGCCCGCACAACACGTCGACCAACGTGCCGGAAGGCTCGCGCGCGATCGCCGGCATCGGCTGCCACTACATGACCGTGTGGATGGACCGCAGCACGAGCACCTTCAGCCAGATGGGCGGTGAAGGCGTGCCGTGGATCGGCCAGGCGCCGTTCACGGACGAGAAGCACGTGTTCGCGAACCTCGGCGACGGCACCTACTTCCACTCGGGCCTGCTGGCCGTGCGCGCGGCGATCTCGTCGAAAGCGAACATCACCTACAAGATCCTCTACAACGATGCAGTGGCGATGACGGGCGGCCAGCCGGTCGACGGCGTGCTGACGGTGCCGCAGATCACGCACCAGCTCGCGTCCGAAGGCGCGAAGAAGATCGTGATCGTCACCGACGAGCCGGAGAAGTACGACAGCCAGAAGGCGCTGCTCGCGCCGGGCGTGCCGATCCATCACCGCGACCAGCTCGACGACGTGCAGCGCGAGCTGCGCGAGATCGAAGGCACGACGATCCTGATCTACGACCAGACCTGCGCGACCGAGAAACGCCGCCGCCGCAAGCGCGGCACGTATCCGGATCCGGCCAAGCGCGTCGTGATCAACGACGCGGTGTGCGAAGGCTGCGGCGACTGCTCGGTGCAGTCGAACTGCCTGTCGGTCGAGCCGCTGGAAACCGAATTCGGCACGAAGCGCCAGATCAACCAGTCGAGCTGCAACAAGGACTTCTCGTGCGTGAAGGGCTTCTGCCCGAGCTTCGTCACGGTCGAGGGCGGCCAGTTGAAGAAGCCGAAGGCCGTGTCGGTCGACGGCAACGCACTGCCGCCGATCCCTGAACCGACGCTGCCGGACATCGACCGCGCATACGGCGTGCTCGTCACGGGCGTGGGCGGCACGGGCGTCGTCACGATCGGCGCGCTGCTCGGCATGGCCGCACACCTGGAAAACAAGGGCGTGACCGTGCTCGACGTCACCGGCCTCGCGCAGAAGGGCGGCGCCGTGATGAGCCACGTGCAGATCTCGCACGCACCGACCGACATCCATGCGACGCGGATCGCGATGGGCGAAGCCGATCTCGTGATCGGCTGCGACTCGATCGTCACGGCCGGCGACGAGTGCACGTCGCGGATGCGGCACGACACGACACGCGTGGTCGTCAACAGCGCGCAGACGCCGACCGCCGAGTTCATCAAGAACCCGAACTGGGCGTTCCCGGGCCTGTCCGCCGAGAACGACATCCGCGCGGCGGCGGGTGAAGCCGTCGATTTCATCGACGCGAACCGCTTCGCGGTCGCGCTGCTCGGCGACGCGATCTACACGAACCCGTTCGTGCTCGGCTACGCGTGGCAAAAAGGCTGGCTGCCGCTCACGCTCGCGTCGCTCGTCCGCGCGATCGAGCTGAATGCGGTATCGGTCGAGAAGAACCGTGCGGCATTCGACTGGGGTCGCCGCGCCGCGTACGACCTGGCGAGCGTGAAGCAGGCCGCGGCCGGCGACGCGCGCCCCGTGCAAGGCGCCACGGTGATCGCACTGCACACGAAGAAGGCGGTCGACGCACTGATCGCGAAGCGCGTGGAATTCCTCACCGCGTACCAGAACGCCGCGTATGCAGCGCGCTATGCGGCGTTCGTCGACAAGGTGCGCGCGGCCGAGCGTGCACTCGCAGACGGCGACACGATGCAGGAGCAGCTGACTGAAGCAGTCGCACGCAACCTGTTCAAGCTGATGGCGTACAAGGACGAATACGAGGTCGCTCGGCTGCAGTCCGATCCCGCGTTCCTCGCGCGCCTGTCCGCGCAGTTTGAAGGCGACTGGAAGCTGAAATTCCACCTCGCGCCGCCGCTGTTCGCGAAGACGGATGCACACGGCCATCTCGTGAAGAAGGCGTACGGCCCGTGGATGATGACGGCGTTCCGCTGGCTCGCGAAGGCGAAGTTCCTGCGCGGCACGGGGCTCGACCCGTTCGGCCGCACCGAGGAACGCCGCTCCGAGCGCGCGCTGATCGGCGAGTACGAAGCGCTGATCGGCGAGGTGATGGCCAAGCTGAACGCGGCCAACCGTCCGCTCGCCCTCGAGCTGGCGGCGCTGCCGGACGGCATTCGCGGCTACGGCCACGTGAAGGAGAACAACCTGCGCGCGGTACGCCAGAAGTGGAACACGCTGCTCGCGAAGTGGCGGGCGCCGGCAGGCGGCCAGTCGCACCAGCAGGTCGCGTAACGGTACACGGCGGGCAACGCGGCGGGCATTCGCGGTTCGAACGCCCGCCACACGCTGCCAACGGCTCACCTCACGGCAATAAAAAAACGCCACGGAACGCAGGTTCCGTGGCGTTTTTCATTGCGCCGCGCCTGAAGCGCGGCACACGCGGGCGTGGACTTACTTCGTGTTCACGTTCGCGGCGGCAACGGCCGTCATGTTGATGATCCGGCGCACGGTCGCAGCCGGCGTCAGGATGTGGACCGGCTTCGCCGCGCCGAGCAGGAACGGGCCGACCGTCACGCCTTCGCCGCCGACCATCTTCAGCAGGTTGTACGCAATGTTCGCCGCTTCGACGTTCGGCATGATCAGCAGGTTCGCTTCGCCCGACAGCGTCGTGCCGGGGAAGGCTTGCTTGCGGATCATTTCCGACAGCGCCGCGTCGCCGTGCATTTCGCCGTCGACTTCGAGGTTCGGCGCACGTTCGACGATCAGCTTGCGAGCCTCGGCCATCCGACGCGACGAAGCAGACGGCGCGCTGCCGAAGTTCGAGTTCGACAGCAGTGCGGCCTTCGGCGCGATGCCGAAGCGCTCGATCTCGGCCGCAGCCTGAATCGTCATGTCGGCGAGCTGTTCGGCGCTCGGCAGCTCGTTCACGTACGTGTCGCACACGAACAGGTTGCGGCCCGGCAGCATCAGCAGGTTCATCGCGGCGAAGTGCTCGGCGCCCTTCGCGCGGCCCAGCACCTGCTCGATGAACTTCAGGTGGCTGTGGAACGTGTCGATCATCCCGCAGATCATCCCGTCCGCATCGCCCAGGTGCACGAGCATCGCGCCGATCAGCGTGTTGAACTTGCGCATCGCGGCCTTCGCGACTTCCGGCGTCACGCCGTCGCGCGCGCCAATCTCCTGATACGCCTGCCAGTAGCGGTGGTAGCGCGCATCGTCTTCCGGATCGACGATTTCGAAATCGGTGCCGGCCTTCAGCTTCGAGCCGATCTTCGCGAGGCGCATGTCGACGACCGACGGACGGCCGACGATGATCGGCTTCGCGATCTTTTCCTGCAGCACGAACTGCGCGGCGCGCAGCACGCGCTCGTCCTCGCCCTCGGCGAACACGATGCGCGCCTGCTTCTGCTTCGCGGTCGCGAACACCGGGCGCATCACCATGCCGGTGCGGTAGACGGTCGCGCCGAGTTGCTCGCGGTAGGCGTCCATGTCCTGGATCGGACGCGTGGCGACGCCCGAATCCATCGCGGCTTGCGCGACGGCCGGCGCGATCTTGATGATCAGGCGCGGATCGAACGGCTTCGGAATCAGGTAGTCCGGCCCGAATTCGAGCGAGTGGCCTTCATACGCCTTCGCGACTTCTTCGCTCTGGTCGGTTTCTTCCGCCAGCTCGGCGATCGCGCGCACGCACGCGAGCTTCATTTCTTCCGTGATCGTCGTCGCGCCGACATCGAGCGCGCCGCGGAAGATGAACGGGAAGCACAGCACGTTGTTGACCTGGTTCGGGTAGTCCGAACGGCCGGTCGCGACGATCGCGTCCGGGCGCACGGCCTTCGCGTCTTCCGGGCGGATTTCCGGTTCCGGGTTCGCGAGCGCCAGGATCAGCGGGCGGTCGCCCATCGTCTTGACCATGTCCTGCTTCAGCACGCCCGCGCTCGAGCAGCCGAGGAACACGTCCGCACCGACGATCGCGTCGGCGAGCGTGCGTGCGTCGGTGGTCGCCGCATAGCGCTGCTTCGACGGATCGAGATTGCCGCGCCCTTCGTAGATCACGCCCTTCGAATCGGCGACGAGGATGTTCGACTTCGTCAGGCCGAGGTTCACCAGCAGGTCCAGGCAAGCGATGGCCGCGGCACCCGCGCCCGAGCACACGAGCTTCACTTCGGACAGCTTCTTGCCGACGACCTTCAGGCCGTTCAGGATTGCAGCCGACGCGATGATCGCCGTGCCGTGCTGGTCATCGTGGAAGACGGGGATCTTCATGCGCTCGCGCAGCTTCTGCTCGATGTAGAAGCACTCCGGCGCCTTGATGTCCTCGAGGTTGATGCCGCCGAGCGTCGGCTCGAGCATCGCGATCGCTTCGACGAGCTTGTCGGGGTCGGACTCCGACAGTTCGATGTCGAACACGTCGATGCCCGCGAATTTCTTGAAGAGGCAACCCTTGCCTTCCATCACCGGCTTCGCGGCGAGCGGGCCGATGTTGCCCAGGCCGAGCACGGCCGTACCGTTCGTGATGACCCCGACCAGGTTGCCGCGCGATGTGTACTTCTGCGCGTCGAGCGGATCGGCGTGGATCGCCTCGCACGCGGCGGCGACGCCCGGCGAATACGCGAGCGACAGGTCGAGCTGGTTCGACAGCGGCTTGGTGGGGGTGACCGAAATCTTGCCGGGTTTCGGGTTCTGGTGATAAGCGAGAGCGGCCTGCTTCAGTTGTTCGTCCATGATTGACCTGCGAGAGACATGCGAAATATTGACGGTTCAGTACACAGCACCTTGGGCCGCGTCTGCCTGAATCGAGGGGGTAGTCGACTGCGAGACGGCACGCGACGCGCCGGATCGGCACGCCATCGAACCTTGGCGGGTGGCAAGAGAAAAGTACAAAGTACTGAACGATTTCTAAGGGTCGCCTAGTGTACACCCCCTAAATGACCTCCGTTGGTGCAGCGCCGCATCCTCTGCATCAGCGCGCGAGCGGTCCGGCCCCGCTTGTTTCGCCGGTGGTGAGCCGCACGGCGAACCTGCGCGAATTCCGCCGAAAACCACCCTGAATCGGGTAAAATCGCGGGCTACGCGCGCAGCGATGCGATCGGTCTCCCGATTGCCCCCCGGTCTCCGGCCGGGTTCCCGTGCTGCGCCACCGGGCCCGCGCCCGCTCTTCGCTCATCACCCAAGGAATGCCCATGACAGGCTACGATCGTCAGTCGATCTCGGATACGACCGCCAAAATCCTGCTCGAAGTGCAGGCAGTGCACTTCAATGCAGAAAAACCGTTCATCTTCACGTCCGGCTGGGCAAGCCCCGTCTATATCGATTGCCGCAAGCTGATTTCGTATCCGCGCGTGCGCCGCGCGCTGATGGAAATGGCTGAAACGACGATCACGCGCGACATCGGCTTCGAGCAGATCGACGCGGTGGCGGGCGGCGAAACGGCCGGCATCCCGTTCGCGGCATGGATCGCGGACCGGATGATGGTGCCGATGCAGTACGTGCGCAAGAAGCCGAAGGGTTTCGGCCGCAACGCGCAGATCGAAGGCCATCTGGAAGAAGGCTCGCGCGTGCTGCTCGTGGAAGACCTGACGACCGACAGCCGCAGCAAGATCAACTTCGTCAATGCGCTGCGCACCGCTGGCGCGACGGTGAACCACTGCTTCGTGCTGTTCCACTACGACATCTTCAAGGAAAGCGTGTCGGTCCTGAAGGACATCGACGTCGATCTGCACGCGCTCGCCACGTGGTGGGACGTGCTGCGCGTCGCGAAGGCATCGGGCTACTTCGAGACGAAGACGCTCGACGAAGTCGAGAAATTCCTGCACGCACCGGCCGAGTGGTCGGCTGCGCACGGCGGCGCGACGTCCCCGAAGGACTGACGCCGCGCCGGCCTGCTGGCCGGCGTCCAGGCTGAACAAGCCGCCCGCTTCATCGCGGGCGGCTTTTTTTCGTCCGTCGATTCGCGCAGGAAACGATCGCGACCACCGGTCGCGGCGTGCGTCGCTCATCGAACCCTAATGCTAGACTTGATCCATCGCTGCCATCAGCTGCGCAGGCAACGCACTACGCCAACAACGCCGGGCGCATCAGTCCGGCCCTCGTGACGGGAGAAGCGCCATATGCGTGTGGATCGCCGGATCACTCCGCCTGTGCCATCGGGTCGCCCGTCGCCGTTCCTCGCCGCCCTCCTCGTCCTCCTCGCCCTCCTTTATGCCGCCGCCCTCACGGCCCTGCCCGCGCATGCGGACGGCGCTTTCACCGTAACGAGCGACGACCTGACGCCGGGCGGGCGCGTCCGCGCCGCGAACGTGTTCGACCGCGGCGACTGCAAGGGCGGTAACCACTCGCCGCAGCTCACCTGGCACAACCCGCCGCCCGGCACGCGCGGCTACGCGGTCACGATCTTCGATCCCGACGCACCGGGGCACGGCTGGTGGCACTGGGCCGTGGCGGGCATTCCCGCGACGGTCACGAGCCTGCCTGCCGACGCGAGCGCGTCCGGCTTCCTGCGGCGCATCGGCGCGAGCGAAGCGCGCAACGACTTCGGGATCGACGGCTACGGCGGCCCCTGCCCACCGCCCGGCAAGCCGCACCGCTACGTGGTCACCGTCTACGCGCTGAAAGGCGACGACCTGCGCGTCGCACAGGGCCGCCCCGCGCCGATGTTCGAGCACGAGATCGGCACGCTGGCGATCGGCACCGCGCAATTCACGGTCAACTACGGTCAATAACCGGTGCGGGGCGCCGGGCATCGCGCGCCGCCGTGCCGCGATTGCCTGCCGACGCGAAACGGCGTACTCCGCGCCCCCGCGTATTCCCGTCATTTCGGCTTGCTAGACTCGTCGTCACCGGTCGCGGCGCCACGCCGCGCATCCGTCGCGCCGCCAGCCGGCGACGCGTGACGCGGCGTGCCTGCGGTCCGCCGTTCCCGTTCCTTCCCGGAGAACGCCCCATGTCGAACATCGTCATCGTCTATCACAGCGGCTACGGCCATACGCAGAAACTGGCCGAGGCCGTTCACGCGGGCGCACAGGACGCCGGCGCGACCGCGCGCCTGCTCGCCGTCGGCGACGTCGACGACGCGGGCTGGGCCGCGCTCGACGCAGCCGACGCGATCGTCTTCGGCGCGCCGACCTACATGGGCGGCCCGTCGGCGCAGTTCAAGCAATTCGCCGATGCAACGTCGAAAGCGTGGTTCACGCAGAAATGGAAAGACAAGATCGCCGCGGGCTTCACGAACTCAGCGACCATGAACGGCGACAAGTTCTCGACGATTCAATATTTCGTCACGCTGTCGATGCAGCATGGGATGGTGTGGGTCGGCACGAGCCTGATGCCGGCCAACTCGAAGTCGGCCACGCGCAACGACATCAACTACCTGGGCGGCTCGACGGGCCTGCTCGCGCAGTCGCCGGCGGATGCGACGCCCGACGAAGGCCCGCTGCCGGGCGACCTCGAAACCGGGAAGGCATTCGGCCGCCGGGTTGCCGAAGCGACTGCGCGCTGGGTCGCCGGCCGCGGCTGAGCACGCGCCGGCGGGCGCCAAAGGGACACAAGACGGCCCGTCGGCCGTCTTTTTTCGCCCCGCGCGATGCAGGCCCGCCGGATGACGTCTTAAAATGGCGGCTTCAGGGCGCGGGCCCCCGTTTCATTCAGTGAGAGCGAAATGAGCACCAAAGTTTTTGTCGACGGCCAGGAAGGCACGACCGGCCTCAAGATCTTCGAATACCTGTCGGCACGCAACGACATCGAGATCCTGCGGATCGATGAAGCGAAGCGCAAGGATGTCGAAGAGCGCCGCCGCCTGATCAACGCGTCGGATGTCACGTTCCTGTGCCTGCCGGATGTCGCGTCGCGCGAATCGGCCTCGCTCGTCGAGAACCCGAACACGACGCTGATCGACGCGAGCACCGCGTTCCGCACCAGCGCCGACTGGGCCTACGGCCTGCCGGAACTGACCCGCGCGCAGCGCGAGAAGATTCGCACGTCGAAGCGCATCGCGGTGCCGGGCTGCCATGCATCGGCCTTCGTGCTCGCGATGCGTCCGCTCGTCGATGCAGGCATCGTCGCACCGACGTTCGCCGCGCACAGCTACTCGATTACCGGCTACAGCGGCGGCGGCAAGTCGATGATCGCCGACTACGAAAACGCGGCGCCGGGCGGCAAGCTCGCGAGCCCGCGCCCGTACGCGCTCGGCCTCACGCACAAGCACCTGCCGGAAATGGCCGCGCACACGGGCCTCGCGAGCCCGCCGATCTTCACGCCGATCGTCGGCCCGTTCCTGAAGGGTCTCGCGGTGACGACCTACTTCACGCCCGAGCAGCTCGCGAAGCGCGCGACGCCGCAGGACGTGCAACGCGTGTTCGCCGAGTACTACGCGGACGAAGCATTCGTGCGCGTCGCGCCGTTCGATGCGGACGCGAACCTCGACGGCGGCTTCTTCGACGTGCAGGCGAACAACGACACGAACCGTGTCGACCTGTTCGTGTTCGGCAACGAAGAGCGCTTCGTCACGGTGGCGCGCCTCGACAACCTCGGCAAGGGCGCATCGGGCGCCGCGATCCAGTGCATGAACCTGAGCATCGGCGCGGCCGAGGACGCGGGTCTCAAACGCTGATTCAGCATCGCATGCAATGCAAAGCCGGCCACTGGCCGGCTTTTTATTTACCCGTATCAGGCAATATATAAAAAATTCCGGATCGCGCATTTACAAATATTTACAAGCTTTCGATTGCGCGATTACCAGTGAATTAATTCCACCCCCTCTTTATCCAGTCAATCCCGAATAGGGATAAACCGGATACCGGCCACTTTAAACGCTGCCGTTATACGCGGGAAGGCTCTTCGCCGGCCTGTCCGGCGTCGCACATCCCCCACTCCGGCAGCTTCAGGCAGCCTGTCGCGCGTTTAAATTCTTACTGAATGCCGTGTCAGACAAGGATTCAAAACGCGATACCCGTTTCAATCGCCTTTTTTAGACGGGTTCATCAATTGACAGCAAAAATCAAGGCGGCGACATTAGCTCGCACAATTAAACGATTGGAGACAGCGGCATGTCGCACACCTTATCGAAGGGGGTGGCAACGGCCTTTGCCATTGCCCCTTTCCTGGTTGCATGTGGTGGGGGGGACGGCGGCGCACCCGCGCCGATCAATGCGCCCCAATGTTCCGGATCGAGCTGCGGCACGCAAGGGCCGCCGCCTTCGCAGCCCGTCAACGCCGCGCTGTGCCCGGCCAACGCGGACATCGTGAAGAGCACGTACCTCGGCGGCGCCGGTAGCGGCGAGATCGTCAGCGTCAACATCGACGCCGTGGCGATGACCTACACGCTCAAGTGGCTCGAATCGCCGATTCCGCTCGCGACCGGCACGGTCACGCCGAGCCGCGCCGGCACGACGATCACCGGTGCGGTCATGCACCCGCCGACCGGCACGCTGCCGACCGCCGAGCAGACGCGCTGCGCATTCGTCCTGACGCCGGGCACGGGCAAGGCGCCGAGCGGCGCCACGTACTCGACGGCCGCCGACTTCAACCAGGCGAACCCGCCGATGCTGCTGGTCGGCATGGGCGTCGCGGGTGGCGGCATTCCCGGTGCGACGATCCAGTACGACGGCCTGACGATCATCCCGGGCCTCGTGCAAAACGTCGGCCAGGTGCCGAACCGCCACTTCGATTTCTATCCGTTCCTCGGCTTCGCGAACACGACGACCGACATCACGAAGCTGCCGGGCACGTACAACGCGCTGATCTACCACCTCGTGCCGTCGGGCAACTATGCGACGAAGGGCACGAATTCGAGCGAGACGTTCGACGGGAACGGCGCGTGCACGTCGACGAGCACGGGCGGCTGCCAGACGACCGGCAACCCGTGGGCCGTGAACACCGCGAACGGCGGCTACTTCGACAGCACGAAGGCCCCGCAGACGCTGCCGCAAACGCAGTTGCCGATCGTCGGCGCGACCGGCAAGTCGGCGACCGCGCACATGGTGATCGGCCAGCTCAACGGCGCGACGGTGCCGGTGATCGTGCGTACGGGCAACGTGAACCTCGGCACGGCGCCGCTGCACACCGACGCGCAGGTCGACGACGAATCGGGCATCGCGGTGCTCGGCGCGGCAACGGCAATCTCGTCGGGCGCAATCGACGGCGGCTACGCGGGCGCGGACTCGAACTTCAAGTACACGGCGGCCCTGATCCGCGGCAGCAACGCGTCGTTCATCAATCCGAGTACGCAGGCCGAGGAAGACGGCTTCACGCTCGACTACGGCCAGGCGACGCCGGGCCTGCTGAACGCGAAGACGACGCCGCCGAGCGGTGCGACCTACCCGTCCGCATCGGGTGTGGTGATCGCGACGGGCGGGCTGTACGCGGCGCTGATCCAGGGCACGGTGAACGGCGGCGTCACGTCGACGTCGGCGAATTCGACGACTTCGTCGACCCCGTACTTCGGCGTGGGCGCGCAGATCAGCAAATAGCGGACGAGGACGCGACGGCGGGCTGGCCGCCGTCGCGTGACGCACGAGCGCGCGGCACGGCGCAGGCAGGACGAGCACAAGCAACAGAAGCGGCCGACAGGGAGCTGGCCGCCGCACAAGACAAATCTGGAGGAGCAACATGAAGCGCAACCTCATTCTGGCGGCGGCCCTTGCCGCCCCCCTTCTTTCTGCCTGCGGCGGCGGCGACGACAATCCGCCCCCGCTCGTCGAAGACCGGCTCTGTCCTGCCTCGCTCGACTACACCACCGTGTTTACGGGTGGCGCGGGCAGCGGTGAACTCGCCAAGGTCCAGCTCGACACGACCAAGATGACCTGGCAGGTCACCTATGTCGAATCACCGGTTCCGCAAACGACCGGCACCGTGGTACCGACCCGCGCGGGCACCGTCGACAGCGGCACGCTCACGCAGGAAACGCTGCTGCCGACCAACAAGCTGAACCAGTGCGCATTCCGCCTGAACGGCGCGAGCCTCGATCCGTCGCGCCCGGCGCGCATCTTCGTCGGCATGGGCGTCGCGGGCGGCACGATTCCCGGCAAGGAGATCCAGTTCAACGGCGTGCTCGGCCAGGCCGCGGTGCCCGACACGAAATTCCCGTACTACCCGTTCATCGGCTTCTCGTCGATCGAAACCGACATCACGAAGGTTGCGGGCACATACAGCCACGTGGGCTTCGGTGAAGTGCCGTCGCAGAACTTCGCGCCGGCATCGATCGACGCGAAGGTGACGATCAACGCCGACGGCACCTGGACCAAGTGCGACTCGACCGGCCAGTTCGCCGGCGGCGCGTGCACGCAGCAAGGCACGAACTTCGTGCTGTCGGCGGACGGCAGCGGCGCGTTCCAGTCGAACAACTACGCGAGCCAGCTGAAACCGACGCTGTCGACGACGCCGCAGGGCAAGGGCTTCATGATCGTCGGCAAGCTGCGCAACCAGCTCGTGCCGATCCTCGTGCGCACGGGGGTGGCGAACCCGAACCCGACGCCCGACAGCAACGGTGTGCCGGGCCTCACCGCCGACGACGAATCGAGCATCTCGATCCTCGCCCCGCAAACGACGATCACGGTCGGCTCGCAGAACGGCGAGTACATCGGCGTCGACAGCCAGTTCGACTACCGCACCACGGCGCTGACGAACAACCAGGCGACGCTGCTCGATCCGTTCAACGCGTCGCAGGCCTCGCTCGCGACCGCGCTCGATCTCGACTACACGCAGAAGGTGCCGGGCACGGTCACGACGATCCACACGGGCGCAAGCAGCACGACGCCGACCGGCAAGTTCATCTTCACGGGTGGCGTGTTCGGTTTCCTCGACAACGCTGGATCGGTGCCGTATTTCACGATCGGCGCATTCGTCCAGTAAGCGGAGGGGGAAACCGTGATGAAGAGAACCCTTCTGGGCGCGGCGGCCGGCGCCGCCGTGCTGGCGCCGCTCGCGGCGCACGCGCAGAGCGCCGGCAGCAACGTCGTCACGCTGGGCTGGTTCCACGTGATGCCGCAGCAGAGCAGCACGCCGATGACGACCAACGTCGCGCCGACGCCGATCAACACGCCGCTGCGGCTGCCGCCGTCGTTCACATCGCCGGGCACCGGGCTGCGTACGAGCGGCGCCGACACCGTCGGCCTGACGGTCAGCCACTTCCTGACCGACCACATCGCGGTCACGTCGGTGGCCGGCGTGCCGCCGGTGTTCAAGGTGTCGGGCCAGGGCACCATCAAGCCGCCAGGACCTGCCGGCGCGCTCGGCACGCAGAACATCGGGCTCGGGTCGGTCAACCCGATCGTGAAGAGCGTGCGGCAGTGGAGCCCCGCGGTGATCCTGCAGTACTACTTCGGGCAGGCCACCGCGAAGTTCCGGCCGTTCCTCGGCCTCGGCGTGTCGTACAACTGGTTCAGCGACCTGCAGCTCAACACGAACTTCATCAAGCAGACGCAGGACAACCTCGGCGCGATCCTCGCGGCGGGCGCGGGCAAGCCGGGTACGACATCGGTGGAAGCGAAGGCGTCGTCGTCATGGCAGCCGGTGTTCAACGCGGGCCTGCAATACAACATGACGGAGCATTTCGGGCTGGTCGCGTCGGTGACGTACATCCCGCTGAAGACGACGTCGACAGTGACGATCAAGGCAGCCGACGGCTCGGTGCTCTCGGAGTCGAAATCGGACCTGAAGGCCGACCCGATCATCAGCTACGTCGGGATGACGTACAAGTTCTGAGCGCAGCGACGGACGACGAACGACGAACGACGAATGGCATGCCGCGGCAAAATCGCAGGCAAAAAAAAGCCCGCCTAAGAGGCGGGCTGAATCCATATCAGAGGAGACATGGAGGAGACAGGTGCAATTCTAGCGAATCGATTTCCGCAATGCAACATTTCCGTAGAGAAAATAAGGATTTTCCCTCGAATGCCGGCTCTAAATCGCTTCACTGGCTTCTGACCCCTTCCTGATTTCCCCGTCCAGCACCTCGGCCAGCGCGTCGCGCAGCAGCGCGACGGGCCGCGCCAGGCGGCCCGGCAGCGCGCCGTGCACGATCCATACGTTGATCCGCGTCTCCAGCCCCGCCGTTTCCACCACCCTCAGCGCATCGCGATGCGCGCTGCGCGCCACCGCGTTCGGCGGCGCGATCCCGATGCCCGCGCCGCGCGCGACGAGCGACAGCTGCAGCTCCGAGCCGAATGCCTCGACCGCGACGTCGAACGGCAGCCCGGCCGCGCCGAGCGCGCGGCTCAGCGCCGAACGCATCCCGCAACCGTCCTGGCTTAGTACCCACGGAAAACGCGACAGCGTGTCGATCGACAACGGACCGTCCGGCAGCGGAAAGTCGCGTGCCGCGACCAGCACCGTCGGCTGCGTGCCGAGCAACGTCGACGTGAACGCGTCGGGCAATACCGAACTTGCCGGCACCATCACGGCCGCGACGTCGAGCGTGCCGCGCTCAATGCCCTGCATCAGCGCCGGCGACCAGCCGGCCGTCACCCGCAGCGTGAGGCGCGGAAACGCGTCGCGCAGCCGGTCGATCGGCTGCTCGAGCGCCAGCTCGGACAGGAACGGCGGCACGCCGATGCGCAGCTCGCCAGACGGCTCGCTGTCCGGCGCGCCCGCCGCCATCAGCTCGTCGACCGCGCCCAGCACGTTGCGCGCGAGCGCGTAGACGTCGCGCCCGGCGGCGGTCGGCTTCAGCGGCTTGCTTTGCCGTTCGAGCAGCGGCATGCCAAGCAGCGTTTCGAGGTTCTGCACGCGCCGCGTCAGGCCCGGCTGCGTCAGGTGGAGCTTAGCGGCCGCGGCGACCATCGACCCACTGTCGACCACCGCGACGAACGCCTGGAGATCACGCGTATTCAAAACAAACTCGCATAATCATGTTAGAGATATTTCAATTGTCGCATAAACATCGGGCACCTACGATGGGTACTCCTTCGACCCACTCGCCAGGCCTCCGATGAACTGCCCCGCCAACCCTTGTCCCGCCGCCGTTCGCCCGCCCGTCAGCACGCCCGCCGGGACGCCGCCCGCGCTGAGCGCGGGCATGACGCTGTTCTTCGCCGCGACGGTCGGCGTGATCGTGATGGACCTGTTCGCCGCGCAACCGCTGACGGGCCCGATCAGCGCCGACCTGCACCTGCCGCCCGGCCTTGCCGGCCTCGTCGCGATGCTGCCGCAGCTCGGCTACGCGGCCGGGCTGGTGCTGCTCGTGCCGCTCGTCGACCTGCTCGAGAACCGCCGCCTGATCGTCGCGACGCTGGCCGCATGCGCGGCGGCGCTCGCGCTGCCCGCATTCACGCGGTCGGGCACCGTGTTCCTGCTGGCGACACTCGCGGCCGGCGCCGCATCGAGCGTGATCCAGATGCTCGTGCCGATGGCCGCGTCGATGGCACCCGACGCGCAGCGCGGCCGTGCGGTCGGCAACGTGATGAGCGGGCTGATGCTCGGCATCCTGCTGTCGCGCCCGCTCGCGAGCCTGATCGCAGGCACGGCCGGCTGGCGCGGCTTCTATGGACTGGCGGCGCTTGCGAATGCCGCGATCGCCGTCGTACTGGCACTGCGCCTGCCGTCGCGCAAGCCGTCGATCACGGCCGGCTACCGCGCGCTGCTCGCGTCGATGGGGCGCCTGCTGGCCGACGAGCCGGTGCTGCGCCGGCATGCACTGTCGGCCGCGCTCGCGATGGCCGCGTTCAGCGCATTCTGGACCGCGGTCGGGCTGCGGCTCGCGCAGCCGCCGTTCGGCCTCGACCTGCACGGGATCGCGCTGTTCGCGTTCGCCGGTGCCAGCGGCGCGATCGTCACGCCGCTCGCGGGCCGCGCGGGCGACCGCGGCCACGGGCCGGCCGCGCAGCGGATCGCGCACGGCACGATGCTCGTGGCGCTTGTCGTGCTCGGGATCGCGGGCGCCGGCTGGTTCGGCTTCGACGCACACGCGCATCGCGGCCTCGCGCTCGCACTGCTGGCCGGCGGCGCGGCGCTGCTCGACGCGGGCGTCATCGTCGACCAGACGATCGGCCGCCGCGAGATCAACCTGCTGAACCCGGCCGCTCGCGGCCGCCTGAACGGGCTGTTCGTCGGGCTGTTCTTCATCGGCGGCGCGCTTGGCGCGGTGCTCGCGGGCAGTGCGTGGGCCTGGGGCGGGTGGAGCGCGGTGTGCGGCGTCGGCTTCGCGTTCGCGGGCGCGGCCGCCGCTTTCGGGCTCTCGGCCGGACGCGGGGCCGGCGCAGCGGCACTCACTCGCCCGCGTGCGTGAAGCAGGCCCGAAAAGCCGAACGCCCCGCCCTCTTGCGAGGGACGGGGCGTTCGGCGCACCGGCGTCGATTCGAAATCAGTGACGGACCAGCGCCATCATCGCACCGAAGCCGACGAACAGCCCGCCCGTCAGCCGGTTGAAGATCTTCGCAACGCTCTGGCTCTTCAGCGTCGCGCCGATGCGCGTGCCGAACGACGCATAGACGAGATACCAGCTCACCTCGATCACCGCGAACGTGACGACGAGCACGCCGAATTGCGGCAGCGTCGGCTCGGCCGCGTTGATGAACTGCGGCAGCAGCGCGGCCGCGAACAGGATCGCCTTCGGGTTGCTGCCCGCGACCAGGAAACCGTTGCGGAACAGCGTCCCGCGCGATGCCGGCGCGGCCTGGCGTGACACGGTTTCGACGTCGGCGGCAGGTTGCTCGTCGTCGACGCGCGCGCGCCACGCTTTCACACCGAGGTAGATCAGGTAAGCGGCGCCCGCGAAGCGCAACGTGTTGAACATCGCAGGCCACGCCTCGAGCACGGCACCGAGGCCCGCCGCCGACACCGACAGCATCAGCACCAGCGCGGTGAGACAGCCGGCCATCGTCCACGCCGAACGCCGCAGCCCGTGCCGCGCACCGTGCGTCATCACCAGCAGCATGTTCGGGCCCGGAATCGCCGACACGACGAACACCGTCGCCACGAAAAGCCACCACGTATGCAAGTTCATGCCCGCCTCTGCCTGGATGTAAGGGAAAACGAAACGTCGATTATGCCGGTGCGCCGGACTTCTGTCGCGCGGCGGCTCAGCGGCCCGCGCGGCGCAGCGCGACTTCGCCGAGCACCGCGAAATCCTGGTCGCCGCCGCCGTGCGCGAGCGCGTCGAGCAGGTTGTCGCGCACGACGCTCGCCACCGGCAGCGGCACCGACACGGCGTCGCCGGCTTCCAGCGCCAGGCGAACGTCCTTCAGCCCGAGGCGCGCCTTGAAGCGCGCGGGCTCGTAGCGCCGCTCGGCGATCATCGAGCCGTAGCCCTCGTAGACAGGCCCCGGAAACACGCTGCCGGTGATCACGTCGAGGAAGTCGCGCATCGCGACGCCGTGCGCGCCCAACAGCGCGGACGCCTCGCCGAGCGTCTCGATCGCCGACGCGAGCGTGAAGTTCGCGGCGATCTTCGCGACGTTCGCGTGCTGCGGCAGCGAACCGAACCGCCAGGTCTTCTGGCCGATCGCGTCGAACAGCGGCTGCACGCGGTCGATCGCCTCCGCCGGGCCGCCCGCCATGATCGTCAGGCGCGCGGCGGCCGCGACATCGGGCCGCCCCATCACCGGCGCGGCGACGTAATGGATGCCGCGCGACGCATGCGCGTGCGCGAGCGATTCGGCCAGCGCGACCGACACCGTCGCCATGTTGACGTGGATCAGGCCGCGCGGCGCCTGCGCGAGCAGCGCATCGTCGAAGATCGCGCGCGCGGCGGCGTCGTCGGCCAGCATCGAGAACACCGCGTCGCCGCTAAACGCGTCGGCCGGCGTGTCGACGATTTGCGCGCCGAGCGCGGCGAGCGGCTCGGCGCGCTCGCGCGACCGGTTCCAGACCCGCACCGTGTGCCCGGCCTTCAGCAGGTTCGTCGCGATTGCCTGCCCCATCTCACCCAGCCCGATAAATCCGAGATCCATTTCCCGCTCCTTCGCTCCGTGAAGCGGGGAGTTAAACACAGATGCGTGGCGTCTGCAGGGCACGCGGCCGGCCATGCGCGGTGCCATACTGCGCGCATGGCGACCGCGACCTTCCGCTTCCACGACGAACTGAACGCGTTTCTCCCGCGCGCGCAGCGCGACCGCGCGTTCGGGCACGCATGCGCGCGCGATGCGACGGTGAAGCACGCGATCGAGGCGCTTGGCGTCCCGCATACCGAAATCGGCCGGCTGTGCGTGAACGACGTGCCGGCCGGGCTCGACCGGCTGCTCGACGACGGCGACCGGGTCGAAGCCTTTCCGGAGCGCGCGCAGCCGGCGGCCTGCAGGGCCGCCGCGCCGCCACCGGCGCAATGGCGCTTCATCGCCGACGCGCATCTCGGCGGCCTCGCGCAACTGCTGCGCCTCGCGGGCTTCGACACCTGCTACGACAACCACTACCGCGACGACGAGCTCGTGGCGCTCGCCGCACGAGAGGGCCGGATCGTGCTGACCCGCGACCGCGAGCTGCTCAAGCGGCGCGCGGTCGAGCGCGGCTGCTACCTGCATGCGCTGCAGCCGGCCGACCAGCTGCGCGAACTGTTCGAGCGGCTCGATCTCGCGCCGCACATGCGCCCGTTCCGACTGTGCCTGCGCTGCAACGCGCCGCTGCATCCGCTCGACGCGGCCGCTGCCGCACCGCGCGTGCCGGCCGGCGTCCGGCAGCGGCAGCGGCGCTTCGCCGCGTGCGACATCTGCCGGCGCGTGTTCTGGGAAGGCTCGCACTGGCGGCGCATGCGCACGGTGGTCGACGCGATGCGCGCGCCGCCGCCAGCGGGCGTTTCCGGCGCCTGAAAAAACAAAACCCCGCATGCCGGAACATGCGGGGTTTCTCGACTGGCGGCCGGCGGTGCCGGCCCCGGGCGAAGCGCTTAGTTTGCTGCGCCTGCGTCGTTCGTGCCGGCTGCCGATGCGGCGGCGGCCTTCGCCTTGCCCTTGGCCGAACCGTGTTGCTTCAGCTGGTGCTTCGGCTTGCTGTGATCCTTCTTCATCGGTGCGGCAGCGGGAGCCATCGCGCCTGCCGGCGACGACGCGGCTTCCTGTGCGAATGCCGAAACCGATGCGAGTGCGAATGCTGCGGCGATGATCGAAGCGAGCGTCTTCTTCATTGTTCTTCCTTTAGCGGAGAAAAAATCAAACGTACCGGTAAGTAAAGATGCGAGGCATTCGCATCGGAGCCCCAGGCCGCGAGGCCGGCTTTCGCCGTTCCGTCGAGACAAAACCTGACGCACTGGTTCCATAACGCATCGTGTTCGCGGCAAGTTGACACGTTGCTTGCGTCCCTCGGGTTTCCCCGGGGGCGAGCGTGTGTCCCGGTCCCGGCGAGCGGTCCGGCCGCCGCCGTGGCGGCGCGGCAAACCCGCTCGCGCGCCATCGGGGCGACGCTTATACTGGCGTCCATCCGTCCCTTTCCCGGGGAAACCGGATCGCGGCCGGTCGCCAGACCGCCGCCGTCTCGAGGCGCTCAAATTGCCCGATCACAATCTGGACAAACTGAAGATCGACCGGCGTCCGCTCGCACCGGCGCCCCGCCAGCGCCGGTGGCTCCGCTATGCGGTCGCCGCCGCGATCGTCATCGTCGCGATCGCCGCCGGCCTCGCGCTGACCGGCCGACCGGCCGTCGACACCACCACCGTCACGTCCGCCTACCCGTACCAGAACGACACGCAGCTCAATGCGACCGGCTACGTCGTGCCGCAGCGCAAGGCCGCGGTCGCGTCGAAGGGCCAGGGGCGGGTCGAATGGCTCGGTGTGCTGGAAGGCACGCGCGTGAAGAAGGACGAAATCATCGCGCGACTCGAAAGCCGCGACGTCGAGGCATCGCGGGCGCAGGCGCTCGCCCAGGTGAAGGTCAGCCGCGCGAACCTCGGCGTCGAACAGGCCGAACTGAAGGACGCCGAGATCGCGTTGCGCCGCACCTCGGCACTCGCGCCGCGCGGCGCCGTGCCGGCCGCGCAGCTCGACACCGACACGGCCCGCGTGAACAAGGCGCGCGCGTCGGTCGCGAGCGACCAGGCCGCGATCGCGTCCGCCGAGGCCAACGCGCAGGCCGCGCAGGTGGCGGTCGACCAGACGGTGATCCGCGCGCCGTTCGACGGCATCGTGCTCGCGAAGCATGCGAACGTCGGCGACAACATCACGCCGTTCTCGTCCGCGTCGGACAGCAAGGGGGCGGTCGTGACGATCGCCGACATGGACACGCTCGAGGTCGAGGCCGACGTCGCCGAATCGAACATCGCGAAGATCCGCGCCGAGCAGCCGTGCGAGATCCAGCTCGACGCGCTGCCCGACACGCGCTTCGCGGGCCGCGTGTCGCGCATCGTCCCGACCGTCGACCGCTCGAAGGCCACCGTGCTCGTGAAGGTGCGCTTCGTCGACCGCGACGACCGCGTGCTGCCCGACATGAGCGCGAAGATCGCGTTCCTGTCGAAGCCGGTATCGGCGCAGGACCGGCAGCCCGTGACGGCCGTGCAGGCGAGCGCGGTCGTCGAGCGCGACGGCCGGCCGGTCGTGTTCGTCGTGAAGGACGACGTCGTGCACGCGACGGCCGTGACCGCCGGCATGCGGATCGGCGAACTCGTCGCGATCCGCGGCGCGAAGCCCGGCGACACGGTCGTGCTCGCGCCGGGCACGAAGCTGAAGGACGGCGCGAAAGTGACCGTCGCGAAGAAGTAGCGCACGCGTGAACGATGCCCCGCCGCCCCTCGTCGAGCTCAGCCACGTCGCGAAGTCGTACCGGCGCGGCAACCAGATCGTGCCCGTGCTGACCGACATCACGCTCGATATCGGCGAAGGCGACTTCGTCGCGCTGATGGGGCCGTCCGGCTCCGGCAAGAGCACGCTGCTGAACCTCGTGGCCGGCATCGACCGGCCCGACAGCGGCGAGCTGCGCGTGGGCGGGCTCGACATCTCGCTGCTCGCGGAGGCGCAACTGGCCGAATGGCGCGCAGCGAACGTCGGCTTCATCTTCCAGTTCTACAACCTGATGCCGGTGCTCACGGCGTTCGAGAACGTCGAGCTACCGCTGATGCTCACGCACCTGTCGCGCCGCGAGCGGCGCGAGCGCGTCGAGCTCGTGCTCGACATGGTGAACCTCGGCGACCGCACGAGCCACTACCCGTCCGAGCTGTCAGGCGGCCAGCAGCAGCGCGTCGCGATCGCGCGCGCGCTGATCACCGACCCCGTGCTGATCGTCGCCGACGAGCCGACCGGCGACCTCGACCGCGCGTCGGCCACCGACGTGCTCGCGATGCTGCAACGGATGAACGCCGAGCTCGGCAAGACGATCATCATGGTGACCCACGACGCGCACGCGGCCGGCGCCGCGCGCTCGCTCGTGCATCTGGAAAAAGGGGAGCTGATCGATGGGCACGCCGGCTGACCGGCTGCGGGAGCGCGCGCGATGTACGTGCTGAAGCTGATCGCGCGCAATGCGCTGCGGCACCGGCTGCGCACGCTGCTGACCGTGCTCGGGCTGACCATCGCGGTGCTCGCGTTCGGGCTGCTGCATACGGTGGTCGACGCGTGGTACGCGGGCGCGGCCGCCGCGTCCAGCGGGCGGCTCGTCACGCGCAACGCGATCTCGCTGGTGTTTCCGCTGCCCGTGAGCTACGAGAACCGGATCCGCGGCGTCGAAGGCGTGACGGCCTTGGTCCGCTCGAACTGGTTCGGCGGCATCTACCGCGACCCGAAGAATTTCTTCGCGAGCTTCGCCGTATCGGACAACTATCTCGACCTGTATCCGGAATTCATCGTGCCCGAGCAGCAGCGCGCCGACTACAACCGCGACCGCCGCGGCTGCCTGGTCGGGCGCCAGCTCGCGGATCAGTTCGGCTTCAAGGTCGGCGACGTGATTCCGCTGAAGGGCACGATCTACCCGGGCACCTGGGATTTCGTCGTGCGCGGCATTCTCGACGGCCGCGACGAGTCGACGATCACGCGCCAGCTGGTGTTCCACTGGGACTACCTGAACGAGACGGTGCGCCAGCGCACGCCGAAGCAGGCCGACCAGGTCGGCCTGTTCGTGCTCGGCGTCGCGAATCCGGACGACGGCGCGTCGATCGCGCGCAACGTCGACGCCGTGTTCAAGAACTCGCTCGCCGAGACGCTGACCGAAACCGAGCAGGCGTTCCAGCTCGGCTTCGTCGCGATGTCGAACCAGATCATCGCGGCGATCCGCGTCGTGTCATACGTGGTGATCCTGATCATCATGGCCGTGATGGCCAACGCGATGGCGATGAGCGCGCGCGAACGCACCGCCGAATACGCGACGCTGAAGGCGCTCGGCTTCGGCCCCGGGTTCCTCGCGCTGATCGTGTTCGGCGAATCGGTCGTGATCGCGGTGGCCGGCGGCGGGCTCGGGATCCTCGCGACCCCGCCCGCCGCGAGCCTGTTCAAGCAGGCGGCAGGCGGCATCTTCCCGGTGTTCAAGGTGTCGACCGAGACGGTCGTGCTGCAGGCCGCGTGCTCGATCGCGGTCGGCTTCGCGGCCGCGATCGTGCCGGCGTGGCAGGCGGCGCGCGTGCGCGTGGTCGAAGGCCTGCGGGCGATCGGATAAGCGCATGGCGATCCCGCTCAACTACATCGCGCGCAACCTGTGGACCCGGCGGCTCACCACCGCGCTGACCGCCGGCGGGATGGCACTCGTGATCTTCGTGTTCGCGACGGTGCAGATGCTCGACGCCGGGCTCACGAAGACGCTCGTTTCAACCGGCGAACCCGACAACGCCGTGGTGATCCGCAAGGGCGCCGAAACCGAGATCCAGAGTTCGATCGACCATCAGCAGGCCAATGCGCTCGAGATGCACCCGGCCGTCGCGCTCGGCCCCGACGGCCGGCCGCTCGTGTCGAAGGAAGCGGTCGTGCTGATCTCGCTCGTGAAGACGTCGACCGGCAAGCCGTCGAACGTCGTGATCCGCGGCGTGTCGCCCGCCGGGCTCGCGCTGCGCCCGCACGTGACGCTCACGGCCGGCCGGATGTTCACGCCCGGCTCGTCGGAAATCATCGTCGGCAGCGCGATCGCGAAAGGGTTCAGCGGCACGCAGCTCGGCGACAGCCTGCATTTCGCACAGCGCGACTGGACCATCGTCGGCATCTTCGACGCGGGCGGCAGCGGCTTCGATTCGGAGATCTGGGGCGACGTCGACCAGCTGATGCAGTCGTTCCGGCGCACCAGCTATTCGTCGATGGTGCTGCGCATCCCGAGCGCCGACGGCTTCGCGCGCTTCAAGGCCGACATCGACGTCGACCCGCGGCTGACCGACGAGGCGAAACGCGAGCAGACCTTCTATGGCGACCAGTCGAAGGCGCTGTCGAAGTTCATCAACATTCTCGGCATCACGCTGTCGACGATCTTCTCGATCGCCGCGATGATCGGCGCGATGATCACGATGTACGCGTCGGTCGCGAACCGCGTCGCCGAGATCGGCACGCTGCGCGCGCTCGGCTTCAAGCGCACGAACGTGCTCGCCGCGTTCCTGCTGGAAGCGCTGCTGCTCGGCTTCGTCGGCGGCGTCGCGGGGCTCGCGTGCGCATCGCTGATGCAGCTCGCGTCGTTCTCGACGACCAACTTCCAGACCTTCGCGGACCTGTCGTTCCGCTTCGTGCTGACGCCCGCGATCGTCGTGAAGACGCTGCTGTTCTCGCTCGTGATGGGGCTCGTCGGCGGGTTCCTGCCGGCGATGCGCGCCGCGCGGCTGAAGATCGTCGATGCGCTTCGCGCGCAGTGACGCGCGCCGCCGCTCAACGCTCGCGCGGCACCCACGCGCCGTGGAACCCGGCCGGCACGCGGCGCGGCAGGTGCACGGTCGCGACCGGCCCCGCGTCGATCGCGCGCGCATCGAGGATCACGACGTCGCTCGTGTCCGTCTCCGCGCGGTAGACCATCACCAGCAGCCAGCCGTCGTCCTCGTCGACACCACCCGGGCGCGGCACGAACACCGGCTCGCTGTTCTGGTCGCCGGGCGGCACCGCGTAGCGCGTCGTCGTGCCGCTCGCGTGGTCGAAGCGCATCACGCCGCGCATTTCCGCATGGTTCGGCTGCTCGACCGCATACAGGTAGCGGTAGCCGCGCCCCGTGCGGCTTTCGTTGATGCGCGGCATCTCGATGCCGCCGTCGGCGAGCGGCCCTTCGTCGATCAGACCGTTCGCCGTATCGATCACGTAGCGCCACAGCTCGCCGACCGGGTTGTCGGCGAAGCGGCCCGTGCGCGCGTCGAGCCGCAGGAACCACGGATAACGCACCGCATCGAGCACGATGCACGATTCGTCGCAGTCGTACGCGTTCACGACGTGCAGGATGAAGCACGGCTCGACGCCGAACCAGCGCACCGCGCCGCCGTGGCGCGGGATCACGCCGATACGCGCGGGCCGATCGTCGTGCCAGCGCAGCGGCATCCGGTGGCCCTGCTTCAGCAGCGAGAAGTCGTAGCCGACGTTCAGGTCGAGCAGCAGGCTGCGGGTTTCGGTAATCGCGAGGTCGTGCATCATCGACGGCGCGTTCAGGTCGATCTCGACGTCGACACGCTGCACGCCGTGCGCGTCGATCACGCCGTAGCGCAGCCACGGCGCGCGCCAGTCCGCGCGGAACGTCATCAGCTCGCCGGTCACCGGATCGACCTTCGGGTGCGCGGTCATGCCGCCGTCGAAGCCCGCATGCCGCGCCGGCACGCCGAACGAATCGAGTTCGGCCGTGATCGCGAGCGGCGCGCCGCCCTCGGCCAGCGCGAGCAATTCGCCCGCATGCTGCAGCACGTTCACGTTCGGATTGGTGTCCGGCAGATGCGGCGCCTGCTCGGGTGCATGCACGGCGGCCCAGCGCTGCGTGCGCGCCCAGCGGTTCCAGTAGCCGGTCGCGCGGCCGTCGTCGAACGCGATCGCGTGCAGCATCGCGGCTTCCGGCCACCACGACAGCATGTCGCTGCCTTCGAAGCGGCCGCCCGGCGGATTCGGGCCGTTGCGCAGCAACGCGCCGCAGAGTTCGCGCGGGATGACGCCCGTCACGCGCAGGTCGACGAGATCGACTTCGTCGGCGACCGGCGCGATCGCGCCTCGGTTCAGATCGAATACGGTCATTGCATCGGTGCTCCGTCAACAGTCTTCGGCGGACGGCGGCAGGTCGCCGCACGCCAGGGCGAGCGCATGGTCGCGCACGTCGTCCGGCCAGCCGGCGGCCAGCTCGGCCAGCCGCGCCGGGTCATTCGCATACAGCGCCCGTGCGGCTTCCTCGAAACCGGGCAGATTGCCCGCCATCGCCGACATGAAGTGGTAGGCGCGGGTTTGCGCGTCGCGGTGCCGGTCGGCCGCCGCATGCGTGCGCCGCGCGTCCTCGACGAGCTTGCGCAGCGCAACCGACGCGCCGCCCGGCTGCGCGCCGAGCCATTCCCAGTGACGCGGCAGCAGCGTGACCTCACGCGACACGACGCCGAGCTTCGGCCGGCCGCGGCCGCGCTGTTCGCCGGCGCCTGCGGGCTCGCCGGCAGCCCCGGACGTGTCGCCTGACGGCGGCGCATAGCGCGCGCGGATGTCGTCCTCGGTGCCGCGCAGGTCGAGGTCGATCGAGCGGCCCGTCGCGTCATCGAAGATCAGGATCGTGCCGGGCATTGCGTCGCCGGCTGCCTGCCGGACCGCGAGCGCGACCGTCGCGAGCGGGCCCGACGCAAGCCGCCGGTGGCCTTCGAAGGCCGTGTATGAAGGGAGGAGCGTGGAGGTTGTCATCGTGGTCACCCGGAGGCAGGAATCAGAATGACGCTATTTTTATCCGGGTATTAATTGGATGTCAATATTATCCGGGTAAAAAAAACATCCATCACGGATTCCCCCTTCGGACAACCGCGTTGCCGGTCAGGCCGCCCGGGCCGCAGCCGCGATGCCGCGTGCGCTTGCCAGCGCGTCGTCGAGCGACACATGCCCTTCGAACGCCGGCGACGCCGGCAACGGCAGGTTTTCCTCGATTGCGTGCGCGAACTGCACGCCCGCATCGTCGGCAAGCCGCGCACGCAGCGCGGCGATGCGCGGGAACGCGTCGCGCTCGAATACCGCGTGATAGTCGGCCCAGCGCGCGATCCCGGAGAAGTACGCGTCGGCCAGCGTGCGCCGCGCACCCAGCAGCCACGGGCCATCGCCACGCTCGAGCAGCGCCTCGAGCTGCCGGTGCGCCTTCAGCACCTTGCCGCTGCCATAAGCCTGCAGCGCCGCTTTCTCCGCGCCCTCGGTGTCGTGTTCGTACACGTACCAAAGTGCGCCGAACGCGTTGAAGAACGTCGTGTTCAGCCACGCGAGCATCCGGTTCAGCCGGTCAAAATCCGCGCTGCCCTGGCGAAACGCGAGGCCGCTGTCGAGCACTTGCGCGCCGACATGACCGAGGATCGCGAGGCTTTCGGTCAGCACCTCGCCGTTCGCGGTCACGAATGCCGGCGTTTCGGCGACCGGGTTCAGCGCGAGATACGCGTCGCTCGTCGCGACGCTCGGCATCGCGATGCGCGACAGCCGGTACGGGCGGCCAGCCCATTCAAGCGCGACGATCGAGCCGAACGAACAGCCAGCGGGAATGCCGTAGAGGAGGATCGGGGACATCGGGAGGTTCCGCAGAAGTTGAACGAGCAGTCATGCTCCCATGGCGAACGATGGCGCAGTAGCCGCTAAAATTGAAACCCGTCGTTTCTTCATGTGGACGCTGAAAGTGAACCTGAACGATCTCTATCTGTTCGTGCAGGCGGTCGATGCGGGGAGCATGTCGGCGGCCGCGCGCCGGCTCGGCCTGCCGAAATCGACGGTCAGCAAACGCGTGGCCGAGCTCGAGCGCACGCTCGGCGCGCGGCTCGTGCATCGCACGTCGCGCAGCTTCCGGCTGACGCCGGTCGGCACCGAATTCTTCGAGCATGCACGCGCGGCCGTGATCGAGGCCGACAGCGCGCGCGACGCGGTACTGCGGCAGGCCGCCGAACCGGCCGGCGTCGTGCGGATCACGAGCTCGGTGCCGGTTGCGCAACACATCCTCGCGCCCTGCCTGCCGGCGCTGGCCGTCGCGCATCCGAAGCTGCTGCTGCAGGTTCATGCGAGCGACCGTCTCGTCGACATCGCGCAGGAAGGCTTCGATATCGCGGTACGCAGCCATTTCGCGCCGCTGCCCGATTCCGCGCTCGTGCAGCGGCCGCTCGCGACGTCGCCGATCATCGCCGTGGCGTCGCCGGCCTATCTCGCGCGTGCCGGCATCCCGGACGAACCCGCCGATCTCGCACGGCACGACGGCCTCCACCCGGGCCATCAGCCGTGGCGGCTGCAGCGTGGCGACGACGCCATCGACGTGGCGCCACGCATCCGGCTGCAGGCCGACGAATCGACGTTGTTGCTGCAAGCCGCGACGGCCGGCCTCGGCATCGCATGCCTGCCCGACTGGATCGCCGGCGCCGCGCTCGCGTCGGGCGCGCTCGAGCGGGTGCTGCCCGGCTGGCGGGCCGGCACCGTCACGACGACACTGCTGATGCCGCATCGGCGCGGCCAGTTGCCCGGCGTACGCGCCACCGTCGAGTTTCTTGCGGCACACGTCGCGGCCCACCACGGCATTGGGCCGGACGACGCGCGCGCGTGAGCGAATCTTGCCGCGACCCGCGCGTCGCGGCCGATCGATTCAAATGCTGAATCGATCAAGTCAGTAATTGGCATGAAAGCGCAAATTTCGCCATGACAGAATGATCCGGACGCCCTGCCCACCGGCATCGGCGTCCGGCCTCCGGCCGGCAGCACCCACACGAATAGCGCGCACCCGACGCGCCTGCCGCACGACGGCACCTTCCGCCCTTCGGAGGAGACAGTCATGAATCCGCTTCACGCGCTGCCGGCGTCCGCGTCGGCAACGGCCCGGCGCACTCGCGTGCGCTGGCTGGTGCTGGCCGTCCTGTTCGCGGTCACGACGATCAACTACGCGGATCGCGCCGCAATCGCGATCGCGGGCCCGAGCCTCGCCCGCGCGCTGCACCTGAGCCACGTGCAGATCGGCTTCATCTTTTCCGCGTTCGGCTGGTCGTACGTGGTCGCGCAACTGCCCGGCGGCTGGCTGCTCGACCGCTACGGATCGCGCATTGTCTATGCGTTCAGCATCTTCTTCTGGTCGCTGTTCACGCTGCTGCAGGGCGGAATCGGCTTCTTCGGCGGCGCGGCCGCGTTCGCACTGCTGTTCGGGCTGCGTTTCCTGGTCGGCGCGGCCGAGGCGCCGTCGTTCCCGGCCAACAGCCGGATCGTGTCCGCGTGGTTCCCGGCCGCCGAGCGCGGCACCGCGTCGGCGATCTTCAATGCCGCGCAGTACGCGGCGACCGTCGTGTTCGCGCCGCTGATGGGCTGGCTCGTGCACGCGTTCGGCTGGCAGTCGGTGTTCGCGGTGATGGGCGTGCTCGGCTTCGCGTTCGTCCTGGTGTGGAACCGCACGATGTACGACCCGAAGGACCACCCGAGCATCAACCGCGCGGAACTCGACTATCTCGCCGAAGGCGGTGCGCTCGTCAACATCGACCAGGCGACGGGCGGACGCGACGGCGGCCCGTCGATGCGCCACGTGAAGGCGCTGCTGAGAAACCGGATGCTGATCGGCGTGTACGTCGCGCAGTACTGCATCAACGCGCTCACCTATTTCTTCATCACGTGGTTTCCCGTCTATCTCGTGCAGGCGCGCGGGATGTCGATCCTCAACGCGGGGCTCGTCGCGTCGATCCCGGCCGTGTGCGGGTTCCTCGGCGGGATTCTCGGCGGCATCGTGTCCGACGCGCTGCTCAAGCAGGGCCGCTCGCTGTCGGTCGCGCGCAAGGTGCCGATCGTGTTCGGCATGCTGCTGTCGATGTCGATGATCGTCTGCAACTACACCGATTCGCACGTGCTCGTCGTGCTGTTCATGGCGCTGTCGTTCTTCGGCAAGGGGCTCGGCGCGCTCGGCTGGGCCGTCAACGCCGACACCGCGCCGCGCCAGATCGCGGGGCTGAGCGGCGCGCTGCTCAACACCTGCGGCAACCTCTCCAGCATCACGACGCCGATCGCGATCGGCTACATCGTCGACCGCAGCGGCTCGTTCAACGGCGCGCTCGTCTATGTCGTCGCGCACGCGCTCGTCGCGGTGATCTGCTACCTGTTCGTCGTCGGCGAGATCCGCCGCGTCGAGCTTCATTGAACGGCGCGGGCCGCGCCGGCGCAGCCGGCGGCCCATGCACCACCGGAACCAGGAGCGAACCGATGTCCGAACCCAGCCGTGCCGGCACGCCGCGCGTCACGCGCATGCAGGTGATTCCCGTCGCCGGCCGCGACAGCATGCTGCTCAACCTGTGCGGTGCGCATGCGCCGTACTTCACGCGCAACCTCGTGATCCTCGACGACAGCAGCGGGCATACGGGCGTCGGCGAAGTACCGGGCGGGGAAGGCATTCGTCACGCACTCGAGCGCATGACGGACCTCGTGGTCGGCCAGTCGATCGGGCGCTATCAGGCCACCCTCAACGCGGTACGCGCGGCGCTGTCCGGCGCGGGCGCGGGTGCGGGCCGCACGATCCGGCACGAGGTGACATCGGCCGGCGAGGCGGCGGTGCTGCGCCAGCCGCACGAGATCAACCTGCGGCTCGACAACGTGATCACCGCGATCGAGGCGGCGCTGCTCGACCTGCTCGGGCAGCATCTCGACGTGCCCGTCGCCGCGCTGCTCGGCGAAGGCCAGCAACGCGACGCGGTGCCGATGCTCGCCTATCTGTTCTATATCGGTGATCGCGGCCGCACCGACCTGCCGTATCGCGACGAGGCGCAGGCGCGCTCCCCGTGGTTCCGGCTGCGCAACGAGGAAGCGCTCACGCCGGCCGCGATCGCACGGCAGGCGGAAGCCGCCGTCGAGCGCTACGGCTTCGCCGACTTCAAGCTGAAGGGCGGCGTGATGGCCGGCGCCGACGAGATGGAAGCGATCGCCGCGATCAAGGCGCGCTTTCCGGAGGCCCGCGCGACGCTCGACCCGAACGGCGCGTGGTCGCTCGACGAGGCGGTCGCGCTGTGCCGCGGGCAAGGCCATCTGCTCGCGTATGCGGAAGATCCGTGCGGGCCGGAAGGCGGCTATTCGGGCCGCGAGGTGATGGCCGAATTCCGCCGCGCGACGGGGATCCCGACCGCAACCAACATGATCGCGACCGACTGGCGGCAAATGGATCACGCGGTGCGGCTGCAGGCGGTCGACATCCCGCTGGCCGACCCGCATTTCTGGACGATGCAGGGCTCGGTGCGGCTCGCGCAGTTGTGCCGCGACTGGGGGCTCACGTGGGGTTCGCACTCGAACAACCATTTCGACGTGTCGCTCGCGATGTTCACGCATGCGGCCGCCGCCGCGCCCGGCACGATCACCGCGATCGACACGCACTGGATCTGGCAGGAAGGCGACGCGCGGCTCACGCGCGAGCCGCTCGAGATCGTCGGTGGCAAGGTGGCCGTGCCGGAGCGGCCGGGGCTCGGGATCGAGCTCGACATGGCGCAGGTCGAGGCCGCAAATGCGTTGTACAAGGAGGTCGGCGGTACGGCGCGCGACGACGCGGTCGCGATGCGGTATCTCGTGCCGGGGTGGACTTACGATCCGAAGCGGCCGAGTTTCGGGCGGGGGTGACGGGAACGGGCGACGGCGCTGCCGGTTCGTCATCACGCCCGGACGCAGCCGCGCGAGGGCCCTGCCCCGCCCGGCCACGGCTTCATCCGCGCCGAGCCGGCGCGGCGGCGGCGCATCGCCCGATACTACGCGCGATGCGATCCGCATAGGCGAGACCCGGATCGAGCCCGGGGTCGTAGATGGTGAAGTCGATCCCCGCCACACGGCCCGATGCGACAAGCGGGCCGACCAGCGCGTCGAGCCCGTCGAAATCCAGCCCCGGTGAACCGGGCGAATCCACGGCCGGCAGTTGCGACTGATCGAGTACGTCGAGATCCACGTGCAGCCATGCCTGCCCAAGCGCGCGCGCACCCAGCCAACCGACCAGTTCGGCCGCGACGGCCGCGGGCCCCCGCGCCAGCAACTGCCCGATCGTGATGCGTGTGATCGCCGTGCGGGCAATGTCGCCGTAGGTAGTCTCGAAGTCGCCGGATTCGGATTCGCGTTCTCCCACCTGACAGGCGTCGAGATCGTCGACGAGCGGGCCGTCCAGATCCGGCCAGTCAGTCAGCAGCGACTCCCCTCGCCCGGTCGACAGCGCGAGATCCATTCCCGCCACGGAACCGAGCCGCTTCGCCGTGTCGTAGTTGCCGGGATGGAAGAAATCGCTGTGGCCGTCGACATGCACGAGCCCGTTGCCGCCCGCGCGACGGTTTCCCAGCAGGCACCCGAGCAGGACGCTGCAATCGCCGCCGAGCACGATCGGAAACGCGTGCCGCCGGCGCGCGTCGGCGACGCGCCCGGCCAGCTCGAGCGAGAAATCGCGGATCGCCATGCCGTTGCCGATGCGGGTACCGGACTGCGGCACGAATGCATAGGCGGGATGGGCGAGCCGCGTCACACCCGCCCCGACGTGCTCGGCAAGACCGGTCGCCAGCAGCACGTCCGGGGCGCGCCAGGTCTCGGGTTCGAGACCGGCCGCGTTCGGCCGAAGGCCGAGGCTGCTGGGCGCGACGATGAATTCGACCGGCCGGGCGCCGCCGGTTTGCGAAGGTCCGGCCTGCAAGCCGGGTGATGCGGTCTGCGTCGCCATGCGTTCTCCTCGCGCAAGCATCCGTTGCCGAATATACTAACCTTTCAAATAACGATCAAAGGTTAGCATCAATTTAACCCATGTCCAACATTTCACCGGTTATGGAAGCGCATCCGTTCGAGGCCCGCGATTTCATCGGCGGCCACCCCGTCCTCGACTTCATCAATACGGTGACCGGCCGCGACCAGGCGCCCCGCGACTGGCTGCCGGATTACAACGCCTATCTCGCGTGGCTGACGCGATCGGCGCTCTTTCCCGCCCCCGACCTGGCCCGGCTCGCGGCCCACGCGGCCGAAGCGCCGGCCGTGGCCGAGCAGGCGCTGCGCGACGCGAAGCGCTTGCGCGAAGCCCTGTTCGGCATCGCCGGTGCGCTCTCGCACGGCACGCCGGTGGCTGCGGCGGATCTCGAGACGCTGGAGCGCGCATGGAAGCGCGCGATGAGCGGCCGCCGGCTGATCGCGACAGCCGCACGGATCGAATTCGGCGGCCCGGCCGATCCGGCGGACCTGCATCTGCCGGCCCATCGGCTCGCGCTCGATGCCGTGAAGCTGCTCGAGGCGTTACCCGACGGACGGCTGCGGATGTGTGCGGGTTCGAATTGTGCGTGGCTGTTCATCGACAGCTCGAAGACGGGACGCCGCAAGTGGTGCGACATGACGACTTGCGGCAACGTGGCAAAGGCACGGCGGCACTATCGCGCGGTCAGGCACGCGTTGGCCGGATCGGGCAGCCACGACGAGCCCGAGTGACGGCGACACGCCGCTCGCGCCGCCCACGATGCGTGCGGCTTGCGGTGGAATCCCGGTTGCCAAACACCGGAAACGCACGCATCCTGCCGGCTGCCTGAACCTGCGCGCGCGGCGAGCGGTTCGGCACCTCCGTCCACTCAAGAAGAAGCGCCCATCATGACGTCTCCCGACCCAACACCGCGACAGGTCGTCCTCTTCGTCCTGTATTCGGTGCTGTGCCTGCCCGCGAGCATGACAGTCGCCGGCTATGTCGCGACCCGGATGGCAAACAATGCATCGAGCTTCGAAGGCGGCACGGGGTATGCGACGTTCTGGTGGATCATCCTGCTGACCTGCGCGTGCTACGCGCTGTCGCTCGTCATCTTCGCGCTGCTGCGCAAGAGAACCGCGATTCTCGCGGCCGTCACGGTGGGGTTCGCCGTGCTGTCGGTGCCGGCGTTCAGGTTCATTTACGAGTTGGCGACCTAGGCGCGGCGAGCTTGCGCGTCACGTCGAAAGCGGCGCACCCGACGGTGCCGCCCACGATCGCCGCGGAACCCAAAAACAAAAAGGCCCGATCTTGCGATCGAGCCTTTCGAATTCCGTTGGTGGAGCGGAGGAGGATCGAACTCCCGACCTTCGCATTGCGAACGCGACGCTCTCCCAGCTGAGCTACCGCCCCAACAGTCAACCATCATACACACGCATTTCTGCGCTTGGCAATAGGGGTTGGGTCACCCCCGAAGCGTTACTTTGACGGCGCGCCAGCCAGCACCCATTCGACCACCGAACGCACGTCGGCGTCGCTCATGCGCGGATGCGCGGGCATCGGAATCGCGCCCCAGACGCCGGCGCCGCCCTCCTTCACCTTCTTCGACAGCTTGGCCACGGCCTGCGGATCGGCCTTGTAGCGGGCAGCGATATCCTTGAACGACGGGCCGACGAGCTTGCGGTCGACCGCGTGGCAGCCCATGCATGCGTTGCCGCGCGCCACCTTCAGGCCATCGCCGACATCTGCGTGCGCGGCACCCTGCGTGCCCGCCACGAGCGCTGCGGCCGTGGCGCCCTGCACCATCCACTGTTTCAACTGCTTCATCTGCATGTTCTTCATTGCGAAGGCGCCTTCGGGTTGCCCGGGTGCACGCTGGACGAATTCGAGATCGGTGCGGGCGACTGCAGCGGCGTGGACTGCACCGACGTATCGGGCACGGCGCCCACCGTCGCGGCATCCGCCGGCGCGGCGGCCTGCACGCCGGACGCGCCGCTCGCGGGCGACGCCGCCTGCAGCGCCTGCGCGTCCTGCGGCTTCACGTACTGGAACACCTTCACGACCTTCTCGACACCGGGCACCTGGCTGGCGGCTTCCGCGCCGCGATTGCCCTCGTCAACCGTCACGAGCCCCATCAGGTAAAGGTTGCCGCGCTCGCTGACGACCTTGTAGTAGTTCGCCGAGATGCCCTTCGTCGCGATCAGCTCGGACTTCACGCGCCCTTCGAGGTACGAGTCGTTCGCGCGCGACGACAGCGACGACGCCGGCTCGACCGACAGCTCGTTGACGATGCCGTTCACGTTGTTGATGGCGCGCACAATTTCCTCGGCGCGCTGCTTCGATGCATCGTTCGGGACTTCGCCCGTCAGCAGCACGCGGCGGTTGAACACCGTCACGTTCACGTGCGACTGGTCGGGCAGCCCGTTGTTGATCTGCGTGAGCGACTTGACCTGGATCTCGCGATCCTCAGTCTGCGCGCCAAGCGTACGGCGGTCGGTCGCGACCAGCGCGCCGCCGCCGGCCGCTGCGCCCACGATCCCGAGCACACAACCCTGCAGCGACACGGCGAGGCCCGCCGTCAGCGCAGCGAGCAGCGTGGTTCTGACGAGCGTCTGTTTGACGCGGCTTTGATTCATCGACGGCTCTCCTTCGTTCAATCCTCACCCAGCAGCATCGCGTCGATGCCGTCGCACAGGCAGTGGATAGTCAGCAGATGGACTTCATGGATACGCGCCGCGCGAACGGCGGGCACGCTGATCGGAATATCGGTATCGGACAGCGCAGCGGCGACCGCATGGCCGTCGCCGCCCGTCAGCGCAACGACGGTCATCTCGCGCTCGTGCGCTTCGTCGATCGCCGCCAGCACGCGCGGCGACGCGCCGCCCGGATCGAGCACCAGCAGGATGTCGCCGGTCTGGCCGAGCACGCGCACCTGCTGGGCGAACAGTTGCTCGGCGGACACCGCCCCCGCGAGGCCGCCCTGCGACGCGTCGGTGGCCAGCGCGATCGCGGGCAGGCCCGGACGCTCGCGCTCGAAGCCGCCGACGAGCGACACGGCGAGATAGTGCGCGGCGGCAGCCGACGGGCCGTCACCGCAGGCGACGATCTTGTTGCCGTTCGCCAGCGCGGCGAACATCGCATCGACCGCGGCTGCGATCGGCAGCGACAGTGCGTCGGCCGCTTCGGCGTGAAGCGCGGCGCTGTCGTGGAAATGTTGCTGAATACGTTCGACTGACATCGATTCCTGGTGAACTGGGCGCGTGGCACGCAGCGCGCGACATCGTGGGTGCGGCGAGTTTACCGTACTCCGGCACGCTCTCCGGGGGTCCGGCAAGAACTCTTTACATCTCGTCACAGCTCGCCGCTACGCATCGTCGGCACGAAATGCGTCGCGCAGCCACGCGAGCTGCCCGGCCTCGAACGCGACGACGTCGAAGCGGCACGCGGCACCGGCGCCGTGCCGTGCCCAGAACTGGAGCGCGGCCGCCACCAGACGCCGCCGCTTGCGCAAGCCGACGCTCGCGGCCGCGCCGCCATGCCGGACGCTGCGCCGCGCGCGCACCTCGACGAACACGAGCATGCCGTCGGGCTCGCGCATCACGAGATCGAGCTCGCCGCCGCGCATCGTCACGTTCGCCGCGACGAACACGAGGCCGCGGCGTTCGAGGAACTGCCGTGCACGCAGTTCGAACGCCGCGCCGACCGGCTTGGATCGCGCCGCGCCGGAAAAGTTGTCGCCCGCGCGCGGCAAACCGCGCCCGTCGCCCGGCCGGGCCGGCGCCGCGTGGCACAATGCCGTCCTTGTTCCGCTTGCGCTGCGATTGCGCGCATTGCCTGCCATGACTGCCCTCCTCGAACTCGCGCAAAACCAGCACTACCCGGACGCCGCGCTCTACGTGGTCGCCACGCCGATCGGCAACACCGCCGACATCACGCTGCGCGCGCTGCACGTGCTCGGCCTCGCCGACCGCATCGCGGCCGAAGACACCCGCAACACGGGCCAGCTGCTCGCCCGCTACGGGATTTCGAAGCCGCTGGTCGCCGTGCACGAGCACAACGAACGCGAAGCCGCGCAGCGCGTGATCGAACTGCTGCGCGGCGGCGAACGCGTGGCCTACGTATCGGACGCCGGCACGCCCGGCATCTCGGACCCCGGCGCGCGGCTCGTCGACGCGGTGCGCGCCGCCGGCTTCGCGGTGATCCCGCTGCCGGGCGCGAGCGCGGCCGTGACCGCGCTGAGCGTGGCCGGCGACTGGGCCGGTGCGTTCACGTTCGCGGGGTTCCTGCCGCCAAAGACCAAGCAGCGCGCGACCGCGCTGCAGGCGCTCGTATCGCACCCGTATGCGCTGGTGTTCTACGAGGCACCGCACCGGATCGCCGAAACCGTCACCGCGCTCGCCGATGCGTTCGGCCCCGCGCGCCGGCTGCTGATTGCGCGCGAGCTCACCAAGCTACACGAGCAGTTGTTCCAGGGCACCCTGGCTGAAGGACAGACCTGGCTCGCCGGCGATGCGAACCGCTTGCGCGGCGAATTCGTGCTGGTCGTCGAGGGCGCGCCGGCGACGAGCGGCGAAGCCGACGACACCGCGCACGACGCACTGCTCAGGCTGCTGCTGGAAGAGGTGCAGGTGAAGAGCGCGGCCAAGCTCGCGGCCGCGCTGACAGGCGCATCGCGCAACACGCTGTATGCGCGTGCGCTTGTGCTGAAGGATGAAAGCTGACACGCGAGCCGGCCGGTGCCGGGAAGCCGGCGCCGGCATCGCGCCGTGCAGGAAAGACAAAGGGCTGCCCGAGGGCAGCCCTTTTGCATGAGCGGTCGATCCGCCGCGTTATTTCGTCGAGATCGACGCGTACATTTCGTCGCGTGCCTCGCGCGCTTCCTGCGGCGACAGCCCTTCGATCTTCACGCGGCCCGTGCCGGCGTGCACGAGGCCGATCATCTTGGCCGCGGCATACGACAGGTCGAGCACCCGGCCGCGCTTGAACGGCCCGCGGTCGTTGACCTTCACGACGACCCACTTGCCGCTCGACGCATTCGTCACCTTGATGTACGACGACAGCGGCAGCGTGCGGTGCGCGGCGGTGAGCGCGTTCATGTTGAAGCGTTCGCCGTTCGCGGTGCGGCGGCCGTGGAAATCCCGCCCGTACCACGATGCGCGGCCCGTCTGACGGAAGTCGGACACATCCTTGCCGTCGATCGGCTCGGCGTCCGCCAGCGACGACTTCTTCGCGTCCTTGGCGTCGGCAGCCGGCATCGACGCCAGTGCGGAATCGAAATTCAGTTGCTTGTCGTTGTCCGCCTTCGCGGCAGCGGCCGTCTTGTCGACCGCGTTCTTCTGGTTCGCGCTTCCGGTGGTCTGGCTGGGTGGCACCGCACAGCCCGTCAACGCAAAAAATAATGCAATGGTCCCGAATCGACTCGGAAATCGTACGTTCATCGACGTGTCGCCTTCTGGTTCGGGCCGCTCCTACATCACGCTGCTTCACAGCGCAGACACGCGGCCCGGACGGCAAATGCGTGCACGCCCCGCTCGGATGCGAGCAGGCGGCTAGCATGGGCGCGGCTTTCGTCTATGCCGCAACCGTCCTGATTAGCTTTCACGTCTGGCGCAACCTGTCCCCAACAGCCTGACCAGACCCCACATGCCGCCAATCGAACATGGCTTTCACGTTCGCGCGCGTCGAAACGACCAACGCACGGGAACGGCGGCACAGGCCTCATCCGGCGGCGCGGCAGCAAGGCCGCAGGCGGGCGCGCAGCACCCGGCCGGACAAGACGTGAGCACCGAATGCTCGGTGCTGGATACACCGCCGGACTCCCCGGCGGCTGATGCTTGACGGTGCTTCCGACGCCCTTTTTTTAACGGGGCCGAAACACCAGCGAATGGCGTGAAACTCACGCTCAATGGGGCGCATTATACATAAATCAAAACGCTGTCCCGAAAAGCACCCCCGGCGGACCATTGATTCTCACTATGGCTGTAACAATCGACATGCTGCGGGAATGCCCGGACGCGTCCGACGCGACGCGCGTCGCACGGCCGGCAAGCGGCACGCGCGACCGGTACAATCGCTCCTTTTAGCCGCCGGTGCCTCCATGAAAGTCACGCTCATTCCGGTCACGCCGTTCCAGCAGAACTGCTCGCTGCTCGTCTGCGAGAAGACGGGCCGCGCCGCCGTTGTCGATCCGGGCGGCGATCTCGACCGGATCGAACAGGAAGTCGCGCGGCAGAACGTGCAGGTCGAGAAGGTGCTGCTCACGCACGGGCACATCGACCACTGCGCGGGCGCGAAGACGCTCGCGACGCACTACGGCGTGCCGATCGAGGGGCCGCAGGAAGAAGAGCGCTTCTGGATCGAGAAGCTGCCGATGCAGAGCGAGCGCTTCGGCTTTCCGGCCGCCGAAACCTTCGAGCCGGACCACTGGCTGAACGACGGCGACACCGTGCAATTCGGCGACGAGACGCTCGAGGTCTATCACTGCCCGGGCCACACGCCCGGCCACGTCGTGTTCTTCAGCCGCGCGCATCGCGTCGCGATCGTCGGCGACGTGCTGTTCGCCGGCTCGATCGGCCGTACCGATTTTCCGCGCGGCAATCACGCGGATCTCGTCCGGTCGATCAAGGAGAAGCTGTGGCCGCTCGGCGACGACGTGACGTTCGTGCCGGGCCACGGCCCGGTGTCGACGTTCGGCGACGAGCGCCGCACGAACCCGTTCGTGTCCGACAAGGTATTCGGATGAACCAGACCGCCATCCCGGAAATCTACGTCAGCACCGACGTCGAGGCCGACGGCCCGATTCCCGGCCCGCACTCGATGCTGAGCTTCGCGTCGGCCGCCTATACCGAGGACAAGCAGCTGATCGCGACGTTCTCGGCCAACCTCGAAACGCTGCCCGGCGCGCAAGCGCACCCGGTGCAGGAAGCGTGGTGGAAGACCGAACCCGAAGCGTGGGCCGCGTGCCGGCGCGACCTGCAGGCGCCCGAGGCGGCACTGCTCGCGTACGTCGACTGGGTCGAGGCGCTGCCCGGCAAGCCGGTGTTCGTCGCGATGCCGGCCGGCTTCGACTTCACGTTCATGTTCTGGTACATGATGCGCTTTGCCGGGCGCTGCCCGTTCTCGTGGTCGGCGCTCGACATCAAGACGCTCGCGTTCGCGATGACGGGCCTGCCGTACCGCAAGGCGATCAAGCCGCGCTTTCCGAAGCACTGGTTCGACGACCATCCGCACACGCACGTCGCGCTCGACGACGCGATCGAGCAAGGCGCACTGTTCTGCAACATGCTCGCCGACCTGCGCCGCCAGCAGGCCGCGCTTGCGGGCCTCGCCGTGGCGGACACCGATCGGTCGGAAAACGCGGGGGCGGGACAAAACCCCACGGATCCGCGCGCAAATTAGCGAATCTCGCTCAGCAACGCGACGCCAGATTGCCTTTCCTTTCCCGGCCCTCTAACATTCAGCATGTTGTTGCTGCCGCATGGAGGCGCAGGTGACGCTCGATTCCTTTTCGCAAAAAATCCTTCGCCTGTTGCAGCTCGACGCGCGCCGTTCCGTTCAGGAAATCTCCGACCAGGTCGGCCTGTCGAGCACGCCGTGCTGGCGCCGCATCAAGGACATGGAACAGTCGGGCGTGATCCAGCGCTACACGGCGCTGCTCGATCGCGAGAAGCTCGGCCTGCACGTCTGCGCGCTCGCGCACGTGCACCTGACCCGCCACAACGAAGGCGGCGTCGAGCAGTTCGAGCGCGAGATCGCGACCTGCCCGGAAGTCACCGAGTGCTACAGCACGACCGGCGAAGCCGATTACATCCTCAAGATCGTCGCGCCGGACATCAAGGCCTACGACGTGTTCCTGCACGAACGCATCTTCAAGATCCCCGCCGTGTCGCAAGTGCGCACGAGTGTCGTGCTGCGCGAGATCAAGTTCGACACGCAACTGCCGCTGTAACGACGCGCAGCCACGCACGCACGGCCCGCCGCCGCCGGCTCACGCCTGCGCGGGCATCGTGCGCGTGAAGCCGATCCGGCGCGCGCCGAACTCGCGCTTCAGTGCGTCGGCGTCGAGCCGGCCGGCCAGCGCCGCATCGGTATCGTGCGGGTCGCACGCAAGCGTCACGTCGATCTCGAGCCCCGTACTCAGGTAATGCAGGTTGATCGCCGCCGCACGCAGCCCGCGCTGCGCGAGCGCGGCCTCGAGCCGCGCCGCGATCTCGCCGCGTGGCGGCAGCGCGAGCGCCGGACGACGCGCCGCGTCGTTCTCGGGGTCGACGTGGATCAGCGCATCGAGCACGCGCGGGTCGGTCAGTACGCGTGCACGCGCGGTCTCGGCGATGTAGTGCCCTTCGGAGACGGAGATTTTCGGATCGACGAGGATGTGTGCGTCGACGAGCGCCGCATCACCCATCTTGCGCGTGCGCAGGTCGTGCACGTCGCGCACGCCGGGCGTTGCCGCCAGCAGCGCGCGGATCTCGGCCGTATCGGTCGTATCGAGCGCGCGGTCGGAGAGGTCCTGCAACGCGTCATAGCCGAACGTCCAGCCCATGCGCGCAACCATGAAGCCGACAATCGCCGCCGCGATCGGATCGAGCAGCCGCACGCCGGCCAGGCTGCCGACGATACCGATCGCGACGACGAGCGACGAAGCGGCATCCGAACGCGCATGCCATGCGTTCGCGACGAGCATCGCCGAGCGAACGCGCCGCGCTTCGCGCAGCATGTAGCGAAACAGCGCCTCTTTCGACACGAGCACCGTCAGCGCGACGATCAGCGCGGAAAAATGTACCGCCGGGATGTTTTCGAGATTAACGAGACGGTCGCCGGCCCGCCAGAGCATACCGACGCCGACTGCAATCAGGATCGCACCGAGAAACAGCGATGCGACGGTTTCGTAGCGGCTGTGTCCGTAATTGTGGTCGGCGTCAGGCGATGCGCCGCTATGCCGATTCGCAACCAGCACGACAAAATCCGAGATCAAATCGGAAATCGAATGCACCCCGTCAGCAATCAATGCTTGCGAATGCGCAATCGTGCCGACGGCGATCTGAAATGTCGCGAGCACGACATTCAGCACAATACTGACGAACGTGCTCTTGCGTGCAACCGCGTGCTTATCTGCGCTCTGCGCGTCGCCGGAAAACGTGGACATGAAATATGGGATATCGGTGTGTGATACCCGATTCTATCAAGAGCGCCCCGTGAATCCTGCCAATACCCACAAATTTCTTATTTAAATCAATCGCTTATGCGAACAGGTCGTATTTCGATTCACACCCTTTTATTACATTTTCATGACGGCGCCATGCGCGTGGCGACCGCTGAAAACAAAAAAGCCGCGCTCCTTAACGGACACGCGGCTCTTTTGAAGAGCAGGCGACTTAAACAAACGTTTAAATCGCAAACTGTTCGCGGTTCTTGCCCGCGATCCAGCGCGGCGGCTTGCCGCGGCCCGACCACGTCGCGCCCGTTTCCGGATCGCGATATTTCGCGGCAACGCCTGCGCGCGGACGGCCAACCTTACCTGCCTTCGCGCGGCTGAGACCGAGTTCGGCGAGCGAAAAGCCGTAGTCGGCAATTTTCTGCTTCACGTCATTCAGCACTTCAGCGTATTCACGCGACTTCGCTTCTTCGATTTGCTTCTCCAGCTTCTCCCGCTGGGCCAGCAGGTCCTTGTAAGAAGACATAGTTTCCCTTTCTATCTGACCAATGGCGCCAGTCTGTAGCCAGCTCACCATTCATGAAATATATGTGCCTCGGATTTTCGAAGGCAGAGATTAGCACAAAAAAGATTTGATAGAAGCGAGATTCATGAAAATCCCGAGATCAATTGAAATTCACTCGTGTCATTTTGACCGGCTGCGGCCTTTTCTCAAATTTTTACGTTCCTACACAGAGATTAGGACATTAGCCATTTCCTATTAGGTCTATCAACATACGCAATTACCCTGCATTCTCAAAAATAGAAGCTTTCATCGGACGACAACTTCACGAAAATCGGACAGCGCGGCACGCTAAACGGACAAACCGCGGACAAGCCGGCACCGCGACGTCACGTCACATCCCGCGCGCACGCAATCAGGCGTTCTTGCATTGCGCGCGCATCGGTCAATGGCGTATCAAACGGCGTGCGCACGCGACGGCCGTCATATCGCCAGTCGGCGCCGTGGCGATCGACACCGAGCAATTCGAGCCCGTCGCGGCGCGCAGCGCCGCCATCGTAGGCGTCCCACAACGCCTGTTCCTCGTCGAAGGCGAGCGGCGGCAGCGCATCGAGATGCGTGCCGTCGACCCAGCCCATGCGCCCGAAACCGCCGATATAGCGCAGCCGCTCGACATCGAGCGCCCAGAACGTGAAATCGCCGAGCGCGAGATAGCGCGCGGCGTCCGGCTCGTAGCGCCGGTAGCGCGCGGTGATGTGCGGATCGTCGCCGAGCGGCGCGAACCGGCCGAGCAGCGTCGCGCGCTCGGCGTTCAGCACGTCGCCGCCGGGCGCGTCGACGATGAGGAAGCCCGCGCGCGGATCGGCGGCCAGATTGCGCGTGTGCTCCGCGAGGCCGCTCACGAGGATCACGGGACGATGGCTTGCATCGGGTGCAAACGGGACGACCGTCGGATACGGGAAGCCCTGCGGATCGCGCGCATGGGTGGCGAGCGTGCCGAGCGCGCAGCGGTGCAGCAGATGCAGGGCGAGAGCGGGATCGATGTTCAAGAGGACTCCTGCGGTCGAAGGGCGGCGCGCCGGGCACGCCATGCGCTTCGATGTTACCCGCGGGCGCGGTGTGCCGCGCATCGGTCGAACGGCCAATGCGGCCGAATACGGGGCACCGGGTCGCACAATCGCCGGATCATCGGCCAAACGGCCATCGCCCGGCAGGATCGTAAGCGGTTCGATAGAATCGGACAGGTCCGACGGGCGCCGCGTGCGTCCGCGCATTTCTTTTGACGAGCCTTTCCGTGTCCGAATCCTCCTCCCCCGAATCGTCGTCCCCGTTCGCCGCGCCGCCCGACGCGCATCGCGTGCTGTCACTGCCGGCCCGCCAGCGCGCGCGCACGGCGTCGATGGCGCTGTTCTTCGTCGCCGGCATGATGTTCGCGTCGTGGGGCGTGCATGTGCCGACCGTGCGCGACAAGTTCGCGCTGAGCCCCGGGCTGCTGTCGATCGCGCTGTTCGCGGTCGCCGTCGGCTCGATCGCCGCAATGCTGACCATCGCGCGCTGGATCGCGCGCGTCGGCTCGCGCACCGCGTGCCTGGCGGGCGGGCTCGTGATGTCGGCCTGTGCGGCACTGATCCTCGTCGTACCCGACTACGCGATGCTGCTCGCCGTGCTCGCGCTGTTCGGCTTCTCGATGGCGACGCTCGATGTCGCGATGAACGCCGAGGCCAGCGCGGTCGAGATCGCCATCGGCAGACCGATCATGTCGTCGCTGCACGGCATGTTCAGCATCGGCGGCATGGCAGGCGCGGCCGCCGGCGGCGCGCTGCTGTCGGCCGGCATGGCGCCGGCCGTGCATCTCGCGCTCGCGGCGGCGACGAGCGCGACGGTGCTCGTGATCGCAAGCCCGGCCGTGCTGCCGCATGTGCCGCACCACGAACACGCGCACGGCGGCGGCAACCGCTGGCGCTCGCCCGCCCTGTGGATGCTCGGCGGCATCGCGCTCGTCGCGCTGATCGCCGAAGGCGCGATGTACGACTGGGCGACGGTCTACATGCGCGACGTCGTCGTGGCGAGCCCCGCGCTCGCGAGCGCCGCCTATGCCGCGTTCTCGGGCGGGATGGCCGTCGCGCGCTTCGCGGGCGACGCCGTGCGCGCCCGCTTCGGCGCGCCGCAGCTCGTGTTCGCGAGTGCGTCGCTCGCCTGTGCAGGGATGATCGGCGCGCTGCTGCTGCCGTATCCGGCCACGGTGCTGACCGGCTTCACGCTGATGGGCCTCGGCCTCGCGAACATGATGCCGGTGCTGTTCGCGGCCGCCGCGCGCGTGAAAGGCATCCACGCGGCGGAAGGGCTCGCGCATGTGGCCGGGCTCGCGTATTTCGGCATGTTGTTCGGTCCGGTCGTGATCGGCGCGGTCGCGCAGGCCGCGAACCTGACGATCGGCCTGTCCGTGGTCGCGCTGTGCGCGGCGCTCGTCGCGGCCGTTGCGCCGAAGGTACTCGCGCGGCTGAAGATCTGACGGCGCGTCAGGCGCCGGCCCAAAAGAAAGCGCGCATGCGTTGCCGCATGCGCGCTTTCACCCCTTCTGTTGACCGCTTGTTGCGTTACATCTTCACTTCGTCGAGCAGCGACTTCTTGCCGTTCTTGTAGTTGTACAGCGAGATCACGCCGTGCTGCAGGTCGCCCTTCGAGTCGAAGGTCGTCGTACCGATCACGCCCGAGTAGTTCGTCGACGGCATCGCCGCGAGGATCTTCGCCGGATCCGTCGAGTTCGCGCGCTTCATCGCATCGGCGATGATGTACACGGCGTCATACGTGAACGGTGCGTAGATCTGGATCGGCTGGCCGAAGCGCTTCTCGTACTTCGCCTTGAACGCTGCGCCGCCCGCCATCTTCTCGAGCGAAGCACCGGCTTCCGAGCACACCACGTTGTCGGTCGCATCGCCGGCCAGGTCGGCCAGCTTTTCCGTGCACACGCCGTCGCCCGCGAAGATCTTCGCGCGCAGGCCGAGCTGCTTCGCCTGTTTCGCGAACGGGCCGCCGGTGGCATCCATGCCGCCGTACATGATCGCGTCCGGATTCTCGCCCTTGATCTTGGTCAGAATCGCGCGGAAGTCGACCGCCTTGTCGTTCGTCGCGTCATGCGACACCACCTTCAGGCCGAGCGCCTTGGCCTTCTTCTCGAACTCGTTCGCGAGACCCTGGCCGTAGGCGGTCGAATCGTCGACCACGGCCACGCTCTTGATACCCTTCGAGTGCGCGTAGTTCGCGAGTGCCGGGCCCTGCTGCGCATCGGTGGCCACCACGCGGTACGTGGTCTTGAAGCCTTGCTGCGTGTAGGCCGGGTTGGTCGCCGACGGCGAGATCTGCACGATGCCCGCATCGCTGTAGATCTTCGAGGCCGGGATCGACGTGCCCGAGTTCAGGTGGCCGACCACCGCGACGACCTTGTCGTCGACGAGCTTCTGCGCAACCTGCGTGGCCTGCCGCGGGTCGGCCGCGTCATCCTGCGGATCGAGTTGCAGCGTGATTTTCTGGCCGCCGACCGTGAGACCCTTGGCGTTGATCTCCTCGACTGCGAGACGCGCACCGTTTTCGTTGTCCTTGCCCAGGTGTGCGATGCCGCCCGTCAAGGGCGCGACGTGGCCGATCTTGACGACTTGATCGGCGGCCGCGTTGCTTGCAGCTGCAACGCACAGCATCGCCGCAGCGGTGATCGGCAACAGCTTCTGCATTTTGATATTCATGTAAGTCTCCAGTTTCGGTCCCAATAAACGCCATCGCCCGGTGCCCCGCTGCCATCCTTGTGTTTGCAATCACTGGACGATTCGCCGGTTGCATCGTTCATGCACTTGGCCTCAAGCACGCGAAAACAACCGCTTTTAGCAGCCGCCTGCCCGTACTTGCGCGCAAGTGTAGGTGATCAAATTAATTTGTGGGACTTTTTTGGGGTAGTGGTATCACTACTGATATGCGCACTTTGGAATCGTTACTCGAATATCGCCGCAAGCCCCACTGGATAAGGGTTTCCGCTAATTCCTGGCGACTTGCTGAAAGGTCGTTTTAAAGCCTTCCCGGGGCATTTCGATTCGGTATTTTGTGCCCGGGATCGTTGAATGAAACGCGCGTGACAACGCGCGTTTCGTCGTCCGATATGAACGATTCAGGCAGCCGCCGCATGCCATTCGGCATCGAGCGCGGCAACGAGCTGCGACGTCGTCAGCGCATCGCCGCGCCGCCGCGCGAGCGGCGCGCCCTGCCCGGCCCACAGCGACAGGTAGTCGCCGTCGTTCGCGCGCGCGGCGGCCTGGCGCAGCGGCTGCGTCAGCGCGTTCTGCACCGGGTACGGCGCGGCGTCGGCCACGCGTTCGCCGAGCCGCGCCATCAGCGTATTGCGCAGCCCGCGCGCGTGGCGGCCGGTAATCGCGCGCGTGACCTGCGTCGACGTATCGGTGCTCGCGAGCAGGCGCGCCTTCCAGTCCGCCGCAATCGCGCTTTCCGTGCAGGTGAGGAACGCCGTGCCGAGCTGCGCGCCCTGTGCGCCAAGCGCAAGCGCGGCCGCGATCCCGCGGCCATCCATGATGCCGCCCGCGGCGAGCACGGGCAGGCCCGTCGCGTCGACCAGTTGCGGTACGAGCGCGAACGTGCCGATCAGTGCGTCATCGGCGGAACCGATGAACGTGCCGCGGTGGCCGCCCGCCTCGGCGCCCTGCGCGGACAGCGCATCCGCGCCGGCCGCCTGCCAGGCGAGCCCCTCGGCCACGTGCGTCGCCGTGCCGATCACGTAGGTGCCGGCGGCCTTCAGGCGCGCGACGTCGGCCGCATCGAGCACGCCGAACGTGAAGCTTGCAACGGGCACGCGCAGCGCCACCAGCGCATCGAGTTGCGCACGGAAATCAGGCGCGTAGCGCGCGGGCGCGGTGCCCGGCGGCAATCCGAGCGCCGCATGCAGCGGGTCGATCGCGGCCAGCGCGCGCGCGACGGTCGCCGTGTCGGGTGCCGCGTCCGGCAGCACGAACAGGTTGATCGCGAACGGGCGGTCGGTCGCCGCGCGGATGGCTTCGACTTCGGTCGCGAGGCGCTCGGGCGCGAACGCGGCGGCGCCGAGACTGCCGAGCGCGCCGGCATTCGATGCGGCAGCGACCATCGCGGTCGTGGTCGCGCCGACCATCGGCGCCTGCACGAGCGGCAGTCGCAGGCCGAAGCGTTCGGAAAAGGGGGTGGAAAACAGGCGGGCAGACATGGCGAATCCTTCGATGACGATGCGCGAAAGCGCTTTGTAAAGGCTGGCACATCGACTCTATCGAAGCGGCACGGCGCCGAAAAATGAATAATCGAGATCGAAACGATCGCTGCACGAGAAGCGGGCGCGTGCCCTGCAACGACACGGGATCAGTGGCACACTAGGGCCTGTTCCCGCTAATAACGGGCTTGCGCTGGCCCCCAGAAGGGCCGAGCGCAAGGAATGCGACGAAGCGAATACTCGACGTATTCGCAAGGAGCATGACGCCGCGATCGGCCCTTCTGGGGGCCAGCCCCACGAATGAATTTTCCCAAACAGGGGAACGTGCCTTTCCGCCCGCATTGCCGCGTCGTTCGTCGTTGCAATAGCTACAGCTATTGCGCCTCCTCTCTCCTTGCCCTGCGGGCGGAAAGGCACGTTCGCAAGCCCGTTATTAGCGGGAACAGGCCCTAGGCCGCCCTCTTTCACCCCGGGGCGCGCATCGCGCACCCCGTTCGCCAGGAGTTCAGAACGTGACTGCCCAATGGATCGACATCCCGACCGGTAACGACAGCTTCGGCGGCTATCTCGCGCTGCCCAAGCGCGGCACAGGCCCCGCCGTCATCATCATCCAGGAGATCTTCGGCGTGAACTCGCACATCCGCGCGGTCGCCGACCAGTACGCGTCCGACGGCTTCGTCGCGCTCGCGCCGGACGTGTTCTGGCGCACGCAGCCGCGCGTCGAGCTGACCTATGAAGGCGCGGATCGCGACAAGGGCATCGAGCTGATGAAAAAGACCGACGTGGGTCTCGCGGTCGCGGACATCGGCGCGGCAGCCGATGCATTGCGCGCACGCCCCGAAGTGGCCGGCAAGATCGCCGCGATCGGCTACTGCTTCGGCGGCCAGCTCGCGTACCGCGCGGCCGCGACCGGCAAGATCGACGCGGCAGTGGCGTACTACGGCGGCGGCATCCAGAACGCGCTCGACCTCGCCGGCCAGGTCACGCAGCCGATCCTGTTCCACTACGCGGAGAACGACCACGGGATCCCGCTCACGGCCGTCGACCAGGTGAAGGCCGCGTTCGCCGGCCACGGCGATGCGTCGTTCCACGTGTATCCGGGCGCCGAGCACGGCTTCAACTGCACGGACCGCGCGTCGTACAACCAGCGCGCATCGGCGCTCGCGCACGGCCGCACGTTGACCTTCCTCGCCGAACACCTCTAAAAGCGGCCGGCCGCGGGCCCCTCTCGCCGGGCCCGCGTTATGCTCCTGACATCGCCACGAGTCACAACGGGGGTGACTGCGATGCACTCGGACTATCTCGCGCACGACGCGATCGGCCTCGCCGCACTGGTGCGCGAACGCAAGGTGAGCCCGCGCGAACTGCTCGACGCCGCGATCGGCCAGGCCGAAGCGGTCAACAGCGCGATCAACGCGATCGTGCTGCAGGACTACGAAGCCGCACGCCAGCGTGCGGCCGCCACACCCGACGGCGGCACCGACGCGCCGTTCGCCGGCGTGCCGTATCTCGTCAAGGATCTCGGTGCGGCCGTCGCCGGGCTGCCGCTGTCGATGGGCAGCCGGCACTACCGGTATTTCGTGCCCGACGACGATTCGCCAGTGATCGCGCGAAGCCGCGCGGCCGGTCTCAACGTGTTCGGCAAGACCAACACGTCGGAAATCGGCCAGATGCCGTACACGGAACCCGAACTGTTCGGCGCGTGCCGCAATCCGTGGAATCTCGACCACACGCCCGGCGGCTCGAGCGGCGGCGCAGCCGCGGCCGTCGCGGCCGGCATCGTGCCGCTCGCGCATGCGTCCGACGGCGGCGGCTCGATCCGCATTCCGGCATCGTGTTGCGGGCTGTTCGGCCTGAAGCCGAGCCGCAACCCGATACTCGTCGACCTGCCGTCGAACGGCGAGCTGGTGGTCCAGCATGCGGTCACGCGCAGCGTGCGCGACAGCGCGCTGCTGCTCGACGTGACGACCGGCCAGACCTTGCCGGCCGGTGCGCCCGGCACATTCCTCGGCGAGCTCGACACGCCGCCCGGCCCGCTGCGGATCGGCCTCGTGCTCGACCCGATGCTCGCACCGGCCCTCGCCGACGACACGCGCGCGGCGCTCGACGACGCTGCCGCGCTGCTCGAATCGCTCGGCCACCATGTCGAGCCGGCGACGCTGCACATCAACTACGCGCGCGCGGCCGAAACCTTCCTCACGCTGTGGGCGACGATCGCCGAGGAAATGGTGCTCGGCGCACGCGCGCTGACCGGTCGCACGCCCAAGCGCGGCGAATTCGAAGCCGCGACGTGGGCGATGGCCGTGGTCGGCCGGCGCCTCGCGCGCACGCGCCTGCCGGACGTGCTCGAATGGCAGCGCCAGCTCACCGTGCAGGTGGCCGGTCTCGTGTCGCGCTACGACGCGATCCTGTGCGCATCGCTCGCGGGGCCGCCGGTGAAGATCGGCGAATTGCAGCCGACGCCGTTCGAATCGGCGCAGATGAAAGTGCTCGCCGCGCTGCCGATCAAGCCGCTGCTGAAGGAAATGCTGGCGAAGTCGTCGGAAAAGGCGTTCACGTGGGCCGGCTGCACCGAGCTGTTCAACCTGACCGGCCAGCCGGCGATGTCGGTGCCGCTCTACTGGAACGCGCGCGGGCTGCCGATCGGCGTGCAGTTCGCCGCGCGTCACACCGACGACGGGCTGCTGCTCAGGCTCGCCCGCCAGCTCGAACAGGCGCGGCCATGGTTCGACCGCCGCCCGCCGCTGATGCAGGCGCAGCGCTGACGCACGCGGCGCCGCACCGCAGGCATCGAAAAAAAGCCCCGCCGGCAAAACCGGCGGGGCTTTTACACATGCAATCGCGTGACGCGCTTACACGTCGAGCCGTTCACAGATCGTCCGCGTCGCGGCCGCCGTGTTCAGCGTATAGAAGTGCAGCCCGGGCACGCCCGCGTCGACCAGACGCTGGCACAGGCCCGTGACGACGTCCGCGCCGAACGCGCGGATCGACTCGCGATCGTCGCCGAAGCTCTCGAGCCGGCGCGCCACCCAGCGCGGCACTTCGGCGCCGCACATCTCGGAGAAGCGCATCAGCTGCGAGAAGTTCGTGATCGGCATGATGCCCGGCACGATCGGCACGTCCACACCCAGCTTGCGCGCATCGTCGACGAAGCGGAAATACGCGTCGGCGTTGAAGAAGTACTGCGTGATCGCGGAATTCGCGCCGGCTTTCACCTTCCGCGCGAAATTCTCGAGATCGGCCTTCGGCGAGCGCGATTGCGGGTGGTACTCCGGGTAGCCTGCGACCTCGATGTGGAACCAGTCGCCATGCTCGGCGCGGATGAAGCTGACGAGCTCGGACGCATAGCGCAGCTCGCCGACCGCGCCCATCCCGGACGGCAGGTCGCCGCGCAGCGCGACGATATGGCGAATGCCGTACGAGCGGTACTGGTCGAGGATCGCGCGCAGGCTGTCGCGCGACGAGCCGATGCACGACAGGTGCGGCGCGGCCTCGAGGCCGTCCTTCTGCATGTCGAGCACGGTATCGAGCGTGCCCTGCTGCGTCGAGCCGCCGGCGCCGAACGTCACGGAGACGAATTTCGGCTTCAGCGGCATCAGTTGCGCACGCGTGGCACGCAGCTTCTCGACGCCTTCCGCCGTCTTCGGCGGGAAGAATTCAAACGAGAGTTCGATCGGTTTCATGATTCGGTAGAAACAGGCTCAGGCCTCAGCCGATGTCGCGCTGACCGAAGATCAGTGCGGACAGCAGCCACGACACGATGCTGTATAGGATCGAACCGAAGAACGCGGACCAGAACCCCGACACCTCGAAGCCCTTCAGCAGCGACGACGCGAACCAGAAGCACAACGCGTTCACGACGAGGATGAACACCCCGAGCGTGACGATCGTGACGGGCAGCGTCAGCAGGATCAGCACCGGGCGGATCACCGTGTTGATCAGGCCGAGCACGACCGCGATGATCAGCGCCGTGCCGAAGCTCTTGATGTGGATCGACGGCACGAGGTACGTGATGATCAGCAGCGCGAGCGCATTGATGACCCAGGTGAGGATGACGCTCATGGAGTGCTCCGGTTCGGTTGTCGATCGGTACGATCAGTGGCCGCCGCCGGCCGCCGCGGGTGCCCGAAGGCGCGCCGCGGCAGCCGGCGATCCGCGCCGTGCCGCCGTACCGTGTGCGCGTCGGCGACGCGAGCACGGCACCGCGGCGGCGGCGCATCGGATCAGTAGCGGTAGTGGTTCGGCTTGAACGGGCCGTCCTTCTGCACGCCGATGTACGAAGCCTGCTCGTCCGACAGCACGGACAGGTTCGCGCCGATGCGCGCGAGGTGCAGGCGCGCGACCTTTTCATCGAGATGCTTCGGCAGCACGTACACCTTGTTTTCGTACTCGTTGCCGCGCACGAACAGCTCGATCTGCGCGAGCGTCTGGTTCGCGAACGAGTTCGACATCACGAACGACGGGTGGCCGGTCGCGCAGCCGAGGTTCACCAGGCGGCCTTCCGCCAGCAGGATCACGCGCTTGCCGTCCGGGAAGATGATGTGGTCGACCTGCGGCTTGATGTTTTCCCACTGGTACTGGCGGGTCGACGCGACGTCGATTTCCGAGTCGAAGTGGCCGATGTTGCAGACGATCGCGTTGTGGCGCATCGCCTTCATGTGGTCGTGGCCGATCACGTGGAAGTTGCCGGTGGCCGTCACGAAGATGTCCGCCTTGTCGGCCGCGTATTCCATCGTCACGACGCGGTAGCCTTCCATCGCCGCCTGCAGTGCGCAGATCGGATCGATTTCGGTGACCCACACGGTCGCGCCCAGGCCGCGCAGCGATTGCGCGCAGCCCTTGCCCACATCGCCGTAGCCCGCAACGACCGCGACCTTGCCCGCGATCATCACGTCGGTCGCGCGCTTGATGCCGTCGACCAGCGATTCACGGCAGCCGTACAGGTTGTCGAACTTCGACTTCGTGACCGAATCGTTCACGTTGAACGCCGGGAACGGCAGGCGGCCGTCCTTTTCCATCTGGTACAGGCGGTGCACGCCGGTCGTGGTTTCTTCGGTCACGCCCTTGATGTGCGCGAGGCGCTTCGAGTACCAGGTCGGGTCGATGTCGAGGTGCGCCGCGATCGACTTGTACAGCGCGACTTCTTCCTCGTTGGTCGGCTTCGCGATCACCGAACGGTCCTTCTCGGCCTTCGAGCCGAGGATCAGCAGCAACGTTGCGTCGCCGCCGTCGTCCAGGATCATGTTCGCGAATTCGCCGTTCGGCCATTCGAAGATGCGGTGCGAGAACTCCCAGTATTCGTCGAGCGATTCGCCCTTGAACGCGAACACCGGCGTGCCGGCTTCGACGATCGCGGCAGCCGCGTGGTCCTGGGTCGAGAAGATGTTGCACGACGCCCAGCGGACGTCCGCGCCGAGCGCCTTCAGCGTCTCGATCAGCACGCCCGTCTGGATCGTCATGTGCAGCGAACCGGCGATGCGCGCGCCCTTCAGCGGCTGCTGTGCCTTGTATTCGTCGCGGATCTGCACGAGGCCCGGCATTTCGGTCTCGGCAATGTTCAGTTCCTTGCGGCCCCAGCCGGCCAGCGCCATGTCGGCGACGACGAAATCGTTGGAAGCTTTGGAATCGATAATGGCGTTCATCACGCCCTCCTTTCTAAAAAGTTTCTAGATTGGTGACGTGAGCGCCGTTCAGGAAGCGGGGCCGGCGCGACAACACGCTAAACGCGCGCCGCACGGCTGCTTGGTGAAGCCTTCCGAGCCTGGCGGGCCCAGACTGGCCCGTCGCAACGCTCCTCGGAAAACGGGAAGGATTGTAGCAAATCGGCGCGCAAAATGCGCACACCGATGCCAGGCGCGCGGCGTCGGCGCGCGCGGCCGTCAGGAAAGGGTCAGGATTCCGCGCCGACCCACGCCTGTTCGCGCAGCCGTGCGCGCAGGCGCGCGACGGCCTGGCTGTGCAACTGGCATACGCGCGACTCGCTCACTTCGAGCACCGCGCCGATCTCGCGCAGATTCAGACCCCGTTCGTAGTACAGCGACATCAGCAGCTTCTCGCGCTCCGGCAGCCGCTCGATCGCCTCGACGAGCGCTTCGCGCAGGTGCTCGTCGAGCAGCGCCGACAGCGGATCGGCGTGATCGACGCGATAGCGGTCGAGGAACGGCTCGTCGTCGGCCGCGCGGTCGAAATCCTCGTAGTAGATCAGCTGGCTGCCGTGCAGGTCCTGCAACATCCCCTGGTATTCGTCGAGCGGCATCTTCAGGTGCTCCGCGATCTCGGTCTCGCTCGCCGAGCGACCGAGATGCTGCTCGACCTGGTGCACCGCGTGCTCGACCTCGCGCGACGTCTTGCGCAGGCTGCGCGGCAGCCAGTCGTTGCTGCGCAGCTCGTCGAGCATCGCGCCGCGAATGCGCTGCGTCGCGTAGGTCTCGAACTGCGCGCCCTGGTCTTCCTTGTAGCGGCCGGCCGCGTCCATCAGGCCGATCATGCCGGCCTGGATCAGGTCGTCGAGGTCGACGCTCGCCGGCATCTTCGCGACGAGCTGCAGCCCGAGGCGGCGCACGAGCGGCGCATATTGCGCGAGCACGTCGGCCTGGGACATCTTTCCTTGAGCGTTGTACATCATGGCCCCCTCCTTCCGGTGGCACTCACGCGGCGTGTGCCGCGCCCGCCTCATACGACGGCTTGCCGCCCGCGTGCACGGCGCGGCCCGCGCCCGTTCGCGGGCGCATCGGCCAGTACAGCAGGTCGGCGGCAATCTGCCGGTAGTCGCGCGCGGCGGCCGACGACGGGAACGCGTCGACCGCCGCGCGCATCAGCTCGCGCGCATGCTCGACGAGCGGATCGGCGCTCACGCACCCCGCGTCGGCGATCGACACCGTCAGGTAGCGGCTCGCGACGCCCGCGAGGTTGTCGAACGCGACCTTCGCGTCCGCGTGGCTGCCGACGTGATTGGTCAGCACGCGGAACTGCGCGAACGCATGCGCGAAATGCAGCCGCTTCATGCACGCGTACGCTTCGGTGATCGCCTGCGCGGCGACCCGCGTCACGACCAGCACGTCGTGCGCTTCACGTGCGAGCGCCGAAAACGAACCGTCGGCGCCGAGCTGCGCGTCGACGAGGACGATGTCGGCCGGCCCGTCGATGAAATCGCTCAGCTGCGCGTCGGTGTAGCCGGCGCGCGCGAGCCGTGCGGCGCCGCACAGGCCGAAGCCGGCCGCGACCCGCGTGCGCTCGCCGTCGCGCAGCCACGCGCCCGCGAGCGTCGCGCTGGCCGAATGCACGTCGGCGCGCTCGTCGACGACGAGCACATCCTTGCCGAGCGACGCGAGCGCCGCCGCCAGGTTCACGACGGTGGACGTGCAGCCGACACCCGCCGGCCCGCCCGCCACCGCGACGATGCGCGACGCGCGCCCGGCCAGCAGGCGCCGCAGCCCTTCGGCCTGGTCGATGATCCGTTTATCCAAATCGCACCTCGTGCAGCTCGGCGGTGGAACGTGCGGTCAGTGCGGAAAGCAGCGTCGGCATGTCCTCGTCTTGCGGCACGAAGGGCGAGCCGTCGCGCGGTACACAGAACGCGCTCTTCAGCAGGAATTTGGTCGACGCGACGTACAGGTTCTCCGGCACCTTCTGGCCGGTCGACACGTAATGGATCGGCAGCTTGTAGCGGATCACCGTGTCGAGCACGCCGCCGAGGTGGGTCGCCTCGTCGAGCTTCGTGAGGATGCAGCCGGCCAGGTCCGGATGCTCGCCCGCGCTGCGGTACGCCTGCACGACTTCGTTGAGCGTGTCGCCGTGGCTCGTCGCGTTGAGCAGCAGCAGGCGCTGCACCGGCGCGTTCGCGCCGTGCAGCATCGCGATCTGGTCGGACACCGCGCGGTCGCGCTGGCTCATGCCGATCGTGTCGATCAGCACAATGTGCTTGTTGCGCAGTTCGGACAGCGCGAGCGCGAGGTCGCCGGCATCCTTCACCGCGTGCACGGGCACGCCGAGGATCTTGCCGAAGATGCGCAGTTGCTCGTGGCCGCCGATCCGGTAGCTGTCGGTGGTCAGCAGCGCGACCTTGCTCGCGCCGAAGCGCATCACGCAGCGTGCGGCCAGCTTCGCGGTGGTGGTCGTCTTGCCGACGCCCGTCGGCCCCATCAGCGCGAACACGCCGCCGCGCTCCATCAGCGCGTCCTCGCTGTCGAGCACCGGCAGGTTCGCCGCGAGCACCGACTGCGCCCATTCGGCGGCCTGCTCGAAGGTCTGCGCGCCGTCGCCGGACGGCATGTTGTCGACCAGCATCCGCACGAGCTGCGCGGAGAAACCGGCCGCGAACAGGTGCTTCGTCAACGCGCCATGCACGGCGCTGCGACGCTGGCGGTCGTGCCACATCAGGCTGTCGAACTGCTCTTCCATCATCCCGCGCAGCTCGCCGAGCTCCTGCATCACCGTATCGTTGACGATCCGCTCGATGCGCGACTTCACCGCATCGGCCACCGCGGCAGCGGCGTCGGGGGACAGGCGCGTGCGCTCGGCCGCCTTCGCGGCATGCGCCGCGCTCGTGTCGGGCACGCGGGGGGCGGCGGCCGGCATCCGGCGTTCGGCGTCGCGCACGATGTCGCGCGCCCAGTCGGGCGGCGTCGTGCTCGCGGCGGCCTGCGGGGCCGGCGCGCTCGCCTGCGGCGCGGCGGGCGGCGCCTGCGTGCGCGCCATCAGCGCATCGCGCTGCTGTGTCAGGCGCTTCGCGTGCTCGACCAGCCACGGTGCGGGTTCGGAAGCCGTGGCCGGCACTCCGGCGGCCGGCGCACCAGTGGCGTGCGCGGCTGCCGACGGCGCTGCCGCCGGAATGACGGCCGGCGCGTCCGCATCGATCGTCGAACCTTGCGCCGCCGTGTCGTCCGCTTCGGCGCTGGCGCCGAACACCGACGAGAACACGTCCGGCAACCCGCCTTCGCCTGCGGCATACGGATTGACGGCCGGGCGGGCGAGCGCCGGGCCCGGGCGCGACACGATACCGGGCACCGCGGCGGCCGGTACGGATTCCAGCGCGCGCGGTGCGGCAATGCGTGCGCGCGCCGCGGCCGGCGGCGTCACGGCGGCCAGGTCCGAATCGGCGAGTGCGACGATTTCCACGCTGCCGTCATCGAGCGTGCGGTTCGACAGCACGACCGCGTCGGCGCCGAGCGCCTCGCGCACGAGACGAAGTGCGTCGCGGCTCGTTGCGCCGGTGAATTTGCGAATGTTCAAGCGGAACCCCCGATGACGTTAACGACTTTGATCGTGCGTGTGTCCGGCACTTCGGCGTACGACAGCACTTTCAATTGCGGCAGGCTGCGGCGCAGGAAACGCGCGAGCATTGCGCGCAGCGCGTGCTGCACGAGCAGCACGGGCGGCAGCCCGAGATTCTGTTGACGCAGCATCGCTTGCTGCGTGCCGGTCAGAAGGTTGTGTGCGAGGCCGGGCTCGAGGCCCGGGTTCGCGCCGGTGGCGAGCGCCTGAGACAGCACGCGCTCGAGATTCGAGTCGAGGCCCATCACCTGCATCTCGCCCGCGCCCGGATACCACTGCTGCGTGATCGCGCGGCCGAGCGCGAGCCGCACCGCGGCCGTGATCTCGAACGCGTCGCCGCGGCCCGCGTGTTCGGACACGGCCTCGAGGATCGTGCGCATGTCGCGGATCGGCACGCCTTCCTCGAGCAGGTTCTGCAGCACCTTCTGCAGCGTCGTCAGCGAGATCGTCTTCGGTACGAGGTCCTCGACGAGCGACGGCGCGTCCTTGCCGGTGCGCTCGACGAGCGCCTGCACTTCCTGGCGGCCGAGCAGCTCGGCCGCGTGCTGGACGACCAGATGGTTCAGGTGCGTCGCGACGACCGTGCTCGCGTCGACCACCGTGTAGCCGTACACCTGCGCCTGTTCGCGCAGCGCGACGTCGATCCACACGGCCGGCAGCCCGAACGCGGGATCCTGCGTGACGGCGCCCGGCAGCGCGGCCGTCACCTGGCCGGGGTTGATCGCGAGCCACTGGCCCGGGAACACTTCGCCGACGCCGATCTCGACGCCCTTCAGCGCGATCCGGTAGGCGTTCGGCCGCAGTTCGAGGTTGTCGCGAATATGGATCACGGGCGGCAGGAAGCCGATTTCCTGCGCGAATTTCTTGCGGATGCTCTTGATGCGCTTGAGCAGTTCGCCGTCGCTGTTCTTGTCGACGAGCGGGATCAGGCGGTAGCCGACTTCGAGGCCGAGCGGGTCGATCAGCTGCACGTCGTCCCAGGTCGCCTCGTGGCTGTCGGACGGCAGCACGGCGGGCGGCGCGATGTCGGTCACGTCGCCGGCCGCCTTGCGGGCCGCCGCGCGCTTGGTCTGCGTGCGGGCCAGCCAGATCGCGCCGCCGCCGAGCCCGAGGAACGCGAAGTGCGGCATGCCGGGGATCAGCCCCATGATCACGATGATCACGCCGGTGATCGTCAGCACGCGCGGGTTCGTGAACAGCTGGCCGGTGATCTGCGTGCCGATGTCCTCGTCGGTCGCGACGCGCGACACGATCACGCCGGCCGCGGTCGAGATCACGAGCGACGGGATCTGCGCGACGAGGCCGTCGCCGATCGTCAGCAGCGTGTAGTTCGTGCCGGCCGCCGCGAAGCTCATGTCGTGCTGGACCATCCCGACGATCAGCCCGCCGATCACGTTGATCGCCATGATGATCAGGCCGGCGATCGCGTCGCCGCGCACGAACTTCGACGCGCCGTCCATCGACCCGTAGAACTCGGCTTCCTGCGAGACGGACAGGCGGCGCTTGCGCGCCTGTTCCTCGTTGATGAGGCCGGCGTTCAGATCGGCATCGATCGCCATCTGCTTGCCGGGCATCGCGTCGAGCGTGAAGCGCGCGGACACTTCCGCGATCCGCCCCGCGCCCTTCGTGATCACCATGAAGTTGATGATCATCAGGATCACGAACACGACGATGCCGACCGCGAAGTTGCCGCCGACGAGGAAGTGGCCGAACGCCTCGATCACCTGGCCGGCCGCGTCCGGCCCGGTGTGGCCCTCGAGCAGCACGACACGCGTCGATGCGACGTTCAGCGACAGGCGCAGGAGCGTCGAGAACAGCAGCACGCTCGGGAACGCCGCGAAGTCGAGCGGCTTCATCGTGTACATGCTGACGAGCAGCACCATCACGGACAGCGCGATGTTGAAGGTGAACAGCAGATCCAGCAGCAGCGGAGGCAGCGGCAGGATCATCATCCCCAGGATCATGCAGATGAGGATCGGGCCCGCGAGCGCGCGCAGGTTGGTGCCTGCGAACGGATTCTGGCGCTTCGCGAACAGGCCGGTCGGGGTGCTCATGCCGCCCCTCCGTTACCGAGCGTGTCGTCGGCTTCCTCGCGCTCGTCGTCGGCGGAGACCGACGCGCCCTTGTCGAGGTCGGCCGGCACCGCCAGATCGACCGGCATCGCCGGGAACGCACCGCCTTCCGAACGGAAGCGCTTGAGCTGGTAGACCCACGCGAGCACCTCGGCGACGGCCGAGTACAGCGAGCCGGGAATCTCGCGTTCGAGTTCGACGTTGTGATACAGCGCACGTGCGAGCGGCGGCGCCTCGAGCAGCGGCACGTTGTGTTCCGCCGCGAGTTCGCGGATGCGCGCGGCGACGAGGTTCACGCCCTTCGCGACGACCTTCGGCGCGCGCATCTCGCCGTCCGTGTATTGCAGCGCGACGGCGAAGTGCGTCGGGTTCGTCACGACCACGTCGGCCTTCGGCACGGCGGCCATCATCCGGCGGCGCGCGATCGCGCGCTGCTGCTGGCGGATCCGCCCCTTCACGTGCGGATCGCCTTCGTTCTCGCGATGCTCGCGCTTCACTTCTTCCTTCGTCATGCGCAACTTCTTGTTGTACTGCCAGATTTGGTAAGGCACATCGAGCGCGGCGACCACCAGCATGCCGGCGACCGTCGTGCCGCAGCACACGGCGACGAGGTGCAGCGCATCGGGCAGTGCCACGCCGAGCGGCTGCGTCGCGAGGCCGAGCAACTCGTCCTTGCTGCGCCAGATCGCAACGCCGCCGATTCCGCCGACGACCAGCGTCTTCGCGAGCGACATCCCGAGCTGGATCGGCCCCTGGATCGAGAAGATCCGGCCGAGGCCCGAGATCGGGTTCAGGCGGTCGAACTTCAGCTCGAACGTCTTCTGCGAGATCAGCCAGCCGCCGAGCGCCATCGGCGCGAGCAGCGCGGCGACGCCGGTGAGCGCGAGGAGCGGCAGCAGCGCGGCGAAGCCTTCGAGGCTCGCACTGCCGGCCGCCGACAGCATCCGGTTCGTGTCGAACGCGGTCGCACGATCGAACGTGAACGCGCCGCGCAGCATCGCCTGCAGATGCCCGCCCGACGGGCCCGCAAGCAGCCACGCGCCGTAGAACCCGGCCGCGAGCAGCGCGAACGAAGCCAGTTCGCGCGAACGCGCGACCTGCCCCTCCTCGCGCGCCTTCTCGCGGCGCCTGGGAGTGGCGGCTTCGGTCTTGTCGAGATCGCTCTCGTCTGCCACGGGGCCTCCAGTCGGGTACGGCGGAATGCCGCTTTCCAGTGACACCGATTATTCATGGAGGCGTCAAACGCCGATCGGTCGAGCAAAGCCGGGAAAGGGGGGTATTTCAGGGAATCGGGCGAGCCGGTGCAAACGGGGCCGGACGGCGCCGGACGGGGGGACGGAACGGTGTGCGACGCGGCGGAAAAAACGTGCCGGCCGGTGCGATGGCGGGTGTCGGGTGTCGGCCCCGGACGGAGCGGCGACGGCGTGAAGCGTGAAAATGGTGAAGCGGTGAAACGGCGTAGCGGGTGCGTCGAAGAATCAGGCCCCGACGCGACGGCGTCGCGCGTCGGGGCAGGCGCCGGTCAGGCCGCCACGATCGGGTCCGCACCGAAGCGATTCGGGCCCTCGGTGCCGCGCGAGCACATCCACACGAGCAGCAGGATGCCGCCGACGATCGGAATCAGCGCGATCAGCAGGAACCAGCCCGAACGGCCCGTATCGTGCAGCCGGCGCACGCTGACCGCGATGCTCGGAATGATCAGCGCCAGCGAAATCAGGCCGAGCACGACGAGCAGCAGCAGCGTGATCAGGCCCGCGTCTCGGCCCGCCGCGCCGATGACCTGCGCGACGATCGACAGCGCACAGGTCAGCAGCGCGAAATACCAGTATTCGGCACGGCGCGCACGGCCTTCGAATGTCGCGTATTTATTGAGTACGGCACGAACGGCTTCTGAAAAATTCATCTTATTACCCTCCTGTTTTATATTGACGACCCCGGAAACAACGCCGGAATTATATGTTTGAATTTCGACGGGCTCCATCAATTTTTCACATGCCGGGTGGTGCGCGCACCCGGCCGCATCGCCCGCCCGTACGGCACGGGAATGGCTGCAGCAGTGTAACGCGGGCCGCAGGCTTGCACGCCGCGTCATTTAAATAATCTTGAAGACCTGACAGAATCTACAGCCTGAGATAATCCAGCACTTGATTACACCCAAATGAAATCGGGTGCGATCGATAATCGGCGCACGTGTGCCGCATTCGATTAACCGGCCGTCATTACGCAGGCGTGCAAAGCGCGCTACCCTTCGCCATTCCCGAATCCGGTGAACCGCACCATGCTCCGTCATCCGTTCGTTCCGTCACTGTCGCTCGCCTGCGCGCTGGCAGCCGGCTGCGCGGGCACGCCGGCCCTGCCGCCCGGCGCGCAGGCGCCTGACGCGCCGCACCCCGGCACGATCGCGCTGCACCACGTGTGGAACGGGTCGACGCAAACCCTGCGCGCGCAGGATCTCCCCGCGCGCTTCATTTTCCGCTGCGTCGACGCGCGCGGCGAACCGTCGGAACGCGCCCGCGCGGCCTGGTGCGTGCCGGTCGTCGAGATCGAATCGGTGTCGGCCGATGCCGCCGGGCACCTGGTCGCGCCGGCCGACGCCGTCCAGATCGAAAGCACCACGTACGGGCCCGGCCACCTCTTCCTCGACCATACGCTCCTGATGCGCGACGGCCATCCGCCGTTCTAGCGCCCGTACGCGCCGATCACGTGCCTTCGCGGCCCCTGCCGGCCCGTAGCCTTGTTCGCTGCCAATAACGGGCCGGCGAACGTGCCTAGCCCGCCGCCGCCCGCTGCAGCGCGGCGAGATCGAGCTTCTTCATCGTCATCACCTGCGCCATCACGCGCTCGGCGCGCGCCGGATCGCCCGTCATCAGCGTGGACATCTGCACGGGCACGACCTGCCACGACACGCCGAAGCGGTCGCGCAGCCAGCCGCATTGCTGCGCGCGTTCGTCGCCCCCTTCGGACAGGCGCGACCAGTAGCGGTCGATTTCGTCCTGGTCCCGGCAGTTGACGACGAACGACACGGCCGGCGTGATCTGGAACACGGGGCCGCCGTTCAGCGCGAGAAACGCCTGCCCGTCGAGTTCGAACGCGACCGTCATCACCGCGCCCTCCGCGCTGCCGGATGCGTGTGCGCCGGCCTTGCCGTAGCGCGCGACGTGCACGATGCGGGCATCGTCGAACACCGACACGTAGAAGTTGGCGGCCGCTTCGGCGTCGCGGTCGAACCACAGGAAAGGCGTGATGCGTTGGATGCGCGGATTCATGGCGCTGCCTCCTCGATGTCGTGCCGGCACGGGTGCCGGTACTACATCGTAGGCGCTGTGCCCGCGCGCGGCGGCGCTCCGGTCCGCCCGGTCGTGCCACACGCGGCCGTCCAATAAAAAAAGGGGGCGATCTCTCGCCCCCTCTCGGTTCAGCGTACGGCCGTGGGGCCGTGCAGCGTCAGAACGCGACGAACGGCGCTGCGCCGCCGCTCGCGGTCTTGTCCATCCCGAAGTAGATCGTCCGGCCGTAGAACTGCGGCATGCCGAGGTCGAGCCATGCGGACGAGCCGAACGGGCCCGCGATGTCGTTGAACGCGAACGTCGACGAGTTCGAGAACAGCGAATCGGCGTTCATGAACGTGATCGGCACGGTGCCGGACGCACCGTTCTGGCCGGTCAGTGTCGCCGTGTAATTGACCGTGGCCGGCGGGCAGTAGAACTGCGTGTTCCGCGTGCACTGCGTTCCGTTCTTCGACGAATCGTTGAAGAAATACGCGTTCGAACCCGTATCGAAGAACGCGGTCACGTTGCTCCCGAGGAACGTCGCGTTGACGTCGCCCGTCGTGGTCGACGTCATCACGGTCTTCCCGGTCAGATCGGGCAGGCCGAACGTCAGCGTCCCGGTCGCGCTCGCCTGCCCGTTGCTCGAGATGCTCTGCATCGTCACGCTCACGCCGCTGCTGTCGGCGAAATGATGAACCGGGTTGGCCACCTGCTGCGCCACCGGCACGAGCGCGACCGTGCAGTTCGCGTTGTTGCCGTTCGGGCACGCGTAGTAGTTGTTGCTCGTCGAGGTCGACGTCGCGCAGGTCGTGCCGCAGTCGACCGGCGCCGGCCCGATGCCGAGAATCCCGTTCGCGCCGAGCGCGCTCGCCGAGTTGGCCGACGCACCGCCGTTCGTGCACGAACTCGGCACGTTCGTCGTGCCGAGGTCGCCGATGATCTGCACGGGCAGCGAACTCGCCTGCTCGGAGCCGATCGACAGGTCGACCGTGCGCACCGAGCCCCACGTGTAGCTCGATACGAACTTGCCGCACTCGGCGACCGGCGCGCCGCCGCTCGTCACCTGCGGCAGGCTGCCGAGCACGCCCGACACGGCGCTGCCGACGAGCCGCAGCCCGTAGGACGCGGTATCGACGAGCACGTTGTTGACCACCTGGCAGTTCGACGTGCCCGGCGCGCAGACCTGCACGCTGACGGTCGGGATGTTGATCACGTTCGCGACGCCGGTGCCGACCGTGATGGTGGCCGTGCTCCCGTTGTTGCCGCCGCCGCCGCCCGATCCACCCGAACCATTGCCGTTACCGGCGTTGTTGCCGCCGCCGCCGCCGTCGCCGCCGCCGCATGCCGTCACGAGTACGGCCGTCGCGGCCGCGAGGCCCAGCACGCCGAGCCAGCGCTTGAATGTACGATGAATGCTCAAGATCGCTCTCCCGCTGTCACTGGATGTCGTTGCCGGTCAGGCCGGCGGGCAGTGCGCTCGGCAGCCACGCCTGGCCCGAGAAGGCGCCCATGTGGCCGCCCGTCCGGATCACGAGGGCGCTCGTGTCGACGGATACCGGCGCGCGCCAGCCGCGCGCCTGGTGGGCCGCCTGAACGCCTGCGGTGTACTGCGGGAAATAGCTGCCGAGCAGCGACGCGAGATCCGGCATCGTCGGCCCGCGCCATGCGAGGCCGAACACGCTGCCTGCAGCCGACGTGTATTCGTGAATGACGGTGCCCGATCCGAGCGTGATTTCGCGGACGGTATAGGCGGCGGTACTCACCTGCACGCCGTCGGCCGAACGCATCGCGCGCTGCAATGCGCGCACGGTCGCGGCCTGATCGTCCGCCGGCGGCGACATCGGCGCACCGCCCAGTTCGGCGTGTGCGTGGACGGCCCACAGCACACCCGTTGCAGCCGTCGCGTGCGCGACGGCCCGGCCCAAGCGTTTCAGCTTCACATTCCCTCCCACGGGACTGGCTTCGTGGCAGGGTGTGCGGCCATCGTGCCCGCGCCGCCTGCCAACATATGAGTCGTATGAATGGCGCTTCGTTGCTGCTGACGCGTAGTATGCCTGCTGCCTGTGTCGACGTGTCAATTCGCCGCAGCCCGACCCGGCCGCGCGTAGGCGGCGGGCACGGGTAAACGTTGTGGAAACGGCGCGACGCATGCACCGCGCAGCCCCGCGAAACGGGGGCGCGCCGATGCAGGCGGCAGGGTCAGAAGCCCAGGCTGGCGAGCAGGTCGTCGACCTGCCCCTGATCCTGGACCACGTCGGATTTGCCTTCCGGCGCGATCTGCGGGCCGTTCAGCAGCGACACGGGGCTGCCGGTCGAGCTCATCTGCTCGGCGGCGAGCGCGGCCGCGGTCGCCGCGAACTGCTCGCGCCGCTCGGGCGCGATGTTCTCGACGAGCACCGTGAGGAGCTGCTGCTCGATCAGGTAGACCATGTCCATGATCTTCTTGATCACCTGCCCGGTCAGGTCCTGGAAATCCTGCGCGAGCATGATCTCGAGCAGTTGTGCGCTGGTCGCCGACGTCGATTCGGGCAGCGTGCGCAGGAACGTGCGCGTGTCGTCCATCAGCTCGCGCACTTCCGCGTGCTCGATCGGCGCCGCGTACCATTTTGCCCAGCGCGCATCGAGCGCCTCGGCCTCGTTCTGCATGCGCTCCTGCATCGGCTTCGCGAGCTCGATCGCATTCAGCACGCGCACGGCGGCCTGCTCGGTCATCGTCGCGACGTAGCGCAGCCGGTCGCGCGCATCGGGCACGGCTTCGGCCGCCTGCTCGACATGCTTGTCGAGCCCGAGCTCGCGCATCGAATCGCGCAGCGTGCGCGTGACATGGCCGATGCGCGCGAGGATGCGGTCGCTCGCGAAATCAGCGCCTTCTGGATGGCTGTCGGCGCTGAACCCCGCGCCGGCGAGCGCCGCATGGATCGGCTCGTTCACGTCAGCTCCCGGCCTTCGCCATCTTGTCGATGATCTTGTTCAGCTTCTCGTCGAGCGTCGCCGCCGTGAACGGTTTCACGACGTAGCCGCTCGCACCGGCCTGCGCCGCCGCGATGATGTTCTCCTTCTTCGACTCGGCCGTGACCATCAGCACCGGCAGGTGCGTGAGCGTCGCATCCGCGCGGATTTCCTTCAGCATCGCGAGGCCGTCGAGGTTCGGCATGTTCCAGTCCGAGATCACGAAGTCGTAGCCGCCGCCGCGCAGACGTGCGAGGCCGGCCAGGCCGTCCTCGGCCTCGTCGACGTTCGAGTAGCCCAGTTCCTTGAGCAGGTTGCGGACGATCCGGCGCATCGTCGGGAAATCGTCCACCACCAGGATTTTCATGCTCTTGTCCATCGTCGTTCCTTTCCAGATTCGTTTCCGTCGGGACGCGTATCGTGGCACGCGCCCCGTGACATTCCATTCAAACGCGCTGCACGCGGTCGCCCATCGTCGCCAGGCGCGCCATCACACGGCGGCTCATCTCGGCGAGCGGCACGATCTCGTCCGCGCCGCCGAGCGCGATCGCCTCGCGCGGCATCCCGAACACGATGCAGCTTGCTTCATCCTGCGCGAACGTGTGGGCGCCCGCGCGTTTCATTTCCAGCAGGCCGGCCGCGCCGTCGCGGCCCATCCCGGTCAGGATCACCCCGATCGCGTTCTTGCCCGCATGCGTCGCCGCCGAGCGGAACAGCACGTCGACCGACGGGCGGTGCCGGTTGACCGGCGGCTCGTCCGACAGTTGCGCAATATAGTTCGCTCCGCTTCTCGCAAGCAACAGGTGCGCGTGGCCCGGCGCGATATAGGCGTGGCCAGGCAGCACGCGCTCGCCGTGCTCGGCTTCCTTCACCGCGATCCGGCACAGGCCGTTCAGCCGTTGCGCGAACGATTTCGTGAAGCCCGGCGGCATGTGCTGCGCGATCAGCACGGCCGGCGCATCCGGCGGCAGCGGCGTCAGCACTTCGCGGATCGCCTCGGTGCCGCCCGTCGATGCGCCGATGATGATCAGCTTCTCGGTACTGACGAGCGGGTTGTTGAGCATCGGCGCGGCCGGCTGGCTGTCCGCCGCGCGTGCGACGGCCTGCGGCTGCGGCGCCTGGCGCACGCGCGCGCGCGACGCCGCGCGGATCTTGTCGGCGAGCTTTTCCGCGTAGTCGAGCATCCCGTCGCGAATCCCGACGCGCGGCTTGGTGACGAAGTCGACCGCACCGAGTTCGAGCGCGCGCAGCGTGATTTCCGAGCCGCGCTCGGTCAGCGACGACACCATCACGACCGGCATCGGCCGCAGGCGCATCAGCTTCTCGAGGAAGTCGAGCCCGTCCATGCGCGGCATTTCGACGTCGAGCGTGAGCACGTCGGGGTTGTGCTGCTTGATGAGCTCGCGCGCGACGAGCGGATCGGGCGCGGTCGCGCACACCGTCATGTCGGGCTGGCTGTTGATGATCTCGGTCATCAGGCTGCGGATCAGCGCCGAATCGTCGACGCACAATACTTTGATCTTCTGCACTGCGGTCATGCCTCCTGCTTTCTTGATAGGTTCGCCGCATACGGGCTGCCGGCCTGCGGGTTCGCTGCCCGTACGCCACCGGCGCCGCCCGGCGTCGCGCCGCGCGCGCCGAACAGCTCGATGCGCGGGCGTGCCGGCTGCGGCGCGGCCGGCCGTTTCGCCGCGAACAGCTCGACGTGCGGGCGCGGACGAGCTGCGCGCAGGCGGTCGGCCTCGCGCGCGAGCGCGGCTTCGCGCTCGGTCACACCCGGCACCTGCAGCCGCAGCTTTTTGACCATCGCACGGCCCGTGCGCGGCATGAACGCGACCTTGCGCGGATGAACGTCCTGCAAGTCTTCTGCGGTAATGCGGATGCGTTCGAGCGCCAGATAGCGGCGCACGAAATCGGCGTTGCGATCGCCGATGTTGATCGTCGTCATCCCGGCCAGCACGGCCGCGCCGCCAAACACCTTCGCCTCGAAGCGCTCGCGGCGCCCGCCGGCCTTGATCAGCTCGTTGATCAGCACTTCCATCGCGTACGCGCCGTAGCGCATCGAGTCGGACGCGGCTGCGCCCGCATCGGCGCCGTCGTCGGGCAGCATGAAGTGGTTCATCCCGCCGATGCCCGCGTACGGATCGTGAATGCACGCGGCGACGCACGAGCCGAGCACGGTCATCAGCACCATGTCCTCGGACGTCGTGTAGAACTCGTTCGGCAGCAGCTTCACGCCGGGAAGGCCGAAGTGGTTGTCGAAGTAGCGATTGGTCGCGATCGGCAGTGCGCTCATCCGCGCTCTCCAATGGCGGGCGCAGCGCCCGCAGCCCGCGCACGCACCGGCGACGGCATCGCGGCCGCCGCAGGCGCCTGCGCGCCACGCGGCCGCGTGCCCTGTGCGGCATCGCGGGTCAGTTCGTACACCGTCTGCCCGCGCAGCCGGAACGCCTGCGTAACGTACGTGAAGTTCTCCGAATGGCCGGCGAACAGCAGCCCGCCCGGCTTCACGAGCGGCTCGAAGCGCGACAGCACCTGCCCCTGCGTCGGCTTGTCGAAATAGATCATCACGTTGCGGCAGAAGATCGCGTCGAACGGCTTCGCGATCCCGTAATCCGCATCGGTCAGGTTCAGCTGCTCGAAGCGGATCATCGCGCGCAGCTCGGGGCGCACCTTCACGCGGCCGGCCTGCGCGCCCGTACCCTTCAGGAAGAAGCGCTTCAGCCGCTCCGGTGCCAGGTGCTTGACCTGGTCATACGTGTAGATGCCGGCCTCTGCCTTCGCGAGCACCTGCGTGTCGAGGTCGGTCGCGAGGATCGACGCGCCGCGCGCGGCCGATTCGCCGAGCGCCTCGATCAGCGTGATCGCGATCGAGTAAGGCTCCTCGCCGGTCGACGCCGCCGAACACCAGACCGATACCGGCGCCGGCCGCCCCTTCACGAAATCCGACAGGATCGGGAAATGGTGCGACTCGCGGAAGAACGCGGTCAGGTTCGTCGTCAGCGCATTGGTGAACGCTTCCCACTCGAGCGGATCGTCTTCCTGCTCGAGCAGGTCGAGGTAGTCGCGAAACGTGTCGAGGCCACGCGCCCGCAAGCGGCGCGCGAGACGGCTGTACGCCATGTCGCGCTTGTGCTCGGACAGCGAGATCCCCGCGCGTTGATGGATCAGCGCGCGAATGCGTGCGAAATCCGCGCCCGTGAACGCGAAGTCGCGCCCCGGCTCGCCCGCGCGAGGCGAGGCATCCGGTGCATCGGGTCGAAACGGCGCGCGCGCGTGCGGCATGGTTTAGAAGGTCTCCCAGTCGTCATCGGACGTGCCGGCCGTGGCCGGCGCCGGCTTCTCGCCGTTCAGCGCCGGGCGCACGAGTGCGGGCTTCGCGGCCGGCTTGTCGGCCGGTGCGGCGGTTTTCGCGAGACGCGGCCCGTAGCCACCCGCGGCGGTGCCGCGGGAAGCCGGCGCGTCCTTGTGCGCTTGCGCACCGGCATTGGCCGCGCGCTTCGGTTCGTGACCCGCGCCTGACACAGCTGCAGCCGCGGCACGCGGCGCCGGCGCCGCGCGCCGTGCCGGTTGGGCAGCGGCCTGCGGGGCCGGCAGCGCGGCGACCGGCGACGCGTCGAAACGCGGCTCCGACGTCAGCGCCGGCACGGCCGCCGATTCATGCGCGACCGGCCGCGCAACCCCGCGCGACGGCGCGAGCACGATGCCGCCCGACACGCGCCAGGCCGACACGACCGTCTTCATCTGGCGCGTCTGCTCCTCGAGCGACGCAGCCGCAGCGGCCGCCTGCTCGACGAGCGCCGCGTTCTGCTGCGTGACCGAATCCATCTGGCCGACCGCGCGGTTGACCTGCTCGATGCCGGTCGATTGTTCGTCCGACGCGGCGCTGATCTCGCCCATGATGTCGGTCACGCGGCGCACGGCCTGCACGATCTCGTCCATCGTCGAGCCCGCGCGTGCGACGAGCGCCGACCCGCTCTCGACCTTTTCGGACGAATCGCCGATCAGCTGCTTGATTTCCTTCGCGGCGCTCGCGCTGCGCTGCGCGAGCGAGCGCACCTCGCCCGCGACCACCGCGAAGCCGCGGCCCTGTTCGCCCGCGCGCGCGGCTTCGACCGCCGCGTTCAGCGCAAGGATGTTGGTCTGGAACGCGATGCCTTCGATCGTGCCGATGATGTCGACGACCTTGCCCGAGCTCGCCGCGATGTCATGCATCGTCGACACGACCTGGCCGACCACGTCGCCGCCCTGCGTCGCGATGTCCGACGCGTTCACCGCGAGCTGGCTGGCCTGCCGCGCGTTCTCCGCGTTCTGCCGCACGGTGCCCGTCAGCTGCTCCATGCTCGACGCGGTTTCCTGCAGCGACGCGGCCTGCTCTTCGGTCCGCTGCGACAGGTCGATGTTGCCGGTCGCGATCTCGCGCGCGCCGACGTCGATCGATTCGGTGCCGCGATGCACGGCCTGCACCATCGTCGTGACGGCGTCCTGCATCCGCTTGATGCCGCCGAACAGGCGGCCGATCTCGTTCGTGCTGAACACGTTCACCGGCTGCGTGAGGTCGCCGCCGGCAATGCGCTCGAAGTGCGCGATCGCGTCCTCGAGCGGCTGCACGATCAGCCCGCGCAGCACGAAGCGGATCGCGATCACGACGACGAACGCGATCGCGATGCCGGCCGCGATCAGCCCGATCATCAGCGAGATCTGCGATTGCGTCGTGGCCTGGCGATCTTCCGCGCGCTTCTGCAGCGACGCGACCACGGCCGACGCGGCCTGGTCGTACGCGACGAACATCGGGCTGATCTTGGTATCGGCGATCGCGTGGTACGCGGCCATGTCGCCCGCACGCGCGGCCGCGAACTCGGGCTCGACGCCTTCCTTCACGATCGTCGTGTAGCGCGCGGTCAGGTCGTCGACGAGCGCCTGCTCGACACCGAGCTTCGGCGTCGACTGGAACGCCTGCCAGTTCTGGTTCGACTTCGCGTACAGCTCCTGCGCGCGGTCGAGCACCTTGGCCGCGTCGGCCGTGTTGCCGGCTTCCGTCAGCGAACGGAAGCGGTCGAGCGACACGCGCGCGCGCAGCAGGTACGACGACGTGTCGTCGAGCGTATGAATCGCCGGCAGGTCGACGTGCGCGATCTCGTCGAGCGAGCGGCTCGCGTGATTCAGCGCGTACAGGCCGAGCCCGCCGACGGCTGCGGCCAGCGCCACGAGGATGAGTCCGACCGCCGTGAGGGTCGTGCGGATCGACCAGTTATGCAACATTGCAGATTCTCCCGAAATTCCTGCGCACGCGGCGCACTTACCCGCCGAGCGACTCGATCAGCGCCATTTCACGGCTCGACATCAGCTTCTCGATGTCCATCAGGATCAGCATCCGGCCGTCGACCGTGCCGAGCCCCGTCAGGTACTCGGTCGTCAGCGTCGCGCCGAATTCCGGCGCCGGCATGATCTGGTCGGTCTGCAGCGTCAGCACGTCCGACACGCCGTCGACCACCATCCCGACCACGCGATGCGCGACGTTCAGGATGATCACGACCGTCTGGTGGTCGTACTCGACGCGGCCGAGATGGAACTTGATCCGCATGTCGACGATCGGCACGATGATCCCGCGCAGGTTGATCACGCCCTTGATGAACTCCGGCGCGTTCGCGATGCGCGTGACGCTGTCGTAGCCGCGGATTTCCTGCACCTTCAGGATGTCGATCCCGTATTCCTCGTCGCCGAGCGTGAACACGAGGAATTCCTGGCCCGTCGCGTCGCCCTGCGCCGCGTCGCGGCGGCTCGTTGCCGCGTTCGCCGCGGCCGGATTGATCATTTGGACTTCAGCAGACACGTTTGCCCCCAATCAGTTGAATGGCGAGAGTCATCAGAACATCGCGAGCTCGGCGCCGGCACGGGCGCCGTGCGTCGCACGGGTTTCACGGTTCAGCGCCGCGACGTCGACGATCAGCGCGACACTGCCGTCGCCGAGGATGGTCGCTGCCGAGATGCCGTGCACCTTGCGGTAATTGGTTTCGAGGTTCTTCACGACCACCTGCTGCTGGCCGACCAGTTCGTCGATCAGCATCGCGAAGCGGCGCCCCTCGGTTTCCATGATCGTGACGATCCCCTGCGTCGGGTCGGTGCGCGCGTCGTCGACCGAGAACACCTCGTGCAGCGCGACGAGCGGCAGGTATTCGCCGCGCACGCGCACCACGCGCTCGCCGTTGCCGACCGTGTAGATATCGTCGTTCGACGGCTGCAGCGACTCCATCACGAAGTTCAGCGGCAGGATGAAGATCTCGTTGCCGACCTTCACCGACATCCCGTCGAGGATCGCGAGCGTGAGCGGCAGCACGATCCGCGTGGTCGTGCCGCGCCCGGCCTGCGACGAGATCTCGACGTGGCCGCCCATCGACTGGATGTTGCGCTTCACGACGTCCATCCCGACACCGCGGCCCGACACGTCGGTCACCGTCTCGGCGGTCGAGAAGCCCGGCGCGAAGATCAGCTGCCAGACTTCGTCGTCGCTGATGTTGTCGGACACCTGCATGCCCTGTTTCGCGGCCTTCGCGAGAATGCGTTCGCGGTTCAGGCCCGCGCCGTCGTCGCTCACCTCGATCACGATGTTGCCGCCGTGATGCGCGGCCGACAGCACGAGCTGGCCGACCGCGTCCTTGCCGGCGGCGACGCGCTTGTCGACGGTCTCGATCCCGTGGTCGAGGCTGTTGCGCACGAGGTGGGTGAGCGGATCGATGATCCGTTCGATCAGGCTCTTGTCGAGCTCGGTCGCCTGGCCGAACGTGACGAGCTCGACCTGTTTGCCGAGCTTGCCGGCGAGGTCGCGCACGAGCCGCGGGAAGCGGCTGAACACGTAGTCCATCGGCATCATGCGGATCGACATCACGGCTTCCTGCAGGTCGCGCGCGTTGCGCTCGAGCTGCGCCATCCCGTTGAACAGGCGGTCGTGCAGCGCCGGATCGAACGCGCTCGCCGTTTCCGCGAGCATCGCCTGCGTGATCACGAGTTCGCCGACCAGGTTGATCAGCTGATCGACCTTCTCGACGCCCACGCGGATCGAGCTGCCTTCGGCGCCCGATGCGGCCGCGGCGGCCGGGCGCGCACGCTTGTCGTCATGATGCGCGGCGGCCTGCGGTGCGTGGTCGGCGTGCGCAGGCTGGGGCGGCTGCTGCGCTTGCGCGACGGCGGCGGCCGGCTCGGCGGGCGCCGGTGCCGGTGCCGGTGCGGCCGGTTGCGGTGCCGCGGCCTGCGGCGCGAATACCTCGACGCGCGCCGGTTGCGCGGCGGCGGCCGGTTCTGCAGCCGGTGCCGCGGCTTCTTGCGCGGCAGCCGGGGCGGCCGGCGCCGTGCCGTGCGCGACGCGGATCTGGCTTTCGTCGATCACGAAGCAGCACACGGCGACGATGTCGTCGGACGGCACGTCCGATTCGACCCACAGCGTCAGGTCCGCGCCCGCTTGCTCGCGGCCCACGATCCGGCCGAGGTTGCCGAGTTCTTCGGTCAGCAGTTCCTGGTCCTTCGCGTCGACGCCCACGAGCGTGATCTTCAGGTGCGGGCCGCCTTCGTCCGCGCCGGCATCGCCCGCCGGATGCGCAGCCGCGACGGCCTGCTCGATCACGTGGTCGGGCGCACGATCGTCGCCGGCGGCCGGTTCCGCGACCGGAGCGGCTGCCGCCGCGACCGGCGCCGCAGGCGCAGCCGCTGCCGGCGCACCCGCGCCGCTCTCGGCCTTCAGCCGTTCGAGCTTCGCGCAGATCGTCGCGGCGGCTGCCGCGTCCGGTTCGGCGCTTGCGCGGTAGTCGACGAGCTGGTCGGACAACACGTCCTTGGTCTCGAGGAACGCGTCGACCATTTCCTTGGTCAGCGTCAGCTCATGGTTGCGCGCGCGGTCGAGCAGCGATTCGAGGATGTGCGTCGTATCGGTCAGCGCGGAAAAGCCGAACGTCGCGGCGCCGCCCTTGATCGAATGCGCGGCACGGAAGATCGCGGCCAGATCCTCGGGGTCGGGCGAGCCGACGTCGAGGTTCAGCAGCAACTGCTCCATCTGCGCGAGCAGCTCGTCCGCTTCGTCGAAAAATGTCTGGTAGAACTGAGTGATGTCGAGAGTCATGCCCGGTCCCGGGTTGAATGCGTCGCGTGAATGTCAGGAGGCGGCCGGCTCGGACAGCGTCGCGACCAGGTCGACCAGCACGGCGGGGTCGATCGGCTTCTCGATCCAGCCGGTCGCACCCGCGTCGCGCGCGGCGTCCTTGAACGCGTCGCTGCCTTCCGTCGTCAGCACGAGGATCGGTGTTTCGGTATAGGCGGTGAGCTTGCGCAGCGCGGCGATCACTTCGAGCCCGCTCTTGCGCGGCATGTTCTGGTCGGTCAGCACCAGGTCGTACGGCACGGTGGCCGCCAGGTCGAAGCCGGCCTCGCCGTCCGGCGCCACCGTCACGTCGTAGCCGGCCTGCACCAGCGTTGCCTGGAGCAGCGCACGCATGGTCGCGGAGTCGTCGATGGCGAGAATGGTTCGGATCATGTCTGTCTCGGAATCTTGTAAACGTCAGGGTTTCGGCACGGCGACGGCGGACGCCGCGAGCGCCGGACGCGCGGCCGGCGCCGGGCCGGCCAGCTGCTGCGCGAGCTGCTGCGAGCCGGCCGCATCGGCCGACAGCGTCGTGGTCGTCGCATCGTCGCGCATCAGCGCCTCTTCGGATTTGCGGTTCAGCACGATCACGCTGATCCGGCGGTTTTCCGGATCGAGCGGGTCGGCCTTGTTCAGGTTCTGCGTCGACGCGAGGCCGAGCACGCGCAGCACTTTCGCCTCGTCCATGCCGCCGGAGATCAGCTCGCGGCGCGACGCGTTCGCGCGGTCGGCCGACAGTTCCCAGTTGCTGTAGCCGCCCTCGCCGCCCGCGTACGGCACGGCGTCGGTGTGGCCCTGGACGATGATCCGGTTCGGCACGTCGTTCAGCGTCTTGCCGATCTCGCGCAGGATGTCGCGCATGTACGGCTCGACGTTGTCGCTCGACATCGCGAACATCGGCCGCTTCTGCGTATCGACGATCTCGATGCGCAGCCCCATCAGCGTGGAATCGATGCGGATTTGCTGCTTGAACTGGCGCAGCGTCGGGTTGGCCTCGATCGCGGCCATCAGCTTGATCTGCAGGTCGTGCAGGCGCGCCTGCTCGAGCCGGTCCTGCGCGCCCTGCGCCTGCGACCGGGAATTCTCGTCGCCCATTTTCGCGAGGCGTTCGGCGAGCTGCGTCGTGCCGTCGGTGCGGCGCAGCGTGCCGGCGTCGACGCTCGACAGGTCGCGGCCGCCGCCGTTGATGATGCTGGAATCCTGCGAGCTGCGGTCGCCGCTGCCGAACAGCGCGGCCTTCAGCGGCGTGTTGAAGTATTCGGCGATCCCCTTCAGCTGCACCGGCGTGACCGAGCTCAGCAGCCACATCAGCAGGAAGAACGCCATCATCGCGGTCATGAAGTCCGCGTACGCGAGTTTCCATGCGCCGCCGTGGTGGCCCTTCTTCGCCGGGGCCACCCGCTTGACGACGATTGCGCGATCCTTGCTCTTGCTCATCGGGCGCTCCGCGTCACTTCGCCTTCACGCGGCGCACGTGCTCTTCGAGCTCCGAAAACGACGGGCGCTCGGTCGAGAACAGCACCTTGCGGCCGAACTCGACCGCAATCGCCGGCGCATAGCCGTTCAGCGTCGCGAGGATCGTCACCTTGATGCACTGGAACATCTTGGTCGACTCGGCGACGCGCTGCTCCGCGAGGCTCGCGAGCGGCCCGATCAGCCCGTACGACAGCAGGATCCCGAGGAACGTGCCGACCAGCGCCTGCGCGATCATCGCGCCGAGCACCGCGGGCGGCTTGTCGGCGGACGCCATCGTGTGCACGACGCCCATCACGGCCGCGACGATGCCGAACGCCGGCATCGCGTCGCCGACGCGCATCAATGCGTGCGCCGGGCCTTCGCCTTCCGCGTGGTGCGTCTCGATCTCCTCGTCCATCAGGCTCTCGATCTCGAACGCGTTCATGTTGCCGCCCACCATCAGGCGCAGGTAGTCGGTCAGGAATTCGACGATGTGGTGATCGGCGAGGATCTTCGGGTATTGCGTGAAGATCGGGCTCTTTTCCGGATCGTCGATGTCGGCCTCGAGCGTGAGCGTGCCTTCCTTGCGTGCCTTCGCGAGCAGCACGTAAAGAAGCGCCATCAGCTCCATGTAGACATCCTTCGTGTATTTCGAGCCCTTGAAGAGCGTCGGCAGCACGCGCAGCGTGGCCTTGATGGTCTTGCCGCCGTTGCCGAGGATGAACGCGCCGACGCCGGCGCCCACGATCATCAGGATCTCGACGGGCTGGATCAAGGCGCCCAGATGCCCGCCTGCCAGCGCATAACCGCCGAAGACGGACAACAGCGTCACGAGAGTTCCCACGATAATCAGCACTGCCTGTCCCTCACGAATGACCGGCGGGGAGACCGCCGTTAAACAGGTTTACGGCAGTCGGCAGGAAAACTTTCGCGGCCGCCCGGCGGCGGCCCGACGGTGTTTACCAGCAATTCATAGACGATTCGCGCCGCCCGGCGCGACCGCCCGCGCCCCGCCCAGCCCTGCCCGGCCCGGCGCTCAGGCCGCGACGGCGGCCAGTTCGGCGCGCGCGGCGGCGGCCTTGCGAGTCTTGCCCGCACGCGACGGCGGCTGGCAGAGGCCGCAGACGAAACCTTGATGCGGATCATGCGCATGCGCGACGAAATGGCCGCCGCAGCGCGTGCACGGGGTCATCTGCAGCATCCCCGAATCGAAGAAGCGCACGAGCGTCCACGCGCGCGTGAGGCTCAGCGCGGCCTCGTCGCCGGACAGGTTCACGTGCTCCTGGTAGAGCCGGTATGCCTTCACGATCGACTGGATCGGCTCGCAACGGCCGTGGTCCTGCATGAACCGGTAGATGTTGTAGAACAGCGACGAGTGGATGTTCGGCTGCCACGTCATGAACCAGTCGGTCGAGAACGGCAGCATCCCCTTCGGCGGCGACACGCCCTTCAGTTCCTTGTACAGCTTGATCAGACGGTCCCGCGACAGGCTCGTCTCCGCTTCCAGCAACTGCAGCCGGGCGCCCAGTTCGATCAGTTCGATGGCGAGGGTGATTTCCTTCACCTCGATCACGACGCTTTTGCTTGCCATGGTGATAACCGTCCGCTTGACGTTATTCGGATGGATGGCCAATACGCTGCCCACCGGCGCGGTACGCCGGGACTCAACGCAAGGCGGATGATGGATTAGCGGACGCCTTCGACTTGCTGCCCGGCCATCAGGATGGCCGAGTGGGCGTGCGCGACGACGTCGCTGCGGCCCTTGTCGGCAAGCGACGACAGCAGCGCGTGATCATCGAAGCGGAAGCGGCACAGCATCTGGTTCGACGCGGCGAGTTTCACGGTCTGCGCGAGCGTGAGGTTCCCCAGCACATCGGCCAGTTCCTGGGAAATTCCCATGCGGAACATGCCCATCGCCTTGTCTTCCCGCAGCAGGCGTTGCGCGAGGAGGAGGTACGACAGGTTGACCTCTTTGATCTCACTGAGCATTTCGCTGGTAGCGCTCATGATTCCCCCGTTAAAGAGCTTTGCTTTGGCCATTCGTGTTATGAAAACGTTTGCTCGGTCAGGGCGCTCTTGGCGCTCAGCCGGCTCGTTTATAGTCTTACAGGGCGAATTTTGGCCAAACGGCATTTATGCCGGTATCAGCGAAGTGGCGTATGCCGCGCAGGATTTATCTGTAAACCGTGTAGGAATTTTTCCGACAAGGCGAATTGAAAGGGAGAGCGGTAAAGCGAGGAGTACAGCGCGGATCCGCGGCAATGAAGCCAATCGCCATTGCACACTGGCAAAAAGCTCGCCGGCAAGGCTGCCGACAATCGGATCGGTAAAAATTATAGTGCTTTTTCACAATGACGCAACAATAGTTGCGTCTATCACCATTCCTGTTTCCATGCCCTTTTTCTCGGGGTATTCGCGTATTTCATCGTGTAACAAGCCTTAAGTGTTTGAAAAAACACTCGAACCCCTCATGGCGATATCGATAATGGACTGCAATGGGCGGCGGCGCGAGCCGTGCCGGCCCGCCCCGCAGCTTGCCGTCCGGCGCCCCGCGCACCCCGCCCAGGGCACGGCCACGTACCGCCAACCGCGTACGTCGGCGAGTTCCGCAACCTTGCACGGGATCCGCATCGGCACCACCGTGCCCCCGGATCAAACAGGAGAACACCCATGCGAATTGCCCAGATCGCGCCGCTTTACGAAGCCGTTCCGCCGAAACTCTACGGCGGCACCGAGCGTGTCGTGTCCTACCTCACCGAGGCGCTCGTCGAACTCGGCCACGACGTGACGCTGTTCGCCAGCGGCGACTCCGTCACGTCGGCGCGTCTCGAGGCGGCGTGGCCGCGCGCGCTGCGGCTCGATCCGTCGATCCGCGATTCGATGGCACCCCATATGCGTCTCCTCGAGCAGGTCGCCCGGGTCGCGCACGAATTCGACGTGCTGCACTTCCACCTCGACTACCTGCCGTTCTCGCTGATGTCGCGCCTCGATACGCCGTACGTGACGACGTTGCACGGCCGCCTCGACCTGCCGGAACTGCAGCCGGTGTTCGACGCGTTCCCCGACGCGCCGGTCGTGTCGATCTCGAACAACCAGCGCAAGCCGCTGCCGCAGGCCGCGTGGGCCGGCACCGTGTACCACGGGCTGCCCGACACGCTGCTCACGCCGCAGCCGGGCGTGAAGCCCGAATACCTCGCGTTCCTCGGCCGGATCTGCCCGGAAAAGCGCGTCGACACCGCCATCCGGATCGCCGCGCAAAGCGGGCTGCCGCTGAAGATCGCCGCGAAGGTCGACAAGGCCGACGCCGACTATTTCAAGGAAGTGATCGAGCCGCTGCTCGGCGAGGCGCACGTCGAGTTCATCGGCGAGATCAACGAGGCGCAGAAGCCCGCGTTCCTGTCCGGCGCGAAGGCGCTGCTGTTCCCGATCGACTGGCCGGAGCCGTTCGGCCTCGTGATGATCGAGGCGATGGCCTGCGGCACGCCGGTCGTCGCATTCAACCGGGGCTCGGTGCCGGAAGTGATCGAGGACGGCGTAACGGGCTTCATCGTCGAGGACGTGCAGGGTGCGGTCGGCGCGCTGCACCGGATCGACAGCCTGTCGCGCACCGCCATCCGCGAACGTTTCGACACGCGCTTCAGCTCGAAGGCAATGGCGCAGCGTTATGTCGAAACTTACGAATCGCTTTGCACCGGAACCCGGCAACCGGCATTGCGCCGGGTCGCCGGCGCCTGACACGGAAATCCGCGAGGAAATATTCCGTAATCAAATCCGCGCCGAAATCGGCGCACCAAACAAAAGAGCCGCATCGAGATGCGGCTCTTTTGTTTGGGTTTTCGGTCATTCGATCTGGAAACGATCGCGGTTTTTACCGACGATCCAATTCGGCGGCTTGCCACGCCCGCTCCACGTCGCGCCCGACTTCGGGTCGCGGTATTTCGGCGGCAGCGGCGCCTTCTTCGGCGGGCGCCCGCGCTTCGCTCGCTCCGCGAAGCCCAGATCCTGGGCAGTCAGTCCATATTCGGCAATCTTTTGCTGGACTTCGGCGATCACCGCCGCCACTTCCTGGCGGCGCACATCATCCGCCTGGGCCTGCAGATCTGCGATCTGCGCCTTGAGTTTCGCGTATTGAGACATTTTTCGACTCCCCTTTTGATGATGCGGCCCCGGCGAATCCGGCCGGGACACCAACATCCGTTACGCCATCCGCACTGCCGCCCTGCCCTTCGAAATTAATGCTGTCATCTTTAACCGATTCGGCTATATCGAGAATGCGGACTTATTCTAATAAAAGGCATTCGTCAGCCATTCAAATTTAACAATCGTTGACCCTCCCCCACCCGATTCATTTCCTATAATCCAGACCAAATCCCGGTGACGGTTTAAATCCGTCGTGTCGTCCGGTCGTCTCCATTCCACTTGAACTTGAACGAGGTCCTTACATGAATCTTTCTCAGCGTCTCGCTGCAGAGGCATTCGGCACGTTCTGGCTGGTGCTCGGCGGGTGCGGAAGCGCCGTGCTGGCTGCCGCCTTTCCGGGCCTCGGCATCGGCTTTGCCGGCGTCGCACTTGCCTTCGGCCTGACTGTGCTGACGATGGCATTCGCAATTGGCCACATTTCGGGCTGCCACCTGAACCCCGCGGTGAGCGTCGGCCTGACGGTCGCCGGCCGCTTCCCCGCCCGCGATCTCGTGCCGTACATCGTCGCGCAGGTTGTCGGCGCGACGCTCGGCGCATTCGTGCTGTACCTGATCGCGACCGGCAAGCCGGGCTTCGACGTCGTCGGCAGCGGCTTCGCGACGAACGGTTTCGGCGAACGCTCGCCCGGCCACTACGCACTCGGCGCGGCGTTCATTTGCGAAGTCGTGATGACGGGCTTCTTCCTGTTCGTGATCCTGGGCGCCACCGACAAGCGCGCACCGGCCGGCTTTGCGCCGATCGCGATCGGCCTTTGCCTGACGCTGATTCACCTGGTCTCGATTCCGGTCACCAACACGTCGGTGAATCCGGCCCGCTCGACCGGCCCCGCCCTGTTCGTGGGCGGCGAAGCGATCGGTCAGCTCTGGCTGTTCTGGGTGGCGCCGATCATCGGCGCGGTACTCGCCGGGATCATCTACCCGCTGGTCGCGGGGCGTGACAACGCCGTCGACCTGCTGCCGGCATCCGCTCGCACAAGCGAATAAATCACTACGGGGTCAAGCGAGCAGAGCAGCGAGCCTCACGCTGTCCAAGAAGATCGAGGCAGGCAATTTCGACGGGCGCCACTGGCGCCCGTTTTTCATTTCCGTCCGGGCTGGACGCTCAGGATGCGGCGGCGCTGCCTTCGAGCGAGAACAGCGTGCGCAGGTGGCGGGCGACGCCCGCGTCGAAGTTGTTGCCGATCCGCGGGATGTGCGGCAACCGCGCGACCAGATCGGGGTTCGCGTTGTTCATCATGAACGCGTGGCCGGCGGTTTCGAGCAGGTCGATATCGTTCATGTTGTCGCCGAACGCGATGCAGTGGCCGGTGTCGACGCCGAGCCGCGCGAGCACCGAGCGCAGCGCGCGGCCCTTCGACACGTTCGCGGTCATCACTTCGAGGCAGTCGGGCAACGAATACGTGACGTACAGTGCATCGCCGAAACGCACGCGCATCTGCTCGGCGACGACCGCCAGATCGGCCGGATCGCCGATGTACAGCACCTTCGCGATATCCGTGCCGTCGTGCGCGGCCATGTCGATCACGTCGTAACGGAAGCCCGAATCCTGGTGGAATTCGAGCAGGTGCGGCGCATCGCGGTCGATCAGCCAGCCCTGGTCGGTGAACAGGTTGACGATCACGCGTCCGTGCGCGCCGACGATGTCCGGCTGCACGAGGCCACGGACGATTGCCGGATCGATGTCCTGCGCGTGGATCGTCGTGTCGTCCGGCGCATGCACGCGTGCGCCGTTCGACGTGATCAGGTACGGCCGGATGCCGAGCACGTCGCGAATGCCGGCGACGTCCGCGTAATGGCGCCCGGTGGCGATCACGAACTGCAGGCCGTCACGGTCGAGCCGGCGGACGGTGTCGATCGTGTACGGGTCGAGCTGGTGGTCGCTGTTCAGCAAGGTACCGTCGAGATCGGTGGCGATGACTTTGTACATGGGACGGAAGAAGGGCGCTCAGGGCTCTGTGGAACGACCATTTTAACGTCGTGCCCGGTTGCCCGCCGGACGGTTCCCGGTCGATCGCCGCCGTCGGTCCGGTTTCGCTGCGCCTTCGACCGCCCTCAAACACCCTCAAGCGCCCTCAAGCGCCTTCAAGCCCCCTCAAACACCCTCAAGCGCCTTCAGTTGCCTTCAGTTGCCTTCCGCCGCGCGCAGCGCCTGCAGCGCGAGCCGCAGCGCGCCGTGCGCCGAATCGTCGAGCGGCGCACGCAGCCGGGCGGCATGGCGCGCCGGCACGGCCGGGGCAAGAGCGTCCGCCAATCCGCCGCACAGCGCAACCGGCAGCGCCTGCTGCGGATCGAGCGCGTCGATCATCTTGCCGATCTCGTCGCCCGCCTGCGCGATCAGCGCGCCCGCGACCGGATGCGAACGGTGCGCGAACACGATCGGCGCGAGGCGCGCGTAGATCGTCTGGTTCGCATCGCACGACCACTGGACGAGCGCGTCGCGATCCTGTGCGCCCGTCTCCGCGAGCAACGCGTTGGCGAACGCATCGCGCGGTACGCGGCCGTCGAGCGCCTGCTGTGCATATGCGAGTGCGCGCACGCCGAGCCATGCACCGCTCGCCTCGTCGCCGGACGGAAAGCCGAAGCCACCCGCGATCCGGCAGGCGCCGGCCGCATCGAGCGCCGCCGCGATGCTGCCGGTGCCGAGCGCGACGATGAGCCCCGGCGCGCCGCCGTGCGCGCCGACGACAGTCGTATACGCGTCGCTCTCGACCGCGAGCGCGCCGAGCGGGGCCTGCGCGCGGAACGCGGCGAGCCACGCCGCATTGTTGACGCCAGCGAGCCCGCAGCCGAGCGCGCACTGCGGCCAGTCGAATGCAAGACCTGCCTGGTTGAACGCGTCCGCGCAGGCCGAGCCGATCGATGCCCACGCGCGCTCGATGCCGAGCCCGAGCCCCGACGGGCCGCCGCGCCCCTGCGCAAGCTCGCGCCCGTGCCGGTCGGCCAGCACCGCGCGTGTGCCCGTGCCGCCACCGTCGATGCCGATCGCAAAAAGTAATGCCGCCATGCCTTCATCCCGCTGATTCGAACAGGGGCCAAGCTTAACCGGATCGGCGCCGCACGCCCATCTGCCGTTCGGCCTGCTGTTCCGTGGAAAAGGCTTCCGCTATGCTGACGCGATCGAATCGACACTGAAAACGAGGCAGACGATGTCGCAGCGGTGCAACTGGGTGAAGACTGAAGCGGATGCTCACTATCACGATACCGAGTGGGGCGTGCCGTCGCACGACGATCGCCACCTGTTCGAAATGCTGATCCTGGAAGGGGCGCAGGCCGGGCTGTCGTGGTCGACGATCCTGAACAAGCGCGCAGGCTATCGCGACGCCTTTGCGGATTTCGACGTCGATGCCGTCGCGCGTTTCACGCCGAAGCGCATCGAGAAGTTGCTGGAGAATCCCGGCATCGTGCGCAATCGCGCCAAGGTCGAATCGGCGGTCACCAATGCGCGCGCCGTTCAGCGCATCCGCGACGAGCACGGGTCGCTCGCCGCGTTCCTGTGGTCGTTCGTCGGCGGCACACCGGTCCAGAACGCGTGGGAATCGTATCGCGACGCGCCCGCGTCGACCGAACAGTCCGACGCGCTCAGCAAGGCGCTGAAGGCGTACGGCTGCAAGTTCGTCGGCTCGACGATCTGCTATGCGCTGATGCAGGCCACCGGCATGGTCAACGATCACGAGGTCGGCTGCCCGTGCCACGCACAATGCGCGGCACTCGGCGGCAAACAGCCGGCACGCCGGCGCAAGGCGGGCTGACAGCGCGGGCATCCGCCACCCGCCCATCGTTCGCCACGGCCCTCCGCCGGTTACGCTGACCGCTGTTCGTTGCTCGTTGCTCGTTGCTCGTTGCCCGTTGCCCGCTCGCCGGTCGCCGGTCGCCGGTCGCCGGTCGCCGCTCACCGCTCACGAAACGATACGCGACGCGCAACCGCTCACCTGGCGGCGCGCGACGACACCGGCGCAACCGCCCGCGCGCTGCGTGAGGCCCGCATGCGCGCGCTGCGCTTCTTCACCCAGATGCAGATGCCCGTCACGCTCAGCATTGCGATGACGATACCGAGCACGCTCACCGCAGCGCGGCCCGCGACGCCGGCAATCCGCCCCGAGTGCAGCGGAAACTGCGCCTGCATGAACAGGTCGCCGGCCGAGCCGCGGCCCGGCACCTGGGCGGCGACGGGCTTGCCGGTCACGGCGTCCCAGTAGAGCCATGCGTTGCCGAGCCCGACGTCGCCGTGATCGTTGCCGGGCGTGAAGAACCCGACCGCATAAGCATTCATTGCCGGCGCGAACAGCAGCGCGCCGGGCGGCGCGGCGATCCCCGCGTCGCGCCCGGCCGTTCGCGCGATCTCGACGATCCGCTCGCGCGACAGCATCTTGCTGCCCGGCGGCGCAGGCGGGAAGTGTTCGGGATTCGTGTACGGCGTCTCGGCGAGCGGCGACACCAGCGCTACCAGCGGCCGCACGACAGGCACGGCGAGGTTCATCGAGATCGACGTGACCGCGACGACCAGCAGCAGCCCCCACACCCACACGCCGCCCGACCGGTGCAGGTCGAACACCAGCGGATAGCCGCCGCGCCGCACGCGGAACGCGAACGACTTGCGCCAGCTTTTCAGGTTCGGAAATGCGAGCACGAGCGCGATCAGGCTGTCGATCGCCCACACGATGCCGACGACGCCCATCACCCAGAACCCGAAGTTGATCCCGCCGTACTCGGGCAGGAACAGCGAGTAGTGCAGCCGGTAGATGAACGGCATCAGGTCGAGCCGCGCGAGCGACAGCGCGCCCCATTCGCGGCGGCCCTGCACCGCGCCGGTTGCGGGATCGACGGCAATCTGGCTGAAGTCGAGCGCGTACGGCTGGCCGGTTGCCGGATCGGTGCGCGGCATCACGCCCGCCTGCAGCGTGTGCCCCGGTTCGATCGCGAGCGGCAGATAGGTCACCTGCACGCGCGGGTCGGCGGCCTCGATGCGCGCCGCGAGCGCGAGCGGATCAAGCGGCGCCGCATCGCTGCGTGCGGTGTAGAAGCCCGGGTTCAGTGCCGCGTCGAGCTCGTGATCCCATGCAATCAGCGCGCCGGTGAGGCCCGCGACGAACAGGAACAGCGCGATCGCGAGGCCGAACCAGCGATGCAGGCGGACGAGAAACGGTCGCAGGAACGCATTCATCGCGCACCCGGCAAAGGGAAAGCGAGCCGGCAAGAGCGGCCCCGGTTCAACGGGATGCAGGTCATTTGAGGTCGGGCGCCGCGTACGAGCAAGCCGGCCGCCGCTGGCGAGGCCGGATGCCCTTTCACACGGCATGGAATTGTTGCGCGTTCGACGGGTTTTGATACGATGCGCGACATTTTATCGCAATGCGAATGATTCTTACTCGCATTTTTACATACCCGCCATGACCGTCAACCTCGCCCGTCCTCCCGTCCGTCCACGTCGCGTGGCCGCCGCCCTCGCCTGCGTTGCCGCGTCGCTCGCGCACGCGGACGATTCTCCTGGCGGCGCCACGGTGCTGCCGGCCGTCAACGTCACGGCCGCGCACGATTCGCCGCAGCACCTGACCGACACGATCTCCACCGGCGCGCTCGGCACGCGCCGCCAGCTCGACACGCCGTTCTCGACGACGATCGTCACGTCGGAAGAGCTCGAGGCACGCCAGCCGTACAAGCTCGGCGATGTATTCGCGAACGACGCATCGGTGTCCGACAACAGCGGCGCGTACAGCGCGTGGGCCAGCTACATGACCGTGCGCGGCATGCAGCTCGACTGGCAGAACGGCTACAAGATCGACGGGCTGCCGTTCGTCACGTACGGGATCACGATGCCGTACGAACAGCTCGATCGCGTCGAGTTGCTGAAGGGGCTCGGCGGTTTCCTGTACGGCTTCGTGACACCCGGCGGTGTCGTCAACTACGTGACGAAGCAGCCTGGCACCGAACCCGTGCGCAGCCTCGACGTCGGCTACCGGAGCACCAACGTATGGACCGAGCACGTCGATCTCGGCCAGCGCTTCGGGCCGAACGGCATGTTCGGCGCGCGGCTGAACGCGACGCACGAGGAAGGCAAGACCTACAACGACGGCAACATCCGCCGCGACAGCGTATCGCTCGCACTGCAGGCGAACCTGACGCGCGACCTGTCGGTGACGTTCGGCGCGCTGTACCAGGAGCGCCGCACGACGGGCCAGACGCCGTCGATCTTCACCGGCAGCTATCCAGGCGGCGCGCTGCCCGCGACGATCAGTGGCGGCACGACGAACCTCGGCGGCAAGGACCAGTACCTGAACACGAACCTGCAGCTTTATACGGCCGGGCTGCAATACCAGCTCGCGCCCGACTGGCAGCTCGACGTCGCCTACAGCTACAGCAAGGCGACGCGCCGCCGCAACGAAAGCACGCTGTACCTGCAGGATCAGGCCGGCAACTACAGCGACAGCCGCTACGTCGGCATGGAGGATCACCGCTTCAGCCAGTGGCGCGCGATGGTCGAGGGCAAGGTGCGCACGGGGCCGCTCAGCCACCAGATCGTGATCGGCGCATCGTGGCAGAAGCAGGCGAACGACTATTCGGCGAACAGCGTGTTCGTGCCGCTCGGCGCCGGCAACCTCTATGCGCCGAACCCGTACCGCTACGACAGCCCGCACGGCTTCATCCAGTACCGCACGAGCGAGATCGTGCAGAAATCGCTGTTCGCGAGCGACACCGTGCAGCTCACCGAGCGCTGGTCGGTGCTCGCCGGCGTGCGCTACATGAACTACGAGCAGCGCTCATTCCAGGCCAGCGGCGCCGAGGATCCCGGCTATCGCCAGAATGGCGTGGTGACGCCGACGTTCGCGGTGATGTTCAAGCTCGCGCCGACGACCACCGCGTACGCGAGCTACGCCGAATCGCTCGAGCCCGGCAGCCGCGTGAACGACGTCTACGCGAACGCCGGCCAGGTGCTCAAGCCGCTGCGCAGCAAGCAGTACGAACTGGGGATCAAGAGCGAGCACGCGCGCTGGAGCGCGACGGCCGCGCTGTTCCGCATCGAGCGCAGCGCCGAATATGCGAACGCGGCGAACGTCTACGTACAGGATGGCGAATCGATCATTCAGGGGATCGAGTTCGGTGCGCGCGCGAAATTCGGCGCGCGCTGGAACGCGGGCGTCGACGCAATGCTGCTCGACGCGTGGTATGCGAACGGGATCGGCAACAACGGCAACCGTGTCGCGGGCGCGCCACGTTTCGTGCTCGCCGGCGACATCGGCTATGCGGTGCCAGGCGTGCCGGGGCTGACGCTCGGCGTCGATGCGAAATTCACCGGCGCGACGCCGCTGCGCGCGGCCGGCGGCCTCGACGCCCCGGGCTTTCTCGTCGTCAATGCGGGCGCGCGTTACCTGACGCGGATCGGCCGCCACGACGTGACGCTGCGCGCATCGATCGACAACGTACTGAACCGCCGTTACTGGGAATACCAGTACGCGGACTACGTGAAGCCAGGCGACCCGCGCACGGTGAGCCTGAGCGCGAAGATCGACTTCTGAACGCTGCGCCGGCGGCTGCAAGCCGCCCGCCGTCGGCCGGCGTGGCCGCACCGCAACGGCTTCGGGATTTTCCCCGACCGCAAAAGCAAAACGGCGGAGCGGCTTCTTTCGAAGCACGCTCCGCCGTTTCGCGGCGAACCGTAAGACGCTCTTAGTGGAGCTTCTTCGGCAGCATCTGGCTGCGCAGGCGCTTGTGCAGGCGCTTGACGGCTGCTGCCTTCTTGCGCTTGCGGACTGCGGTCGGCTTTTCGTAGGACTGGCGTTCGCGCAGCTCAGCGATCAGGCCATTTTTTTCGATAGCACGGCGAAAGCGGCGAATCGCCACTTCGAACGGCTCGTTTTCTTTCAGAAGAATCGTCGTCATGTCGTTCCTAAATTGCTTAAACGGTCAAAAACGTAGCGGCCAAGCGCCACGCACCGGCCATCCGAGCGTCCCCACAAACAGGCGAAACGAGCGGAAATACGGCCTCGGAGGCCGGAAAAGAGAGGCGGAAAGCACCGCGGGTACGCTTCACAAGCCGCGTGCAGCGCCGCGTTTGACTGCCAGCAGACATGCCGAAAACGGCAGAGGCGTGACAGAAATCTCAATTCAGCCCGCCATCATAGCAGGGAATCACAGACAAAACCACCCTTTTGTCGGTCGCGTGTGCACAGGTGAACGACTGCGTGGCGAGGCCGCTCTCTGGCCCCACCCATTCGACATCGCGCCGAGCCCGTCCGAAATGACAAAGAAGGATAAAAAATCGGGCCGAATCTCAACGCACCCCTCAAGTTTTGTTTTGGTGCGCCGAAATCCTGCTCTGAGGCGGCCAGCAATGAACGAGTGCTTCCGCCGACGCCAAAAACGGCTTTCCAGGGCTTTCGGCTTAAACAGGAGATTTTCCATGCTCGGAATTAACAGCAACATCAACTCGCTGGTTGCACAGCAGAACCTCAACGGCTCGCAAAACGCCCTGTCGCAGGCAATCACGCGCCTGTCGTCGGGCAAGCGCATCAACAGCGCGGCAGACGACGCAGCAGGCCTCGCGATCTCGACCCGGATGCAGACCCAGATCAACGGTCTGAACCAGGGCGTGTCGAACGCGAACGACGGCGTGTCGATGATTCAAACGGCATCGAGCGCACTGTCGTCGCTGACGAACAGCCTGCAACGTATCCGCCAGCTGGCCGTCCAGGCGTCGACGGGCACGATGTCCACGACCGACCAGGCAGCACTGCAACAGGAAGTTGCACAGCAGATCCAGGAAGTGAACCGTATCGCGTCGCAAACGACGTACAACGGCACGAACATCCTGAACGGCAACGCAGGCATCGTGTCGTTCCAGGTTGGCGCGAACGTCGGCCAGACGATCTCGCTGGACCTGAGCCAAAGCATGTCGGCTGCACAGATCGGCGGTGGCCTGGTGCAGAAGGGTCAGACGGTCGGCACGGTGACGGGCCTGAGCCTCGACAACACCGGCGCGTACACGTCGGCGTCGGCGGCCGTAACGGTTACCGCGATCAACGTGCTGTCGGACGGTAAGGGTGGTTACACGTTCACCGACCAGAACGGCGGCGCCATCACGCAAGCCTATGCCCAGTCCGTGTTCGGCGCAAACGCAACGTCCGGCGCGGGCGCGGCAGTCGGCAATCTGACGCTCCAGGCGGGCGCAACCAGCTCCGGCGGCGGCAGCATGTCGGCAGCGGCGCTCACCGCGGCCACGAACGCAGTTGCGCAGATCAACGCCGTCAACAAGCCGGCAACCGTGTCGGGCCTCGACATCAGCACCGTCAGCGGTGCGAACGTCGCGATGGTGTCGATCGACAACGCGCTGCAGACGGTGAACAACGTTCAGGCGCAGCTCGGCGCGGCACAAAACCGCTTCACGGCAATCGCCACGTCGCAGCAAGCTGAATCGACCGACCTGTCGTCGGCACAGTCGCAGATCACCGACGCGAACTTCGCGCAGGAAACGGCGAACATGTCGAAGAACCAGGTGCTGCAACAAGCTGGCATCTCGGTGCTCGCGCAGGCAAACTCGCTGCCGCAGCAGGTCCTGAAGCTCCTGCAGTAATCGGGTAGCAACCCACGGCCGGGCCCCGCGTAACGCGCGGCCCGGCCGCAGTCACTTGGCGCGCGGGGCCTTGCCCCGCCGCCAGGTCTTCAGCCAGATTTTCACGCTTCATCCGCCGCACGGAGCATTACGATGTCGACGATCAATTCCGCCGTCACCGCCGCCAACAGCTCGGCCAACAGCGCGCTGCAACAGGCTGCCCAATCGATCATCAGCGGGTCGACCGGCAACTCGTCGATGGACGTCAACTCGCTCGTGACGGCGCTCGTCAATGCGAAGACCGCCGGTCAAGCCGCCGCGCTCAGCGCGCAGCAGGCCAGCGACAACACCCAGATTTCCGCGTACGGCGCCCTTTCGGCCGCACTGAGCGCACTCCAGGCCGGCGTCACGACCCTGTCGAACGGCTCGCTGCAAAACACCTTCACCGCCACCACGAGCGGCACCGGCCTGACCGCGACCGCGGGCGCTGGCGCCGTCGCCGGCAGCTATTCGGTCGGCGTCACGCAGATCGCGACGTCGCAGTCGCTGTCGTCGGCCGCGTTCGGCGCGTCGACAGCCCTCGGCACCGGCACGATGACGCTGTCGCTCGGCAGCCAGCGGTTCACGGTCAACGTGGGCAGCAACAACAACACGCTGTCCGGCATCGCCGCCGCGATCAATAACACGACCGGCAACCCGGGCATCGTCGCGTCGGTCGTCAACGGCAGCGACGGCGCTCACCTCGTACTCAGCTCGACACCGACCGGCGCGGCGAACGCGATCAGCGTCGCAGTCAGCAACGTGACCGGCGACAACGGCCTGTCCAGCCTCGGCGTCACGTCGACGGCCAGCACGACGGGCGGCCAGTCGACCTTCACGTCCGCGAACAGCAGCGCCGCCTGGAAACAGAGCACGGCCGCGCAGGACGCCACGTTCACGATCAACGGCATCGCCGCGACGAGCGCAAGCAACACCGTGACGAGCGCGATCACCGGCGTCACGGTGAACCTGACCTCGGCCGCCGCCGGCTCGACGCAGACGCTGTCGATCGCCACCAACACGCAATCGCAGGCGTCCACGATCAACAACTTCGTGACGCTCTACAACACGCTCGTCACGACGATGAACACGCTGTCGAGCTTCTCGTCCGGCTCGTCGTCGCAAGGCCCGCTGCTCGGCGACTCGACGCTGAACACGATCCGCAACGCACTCGCGTCGGTCGTCGCGGGCGGCGTGACCAGCAACGGCTCGACGGTCAACCTCGCGTCGATCGGCGTCACGCTGCAGGCCGACGGCACGCTGCAGGTCGACAGCACGGCGCTCAACTCCGCGCTGCAGAACAACCCGACGGGCGTCGCGGCGCTGTTCAACTCGACGAACGGGATCGGCCAGCAACTCACGTCGGACATCACGAACTACACGCAGACGGGCGGGCTGATCGCCGCGCGCACGACCGCGCTCAACAACGACCTGACCAGCGTTTCCACGCAGCAGACGAACCTGTCGAACTACACCGCACAGCTGACCAGCCAGTACCAGGCGCAGTTCACCGCGCTCAACACGCTGATGGCGACGATGAACAGCAACTCGCAATACCTGACGCAGCTGTTCGGCGGCACGAACAGCGCCGGCGCGCTGTCGAGCAACAAGAGCTGACCGCTAGCCAGACCGGAGAGCCACGATGGAACAGACCGAACTGATCGCCCAGCTCGACGCGCTCACCGACGCGATCGAACATGCGGCCGCGATGGCCGACTGGGTCGAGACGGCCCGCCTCGTCGACATGCGCGATCCGCTCGTCGCGTCGCTCGCGGCCGATCAACCGCCGGCCGGCCTCGCCGCAGTCCGCCGGATTCAGGCCAGCAACGAACGCATCTTCGCCGACGCACAACGCGCGCAGCAGGAACTGACCGACGAATACCGGACGGCGATGAGCCGCGTGCAGGCCGTCGGCCAGTACCAGAGCATCGCGAGCCGCTGATACGCACCTGACGCCGCATCATTGCCGGCGCACCAACCTGACAACAAGAACTACACGCTGATGTGAGGGCGTGCTCGTTCGCCTCCGCCCGCCTCGTGCGGGCGTTTTTTTTGGGGCACCGTCAACCGCATCGCCCCGGCCTCGGCCGACCAGTCAATCGACCAAACTGACCGGGCTTTTCCTGTCACCTCGCGGCATCGGCGCGACGGCGCGCTACCCATAATGGTATCGACCGACTCTCCGCAGATTTCATCATGTTCTCGACCGAACTGCCCGCCTCCGCCGCGCGCACGCCTGAACAGCAGCTTGCGCAGGACATTGCACTCGTCATGGACAACGCGCTCGAGCGCCAGCGCAGCGGCGCGTTCGACGACGCCCGGGCGCTGTACGAGGCCATCCTCGACGCGGTGCCCACGCATGGAGATGCACATTACAACCTCGCGGTGCTGCTGGCCGATACGGGCCATCCGGCTGACGCGGTGCCGCATTTCGAAGCCGCCATCGGCGTGAGCCCGGACAACGGCTACTACTGGGTCAGCTACATTCATGCGCTGCATCGCAGCGGGCAAGCGGCCGCCGCATGGATCGCGGTCGAAATCGCGCAGCAGCGCGGTGTACACGGCCCCGCGCTGAACGGCCTGATCGCGCAATTGGCGTCACCCGACATCATGTTCGCGACTGCAGCGGTCGCTGCGGCCCCGAGCGGCATCGACGCGGCGATCGCCCTGGAAACCGCGGCCGGCACAGCCGTGAAGAGCGACTCCGGCAAGCCTGCCCGCCGCGCCAATCAGACGCTGCTGCAAAAGCATGCGGCGCTGTTCGCGAAGAACAAGCACGCGGAAGCCACCGCGCTTGCGCAGAAACTGGTCGCCGACTACCCGGAAGACGGCGCATGCTGGCGCGCGCTGTCCGCATCGCTTCACCGGGCGGGCCGCTTCGCGGAGATGATCGACGCCGGCTTTCGCACGGTCGACTTGCTGCCGGATGAAGTACTCGTGCGCATCCTGCTCGCAGATACGCTGCGAGCGCGGAACCGTCTCGCGGAAGCCGACGAGCAGTGCAAGCGCCTGCTCCAGCTTCAGCCCGATCACGCGGAGGCAATGCGGATTCGCGGTCTCGTGCTGTTCGCGCTGCGCCACAGGGATGAAGCGCTCGCGGCCTGCCGGCGCGCCGTCGAGCTCACGCCCGGCGCCGCCGCGCCATGCGGCACGCTCGGCTTCGTGCTGCTCGAACTGGGCGCAACGCAGGAAGCGATAGGCTGGCTGAAGCGCTCGATCGAAATCAACCCGACCGACAGCGTCACCTACAGCAGCATGCTGTTCTGTATCGCACACAGCAGCGACTTCGGTCCGCAGGCGCTCGTTGCGGAACATCGCAAGTTCGGCGAGCGCTACGACAATCAAAAGCGCAAGCGCGCAGCCGTGTTCTCGAACCTGCGCGACCCGGCGCGCAAGCTGCAGGTCGGCTTCGTGTCGGGCGACCTGTTCAGCCACGCGGTTGCCTCCTACGCGGTGCCTGTGATCGAGCATCTCGCGGCCGACCCCGGCATTGCGATGCACTTCTATCACAATCACTTCGAGGAAGATCACACGTCCGAACGCTTCAAGGCCCACGCCACGACCTGGCGCAACGTCGCCGACATGAGCGACCAGGCCTTCCTTGAGCGCGTGCGCAACGACGGCATCGACATCGTGATCGACCTGTCGGGCCATACCGGCCGCAATCGGCTCGTTGCGCTGGCGCAGCGCGCGGCGCCGGTTCAGGCGTCGTGGATCGGCTATCCGGCCACGACCGGCCTCAGCAAGATGGACTATTACCTGACGGATCGCTTCGTCGCGCCGCACGGCGCATTCGACGATCAGTTCGTCGAACAAATCGTGCGTCTGCCCGCGATCGCGCCGTTCATGCCGCCGCCGAATTGCCCGCCCGTCAACGTGCTGCCGGCGCTGCACAACGGCTATACGACGTACGCCAGCTTCAACCGCCTGAACAAGCTGAGCCCGCACGTGATCGAGGTCTGGGCGCGCGTGCTGCACGCGGATCCAACCGCGCGCATGGCAATCGGCGCAATCGACAACGACGGCGACCAGCAGACGCTGACCGAATGGTTCGCAGCCTCCGGCATCGATGTCGGCCGCCTGACGTTCCACCGGCGCTCGAGCACCGCCGTTTACATGCAGCAGCATCACGGCGTCGACCTGTGTCTCGATGCGTTCCCGTACACCGGTTCGACGACCACGCTGAACGCGCTTTGGATGGGCGTGCCGACCGTGACGATCCCCGGCGCGACGATGGCCGGGCGCGGGAGCGCGGGCTGGCTGCAGCACGTCGGGCTCGACGCGTACATCGCGACAGACGAGGACGACTTCGTCACGAGGGCGCTGGCGCTCAGCCGCGACACCGCCGCGCTGCAGGCGCTTCGCGCCGGACTGCGCGCGCGCTGCGGGGAATCCGCCGCGTTCCGGCCGGCGGTCGTCGCGGCCGGGCTGTCGTCGGCGCTGCGCACGATGTGGACCCGCTGGTGCGCGGGAGAACCTGCCATCGCATTCGACACGCCGCTGTTCGACGACACGGCTACCGCACAGGCCGCGGCAGAGGCCTGAACCTCACGTCAAGATCGAGAGAGACCATCATGACCGCCAGCCTGCCCGCGTCGTCCGTCGCGCAACTGCCGCACGAACGCATCTACGTCACGCAGCCGCACCTGCCGCCGCTCGACGAATTCCTGCCGTACCTCGAGAAGATCTGGGAAAGCCGCACGCTGACCAACGGCGGCCCGTTCCACCAGCAATTCGAGCGCGCGCTTTGCGAGTATCTCGGCGTGCCGCACCTGTCGCTGTTCGCAAACGGCACGCTCGCGCTCGTCACCGCGCTGCAGGCGCTGCGCATCAACGGCGAGGTGATCACGACGCCGTATTCGTTCGTCGCCACCGCGCATTCGCTGCTGTGGAACGGCATCAAGCCGGTATTTGTCGACGTCACGCCCGGCACGCTCAACCTGGACCCCGCCCGCATCGAGGCGGCGATCACGCCGCAGACCACCGCGATCATGCCCGTCCACTGCTACGGCAATCCGTGCGACGTCGAAGCCATCCAGAAGATCGCCGACAACTACAACCTGCGCGTGATCTATGACGCCGCGCATGCGTTCGGCGTGCAGAATGCCTCCGGCAGCGTGCTCACGCACGGCGACCTGTCGGTGCTGAGCTTCCACGCGACGAAGGTGTTCAACACCTTCGAAGGCGGCGCGATCATCTGCCCCGACGCGAAGACCAAGCAACGGATCGACCACCTGAAGAATTTTGGTTTCGTCGACGAAGTCACGGTCGTCGCGCCCGGCATCAACGGCAAGATGAGCGAGATCAACGCCGCATTCGGGATGCTGCAGTTGCAGCACATCGACGGCGCACTCGTGCGCCGCCGCGAAATCGATACGCTGTACCGCACGCTGCTCGCCGACGTGCGCGGCATCCGCTGCGTGCCGCACGGCGACCAGACCGTCGCGAACCACGCGTATTTCGCGATCCTCGTCGACGAAGACTACCCACTCGATCGCGATGCGCTGTACCAGAAGCTGCGCGACTACGACGTGTACGCGCGCCGCTACTTCCATCCGCTGATTTCGGAATTTCCGATGTACCGCGGGCTGCCGTCCGCCAACCGCGACAACCTGCCCGTCGCGACCGAGGCCGCGCGCAAGGTGCTGTGCCTGCCGATCTACCCGTCGCTCACCGACGACATGGTCCGCCGTATCGTCGAGCTGATCGCGCGCTGACGCGCGGCGCCTACAGGTAACGCTCGCCAGCCGCGCGCGCGCGGATCCGGCGAGCCGGATTGCCGTACGCGACCGTGTACGGCTCGACGTCGTGCAATACGACCGAGCCTGCCCCGACGACGCCGTGCTCGCCCACCGCGATCCGGTGCCGCAGCATGGCGCCGAGGCCGATCGCCGCGCCGTGGCCGATCCGGCAGTTGCCGCCGGTGACGACCCCCGGCGCGAGACTCGAGAAATCCGCCATCACGCCATCGTGATCGAGCGACGCATTCGTGTTGACGATGCACCCGCTGCCGATCGTGCAGCACGGGTTGATCACCGCGCCGGCCATCACGACCGTGCCCGCGCCGATCGTCGACGCCTTGCCGATGCGTGCTGCCGGATGCACCGCCGACACACACGGCAGGCCCGGCGCGAGCGCCGCGAGAGCGGCCGTCACGTTCTCGCGCGCGTGGTTGTCGCCGATGGCGACCAGCAGCCCGGCGATTCCGTGTGCATCGATCAGATCCGGCAAATCGCGTTCGGCGCCCAGCACCGCGTAGCCGAGCGTCTCCTCGCCGCGGGGCCGGAACGAATCGATCAGCCCGGCGATCCGGTAGCGGCGGGCCTGTTCGACGATGTCGATCACGACCTTGGCGTGACCGGACGAGCCGACGATGACGATGTTTTCCACGAGGGCCTCGATTGATCTGAAAGCAGAGGCGGCATTGCCGCGTTCCCCGCAGTATGCCGCGTCGCCGCACCCGCGCGGTGCGCGCCGTCACGTCAGACAGTACGCGCCGGTTCGTCCGCCGTCACGCGACCCGCTGCAAAATGCGCGGCAAACGCCTCGCGCAAGCGCTCGGCCATCTGGATCCAGGTGTGGTCGCGCCCTCGGCGAAACAACCGTACCGTGCCCGGATACCACGGCGAATCGTCGCGGTCGTGCATCCAGCGCCAGTCCACGTCCTGATTCGGCAGCAGCACCCAGCAAGGCTTGCCGAGCGAGGCGGCCAGGTGCGCGGTGGAGGTGTCGACACACACCACGAGATCGAGTTGCGCGACGATCGCGGCCGTATCCGCGAAATCGTCGATCTCCGAACCCAGGTGCAGCAACGGCAGGCCGCCCGGCGGCTGACGCGCCTCGTCCTCGCCCTGCCCCTTCTGCAAGCTCACGAAATGCACGCCCGGCACGCTCCACAGCGGCGTCAGCAATGCGAGCGACGGCAGCGAGCGGTGCGCATCGTTGTGATGCTTCGGGTTGCCCTTCCACACGAGGCCGACGCGCGGGCCGGCCGGTAGCGCGTCGAGGCGCGCACGCCAGCGCACGACGCGGGCCGGATCGGGCGCGAGCCGCACCGGCGGCGGAATCGTGTCGAGCGTCGTGCCCGCGTGCATCGGCGCGCTCAGCAGGCTCGTCCAGAAGTCGAACTGCGCCGCCTGCGCCGTCGCCGTCTCGTGATCGAGCACCGCGTCGACACCGTCGACCGTCTCCATCAGACGATGCAGCGCGGGCTGGCAAGCGAACACCACGCGCGCCGCATGCCGCGCCCGAAACGCCGCGAAATAGCGGCTGAACTGCAGCATGTCGCCGAGGCCGTCTTCCTGCCAGACGAGCAGCGTCTTGCCGGTGAGCGGCTCGCCTTGCCATTGCGCACACGGCAGCACCTCGCGGGTCCGGCGGTGCACGAACGCCGTTTGTTCGTAGCGCGATTCGTAGCGCCGCCAGCCTTCGTCGAACCGGCCGAGGCCGAGCAACAGCGTCGCCAGGCCGAAACGCGCATCCCCATAGTCCGCACGCAGTTCGAGCGCGCGGCGGTACGCGTGTTCGGCATCGTCGTGGCGGCCGGCATGCGCGAACGTGGTGCCGAGGTTGTAGTGCACTTCCGCCATGTCCGGTGCGAGCGCCAGCGCATCGGCGAAGACGGCCATCGCTTCGTCGTGACGACCCTGCGCGCGCAGGACGCAGCCGAGATTGTTGTGCGGCTGCGGCAGGCCGGGACGGTAACGGATCGCGTCGCGATAAGCCGCTTCGGCTTCCGGCAGGCGATCGAGATTCTGCAGCGCGACGCCGAGGTTGTAGTGCGCCTCCGGGTGATCCGGGCACAGCGCAAGCGTCTGGCGGCTGGCTGCCTCCGCTTCCGGCAGCCGCTGCATGTCGACGAGGATCGCGCCGAGATTGGCGTGCGCGAGCACGTGGTCGGCGCGCACGGCAATCGCGAGCCGGTAGGCGAGTTCCGCTTCGGCATGCCGGCCGAGCACACGCAACAGGTTGCCGAGATCGGTCAGCACGTCGGCCGACTGCGGCTCGATCAGCAGCGCCTGCCCGAGTGCCTGCTCGGCTTCATCGAGCCGGCCGAGCGCTTCGAGCACCTTGCCGAACCGGTGATGGTGCGACGCCCGCAACGGCGTGACGGACGCGAGTTGCCGGCGCAGGAGCGCCTCGGCATCGGGCAAGCGCCCTTGCGACACGAGCAGCGCGCCGAGGCCGTCGTACGGCGGCTCGAACGTCGGCATCGCATCGATCACGCGCCGCCACCATGCTTCCGCGTCGGCCGGCCGGTTCAGGCCGAGCGCGCAGACAGCCGCGATGTGCAGCGCAACGACGGCCGGCGCCGGCCGGTCGAGCAGCGGCGCGACGAGCTGCAGTGCGGCGGCGAACTGTCCGTTCTGGCACAGGGTCGCCGCGTGTTGAACCAGCGCGGATTCGTCGGAAGCAGGTGTCATGTCATGCGGCGCCGCGCGGCGCGCAGCGCGAACGGACGGTCAGACGGCCGTCGGCACCGCGGCCGGTTGGCCGGACTGGCTGACGGCTCGGTCCTTGGCTTCCTGAAGCGCCGCAAGCGTGTCGAGCGCCCGACCTTCGTCGGCGGTGAGATCGACCAGAAATGCGTCGTTGTTCTGCTTGATCCAGTCGAGCGGCATGTCCCACCACGCGAGCTGCAGCAGTCGTTCGCGCACTTTTTCCGTGAAGCGGAAGCGCACCAGACGGGCAGGTGAACCGGCATAGATGCCGTACGCCTCGGTGCGGAAATTGGGCGGAATGACGGCTCGCGCGCCGATCACGCATCCGCTCTCAATCTGGCTGCCACCGAGAAACAGCGCTTCGTCGCCGATCCAGACGTCGTTGTGAATCACGGTGTCCGCGTATTGCGGCATCGGCGCATTCTCGAGGCCGTTACCGTAGATGCTGAACAGGCTCGTGGAAATGGTCCGGGTCTCGTGCTGGCCATTCAACAGGAATCGCAGACGCATTCCGGCAGCCACGTGCTTGCCGATCACGAGTTTCTGAACGCCCTGATCGTACTTTGCGATCGAGCCCACACCGATCGCCGAGCACCGGCCGATATGAAACGTACCGACCTGCGCCTCTTCATCGACCCAGTTGCGGAAAAAGTCGTTCGGAATCGCCGAAAAGGCGCCATCCCGGTAGCCGAGCACGATGAAATGCTTCGCCCACGGATGGTCAGGCAGCACGCCAATACAATCGTCGGAGGTCGTAACGTTCATTCGCAGTCGCAAGTGTGCCGGTGCGGCGGCTCGATGCCGGGCCGCTCGATACGGCGGTGGAAAACGTCGCGGCATTTCGGCCACGAGCATGGACGATGCAGTATAGAAAGCCGGCGACTGCAACCGACAACGAATAAGAACGGCGTTCTGGCTTCTGTTCCGGCGATGGGGCCCTGGTGCGGTGCCGCGTTTGCTGCCTGGATGCGCCGCGCGGCGTTGTGGCATTGCCGTCAAGGCCGCTGGCGGGTGCGCGAATCATTCGGCGCTCGAGCGTTGGCGTCCGATTTTCCTTCGTGATGCTCCGGCGTCGGCAGAATCGTCGCGTCGACCCGGCCGGCCCGTTCCGTCACGGAAGACGGCCGCCGTGGCGATGTGTTGCCGGAGCCTTCACCAACGACGCGCGCCACCTGCCCCGCGCTCAGTTACTCGACGAACACCCGCCGCAACTGCTCGAACTGCACGAGCTGGAACTGCACGAACTCGACGAACTGCAACTCGACGACGAGCAACTGCTGTCCGATGCATCGAACGAACTGCCGCTGCCCGCTTTCACGGCGGCGAGCGACGACATCCGCGACGCGGCCTGCACGGTTTGCGAATACATCGACCATGCGGTGCCGGCCAGTGCGCCCGCGCCGAACAGCGCGGCAGTCCACAACAGCGGGTCCGGATCGTCGCGTTCGCGATCCTGCGCCTGCTGCGTTGTGTGCGTATTGGGTTGCGGAGGTTGCGGGCGCTGCGAATTTCGCGCGGCCCGCGGATCGTGCGAGATCCGGCGCGCGAGCAGCGCGGCCCGCCCGGCAGCCGTCGCCCCGCCCCGCCCGAAGCCGGTCAGCCGCCGCGCGACGAGCCGGTACGCGACCGCGAACACCGCCATGCAGACGGCGAGCAGCAGCACGGGCCGCCCGCGGCTCAGGCCGACCGCGAGTTTCGCGGCACCCGTGCCCAGCACGAGCAGCACGATCGCGCGCGCAGCCAGGCGCGACGCACGCATCTCGCCGGGCGCCCACATCCAGCCTTGCGCGCGCATCCCGTCGACGACCTCCTGCGCATACCCCGCGAGCCGCTCGCGAAACACGTCGTAGCGCACGGTGCCGGACGGCTGCTCCTTGAGCCACGCGCAGTGGTCGTCATGGCGACCCGCGCGGTCCACGTCGGCGATCTGCACGTAGCCACCCTGCCCGGGAACGGTCCACAGGTCGACCGCGCCCGCCTGCGCGAGCGACATCGTCACGACTTGGGCGACCCGTGCTTCGCCGCCGGTGAGATAGGCGACTTCGTCGGTGCTCAGGTCGGCCGACGCCTTGCGCGTGCGCCCACCCCAGCGGCGGCGGCGGAATTCGATCGCCTGAAGCACCAGGATCAGCAACAACGCGACCACGCATACCGGCACATAGAACGCGAGAAACTGCGGCCCCGCGTAGTTCAGCACGTTGAAGTCCTGCGCCGATGCACAGGTCGCGGCGACGCTCGCGACGGCAGCCGGCCATGCGAGTTTCGGCAGCCGGTCACGCCAACGCCGGCCTGCCGATGGAGCGGCCGGCGCATCTGCGCGTCCCGCCGCGTTCACGGCCGACGGTTCCGGCCGCGGCGATCCGGATGCGCCGCGCAAGCCGGGCCGCGGCCAGATCGACTCGGGCGGCTCGCAGCCGAACAGCCGGCGATAGCTGTCCAGCGTGTCGCGATAACGCTGCGCGTACACGGCGGCCTCGTCCGGCGTGCCCGTGCCGGGCATGTGATGCAGCCGCGCGCGCAGCACGCCGGCGCAGAAGACGTCCCAGTATTCGAGCGTGTATTGCAGGTGGAAATGCCACGCGGCATCGACCGCGACTGGCGGCGTGACCGGGTGTCCGGCCGCCTGCGCGAGAAACGCGAAGCGCTTGTATTCGTCGATCACCGCCAGCGCGTGCGCATGCGACCAGCCTTCGGCTTCGGCAAGGCGCCGGCTGTACGGCAGCGGCGCGTTCGGGTCGTCAGGGGAATAGGCGTGCAGACGCGCGAGCAGCACCTGCTGCGCATCGGTGAGCGCGCGGGCATCGACTGCGGTCGAGGTAGACGGGATGGCAGCCATCGGGAGTCGGCGCGATGCGCGGACGGCCGCCGCGATCGACGCTTGGAGTTGTCGTTGCGGGGGATTCTCGCACAACGGCGACGCGGCGTGACGGCGGCCGGCCGGCTGCATCCGGGGCCGCTCGCCGCGCTGCGCCGTGGGTCAGAAATCGAGCTGCGCCAGCGTGATGTCGAGCGCGGCCGCGACTTTCTTGCGCATCGACTTGCGCAGCTTCTCGCGCTTTTCCTGTTTCGCATAGTCGGATCGGCTGATGCCGATCCGCCGCGCGACTTCGGCCCGCGTCAGGCCGAGATACTCGCGCCACGCGCGCGCCGGCGAGCTTCCGTCGAACACGGCGCGCGTCACGAGCGCGTGCGGAATCGGGTCGCGTGTGCCGGACTGCTGCGCGACATAGTCCGCGTACGGAATCACGGCGAAGGCCGGCGTGCCGTCCGGGCCGTTGATGAACTGAACAGGGAGGGATTTGCTCATGCGGTGATCGCCGCTCCCGCTTCGGTGCGGCTGTTCCTCGTTTCGGTCGACAGGTTCAATCGGCGTTTCAAGCGGGCTTCGAACGCGTCGAACCGCACCGGCGCAAGGTTTCGCCGGGTCGGATGTGCACGCGATCGGAAACCGCCACGCTGATAGCCGGCCGGAATATTACTGCAAGCGGGGAAAGGGGGATGCGGGTGGTGCCGATGATGCGGTGAAACCGCCGAGTGCCTGGACACGCATGTTTTGGCGCCCGGCCGGGATCGAACGGGCACCTCCTGCCTTCAGTAGCTTTACCGGCGCGCAACACATCCTTTTAAATCAAAATCTTATGCACCTCGCAATCCACAAAACCAAGGTGAATCAAGGGCGCCCGAGCCCGTCCAAACTGCAATCCACTGTATTAATTCACCGCGCCTCGCCCAAGCAAACTTCTACGCCATATCTGGCAAGGCCTCCTTTTCGATTGCAAACGCGGCCTACCTGGCCGATCGGTACCGGCGATCGGGCTTGCGCAGAGAATTCGTAAGATAATGTGATCGAATTGAAAGGCGAGCCAGGGCCGGCTCGACAAACGAAAAAGAAGCGGACCACAAGTTTTGAACAGACGGAATTTCTTGATGGCGGCGGCGCTGATGCCGCTGCTCGGGGCATGCGGCCGCGATCAGGCAGCCGCGAAATTCGAACCACGACAGATTCTTGCCGGACCAAAACCGAACGACGGGCAACGTCACGCGCTCACCTTCGGCGATGACGGAATTACGTTCCTGCTCGACGGTACTCCATTCCAGATTCGCAGCGGCGAAATGCACCCCGCGCGGATCCCGCGCGAATACTGGCGGCACCGAATCCAGATGGCGAAGGCGATGGGCATGAACGCCATCGCCGTGTACGTCATGTGGAATTTTCACGAGACGGCCGACGGCCAGTTCGACTTCGAAACGGACGAGCGCGATGTCGAGGCGTTCATTCGGCTCTGCCAAGACGAAGGCATGTGGGTGCTGCTGCGCCCTGGTCCGTACATCTGCGGCGAGTGGGATCTCGGTGGTATCCCGGCACGCCTGCTCGCGCACGACGACATTCAGCTTCGCGTGGGATCGCACCGCGACCCGCGCTTCATGTCTGCGGCAAGCGCGTATATCGCCGCGCTCGCACCGCGTGTCCGTCCGCTCATGTCGGCGAGCGGCGGCCCGATCCTGATGCTCCAGATTGAGAACGAGTATGCGAGCTATGGCGACGACGTCGCATACCTCAACGAGATCCGTCGCGTGTGGGTCGACGGTGGTATTGCCGGCCCGTTCTTCACCGACGACGGCGTCAAGCAACTGCAGGAAAACCGCACGGCGCTCGATGGCTGCGTGATCGGTCTGAGCGGACCAAAGGCGCACGACATCGCGCAGATCCGGGACCAGTTCCCCGGCTCGACTGTCATGGGCGGGGAGGTCTATCCCGGCTTCTTCACGCATTGGGGTGACCAGAAATTCCAGGGCACCGACGCCGACATTTCGCGCGAGTTGGCCGACTTCATGAAGTACGGCCTGTCGTTCAGCATCTACGTGATCCACGGCGGAACGAGCTTCGGCTTCACGGCCGGCGCGAATCTCGACCACGAGACGGCCGAATATCAGCCAGATATCACGAGCTACGACTACTTCGCGCCAATCGACGAGCAAGGCCGCGCAACGGAAAACTTCACGCGGTACCGCGGACTGATCCAGGCGCACCTCCCAGATCCGCTGCCGGCCGTGCCGGCCGCGCCATCGACACTTGAGCTTGCTGGCGACTACGCGCTGAATCCGTACCTTTACGCGTCATTGTGGGACAACCTGCCTCCCGCAATCACGACCGCCGATGCACCCAGGCCTATGGAGGCGCACGGGCAGCAAAGCGGTTTCGTGCTCTACCGGCACGACGAGCTGGGCCGCGCGGGTGGGTCGCTGGCCGCGCGGGGGGTGCACGACTACGCGACAGTGTTTGTCGACGGCTCGTACGTTGGCGCAATCGCACGGCCGAAGATGCCGCGCTATCTCGCCGACGGGCTGCGCGTCGTGCGCGACGGCGACGACGTCACGCTGCCGACCGGCGGGAAATCGCTCGAGCTGCTCGTCGAAGGAATGGGCCGGGTCAACTACGGCGACGACCTGATCGACCGCAAGGGCATCACGGCGACTGTTCGCCTGGGTGAACACCCGCTCCGCGGCTGGGAAACTTATGCGCTCCCAATGGACGCAAAGTACATAGCGACCCTGCAGCCGCGCTGCACGGATCCCGTGCGCCCCGGCCTGTTCTACAAGGCGACGCTGATGCTTGATGCGGCCGGAGATACATTCCTGGACATGCGCGATTGGATCAAGGGCGTCGTATGGGTCAACGGGCACAACCTCGGGCGGTATTGGAACGTAGGGCCGCAATTCCGGCTCTTCTGCCCTGCCCCGTGGCTGCGGAGGGGTTACAACGAAGTGGTGATTTTCGACCTGCATCAGACGTCACCGGCGCCGATCGCCCTTCGATCAACGTTGATCGGATAGGGGTGCACTACCGCACGGTTGCTCACACGGACGATGGAGATCCCCATCCGCCGCTCACGCGGTCGGCTCGCACTCGGGCGGGCTCTTACTGCACGACGCCGGCGCCATGTGAGCAGCCCATTCTGGCCGGGCAGGTGACGGCGAGCCACGAAAACGCCGAGACTGCATAACCAGGGCGCATAAAAGTGCATGGAAGAATCGCCCCGCCGATCGCCGCGCGGCCCGTGATGGCCCGCCCGGTGCGGCCAGTGCATGCGGGCGTAAAAACTACTCGTTTTTGCGGGCAGGTAGGGCGGGGCTATAACTGCGCGCCGGCCCCTGGACGGCCTTGGCACGCGTCAGCTGCCCCGCCACGGGCCAGCCGCATGAGCGGCATGTGCATCGTGGCACGCGCTTACAAGTGTTGAAGGCGCTGGGCGAATGGGAAACGTTTGAAGATGGTGCAGCGCTATGCGTACCTGTCGGCCGATCATCTGGCGCAATGGGTCGCGCCGCCGACGGTCGAAGCGACGACGGCGACAGCTGCAATTCAGCTGCAACGGTATTGCACGACGAACGGGGGAAACTGCGGAGAACCTGACTAGACTTGGCGCGCCCGGCTGGGATCGAACCAGCAACCCCTGCCTTCGGAGGGCAGTACTCTATCCATTGAGCTACGGGCGCGTGTGACAGTGAAGCGACCCCAATATACAGGCCGCCCACAATTGGCAAGACGGCAAGGATACCCGGTTTCCCATGACGCGTCCACCTTGCCCACAGAATCGCCGCCGCACCACGCTGCGTGCGGGTAAACACGCGCCATCGCGCCGCTCGCCGTGATGTAAACGTTCCGTCTATAATCGACCGGGCTTCATTGGACTGCCATTTTGCCGTTGCACCGCGCTCACAATTCCTATTCACGGAGACGAGGCAAGCATGAGCGAAGCACCCCACGAATCTCCCGTCAAAACTCCCGGGCAGCTGATTGCCGTCATCATCGCGTCGTTCGCGATTCCGATCATCCTGATCGTCCTGTTCGCCAATTATGCGAACCATGCGTTCCGCGCCGGCGCCGGCACGGATGCACTATCCGACGAACAGGTCGCCGCGCGTGTCGCCCCGCTCGCGCAGGTCGAAGTGAAGGACGCCAACGCGCCCCGCACGTACAAGACCGGCGAGGAAGTCTACAAGGCCGTGTGCGTGACCTGCCACGGCACGGGCGCCGCCGGCGCACCGAAGTTCGGCAACAAGGACGATTGGGCGCCGCGCATTTCGCAAGGCTTCGACACGCTGCTGAAGACGGCCCTCGCCGGCAAGGGTGCGATGCCGCCGCGCGGCGGCACGAGCCCCGACGACGTCAGCGACTATGAAATCGCCCGCGCGATCGTCTACATGGCGAACAACGACGGCGCGAACTTCCCCGAACCGGCAGCACCGGCCGCCAACGCGGCGCAGCCCGCCAGCGGCGCGGCAGGCGCATCGGGCCCGGCCGACGCCGCGAGCGCGCAGATCGCCGCCGCACAGGCCGCGATCGCCGCAATCCCGAAGGCCGGCGAAGCACCCGCGGCCGCACCGGCCAGCGCCGATGCGGCAACGGCCGGCAAGGCGCTGTACTCGTCGACCTGCGTGGCCTGCCACGGAGCAGGCGTACTCGGCGCACCGAAGTTCGGCAGCAAGGAAGACTGGGCGCCGCGCCTGAAGGACTCGATGGACACGGTCTACAACTACGCGCTGCACGGCAAGGGCGCGATGCCGCCGAAGGGCGGGTCGAGCGCGTCGGACGCTGACGTGAAGGCAGCCGTCGACTACATGGTCAACTCGGCGAAGTAATACTTCCGCCGACCAGAAAAAACCCCCGCGGCGCACGCGCACCGCGGGGGTTTGTTTTTGCCCGGCCGCCTGATCGTCGGATCGTCGGAACACCGCGCGCCCGACGGCGCCACCGCCTCACTTCTGCAGCAACGCCTTCAGGCTCGCGAGCCGGTCTTTCGGCGACATCGGCGCCTCTTCCGGCGTGGGCGGCGGCGCGTCGTCGAGCCCCATCTCCGGGATGAAGCGAGACGGCTCGCACACGACCGTCTCGCGCGCCCGCTTGCGCTTCTTGCACCAGTTCAGGTGCAGGCTGCGCTGCGCACGCGTGATCGCGACGTACATCAGCCGGCGCTCCTCCTCGATCCGCTCGTTGTCGATCGGGCCGTCGTCCTCGCTGCCGCCGCGGTGCGGCATGATGCCCTCCTCGACGCCGACCAGGAACACATGCGGATACTCGAGCCCCTTCGACGCATGGACGGTCGACAGCCGCACGGCGTCCGGATCCTCGTCCTTGCCCTCGAGCATCGACATCAGCGCGACGGTCTGGATCAGGCCGAGCAGGTTCTTGCCGGTATCGGCGAGCCCGTCCGCGTTGTGGAAGCCTTCGGCCTCACCATCGACAGCCGCCGTCTCGGGCTTCGTGCCCTTGCGCTTCAGCCATTCGAGGAATTCGAGCACGTTCTGCCACTTCGACTGCGCCTGGCGCTCGTCGAACGCGTCGTACAGGTACGCCTCGTAGTGGATCGCCTCCATCATGTCGTCGAGCACGACGGTTGCGGGTTCCTTGTCCGCGCGGTCGGTCAGGCGCTGGATGAAGTCGCAGAACATCCTGAGCGGCTCGACCTGCCGCGCGGACAGCCGCGCCTCGATGCCGCCCATGTACACGGCCTCGAACAGCGACACCTTCGCCTGGCCCGCGAACGAGCCGAGCGCCTCGAGCGTCGTGTTGCCGATCCCGCGGCGCGGCGTCGTGACCGCGCGGATGAACGCGGGATCGTCGTCGGCGTTCGCGATCAGCCGCAGGTAGGCGCACAGGTCCTTGATCTCGGCCTTGTCGAAGAACGACTGGCCGCCCGACAGCACGTACGGAATCCGCTCGCGCCGCAGCACCTGCTCGAAGATGCGCGCCTGGAAGTTGCCGCGATACAGGATCGCGTAGTCGCGGAACTGCGCGCGCCGCTCGAACTTGTGCGCGGACAGCCGGAACACGACCGATTCGGCCTCGTGCTCCTCGTCGTTGCACGGCGTGACGGTGATCGAATCGCCCATCCCGTGCTCGGACCACAGCTTCTTCTCGAACAGCTTCGGGTTGTTCGCGATCACGTTGTTCGCGGCGGTGAGGATTCGCACCGTCGACCGGTAGTTCTGCTCGAGCTTGACCAGGTGCAGCTTCGGGAAATCCTTGCCGAGCTGCGCGAGGTTCTCGAGCGTCGCTCCTCGCCAGCCGTAGATCGCCTGGTCGTCGTCGCCGACCGCCGTGAACGCGGCGCGCGGGCCCGCGAGCTGCTTCAGCAGCTCGTACTGGCACGCGTTGGTGTCCTGGTACTCGTCGATCAGCAGGTAGCGCAGCTTGTTCTGCCAGCGGTCGCGCACCTGCTCGTTCTTCGCGAACAGCTCGGCGGGCAGGCGGATCAGGTCGTCGAAGTCGACCGCCTGGTACGCGTGCAGCGTCGCGACGTAGTTGCGGTAGACCAGCGCGGCCTGGTGCTCGTCCTCGTTGGCCGCGATCGCCATCGCCTCGTCGGGCATGATCAGGCCGTTCTTCCACAGCGAAATGATGCTCTGGACCTTGCGGATCAGGCCCTTGTCGGTCGTGCCGAGCTGCTCCTGGATCATCCCGAAGCAGTCGTCCGAATCCATGATCGAGAACTGCGGCTTCAGGCCGACGTGCTCGGCCTCCTGGCGCAGGATCTGCACACCCAGCGAGTGGAACGTGCAAACGGTGAGCTGGTTGACGGGCACCTTGCGGCCTTCCTTGCCGGGCGTGGTGAGCGTCTTGCCCTCGAGCAGCTTCCCCACGCGCTCGCGCATTTCGGCGGCCGCCTTGTTCGTGAACGTGACGGCGGCGATGTGGCGCGGCTCGAAGCCTTTCGCTTCGATCAAGTGCGCGATCTTCTGCGTGATCACGCGGGTCTTGCCGCTGCCCGCGCCGGCGAGCACGAGACAGGGACCGTCGAGGTAGCGCACCGCTTCGTTCTGGGCGGGATTGAGGCCTGCGGACATGATGGCGGATGGTGTTGCGGTTGACGGCGGAACGCCGGGAGGATGCCGTGCGCGACGGGCTGGCGAAGCAGGCGGACACGCGGGGCAGGACGCGCATGTTAACACGTCGGCGGCGCGCTTTTCGGGAGCGCCACCGGGCGGGGCTGCGCGGGCGGATCCCGCGGGCGCCCCCTGTCCGTCCGGCCAATCCGGCCCCGTTCGCGCACCGATCGACCACAATATGCGCACCCGGCGCCGCTCCGCGCGAGCCCGCCTGAACCGCCACCGGATCAACATCATGGGATACCCGTTCGCCACCGCCGCCCTTGGCCCGCTGCTGTTCGCGCAGGGACGCTACGTACGCCGCGTCACGCCGCGGCTGCCCGAGGCGGCCGGCCCGCGCGACGGCGTGGCGGGAGACGGCCCGCCGCTGCGCGTGCTGGTGGTCGGCGATTCGGCCGCCGCGGGCGTCGGCGTCGCGACGCAGCGCGACGCGCTGTCCGGCCAGCTGGCGAATGCGCTCGCGGCCACCCACCGCGTGAGCTGGAAGCTGCTCGCGCGCACGGGCCTCACTACACAGGAGCTCGTCGACTGGCTCGCCGCCGAGCCGGCCGAGCCGTTCGACGTGGCCGTCACGTCGCTCGGCGTCAACGACGTGACGGGCGGCGTGCCGCCGGCCCGCTGGCAGGCGCAGCAGGCCGAGCTCGTCCGGCTGCTCGCCGCGCGCTTCCGGGTCGGGCACGCGATCCTGTCGGCGGTGCCGCCGATGGAACGCTTTCCGGCACTGCCGCAGCCGCTCGCGTGGTACCTCGGGCTGCGTGCAAAGCGGCTCAACACGGTGCTCGCCGGGTGGGCCGCCGCGCAGCCGCACTGCACGTTCCTGCGCGTCGAGCTGCCGCTCGAGCGCCACCTGATGGCCACCGACGGCTTCCATCCCGGTGCAGCCGCCTGCGCCGTGTGGGCCGCGCAGGTCGCCGCCGCCGTGCTGCAGCGGGCAGCCGCATGACGCGGCACGGCGCCCTGCACCGGACGTTCGCCGCACGGGCAGCCGGGCGGGCCCGCACGTACGGCACGCGGGCCCGCGCAAAATGCCGGCTTTCCTTGCGCAAGCGCCGCGTCGCGCCGCGCGTTTCGCCGGAACGCGCCAGTACAAGCGGCGGCGCCATGCCAAAATAGCCGGTCGTCTTCGCGCCGTCTCGGCGCACCATCCTTTAGTTTCCTTCGCAGCCAGGGATTGCCATGTCGTCATTGCTCAGGATTGGTTTGATGGGTTTCGGATTCGCCGGCGCGACGTTCCACGCGCCCGTGATCGCCACGAGCGGCCGCACTGAAGTCGCCGCGATCGCGACGGGGCAGCCCGATCGCGCGCAGGCTGCGTATCCGGGCGCGCGCGTCGTCCCCGATCTCGACACGCTGCTCGGCCTCGACGACATCGAATGCGTGGTGATCGCCACGCCGAACGACACGCACTTCGCGCTCGCGCGCCAGGTGCTCGAAGCCGGCCGCCACGTGGTCGTCGACAAGCCCGTCACGCTCACCGCCGACGAGGCGCTCGCGCTCGCCCGGCTCGCGAACGCACGCAGCCGGCTGTTCGCGCCGTTCCACAATCGCCGCTGGGACGGCGATTTCCTCACCGTGCGCGACATCGTCAAATCGGGCGAACTCGGCCGCCTCACCTATTTCGCGTCGCACTTCGACCGCTTCCGCCCGACGCCGCGCACACGCTGGCGCGAGGAGCCGGCCCGCGGCGGCGGCCTGCTGCTCGACCTCGGCCCGCACCTGATTGACCAGGCGCTCGCGCTGTTCGGCCTGCCGGATACGGTGAGCGCGACCGTCAAGACGCGCCGAGACCATGGCACGGCGCCCGATTTCGTGCATCTGCAGCTCGGCTATCCGGACAAGGACGTCGCGCTGCATGCGAGCGCGCTCTCGGCGATCGAACCCGCGCGCTTCACGCTGCACGGCACAGGCGGCAGCTACCAGAAGTTCGGGCTCGACACGCAGGAGGACCAGCTCAAGGCCGGCCTCACCGCGGACGACGTCGAATTCGGCGGCGGCAACCCGCCCGGCCTGCTGCGCGTACTCGACGGCGAGGTCGAGGTCGAGCGCCCGGTGCCGACACTCGACGGCCAGTACGCGGAGTTCTACCGCGCGCTCGCCGCGTCGATCCGCGACGGTGCGCCGTTCCCCGTCACCGCGCAGGACGCCGTCGACGTGATGACGATCATCGAGCTCGCCGCGCAGAGCGAGCACGACGGCCGCCGGCTGCCGTTCGTGCGCCGCGCGATCTGACACCGCACGCGTACCGGTCGCGGCCGGCCGGCACGCGCGCGGCTGGCCCGGCGGATTCGATTACAGGAACATTCGGTTACAAATGCCGGGGGAACGAAAGTCAGCGTCCGACCGGTCTGATGCGTTTCTCAAAAAAGTCGATCCGACACCAATCCGTCTGGAGAATGTTGATGCAACGGTTGATTCGCGCAGCTGCGTGCTGCGTCCTGGTTTCCTCGCTTGCGGCCTGTATCGTGCAGCCGCAGCAGCCGGTCCGCCCGGCCCCCCCGCCGCGGCCGAACCCGCAGGTCGTCGCGAACGAGCGGATGCAGCAGATCCAGGGCCGGATCGACAACCTGCACCGCCGCATCGATGCACGCGTGAACGGCGGCTACTACCCGCCGCCGTACGGCGCGCAGCTTCACCACCGGCTCGACGTGATCCGCCAGGAAGCGAACGACATGTCCGCGCAACATAGCGGCGGTCTGTCCGGCGACGAGCAGCGCGTGCTGAACCAGGAACTCGACACAGCCGCGCGCGCGATCGGCGAGTAACGCACCGGCGCCCGCCGGAGCGGAAAAAGCGGCGGCACCGGCTGCCGCCGCTTGTAGTCGCTTGTCGCGAAGCGACATTCTTTTGCTCAAATTGACAAGGCCCACCCGCTCGCGTACAGTCGCCCGCACGCGTCGGGAGAGCGTGTAACCGTGCTGTTTCAGCCCGGTTGCGCCGCCGAAGGGGCACACCCGCAAACTCTCAGGCAAAAGGACCGACCGCGTCGGGGAATCCCGTCCGCGCATCGCGCGGGCCACACTCTCCCCGCACTCTGGAGAGCGGCAGTAGCCCGCAGCGCATAGGCTGCGCGGGCAAGCTGCCCACCGAAGGGGCGCGCGTTCGCCAGGCTTTGCCGGCAGCGCAATCTCTCAGGTATCGAGGACAGAGGGGCATGTACCGGATCGCTCGCAGGCCGTCGGCCGCGGTGGTCGGCACATGGCCGTTCTGATCCGCGCGCAAGCGCCTTGCCTGAGGCCTCGATGACTGCACTGAATCACACCCCGCTCAACGCCGCGCACCGCGCGCTCAATGCCCGCATGGTCGACTTCGGCGGCTGGGACATGCCCGTCAACTACGGCTCGCAGATCGAAGAACATGAAGCCGTGCGCACCGACGCCGGCATGTTCGACGTGTCGCACATGTGCGTGGTCGATTTCACCGGCAGCCGCGTGCGCGCGTTCTTCGAGCATGCGATCGCGAACAACGTCGGCAAGCTCAAGACGCCCGGCAAGGCACTCTACTCGTGCCTGCTCAATCCGCAGGGCGGCGTCATCGACGACCTGATCGTCTACTACTTCACCGAAGAATTCTTCCGCGTCGTCGTCAACGCCGGCACGGCCGAGAAAGACATCGCGTGGTTCAACCAGCTGAACGAGCAAGGCGGCTACGGCGTCACGATCACGCCGCGCCGCGATTTCGCGATCGTCGCCGTTCAAGGCCCGAACGCCCGCGAAAAGGCCTGGACGACGGTGCCCGCCGCGCGCGCCGCCACCAGCGAGCTGAAGCCGTTCAACGCCGCGCAGGTCGCCGGCACGCCGTTCGGCGATCTCACCGTCGCACGCACCGGCTATACCGGTGAAGACGGCTTCGAAATCATCGTCCCGGCCGTGCACGTCGAAGCGCTGTGGAACGCGCTGCAGCAAAACGGCGTGCGCCCGTGCGGGCTCGGCGCGCGCGACACGCTGCGCCTCGAGGCCGGCATGAACCTGTACGGCCAGGACATGGACGACACCGTCTCCCCGCTCGACGCGGGCCTCGCATGGACGGTCGACCTCGCCGCGCCGCGCGAGTTCGTCGGCCGCGCCGCACTGGAAGCAAACGGCACCCGCGCCGCGTTCGTCGGCCTGATCCTGCAGAAGGAAAACGGCAAGGCGGGCGGCGTGCTGCGCGCGCACCAGAAGGTCGTCACGCCGCACGGCGAAGGCGAGATCACGAGCGGCACGTTCTCGCCGTCGATGCAGGAATCGATCGCGTTCGCACGCGTGCCGGCGGCCGTCCAGATCGGCGACATGGTCCAGGTGCAAATTCGAGACAAGAATCTTCCCGCGCGCGTGGTAAAACTGCCGTTCGTGCGCAACGGCAAGGTCCTCGCTGCGTAACGGCCGGGAGGCCCGCCTCCCGGGAAGCCGGGAGATGGCGCCCGGCGCAACACCACACCCGGCGCGCCCCGGCGGCGCGCCAACAGAACGAACAAACCCTTTTATCAGGAGCATCCGATGAGCAACGTCCCGGCCGATCTGAAGTACACCGACGAACACGAGTGGATCCGCACTGAAGCCGACGGCACGCTGACGATCGGCATCACCGATCACGCGCAGAACACGCTCGGCGACATCGTCTTCCTCGAACTGCCGCCCGTCGGCAAGCAGGTGAAGGCAGGCGACGCGATCGGCGTCGTCGAATCCGTGAAAGCCGCGTCGGACATCTATTCGCCGGTGTCGGGCGAGGTGGTCGCGATCAACGCGGACGCAGTCGACACGCCGGAAGAGGTGAACAGCGACGCGTACGACACGTGGCTGTTCAAGATCAAGCTGGCGGCCGGTGCATCGACCGACAGCCTGCTCGACGCTGCCGCCTACAGCAAGCTGATCGACTAATTCCCTTACCCGAACTGCGCGCGGCCGGCCAGCCAGCCGGCTCGCGCGGGACCAGAGTCACGCCATGAAGCTCGAACACCCGGACCGCCTGATGAACCGCACGCCCCTCTCGCTCGCCGCGCTCGAAACGCACGACGCGTTCGCCGAACGCCACATCGGCCCCGACGCCGCCAGCCAGCAGGCCATGCTCGACACGCTCGGCTTCGCGTCGCGCGCCGCCCTGATGGACGCCGTGATCCCGGCCTCGATCCGCCGCGCCGAAACGCTGCCGCTCGGCCCGTTCGCGCAGCCGAAGAGCGAGGCCGAAGCCCTCGCCGCGCTGCGGGTTCTCGCGGACAAGAACCAGGTGTTCCGCTCGTATATCGGTCAGGGTTACCACGACACGCACACGCCGGCCGTCATCCTGCGCAACGTGCTCGAAAACCCGGCGTGGTACACGGCCTACACGCCGTACCAGCCCGAAATTTCCCAGGGCCGCCTCGAGGCGCTCCTGAACTTCCAGCAGATGGTCGCCGACCTCACGGGCCTCGCGATCTCGAACGCGTCGCTGCTCGATGAAGCCACCGCCGCGGCCGAAGCGATGACGCTGCTGCAGCGCACCGGCAAGCCGGCGTCGAACGTGTTCTACGTCGCCGACGACGTGCTGCCGCAAACGCTCGAAGTGATCCGCACGCGCGCGCTGCCGGTCGGCATCGAGGTCAAGACGGGCCCGGCCGCCGACGCCGCCCAATCGAATGCATTCGGCGTGCTGCTGCAGTACCCGGGCGTAAACGGCGACGTGCGCGACTACCGCGCGCTCACCGAAGCGATCCACGCGGCCGGCGGCCACGTGGTCGTCGCGGCCGACCTGCTCGCGCTGACCGTGCTGACGCCGCCCGGCGACTGGGGCGCGGACGTCGCGATCGGCAACACGCAGCGCTTCGGCGTGCCGATGGGCTTCGGCGGCCCGCACGCCGCGTATCTCGCGGTGCGTGACGAATTCAAGCGCCAGATGCCGGGCCGCCTCGTCGGCGTGACGGTCGACGCGCAGGGCAAGCCCGCGCTGCGCCTCGCGCTGCAGACGCGCGAACAGCACATCCGCCGCGAAAAGGCGACGTCGAACGTGTGTACCGCACAGGCGCTGCTCGCGATCATGGCCAGCATGTACGCGGTCTACCACGGCCCGCACGGCCTGAAGACGATCGCGCTGCGCGTGAATCGCATCGCGGCGCTGCTGGCCGCCGGCGTGAAGCAGCTCGGCTTCGCGACCGTCAACGACACGTTCTTCGACACGCTGACGATCGACACCGGCGCGCGCACCGCGCAGGTTCACGAATACGCGAAAGCCAAGCGCATCAACCTGCGCCGCGTGAGCGACACGCAAGTCGGCGTGTCGGTCGACGAAACGACGACGCGCGACGATCTCGCCGATCTCCTCGCCGTGTTCGCGCAAGCCGCGGGCGGCACCGCGCCGGCCGTCGAAGCCCTCGACGCAGGCCTCGCCGGCGTTGCCGCGCTGCCGGCCGGCCTCGAGCGCACGAGCGCGTACCTGACGCACCACGTGTTCAACCGCCACCATTCCGAAACCGAAATGCTGCGCTACCTGCGCAGCCTGTCGGACAAGGATCTCGCGCTCGACCGCTCGATGATCCCGCTCGGCTCGTGCACGATGAAGCTGAACGCGACGTCGGAAATGCTGCCGGTCACGTGGCCCGAGTTCGGCGGCATCCACCCGTTCGCACCGGCCGAGCAGACCGTCGGCTACCGCGAGATGATCGACCAGCTCGAGCAGATGCTCGTCGCGGCCACCGGCTACGCGGCCGTGTCGCTGCAGCCGAACGCGGGCTCGCAGGGCGAGTACGCGGGCCTGCTGATCATCCACGCGTACCACGCCTCGCGCGGCGAAGCCCACCGCGACGTGTGCCTGATCCCGGCATCGGCACACGGCACGAACCCGGCATCCGCACACATGGCCGGCATGAAGGTCGTGGTCGTTGCATGCGACGCGCAGGGCAACGTCGACATCGCCGACCTCAAGGCGAAGGCCGACGAGCACGCGAAGGACCTCGCGGCGATCATGATCACGTATCCGTCGACGCACGGCGTGTTCGAGCAGAACGTCCGCGAGATCTGCGAGATCGTCCATGCGCACGGCGGCCAGGTGTACGTCGACGGCGCGAACATGAACGCGATGGTCGGCCTGACCGCGCCGGGCCAGTTCGGCGGCGACGTGTCGCACCTGAACCTGCACAAGACCTTCTGCATCCCGCACGGCGGCGGCGGCCCGGGCGTCGGCCCGGTCGCCGTCGGTGCGCACCTCGCGAAGTTCCTGCCTAACCAGCGTTCGACCGGCTACGCGCGCGACGAAAGCGGCATCGGCGCGGTATCGGCTGCCCCGTACGGCTCGGCGTCGATCCTGCCGATCTCGTGGATGTACATCGCGATGATGGGCGCGAAGAACCTGACCGCCGCGACGGAAACCGCGATCCTCAACGCGAACTACATCGCGAAGCGCCTCGCGCCGCACTACCCGGTGCTGTATTCGGGCCCGGGCGGGCTGGTGGCGCACGAGTGCATTCTCGACCTGCGTCCGATCAAGGAATCGAGCGGCATCAGCGTCGACGACGTCGCGAAGCGCCTGATGGACTACGGCTTCCACGCGCCGACGATGAGCTTCCCGGTGCCGGGCACGCTGATGGTCGAGCCGACCGAATCGGAATCGCAGGAAGAACTCGACCGCTTCATCGCCGCGATGATCGCGATCCGCGACGAAATCCGTGCGGTCGAGGAAGGCCGCGCCGACCGCGAGGACAACCCGCTGCGTCACGCACCGCACACGGCGGCCGTCGTCACCGCGAACGAATGGCCGCACGCGTACTCGCGCGAGCAGGCCGCGTACCCGGTCGCGTCGCTCGGCACGAACAAGTACTGGCCGCCGGTCGGCCGCGCGGACAACGTCTACGGCGACCGCAACCTGTTCTGCTCGTGCGTACCGATGTCGGAATACGCATAACGCGCGCCAGGCCAGGAGCCGCCCGATGGTGACCGCACCGCACGCAACTCCGTGTTGCGTGCGGTTTTTTTGTTCGCCGCTCGAACCGGTTCACGTTCGTCCGCCAATCCGGCTAACATCACACGCGATCCAGCCAATGAAGGAGTTCCGCATGGTGCGTCCGATGTTTCCGGGCCATGGTGCAATGCAAAGGCGGCCGCGCACGCGCCGCTTCGTGCCGATGCTCGTCGCGTCGCTGTCGTTGGCCGCTGCCGGCCTCGGCGCGTCCGGCAGCGCGCGCGCGGCGATGAATTTCTGCGCGGCGCCGGCACTGCAGGCGAGCGAGACGACGCAGGCCGAGCCGGGCGTGCAGGCGCTGATCCGCAGCGTCGACGCACGCATCGGCGAGCAGCCGAAGGCGATGGCGCGCGTGCATACCGAGGGCACGCTGCCGCACGAAGGCATCTACGACCAGAGTGCCGCCGCGCTGAAGGATCTCGACCTGATGCGCGATGCCGCGCTCGCGTGGCGCGTGACGAACGCACCGCGCTACCTGCAGCTCGTCGACCGCTTCCTGTCCGCGTGGGTCGCGACCTACCAGCCGAGCTTCAACCCGATCGACGAAACGCGCTTCGAGAGCCTGATCGTCGCGTACGACATGACGGCAAGCGCGCTGCCGGTGAAGACCCGCAACGCGACGTCCGCGTTCATCGCGAAGCTCGGCGCCGGCTATGTCGCGCAGATCGACGCGCAGAAGCGCCCGCTTACCGGTACGTGGCGCAACAACTGGCAGAGCCACCGGATCAAGCTGATCGCGCTGTCCGCGTTCACGCTCGGCGATCGCAGGATGATGAACGCCGCGCAGCGGCTGTTCGTCGAGCATCTCGCCGACAACATCGGCCCGGACGGCAAGACGTGGGACTTCGAGGAACGCGATGCGCTGCACTACGCGGTCTACGACCTGCAGCCGCTGGTGACGGCCGCGCTCGCCGCGCGCCGCTTCAACCGCAACTGGCTGCGCGAGCGCGGCGCGAACGGCGCGACGCTCGCCGCCGCGCTCGACTGGCTCGTGCCGTACGCGCTCGGCGAGAAAACGCACGAGGAATTCGTGAATTCGCCGGTGCCGTTCGACGCGAAGCGCCGCGAAGCCGGCCTGCCGGGCTACACGGGGCAGTGGGACCCGAAAAACGCCACCGAACTCTTTCATCTGGCCGCGCGGCTCGACGGGCGCTATGCCCGCGTCGCGCAGCAACTATCCCCAACGCCGCCCGCATGGCTCGCCGCGTGCCTGCCATTGCAGGCGCGCTAGCACTACTCTTAAAGCAAGGCAGGAATCGAAATGGCAGTCAGCGTCTTTGACCTCTTCAAGATCGGCATCGGCCCGTCCAGTTCGCATACGGTCGGACCGATGCGCGCGGCGCTGATGTTCGTCCAGGGCCTCGAGCGCGACGGGATGCTCGATGCAACCGCCCACGTGAAGGTCGAGCTGTACGGCTCGCTCGGCGCCACCGGCAAGGGCCACGGCACCGACCGCGGCGTGATGCTCGGCCTGCTCGGCGACGCGCCCGACACCGTCGATCCCGAAACCATCGACGCGCGCCTGGAAGACATCCGCAAATCGAAGAAGCTCGCGCTGCTCGGCACGCATCCGGTGCCGTTCGTGCTGAAAGAGAACATCGCGTTCTACCGCCAGGCGCTGCCCGAGCATCCGAACGGGATGAAACTGCGCGCATCCGACGCGAACGGCGCGGTACTGGTCGAGCGCACCTACCTGTCGGTCGGCGGCGGCTTCGTCGTGACGGCCGGCGCGCCGAATACGAAGGTGCTGAGCGCGGCCGAGCAGATGACGCACCCGTTCCGCAGCGGCGCCGAGCTGCTCGCGCTGACCGAGTCGACCGGCAAGTCGATCGCGCAGCTGATGTGGGAAAACGAGCGCGCGTGGCACACCGAGGAACAGACGCGCGACGGGCTGCTGAAGATCTGGGCCGTGATGCAGTCGTGCGTGTCGCGCGGCTGCGGGATCGGCAACCCCGATGCCGACGGCAACCTGCCCGGCCCGTTCCAGGTCAAGCGCCGCGCGCCGCAGCTGTACCGCACGCTGACGGGCAGCCCGGAGCGCGCGCTGCAGGATCCGCTGTCGATGATCGACTGGATCAACCTGTACGCGATCGCGGTCAACGAGGAAAACGCGGCCGGCGGCCGCGTCGTCACCGCGCCGACCAACGGTGCGGCCGGCATCATCCCGGCCGTGCTGCACTACTACACGCGCTTCACGCCGGGCGCGAACGAGCAAGGCGTGATCGACTTCCTGCTCACGGCCGCCGCGATCGGCATTCTTTACAAGCTGAATGCGTCGATCTCGGGCGCAGAAGTCGGCTGCCAGGGCGAAGTGGGCGTCGCATGCTCGATGGCGGCCGGCGCGCTCGCGGCCGTGCTCGGCGGCACGCCGCACCAGGTCGAAAACGCGGCCGAAATCGGGATGGAACACAACCTCGGCCTGACCTGCGACCCGGTCGGCGGGATGGTGCAGATTCCGTGCATCGAGCGCAACGCGATGGCATCGGTGAAGGCCGTCAACGCGGCGCGCATGGCGCTGCGCGGCGACGGCTCACACTACGTGTCGCTCGACTCTGTGATCAAGACGATGCGCGAGACGGGTGCCGACATGAAGACGAAGTACAAGGAAACGTCGCGCGGCGGGCTCGCGGTGAATATCGTCGAGTGTTGAGGTAATGATGGCGGGCGGGCGGGCGCAGCTTCAAAGAGGCTCGCGCTCGCCCTGCCCGTGTTCGTCGAGTCTTTCCACCGTCATCCCTGCGTCGAATTGCGCGAATTTTGCCAGCACGCCGGATAACGGTCGTCTTGCCGGTCGAATACGAAGCTCGTCGCCGACACGCTCGATTTCGAGTGCGATATCGTCGCATTCATAGGCCAGTTCGTCGGGAATCGACACGGCCCAGGAATCGCCGATTCTGAATGGATGAATGGTATGCATGCGTATCGGACCCGAAATGTTCGATCCATGTTCCCTGCCGCCCGCCCACCCCGTTCCGACACTTTTCACCGGCCGGCGCACCGGCGCCCCGCCGACAGGCGTAAGCTGTACGTCCCGCTACCCAGGGAGACGGCAGCCCATGTCGCATTCCAAGGATCTCGAGCAGCCCGCCACCACCGGCGCGCGACTGCTCGTCGATGCGTTGCTCGCCAATCACGTCGAACGCGTGTTCTGCGTGCCGGGCGAGAGCTTCCTCGCCGTACTCGATGCGCTGGCGGACGACACCGCGCGTATCCAGACGGTCGTCTGCCGCCACGAGGCGGCCGCCGCGAACATGGCCGAGGCGGTCGGCAAGCTGACCGGCCACCCCGGCATCGCGTTCGTCACGCGCGGGCCCGGCGCGACCCATGCGTCGATCGGCGTGCACACCGCGTTCCAGGATTCGACGCCGATGATCCTGTTCGTCGGCCAGTGCGCGCGCGAGCACCTCGACCGCGAAGCCTTCCAGGAAATCGACTACCGGCGGATGTTCGGCCAGATGGCGAAATGGGTCGCGCAGATCGACGACCCGCGCCGCATTCCCGAATACCTGAGCCATGCATTCCACGTCGCGACGTCCGGCCGGCCCGGCCCGGTCGTGCTCGCGCTGCCGGAGGACGTGCTGTCCGAAGCATGCGCGCCGCAGCCCGTCGTGCCGGCCGCGAAACGCGTCGCGGCCGCGCCGTCGGCCGCGCAGATCGACGAGCTGCGCGAGCGGCTCGCGCGTGCGGAGCGACCGTTCGCGATCGTCGGCGGCAGCGGCTGGACGCCCGAAGCGTGCGCGAACCTGCGCACCTTCGTCGAGCGCTGGCAGTTGCCGGTGGCCTGTGCGTTCCGCTACCAGGACACGATCGACAACGCACACCCGAACTACGCGGGCGACGTCGGGCTCGGGATCAACCCCGCGCTCGCGAAGCGCATCCGCGACGCCGACCTGCTGCTCGTGATCGGGCCGCGCCTCGGCGAAGCGACGACCGGCGGCTACACGCTGCTCGACATCCCGAAGACACGCCAGACGCTGGTCCACGTGCACCAGGGCGCGGACGAGCTCGGCCGTGTGTATGCGGCCGACCTGCCGATCGTGTCCGGGATGCCCGAGATCGCCGCGCCGCTCGCCGCGCTCGAGCCGCCCGAACGTCCGGCATGGGCCGGCGCAGCTGCCGATGCGCATCGCGCGTATCGCGAATGGCATGCGCCGCTGCCGATGCCCGGCGACGTCCAGCTCGGCGACGTGATGGTGCAGTTGCGCGAGCGCCTGCCGCACGACGCGATCCTCACCAACGGCGCCGGCAACTATGCGATCTGGCTGCATCGCCACTTCGCGTACCGGCATTTCCGCTCGCAGCTCGCACCGACCAGCGGCGCGATGGGCTACGGGCTGCCGGCCGCGCTCGCCGCGAAGTCGCTGTATCCGTCGCGCGCCGTCGTCGCGCTTGCGGGCGACGGCTGCTTCATGATGGCCGGCAACGAGCTCGCGACCGCGATGCAGTACGGGCTGAACATCGTCGCGATCGTCGTCAACAACGGGCATTTCGGCACGATCCGCATGCATCAGGAGCGCAACTACCCGGGCCGCGTGCACGGCACGGGGCTCACGAATCCCGATTTCGCCGCGTATGCGCGCGCGTTCGGCGCGCATGGCGAGACCGTCGAGCGCACCGCCGATTTCGCGCCCGCGCTCGAACGCGCACTGACCTGCGGGCTGCCCGCGCTGATCGAGATCCGCATTCCGCAGGACGCCAGCACGCCGGCCGCGACCCTCGAACAGATCCGCGAACAGGGCCGCCGCGCGCGCGGCGGATGACAGTGGACACGCATGCCGCGCCGCCTGCCGTCGCGCTGTCGCACGACGACGCGCTCGCGCTCCCCGGCACGCTGCTCGCACCGGACGGCACGCTCGTCGCGCCTTACGACCTCGAGCACGGCGGCGCGCGTGCCGCCGGCCACGTGCCGGCCGCGCCCGCGCGCGGCCTGCTGCACGCCGCGCACCGGCCGTTCCGGCTCGACTATGGCGGCGCACGGCAGGTGCACGTGATCAACGGGATGGGTGTCACGCTCGGCGATTCGGTGATCGGGCTCACCGCCCTCGCCGCGCTGCGCGCCGCGCACCCGGGCCTGCGCTTCACGCTGTACCGGCCGGCCCGCGCGCCGCGCTACGTCGACACGCTGTATGCGCTCGCGGCCGACATCGTCGCGCCGTCGCGCGCGCTGCCCTACCCCGCCGACGCGCTGCCGGTGGATGCACCGTGCATCGACGTCGGCAATCACCTGTACTGGCCCGCGTTCGCGCGGCTGCCGATGATCGATTTCTTCCTGGATGCGCTCGGCGTGGAACCCGCATCGGTGCCGGCATCGGCCAAGCGCAACCGCTGGCTCGCGCGGCTGCCGTTGCCGGCATTGCCTGCGCAATGGCAGCGTCCGTATGTGCTGTTCTGCCCGAATGCGAGCACCGCCTTGCGCAGCGTGCCGCCTGCGCTCCGGGCAACGTTCGTCGAACAGCTCGCCCTGCGCTACGGATTGCCGGTGGCCGGGTTCGGGCCCGTCGCGCATCCCGCGTATGTCGACGTGAGCGCCGATGCGGCCGGCGATACGGCCCGGTTCATCGCATGGGTCAAGGGCGCCAGCCTGCTGTTCGCGCCCGACACGGCCGCGCTGCATCTCGCCGACGGTTTCGACGTGCCGACGCTCGGGTGCTTCACGACGATCGGGCCGGCGCTGCGTGTGCGCGACTATCCGCATTGCGTGCCGGTCGCGCTCGACGTGCCGGCCGAATTGCGCGGGCTGCATCGCAGCGAGCGACCGGCCGATCTCGCGGCGGTCGAAGCCGCTTACCGGGCAATCGACTGGAACGCGCTGGCCTGGCCCGCGCCGCGCAAAGTCGCGGCGACCGCCGCATAGGAAAACCGGACGCGAGCACCCACCGCGTGGCCGAAGGCGCAGTAGCGTGACCGCACCGCCTGAGCCTGAGCCTGAGCCTGAGCCTGAGCCTACGCCTGCGCCGAGGCCCGCACCTGAGCCGGACTCGCTCCGACTGCAGCCCGCGCGCTCACCCCACCGCCACCATCACCGCGCGCTCGCGCAGCGTCTCCGACGGCCGCTTGCCGAACAGCCGCCGGTAATCGGTCGCGAACTGGCTGAGATGCCAGAAGCCCCACGCCTCCGCCACGTCCTGCACCGACCCGGCCGCGCGACCGCACAGGTCGCGCCGCGCCCCGTTCAGCCGCAGCGTGCGCAGGTAGGTGGCGGGCGCCATGCCGAGCACGTCCTGGAAGCAGTACTGCAGCGTGCGGCGGCTCACGTGCAACTGCTCGCACAGCTCGGGCACGCCGACCGGGCGCGTGCGGTGCGCGAGCACGTAGTCACGTGCCTGTTCGACGATCCAGCGGCGCATCGACGGCGCCCGGCCGGTATCGTCGTCGGCCGGTTGCGCGCACACATCGAACAGCGCGGCCAGCACCTCGGCCTGCAGGTCGTCGCGCTGCGTGTCCGCCAGCGGGCCGGCCATCGCCACCGCCCCGTCGAGCCGGCGGCCGAGCAGCGCACACAGGTGCCCGAGCCGCGCATCGCCGACCTGCATCACGCGCTGCGTGAACAGCCGCTCGTCGAGCGCACGGCGTTCGACCTCCTCTGCATAGCGGCGCAGCACGTCGCCGCGCACGACGACGCCGTAGATCGAGAATTGCGCGGGCGTCACCAGTTCAAATTCGACGTTGCCGGGCCGGAACGCGAGCGCGCCGGGCCCGATGCGGCACGCATCGACACGCGCGGTGCCGTCGCTCACGACCGGGATGCCGAACCAGTACGCATCGCCGCGCACCTCGCACGCCTGGCGCAGCAGGTGGCTCGTCGATTCCCGGAACAGCTTCATCGTGTCGAGCGGCAGCTCGGTCAGCGTGCCGACGAAGCGGCCGGCCGCGAGCTGGTCGTAGGTCTGCCGCCAGCCGATCAGGTTGCGCGCCTGCTCGTCGGCGTCATGCGCGACGCTGACGACCGCCTGCCCGGCCAGCGCATCGTCGCCCTGCGCGTTGCGCCGCGTGTCCTCGGCCGTCGGTTCTTCGCTACACGCCACGTGTTGGTCCATCGTGTCCTCCCTCACCTGCCCGGAACCGCGCGTGTCACGCAAGTCCCGTGCCGAACCGCATGGCCCGGCGAACAACCCGTCATTCCACGCTATCCGGCCGGCGCGCGCGATACGGGCGCACCCGAAGGCGGCGTGCCGCGCACGCCGCCGGTGCGATCCGCGCTGCGACCGCGCATATCAACCGCTGCCGGCCACCGAATACCGCTACCAGGCCGGCTTCAGCCGTACGACCCGCGTGCCGCAATTGCCATACGCCTGAGCGACCGCCAGCTCGACGATCGCGCTTCCTGCCGGCCACGGTGCCGCGTCCGCTTCGGGCAAATCGGCACGCAGCGTGGCGCGGCCGTTGATCCGGTACCGGATGCCGCGCACGAAGTCGACGAACAGCAACCCGACACCGCTGCCGTCGCACAATGCGGCGTCGATCCGGCCGCCGTCGCCGAGAGCGGGCAACGCGAACCGCAGCGTCTTCGTGTCGATCACGCGGACGACCGGCAGCAGATCGCCGTCCGCATCACGCATGCTCGGCACGATGTCGCAGGTCACGGATGTGCGCGAGCCACATGCGGTGCCGACGAACATGAACGGCTGCGATTCGACGAACTGCCGCACGCCGATGCTCACGCGCGTCGTGACGACATCGCTCATCCGCTCGGCTTCGTCGGCGACGCCGAAGCGGTGCTGCGCGTCGAGTTCACCCGCGTGGAACACGGGGTGACGCGGAAAGGATCGGGGCGGTTCGGCCATGCTGGTTTTCGTTGCACGCATCGGCACACCGTGCCGCCGCGAGCGCGCGACTGCCGGTATCGTTTCCGGCGCCGACCGCGACGATGCACGGCCGGCGCCAGAGATCGGTTGTCGAAGTCGAAAATGGCGAAGTACCGGGAGAACGGATGGGCCGATGGCCGGCGCATCGCACCTGCATGCGCACCGCTCGACGGACGGGCAAACGTCACCCGGCCATCAAACGTTGAACGCAACCCGCGCGCGACGCACACCACCATCGAACCCCGGCTGTCGTACCGGCCGGCGCTGCTCCGCCGACCGGCCGCTCCCGGCGCTTTGCCACTGCGTTGACGACCCGGTCAGAAGAACCCGAGCGCCTCGGCCTGGTAGCTGACCAGCAGGCACTTCGTCTGCTGATAGTTCGACAGCGCCATCTTGTGCGTCTCGCGGCCGATCCCCGACTGCTTGTAGCCGCCGAACGCCGCATGCGCGGGATACAGGTGGTAGCAGTTGGTCCACACGCGACCGGCCTCGACCTCGCGGCCCATCCGGTACGCACGCGTGCCGTTGCGCGTCCACACACCCGCGCCGAGCCCGTAGAACGTGTCGTTCGCGAGTTCGATCGCGTCCGCCTCGTCCTTGAACGTCATCACCGACGCGACCGGCCCGAAGATCTCTTCCTGGAACACGCGCATCTTGTTGTTGCCGAGCAGCATCGTCGGCTTCACGTAGTAGCCCGTGCCGAGTTCCGCCGCCGGCGCCGTGCGCTCGCCGCCCGTCAGGCATTGCGCGCCTTCGCCGCGGCCGATGTCGATGTACGACAGGATCTTGTCGAGCTGCTGCTGCGACGCCTGCGCGCCGATCATCGTCTGCAGGTCGAGCGGGTGGCCGGCCTTGATGCGCTCGACGCGCGCGACGGCCTTCTCGATGAATTTCTCGTAGATCGATTCCTGGATCAGGATGCGCGACGGGCACGTGCACACTTCGCCCTGGTTCAGCGCGAACATCGCGAGCCCTTCGAGCGCCTTGTCGAGGAACGCATCGTCCTGGTCGAGCACGTCGGCGAAGAAGATGTTCGGGCTCTTGCCGCCCAGTTCGACCGTCGACGGGATCAGGCTGTCGGCCGCCGCGCGCAGGATGTGCTTGCCGACCGGCGTCGAGCCGGTGAACGCGATCTTCGCGATCCGCTTGCTGGTCGCGAGCGCCTCGCCCGCTTCCTTGCCGAAGCCGTTCACGATGTTGATCGTGCCGGCCGGGAACAGGTCGCCGATCAGCTCCATCAGCACGAGCACCGACGCGGGCGTCTGCTCGGCCGGCTTCATCACGACGCAGCAGCCGGCCGCGAGCGCCGGCGCGAGCTTCCATGCGGCCATCAGCAGCGGGAAGTTCCACGGGATGATCTGGCCGACGACGCCGAGCGGCTCGTGGAAGTGATACGCGACGGTGTTGTCGTCGATCTCGGAAATGCCGCCTTCCTGCGCGCGGATGCAGCCCGCGAAATAGCGGAAGTGGTCGACCGCGAGCGGCAGGTCGGCCGCCATCGTCTCGCGCAGCGGCTTGCCGTTGTCGATGGTTTCGGCCACGGCCAGCAGCTTCAGGTTCTTTTCCATCCGGTCGGCGGCGGCGAGCAGCAGGTTCGCACGCTCCGCGACGGACGTCTTGCCCCACTTGCGGCGCGCGGCATGCGCGGCGTCGAGCGCCAGCTCGATATCGTCGGCGCCCGAGCGCGGCACGCGACAGAACGGCTGGCCGTTGATCGGTGATACGTTCTCGAAGTACTCACCCTTCACCGGCGGGACCCACTTGCCGCCGATGTAGTTGTCGTATTGCTGACGGTACGGGTATTCGACGTCGAGGCCCAGTTGCTTCAGGTCAAACGGGTTCATGCATGTCTCCTGTTCATCGTGCTTGTGTGAGTACAGCGCCGGTTGGAATGCGCTGCCCCCGTTTACGCAACATGCGTGCCAAAGAGGACGGAAACACGGCGACCACGGCCGGCCCGCGTGCGTACCGTGCCGTGTTCACTCGCGCAGCACGACGGGTGTGCCGATTCTGAACAGCGCGATTGCGCAGCAGCCGGGCCGGTGTTCGACATTTCCACAGTGCGCACGCGCGCCGGTGTTCTGATGCCGGCCGCGACACGTGGCATGTCGCTTGCGTGCGCATCACGCATTCCCACGCAACGGCGCGTGCGCCGACCGACACCATGAGCGACCGCGGCCCCCTGACCGACGACGCCATCGCGTTCATCCGCGAGCAGGCGTTCCTGATCGTCGCGACCGCCGACGAAGGTGGCAACAGCGACTGCTCGTACCGCGGCCGCCAGCCACGCGCAGACGGCTCGTTCGAGCCGCTCGTCGACATGCCCGACCGCCGCACGCTCGTGCTGCCCGACTTCGCGGGCAACAACCTGTTCAACACGATCGGCAACCTGCTCGTGAATCCGGCCGTCGCGCTGCTGTTCGTCGATTTCGTGCGCCAGACGACCTGGCTCGTGCAGGGCCGCGCGACGATCGACGAAGATGCGGAAAGCCACGCTCACGTGTGGCCGGACGCGCGGCGCTATGTGGTGGTTGAAGTGGAACAGGCGCAGGCACGCGCGGATGCGGCGCTGCCGCCGCTGGTGCTGGCGTGATGCGCGTGATGTGCGTGATGTGCGTGATGTGCGTGATGCGCATTGAGGATTTTCGGCGTGCGGATGCGGCGATGACGCATTGAGGCGGCGCTCCGGCTGCCGCGACCGAAGCGCACACGCCCGTGCGCGGCGACGCGACGCTCAACGCCCGTGCGCCTCCGTACAAGCCACGTCGATCCGGCTGCGCACCGGCACGTCGGCATGTGCGTGCCCGTCGGTGTCGTCGCCCCCTTCGGCAGCCGCTCGCCGCCCGCCGAGGAACACGAACACCACCACCGCACACAGCACGGTGACGACCGCCAGCCCGATCAGCAACCGGTCGAACGCATGCGTGTAACTCGCCAGCAGCGCCGCGTGCCCGACACCCGGCAGCGCAGCCGCCGCGCCCGCGAGATCGCCGGTCGCGAGCCGCGCGGCCGCACGCAGCGTCGCGTCGGGCGTGCCGGCGGCGCCGGCCGCCTGTCGCAGCCCCGTCTGCGCGAGCGCGGCCAAGATGGCGCCGACGATCGCGAGCGCGATCCCCTCGCCGGCCACGCGCGTCGTGCTGAAGATTCCCGTCGCCATCCCCGCGCGCTCCTTCGGCACGACGCTCACCGACAACCCGTCCATCAGCCCCCAAGGCATGCCTGCGCCGACGCCGATCGCAAGCATCGGCGCGATCGCCGCCGGCCCCGCGCCGCCGCGCAGCGCGACGCCCAGCCACACGAGCCCGGCCGCCGCGATCAGCAGCCCGAGCCCCGAGATCACGCCGGCCGACAGCCAGCGCGTGAGCGTCGCCGCGACGAGCGGCACGACCAGCATCGGCGCGGAAATCGCGAGCATCAGCCAGCCGGCGTCGATCTCGCTGAAGCCGTCGATGCCGATGAAGCGCAGCGGCAGCACGACGAGCAGCACGATGTAGCAGCAGCAGGTCGACACCGGCAACACCTGCACGCCGACGAAGCGCGCGATCCGGAACAGCGACAGGTCGAGCATCGGCCGCGCAACCCGCGTCTCGATCGCCACGAACGCGCAGGCGCCGAGCGCCGCGCCGGCCAGCAGCGCGATCACGAGCGCGTCCGACCAGCCGCGCGCGGGCGCCTCGATCACGCCGAACGTGAACAGCGTCAGCGCGGTGGTAAACGCCACCGTGCCGGGCCAGTCGAGCCCCGTCGCATGCGGGTCGCGCGACTCGTGCATGCGCGGCAGCCCGAAGCCGAGCGACAGGCCGCCGGCCACCGCGCTCGTCGCAAAGATCGCGCGCCAGCCGGCATGCCCGATCAGCGCGCCGGCCAGCACGGGCCCGAACGCGAGCCCGATGCCGAAGGTCGTGCCGAGCAGACTGAATGCACGCGTGCGCGCCGCGCCGTCGAACTCCTGCGCGAGCGCGGCCGTGCCGCCCGCGAGCGCCGCGGCTGCCGCGAGACCCTGTGCGGCGCGCAGCAGGTCGACCGCGAGCATCGACGGCGCGAACGCGAGCGCGACCGACATCAGCGTGAAGCCGCCGACGCCGATCGCGAACACGCGCTTGCGGCCGAACTGGTCGGCCAGCGCGCCCGCCGCCATCAGGAAGCTGCCGAACGCGAGCATGAACGCGTTGGTGATCCAGTTCATCGCGACCGTGCCGCCGTGCAGGTCGCGGCCGATCGCGGGCGTCGCGACCGCGCCGCCCGAAAACGACAGCGGCAGCGCGACGGCGGCCATGCAGACGGCGGCCAGCACCCACGCGCGCCGGCGTGCCGACTGCGTTGAAGCGGCTGAAACAGGCTGATCCATCATCGCTCCTCGAAAAGCCGGCGCGGATGCGCCGTCAGAGCGACAGAAGATAAATCCGATTCAATTCGCGAAAAACCACGCGAAGCTCCACATATAACGGACTAAAATTCCGCAATTCACGTCACTGCGTGCATCGTCGCGCGCACTTCGATTCGATGGAAAACCTGACCGGCATCGTCGCGTTCGTCCGCACCGCCGAAGCGCTGAGCTTCGTCGCGGCGGGCCGCGCGCTCGGCATCTCGGCGTCGGCGGTCGGCAAGACGATCGCGAAACTCGAGCAGTCGCTCGGCGTGCGCCTGTTCAACCGCACGACCCGGCGCGTCACGCTCACCGAGGAGGGGCGGCACTTCCACGAACGCTGCCAGCGGATCCTCGAGGATTTCCGCGACGCGGAAGCGACCGTCACAGCCTCCGCGCAGCGCCCGCGCGGCAAGCTGCGCGTAAGCCTGCCGGTGATCGGCTACCGGTTCCTGCTGCCGGTGCTGCCCGAATTCCGGCAGCGCTACCCGGACGTCGAGCTCGATCTCGATTTCAACGACCGGATGGTGGATGTCGTCGAAGGCGGGTTCGACGCGGTGATCCGCAGCGGGCCGCTGTCCGATTCGAGCCTGATGTCGCGGCGGCTCGGCCCGTTCGCGTTCGTGCTGTGCGCGACGCCCGCGTATCTCGCGCAGGCCGGCACGCCGCGCACGCCGCGCGACCTCGAAGCGCACGACTGCGTGCGCTACTGCTTCCCGACCACCGGCAAGCTGCAGGACTGGGCGCTCGCGGCCGACGACGGCACGCCGCTGAAGCTGCGCACCGCGATGACCTGCAACAACATGGAAGCGCTGCGCGGCACCGTGCTCGCGGGGCTCGGCATCGGCTACATGCCCGACTTCCTCGCGCGCGACGCGCTCGAACACGGCACACTCGTCACCGTGCTCGACGACTACCGGATCGCACCGGGGCAATTCTCGATCGTGTGGCCGTCGAGCCGGCAGCTGTCGCCGAAGCTGCGCGTGTTCGTCGATTTTCTGTGCGAGCGGCTGTTCAGGTAGCCGGGTAGCGGGCACCTCGACGGCCGCCCTCGTGCCGCGCGAACGACACGCAACCCGCCACGCGGCAGCGGCCCGCGTGCGCCTCTTTTTCAGTCCGCCCCGATCCGCTCCGCTTCCGCCTGCGGCAGCAACGCATCGCTGTCGTCCTTCAGCCCGACGCCCGTCAGCTGGAGCCTGCGCGCATGCGTCATCAGGTAATGCAGCTTGTGCGCGGCCCCCGCGTACGGCAGCCCTTCGGGCCGCACGTTCGAGATGCAGTTGCGCAGCGCGTCGTGGCAGCCGACCTTCGGCGCCCAGGTCAGGTACACGCCGAGGCTGTCCGGCGAGCTGAGCCCCGGCCGTTCGCCGATCAGCATCGCCACGACCTTCGCGCGCAGCAGTTCGCCGATCTCGTCCCCGAGGGCGACGCGCGCCTGCGTCGCGACCACCACGGGGCCGATCCGCCAGCCGTCCGCGTCGAGCCGCGGCCGCACGGCCTGCAGCAGCGGCAGCGCCTGCTTCGCGGCCGCGAACGCCGATAGCCCGTCGCCGACCACGAACACGACATCGGGCGCCTCGTCGAGCGCCGTGCCGTGGCCGGCGAGCAGCGCGCGCCCTTCGTCGGACAGCTTGCGGCCGAGGTCGGGCCGGCGCAGGTAATGCTGGCGATCGGGCGCGGCGCTTTGCACGCCGAGCGTCGCGAAGCCGGCCGCTTCCAGCTCGCGACGCAACACGTCCGAATCGAGCGGCTGGTGCACCGCGTCGCGCGCCTGCGCGTGCGACAGGTTGAAGGCCAACAGCGGCGCGGTCGGCAGGCTGTTGCCCGCGCGGCCGAGCGCGATCCGCGCGTTCGTGAACGACTTCAGCTGGCCCCACGGATTCTTTTCGACGGCGTCGCTCATGCCGAAATCCCCATCCAGTCGTTCGCGCCGGCCAGAAGCGGCACGCGCGACGTCGCGGCGCGCAATGCACCGTGCGCGTCGGCGATCTCCATCGTCTCCAGCCACTCCTCGAATTCCGGCGCGCGGCGCAGGCCGAGCACCTCGCGCACGTAGAGCTGGTCGTGGAACGACGTGCTCTGGTAGTTCAGCATCACGTCGTCCGCGCCCGGAATCCCCATGATGAAGTTGATGCCGGCCGCGCCCAGCAGCGTCAGCAGCGTGTCCATGTCGTCCTGGTCGGCTTCCGCGTGGTTCGTGTAGCAGATGTCGCAGCCCATCGGCACACCGAGCAGCTTCCCGCAGAAGTGATCCTCGAGCCCCGCGCGGATGATCTGCTTGCCGTCGTACAGGTATTCGGGCCCGATGAAGCCGACCACCGTGTTCACGAGGAACGGCTCGAACTTGCGCGCCACCGCATATGCGCGCACCTCGCAGGTCTGCTGGTCGACGCCGAAGTGCGCGTTCGCCGACAATGCGCTGCCCTGGCCCGTCTCGAAGTACATGAGATTGTTGCCGACGGTGCCGCGCTTGAGCGATAACGCGGCCTCGCGCGCCTCGCCGAGCAGCGCGAGCGAGATGCCGAAGCTCGCGTTCGCCTTCTCGGTACCCGCGATCGACTGGAACACGAGATCGACCGGCGCGCCCTTCTCGACCGCCGCGATCGTGTTGGTCACGTGCGTGAGCACACACGACTGCGTCGGCACGCCGTAGCGTTCGCGGAACCCGTCGATCATCGCCAGCAGCTTCACGATCGCCGCGAGGCTGTCGGTCGCCGGGTTGATGCCGATCATCGCGTCGCCGCAGCCGTACATCAGCCCGTCGAGCATCGACGCGGCGATGCCCTTCACGTCGTCGGTCGGGTGGTTCGGCTGCAGCCGAACCGACATCCGGCCGGCGAGCCCGACCGTGTTGCGGAAACGGGTGACGACGCGGCGCTTTCTCGCCGCCGCGATCAGGTCCTGGTTGCGCATCAGTTTCGACACGGCCGCGACCATCTCGGGCGTGAGGCCCGGCGCGATGCGTTCGAGCGCCGCGCCGTCGGCCGCGGGCGACAGCAGCCAGTTGCGGAAATCGCCGACGGTGAGATGCGAAATTTCCGCGAACGCGGCAGCGTCGTGATCGTCGACGATGAGGCGCGTGACCTCGTCGTCTTCGTATGGAATCACCGCTTCGTTCAGGAATGCCTTCAGCGGCACGCCCGCGAGCGCGATCTTCGCGGCGACGCGCTCCTCCTCGCTCGCCGCCGCGACACCGGCGAGCTGGTCGCCGGAACGCAGCGGGCTCGCCTTGGCGAGCAGCGTCTTCAGGTCCGCGAAACGGTACGTGCGCGGACCGATCGTCTCCGTGTAGGACATCGTGCGAGTCTCCTTGCCAAAAGCCGACGGCGCGCCCGTTCGACGGGGCGCGCCGGATGCCGTCAAGAACGGCCGTTCACCTGCACCTGCTCACTCCTCCAGCAGCGCGTCGCCCGGCGCACTCTCGCGCTGCGAACGCGTCGCGAGGAAGTACGCGTAGCCGACCGCGAGAAAGCCCAGGAACACCAGCGCGACCAGCCCGTTGAAGTACACCATCGTACCGAGGCAGACGAGCGCCGCCAGGATCGCGAAGGCCGGGAAAATCGGGTACAGCGGCGCGCGGAACGGCCGCGCCATGTTCGGCTGCGAGCGGCGCAGCTTGAACAGCGACGCCATGCTCACGATATACATCACGATCGCACCGAATACCGACATCGTCACGATATTCGCGGTGAGCGTCTGCCCGCCGAACTGGATCAGCTCGTCGCTGTAGATCGCCGCGATGCCGACCACGCCGCCCGCGAGGATCGCGCGGTGCGGGGTCTTGAAGCGCGGATGCACCTTGCCGAGCCATTCCGGCAGGTAGCCTTCGCGGGCCAGCGCGAAGATCTGGCGCGAATAGCCGAGGATGATCCCGTGGAACGACGCGACGAGGCCGAACAGCCCGAGCCACACGAGCATGTGCATCCAGCCGCTGTTCGCGCCGACGATGTACTTCATCGCCTGCGGCAGCGGATCGTTGATGTTCGCGAGCTTGGTCCAGTCGCCCGCGCCGCCGGCGAACACCATCACGCCGATCGCGAGCGCAACGAGGGTCAGGATCCCGGCCACGTAGGCGATCGGAATCGAGCGTTTCGGGTTCTTCGCTTCCTCGGCGGCCATCGCGACGCCTTCGATCGCGAGGAAGAACCAGATCGCGAACGGGATCGCCGCGAACATCCCGTGGAATGCGCCGACGCTGAAATGATCGGCGCCCGACCAGCCGCCTTTCATGAAGTTGCTCCACGCGAAGCCCGGCGACACGACGCCCATGAACACCAGCAGCTCGAAGATCGCCAGCAGCGTGACGACCAGCTCGAAGGTCGCGGCGATCTGCACGCCGACGATGTTCAGCGCCATGAACACGAGATACGCGCCCATCGCCGCATGCTTGGGCTCGAGGCCCGGGAACTGCACATGCAGGTACGCGCCGATCGCGAGCGCGATCGCGGGCGGCGCGAACACGAACTCGACGAGCGTAGCCGCGCCGGCGATATAGCCGCCCGTCGGGCCGAATGCGCGGCGCGCATACGCGAACGGGCCGCCCGCATGCGGGATCGACGTCGTCAGCTCGGTGAAACTGAAGATGAAGGTCGTGTACATCGCCGCGACGAACAGCGCGGTGACGACGAAGCCCAGCGTGCCGGCGCTCGCCCAGCCGTAACTCCAGCCGAAGTATTCGCCGGAGATCACGAGGCCGACCGCGATGCCCCACAGTTGCCAGGTCCCGAGCGTCTGCTGCAGCGCGGGCTGGCCGGACGACTTGGCGCCGGCAACGGGCCGGCCATTCGACTCTGCTTTCATCGGACTCTCTCCTCAAAGGCGCCGGGCCTGGCGGCCTGCGCGACTGAGAATCGATGCTAGAGAGTCATTAAACGACGTGTTATCGAAATTCGGCAAAGATCGTGGGTTACGTTTCGCTTGCGGAAATGCCGGCGCGCGCCGGGTGACGAAGCCACCCGGCGATAAGCCGGATACGCCGCTGCGGCCTGTGCCGGCTCGGGCGCGGCGGTCGCACGCATGCGGCGACGCCAGAACGGGCGCTGCCGCGTGCCGTTCGCGCGCCACGCGATACAACGATGGAAGGTGCAATACCGTCCGGCCAGGCGACGCGACCGGACGGGATGTGCGCGCGTGGCGTTACTGCCCGCCGCCGCGCTGGTTGAACCAGCGGTCGAGCAGCTTGCCGGCCGCTTCGCGGCCGCCGAGGCCGAACGACAGCGCCACCGCCACCGCGATCGCGCCGAGCACCAGGCCGAACGCCAACTGCACGATCTCGTTCGCGATGCCCATCGCGCGCAGCCCCATCGCGAACACGAGGCCGAGGATCGCGAATTGCGCGATGCGTGCGAACAGCACGCTGTGCTCGCGGTCGGCCTGCTCGATCACGCGGCGCGCGAGGCCCGCGAGCCACACGCCGATCACGAGGATCACGCCGCCCATCAGCACGTGGCCGCCGAATTCGATGAACAGCGTGACGACGTCGCGCACCTGCGAGAAGCCGAGCCGGTTCGCCGCTTCGACCGACGCGAACAGCATCGCGAAAAACACGATCAGCCGGCCCACCAGCACCGACGGCTGCAGGATGCCCGAGAACACGCGCTCGACGCCGAGCACGGCCGGCAGCCCGTCGACGCCGGCGGCTTCCAGCAGCTTCTGCGCAAGCGATGCGACGAAGCGCGCGAAGTAGAACGTGACGAGCACGATCACGATCGCCGCGACGATGTCCGGCACCGCGCCGAGGAACTGGTTCAGCATGTTGGTGGCCGGCACCGAGATCGCGTCGATCTTCAGCGCGTCGAGCGCGGAGATCAGCGTCGGCACGAACACGAACACGTAGACGATCGTACCGATCAGGCTCGACACGCGCACGGGCGTCGGGCTGTCGAGACGCTGCGTGAGGCGGTCGGCGCCGGCGGCCACGAGCAGGTTCGTCACGAGGCCGCGCAGCACGCGCGCGACGATCCAGCCGACGATGCCGATCACCGCGGCCGCGAACAGGTTCGGCACGATCGCGAGCAGCTTGTCGACCATCCCCTGCACCGGCGACAGCAGCCCCGACAGCGCGAACGACGCGAGGATCGCCGGCAGGAACATCAGGATCACGAGCCAGAACAGCACGTCGCCGAGATAGCCGCTCATCGGCTGCATGCCGGCGCCTTCGGACAATTTGTCGTCGATCTTGCTCGCCTTCAGCGCGCGGTTCGCGAGGCTGCGCAGCAACGACGCGATCAGCCACGCGATCAGCGTCAGCGCCGCGCCGCCGATCAGGTTCGGCAGGTAGTTGACGATGTGCGTGACGAGCAGCGAGAACGGGTTGGAGACCGCATACAGGTTGAGCACGTTGAAGATGCCCACCGCGGTGACGAGCAGCACGAGCCAGAACAGGCCGCCCGCGATGATGCGCTCGACGCACGCGCCCTGGCCGGTGCTGTCGGTGATCCGCTGATCGACCTTCAGCGCGCCGAGCAGGCGCATCGCGCCGGCCCGCACCACGACGGCGATCAGCCAGCCGATCACCAGGATGCCGATCGCGCCGGCGATCTTTGGCAGATACCCCCCTAGCGTGGCCTGCAGCGACGTGATGAAGCTGGAAGCATCCATTTCTTCTTCTCCCGAAAACGTGGTGTTGCGATTGAACATCGACGAACTACCTGCGTACTTCGAAAAGCGTGCTGCCCCGACGGAGCAACTTACCCGAGAAAAATGACGCGATCACCCGATTTCACCGTCTTTAACTTTAGTCGTAGATCGCAGGGGGGCAAGACCCCATTTCGTCACAATAAAAAAGGGCCTGATTTGTCGGCCTCCTACGCAATTCCGCAAGATTGACCCATTCGGGCCGTGCTACCGTGGCGTCGGTTCCAGCGCGGACACGCCGATGACCGTCGAAACGAAACCCGACCAGCCTGCCTGGATCCGCTACGCGGCCAGCGTGGCGCGCGTTCACGAAACCATTCGCGCGCATCTCGACGGCCCGCTCGACCTGAACCGGCTCGCCGAAGTCGCGTGCCTGTCGCCGTGTCACCGGCAACGCGTGTACCGCGCGCGGTACGGCGAGTCGATCGTGCTGACGATGCCGACGGTGCGGCGGATGCGGATCGTGCACGGCGCGGCCGATCGACGAAATTGCGCGGCGCGCGGGCTACGGTTCGACGCACGCGTTCGCGCGGGCGTTTCGCGACGCGCATGGCGTGCCGTCCGCGCAGCACCGGCGCACCGGCAGCCACCGGCCCATCTATCCGCTACAGCGAGGAGGAGAAGACATGTTCAAGCATGAAGTCGAGATCCGGCGGTTGCCGGAATTGCACGGCTTTGCGGTGGCACACACCGGTTCGTACCTGAAGGTGAGCGAAGCGTTCATGCGGATCGGCGCGTGGGTCGGGCAGCACGGGCTGATCGGCCCGGGTGCGAAGATGATCGGGATCTTCTACGACGATCCGGACACGACACCCGAAGCGCAGTTGCGTGCGAAGGCGTGCTTCATGCCGGCCGACGGCACGCCGGACGTCGAGCCCGTGCCGCCGGTGGAGCGCGCGACGGTGACGGGCGGCGAATACGCGGTGCTGTTGCATACGGGGCCGTATGCGGACCTGAAGACGGCCTACCAGTGGCTCTACGGCGACTGGCTGCGTCATTCGGGCCGCGAAGCCGCCGACGCGCCGCCGTTCGAGCTGTACCTCAATACGCCGATGGATGCGGCGCCGGCCAACCTGCGCACCGAGATCTACCTGCCGCTGCGCTGATCGAAGAGCCGGTGCGCTGATCGAAAGGCCGGTGCGCCGGCACCGGCCGTGAAACGAACCGCGCCGGCCGGCGCTCATGCGCCGCCGGTACGAATGGTCGACATGCTTACGCGGCCTGCGTCCCGCACCCGGGACAGAACCGGGCGTCGTCCGCCAGTGCCGAGTGGCAGCGGCTGCAGGACTTGCCGCGTTGCGCGGCACCGCACTGCGCGCAAAAGCGCGCATCCGTCGCGTTGAGTGCGCCGCAGCCCGCACAGGCGAGCTGGCTCAGCGGCACATTGCCGCCCTGGCCGCCTCGACTGTCGGCCGGCGCCTGCCAACCCCAGCCGTGGCGATCGCGGCCGCGCGCATCGTGGCTGCCATGCCCGTCCTGGCGCTGCCCGCCGTGATGCCCGCCACCGTGGCCGCTGTTGCCGCCGTTGCCGTGCCCACCGCCGTGGCCGCCCAGGATTCGTTTCAGAAAGCTCATCGCGTGCTCCTCAACGCTTGGCCTGCGCGCCACCGAACGCCCCCGAGGACGACAGCAGCCGCAAACCGTTGGCCACGACGATCAGGCTTGCGCCCGCGTCGGCGAAGACTGCCATCCACATCGTGCCGAGCCCCGCGACCGTGAGGCCGAGGAACACGATCTTCACGCCGAGCGCGAAGCCGATGTTCTGCACCAGTACGCGATGCGTCGCACGCGACAGCCGCACGAACGCGGGAATCTTCCGCAGGTCGTCGTCCATCAGCGCGACGTCGGCCGTCTCGATCGCCGTGTCGGTGCCCATCGCACCCATCGCGAAGCCGATGTCGGCACGTGCGAGCGCGGGCGCATCGTTGATCCCGTCGCCGACCATCCCGACCGCACCCGCGCCGCCGGCGGACAGTTCCTCGACCGCCGCGAGCTTGTCTTCCGGCAACTGGTTGCCGCGCGCGTCGTCGATGCCGGCCTGCTTCGCAATCGCCTGCGCGGTATGCGGGTTGTCGCCCGTCAGCATCGCGGTGCGGATGCCGAGCGCGTGCAGATCGGCGATCGCTTCACGGCTCGTGTCCTTGATCGTGTCGGCCACCGCAAAGATGCCGAGCACGCGCGCTTCGTCGACCAGCACCACGACGCTCTTGCCCTGCCGCTCGAGCGCATCGAGCTTCGCTTCGAGGGCCGTCGAACAGCGCTCGAGCTCCTCGACGAGCCGGTGGTTGCCGAGCCAGTAGCGCGTGCCGTCGATCGTGCCGCGCACGCCACGCCCGACGATCGCTTCGAACTCCTGCACATTAGCGAACGCCGTCGTGCCGGCGTCACGGGCCGCGGCAGCAATCGCCTGCGACACCGGGTGATCGGAACGCGCCGCGAGGCTCGCACCGAGGTACTGCACACGCACCGTATCGGCATCGGTCGCATGCAGGTCGAAGTCGGTCTGCACCGGCTTGCCGTGCGTGATCGTGCCGGTCTTGTCGAGCGCGAGCCAGGCGAGCTTGCGCCCTTCTTCCAGGTAGACGCCGCCCTTCACGAGAATCCCGCGTCGCGCCGCGGCCGCGAGCCCCGACACGATCGTCACCGGCGTCGAGATCACCAGTGCGCACGGGCACGCGATCACGAGCAGCACCAGCGCCCGGTAGATCCAGTCGTGCCACGCACCGCCCATGACGATCGGCGGCACCACCGCCACCAGCAGCGCGACCGCGAACACGATCGGCGTATAGACGCGCGCGAACTGGTCGACGAAGCGCTGCGTCGGCGCCTTCGCGCCCTGTGCTTCCTCGACCGCGTGGATGATCCGCGCGAGCGTCGAGTTCGCCGCGACGGCCGTCACGCGGTATTCGAACGAACCCGATTCGTTGATCGTGCCCGCGTACACGGCGTCGCCGGTCGTCTTCTCGACGGGCAGGCTCTCACCGGTGATCGGCGCCTGGTTCACCGTCGAGCGGCCCGCGACGACTTCGCCGTCCAGCCCGATCCGCTCGCCCGGCTTCACGCGCACGACCGCGCCGAGTGCCACTTGCGCGGCCTCGATCGTGCGCCACGAACCGTCGGCCTGCTGCACGGTCGCCGTGTCCGGCGCGAGCTGCATCAGGCCCTGGATCGCATTGCGCGCGCGGTCGAGCGACTTCGCCTCGATCAGCTCGGCGATCGTGAACAGCACCATCACCATCGCGGCTTCGGGCCACTGGCCGATCGCCATCGCACCCGTCACCGCGATGCTCATCAACGCGTTGATGTTCAGGTTGCCGTTGCGGATCGCGATCCAGCCCTTCTTGTACGTGGTGAGCCCGCACGCGAGCACCGCCGCGAGCGCGAGCGCCGCCGCGAGCCACACGGGCAGCCCGGCCCAGGTCGCGCCTTCGGACGCGATCGCGGCGACGCCGGCCAGCGCCAGCGGCCACCACGGCTTCGCGGGTGCGTCGACGACGCGCGACGCCGGCGCGCCGGCCGCGGCTGCCTCGGGCGTCATCCCGAGCGTGCGAATCGCGCTTTCGATCGCCGGCTGGGCGCCCGGCACGTGGTCGACGGTCAGCATCCGCTGCATCAGGTTGAATTCGAGCGCCGACACCTCGTTCATTCCGCCGAGCTTCTTGCGGATGAGCGTTTCCTCGGTCGGGCAGTCCATCTGCATGATCCGGAACGCGGAGCGCACGTGGCCCGACGCGGTCGCCTGTGCGACCGGCAGCGGCGCGAGCGTCAGCGCGGCAGGCGCGCAGCAGTCGCCGGCCGCGTGGTCGTGGTCGTGGTCGTGGTCGTGGTCGTGGTCGTGGTCGTGGTCGTGGTCGTGGTCGTGGTCGTGACCGGCATGGTCGTGCGCTGCGTGATCATGCGAGCACGCCGCACCGTGCACATGCGTGTCGTCGTGTGCATGGTCGTGATCGTGGCCAGCTTCGCCATGCTTGGCATGCCCGTGCGAGCACGACGCACCGTGCGCATGCGTATCACCGCGTGCATGGTCGTGATCGTGGCCAGCTTCGCCATGCTCGGCATGCCCGTGCGAGCACGACGCACCATGCACATGCGTATCGCCGCGTGCGTGATCGTGATCGTGGCCAGCTTCGCCATGCTTGGCATGCCCGTGCGAGCACGACGCACCATGCACATGCGTATCGCCGCGTGCGTGATCGTGATCGTGGCCAGCTTCGCCATGCTTGGCATGCCCGTGCGAGCACGCCGCACCGTGCACATGCGTATCGCCGCGTGCATGGTCGTGATCGTGGCCAGCTTCGCCATGCTCGGCATGCCCGTGCGAGCACGACGCACCATGCACATGCGTATCGCCGCGTGCGTGATCGTGATCGTGGCCAGCTTCGCCATGCTTGGCATGCCCGTGCGAGCACGACGCACCATGCACATGCGTATCGCCGCGTGCGTGATCGTGATCGTGGCCAGCTTCGCCATGCTTGGCGTGCCCGTGCGAGCACGACGCACCGTGCGCATGCGTATCACCGTGTGCATGGTCGTGATCGTGGCCAGCTTCGCCATGCTCGGCATGCCCGTGCGAGCACGACGCACCATGCACATGCGTATCGCTGCGTGCGTGATCGTGGTCATGGTCGTGGCGGTGCGAGTCGGCCTCGCCGTGCGCGTGCTCGCCGGCCGCCGGCGCCGCATCGGCAACGGTCGCCAGCTGCGTGTCGCGCGGATCGGCGCAGCACGTATCGGCGCCGCCGGCATGGCGGTGTCGTGGGTCGTGGGTACGCTTGGCGTCGGTCATGACAACCTCCTTTGTGGCTTGACGGTGTAGAGTTAACACCCTGAAGCCACTACAAGGTCAACCCTTACACGGGAGAAAGGCATGAAGATCGGCGAACTGGCCAAAGCGGCCCGCTGCACACCCGAGACGATCCGTTTCTACGAGAAAGAGGGTCTGATGCCGGATGCGGAGCGCACCGACTCGAACTACCGCAACTACACCGACGTGCATGTCGAACGGCTGCGCTTCATCCGCAACTGCCGCGCGCTCGATATGGCGCATGACGAAATCCGCGCGCTGCTGCAGCTCACCGACACACCGGCCGATCCCTGCGATTCGATCAATTCGCTGCTCGACGAACACATCGGGCACGTCGATGCGCGCCTCGCGGAACTCACGCATCTGCGCGACCAGCTCACCGAATTGCGCCGCCAGTGCGTCGGCGAGCATTCGGTCGAGGATTGCGGCATCGTGCATGGTCTCGCGACGATGGAAACCGTCGCGCCGGCCGCGAAGCGCTCGCACCTCGGCTGAAACCCTTGTGAAATAAGATAGTCTCGACGAGAATAGTTATATTCTTACTAGATACTTAATAACTATTCATGTCCACGAGTCGCCCATCCCCGCTCGCGCTGGCCGTCCTCGCGACGCTCACCGAAACGCCGATGCATCCATACGGGATGCTGCAGCAACTGAAGGCCCGTGGGTACGACGAAGTCGTCAACGTACGGCAGCGCACGAGCCTCTACCAGACGATCGACCGGCTGCTGCGCGACGGGCTGATCGCGGTGCACGACACCGAGCGCGATGGCGCGTTTCCGGAGCGCACGCTGTATGCGCTGACCGAGGCCGGGCACACGGCCGGGCAGGCATGGCTGCATGCGCTGCTCGCGGAGCCCGCGCGTGAATTCCCGGCGTTCGGCGCGGGCCTCGCGTTCCTGCCGCTGCTCGACGCCGAAAATGCCCGCCATCAACTCGAACTGCGGATTGCGCGGCTCGACGCCGAACGCGAACGGCTGGAAGCGCTGCGCGCCACCGCGCAGGCCGACCAGGTGCCGCGCCTGTTCCTGCTGCAGAACGAACATGCGCTGGTGCTGCTCAATGCGGAGCTTGATTGGGCACGCAGCGTCGTCGAACACCTGAAGATCGGCGCGCTGCGCTGGGTGGACGGCTGACCTATCACGCAGGTCGATTCCCGTTCGTCACGGGAATCGACCCCGTCAAAGTACCTTGCCGGGATTGAGGATGCCGTGCGGGTCCAGCGCGGCCTTCAGGCGTCGCATCAGCCCGATTTCCGCATCGCTGCGCGTGTGCGCGAGATAAGGGCGCTTGAGCGCGCCGATCCCGTGCTCGGCCGACACCGAGCCGCCCATGTCGCGCACGACCGCGTACACGCAGTGATCGAGCGCATCGAGGTCCGCGTCGGTCATCCCGGCCAGCGATACGCCGATATGCACGTTGCCATCGCCGACATGGCCGAAGAACAGGCACGTGACCTCCGGCCAGCGCGCCCGCAACGCCGCCTCGCAGCGTTCGGCGAACGCGCCGAGTTCACCCGTCGGCAAACTCACGTCGAAATTCACGAGATGCGGCAGCGCATCGATCGCGAGGCCTTCGCGCAGCGTCCACAGGTCGCGCGCCTGCCGCTCCGACGTCGCGAGCACCGCGTCGTCCACCAGCCCTGCATCGAACCCGGCCGCGAGGCTCGTTTCCAGCGCCTGGTGCGCATCACCGACCGGTGCACTCGTCGCGCATTCGATCAGCACCGCGAAGCCATCGTCGCCGACAAACGGCGCCGAGACACCCGGCGTATGACGCGCGACGTAATCGTAGAACGCCGGCCACATCGCTTCGAAACTGACGACCTCCGGCAACGTGCGCACGCGGTTCCACAACTCGACCACCGCGTCGTAATCGCGCACACGGCAAAGCGCGGTAGCCGGCGCGGCGAGCAGCGGATGCAGCCGCAACACCGCGCGCGTGACGACGCCGAGCGTCCCCTCGCTGCCGATGAACAGCTGCTTCAGGTCGTAGCCCGCGTTGTTCTTCAGCATCCGGTTCATCGACGACACGACCGTGCCGTCCGCGAGCACGGCCTCGAGCCCGAGCACCTGCTCGCGCATCATTCCGTAGCGGATCGCGCGCGTGCCGCCCGCGTTGGTCGCGAGCATCCCGCCGATCTGGCATGAGCCGCGTGCACCGAGATCGACACCGAACGTGAAGCCCGCCGCTTCCGCGGCTTCCTGCACCGTCTGCAGCGGCGTCCCCGCGCGCACGGTCATCGTGCCGGCCGCCACATCGATCGCCTCGATACCGGCAAAGCGCTCCATCGACAGCACAACCTCGCCGCCGAGCGCGACCGCGCCACGCGCGAGCCCGGTCAGCCCGCCCTGCGGCACGATCGGCTGCCCGAGTCGCGCACACAGTGCGAGCGTGCGCGACACGTCGTCGACGCTGCGCGGGCGTACCAGCGCGCGCGGCCGCACGCCGGCCGGCTCGTTGTACGCGGTGAAGTAGCGCGGATCGATGTCGACAGAACGCGTGACGAGCGCGCCGCCCAGTTCGGCGACGAGCACGGCGTCGAGCGCCTCGCCCGACAGCAGCACGTCGCGCGGTTCGCCGCCCGCGCCAACCGTATCCCGGTTCTGCATCACGCGGCCCCGCTTACTTGGTCGAGATGTCGATATCGCCGAAATACTTCAGGCCGAGCGACTTCACCGTGCCGTCCGTCTTCAGCTTGTCGATCGCCGCGTCGAGCTTCGCCTTCAGCGCGCTGTCGCCCTTGCGCAGCCCGAATGCGATACCGCTGCCGAGGATCTTGTCGTCGTGCACGGGCTGGCCGACGAACGAGAAACCCTTGCCGTCCGGACGCGACAGGAAGCCGCGCTGGCCGGACGGTGCGAGCACGAGCGTCGCATCGAGACGGCCCGACACGAGATCCGTGTACGCCTGGTTCTGGTCCTGGTACGCGACGATCGCGACGCCGGCCGGCTCCCAGTGCGCCTTCGCGAAGGTTTCCTGGATCGACGCCTGCAGCACGCCGACCCGCTTGCCCTTCAGCGATTCCGGCGTCGGCAGCAGGCCGCTGCCGGTGCGCGCGATCAGCTGGGTCGGCACGCGATAGATGATCGTCGTGAAGTCGATCGCCTGGCGCCGCTGCTCGGTCGCATTCATCGCCGAGTTGATCGCGTCGAACTTGCGGCCCTTCAGCGCGGGAATCAGGCCATCGAACGACGTCTCGACCCATTTGCACGACAGCTTCGCCGTCTGGCAGACGGCATTGCCGACGTCGATGTCGAAGCCCTGCAGGTCGCCGTTCGGCGCTTTCGATTCGAACGGCGGGTATTGCGCCTCGAGGCCGAAGCGCAGCGTCTGCGCATCGGCGAGCGCCGCGCCGGAGCCGATCGCGCACGCGAGTGCGAACGCGAGTTTCAGGGTGGCCGTGTGCTTCATCGTGATCTCCTGTGACTGGTCGATGCGACGCGCCCGTCGCCGGGTGTCCGTCGCCGGTTTCTTACAGCGAACGCAGCCGCCGCGCGCCTTCGACCAGCGTCGCGTCGTCCTTCGAAAAGCTGAGCCGGATCACGCCGGCGTCGGTGCCGTCGGTATAGAACGCCGACAGCGGAATCGTCGCGACCCGCGCGTCGCGAATCAGGCGCAGCACGAAATCGCTGTCGCTTTCGTCCGAGAAGTGCCGGAAGCGCGCGAGCATGAAGAACGAGCCTTCGCTCGGCAGCAGCTCGAAACGCGAATCGGCCAGCTCGCGCGCGAGCAGGTCGCGCTTGGCCTGGTAGAACGCCGACAGGCCGAGATAGCTGTCCGGCCGCGCGAGGATCTCCGCGAACGCGATCTGCATCGGCGTATCGGCCGAGAACACCATGAACTGGTGCACCTTGCGGATCTCGTCCATCAGTTCGGCCGGCGCGAGGCAATGGCCGACCCGCCAGCCCGTCACGTGGAACGACTTGCCGAACGACGACACGATCACGCTGCGCTCGGCCAGCTCGCGGTGGCGCGCGACGCTCTGGTGCTGCGCGCCGTCGAACACGACGTGCTCGTAGACTTCGTCGGACAGCACGACGATGCCCGTGTCGCGCGTGAGCTGCGCGAGCCGCTCGAGATCGTCGGCCGAGAACACGGTCGCGGTCGGGTTGTGCGGCGTGTTGACGATGATCATCCGCGTGCGCGCCGTGATCGCGGCCGCCACTTCATCCCAGTTCACGCGGAAATGCTCGGGCGACAGCTTGATCGCGACGGGCGTCGCGCCCTGCAGCCGCACGATCGGCGCATAGCTGTCGAACGACGGCTCGAAGTAGATCACCTCGTCGCCCGGGTGCACGAGCGCGCTGATCGCCGCGTACAGCCCTTCGCTCGCGCTCGCGATCACCGTGATCTCGGTGGCCGGGTCGTAGCGTGCGCCGTACAGCGCCTCGGTCTTTTCCGCGAGCCGCTCGCGCAGCGCCATCACACCGGCCATCGGCGCGTACTGGTTGTGACCGTCGCGCATCGCGCGGGAAACGCCTTCGACGAGCGCCGGATCGGGCGCGAAATTCGGCGCACCCTGCGACAGGTTCAACGCATCGTGCTGAGCGGCCAGCTGGCCGATCACCGTGAAGATCGTCGTCCCGACGTCGGGCAGCTTCGACCGGGGCGCGGTGGCGCTTCGCATGACTCCTCCTTCTGATGTCCTTCGGGCGGCCCGCGCGACGCGCGCGGCCTGCCTCTGCCGCATGATTTAGCCCGAGCCAATATCGGCGGACAAACGAAAGTTCGTCATGGCGGCCATGCATTTTTCTCATGACCTATGGAAAGAAGCACTCAGCGGCAAGGCTCACCTGCCAGTCCGACATGCGAATCAGGCATTTCCCCTAGGGAACGCTACCGGCCGGCCGCCGCCAGATACGCGAGCAGCACGGCCCGCAGTTCGTCGCGCAGCGCGGCGATGTCGAACGCGGGCCCGAGCGTCAGCAACGCCTGCGAGAGACCGCCATAGCAGATCGTATGCGCCATCCGCGCGAGCCCGTCGAGCCGCGCGGCCGGCGGCGGATCGGCCGCGTGCGCGAGCGCGTCGCGCCACAGCGCAACGTACGCGTCGTAATGCCGGCGGTAGGCGTCGAGCGGCGACACCTGCCGCTCCAGCGCGAAGAGTGCGCCCCACAGCGCCGCGTCGGCGCCGATCGCATCGACCTGCAGGTCGACGAGCGCGGCGGCGAGTTCGGCCCGCGGCGCGCCGCGCAGCCGCGCCACGGCGTCGCGCAGCCGGTCGGCCAGCGTCAGCACGTGCCGATGGATGCAGAGCGCCGCGAGGCTCTGCTTGTCGCCGAAATACTCGTAGAAGGTGCCGATGCTGACGCCCGCGACGGCCGCGATCTCGCGGATCGTCGCTTTCGCGTAGCCGCGTTCGAGCAAAAGCTGAACGAACGCCTGCTGCAGCGCGTCGGAACTCGCCTGGGCACGCGACTGGCGCGGCCGGCGACGCAATGCGGGCGCGGGTTGCGCCGCCGGCTGGCCGGGCGGCGCCGGAACCTGAACATGTCGCGGCGGCATATTTGCTACTCTGGAAATCAGCAGGGAATGCGTTTTACCGGGGGCCGGAACCGGCGCCGAAGCGTCATCCGTGCGGCATGACGCCGGCCGCCCGCGCAGCATGAGACCGGAGACAACCTCGATGACCGAATCGACTCACGCCGTCACGAACCAGTTCGACGAACTGGTCGACTATAACCTCTTCGCGACGGACATCGCGCTGCGCGACGCGCTCGCCCGCGCGGGCGCCGACTGGGCCGTGCCGCAGCTCGACGCATACGGCGCGCGGCTCGGTAGTGCCGACACCGCACGGCTTGCCGACGAAGCGAACCGCCACACACCGGAACTGAACACGTTCGACCGGCGTGGCCGACGCATCGACCGCGTCGACTTCCACCCGGCGTGGCACGCGCTGCTCGGTCAATACCGCCGCGAAGGCTTCGTGTCGCTCGCGTTCCGCGAGTCGCGCCGCGGCCGCTGGGCCGCGACCGCGGCCGGCTTCTACCTGCATGGCCAGATCGAAGCCGGCACGCTGTGCCCGGCGACGATGACGCAGGCCGCGATCCCCGTGCTGCAGAAGGAGCCCGCGCTGTGGGCGCTGCTGCGCGACAAGCTCTACAGCAACGACTACGATCCGCGCGACCTGCCGGTCGCCGACAAGCGCTCGATCTGGTTCGGCATGGGCATGACCGAAAAACAGGGCGGCTCCGACGTGCGTGCGAACACGACGCTCGCGACCGCCGTCAGCGCGGGCGGACGCGGCGGCGAATACCGGCTGCGCGGCCACAAGTGGTTTTTCTCCGCGCCGATGTGCGACGCACACCTCATCGTCGCGCACACCGAGGGCGGCAGCCCGTCGTGCTTCTACGTGCCGCGCTGGCGGCCGGACGGCACGAAGAACGCGGTCGAGATCCAGCGGCTGAAGGACAAGGTCGGCAACCGCAGCAACTCGAGCAGCGAGATCGAGCTGAACGACGCGTGGGGCATCATGCTCGGCGACGAAGGCCGCGGCATTCCGACCATCATCGAGATGGCCACCTACACGCGGCTGAATTGCGTGGTCGGCAGTGCGGCGATGCTGCGCCAGGGCGTCGTGCAGGCGATCGCGTACACGCGCCAGCGCCATGCGTTCGGCCGCGCGCTCGCCGAGCAGCCGCTGATGCGCACCGTGCTCGCCGATCTCGCGCTCGAAAGCGAAGCCGCGCTCGTGCTTGCGATGCGTCTCGCCGACGCGTTCGAGCGCGACGACTCGCCACGCGAACGCGCGTGGAAGCGCATCGTCACGCCCGCCGCGAAATTCTGGGTGTGCAAGCGCGCGGTCGAGCTGACCGGCGAGGTGATGGAAGTGTTCGGTGGCAACGGCTACGTCGACGACGGCCCGATCGCGCGGCTGTTCCGCGAAGCGCCCGTCAACTCGATCTGGGAAGGCTCGGGCAACGTGATGTGCCTCGACGTGCTGCGTGCGGTATCGCGCGAGCCCGACGCGGCGGCCGCGCTGTTCACCGAGCTCGCCGATCTCGGCGCGGGCGAACCGCGCATCCGCGCGGCGCTCGACGCGCTGCGCGCGATGCTCGACGCGCCGGCCGACACGCTCGAGGCGTCGGGCCGCGTGTTCGCGCAGCGCCTCGCGGTCGTCGCGCAGGCGTGCCTGCTACGCCGCGATGCGCCGGCGGCCGTCGCCGACGCGTTCGTCGCGACGCGGCTCGCCGCGCCCGACTGGGGCCGCATCGCGGGCGGCTTCGCCCCGCACGCGATCGACGTCGCCGCGCTGCTGCAGCGCGCGTACCCGGCCTGACGCCCGTTCGCCCGGCCCGGTAACCCATTTCGCCTTCGTTCGCCCGCCCGGAGCCCCGATGAACCTCGTCGCCGCCCTCGACCGCGCCGCCCGTGCGACGCCCGACAAGCCGTTCCTCGTCAGCGAATCCGCGACGATCACCTATGCCGCCGCGCGCGAGCGCTCGCACCGCGCGGCAGCCGTGCTGAGCGCGCTCGGCATTGCGGCCGGCGACCGCGTCGCCGCGATGTGCTTCAACACGCCGGCCTTCGTCGACCTGATGTTCGGCGCGTGGCGGCTCGGCGCCACGTTCGTGCCGATCAACCACAAGCTGCAGGCACCGGAAGTCGACTACGTGCTCGAACACAGCCGCAGCAAGGCGCTGCTGTTCGACGTGGCGCTCGCGCCGGTGGTCGAGCACCTCGTGCATCCCGCACGGCGGCTCGTGACCGAAGGCGAGCTCGACGGCGTGCCGTGCTTCGACACGCTGTGCGCAACGATGGACGGCCTCGCGGGCATCGATCCGGCCGACGGCGACATCGCGCAGATCCTCTATACGTCCGGCACGACCGGCCACCCGAAAGGCTGCGTGCACAGCCATCGCACCGTGACGCTCGCGGCGATGCAGGCGGCACTCGCGACCGGCATCGGCCGCAACGAGCGCACGCTGATGGCGATGCCGATCTGGCATTCGTCGCCGCTGAACAACTGGTTCGGCGGCACGCTGGTTGCGGGCGGCACTGTCGTGCTGCTGCGCGAATACCATCCGCTGCGGTTCCTGCAAGCCATCGAGCGCGAGCGCGTGACGCTGTATTTCGGCGCGCCGGTGTCGTACCTGCTGCCGCTCGACACGATCGACGGTTTCGCGGCGTTCGACCTGTCGAGCGTGCGCGCATGGCTGTACGGCGGCGGCCCGATCGGCACCGCGCAGGCCGAACGGCTCGCGCGCGCGTATCGCAGCGACGCGTTCTTCCACGTGTACGGCATGACGGAAGCGGGCCCGGCCGGCACGACGCTGTATCCGGACGAGCAGATCGCGAAGGCCGGTTCGATCGGCCGCCACGGCGGCCCGGGCGTGGACCTGCGCGTCGTGCGGATGGACGGCATCGATGCGCAACCGGGCGAAACCGGCGAGATCTGGCTGAAGACCGACAGCATGATGCTCGGCTATCTCGACGATGCGGCCGCGACACGCGCCGCGTTCGCGCCGGACGGCTGGTATCGCACCGGCGACATCGTGCGGATCGATCAGGATGGCTACCTGTTCATCGTCGACCGGCTGAAGGACATGATCGTGACGGGCGGCGAGAACGTCTATTCGAAGGAGGTGGAGGACGTGCTCGGCGCGCACCCGGACATCGCCGAGGCGGCCGTCGTCGGGGTCCCGCATCCCGACTGGGGCGAGACGGTCGTGGCGCACGTCGTGATGCGCGCGGGCACCGTGCCCGACGCGGACGCACTGCGCGCGTTCTGCGGTGCCCGGCTCGCCGCGTACAAGATTCCGCGCGAATTCACGTTCGCGCAGGCGCTGCCGCGCACGCCCACGGGCAAGCTGCAGAAATTCCTGCTGCGCGTGCGCAGGGATTAAGCACCCGGGATTGGGTCAGCGCACTTACCATTCGCTCACTCGTATTCCCCTTGCAGACATCGTCTTTCATCAAGGTCGGAAACGGCACCATTCCCTGTCCGTGACATCCGTTGGCTACGGTCCGCGTTTCTCCAACTCCCTCCGACTATCAAGTGATCGAAGCGCGCGTAACGCGCTCCAGGAAATCACTCAACCGCGCCACCTGACCGACGCATTCCCGCACGCGTGGTCGATGCAATAGGTAAAACAAAACAAGTAATGGAAGTTATGGATGTCGAATCATACTCGTCCGATTGAGCATCGGTTCTTATCTGGAATAGCGTCTCTAGGCAGGTCATTCCACTTACCGAGACAGGGACGCACGATGAAAAACGAACACGAAGCACCGACCCATCTTTTCGCCACCGTTGGCGCACTCACGGAACGCGGTGGACGCGTCACCAACGCAACGAGCGGCCTGACCCTGGCTGGATTGGAAGTCGCCTGCGTCGGCGACGTAGTGACCTATGACGACGGCAGCGAGGCCGCGATTATCGATGGCGCGGGAAACACCCATAGCGGAGGCAAGCCGTTCGCATTGGTCGGCAGCCAACTGAGTAACGGTGACCGCATTACCGAAACGCTGCGCACCTCATGGGGCATTCACGTGCGGGACGGGCAAAGCGTTGCGGGCCTGTTCGATCCGACCTATGTGCCGCCACCCGCGCCGCCCGCCTACAGATTGGCGGTATGTGGCGCGACAACAGCGCGCGGCGGGACATTGCGCGAGCCGTCCGGCACATGGGAAGTAGCGCCGCACTTGGGCAAGGCTGCCACGGTGGGCGACCTGATCCACTATCCGGACGGTTCAACCGCGCGCGTTATAAGCGGTCTGGGTTTAGCCGACGGGCCCGACTTCGCGCCGCTCGCGTTCGTTGGCAGCGAACTCGATAACGGCGACACGATCACCGACAGTCCCGAGCGACAAGGCGTAGCGTCATCCGGTGTATTCAGCGTCGTCACCCGCTCGTCCATGCCCCGCTGAGGTAGCGTCCATGATTCGCTACTTTCTTGCCAAAGGCGACCGCGCCGGGGAAGCGGTGATTGTCGAAGGCCTTGACACCGTGACCTGTTCCGATCCGCCGCCGAGGGTTCATATCGCCACGCTGGATATGAAGACCTACTGTTCGGCCTGCAAGCGTGAAGGGTACATCGCACCGCAAGGGCCGCGCTGGCCAGGTACCGGCCCGAACGGCAAACAGTGGGCATTGAGCGGCGATATCAATGTCTGCGGATGCAACCCACCGCCGGTCTTCTACGCTGAGCGCGGCATGCGGATGACTTTTACTGCGGGAGAGGCTGCGACGCTGAATGGGCGCCAACCGGATGCAGCCAAGCGGTCATTTGCTCGATCGGCTGTCGTACACGACGAGCAATTCACCTTGCTCGATGACTCCCGCCGCCCGCTCGCGAGCATCCGCTACCGAATCGTTTCCGACACCGGGCAGATCTTCACGGGCACCACGGACGCGGCCGGGCAAACACATCGAATCGCCACCGATGCTTCGGCAACGCTAAAAATCTATACGACGGAACATTGAAGCGATGAAAAATTTTGATGTGAATGACGGCGGAGAATGGTTCCTCGTACACTCAGGCGCAGTCACCAATACCAATCCTGGCTCGATGGTGGAAGTAACGATCAATACCGAAAAAATATGTCATAACATGACAAACAAGGAATTCCGGGAAATGGTATTGAGTAAACGCGATCGAGCCGTTTCTCTCGTCGAAAAAAGAATCAAGGATCTGCAGCGCTGGTCCAATGCCGATAAGGCACGCGTATTACAGTGGTTCGGTAGAACTGACGAAGGCACCCGCACAACGCTATTAACAGGCCTGACTGCAATCGCCCGCGTACTAAAGGCACTCACAGGATACAATTTCACGCGATGGGATAGCGAGCGATTCAAACATATTGGATGCGTTCCAAATCCGAACAAATCAGGAGTCGCGGCATCGGTGTGTTCGCCGGATACTGCAACTCATACGATCGCAATACATCCTGATTTTTGTACAATGCGAGACTTCTCATGGGAAAAAGATTCCATAGTTTCCACTCTGATTCATGAAGCGAGTCATTTTGACGACACAATGGGAACCAGGGATCATAGATATTACATGGAGGAGTGTTTGACGTTTGGAGCCGAAAATCCGAATCAAGCAATCAACAATGCCGACAGTATCGCAGGATACGTCGTTTACAATGCTTAAATTCATTTTTTGCCTAAGCCTTCTCATCTCCAATCCGGCATTCGCATGTGTCGCCAGCGAGAACTTCGACATCTATTTTTCGAGAGATAGCGCGTATATACCGAATGCTGAGATCGTCCGCCTTGCAGAATGGGTAGCCGACCAAAAGCTCAATTACGCAAATCACCTAACCAAGGAGACAACACTGATCAGCGGCCATGCCGAGGAAAGTGAACCGGGTGCACTGGGCCTTGCGCAATCAAGATTGCAAACAGCGTATGCGCTGTTGGAGCAACTCGGTTTTTTACGCGGGACCATCAAGAAGAGCGCCCGCGTCTATTCGCATGGCGACGTGGACAATGGGCGGCGTGTGGAAATTTCCTTCCTGCCCGATTGCCCCAACAAGTGCTGCGACGGCAAGTAACGTCGTACTGCCGTCGATCACGGCGATGCGGTTTCGACGTACACATGCGGCGCCCCTGCTGCACCGCTGCCTGCAAGATCCCTATGCGCGGTCGGCCGTGTCCCGCCAAAGAAAAAGCCACCGGACCCGACGGGCCCGGTGGCTTTGTCGCATGAGGTGCGGGTAGCGTTGCAACGCCGCCCGTTCGTCACGTCACTGGCTGCTTACTTGCCGCCGATGCTCTTCAGCGGCTTCCACTCGCCCTTTTCGACCTTGTACATCGTGATGCCGCCGTTCTTCAGGTCGCCCTTCGCGTCATACGCGACGTGCGTCGACGTCACGCCGGCCATGTCGGACTTCGCGAGCACCGGCAGGTACTTCGCCGGATCGGTCGAATCGGCCTTCTTCATCGCGTTCAGCATCGCCATCGCGCCGTCGTACGCGTACGGCGAGTACGTTTGCACGTCTTCGCCGAAACGCTTCTTGTACTTGTCGGCGTAGGTCTTGCCGCCCGGCATTTCTTCCAGCGGGAGGCCGGCCAGCGAAGCGATCGTGCCGTCGGCCGCGTTGCCCGCGATCTTCAGGAACGTCGGCGTCTTCACCATTTCGCCGCTCATCAGCGGTGCGGCGATGCCGAGCGTCTTCATCTGCTTGACCATCGGCGCTGCCTGCGAATCCGCGCCGCCGTAGTAGACGAGGTCCGGCTTCGTCGACTTGATCTTGGTCAGAATCGCCTTGAAGTCGACTGCCTTGTCGTTCGTGAATTCACGGTCGACGATCGTCGCGCCGCCGGCCTTCGCGGCCTTCTCGAACTGGTCGGCGAGACCCTGGCCGTAGGCCGTGCGGTCGTCGACGATCGCGATCTTCTTCATGCCGAGATCCTTCGACGCGAACGTGCCGGCCACCGAGCCCTGCTGCGTGTCGGACGTCATCATGCGGAAGGTCGTCTTGTAACCCTGCTGCGTGTATTCCGGCGCCGTCGCCATCGCGATTTCCGGAATGCCCGCGTTCGCGTAGATGCGCGAGGCGGGAATCGTCGTGCCCGAGTTGAAGTGGCCGAGCATGCCCTTGATGCCGTCGTCGACGAGCTTCTGCGCGACCGTCGTACCCGTGCGCGGGTCAGCCTGGTCGTCCTGCGTGTTCAGCACGAACTTCACCGGCTTGCCGCCGATCTTCGGGTTCGTCGCGTTGAAGTCTTCCAGCGCGAGCACGATCCCGTTCTGCATATCCTTGCCGTAGTGCGCCTGCGCGCCCGTCATCGGCCCTGCGTAACCGATCTTCACGTCATCCGCATGGGCCGTCCCCGCCAGCGACATGACCGCGACAAACGTCGCGCCTGCCACCTTTTTCATCGTGTGTTGCATAGCATCTCCTTGGTACCAGGGTAAATGGAGCGGCTTCGGGATCGCCTTGCCGCTTCCTTTGTTTGATCCGAACGGCAAGGATGATCAGCCGATCGTCATCAAATTCGCATTGCCGCCGGCCGCCGCCGTGTTCACGCTCACCGAGCGCTCCGTCAGCAGCCGTTCCAGCGCGTAATCTTCCGCATCGCCGTTCTCGAACGCGCCCACCGACACGCCCTGCACCGACACGATCGGGCCCGGCCGCTGCGCGACGTCCTTCACGAGCGTCTGCAGTTCGTCGCTGTCGCCTTCGAACAGCACCGCGTCGAACGGCACGTCGGCCTGCTTGCGCACGCTCGCATGCGCCTTCAGCGACGCCGGCAGCGCGGCGACCAGCGCCTCGCCGGCCGCGCCGGCGAACAGCGCACGGTTACCGGTCGCCAGCACTGCCGCGAACTGCGCGCGTGCACCGCCCGGTGTCGCCGCGACACACAGCACCGTGCCGCGCGGGCCGAGTGTATACGTGTTTCGCTCACCCGTCGGCCCGGTCAGCACGGCGGTCGCGCCGGCCGGCACCTGTGCCAGATAACCGTCGCAACGTGCGGCCAGTACCGGCTCGCGCTGCTCGATCAACCAGTCACGCAGCGTCGTGAGTGCTGCCGCCGGGTTGCCGCGCGCATCGCCTTCGACCGCGCCGTCCGCGATCAGCGACCGCGCGAGCGAGCGCGGCAGGCCCGACGGACGCGTCGCGAGCAGGCGCTGCAGGTACAGCGCGCCGCCGGCCTTCGGGCCCGTGCCCGACAGCCCTTCGCCGCCGAACGGCTGCACGCCGACCACCGCGCCGATCACGTTGCGGTTCACGTAGATGTTGCCGACGTGCGCATTCGAGATCACGTGCGCGATCGTCTCGTCGATCCGCGTGTGGATGCCGAGCGTCAGGCCGTAGCCGGTCGCGCGGATCTGCTCCAGCAGCTTGTCGAGCTGGCTGCGGCGGTAGCGCACCACGTGCAGCACCGGGCCGAACACCTCGCGCTTCAGCTCGTCGATGGTGCCGATCTCGATCAGCGTCGGCGGCACGAACGTGCCGTGCGCGCAGGCTTCCGGTGACGGCAGCTGCGTGACCGCGTGGCCCTTGTCCTTCATCGCCGCGACGTGCGTGTCGATCGTCTGCTTCGCTTCGCCGTCGATCACCGGGCCGACGTCCGTCGACAGCCGGTCGGGGTTGCCGAGCGCCAGCTCGTGCATCGCGCCCTTGAGCATCGTCAGCGTGCGGTCCGCGACATCGTCCTGCAGACACAGAACGCGCAGCGCCGAACACCGTTGACCGGCCGAGTCGAACGACGACTGCATCACGTCCGCGACGACCTGCTCCGCGAGCGCCGACGAGTCGACGATCATCGCGTTCTGGCCGCCCGTTTCGGCGATCAGCGGAATCGGCTTGCCGTCCGGGTCGAGGCGCGCGGCGAGCGTCTTGTTGATCAGGCGCGCGACTTCGGTCGAACCGGTGAACATCACCGCACGCGTGCGCGGATCGGCGACCAGTGCCGCGCCGACGGTCTCGCCGTCGCCCGGCAGCAGTTGCACCGCGCCGGCCGGCACGCCGGCCTCGCGCAGCAGGCGCACGGCCTGGGCTGCGATCAGCGGCGTCTGTTCGGCCGGCTTCGCGAGCACCGTGTTGCCGGCGGCGAGTGCCGCGGCCACCTGGCCCATGAAGATCGCGAGCGGGAAGTTCCACGGGCTGATGCAGACCACGGGCCCGAGCGGACGGTGCGTGTCGTTCGAGAATTCGTCGCGGATCTGCGCCGCGTAGTAGCGCAGGAAGTCGACCGCTTCGCGGATTTCGGCGATCGCGTTCGGCAGCGACTTGCCTGCTTCGCGCACGATCAGGCCCATCAACGTGTGCATCTGCGCTTCGAGCAGGTCGGCCGCACGCACCAGGCAGTCGGCGCGCGCATCGACCGGCGTCGCCTGCCAGATCGGCGCGGCGGCCACCGCATGCGCGAGCGCCGCGCTCACGTGTTCGGCCGTCGCTTCGCTGACCGTGCCGACCAGGTCGCGCTGATCGGCCGGGTTGCGCACGTCGCGGGCCGGTGCGTCGACGAGCGTGTCGTCGTCGAGCATCGGCGCCGCGCGCCACGGGAAATGCGCGCTCGCGAGCAGCGCGGACGACAGCGATGCGAGACGGTGTTCGTTCGACAGGTCGAGACCCATCGAGTTGGGACGCTCGTCACCGTACAGGTTGCGCGGCAGCGGGATCTTCGCGTGCGGTGCGCCGAGCGGCACGACCTTCGACGCTTCGTCGACCGGATCGGCGACCAGTTCCTTCACCGGCACGGCTTTATCGGCGATGCGGTTCACGAACGACGTGTTCGCGCCGTTTTCCAGCAGGCGGCGCACCAGGTACGCGAGCAGCGTCTCGTGCGTGCCGACCGGCGCGTAGACGCGGCACGGACGGTTCAGCTTGTCGCGGCCCGTGACTTCCTCGTACAGCGGCTCGCCCATCCCGTGCAGGCACTGGAATTCGTACTGGCCCGGGTAGTAGTTCTGGCCCGCGAGCTGGTAGATCGCGGCCAGCGTGTGCGCGTTGTGCGTCGCGAACTGCGGATAGACGGCATCCGGCGCCGCGAGCAGCTTCTTCGCGCACGCGAGGTACGACACGTCGGTGTAGATCTTGCGCGTATAGACCGGGTAGCCTTCGAGGCCGTCGACCTGCGCACGCTTGATTTCGCTATCCCAGTACGCGCCCTTCACGAGGCGGATCATCAGGCGGTGACGGCTGCGGCGCGCGAGATCGATCAGGTAGTCGATCACGAACGGGCAACGCTTCTGGTAGCCCTGCACCACGAAACCGATGCCGTTCCAGCCGGCGAGATCCGGGTCGAAGCACAGCGCCTCGAGCAGGTCGAGCGACAGTTCGAGACGGTCGGCTTCTTCCGCGTCGATGTTCAGGCCGATGTCGTAGCGGCGCGCGAGCAGCGCGAGTGCGCGCACGCGCGGCAGCAGCTCGCTCATCGTGCGGTCCTGCTGCGAGCGCGAGTAGCGTGCGTGCAGCGCCGACAGCTTGATCGAGATGCCCGGGCCTTCGTAGATGCCGCGGCCGCCGGCCGCCTTGCCGATCGCGTGGATCGCCTGTTCGTACGACGCGTAGTAGCGCTGCGCGTCCTCTTCGGTCGTCGCCGCTTCGCCGAGCATGTCGTACGAGTAGCGGAAGCCGCGCGCTTCGTACTTGCGGCTGTTCGCGAGCGCTTCGGAAATCGTCTCGCCGGTGACGAACTGTTCGCCCATCAGGCGCATCGCCATGTCGACGCCCTTGCGGATCAGCGGCTCGCCGCCGCGGCCGATCAGGCGCGTGAGCGCCGACGACAGGCCCGCTTCGCTGTTGGTCGTCACGAGCTTGCCGGTGATCATCAGCCCCCAGGTCGCCGCGTTCACGAACAGCGACGGCGCGTGGCCGACGTGCGAACGCCAGTCGCCCTTGCTGATCTTGTCGCGGATCAGCGCATCGCGCGTCGCGCGATCTGGGATGCGCAGCAGCGCTTCGGCGAGGCACATCAGCGCGACGCCTTCCTGGCTCGACAGCGAAAATTCGTGGATCAGCCCTTCGACGCCGCCACCCGAGCTCTTCTCGCGCAGCGCCTCGACGAGCTTCGTCGCGAGCGCCTGCACGTCCGCCTGCAGGTTCGCGGGCAGGCGCGCCTGGCCGAGCAGGAACGGCACGCATTCCGGCTCGGGGCGGCGGTACGCAGCCGTGATCGCCGCGCGCAGCACCGATTGCGGCTGCACGTTCTGCGCGAACTCGAGGAACGGATGCGGCGAGTTGTCGTCGTCGCCGTCCGCGACCTGACCGTCGGCGAGCTCCGTCACGCCGCTGTTGCCCGACAGCTCGGGCGGCAGCTGGCCGTGCTCGATCCGCTCGAGATACGCGAAGATCGCCTGCTTGATCAGCCAGTGGGGAGTGCGCTCGAGACGCGCGGCTGCGTCCTTGAGGCGCGAGCGGAGAAGGTCGTCGACCTTGACGCCGAGAGTCGTGCTTGCCATGGTGGGTTCGTGCGCCGGTGCGAGCCCGGCAATGTGGTGTGAGAGGATGCGCGAAATCCTACGGCACGCAATAAAAAGGTGCAACCAAATTGCGAGATAGGTTGCACCCGCAAGTTAGCCAATATAATCAGCCACTTATGCGGTTGCAACCTAGGAGTTGCCCGTGGTCGGAGGATCGGTGTTTTCCCTGAGCGGGCCGGTTTGACACGCGTGCGCAACCTTCGCCGCGCGCGGCGGCGGGGGAAAACGGGTTGCACTGGGTGTGACGGCGGATATGGCACCCGGGCGCGACCGGGCGGCAAGAGACGCTTCGGGGTGCCCGGTGGCCCTGGCTTCAACGCAGCGGCACGCGGCACGACGGCCGCATGGCGCGCCGCTCAGATATCCAGCGGATCGACCTCGACGCTCCACCGCAGCACGCCCTTCAGCGCGCGCAGCTCCGGCTGCCATGCGCGCAGCGCATGCTGCAGCGCCGCCCGCGACGCGCTTTCGAGCAGCAACTGCGCGCGATGGACGTTCGCGACCTTGACGATCGTCATCGGCACCGCGTCGTACACGGTCACGCGATCGGCGCCGGGCAACCCCGGCAACGCGGCCGCGGCTTGCAGCAGGAACCCGAGCGCCGCGTCGAGCGTGCGCCCTTCAGCGCGCAGCAGCGCCTGGTAGACGAACGGCGGCAGGTGCGCGTCCCGGCGCTCGCCAAGCGTCGAATTCGCGAAGCCGACGTAATCCTGCCGCCCGAGCGCGTGATACAGCGCGTGACGCGGGTAGCGCGTCTGCACCATCACCTCGCCCGGCAGCCCGGCACGCCCCGCGCGGCCGCTCACCTGCATCAGCTGCGCGAACAGCCGTTCGCTCGCGCGGAAGTCGTGCGAGAACAGCGCCGTGTCGGCATTGAGCACACCGACGAGCGACACGCGCTGGAAGTCATGCCCCTTCGCGATCATCTGCGTGCCGACGAGAATATCGACCTCGCCCGCATGTACATCGGAAAAGAGCGCCTGCGCACTGCCCTTGCGGCGTGTGCTGTCCGCGTCGATCCGCAGCACGCGCGCGCCCGGCACGGCCTCGGCGAGCGCCTCCTCGATGCGTTGCGTGCCGCGCCCGAGCGGCGCGATGTCGACATTCCCGCACTCGGGACACGACCGCGGAATGCGCGCTTCCCAGCCGCAGTGATGGCAGCGCAGCGCATGCTCGGGCTTGTGCAGCACAACGTACGCGCTGCAGCGCGGGCAGCCGGCGACCCAGCCGCACGCATCGCACGCGAGCTGCGGCGCGTAGCCGCGCCGGTTCAGGAACACGAGGCTCTGCTCGCCCCGCTCGAGCCGTGCCTTCAGCGCCGCGACGAGCGGCCCCGACAGCCCGCCCATCGACGCGCGGCCGCGCCGCCGCTCCTCTTCGAGATCGATCAGCCGCACGGTCGGCAGCGTCGCGTCGGCCACCGCGCGGCGCGACAGCGTGAGCCGCGTGTAGCGGCCCTGCTCCGCCTGCCACCAGGTTTCGAGCGACGGCGTCGCCGAGCCGAGCACGACCGTGAGGCCGAGCTGCTTTGCGCGCCACACGGCGAGATCGCGCGCCGAATAGCGCAGCCCTTCTTGCTGCTTGTACGCGGGCTCGTGCTCCTCGTCGACGACGATCAGCGCAAGCGTCGGCATCGATGCGAGCACCGCGAGGCGCGTGCCGAGCACGATCCGCGCACGGCCCGTATGCGCGGCGAGCCAGTTGCGCGCACGTTCGCCCTCGGCGAGCCCGCTGTGCAGCGTGACGATCGCGTCGTCGGCGAGCGCGCCCGCGAAGCGCGCGCGAAACGCGGCCTCGAACTGCGGCGTCAGGTTGATTTCGGGGACGAGCACGAGCGCCTGCGCGTCCGGCCGGGCGTCGAGCAGCGATGCGAGCGCATGCAGGTAGACCTCGGTCTTGCCGCTGCCCGTCACGCCGTGCAGCAGGAACGGCGCAAAGCCCTGCGCGGCGCGGATCGCGTCGAGCGCCTCGGCCTGCTGGTCCGTGAGCGCCGGCGGCACAGTTCGTCCACCGGCTGCCAACAGGTTATCCACAGCTTTGGGCACAGGCGCATCGGCCCAGCCGATCTCCTCGACGTCGACCCAGCCGCGCACCGCCCAGTCATCCAGCGTCGCGACCGCCTTCGGGTGCAGCGCGCGCGCATCGGGCAGCGCCAGCGAGCCGGTGTCGACCAGCGCCTGCGCGAGCCGCCGCAGCGCGGCCCCGCGAGCGGGCAAGGCATCGGGCAGCGCCGCGCGGCCGGCCTCCGTCGGCCGGTAGCGCACCTCGGGCGCGAGCAGCCGCCCCCAGCGCCCCGCATCGCGCAGCGCCTGCGGCAGCGCCGGCAGCGCGACCTCGCCACGCCCGCGCTGGTAGTAATCGGCGGCGAACGACACGAGCGCGAGCCAATCCGGCGACAACGGCGGCAGGTCGGTGCAGATCGCGTCGATCGCGCGCAGCCGGGACGGCGGCACGTCGGTGTGAGTCGTCACTTCGCAGACGAGCCCGACGGCCTGCCGCTTGCCGAACGGCACCTGCACGAGCGTGCCGGGCACGGGTGTCGGCTGCGCGTCGCAGCGGTAGTCGAACAGGGTGGCGAGCGGATGGTCGAGCGCGACGCGCAGGTAGGTACCGCTCATCGCGGCGCTCCGGCGGCGGCATGCACCGCATGGACAGCCGGCATCCGCGTCCGCATCGGGGCGACGGACTTAAAGAAAAACTTCAGATTCGGCGCTAAGTTTTGGATTCGCATTAGGAATCGCCGTATACCCTGCCCAGCCTGTGGATAACTTTGTTGAGAACTCGCCGCTCACGGGCCGCAACGCACGCGGGGCCGCGCTTTCCGCTGATTTTGACCGCTTGTCGCGGCGCCCCGCGGAGCCTTATTCCATAAGGCTGCTATTCAAATTACCGAACCATAGCGAGACAATTTGACCGATACAGGGCTCTACCGCGCTGCAACGTGGAAAATGTGTATAAGTCAAGTCTTGACAAGCACTGAATCGGCAACCGGTGCGGGGTTGCGCCCTGTTTAGTTTCAATAACGAAACACTGTCACCCCGCGGTGCAGCATGACAGCGCTTGCGTTCAGCCAGCGGCTCCGCTACGGATCGCGCGGCTGTGGCGATGCACCTCGTCGACGAGTTCGGCGACGTGATCGGGCGACGTGAATTGCGAAATGCCGTGCCCGAGGTTGAATACATGGCCCGGATGGTTGCCATAGCTGTCGAGCACCGCGCGCGCCTGTTCGCGCACCGCGGCCGGCGGCGCAAACAGGATCGTCGGGTCGAGGTTGCCTTGCAGCGCGACCTGGCCCCCGACGCGCTCGCGCGCCTTGCCGAGGTTGACCGTCCAGTCGAGCCCGACCGCGTCGACGCCGGTCGCCGCGATCTCCTCGAGCCACAGCCCGCCGCCCTTCGTGAACGTGATCACCGGCACGCGCTCGCCGTCGTGCTCGCGCTTGAGTTGCGACACCACGCGGCGGATGTAGTCGAGCGAGAAGCGTTGGTATGCGCCGTCGGCCAGCGCGCCGCCCCACGTATCGAAGATCATCACGGCCTGTGCGCCCGCTTCGATCTGCGCGTTCAGGTACGCGGCCACCGCCTGCGCGTTCACGTCGAGGATCCGGTGCATCAGGTCGGGGCGCGAATACGCCATCGACTTCACCGTGCGGAAATCGTCCGACCCGCCGCCTTCGACCATGTAGCACGCGAGCGTCCACGGGCTGCCCGAAAAGCCGATCAGCGGCACGCGCTGGCGGCCCTGGCCGTCGGTGAGCGCGCGGCGAATCTCGCGCACCGCGCCCGTTACGTAGCCGAGCGTCTCCTCGATATCCGGCACCGCGAGCTTCGCGACGTCGGCCTCGGTACGCACCGGATGCGCGAACTTCGGCCCCTCGCCGGCCTGGAAATCGAGGCCGAGCCCCATTGCATCAGGAATCGTCAGGATGTCCGAGAACAGGATCGCGGCGTCGAGCGGAAAGCGCTCGAGCGGCTGCAGCGTCACTTCGGTCGCGTAGTCGGGATTCTTCGCCAGACCGAGGAAGCTGCCGGCGCGCGCGCGCGTCGCGTTGTATTCGGGCAGGTAGCGGCCGGCCTGGCGCATCAGCCAGATCGGCGTGTAGTCGGTCGGCTCGCGCAGAAGCGCACGCAGGAAGGTGTCGTTGAGCAGGGTATGGGCCACGGTAGGAGCGACGATGCGAAGGCAAAGCGGCATTTTACCGGACAGCCGCCGCCAGGCTGCACATGCCGACGCGATGGCGGCCATATGACGCGCGCGATGGCTCCGTTATGATCGGACGCTCATATCGAACGAAACGACGGAGGAGACCGATGAAACCATTCGCCACGCTCGCCGCGGCCGCGTTGCTGTGCTGCGCCGCCGCGCACGCGCAGACCGCCGCGGGCGCAGCTTCGGCCACACCGGGCGCCGGCTCGCGGCTCGACGACGTGCTCGCGCGCGGCACGCTGCGCGTCTGCACGACGGGCGACTACAAGCCGTATTCGTATTACCGCGCGGACGGCCGCTTCGAGGGCATCGACATCGACATGGCCGAATCGCTCGCGAAATCGCTCGGCGTGAAGACCGACTATGTGAAGACGAGCTGGCCGAACCTGACCGGCGACTTCGTCGCGAAATGCGACGTCGCGGTGGGCGGCGTCTCGACGACGCTCGAGCGCCAGAAGCGCGTGTTCTTCACGCAGCCGTACGTCGTGGACGGCAAGACGCCGATCGCACGCTGCGCGGACGCCGACAAATACCAGACCATCGCGCAGATCGACCGGCCGGAAACGCGCGTGATCGTGAACCCGGGCGGCACCAACGAGCGATTCGCGAAGCAGTATTTCACGCACGCGAACCTGACCGTCTATCCGGACAACGTAACGATCTTCAAGCAGATCCTCGCGGGCAAGGCGGACGTGATGGTGACGGATGCGTCCGAGACGCTGCTGCAGCAAAAGCTGAATCCGGGCCTGTGCTCGGTGCATCCGGACAAGCCGTTCCAGTTCGGCGAGAAGGCATACATGGTGCCGCGCGGCGACGTCGCGTTCCAGCAGTACGTCGATCAGTGGCTGCATCTCGCGCTGTCGACCGGCGAATACCAGGCGATTTCCGACAAATGGCTGAAGTAAGCGGGTTCGCACGCGGCTGCCCGCAGCGACTTTAGCGCGCACCGACCCCGCGGCCAGCGCCCGCGAAAGTGGCTGTGCGGCGGCGGCCGAATCGCCGCCGTTACACTTCGACGCAGCGTGTCGGCGCCGGCAAAATCGGCCCGAAGCCGGTGAACTGGCCGAACGGCCGACTTCCATGCATGCCAATCACGTTTCAAAATCTTTCTGACGAATGAATCGTCATGCGCGGTATCGGCCGAACCGCGCATTTTCTCGCGTGAAAATCGGCAATTCGTCGCGCCTGATACGCATGAAAAACGCATCGTGCGCATGCGCTGAAAACGCTGCGGAAAATATGGGTAAAAATGACCTTTTCCCGGCCCTCAAAAACAGCAAAAAATCCCGGAAAGCCTTATCTGGCGGGCGTTACAACCTGAAACACTTTGTTACCGCGAGGGGTCATTAATTCGCCCACAATGGCCTCAACGGTTTCAACACGGATGCGGTCTCGTGTGCCAAGTGTGAGCGGACGCGAAGCGCTGCGAGCCAGTCGGTCACGTACCGAAGCCCTTCCGAGGGGCATCCCTGTTGGAGTCGTTTCCGGCCCCCCGCCGGACTCGGTTTCATCTTTGGTCTCCTCGCGCTAACCCCGTAGCGTGTGGTTTTTAGCGGGCTAATAAGCCCGCTTTTTTTCGTCCATCGAAAGCGTAACGGCCCGCAGGCCGCCACGTCTTTTCCCGCCTTCATGCCGCGCTACGCGGTCTTTTGCACGTCGAGCTTCAGCTCCTCGATCATCCGGTCGCGCATCACAAACTTCTGCACCTTGCCCGTCACCGTCATCGGCAGCTCGTCGACGAAGCGGATATAGCGCGGGATCTTGTAGTGCGCGATCTGCCCGTTGCAGAACGCACGCACGTCGTCCTCGGTCATCTGCTCGTCCGCGCGCAGCACGATCCACGCGCACAGCTCCTCACCGTACTTCGCATCGGGCACGCCGAATACCTGCGCACTCTGGATCTTCGGATGCCGAAACAGGAATTCCTCGATCTCGCGCGGATAGACGTTCTCGCCGCCGCGAATCACCATGTCCTTCAGCCGGCCGACGATGTTGCAGTAGCCGTCCGCGTCGAGCGTGGCGAGGTCGCCCGTATGCATCCAGCCGTCCACGAGCACCTCGCGCGTCTTCGCGTCGTCGTCCCAGTAGCCGAGCATCACCGAATAACCCTTCGTGCACAGCTCGCCCGTCGCGCCGACCGGCACGATATCGCCGCCCGGATCGACGACCTTCACCTCCAGATGCGGCTGGATGCGGCCGACCGTCGTCGTGCGCTTCTCGAGCGGATCGTCGGTCGAGCTCTGGAACGACACCGGGCTCGTCTCCGTCATCCCGTACGCGATCGTGATCTCCGACAGGTGCATCTGCGACACGACGCGCTTCATCGTCTCGATCGGGCACGGTGAGCCAGCCATGATCCCGGTGCGCAGCGTCGACAGGTCAAATTGCGCGAACGCCGGATGATCGAGCTCCGCGATGAACATCGTCGGCACGCCGTGCAGCGCGGTGCAGCGCTCGTCCGCCACCGCCGCGAGCGTCGCGACCGGGTCGAACGCTTCGCCCGGGAACACCATCGCCGCGCCCTTCGACACGCACGCGAGCACCGCGAGCACCATCCCGAAGCAGTGGTACAGCGGCACGGGAATGCACAGCGTGTCCTGCTCGGTGAAACGCATCGCGGTCGCGATCGAGCGCCCGTTGTTGACGACGTTGCGATGCGTGAGCGTCGCGCCCTTCGGGCTGCCCGTCGTGCCGCTCGTGAACTGGATGTTGATGGGCTCATGGGCCGCGAGCGTCGCGCCGATCGCATCGAGCAACGCGGGATCGACGGCCTGGCGGCCGCGCGCCATCACGTCCGCGAAGCGGAACATACCGGCCGGCGCGACGTCGCCCATCGACACGACCGTGCGCAGGCTCGGCACGCGCGCCGCATGCAGGTCGCCCGGCGTCGCGGTCGCGAGCTCCGGTGCGATGGTCTGCAGCATCTCGACGTAGGCGGACGTCTTGAAACGCTCGGCGGCGATCACGGCTTTGCAGCCGACCTTGTTCAGCGCGTATTCGAGCTCCGACAGCCGGTAGGCCGGATTGATGTTGACGAGCACCGCTCCGATCCGCGCGGTCGCGAACTGCGTGAGCAGCCATTCGCTGCGGTTCGGCGACCAGATGCCGACGCGATCGCCCTTCACGATGCCGAGCGAGGCCAGCCCGGACGCCAGCACATCGACCTCGTTCGCGAACTCGCGCCAGGTCCAGCGCACCTGCTGCTCGCGGAACACGACGGCCGGACGATCGGGAAAGCGGCCGGCCGTGTCGAGCAGGAACCGGCCGATCGTCGCTTCGGAGAGCGGCACGTCGGTCGTGCCGCGCACGTACGACAAGCCGTTTTCGGGCGCGATCAGCGCGCCCACGCCAAGGTCTGCTGCCATGAATGTCTCCGTCCGTTTTTGTCTGATCGGCCCGGCACGCGGCTCACGCGCGCCTGCTCCGCCGCCATCGCGGCGGACAGCCTCTCCGCGGATGATGCCGCGCTCCGCTGACGACACTCTGACATCGAATCGCGGCAGGCGGGTGAAATAGCACGACCGGACGAAATGATCCGACCCGCAAAAAACAGACGAAAACGACAGGCGAAAAAAAAGCAGCCCGAAGGCTGCTTTCTTTCGCGGGATACGCGGCGCGGCTTAGTGCCGGCTGCGGATCTTCGCCAGACGCTGGATCGCTTCGAGCTGCGCCATCGCGGTCGCGAGCTCGGATTGCGCCTTCGCGAGGTCGAGATCCGACTTCGCGTTCTGCAGCGTTTCCTCGGCACGCTTGCGCGCTTCCTCGGCTTTCGCCGCATCGAGGTCCTTGCCGCGGATCGCGGTATCGGCGAGCACCGTCACGGCGCCCGGCTGCACTTCGAGAATGCCGCCCGCGACGAACACGAATTCGTCGTTGCCGCCCTCGACTTCGATGCGCACCGCACCCGGACGAATCCGCGTGATCAGCGGCGTGTGGCCCGGCAGAATACCCAGCTCACCCGTTTCGCCCGGCAGCGCGACGAATTTCGCCTCGCCCGAGAAGATCTGCTCTTCCGCGCTGACGACGTCTACTTTGATGGTTGCCATATCGACTCCTGTCAACGAGTGCGAACGCCTCGCGGCGCCCGCCCTCGTCCCATGCACGGCGGATTGAGCGTGTTGCGGTCGGCGCGACCGGCCAGGGTTATCAGTCCGACTGTTAATCCCGACTGGCACGCGCCGTGCGACTCACTCGAATCCTTACGAGATCTTCTTGGCCTTTTCGAAGGCTTCGTCGATCGTGCCGACCATGTAGAACGCCTGTTCCGGCAGGTGGTCGCACTCGCCGTCGACGATCATCTTGAAGCCGCGGATCGTTTCCTTCAGCGGCACGTACTTGCCCGGCGAGCCCGTGAACACTTCAGCAACGTGGAACGGCTGCGACAGGAAACGCTGGATCTTACGAGCGCGCGCGACCGACAGCTTGTCTTCCGGCGACAGTTCGTCCATACCCAGAATCGCGATGATGTCGCGCAGTTCCTTGTAGCGCTGCAGCGTCTGCTGAACACGACGGGTGATCGAGTAGTGCTCTTCACCGATCACGTTCGGGTCGATCTGGCGCGACGTCGAGTCGAGCGGGTCGACCGCCGGGTAGATACCCAGCGAAGCGATGTCACGCGACAGAACGACGGTTGCGTCCAAGTGGCCGAAGGTCGTAGCCGGCGACGGGTCGGTCAAGTCATCCGCAGGGACGTACACGGCCTGGACCGACGTAATCGAGCCCTTCTTGGTCGACGTGATGCGCTCTTGCAGCTTGCCCATTTCTTCAGCCAGCGTCGGCTGATAGCCCACTGCCGACGGCATACGGCCGAGCAGTGCCGACACTTCGGTACCGGCCAGCGTGAAACGGTAGATGTTGTCGACGAAGAACAGCACGTCGAGGCCTTCGTCACGGAAGTGCTCGGCCATCGTCAGGCCGGTCAGCGCGACGCGCAGACGGTTGCCCGGCGGCTCGTTCATCTGGCCGTACACCAGCGCGACCTTGTCGAGAACGTTCGAGTCCTTCATTTCGTGGTAGAAGTCGTTCCCTTCACGGGTACGCTCGCCCACGCCTGCGAACACGGAGTAACCGCCGTGTTCCTTCGCGATGTTGTTGATGAGCTCCATCATGTTGACGGTCTTGCCCACGCCAGCACCGCCGAACAGGCCAACCTTGCCGCCCTTTGCGAACGGGCAGATCAGGTCGATGACCTTGATACCCGTTTCGAGCAGTTCGGTCGACGGCGACAGTTCGTCGAACGCCGGAGCCTTCTGGTGGATCGAACGCGTCGTTGCGCTTTCGATCGGGCCAGCTTCATCGATCGGACGGCCGAGGACGTCCATGATCCGGCCGAGGGTCGGCTTGCCGACCGGCACCGAGATCGGCTTGCGCGTGTTCTTCACCACCAGACCGCGGCGCAGGCCGTCGGATGCACCCAGACAGATGGTCCGGACCACGCCGTCACCCAGCTGCTGCTGGACTTCGAGCGTCAGTTCCGAGCCATCGAGAATGAGCGCGTCGTAGATCTTCGGCATGCTGTCGCGCGGGAATTCCACGTCGATAACGGCGCCGATGCACTGTACGATCTTGCCTTCTACCAAAGCAGCAGTACTCATCGCTTTTCCTTTAAATACCTGATTCTTTACTCGCGCAAAGGCGCAGTTGTCGTCCGTGGCGCGCGCTTAAACAGCGGCTGCGCCGCCGACGATCTCCGACAGTTCTTTCGTAATCGCGGCCTGACGGCTCTTGTTGTACACGAGCTGCAGTTCGCTGATCACCGTCTTCGCGTTGTCGGACGCGGCCTTCATCGCGACCATGCGCGCCGATTGCTCGGACGCCATGTTTTCCGCGACGGCCTGGTACACCAGCGCCTCGACGTAACGCACGAGCAGTTCGTCGACGACTGCCTGCGCGTCCGGCTCGTAGATGTAATCCCACGACGTGGCCGGCGTACCGTCATCGGCTTCGAAGTGTTCCGACGACAGCGGCAGCAGCTGCTCGATCACGGCTTCCTGCTTCATCGTGTTGACGAAGCGCGTGTAAGCGATATAAACCGCCGACAGCTTGCCTTCCGAGTACAGATCGAGCTGCGTCTTCACGGCGCCGATCAGCTTGTCCAGATGCGGGGTGTCGCCGAGGTGCACGACCTGCGACATCACCTTCGCGCCGAAGCGGTTCAGGAAACCGAGGCCCTTGCTGCCGATCGCCGTGGCTTCGACCTTCTGGCCCTTCTCTTCCAGCTCCTTGAACTTCTGAACCGTCGCACGCAGCACGTTGGTGTTCAAACCGCCGCACAGACCCTTGTCCGTCGTGACGAGGATGATGCCGGCCGTGTTCGTGCCTTCGTTCGCCACCATGAACGGGTGGCGGTACTCCGGGTTCGCGCGGCTCATGTGCGCGGCGATGGCACGGACCTTGTCCGCATACGGACGAGCGGCGCGCATGCGTTCCTGCGCGCGACGCATCTTCGATGCGGCCACCATCTCCATCGCCTTCGTGATCTTGCGCGTGTTCTGCACGCTCTTGATCTTGCCGCGAATTTCCTTCATTCCAGCCATAGCTTGCTCCTTGACCGAAGCGGCGCGGGCGCATCAGCACCCGCGCGGCCTCAGTGTGTCACTCGCGGATCAATAGGCACCGGACTTCTTGAAGGATTCGATCGCCGAGCGCAGTGCGCCTTCGTCGTCCTTCGAGAGATCCTTGGTGTCTTCGATGCGCTTGATGAGGTCAGCGTGGCTGGTCTTCAGGTTTTCGCGCAGGCCCTTCTCGAACGACAGCACTTGCTTGACGTCGAGGTCGTCGAGGTAGCCGTTGTTCGCGGCGTACAGCGACACGGCCAGTTCCCACACCTGCAGCGGCTGGTACTGCGGCTGCTTCAGCAGTTCCGTCACGCGGCGGCCGCGCTCGAGCTGCTTGCGGGTCGCTTCGTCGAGGTCCGATGCGAACTGTGCGAATGCAGCCAGTTCACGGTACTGCGCGAGGTCGGTACGGATACCGCCCGACAGCTTCTTCACGACCTTCGTCTGAGCGGCGCCACCGACTCGCGACACCGACACGCCGGCGTTGATTGCCGGGCGGATGCCTGCGTTGAACAGGTCGGTTTCCAGGAAGATCTGGCCGTCGGTAATCGAGATCACGTTCGTCGGAACGAACGCGGTCACGTCGCCAGCCTGCGTTTCGATGACCGGCAGTGCCGTCAGCGAACCGCTCTTGCCCTTCACTTCGCCGTTCGTGAACTTCTCGACGTACTCTTCCGACACGCGAGCCGCACGCTCGAGCAGACGCGAGTGCAGATAGAACACGTCGCCCGGGTACGCTTCACGGCCCGGCGGGCGGCGCAGCAGCAGCGAGATCTGACGGTATGCCCAGGCTTGCTTGGTCAAGTCGTCATAGATGATCAGCGCGTCTTGGCCACGATCGCGGAAGTATTCGCCCATCGTGCAGCCGGCGTACGGTGCGAGGTACTGCATCGCTGCCGAATCCGAAGCCGAAGCGGCGACGACGATCGTGTATTCCATCGCGCCCGTTTCTTCGAGCTTGCGAACCACGTTCATGATCGACGAAGCCTTCTGGCCGATCGCGACGTAGATACAGATCAGGTCCTTGCCCTTCTGGTTGATGATCGCGTCGAGCGCCACTGCGGTCTTGCCGCACTGACGGTCGCCGATGATCAGCTCACGCTGGCCACGGCCGATCGGCACCATCGCGTCGATCGACTTGATGCCCGTCTGCACCGGCTGCGACACCGACTTACGCCAGATCACGCCCGGGGCGATCTTTTCGATCGCGTCGGTCAGCTTGGCGTTGACCGGGCCCTTGCCGTCGATCGGGTTGCCGAGCGCATCGACCACGCGGCCGACGAGTTCCGGACCAACCGGGACTTCGAGAATGCGGCCCGTCGTCTTGACGATGTCGCCTTCCGAGATGTGTTCGTATTCGCCGAGAATCACCGCGCCGACCGAGTCGCGCTCGAGGTTCAGCGCGAGGCCGAACGTGTTGCCCGGAAACTCGAGCATTTCGCCCTGCATCACGTCCGACAGGCCGTGGATACGCACGATACCGTCGGTCACGGAGATCACGGTGCCCTGGTTGCGAACGTCTGCGCTCGCTTCAAGGCCCTGGATCCGGCTCTTGATCAGCTCGCTGATCTCAGAGGGATTGAGTTGCATTATTCGCTCCTGATAGTCAATTCTGTTGCGTGCCGGCGTGGCGCTCAGGCGGTCAAGGCAGCCTGCATCGATGCGAGGCGCGCGCGAACCGAGGTGTCGAGCACTTCGTCGCCGACCGTCACGCGCACGCCGCCGATCAGCGACGAATCGACTTCGACCGTCGGTTTCAGCTTGCGCTTGAACTTGCGTTCGAGGCCCGAGACGAGACTGTCGAGATCCGCGCCGTTCAGCGGGAACGCGCTTACGATCTCGGCGTCGGCGGCACCTTCACGTTCGTTCTTGAGCGCCTCGAACTGCACGGCGATTTCCGGCAGCAGCGCGATGCGATGATTGTCGACCAGCATCTGCACGAAGTTCTTTGCTTCGGCGCCGGCCGCGAGCGGCGACTTCACCGCAGCAAGCAGCAACTCGGCTACTTGCGTGCGCGTCACCTTCGGGCTCGACGCGACCGACAGTACTTCCGGCAGACGCGCAACCTGGGCCAGCTCTTGCACGAGCGTGGACCAGGCGGCGATGTCACCGCCCTCGGCCACGCGGAACAGCGCTTCTGCGTAAGGGCGGGCGATGGTTGCAAGTTCGGCCATGATCAGAGCTCGGCTTTCAGTTGATTCAGCAGTTGGGCGTGGGCCGTTTGATCGACTTCGCGCTTCAGGATCTGCTCGGCGCCCTTCACGGCCAGCGTAGCGACTTCGCCACGCAGCGCTTCGCGCGCCTTCACGATTTGCTGTTCTGCTTCCGCCTTCGCCTGGGCGACGATGCGGGCGGCTTCAGCCTGGGCGTTGGCCTTGATTTCCTCGGCGACCGCCTGGGCACGCTTTTCAGCGTCGGCGATGCGCTGCTGGCCGTCATTGCGGGCCTGCGCGAGTTCCTGGTCCACGCGCTTGTGCGCTGCGTCGAGTTCCGCCTTGCCCTTTTCGGCGGCGGCGAGGCCGTCGGCGATCTTCTTCGAACGTTCGTCGAGGGCGTTGATCAACGGCGGCCACACGAATTTCATCGTGAACCACGCGAGGACCAGGAACACGACCATTTGCGCAAACAGAGTTGCGTTGAGATTCACGGTGTTTCCTTATCTGCTATTCCGGAAAAATGAAACGGTAAGGCGCTCATCGAGTTGCATTCGATCAGCGCCCCAAGTCTCCGTTCCGCCCTGCGCCGGCTTGCGCCGGACGCATATTTCCGAGGAACCTTAGCCTGCGAGCTTCGACAGGAGCGGGTTCGCGAACGCGAACAGCATTGCAACACCCACGCCGATCAGGAATGCCGCGTCGATCAGACCAGCCAGCAGGAACATCTTCGTTTGCAGCGGGTTGATGAGTTCCGGCTGACGTGCGCAGGCTTCGATGTACTTACCACCCATCAGCGCGATACCGATACAGGCGCCGATTGCACCCAGGCCGATGATGATGCCGATACCGATGGCGGTCAGACCCTGGATGTTGGCGATGTAAGCTTGCATGATCACTCCTTTGTGAAAAGACTTGGAACTGAGATTTAAAAAACTAAAACGGAAACTCTTTTTTGCACGCCGCGCTTAGTGCTTGTCGTGCGCCTGGCCGAGATACACCAGCGTCAGCATCATGAAAATGAATGCCTGCAACAGAACAATCAGGATGTGGAAGATTGCCCAGACGCTGCCCGCGATCACGTGGCCAACGAAGCCGAGGAACGTTGCGTCGCCACCGAAGCTCCACATGCTGCCGAGCAGGGCGATCAACAGGAACAACAGCTCACCCGCGTACATGTTGCCGAACAGCCGCATACCGAGGGAGACGGTCTTGGCGAGATATTCGACGATGTTGAGCGCGAGGTTAGGGATCCACAGCAGCGGGTGGGCACCGAACGGGGCCGACAGCAGCTCATGCACAAAGCCGCCCGCGCCCTTGATCTTGATGCTGTAGTAGATCATCAGGACGAACACGCCGAGCGCAATGCCGAGCGTGCCGTTCAGGTCGGCCGTCGGGACGATGCGATGGTGGGAAATCACGTCCGACAGACCGAGCAGGCCGATCACGCGGCCCGGCAGGTCAACCGGGAGAAAGTCGAGGGAGTTCATCAGCGCGACCCACACGAACACCGTGAGGGCGAGCGGAGCGATGAAGGTACGATTGCCGTGGACGATGGCCTTCGACTGGTCTTCGACCATTTCGACAAGCATCTCGATTGCGCACTGGAAACGGCCCGGCACGCCCGACGTCGCCTTGCGGGCAGCCAGACGCAGCAGGACGAACGTCACGATGCCGCAAACGATCGACCAGAACAGCGTGTCGATGTTCCAGACGTGAATGTCGAAAATCGACGTCTGATGCGAGGTGGAGAAATTCTGCAAGTGGTGCGCAATGTACTCGGACGGATCCGGACCGCGCGTGCCTTCGCTAGCTGCCATATCGTTAATGCCACCCAAATTGTCGAAAATCGTTTTGCCAGTTCCGCAACACGCTATTGCGGGAACGGGCCGGTGCGGTTCATTGTCGAAACCGCACGCTGCTTGTTCCTTACCGCCAGGCCAGCGCGATCCAGTACGTCTTCAGCACGACGAGGTACGTGACGAGGAACGGCACCCAGTGCACGCCGGCCCAGCCGAACGCCACTGCAGTGAACATCCCGACCGTCAGAGCGAGCTTCAGGGCTTCGCCCATCACCCAGCTCATCACGGTGGCCGAACCACCTGCCTTCAGTCGTGCCACGAATACCGCACTGGGCACCCAGCCAATCGCTCCGCCCAGAAACGCGGATTGCGCAGCGGCGCCCGGCGACTTTGAAAACAGCCACCACGCCAGCGTTGCAACCAGGGACAGAGCCACTTGCGCGAATACCACCTTATAGGGGGTCACGCGCGAGGGCTTGCTCACGTCCGGGCCGAACAGCTTCTCGGCTTCTACCCGTGTGAGCGGAACGATGTTGTTATCCTGCTGCTCGGCATCCCAGTCATCATCGGATTCGCGCCGCTCGCCGGCCGCCGAAGCGGTGCGTTGCGTGCGCTGATCATCGTGCCTGTCGTTCGGCGCCTGACCCGCCATCGCAATCTTCCGCAAAATCCTTGAACCCGACCCCAAGCTTTCTGAAAGCTTTCAGGGGTGCCTAGCTAACAAATCCGGGCGATTGTAAGCGATAGTTGCAAGTGATTCAAGGCTTTAGACGCGACAAAAACCTGCGTAAAACGACGCCTCATCATGTGAAAAAACACGTGATTCGACGACGTACGATGACAGTTGTAAGGTCGCTTTTTGGCACCGGTATTTCTTGCCCGAAAAAATCCGGCGACGATGAAATGGCGGGGAAACGATGCCTGGTGCGGGCGCTGGCGGGACGGCACGCACGCCACCCGGAATCCACGCTGTGACGCGGCCCCGGGCCCACACCCGGAGCGACGCTCCGGACAGGTGAAACACGGCGGTCACCCAGCCGCATCGGATGCGTGAAATCCGGACCGACGCCGGCGCATCGAATCATCCAATCAGTTGTCATGCCACCACAGGTAATTGACTGTGGATTGCGGCACTTATCAACAAGCCCGCAACCAGCACGAATACTGTGCACCCTCCCCACCACCCGAACGGCACGCCTGTGCCATGCGCACCCGCATGGCTCAACCGTGAACGAGCAGCCACGCGCCGAGTGCCGCGCTTGCGAGCGCGAACGGGATTGAAACCAGGTGGAACGGCAGCCACATGCCCGGCTCCTTCGCGAGACGCACCGCGATCAGGTTCGCAAGCGAGCCGATCGCGAAACCGAAACCGCCGACCGATACGCCGAACGCGAGCGCACGCCAGTCATGCGTGAACTCCGACAGCAGGATCGCGGCCGGCACGTTGCTGATTACCTGTGACAGCAGCGCGCCGGCCGCATAGACGCGCAGCGGCGAATCGAGTTGCGCATTCGCAATCGTGTCGTGCACGACGGGCAGCGCAGCCGCCGTACGCAGCACGACGAACATCAGTACGAAGATCAGCAGCAGAAGCCAGTCGATCTTCAGGACTGCGTCACGTTTGACGGCAAGCAGTACGATCGCGACACCGACGAGACCGGGCAGCGGATGATGCGCATCGGCGAGCAGCACGAACGCGGCGAACAGCACCGCCGCGATCAGCGCGTGCATGCGTTGTACGGGCAACGCAGTAGCATCGCCGGACAGGTCGAGCGGCTTCGCGCGAAACACGCATGCGGTCAGCACGAGCAGCAGCGCCATCAGCGCGATCGCGAGCGGCCCGAGCGTGACCACGAAGCGGCCGAACGATACGCCGCTCAATTGCCACAGGAAAAGATTCTGGGGATTGCCGAGCGGCGTCGCGACGGACCCCGCGTTGACGGCCAGCGCGACGACGATCACGAGCCGCCGGAACGGCAGTGGCGTCAGCGCACGCAGCGACACCATCAACGGCACGACGACGAACAGCGCGACGTCGTTGGTGAGCCACATCGACAGCAACGCGGCGAACCCGACGAGCAGCATCGCGAGCCCGCGTTCGGAATGCACGTGATGCACGATGCGGTGCGCGAGCCACATCAGGCAGCCGGACAACTCGAGTGCCTTGGTCAGCATCAGCAGGCCTGCGAGCGTCGCGACCGTCTGCCAGTCGACGCGATCGGCCAATACGGAAAATGGTTGCGGACGCACCCATTGCAGCACGATCAGGCCAAGCACAAGGACCGACAGCACCGGCTCCTGCGCAAACCATCCGAGCCACCGGCGCGGCGCCGGTGCGCCCGTCTCCTCCATCGGCACCGCGTTACTCTTCGGTCGCGACGTTGCCGCGCAGCCGCGCGAGAATGCCCTCGAGCGCGTCGAGGCTACCGAAGTCGACCGTGATCTGCCCTCGCCCGCGGCGGCCGAGCTTGATCTTCACCGTCGACGCGAGCAGGTCGGACAACTCCTCCTCGAGACGGCGCGTATCGCGGCCGCCGTCGTCCTTCGCACGCGCCTTCACGGCCGGCACTTCCTTCGTCGTGTGCGCGACGAGCTTCTCGGTCTCACGCACCGACATGCGCTTGTTGACGACCTGATGGGCGAGCGTGATCTGCGTGGCCGCATCGACGGCGAGCAGCGCGCGCGCGTGCCCCATGTCGAGATCGCCCGCCAGCAGCATCGTCTGCACCGGCGAAGCCAGGTTCAGCAGGCGCAGCAGGTTCGACACCGCGCTGCGCGAACGGCCGACCGATTCGGCTGCCTGTTCGTGCGTGAAATCGAACTCGTCGAGCAGGCGCTGGATACCGTGCGCTTCTTCAAGCGGGTTCAGATCCTCGCGCTGGATGTTCTCGATCAGCGCCATCGCCGCGGCGGCCTGGTCGGACACATCCTTCACGAGCACCGGCACTTCATCGAGGCCCGCCAGGCGCGCCGCGCGGAAACGGCGCTCGCCTGCGATGATCTCGTATTTGTCTGATGAAATGGGCCGTACCAGGATCGGCTGCATCACGCCCTGTGCGCGAATGCTCGCCGCGAGCTCCTGCAGGCTGCCTTCGTCCATCCGCGTCCGCGGCTGGTACTTGCCGGCCTGCAGCTTGCCGAGCGCGAGCGTGTTCGGTGCCCCTTCGATCTTCACCGCTTCGGTGATATCGGCACTGCCGCCGAGCAGCGCTTCGAGGCCACGTCCCAAGCCCTTCTTCTTTGGTACCGCGTTCATGTCTTTCTTCCTCGCTTCGCTCATGTCCGGATCACGACACCTCGAACGCGCGAACGCGGTCGATCATCTCGGCACCGAACTGGAGATACGCTTGCGCACCGCGCGAACTGCGGTCGAACACGACGCCCGGCAGCCCGTAACTCGGCGCTTCCGCCAGGCGCACGTTGCGCGGAATCACCGCGTCGAACACCTTGTCGCCGAAGTGCGCTTTCAGTTGATCGGAGACTTGCTGCTGCAGCGTGATGCGCGGATCGAACATCACGCGCAGCAAGCCGATGATCTTCAGGTCGCGGTTCATGTTCGCGTGAACCTGCTTGATCGTGTTGACGAGGTCCGACAACCCCTCCAGGGCGAAGTACTCGCACTGCATCGGGATCACGACGCCATGCGCCGCGCACAGCCCGTTCAGCGTCAGCAGCGACAGCGTCGGCGGGCAATCGATCAGCACGAAATCGTAGTCGTCGGCCACGTGCTCGAGCGCGGCCTTCAGCCGGCGCTCGCGGTTGTCGATGCTGATCAGTTCGATCTCGGCACCGGACAGCTCGCGGTTCGCGGGCAGCACGTCGTAAGTGACGCCGTCCGGCCGGATGCGTGCATCGGTCACCGACACGCCGTCGACCAGCACCTCGTACACGGTCGCTTCGCAAGCAGACTTGTCGATCCCGCTGCCCATCGTCGCGTTACCCTGCGGGTCGAGATCGATCAGCAGGACTCGTTGCTCCTGCGCTGCAAGGCTTGCGGCGAGATTGACCGATGTCGTCGTCTTGCCGACGCCCCCCTTCTGGTTCGCAACGCAGAAGATCTTTGCCATCGTTGGTGTGTTCCCTTTACCTTCAAACAAAGGCGCGCTATCACGCGCCTGCCCTTCAATTCGCCTCGTCGACGGCCACTTCGATCAGATGCCGTTCGGCATCGAGCATTGGCACCGCCAGCCGTATCGTCTGCTTCACGCGGCTGCCTTCGGGCAACCGCGCAATCTCGTCCTCCGGATGAACGCCCTTCATTGCCCAGATCGATCCGCTCGGCGCGACCAGATGTCGAGCAAGTTTAACGAAGTCGGACAGATCCGCGAAAGCGCGGGATACGATCATGTCGAATTTATCCGGCACTTCGACACCCGGCTGCAGCGATTCGACCCGCCCCGTGACCACCGACAGGTTCGCGAGCTTCAGCTCCGCGCGCATCTGCGTCTGGAATGCAGACTTCTTCTGCACGATATCGTTCAGCGTGATCTGCCAATCCGGCTCGACGATCGCCAGCACGATACCGGGTAACCCGCCGCCCGAGCCGACGTCGAGCACGCGGGCCGATGCACGGCCACGCAGATGCGAGACGATGGAAAGCGAATCGAGGATGTGCTGGATCAGCATCTGCTTCGGGTCGCGGATCGCAGTCAGGTTGTAGACCGCGTTCCACTTGCCGAGCAGCGCGACGTAGTCGAGCAACTGGTTGCGTTGTGCATCCGTCAGCGTGAGGTCGAGCGCCGTCATGCCTTCGACGAGCATCTGTTCCAGTACGTCCCGATTAACCGCCGGCGCGCGACGCGCCGTCATTGTTGCGTCGGGACGGCGCCGTCCCCCTGCTCCGTTGCCGCTTCGGCAGTACCATTCCGGCGACCCAGGCCGCGGCGCTTCAGGTGCACCATCAGCAGCGAGATCGCCGCCGGCGTGACACCCGAGATACGCGACGCCTGCCCGATCGTTTCCGGCCGGAACTCGTTGAGCTTCTGGCTCACCTCGAACGACAGGCCGCGGACTTCTCGGTAATCGATACCGTCGGGCAGACGCGTGTTCTCGTTCGCATCGTTGCGTTCGATCTCCGATGCCTGGCGCTCGATATAGCCCTGATACTTGATGCCGATCTCGACCTGCTCCTTGATCTGCTCGAGCAGCACCGGATCGTCGGCCAGCGGCTCCGCGGGGCCGCATTCGCCGCCCTTCAGTCCGCACACGCCGTCGTAGCTGATACCCGGACGGCGCAGCAGCTCGGCGAGGCTGTATTCGTGGTCGATCGCCTTGCCGAGGAGCGCGGTCGCTTCTTCCGGCGGCAACGTCTTCGGCGTGACCCACGTCGACTTCAGGCGTTCGGTTTCACGTGAAACAGCGTCGCGTTTCCGGCCGAACGCATCCCAGCGCGCGTCGTCGACGAGCCCCAGTTCGCGGCCAACCTCGGTCAGGCGCATGTCGGCATTGTCTTCACGCAGGCTGAGGCGATACTCGGCGCGGCTCGTGAACATCCGGTACGGCTCGGCCACCCCACGCGTCACGAGATCGTCGACCAGCACGCCAAGGTAGGCCTGGTCACGGCGCGGGCACCATGCGTCCTTCTCCTGCACGTAGCGGCCAGCATTGAGACCGGCCAGCAGACCCTGAGCGGCCGCTTCTTCATAGCCGGTCGTCCCGTTGATCTGGCCCGCAAAAAACAGCCCGTTGATCGCCTTCGTTTCGAGCGACGCCTTCAGCGCGCGCGGGTCGAAGTAGTCGTACTCGATCGCATAGCCGGGACGCAGGATATGCGCGTTCTCGAGGCCGAGCATCGAGTGCACGAGCTCGAGCTGGACGTCGAACGGCAGGCTCGTCGAGATCCCGTTCGGGTAGAACTCGTTGGTCGTCAGCCCTTCCGGCTCCAGGAAGATCTGGTGCGATTCCTTCGACGCGAACCGGTGAATCTTGTCCTCGATCGACGGGCAATAGCGCGGCCCGACGCCTTCGATCACGCCTGTATACATAGGCGAACGGTCGAGGCCGCCGCGAATGATGTCGTGCGTGCGCTCGTTCGTGTGCGTGACCCAGCACGGCAGCTGCTGCGGATGCTGCTCAGCGCGACCGAGGAACGAGAAGACGGGGATCGGATCGAGATCGCCCGGCTGTTCGGCCAGTTTCGAGAAATCGATCGAACGGCCATCGATACGCGGCGGCGTACCGGTCTTCAGGCGCCCCTGCGGTAGCTTCAGCTCCTTCAGGCGCGACGACAGCGACACGGCCGCCGGATCGCCCGCACGGCCGCCCGTGTAGTTGTTCAGGCCGACGTGGATCTTGCCGTCGAGGAACGTCCCGGCGGTCAGCACGACCGCACGAGCGCGGAAGCGGATGCCGATCTGCGTGACGGCGCCCACCACGCGATCGCCTTCGACCATCAGGTCGTCGACGGCCTGCTGGAACAGCCAGAGGTTCGGCTGATTCTCGAGCCGGTGGCGGATCGCAGCCTTGTACAGGATGCGATCGGCCTGCGCACGCGTCGCGCGCACGGCCGGGCCCTTCGACGAATTGAGGATCCGGAACTGAATACCGCTCTCGTCGGTCGCGGCTGCCATTGCGCCACCCAGCGCATCGACTTCCTTGACCAGATGGCCCTTGCCAATGCCGCCGATCGACGGATTGCAGCTCATCTGCCCAAGCGTTTCGATGTTGTGGGTCAGCAGCAGTGTCTTTGCGCCCATGCGGGCGGACGCCAGCGCGGCTTCCGTGCCGGCATGACCGCCACCGACGACGATGACGTCAAATTCTGTGGGAAAAAGCATGGTGGATTCCGTACGCAGGACTGCGCACGAACCTATCTGAGAAATGTATGGGGCGAATTATAGCGGGTTCGCTTTTCACCCGAAGGCCGTCCGAATGGTAGGGTCTGTGCATTTCGACGATTTTTCTGTGATCGGCCGATGAATCCATGGCGCAGAGCCTGCTCCAGCAATGCTTTCGGCCTGCCGGCAGCACATCGTTGCGCCTGTGCAAAGATTCGCTTGCCGGGAAGTTCCACGTGGAACAGATACCCATTCGATGCCTGGGCCCCGCACGACAACACGAACGAGACACTCTGTGTAACCGCGCCCACCCTCTTCCCCACAGATTTTCCGACGGTTCGCCCGACACTTATCCCCTGTGACCTGGCGCATCCTCGTTCTGTGGAACAAGCGGCAGCCCTCCGTGAACGATGCTTCGAGCCGTCATCCGCACCGAGGACGCCTCGAATAGCGTTATTACACAGAACTTCCGACTGTTTCTCTGGCACTTATCCCCCGGTCACTACAATGCCCGAGCCCCGCACGACAACCCGGACGGGACATCCTGTGCAACCGTGCCCACTCTCTTCTCCACAGAATTTCCGCCGGTTAGCCCGCCACTTATCCCCTGTGACCCAGCACATCCTCGGCCTGTGGAACAAGCGGCACCCCTCCGCGAACGATGCGCCGGGCCGTCATCCGCGCCGAGGGCGCCTCGACCAGCGCTATTACACAGAACTTCCGACTGTTTCTCTGGCACTTATCCCCCGGTCACTACAATGCCTGTGCACCGCACGACAACCCGGACGGAACATCCTGTGCAACCGTGCCCGCCCTCTTCCCCACAGATTTTCCGACGGTTCGCCCGACACTTACCCCCTGTGACCTGGCGCATCCTCGTTCTGTGGAGCAAGCGGCAGCCCTCCGTGAACGATGCGTCGGGCCGTCATCCGAGCCGAGGGCGCCTCGACCAGCGCTATTACACAGAACATCCGACCGTTTCTCTGGCACTTATCCCCCGGTCACTACAATGCCCGTGCCCCGCACGACAACCCGGACGGAACATCCTGTGCAACGGTGCCCCCCCTCTTCCCCGCAGATTTTCCGACGGCTCACCCGGCACTTCTCCCGTGTGACCCGGCACATCCTCGTTCTGCGGAACAAGTGGCAGCCCTCCACGAACGATGCTTCGAACCGTCATCCGCGCTGTGAGCGCCCCGCCCATCGCTATTGCACAGAACTTCAGACTGCTTCCCTGGCACTTATCCCCTAGCCACCAGCCGTCGTGTATCGGCACCCCAAAAACAAAAACGGCGTGTTTCACGTGAAACACGCCGCCCGTTCCCCGCCAACCGCGCACCGATCAGGCCGTTTTCTTCGCCAACCCAAGGTACGTTTCGATCACGCGCGGATTCTGCGCGAGTTCGACCGCCGGCCCTTCCAGCGCAAACTCGCCTGTCTCCAGCACATAGCCGTAGTCGGAGATCTGCAGTGCAGCCCGTGCGTTCTGCTCGATCAGCAGCGTCGCCACGCCGGTCCCGCGCAACGCGCTGATGATATGAAAGATCTCCTTCACGATCAGTGGCGCCAGCCCGAGGCTCGGCTCGTCGAGCATCAGCAGGTCAGGCTTGCCCATCAGCGCTCGGCCAACTGCAAGCATCTGCCGTTCGCCGCCGGATAGCGTGCCAGCCGCCTGCTTGCGGCGCTCCTTCAGTCGCGGAAACAGTGCAAACACATGATCGAGCTGGTCGAGGAAGTTCGCTTCACCGGCCTGCTTGCGCCGATACGCACCCAATACGAGGTTGTCTTCGACGGTCATCGTGCTGAACAGCTCTCGCTTTTCCGGTACGAGGCACATCCCACGCGCGACGCGCTGCTCGACCGGCAATGCACCGACGTCGTGGCCGCGGTACACGACCGCGCCCGACGCATGCCCGGTTACCGGCAACGCGCCCATGATCGCGTTCAGCAGCGTCGATTTTCCGGCTCCATTCGGGCCGATCACGCTGACGATCTGTCCCGCACCAACCTTGATCGCCGCGCCGTGCAGCGCCTCCACCTTCCCGTACCGGACTGCCAGCCCGCGTACTTCGAGAATCGGCATCGTCGTGTCCGTCATCACTCCACCCCGCCCAGATACGCTTCCAGCACCGCCGGATCCTGCTGCACGTCCTGCGGCAGCCCTTCCGCGATCCGTGTGCCGAACTCCATCACCACCAAACGGTCGGTGAGATTCATCACGAAATCCATGTCGTGTTCCACGAGCAACACGCTCATGCCTTCCGCCTTCAGCCGCCTCAGCAGGTCGGCGAGTTGCTGCTTCTCCTGGTAACGCAGCCCGGCGGCCGGTTCGTCGAGCAGTAGCAGCGTCGGATCGCAGCACAGCGCCCGCGCGATTTCGAGAATCCGCTGCTGGCCCAACGCGAGACTGCCCGCTTCGTCGTACATGTGCTTTTCGAGCCCGACGCGGCGGATCTGGCGTGCGGCCTCGGCCAGCAACTGCGCTTCCTCATGTGCATTGAGCCGCGCGACGCTGCGCCACACGCCCGTACGGCCGCGCAGGTGTGCACCGATCGCGACGTTCTCGAGCACCGTCATCGCCGGCAACAGCTTCACGTGCTGGAACGTCCGGCCGATGCCGCGGCGGACGATCTGGCGCGATGTGAGCCCGTCGATGCGCTCGCCACGGAACGTGATCGTGCCGCCCGTCGGCTTCAGCACACCCGTCACGAGGTTGAACGTGGTCGACTTGCCGGCACCGTTCGGGCCGATCAGCCCGATGATCTGCCCCGCCTTCACGTCGAAGCTGACGTCGTTGACGGCCACGAGCCCGCCGAACTGCTTGCGCGCGTTGTCGACGACGAGCAGCGGCTCGCCGGCCGTCGGCTTCGCGCGCTGCGGCAACGGCTCAGCGTGCTCGGGCACATGCGCGCGCGGCCCGCGCGGGAACAGCCTCGCGACGAACGGCCACACGCCCTGGCGTGCGTACTGCAGCAGCAGCACCATCAGCACGCCGAACACGATGATCTCGAAGTTGCCTTCCGAGCCGAGCAGCTTCGGCAGCAGCGTCTGCAGGTAGTCCTGCAGCACGGTCAGGATCGCCGCGCCGAGCACCGCGCCCCACACGTGCGCCACGCCGCCGACCACGGCCATGAACAGGAACTCGATCCCGTGATTCAGCCCGAACGGCGTCGGGTTCACCGCGCGCTGCAGGTGTGCGTACAGGAAGCCCGATACGGCCGCGAGCACGGCCGCATAGACGAAGATCACGACGCGCATCCACGCGGTATTCACGCCCATCGCCTCGGCCATCACGCCGCCGCCGCGCAGCGCGCGGATCGCACGGCCCGGGCGGCTGTTCAGCAGGTTCTGCACCGACACGATCGCGGCCAGCACGACGGCCCAGATCAGGAAATACAGGCTGCGGCCGCTTTCGAGTTCGATACCGAACAGGTTCAGCGCCGGAATCCCGTTGATCCCGTCGTACTTGCCGAGCAGTTCGAGGTTGCCGAACAGGTAGAACAGCGCAAGGCCCCACGCGATCGTGCCGAGCGGCAGGAAGTGGCCGGACAGCCGCATCGTGACCGCGCCGAGCACGAGCGCGACGAGCGCCGTCAGCACGACGCCGACGATCAGCGCGAGCCACGGCGACACGCCGTATCGCGTCGTCAGGAACGCGGTCGCATACGCGCCGATGCCGACGAACGCGGCCTGCCCGAAGCTCGTCATCCCGCCGACGCCCGTCAGCAGCACGAGCCCGATCGCGACGATCGCGTAGAGGCCGATGTAGTTCAGCAGCGTGATCCAGTATTCAGGCACCTGCAGCGCACCAGGCAGCACCGGCAGCGCGAACAGCACCACGAGAAACACCCAGAAGGTCTTGTTGCGTACCATCGTCTTCATCGTGTCACTCCTCTTCCTCTTCCACGTGCGGCGTGGCGAAGCTCCGCCACAGCAGCACCGGAATGATCAGCGTGAACACGATCACCTCCTTGTATGCGCTCGCCCAGAACGACGAATACGATTCGAGCACGCCGACGAGCAGCGAGCCGGCGGCCGCAAGCGGATAGCTGACGAGCCCGCCGATGATCGCGCCGACGAAACCCTTCAGGCCGATCAGGAAGCCGGAGTCGTAGTAGATCGTCGTCAGCGGGCCGACGAGGATCCCGGACAGCACGCCGAGCCCTGCCGCGAACGTGAACGCGAGCCGCCCTGCCTCGGTCGTGCCGATGCCGACGAGCCGCGCGCCGAGCCGGTTCACCGACGTCGCGCGCAGCGCCTTGCCGGCGATCGTGCGGCCGAAGTACACGTAGAGCGCACCGATCAGCACGAGCGCCGTCACGACAACCAGGATGCTCTGCACCGACACGGTCATGCTGCCGATCGACAGCGACGCATCCGAGAACCCGTTGGTGCGCGAGCCTTCCGCGCCGAACATCACGAGCCCGAGGCCGACCATCGCGAAGTGGACGGCGACCGACACGATCAGCAGCAGCAGCGTCGTGCCTTCGGCGATCGGCTGGTACACGAGCCGGTAGATGAACGGCCCCATCGGTACGACGATCGCGAGCGTCAGCGCGATCTGCGCGAGCATCGGCAGCGGCTGCGCGGCAAAGCTGCGCGTAATCGCGAACACCGCGAGCGGCAGCAGGATGTAGCGGCTGCCGAGCGTCGCGAGCGTGCGGCCGAGCTGATGGCGGCGTTCGCGATGCCGGACCAGGCCGCCGACTTCGAGCAGGAAGCACGCGATGCCCATCACGAACAGCAGCCAGCAGGTGGCAGGAAATTTCTGCGCCTGCAACGCGGCAAGCGTCAGCGCACCGTAGGCGACGAATTCGCCCTGAGGAATGAAGATCACCCGCGTGACGGAAAACACCAGGACGAGCGCCAGCGATAACAATGCATAAATGGCGCCGGTCGTAATGCCGTCTTGCGCGAGGATCGCCGCAATCGAGAGATCCATACGTTTCGTGTGTCGAGAATGCTGCGGAGAAACGAAAGACGGGAACGGCCGGAGCGCATGAACAGCAAGATCGGAGCGCCACACGGCGGGCCCCGGTGGTTCCATGCGGCACGGGCGCGGCCCGTCAGGCCCGGCGCCCTGCCGACGGCGCGCACGGCGCTGTTCGCGCCGCACCCGCCGGTTTCACGTGATGCTTACTCGGCCTGCAGCTTCCACTTGCCGTCGACGATCTGCACCATCACGCGCGCACGCGTGTCGAAGCCGTTGTGATCGGTCGACGTCATGTTGATCACGCCGTGCGACACGGGCAGATCCTTCACGTTTTCGAGCGACGCGCGCAGCGCTTCGCGGAACGCTTCGGTGCCCGGCTGGCCCTTCTTCAGCGCCTCGGGAATCGCACGCTGCAGCAGCAGCCCCGCATCCCACGCATGGCCGCCGAACGTCGCCAGCGAGCCCGCGCCGTAGGCCTTCTCGTACGCGGCCTTGTAGCCGAGCGCCGGCTTCTTCACCGGATTCGAATCGGGCAGCTGGTCGGTCACGAGCACCGGGCCGGCCGGCAGGATCTCGCCTTCGCAATCCTTGCCGCATACCCGCAGGAAGTCGTTGTTTGCAACGCCGTGCGTCTGGTACACCTTGCCCTTGTAGCCGCGCTCCTTCAGCGTCTTGGCCGGCAGTGCCGCCGGCGTGCCCGAGCCGGCGATCAGCACCGCATCGGGATTCGAGCCCATCAGCTTCAGCACCTGCCCCATCACCGACGCGTCGGTACGGTTGAAGCGCTCGTTCGACACGACCTTCAGGCCGTTCTTCGCGGCCGCCGCGTTGAACGTGTTGTACCAGCTGTCGCCGTACGCATCGGCGAAGCCGATGAAGCCGACCGTCTTCACGCCGTGCTTCGCCATGTAGCCGGCGATCGCATCGGCCATCAACTGGTCGTTCTGCGGCACCTTGAACATCCATGCGCGCTTCGCATCCATCGGCGCGATGATCTGCGCGCTCGCCGCGAGCGAGATCGTCGGCGTCTTGCCCTGCGACACGGGGTCGAGCATCGCGAGCGAGTTCGGCGTGACGGACGACCCGATGATCGCGTCGACGTGATCTTCATCGATCAGCTTGCGCACGTTCTGCACCGCGCGACTCGTGTCGGATGCGTCGTCGAGCACGATGTACTGCACGCTCTTGCCCGCGATTTCCTTCGGCAGCAGTGCGATCGTGTTCTTTTCCGGAATCCCGAGCGACGCAGCCGGCCCGGTGGCCGACAGCGTCACACCGATCTTCACCTGCGCCGACGCCGTGGCCGCCGCGCACACCAGGCCCGCGGCAAGCACGGCCTCCATCCATCGATTCATCTTCATCTACGTTGTCTCCAAACGCTGCTCGAAAAAGCCACGGGTCGCTCGGGCGGCTCCCGGTCCCCAAAACAAGTTAATAATTTAACTATCTCGCCTTGCCACGCCTACGCTCGTTTTCCCGTGAAACACCGGTACCGCAATCGCGCCCCGGCGATAGCGCGCACCCACGCGCCGCAGCGCGTTCCGAAACGGTCGTTCGACCGCCACGATGCGCGGCAGCAATGTCGTCAGGATGAAGAGAACGGAGAAAGGTAGCGCTACGCGAGACGCGATCGATGCGGACGCAACGATCGCCGGAAGGTCGGGCCGAGCCTGCTTCGGCTCCGCACGCGGGCGGTGAGAGATCGGAAAAGCGGCCGCTCATGCGAATGCAAATGCGAACGACGCGTCGGATGCGAACGCAACGACCGGACAGACCACCGTGCCGGCAAATTGCATCGGAACGCGCATGCCGGTCACAGGACGGCTCGTGAAAGCCTGGGCATACCCAGGCCCCTCCGCCCCCGAACGAGCGGCGCCAGCCGCCCCTCGTACCCCGATCCTTCGTCCCGCGCTTCTCATCCAACCGTACTCCCTCTTCTGCATTGTGCTTGTAGGAGAACTGCCGACCGTTTCCCCGACCGCACGGTCGGCGAAAGCTGAGTGTAACGGACGCTTTTTGCGCACGCCAACCGGGTAAGCCCGGACGGACGGCATGCACACGGCTGCGCGCCGACTGCGATCGACTGGCAGGAAGGGACGAAATCGGGGGGACGGGATGACGCGCGAGTGACGCGAGGCAGAATACGGGCGCGCGGAACGCGGCGCCGCTCGCCTGCACCATCGATGAAAATTCGCGCACCAAATGAAAAAGCGCTGTTGGATTCCGTCCAACAGCGCTTTGGGGTCCGGGCACTTTGTGCCTCGATTGTCTCCTCGTTCTCCACCTGCAAATTCGTTTCGCGGTGCATCAGAACTGAGACGAAGATTAAATTACCTTTCACACTGCGACAACTTAGCATTTACCCCTATGGTGCATCGCCGCACGAAAATGGGGCAGCAGCCAGCCGCGCGGTGCCGGCCCGAGCCCGCTGCGACGCGCTTCCGGAGCATGCCGGATGGTGCTTCGCATCAACGCCGGGTGACGCGCGCCGCACGCATTCAGGACGCCCTGAGCGGCTTGATCCGCGCGACCATTTCGCCGACGATGCCGCGCCGGAATGCGAGCACGCACGCGATGAAGATCAGCCCCGTGACGATCGTCGCCGATTCGCCGAGCGAATGGAACCACGCGACGCCCGTCGTCGATGCGAGCCATTCGCCGATGTCGCCGAGCCGGTCCTCCAGCGCGACGATCAGCGCCGCGCCCAGCAGCGGCCCGAACAGCGTGCCCATCCCGCCGACGAGCGTCATCAGCACGACGAGGCCCGACATCGTCCAGTACGCGTCCGACAGCGTCTCGAAGCCGAGCACGAGCACCTTCAGCGAGCCGGCCAGCCCCGCGATGCCCGCCGACAGGATGAACGCGAGCAGCTTGAAGCGGTCGGTGTCGTAGCCGAGCGAGATCGCGCGCGCTTCGTTCTCCTTGATCGCGACGAGCACCTGGCCGAACGGCGAATGAACGACCCGCACGATGAACGCGCACGCGGCGACCACCACCGCCAGCACGACGTAGTACAGCGCGACGTCGTTCGACAGGTCGAGCAGCCCGAACAGGTGGCCGCGCGGCACGCCCTGCAGCCCGTCCTCGCCGTGCGTGAACGGCGCCTGCAGGTAGATGAAGTAGACCATCTGCGCGAACGCGAGCGTGATCATCGCGAAGTAGATGCCCTGCCGGCGGATCGCGAACAGCCCGACGACGAGCCCGAGCAGCGTCGCGGCAACGGTACCGACGAGCACCCCGAGCTCCGGCGTGAAGCCGAGCGTCTGCATCGAATAACCGGTCGCATAGCCGGCGGTCGCGAGAAACATCGCATGGCCGAACGACAGCAGCCCCGTATAGCCGATCAGCAGGTTGAACGCGGCCGCGAACAGCGCGAACGTGAGCACCTTCATCACGAACACCGGATACGCGCCGATGAACGGCGCGGCAAGCAGTGCGGCGAGCAGCACGCCGTAGAGCACTTTTCTCTGCATCATTTTTCCTTGCCGAAGAGGCCCGCCGGGCGGAACAGCAGCACGATCGCCATGATCACGAACACGACGGTGGCCGACGCTTCGGGGTAGAACACGCGCGTGAAGCCCTCGATCACGCCGAGCAGCAGGCCCGTGACGATCGAGCCGAGGATCGAGCCCATCCCGCCGATCACGACCACCGCGAACACGGTGATGATCATCGGCTGGCCCATCAGCGGCGACACCTGGATTACCGGCGCGGCCAGCACACCCGCGAACGCGGCGAGCGCGACGCCGAAGCCGTAGGTGAGCGTGATCATCATCGGCACGTTCACGCCGAATGCCTCGACGAGCTTCGGGTTCTCGGTGCCCGCGCGCAGGTAGGCGCCGAGGCGCGTCTTCTCGATCACGAACCACGTCGCGAGACACACCGCGAGCGACGCGACGACCACCCATGCGCGGTAGTTCGGCAGGAACATGAAACCGAGGTTGGTGGCGCCGGACAGCTGCGACGGCACGTCGTACGGCTGGCCGGACGAGCCGTAGATCGACCGGAACACGCCTTCGACGACCAGCGTGAGCCCGAACGTGAGCAGCAGCCCGTACAGGTGATCGAGCTTGTACAGCCAGCGCAGCATCGAGCGTTCGATCAGGATCCCGAACGCGCCGACCACCAGCGGCGCGATCACGAGCATCGCCCAGTACGGCAGCCCGAAGTACGACAGGCCCATCCACGCGAGCATCGCGCCCAGCATGAACAGCGCGCCGTGCGCGAAGTTGATCACGTTGAGCAGCCCGAAGATCACCGCGAGCCCGAGGCTCAGGATCGCGTAGAACGAGCCGTTGACGAGCCCGAGCAGCAACTGGCTCAGCATCGCCGGTAACGGAATGCCAAAGATTTCCATCGACTTAGCCGTCAGTATGAGTTTCGTTGCGTGCGCAACTTTCGTGGGACGCGCACGCGGGCGGCGCAGCGGGGCACATCGCTGCGGTCGCCACCGTGCGGCGCGCCTGCGCGCGCCGCTACGCCGCGCTTACTTCCAAAGCGCGCAGCGCGTTTCCTGCTTGGTCCCGAACGCCTGTTCGCCCGGAATCGTCGCGAGCACCTTGTAGTAGTCCCACGGCTCCTTCGATTCCGACGGCTTCTTCACTTCCATCAGGTACATGTCGTGGATCATGCTGCCGTCCGTACGGATGTAGCCCTTCGCGTAGAAGTCGTTGATCTTGATCTTCTTCAGCTCGGCCATCACCTTGTCGGAGTCGGTCGTACCGGCAGCCTGGACGGCCTTCAGGTAAGTCGTCACCGACGAGTAGTCGGCCGCCTGCAGGCTCGACGGCATCTTCTTCATCTTGCCGAAGTAGCGCTGCGCCCACTGGCGCGACGCGGCATCGCGGTTCCAGTACCAGCTGTCGGTCAGCACGAGGCCCTGCGTCGTCTCGAGGCCGAGGCTGTGCACGTCGTCGATGAACATCAGCAGCGCGGCGAGCTTCATCGTCTTCGTGATGCCGAACTCCTTCGCGGCCTTGATCGCGTTGATCGTGTCGCCGCCCGCGTTCGCGAGGCCGAGGATCTGCGCCTTCGACGCCTGCGCCTGCAGCAGGAACGACGAGAAATCCGACGCGGACAGCGGGTGACGCACCGTGCCGAGCACCTGGCCGCCGTTCGCCTTCACGACATCCGACGTGTTCTTCTCGAGCGCCTTGCCGAACGCGTAGTCGGCGGTCAGGAAGAACCACGACTTGCCGCCCTGCTTCACCACCGCCGAACCGGTGCCCTTCGCGAGCGCCATCGTGTCGTACGCGTAGTGGACCGTGTACGGCGTGCACTGTTCGTTCGTCAGCGTGTCGGCGCCTGCGCCGATGTTGATGTAGACCTTCTTCTTCTCGCCCGCGACCTGGTTCATCGACAGCGCGGTGGCGGAGTTCGTGCCGCCGACCAGCAGGTCGAGCCCGCCGCGGTCCATCCATTCGCGCGCCTTCGACGCGGCGATGTCGGCCTTGTTCTGGTGATCGGCATAGACGACCTCGATCGGCTTGCCGAGCACCTTGCCGCCGAAATCGGCGACCGCCATGCGGATCGCCTCGAGGCCGCCCTGCCCGTCGATATCCGCGTAAAGCCCCGACATGTCGGTGATGAAGCCGATCTTCACGGTATCCGCGGCTTGCGCGGCGCCGGCGGTGAACGCGGCGCTCGCGAGCGCGAGACAGGCGTGTGCGAGGGTCTTCATTTTCATGGACGTCTCCTGTTGTTCTGATGCGTTGTGGTTATTCGAGGCCGCCACGGCTAGCGGCAAGAGAGACGGAGCGGCGTCACACCCCGAGCAGGTCGTGCAGGGTCGGCATCTTGCTCTCCAGTTCGGCCGCCTGGAAATGTTCGACGATGCTGCCGTGCTCCATCACGTAGAACCGGTCGGCGAGCGGTGCCGCGAAGCGGAAATTCTGTTCGACCATCACGATCGTGTAGCCGCGCGCCTTCAGCGCGACGATCATCCGCGCCAGCGCCTGCACGATCACCGGCGCGAGACCTTCGGAAATCTCGTCGAGCAGCAGCAGGTTCGCGCCGGTGCGCAGGATCCGCGCGACCGCGAGCATCTGCTGCTCGCCGCCGGACAGCCGGGTGCCCTGGCTCTGCCGGCGGGACGCGAGATTCGGGAACATCGCGTAGATCTCGTCGATCGACATCGCGTGATCGCGTGGCCCGATCGGCGGCGGCAGCATCAGGTTCTCCTCGCACGACAGGCTCGAGAAGATCCCGCGCTCCTCCGGGCAGTAGCCGACACCGAAATGCGCGATGCGGTGCGTCGCGAGGCCGATCGTCTCGTTGCCCGCAACCTTGATCGACCCGCTGCGGCGGCCCGTGAGGCCCATGATCGCGCGCAGCGTCGTCGTGCGGCCCGCGCCGTTGCGGCCGAGCAGCGTGACGACCTCGCCGCGATGCACCGTCAGGTCGACGCCGTGCAATATGTGGGATTCCCCGTACCAGGCCTCCAGGCCCGTGATCTCCAGCGCGGGCGTACCGCTCTCGACGCCGCTCAATTCGCGTTCCTCCCGTTCGCTGTGCTTCATGCGTGCGCCCCCGCGAGCGCCGCGTCGGCGCTGCCCATGTAGGCCTCGATGACGAGCGGATTCTTCGACACTTCCGCATACGAGCCTTCGGCCAGCACCTCGCCGCGCTGCAGGACGGTGATCGTGTCGGAGATGCCCGCGATCACGTTCATGTTGTGCTCGACCATCAGGATCGTGCGGCCGCTCGCAACCTTCTTGATCAGCGCGGTCACGCGATCGACGTCCTCGTGGCCCATCCCTTGCGTGGGCTCGTCGAGCAGCATCAGTTCGGGCTCCATCGCGAGCGTGGTCGCGATCTCCAGCGCGCGCTTGCGGCCGTATGCCAGTTCGACGGTCGGCACCTGCGCGAAATCGGTGAGGCCGACCTGCGTGAGCAGATCCATCGCACGGTCGTCGAGCCGCTTCAGCGTGCGTTCGCTGCGCCAGAAATGGAATTCCGTGCCGAGCGCGCGCTGCAGGCCGATGCGCACGTTCTGCAGCGCGGTCAGGTGCGGAAAGACGGCCGAGATCTGGAACGAGCGGATGATGCCGCGCCGCGCAACCTGCGCGGGCCGCTCGTCGGTGATGTCGATCCCGTTGAAGACGATCTGGCCGGCCGTCGGCGTCAGGAATTTGGTGAGGAGGTTGAAGCAGGTCGTCTTGCCCGCGCCGTTCGGTCCGATCAACGCATGGATCGCACCGCGACGCACACGCAGGTTCACGCCGTTGACGGCCGTGAAACCCCTGAATTCCTTGGTCAGTCCGCGTGTTTCCAGAATCGTGTCGCCGAGAATCATGTTCCCTTCCGTACGAAGTCAGGCGAAGCACCGGGAAGATTCGCGAGAAGCGGCCGCGAAACAGGTCAGCGGGTGAGCAGGCTGCCCCGGGCGCCGTGTTACGCCTCGAGGGTGGTCTCCCGCGCCGACGCGTATGCACACTGCGCCACATTGTCTCGCCGTTGGTGCAGTGCAATCATCGGGATTTGCACTTATAGGGCTGGCCGCCATCTCGCGCGCGGGTGTGCACGGTTTTTCGCCATGTTTTTTTGACACGTGCATCATCGTCCGTTGCCTCTGCGCACGGCCCGGCAAGCGCGCAACAAAAAAGCCGTGCGGCTGCACGGCTTGCATGGATCTTGCCGGTAGCACGGGGGCGGCAACGGCAGCTTGTTTCGCATAGCGAATCAGCGGGCGTCATCATGACGGCCCGCTGTCGGGCGTGTCAGCGTTCCGTCACGCGGCCGTCGCCGCGGCCTCCGTTCGCACCGGCGTCGCTTCGCGCGCCGCGCGGCGATCGGCACGGATCATGTCGCTCGCGCGCTCGGCGATCATCAGCGTCGGCGAATTGGTATTGCCCGAGGTAATGAACGGCATCACCGACGCATCGACGATCCGCAGCCCGGCGATGCCGCGTACGCGCAGCCGGCTGTCGACCACCGCGCGTTCGTCGTCGGCTCGCCCCATCCGGCAGGTGCCGACCGGATGGAAGATCGTCGTGCCGACGGCGCCGGCCGCCTCGATCAGCTCCGCTTCGCTCCGGTACTGCACGCCCGGCAAGATTTCCTCGGGACGATAGCGTGCGAGCGCCGGCGCGGACGCGATCCGGCGCGTGAGGCGCAGCGCGTTCGCGGCGACATGGCGATCGTGGTCGGTCGACAGATAGTTCGGCGCGATCGCGGGCGCGACACCCGGATCGGCACTCGCGATATGCACGCTGCCGCGCGACGTCGGCCGCAGATGGCACACGGACGCCGTAAACGCGTTGAAGCTGTGCAGCGGCTCGCCGAAGCGTTCGAGCGACAACGGCTGCACGTGATATTCGAGATCGGGGCGCGTGAGTGCCGGATCGTCGGGATCGGATTTCGCGAACGCGCCGAGCTGCGACGGCGCCATCGACATCGGCCCGCGCTGCAGCAACGCATATTCGGCGCCGATCATCAGCTTGCCCCACCAGTGCGCGGACAGCGTGTTGAGCGTGCGCACGCCTTCGACGCGAAACGCCATCCGCAATTGCAGGTGATCCTGCAGGTTTTCGCCGACGCCCGGCAGATCCTGCACGACGTCGATGCCGAGCGCCTGCAGCCGCCGGCCATCGCCGACGCCCGACAGTTCGAGCAGCTGCGGCGAATTCACGGCGCCGGAGGTCAGCAGCACCTCCGAGCGCGCCCGTGCAACGTAATCGGTGCCGCCGCCGTGATATTCGACGCCGACCGCGCGCCGCCCGTCGAAAATCACGCGCTGCGCGTGCGCGCCGGTGATCACGGTCAGGTTCGGGCGCGCCATCGCCGGCCGCAGGAACGCCTTCGACGTATTCCAGCGCACGCCGCGTTTCTGGTTCACTTCGAAATAGCCGACCCCGGAATTGTCGCCGCGGTTGAAATCGTCGGTTGCCGGGATGCCCGTCTGCTGCGCGGCGTGCGCGAACGATTCGAGGATCTCCCAGCGCAGCCGCTGCTTCTCGACGCGCCAGTAGCCGCCCGCGCCGTGCGCGTCGCTCTCGCCCGCGTGGTGATCCTCGCTGCGCTTGAAGATCGGCAGCACGCTGTCCCACGACCAGCCGGCGTCGCCGGTTTCCTGGGCCCAGCTGTCGTAATCCTCGCGCTGGCCGCGCATGTAGATCATCCCGTTGATCGACGAGCAGCCGCCGAGCACGCGGCCGCGCGGATACGACAGCGCCCGGCCGTTGAGCGCCGCTTCGGGTTGCGTCTTGTACAGCCAGTCGGTGCGCGGGTTGCCGATGCAATACAGATAGCCGACCGGGATGTGGATCCAGTGATAGTCGTCCTTGCCGCCCGCTTCGAGCAGTAGCACGTGGATGTCGGGATCTTCGGTCAGGCGGTTCGCGAGCACGCAGCCCGCAGTGCCCGCGCCGACGATCACGTAGTCAAATTCGCCTTCTAGCGTGCGTTGAGTATTCACTGTGTGTCTCCGGTCCCGTGCTTCGCGGTCGACCGACGCTGACGCTTCCGTGCTTGCGCCGGCCCCATTCAAAGCGCTTGTTGTTCGCCACACGGCGCGATGCCGTGTGTCATTTCCAGCATAGTGCGTCGCGCCCTTCGCGCGCGGACCTTATCCGGACCGCCCCGCACGACGCGACCGGTGAAGCGTACTCCCGCCTCCGACCGCCGATCCAATGAGTTATGCTGAACTGCGTTATAAGCTGCGCTCATATCACGACGATGGATCTCACCCTGCTCCGCGCGTTCGCGACGGTCGCGCGCGAAGGCAACCTGACGCGCGCCGCCGCACAGCTGCACCTGACGCAGCCGGCCGTCAGCCTGCAGATCAAGCATCTGCAGGAAACGCTCGGCGTCACGCTGTTCACGCGCACGTCGCGCGGGCTCGCGCTCACGCGCGATGGCCAGACCCTGCTGCCGCATGCGGAACGTGCGCTCGCCGCGGCCGCCGACGTGCAGCGCGCTGCTGCTGCGCTGCGGCACGAGGTGCGCGGCCGGCTGCGGATCGGCACGATCCTCGATCCGGGCTTCCTGCGGCTCGGCGGCTTCCTGCGCGCACTCGTCGAAACCCACCCGCAGATCGAGACGGCACTGCGGCACGGGATGTCGGGTTGGGTCATCGAACAGGTGCGCACGCAGGCGCTCGACGTCGGCTACTACATCGGCCGGCCGGGCGAGGACGATCCGCTCGACGGCGCGCTGTTCCACACCGTCACGCTCACGCATTTCCAGTACCGCGTGCTCGCACCGGCCGGCTGGAAGGAGCGCGTGCAGCGCGCACACGACTGGCGCTCGCTTGCCACGCTGCCGTGGATCTGGACGCCGCCGGCGTCCGCGCACCACCGGCTGCTGTCGCGGCGCTTCGCCGACGCCGGCGCGCAGCCGCTCAAGGTTGCCGAGGTCGACCAGGAGCAGTCGATGCTCGATCTCGTCAAATCGGGCATCGGATTGACACTCGCGCGCGACTCGACCGCGCTGGCCGAGGCACACGCGCATGCGCTGACGATCGTCGAGCGCGTGACGGTGCCGACCGAGCTCACCTTCGTGACGCTCGCCGAACGGCGCGACGAACCGGCGATCGCGGCCGCGCTGCGGCTGATCGAATCCCAGTGGGCGATATGAGCGGTACTGATGAAGGTGCGCATGCCGGGCGTTGGGCGTTGGGCAGCGGGCAGCGGGCAGCGGGCAGCGGGCGTCGGGCGTCGGGCGTCGGGCATCCCGCTGCCGGGCACGACACGCGTCATCGCGCCGCACCCCGCCCCTGCCGTCACGCCACCGTCTCCGCGTTTTTGCTAGATTGTGCGTTCGCACACCGCGAGACCCCGATTGAAGGAGACCCGCATGGCCCGCAACATCGAGATCAAAGCCCGCGCCCGCGAATTCGACCAGCTGCGCGAACAGGCGGCCAGGCTCGCGACCGAAGCGCCGCTGTTCTATCGCCAGCAGGATTTCTTCTATGACGTGCCGCGCGGCCGGCTGAAGCTGCGCCGCTTCGAGGACGGCACGCCGGCCGAACTGATCTTCTACCAGCGCGACGACCGCGACGGCCCGAAGGCGTCGTACTACACGCGCAGCCCGGTGACGAACCCCGACGCGATGCACGCGCTGCTCGCCACCGCGCTGACCACGCGCGGGATCGTGACGAAGGAACGGCACGTGTACCTCGCGGGCCGCACGCGCATCCATCTCGACCGCGTCGACGGCCTCGGCGATTTCATCGAACTGGAAGTCGTGCTCGGCCCCGACGACGACGAAGCCGGCGGCGAAGCCGAAGCGCACGACGTGTTCGCGAAGCTCGGCGTGTCGCAGGACGATCTTGTCGCGGTCGCGTACGTCGACCTGCTGAACGCCGACACGCCGCACGAAACGGCCTGATCCGGCCCTGCGCCGCGGCGGCGCAACCCGCGCCGCCGTCAACCCTGCCGCTGCCCTGTCACCGCGTTATGCCGCGCCGGGCGCCAGGTGCGCGAGCGGCAGCGCGCCGTTGCGCTTGAAGGTCGTCAGCACGATGTTCGAGCGCACGCTGTCGACGCCCGGCACGCGCATCAGCTTCTTCATCACGAACTGCGACAGCGCGTTCAGGTCGGGCGCGACGATCCGCAGCAGGTAGTCCGCGTCGCCCACCACCGCATGGCATTCGAGCACTTCGGGCAGCACGTCGATCTGCTGCTGGAACTGCTCGATGATCGAATCGCCATGGTGCTTGAGCTTCAGGCTCGTGAACGCGGTGACGCCGAGCCCGAGCTTTTCGGGCCGGAGCATCACGCGGTAGCCTTCGATCACGCCGGCCGCCTCGAGCCGCTGCAGCCGTCGGCCGATCTGCGACGGCGACAGCGGCACCTCCTCGCCGAGTTGCTGATGCGTCGCACGGCCGAAGCGCTGCAGCACGTCCAGCAGCGCGAGATCGAAGTGATCGAGTTCCACCATGAGCATTCTCCGCATTGATCCTTTAATTAATGCGCGATTATCGCATCATCAAGCGAATCAACGCCAATATTGCGCCCATTCCGCGCGCAGCACGCTCTACACTTGCATGGTTCCCAACCGCCACGTGCAGAGCCAGATCATGTCCACCGTCGTCACCGCGAAACTGCAGGAGCAGTTCGATGCGGGCCTCGAAACCCGCGCCGATTTCACCATCGACCAGCCGCTCGCGCGTTACGGCCAGGTCGACCACGCGGTGTGGAAGCAGCTCTATGCACGTCAGTCGGCGCTGCTGCGCGGGCGCGCATGCGACGCGTTCGTCGCGGGGCTCGGGAAGATCGACCTGCCGGCCGATCGCGTGCCGTCGTTCGCCGACGTGAACCGCCAGTTGAAGCCGGCGACGGGCTGGGAGATCGTCGCGGTGCCGGGCCTCGTGCCCGACCGCGTATTCTTCGAGCACCTCGCGAACCGGCGCTTCCCGGTCACCTGGTGGATGCGCCGCCCCGACCAGCTCGACTACCTGCAGGAACCCGACTGCTTCCACGACCTGTTCGGCCACGTGCCGTTGCTGATCGACCCGGTATTCGCCGACTACATGCAGGCGTACGGCCGCACCGCGCTCGCGGTCGCCGACGACGAAGCGGCGCTGGCGCGCCTCGCGCGGCTCTACTGGTATACGGTGGAATTCGGGCTGATCCGCGATCCGCGCGACACGAACGGGCTGTCGATCTACGGCGCCGGGATCGTGTCGAGCAAGGGCGAAAGCCTGTACAGCCTCGAAAGCGCGGCGCCGAACCGGCTCGGCTTCGACCTCGAGCGCGTGATGCGCACGAAGTACCGAATCGACACGTTCCAGAAGACCTACTTCGTGATCGACGATTTCGCGCAACTGTTCGCGCTCGCCGACGTCGACGGCCGCGCGCTGGCCGACCGGCTGGCGGCACTGCCCGAGTTCGCGGCCGGCGCGGTGCTCGATACCGATCGCGTGCTGCATCGCGGCACCGGCGCAGGCTGGTCCGACGACGCCGACGCGTGACGCGCGAGCGCGCAAAGGCGCGCCGATGGTCGCCGGATGGCTGTCCCACAACTATGAAACAATGACCGGTGCCGGCTGCGCCGCGCGGCGCAGCCGCGCGCGGGCGCCGTTACCGAACGAGAGGTGCAAGATGATCCACAAGCTCACATCAGAAGAACGCAAGACCCGGCTCGAAGGCCTGCCGCTCTGGTCGGCCGTACCGGGCCGCGACGCGATCCAGCGCAGCCTGCGCTTCGCTGATTTCAACGAAGCGTTCGGCTTCATGACGCGCGTCGCGATCAAGGCGCAGGAAATGAACCACCATCCGGAATGGTTCAACGTGTACAACCGCGTCGACATCACGCTGTCGACCCACGATGCCGACGGCCTGACCGAACGCGACATCGAACTCGCGCTGTTCATCGACCGTGCCGGCGCGCACGCGAAACCGGCCGCCTGAAGCCTTCCTCTACCGCCGCGCGTCTTTCGATGCGCGGCGCGTCAACTTTTCATTTCGATGAACGTTTTCTAGGATGTAGTGAGCGAAAGCCTTCAGCTTTCCAAGCCATCCTTAAGGCGCACGTAAGTCTCGTATGCATTCCGTGCCTTGGGGTCCAAACCTTCCAGTTGCAGCGCGCTTTGGCGCTGTACAATCAGCAGCGCATACGGCTTGGAAAGCGCGCTGGCCTCTTCGCAGAGTTTGAGTTCGTCGCCGCTCGACGGCGAGCGGGCGCGCCAGAAATTGATCGCGGCTTCTAGGTCGTGGATCGAAATATCGGACATGATTGGATTTAATCGTTCGCTGGCCGCCATGCTTGATGTCAGGTGTTGCGGCGCCCCTGTGGAAACGGCGTCGTGCTGTCCGCGTGCCTGAACCGCCAACCCATTGTACTTGAGCGAACTTCATGCGACTCCTTCTGATCGAAGACGACCGCCCCATCGCACGCGGTATCCAGAGCAGCCTCGAGCAGGCTGGCTTCACCGTCGACATGGTGCATGACGGCATTTTTGCCGAACAGGCGCTGGCACAGAACCGCCACGAACTCGTGATCCTCGACCTCGGCCTGCCGGGCATCGACGGGATGACGCTGCTCACGCGCTTCCGCCAGACCAACCGCCACACGCCCGTCATCGTGCTGACCGCACGCGACGAGCTGAACGACCGGATCCAGGGCCTGAACTCGGGCGCCGACGACTACATGCTCAAGCCGTTCGAGCCGGCCGAGCTCGAAGCGCGCATCCGCGCGGTGATGCGCCGCAGCGGCCCGCACAGCGACATGCCGCGCCCGGAAGTGTCGCTCGGCGGCGTCCGCCTGTCGGGCGTCGACCGCCGCATCTTCAACGACGACAAGCCGCTCGAACTGTCGCCGCGTGAATTCGCGGTGCTCGAGATGCTGCTGCTGCGTCACGGCCGCGTCGTCAGCAAGGCCCAGCTGCAGGATCACCTCACGCACTTCGGCGGCGATCTCGGCGACACCGCGATCGAAGTCTACGTGCACCGGGTGCGCAAGAAACTCGAGCAGTGCCGAGTCGAAATCGTCACCGTGCGCGGCTTCGGCTACCTGCTGCAGGAAATCCGCCAGACGGCGAGCGTCTGAGCCGCGGTGCGGCGCGCCGGCCGGCCTGGGCCGCCGGCGCACCCACCCTGCCCGCATCGCCGCCCGGCGTACGACCGCGCCGCTCCCCGTGAGCGGCGCTTATCCATTTGCCCGTCGAAATGTCACCTGATCCGGCCGTGACCACCAGCCTGCGCCGCTCGCTGCTCCGGCGCCTCGCCGCCCCGCTGTCGATGCTCGCGCTGATGAGCGGTCTGATTGCCTACTGGCTCGCGTGGCAATACACGCAACACGTGATCGACCGCTCGCTCGCCGATCTCGCGACCGCCATTTCCAAACAGATCCAGATTGCCGGCCCCGACGCGCCGTTCACGGTGCCGCCGCTCGCGCAGGCGATGTTCTCCGATCCCGCCGAGGCGCTGATCTACCGGATCAGCGACGGTGAGCAAGAACTCGCCGGCGATCCGAAGCTGCCGCTGCAGGGCATCAACGTGCGCCGCATGCATCACGCGTACGTGTTCGAGGCCGAATACGACAACCGCGCGGTGCGCGTCGCGCAGGTGCGCGTCGACGATGTCGAAGGCGGCAAGCCGATGGTCGTCGAGGTTGCGCAGCCGGTGCGGCACCGCTACCGGATCGCGGCCGAATTCCTCGTGGCGATCATGATGCCGCTGCTGCTGCTGCTGCTCGCGGGCTGGGGCATCGTCTGGCGCGTGGTCAACCAGCAGCTCGGCCCGCTCACGCATCTGGCCGATTCACTGAACCGGCAGACCCACACGTCGCTGGAACCGGTCGACGAAACCGAGGTACCGCTGGAAATCCGGCCGCTGACGAGCGCGATGAACGCCCTGCTCGGCCGCCTGAAGACCGCGCTCGACGCGCAGCGCAAGTTCATTGCCGATGCCGCGCACCAGTTGCGTACGCCGCTCACGGCCGTGAAGCTGCACGCGGAGCAAGCGGCGGTTGCACGCGACCCGCACCAGACCTTCACCGCGGTGCGGGAGCTGCGCGCGGCCGCCGACCGCGCGGTACGGCTGTCGAACCAGTTACTGTCGCTCGCTCGTGCGGAACCGGGTGAACAGGCCGCGCGGTTCGTCGACGTCGATCTCGCGGCGATGGCGTTCGAGACAGGCGCCGAATGGGTGCCGCGCGCGCTCGCGTCGCACGTCGACCTCGGCTTCCAGCGTACCGACGATCCTGTTGAAGACGAGAAGCTGGTCGTGCGCGGCAACCCCGTGCTGCTGCGCGAGGTGATCGCGAACCTGCTCGACAATGCGCTGAAGTATGTGCCGCTCGCGCGGCCGGACGGTGCGCGGATCACCGTGAACGTTGCACGCGGCGCGCTCGAGGACGGCCAGCCGGCCGCCGAGATCGTCGTCGAGGACAACGGCCCCGGCGTGCCCGCCAACCAGCAGGCCGACCTGTTCAAGCGCTTCTTCCGCGGCGACGCGCAAAGCGGCAACGGCGTCGAGACGGGCGCCGGGCTCGGCCTCGCGATCGTGCACGACATCATCGCGATGCATGGCGGCACCGTGTCGTACGAGGATGCATCGGAAGGCGGCTCGCGCTTCGTGGTGAGGGTGCCGCTGACTGCGCGCCCGGAGAAGCCGGCCAGCGAAACCCCGGCCGCCGCGTCGACGCACTGAGCGATTCGCGGCCAGCGGCCGTGGCCGGGCCGGCGCGCCGGCGGGGGAAGGTGCAAAGCCCGGCTGCGCGATGCGGCAGCCGTCGGCTGAAACGGCAGCGGCAGCGCGCGATGCGCCGCCGCCTGCGTCACTTCTTGCTTTTCTTGTCCTTCGACCCGGACTCGGACTTGCCGTCCTTCTTGTCCTTCTTCTTTTTCTTCTTTCCGCTGTCGTCGGACGTCGCGAGCAGCGTGCCGCGGCACGACGACGCGCCGCAATGGCACGCATATTCGCGCTTGAGCGTCTTCGTCAGCTTCGCATCGATCACGAGGCCATAGTCGTAGAACAGCTCCTCTTCCGCCCCGATGTCGCGCAGCGCGTGGATGAACACGCGGCCTTTGACTTCCTCGGCTTCGCAGTTCGGTGCGCACGAGTGGTTGATCCAGCGCGCGCTGTTGCCGTCGATCTTGCCGTCGATCACCCCGCCCTCGTCCAGTGCGAAGTAGAACGTATGGTTCGGTTCGCTCGGGTCGTGCGGATGGCGACGCAGCGCTTCCTTCCACGAAATTCGCTCGCCCTTGTATTCCACTACGCGTTCGCCGGCCTTGATCGGCGCCACGGCGAACACGCCCTTGCCGTGTACTCCCGAGCGGCGCACCGCGATCCTGCGTGAACTCATCGAACGAATCCTTGTGAAGACGACTTGAATGGAGGCTGGCCGCGATCGCGGCCTGGTGTCGCGCAAAACGAAAACGCGGCACCGGTCGGTGCCGCGTCGGGGCATGCGGCGAATCACCCGCATCCTACACGTTCACGATTGCTTCGTTCAACATCACGCGCAATATTGCGCGCCCGGCGCTCAACGCTGGCCGAATGCGACGTCGCCGAACAACGCCTTGTGTTCGCGCGGCTGCGAGCGCCAGTATTGCGGCGGCGCCGTCACCTGCGCGCCGAGCTCGGCCGCCGCGTGCCACGGCCAGCGCGGGTCATACAGCATCGCGCGCGCCATCGCGACCAAATCGGCATCGCCGGCCTCGATGAGCCGGTTCGCGTGCGCGGGCTCGTCGATCAGTCCGACGGCGATCGTCGCCATGCCGACCGCGCGCTTCACCGCCTGCGCGAACGGCACCTGGTAGCCGGGCGACAGCGGAATCTTCTGCAGCGGCGACACGCCGCCGGACGACACGTCGATCCAGTCGCAACCGCGGCGCTTCAGTTCGTGCGCGAACGCGATCGTATCGTCGAGCTCCCAGCCGCCTTCGACCCAGTCGGTCGCGGACACGCGCACGCCGACCGGCCGGTCCTCCGGAAACGCCGCGCGCACGATCTCGAAGATCTCGAGCGGAAAACGCATCCGGTTTTCGCGCGAGCCGCCGTATTCGTCGGTGCGCTGGTTCGCGAGCGGCGACAGGAACTGGTGCAGCAGGTAGCCGTGGGCCGCATGCACCTCGATGGCATCGATGCCGAGCCGGGCGGCACGCTTCGCCGAGGCCGCGAACGCTTCGCGGATCCGGTTCAGGCCCGCGGCATCGAGTGCGAGCGGCGGTGTCTCGCCGTCCTTGTGCGGCACGGCCGACGGCCCGTGCGGCAACCAGCCGCCGTCGGCGACCGATACCAGCTGGCCGCCCTCCCACGGCACGGCGCTCGACGCCTTGCGCCCCGCATGCCCCAACTGCATCGCGATACGGATCGGCGAATGCTTGCGGATCGCGGCCAGCACGGGCTTCAGCGCGGCTTCGGTCGCGTCGTCCCAGAGGCCGAGGTCGCCATGCGTGATGCGCCCGTCGGGTTCCACGGCGGTCGCCTCGATGCAGAGCAGCCCCGCGCCCGACAGCGCGAGATGGCCGAGGTGAATCATATGCCAGTCGGTCGCTTCACCGCGTTCGGCCGAATACTGGCACATCGGGGAGATCACGATCCGGTTCGGAAGGGTCACGCCGCGCAGCGTGAATGGGGAAAACAGCGCAGTCATGGAGGCCGCTCGCCAGGAAGGGAAAGAGCGAACGAGCGTAGCACGCAGGCCGCGAGCGTGCTGACGGTGCACGCGGCAGTAAGCGGATGGTCAGGTACGGCCCGCGGCAAGTTGCCGGCGACGCGGCAAACACAGCACATACCGCGATGCGCCGGCCGGCAACGGATGCGGGCCGGGCCACACCTTCGCGGCGAACGGCGGCGCCGCTTGCGGGCTCAGAGCCCGACGCTGTCGAGCCACTCCGCGAACATGCGCCGCGCGGCCGCCTCGAGCGCGGGGCCGTGCTGCGCGGTATCGGCGCGCAACTGGCGCGCGTCGATGCCCGGCGTCGCCGCGATTTCGCCGGCGTTGGCGATCAGCCACGGTTCGAAACGGTCGGTGCGGATTTCCGGATGGCATTGCAGCGCCAGCACGTGCTGGCCCCACGCGAATGCCTGGTGGCGGCAGGCCGGTGTCGACGCGAGATGCATCGCGCCGCCCGGCAGGTCAAACGTGTCGCCGTGCCAGTGCAGCATCGACGTCGCCGCGCCATCGAGATGACGCAGCGGCGATGCGCGGCCGGCATCGGTGAGCGTCAGCGGCGCCCAGCCGAGTTCGTGCTGCGCGGCCGGATAGACGCGCGCACCGAGCGCCCGGGCGATGAACTGCGCGCCGAGGCAGATGCCGAGGATCGGCAACCCGGCGTCGATGCGCTTGCGCACGAGCGCCGCGAGCGGCGCGATCGTCGGATACTGCGCATCGTCGTACACGCTGAGCGGCCCGCCGAGCACGACGAGGAGCGACGGCTCGAGTACGTCGAGCACCTCGACCCGCGACGACCCGACGTCGACGTAGCGCACCCGCCGGCCCCGCTCGCCGAGCACCTGCTCGAAGCTCCCGAGATCCTCGAAATGCACGTGGCGGATCGCCACGACCTCAGCGTTCATCATCGGCCTCCCGGTCGATCGACGGACGTCAGCCTGCGAAAATCTTCCAGGTCTTCTTCTGCGTCGCCGCGTCGGCTTCTTCCTGCACCGAGCAGTCGAGGCGCAGATCGCTGTCCGACATCGAGATGTCGAGCGCCGCGCAGTGATGCACGGTCTTCTTCGACAGCTTGCCCGGCTGGAAGTGGGCGCACGTCACGCACATGCGCTGCGGCGGCGTCGCACCAGCCACCTGCAGTTCGCGCAGCGTCTTCAGCAGCGCGCGATACAGTGCGCCCTGCTCGTCCGCGCCGAGCTTGCCGACGGCTTTCGTCAGGAATTCAGGCCATTGCAGCGCCTTCTTCGCGGCCGTCCGGCCACGGGCCGACAGGCGCACCGCCAGTGCGCGACCGTCGTCCAGCGCACGGCGCTTCTCGACGAGACCCTTCGTCTCGAGCGTGCTGACTGCATCGCTCGTGGTCGCCGCGGTCAGCTGCGTCTCGCGCGCGATCTCGCCGAGCCGCATCGGGCCCTTGCGCTGCAGCAGCAGCACGAGAATCTCGCCCTGCGTCGGCGTGAGGCCAGCGCCTTCCGCCCAATCCCATGCCTCGCTTCGCATGGCCGTACTCAACCGCAGCAGGCTGTGGGTCACACGTCCCGAAGCCTGATTCCCGTAAACGCCTTCGCTCATAGTCTTTTCGCTTTGCCGCCGCCCGGTTTGCCGAGCAGCCGTAGTGTGGAGATCGAATGTCTATCTCAAAACAGACACGCTCTTGCGAGTGCGTCAGCACGGCCGTCGCGAGGGCACACGCGGCGGTCGCGTTTGCGGCGACCGGTAAGACACGCGTCGTTCCGGTGTCCGCAAAGCCGACATTCTAAGCGAGAGCGGAAAATCGCACAGCTAAGTTATCCCCTTCATTCTGTGGAAAATCACTGGATAACCAAAATTTTTCGTAGTGCCTGCAATGCCGAATGCCCGCGCAACGGGGCGCACGGACATTTTCCTGTTCGGATCGGCCATCGGGCCGACCACAATGATCCACCGGGTTATCCCGCGCACAGATCGTTGACTTTGCAGCGGAATATCGGGTTATCCACAGATTTTCAGGACAACCGGCAACGATTTCGGCATCAATCGGCGCCGCCCGTCGTTCAGTGAATCGCGACTCGGTCGAGCCCGTAATCTGCAAAACATTTTTTCACTCGCGCCAACGTAAGCACTGCTGGCGGACCGTCTCATTGAGCGATTTTTCCTGTTTGAAAACGGTTCTCAACCACGATGCGTCGTTCACGCGCGCCTTGGCCAGTGCGCCGATTTCGTCGAGCGCTGCGCGCGAGCCGAGCGCGGCCGCATGCGGCGCGATCCGGTCGAGCGTGTCGAGGATGTCTTCCGCGATCGTGCGGCGCTCACCCGTCTGAGGATTCACGCAGGTGCCCTCGAGCCCGAAGCGGCATGCCTCGAAACGGTTGAACGTGTAGACGAGGTAGTCGTCCTCCGACAGCTTCAGCGGCCGGTCGGTCAGCAGGTAGCGCGCAAGCGTCTGGATGTAGCAGGCGATCGCCGCCGCGCGGTCGACCGACAGCGGCGTGTCCATCACGCGCACCTCGATCGTCCCGAAGCCGGGCTTCGGGCGGATGTCCCAGTAAAAGTCCTTCATCGAGTTGACGACGCCGGTGTTCACCATCTTCGTGAAGTACTCCTCGAAGCTGTCCCAGGTCAGCACGAACGGCGCGCGGCCCGACAGCGGGAACGCGAACACCGAATTCAGGCGTGCCGACTGGAAGCCGGTGTCGACGTTCTGCACGAACGGCGACGACGCGGACAGCGCGATGAAGTGCGGAATGAAGCGCGACATCGAGTGCAGCAGGAATAGCGCGCTGTCCGGGTCCGGGCAGCCGATGTGCACGTGCTGGCCGAACACGGTGAACTGTTTGGCCAGATAACCGTACAGCTCGGAGATGTACTGGAAACGCGGCGCATCGTAGATCTGCCGGTCGCTCCATTGCTGGAACGCGTGCGTGCCGCCGCCGGCGAGCCCGACGTTGAGCTGGTCGGCCGCCTTCACGAGCACGTCGCGAATCGCATGCAGTTCGCTGACCGCCTGCTCGTGCGAATGGCAGATGCCGGTCGACAGCTCGATCATGCTTTCGGTGATTTCCGGCGTGATGTTGCCCGGAAAGGTCTCGCCCTGAATCAGGCGCATCAGGTCGGATGCCGCTTTGGTCAGGTCGTAGTTGTGCGTGTTGACGACCTGGATCTCCAGTTCGACACCGAACGTGAACGGCTCTGAATTGACGAAGGTTTCGAGTGCCATGGCAGGTTCCGGAATCAGTTGCTGTCGCTGCGTTCACCGACCGCCGACAGGCAGCGATACACGATGAACGGGCTGACGAGCTGCAGGACTACGATCGTGCACATCACGATCGCGCGCAGGTGCGGGTCGAAATTCGGATAGAGCTGGTAGGTGTCGTCGACGAGCAGGTACGACAGCGCGGACATCGGCGTGAGCGCGATGCCGAGCGCGACGCCCTGCTTCATCCCGATGCCGCTCGGCTTCGCGAACGCGACAACGCCGGCCAGCTTCGCGACGAGCCGCGTGACGATCAGCACGATCGCGAGCAGCCCGCCGAGCGCGAGATCACCCCACGTGAACGACGTGAGCGTCAGCACGAACAGGACCACCGTCAGCAGCCAGCCGGCCGTGCCGAAGTGCTCGGGCCACAGCTGCGGACGCGCTTCGAGGTTCTTCACGATGATGCCGGCCAGCAGCAGCGTGAGCAGCGTCGACAGTTTCAGCGCCTGTGCCACCGCAATCGCAAGCATCACGAGCCCGAACAGTGCGACGAACGAATGCTCGTCGCGCATCGTCGACGTCATGTGGCGGAACAGGAAATTGCACGAACGCGCAACCAGGTACGCGACGATGAACGAGCCGGCGATCAGGTAGAGCGGCTGCAGGATCGTCGCAAAAACGTTGCCGTACGCTTCCTGGTGGAGCCAGCTGGTCACGAGCTTGGTCAGCACGATCGCGTACACGCTGTTTAGCGCGGTGAGCGTGATGAGGCGCTGCGACACCTGCCCTTCCGCGCGCAATTCGGTCTTGAGCTGGATCACCATCGACGGCGACGTCGCGATCGCGATCGCCGACAGTACGAGCGCGACCATTCCCGACACGCCGAGCGCGAGCATCACGAACAGCACGAGCACGAACGTCAGCGTGGCTTCGGCAAGGCTCGACGCGATGAGCCACGGATTGCGCCGGATCCAGCGCAGGTCGAGGCGGCTGCCGAGCTCGAACAGCAGCAGGCCGAGCGCGACGTCGATCAGCAGGCGCGAGGTTTCGTCGGTGCTCGCGTCGATCACGCCGAAACCGAACGAACCGGCGATCAGACCGATCACCGCATAGCCGGTAATGCGCGGCAGGCGCCACGCGCGATAGCACAGCTCGCCGCACAGGCCGGCCGCGAACAACGCGAGCCCGGCCCAGAACACGGCATCCGGCGCAAGCGGCCAGTTGGGCAGAAATGAGAACGCCGACTTCATCGTGGTGACTTCTCCTTTGGAAGCAACCGCCAGCGACGCAGGGTCAAACGTCAGAAATGGATGCGCGCCGGCTGGGTGTCGCCCCGAATTTGATTGTTGTGGTCGACGACGGCAGGACATGGGATCCGCCTGTTCCGCCACTCGGCGGAACGTCGCACAGATTGCCGATCTGGATTGTCGGCCTGGTGTGTGAACGGACTGCGCAGTCTCGAAGATTCAGATTCGAAATCGTGCCGACCGTTCCATTGAAGCATGTCCGGCGCCTGGCCGGATGAACGCGAAGGAAACCGATTGTGCCACAGCTTTTTCGTTCCGGAACCCATTGATTCGACTCGCGGCGCTGTGCGGCACCGCAGGCCTTTGGTTTCAAAGGTTTACCTGTATATATACGTAGTAGAAGTTAACAAAGGGCGCACAGTTCTGTGGATAACTTCGGTTTACGTCGACAGATCAAGGTGTTGGAGAGCCCATAACCCGTTGCACAGGCTGTTCGTGCACAGAAGTTTGAGATGAGCAACTTTGGGGCCTTCTCACAGCTGTGCCGAGTTGCCCAGTTTACGTCCACTGTGATTACACACGAAGTGCGTGCGGATTCAGCAAGGTTATCCACAGTGTCGAGTGGATAACCTTGCGCGGAAAAGTCGGGAAACTGTGAGCGGTTCGGGCGACCGGTCAGCTGGGCTGACTGACGCGGCGCGCGCGCAATGCGCGGATCAGGAAGCGTGCGGGGTCGACGGCATCGGCGAGTTCGCGTTCGAGCGGCCACGGCTCGCCTTCGAGTTGCGATGCGATCAGTTCGGCGCCGAGTGCAGCCCATACGAGGCCGCGCGAACCGAAGCCGAATGCGCCGTAGAGTCCGGGCAGGCGCGGCAGGTCGCGCGCCTGCGCGCCGCTCAGCGCGCGTGCATGTGCGACGGCTCCCGCTTCGTCGGCGAGCGGGCCGATGAGCGGCAGACGGTCGCCGACGACCCAGCGGAACGCGACGCGGCCGCGCAGTGTGTCGGGATCCGGCAGGTCGCCAATCAGGCCCGGCAGCAGATGTCGCACGCGCTCGAGATTTTCGAGGTGGCCGGCCGCGCGCATCGCGGGATCGACGTCGTCGGGTTCGAACGTCGCGCCGATCAGCAGCGTGCCGTCGTCGAGCGGTACCGCGTAACCGTCACCGATCGCCGGGCATGGCAGCGGTGCCGTGCTGCCGGGCGGCAGCAACGTGAGCTGGCCGCGCACCGGTTGCAGCACGACATGCTGCAGCTCGGCGAGACGCGCGGCGTCGCCGGCGTTCGCGAGCACGACGACGGGCGCTTCGGCCAGCGTGCCGCCCGCATCGTCGAGTGCATGCCATGCGTCGCCCCGCCGTTCGAGTCGTGCAACGCCGGTGGAGGCGAGCAAGCGCACGCGCTCGCCGGCCGCCTCGCATTGGGCCGCGCAAAGGCCGGCTGGCCAGACGGCGCCGCCCTGCGGAAACAGCAGGCCGCCCTGCGCGACCGGCAGGTTCAGATGGGCGCGCGCGGCATCGGCGTCGAGCAGCGACACATAGTCGGACGGTGCGCCGAATGCGTCGAAAGCATCGCGCATCCGTGCGAAGTCGTCGGCCGATTCGGCGAGATGGATCATCCCGTGCGTGCTGCGCGCGAATGCATGGCCCGCGCGTTCGAGTGCGCGCCAGCGTGCGATCGCGTGCAGGAAGCCACCGCGCGTGAGCCGGCTCGCGACGTTGTCGTCGCGTGTCATCAGCGGATGGAATACGCCGGCCGGATTGCCCGACGCCTCGCTCGCGATCCGGTCGTGCCGCTCGATCAGCGTGACTTCCCAGCCGCGCGCGGCCAGGCGTTCGACGACCGCGCAGCCCGCCAGGCCCGCGCCGATCACGATCGCGCGGCGTGTCGCCACGGGCAATGCGAGCGGCGGCTCGTGCCGGCGCGCGCGCCAGCGCGGCGCATATTCGCCGACGAGCAGATCGTCGACCTCGCGATACGTGAAACCTGCTTTGCCGAGTGCGTGCTTCAACACATCGGAATTCGCATGCGTTGCAAACGTCGCGTGTTCTCCGGCCATTTTCGAGAATGCGCGGACCACGTCGGTCGATCGGTGATCCGCGTCGCTCGATGACGCGATGCCGTCGAGACAGAATGCGTCGGCGCGCGCGACGATCTTCCCCAGCATGTCGATCGCGTCGCCGAACGCGAGCGTGAGCACCACGCGCCCTTCATCGAATTCGAGCCGGTGCAGGCCCGGTACGAGGATCGGCCATGCGTCGACAAGTGCATCGACGTTCGCCGATATGGTTGTGTCCGCAACGATGTGTGAAGCTGCGCGGCGCAGGTCGTCGCGCGAGAACGGATGCGGTTCGACTGCGACAAAATGCAGCCGCTCGCAGCGTGCGGGATCGTCGCGCCACGCGGCCCAGGCCGCGAGGAAGCTGCCGCCCGCGCCAAATTCCGTCGTGACGATCGTAAACGTACGGCGGCCCTGCCAGCGCGCCGGCAGCCCGTTGCCCGTGACGAACCGGCGATGCGCAAGCGCGCCTGACGCGCCGCGATGGAGATCGCCGAACTCGGGCGACACGAGTGTGCCGTCGGCGCGAAGCGCGAGCGTGGCGGGAACAAGTCGGTCGGTCATGCGAAACAAAAATCGTGGCAGCCAAGCCTGGCAAGGGATTGCGCGGGGCCGTCCGTCCGGCCGTTGGAAAAAGCCAACGGGGCGGCGCACGGGCGGACCGCGCTGCGTATCCTGTCCGGTTGGCGCTGGTCAAAAAACGGGCAGTCGATGATTCATTCGGCGAAATACCGATGAAAATCTTTGAAACCCTTGTCGTTATTGGGTTTGCGCTGCGCTATCATAGCAACGCCGTACCGCGGGGTGGCCACCGGCAAGCCGGAGGGCGCGTCGCGCGGGCCAGGATTCGGCGCTGTGTCGTCGGAGTCTGACTCTCGACGGCACGGTTCGCGCACGTATAATCGGCGCGTTCGCGCTGTTCGTGTCAACCTAACCTGATAAAGGAACCTTAATGAACAAACAGGAACTGATCGACGCCGTCGCCGCCCAAACGGGCGCCAGCAAGGCTCAAACCGGCGAAACGCTGGACACGCTGCTCGAAGTCATCAAGAAGGCCGTGTCGAAGGGTGATGCGGTTCAGCTGATCGGCTTCGGCAGCTTCGGTTCGGGCAAGCGCGCAGCACGTACGGGCCGCAACCCGAAGACCGGCGAGACCATCAAGATCCCGGCAGCCAAGACGGTCAAGTTCACGGCTGGCAAGGCGTTCAAGGACGCCGTCAACAAGCGTTAAACCAGCGCCTGTTCCAAGAAAAACCCGCCTTTCGGCGGGTTTTTTGTTGGGCGCGCGCAGCATTTTCGCCACAGTCCGCCGCCCTCTTGCAAGATTTAACGGTTGTTTTTACAACGCGTTACGCGTGCACGATCTGAGTGTCGCCGTGATCGTCGTCGTCGTGCGAATCGACATCCCACGCCGGGAACGGATCGTCGAACGCGTGCCATCCCGCCGCGCCGAGCGCGAATTCCGCATCGGTCAGCAGGCACGCGTCGAGCTTCGCGCGCCATGCATCCGCGTCGAGCGCGATGCCGATCAGCACGAGTTCCTGCCGGCGATCGCCCACTGCGCGATCGTCGAGATCGCCGTGCCATTCGGCGCGGATTTCACCGAGCAGTTCGTCGTCATCCGGCCATTCCGCGCGATCCTGCGCAGCCCACCAGAGACCCGCCGGGCCATGCCGGCATACGCCGCCCGCCTGCGACAGCGAGGCCGCGATGTCGTTGCGCGTCGCGAGCCAGAAGAAGCCCTTGCTGCGCAGCACGCCCGGCCACTCCTGATGCAGCAGCGCCCAGAGTCGTGCCGGATGAAACGGCCGGCGCGCGCGGTAAACAAAATTGCCGATTCCGAATTCGTCGGCTTCACCGTGCACGTGCGCATGATGTTCGTCGTGGCAGTCCGGGTCGTCGCAATGCGTGTGATCGTGATCGAGCGAGGCGAGCCAGCCCGGCGCGTTCGCGGCTTCGTCGAAATCGAAGCGGCCCGTGTTCAGCACTTCGTCGAGCGGCACGTTGCCGAACGTCGACACGACCTGGTGCGCGCGCGGGTTGAGTCGCGCGAGGATGTGCTGCAGGCGTGCGAGTTCGTCGGCGCCGACGAGGTCGGCCTTGTTGATCACCAGCACGTCGCAGAATTCGATCTGCTCGATCAGCAGCTCGACGAGCGTGCGGTCGTCCTCTTCCGAAGCGGCGATGCCGCGCGTCGCGAGCGCGTCGTCCGAGCCGTAGTCGCGCAGGAAGTTGTACGCGTCGACCACGGTGACGAGCGTGTCGAGCCGCGCGATTTTCGACAGCGACGTGCCGTCGTCGTCGACGAACGTGAAGGTTTCGGCGATCGGCATCGGCTCCGCGATACCGGTCGACTCGATCATGATTGCATCGAAGCGGCCTTCGGACGCGAGCGTGCGGATCTCGACGAGCAGGTCGTCGCGCAGCGTGCAGCAGATGCAGCCGTTCGACATTTCCACGAGGCGTTCCTCGACGTGCGACAGCGCCTGTGCGTCACGCACGAGCGAGGCGTCGATGTTGACCGCCGCGAGATCGTTGACGATCACGGCGACTTTCAGGCCCGCGCGGTTCGCGAGGATATGGTTGAGCAGCGTGGTCTTGCCGGCGCCGAGGAAGCCGGACAGCACGGTGACGGGCAACGGCTGGTTCATTGCCGGATTCATAGCGATATGCACCAACGGAAAAAATTGAGAAAGCGGCCGCGGCGCCCTTCCGGGGCGCGATCGTCCCGCGGACGGGCGAAATTGCGGCGTGAGATCCGCATTGTGCATCAAACGCGCGCCGGCCGGCCGGGACGGCGTCAGGCCGCGCTCGGCCGCAGCGTCATTGCGTGGGCGGCAGCAGCTTCCATTGCGTCAGGATGCCGGCGATCTGACGTGCGTACTTGTCACGCAGTGACGGGGTTTCCGAATGATAGGCACCGACGGCCTGCCACGTGTTGCCGTAGCGGTTCATCTTCTGCTTGAGATGCCACGCGGCGATGTAGACGTTCTTGCACGGCTCCATCAGCGTGTCGCGGCCGATCCCGTAGCGCGACAGCGTCGGCAGGTGGATCGAGTTGATCTGCATCAGGCCGTAGTCGACCGAACCGTTCGTGTTCTTGTTCAGCGCGCCGGGCCGGTTGCGCGACTCCTGCCACGCGATCGCACGCAGGATCAGCGGATTGACCTGCTGATATCTGGCCGCTTCGTCGAAACAGTCCGCGCGAGCATTCGCGCTGGCGAAACTTGCGCCGGCGGAAATCAACGCGATCGAAACGAACCGTCTGTTCATGGTGCGGAATCGATAATAAATTGCGCGAAGGTCGGGAAAACCCGTGCCTGTTATTCGTGCGACGAGAAACGTGCCGCCCGTATCATACCGACAGTCCGTCAGCTTGCGACATACAGGAATACGGCAGCCCGGTTATACCGCATTTCCGTGTCGGTTCATCGTGAAACGGGGGCGATGACCGGGATGCCGAGAATAGCGCCGAATCTTACATATTGCATACGACTCGCTGGATACATGTCGTATGTGAGACAGTCCTCGGATCAATGTGATATTTCGGACATGAAAAACTGCTAATGTCGCCTCTTTAGGACTTGGATCCCAGCACTACCGCCGGAAGTGGCCTGAGCCGGCATCGACCCATTCATCCATGACAAGAAATCGCTTCGTTATGCGGCGTGTCGCCACGACCTTGATCGTCGCCGGCATCATCGTCTCGCAGGCCGCCTACGCTCAGGTCACGCTCAACTTCGTGAACGCGGATATCGACCAGGTCGCCAAGGCGATCGGCGCCGCAACCGGCAAGACCATCATCGTCGACCCCCGCGTGAAGGGGCAGCTCAACCTCGTGGCCGAACGGCCGGTGCCGGAAGACCAGGCACTGAAGACGCTGCAGTCGGCGCTGCGCATGCAGGGCTTCGCGCTCGTGCAGGATCACGGCGTGCTGAAGGTCGTGCCCGAGGCCGACGCGAAGCTGCAGGGCGTGCCGACCTACGTCGGCAATGCGCCGCAGGCGCGCGGCGACCAGGTGATTACGCAGGTGTTCGAGCTGCACAATGAATCTGCGAACAACCTGCTGCCCGTGCTGCGGCCGCTGATCTCGCCGAACAATACGGTCACTGCCTACCCGGCGAACAACACGATCGTCGTGACCGACTACGCGGACAACGTGCGGCGCATCGCGCAGATCATCGCGGGCGTCGACAGCGCCGCGGGCGCGCAGGTGCAGATCGTTCCGCTGCGCAACGCGAACGCGATCGACCTCGCCGCGCAGCTGCAGAAAATGCTCGACCCGGGCGCGATCGGCAACAGCGATGCGACGCTGAAGGTGTCGGTCACGGCCGACCCGCGGACCAACTCGCTGATGCTGCGCGCATCGAGCGCGTCGCGCCTCGCGGCCGCGAAGCGGCTCGTGCAGCAGCTCGACGCGCCGAGCGGGGTGCCCGGCAACATGCACGTCGTCGCGCTGCGCAATGCCGATGCGGTGAAGCTCGCGAAGACGCTGCGCGGAATGCTAGGCAAGGGAAGTGGCAGCGACAGCGGCTCGTCGGCGTCGTCCAACGATGCGAACAGCTTCAACCAGAACGGCGGCTCGTCGTCGAGCGGCAACTTCTCGACCGGCACGTCCGGCACCCCGCCGCTGCCGTCGGGCGGCCTCGGTGGTTCGTCGTCCTCGTCGGGGTACGGCGGTTCGTCGGGCAGCGGCGGCGGCCTCGGCAGCGGCGGCCTGCTCGGCGGCGACAAGGACAAGGGCGACGACAACCAGCCCGGCGGGATGATCCAGGCTGATGCAGCGACCAACTCGCTGATCATCACCGCGTCGGATCCGGTTTACCGGAACCTGCGCTCGGTGATCGACCAGCTTGATGCGCGGCGCGCGCAGGTCTATATCGAGGCGCTGATCGTCGAGCTGAACTCGACGTCGCAGGGCAACCTCGGCATCCAGTGGCAGGTGGCGAGCGGGCAGTTTCTCGGCGGCACGAACCTGAACCCCGGGCTGGGCCTGGGCAACAGCATCATCAACCTGACGGCTGGCGGTGTGACCAACGCCGCCGGCGGAATCACCGGGGGCGGGCTCGCCAACAATCTCGGGGCGCTGAGCCAGGGCCTCAACATCGGCTGGCTGCACAACATGTTCGGCGTGCAGGGGCTCGGTGCACTACTGCAGTATTTCGCAGGCGTGAGCGACGCGAACGTGCTGTCGACACCGAACCTGATCACGCTCGACAACGAGGAAGCGAAGATCGTCGTCGGCCAGAACGTGCCGATCGCGACCGGTTCGTACTCGAACCTGACGAGCGGCAATACGAACAATGCGTTCAATACCTACGATCGCCGCGACGTCGGCCTAACGCTGCACGTGAAGCCGCAGATTACCGAAGGCGGGATCCTCAAGCTGCAGCTCTACACCGAGGATTCGGCGGTTGTCTCGGGTACCACGAGCGCGCAGACCGGCCCGACTTTCACGAAGCGCTCGATCCAGTCGACGATTCTCGCGGACAACGGCGAGATCATCGTGCTCGGCGGCTTGATGCAGGACAACTACCAGGTGTCGAACAGCAAGGTGCCGCTGCTCGGCGACATCCCGTGGATCGGCCAGCTGTTCCGTTCCGAATCGAAGGTACGCGCAAAAACCAACCTGATGGTGTTCCTGCGCCCGGTGATCATCTCCGATCGCAGTACCGCGCAGGAAGTCACGTCGAACCGCTATGACTACATCCAGGGCGTGACGGGCGCGTACAAGTCGGACAACAACGTGATCCGCGACAAGGACGATCCGGTCGTCCCGCCGATGCCGATCGGCCCGAGCCAGGGCGGCACGGCCGCCGGCAACCTGTTCGATCTCGACAAGATGCGTCGCCAGCAGCTGCAGCGCCAGGTGGTGCCGGTTCCGGCGCAGCCGTTGCCGGAGGCAACGCCCGCGCAGCCGCAAGGCGTGCCCCTGCAGGCCGTGCCGCAACAGCCGCTGACCGCCTCGCCGGGAGCCTCGCAGTGAGCGACGTGCTCGCGTCTTCCGCCCACGACGGCGCGCCGGGCGAACGCCAGCCACCGTCGCCGCTCGCTGCGCGGCTATTGCCGTACGGCTTCGCGAAGAGCGGCCAGGTGCTGATCGCGCACCAGCTCGACGACACGCTCGAGGTGTGGATCAGCGAACGCACGAGCGATGCCGCGCTCGCGGAGATCGCGCGCAACTTCGGCTCGATCTCCGTGCATCGCGTGCCGGCCGACGAGCTCGCGCAGGCGATCAACCAGGCGTACTCGCGTCACGACGGCAGCGCGGCGCAGGTGGTCGGCGAGGTCGAAGGCGAAGTCGACCTGTCGCGGCTGATGCAGGACATCCCCGAAGTCGAGGATCTGCTCGAATCGGAAGACGATGCGCCGATCATCCGGATGATCAACGCGCTGCTCACGCAAGCGGCGCGCGAACAGGCGTCGGACATTCACATCGAACCGTTCGAGAACGCGTCGGTCGTGCGCTTTCGCGTCGACGGCACCCTGCGTGATGTCGTGCGGCCGAAGAAGGCGCTGCACGGTGCGCTGATCTCGCGGATCAAGATCATGGCGCAGCTCGACATTGCGGAGAAGCGCCTGCCGCAGGACGGCCGCATCACGCTGCGAGTCGGCGGCCGGCCGGTCGACGTGCGCGTGTCGACGCTGCCGACCGGGCACGGCGAGCGTGCGGTGCTGCGTCTGCTGGAAAAGGATGCGCAGCGGCTGAACCTCGAAGCGCTCGGGATGGGCCGCGACACGCTCGCGCAATTCGACAAGCTGATCGCACGCCCGCACGGCATCGTGCTCGTCACGGGCCCGACCGGTTCGGGCAAGACGACCACGCTGTATGCGTCGATGTCGCGGCTCGAAACCGCGACGACCAACATCATGACCGTCGAGGACCCGATCGAATACGACCTCGGCGGCATCGGCCAGACGCAGGTGAACGAGCGGATCGGGATGACCTTTGCCCGTGCGCTGCGCTCGATCCTGCGCCAGGATCCGGACGTGATCATGATCGGCGAAATCCGCGACCTCGAAACCGCGCAGATCGCGGTGCAGGCGTCGCTGACGGGCCACCTCGTGCTCGCGACGCTGCACACGAACGATGCGGCATCGGCCGTCACGCGCCTGACCGACATGGGCGTCGAGCCCTACCTGCTCGCATCGTCTTTGCTCGGCGTGCTCGCGCAGCGGCTCGTGCGGCAGCTCTGCTCCGTCTGCAAGGAAGAACGCCAGGAAGAAGGCCGCACCGTGTGGCATCCGGTCGGCTGCGACAAGTGCGGGCATTCGGGCTACGCGGGCCGGCGCGGTGTATACGAACTGCTGCTGGTCGACGAGTCGATCCGCGCACTGATCCACCGCAACGCGGCCGACGCGGAGATTCTCGCCGCCGGTCGTGCGGACGGGATGCGCACGCTGCGCGACGACGCCGAGCGCTGGCTCGCGTCCGGCGCAACGTCGCTCGAGGAAGTGTTGCGCGTGACGGGAGGCGCATAGCGCGATGCCGGCATTCCGTTTCGAAGCAATCGATTCGGCGGGACGCGCGCAGAAAGGCGTCATCGATGCCGACAGCGCGCGTGCCGCGCGCGGCCAGCTGCGTACGCAGGGCCTGACGCCGCTCGTCGTCGAGCCGGCCGCCAGCGCGACGCGCGGGGCGCGGTCGCAGCGGCTCGCGTTCGGCCGCAAGCTGTCGCAGCGCGAACAGGCGATCCTGACGCGCCAGCTTGCGAGCCTGCTGATCGCGGGGCTGCCGCTCGACGAGGCGCTCGGCGTGCTGACCGAGCAGGCCGAGCGTGACTACATCCGCGAACTGATGGCCGCGATCCGCGCCGAGGTGCTGGGCGGCCATTCGCTTGCGAATGCGCTGGGCCAGCATCCGCGCGACTTCCCGGAAATCTACCGCGCGCTCGTCGCGGCGGGCGAGCACACCGGCAAGCTCGGCATCGTGCTGTCGCGCCTGGCCGACTATATCGAGCAGAGCAACGCACTGAAGCAGAAGATCCTGCTGGCATTCACGTATCCGGGGATCGTCACGCTGATCGCATTCGGCATCGTCACGTTCCTGCTGAGTTATGTCGTGCCGCAGGTCGTCAACGTGTTCGCGAGCACGAAGCAGCAACTGCCCGTGCTGACGATCGTGATGATGGCGCTGTCGGATTTCGTGCGGCACTGGTGGTGGGCGATCCTGATCGCGGTCGCGCTCGTCGTGTGGTTCGTGAAGGCGACGCTGTCGCGCGACGGGCCACGGCTGCGCTTCGACCGCTGGGTCCTGACCGCGCCGCTCGCGGGCAAGCTCGTGCGCGGCTACAACACGGTGCGGTTCGCGAGCACGCTCGGCATCCTCACCGCGGCGGGCGTGCCGATCCTGCGCGCGTTGCAGGCGGCCGGCGAGACGCTGTCGAACCGCGCGATGCGCGCGAACATCGACGATGCGATCGTGCGCGTGCGCGAAGGCTCCGCGCTGTCGCGCGCGCTGAACAACGTGAAGACGTTTCCGCCGGTGCTCGTGCACCTGATCCGTTCCGGCGAAGCGACGGGCGACGTGACGACGATGCTGGATCGCGCGGCCGAAGGCGAAGCACGCGAGCTCGAGCGTCGCACGATGTTCCTGACGAGCCTGCTCGAGCCGCTGCTGATCCTGGCGATGGGCGGCATCGTGCTCGTGATCGTGCTGGCCGTGATGCTGCCGATCATCGAGCTGAACAACATGGTGCAGTAACGGCCTGACAGTCGGTCAGGCCGCTACCGTTCAGCGCATGTAGATCGCGGGGGACGGCGTGTTCGCCGGCAGCTGGATTTCGGCGCGGGCGCCGTTGCGGTCGACGATGATCGAGCGGGGGCGGACTTCGGCGAGCTTCGCGCCGGGCGTGACGTCCGCGCCGAGCGACACGGCGCGTGGCGGCTCGCCGCCGATGCCGACGATCGCGGCGGCACCGCGGTCGAGCGAGAGAATGCCGAACAGGTGGATGTCCTGCACGGGATTCTTGTCGAGCTGACCGCCGAAGAGCGCCGCGGCGTCCTCGGTGCGGATCGGCAGCCGCGCGGCGGCGGCGGGCAGCGGCGCTTCGCGAGCGGACAGCGTGACGACCCAGTAGGTGGCCGTCGCGCACAAACCCGCGAAGAGGGCTAGGGAAAGGATCCGGATCGAGAGCGCGTTCATGCGCGCTATTGTACGGATGTATGTGAAATTTGCGTTGGGTGAAAGCCCTCGGCAATGCGCGCCTTACAATGCGTGCTCCGCGCCCGCGGGCCCGGAAGGTTGCCGTCAGGCAATCGTCCGGTGCGCCGGGTGCGTCACTCAACCAACGACATTTTTTGGAAAGAGGTAGTCAGTCATGCAAACGTGGATCACTCGCCGCAACGCGGCCGTGCGTCGTCAGCGCGGTTTCACGCTGATCGAGATCATGGTGGTGGTCGCGATCCTCGGGATCCTGGCGGCGCTGATCGTGCCGAAGATCATGAGCCGGCCGGACGAAGCGCGCCGCATCGCCGCGAAGCAGGACATCGGCACGATCATGCAGGCGCTCAAGCTGTACCGTCTCGACAACGGCCGCTATCCGACCCAGGAGCAGGGCCTGAACGCGCTGATCCAGAAGCCGTCCAACGATCCGATCCCGAACAACTGGAAGGACGGCGGCTACCTCGAGCGCCTGCCGAACGATCCGTGGGGCAACGGGTACAAGTACCTGAACCCGGGCGTGCACGGCGAGATCGACGTGTTCAGCTACGGCGCCGACGGCAAGGAAGGCGGCGAAGGCAACGACAGCGACATCGGTTCGTGGCAGTAAGCCGCCGCTGATCGGATCGACGCCTCATTCCCGTTCTTCATGCTCGCCATTCGCACGACCTCCCGCTGCGGCCGCGATTGCCGTGTGCGTCGCGGCGCGGCTTCGTCCGTGCGGGCGAAGCACGGTGCGCGGCGTCTTCGCGCACGCGGCTTCACGCTGCTCGAGATGCTGGTCGTGCTCGTGATTGCGGGGCTGCTCGTGTCGCTCGCGTCGCTGTCGCTCACGCGCAATCCGCGCACCGACCTGCGCGAGGAAGCGCAGCGCATCGCGCTGCTGTTCGAGACCGCCGGCGACGAAGCGCAGGTGCGTGCCCGGCCGATCGCGTGGCAACCGACCGCGCACGGCTTCCGTTTCGACGTGAGCTCGCCCGACGGCTGGCGCACGCTGCGTGACGACCTGTTGCGCCCGCGAGACTGGGACGGTGGCGTCACGGGCGCCGACATCGACTATCCGGGGTCCGACACGCACGCGAGCCGCGTCATGTTCGGCACCGAGAGCATCGACACGCCGGTGCGCGTGACGCTGCATTCGGCCGCCGGCAGCGCGACGATCGTCGGCACCGGCAACGGCCGTTACGAGGTGCAATGACGATGCGTCGTCGCCTGCCCTTCCCCGTTGCTTCATCGCAGCGTCATTCCCCGAGCGGGCTTCCTTCGGGGCGCCCCGGAAGTACTTCATCCGGAGCCCGGCCTGCGGCCGGCCTCGTCGGGGCGCACGCCCCAGGTGGGCTTGCTTCGGCGCGCGGTTTCACGATGATCGAGGTGCTGGTCGCGCTCGCGATCATCGCGGTTGCGCTTGCCGCGTCGATCCGTGCGGTCGGTACGATGGCGACCAACGCCTCCGATCTTCATCGCCGGCTGCTTGCCGGCTGGAGCGCCGACAACGCGCTCGCGCAGATGCGGCTCACGCATGCGTGGCCGGAGATCGGCGAGCAGAGTTTCGACTGCTCGCAAGGCAACGTGCAGCTCGTCTGCACGCAGCGCGTGAGCACCACGCCCAACCCGGTGTTCCGGCGCGTCCGGATTTCGGTGAGCATGCCCGGGCATACCGGTGTGCTCGCGCAGATGGTGACGGTGGTCGCGAATGAAACCAGCCGTCCGCTCTGACGCGCCGATGCGACGCCCGCTCGCCCGCCCCGCCCGCGGCTTCACGCTGATCGAGCTGATGATCGCGATCGCGATCCTCGCAGTGGTCGCGATCCTCGCGTGGCGCGGGCTCGACCAGATCATGCGCGGTCGCGACAAGGTCGCGGCCGCGATGGAAGACGAGCGCGTGTTCGCGCAGATGTTCGACCAGATGCGCATCGACGCGCGGCTCGCCGCGACCGACGACGAGGCCGGCCAGCCGGCGATCGGCGTTGCCGGCAATACGCTGCAGATCGTCCGCGAACTCGAGGTGCCGGGCGTCGCGCCGCGGCTGCAGGTGGTCCGCTACCGGATCGCCGGCGGGCGCGTCGTGCGCTATGCGTCGCCACCGATCGACGACGCGAACCGGCTGCGCAGCACGCTGAAGGACAGCAGCGTCGAAGGCTGGAGCTGGGTCGCGCTGATGGGCGGCGTCGGCGCGATCGACGCGAAGCTGTACGTGCCGCGCGTGGGCTGGACCACCAACCTGCAGACGGCCGACGACGCGCTCGCGCAGAACAACGATGCGCTCAAGGTGCCGCAGATCGGCAACGCGCCGCCCACCCGTGCGGTGACAGGGCTGCAGGTCAGCATCGGTGCGACGTCGCTGCGCGTGCCGGTCACGCGCATCTTCCTCGTCGGGGAATGACGATGCGCGCGCGCCCTCACCGTTCATTGCCTGCCGCCCGTGCTGCCGGTCACGCGCGGGCGCGCGGCCGTCAGCGCGGCGCGGCGATCATCACCGCGCTGCTCGTCGTTGCGCTGTCGGCAATCCTCGTCTCGGGAATGCTGTGGCGCCAGCAGGTGCAGATCCGCCGCATCGAGAACCAGCGCGAGATCGCGCAGGCGCAGTGGGTTGCGCGCGGCGCGCTCGACTGGACGCGGATGATCCTGCGTTCCGAAGGCGATACGGCGCCCGGCATCACGTACCTCGGTGGCATCTGGGGCGTGCCGATCGCGAAAACGAAACTGTCGGATTTCCTCGGCCGAATCGGCGCGCCCAACGACACCGGCGGCGAAGACACCTATATCTCCGGCTCGATCGAGGACGCCCAGGCGAAGTTCAACCTGCGCAACCTCGTGGCGTCGCCGGCGCCCGGCGTGCTGCAGTTGAACGTCACGCAGGTCCAGGCGTTCCAGCGCCTGCTGACGACACTCGGCTACGACGGCGCGTTCGCGAAACGCATCGCGCTGCAGGTGCGCGCGGGCCTGCTGAATTCGGCGACGCGTTTCCAGATGCCGACGCTGCCGGGTGGCGGCACGGCGCCGCCAGTCACCGCGCCGGTGACGACCGATCAGCAGGGTGGCGGCGGCTTTACCGACGATCCGGGCATGACGGGCGGCGATCGCGGGCCCGCGCCGCTGATGATGACGGGTGTCGACAGCCTGCTCGACGTCGATGGCGTGACGCCCGAGATGGTCGCGCGGCTGCGCCCGTTCGTCACCGTGCTGCCGACCACGACCCCCGTGAACATGAACACCGCGCCGGCCGAGGTGATCGCGGCGCTGATGCCGGGGATGAGCGTGTCGTCCGCGCAGGCGCTCGTGTCGCGCCGCGAGACCGTGTTTTTCCGCAACACCGCCGACGTGCAGCTCGCGCTGCGCGGCGCCGGTGCGCCGCCGAACGTGACGCTCGATTCGAGCCTCGTCGACGTCAATTCGAGCTATTTCATCGTGCATGGCCGGATCCAGCACGAACGCGCGGAGGTCGATCGCACTTCGCTCGTGTATCGTGATCCGACCACGCACTCGACACGGGTCGTGCGCATCCGCGACCAGCTATAACGACGCCAATCGGGAGAGGAGCTCTTGTGAGCACGTTGATTGTTTCTTTGCCGCCGCGCGAGCCTGCCGTGCCGTTGCAGGAATGGCAGTGGCCCGAGCTGCCGTTCACGCTCGTCGACAAGGCCGGCCATGTGCAGCGCGCCGGCCGCGCCGCGCTTGCGCTGCTGCCGCGCGCGAATGCGACGGTGCTGATCGTCGCCGCGCGCGACGTGCTGCTGCTGGCCGCGGCCGTGCCGCCGCTCAAGGGTCCGAAGCTGCGTCAGGCGCTGCCCAACATCGTCGAGGATCAACTGATCCAGGATCCGCTCGGCTGTCATATCGCGCTCGATCCGGACGCGCTGCCCGACGGGCGCCGCGTGCTGGCCGTCGTCGATCGCGCGTGGTTCCGCACGATCTGCGAGGCGTTCACGGCGGCCGGCCACCGGCACCTGAGCGCGGTGCCCGCGACCCGCTGCCTGCCGGCGCCGCACGCAAGCGCCGCGCCGGCCGACAGCGAGGTCGATGCCGCCGCGGTTGCCGCGGACGCCGTCGACGCGCCGCCGGCCCGCCCGACGACGGTGGCCGCGGTGCTCGGCCTCGCGGCATCGGTCGAACCGGTGCTCGTCGAGGCCGGCGCGCTGCCGGCGGCGGCCGGTGCGCCGCGCCTCGAACTCGCGGTCGCGCGCGGTGCGCTCGGCGAAGGCTTTGCGGCACCCGCGTCGCGCGCGGCCGGCACGCTGGCTGCGCTCGCGGGCGGCGGCGACGTCGAGCTGTACGAACTCGGCGAACCGGGCGCGGAGCCGCGGCTCGCGTCGGTCGGCCGCACCGACGGCCCGCTGCTGCCGGGTGCCGTGCCGCTGTCGTTCGACGCGTTCGCGCGGCGCGCGCTGACCGAGAAGTTCGACCTGTGCCAGTTCGAATTCGAATCGCAGCCGTGGCGCTTCGACCGCGCGACGGTGAAGCGCCTGCGCGTGCCGCTCGCACTCGCCGCGGTGACGCTCGGCGTGGCGGTGATCGGGATGAACCTGCACTGGTGGAAGCTGTCGCGCGAGCGCGATGCGCTGTCGGCGCAGATCACCGAGACGCTGCTGTCCGCGTTCCCGAAGACGACGACGGTGCTCGATCCGCCCGCGCAGATGCAGCGCCAGCTCGACCAGCTGCGCCTGGCGGCCGGCGAGCTGTCGCCGAACGATTTCCTCGCGCTGTCGAGCGGGCTGTCGCGTTCGATGGGCGCGCTGCCGCTGAACGGCATCGCGTCGCTCGACTATCACGACCGGCGGCTCGACGTCGCCTTCAAGCCGGAGGTCAAGGTCGATCCCGATTTCACGCAGCGCCTCGCGCGTAACGGACTGTCCGGCGAAGTCGACAGCAACACGGGCAAATGGACGATCCGGAGCCGCTCATGAAAACGGAACAACTCAACCAGCTGAACCAGACGCTGGCCCAGTTCTGGGGCGAGCGCTCGCCACGCGAAAAAATGCTGCTCGGCTGGGGCGGCGCCGTGCTGGCGGTCGCGATCGCGTATTCGGTGCTGTGGTCGCCCGCGCAGGAAGGCCGCGCGCGGATCCAGCGCGAACTGCCGACGATGCGCCTCGAGCTTGCACAGATGACCGCGCAGGCGAACGAGGCGAAGTCGCTGACGGTCGCCGCGCAGGGCGTGGCGCCGACCGGCCTCGCACTGAAGGACGCGCTGACCGCGTCGCTGTCCGATCACGGAATGCAGGGTGCGCAGGTACAGATCGTCGGCAACGGCGTGCAGGTCCAGATGAAGAACGTGTCGTTCCCGGCGTGGACGCAGTGGCTCGACGATGCGCGCCGGCAGTTCAAGGTGCAGGTCGGCGAGGCGCATGCAACTGCGCTGAAGGACGACGGCCAGGTCGACCTGACGGCCGTGATGCAACCGTCAACGCAGAAATGACGCAGTGGATGACGCAAGTGGCGGTCGGCCGATGAGGCCGGGGATGAAGCGGCTCGCCACCGCATTGCCGTGGGTACTGGCGGGCGGACTGGCGACGGCGGTGACGCTCGTCGCGCTCGCGCCGGCCGCGTGGATCGCGCCGCAGTTCGCGCGCGCGACCGGCGGGCATGTGAATCTCGTCGATCCGGATGGATCGTTATGGCACGGTTCGGGCACGCTGATGCTCGCGCCGGGGGCCGACCAGAGCGCGGCGACGCTGCTGCCGGGCCGGGTCGAATGGACCACGGGCTTCTGGCCGCTCCTGACCGGGCGCGTGCGGATGCGCATGCGGCAGACCGAAGCGATGCCGGATGCGGTCACGCTCGATGCGACGTGGCGCGGCGCGGTGTTGTCGGCGGGCACGATGGCCGTGCCCGCGTCGCTGGTCGCGGGGCTCGGCACGCCGTTCAACACGCTCGACCTGCAAGGCGACGTGCGGCTCGGCTGGAGCGACTGGCGCCTGATCGGCAACAACGCGTTCGGCCAGCTGACGGTGACGATCGATTCGATGAGTTCGCGCGTCTCGCGCGTGAAGCCGCTCGGTTCGTACCGCGCGGTGTTGCAGGCGAAGGGGGCCGGCGCCGATCTCGACCTGTCGACCACGCAGGGCCCGCTGTTTCTCGACGGCCACGGCAACTTCGGCCCCGCCCAGGGATCGTTCCGCGGCACCGCGCATTCGGCGCCCGAGCAGCAGGCGAACCTCGCGGGGCTCCTGAACCTGCTCGGCCACCCGATCGGGAACAACGAGGTTTCGCTGATCTTCGGCGACGCGCAGCGCTGACGCGCGCGTCGCCCCGCCCTTCCTACTTCTGCGCGAGCGGTGTGGCGACCGATGGTGCGGTGGCCGCCGGCGCGGCCGCACCGGACGCCGGCACGGCTGCCGGCGCCGCCATGTCGCCGTTCTCACGCGCCATCTCCGAGACATTCCAGCCGCCGCCGAGCGCCTTCACGAGCCCGACCGACGACACCATCCGCTGCCCGGCGATCGTCGAGAGTTTCTGCTGCGCGGTGAACGCGGTGGTCTGCGCGGTCAGCACGTTCAGGTAGGCGACCGTGCCGGCCTTGTACTGGTTCGTGACGATCGCGAGCGCGTGCTCGGCGCTGTCGACGGCCTGCCGCTGCACGTCGATTTCCTGCGCGAGGATGCGCTGCGACGCGAGATTGTCCTCGACGTCCTGGAACGCGGTGAGCACCGCGAGGCGGTACGCGGCGACGTCCTGGTCGTAGGTCGCACGCGCGGCGTCGGTCTGCGCGGCGCGCAACCCTGCGTCGAACAGCGTGGCCGCGAGCTGCGGGCCGACCGTCCAGAAACGCGCCGGCAGCGTGAACAGCTGCGACCACACAGAGCTCTGGAAGCCGCCGGTGGCAGACAGCGTGAGGGTTGGGAAGAACGCGGCGATCGCGACGCCGATCTGCTCGTTTGCGGATGCCGCGCGCCGTTCGGCCGCCGCGATGTCGGGCCGGCGTTCGAGGATTGCGGACGGCACGTCGACCGGCGTGATCGGCGGCTCGGCGGCGAGGGGATTCGGCGGCAGCGAGAAGGTCGATGCCGGTTCGCCGATCAACGTCGCGATCGCATGCTCGTACTGCGCGCGTGCGACGCCATTGTCGATCGCGGACGCCTGCGCGCTCTGCAGTTGCGTCTGCGCCTGGATCACGTCCGCGCGCGCGGCGACGCCCTGCGCGTACTGGTTCTGCGTGAGCGTCAGCGACTGCTGGTACGACTTCACGGTGTCGTCGAGCAGCTTCTGCAGCGCATCGGACGTGCGCAGCTGGAAATAGGTTTGCGCGAGCAGCGCCTGCTGCGACAGCCGCGCGTTCGCGAGATCGGCCGCGGCGGCCGCTTCGCCGGCGCGCTGCGCGCTGACGGTCCGGCTCACCTTGCCCCACAGGTCGGGTTCCCACGACGCGTCGAGGCCGATGTTGTAGTTCGTGTTGATCGGGCCGCTATTGATGCCGCTGCTGGCGGCCGCCGACGACACCGCGGAGCGCGAGCGCGTGGCCGAACCCGTGAAGCCGACAGTCGGGAAATATGCGGCACGTGCCTCGGTGACGAGCGCACGTGCCTGCCGGTATGCGGCCGCCGATTGCGCGATGGTCTGGTTCGAGGCGTTGAGCTTGCCGATCAGCGCATCGAGCTGCGGATCGTTGTAGACCGTCCACCACGGGCCGCGGTCGGTGCGGTCGGCGGGTTGCGCGACCTTCCAGCCGGCCGGCGCTTCCTTGTACGCGGCGGGGATCGACGTGTCGGGCCGATGATAGTCGGGCCCGACGGCGCAGCCGGCGAGCAGCACGGCCGTCGCGACGGCGACGGCGGCGCTCAGCGGGCGAAGGGCGCGCGGGAGGGAGGCGTACGGCATGGTGATTTTCCTGTCTGGGCGCGAGGTCCGGCGAGCGGCGTCGCGCGATGCGGTCGTCGTGCCGCTGGCGGACAAATGGTAACTGACGGCGGGGAAGCTGCGCAGCCCCAAGGGTACGGTGCGCGGCGACAGGAATGTGTTACCGGCGCGAGCGGCCGGTTTACCGGCCATTACGGCTCGCTGGCGGGAAGGTGGGCGTGCGACGCCGGCCGTGCGGGGCGCGGCCGGCGCGCTTGGTCGGGACAGTCAGGAAGGCGGGGAAAGCTGGGAAAGCGCGCCGTCAGTGGCAGCGCGCGGGCAGCGGGAGCGGTTCGGCGGCGGACCGCCATGTCGACGGCTCCGTCGCGGCCGGCTGGCCCGTGCGGCGCGCACCGTCTTTCGCGTTGCGCTGCCGGCGATGATCGAACCAGGCGAGCCCGAGTGCCGCGAGCGAGCCACCGGGCACCACCAGCATCGTCACGTACAGCGCGATCTTCCAGCCGCGGTGCGGCCCGGAAAACACATGGTGAGCGGTATCGGTCAGGTTGCGGCGCAGCGCGCCGGCGGCATTTTTCAGGAACAGCATCGCGAACATCCTCGGGTGCCCGGCAGCGCGGGCGAATCGGTCAGAACATCGTCTCCGGCAGTGCAACATGCACGTCGTAACTGGTAGTCTCAAATAATATTGACTAAGCAATCAATTTTCAAGATACTGGGCGCGTTTAAATCCGAAACGCACTATTGCTGTGTGCGCAATCGCATGACCGGCGGCCTCTACGATCCCGAGAACATCGCGCTGGAAACGAGCCTCGGCTATTACCTGTCGAAGGCGAAGCAGGCGCTCGTCGAGCGGATGGACCGCGCGCTCGAGCCGCTCGACCTCACAGCACAGCAGGTCGGCGTGATCCTGCTGCTGTCGCGCGGTTATGCGCGAACGCCGTTCGAGCTGTCGCGCAAGATGTCGTACGACAGCGGGTCGATGACCCGGATGCTCGACCGGCTCGAACGCAAAGGGCTGATTGCCCGCTCGCGCAGCGAGCAGGACCGCCGGATGATCGAGCTGACGCTGACCGAGCGCGGCGCCGAAGCCGCCCGCGCGCTGCCGTCGCTGATCGCGACCGCGCTCAACGCGCAGCTCGACGGTTTCTCGGCCGACGAGCTTGCGACGCTCATCGGCCTGCTGCAGCGCTTCATCGCCAACGGGCCCGGCACGACCGGTTGCCCGAAACCCGACGACGAAGCGGACTGCTGATATGCGCGGAGGCCCCATGTCTAGGTTAAGCATTCGCTTATTTATCTGTCTGGGCAGAAGATGACAGGGCACGCGCTCCCCTTTTCCCTTTATCCATTCCACCCGGCCGGGCTGCGCTGCGGCGCACACCCGTGCGTTGTGCCGGCGCGTCTCGCGCGCCGCGTCTAGGAGATTCCGATGTCCGCCACCACGGCATCCGCCGCCTCCCCCGCCGCTCAACCCGCGCCGCTCACCGGCGGCGCACTCGCGCTGCTCACTGTCGGGCTTGCGCTCGGCACCTTCATGGAAGTGCTCGACACGTCGATCGCGAACGTCGCGGTGCCGACCATCTCGGGCAGCCTCGGCGTCGCGACGAGCGAAGGCACCTGGGTGATCTCGTCGTACTCGGTCGCGTCCGCGATCGCGGTGCCGCTCACCGGCTGGCTCGCGCGGCGGGTCGGCGAGGTGCGCCTGTTCACGCTGTCGGTGCTTGCGTTCACGGTCGCGTCGGCGCTGTGCGGCCTCGCGACCAACTTCGAGACGCTGATCGCATTCCGGCTGCTGCAGGGCCTCGTGTCGGGGCCGATGGTGCCGCTGTCGCAGACGATCCTGATGCGCAGCTACCCGCCCGCGAAGCGCGGGCTCGCGCTCGGGCTATGGGCGATGACGGTGATCGTCGCGCCCATCTTCGGCCCGCTGCTGGGCGGCTGGATCAGCGACAACTACACGTGGCCGTGGATCTTCTACATCAACCTGCCGATCGGGATATTTTCGGCAGTCTGCGCGTATTTCCTGCTGCGCGGCCGCGAAACGAAGACGTCGAAGCAGCGGATCGACGCGATCGGCCTCGCGCTGCTCGTGATCGGCGTGTCGTGCCTGCAGATGATGCTCGACCTCGGCAAGGACCGCGACTGGTTCAATTCGTCGTTCATCGTCGCGCTCGCGCTGATCGCGGTTGTGTCGCTCGCGTTCATGCTCGTGTGGGAGGCGACCGAGAAGGAGCCGGTGGTCGACCTGTCGCTCTTCAAGGACCGCAACTTCGCGCTCGGCGCGATGATCATCTCGTTCGGCTTCATGGCGTTCTTCGGCTCGGTCGTGATCTTCCCGCTGTGGCTGCAGACGGTGATGGGCTACACGGCGGGCAGGGCCGGCCTCGCGACCGCGCCGGTCGGGCTGCTCGCGCTCGTGCTGTCACCGCTGATCGGCCGCAACATGCACCGGCTCGACCTGCGGATGGTCGCGAGCTTCGCGTTCATCGTGTTCGCCGGCGTGTCGATCTGGAACTCGACGTTTACGCTCGACGTGCCGTTCAACCATGTGATCCTGCCGCGTCTCGTGCAGGGGATCGGCGTGGCGTGCTTCTTCGTGCCGATGACGACGATCACGCTGTCGAGCATCCCCGACGAGCGGCTCGCGAGCGCGTCGGGGCTGTCGAACTTCCTGCGCACGCTGTCGGGCGCGATCGGCACCGCGGCCAGCTCGACCTTCTGGGAGAACGACGCGATCTACCACCACGCGCGGCTGTCGGAATCGGTGAGCGTGTATGCGCAGAGCACGACCGACTACCAGGGCGCGTTGTCGCAGCTCGGCATCGTCGGCCAGACGGCCAACGCGCAGCTCAACCAGCTCGTCACGCAGCAGGGCTTCATGATGGCGACCAACGACTTCTTCCTGCTGTCGGCGTTCATGTTCGGCGCGCTCGCGGCGCTCGTGTGGATCACGAAGCCGAGGAAGGGGGCGGGGCCGGCGATGGGGCACTGAAATCGGCAGGACTGTGGGCTGGCACACTCGGTGGAGGGGCTGGCCTTGCTTGCTTTTCTCAATTGAACTAAGCTAACAAAATATTTGAACTTAGTTCAATTGGAGAATGCGATGCATACCTACAACATGCACGACGCAAAGACGAACCTGTCGCGTTTGATCGATGAAGCCGTTCATGCCGGCGAACCGTTCGTGATCGCGAAAGCGGGCAAGCCGCTCGTCAAGGTGGTTCCGATCGATACGCCGGATCCTGTCCGGCCGAGCCGGATCGGCTTCATGAAGGGGCAGATCCGTGTTCCGGACGATTTCGACACGATGGGGAGCGACGAAATCGGCAAGCTGTTCGAGGGTGACGCATGAAGTTGCTGCTCGACACACACCTGCTTCTTTGGGCGGCAGCCGGTGCGGCCGAGCTGCCCGCCCGCGCCAGTGCGCTCATCGAGGATCCCGCCTGCACCCCGCTTTTCAGCGTTGCGAGCCTGTGGGAGATCGTCATCAAGCGCGGACTGGATCGCGACGATTTCCAGGTGGACCCAAACGTGCTTCGCCGCAATCTCCTCGATGTCGGCTATGTGGAATTGCCGATCACGAGCGCGCACGCACTTGCGGTCGAACAACTGCCGTCGATCCATCGCGATCCGTTTGACCGTCTCCTGGTCGCGCAGGCGATCTCGGAAGGCATTACGCTGCTCACGCACGACCATACCGTCGCCCGCTATCCGGGGCCGATCAAGCACGTCTGATTGCACCGGGCATCGCCCAGGCGTCACTCCCTCGCCCGCAACCCGCCGAACGCCAGGTCGTCGCCGGGCGCGATCGGCAGCGTCGCCCGCGCGACGTCGAGCCACGCGCGCGCCGCATGCGACAGATACCCCTTCTTCAGCCAGCCGAGCGCGATCGCCCACGTGATTTCCGGCTCGACGATCGGCCGGCACGTGAACTGGCCCGCGTCGAGCCGCCGGCAATACGGCTCCGGCAGCAGCGCGATGCCGACCCCCGCATGTACGAGCGCGGCCATGAAATCCCAGTGGCCGCTGCGGCTCACGATCGACGGCGTGAAGCCGACCTGCCGGCACGCGTCCAGCACCGCGTCGTGTAGCGCGAGGCTTTCCGCGTAGAACACGAACGACTCGCGCGCGAGATCCGCGAGCGGCACGGCCGCGTGATCCTCCCAGCGCGACTCGCGCGGCGCGACGAGCCACAACGGCGCGCGCACCATCGGTAGCCGCTCGAAGGTGCCGGGATCGACCGGCTCCAGCAGCCCGCCGAGTTCCAGCTCACCCGAGGTCAGCGCGGCCTCGATCATCCGTGCGCCCTGCTCGAACAGCTTCAGCTCGATGTTCGGGTAGCGCTGCTTGTACGCGGCGATGATCGGCGTGAACAGCGAGCCGCCGAGCGGCGGGATGCCGATCGTCAGCTCGCCGCGCCCGAGCGTGCCGAGATCGTTCAGCTCCGACTGCAGCTGCGCCTGCGCGGCGAGCACGTCCTGGCCGCGCTGAAACACGATCCGCCCCGCGTCGGTCAGCACCATCTGCCGGCCGTCGCGCAGCAGCAGCGGCGAACCGATCTCGTCCTCGAGCGCCTTCACCATCTTGCTGATGGTCGGCTGGGTCACGAACAGCTTGTCGGCGGCCGCCGTGAAGCTCTGCTGGCGAACCACCTCGACGAAGTACCGCAACGCGCGCAATTCCATCGATGACTCCCCAAGTTGGTGCAGCAATCAAAATGAATTCCGAATTGGAATGACAAGGATAGAGACAAGTCATTTTATTTATGGTTAGGGGAAACCCTATACTCACACCATCGACGCAATATCCGTATGGAGCCCGCCATGACCAAGCCGACCGCCGCACTCGCCGACCGCCCCGCCGCTTCGGGCAGCCTCGCGCACACGGGCCGGATCGTGCTGCAGGCCGCCGCGCTCGGCGTGCTGTGGATGGCCGTTGACTGGGTCGTGCGCAAGGTCGGGCTGCCGATTCCGTCCGGCGTGATCGGCCTCGCGGTACTCCTCGTGCTGTTGTTCTCCGGCCGTGTCGCGCCCGCGTGGGTGAAGGACGGCGCGAACTGGCTGCTGTCCGACATGCTGCTGTTCTTCGTACCGGCCGCCGTCGCGGCCGTGCAGTACGGCGGGCTGTTCCGCGAGGACGGCTGGCGCATCGCGCTGGTGATGCTCGCCGGCACCGCGTTCGTGATGGTCGCGGTGGCCGTCGCGGTCGACCTCGCCGCGAAGCTCGAGCGCCGGCTCGCCGCGCAGCGCGTGTTCGCCGAACGCCGCCGCGCGCGCCTCGCCACCGTGTCCGCCCACTGAGCCGGAGCCTGCGATGTTTCCGTTGCTGTCGAGCCTGTCCGCCGACCAGGTGAATACCGCGATCTCCGTCGGCTGCTTCGTGCTGACGGTCGCGCTGTATTTCGCGTCGAAGCGGCTCTACGCGTACAAGAAGACGCTGCTGTTCTCGCCGCTCGTGTTCGTGCCGGGCGTACTGGTGCTGCTCGTGCTGCTGACCGGCACCCCGTATTCGGTCTACTTCCGCGACACGCGCTGGCTGATGTGGCTGCTCGGCCCGGCGACGATCGCGTTCGCGGTGCCGATTTACGACTATCGCGACCTGATCCGCCGCCACTGGCTGTCGCTGTCGGTCGGCGTCGCGGTCGGGATCGGCGCGGGCGTGTGCGGCTCGCTGCTGCTCGCGAAGCTGCTGCACCTGTCTCCCGAGCTCCAGCGCTCGCTGATGACGCGCTCGGTATCGACCCCGTTCGCGCTCGCCGTATCCGACAAGATCCATGCGCCGAAGGACCTCACCGCGCTCTTCGTGATCGCGACCGGCATCTGCGGGATGCTGCTCGGCGAGATCGTGCTCGCGCTGGTGCCGATGCGCACGCGGCTCGCGCGCGGCGCGCTGTTCGGCGCGGCCGCCCACGGCGTGGGCACCGCGAAGGCGCGCGAGATCGGCAGCGAGGAAGGCGTCGTGTCGAGCCTCACGATGATGATCGCGGGCGTTGCGATGGTGCTGATCGCGCCGCTGCTGTCGTTGTTGCCGATCTGACGATGTTCGGGCGGGCGCCACGGCCCGCCCTCCCCACCGCGCCTCGCCTTTCCCGCCTGACGGAGCGCCGGCTTGCCGCCCCCGCCCCGGCCCCGGTTGCTTTCCCCCGCCGTTCCTACCCTGCATCGAGCCGACGCCCGGCCGACAATCGGCTGAGATAGCCGCAAATCCCCCCTCTTTTCCGCCCATCGGGCCCGGCCCGGATGCCGAACAATGCATGCTACGAGACATCACGCACGCATTCACATGGCCACGACCGCAAACCCGACCGCCGACAAGCCGGCTTCGTCCGGCAAGTTCAAGCGCATCGCACTCATCGCCGTCATCGCGCTGGGTGCGGCCGCCGCCGCCGCCGGCGGCATGTACGTGTTCCTGAGCAAGGAAGGCGTCGGCCATGCGAGCGCGCCCGCCGAGCCGGCGCCGCTCGCCGCGCCGGTGTTCTTCCCGCTCGACCCGCTGACCGTGAACCTGCAGTCCGACGACGGCGCGCAGCACTACCTGCGCGTCGGCCTGTCGCTGAAGCTCACCGACGCGAAGGCGCAGGAGCAACTGACCGCGCGGATGCCGGAGATCCGCAGCCGGATCCTGCTCGCGCTGTCGAACAAGCATCCCGAGGATCTCGCGACGCCGGACGGCAAACGTTCGCTCGCGAAGGAACTGCGGGAGCTGATCGAGCAGCCGACGCAGCCGGGCAACCAGCGCGCGAAGGTCGACGACGTGTTGTTCACCGAGTTCGTCGTCCAGTAACGCGGCCGCGAAAGGAGCGCGTATGGGCCACCAGGAGTTCATGTCCCAGGAGGAGGTCGATGCCCTCCTCAAGGGCGTCACCGGCGAAACCGATGCAGTCGACGAGCAGCGCGACACATCGGGCGTCCGTCCCTACAACATCGCGACGCAGGAGCGGATCGTCCGCGGCCGGATGCCCGGCCTCGAGATCATCAACGACCGCTTTGCGCGCCTCTTGCGGATCGGCATCTTCAACTTCATGCGGCGCACGGCGGAAATCTCCGTCAGCCAGGTGAAGGTGCAGAAGTACAGCGAGTTCACCCGCAACCTGCCGATCCCGACGAACCTGAACCTGGTGCACGTGAAGCCGCTGCGCGGCACGTCGCTGTTCGTGTTCGACCCGAACCTCGTGTTCTTCGTCGTCGACAACCTGTTCGGCGGCGACGGGCGCTTTCACACGCGCGTCGAGGGCCGCGACTTCACGGCCACCGAGCAGCGGATCATCGGCAAGCTGCTGAACCTCGTGTTCGAGCACTACACGACCGCCTGGAAGAGCGTGCGGCCGCTGCAGTTCGAATTCGTGCGCTCGGAGATGCACACGCAGTTCGCGAACGTCGCGACGCCGAACGAGATCGTCATCGTCACGCAGTTCTCGATCGAGTTCGGGCCGACGGGCGGCACGCTGCACATCTGCATGCCGTATTCGATGGTCGAGCCGATCCGCGACGTGCTCGCGTCGCCGATCCAGGGCGAGGCGCTCGAAGTCGACCGCCGCTGGGTGCGCGTGCTGTCGCAGCAGGTGCAGGCCGCCGAGGTCGAGCTGACCGCGAATCTCGCCGAGATCTCGTCGAACTTCGAGAAGATCCTGAACCTGCGCGCGGGCGACGTGCTGCCGCTGGAGATTGACGACACGATCACCGCGAAGGTCGACGGCGTGCCGGTGATGGAATGCGGCTACGGAATTTTCAATGGTCAATATGCGTTGCGCGTGCAGAAGATGATCAGCGCGGGCGATTCGATGAAGGAAGGTGGATATGAGTGAGCTGAACCAGACGCCCGAGGACGACGCACAAGCGATGGCCGACGCGGCCCTCGCGGCATCGGCTGCCGCCGCGCAGGCGGCACCGGCCGCGGCGGAAGAAGATCCGGGCATGGACGACTGGGCGGCCGCGCTCGCCGAGCAGAACGAGCAGCCGGTGCAGCCGGGCGCGACGGGCGCCGGCGTGTTCCAGCCGCTGTCGAAGGCCGCGGCGAGCTCGACGCACAACGACATCGAGATGATTCTCGACATCCCGGTCAAGATGACCGTGGAACTCGGCCGCACGAAGATCGCGATCCGCAACCTGCTGCAGCTCGCGCAGGGTTCGGTGGTCGAGCTGGACGGCATGGCCGGCGAGCCGATGGACGTGCTCGTGAACGGCTGCCTGATCGCGCAGGGCGAGGTCGTGGTCGTCAACGACAAGTTCGGCATCCGCCTGACCGACATCATCACACCGGCCGAACGCATCCGGAAGCTGAATCGATGAGTTTCGCGACGCCCGGCCGCCGTGCGATCGCGGCGGCGCTTGCCGTCGCCGCGTCGCTCGCGTGCGCGCCGGCCTTCGCCGCCGACATGAACGCGGTGAACAACGCCGGGGCGATCGCGTCGAGCGTGACGGTCGGCTCGGCCGCGCCGTCGCTCGGCATCGGCGCGGTGCTGCAGACACTCGTCGGGCTCGCGGTCGTGATCGGTCTCGTGTTCGCGTGCGCGTGGCTCGCGCGCCGCTTCGGCTTCCAGCACGTGCGCCGCGGCGGCCCGCTGACGGTCGTGTCGAGCGTCGCGGTCGGCGCCAAGGAAAGCGCGACGATCGTCGAGATCGGCGACACCTGGCTCGTGCTCGGCGTCGCGCCGGGCAACGTGCGATTGCTGCATACGCTGCCGGCCGGTTCGGCAGCGGCTACCGCGACGACAGCCTCGGCCGGTGCACCCGCCGGCGCCGCGCCCTCCGAAGGCGGCCTGCCCGGCACGTTCGGCTCGCGGTTTCGCGACGCGCTCGCGGGCGAAGCCGCGAAGCGCCTCGGTCGCGGCAAGGACCGCTGACATGGCGCCGCGCCCTCTTTCCGACCCCGCATTCCGATGAAACACGCATTCCTGCATCGCGCGGCGCGCTTCGCGCCCGTGCTGATCCTCTGCCTCGCCCCCGCGCTCGCGTGCGCGCAGGCGAACGGCCTGCCCGCGTTCAACGCGAGCCCGGGCCCGCACGGCGGCACCACCTATTCGCTGAGCGTGCAGACGATGCTGCTGCTCACGATGCTGTCGTTCCTGCCGGCGATGATGCTGATGATGACGAGCTTCACGCGCATCATCATCGTGCTGTCGCTGCTGCGCCAGGCGCTCGGCACCTCGACGACGCCGCCGAACCAGGTGCTCGTCGGCCTCGCGATGTTCCTCACCTTCTTCGTGATGTCGCCGGTGCTCGACCGGGCCTACAACGACGGCTACAAGCCGTTCTCCGACGGCACGATGCCGATGGAGCAGGCCGTGCAGCGCGGCATCGCGCCGTTCAAGACCTTCATGCTGAAGCAGACCCGCGAAACCGATCTCGCGCTGTTCGCGAAGATCTCGAAGGCCGCGCCGATGCAGGGCCCCGAGGACGTGCCGCTGTCGCTGCTGGTGCCTGCGTTCGTCACGAGCGAGCTGAAGACCGGCTTCCAGATCGGCTTCACGGTCTTCATCCCGTTCCTGATCATCGACATGGTCGTCGCGAGCGTGCTGATGTCGATGGGGATGATGATGGTGTCGCCGTCCACCGTGTCGCTGCCGTTCAAGCTGATGCTGTTCGTGCTGGTCGACGGCTGGCAGCTGCTGATCGGCTCGCTCGCGCAGAGCTTCACGTAAGCCGCGGAGGACAACGCACGATGACGCCCGAACAGGTGATGACCCTCGCGCACCAGGCCATGATGGTCGGCCTGCTGCTGTCGGCCCCGCTGCTGCTGGTCGCGCTCGTGGTCGGCCTCGTCGTGAGCCTGTTCCAGGCCGCGACGCAGATCAACGAGGCGACGCTGTCGTTCATCCCGAAGCTGCTCGCGGTCGCCGCGACGCTCGTGATCGCCGGCCCGTGGATGATGACGACGATGCTCGACTACCTGCGGCAGACGCTGCTGCACGTCGCGACGCTCGGCGTCGGCTGAACCGCGCGCACGCGCACGATCCGGCCGCGATGTTCTCGGTTACCTACGCGCAGCTCAACGGCTGGCTCACGGCGTTCCTGTGGCCGTTCGTGCGGATGCTCGCGCTCGTCGCGACCGCGCCCGTCGTGGGTCACGCGTCGGTGCCCATGCGCGTGAAGATCGGCCTCGCCGCGTTCATGGCGCTGGTCGTCGCGCCGACGCTCGGCGCGATGCCGGACGTCACCATGTTCTCCGCGCAGGGCATCTGGATCCTCGTCACGCAGTTCCTGATCGGCGTCGCGATGGGCTTCACGATGCAGATCGTGTTCGCGGCCGTCGAGGCGGCCGGCGACTTCATCGGGCTGTCGATGGGGCTCGGCTTCGCCACCTTCTTCGATCCGCACACGAGCGGTGCGACGCCCGTGATGGGCCGCTTCCTGAACGCGGTCGCGATGCTCGCGTTCCTCGCGATGGACGGCCACCTGCAGGTGTTCGCCGCGCTCGCTGCATCGTTCCAGTCGCTGCCGGTGTCGGCCGACCTGCTGCACGCGCCCGGCTGGCGTACGCTCGCCGCATTCGGCGCGACGGTGTTCGAGATGGGGCTGCTGCTCGCGCTGCCGGTGGTCGCGGCGCTGCTGATCGCGAACCTCGCGCTCGGCATCCTGAACCGCGCGGCACCGCAGATCGGCGTGTTCCAGGTCGGCTTTCCCGTCACGATGCTCGTCGGGCTGTTGCTCGTGCAACTGATGATCCCGAACCTCGTGCCGTTCGTGTCGCACCTGTTCGACATGGGGGTCGATGCGATGGGGCGGGTGTTGATCGGCTGGCGGTGAGCGCATCCCGCCCCCTTTGCCCGTCCGTTCCGCCCCCCGTTGCTGGAAAACCCCTAAAGGAATCGCCCGCCCGCGAAAGGTAGCGGAAGGTTTCGCCTCCCTATACTCGTCGTGACGATGCAGCAAGCATCGCGCCAGACGAATACAACGAACGGAGACGACCCGATGCGACCCATCCTGCGCACCCTCGCCGTGGCAGCCAGCCTGAGCTGCGCGCTCGCCGCTCACCCCGCGTTCGCCGACGACGGCGGCAAGATCACGATCATGGTCGGCGGGATCGCGAAGCTGATCTACCTGCCCGCGCGGCTCACGCAGGAACTCGGTTACTTCAAGGCCGAAGGGCTCGACGTCGAGTTGCTGTCGCAGCCGGCCGGCGTCGACGCGGAGAACGAGCTGCTCGCGGGCGCCGTGCAGGGCGTCGTCGGCTTCTACGACCACACGATCGACCTGCAGAGCAAGGGCAAGGACGTGAAGGCGATCGCCGTGTTCGGCCAGGTGCCGGGCGAAGTCGAGATGGTGTCGACCAAGGCCGCGCCGACCTTCAAGTCGATGGCCGACGCGAAGGGCAAGACGCTCGGCGTGACGGGCCTCGGTTCGTCCACCAGCTTCCTCACGCAATACCTCGCGCTGGCGCACGGCGTGCCGTCGACGCAGTACACGATGCTGCCGGTCGGCGCCGACGCGAGCTTCATCGCCGCGATCAAGCAGGGCCGCATCGATGCCGGGATGACGACCGAGCCGACGGTCTCCGCGCTCGAGAAGATGGGCGACGCGAAGGTGCTGGTCGACATGCGCACCGTCGACGGCACGCGCGCGGCGCTCGGCGGCACCTACCCGGCCGCGAGCCTGTACGTGCAGTCGGCCTGGGCCGATTCGCACAAGGCGGAGGCGACCAAGCTCGCGCACGCGTTCGCGAAGACGATGCAGTTCATCCATACGCACAGCGCCGAGGACATCGCCGCGAAGATGCCGGCCGACTACCAGAAGGACAAGGCGCTGTACTTGACCGCGCTGAAGGCATCGCTGCCGATGTACACGGCCGACGGCAAGATGCCGGCCGACGGCCCGGCCACCGTGCTGAAGGTGTTGTCGGCGTTCAACCCGTCGGTGAAGGGCAAGCATATCGACCTGGCGCGCACCTTCACGAACGATTTCGTGAACGCGAAGTAACGCGCTGCGGCGCCGGCGGCGGCGATCCCGCCGCCGTGCGTTCCCCGTTCCGGCCCGGCTGACCGGCCCGGCGTCGCCACGATGCGACGCCCTCCTCACCCGCAGGACGAATGCGATGAACCAGGCAGTCTCCCCGAGCACACCGGCGATCGAGTTTCGCAACGTGTCGTGCCGCTTCATTTCGCCGGAAGGCAAGGCCACCGTCGCGCTGCGCGACTTCAGCATGAGCGTCGCGCGCGGCGAGTTCATCGCGATCGTCGGGCCGACCGGCTGCGGCAAGTCGACGACGCTGAACCTGATCACCGGGCTGCTCAAGCCGGTGTCGGGCGAAGTGCGCGTAATGGGACGCCCGGTCGACGGGATCGATCCGCGCATCGGCTTCGTGTTCCAGGCCGACGCCGTGTTCCCGTGGCGCAACGTGATCGACAACGTCGCGGCGGGCCCGCTGTTTCGCGGCCGCTCGAAGGACGTCGCGTATGCGCAGGCCGAGGAATGGATCCGCAAGGTCGGCCTCGACAAGTTCACGAAGCACTACCCGCACCAGCTCTCCGGCGGGATGCGGAAGCGCGTCGCGCTCGCGCAGACCTTCATCAACCAGCCGGAAATCCTGCTGATGGACGAGCCGTTCTCCGCGCTCGACATGCAGACGCGCACGCTGATGCAGGACGAGTTGCTGCAGCTCTGGTCGGCGAACAAGGGCTCGGTCGTGTTCGTCACGCACGATCTCGAGGAGGCGATCGCGCTCGCCGACCGCGTGTTCGTGCTGACCGCGCGCCCCGCGACGCTCAAGCGCGTGTACGAGATCGACCTGCCGCGCCCGCGCGTCACGTCGGAGATCCGCTACGACGCGCGTTTCATCGAAATTTCCAAGGACATCTGGCACGACCTGCGCGAAGAAGTGCAGATCGGCTGACGGCAGCAAGGACAGGATAGGACAGGAGCATGACCGACATGACGCTTCCCCCCACCGCCATTCCGGCGAAGTCGCTCGACGACGAGTCGCGCGCCGCGCAAACCCGGCTGCGCCGCCGCCGGCAACTGATCATCGGCCTGCGGATCGCCGTGCTCGTCGTCGTGCTCGGCGGCTGGGAACTCGCCGCGCGGCTCAAGTGGATCGACCCGTTCTTCTTCTCGCAGCCGACGCTGATCTTCGCGCAGATCCAGGACTGGATCGTCAACGGCACGTCGCAAGGGCCGCTGCTCACGCAGGTGTGGGTGACGCTCGAGGAAACCACGATCGGCTTCCTGATCGGCTCGGTGGCCGGCGTGATCTGCGGGATCGTGCTCGGCCGCAACAAGCTGATGTCCGACGTGTTCGGCCTGTACATCCAGATCGCGAACTCGATTCCGCGCGTCGTGCTCGGCTCGATCTTCGTGATCGCGCTCGGCCTCGGGATGGCGTCGAAGATCGCGCTGGCCGTCGTGATGGTGTTCTTCGTCGTGTTCGGCAACGCGTTCCAGGGCGTGCGCGAAGCCGACCGCTACCTGATCGCGAATGCGCAGATCCTCGGCGCGTCGCGCCGGCAGATCACCACGTCGGTCGTGATCCCGTCCGCGCTCTCGTGGATTCTCGCGAGCCTGCACGTGAGCTTCGGTTTCGCGCTGGTCGGTGCGGTCGTCGGCGAATTCCTGGGTTCCAAGCAGGGCATCGGTTTGCTAATCTCCACCGCCCAGGGCGCGTTCAACGCGAGCGGCGTGTTCGCGGCGATGATCGTGCTGGCGGTGGTCGCGCTGGCCGCCGACTACCTGCTGACCTGGCTCGAGAAGCGGCTGCTGAAGTGGCGCCCCGCGGCGTTCTGAACGCCGCAGACGGACGCCTGACATGACACTTCCGACCGCGCCGGCGCTCCCGGCGCGGTTCGGCATTTCGGAGAAGGAGCGCAACAGGATGGCGCACAGCCTGCGCGGGCGATTGCTGTGGTGGCTGCTGCTGCCGCTCGCGGTGTTCATGCTGATCGCCGGCGCGATGTCGTACGACACCGCGCGGACCACGGCCGCGCTCGTGCAGGACAGCGCGCTCGTCGCGTCCGCGCGCACGATCGGTGAGGACATCGAATGGCGCAACGGGCTGCCGGTCGCCGACGTGCCGCCGGCCGCGCTGGAGATCTTCGAATCGCCGTCGGGCGATTCGGTGTTCTACAAGGTGATCGACGGGCACGACCGCCTGCTCGCGGGCACGCCGGCGCTCGACGTGCCCGCGCGGCACGGCGTCGAGCCGACGCTGTACGACGCGTCGCTCGATGGCGTGCCGCTGCGCGCAGTGGCCTACGATCGCCAGCTTTACGACGAGGGACGGGTCGAGACGGTCACGGTGGTCGTCGCGAAGACGACGCGCTCGCACCGCGCGATGGTCGCGACGATCTGGCGGCCGCAGCTCGTGCGCCTGTCGCTGATGCTGATGCTCGCGATGGGGCTCGTGTACCTCGGTCTCACCTTCGAGATGCGTCCGCTGCTGAAGCTGAAGGACGACGTGGCCGATCGCGGGCCGATGGAGCTGGAGCCGATTCGCCCCGAGCGGCTGCAGAACGAGCTGCGGCCGATCGTCGATGCGATCAACCAGTGCATCGCGCGCCTGAACATGCACACGGCCACGCAGCGCCGCTTCATCGCGGATGCCGCGCACCAGTTGCGCACGCCGATCGCGGTGCTCGACACGCAGATCCAGTACGCGCAGCGGCGCGGGCACGACGATCCGGAGCTCGCGTCGGTGCTCGACAGCATGCAGCGCAGCAGCCGCAAGATGGCCGACGTGACCGACAAGCTGCTGCTGCTCGCGCATGCGGAGGCGACGCCGTCGACGCTGCTGACCCAGCGCGTCGATCTTGCGGCCGTGGTGTCGAGCGTGCTCGAGGAAACGATCGTGCTCGCGCAGCGGCGCAATATCGACCTCGGTGCCGATCTCGGCGAGCGGCTCGACGTCGCGGGCAGCGACAGCCTGCTGACCGCGCTGGTGATGAACCTCGTCGACAACGCAGTGCGCTACACGCAGCCGGGCGGCTGCGTGACGGTGGTCGCACGCCGTGACGGCGACGCGATCGTGCTCGACGTGGTCGACAACGGCCCCGGCATCCCGGCCGAAGCGCGACCGCACGTGTTCAAGCGGTTCTACCGCGTGGCGGCCGACACCGAAGGCTCGGGCCTCGGGCTCGCGATCGTCCGCGAGATCGCGCAGGCACACGGCGGCAGCGCGTCGCTCGCGCCGGGGGCCGGCAATCGCGGTATTGTCGTGACCGTGCGGCTGCCCGCATACGATTGAAGAGAAGTCGCCATGAAACTCCTGCTGGTCGAAGACAACGCCGAACTCGCGCACTGGATCGTGAACCTGCTGCGCGGCGAGGATTTCGCGGTTGACTCCGTCGGCGACGGCGAGCGCGCCGACACGGTGCTGAAGACCGAACGCTACGACGCGGTGCTGCTCGACATGCGCCTGCCCGGCATCAGCGGCAAGGAAGTGCTCGCGCGACTGCGGCGCCGCAACGACAACGTGCCGGTGCTGATGCTGACCGCGCACGGCTCGGTCGACGACAAGGTCGACTGCTTCGGCGCGGGCGCCGACGATTACGTCGTGAAGCCGTTCGAATCGCGCGAGCTGGTCGCCCGGATTCGCGCGCTGATCCGCCGGCAGGCCGGGGTCGGCACGACGCAGCTCGTGTGCGGCGATCTCGTCTATGCGTTCGGCACGCGCGAATTCCGCTGCGGCGAAACGGTGCTCGCGCTGCGCCGCCGCGAGCACGCGATCCTCGAAACGCTGATGCTGCAGCAGAACAAGACGGTATCGAAGGCACGCCTGATGGACAGCGTGTTCGCGCTCGACGACGAGCCGAGCGCCGACGCGATCGACATCTACATCCACCGGCTGCGCAAGCATCTCGCGGGCAGCACGGCCGAGATCATCACGCTGCGCGGGCTGGGTTACATCCTGCGCATGAAGAGCGCGCAGGACTGACGCTCGCTCACCCGTCGCCGGGAACGGCACGTCGATTCGTAGCACGAAACGTGTGTGACACTAGCCGGATGCCCGGCAGGCCCGCCTTCGCGCGCCTGCCCGATTCGTGATTGTTGCGCGTTCGGTGTTTTCACCGATCCGATTCTTGCGCCCGGGAAAGCGTCGTGAAGGATTGCACCCTCTACGATGCTATGCGTCGGCCCTCTCGCTGTGGCCGGCAAGAGTCGGCATACATTACGTACTGCCAACGACCAGATTTCAATGCGGCAGCTCGGAGGAGACGATCTTGAAACGAAAAACCCTTGCCCTTTCCATCGCGGCGGCTGGCCTGTGCGCCGGCACCCAGGCGCACGCGCAGTCGAGCGTGCAGCTCTACGGCCTGATGGACCTGAGCTTTCCGACCTACCGGACCCACGCCGACGCGAACGGCAATCACGTGATCGGCATGGGCAACGAAGGCGAGCCGTGGTTCAGCGGCAGCCGCTGGGGCCTGCGCGGCGCCGAAGACATCGGCGGCGGCACAAAGATCATCTTCCGCCTCGAAAGCGAATTCGTGGTCGCGAACGGCCAGATGGAAGACAGCGGCCAGATCTTCGACCGCGATGCGTGGGTCGGCGTCGAGGACGATCGCTTCGGCAAGCTGACGGCCGGCTTCCAGAACACCATCGCGCGCGACGCGGCGGCGATCTACGGCGACCCGTACGGCACCGCGAAGCTTTCGACCGAGGAAGGCGGCTGGACCAACTCGAACAACTTCAAGCAGATGATCTTCTACGCGGCCGGCCCGACCGGCACGCGTTACAACAACGGCATCGCGTGGAAGAAGCTGTTCAGCAACGGCATCTTCGCGAGCGCCGGCTACCAGTTCAGCAACTCGACGCAGTTCGCGACCGGCTCCGCGTACCAGGTCGCGCTCGGCTACAACGGCGGGCCGTTCAACGTGTCGGGCTTCTACAACCACGTGAACAACGGCGGCTTCACGAACCAGACGTTCTCGGTCGGCGGCAACTACACGTTCGACATCGTGCGCCTGAATGCCGGCTATTTCCGCTACAACGGCGACCAGGGCCCGCTCGGCCAGCGTCACGACGATTCGTGGACGGTGTCGATGAAGATCGCGCCGAAGGGCGCGCTCGACTACGAGCTCGGCTACCAGCAAATGCGCATCAAGAACGCCGCGAACAACTCCGACGGCTTCACGCCGAACGCGAACCTCGGTGCGTTCAGCCTGACCAACGGTGTCAGCAACGGCTTCAAGGAGACGATCTACGGGTCGGTGTTCTATCACCTGAGCAAGCGCACCGAGGTGTACCTGGCCGGCGACTACATGAAGCTGCACGGCGGCTACACGGTGTCGACGACGTTCGGCGCGAAGAACCAGCTCGAACTGACGTCGGGCATCCGCACGCGTTTCTGACCCCGAGCGGGGCCCGTCGGGCCCCGCCGTACCCTCCATCCGGGATTCTCCATGCGGGCACGCCGGCGCTTGGCGCCGACCGTGCCCTTTTTTTCGTCTGTTCCGGAGTGCCCCGCGGATGCCCGGCGGGCGGCCGCCGGCCGGCCATGCGACAACCGGCCCGAAACCGCTTGCGGCCCGTGGGGCGGGCGATCGCGGCCGATGCCCGCACGATCGGCCCACATCGGCGCTTGACCTGCGCCGACCGACTCGATAGCGTTTCGGGTTTGCCCGGGCGGCCATTGCCGCCGGTGCCGTGAGCACGCCCGACGTCGTGGCGCGCGCGGCCGGGCTCCGATGGAAAAGACGATGCAGAAACTCGATGCGGCCAGCCCGCAGGCGATGTCGACGGATTTCACCGCCGACAACGTCGCGCGCCTGAAGGCGCTGTTCCCCGAACTCGTGACCGAAGGCCCCGGCGGCGCGTCGGTCGACGTCGACGTGCTGAAGGCGCTGATCGGCGAACGCACGGTCGGCGACGCCGAAGAACGCTACGGCTTCCACTGGCATGGCAAGCGCAGCGCGCGCCAGGCCGCGCTCACGCCGTCGACGGGCACGCTGCGGCCCTGCCCCGACGACAGCGTCGCGTGGGACGACACGCGCCATCTCGTGATCGAGGGCGACAACCTCGACGTGATGAAGCTGCTGCACAAGAGCTACGCGGGCAAGGTGAAGCTCGTCTACATCGACCCGCCGTACAACACGGGCAGCGATTTCGTCTATCCGGACGACTTCAGCGACAGCATCCGCCACTACCTGGCGATGACCGGGCAGACCCAGGGCGGCGTGAAGCGCAGCACCAACACCGAGGCGAACGGCCGGTTCCACACCGACTGGCTGAACATGATGTATCCGCGCCTGAAGCTCGCGCATGCGCTGCTGTCCGACGAAGGGCTGATCGCCGTGCACATCGACGAGCACGAAGTGCATGCGCTCGTGCTGATGCTGCGCGAGATCTTCGGCGAGGAGAACGAGCTCGGCGTGGCCGTGTGGGACAAACGCAACCCGAAGGGTGACGCACGCGGCGTCGCGTACCAGCACGAATCGCTGGTGCTGTTCGCGCGCAACGCCGAGACGCTGCTCGAACAGGCGCCGCTCAAGCGCCCGAAGCGCAACGCGCAGCGCATGCTCGACGCCGCGCACGACGCCGTGTACCGCAGCGGCAACCCGAAGGACGCGCAGAAGGCGTATCGCGCGTGGATGAAGGCGCAGACCAACCTGTCCGGCGGCGAGGTGATGTACGACCGGCTGTCGGAAGAAGGCCGCGTGTACCGCCTCGTGTCGATGGCCTGGCCGAACAAGAAGAAGGCGCCGGAAGAGTATTTCACGCCGCTGATCCACCCGGTCACCGGCAAGCCGTGCGCGATGCCGGCGCGCGGCTGGCGCAACCCGCCCGCGACGATGCAGGCGCTGATCGAGCGCGGCCAGATCGAATTCGGCGCGGATGAAACCACGCAGCCGCAGCGGATCTACTACCTCGACGAGAACATGTACGAGAACGTGCCGTCGGTCCTGCCGTTCGCCGGCTCCGACGACGCGCTGCTCAAGACGCTCGGGATCCCGTTCGACCTGCCGAAGCCGGTCGATTTCGCGGCGGCCGTGATCGGCTGGTGCACACGCGGCGACGACATCGTGCTCGACTGCTTCGCGGGCTCCGGCTCGACCGGCCACGCGGTGATGCAGGTGAACGCGACCGACGGCGGCGCGCGCCGCTACGTGCTCGTGCAATTGCCCGAAGCGCTCGACCGCCGCGACAAGACGCAGCTCGCGGCTGCCGATTTCTGCGCGAAGCTGAAAAAGCCGCTGACGCTCGCCGAAGTCACCAAGGAACGCCTGCGCCGCGCCGCGCAGCAGGTCGCGCGCGATTACCCGGAAAGCTATGGCGACCTCGGCTTCCGCGTGTACCGGCTCGACACGACCAACGTGATCGAGTGGGACCCGCGCCGCGACGACTTCGACCATGCGCTCTTCGCGTCCGTCGAGCACGTGAAGACCGGCCGCACCGAAGACGACCTGCTCGCCGAGCTGACGCTGAAGCTCGGCCTCGACCTGTGCACGCCGGTCGAGCATCACCAGGTGGCAGGCAAGGCCGTGCACCTGATTGGCCGCTCGATCGTCGCGTGCTTCGATGCACACATCGCGCGCGACGACGCGGGCCCGCTCGCCGACGGCATCGTCGACCTGCTCGATGCGACCGGCACGACGCACGACGTCACGTGCCTGTTCCGCGACAGCGGCTTCGTCGACGACGTCGCGAAGCTCAATCTCGCCGCGCTGCTCGAACAGCACGGCGTGAAGCGCGTGCGGAGCCTGTGATGCGGCTGCATTTCGAAGCGGATCTCGACTACCAGCGCGACGCAATCGACGCCGTCTGCGACCTGTTTCGCGGCCAGGAATCGTATCGCGGCGACTTCAGCGTGCTCGCGAACGCCGCGCCCGGCACGACGGCCGCGGCGCAAGGCTCGCTCGGCTTCGCGGTGTCGGAACAGGGCGTCGGCAACCGGCTGTCGCTGACCGACGACGCGCTCGCGCGCAATCTCGCCGACGTGCAGCTGCGCGGCGGGCTGCCGCCGTCCGGCCTGCCCGGCTCGCGCGACTTCACCGTCGAGATGGAGACCGGCACCGGCAAGACCTACGTGTACCTGCGCACGATCTTCGAGCTGAACCGCCGCTACGGCTTCACGAAGTTCGTGATCGTCGTGCCGTCGATCGCGATCAAGGAAGGCGTGCACAAGACGCTGTCCATCACCGAGGATCACTTCCGCGCGCTGTACGCGGGCGTGCCGTACGACTACTTCCTGTACGACTCCGCGAAGCTCGGCCAGGTGCGCCACTTCGCGGCGAGCGCGGCGATCCAGGTCATGGTGATGACGGTGGCCGCGATCAACAAGAAGGAAATCAACAACCTCTACAAGGACAGCGAGAAGACCGGCGGCGAGAAGCCGATCGACCTGATCCGCGCGACGCGGCCGATCGTGATTGTCGACGAGCCGCAAAGCGTCGACGGCGGGCTCGAAGGCCGTGGCCGCGAAGCGCTCGCCGCGATGGCGCCGCTCTGCACGCTGCGCTATTCGGCCACCCACGTCGACCGTCACCACATGGTGTACCGGCTCGACGCGGTCGACGCGTACGAGCGCAAGCTCGTCAAGCAGATCGAGATCGCGTCGGCGATCGTCGAGGATGCGCACAACAAGCCGTATGTGCGGCTCGTGGGCGTGTCGAACCGGCGCGGCACGATCAGCGCGCGCGTCGAGCTCGACGTCGCGACGGCGGCCGGCGTGAAGCGCCAGATCGTGACGGCCACCGACGGCGACGATCTCGAACGCCTGACCAAGCGCGCGCTGTACGCGGGGTTGCGGATCGGCGAGGTGCATGCGGTGAAGGGCGCCGAATACGTCGAGCTGCGCCATCCGGAAGGCGAGGCGTTCCTGTCGCTCGGCGAAGCGTTCGGTGACATCGACACGCTCGCCGTGCAACGCGAGATGATCCGCCGCACGATCCGCGAGCATCTCGACAAGGAGCTGCGGCTCGCGGAGCGCGGCGTGAAGGTGCTGTCGCTGTTCTTCGTCGATTCGGTCGAGCGCTATCGCCGCTACGACGAGAACGGCATGCCCGCGAAGGGCGACTACGCGCTGATCTTCGAAGAGGAATATGCGCGCGCGGCGCGCGTGCCGGCCTATCGTGCGCTGTTCGACGGCGTCGACGTGGCGCTCGAGGTCGGGCGCGCACACAACGGCTACTTCTCGATCGACCGCAAGGGCGGCTGGACCGACACGAGCGAGAGCAGCGCGGCGGCCCGCGAGAACGCGGAACGCGCGTACGGCCTCATCATGCGCGAGAAGGAAGCGCTGCTGTCGTTCGACACGCCGCTGAAGTTCATCTTCTCGCACTCGGCGCTGAAGGAAGGCTGGGACAACCCGAACGTGTTCCAGATCTGCACGCTGCGCGACATCCAGACCGAGCGCGAGCGCCGCCAGACGCTCGGCCGCGGGCTGCGCCTCGCCGTCGACCAGGACGGCGAACGCGTGCGCGACGCGGGCGTGAACACGCTGACCGTGATCGCGACCGAGCGCTACGAGTCGTTCGCGGAGAACCTGCAGAAGGAAATCGAGGCCGATACGGGCATCCGTTTCGGGATCGTCGAGGAACACCAGTTCGCGGCGCTGCCCGTGCAGGAAGGCGATGCGCCCGCGCATGCGCTCGGCGTCGAGCTGTCGCGCGTGCTGTGGAATCACCTGCACGAGCAGGGCTACGTGGACGCGCAGGGCAAGGTGCTCGACCGGCTGAAAGATGCGCTGCGCCAGAGCGCGCTGGTGCTGCCCGAGGCGTTCGAGGTGCTGCGCGCGCCGATCGTCGCGACGCTGCGCAAGCTGTCGGGCCGCTTTGCCGTGCGCAACGCGGACGAGCGCCGCGCGATTGCACTGCGGCGCGATGCGTCGGGCAAGGCCGTCGTGTTCGGCGAGGAATTCCGCGCGTTGTGGGATCGCATCCGTCATCGCACCGTGTACCGCGTCGAGTTCGACAACGCGAAGCTCGTGCGCGACTGCGCGGCCGCGCTGCACGACGCGCCGGACATCGCGCGCGCGCGGCTGCAGTGGCGCAAGGCCGAGATCGATATCGGCAAGGCCGGCATCGAGGCGATCGAGGTGGCCGGCGCCGGCACGGTGCTGCTCGACGAAGGCGAACTGCCGCTGCCCGACCTGCTCACCGAGCTGCAGGACCGCACGCAGCTCACGCGCCGGTCGCTCGCGACGATCCTGGCCGACAGCGGCCGGCTCGAGGATTTTCGCGCGAATCCGCAGCAGTTCATCTCGGTTGCGGCCGATGCGATCAACCGCTGCAAGCGGCTCGCGCTCGTCGCGGGCATCGCGTACCGCAAGCTCGGCGAGCGCCATGTGCATGCGCTCGAATCGTTCGAAAGCGAGGCGCTGACCGGTTATCTGCGCAACCTGCGGCCCGATGCGCAAAAGTCGATCCACGAGGCGGTCGTGTGCGAGACGGATGCGGAGCGCGCGTTCGCCGATGCGCTCGAGGCGCACGACGGCGTGAAGCTGTACGCGAAGCTGCCCGCATGGTTCCGCGTGCAGACACCGCTCGGCAGCTATCACCCGGACTGGGCCGTGCTCGCGGAACAGGACGGCGGCGAACGGCTGTACTTCGTCGTCGATACGCCGAATGCGGACGGCCACGTGCCGAGCGAACACGAGCGTGCGAAGCTCGCGTGCGGCGAAGCGCATTTCCGGGCGCTGGTGGAGGGTGACGGCGCGGCGTGCTTCGTGCGCGTCAGGCAGGCGGACGCGCTGTTCGAACCTGCGGTGCCGCTGGCGGGCACCGGGCGGTAAGACGAAGGGCGGCGATGAGCCGCCCTTTTTTGTCGGCTTTTCGACGCGGCCGCGCGTGCTTGCGATGCGCGCGCCTCGCGCCGGTTTCCTGTCTGTTAACTGCCCGTAAGCGATCCGTATTCGCGCGCCTTCGCGGCGCGGTTACGGCTGGTTGCAAATCGGGTCGGCACGATGTTTTCGCGCGACAGCCGCGTTGCATTGCCACGATGAAAAAAGGGCACCGAAGCGCCCTTCCTTCACGTTTGCGTGCCGCGCTTAGAGCGTGCGGCCGAATGCGTGGTGACGCGAATGATGGGTGGACGTCGACGCGTGCGTGGTGTGGCCGTGTGCATGTCCGTGCGTGTGACCATGGCCCGGCTGCACGCCGGCGCGATCGGCGATCGTGTCGGAGCGGTCAGCCGCGCGCGACAGGCCCTTGTCGCGGTCGCCCGCGTGCATGCCGTTCGAGTTGCTCAGCGCCTCGCCGCTCATATGGCCGCCCGACATGCCGCCGGCATTGCCGCCCAAACCGCCTGCGCCGTGACCGCCGCCACCGTTTCCACCGCCATTTCCACCACCGTTACCGCCGGCTGCCGCATACGCGGAAACCGTGCCGAGCGCGAGCAGCGCGGCCGTCAGTACGGACAGATATCGTCGATGTTTCATCTTGTGCTCCCTGTTGTGCGTTTGTGTGACTGCATTCTAGGAATGCGCGCCATTCGCGCCACCCGACGTTGTAAATGATCGTAACGATGCGCGCGACGCGCATTCGTCGGATCAATCAGGATCGTGTGTGAACGGGAAACGAAGCAGGCGGGTGCGGCGCCGCAGCGCCGCCCCGGTGACGATGACGCTTACTGAGCCGGCTGCATGCCCTGCGTGGCGGCCTTGTGCTGCGCGGCCTGCTCTTCAGCATGCTTCTTCGCCATGTGGTGGCCGACGATACAGCCGCCGACCGCGCCGACGACCGCGTGGTGCCCCGCATAGTGGCCGGCCACACCGCCGACCACTGCGCCCTTCATGCAGCCCGCCGCGTGCGCGCTGCCGATCGTGGCCAGCGCAACGATCGCGGCGCCGGCGCACAGCCTGATGTGTCGAATGGGCATCATGTTTTCGTTCTCCTCTTGTCGTAGTCAGTCGAGCCGCTCAATCCCAGCGGCGGCCGCGCCAGTCGCCGCGATCATGCCATTCGTGCTCGCGCCATTCACGGCGGCGCCACTCGTGTTCGCGCCATTCGCGCGCACGCCAGCCGTCATCGCGATAGCCGACCGGCGCGTACATGACGGGCGGAGGCGGCGCCACGTAGACGGGTGCCGGCGCCGCATAGGCCGGTACACCGATGCCGACCGACAGGTCGACGTGGGCCGATGCGACGCCCGAAGCTGCCAGCGCCGCTACACCGAGAACTGCACCGAGAATGAGTTTCTTGTTCATCTCGCGACTCCCTGCACGTGTCGTGCGTCATGTGAATACGGTTCGGAGTCTAGGCACCGGGCACTGACACAGGTGAAACGGGTATGCGAGACCGGTAACGGACGTTTACGGCTGCCCGCAAAGCCTTGCCGGACAAGGAAGAGGCGGCACTCCAGATACCGTTGCAACGCTGCATCGGGCCGGTAAAGGAGGGATTTTCCGCACGAAGCCGGGCGATCGGTACGCGCCGGCGAGCGCTGGAACGGGCATGCGCCGAGAGCGAACCGCCCGCACCATACGCGAGCGATTCGCAAGCATGGGCGTTACGCGCGGATATCGTCGACGCTGCGCAACCAGTGCACGCTGAACAGGTTGTCCGCGTCGGTCCACACGGTATCGGGCTCGAATCCTGCGCGGCGCGCGATCGCATGGAAGCCGTCGATCGTGAACTTGTGCGAATTCTCCGTGTGGATACGCTCGCCGGCGTCGAAGCGGAACGCATGGCCGCGTACGTGTACGGTCTGCGCGATGTCGCTGACGAGATGCATCTCGATGCGCTGCCGTACGCTGTCGTAGAACGCGCAATGCGAGAACGCGTCGACGTCGAAATCCGCGCCGAGCTCAGTGTTCGCGCGCACCAGCAGGTTCAGGTTGAACTGCGCGGTCACGCCCTGCGCATCGTTGTACGCGTCGTGCAGCGTGCGCGTGTCCTTCACGAGATCGGCGCCGACCAGCAAGCCGCCGCCTCGCAGCAGCCGCGCCGCATCGCGCAGGAACGCATCGGCTTCTTCCGGCGAGAAGTTGCCGATCGTCGAGCCGGGAAAGAAGCCGATGCGCCGCGCCGGTGTCGCGGTCAGCGCGGCCAGTTGCTCGGCCTTCGTGTAGTCGGCCGCGAGCGGCGCGACGTCGAGCCACGGATAGGCCGAACACAGTCGCGCGGCCGCGCCGTGCAGGTAGTCCGCCGAGATGTCGACCGGCACGTAGCGCGCCGGCGCGTTCGCATAGTTGCCCGCGAACGCGTCGAGCAGCACGCGGATCTTCTCGAGCGAGCCGGCGCCGAATTCGACGAGTTCCGCATGCGGGCCGACGCGCCGCACGATCTCGGCCGCGCGATCGCGCAGGATGCCGAGCTCGGTGCGGGTCGGGTAATACTCGGGCAGTTCGCAGATGCGATCGAACAGCGCGGAGCCGGCCGCATCGTAGAAGTATTTCGGCGGAATGCTGCGCGGCGTACGCGACAGTCCGTCGATCAGGTCGCGCTCGAACGCGCTCGGCCGCGAATCGCGGGCGGGTTGCTGGCCACCGCTCGTGGCCGTCTGGTCAGACGTCTCGCGCAAGTCGCACTCCCGTGAATTGCCAGCGCGCGGCCGGCGGAAAGAAATTGCGGTACGTCGGCCGTTCGTGCCCGGGCGGCGTCGCGATGCTGCTGCCGCGCAGGACCTGCTGGCCGACCATGAACTTGCCGTTGTATTCGGCCGCGACGCCTGCAAGCGGCCGAAAGCCCGGGTACGGCTCGTAGGACGAGCGCGTCCATTGCCACACGTGCCCGAGCATCTGCCGGATGCCTTGGGCGGGGAACGCGGCTTCCCATTCGAATTCGGTCGGAAGGCGCGCGCCGGCCCATTCCGCGTACGCGGCCGCTTCGTAGAAGCTCACGTGGCACACCGGTGCGTCGGGTGCGAGCGGTTCGATGCCGTGCAGGCCGAACCTGCGCCGTACGCGCGTGGCGGCCGCATCGTCGTCGTCGGGCATCCAGTACGCGGGCCCTTGCCACCCTTCCCGCTGCACCGTGGCCCAGCCGTCGGACAGCCAGAACTCGGGGCGCGTGTAGCCGCCGTCGGCGATGAACGCCGCGAATTCCGCATTCGTCACGAGGCGGTTCGCGATCTCGTACGGCCGCACGAGCGCCGTATGACGCGGCCGTTCGTTGTCGAACGAGAACGCATCGCCGTCGTGGCCGATCTCGACGAGCCCGCCCGGCTGGTGCAGCCAGTGCTGCGCGCCGGCATCGCCCGCGGCCATTGCGCCCGCGTCCGTCCCGTTGCGCGGCCGGAACGCCGGCTTCAACGGGTTGCACGAGAACGCGTGCAGCATGTCGGTGACGATCAGTTCCTGGTGCTGCTGCTCGTGATGCAGGCCGAGCACGATCTCGGGTGCAATCGTATCGAGCAGCGTGGCATCGGCACCGGCCAGCGCGCGCAGCATCGCGTCGTCGACGTATTGCCGGTACGCATGCACCTCGTCGAGCGACGGTCGCGTGAGCAGCCCGCGTTGCGGCCGCGGGTGACGCGGGCCGAGCGCTTCGTAATAGGAATTGAAGAGGAACTGGAAGGCGGCGTCGAACGGCGCGTAGCCGGGCACGCGGCGCATCAGCACGACAGTTTCGAAGAACCAGGTCGTATGCGCGAGATGCCATTTCGTCGGGCTGGCGTCGGGCATCGACTGCACGGCCTGGTCTTCGGCGGACAGCGTCGCGGTCAACGCGACGCTATGCGCGCGCACGTCCTGGTAACGGCGCTGAAGGTGTGATGCAAGGAGGCTCATCGGTTTACCGTTCACGTCGCGATTCGCTGCGTTGCGTTGCCGGAAAAAGGAAAGCCTTGCGCGTGATGCGCGCGGCTGACGTGCGACCTGCTGCTGCGTCGTCGGGCAGCCGGCGCGCGCGCCGGGCCGCGAATGCGGCGTCACTTCATCTGCCCGTGCAGAACAGTATGGTCCAGAAATGTGAATGCTGCGAATCGGGATGCCGGCGAAACGCGAACGAAAGAAAAATGAAAGTGTTGGCTGCGCGCATGTCGGATGCGTGACACACGGGCCATGCTTGCCCGTTCGGGCGTGAACGCCTTGCGCGACGCGCTCGTCGGCGCATGCAGGCTACTGACGCCCCATGACATCCGCGCAGCGATCGTGAGTGAAGGCCTGGTGACGCACGGGTTTGTCTGACGAACGCGTTCGTGCGCCGCCATCGGCACGGCGATGAACCGCCCCGCCCTTCGTCCGGGATCCGCAGCTACACACGCTTCGAAAAATTTTTTGCTCCGATGTCACACACGCGGGGGGCTCGCTCGTCATATCACCGGAACCCACACGAAAGGAGAAGGACCATGACTGCGAAACTCAATCCGTTTGCCGCCGCGCCCGCACTGATGAAGAACTGGATGACCGTATCGGTCGCCGCCGCGCAGAGCCTCGAACCGACGCTAATCGAGCTCGTGAAGATCCGCGCATCGCAAATCAACGCGTGCGCGAACTGCATTAACATGCACACGGCCGAAGCACGCGAGCAAGGCGAGACCGAGCAGCGCATCTACCTGCTTTCCGCGTGGCGCGAAGCGCCCTGCTACACCGACCGCGAACGCGCGGCGCTCGGCTGGACCGACGCGCTCACGCGGCTGTCGGAGGGCCACGCCGCGCACGAAGCGGCCTACGCGGCGCTGAACGACCACTTCAGCCAGGAGGAACAGGTGAAACTCACGCTGATGATCAACGTGATCAACGGCTGGAACCGGCTCGCGGTCGGCTTCGGGCTGTGGATCGAGCCGGCCGATGCGAAGGCCGCCGCCGCGAAGATGGTGGCCTGATGCCGACCCTCGACCCGGCCAAGGGCAGCGCGGAAGAACGGGCCGATGCGGCCGCGAGCTTCGACCCGCTACGCCGCACGCTGATCCGCGTCGCGTACCGGATGCTCGGTTCCGTCGCGGATGCCGAGGACATGGTGCAGGAGGCGTTCATCCGCTGGATGGACGTCGAGCGCACCGAGGTGCGCGTGCCCGAGGCGTTCCTGCGCCGCATGGTGATGCGCATGTGCCTCGACCAGCTGAAGTCCGCGCGGCACCAGCGCGAGACCTATATCGGCCCGTGGCTGCCCGAGCCGGTCGTCGAGGAAGACGAACAGGAAGACGTCACGCTGCCGCTGCTGCTCGCGCTCGAACGGCTCTCGCCGCTCGAACGCGCGGCGTTCCTGCTGCACGACGTGTTCGGCCTCGAGTTCGACGAAGTGGCCACGACGATCCAGCGCGATGCGGCCGCGTGCCGGCAGCTCGCCGCGCGGGCCCGCACGCATGTGCGCGAGGCGCGGCCGCGTTTCCATGTCGAGAAACAGCGCGGGATCGAATTGGCGGAAGCGTTTTTTGCGGCGTCACGCAGCGGCGACATGCGCGCGCTCGGCGCGATGCTTGCCGAGGACGTGAGCCTGCATTCGGACGGCGGCGGCAAGCGCACGGCGGCGGGCAAGCCGGTGTTCGGCTTCGAACGCGTGATGAAGGTGCACGAGTACCTGGCCGAGCTGTTCGCGACGCATGCGTCGAAGCTCGTGCGTGCCGGGTTCATCAACGGGCTGCCGGGTTTCGTCACGCTGGAATCCGACGGCGAGCTGCAGACCACGGCGCTCGAGATCGAGGACGGAAAGATCGTCGCAATCTATGTCGTGCGTAATCCTGACAAGTTGAAGCATCTGCACTGAGGGTGGCGGGATCGCGCGCCGTGCGCATGCACGGCCGCGCTGCGCTCCGTCCTGCCGCCCTGCTTTACCGGCCGCCGGTTCGTGCTCGTGCGATCAATACGTCCCGGCCACGAGGTTGCGGATCACGATCATCAGGAAGCCGAGCAACGGCGTCGCGACCGCGAAACCGGTCGCCGCGAGCCAGTTCGTGCCGCCCTGCGCTTCCAGCAGCGCGAGAAACGATTCGCGGGACGTCGCGTTCGGGCGCAGCTTGTCGATCTTGCGCTCGACGTGCGCCTTGTAGATGCCGTTCCCGTACCAGCCGAGCGACACCGCGATCCCGATCGTGACCGGGTCGAGCGTGCTCGATTCGAAGTACTTCGGGAAGAACAGCAGCTCGACCAGCGTGATCGCGAGCGACGCGCCAAGGACGGCCGACGCCTGCCAGTACATGCATCGATACGCCATCCAGACCGGGCCCAGGAAACAGGCTGCCCAGTTCCACGACTGCCGGTTCTTTCGCGACGCGGCGAGCGTCCATTTCTTCTCGAACCAGGGGGCTTTCTTGCCGACGTAAGCGGCGATTTCGTCGTTGCTTGCGGACGATGTGGCGGTTGTGACGTCGGACATGGTCGTGTGCTCTCAGTCGCGCGGGTCGCGCGTCGTTGTTTTGATACGTTGGAAATCGGGCGACGGCCGGAACAGCCGCTTCGATGCGCACACGATTCTACGCGCGGCGTAGCGGCCGTTGTATGGCGAATCGAGGTGTCGGTGAGGAAGGATGCGATGCCGTGGATCACGCAACGCATCGGGGCGACATGCGTTGTTTCGGCCGGAAAAAGAAAAACGCCACGCGAAGTTGCCGCGTGGCGTTTGTATGTTGGCGAGCCGCATTGCCTGTAGGCAAGTTGTGCTGCCAGACCCCTTCATTTTGTTCGTTGGTAGGCTCGATTGGATTCGAACCAACGACCCCCACCATGTCAAGGTGGTGCTCTAACCAACTGAGCTACGAGCCTAAGAAGCCGCGAATTATAGAGAGGGTTTTTGAGGAGCACAAGCCCCTTCGTGAAAATTTTTTGAATCGGGGTGCGCGGAGAAAGACGATCGATGTTGGATGGCGATGCCAGGGACGCTGGCTTCACTGCTTCGCATCACAGCAAAACGTGTCGATGCGCTGTGATGTTATCCACATTGCCCTCTGGATAACCCTCCGGCAAGCCTCTGGATTCACAGTGGAACGATTGAGGATATGTCGCCGCGGCTGTGAATCGACGAAAAGTTGTTCTGTGCTGCGCGGAACTGTTCACGCGACACACCCATGGTTATGCATCCTGCTTCCTGTAGAAAATTCAGGATGTTAGGGACGTTATCCACTGTGGGGCACAGGGCTTGTTAACTATCACTACGTATGTATACGAACCCTGTTAACACCTTTGGATAAGCACAGTCCGTCGACTGTGATCCGCGCAGGATATGCACTGCGTGCACCCATCGGACAAACGAAGCGGCAAGCTGTGACGCGCATCGGATAATGGGCAAGCCGCCGTATCTGTAGATCTGTAGAATCGCCGGCATTCAGGATGCGAAGGCCTGGCGCACAGGCTCACGGCACATGACCGATTCTTCGTTGACCCGGCTCGACGCACTCGATATCGATGCCGTCGTACACCGGTTGCAGCAACATGCGGGCGACATCGTGCTCGAGCAACGCGTGTCGATCCCGGAAGCCGAAGTCCTGTGTTGCCGCTACAAGGGCGAACGATTCAACGTGAAGTTCGATCTCGACTACGGGGTGTTTGTCGATCGCGTCGGGAAGCTGTCCCGCAAAGACATCGAAGAGATCGTCAGATGGCTCGTCACGGTGTGAACCGGATGATGAGAAGCACAGGCAGATGATCGATTCATTGACTGCGCTGCAGCGCTCGTACGGTTCGATTGCATCGCGCGGGCCGGGACAGTACGTCATTGAACGCCATGGATACGGTGCGTGAATGATCGATATCTTCCACGGCGCGATGAACCCGAAGAAAGAGCAGAGCGACGCGAGCCGTGCTCGCAACTGGAGCAAGTAATGGGACCGAGCGTTTGCCATCGGCACGGACACGCTTCCACGGCGACAACGTCGACAGGCGTTGCCGCACGCATCAGGCTGCGCGGGCAGTGTGAGCCCGGCGAACTCGTGAAGGTCTCGCTCGACCGGCCGAGATACAGCTGGGAGATGTGGATGATGCGCGCCGAGCTCGACGAGCACGAGGTCGACGCGACCTTGGTCGATCAGGTCGCGCACGTGAAGGCATTTCCGAAGATCGCGGCGCTGGAGCGCTTGCGCGCGTATGTCTGTTTGGCGTGCCTTGACGAACTGCTCGTGCGCTCCGGCGAAGCGCCGTATAAACCGACGACGAAAGAGCAGGCGTTCGACACGTCCATCGTCGCGGCGAATGCCAAATGGCCTAGCAATCACGCGCGATGCGAGCTTCATGGGCTGATCCGGCCGACGCGGGCATCGCCGGATATCGAAACGGCGATCCTGACGATCGACGTGATCCGTGATTGTCACGTCGTGCGAGTAACCAATGGCAGCGTGAAGCATGAATCCGCGTATTGGTTCGACGAAGCGTTTTTGCGCAAGGTGCTCGGGCCGGATATCGACATCGTCGATTCAACGTTCCGGATCGACGATCGGGCCATGTTCGTGCGGCTGTGGGACGCCGGTGAGTACGTGTGTCCGGTGTGCCTGCGGGAGGTGTTGAAACGTAGCGGCCTGGGCGATGGCAACGCGACAGCCTGACCCGAACGATGCGACGGCGGCCGGCGCAATCCGCATGACGAATCGTGCCGCGCGTGTTGCGGTCATGCCCCTGTTCCTGGTCCGACGATTAGCGTTAATGCCCTGATTAAACGGTAGAATCTCGCGCGACTGAGTCACAGACACCATCCGAGGGTGCTGAAATAAAAAAGGGCTGCATCATGAACGTGCCGGACGTCGGCGCCGCGCTTCGCGGTGGATTGCTTCAGCAGGACCGTTTGCTCAAGTTGGATACGCCGCTGGGAGCCAACGTACTCGCGGTACAGCGCGCGATCGGCCGATCGCGGATCGGACGAGACTATTCGTTCACGCTCGATGTCGTCGCGGGCAATGACGATCTCGAACTCAAGAAGCTGATCGCGCAACCGGCCACGCTATGGATTCAGCAGGCGAACAATGCGTACCGGCCCGTCAGCGGCTACATCTACACCGCGCGCCGGCTTGGCGCGAATGGCGGGGTGACGACCTATCAGCTCGAACTGCACGCGTGGATGCATGTCCTGCGGTTCCGCCGCGACGAGAAAATCTGGATCGACAAGAACGCAGAGGACATTATTTCCGATGTGCTCGACGTGCATCCGGAGGCGCGCGGACGGTTCCGGTTTGTGTTGTCGCAGCCATTGGAGAACCGGTCGTATACGCGGCAAAGCGAGACGGACTGGAACTTCGTGCACCGGCTGATGGAAGATGAGGGGCTGTACGGCGCGTGGCAGCAGGCCGACGACGGCAAGTCGCATACGCTCGTCATCACCGACAACCTGCAGGCGTTCGCGCCGCTGTCGCCGGAAACCGTGCGCTTCTATAGCGGCGGCGTGGGCAGCGAGGCCGACGCGTTCACGCAATGGTCGGGCACGCGCACGCTGCAGAGCGTGACGCGTACGACGCGCACGTTCGACTACAAGAATCCTTCGCAGTCGGCGAACCCGAAGGGCACATCGCTGCCGACGATGGGCGGCCAGGGCGAGTTGCCGGATCAGCTCGAAGTCTACGAATACACGGGCGCCTATACGTATCTCGACCAGACGCGCGGCGACCATCTGACCAAGGTGCGGATGGAGGAGTGGGAGTCGCAGGCGAAGCGCTTTCATGGCGCGGGCGGCGTGCGTGCGATCGATGCGGGCCGGCGCTTCACGCTGGCCGACCACCCTGCGCACGAACGCGATTCCGCCGATCAGCGCGAGTTCGCCGCGATCGGTGTTTCCTGGTGGATCGAGAACAACTTGCCCGTATCGGGCACCGACTCGGATTTCCCGCATAGCCTGGGTCGTGCGCTCGGTCAGGTGCGCGCGCGATACGAAAACACCCCCGGCCTTCAGGTATCGCACGGAGACGGGTCGGTCGGCTTCTATCTCGTTGAGGTCGACGCGCAACGCGTGAGCGTGCCGTATCGCAGCCCGTTCGAACACAGCAAGCCCGAGATGCATCTCGAGACGGCGATCGTCGTCGGGCCGCAGGGCGAAGAGGTGTATACCGACGCGCTGAACCGGATCCGCGTGCAGTTCGTGTGGGACCGGATCAATCCGGGCAACGAGAACGCATCGTGCTGGGTGCGCGTCGTGCAGTCGGACAGCGGCGGCGGTTACGGCGGCGTGCATGTGCCGCGTATCGGCGAGGAAGTGCTGATCGACTACGTCGGTGGCGACTGCGACCGGCCGCTGGCGGTCGGGCGCGTGTACAACGGCGCGAACCAGCCGCAGTGGCATACCGACGGGATCCTGTCGGGCTATCGATCGAAAGAGTATTCGGGCAGCGGCTACAACCAGCTCGTGATGGACGACGCAACCGGGCAGAACCGCGTGCAGCTGATGAGCAGCAGCGCGAACAGCCTGCTGCATCTCGGCTACATCATCGACCACAACGCCAATTCACGCGGGTCGTATCTCGGCAGCGGCTTCGACCTGCGCTCCGATGCGTATGGCGCGGTGCGGGCGAGCCAGGGCCTGTACGTGACGACGCATCCGAAGGCGGCGAACAGCCAGCCGCTCGATGTGAAGGAAGCGCAGCAGCAGCTCGTGACGGGCGAGAGCCTCGTCGAGGCGATGTCGAGCGTGAGCGAACAGCATCAGGCGGAAAGCCTGAAGGACGCGCAGGACACGATGCGCGCGTTTGCCGACGCAACGCAGAACAGCGCGTCGGGCGGCGCATCAGGCGGACGCACGGCCGGCGGTGGCACGGGCAGCGCGAACGCATTCAAGGAACCGGTGATGCTGTTCGGCAGCCCGTCGGGGATCGGGCTGGCGACGCAGCAGTCGGTGCATGTGGCCGCGCAGGACCACGTGAACGTCGCGAGCGGGCAGAGCGTGCATATCGCAACCGGCAAGTCGCTGGTGGCGAGTATCGGGCAGAAGCTGAGCCTGTTCGCGCAGAACGCGGGGATGAAGCTGTTCGCGGGCAAGGGCAAGGTGGAGATCCAGGCGCAGGCGGACAACATCGAAGTGACCGCGCAGAAGGCGGTGAAGGTGGTGTCGTCGACGGACCGGATCGAGATCGCGGCCGACCAGGGGATCCTGCTGACGAGCGGCGGCGCGTACATCCGGATCCAGGGTGGAAACGTCGAGGTTCATGCGCCGGGCAAGGTCGATATCAAGGGCGCTTCGCATACGTTCGCGGGGCCGACGAGCATGGCTTATCCGCTGCCGGCGTTGCCGACTTCCGTACACGCGGCCGCGCTGCAATACCAGTATCACGACAACGAGCCGGTGCAGGGCGCGAAGTACGTCGCGACGCTGTCCGATGGCGCCACGCGCGAAGGCGTGCTGGATTCGCAGGGACGGATGCATCTGGAGAACGTGCCGGCCGGCGCGATCAAGGTCGAACTCGGGCCGGACGCGCGGCCGTATGCGCGCAAGGACAAGACCACCAATCCCGACTACAAGGGAGAAAGCCTCACCGAAGCCGACATCGACGCAATCATCAACAAGCACGGGGGAGCGTGAGCGTGAGCTGGACGATCGAGGATTTCAAGGCAACGTCGCTGGAAGTCGGGCAATGGTGCTGGGGAACGATGGAAGGCGCGTTCAACGAGAAACAGACCATCAGCCAGATCATCGTCGATGCCGCGATCGGGATGATTCCGCTCGTGGGTGACGCAACCGCCGTTCGCGATCTGCTGGCCGTCAGCATCGGCATGAGCCAGGATCCGGTCAAGCGCGACGACAAGATGCAGCGCGTGCTGCTGGTTGTGCTCATCTTCGCGCTGATCCCGGTCGTGGGCGGCGTCATCAAGGGGCTCGGGCGATTGCTGCTGAAGGTCACTGGTGATGTCGCGAAGGATGCCGAACTGCTCAAGGCGGTCGTGCAATTCCTGAACCGGATGGGGCACGGCGACGCGCCGAAGTGGTTGAAGGCGCTGGACCTGGGCAAGTACCAGGCGCAAGTCCTGGGGAAGCTGAAGGATTTTTGCGCGGGTATGCGCGTGACCATTGGCCAAGTGCTTTCGTCACGCGTCGGCCGGTTGCTCCCGGACAAGTATCGCGCCGCGCTCGAGCGTGTCAGCAGCGGTTTTCACGCGCTTCAGGATATGGCCGACAAGATCGTGCCGGACGCGATCAAGGAACTGAACGCGAAGCTCAAGGTGCTGCAGAACATGGTCTATCGCGGCGAGATGCATGAAATCGCGACGGGCGGGGCACCGAAGATCAAGCGCGAGGCCGAGGCGTATCTGCAGGAGCGCAAGTTTGCTCGCGAGATTCGTCGGGGGCGGTTTCCGTCGGAGGAGTGCCTGGCTGACAAGCGTGGCGAGGCGCGGCTCAAGGCGAAATACGGCGAGAAAATTGCCCGCGGTTGGCCGAACATCGTCGACAGGAAAGGCAAGATGCCTCTGTTCGGCGATAAGGATGTGTTTCTCGACATCGCGTCGTTCAGCGGCCCGATCAAGGCGCTGACTGCGAAGGAACTCGCCGGCAAGAAGGTGTACCGCGTGTTCGGTAACCCGTCCGAACTGGCGAAGTGGGAGGGTGGCAGCTCGGCGGGCGGCAGAAGTCCCGCGTTCTGGGGTGTCGGCGAGCCGCCGAAGACCGCGGAGGAGTGGCGCAGGCTCTCCGCCGTGCTGGATTCCTGGAACGGCAACGGGTTCATCGTCGTCATGCAGTTGCCGCACGATTTCGGCGAGCGGATGCCGAAGGCCAACGCATGGGCTGGAAAGATTGCCGAACAGTACGGCACGGAGAAGCCCGTGCAGTATCTCGAAGGCGGCGGAGATCAATTGGTCGTCGACTTCGGCGAACTGTCTGCGTTTGTGCATGCAGAGGGAAACAAGATCAAGAAGGATTTCGAGAATTTCACCGGGCACGCGGATCTGCATGTCAAGCGGGAGTACAACGGCGTCAAGATCGAGTTCCACAAGACGAACTGGGAGAATGTCGAGAAGGTGTACGGCTACAGCAAGTACGAGGACGACATCCACTATGCGACGGAGACACGCCGGCTGGCGGGTGACGAAATCCAGACCAAGGCGACCAACAGCAAAGTGACCGCAGCGACTCGATCGGCAGCGAACAACGAAGGTCAGAGATGACGGATACGATCAAGCAGGACGACATGACGGATGACGCGACGCGGCGCAGGATTTTCTGGCTGCTTCAACGCCTGACCAGTTATTCGCTCTGGAAGCGCAAGCGCGATGCGTTTGCACTCTTCGCGAACGAATACGAGCACGCGGTGAAGACCTGGCCTGAAGGTGATCCGGAGAGGGTGCCGGCAGACAATTTGCCGACGGTCTTCGAGATTCTCGCCGCTTACGATCGAGGGCTGACCGAGTTGGCCCGAGGGTACCGGTTCGTCTGGCAGCGCGGTGAGCCGCTGCAATACGCGATCGATCGGTACAACCATTTGAACGCGTATTTTTTCCCGCATTACGATTACTGGGACCGTGGTGCGCAGTTTGCTCCCTATCCGCCGAAGGTCGACGCGCTGGCCCAGCTGCTGCATGCATCGGAATACCAGGTGGAGTATGCGCCGTTCGAGCCGCCACCTTTGGAAGACTACCTCGCACAACTGTGCTCGATAGACTTGCTGCTGTCTCCGGAGGCGTACGAGCACAGCTTCTACACACTTCCGTATCCGGTGTTTCCGGTGGATTTGCCTGAGGTTCCAGAGCCAGTCGGCCCGGTGATCAAGTCAGGCGAGAAGGTGCCTTGCGACGGCATCTGGGAACCCGTTGCGGTCGAGCAATCGAAATTGTTGGGCATCGTGCCGGTCGGCAATCGCAGTTTGCGCAGTAACGGCTGCTTCAATTATTTCATTCGGGACATCCGCGCGCCGAACCTCAGCGATGACGACACGGGTGCGGTCGTCAAGACACACTGGCGATTGTTGTGGGAAGACAAGCGATACGCGGACGGCGTCATTCCCGACGAGTCGCAGTATTTCCTTGAGCCACCGGCGCCGCAGCCGGCTCGGGAAACCGTCACTGAGGTCCGGACCGGCGATCGCTGCCCGGTTTCTGGCGAATGGCAGACGGACGAATACGGCGGCAAGACGCTGCACGTCGAAGCCGGGGCTGCGATGCCCGACATGCTCGTCAGGGACAATCTCGGCGAGCTCAAGGTGCACTGGGTGACGTGGCGCCTGGTGAAGCGTTCGTAGTGCGGGCGAGCGACGAAATCGAGACCGGGGCGAGCAACAGCAAAACGGCTCCAGCGGGCTCGATCGGCGAGGAATGGCGAAGATCAGCGATGACGGATGCGATCACGCTGTACGACATGACGGATGATGTGACGCGGCGCAGGATTTTCTGGCTGCTTCAACGCCTGACCAGTTATTCGCTCTGGAAACGCAAGCGCGACGCATTTGCACGATTCGCAAACGCGTACGAGCATGCGGTGAACACTTGGCCCGATGACGATCCTGATGGAATTCATGACAAGCACTTTCCACTCATCGCAGAGATTCTCGCTGCTTACGATCAAGGGCTGACCGAGCTGGCCCGAGGGAACCGGCAAGTCTGGCAGCGCGGTGGGCCGCTGCAGCAAGCGTCCAGGCGCTATGACTTTCTGGAAGCGTATTTCTACCCTCATCCCGATTACTGGGATCGCGGCGCGCAGGCTGCGCCGTACCCGCCGAAGATTGAAGCGCTGGCCCAACTGCTGCACGCGTCGGAGTACCAGATGGAGTATGCACCGTTCGATCCGGGGGAAAGATTCGGCGACGTTGCAAAACTGCACACGGCAAGGCTGCTGCTCTCCCCGAATGCCTATAAGCGCAACTTCCACACGCTTCCGTACCCGGTGTTTCCGGAGGAGCTGCCTGCGGTTCCACAAGCGGTGGGCCCGGTCATCTGGACCGGCCGGAAAGTGCCTTGCGACGGCATCTGGGAGCCTGTCGTCGTCAAGTGGTCGAGGCGGCCGGGCATCGTGCCGCTCGTCATGCCCAGTTTGCGTAACGGAGGTTGCTTCAATTATTTCATTCGGGGCGCTCGTGCGCCGAACCTCACGGATGACCTCCCGGGATTGTTCATCCCGACGTGCTGGCGATTGCTGTGGGAAGACCGGCGTTACGTGAACGGCATCATTCCCGACGAATCGCAGTATTTCCTCGAGCCACTGCAGGTACCGCAGACGAGCCTGAACCCGTGATATCCGGAGAACGCCATGAGCAAGCTGAATTTCGGCAAGGTCGATCGATGTTCCGTCCGACTCAATACCGCGACGCTGCTCGGCCTGAAGGCCGCCTATGAGGATTTTGCAAAGACCGGGCAGGATCTGCACAACTTCGAGATCTGCATCGAAGACGAAAGTGAAGGCATGGCGGATCCGACGCCCGAGGATCACGTCATCAGCGTGACGTTCGTGGCGAAGATGCCTCCCGGCATGCGCGGGCTCGGCAATGCAAGTCCGCTCGGGACGTCGATGAAATACGTCATCTCCCCGGAGACCGGCGAGATTCTCAAGGTTTATCTGACCAAGTGACCTTCGGAAGCGGCGAAGGTGGTCAGCCTTCGTATGTGGATAACTGCGGCGCAAACGACGCGAAACGCTGTGCGAGCAACAGGTGAGCATGCACCCGGATCGCAAGCCGGGTGCGGATCCTGGTGAATTCGGACCGTGACAAGCTCAACCGAATGCGTAAGCACACGACTGGTCGGAGGGCAGCCTGTTCTACGATGTGGGTCCGTGTGGAATGAGCGTCGCGTTTCGTGCGCTTGTCGGCGGTCTGCATGTGGACAACCCGCACACCAACCAGTCGAACTCCTGTGCATCGAACAGGTGAGCGCTTTGCATTCGACCACACGAATCAGCTCGAACGCCTTGTCTGACATGACCTCGCCGGAATAGAGCAGACGATGTGGATAGCTTTCGCGGGGTCCATCGTGATTGAATGCCTTGTGGATATCGAGAAGTCAAAGCACTCGAAGACCTGTGCATTCAGCGAGTGAGAGTAATCGAATTCGGTGCAAGTGTTCGCGTTATCTCGCTGGTTGTGGATATCGCGCTCCGAAACAACCTCAAACGCTGTGCAGACGGAGAGTGAGCGAGTCGACCGATGGCTGCGCGCGGCGATTGTCACGATCGATGTGGATATCCCGTTCCGCAGCGACTCGAAACCCTGTGACTCCAAAAGGTGAGGGTGCCGGAGGCGCTTCGGTGTGGACAACCGACCAGGAAAGTCAGTCGAAACACTGTGCAGGCGAGTGGTGAGCGCAAGCGAGCCCGAGCCAGCAAAGCCGCATCATTCCGGACGCCGACGGCCACCACCGCCCGCCGACAGCGCGCGCATCGTACCACTCAAGTCTGCTGATCGAGCGCCTGCGCGACCGCTTTCTCCGCGAGGCTCCCGGCCGGCCCGACCACCGCATAGTTGAGCCCGTTCACCGACCCGTACCGCGCGAGCAACGCACCATCCACGCGTTGCCCGGCCGGCAGCAGCCGATGTTTCGATTCCGCCGGCCGGAGATAGAAGCTCAGCGTCCGCCCGGCCTCGTCTTCATAGAGCACCATCGCAGCCGTTGCGCCGCTGTCCGTCGTAAACAACCGCCCACCGACCGGCCTGAACCCCGCCGCGCTCAAATCCGGCAGCCTTGCCGATGCCCCGACGCGCCTGGTGAGCCACCCCTGCAAATCGCCCGCACCGGTCGGCCGGTAATCGACCTTGGCCGTCTGATCGACCACCATCATCCGGTAAGCCTCGAGCGCGTCGCTCATCGGCGCGATGGGCGGCGGCGCGTTCCACCCGCGCGCCTGCCATCCGCCGAACGTTCCCAGCCCGACGCAGAACACGAACGAAGCCGCGATCGCGAACCGCATCCGCGCGCGCTCCGCCCGCCGTCCGCGAATGGCCGCGGGATCCAGCGCAGGGTTATCCGCCGGCATCCGCACGCTTTCCAGCGCGGCCCGCAACCGCTGCGCATCCTGCTGCCATTGCTTCATCTGTTCCGCGCGCTCCGGATGCAGCGCGAGATAGCGCTCGACCGCGGCGCGCGCATCGTCGTCGAGCTGGCCGTCGACGTAGGCCTGAAGGTCGTGTTCGTTCGGAGGGGTGTTCATTTTTTCATCAATCGCAAAGAAGGAGCGGGGAGCTCGCCGTCGCTGAGCTGGCGCAGCGCCTGGCGCGCGCGGGAGAGCCGCGACATCACGGTGCCGATCGGCACCTCGAGCAGGTCGGCGACTTCCTGATAGGTGAAGCCCTCGACCGCGACGAGCAGCAGCAGGCTGCGCTGCTCGTCCGACAGCCGGCCGAACGCTTCGAGCGTCGCGCGCGCCGTGAATTCGCGTTCGGCGGACGGCCAGTGCGCTTCGTCGTCGTCACGGATCCGGCCGAGCAGCCAGTTGTAGCGCTTCGCGCTGCGTTTCCCGTCGAGAAACTGCCGGTACAGGATCGTGAAGAGCCAGCTGCGCAGCGACGCGTCGTCGCGGCGGCTCGTCCAGCGCGACAGCGCGCGCTCGAGCGTCGACTGGACGAGATCGTCGGCCGCGTGGACGTCGCGCGCGAGCCAGAGCGCGAAGCGTCGCAGCCTGGGGATGAGTTCGCGCAGTGCGTCGTCGTCGAGGGCGGTGGAGGGCATGGCCGGGCCGGTTGCCGAATGGGTCGAGATGCCGCGTAAGACGCCGGTGGGCGCCGCTTATTCCACCAGCATACGAAAAAAATTTTCGTGGAATAAAGCGGTGCGGGTGGCGTCCTACGCGGGTTCGACAATGACCTGACGGTCGGGAGCACATTCATGGAGCGATCTTCTTCCTCTTCTTCGCCGCAGCGCGAGCTTGGGCGCGGGTGGTGGCGCTGGGCCGCGATCGGCGGCGCGGTGGCCGGCGTGGCCGTGGCGTTCGGATATGTCGGCGGGTGGCTCGCACCGGCGCGTCTGACCCCGCACCGGATCGTCGACGCGTTGCAGACGGCCGGCGGCGGCATTCACCCAGGCTTCCGGCGCAATCACGCGAAGGGCGTGTGCGTGACCGGTTACTTCGAAGGCAACGGCGCCGCGAGCGCGTATTCGGTCGCGCCGTTCTTCAAGGCGGTGCGCACGCCGGTGGTCGGGCGTTTCGCGTTGCCGGGCGGGAATCCATACGCACCCGACAGCAGCGTGCCGATCCGCAGCCTCGCGCTGAAGCTCACTGCGCCCGATGGCGAGCAATGGCGAACCGGGATGAACGCGATGCCCGTGTTTCCGGTGGCGACGCCGCAGGCGTTCTACGCGCAATTGCTGGCGACCCGGCCCGATCCGCAGACGGGCAAGCCCGACCCGGCGAAGGTGAAGGCGTTTTTCGGCGCGCACCCGGAGACGGCCGCGTTCCGCGAATGGGTGAAGGGTGCGAAGCCGAGCGCGAGCTACGTCACCGAAAGCTATTACGGATTGAACGCGTTTTACTTCGTCGATGCGGCCGGCAAGCGCCAGGCGGTGCGGTGGCGCGTCGTGACGGAGCAGACGGCAGGCGCCGGCGGCGTCGCGACGGCGGCGGATCCAAACGTATTACAGCAGGACGTGACGCAGCGCATCGCGGCGGGTGCGCAGAAGTGGAAGCTGCTGGTCACGTTGGCGGAGCCCGGCGATCCGGTGGACGACGCGACCAAGGTCTGGCCCGCGCAGCGCACGACGATCGACGCGGGCACGCTCGTGCTCGACCGCGTGGAGGCGCAGGACAGCGGGCCGTGCCGCGACGTGAATTACGACCCGACGGTGCTGCCGCAGGGGATCCAGGTGTCGGGTGATCCGTTGCTGGCGGCGCGTTCTGCGGCGTATGCGGATTCGTATCTGCGGCGCACGAGCGAAGAGGCCGGGGTGGCTGGCGTGGCGCGATTGAGTGGGGAGGGACGATGATGAAGGCTTCGACGACGTTTAGCTTGCCGGCGCGGGTGCTGCACTGGGTAATGGCCGCGATGATCCTCGCGATGCTGTTCATCGGGGTGGGGATGGTGGCGTCCGTTTCCGAGCGGCACGAGATCCTGGTGGCGATTCACAAGCCACTGGGTGTGGCCGTCCTGGTGCTGGTGTGCGTGCGGATCGTGGTGCGAGTGCTGTCGAAGTCGCCGGCGTTGCCCGAGGACCTGCCGTGGTGGCAGAAGGTGGCCGCGCACGGGTCGCATCTCGTGCTGTATGCGCTGATGCTCGCGATGCCGCTGATCGGGTGGGCGATGCTGTCGGCGGGCGGGTACCCGGTGACGCTGGGCGGTGGCGTACAACTGCCGGCGCTGGTTTCGGCTGATCCGGTGACGTTCGCCTGGCTCAGGGTCGCGCATCGCGTGCTGGCGTATCTGTTCTTTGCGACGTTCCTCGCGCACTTTGCCGCGGCGCTGTATCACGGGCTGATTCGACGGGACGGCGTGGTGAGGGCGATGGTGGGGCGGTAACCGGGAAGGTTGCGTTCGCGGCGGCGGGGCTGTTCACGTGCGACCGAGGCGGCTCTTGCCGTGCCGCTTATATATGACCGCCGGGTCGGCTCAGCGGCTCCCGGCTTAGCATGTCAAAAATATTTCACAAAGGGGCTTGCGTAGATGAGGGCGGGTGCTTAGAATCACGCCTCTTTCGCGCTAACGGAAACGCAGCGCGGGAGAAAGAAGGGAAGCGGTGCTGTTGAAGTCGGTTTTATCGATTCCAGTGCACACGAAATTAAACCGCAGTCGTCGCAACGAAGTAGTTAAAAAAGTTGTTGACGAGTTTTAAAAAACGGTTGATAATCTCGCTTCTCTGCTGCTGAAAACGCAGCGCTGCTGAGAAACACGAAGTTCCTCGCAGAAATGTTCTTTAAAAATTAACAGCCGATAAGTGTGGGCGCTTGATGGCAGCGAGCTGATCCTCGGATCAGATAGCGAAAGTATCAAGAGTCTCACACTAAAGTAAGTCAGGTTTATGAAGTGATTCATATTCCTGTCAGTTTTGAGTGAGCGACCGGTTCTTAACTGAACCGAAAACAGTAACAGGTTTAAACTGAAGAGTTTGATCCTGGCTCAGATTGAACGCTGGCGGCATGCCTTACACATGCAAGTCGAACGGCAGCACGGGTGCTTGCACCTGGTGGCGAGTGGCGAACGGGTGAGTAATACATCGGAACATGTCCTGTAGTGGGGGATAGCCCGGCGAAAGCCGGATTAATACCGCATACGATCTACGGATGAAAGCGGGGGACCTTCGGGCCTCGCGCTATAGGGTTGGCCGATGGCTGATTAGCTAGTTGGTGGGGTAAAGGCCTACCAAGGCGACGATCAGTAGCTGGTCTGAGAGGACGACCAGCCACACTGGGACTGAGACACGGCCCAGACTCCTACGGGAGGCAGCAGTGGGGAATTTTGGACAATGGGCGAAAGCCTGATCCAGCAATGCCGCGTGTGTGAAGAAGGCCTTCGGGTTGTAAAGCACTTTTGTCCGGAAAGAAATCCTTGACCCTAATACGGTCGGGGGATGACGGTACCGGAAGAATAAGCACCGGCTAACTACGTGCCAGCAGCCGCGGTAATACGTAGGGTGCGAGCGTTAATCGGAATTACTGGGCGTAAAGCGTGCGCAGGCGGTTTGCTAAGACCGATGTGAAATCCCCGGGCTCAACCTGGGAACTGCATTGGTGACTGGCAGGCTAGAGTATGGCAGAGGGGGGTAGAATTCCACGTGTAGCAGTGAAATGCGTAGAGATGTGGAGGAATACCGATGGCGAAGGCAGCCCCCTGGGCCAATACTGACGCTCATGCACGAAAGCGTGGGGAGCAAACAGGATTAGATACCCTGGTAGTCCACGCCCTAAACGATGTCAACTAGTTGTTGGGGATTCATTTCCTTAGTAACGTAGCTAACGCGTGAAGTTGACCGCCTGGGGAGTACGGTCGCAAGATTAAAACTCAAAGGAATTGACGGGGACCCGCACAAGCGGTGGATGATGTGGATTAATTCGATGCAACGCGAAAAACCTTACCTACCCTTGACATGGTCGGAATCCTGCTGAGAGGTGGGAGTGCTCGAAAGAGAACCGGCGCACAGGTGCTGCATGGCTGTCGTCAGCTCGTGTCGTGAGATGTTGGGTTAAGTCCCGCAACGAGCGCAACCCTTGTCCTTAGTTGCTACGCAAGAGCACTCTAAGGAGACTGCCGGTGACAAACCGGAGGAAGGTGGGGATGACGTCAAGTCCTCATGGCCCTTATGGGTAGGGCTTCACACGTCATACAATGGTCGGAACAGAGGGTTGCCAACCCGCGAGGGGGAGCTAATCCCAGAAAACCGATCGTAGTCCGGATTGCACTCTGCAACTCGAGTGCATGAAGCTGGAATCGCTAGTAATCGCGGATCAGCATGCCGCGGTGAATACGTTCCCGGGTCTTGTACACACCGCCCGTCACACCATGGGAGTGGGTTTTACCAGAAGTGGCTAGTCTAACCGCAAGGAGGACGGTCACCACGGTAGGATTCATGACTGGGGTGAAGTCGTAACAAGGTAGCCGTATCGGAAGGTGCGGCTGGATCACCTCCTTTCCAGAGCTTCTCGCAAAAATTGAGCGCTCACGCTTATCGGCTGTTGATTAAGACAGACTAGCTGTCTGCGGTTAAACCGGTTATAATGCCGGCCGCTTTCAATAATCTTCAATGACAAACATTCGAATGAAGTTTGGTTCGAGTTTTTCTCATTGGCGATTGAGCCAGTCAGAGTGATATGAGTAACACCATATCGGCTGTCGTTCTTTAACAATCTGGAAGAAGTAAGTAATTTGGATAGCGGAAGCGTCTATGAGATGGACGTGAAAGTTATCCGGGTTGTGATTGTATCGATGTATCTCAAGATGATTCGAACTCTATGTTTGACTCAATTGGAATACGGCACAACGCGAGAACTCAACCTGTAACGACTGTCGTCCCCTCGGGGATGGGGTCCTCGTAAGCGCTAAAGCGCTAACGACGACCGACATGAGACAGACTCGTTATAGGGTCAAGCGAACAAGTGCATGTGGTGGATGCCTTGGCGATCACAGGCGATGAAGGACGCGGTAGCCTGCGAAAAGCTACGGGGAGCTGGCAAACAAGCTTTGATCCGTAGATGTCCGAATGGGGAAACCCACTCCTTTTGGAGTATCCATGGCTGAATACATAGGCCATGTGAAGCGAACGCGGTGAACTGAAACATCTAAGTAACCGCAGGAAAAGAAATCAACCGAGATTCCCAAAGTAGTGGCGAGCGAAATGGGATGAGCCTTGTACTCTTTATTTGTATTGTTAGCCGAACGCTCTGGAAAGTGCGGCCATAGCGGGTGATAGCCCCGTAGGCGAAAACAGTATGAAAGAACTAAGTGTACGACAAGTAGGGCGGGACACGTGAAATCCTGTCTGAAGATGGGGGGACCATCCTCCAAGGCTAAATACTCGTGATCGACCGATAGTGAACCAGTACCGTGAGGGAAAGGCGAAAAGAACCCCGGGAGGGGAGTGAAATAGATCCTGAAACCGCATGCATACAAACAGTCGGAGCCTCGTAAGGGGTGACGGCGTACCTTTTGTATAATGGGTCAGCGACTTACGTTCAGTAGCAAGCTTAACCGTATAGGGCAGGCGTAGCGAAAGCGAGTCCGAATAGGGCGTTCAGTTGCTGGGCGTAGACCCGAAACCAAGTGATCTATCCATGGCCAGGATGAAGGTGCGGTAACACGTACTGGAGGTCCGAACCCACTAACGTTGAAAAGTTAGGGGATGAGCTGTGGATAGGGGTGAAAGGCTAAACAAACTTGGAAATAGCTGGTTCTCTCCGAAAACTATTTAGGTAGTGCCTCGTGTCTCACCTTCGGGGGTAGAGCACTGTCATGGTTGGGGGGTCTATTGCAGATTACCCCGCCATAGCAAACTCCGAATACCGAAGAGTGCAATCACGGGAGACAGACATCGGGTGCTAACGTCCGGTGTCAAGAGGGAAACAACCCAGACCGCCAGCTAAGGTCCCCAAATATAGCTAAGTGGGAAACGAAGTGGGAAGGCTAAAACAGTCAGGAGGTTGGCTTAGAAGCAGCCACCCTTTAAAGAAAGCGTAATAGCTCACTGATCGAGTCGTCCTGCGCGGAAGATGTAACGGGGCTAAGCTATATACCGAAGCTGCGGATGCGTGCTTTGCACGCATGGTAGGAGAGCGTTCCGTAAGCCTGCGAAGGTGCGTTGAAAAGCGTGCTGGAGGTATCGGAAGTGCGAATGCTGACATGAGTAGCGATAAAGGGGGTGAAAGGCCCCCTCGCCGTAAGCCCAAGGTTTCCTACGCAACGTTCATCGGCGTAGGGTGAGTCGGCCCCTAAGGCGAGGCAGAAATGCGTAGCTGATGGGAAGCAGGTCAATATTCCTGCACCATTGTTAGATGCGATGGGGGGACGGATCGCGGAAGGTTGTCCGGGTGTTGGAAGTCCCGGTCGCTGCATTGGAGAAGGCGCTTAGGCAAATCCGGGCGCGGAATTCAAGGGTGTGGCGCGAGCTCCCTAGGGAGCGAAGCAATTGGAAGTGGTTCCAAGAAAAGCCTCTAAGCTTCAGTCTAACGATGACCGTACCGCAAACCGACACAGGTGGGCGAGATGAGTATTCTAAGGCGCTTGAGAGAACTCGGGAGAAGGAACTCGGCAAATTGGTACCGTAACTTCGGGATAAGGTACGCCCTTGTAGCTTGATGCCCCTGCGGGCAAAGGGTGAAGGGGTTGCAATAAACTGGTGGCTGCGACTGTTTAATAAAAACACAGCACTCTGCAAACACGAAAGTGGACGTATAGGGTGTGACGCCTGCCCGGTGCCGGAAGATTAAATGATGGGGTGCAAGCTCTTGATTGAAGTCCCGGTAAACGGCGGCCGTAACTATAACGGTCCTAAGGTAGCGAAATTCCTTGTCGGGTAAGTTCCGACCTGCACGAATGGCGTAACGATGGCCACACTGTCTCCTCCCGAGACTCAGCGAAGTTGAAGTGTTTGTGATGATGCAATCTACCCGCGGCTAGACGGAAAGACCCCATGAACCTTTACTGTAGCTTTGCATTGGACTTTGAACCGATCTGTGTAGGATAGGTGGGAGGCTATGAAACCGGAACGCTAGTTTCGGTGGAGCCGTCCTTGAAATACCACCCTGGTTTGTTTGAGGTTCTAACCTTGGCCCGTGATCCGGGTCGGGGACAGTGCATGGTAGGCAGTTTGACTGGGGCGGTCTCCTCCCAAAGCGTAACGGAGGAGTACGAAGGTACGCTAGGTACGGTCGGAAATCGTGCTGATAGTGCAATGGCATAAGCGTGCTTAACTGCGAGACCGACAAGTCGAGCAGGTGCGAAAGCAGGTCATAGTGATCCGGTGGTTCTGTATGGAAGGGCCATCGCTCAACGGATAAAAGGTACTCTGGGGATAACAGGCTGATACCGCCCAAGAGTTCATATCGACGGCGGTGTTTGGCACCTCGATGTCGGCTCATCTCATCCTGGGGCTGTAGCCGGTCCCAAGGGTATGGCTGTTCGCCATTTAAAGAGGTACGTGAGCTGGGTTTAAAACGTCGTGAGACAGTTTGGTCCCTATCTGCCGTGGGCGTTGGATATTTGAAGGGGGCTGCTCCTAGTACGAGAGGACCGGAGTGGACGAACCTCTGGTGTACCGGTTGTCACGCCAGTGGCATCGCCGGGTAGCTATGTTCGGAAGAGATAACCGCTGAAAGCATCTAAGCGGGAAACTCGCCTTAAGATGAGATATCCCTGGGGACTAGATCCCCTTGAAGGGTCGTTCGAGACCAGGACGTTGATAGGTCAGGTGTGTAAGCGCAGTAATGCGTTCAGCTAACTGATACTAATTGCCCGTAAGGCTTGATCCTATAACAAGTCTGCCTTGTAGATCGGCGCCGTGCGACAGCACCGGCCGCAAGATCCAGAGCGACAAGTTGGATTCTCGTGTGTGATACACACAACTCAAAATTACTGCTTCTTCCAAGATTGGTTGTGCTGCGAAGCAGCGCAACAACCCTCTTTGCCTGATGACCATAGCGAGTCGGTCCCACCCCTTCCCATCCCGAACAGGACCGTGAAACGACTCTACGCCGATGATAGTGCGGATTCCCGTGTGAAAGTAGGTAATCGTCAGGCTCCCTAAGCCAGAAACCCCCGCCCGAAAAGGCGGGGGTTTTTGCATTGGGGCGGCGGAAATCTAGATCTCGATGAACGACGAATCCTGCGACGCAATCAGGCGCGGTGACGGGGAACACTGGCAGGCACATACATCGTCGCTCAATCCGGCCTACCTATGGAAAAAAGTTGAAGCGATCGTGCCGGGCAAGGAAGCCATGTGGTCGATGGCTGGATGCCCCTTCGTTCCTCAAAGCGGTAATCGGACTGAGGCTGTCCCTAGCACGACCTACCTGCTGAATTTAGGCGCTGCGTTGCCATCGCGAGCGCGATGCGCCGCCAGACACCGAGGCTCATCATCATCCAAGCTCGGGAAGTGAAGCACGGTTCGAATGGCCCGATCCGCGTTCAATTGGTGCTGGCATTAACAAACCCAATCAAAGCCGTCTCAAACTAACTAAACTCAATTAAAATAGTTTAGACTCTATTCAGCTGCCGCCATTCTGGCGGCGCTTTTCTGTTTGGGTACAGACATGGACGACCGCTGGCTCTCTGTCGATGAAATCGCCGACTACCTCGGTGTAGCCAAAGACACCATCTATACCTGGGTGACCTCCAAAGGCATGCCGGGGCACAAGGTCGGGCGCTTCTGGAAGTTCAAGAAGGAAGACGTGGACGCCTGGGTGAGAGAGGGCGGTGCCGCTGCCAGTAGTGATGACTTTGACGACAAGGAGCCGCGCAATGCCTAAGCAGCGCTCCGCACAGGACAACAACGAAATGAGTGACCTGGATCAAGAAGCCCAAGCGCCCGAGAGCGCGCTCGAAGAGGGCAAGGTCTTTGACTACATCACCGGCAACCCGGTAAAGGACAGCGACAAGGAGCAAGTCCGCCAGCGCATTGCTCGCGCCATCATTCATGAGTACGGCATCGCCGCCGAAGACATGGAGCCTGACTTCAAGGTCAAGGTGAAGGGCAAGAACAGGAAACTCGACATCGCCATCTTCAAGCCAGGCCAAGCGCACAAGGTGGACAACCTCTACCGCGCCGTAGTAGTTGAAAAGGAGCCCAAGCTCGGAACCAAGGGTGCCTACCGCATGCGTGACCCGGAAGAGGCGCGTAAAGAGTTCGAGGTGCTTGAAACCGTGATGGCTGAAGTCGAGAGCTGCAACTACGGCCTGTGGACAAACGGCCTGGAATTCTTCTTCTTCAAGAAGGAGGTCACTCGCTTCGACACCAAATTCAAACCAATTGGTGACTGGCCCTTGGGTGACGATACCTTCAGTGTCGAAGGCCGCTCCATGGGCCGCCTACGTCGCGCCGATCCGGTCATGTTGCGCACGGCGTTTCGCCGCTGCCACAACTACATCCACGGCAACGAAGGCATGCCCAAGGACGCTGCCTTCTGGCAGTTCCTGTACCTCATCTTCTGCAAGATGTATGACGAACAGCAGCCCAACGACGCACGCCGTTTTTGGGTGGGGCCGTTCGAGCCATTTGAAGTAGCTGGGCGCGAGCAAATCCGTCTCCGCATCAGGCCGCTTTTTGAGGCAGTGAAGAAGAAATACGACGGTCTGTTCAAAGGCAACGAAGAGATCAACCTGTCTGACCGGGCCTTGGCCTTCATTGTTTCAGAGCTGGCCCGCTACGACTTTGGTCGCACCGATGTGGATGCCAAGGGCACGGCTTACCAAGAGATCGTCGGCACCAATCTGCGCGGAGATCGCGGCCAGTACTTCACACCACGTGGTGCCATCAGCTTGGTCGTCAAGATGCTGGCCCCAAAAGAGCATGAGCGCGTGCTGGACTCGTCCTGCGGCACTGGCGGTTTCCTGGTCGAGACCCTGAACTACTTGAACAAGGTCTTCCACGAAGAGAAGCGCATCAAGGCGGGCGACGAGAACACTGAGGAGTTCGCCTCCATCCGTGACCGACTGGCAAACTACGCGGCCAACAACCTGTTCGGCGCTGACTTCGACCCCTTCCTGGTTCGCGCCGCACAGATGAACGTTATGATGGCCGGTAACTCACTGGGCCACCTGTATCACATGAACTCATTAGAGTTCCCTCTGGGACATCTTCCTGGCGTCCAGGCGGCGAAAGATGCCATCCCGCTCGGTACGATTGATGTCTTGATGACCAACCCGCCGTTCGGGTCGGACATCCCCGTCACCGAGAAGACCATCCTGGAGCAGTACGAGTTGGCTCGCCGTTGGGAGCGGCAAGGCGACGGCTTCGTGATGACCAACGTGGTCAAGCCTGCAGTGGCACCTGAAACGCTTTTCATCGAAAGGTGTGTGCGGTGGCTCCGGCCAAACGGACGGCTTGGTATCGTGTTACCTAATGGTGTCCTTGGAAATCCAGGCGACGAGTACATCCGGCATTGGATTCTTCGTCATTGTTGGGTTTTGGCAAGCGTTGAGTTGCCCGTCGAGTCTTTCATCGTCGAAGCCAATGTCAACATTCAAACCACTTTGCTGTTCTTGAAGCGAAAGCCTATTGAAGTCATCCAAGCAGAGGATTTGGGCCATAAACAAGACTACCCCGTTTTCATGGCGGTTGCCGATAAAGTGGGTTTCGATCGTCGTGGCAACACCTTATACAAGCGTAGCCCTGATGGCGAAGAGATCCTAGTGGATGTTAGCCACGAAGAGAAAGTCCGCATCGCTGGTGGTCTGCACGTGCGCACGCTCCATCGCAAAGAGCGCATTCTCGACGATGATTTGCCCGCAATCGCCAAGGCTTATGCTGAGTTCCGCATCCAGTATCCGGAGCCAAGAAAATGAGCATGCTTACCCAAAGGTACATCGAGTTGCAACATGGAGCCCATGGATGAGCTCGCTCGGATTTGATAAAGCCCGCGTTGTGCGGTCGAGTTGGCTGGAAGCAAGTGGACGGCGACTCGATTGCAACCCGTATATGTCAGGTGCACTGGAAGCGCGGGACGCTCTGAAGCGTCTTCCTGCAACTGAAAAGCTCGTCGACGTCACGGAAGGAATTTTTCATGCCGGTCGAGAAGGGAGGGTCTGGGTTGATGATCCTAACCACGGCGTCCCTTTTCTGGGTAGTACCGACATACTTGCGGCCGACCTTTCGGCGCTACCGTTGATTGCTAAGAAGCAGGTTGAGCGAAATCCTTTATTCACTCTCCGGGAGGGCTGGACTCTAATAACCCGGTCGGGAACCATCGGGCGCATGGCATATGTCCGCCCTGATATGGCCGCCTTGGCTTGCTCAGAGCACGTACTGCGAGTCGTTCCGAATACTGAACGCATCCCGTCGGGATATCTATACGCATTCCTCTCCTGCCGTTATGGCGTACCCTTGGTCATATCGGGCACCTACGGCGCTATCGTCCAGCACATTGAGCCTGAACATATTGCGGGTCTACCGGTACCTAGATTGGGGCAGGCATTCGAGAGTCAAATTGATAAGTTAATTTCGTCTGCGGCGAATGATATAAGCGAATCGAGTCGCCTCATCAATTTGGCAACGCGGACTTTGCTGTCCAGCATCGGCCGAGAAGATTTGCGCGATGACTTATGGCATCAAGATGAAAGAACGCTTGGTTGGAAAGAAAGCGCTGTTTCATCGGAGAGTTTCCGTGCTCTGAACTACGACCCGAGAGTTGCAAAGATTCGCCGTGAAATTGAGGCAGGGCCTCATTCGCGGCTTGGCTCTTTGTGTGATCCATCACAGTTCAAGGGTAAGATTATTTTTACTCGAATTGATGCGGAACCTGAGCATGGATACATGTTATTGGGTCAAAGAAATGCATTTCATATTCGTCCGGAGGGTAGGTGGATTTCGAGAAAGTCTGTTGCAGGTCTTGGACTAATTGTTCCTCCTGGCACTACCTTGGTTCCTTCACACGGAACGCTTGGCGAATTTGAACTATACTGCCGTGCGCTTATTGTGACGCAGCGCACGGCCCAGTACGCCTACAGCGGTGACTTTTTCCGTTGCGTTCCGCTTGAAGGCGCCATTGCACCGGGATACTTGTTCGCCTTTATGCGATCAAGGTTGGCCTTCCGCATGCTTCGATCTATTAGTACAGGTGGAAAGCAGCAGGAGCAGCATCCCTTGATGATGTATCGCCTTCCCATTCCACGATTGGGAGACGAAAAAGAGCTCGAGATTGCCGCTTTGGTCGACAAGAGCTGCCAGCTTTACGACCGAGGTTTATCTGCCGAGGATCAGGCGCGGTCATTGGTTGAAGAACATATTCTGAGCGGAGGAGTTTGATGGCCAAAGTGATCCCAGTAGGCCAGCCGGTCAATGATGCAGAGCGCTGCGCCATCGCTTACCTGCGGGATCGCTTGCCAGACAGTTTCGTTTTGCTTCACAACTTCGAGATTGACCGCCAAGGCGAGCGCTTTGAGATCGACCTCGCGCTGCTGACGCCGCACGCGCTTTACATGATAGACGTGAAGGGAACGCGCGGTACCATCGATGTGTACGGCAACAAGTGGCACCCGGAAGGGCGTGCGCCGTATCCGTCCCCACTGAGTAAATTGCGATGGCATGCCCGCACCGTGAAGGGCTTGGTGACCCAAGCCAATCCTGGGCGGCATGAGCTGGACGACATCTATGTGGATGCTGCCATCCTGCTCACCGCGCCCGATGCTTACTTGAACGATCGCGAGCAGCTCGATGCAGATCGAGTTGTGAAGCTGAAGGACGCTGAGCGCTACTTCAAGGACGCCACGCGCATCCCGGCGCGCTTCCGCAAGAACATCCTGCAGCAGCAGGGCTTGATCCTACGCGCCTTGAAAGTGGTGAAGCCCGCTTCTGCTGTGCAGCGCTTTGGGCACTGGGAGGTGAAGGAGAAGCTGGGGGCGGCAGAGGCCTACACCGAGTTCCGTGCCGAAAACGCTTTTGCGGGTGGCACGGCTCGCTTGCGCGTATATCAAGCCGACCCCTACCAGCCTGAAGACGTGCGCCAGGCCCAGGTCAACCGCATCGCTAATGCCTACCGGGCGCTGTCCAAGTTGCCACTGCACCCCAACATCGTGGCCGCGCGGGACTTCTTCCCGACCGACGACGATAAGTCTTTCATCCTGATCTTGGACGATGCGCCCGGCCAAGCGCTCACCGTGCACATGGCGCGGCCTCAGTTGGCGCTGACGCTGGACCAAAAATGGCGAGTCGCCAAAGACTTGCTGGCAGCCCTGGCTCATGCGCACCAGCACGGAGTAGTGCATCGCAATCTCACGCCAGGCGGGATCTTGATCGGCCAGGATGGTACCACCCGCATCACAGACTTCGATTTCGCCAAGCCTGGCGTGGACCGTAGCCTAACGATTGCAACGGACATTGTTGATCTGGTTGAGAAGGCCTATGTGGCGCCTGAGGCGTTTCGAGAGCCGAGCGCCGCGTCCACGGCATCAGACATCTTTTCGGCAGGCGTCATCCTCTACGAGCTGTTTACCGGGGAGCGCCCATTCGCGGGCGAGCCGACCACGGTTTGGGATCGCGCGGGGGAATTCCTGAACAAGCCCTCTGCGCTGCGGCCGGAGCTGAATGAGGCCTTTGACGGCTGGCTGCAGAGCCTGTGCGCATTTGACGAACACAAGCGACTAACCGCATCGGCTGCGTTGGCGGCGCTGAATGCCTTGTTGCGACCCGTGGTGCAGCCTGCAGCGGGGTCGGTTGAAGCGCCAAGGCCTGATCCCGTTGATGCAGCAGATAATCAAGTCGACTACTTGAACTTGGCAGCAGGCTACCGGCTGACTCACAAGTTCATCATCGAGAAGAAGCTGGGGCGTGGCAGCTTTGGCGTGGTCTACAAGGTGATCGATACCTTGGGTGATGTGGCGCGCACGGTGAAGCTCATCGTCAGCGACCGGCACTCGACATTGGAGCGACTGAAGAAGGAGTATCGCCACCTGGTACACATCCTAGAGCATCCACACGTGGTGCGTGTGCTGGACGCGGATGTGATTCCTGGCCGTGACATTCCCTTCCTCGTGTTCGAGTATGTGGAAGGGGCTGACGTTGGCGACATGATTCAAGACCGCTTGCTGTCACCGGAGGATGCGCTGGAGCTGGGCAAGCAGGTTATCGAGGGCCTGGTGCACCTGCATGCGCAGGGGTTCCATCACTGCGACATCAAGCCGCGCAACCTCTTGTGGACCCAGAAGGGTGCCAAGATCATCGACTTCAATGTCTCGGTGCGAGCTGACGACAAGGAGTCGCGCGGTGGCGGCTCCCGGCGCTATCTGCCGCCGGACTTCAACCCAGAGGTCATTCCGCACAACGGAGAGCGCGCCGATCGTGATCTGTATGCCCTGGGCTTGACCTTGTATGAGGCACTGACTTCCCGCTATCCCTGGGACACGACCGAGCCTCCCATCAATAAGCCTGCACCGGACCCACGCGAGCTATCGGGTTTTGCCGACCTAGCACCGGAGCTGGTGAATGTGGTGCTGAAAGCCATCGCCCCGCGCCGGGCTGAGCGCTACCACACCGCTTTTGACTTCCGGGATGCGTTGGCAGAAGTGCGCCATGCGCGTCGCATTCAATCGGTCAGCCTCACTGCCATGACGGCGGCTGCCAGCAGTGGTCATGCCGTTTTGGCCGAATCTGCGCCGAACAGTAACGCCTTTGTCTCTCATCTGTTGACGCTCTATAGTCAAAGCCGCCGTAGCAATGCCGGTACACGTGGCTTGGACGTCCTAGGGTTCTCCGCCTATGTGGACACCGCGCTGGACCGGGCCTTGTTGCCCGCCGTACTGCAAGGTGAGTTCCGGCTGGTGCTGATCTCGGGCAATGCGGGCGATGGCAAGACGGCGTTCTTGCAGCACCTGGAGAAGGAAGTCGAAGCCCGAGGTGGTTCTGCCAATCGTGACCTCGTCAATGGCAGTGAGTTGACCTTGGATGGCAAGCGCTACCTGATCAACTATGACGGTAGCCAGGACGAGGGCAACAAGGACAACAACCAGGTCCTGTTGGACTTCTTGGTCCCGTTCAATGGCGGTGACGCTAAAGCATGGAAGCCACAAGAAACGCGGCTGATCGCGATCAATGAAGGCCGGTTGGTGGACTTCCTCGCGACCCATGAGCGAGACTTCCCTGCGCTCGCCGCGCTGGTTCGGCGTGCTTTCTCAACCGGTGCAGCTGAGTCTGGCGTGGCGGTGGTGAACTTGAACCTGCGTAGCGTCGTGGCCGACGCTGAAGGCGGTTCGATTCTGGAGCGCATGCTGCGAAGCATCGTGCGGCCCGAGAACTGGTCCGCTTGCGAACGGTGTGACTTGAAGGACAGCTGCTACGCCTTGCACAATGTGCGCAGCTTCCAGGATGAGATCGCTGGTCCACGCTTGCTGGAACGTCTCAAGACTCTGTACACCATGGCGCACCTGCGAGGGCGCTTGCACATCACGATGCGGGATCTGCGCTCGGCCCTGTCCTTCATGCTGATTGGCAGCCGCGACTGTGGCGAGATTCATGCGTTGTACGTGGCCGGGAAGCACGATGAAGTGGCACGTAGCTTCTACTTCAACAGCTGGATGGGTGGCGGGCAAGCCACCTCGGATCGATTGCTCACGCTGCTGAGCGATCTCGATGTGGGCAAGCAGGAAGACCCACGCTTTGATCGAGGGTTGGACTTTGTTCAGCCCGATGACCGGGCCTTGTTCCGATTTGAGCGCCGGGGGCAGTTCGACTTCGAGGTGTTGAAGCGCCTGTTCGGTGACCTGCCGCGTGGAGTGTCGGATTCGTCGATCCGTCAACGAGCGCGTAAGCACCGTGAGTATGTGGCCATGGCTCGCCGCAAGCACTTCTTCGAAAGGCGCGACACCAGCTGGGAAAAGATGCTGCCGTATCGCTCAGCCAAGCGCATGGTGGAAATCGTTCGAGGGATAACGCCCCTTGACGAACTCACGAGCGAAATCCTGCATGCAATCAACCGAGGTGAGGGTCTGCAACGTCCAGAGCGGCTGGGTGCCAGCTTGGCATTGCAATTGCGACAGGTCGAGCACGGGACGGTGCGTAGCTACCGCCTTTTCCCTGTCGAGGGTTTTGGGCTTCAGGTGCAAGACTTTGCGGCCAAGGCTCGTTTCGTTGAGCACCTGCCGACAGGCCTGCTGCTGAAGTTCCAGGGCCTAGGTGCCGGCGCCATCGCGAGTGAGTTGATCATCAACCTCGACGTGTTCGAGATGTTGATGCGCTTGAATGAAGGCTACCGGCCTAGCGTCGAGGAAATGCAAGGCTTCTATCTCTGCCTCGGCGTTTTCAAGAACAGCCTGAACGCGCAGCCCTACCGGGAAATCCTGCTGACTACAACCGGGCACGACTTCTATCGCCTGGCTCGCCATGACGATGGTTGTGTGGAGATGCGCTTACTGAAGGGACCGGTGTCGGGCGTGCGTCAAGAAGAAGCCGAAGAAAACGGCGTCAGGGGGAATTGATGGCATTGCAGAAGAAGGACAGGGAGTTCCGACTCCCGAAAATCAGCTATCTCGACTTCAAGACCATCGAGATGGACCGAGTGCTCACGGGTCTGTTCGAGCGCCTGGAGCATGGCGGCTATCCGAGCGTCTTTCGCGATAAGCGTGAGCTGACCGTGGACAAGTTCGTCGATGACATCCTCGACGCCAGCGACAAGTTCTTGGGCTTCACGCAGCACCGAGACATGGTGGAGCGTTGGGTGGAAACGCACCTGATGGACATTGTGAACCGGGGAAAGAAGAACGCGGCTGTGGCTGGCCCGCGCCCCCTGCATGGCTACACCTACCGTTTTCGCAACCCGAAACATTCGCGCGACTATGGTGCGGCTCAGCATCTCTATCAGATGCTGCACCACGCACGTCACCTTGCTGGCCACAAGGCCATCGAGCATCTGAAGGGTTTCTTCTTCGATGGTTTCGACAAGCTCACGCGTGAGTTGAACGACAAAGCACTTACGGACATCGAGACGGCCACGCTGTTGCACTTCTTGTCTCAGCGGAAGGACACGGCAGACACGCGCGCGGGCGGTGATCGGTTCGCGCCGGTGTGTATCGGATCGGCCGATCTGATGGCTGAGGACATCCAGCGACTGCTGTTCTACAAGAAGTACATGCCGCGCTCGGTGATGGTGGAATATCTGAAGGTGTTGCTGTCGTTCCACTTGGCGCTGTATCACCTTCGCCTGCTGAAGCTGCTGCCCGCCTGGCAGAAGCTGGAGGGAGCGAATTCGCTGTGTGCCGAATCGGTGTGTCCGATGAAGCCACGCGAGCAACGCGAACCTCAGGGGGACTGCCCTTACAAGCTCGGCCTGTTCGTTGACCTATCGGGTAGCGCGGAGTCCGCTACTGCTGCGCTGGCTGAGCGCAGCGCAGATGGGTACTACCGGCGCATCCCAGGTTTCGTCCGTGCGTACTTCGTCGCCAAAAAGCTGGACGAGTTCTCGGAGCACCTCGTTCGGCGCGGCAAGCTGATCCGCCCCTTGAACTCGGTGTTTTCGGTGGGTGAGCTGTACGGACTGCAGGGCGAGCCCTTTGCGGAAGAGCGGGACAAGTTTTTCGGCGAGCGCTTGGCCGGGCTCCTGGAATCCCTGTCCGAAGGAGACGCGGGATTGGACGCTGACGTCGAGGCCATCACCAAAATGGGGCTCTCTGATTTTGAGACCTACATCGAGATTCTGGTGGCCCTGCGTGGCGCCTTCCATCGGAAGTACATCATTGAATCGCTGGACGCGACGATGTTGAAGAACAAGTCTGGCGCGTTACTAGCGCAAACCCGTGCACGCAACGCCCCTCGGCGATTTGCGCTGGAGAGCCGCTTGCTGGAAGTGCTTCTGCAGATTGCGGTTTTGCGGCCAGGGGGGGATCAGGGCTATTTCACCGGGGAAATGCGGATCGATGATCTGCTGTCCTTCCTACGTGAGCGCTATGGGCTCTACATCGACCAATTGCCCCCAGGTGAAGGCTTCAGCACACCGACCATCGACGAGCGTAAAGCTTTGCGGAGCAATGTGCAGGCTTTCACTGGGCGTCTCCGTGAGATCGGTTTCTATCGAGACCTTTCCGATGCCTATGTGACCCAGACAGTTGTGCCGCGCTACACGATTGCAGAACGAGCCGAAGGAGTGCGCGCATGAGCCAAGGACTGCGTGAACTCACCAACCAGGAACTGAATGCTGCGCTGGAATCAGTCCTGCTGCCAAGGTTGTCCCTGCTGCTTGCCGCCCGCGACCTTGGGCATTGCATGCGGGTCACGGACTTGGACCGCGAGCTGATGATTCGCCTGGCCGGTGGCCTGCGGGCTGCTGTGCCGTCTGCCAATGTCGTGGTTTTGGCGGACGACAGCCTGCGTGCCTTGGCGCCGGACTTGGCGGTTAGCAGTACAAAACTAGTTGAGTTGCGGAACCCTCTGGCTAACGATGAACCTCGGCCTCCGCTGCTTGTGTTCGTGCCGAACGATCTGCGCGCGTCGGCGGAAGACTCCTTCGGTGTTGCGACGTTTGAAGAGGTCGCGATTGACGGCGCCTACGCCGAACTGTACGCGCAGCTGATCGCGCAGGTGCCGGCCAATTTGCGTGTTGCCGTAGAAGCGAGCTTGAGCGAGTTGAGTCGGAGGGAGTCCCGCTGGCGCTATGCAGATGATGCTGCCATGGCGCGGTATTTGCTCACCTGCCAAGTCAACGAATTTGATCCTGATGCCATGGGAGCCGCGCTGTTTGAGTTGGCTCTGGTACCCGACTTTGAGCTGTTCCAGCAGGCCGAACGCGCGCCTGCGCGGGTGGCTCGCAACCGGGAGTGTGTCGAGCGAATCACTTGGTCTACGAAGACCGAGCGTGTTCGTGTCCTGGAGCTGGGCTTGCTCGATCCCGTTTTCTGCAAGCAACTGGGGGAGTTCTTTTCGCGAGTCGGCGTTGCCAATCCCAGGGATTGGACTCAGGCAATTGTCCGCGACCGTGTGAACTGGCGCCTAGCGTTCGACAAGTGGTTGTTTGAGGACGGGGGCGTCAACCCTGATGCCATCTACATCGGTGATGTCGTCCTTCCGGACCTTCCAGTGGTGAAGGATGACAATGACAACCCACGCTTGGCAGAGCTGATCGGGCATAAGGTGTTGCCCATCTCGAAAACTGGACTCAAGAAATTCAGTGTGTCTTTCCGCGTTGACCCCGTACCCTCAAAGGTGGAGGGCTTGTCCCGGTTTGTGGCGGAGGTCGTATCGCGCGATAACGGACCAACCGGGTTGCGTCGGCGTAAAGCTGCGTGGGCCAAGAGTACGGATTCAGGTGTGATAGCTTTCTCCTCGATTGGCAAGATTGACTGGGAGGAAGGCTGGCACTACGTGCGCGTATATGCGGAAACCGAAGACGGTGACCGCATTCCACTCGCTGACGGAGAAGGCAATCCTGTGCGCTTCAATGGTGACGCATCGGAGACGCATGCCAATCCCAACGAGAGCGATCTCTTCTATGTGGTCACCGACGATGAGGTCGAGGTAGAGCCACCACAACGTGCCGTGCCGCGCGAGGTGAGTTTGATACACGCGTTGCTACGCGCACGTTTTGCTGCCGTTGCTCAGGACCGAGACCCTGGTTCCGTTTCGGTCACGGGTTGTGGGTGGGTGGAGCGAAGCAGCAAGGCAGCGACCAGCGGTGAGACCTTGGAGATTCGCCTGGGCAAAGAAGGGAAGGCAAACGTCCTCGTGTCGGGTCTGTTGGCAAACTTGGAGCGTGCATTTCTTGATGATCCGGATGGCCTCAACCGTCTGAGACTCTCGGTCTGCGCGTCCGGTGTTGCCACACGCTCTACGACATCGTTTAAGTGGCCGGTAACCGACGAGGTGGCACGGTTCAGGGAGGTACGAGCAGCCTTCTTCGCAGCCGTACTGCAGGGTGATCAGCGACTAATAATGCAGGCCAGCGACCTCCTGCACCTGCAGGAGCCTGCTCAACACTATGCCGCCGCCTACTTGGCTTGGATTGACACTGTGCTAGTGCGCTCCAGCTCAACTGATGCGGCCGTTGCACGGCAAGCTATAGATGAGCTGCGGTGTGCGCTCACCATCGATTCAGTTGCACTGGTGTTGGAGGACTACCAAGGTAGGCGACGAGATGCTGTTCTGTTGGGGCCGACGCATCCACTGCGTGCCAACTGGCATGTCGCCTGGAGCTATCTCGGGCAGACCTGGATGGAGCAGAGTCGGTCGAGCCGCAAGGAGTTCGTGGTCCCTACCCGTGACGCGGTGATCAAGCAGCTTGCACCAGCAGCTTTTCCCCCTGTGGTTCCCTTCGGTGAAGAGCTGGGACGGACAGCGCTGGCGGTCGACAACATCAATCCATTCTGGTCGTTGTACGCAGCAACCGACGAGAAAGACCCTCGTGGATTGATCGGAGAGGTGTGCGCAGCGCTCGGACTGCCGGAGCCTGCAATCGGCGGTGCGACCATTGATAGCACGTATCTGGCCGCGCGCGTGCGGCGTTATCTCGTTCAGCACCCGTATGTCGAGACCCTGACGGTCAACGCCTTCAACGCAGGGCGAGCAGGGGCATTGGCCGAAGTGTTGCTGGCACTCCAGCGAAATCCGGAGTTTGCTGATCTGCGGTACGACATTAGGCTGTTCGTGCTTGACCCGGCTGCCCCATCGACGGGGGAAGCGTTGCTCGAACTTTTGTCGCCAGACTCTGGAACCAATGCGAAGGAGGCGGATGCGTTCTCAACGCCGACCGATAGTCATCTGCACCCGAAGCTGCGATTGGCCATCCGGGCGATCAAGGAGTTCCGCGACGCCCCGGATTTGCACGCGGCGCATTTGTCGTTCTTGTTCGACCTGTTCCCGGCTGAGGAAATTCGAGCCGTAGATGTCGATGACAGCGACGACTCTTCCTTTGTCCATGGTCTGGTTCAGCCCTTTGAGGTGGACTATCTGGAAGACGAACAGTCCATCACCTGGCTTCGTCGCCCGCTACACGGTGTTGCACAGCCTCTGGAGGGGGCTGAGGCACTGTCCGACTTGATAGGCAGCATCTCCCGTGCAGTATCGGTAGCCGTGGCGACCGTCGCACGTAGCCAGTACCTGCCGCACGCCCGCCCTGTGGTTGCGTTGAGCTTGTCAGCCGACGAGCGCGCAATGCTCCATCAGGTGCACGAGGTGAGTGATTGGGTATTCACGATTGATAGGAACCTCGGCATCGAGTTCTTTGATCATCGGCGGCACCCCACGCGGCCAGACTATCTGATTGACCACTCGCCCGATATGGCGAACGCGATGAGCCATCGCTTGGCAATCACTTCGCGATCTGTGGCCGAGCTTGAGGCTTTGCTGGTGCCCATCTTGAGCGAGTATGGTCTGCCAAATACAGGTCGCCATGCCTTGGTGATGCTGGATCAGCTTCGCTCGCTTTCCGGTCGTTTGGCCCTGAAGTTGTTGTCCTCGTCGTCGCAACGAGCCGAGGCGATGGGGCTCGCACTCTCGAGGCTATTCCTCGAACATCAAGGCGTTTTCCAAAACCAGGTTGTGGTGCCGTTAGACGCGCATTTGGAGCTGTACAAGGCGCTACGTCAAACTGCCGAAGAGATGGGGGATGAGGTCAGCTTCCGCAGAACGGATCTTGCGCTGTTTGATCTCGACCCATCAAGCCAAGAGGTGACTTGCCGTTTGGTCGAGGTGAAGTGCTATAGCCAGGTTGGTGATGTGGCTGCCTACGCCCAGCTGAAGGCGTCTATTGCCGAGCAAATCGCACAAACGGAAGATGTTCTCGCCTACCACTTTGACCCGAAGCGAGCTGAGGTGGATCGTCCAGACCGCCCGATCAAGAATCGTGATCTGGCGGCGTTGCTCGGCTTTTATTTGGATCGATCAGAGCGCTACGGCGTAGTCTTGCCCGAGGCGGTCGAAGAAGCGCATTACTTCTTGCGACGCCTGGATGAGCGCTCCTACACGCTAAAGTTCACTCGAAGCGCCGTGGTCTTCGACTTCAGCAAACCGGGAACCGAGCCAGCCGAGCACGAAAATGGTATCGAATTCTATCGTATCGGTAGCGACCTGATCCGACAGCTGGTGGAGTCGGCCGTGACCGACACTGAGAGCGTTGCCAGCGTCCAGTTCGTCCGCTCTGCTGATACGGCACGCGAAGTCACGCAGGAACTGTTGCGCCGCAGGGAGTTGGCGCCTGCCGTACCCACCTTTGAGACAGCAGCCTTCCTCAGCCCGCCGCGTGATCGAACGCTCGCATGGGACGACAACCCACGAGTTGCCTACCAGCGGCGCGAGGTTGCTCCTAGCTTGCAGGCACGTGAGCCGGAACCTGAATACGCACTGCAGGTAACCCCTCGGCCGATCGCAGGCGCTCAGCCTCCAACCGTCGCAGCTGAACCAACGCCATCGCCATCGGACGAGCCGGTTCCGGCTTCGATCTCGACGCAAGTACCGGTGTCAGCTCAGGCTGAAGAAGTGGTCGAGCCTGAGGGTAGTTCTGCTGTGCGTTCTCTTTCACAAGAAGGCGCGACTCCCAATGGCCGCATTGCCTACGACATCATGCTTGGCGCGACCGGGGCAACGCCACAGTACGGCCTGCTTGGCGAGGTATCGGGGCGCAAGGTGGCGCTGGACCTCAATCAAACCCACACCATCAGCCTGTTCGGTGTTCAGGGCGGCGGCAAGAGTTACACCTTGGGCAGCGTTGCAGAGATGGCCTCACTGGCGATCCCTGGTATCAATTGCTTGCCCGAACCGCTGTCCACGGTGATCTTCCACTACAGCCCGACCATGGACTACAAGCCCGAGTTCACGTCGATGGTGGGCGCAAACTGTGTGGAAGACCAGGTCCGGGCGCTGAAAGAGGTCTATGGTGCTGAGCCGAAGGCGCTCGCAGATGTCCTGCTCCTCGTGCCAGCAGACAAGATCGAAGAGCGGCAGGGGGAGTACCCGAATATCGAGGTGCAGCCTTTGCAATTTTCTGCATCGGAGCTGAAGGCGTCGCACTGGAAATTCTTGATGGGTGCGGTGGGCAATCAGGCCACCTATATCCGCCAGATCATGCGCATCATGAAGGCGATGCGCGATGACATCACCCTTGAGGGCTTGCGCGCAGGCATTGATGCTTCATCGATTCCCGATCACCTCAAGGAACTAGCTCGGATGCGCCTCGACTTGGCCGCCGAGTACATCAACGACGCCACCTCGCTCACCGATGTGGTGAAGCCTGGGCGACTGATCATCGTGGACCTTCGAGACGAATTCATCGAGAAGGACGAAGCACTCGGACTGTTCGTCGTGCTCCTCCAATTGTTTGCCGATGCACGGATCGATGGACGCAGCTTCAACAAGCTGGTGGTGTTCGATGAGGCACACAAGTACATCGAGAGTCCTGACCTGGTGGCTGGACTTATCGAGGTGGTACGAGAGATGCGGCACAAGGGCGTCAGCATCATGGTCGCGAGCCAAGACCCGCCGTCTGTGCCAGTGAGTCTGATCGAGCTGTCCAGCCAGATCATCATGCATAAGTTCAACTCGCCTGCTTGGCTGAAGCACATTCAGAAGGCCAACGCTGCGCTTGCCAACCTGACCCCGGAGCGCATGGCCCTCCTTAAAGCTGGGGAGGCCTACGTCTGGTCAAGCAAGGCAACCGATGAGTCATTCTCTAAGGGGGCCGTCAAGCTTCGGTGCAGACCTCGGGTTACCCAGCATGGTGGGGCGACTCGGGTGGCGGTCAAGGATTGAGGACAAATGGCTCGCCGTCGCTGACGGCGCCAGGCAGGGAAATGCAGCAAAGCCGGCCGATTCGCGCAAAAAAAGGGCTTAGCTTGAGCTAAGCCCTTGAATTTGCCTCGGAAAAGTATGGTGGCGAATCAGGTGACCTGTATTAGCCGGAACTCGATCTGACAGGTAGTCGGACCGACAAAGAACGAGTCATCAATGGGGGATGAGTTTCTCCTCTGGCGCCCTACGGCTGCATCCGGTTGAATCAAACGTCAATATTCCCCGCCCGCAACGCATTGCTCTCAATAAACGCCCGCCGCGGCTCGACATCATCCCCCATGAGCGTAGTAAAGATCCCATCCGCAGCAATCGCGTCCTCGATCTGCACACGCAGCAGACGCCGCACCGTCGGATCCATCGTCGTTTCCCACAGCTGCCCGGGGTTCATCTCCCCCAGCCCCTTATACCGCTGCTTCGACACGTTCCGCTCGGCATCCGCCAGCAGCCACTTCATCGCGCTCTTGAAGTCGCTAACAGCCATGCTGCGCTCACCACGCTTGATAACAGCACCTTCCCCAATAAGCCCCGTGAACGTATTCGCGGTGGCCACGAGCTGCTGATAATCCGCCGTGTGCTGGAATTCCTGGTCGATGACCGAAACCCGCACGTTGCCGTGATGGGTGCGTTCGACATGCAGCGACCGCTGTTCGCGAACCGGATCATACGAAGGCACCACGCGCACTTCGTTCTTCAGCGCTTCATCATGCAACGCAGTGTGAAGAGCCTTCGCCGAAGCTTCGGTCGAAGCCTCGTTGGAGAGATCGATCACCACCCCGTCCATGACCGCTTCCAGCGCGGCCGGGTCATACAACCGGCTCAACCGCTCGATCACGCTCTTCGACAGCAGATACGACCGCGCCAGCTCCCCAAGCGCATCGCCCGAAATCGCCGCCGCATTTTCACCCGGCACCAGCTCCGACCCCTGCAGCGCCAACCGCAGCATATGCGCGTTGAGCTCGACATCATCCTTCAGATACCGTTCGTCCTTGCCCGCCTTGATCTTGTAAAGCGGGGGCTGCGCGATATACACATACCCGCGCTCGATCATGTCCGGCATCTGGCGATACAGGAACGTGAGGAGCAGCGTCCGGATGTGCGCACCGTCGACGTCCGCATCGGTCATGATGATGATGCGGTGATAGCGCAGCTTGTCGAGGTTGTAGTCTTCCTTGCCGATGCCGCACCCAAGCGCGGTCACGAGCGTCACGATCTGTTCCGACGACAGCAGCTTGTCGTAACGCGCCTTCTCGACGTTCAGCACCTTGCCGCGCAGCGGCAGAATGGCCTGGAACTTCCGGTCACGCCCTTGCTTCGCCGAGCCACCTGCCGAGTCACCCTCGACGATGTAGATTTCGCACTTCGCCGGGTCTTTCTCCTGGCAGTCCGCGAGCTTGCCCGGCAGGCCGACGCCGTCGAGCACACCCTTGCGGCGCGTCATTTCCCGCGCCTTCCGCGCAGCATCCCGCGCACGAGCCGCCTCAACGATCTTCCCGCAGATGATCTTCGCGTCGATCGGCGTTTCCAAAAGGAATTCTTCCAGCGCCTTCGCCACAACTTCCTCAACCGGCGCACGAACCTCAGAAGAAACCAGCTTGTCCTTCGTCTGCGAGCTGAACTTCGGCTCCGGCACCTTCACGGACAGCACGCACGACAGCCCTTCACGCATGTCGTCGCCGGTCGTCTCGACCTTCGCCTTCTTCGCGATTTCGTTGTCGGTGATGTACTTGTTGATGACGCGCGTCATCGCGGCCCGCAGGCCGGTCAGGTGCGTGCCGCCGTCGCGCTGCGGAATGTTGTTCGTGAAGCACAGCACGTTTTCGTTGTAGCTGTCGTTCCACTGCATCGCGACTTCGACGCCCACGTTATCTTTCTCGCCGGTGGCGAAGAAAATCGTCGGGTGCAGATTGGTCTTGGTCTTGTTGATGTATTCGACGAAGCCCTTCACACCGCCGGCGAACGCGAAATCGTCTTCCTTGCCCGAACGCAGGTCCGTGAGACGAATCCGCACGCCGTTGTTCAGGAACGAGAGTTCACGCATCCGCTTCGCGAGGATGTCGTAGTGATACTCGACCGTGCCGAAAATGGTCGGATCGGCCATGAAGTGCACTTCGGTGCCGCGGTTCTCGGTGTCACCCGTCACGAGCATCGGCGACACTTCCACGCCGTCCACCGTCTCGAGCACGCGATCCTGCGCGACGCCGCGGTGGAACTCCATGAAACGCTTCTTGCCGTCGCGGCGCACCGTGAGGCGCAGCCAGCTCGACAGCGCGTTCACGCACGACACGCCCACGCCGTGCAGGCCGCCGGACACCTTGTAGCTGTTCTGGTCGAACTTGCCGCCGGCATGCAGCTCCGTCATCACGATTTCAGCCGCACTGCGCTTCGGCTCGTGCTTGTCGTTCATCTTCACGTCGGTCGGAATCCCGCGGCCGTTGTCGGTCACGGAAATCGAGTTGTCGGCGTGAATCGTCACGTGGATGTCGTTGCAGTACCCGGCCAGCGCTTCGTCGATCGAGTTGTCGAGCACCTCGAACACGAGGTGATGCAGACCGGTGCCGTCCGACGTGTCGCCGATGTACATCCCGGGGCGCTTGCGCACCGCTTCCAGACCTTCGAGGATCTGGATCGACGAGGCGCCGTAGCTGCTGTTATCGGGTTGCGTATTGTGCTGTTCACTCATGGATATCTTCCGGTTCTGCGAGGCCACTCTAGTGGCGGCGCGGTGCGTTTCAGCGAGAAATCGCCGGGCCGCTCCAGTTTCCTGGCTCGTCCACGGTGCCGGTCAGGCACCGAAAGGACGGGTTGTCGGTTCGCCATAAAAACGCCAAAGGGGCTTGCCGCCCCCTGGTGTGTGTCTTGATGTCGTGCGCGTCAGATGCGCATCGGCATCACGACATACTTGAACTCTTCGTTCTCGGGCACCGTGATCAGCGCGCTCGAGCTGGCGTCGCCGAGGCTCACCTGCACGGTGTCGACCTTCAGGTTCGCGAGCACGTCGAGCAGATACGTGACGTTGAAGCCGATGTCGACGGTATCGCCCTGGTAAGCGATTTCCAGTTCTTCCTGCGCCTCTTCCTGATCGGCGTTGGTCGACATGATCTTCAGCTGACCCGGCGCGATGATGCAGCGCACGCCCTTGAACTTGTCCGAGGTCAGGATGGCCGCGCGCTGCAGCGAGCGCTGCAGTTCTTCACGGCCGATCTCGAACGTGTTCTTGTGCGCCTTCGGGATCACGCGCTGGAAGTCGGGGAACTTGCCCTCGACGAGTTTCGACACGAGCTCGACCTGGCCGAACGTGAACTTGGCCTGGGTTTGCGCGATGTCGATGGTGACGGTGTCGTCGATGTCTTCGAGCAGGCGCTGCAGCTCGAGAATCGTCTTGCGCGGCACGATGACTTCCTGGCGGCCGAACGTGCCGCCTTCGAGCTTCATCGACGAGAACGCGAGGCGGTGGCCGTCGGTGGCCACGGCCATCAGCTGGTCGCCGTCGACGACGAGCAGCATGCCGTTCAGGTAGTAGCGGATGTCCTGCTGCGCCATCGCGAAGTGGACCATGCCGAGCAGCTGGCGGAACGACTTCTGCGGGACGGTCAGGGTCGCGCCGAAATCCTTCGCCTGCGCGACGGTCGGGAACTCGTCGGCCGCCAGCGTCTGCAGCGCGAAACGGCTCTTGCCCGATTGAACGGTGAGGCGCTTGTCGGCGAGCGACAGCGTGACCTGGCCGTCAGGCATCGCGCGCAGGATGTCGAGCAGCTTGCGTGCCGCGACGGTGGTCGCGACCTGGTCGCCGCCGACGCCGAAATCGGCGCGCGTGGTGATCTGCAGCTCCAGGTCGGTCGACAGGAACGAAACGTCCGGGCCGTTCTTGGTGATCAGCAGGTTGGCAAGGATCGGCAACGTATGGCGGCGTTCGACGATGCCGCTGACCGTTTGCAGCGGCCTGAGGAGGGTGTCTCGTTCGGTCTTGACCAGTTGCATAGAGTTCCTTCGTTGAGTAACGGCCTGCAGCGCAGCAGCCTCGCAGCGCCCCGCCGGCCGGGCTCTTGGCCCGCCACCACCGGGGCGGTCAAACCAGTATTGTGCCTCAAAACCGAACCGCCCCCCTTAAATTGGGGCGGAGGCCGAATTATCAAGCGCGCCGCGCGCTCAGCCCTTCAGCGTCTGTTCCAGCACGTGCAGCTCGTGGTTGAGCTGCGCGTCCTTGCTGCGCTCGTCGGCGATCTTGCGCACCGCGTGCAGCACGGTGGTGTGATCGCGCCCGCCGAACAGCTCGCCGATTTCCGGCAGGCTCTTCTGCGTGAGTTCCTTCGCGAGATACATCGCGATCTGCCGCGGCCGCGCGATGTTCGCGGGGCGCTTCTTCGAATACATGTCGGCGACCTTGATGTTGTAGAAGTCGGCGACGGTCTTCTGGATGTTCTCGACCGAAATCTGCCGGTTCTGCACGGTCAGCAGGTCCTTCAGCGCTTCCTTGGTCAGCTCGATCGAGATCTCGCGGCCGTGGAACTTCGAATACGCGAGGATCTTGCGCAGCGCGCCTTCGAGCTCGCGAACGTTCGAGCGCAGGTGCTTCGCGACGAAGAACGCGACGTCTTCCGACAGGTTCACGCCTTCCGACTGCGCCTTGCGCATCAGGATCGCGACGCGCATCTCCAGTTCGGGCGGCTCGATCGCGACGGTGAGGCCCGAGTCGAAGCGCGAGATCAGGCGATCGTCGATGCCCGAGATTTCCTTCGGGTACGTGTCGCTGGTGATGATCACCTGCGCCTTGTTCGCGACCAGCGCTTCGAACGCGTAGAAGAATTCCTCTTGCGTGCGCGACTTGCCGGAGAAGAACTGGATATCGTCGATCAGCAGCAGGTCGAGCGAGTGGTAGTAGCGCTTGAAGTCGTCGAACGCCTTGCGCTGGTACGCCTTCACCACGTCGGACACGTACTGTTCCGCATGGATGTAGCGGATCCGCGCGCCGGCCTTGTCGAGCAGCAGCTGATTGCCGATCGCGTGGATCAGGTGGGTCTTGCCGAGGCCGACGCCGCCGTACAGGAACAGCGGGTTGTACGAGATGCCGGGGTTGTCCGCGACCTGGATCGCGGCGGCGCGCGCGAGCTGGTTCGCCTTACCGGTCACGAAGTTGTCGAACGTGAGCACGGGGTTCAGCTTCGAACGTTCGTACATCGAATCGGCTTCACCGCCGGCGGCGGGCGCGGCGCCCGAGCCCGGTCGCCACGTACGGCGGCCGGCGGCCGCTTCGTGCGCGGGCAGGCTTGGCAGGTCGATGTCGGCGTCGTCGGCGTTCAGGTGGTGCGCGGCGGCCGCAGACGGCGCCATCGGCACATTGGCCGGCGCAGCAGCGGCATTCGCGGCGAGGTTGGCGGCGATCGCGGCGACCGTCGCGGCCGGGCCGCTCGGGGCCAGCGGCGCGCGCGGGGCAGCTGGTGCGGCGCCGGTCGCGGGCGCTGCGCTGCGCATGCCTGCCTTGGGATCGAGGACGAACTGGACTTCGATCGGCGCATTCCAGAAATCTCGGGCCAGATCGGAGATCCGTCCCGAAAACTGGCTCTTGACCCAGTCCAGCTTGAAACGGTTCGGCGCGGCGATGGACAGCGTGTTCGCCGACGCATCGAAGGCCACCGGGGCCAAGGGTTTGATCCACGTCACGTACTGCTGGGGCGTCAGCTCGCGCTCCAGCAGTGCGGAACAGTGTTGCCAGAAATCGTTCATCAAGTAACTGTCGTTTTTTGCGTGCACAGCGCGGCTCGCCGGCGCCCTTGTCGCGGTGGCGCAACAAGGCCCGAAGCGGTCGTGCGAGCGTGCTTCGGACGCCTGCATCAC